>CP066701.1:1575000-4417946 GCA_016756695.1 Heyndrickxia sporothermodurans
TCAAATATAGTCAAAGTCAACTCGAAGAAGGAGGTGGGCTTGATGAAAAACATTTCAGATATAATTGAAGGTTATTTGAAACAAGTATTGGAAATGAATGGTAGTGAAATTGTTGAAATTAAAAGAAGTGAAGTAGCTGATAAATTCCAATGTGTTCCCTCCCAAATTAATTATGTAATCAATACAAGATTTACTATAGAAAGAGGTTATTTAGTTGAGAGTAAAAGGGGCGGTGGCGGGTATATACGAATTATAAAAGTTAAACCCCATGACCAGGCACATTTAATTGACCATTTATTACGATTAGTAAAAACGAGAATATCTCAAGCAAATGCAGAAGATGTCATTATGCGTTTAGTGGAAGAAGAGGTTATAACTGAGAGGGAAGCTAAAATTATGTTGAGTGTGATGGACCGATCAGTCCTCTATATAGAACTTCCAGAAAGAGATCAACTTAGATCACGAATGCTGAGTGCAATGCTGATGTCATTGAAATATAAATAATAACCGAGGTGAATGTAATGATCTGTCAGGAATGTAATGAAAGACCGGCAACCCTACATTTCACCAAAATCATTAATGGAGAAAAGACTGAAATCCATTATTGTGAAAAATGTGCTCAAGAAAAAGGTGAGATGTTTATGTTTGAAGGGGAACCAGGATTTTCAATTAATAATATATTAGCAGGTCTATTGAATTTTGACCCAGTGTTCCAACAAGCAAAACATGAAACAATTCAAAAAAATGAAATACTGCAATGTCCGAATTGTAAAATGACATTTAAACAATTTGTGAATATAGGAAGATTCGGATGTGCGCATTGTTATGATGCTTTTAGCAATCGTTTAGAGCCAATCATCAAACGGCTTCATGCGGGAAATCTAGAACATCACGGAAAGCTTCCTAAAAGAATAGGAGGAACCGTTCATATTAAAAGACAGATTCAACAATTGAAACTTGATTTACAACAAGCAATAAAAAGTGAGGAATTTGAAAAAGCTGCTGAAATTCGGGATCGAGTTCGTTCTTTGGAGAGCTCACTTCTTAATGAAGGGAGAGAAACTTCATGAGCTTGGAAAAGTTCGTTAATCAAGCTGTAAGTTCGTGGATGAATCAAGAAGGACCAAATTCTGATATTGTTTTAAGTTCTAGAGTACGCTTAGCGAGGAATTTTAAACAATTTAATTTTCCAACCTTGTTTAGTAATGAGGAAGCAAGGGAAATAATCTCTAAAGTAGAGGCTGCTTTACAATCTAAATCGTTCCCCGAGAATAATATGGAATTATTGAGAATGGAAGACTTACAAACTTTACAAAAAAAGGTTTTAGTTGAAAAACATCTTATCAGTCCAAATTTGGCAGATGAATCTTCACATGGTGCCGTTATTTTAACTAGTGAAGAGGATGTAAGCATTATGATTAATGAAGAGGATCATATTCGAATTCAATGCTTGTTTCCTGGCCTACAATTGAAGGAAGCGTTAGAAAAAGCAAGTAAAATCGATGATTTAATGGAAGAACATATCGATTATGCTTTTAGTGAAAAATTGGGATATCTCACAAGTTGCCCAACAAATGTTGGTACAGGTCTGAGAGCATCGGTTATGGTTCATTTGCCTGGTTTAGTTTTAACACAACAAATGAACCGGGTCATTCCTGCAATTAGCCAATTAGGATTAGTTGTCAGAGGAATCTACGGGGAAGGAAGCGAAGCGTTAGGAAACATATTCCAAATATCAAATCAGATTACTCTTGGTAAAACTGAAATCGATATTGTCGAAGATTTGATGAGTGTGGTGCAACAAATAATTGCACAAGAAAGGTCAGCCAGAGAAGCATTGATTAAAACCTCAAACATACAATTAGAAGATAAAGTATTTCGTTCCTTTGGTGTATTAGCAAATAGCCGAATTATTGAGTCAAAAGAGGCAGCACAGTGCTTATCTGATCTACGATTAGGAATAGATATGGGATATATCAAAAATGTATCTAAAAATATACTTAATGAATTAATGATATTAACTCAACCTGGTTTTTTACAACAATATGCAGGTGGACCTCTTCGTCCCCATGAAAGAGATATACGTCGTGCAACGCTAATTCGTGAGCGATTAAAACTTGAAGAAGTAAATAATGGCTAGGAGGAGATCGTAATGATGTTTGGACGATTTACTGAAAGGGCTCAAAAGGTATTGGCCCTGTCACAGGAAGAAGCAATACGATTAAAACATAATAATATCGGTACAGAACATATTCTTCTTGGTTTAGTTCAAGAAGGAGAAGGAATTGCAGCAAAAGCATTATATGGACTTGGATTAAGCCCGGAAAAAATTCAAATTGAGGTTGAAAATTTAATTGGCAAAGGAAAGGATTCCGGACAAACCGTTCATTACACACCTCGCGCCAAAAAGGTAATCGAACTATCAATGGATGAGGCAAGAAAATTAGGCCATTCATATGTTGGCACAGAGCATATATTGCTTGGTCTTATACGTGAAGGGGAAGGCGTTGCCGCACGGGTTTTGAACAATTTAGGTGTTAGTCTAAATAAGGCAAGACAACAAGTTCTTCAATTATTGGGTAGTAATGAAGCGGGAAATCATCAAGGTGGAAGTACAGCAAATGCAAATACACCTACCTTGGATAGCCTCGCACGTGATTTGACAGCTATTGCAAGAGAAGAGACGTTAGATCCTGTGATTGGCCGAAGTAAAGAAATTCAACGTGTTATTGAAGTTCTTAGCAGACGTACAAAAAACAATCCTGTTTTAATTGGTGAGCCCGGAGTTGGTAAAACGGCTATTGCAGAAGGACTCGCTCAACAAATCGTTAATAACGAAGTACCCGAAACACTTCGTGATAAAAGAGTCATGACATTGGATATGGGGACTGTGGTTGCTGGGACGAAATATCGTGGTGAATTCGAAGACCGTTTAAAAAAGGTAATGGATGAGATCCGCCAAGCGGGAAATATCATTCTGTTTATCGATGAACTCCATACTTTAATTGGAGCTGGTGGTGTAGAAGGTGCGATTGATGCTTCAAATATTTTGAAACCATCATTAGCAAGAGGAGAATTGCAATGTATTGGTGCTACAACTTTAGATGAGTACCGAAAATACATTGAGAAAGATGCTGCTTTAGAACGGAGATTCCAGCCAATTCAAGTAGATGAACCTTCCGCTGAAGAGTCTATTCAAATTTTAAAAGGTTTAAGGGATCGATATGAAGCTCATCATCGTGTATCGATTACGGACGAAGCAATAGAAGCTGCGGTGAAGTTATCAGATCGTTATATTTCCGACCGATTTTTACCAGACAAAGCTATCGATTTAATTGATGAAGCAGGATCAAAGGTGAGATTACGCTCCTATACAACACCACCTAACTTAAAGGAATTAGAAATTAAATTAGAGGAAATTAGGAAAGAAAAGGATGCTGCAGTACAAAGTCAGGAATTTGAAAAAGCAGCTTCGTTAAGGGACTCTGAACAACGACTTCGAGAAAAATTAGAAGAAACTAAGAAATCATGGAAAGAAAAACAAGGTCAAGAAAATAGCGAGGTAACGGTCGAAGATATTGCAACAGTTGTATCTAATTGGACTGGTGTCCCTGTATCTAGATTAGCACAAACCGAAACCGATAAATTATTAAAGCTTGAAGAAATTTTACACTCACGAGTAATTGGTCAGGAAGAAGCAGTGAAGGCTGTTTCTAAAGCTGTTCGCCGTGCGAGGGCAGGGTTGAAAGATCCGAAACGACCAATAGGATCTTTTATATTCCTAGGTCCAACGGGGGTTGGTAAAACTGAATTAGCTAGAGCATTGGCAGAGGCTATGTTTGGTGATGAAGATTCAATGATTCGTATCGACATGTCAGAATATATGGAGAAACATTCTACATCAAGACTTGTCGGTTCCCCTCCCGGATATGTTGGATATGAAGAAGGTGGACAATTAACAGAAAAAGTCCGCAGAAAACCATATTCAGTCATCTTACTTGATGAAATTGAGAAGGCGCATCCAGATGTATTTAACATTCTTTTGCAAGTGTTAGAAGATGGTCGTCTAACAGACTCTAAAGGACGTACGGTTGACTTTAGAAATACAGTGCTTATTATGACTTCAAATGTTGGTGCTGAATCGTTAAAACGGAACAAATATGTTGGTTTCAACATTCAAGATGGAAACCAAGATTATAAAGATATGAAAAGTAAAGTAATGGACGAACTTAAAAGAGCCTTTCGTCCTGAATTTTTAAACCGTATTGATGAAATTATTGTTTTCCATGCACTTGAAAAAGAGCATTTAAGAAATATTGTTTCATTATTATCAGATCAATTAGTTAAACGATTAAAGGAAAAAGATATAGAATTGGAACTAACCGAAGCAGCAAAAGAAAAAATAGCGGAGGAAGGGTACGATCCGGAATATGGCGCTCGCCCATTGAAACGGGCTATACAGAAGCATGTTGAGGATCGTTTGTCAGAAGAGCTATTAAAAGGAGTTATATTAGAAGGCCAAAAGGTAATGATTGACATACACGATGGGGAATTCATAGTTAAACCATCTGAAGTAACCGAAACAATTATATAATAATGATAAGTACATGAAGAACGTTGATATTAAGCGAGTTCCATTTTTTGTAATGGAACTCGCTAATAAATGAAACTATATGCATGATTAATTCGTCTATAAGTATAATAACTTTTTTTGTAAGAGAAATTAGACAAGTATGCTTGAATATTAAGTTTCAATAAAAACGTTTCGCATGTGCTTTTTTACTAGTGAAGGTAATTACTATGTCAGAAAAGCATATATATATAGAGAGGAAGTAAAATATGGCAAAAAAGACAACAAAATTTATTTGCCAGTCATGCGGATATGAATCTGCAAAATGGATGGGAAGATGTCCGGGATGTAATGAATGGAACAAGATGGTTGAAGAAGTTGAAATCACCGGGAAACCTCGCAAAGGGGCATTTTTGCATTCTCCTGGTGGAGGTTTATCAAAAGCAACTCCTATAACTACAATTGTCTCTGAACAAGAAGAAAGAGTTCTTACTGAATTAAAAGAGCTTAATAGAGTATTGGGAGGAGGAGTAGTTCCCGGATCACTTGTATTAATTGGCGGAGACCCCGGAATTGGAAAGTCTACACTCCTTCTACAAGTATCATCTCAACTATCTAAGTATAATCATAAAGTTTTATATATTTCAGGCGAGGAATCCGTCAAACAAACAAAACTCCGAGCGGATCGTCTTCATATTTCATCAGAAACTCTTTATGTATTTTCCGAAACCAATCTTGAAGCGATTCATCAAACCATTCAAGAAATTACTCCGCAATTTGTTGTAATTGATTCCATCCAAACAGTTTACCATCCAGAGGTAACTTCTGCACCTGGAAGTGTCTCACAGGTTAGAGAGTGTACAGCTGAATTAATGAGAATTGCAAAAACAAAAGGTATCGCGATTTTTATTGTTGGGCATGTTACAAAAGAGGGATCAATTGCCGGTCCAAGACTTTTAGAGCATATGGTAGATTCAGTACTTTACTTTGAAGGTGAGCGGCATCATTCTTACAGAATATTACGGGCGGTTAAAAACCGTTTCGGTTCCACGAATGAAATGGCGATTTTCGAAATGAAGGAATTCGGGCTTACGGAAGTTAATAATCCTTCCGAAATCTTTTTGGAGGAACGATCAAAAGGGGCATCGGGGTCAACTGTAGTTGCCTCAATGGAAGGAACGAGGCCCGTGCTCGTAGAAATTCAAGCACTCATATCTCCTTCTATATATGGGATGCCAAGAAGAATGGGAACAGGCGTGGACCATAATCGTGTGACATTATTAATGGCTGTATTAGAAAAAAGGGTTGGACTATTATTGCAAAACCATGACGCTTACTTAAAAGTTGCCGGGGGAATAAAGTTGGATGAACCAGCGATTGATCTGGGAATTATTATTAGTATTGCATCGAGTTTCCGTGATCAGCCAACTAATGCGGATGATTGTATCGTTGGAGAAGTTGGTCTTACAGGAGAAGTAAGAAGAGTTTCTCGGATTGAACAACGTGTCCAGGAGGCAGCAAAATTAGGATTTAGTAGAATTATTTTGCCAAAAAATAATCTTGGCGGATGGAAAGTTCCTCAAGGAATTAAAGTGATAGGAGTTTCAACTGTCCAGGAAGCGTTACAACATGCACTAGGAGGATGACTGAATGGATGATAAAAAGCTACAACAAAAGTCCATGTCTGAAATCTTACAGTTAATTGCCCCTGGCACACCAATACGTGAAGGGATCGATAATGTTTTACGTGCAAACACAGGTGGATTGATCGTTCTTGGATATAATGATCGAATAAAAGCGATTGTTGATGGTGGGTTTACAATTAATTGTGTGTTCAGTCCTAGTTATCTATATGAACTAGCTAAAATGGATGGTGCGATCATACTGAACGAATCGGGAAATAAAATATTAATTGCAAATGCTCAGCTTGCACCTGATCCGTCTATCTCTTCCTCTGAAACGGGTATGCGGCATAGAACCGCTGAAAGGGTTGCGAAGCAAACAAAGTCTCTAGTTATCGCTATTTCACAAAGACGTAATGTCATTACCTTATATCAAGGGAATTTCCGATACGCCTTAAGGGATATTAGTGTAATATTAACGAAAGCTAATCAAGCAATCCAAACGCTAGAAAAGTATAAGCTAGTTTTCAACCAAAGCATTGCGAATCTGTCAGTGTTGGAATTTGAAGAATTAGTAACGTATGGTGATTTATTACAAGTACTGCACAGGGTAGAGATGGTTATTAGAATAAAAAAGGAGTTAATAACCTATTTAAATGAATTAGGAACAGAAGGTAGACTTGTTCGTTTACAGATGAAAGAATTGGTAACTGATATTGAAGAAGAAGCGATGCTCATTATTCGCGATTACGCATATGTAAATCAACAAAAGCCTGTTGAAATGCTGCTGCGTTTTCAGGATTTAGTTAGTTCAGAGGTGTTAGATGATAACGTCATCATGAAGTTACTTGGTTTTAACAACTATATTCATCCAGATGATCATGTATGTCCTAGAGGATATCGAGTGTTGAATAAAATACCAAGACTCCCTATTTCCATTTTAGAAAATCTCATAAACCAGTTTAAAACTTTGCCCAATGTATTAAAGGCATCTGTTGATGATCTTGATGAGGTAGAGGGAATTGGCGAAGTAATGGCTAGGAAAATTAAAGAAGGTTTAAAACTATTTAGAGAACAAACATTTGCCGATCGTCAATTGTAAAAACTATGAGGAGTTAAAAATAAATGTGTATAAAATTTTATCAATATAACGAAAACATGTCTAAAAGATTACATTCAAAAAATAATAATGAATCTAACGTTTTAAACTTTAGAAATTGTTTATAATGAATAAAGGAGGTGAAGAAATGTTAAAACGTATTGTTCAAGCTTGCTTTATTATAATTGGTGGGACACTTGGGATATTTCTGTTACCCGAGCTTCTGAAACTATTGAATTTATCTCATCAAGTTGCTATTAATAATCCATATGTTACAGCTATTTTGGGCGCTATTATCTTTTATTTTATTTCTTTTTGGGCTGTAGATTATGTTGTTGGTTTTGTAAAATGGTTTGAGGATTCAATTGTTAATGCTCCGATTTCGGAAATAATATCTGGGAGTCTTGGTTTAATTTTCGGTCTTTTTGTCGCGTATTTAATCGGAATTCCTTTTAATCATATGGAAATTCCTATTTTAAATACAGTAATACCGATTCTATTAACATTAATTTTTGGTTATGTTGGTTTTCAGGTAGGTTTTAAAAAGCGGGAAGAACTTATGAGCATATTTACTATTACTAACCGTCAAAAAAAGAAAAATGCAATAGAAACAGAAGAGGAAATTAAGGAATCAAAATCATTGAAACTTTTAGATACAAGTGTCATTATAGATGGGAGAATTGCAGATATTTGTCAAACGGGGTTTCTAGATGGCATTATTGTTATTCCTCAGTTTGTATTAGAAGAGCTGCAGCATATCGCGGATTCATCCGATGCGCTTAAACGCAACAGAGGGCGACGTGGACTAGATATTTTAAAACGTATTCAAAAGGAGCTCCCAATCGAGGTTCAGATTTATGAGGGCGATTTTGAAGATATTCAAGAAGTGGATAGTAAGTTAATCAAACTTGCAAAGTTAACAAATGGAATCGTTGTTACGAATGATTTTAATCTTAACAAAGTTTGCGATCTTCAAGGTGTACAAGTTTTAAATATTAACGATTTAGCGAATGCAGTGAAGCCGGTTGTTCTTCCGGGAGAAGAGTTAAATGTTCAACTAATTAAAGGCGGGAAAGAATATCATCAAGGAATCGCTTATTTGGATGATGGTACGATGATTGTAGTTGAAGAAGGAAGAAACTATATTGGTAAACGAATTGATGTTTTAGTTACAAGTGTATTGCAAACATCAGCGGGTAGAATGATATTCGCTAAGCCGAAGCTATTAGAGAAAGCATTATAATATTAGGAGTATACTATATGGATTATCAGGTGATTATTCCTGCGGCAGGGCAAGGAAAAAGAATGGGTGCTGGGAAGAATAAATTATTGTTAGAGTTACAAGAACAGCCGGTAATTCTTCACACACTAAATGTTTTTCTTCATGATCAAAACTGCAAAGGAATTATTTTAGTGATTCAACCTGATGATGAGCTGATGTTTAAAGAATTATTAAATCCTATGGAAGAGAAAATAAAAACCGTTTATGGTGGTACAGAAAGGCAATTTAGTGTTTACAATGGACTGCAGGCAGTCAAAGATACAGAAATTGTACTTGTTCATGATGGTGCCAGACCTTTTATTAAATTAAGTATTATTCATCAATTAGTGAATGATGCGCACATGCATGGTGCTGCAATTGCTGCTGTACCTGTAAAAGACACGATTAAAAAGGTTATGCAAAATCAAGTAATGGAGACAGTAGAGCGTTCAAGCTTGTGGCAGGTTCAAACTCCACAAGCTTTTCGCTTTTCGATTCTTTTTCACGCTCATCAACAGGCTCATCGAGAAAAATTTCTAGGAACGGACGAATCTTCCCTCGTGGAACGACTCGGTTATCCTGTCAATATCGTTACTGGAGATTATGATAATATTAAGTTAACAACTCCGGAGGATCTTTATTTTGCCGAAGCAATATTAAAGAAAAGGTCAGAGATGAAATAACGACTACAAATTAAAGAAAAAACGGAATAAAAAGGAGAATACTTGAAGATGTTTCGAATAGGTCAAGGATATGATGTCCATCAATTAGTAGAAGGTAGGCCACTCATTATTGGAGGAGTACGGATACCTTATGAAAAGGGGTTATTAGGCCATTCAGACGCGGATGTATTGCTACACACCGTTGCTGATGCGAGTCTAGGTGCAATTGGTGAAGGTGATATTGGAAAGCATTTCCCGGATACAGACCCTCGCTTCAAGGACGCTGATTCAGCCGTTCTTTTAAAGCATGTATGGAAGTTAGTGAAACAAAAGGGATATTGTTTGGGAAATATTGATTGTACGATTATTGCTCAGCAACCTAAAATGGCCCCTCATATAGAAGAAATTCGCCAAAAAATAGCTGAACTTTTAGAAGGGGAAATTGAGCAGGTCAATGTAAAAGCTACAACAACTGAAAAATTAGGGTTTACCGGCAGAGGGGAAGGGATTGCCGCAATGGCAGTCATTCTTTTGGAACAAAAGTAAACGGGAAATATTTCGTGATGATTTTAAATAAAGTTTATAGAGGTTCCTTTTAACTTATACCTGCTGGTGATAAAATAAACCAGTATATAAAAATATAGAAGTCTCGTTTAGGAGGAAAAATTCATGTCAGCCGATATACGTGTTCGATATGCACCAAGTCCAACTGGCCATTTACATATAGGAAATGCCCGAACTGCTCTTTTTAATTATTTATTTGCTCGAAGTCAAGGTGGGAAGTTTATTATCCGAATTGAGGATACCGACCAAAAGCGAAATATTGCAGGCGGGGAGGAAAGCCAACTAAAATATTTAAAATGGTTAGGGATCGATTGGGATGAGAGCATCGATAAAGAAGGAGAATATGCTCCATATCGTCAATCTGAACGTGGGGCAATTTATCAAAAGTATTACAATGATTTACTTGAAAGAGATTTAGCTTATAAATGTTACTGTACAGAAGAAGAATTAGAAGCTGAACGTGAAGAACAACTTGCTCGTGGGGAAACGCCAAAATACTCACGAAAATGTCGTCATCTCTCTAAAGAAGAACAAGAGCGGCTTGAAATTGAAGGCAGAAAGCCAAGCATTCGCTTTGCCGTTCCAGAAGGACATGTATATTCATTTAAGGATATGGTAAAAGACGAAGTATCATTTGAGGCAGAAGGTATTGGCGATTTCGTTATTATTAAAAAAGACGGAATCCCAACATATAATTTTGCAGTAGCTGTGGATGATCATTTAATGAAAATATCGCATGTGCTTCGTGGAGATGATCATATTTCTAATACTCCGAAACAATTAATGATTTATGAAGCATTTGGATGGGAACCACCAGTGTTTGGCCATATGACATTAATTGTTAACGAAAGTCGTAAAAAATTAAGTAAACGTGATGAGAGTATTATTCAATTTATTGAACAATATGAAGAACTTGGTTATTTGCCGGAAGCTTTATTCAATTTTATTGCTTTATTGGGCTGGTCTCCACAAGGAGAAGAAGAATTATTTACAAAAGAAGAGTTTATCAAGATTTTTGATGCTGAACGGTTATCTAAATCTCCTGCTTTGTTTGACAAGCAAAAGCTCACATGGATGAATAACCAATATGTGAAAAAACTTGATTTAGATCGTGCTGTAGAAATTTCACTTCCACATCTTATTAAAGCTAAACTAGTAAGTGAGGACTTATCAGAACAAGAATATAATTGGGTCCGGCATTTAATTGCTCTATACCAAGATCAAATGAGTTATGGGGCTGAAATAGTCGAATTATCGAAGCTGTTTTTTACTGATTCAATTGAGTATGATGAGGAAGCGAAGGAAATTCTCGGTGAAGAACAAGTTCCCGAAGTGCTCCAAGCCTTTTTAAATGAGGTTAATGGTTTAGAAGAATTTAAAGCTGAAGAAATCCAAAAGTCCATTAAAAGTGTTCAAAAATCGACTGGACATAAAGGGAAAAAACTATTTATGCCGATTAGAGTAGCTGTAACTGGGCAAGCTCATGGTCCGGATTTGCCGAAGGCGATAGAACTTTTAGGCAAGGAAAAAATTATTAAACGACTTGAAGCTGTTATTGGTTAACATTTTTTAAAAAATGTAATATAGTAAGATTAATAAATGGGTACCTAATGATAATGAAAATTATATAAATTAAAGTGTGGAAGAGGAGAAGTAAAAAAACGATTGCTTCAAAATGAAGTTCCTTTTTGTGACTTCATGGAAAGAGAGAACCATCACCGGCTGAAAGTGGTTTAAGCCCCTCGTTTTTTGAAATGCACCTCTGAATCTTTTTCCGAAAGACAAGGTTTAGTAGGATAAGGCGGTTACCTACCGTTAAAGGGGCTTAAGTTGGGATGTAATAAGTTCGTTTGACTTATTATATTCAAACAGAGTGGAACCGCGTAGAACACGTCTCTGTCTTTTCAGAGGCGTTTTTTCTATTTCCTAAAAATATTGTGTTCCAATCGTTACACCGAAAAGGGGGGAGTTAGTATGTTTAAACGAATGAAGGAAGATATTGAAGTAGTATTCGAACAGGATCCGGCGGCTCGAAGCTATGTAGAAGTTATTCTTACTTACTCCGGGCTTCATGCAATATGGGCACACCGAGTGGCCCACAGTTTTTATAAAAAGAAATTATTTTTTATCGCTAGAGTTATTTCACAAGTAAGCCGCTTTTTTACGGGTATTGAGATACATCCAGGTGCTACAATCGGTCGCCGCTTTTTTATCGACCATGGAATGGGCGTCGTTATTGGTGAAACATGTGAAATTGGAGATAATGTAACTGTCTACCAAGGGGTGACATTAGGGGGAACAGGCAAAGAAAAAGGCAAACGTCACCCGACAATTAAGGATAATGCATTAATTGCTACCGGGGCTAAAGTTTTAGGATCGATAACAGTTGGGGAAAATTCTAAAATAGGTGCAGGATCAGTCGTTTTAAGAGATGTACCATCAAACTCAACAGTTGTTGGAATTCCTGGACGTGTCGTTATTCAAGATGGGGTAAAAATCAAAAAGGATTTGAATCACAGTGATTTACCGGATCCAGTAGCGGATCGATGTTCCGCTATTGAAGAAAAAATTCACTTATTAGAAGCAGAGATCGTTCGGTTAAAAACGGAAGGAGTCGAAAAAGAAAATGTCAATTCAACTTTATAATACATTAACTCGAAAAAAGGAACCGTTTATCCCGCTTGAAGAAGGAAAAGTAAAAATGTATGTTTGTGGTCCTACTGTTTATAATTACATTCATATCGGAAATGCCAGACCTGCCATTGTTTTTGATACGGTAAGAAGATATTTAGAGTATCGCGGATTTGATGTGAATTTTGTATCAAATTTTACAGATGTTGATGATAAGCTCATTAAAGCAGCTAAAGAGCTAGGTGAAGATGTGCCGACGATAGCTGACCGTTTTATCGATGCGTATTTTGAAGATGTTTCAGCTCTAGGGTGCCATACAGCTGACGTTCACCCGCGAGTAACGGAGAATATGGATATTATCATTGAATTTATTGAGACTCTAATTAGTAAAGGTCACGCATATGAATCCCATGGTGATGTTTATTATCGAACAAGAAGTTTCAATGAATACGGAAAGCTATCTCATCAATCCATTGATGATCTCAAATCTGGTGCTCGTATTGAGGTAGGAGAAAAGAAGGAAGACGCCTTAGATTTTGCACTTTGGAAAGCCGCGAAAGAAGGAGAAATCTATTGGGAGAGTCCTTGGGGAAAAGGGCGACCAGGCTGGCATATTGAATGCTCGGCGATGGCACGGAAATATTTAGGTGATACAATTGATATTCACGCAGGTGGGCAAGATTTGACTTTCCCTCATCATGAAAATGAAATTGCTCAATCGGAAGCTTTAACAGGAAAATTATTCTCTCGCTATTGGATGCATAATGGTTATATTAATATTGATAATGAAAAAATGTCTAAATCTCTAGGAAACTTTGTGTTAGTGCATGATATTATTAAACATTATGACCCACAAGTACTTCGTTTCTTCATGCTAGCCGTACATTATCGGAATCCGATTAACTATAGCGAAGAACTACTGGAGAATGCCGGGAGCGGATTAGAACGGTTAAAAACCTCATATCAAAATATTAAACATCGTTTACAAAGCAGTAACAATCTGACGGAAAATGACCAACAATGGCTTGAAAAAATCGATCATTATCATAATGAATTTATAAATGAGATGGACGATGATTTTAATACAGCAAACGGAATTTCCGTTTTATTTGAGCTTTCTAAACAGGCGAATTACTATTTAAGAGAAAAAAATACATCAGAAAAAGTGCTACATGCATTTATGGATGAATTCAAAAGCTTATTTGAAGTATTAGGTTTAAAACTTGAATCGGAAGAGCTACTGGATGAAGATATTGAAGAATTAATTCAGAAACGAAATCAAGCAAGAAAAGATAGAGATTTCGCCTTAGCGGATGCAATCCGTGATCAATTAAAGGAAATGAATATTATCCTAGAGGATACCCCACAAGGAATTCGATGGAGAAGAGGGTAAGCAATGATAGAAATAGAGAAAAATGTTGATGTAATGCAGCTAAATAGTCTTGCTCTTGCTTATATGGGGGATGCAGTATACGAAGTTTATATACGGCATCACCTCCTCCATTTGGGAAAGACGAAGCCGCATCATCTTCACAAGGAAGCTACGAAATATGTTTCTGCTAAAGCGCAAGCGAGTATATTAAAAACGTTTCACGAACAAAATGTTTTAACTGAAGAAGAACAAGTCATAGTAAAACGTGGAAGAAATGCGAAATCCGGATCAATTCCGAAGAATACGGATGTCCAAACATATAACCATAGTACTGGATTCGAAGCTTTAATTGGACATTTATATTTAAATAAGGATTTTGTGCGATTAGAAAAAATTATTGCAATTGCTATTCAAACCGTAGAGAAATGATAAATCGGACTATAAAAAGAAGTCAGGAGGTTTCAAGAGATGGAACAAGATTATATTGCCGGAAAGAATCCCGTTATTGAAGCGCTAAAGTCCAGTCGTGATATTAACAAAATCTGGATTGCGGAAGGCTCAGCTAAAGGACAGATGCAGCAAATAATACAGTTGGCCAAGCAGTCAAGAGTATTGGTTCAATATGTCCCCAAACAGAAAATTGATCAAATGGTAAAAGAAAATCATCAAGGGGTAGTGGCCCTTGTAGCAGCTTATCAATATGCGGAATTAGACGACTTATTTAAACGAGCGGAACAAAAAAATGAAGATCCTTTCTTCTTAATTTTGGATGAATTAGAAGATCCGCATAACTTAGGATCAATATTGAGAACTGCTGATGCGGCCGGAGTACATGGTGTGATTATTCCAAAGCGTAGAGCGGTGGGACTAACGGCTACAGTAGCAAAAGCGTCAACAGGTGCAATTGAATATGTCCCTGTTGTAAGAGTAACTAATATAGCAAGAACAATTTCGGAACTAAAGGAACGGGGAGTATGGATTTTTGGTACGGATGCAAAAGGCAGTCAGGACTATCGTTCGATGGATGGGTCGATGCCTTTGGCAATTGTTATTGGGAGTGAAGGTAAAGGAATTAGTCGATTGATTAAAGAAAATTGTGATTTTCTCGTTCATTTACCAATGGTTGGTCATGTTACATCTCTTAATGCCTCGGTAGCGGCAAGCTTATTAATATATGAGGTTTATCGAAAACGTCATCCTCAAGGTGAATAAAAATGGATATTTTGCTAGTGGATGGCTACAACATTATAGGTGCTTGGCCAGAACTTAGACAGTTAAAGAATGTGAATTTAAGTCATGCAAGAGACCGATTAATTGAACGAATGGCTGAATACCAAGGATTCACAGGATATAGGGTCATTATTGTTTTTGATGCGCTTTATGTAAAAGGGCTGGAAAAACAATATCGACAACATAAAGTGGAAGTTATTTTTACAAAAGAAAACGAATCCGCTGATGAGCGCATTGAAAAAATGGCCATTCAATTGAGCAATAGAAAAACACAAATTCATGTAGCTACTTCCGATTTCACGGAACAATGGGCTATTTTCGGACAAGGGGCGCTAAGAATATCAGCCCGAGAGTTACTTAACGAAGTAAATTTAATTAATCAACAAATAGAAAGGAACGTACGGAATACACATCAGGATAAGCCTTTTTCTAGAATTGAGTTGAGTAAAGATGTTGCGGAAATGTTCGAAAAACTCCGTAGAGGAAAACAATGAGTATTGACGCTTGAAAATTCTGTAATGTATAATATTTCTATCTATTGCTTCCGAGCGGTCAGGGGGATTTGTGTGAACCTAAACATGAAGGTAATGCATAATGAAAATTATGTGATGATGGAAGATGAGCAATTGATAGAGTTGGTACACAAAGGTGATAGTGATGCTTTAGATTATCTAATTCAAAAGTATCGTAATTTCGTCAGAGCTAAGGCACGTTCGTATTTTTTAATTGGTGCAGATAAAGAGGATATTGTCCAAGAGGGGATGATTGGTTTGTACAAGGCCATTCGTGATTATAAAGAGGACAAGCTTACCTCGTTTAAAGCGTTTGCAGAGTTATGTATAACCCGCCAAATAATAACTGCAATAAAAACTGCCACCCGTCAGAAGCATATTCCACTGAACTCGTATGTTTCTCTTGATAAACCTATATATGATGAGGAATCTGATCGGACCTTAATGGATGTAATATCAGGTGCAAAAATAATGAACCCAGAGGAACTAATTATTAATCGCGAAAAATATGGAAATATAGAAGAGAAAATTTCCGAATTATTAAGTGACTTGGAAAGAAAAGTATTGGCATTATATTTAGATGGCCAATCGTATCAGGAAATTTCCGAAGAATTAAATCGTCATGTTAAATCGATTGATAATGCACTACAACGAGTAAAGAGAAAGCTCGAACGTTATTTGGAAGTCAGAGAGTTTAGTTCATAATAAGCCTATTATTGACAAATTTAGATTTTGCATGTTACTTTTTAAACAGAAATAAGAATTAGTAGATTATTTTATAATAAATTATGTTAACGTAAGTAGTAGGTGTTTTTTATGCAGAGAAAAATAGTACTAGCATGCGCACAATGTGGTTCGAGAAATTACTCGACATTTCATAATAAACAATCAGATGCTGAGCGATTAGAAGTGAAAAAGTTTTGTAAACATTGCAATGCCCATCATATTCATCGTGAAACGAAGTAATATCGTTATTTACTAGAATTATTGAAGATTGAACTTATATACCGGAGGTTACAAACATGTCTATTGCGAAATTCTTTCGAAATATAGCATCAGAAATGAGAAAAGTTAGTTGGCCAAAAAAGAAAGAGCTTACTAGTTATACAATTACAGTAATATCTACAGTTGTTATACTTGCGGTATTCTTCATGGTCGTTGATTTAGGCATTTCATCATTAATTAAATGGATTTTAAAATAATATAAATAGATTTTTAAATCTTTGTATTGAATAACATCTATCTCTACATGGTATAATGGAAATAAATAAGTGCAATTTTTAGCCCGGTTAACGGGTTTTTTCAATTTTTAAAAAGATATCTAATTATTAATAAGCCGGGGAGGGACGGACGTTTAAGTCCTTATGAATGGAAAAGAATTGGTATGTTGTTCATACGTATTCTGGTTATGAAAACAAAGTAAAAGCAAACCTTGAAAAGCGAGTGGAATCAATGGCGATGCAAGATAAAATATTTCGGGTAGTTGTTCCGGAAGAAGAAGAAACGGAAATTAAAAATGGTAAGAAAAAAGTTACTAAGCGGAAAGTGTTTCCAGGTTATGTGTTAGTGGAAATTATTATGACGGACGATTCCTGGTATGTTGTTCGTAATACGCCTGGGGTAACAGGTTTCGTCGGATCTGCTGGATCAGGTTCAAAACCTACACCACTTCTTCCTGACGAAGTGAAGGTCATTTTAAAACATATGGGTATGGAAGAAAAACGAGTAGATGTGGACTTTGAAGTTGGTGAAACGGTAACAGTAAAAGAGGGCCCATTTGCTAACTTTACAGGGAAAATCGAAGAAATTGATCATGATAAAGGCAGAGCTAAAGTTATGGTTAGTATGTTCGGTAGAGAAACGCCTGTTGATCTTGTCTTTGCGCAAATTGATAAAATATAATTTGAAACAACTTGATATTTATCATTAAAAATGGTAACATTCTTTAGGTCAGTATGTTCTACTGAACAAAAATATATATTCTTTATTAAAATAAAGATTTTTCTAAATGAGTGGGAGGGAAATTTCCCTATTACCACATCACGGACTTTAAGGAGGTGTGTCTCGTGGCTAAAAAAGTAGTTAAAATTGTAAAATTACAAATTCCTGCTGGTAAAGCAAACCCAGCTCCACCGGTTGGTCCTGCACTTGGTCAAGCTGGTGTGAATATCATGGGATTCTGTAAGGAGTTTAATGCTCGTACAGCTGATCAAGCTGGATTAATTATCCCTGTTGAAATTACGGTGTTTGAAGACCGTTCATTTACATTTATCACAAAAACCCCACCTGCTGCAGTTTTACTTAAAAAAGCAGCCGGAATCGAAACAGGTTCTGGTGAGCCTAACCGTAAAAAGGTAGCAACTGTGAAGCGTGACAAAGTACGTGAAATCGCTGAAACTAAAATGCCTGACTTAAACGCAGCTAGCGTTGAATCAGCAATGCGTATGGTTGAAGGTACTGCACGTAGCATGGGTATCACTATCGAAGATTAATCCATGTAAAAAATGGTTTTTCGTCCGACGGGGTTGCGAGGCTAAAAAATATTTGCTCGCAACCTTTATTCGTGGGAGGTAAATCCGCTAAAACCACATTCGAGGAGGAAAATTAGAATGGCTAAAAAAGGTAAAAAGTACGTTGAAGCTTTAAAATTAGTAGATCGTACAAATGCTTATTCTGTGAACGAAGCAATTGAATTAGTAAAGAAAACAAACTTTGCAAAGTTTGACGCAACAGTTGAAGTTGCATTTCGTCTTGGAGTAGATCCTAAGAAAGCAGATCAACAAATTCGTGGTGCAGTTGTACTTCCTAACGGAACTGGTAAAACACAACGCGTATTAGTATTTGCTAAAGGTGAAAAAGCGAAAGAAGCTGAAGCTGCTGGAGCAGACTATGTAGGCGATAGCGATTATATCAATAAAATCAACCAAGGTTGGTTCGAATTTGATGTTATTGTTGCAACACCTGATATGATGGGTGAAGTTGGTAAACTTGGTCGTGTTCTTGGACCTAAAGGTTTAATGCCAAACCCTAAAACTGGCACAGTTACATTTGATGTGACTAAAGCTATTAATGAAATCAAAGCTGGTAAAGTTGAATACCGTGTTGACAAAGCTGGTAACGTTCATGTTCCAATTGGTAAAGTATCGTTTGATAACGACAAACTAGTTGAAAACTTTACAACAATTTTTGATACATTATTAAAAGCAAAACCAGCAGCTGCAAAAGGTACTTACATGAAGAACATTTCTGTTACTTCAACAATGGGACCTGGTGTAAAAGTTGATGCTTCATCTTTCACTGTAAAAAACTAAGTTGACATCACAAAAAACTTTTGCTATAATCAACGCTGTGTTAAAAATAAATACATTTGTACCGTAGACAGTAGGTGCTATTAATAGCTTAATTTCCTACCGAGGTAATGCGATATATATTATAGTTTAAAAGCTATATGCATTAAACCTCCATGTCTACTTAGAGATATGGAGGTTTTCATATTTCGGTATAAGTGGTCGTGATTTAAAACTTGCTTTTAAATCATCTAGTAATTTTCAGGAGGTGTAAAGATGAGCAGTGCAGTTGATCAAAAGAAACTAATTGTAGACGAGATTGCTGGTAAATTAAAATCAAGCGTCTCTACAGTAATTGTAGACTATCGTGGGTTAAATGTTGCCCAAGTAACTGAATTACGTAAACAACTTCGTGATGCGGGTATTGAGTTTAAAGTTTATAAAAATACTTTAACTCGCCGTGCTGTCGAAGCGGCTGGATTAACTGGTTTGGAAGATTCTCTAACAGGCCCTAACGCAATTGCGTTCAGTAATGAAGATGTAGTTGCGCCAGCAAAGATCTTAAATGAATTTGCAAAAAATAATGAAGCTCTAGAAATTAAAGCAGGTGTGATTGAAGGAAATACTGCATCAGTCGAAGAAATTAAAGCTCTTGCAGACCTACCATCTCGCGAAGGTTTACTTTCTATGTTGCTTAGCGTTCTTCAAGCACCAATCCGCAATTTGGCTCTTGCTACAAAAGCTGTTGCAGATCAAAAAGAAGAACAAGGCGCATAAATATATTAATATTTTTGCGTAATGTCTTTTGAACTCAAAAAAGTAAAAATAAATAATTTGTGAAAAACTAGGAGGATATAATAATGACTAAAGAACAAATCATTGAAGCTGTCAAAGAAATGACAGTTCTTGAACTAAATGACCTTGTTAAAGCTATCGAAGAAGAATTTGGTGTAACTGCTGCTGCTCCAGTTGCAGTTGTAGGTGCTGCTGGTGGCGAAGCTGCTGCAGAAAAAACTGAATTTGATATAGTTCTAACTAGTGCGGGTGCACAAAAAATCAAAGTTATTAAAGTTGTTCGCGAAATCACAGGTCTTGGACTTAAAGAAGCGAAAGAAGTTGTTGACAACGCTCCAAAACCACTTAAAGAAGGCGTTGCTAAAGAAGAAGCTGAAGAAATCAAAGCTAAACTTGAAGAAGTTGGAGGTAGCGTTGAAGTTAAGTAATCATTGTGATGAAAAAAAGCTCGCTGTATAAAGCGGGCTTTTTTTGTCTATTTTTGTAATACACCATAGTTATAAAACTACTATAGGGATGTGATGTGATGATGAATCATTATTATTCCCGTAATCCAGAGACAGAAAGTAATCCGGTATATTGGGAGTTTCGTCTTCGTGGACAAACATTTGGATTTAAAACAGACCAAGGTGTTTTTTCAAAAAAAGAAGTAGATTTTGGTTCGAGGTTTTTAATTGATGTGTTCGACATGCCTGATATTACTGGTCCAATCCTTGATGTAGGATGTGGATACGGTCCAATTGGTTTAGCGATTGCAAAAATGTCAGTGAATCGTACTGTTCATATGATCGATGTAAATCAACGTGCACTAAACTTGGCAACGGAAAATGCGAAGTCTAATTCCATTACAAATGTTGAAATATACGAAAGTGATAGATTTGAAAATGTAAAGGAAACAGAATTTGCTGCGATTGTAACAAACCCGCCTATACGAGCCGGGAAAAATGTTGTGCATGATATTTTAACAAACAGCTACAAGCATCTAAAAGCAGGTGGTGAGCTTTGGGTCGTCATCCAAAAAAAACAAGGTGCTCCGTCAGCCAAGGCTAAATTAGAAGAAATTTTTGAAGAGGTTGAAGTTGTAGGTAAAAATAAAGGATATTATATATTAAAAGCTAAAAAGCTTGACGAGTAGTTTTGTATGTGTTAGCATTAAAAAATGCCAATATGATATTTTCTATAATTATATCCAAATTCAATATGTTAAGTATATTTTTTGGCTATTATGGAAAATACTTATAAAATAATAGCTCGTCATGTGGAAATTGTGGTTTTTATAGAAAACCCTTTTTCTTTTTGTCTTATGTCAGTCTGGTTGTCCTGCCATTAGACATAATAGATGCAACCAAAACGCTTGATTTGAGGGGTGAATTTAGTTGACAGGTCAACTTGTTCAGTATGGACGACACCGCCAACGCAGAAGTTTTGCGCGTATTAGCGAAGTTCTAGAATTACCAAATCTTATTGAAATTCAAACCTCTTCGTATCAATGGTTTCTTGATGAGGGTTTGAGAGAAATGTTCCAAGACATTTCGCCTATTGAAGATTTCGCTGGAAATCTATCTTTAGAATTTATTGATTATAGTCTCGGCGAACCAAAATACTCTGTGGAAGAGTGTAAAGAACGTGATGTTACGTATTCTGCATCTCTTCGTGTAAAAGTTCGTCTTGTAAATAAAGAGACTGGTGAAGTGAAAGATCAAGATGTATTTATGGGTGATTTCCCATTAATGACAGAAACAGGTACGTTTATCATTAATGGTGCAGAACGAGTTATTGTATCACAGCTTGTTCGATCACCGAGTGTGTATTTTAACGGAAAAATGGATAAAAACGGAAAGCAAGGTTTTGGTGCGACTGTTATTCCAAACCGTGGTGCTTGGCTCGAATACGAAACAGATGCAAAAGATGTAGTTTATGTACGTATTGATCGTACAAGAAAATTACCTGTAACTGTTCTTTTGCGTGCTCTCGGGTTCGGCTCTGATCAAGAAATCATCGATCTATTAGGAGACAACGAGTACATTCGTAATACTCTTGAAAAAGATAATACGGAGAGTACGGAAAAGGCGTTGTTAGAAATCTATGAACGTTTACGCCCAGGTGAACCTCCTACAGTAGAAAATGCAAAAAGTTTATTAATATCACGTTTCTTTGATCCAAAACGCTATGATTTAGCAAATGTTGGACGCTATAAAATTAATAAAAAGCTACATTTAAAAAATCGTCTTTTCGGTCAGAGATTAGCAGAAACGCTAGCGGATCCTGAAACAGGTGAAATTATCGCAGAAGAGGGAACTACTCTTGACCGCCGTACATTAGATAAAATCTTACCTAATTTGGAAAATGGAACTGGTTTTAAAGTCTACCCACAAGTTGGTGGTGTGGTAGAAGATGATATCGTTCTTCAATCCATAAAAATTTATGCTCCGATTGACGATGGAGAAAAGGTAATAAATGTAATAGGTAATGCTAACGTAGATGCAAGTGTAAAAAACATTACACCTGCAGATATTATTTCTTCCATTAGTTATTTCTTTAATTTACTACACGGGGTTGGTATTACTGATGATATTGACCATTTAGGAAACCGTCGACTACGCTCTGTTGGCGAATTGTTGCAAAATCAATTCCGTATCGGATTATCGCGTATGGAAAGAGTTGTTCGTGAAAGAATGTCCATCCAAGACATAAACACGATAACACCACAGCAATTAATTAACATTCGCCCAGTCATTGCTGCTATTAAAGAATTCTTTGGTAGCTCGCAGCTTTCACAGTTTATGGACCAAACCAATCCGCTAGCAGAATTAACGCATAAACGAAGACTTTCTGCATTAGGACCTGGTGGTTTAACTCGTGAACGTGCAGGAATGGAAGTACGTGACGTTCACTATTCGCATTATGGTCGTATGTGTCCGATTGAAACGCCAGAGGGTCCAAACATTGGGTTGATTAACTCACTTTCGTCATATGCGAAAGTAAATCCATATGGATTTATTGAAACACCTTATCGCCGCGTTGATCCTGAAACTGGTAAGTTAACAGATCAGATTGATTATTTGACTGCGGATGAAGAAGATAATTATGTTGTAGCACAGGCAAATTCCAGAATTGCTGAAGATGGTTCTTTTGCCGATGAAGAAGTTATTGCTCGTTTTAGAGGTGAAAATACTGCGTTTAAGCGTGACCGCATCGACTATATGGATGTATCACCTAAGCAAGTAGTTTCTGCCGCAACTGCATGTATTCCTTTCTTAGAAAATGACGATTCAAACCGTGCATTAATGGGAGCGAACATGCAACGTCAAGCAGTACCTCTAATGCAGCCGGAAGCTCCAATTGTTGGAACAGGTATGGAACATGTTTCAGCTAAAGACTCCGGAGCAGCGGTAATTTGTAAACATGATGGAATTGTTGAGCATGTTGAAGCGCGAGAAATTTGGGTGCGTCAAGTTAAAAACATTGATGGCCAAGAAGTTAAAGGTGATTTAAATAAATATCGCCTACAAAAATTTATTCGTTCAAACCAAGGAACATGCTACAATCAACGTCCAATTGTAAGTGTTGGTGATCGTGTTGTAAAAGGTGAAGTACTTGGTGATGGGCCTTCCATGGAGAAAGCAGAACTAGCGCTAGGTCGAAATGTACTAGTAGCATTTATGACTTGGGATGGCTATAACTATGAAGATGCCATTATCATGAGCGAAAGACTTGTTAAAGATGATGTTTACACATCTATCCATATAGAAGAATATGAATCGGAAGCCCGAGATACAAAACTAGGGCCAGAAGAAATGACACGTGATATCCCGAATGTTGGGGAAGATGCTCTACGTAACTTAGATGAGCGTGGAATAATCCGTGTTGGTGCAGAAGTAAAAGACGGAGATTTGCTTGTCGGTAAAGTAACGCCAAAAGGTGTGACAGAACTTACAGCTGAAGAACGTTTATTGCATGCAATCTTTGGTGAAAAAGCGCGTGAAGTCCGTGATACTTCACTACGAGTACCGCATGGCGGTGAAGGAATTGTCTTAGATGTTAAAGTCTTTAACCGTGAAGATGGAGATGAACTTCCGCCGGGGGTTAATCAACTCGTACGTGTATACATTGTACAAAAACGTAAAATTCACCAAGGGGATAAAATGGCGGGACGCCACGGTAACAAAGGGGTAATTTCCCGTATTCTCCCTGAAGAAGATATGCCATTCTTACCTGATGGTACACCGGTAGATATTATGTTAAATCCACTAGGGGTTCCTTCTCGTATGAATATCGGTCAGGTTCTTGAATTACATTTAGGTATGGCAGCAAGGTATCTTGGTATACATGTAGCAACACCAGTTTTTGACGGTGCAACAGAAGAAGATGTTTGGGAAACAATTGAAGAAGCCGGTATGGCGAACGATGCGAAAACAATCCTCTATGATGGTCGTACAGGGGAACCGTTTGATAATCGTGTATCAGTTGGTATCATGTATATGATTAAATTGGCACACATGGTAGACGACAAGCTCCATGCTCGTTCAACAGGACCATACTCACTTGTAACTCAACAGCCGCTCGGTGGTAAAGCACAATTCGGTGGACAACGTTTTGGTGAGATGGAGGTATGGGCACTTGAAGCATATGGTGCTGCATATACACTACAAGAAATCCTAACAGTTAAGTCTGATGACGTTGTAGGACGTGTGAAAACTTATGAGGCTATTGTAAAAGGTGAAAATGTTCCTGAACCGGGTGTTCCTGAATCATTTAAAGTATTGATTAAGGAATTACAAAGTTTAGGTATGGATGTCAAGATTCTATCTAGCGATGATCAAGAAATTGAAATGCGAGACTTAGAAGATGAAGATGATGTAAATCAAGCTGACACTTTAAACATCGCACCTGAGTCTAGAGAAGAATCAGAAATTGTTGCCTCGAAGGAATAAGTCCTTTTAGACAGTTAGAAATATATATTCAATAATGATTAATGTTGCTCTAGCGCCAAGCCCCTTAGGTTTCGTCTCATGGAGGTAGGCCTAAGGCGAAAAGGCGCTAGTTGTATTTCTTCGGGTAAAACTTGTAGACGAAAAGGGAGGTAGACCCTTGATAGATGTAAATAATTTTGAGTATATGAAAATTGGTCTTGCTTCACCAGATAAAATCCGCTCTTGGTCTTTTGGCGAAGTAAAAAAACCAGAAACAATCAATTATAGAACTTTGAAGCCTGAAAAAGACGGTCTATTTTGTGAACGTATATTTGGTCCGCAAAAGGACTGGGAATGTCATTGCGGAAAGTATAAGCGTGTACGATATAAAGGTGTAGTATGTGACCGCTGTGGTGTTGAAGTTACTCGTTCGAAAGTCCGTCGTGAACGTATGGGTCATATTGAACTTGCTGCACCAGTTTCGCATATTTGGTATTTCAAAGGAATCCCAAGTCGTATGGGTCTTGTATTAGATATGTCCCCACGCGCATTAGAAGAAGTCATCTATTTCGCTTCCTATGTAGTAACTGAAACAGGAGATACACCATTAGAAAAGAAACAACTTCTTTCTGAAAAAGAATATCGTGCATATCGCGAAAAATACGGTAATAAGTTCCAAGCATCAATGGGTGCGGAGGCTGTGAAAAAACTACTCCAAGATATTGATGTAAACAAAGAAGTAGATATGTTAAAAGAGGAGCTTAAAACAGCTCAAGGACAACGTCGAACAAGAGCGATTAAACGACTAGAAGTTTTAGAAGCATTCCGTCACTCCGGAAACGAACCTGACTGGATGATTTTAGACGTTCTACCTGTTATTCCACCTGAATTAAGACCGATGGTTCAATTAGAAGGTGGACGTTTCGCTACTTCCGATTTAAACGATTTATATCGTCGAGTGATTAATCGTAATAATCGCTTAAAACGACTTTTAGATTTAGGTGCTCCTAGCATTATTGTGCAAAACGAAAAACGTATGCTTCAAGAAGCTGTAGATGCCTTAATTGACAATGGACGTCGTGGTCGTCCTGTAACAGGACCGGGAAATCGCCCGCTAAAATCTCTTTCACATATGTTAAAAGGAAAGCAAGGACGTTTCCGTCAAAACCTTCTTGGTAAACGTGTAGATTACTCTGGTCGTTCTGTAATCGTCGTTGGACCAAGTTTGAAAATGTATCAATGTGGTCTTCCAAAAGAAATGGCCCTTGAACTATTCAAGCCTTTTGTAATGAAAGAGCTTGTTGAAAAAGGTTTGGCTCATAATATTAAAAGTGCAAAACGAAAAATTGAACGTGTTCAACCTGAAGTTTGGGACGTTTTAGAGGAAGTAATCAAAGAACACCCGGTATTATTGAACCGTGCACCAACTCTGCATAGATTAGGTATTCAAGCGTTTGAACCAACACTTGTTGAGGGTCGCGCAATTCGCCTGCATCCACTTGTTTGTACTGCATATAATGCAGACTTTGATGGAGACCAAATGGCGGTTCACGTACCTCTTTCTGCTGAAGCACAAGCAGAAGCACGACTATTAATGCTGGCTGCTCAAAACATTCTTAACCCGAAAGATGGTAAGCCGGTTGTAACACCTTCTCAAGATATGGTATTAGGTAACTACTATCTAACATTAGAACGTGAAGGTGCGGTTGGAGAAGGTAAAATCTTCAAAGATATAAATGAGGCTTTACTTGCTTATCAAAATGGGTACGTTCATTTGCATACGCGTATTGCCGTACTTGCAAGTTCGGTGAATAATCAAACATTTACTGAAGAACAAAAATCGAAACTTCTTATCACAACTGTAGGTAAATTAATTTTCAATGAAATATTACCTGAGTCATTCCCTTATATGAATGAACCAACAAAAATGAATTTGGAAGAAAAAACTCCGGAGAAATACTTTGTTGATACAGATGTCGATGTGAAAGAACATATTAGTAAACAACCAATTATCAAGCCATTTATTAAAAAGTTTCTTGGAAATATCATCGCGGAAGTCTTTAAACGTTTCCAAATAACTGAAACCTCAAAAATGCTTGACCGCATGAAGGATTTAGGATTTAAATATTCTACCAAAGCCGGAATCACGGTTGGTGTTGCTGATATCGTTGTATTAGGTGAAAAAGAGCATATTTTAGCAGATGCTCAAAGCAAAGTTGATAATGTTATGAAACAATTCAGACGTGGTCTAATTACTGAAGATGAACGTTATGATCGAGTTATTTCTATTTGGAGTGCTGCGAAGGATACTATTCAAGGAAAACTAATGGAATCACTCGATAAACGAAATCCAATCTTCATGATGAGTGACTCCGGTGCCCGTGGTAACGCATCTAACTTTACACAGTTAGCGGGTATGCGTGGATTGATGGCCAACCCGGCAGGTCGTATCATTGAGTTGCCAATTAAATCAAGTTTCCGTGAAGGATTAACTGTATTGGAATACTTTATCTCCACTCACGGTGCGCGTAAAGGTCTTGCTGATACAGCATTAAAAACAGCTGACTCTGGTTACTTAACACGTCGTCTTGTTGATGTTGCACAGGATGTAATTGTTCGTGAAGATGATTGTGGTACCGATAGGGGATTATTAGTTGGTTCACTAAAAGAAGGTACAGAAATAATCGAAACATTAGAAGAACGATTAATTGGTCGCTATGCAAGAAAAGCGATTAAACATCCTGAAACTGGCGAAGTACTTGTTGCTGAAAATGGTTTAATTACAGAAGACTTATCGAAAGAAATTGTTAATGCGGGAATTGAAGAAGTATGGATTCGTTCAGCATTTACATGTAATACACGTCACGGTGTTTGTAAAAAATGTTATGGACGTAACTTGGCGACTGGTCAGGAAGTTGAAGTAGGTGAAGCGGTTGGTATTATCGCCGCGCAATCGATCGGGGAACCAGGTACACAGTTAACGATGCGTACATTCCATACTGGTGGGGTTGCCGGAGACGATATTACACAAGGTCTGCCTCGTATTCAAGAGCTATTTGAAGCGCGTAATCCAAAAGGACAGTCGATTATTTCAGAAATTGATGGTGTTGTCGTTTCGATTACTGAAGGAAGAGACCGACAACAAGAAATTTCAGTTCAAGGTGATGTCGAAACGCGGACATACAATGCTCCATATACTTCACGCCTAAAAGTGGCTGTAAATAGTAAAGTAGAACGCGGACAAGAATTAACAGAAGGTTCAATTGATCCGAAAGAATTACTTAAAGTTCGTGATGTTAATTCTGTTCAAGAGTATCTCCTTAAAGAGGTACAGAAAGTTTATCGTATGCAAGGGGTAGAAATTGGCGATAAGCATATCGAAGTAATGGTTCGCCAAATGCTTCGTAAAGTAAGAGTAATCAATGCTGGAGATACAGATGTATTACCAGGATCATTACTTGATATCCATCAGTTTACCGATGCAAACGAAAAGGTTATTTTAGAAGGAAAATTACCAGCTACAGGTCGTCCTGTATTACTTGGTATTACGAAAGCATCGCTTGAAACGGATTCCTTCCTTTCAGCGGCGTCATTCCAAGAGACAACACGTGTACTAACAGATGCAGCGATTAAAGGAAAACGTGATGAACTACTTGGATTAAAGGAAAATGTTATTATCGGAAAACTTGTTCCTGCAGGTACTGGTATGCAACGTTACCGTAGAGCAGAACCCGTTGTTCCTTTAGAAGAAGATGAACATGCTATCGTAGAATAATAAAGGTAAGTAGGATGGCAAAATTGGAAGAAAGGTATATATTCCTGATATCTTTCAATAGTAGTAGTCCTTTCTATGAACTCAGATTGTGCTGCCGGTAGAAATTACCGGCGCACGTTTGATTTTTATTTTTTAACTGTGTTGACATTAATATTTGAAAATGATACTATATTCAAGGTGCTCCTATCATACACCTGTTGCTTTGGAGGATATGATAAATGTCTTATGAAAAAGTAAAGCAGGCTAAACAAATTGTTGTAGGAACAAAACAAACAGTAAAAGCTCTTAAAAATAACAACATGGATGAACTGCTTGTAGCTGAGGACGCTGATCCTGCAGTTGTTAAAAATGTAATTCAGGTTGCAAACGATATGAACGTACCGATTACGATGGTTGATTCAATGAAGAAACTCGGAAAGGTATGCGGAATAGAAGTTGGGGCTGCTGCTGTTGCGGTTATTTATTAAAACTGTTTTTGCAGAACAAACTGCAGAAACTTTGTTTTTGCTTTAAAATGAACCACCTGGATGTGTGGGCTTAAACAAAATCGGAAGGGAGGATATATTAATGCCTACTATTAATCAATTAGTACGTAAACCTCGTAAATCAAAAATTACAAAGTCTAAGTCTCCAGCACTTAATAAAGGTTATAATAGCTTTAAAAAAGTGAACACAGACATAACTTCACCACAAAAACGTGGTGTATGTACACGTGTCGGTACAATGACACCGAAAAAACCGAACTCAGCGCTTCGTAAATATGCCCGTGTTCGTTTAACAAACGGTATTGAGGTAACTGCTTATATTCCTGGTATTGGCCATAACTTACAAGAACACAGCGTTGTATTAATTCGCGGTGGACGTGTAAAAGACTTACCGGGGGTACGTTATCATATCGTACGTGGTGCGCTAGATACAGCTGGTGTTGACAGCCGTAGACAAGGCCGTTCAAAATACGGTACTAAGCGTCCGAAAGAGAAAAAATAATAACATTTAACTATAAACCTTTCTGAAAGGAGGAAATACAATGCCACGTAAAGGCCCTGTTGCAAAAAGAGATGTATTACCAGATCCGATTTATAAATCAAAATTAGTTACACGTTTAATTAACAAAATGATGGTAGATGGTAAGAGAGGTAAGTCTCAAACTATTCTTTATTCATCTTTTGATATCATTCGTGAACGTACTGGTAAAGATCCAATGGAAGTGTTTGATCAAGCACTTAAAAACATCATGCCTGTACTTGAAGTTAGAGCACGTCGTGTAGGTGGTGCTAACTATCAAGTTCCTGTAGAAGTTCGTCCTGAACGTCGTACTACATTAGGTTTACGTTGGTTAGTAAACTACGCTCGTCTTCGTGGAGAAAAAACGATGGAAGAGCGTTTAGCTAACGAAATTTTAGATGCAGCTAATAATACTGGTGCTGCTGTTAAAAAGCGTGAAGATACTCATAAGATGGCAGAAGCAAACAAAGCGTTTGCTCACTATCGTTGGTAATCTAACCTTCAATCAAAAAATACTATTCTCATATTAGGAAGGAGAAAAAACCAATGGCAAGAGAGTTCTCCTTAGAAAATACTCGCAATATCGGTATCATGGCACACATCGATGCTGGTAAAACGACAACAACTGAGCGTGTCCTTTATTACACTGGTAAAATTCATAAAATCGGTGAAACACATGAAGGTGCATCTCAAATGGACTGGATGGAGCAAGAACAAGAACGTGGTATCACAATTACATCTGCTGCAACAACTGCACAATGGAAAGGTCACCGCGTAAACATTATCGATACACCAGGACACGTAGACTTCACAGTTGAAGTTGAACGTTCACTTCGTGTACTAGATGGTGCGGTAGCTGTTCTTGATGCCCAATCCGGGGTTGAACCTCAAACAGAAACTGTTTGGCGCCAAGCAACAACATATGGAGTACCACGTGTTGTATTCGTTAATAAAATGGATAAAATCGGTGCGGATTTCTTATATTCTGTAGGCACTTTACATGACCGTTTACAAGCAAACGCTCATGCGATCCAATTACCAATTGGAGCCGAAGATCAATTCGAAGGTATTATTGACCTCGTTGAAATGAAGGCTATTATGTATAGTAATGATTTAGGGACTGAGATTGAAGAAACTGAAATCCCTGCTGAATACAAGGATCAAGCTGAAGAATATCGTGAAAAATTAATCGAAGCGGTTGCTGAACTTGATGAAGAATTGATGGAAAAATACCTTGGCGGTGAAGAAATCACTGTTGAAGAGCTAAAAGCGGCTATTCGTAAAGGTACTGTTAATGTAGAATTCTACCCAGTTATCTGTGGATCAGCATTTAAAAACAAAGGTGTTCAATTAATGCTTGATGCGGTTATTGACTATCTTCCATCTCCGTTAGATGTGCCTGCTATTAAAGGTACTGCACCTGATTCAGATGAAGTAATCGAAAAGCATTCAAGCGATGATGAACCATTTGCGGCGTTAGCATTTAAAGTAATGACTGACCCTTATGTTGGTAAGTTAACGTTCTTCCGTGTATATTCTGGTACATTAAGCTCTGGTTCTTATGTACAGAACTCTACTAAAGGAAAACGTGAACGTGTTGGTCGTATTCTTCAAATGCACGCAAATCACCGTGCTGAAATTACTGAAGTTCATGCTGGGGATATCGCAGCTGCTGTTGGTCTTAAAGATACGACAACAGGGGACACTCTATGTGATGAAAAAGATCTAGTTATCTTAGAATCAATGGAATTCCCTGAACCAGTTATTCAATTATCTGTAGAGCCGAAATCTAAAGCTGACCAAGATAAAATGACGACAGCATTACAAAAACTTCAGGAGGAAGATCCTACATTCCGTGCACATACTGACCAAGAAACTGGACAAGTTATCATTGCGGGTATGGGTGAGCTTCACTTAGACATTCTAGTTGATCGTATGAAACGTGAATTCAAAGTTGAAGCGAATGTTGGTGCACCTCAAGTTGCTTACCGTGAAACTTTCCGTTCAAGCGCGCAAGTACAAGGTAAGTTTGCTCGTCAATCTGGTGGACGCGGTCAATATGGTGACGTTTGGATCGAATTCTCTCCAAACGAAGAAGGAAAAGGTTTTGAATTTGAAAACGCAATTGTTGGTGGTGTTGTTCCACGTGAATACATCCCGGCTGTTGAAGCTGGACTAGTAGACGCACTAGAACGCGGTGTACTAGCAGGCTATCCATTAGTTGATATCAAAGCAAAACTTTATGATGGTTCTTACCATGATGTTGACTCAAGTGAAATGGCGTTCAAAATTGCTGCATCTCTAGCACTTAAAAATGCAGCATCAAAATGTAACCCAGTAATCCTTGAACCGACTATGAGAGTTGAAGTTGTAATCCCTGAAGAATACCTAGGTGATATTATGGGTCAAATTACAGCTCGTCGTGGCCGTGTTGAAGGTATGGAAGCTCGCGGAAATGCACAAGTAGTTCGCGCGATGGTTCCACTTTCAGAAATGTTTGGTTATGCAACAGCACTTCGTTCTAGTACACAAGGTCGCGGTGTGTTCACAATGCACTTTGATCATTACGAAGAAGTACCAAAAGCAATTGCTGAAGAAATTATCAAAAAAAATAAAGGTGAATAATTGATTTCTGATCCTTTATAAAGTATAACTACATTATATGAAATGATTGCTTTAAAGATGAGCGCTCATCTTTAAAGCGTCATATATATACTTAAATAAAATTAAAAATTGAGGAGGATTTTCCTAATGGCTAAAGCTAAATTCGACCGTTCTAAAACACATGCTAACATTGGTACAATCGGACACGTTGACCATGGTAAAACAACTTTAACTGCTGCAATCACTACTGTTCTTGCAAAATCTGGTGGTGCTGAAGCACGTGGATATGATCAAATCGATGGTGCTCCAGAAGAACGTGAACGTGGTATTACAATCAATACTTCACACGTAGAATATGAAACTGCTACTCGTCACTATGCACACGTTGACTGCCCAGGACATGCTGACTATGTTAAAAACATGATCACTGGTGCTGCACAAATGGATGGCGGTATTTTAGTAGTATCTGCTGCTGATGGTCCAATGCCACAAACTCGTGAGCATATCCTACTTTCTCGTAACGTAGGTGTACCATACCTAGTTGTATTCTTAAACAAATGTGATATGGTAGATGACGAAGAATTATTAGAATTAGTAGAAATGGAAGTTCGTGACCTTCTTTCTGAATATGGTTTCCCTGGAGACGATGTTCCAGTAATCAAAGGTTCTGCTCTTAAAGCACTTGAAGGAGACCCAGTTTGGGAAGAAAAAATCACTGAGTTAATGGCTGCAGTTGACGAATTCATTCCAACTCCAGAACGTGACAATGAAAAACCATTTATGATGCCTGTTGAGGATGTATTCTCAATCACAGGTCGTGGTACTGTTGCTACAGGCCGTGTAGAACGTGGCCAAGTTAAAGTTGGTGATGTAGTTGAAATCATCGGTTTAGCTGAAGAAGCAAAATCTACTACTGTAACAGGTGTTGAAATGTTCCGTAAGCTTCTTGACTATGCAGAAGCTGGAGATAACATCGGTGCACTTCTTCGTGGGATTGCTCGTGAAGAAATTCAACGTGGTCAAGTTCTTGCTAAACCAGGAACAATTACACCACATACTGAGTTCAAAGCTGAAGTTTACGTTTTATCTAAAGAAGAAGGTGGACGTCACACTCCATTCTTTTCTAACTATCGCCCACAATTTTATTTCCGTACTACAGATGTAACTGGTATCGTTCATCTTAACGAAGGTACTGAAATGGTAATGCCTGGTGATAACACAGAAATGAACGTTGAACTTATCTCTCCAATCGCGATTGAAGAAGGAACTCGTTTCTCAATCCGTGAAGGTGGACGTACAGTTGGTTCAGGTGTTGTAACTACAATCATTAAATAATAATTTCAAAAGATAGATAAAGCAGGCGGTGACGATCGCCTGCTTTTTTCTGTGTTCTAGTGAATCGAAACAATCATTATTTTACAACAATTACAGATACACTTGAACAACATGAAATAAGTATGTATAATGTAAAAAGTGTTAAAAACCAAACAAATAACTATTATAGTATTGCATAGTTTCTATGTTTTATGTATAATAGAGAATGTTGGTCTTTGACTGCGATGATGTGGGAGGTTGCTGACACACCCGGCCGCTTTGCCATGGCGCGTGTGTGGGAAATTTCCACGGAGAATGTCTATTCTAAAAATAGGCGATAAAGGAGGGAAAATAATGGCAAAACAAAAAATTCGTATTCGTTTAAAGGCTTATGATCACAGAATCCTTGATCAATCTGCAGAGAAAATTGTTGAAACAGCGAAAAGATCTGGTGCTAGCGTATCTGGTCCGATTCCGCTTCCAACTGAAAAATCTGTATACACAATCTTACGTGCGGTGCACAAATATAAAGATTCTCGTGAACAATTCGAAATGCGCACACATAAGCGTCTAATCGACATCGTAAATCCTACTCCACAAACAGTAGATTCATTGATGCGTTTGGACTTGCCATCTGGTGTAGATATCGAAATTAAACTTTAATAAATAAAATAGTTAATTAATATTAGGAGGTGTGACTCATGACCAAAGGAATCTTAGGAAGAAAAATCGGTATGACGCAAATATTTGCTGAAAATGGTGATCTTATCCCAGTAACTGTTGTTGAAGCAACTCCAAACGTTGTTCTTCAAAAGAAAACAATTGAAAATGATGGCTACGAAGCGATCCAATTAGGTTTCGAAGACAAACGTGAACAGTTATCAAACAAACCGGAAAAAGGTCATGTATCAAAAGCAAATACTGCTCCTAAGCGCTTCATTCGCGAATTCGACGCAGTAAACTCTAATGAGTATGAAATTGGTCAAGAAGTCAAGGTTGATATTTTTGCAGAAGGTGACATCATTGATGTAACTGGAATTTCTAAAGGTAAAGGTTTCCAAGGTGTTATTAAACGCCACGGACAATCTCGTGGTCCAATGGCTCACGGTTCCCGTTATCATCGTCGCCCAGGATCAATGGGTCCTGTAGCTCCAAACCGCGTTTTCAAGCAAAAAGCGTTGCCTGGCCGTATGGGTGGAGAGCAAATTACGATTCAAAACCTAGAAGTTGTTAAAGTAGGTGCAGAACGTAATCTTATCCTTATTAAGGGTAATGTTCCTGGTCCTAAAAAAGCATTGCTTAAAATCAAATCTGCGATTAAAGCAAAGTAATTTAATTAGAAAGAAAGGAGGAAACAGGAATGCCGAAAGTAGCTCTATATAACCAAAACGGATCTCAAGTTGGTGATATCGAACTTAATGACTCCGTATTTGGTATTGAACCAAATAACAATGTAATCTTTGACGCTGTAGTTATGCAAAGAGCATCATTACGTCAAGGAACAAGCAAAGTGAAAAATCGCTCCGAAGTACGCGGTGGTGGTCGTAAGCCATGGCGTCAAAAAGGTACTGGTCGTGCTCGTCAAGGTTCTATCCGTTCACCACAATGGCGTGGCGGTGGTACTGTATTTGGTCCGGTTCCACGTAGCTATAGCTATAAATTACCTAAGAAAGTTCGTCGCTTAGCAATTAAGTCAGCATTATCTAATAAAGTGCTTGAAGAGAAAATTCTAGTATTAGAAACTTTAACTTTCGATGCACCGAAAACAAAAGAATTTGCTGCTGTATTAAAAAACCTTTCTGTAGGCAAGAAAGCTCTTGTAGTTACAGATGGTTCAGACGTAAACGTTGCTCTATCTGCTCGTAATATCCCTGGTATTACTGTTGTAGATGCAAACGGAGTAAATGTATTAGATGTGGTTTCACATGATCAATTGATCATTACAAAAGCCGCTGTTGAAAAAGTAGAGGAGGTGCTTGGTTAATGGATGTACGTGATATCATTAAGCGCCCTGTCATCACTGAACGTTCAACGGACGTAATGGCTGATAAAAAATACACTTTTGAAGTTGACGTAAGAGCAAACAAAACGCAAGTTAAAGATGCTGTTGAAGAAATCTTTGATGTAAAAGTAGCGAAAGTAAATGTTATGAACTACAAAGGTAAATTCAAACGCATGGGTCGTCATGCTGGTTATACTAACAAGCGCCGTAAAGCTATTGTTACATTAACTGCTGACAGCAAAGAAATCGAATTCTTCGAAGTTTAATTCACAAAACTAACGTAAATTGAAGAGGAGGGAAAAAAATGGCGATCAAAAAATACAAACCTACCTCTAACGGACGTCGTGGTATGACTGTATCTGATTTTGCGGAAATCACAACTGATCAACCGGAAAAATCATTACTTGCACCAGTTAAAAGAAAAGGCGGCCGTAACAACCAAGGTAAGTTAACAGTTCGTCATCAAGGTGGCGGTCATAAGCGTCAATACCGCATTATCGACTTCAAACGCGACAAAGATGGTATACCAGGACGCGTTGCTACAATTGAGTATGATCCAAACCGTTCATCAAACATTGCTTTAATCAATTATGTTGATGGAGAAAAGCGCTATATCTTAGCACCGAAAAATTTAAAAGTTGGAATGGAAGTTGAATCTGGTCCTGAATCAGATATTAAAGTAGGTAATGCACTTCCTTTAGCTAACATTCCTGTAGGTACAGTTATCCACAATATCGAATTAAAACCTGGTAAAGGTGGACAATTAGTTCGTTCTGCTGGTACTTCTGCACAAGTACTTGGTAAAGAGGGTAAATATGTACTTGTTCGTTTGAACTCTGGTGAAGTTCGTATGATTCTTGCTACTTGCCGTGCTACTGTCGGTCAAGTTGGTAATGAACAACACGAATTAATCAATATCGGTAAAGCAGGTCGTTCTCGTTGGTTAGGCAAACGCCCAACTGTTCGTGGATCTGTAATGAACCCTAATGACCATCCACATGGTGGTGGTGAAGGACGCGCTCCAATCGGACGTAAATCACCAATGACTCCATGGGGTAAACCGACACTCGGTTACAAAACTCGTAAGAAGAATAATAAATCTGATAAATTTATTGTGCGTCGTCGCAAAAAATAACGCGGTTGAACTACGGTTCACGTTAAGGGCCGTAGCACAATCACGAAAGGAGGTTCGACCATGGGTCGCAGCTTAAAAAAAGGACCTTTTGTTGATGAACATTTAATGAAAAAGGTTGAAGTTCAAAACGAGTCTGAAAAAAAACAAGTAATTAAAACTTGGTCTCGCCGTTCTACAATCTTCCCAGCATTTATCGGAAATACGATTGCTGTTTATGATGGACGTAAACACGTGCCTGTATACATTACAGAAGATATGGTAGGTCACAAGCTTGGTGAATTTGCACCAACTCGTACTTATAAAGGTCACGCTAGTGATGACAAGAAAACAAGACGTTAATGAGAGGAGGGCATCCTGATGCAAGCTAAAGCTGTTGCAAGAACAGTTCGTATTGCTCCTCGTAAAGTACGCCTAGTTGTCGATCTAATACGAGGTAAGCAAGCAGGAGAAGCAGTAGCAATTTTAAACTTAACACCAAAAGCTGCTTCACCAGTTGTAGAAAAAGTTTTAAAATCTGCCATTGCTAATGCAGAACATAATTATGATATGGATATTAACAACTTAGTTGTAACTGAGGCTTATGTGAACGAAGGACCAACACTTAAACGTTTCCGTCCTCGTGCGCAAGGACGTGCAAGCCAAATCCTTAAACGTACTAGCCACATTACAATCGTGGTATCAGAAAAGAAGGAGGGATAATTCGTGGGTCAAAAAGTACATCCAATAGGTTTACGTATCGGAGTTATTCGTGACTGGGAATCTAAATGGTACGCTGAAAAAGACTATGCAGATCTTTTACACGAAGACTTAAAAGTACGTGAATACATCGCAAAGCGCCTTATTGATGCATCTGTATCTGGCGTAGAAATCGAACGTGCTGCGAATCGCATCAACATTACTATCCGTACTGCAAAACCAGGAATGGTTATCGGTAAAGGTGGTACTGAAGTTGAAGCACTACGCAAAGCATTGAATTCTTTAACAGGCAAACGCGTACACATCAATATCGTTGAAATTAAAAAAGCTGATATCGATGCGAAGTTAGTAGCTGAAAACATTGCTCGTCAATTAGAAAATCGTGTATCTTTCCGTCGTGCACAAAAACAAGCGATCCAACGTGCTATGCGTGCAGGTGCAAAAGGTATTAAAACACAAGTTTCTGGACGTCTAGGCGGAGCAGATATTGCCCGTGCTGAACACTATAGTGAAGGAACAGTTCCGCTTCATACTTTGCGTGCAGATATCGATTATGCTCATGCAGAAGCAGATACAACTTACGGTAAACTTGGCGTAAAAGTATGGATTTACCGTGGAGAGGTTCTTCCAGCGAAGAAAAAATCTGAGGAAGGAGGAAAATAATCATGTTATTACCTAAACGCGTTAAATATCGCCGTGAACATCGCGGAAAAATGCGTGGACGTGCAAAAGGTGGCACTGAAGTTGCATTTGGTGAATACGGTTTACAAGCTGTTGAGGCATCTTGGATTACAAACCGTCAGATCGAAGCTGCACGTATCGCCATGACACGTTATATGAAACGTGGTGGTAAAGTGTGGATTAAAATCTTCCCTCACAAGCCATATACTGCTAAGCCATTAGAAGTACGGATGGGTTCCGGTAAAGGGGCGCCAGAAGGTTGGGTAGCAGTTGTAAAACCTGGTAAAATTATGTTTGAAATTGCTGGTGTGTCTGAAGAAGTAGCACGTGAAGCACTTCGTCTTGCAGCACATAAACTTCCAATCAAATGTAAATTTGTAAAACGAGAAGAAATTGGTGGTGAAACAAATGAAGGCTAATGAAATTCGTGATTTAACCACTGCCGAAATTGAACAAAAAGTAAAGTCTTTAAAAGAAGAATTATTTAACCTACGTTTCCAGTTAGCTACTGGACAACTTGAAAATACAGCTCGCATCCGTGAAGTACGTAAAGCGATTGCTCGTATGAAAACGGTGATCCGTGAAAGAGAGATCGGCGTAAATAATCGATAACGATAGGAGGTCTTGCGAAAATGAGTGAACGGAACCAACGTAAAGTTTATACAGGACGTGTTGTTTCAGACAAAATGGATAAAACAGTTACAGTTCTTGTAGAAACATATAAAAAACACTCACTTTACGGCAAACGCGTGAAATACTCTAAGAAGTTTAAAGCACACGATGAGCAGAATGAAGCAAAAATCGGCGATATCGTTCGCATTATGGAAACACGCCCATTATCAGCGACAAAACGTTTCCGTCTTGTTGAAGTCGTTGAAAAGGCCGTTATTATCTAATAGAATGTTTCGGATTAGTTTTTCCGAAGGGAGGTAAACCATAATGATTCAACAAGAATCTCGTTTAAAAGTTGCTGACAACTCTGGTGCAAGAGAAGTTTTAACAATTAAAGTTTTAGGTGGATCTGGTCGTAAAACAGCTAACATCGGTGATGTTATCGTTTGTACAGTGAAACAAGCAACACCAGGAGGCGTTGTTAAAAAAGGTGAAGTTGTTAAAGCTGTAGTTGTTCGTACTAAGAGTGGTGTCCGCCGTCCGGATGGATCATATATTCGTTTTGATGAGAATGCATGTGTAATTATCCGTGATGATAAGAGCCCTCGTGGAACTCGTATCTTCGGACCAGTTGCTCGTGAACTTCGTAATAACAATTTTATGAAAATCGTATCCTTAGCTCCGGAAGTTCTTTAATTATAATTGATTCGTAAACCAAGGAGGTGCGATTAAGATGCATGTTAAAAAAGGCGATAAAGTAATGGTTATCACTGGTAAAGATAAAGGGAAAACAGGTGTTATTTTAGCAGCTTTTCCTAAAAAAGACCGTGTAATCGTTGAAGGTGTTAACATCGTGAAAAAGCACTCAAAGCCATCACAAGCTAATCCACAAGGTGGAATTGTTAACTTTGAAGCAGCTATCCACGTATCTAATGTTATGTTATTAGATCCTAAAACAAACGAACCAACTCGTGTTGGTTATCAAGAAGTTAATGGTAAAAAAGTACGTGTAGCAAAAAAATCTGGTGAAGTTTTAGATAAATAGTTTTTAGAAGAAGGGAGGTACACGACATGAACCGCCTAAAGGAAAAATTTGAAAAAGAATTAGCTCCTGCATTAGTGAGCAAATTCAATTATAAATCTGTAATGCAAGTACCAAAAATTGAAAAAATCGTTATCAACATGGGTGTTGGTGATGCTGTTCAAAATGCTAAAGTTTTAGACAATGCGGTTGAAGAACTAGCAATCATCACTGGACAAAAACCGGTTGTAACAAAAGCGAAAAATTCTATTGCAGGATTCCGTCTTCGGGAAGGAATGCCTATCGGTGCGAAAGTTACACTTCGCGGCGAACGCATGTATCAATTCTTAGACAAACTAATTTCAGTTTCTCTTCCACGTGTACGTGACTTCCGCGGTATTTCAAAGAAAGCATTTGATGGTCGTGGAAACTATACACTTGGTGTAAAAGAACAGCTTATCTTCCCTGAAATTGATTACGATAAAGTGAGCAAAGTACGTGGTATGGATATCGTTATCGTAACAACTGCAAACACAGACGAAGAAGCTCGTGAATTATTAACTCAACTCGGAATGCCATTCCAAAAGTAATCGCTAAAAAAGGGAGGCGAAAACGTGGCTAAAAAATCTATGATCGTGAAACAAAAGCGCACACCAAAGTTTGAAGTGCAAGCTTATACACGTTGCGAACGTTGTGGCCGTCCACATTCAGTCATTCGCAAATTCAAACTTTGCCGTATTTGTTTCCGTGAACTTGCATATAAGGGTCAAATTCCTGGCGTTAAAAAAGCTAGCTGGTAAACCCCGAAATTGGGAAGGAGGTTAATATAATGGTAATGACAGATCCAATTGCAGATTTGCTTACTCGTATTCGTAATGCAAACATGGTGCGTCACGAAAAACTAGAAGTTCCTGCTTCTAAAATCAAGAAAGAAGTTGCTGAAATTCTTAAGCGCGAAGGTTTTATTCGTGATGTTGAATTCATCGAAGATAATAAACAAGGTATCATTCGGATCTTTTTGAAATATGGTGCGAACAATGAACGTGTAATCACTGGTATTAAACGTATTAGTAAACCAGGTTTACGTGTATATGCAAAAGCAAACGAAGTTCCAAAAGTATTAAACGGTCTTGGAATCGCAATCGTTTCTACTTCTCAAGGCGTTCTTACTGATAAAGACGCTCGTAACAAACAAGTTGGCGGAGAAGTACTAGCGTACGTTTGGTAATACTAAGGTATGAATGGAGGTGCAATAGAATGTCACGTGTAGGTAAAAAACCTATTGAAATTCCTTCTGGTGTAACTGTTACATTAGATGGAAACAACGTTACTGTTAAGGGACCTAAAGGCGAACTTACTCGCAGCTTCAGCCCTGACATTACAATTAATATTGAAGAGAACGTAATTAACATCACTCGTCCATCTGATGCAAAAGAACACCGTGCGTTACACGGTACAACTCGTGCATTATTAGCTAATATGGTTGAAGGTGTTTCTAAAGGATTTGAAAAATCTCTAGAATTAATCGGGGTTGGATATCGTGCTCAAAAACAAGGAAGCAAACTTGTTCTTAACGTAGGTTATTCACATCCGGTTGAATTCGAAGCAGAAGAAGGACTTGAAATCGAAGTTCCTTCAAATACAAAAGTTATTGTAAAAGGTACTAGCAAAGAGCGCGTTGGTGCATTAGCTGCCAATATTCGTGGTGTTCGTCCACCTGAACCTTATAAAGGTAAAGGGATTCGTTATGAAGGCGAATATGTACGTAGAAAAGAAGGTAAAACTGGTAAATAATGCGGCTTAAGGCTAATAGAAAGGAGTGACCTCGGGTGATCACTAAGCCAGATAAAAATAAAGTACGTAAAAAAAGACATGCTCGTGTACGTGCTAAATTAAGTGGTACAACGACACGTCCTCGTTTAAACGTATATCGTTCTAATAAAAACATTTATGCTCAGTTGATCGATGATTTAAATGGTGTAACTTTAGCTAGTGCTTCTACATTAGATAAAGAACTTAACCTTGAATCAAACAGCAACATTGATGCAGCGCAAAAAGTTGGCGAATTAATCGCAAAACGTGCGGTCGAAAAAGGCATTAAAGCTGTAGTATTTGACCGTGGTGGATATCTTTACCATGGACGTATTAAAGCACTTGCTGATGCTGCCCGTGAAAACGGCTTAGAATTTTAATAAAAAAGGAGGGACATATACATGCGTCACATTGATCCTAACAAACTTGAATTAGAAGAACGCGTTGTTACTGTTAACCGTGTTGCGAAGGTTGTTAAAGGTGGACGTCGTTTCCGTTTCTCTGCACTTGTAGTTGTAGGTGATAGAAATGGTCATGTTGGCTTCGGTACTGGTAAAGCTCAAGAGGTACCTGATGCGATCCGCAAAGCAGTAGAAGATGCGAAGAAAAACTTAGTAGAAATAGCGATTGTCGGAACTACAATTCCACATGAAGTAATTGGTCGATTCGGAGCTGGCCAAATTCTTATGAAGCCAGGTTCTCCAGGTACTGGAGTAATTGCCGGTGGTCCTGTACGTGCGGTACTAGAATTAGGTGGAGTAGCTGATATTACATCTAAATCACTTGGTTCTAATACACCAATTAATATGATTCGTGCAACTATCGATGGTATTAAGCAATTAAAGCGTGCGGAAGATGTTGCTAAATTACGTAATAAATCAGTAGAAGAACTGTTAGGATAAGGAGGGAATTTTAATGGCAAACAAATTAGCAATTACCCTCACTCGCAGTTTGATTGGACGTCCGGAAAATCAACGTGAAACAGTTAAAGCTCTTGGTTTGCGTAAAGTGAATCAAACTGTTGAGCATGAAGATAATGCTGCAATCCGTGGTATGGTCAATAAAGTTGCTCATCTCGTAACAGTAAAAGAACAGTAATAGAACTTACTAATACAAGGAGGTGCCGACAATGAAACTTCATGAATTAAAACCTGCTGAAGGATCACGAAAAGAACGAAATCGTGTAGGTCGTGGTATTGGTTCCGGTAACGGTAAAACTGCTGGTAAAGGTCATAAAGGTCAAAACGCTCGTTCTGGCGGTGGCGTACGACCTGGTTTTGAAGGTGGTCAAACACCTTTATTCCGTCGTCTACCAAAACGCGGTTTTACAAACATTAACCGTAAAGACTATGCGATCGTAAATCTTGATGCATTAAATCGTTTTGAAGATGGTACTGAAATTACTCCGGTCCTTCTTATTGAAACAGGAGTAATTAGCAAAGAGAAAGCAGGAATTAAAGTTCTTGCAAAAGGTAAGCTTGAGAAAAAATTATCTGTCAAAGCTCACAAATTCTCCTCTGCTGCTAAAGAAGCTATCGAAGCTGCTGGCGGATCTATTGAGGTGATTTAATGATTAAGACAATCTCCAATTTTATGCGTGTGGGTGATATAAGAAAAAAGATTATATTCACCCTATTAATGTTAATTGTGTTTAGAATAGGAGCTTACATTCCTGTTCCTGGCGTTGATGCTCGTGCATTAGAAGCAAATGATCAATCTGGTTTCTTTAGTATTCTAAATACATTTGGTGGTGGCGCACTTTATCAATTCTCTATTTTTGCAATGGGAATTATGCCTTATATCACCGCATCAATTATTATCCAGTTATTGCAAATGGATGTAGTTCCGAAATTCACAGAATGGTCGAAGCAAGGTGAAGTTGGTCGACGTAAGTTAGCACAATTTACTAGATACTTCACAATCGTTCTTGGTTTTATAGAAGCGATTGGAATGTCATATGGTTTTAACTCAATGACACAAGGTCAGCTGATACAAAATCCAGGGATCGGTACTTATTTAACCATTGCTATCGTGTTGACAGCTGGTACCGCATTTTTAATGTGGGTTGGTGAAGAAATTACTGCTAAAGGTGTAGGAAATGGTATCTCAATTCTTATCATGGCTGGGATTGTTGCTCGAATTCCAACGATCGTTGGACAAATTTTTGAACAACAATTAAAAAATGCGGGTCAACAATTATTTATTAAAATTGTTATCTTATTACTGATTGTATTAGTGGTAATTGCAATTGTTGTTGCTGTCGTATTTATTCAACAAGCATTAAGAAAAATTCCTATTCAATATGCACAACGTTTAGCAGGAAAAAATCCTGTTGGCGGCCAATCAACACACTTACCATTAAAAGTAAATGCAGCAGGTGTTATTCCGGTTATCTTTGCTGTATCGTTTATTATCGCTCCAAGAACAATTGCATCCTTCTTTGGATCAAATAGTGTCACAGACACGATCACTTGGATCTTTGATTATACGAAACCAGTTGGAATGATCATTTATGTTGCATTAATTATAGCTTTCACATATTTCTATGCGTTTGTACAAGTAAATCCCGAACAAATGGCTGATAACCTCAAGAAACAAGGTGGTTATATTCCTGGAATTCGACCTGGTAAAAATACTAAGGAATACTTAACATCTGTTCTGTATCGATTAACATTTGTTGGTTCAATTTTCTTAGCCGTTATTTCTATTCTTCCAGTGTTGTTTACGAATTTAGCTGGGTTACCACCATCTGCACAAATTGGTGGAACTAGCTTGCTAGTTGTTGTGGGGGTTGCACTTGATACGATGAAACAATTAGAATCACAACTTGTGAAACGTCATTATAAAGGTTTTATTAAATAATTGTTAGTTTTAGGGACAGTCAATTTGTTCCTAAAACTAAAATGAGTCTTGAGGGGGAAGTACTAATGAATTTAGTCTTAATGGGCCTTCCCGGTGCCGGTAAAGGAACACAAGCCGAACGAATCGTAGATAAGTATGCAATCCCTCATATCTCAACTGGAGATATGTTCCGTGCTGCTATGAAAGAAGGAACAGAACTCGGCTTAAAGGCGAAATCGTTTATGGATAAAGGCGAACTTGTCCCTGATGAAGTGACAATTGGTATTGTTCGTGAACGTTTAAGCAAAGACGATTGCGAGAAGGGGTTCTTATTGGACGGTTTCCCAAGAACAGTTCCACAAGCAGAAGCGCTTGAAGCAATCCTTAGCGATCTGAATAAAAAAATTGACTACTGTATAAACATTAATGTGGATAAAGAAATTTTGATGGGAAGACTTACTGGACGCCGCATTTGTAAAAATTGTGGGGCAACGTATCATCTCGTATTTAATCCACCTAAAGAAGCCGGTACTTGTGATCGATGTGGCGGTGAGCTATATCAACGTGCCGATGATAATGAAGAAACGGTTCAAAATCGTTTAGATGTTAACATCAAACAAACAAAACCCCTTCTTGATTTTTATGCAGGAAAAGGCTATTTACAAACGATTGATGGTGAACAAGATATTAACAAAGTGTTTGCTGATATCGATAAATTGCTTGCTACAATCAAGCACTAATTGAAATTACTTCTAATACTCATAAGAATTGGATGTAATTACTGAAAAATTTATTCGCAAGTTTGATGCAATTCCTTCATATTAAGGGTATAATGGATTTCGTGGCTTTTGTCATTAAAGTAATTCTCGGAAATCTACCATAAGATGAAGGGAACATTTTAACAATAGATATTTATATTTTATTGTTAAAATAGATGAAGAGACGCGAAAAGGCTCGCGGATGTGAAAGAGATCTCTCTCTATCATGGCTGAAATGATTGAAGGCCTGGTGTGCGTCTTTCGAACATCTCTCATGCGATTCAAATCTTTGAAAAAAATCATGGCTTTTCTATCGTTCGCGAGTATGCAGGACATGGGATTGGTCAAGAATTACATGAAGACCCACTAATACCTCATTATGGACCGCCTACCATAGGCACTCGCGTAAAAGTGGTATAAGTTTGTAGTCCATAAATGTAAGAAGAAGGGAGATGGGTACAGGTGGCGAAAGACGATGTTATCGAGGTTGAAGGTACTGTTAGTGAAACATTGCCTAATGCAATGTTTAAGGTAGAATTAGAGAATGGCCATACTGTTCTTGCACATGTTTCCGGAAAAATTAGAATGCATTTCATTCGTATTTTACCGGGGGATAAAGTAACAGTTGAACTTTCTCCATATGATTTAACGCGCGGAAGAATTACGTATCGTTTCAAATAATAATGCACTCCGTACTATTAAGGAGGTAAAAGAGATGAAAGTCAGACCATCAGTAAAACCAATTTGTGAGAAATGCAAAATCATTCGCAGAAATGGTAAAGTAATGGTTATTTGTGAAAACCCAAAACATAAACAAAAACAAGGATAATCTTTAAAGGAGGTGCGCTCTTAATATGGCACGTATTGCAGGTGTAGACATTCCACGTGATAAACGTGTAGTGATCTCTTTAACATATATCTTTGGGATTGGAAAGCCAACAGCCCAAAAGATTTTAGCTGAAGCAGGCGTATCTGAAGATACTCGTGTTCGCGACTTAACTGAGGATGAATTAAATAAAATCCGTGATATCATTGACAAATTAAAGGTTGAAGGTGACCTTCGCCGTGAAGTTTCTTTAAACATTAAACGTTTAATGGAAATTGGATCATTCCGTGGTCTTCGTCATCGTCGTGGTTTACCAGTTCGCGGTCAAAATACAAAGAACAATGCTCGTACACGCAAAGGTCCTCGTAAGACTGTAGCAGGTAAAAAGAAATAATTAGTAAAGGAGGTTTCATAGTAGTATGGCACGTAAAACAAACACTCGTAAACGTCGTGTGAAAAAGAATATAGAAACAGGTATTGCACACATTCGTTCTACATTCAATAATACAATTGTAACGATTACAGATTCTCATGGTAATGCTCTTGCATGGTCTAGTGCCGGTGCTCTTGGTTTCAAAGGCTCACGTAAATCTACTCCATTTGCAGCGCAAATGGCGGCAGAAACTGCAGCTAAAGCATCTATGGAACATGGAATGAAAACTCTTGAAGTAACTGTTAAAGGACCTGGTGCAGGTCGTGAAGCTGCTATTCGTGCGCTTCAAGCTGCTGGTCTAGAAGTAACAGCTATTAAAGATGTTACACCGGTACCACATAATGGTTGCCGCCCACCTAAACGCCGTCGTGTTTAATTTTTTCTGTATAGAATTTGTATCCATGTCAATAATGGGATATGATATGACAACAAATACAAGACAGAAATGATTAATCCAGTTGTTGTGCACAAATGGGAATGTAAACATGGGGAATTTCGGTTAGATCGATTAAATTTTCTACCGGGGTTTCGACGTTTTGAAGGAGGGTAAATTTGAATGATTGAAATCGAAAAGCCAAAAATTGAAACGGTTGAGGTCAACGATGACGCAAGTTTCGGAAAGTTCGTCGTAGAACCACTAGAGCGTGGATATGGTACAACTTTGGGTAACTCCTTACGTCGTATCCTATTATCCTCACTTCCAGGTGCAGCTGTCACTTCTATACAAATAGATGGGGTCATGCATGAGTTCTCAACAATTGAAGGCGTCGTAGAAGATGTAACATCAATTATTCTTAATATTAAAAAGCTAGCATTGAAAATCTACTCTGACGAAGAAAAAACGTTAGAAATTGATGTGCAAGGAGAAGGAGTTGTCACTGCTGCTGACATAACACATGACAGCGACGTGGAAATTCTTAATCCAGATCTTTACATCGCAACATTAGGGAAAAATGCTCACTTCCGTATGCGTATGTCAGCTGTAACAGGTCGTGGCTATACACCTGCTGAACAGAATAAACGTGAAGATCTTCCGATTGGGGTTATTCCAATTGATTCTATTTATACACCGGTTCAACGTGTAAACTATCAAGTTGAAAATACTCGTGTTGGTCAAGTATCAAACTTTGATAAGCTATCACTAGATGTATGGACTGATGGAAGTATTGGACCAAAGGAAGCTATTTCTCTAGGTGCAAAGATTCTAACAGAGCACTTAAATATATTCGTAGGTTTAACTGATGAAGCACAAAATGCTGAAATCATGGTTGAAAAAGAAGAAGATCAGAAGGAAAAAGTTCTTGAAATGACGATTGAAGAACTAGATCTCTCCGTTCGTTCTTATAATTGCCTAAAACGTGCCGGAATCAACACTGTTCAGGAATTAGCGAATAAGACTGAAGAAGATATGATGAAAGTTCGTAATTTAGGTCGTAAGTCTTTAGAAGAAGTTAAAGCGAAGTTAGAAGAACTTGGCTTAGGCTTAAGAAAAGACGATTGATTATAAAACTTAATAATATTCAACAAGGGAGGGAAACTTCATGGGATACAGAAAACTAGGACGTACTAGTGCCCAACGTAAAGCGTTGCTTCGTGACTTAGCAACTGACCTTATCATCAATGAGCGCATCGAAACTACTGAAGCTCGTGCGAAAGAGTTACGTTCAGTTGTTGAAAAAATGATCACTCTAGGTAAACGTGGTGATTTACACGCACGTCGTCAAGCAGCTGCATTCATCCGTCATGAAATTGCTGATGCTGAAACGAAACAAGATGCTGTTCAAAAATTATTCTCTGACATCGCTACTCGTTATCAAGAGCGCCAAGGTGGATATACTCGTATCATGAAACTTGGACCTCGTCGTGGTGACGGTGCACCGGTAGTAATTATTGAATTAGTTTAATAGGTATTTACAATGAGGGCAGGACAGTTAGTTATAACTGCTTCTATGCCCTTTTTTTGTAAATACAGGCCATCATTTATAAATGTAAGGCCAGCGTAAGCGCAATTGAAATTTTTATATATGTGATGTATTGAAGCTAATAGAGTGTTACGATGGGTAGTATATTATTATCTATCCCGTCTAGCTCCTTGCATCCCTCTCCAACTCTAATGACTAGAGGATTTTGTGACCAGGGAACGTACTTACTTCCCCAGGAGAGGGGTGCAGGCTTTTTTGTTTTATACGTTTGTTGAAAAGTAGCATGATTACTCGCTTTGCATAGAGGAGGCTTGGAGATGCCGGAGGAGATTATTTCGATAGAGCATGTATATTTTCGTTATCCGGGACAAGATCCATATGTCTTAAATGATATTTCTTTATCGGTTCAAAAAGGGGAGTGGCTTGCCATTGTTGGTCACAATGGTTCAGGGAAATCCACTTTAGCAAAAATGTTAAATGGTCTACATTATCCGGAAAAGGGGAATGTAACGGTTGACCAACTTCCATTATCGGAAGAGACTGTTTGGGAGATTAGAAAAAGAATAGGAATGGTCTTCCAAAACCCTGATAATCAGTTTGTAGGAACAACCGTACAAGATGATGTGGCTTTTGGTTTGGAAAATAGCGGAGTCCCACAAGAAATTATGGCTGAGCGTGTGAAAGATGCCTTGGAAAGAGTGAATATGCTCTCGTTTCTCGATCAAGAGCCGCACCATTTATCCGGAGGTCAAAAGCAAAGAGTTGCCATCGCGGGTATAATTGCAATCATGCCGAAAGTTATTATTTTGGATGAGGCAACATCAATGTTAGATCCAAAAGGTCGTCAAGAGGTTTTAGAAACAATAAGAGAATTAAAAGATAAACTTGGTTTGACCGTGATTTCTATTACTCATGATTTAGAAGAAGCATCAAGAGCAGATCGAATGATTGTATTAAATAAAGGCGAAGTTTTCAAAAAAGGTAAGCCCATTGAGATTTTTCAATTGGAAGATGAATTAGTTGAACTAGGTCTAGATATTCCTTTTACGATAAAAATGACGAAAAAACTTACACAATTAGGGTTTAATTTTCCAAATACGTACATAACAGAAGAAGAATTGGTGGATGCATTATGGACATTACACTTAAACAAGTAGAATATCGATACCAGGCAAATACCCCTTTTGAAAGATTAGCTATACAAAATATTGATTTAATCATTCCTTCGGGGAAATTTATTGCTATTATAGGTCATACGGGTTCAGGGAAATCCACATTGCTCCAACACCTAAATGCCTTGCTTCAGCCGACAAAAGGGCAAGTTCATATTGGCGATTTTACAATTGATTCAGATAAAAAGGAAAAGAATTTACGAAAAGTTCGTCAGAAGGTAGGAATTGTTTTTCAATTTCCTGAGCATCAGCTTTTTGAGGAAACGGTTGAGAAAGATGTATGCTTTGGGCCGATGAACTTTGGCGTCAATAAGGAAGAAGCAAAGAAACGTGCAAAAGAACTCGTACTTCAAGTAGGTTTATCAGAAGAGGTATTGGACAAGTCACCATTTGATTTATCCGGTGGACAGATGAGACGGGTAGCTATTGCTGGCGTATTAGCAATGGAACCAGAGGTGCTCGTTTTAGACGAACCGACCGCTGGATTGGATCCTAGAGGACGAAGAGAAGTGATGGATATGTTTTATCGTCTTCATAAAGAAAAAGGCTTAACAACGATTCTTGTCACACATAGTATGGAAGATGCTGCGATATATGCTGATGAAATTATTATCATGCATGAAGGTGAGATTAAGAGGAAGGGTACGCCAAGGGAAATCTTTTCGGAGCCGAAAGAACTACTTGAACTAGGATTAAATGTTCCCGATGTCGTGAATTTTCAATATTTATTGGAAGAAAAAATGGGTGAACCGATTGGGAAAACATGTTTAACGATTGATGAACTTTCAGAAGCTATAATGGAACTGCAGACAGTGGGTGAAGGGACATGATGGAGAAAATGATTTTTGGACGATATGTTCCGACTGATTCTGTTATACATCGGTTAGACCCGCGTTCAAAGCTAATATTCGTCTTTGCTTTTATTTGTATTGTCTTTTTGGCTAATAATACAATTACTTATGGTATATTAGCGATTTTCACCTTATCACTAGTGTTCATTTCGAAAGTCCCTTTTCGCTTTTTTATAAATGGTTTAAAACCGATTTTATGGTTAATTTTATTTACATTAGTTTTACATTTGTTTTTTACGAAACAAGGGAGTCTAATATTCCATTTAGGTTTTGTGAAAATATATGAAGAGGGACTAAGACAAGGAATTTTTATATCGTTAAGATTTCTATTGCTTATTTTTGTGACATCCCTTATGACATTAACAACGACACCTATTTCATTAACGGATGGCTTAGAAACATTATTAAAGCCGTTAATGAAACTTAAATTTCCTGTCCATGAATTAGCTTTGATGATGTCGATTTCCTTGCGTTTTATTCCTACCTTAATGGATGAGACGGATAAAATTATGAAGGCTCAGATGGCTAGAGGGGTCGATTTTTCCGGTGGTCCGATTAAAGATCGAATCAAGGCAATTATCCCTTTACTTATCCCTTTGTTTATTAGCTCATTTAAACGGGCGGAAGAACTAGCCATTGCGATGGAAGCGAGAGGCTACCGCGGGGGAGAAGGAAGGACGAAATATCGACTATTAGATTGGAAAACGGCTGATACGATTGCACTCATTTTTTTATTATGTATAACCATTCTTTTAATACTTTTTAAAGCGTGAGGGACTAAACATGTTTCGATATAAATGCGTCGTCGCATACGATGGCTCAAACTTTTCCGGTTATCAGGTACAGCCGAATGGCCGAACAGTACAAGGAGAACTTGAAGCTGCTCTTAAAAAGATACACAAAGGTGAGGAAGTGAAAGTTGTAGGGTCGGGAAGAACAGACGCAGGTGTACATGCGACAGGACAGGTCATCCATTTCGATACACCACTACATATTCCACTTAACCGCTGGCCGATTGTTTTAAATAGCATGCTGCCAAATGATATATCTATTAAACAAACTGAACTAGTCGATGCAAACTTTCATGCGCGTTTTTCTGTTGTGAAAAAGGAGTATCGTTACAAGGTATATACGAGTCCATATCGAGATCCCTTTAAACATGTTTATGCTTATCACTACCCATACCCATTGAACCTAGACGAGATGGAGAAAGCAAGCAAACATTTCATCGGGACACATGACTTTACCAGTTTTTGTTCTGCGAAAACAGAAGTAGCAGACAAAGTTCGTACGATTGAGGATATTCGTTTTGTGAAAAGCAATGAAGAACTAGAAGTTCAGTTTATTGGAAACGGATTTTTATATAATATGGTTCGCATTTTAATGGGGACATTATTAGAGGTAGGTATTGGAAAAAGGAAATCCGAGGAGATCCCTTCGATTTTGGAACAAAGAAATCGTATAAATGCTGGAAAAACAGCTCCTGCTGAAGGGTTGTATTTATGGAAGGTATATTATGACTAGTGTATTTTGTATTGTCAGAGTGAACTTGTCGCTTTATTTTTATCATAACAACTAATCCAGGTGTAACATTGTCTTGACATTGACGTCATAAAAAGATATTATTACCTATGGTATGTTATTTAACCCCACAAATAAGCCCCGGAAACTTATTCGTGATAATAATAAATACGTAACAATTGAATTTTTTATTTATAGGAGGGTAACTAATGCGTACTACGTATATGGCTAATGCAAATAATATAGAACGTAAATGGTACGTTGTGGATGCTGAAGGTAAAACTTTAGGTCGTTTATCAAGTGAAGTAGCATCTATTCTACGCGGTAAACACAAACCAACATTCACACCACATGTTGATACAGGTGACTATGTCATCATCATTAATGCATCTAAGATTGAATTAACTGGTAAGAAATTAACTGACAAAATTTACTACCGTCATACACAATATGCAGGTGGTTTAAAAACTCGTACAGCAAACGAAATGCGTACAAAATATCCTGAAAGAATGTTAGAACTTGCTATTAAAGGCATGCTTCCAAAAGGTTCTTTAGGACGTCAAATGTTTAAAAAATTACATGTTTATGCTGGAGCAGAACATAAACATGAAGCACAAAAACCAGAAGTGTATGAACTTCGCGGATAATCATTAAGGGAGGGTATTATTTTGACACAAGTTCAATATTACGGAACAGGACGTCGTAAAAGCTCTGTAGCTCGTGTACGCTTAGTTCCTGGTAACGGTCGTATCGTTATTAATGGTCGTGAAGTAGAAGACTATATTCCATTTGCGGCTTTAATCGAAGTAATTAAACAACCATTAAACGCTACTGAAACTCTTGGTAACTATGATGTTTTAGTAAACGTTAATGGTGGTGGTTTCACAGGTCAAGCTGGAGCAATCCGTCATGGTATCGCTCGTGCATTATTGCTAGCTGATCCTGAATACCGTACAACTTTAAAACGTGCAGGACTATTAACTCGTGACGCTCGTATGAAAGAACGTAAGAAATACGGTCTTAAAGGCGCTCGTCGTGCACCTCAGTTCTCAAAACGTTAATTTGTGTTCAAAGCCCCGTTCCAAAATTGGACACGGGGCTTTTTACATTGTCGGAAAAAGATATAGGGGACTCGGTAAAATCCCTTTTGAACGATACAACAACTCAGAAACCGTAACACATTCATATCCTTCCTTTTTTAATGTAGCCAGTATTTTATCTAAAGCTTGCACCGTTTGTGTGCGATCCCCACCGGAGTCATGCATTAAAACGATGTCCCCCGGCTGTGTGTCCGAAGTCACGCTATGGGCAATTTTGTTTGCCCCAGGTCGAGTCCAATCTTTTGTATCTTGATGCCATGACCACATAATGATTTGATATCCCTTCTTAATGGCGGTGTTTATAATCGTTTCATCGTAATACCCGCCTACTGGTCGAAAGAGAGAAGGATAATAACCTGTAATACTGAAAATAGTATTTGCCGTTTGTTTTAATTCTCTTTTTAGATTTGCGGGGTTAACTGTTAAATCATAATGATGATTATATGTGTGGTTCGCTATTTCATGTCCCTCTTCCGCTTGTCGCTTAATAATTTCTGGATATTTTTCAGCATGCTCTCCAATCACAAAAAACGTCGCTTTTGCCTGATACTTTGCTAACGTATCTAAGATTTGTGGTGTAAAGGTTGGGCTTGGACCATCGTCAAACGTTAAAGCGACTATTTTTTCATTTGTTTTTACATCCCAGAATACTTTCCCTGTTTTTTCATAAAACATTCGCCCTTTCGTTGAGGCGAAGGAATTATTTGCAAGAAGGAAAAAGAAAGTTGTGACTAATAGCAAATTTAATGAAAGCCTCATAAATAATGAACTCCTATAAGTAAATTTAACATTAGTTTATGTTATTTCTTCATATTTATAATGAAAGGAAGGTAAGGGGAGGGTTTTCTTGAATTGGTAATGTTTTATCAATGGCCTGTTGAATTAGAAAGGAGTGTTCGTTGAAAAATATTGCTAGGAGGAGTGGGAATTATGAATGTGATTACAACATTTAACGCGAAAAGGCGCGAAAGACAGATAAAATATGAACGTAAACTACTGAAAGAGTTATCTATACAAAATTTAAAGAAAAGTGTACAGGAGCATTTCGGCTCTGAGCGAATAGAAGGTGGAATATGGATTCAACAAGGGGTGGAAGAGGGTTGCTATGATGTAGCGATCGAAGCGTATTTACTTGGTGGACAATTTAGCCGTTTTAGTCATTTTGGCGAGTCCATCGAAGAAATTAAAAAACGTTGTCATAATGAAATTAGACATTTAACAGATACACTTTATAATTTTTGGTTATATTGGAAGTTTGGTGATGAAGGATTTATTCAAGAGTCCATTTATTATTCATGTGAACAATTCGTTGATAAATGGTGGATGGAAGGGTTTATTAAAGGAGAACAGAGAAGAAAGTTAAGACTGCATTAGGCTACTTTATAATATAAGTTCTAAAACTGTACCTTGTCCCATAAGTATGGAATAGAAGAATGGGAAGGGAAGGTTTTGAATGAGCCGGAAGGTCAAACTCATTAGCTTTATATTAGGTGCACTTCTTTTATTTTTGCTCTTTCAATTTCAATTTTTTCAAAAAGATACGTGGGATTCCTGGAATCTTCCTTTATCAGGGAAAGTGATTATTTTAGACCCCGGTCATGGAGGTCCTGATGGGGGGGCTGGTGATTCTGATGCCCTTGAAAAAGAAATTGCTCTCAAAGTATCCCTTTTTATTAGGGATTATCTTCAAGAGCAAGGAGCTCTCGTCTTGATGACGAGGGAAGATGATTCGGATTTGGCAGATCCTAACACAAAAGGAATAGGCCGAAGAAAGGTAGAAGATTTGAAAAATAGACTCAATATGATTAATGAATCAGATGCAGATCTCTATTTAAGTATTCATCTAAATGCAATTCCTTCCCCACGATGGAGCGGGGCTCAAACATTCTACTCGCCGCATTTAATTGAAAATAAACGGTTAGCAAAGTTCATTCAAAGTGAGCTTATTAGAAATCTTGAAAATACGGATAGAGAAGCGAAAATCCTTAAAAATATATATGTCGTTAAAAATGCAAACAAACCAGGCGCATTAGTTGAAATAGGATTTTTATCGAATCCAACGGAAAGACAAAATCTAATGAGTGAGAAGTACCAAAAGAAAGTATCAGCTTCAATTTACAATGGAATCATGAGATATTTTACAAATGAAAAGGATTTAAAGTAAAAGGTAATCGAGACGATAACGATTGCCTTTTTTATACACGAAAGCAGTTTCCCTTCTTGAAGAAAGAAATTATGTTATACTTGTGGGTGTAATCGAATTCACATCGAGGATGGTGTATGAAGTGATAACTGAACAGGAAGTAGTCAATTTATTAAAAGGAATTAAAGATCCTTTCCTACATAAAACGCTAGAAGAAACAAATGGAATTTTAGAAGTAAAAGTGAAAGAAGAAAAAGAACATGTAAGTGTGAAGATTGCGATTGCGAAAACAGGGACAAGCGAACAACTTCAACTTCAAACACAAGTAGTCAATACATTAAAAGAAGCGGGTGCAAACACTGTTGGTATTCGTTTTGCTGAACTGCCAGAAGAAGTTTTACAAAAATTTAGAGGTTCAGAGCCTGCAGAACAAGGAAACAATCTTTTATCACCTACAAGCAAAACAACCTTTATTGCGATTGCAAGCGGAAAAGGTGGGGTAGGAAAATCAACGGTTTCAGTTAATTTGGCTGTATCATTAGCTCGTCAAGGCAAAAAGGTTGGCTTAATTGATGCGGATATTTATGGATTTAGTGTGCCGGATATGATGGGTGTTACGAATCGTCCAGTCGTTCGTGGCGAACGAATCATTCCTGTCGAAAGACTCGGAGTTAAAGTCATCTCTATGGGCTTTTTCGTTGAAGATAACGCTCCTGTTATTTGGCGTGGTCCAATGCTAGGAAAAATGCTAAATAACTTCTTTACTGAAGTAGAGTGGGGAGATTTGGATTATTTATTATTAGATTTACCTCCAGGTACTGGGGATGTCGCATTAGATTTACATACGATGCTACCACATTGTAAAGAAATTATCGTCACTACTCCACATCCAACAGCTGCCTTTGTTGCTGCTCGCGCTGGTGCAATGGCGTTAAAAACAGAACATGAGCTGTTAGGTGTCGTTGAAAACATGTCCTACTTTGAAAGTAAAGTAACAGGTGAAAAGGAATATGTTTTTGGACGTGGCGGTGGAAAGAAACTTGCTGAGGAACTAAGAACAGAACTTCTAGGACAGCTTCCATTACAACAACCAGATTGGGATGAGGATGACTTTGCTCCTTCTATCTATGCTGAAGATCATCCGTTAGGGAAAATATATGGAGACATAGCAAGAAAGGTAGTAGAACTTTTAAATAAATAATTGTCGCTGAGCTCGACAGTAAGAAAAAAGGCTACTTTTATTAGTAAGTAGGTCCGTTTTTATGGAGGACATAATTAGAGACAAAATCGCATATGATTTGGTCTCTAATTTTGCTTTTGAAAAATTATTTACAATTGTTGTTAACATGCTATTACTAGGATAATTGATATGATTTGGCATTTCTTACTAAAGCACGATAATCAAATAAGCGGAGATTTTCCGGGTAAACAGCAGAATAGAGCTCGGTTCGGGGTATTTAAACGGAAATTTTCCGATTAAGCAAAGCAAAATTACTTAATTTCACGTTTTTTGATCTAATAGTCGGAATTCCTCCGCCTATTTAAGGTGTTTTCAGTGCTATTTTCTTAATTAAGGGGAATTTTTCCGCTTATTTATCAAACTCGATTTTAGCGTCACAAAAGCTTGGGGAAATTCCCAAGCCTTTGTGTACAATGCTACGACATCTTTACTTGTCGGACCAAAGCGCTTGAGCATTTTTTATCCACCTTGATTTGCGCCACCTGTACCTTGTTGAGCTCCACCTCCGCCGCCACTAGTTTGCCCTCCTTGTTTTTGGGCATTTTGGTTATTGCTTATTTCTTGAGCGGCCTTCATTAGAGTGTCTTGAATTTTTGCCTTAAAGATGGGGCTATCAAAAGTTTCGACGATAATGGTTTGAATATGTTTTCTGAAATCCTTACTTTTAAGTAAATCCTGCATTTCCTTTTGATATTCCGGATCCTTTAATATGTCAAGCATCATACTTTGATAATCAGGATCTTTCATTAATCTTTTTAATAAAGCTTCATTTTCTTTCTTCATTCCTGTTGCATATGCTTTGGCAAATTCGGGATCTTTAAAAGCATTCTTCCAAAATTCAGTACTTTTGTTCGATACAAGTGTTTTTTGAATCGTTTCAGAGACGGTTGCTTGGTCCATAATAAGTTCTTGCTTCATTTTCTTATCTGTCATAATATCCTGAATGGCCTTTTTTCCTTCGTCTGTTTTTAGAATATCAACGATCATTTTCTTCGTTTGGTCATAATCCATTTTTTCAGTACTTGGATTACTTGAACAAGCTGAAAGGAAAATGCTAAATAGGAGCAACACAACTATTTTTTTCATTTGAATAGCTCACCCCTATACGGATGTGTTTTATAGGGTTAATATGCTGTATTTGTGAAAGTTTTATGCACCAATAGTGTAATTTCTAGATTTTTCATACTGTGCTTGGTAAAATCAGAAAAGATGAGTTTTTATGTATAATTTATGAAACGATGGAGGATATCATATTGACAAGCCGAAATTGGGTTCGATTATTTTTTACAACTTTATTAATAGGTGGTATTACAACAGGTGTATTGGGTTTTATTATTCGTTGGGGTGAATTTCAATCCTATTTTTTAGATTTTAAAATTGGTCCTATACTATCTACATTTATTTGGCTTATAGGTGTTGGGTTAATATTTAGTGTGATTAGCCAAGTCGGCTACTTTGCTTATTTAACCATCCACCAATTTGGTTTAGGGATATTTCGTTCTACAAGATTATGGAATGGAGTTCAATTGGTATTAACAATTTTTGCTTTATTTGATTTAACTTATTTCCGTTTTGAAAAGTTTGCTAAGCCAAATGAAAGTCTTACCCCTTACATAGCACTAGCTATATTTATTTTAATAGCGGGATTAATCGTTGCCTATTTTAAATCGCGGCAAGGGAAGAAAAGCACATTCATACCCGCTTTGTTTTTTATGGTAGTTGTAACAATATTAGAATGGATTCCGGTATTGAGGGTAAATGAAAAGAGCTGGGTCTATTTAATGCTGTTCCCTCTTGTCATCTGTAATGCGTATCAAATATTAATACTACCAAAATATTTGAAGCGGTCGGAAGAAGAAAGAGCTAAATTACAAGCTAAAAAGGGAAATCAAGTACCAACTATTAATAAAAAGAAAAAATAAATGGCGAAAAACACTCCAAATAGGAGTGTTTTTAAGTTGTGTATGAAATTATTTTATTAAAGTGGTCTTAACCTTTCCGTTTGCAATCATGTCGGAAACATTTGTAAAGGAGCCTCTACTTTTTAATTTAGAAATAATTGAAGGTAATGCGCTTTTCGTTTGCTTAGCTGCATCAGAGGCATGCAATAATATAATATCTCCATTTTTAGCTTTATCAATATTATTAATAATCTGCTTAACCCCAGGATTTGTCCAATCCTCTGAATTGACACTCCAATGAACAACGGTTAATCCAAGATCTTCTGCAATTTTTAAAGTTTTTTTATCAAAATGGCCGGTTGGAGCTCGAAGTAATTTAACGTTTTTGACATTCAGCTTTTTAAAAACTTCTTGTGCTTTTACTATATCTTTTCTTATTTGTTCAGACTCTAAATCTGTATAGTCTTCGTATGCATACCCTAGGTTCCCAATTTCATATCCGCTTTTAACGATCTTTTCGACAATATCTGGATGGCGTTCAGCCCATGAACCGGATAAAAAAAAAGTTGCTGACTTTACTTCATTCTTTACTAAAGTATTTATAATCGGTTCTGCCTTTTGATCTCCCCATCCAATATTAAACGTTAGCGCAATTCCTTTTTCTCCTTTGTATATTGCTTTAGGCCCTTCTTTCGTTGAAAAAACAGCAACTTGAGCAGTCGTTTGGGAATAGATAAAAAGTGCCGTAAATAGCGAAAGTACCATAATAAACAAAAAGTGTTTTAGTTTCTTTCCACTTAAAATCATAAAAAAATTCATTGTAATCCCCCTTACAACGGCAATAAAAAATTAATAGTAATAGACAAGTCCTTATTTCATTGTATGCTCGACTACAAAATTTATATGTCAAAAATTTTCTCGTAATATTTTCTGTTTTATTGGAAAAAACTAGATTTACTGCAGTCATCCACCTTCTAGAAGGTGACCTCAGCAATCATTTGTTCTTAATCTTATGTAAAAGGGTGAATCAATTGTTAGGAATTTTAATTCATGAAAAGGAAAGGCTAGAAATTCAATATCTTTTAAAAAGGGAAATGGATGAGATATTATATGATTTACAGGATTCAAGGATTGATCAAGTAGTTAAAAGAGCAATGAAAGAACGATATCAAATATTGTTTTCACTATTAACTCGTGTGGCTCCACACAATGAATGTGTGAATTACATTATATCTTCCAAAAAGAAAGAAGGGATTTAGAAAAGAACTTAGGGAGAGTGAGAAAAAAGGGTTGACTTTATTCTCTGTAATTGATATATTAATACATGTCGCTGCGAGAGATTGAAAAAACAGTCGACAAAATGGTTTTGAAAATAGTATAATATAAAAGTTGTTTCAAAAATTGATCTTTGAAAACTGAACAAAACGAAACGTCAATTAATTTATTTTTTAACTAGAGCTAGTCGTATTCTAACGAATTCGATATATCAAACATCTTTTTGGAGAGTTTGATCCTGGCTCAGGACGAACGCTGGCGGCGTGCCTAATACATGCAAGTCGAGCGAACTTGATGGGAGCTTGCTCCCTGAGAGTTAGCGGCGGACGGGTGAGTAACACGTGGGTAACCTGCCTGTAAGACTGGGATAACTCCGGGAAACCGGGGCTAATACCGGATAACTTTTTTCTTCGCATGAAGGAGAATTGAAAGATGGCTTTAAGCTACCACTTACAGATGGACCCGCGGCGCATTAGCTAGTTGGTGAGGTAACGGCTCACCAAGGCGACGATGCGTAGCCGACTTGAGAGGGTGATCGGCCACACTGGGACTGAGACACGGCCCAGACTCCTACGGGAGGCAGCAGTAGGGAATCTTCCGCAATGGACGAAAGTCTGACGGAGCAACGCCGCGTGAGTGATGAAGGTTTTCGGATCGTAAAACTCTGTTGTTAGGGAAGAACAAGTATCGTTCGAATAGGGCGGTACCTTGACGGTACCTAACCAGAAAGCCACGGCTAACTACGTGCCAGCAGCCGCGGTAATACGTAGGTGGCAAGCGTTGTCCGGAATTATTGGGCGTAAAGCGCGCGCAGGCGGTTTCTTAAGTCTGATGTGAAAGCCCACGGCTCAACCGTGGAGGGTCATTGGAAACTGGGAGACTTGAGTGCAGAAGAGAAGAGCGGAATTCCACGTGTAGCGGTGAAATGCGTAGAGATGTGGAGGAACACCAGTGGCGAAGGCGGCTCTTTGGTCTGTAACTGACGCTGAGGCGCGAAAGCGTGGGGAGCGAACAGGATTAGATACCCTGGTAGTCCACGCCGTAAACGATGAGTGCTAAGTGTTAGAGGGTTTCCGCCCTTTAGTGCTGCAGCTAACGCATTAAGCACTCCGCCTGGGGAGTACGGCCGCAAGGCTGAAACTCAAAGGAATTGACGGGGGCCCGCACAAGCGGTGGAGCATGTGGTTTAATTCGAAGCAACGCGAAGAACCTTACCAGGTCTTGACATCCTCTTGCCCTCCCTAGAGATAGGGATTTCCCTTCGGGGACAAGAGTGACAGGTGGTGCATGGTTGTCGTCAGCTCGTGTCGTGAGATGTTGGGTTAAGTCCCGCAACGAGCGCAACCCTTGACCTTAGTTGCCAGCATTCAGTTGGGCACTCTAAGGTGACTGCCGGTGACAAACCGGAGGAAGGTGGGGATGACGTCAAATCATCATGCCCCTTATGACCTGGGCTACACACGTGCTACAATGGATGGTACAAAGGGTTGCTAGACCGCGAGGTTACGCTAATCCCATAAAACCATTCTCAGTTCGGATTGTAGGCTGCAACTCGCCTACATGAAGCCGGAATCGCTAGTAATCGCGGATCAGCATGCCGCGGTGAATACGTTCCCGGGCCTTGTACACACCGCCCGTCACACCACGAGAGTTTGTAACACCCGAAGTCGGTGAGGTAACCTTTTGGAGCCAGCCGCCGAAGGTGGGACAGATGATTGGGGTGAAGTCGTAACAAGGTAGCCGTATCGGAAGGTGCGGCTGGATCACCTCCTTTCTAAGGGATATGGAAGACCACTGACGTGGTTACAAAAAAGACGTTTTTGTTTTGTTCAGTTTTGAGAGGTTAATTCCTTTCAAACTAATTGTTCCTTGAAAACTAGATAAAATGAGAAATAACCAAGTAATAACCGAGAATCGCCACTTTATGGATGAATCCATTAAGTAAGTAATAAACAACCTTTTTAGGTTAAGTTAGTAAGGGCGCACGGTGAATGCCTTGGCACTAGGAGCCGATGAAGGACGGGACTAACACCGATATGCTTCGGGGAGCTGTAAGCAAGCTTTGATCCGGAGATTTCCGAATGGGGAAACCCACTGCCCGTAATGGGGTAGTATCCTTACTTGAATACATAGAGTATGGAAGGCAGACCCGGGGAACTGAAACATCTAAGTACCCGGAGGAAGAGAAAGCAAACGCGATTTCCTGAGTAGCGGCGAGCGAAACGGAAGAAGCCCAAACCAAGAGGCTTGCCTCTTGGGGTTGTAGGACACTCTATGTCAGGAGTTACAAAGGAACGAAGTAAATGAAGAGGTCTGGAAAGGCCCGTCAAAGAAGGTAACAACCCTGTAGTTGAAACTTCGTTCCCTCCAGAGTGGATCCTGAGTACGGCGGGACACGTGAAATCCCGTCGGAAGCAGGGAGGACCATCTCCCAAGGCTAAATACTCCCTAGTGACCGATAGTGAACCAGTACCGTGAGGGAAAGGTGAAAAGCACCCCGGGAGGGGAGTGAAAGAGAACCTGAAACCGTGTGCCTACAAGTAGTTAGAGCTCTGTGCGTCTTTCCTTCGGAAAGACGCCGAGTGATAGCGTGCCTTTTTGTAGAATGAACCGGCGAGTTACGATTTCAAGCGAGGTTAAGCTGAAGAGGCGGAGCCGCAGCGAAAGCGAGTCTTAATAGGGCGAATGAGTTTGAGGTCGTAGACCCGAAACCAGGTGATCTACCCATGTCCAGGGTGAAGGTAAGGTAACACTTACTGGAGGCCCGAACCCACGCACGTTGAAAAGTGCGGGGATGAGGTGTGGGTAGCGGAGAAATTCCAATCGAACTTGGAGATAGCTGGTTCTCTCCGAAATAGCTTTAGGGCTAGCCTTAAGGTAAGAGTCTTGGAGGTAGAGCACTGTTTGGACTAGGGGCCCTCATCGGGTTACCGAATTCAGACAAACTCCGAATGCCAATGACTTATCCTTAGGAGTCAGACTGCGAGTGATAAGATCCGTAGTCAAAAGGGAAACAGCCCAGACCACCAGCTAAGGTCCCAAAGTATACGTTAAGTGGAAAAGGATGTGGAGTTGCTTAGACAACCAGGATGTTGGCTTAGAAGCAGCCACCATTTAAAGAGTGCGTAATAGCTCACTGGTCGAGTGACTCTGCGCCGAAAATGTACCGGGGCTAAACGTATCACCGAAGCTGTGGATGGAACACCTAACGGTGTTCCGTGGTAGGAGAGCGTTCTAAGGGCTGAGAAGCTAGACCGTAAGGACTGGTGGAGCGCTTAGAAGTGAGAATGCCGGTATGAGTAGCGAAAGAAGGGTGAGAATCCCTTCCACCGAATGCCTAAGGTTTCCTGAGGAAGGCTCGTCCGCTCAGGGTTAGTCGGGACCTAAGCCGAGGCCGAAAGGCGTAGGCGATGGACAACAGGTTGATATTCCTGTACCACCTCTTCACCGTTTGAACGATGGGGGGACGCAGGAGGATAGGGTAAGCGCGCTGCTGGAATAGCGCGTCCAAGCAGTTAGAGGGGTGACGAGGCAAATCCCGTCACCATGTACCTTGAGCTGTGATGGCGAGGGAAATATAGTACCGAAGTTCCTGATTCCACACTGCCTAGAAAATCCTCTAGTGAGGTGAAAGGTGCCCGTACCGCAAACCGACACAGGTAGGCGAGGAGAGAATCCTAAGGTGAGCGAGAGAACTCTCGTTAAGGAACTCGGCAAAATGACCCCGTAACTTCGGGAGAAGGGGTGCTCTGTTAGGGTGCAAGCCCGAGAGAGCCGCAGTGAATAGTCCCAGGCGACTGTTTAGCAAAAACACAGGTCTCTGCGAAGCCGTAAGGCGAAGTATAGGGGCTGACGCCTGCCCGGTGCTGGAAGGTTAAGAGGAGAGGTTAGCGTAAGCGAAGCTTTGAATTGAAGCCCCAGTAAACGGCGGCCGTAACTATAACGGTCCTAAGGTAGCGAAATTCCTTGTCAGGTAAGTTCTGACCCGCACGAAAGGCGCAACGATCTGGGCACTGTCTCAACGAGAGACTCGGTGAAATTATAGTACCTGTGAAGATGCAGGTTACCCGCGACAGGACGGAAAGACCCCGTGGAGCTTTACTGACCTGATATTGAATTTTGGTACAGCTTGTACAGGATAGGTAGGAGCCTTTGAAGCCGGAGCGCCAGCTTCGGTGGAGGCGTCGGTGGGATACTACCCTGGCTGTATTGAAATTCTAACCCGCACCCCTGAATCGGGGTGGGAGACAGTGTCAGGCAGGCAGTTTGACTGGGGCGGTCGCCTCCTAAAAGGTAACGGAGGCGCCCAAAGGTTCCCTCAGAATGGTTGGAAATCATTCGCAGAGTGTAAAGGCACAAGGGAGCTTGACTGCGAGACCTACAAGTCGAGCAGGGACGAAAGTCGGGCTTAGTGATCCGGTGGTTCCGCATGGAAGGGCCATCGCTCAACGGATAAAAGCTACCCCGGGGATAACAGGCTTATCTCCCCCAAGAGTCCACATCGACGGGGAGGTTTGGCACCTCGATGTCGGCTCATCGCATCCTGGGGCTGTAGTCGGTCCCAAGGGTTGGGCTGTTCGCCCATTAAAGCGGTACGCGAGCTGGGTTCAGAACGTCGTGAGACAGTTCGGTCCCTATCCGTCGTGGGCGTAGGAAATTTGAGAGGAGCTGTCCTTAGTACGAGAGGACCGGGATGGACGCACCGCTGGTGTACCAGTTGTCTTGCCAAAGGCATCGCTGGGTAGCTATGTGCGGAAGGGATAAGTGCTGAAAGCATCTAAGCATGAAGCCCCCCTCAAGATGAGATTTCCCTTAGTTTATCTAAATAAGACCCCTGAAAGATGATCAGGTTGATAGGTTCGAGGTGGAAGTGTGGCGACACATGGAGCTGACGAATACTAATCGGTCGAAGACTTATCCTAATAAGAAAAGCGAAGGGCGCGCAGCTCTCTGGCGAAACTCACTGGAGCTTCTGGCGGAGAAGTCTGGAAGACTTCGACAGAAGAAGTGAAGTGACGCGAGCCGATAGCGCCCGCAGCTGGACAGGTTGATTCAACGTTATTACTGTTTCTCATTTATCTAGTTTTGAGGGAATAATTTTATTAAAAAACCCTTGAAATTTGGTTGAAAATCATTATAATAAATAATGTCTTAACCAAATGCTGCAAATGCAGTGAGGCAAAAAATATCCGGTAATTATGGCGAGAAGGTCACACCCGTTCCCATCCCGAACACGGAAGTTAAGCTTCTCAGCGCCGATGGTAGTTGGGGGCTCTCCCCCTGCAAGAGTAGGACGTTGCCGGGTTTATATTAATCCGCAGTAGCTCAGTGGTAGAGCTATCGGCTGTTAACCGATCGGTCGTAGGTTCGAATCCTACCTGCGGAGCCATTGCTTCCATAGCTCAGCAGGTAGAGCACTTCCATGGTAAGGAAGAGGTCACCGGTTCGAGCCCGGTTGGAAGCTTATAATATGAATTATGAGATTATCTTACATAGATTGGCCCGTTGGTCAAGCGGTTAAGACACCGCCCTTTCACGGCGGTAACACGGGTTCGAATCCCGTACGGGTCACCAACTTAGATTACATAAATGACATTGGAGGATTAGCTCAGCTGGGAGAGCACCTGCCTTACAAGCAGGGGGTCGGCGGTTCGATCCCGTCATCCTCCACCATATAAAAAATATAATAATAAGCCGGCCTAGCTCAATTGGTAGAGCAACTGACTTGTAATCAGTAGGTTGGGGGTTCAAGTCCTCTGGCCGGCACCATTCATTACGATTAGTAATGATATGGAGGGGTAGCGAAGTGGCTAAACGCGGCGGACTGTAAATCCGCTCCTTCGGGTTCGGCGGTTCGAATCCGTCCCCCTCCACCATTTTTATTAATATAATTTGATTAAAATGGACATAATAAGAATGTCCTTTTTTATTAGACTAAAATGTTTGCTTGTAGGGACTGACCAAAGCCCCGCACTTTTATTATTTCAATGGGCTATAGCCAAGTGGTAAGGCAACGGACTTTGACTCCGTCATTCGTTGGTTCGAATCCAGCTAGCCCAGCCATTGTTTAGAGCCATTAGCTCAGTCGGTAGAGCATCTGACTTTTAATCAGAGGGTCGAAGGTTCGAGTCCTTCATGGCTCATCAAATTTGCAAAAGTTTCCTTAAACTTTAGAGGTTTAAGGATTTTTTTTTGTGAAAAATATTTATAGAGAAACTTATAAGAGTTACAAACGTATAAACAATCGGTAAATTTTTATTAAATTCGATTGAGAGTAGAGGTTGTTAAATGATAGACATAATAAAGCTTTTAAGACAAGGTAATAAATCAGCAATGTTAGCGGCAATAGTCAATGCGGTTATTTCAATTATTAAGGGTATCGCTTTCTTTTTAACGGGCAATATTGCCATGTTTGCTGAAACGATGCACAGTTTAGGGGATGCTGCGAATCAATTTTTTGTATTTATTGGTTCCGCCTTAAGTAAGAAAGCCCCTACGGACCGATTTCCAAATGGTTTTGGTAGGGTTGTAAACTTAGTCCTTTTAGGTGCTGTTCTAATTGTTGGAATTATGTCTTATGAAACAATAAAGGAAGGATTTCATCATATTTTAAAACCAACTGCGTCAAAAGGTTTTGTCATAAATATCATTGTTTTAGGTGCAGCCGTATTACTTGAGAGTTTTGTTTTATTTAAGGCGATGAAGGAAATTCTTCATGAAGTCGGAGATGAAGCAAAAGGTCCCGCAATTTTCTTAAAGAGTGTTAAGTATTTAGGTAAGGCTAAGCCCGCAACGAAGCTTGTTTTTATGGAGGACACAGTTGCTACCGCAGGAGGACTTTTAGCCATCATTGCGGTAATAATTTCTCATTTTACATCGTTTCACCAAGCTGAAGGGATTGCCTCCGTTATAATTGGGATTATGATGTTCATTGTTGTTGGTAAAGTATTTTTAGATAATGCAGCGGGGGCTATCGGTGAAGCAGATGAGGAGATGGAGATGAAAATTGGTAATATCGTTATGGAGGATCCAAGTGTTAAAGATATTCAGGATATTACCGTTGTTAAAGAAGGGGAAGAACTACATGTCGAGGTAGAGATCGAAGTAGATCCAAGTTTAACTGTAGCTCAGGCCGATGATATTAAGGACCGTTTAGAGGAACGAATCATGGCCGAAAAGGGAATAGCTGATGTGATCATTGAGTTTGATGAAGATGATGGAGTGAATAATTGGGAGGAAGAGAAAAAAGAGGTTATAGACGAAAAGTAGAAATTAAACTGTCCTTGGAAATTAGTAATGAGTTTATCTTAGAGGTACAAAACGGTAAATCACAAAATCTTCACAGCATAATAAACAGTATATTTCACTGCTAAAAAGACTTAAAGATGTAAATATCTCTAAGTCTTTTTTCTCAGGTACCACAAGTGCATTAAATGTTAAAGCGAGTTTGAAATAAGCGGAGAAATTCCTCTTAATGAGGAAATAGCACTGAAATTAGGCTCCAATAGCCGGAATTTTTCCGCCTATTTACTCAAAAAACGTGAAAAAGAGGGATTTTGCATTGCATAATCGGAAAACTTCCGCTTATATAGCCCCGAAACATGCCCCATCCTGTATCTAACCGGAAAAACTCCGCTTATTAAATATCACTGCTTACTCAATTAGTACTTCTTATGTTTCAATAAAACCAAGTAAATTTCATTTAGACGCATTGCGGGGCTCAGCTCAACTAATCCTGAAGATGTCGCCCAGGCAAGTTCCCATTAAAAATTAATTCAACAATTATAATCACGTGTTAAACCACAAAAAAATCACACACTCTCCAATAATTATTTATATTCTGTGATTAAATCTGTGAATTAGGAAATGGTAAGCAATTGAAAATTCCTCAAAATCTGGATAAATCAATGTGAAATGCACTATGAATTATTTTGTTTTAAATCTGTTTAATATTTTGCACCTCTAAAGTAAACTCGTTAGGCATCTAGCGGGTAGTTTTTTCTGTAAACGGCCTTTTGTCTCTACTTTGAATAATGCATATATATACATGAATTTGTCGAGTTGAGTCAGAAGATTATGAAGTATTAAAATAGAGATAGATAGGGATTGAGGAGGTTTTACGATAATGGAAAAGAAAATTACTATACTAGGAGTTCCGATGGACTTAGGACAATCTCGCAGAGGGGTTAATATGGGACCTAGTGCGATTAGATATGCAGGTGTTGTGGAACGGCTAGAAAAGCTCGGTTATGTAGTGACTGATCAAGGGGACATTGAAATTGGTGCTGCAGAACGTTTGCATGATCCCGAAACGAATATGAAAAATTTGAAAGCGGTTGCGGACGCCAATGCTATTTTAGGCGAAAAGGTTGATGGAATTGTGGAAAAAGGAGAGTTTCCATTAATCTTTGGGGGAGACCATAGCATTGCAATTGGAACATTAGCAGGTGTCTCTAAACATTATAAAAACCTAGGCGTCATTTGGTATGATGCCCATGGAGATTTAAATATTGCTGATACATCTCCATCAGGAAATATTCACGGTATGCCGCTTGCTGCAAGTTTAGGCCACGGACATCCAACATTAACTGATATTGGCGGCTATGCTCCTAAAGTAAAACACGAAAATATCGTAATAATTGGGGCTAGAGATCTTGATAAAGGTGAAAAAGAGCTAATTAAAGACAAAAATATAAAAGTGTTTACTATGCATGAAATTGATAAACTTGGAATGACTAAAGTAATGGAAGAAGCCATTGACTATTTAAAAGATAAGACGGATGGCGTGCATTTGTCCTTGGATTTAGATGCACTGGATCCGAGCGATTGTCCGGGAGTGGGCACACCTGTACTTGGTGGCATCAGCTACCGTGAAAGCCATCTAGCAATGGAAATGCTGGCGGAATCGGGAATTATTACTTCTGCAGAATTTGTGGAAGTTAATCCGATATTGGATGAAAGAAATCGAACCGCAACAGTTGCAGTTGCATTAATGGGCTCTTTATTTGGAGAAAAACTATTATAACATTCATATGGGCAGTAGAATTTATTCTACTGCTTTTCTGCTTTATCACCTAACTACCACCATCAAACACTTCAAATCTAATTTTCATATCCATTTTTGTAAAAAAACAAACAACTATTGGTAAATATTTGTTAAGATAAAAATAAAAAATATTTTTTGAAACCTTTATGCTATTCATTCGTAACAATGTATAGCCGCTAGGGCGGGGGAATCTGAATGGAACTATTGGTTAAAAAAAGAATAAAACAAGTGTTAAAAGGGGACCAGAATGCTTACGGAGAGATAGTGGAAATTTATAAAGACAAAGTCCTTCAAATATGCTATCGAATGTTAGGTAACTTGCATGAAGCCGAGGATATTGCCCAAGAGGCTTTTATACGTGCATTTATTAATATTCATAGCTTTAAACAAGAAAGGAAATTTTCCACTTGGTTATACCGGATTGCTACTAATTTATGTATTGATCGCTTAAGAAAGAAGAAGCCTGATTTCTACTTGGACGCAGAGGTAGCAGGGACAGATGGCTTAACTATGTATTCGCAAATTGCAGCAACAGGAAAAGCACCTGATGTAGAAGTAATGGATTATGAATTACAAGAAACCATTCAATTTGCGATTCAGTCACTTCCTGAAAAATACCGATCGGTTATAGTATTGAAATATTTGGAAGATCTTTCGTTGAATGAAATTAGCCAAATCCTGGAATTGCCTTTAGGAACTGTGAAAACAAGAATCCACAGGGGACGTGAGGCTTTGAGAAAACAACTTCGAAATTTATAGAGAGGATGAGAACGAATTGAATACTTGTTCTGAAGAAATTATTCTCTTTATGCATGAATACATGGATGGCGATATATCCTCTGAGCATGAAACTATATTAAAAGAACATCTTCAAACATGTGCTGACTGCACAAGGCATTTTCAGGAACTAAAGAAAACAACTGCATTAATAAAAAGTACACCATTGATATGTGCTTCAAGTGATTTTACTGCAAAAGTAATGGCGAAATTACCCAAGGAGAAACGAAAAGTAGGAATAAAACGTTGGGTAACCAATCATCCATTCCTTGCTGCAGCTTCCTTGTTTATTATTCTAATGGGGGGAAGTATCCTCTCTATGTGGAATAACAATCAAGAATTTTCATTTACGAAAAAGCCGAATTTACAAGTAGAAAATCACACTGTTATTGTTCCAAAAGGTGAAACGGTTAAAGGTGATTTATTAGTTAAAAATGGTGATTTGCGAATAGAAGGTAAAGTAGACGGAAGTGTAACGGTTATTAATGGTGAGAAATACATGGCCTCAGCAGGTCGCGTAACTGGAGACATAAAAGAAATTAATGAAATGTTTGATTGGCTTTGGTTTCAAATAAAAATAGGTGCCGAAGAAATAGTAAGTTTTTTTAAGGAAGATAAGTAAAAAAAGAGAAACAAATAAAGACGTTTGTTTCTCTTTTTTGTGGTTTGTACTAATATGGTATAATATAATTTAGTACATATTTATAAAGCGGCTTTTTTTACGATATAAAATTAATGGAGGATCGGACATGCCGTTTGCAGACTTCAATTTTTTTGACTATATCTCTAATATTATTGACATTTTACTCGTATGGTACGTGATCTATAAGATATTAATGATCATACGCGGTACGAAGGCAGTACAAGTTTTAAAAGGGATCATTGTCATCCTTATTGTTAGGAACTTAAGTATCTTTCTAGGCTTAGGTACCTTAAATTGGATTATGGAGCAAGCCATTGATTGGGGATTTCTTGCCTTAATTATCATTTTCCAGCCGGAAATAAGGCGAGCGCTAGAACAATTGGGAAGAGGGAAGTTATTTTCCCGTGGAACGATGCATGAAGAAGAGGAGCAATCGAGAATTATTGATGCCATCGTTAAAGCGACAAGTTACATGGCGAAGCGAAGAATTGGTGCATTAATTTCGATTGAAAGGGAGACAGGTCTTAGTGATTATATAGAAACAGGGATTGCATTGAATTCCAAAATCTCTTCTGAATTACTAATAAACATTGTCATCCCTAATACACCTTTACATGATGGAGCTGTTATTTTACAGAAAGATCAAGTGGCTGCAGCTGCTTGTTACTTACCTTTGTCAGAAAGTCCATTCATCTCGAAGGAATTGGGAACGAGACATCGTGCTGCTCTTGGTATAAGTGAAGTAACAGACAGTTTAACGATCATTGTATCTGAAGAAACAGGAGCAATATCATTAACGAAAAATAGTGAACTTCACAGGGATTTAAAAATAGACCAATTCAAGGAGATGCTTGAAAAAGAATTTATGATATCAATGAACAAGCAAGCTTCCTCATCAATATGGAATTGGAGGGTGAAGAAGCGTGGATAAATTTATGGATAATAAATGGTTTATTCGAATCGTTGCATTGTTCTTAGCGTTATTGCTATATATATCAGTTAGTATTGAAAATGGTAACAAAGAAAAGGACACGAGACAAAAAAATGAAAATGATGTTGTTCAAAATATGCCTGTTGAAGTTATTTACGACCAGCAGAACTTTGTGGTGACAGGTGTTCCTGAAACGGTGGATGTAACCATTGATGGACCAAAGGGATTTGTACGAACAACAAAAAATCTAAAAAATTTCACTGTCTATATTGATTTAACTGATGCTGAACTTGGAAAACAGCGGGTTAAGCTAAAGCTTAAAGATCTATCAGATAAATTGACAGCTAAAATCTCTCCTGCATACGTTACTGTTACCGTTCAAGAGAAAGTGACGAAGGAATTTAGGGTAGATGCAGAATTTAATTCTAATTTATTAGCAAGTGGCTTTGAAGCTGAAACCCCTTCTGTTGAACCAAAAACAGTAAAAATAACTGGAGCAAAAGATGTGATTGATCAAATTACGTATGTAAAAGCGACAGTTGATTCAAAACGGGAAATTAGTTCGACAATTACAAGAGATGCTAAAGTACAAGTGTTAGACAAATCATTAAATAAGTTAAATGTAGATGTCGATCCGGAAACGGTAGAAGTGACCGTCCCGGTTAAAAATCCAAGTAAAACCGTTCCTATTACCGTAAATCCAATTGGGGATGAAAAGGAAGGAATTGTTATTAATAGCATCACGACGATACCAAAAAATATTAAAATTTATGGTAGAAGTGATGTGCTAAAATCAATTGATGCATTAAGTGTGGATGTAGATATTAGTAAATATGATAAAGATACAGAACTTGATGTTCCAATTAAAGTGCCAAAAGGTATAAATAAATTAGAACCAGAAATTGTAAAAGTCCGAATAAGTACTAGTGAGAAAAAAGAAGAAAAGACATTCAGCAATATTAAAGTAAGCAGTACGGGCTTACCTGATGACTACACGATGGAATTTTTATCGCCAAAAAATGGTGAAGTAGATTTAACGGTTAATGGTACAACCAAATCATTAAAAGATATTAGTGCGTCAAGTTTTGATATTCTTATGGATTTATCGGGTTTATCTCCAGGAGTACATGAAGTAAATCTAAAGGTTGATGGACCGAAGGATATAACATGGGAGCTGTCGAAGAAGAAAGCGAAAATTCGCTTAACGGAGAAAGAAAGTGGAGATATTTAATTTGTAATTATTGTATTTTTAGAAGGAGCGAATATTCAAATGGGTAAATATTTCGGTACAGATGGAGTAAGAGGAGTAGCCAATTCTGAGTTAACACCAGAATTAGCATTTAAATTAGGTCGTTATGGTGGATACGTGTTAACGAAAAATACGGAGCGTCCAAAAGTACTCATAGGTCGTGATACTCGTATATCTGGGCATATGCTTGAAGGAGCTTTAGTATCAGGGCTTTTATCAATTGGTGCTGAAGTTATGCGCTTAGGTGTCATTTCTACTCCAGGGGTTGCTTACCTTACAAAAGCTCTAGGTGCACAAGCTGGAGTTATGATCTCAGCCTCACACAACCCTGTCGCCGATAATGGCATCAAGTTTTTTGGATCCGATGGCTATAAGCTTTCAGATGAACAAGAAGCGGAGATTGAACAAATTCTTGATATGGAAGAAGATCAATTACCAAGACCTGTAGGTGGAGATCTTGGTGTTGTTAATGATTATTTCGAAGGCGGTCAGAAGTATTTACAGTTCCTTAAACAATCTGTAGACGAAGACTTTTCCGGTATTCATCTGGCACTAGATTGTGCGAACGGTGCAACCTCTTCATTGGCTACACATCTATTTGCTGATTTAGAAGCAGACATTTCTACGATGGGTGCATCTCCTAATGGCTTGAATATTAATAACGGTGTGGGTTCTACTCACCCTGAAAGCCTAGCAGCATTTGTGAAAGAAAAAGAAGCGGATGTTGGACTTGCTTTTGATGGGGACGGAGACCGAGTCATTGCCATTGATGAAAATGGTGAAGTTGTAGACGGAGATCAAATTATGTTCATCTGTGCTAAATATATGAAGAGTGAAGCACGACTTAAACAATCAACAGTTGTTTCTACAGTAATGAGTAATTTAGGCTTTCATAAAGGGCTAGAAGCATTAGGAATTAAGAGCATTCAAACAGCAGTTGGGGACAGATATGTCGTTGAAGAAATGAAAACGAATAGTTATAATCTTGGTGGCGAACAATCAGGACATATTATTTTCCTAGATTATAATACAACCGGCGATGGGTTATTAACAGGATTACAGCTCCTTAATATTATGAAAGCAACGAATAAACCATTATCAGAACTTGCTGGGGAAATGAAAAAGTATCCGCAAAAGCTCGTGAATATTCGTGTTCAAGATAAGTATCATGTAACAGATAATGAAAAAGTAAAAGCGGTTATTGAACAGGTAGAAAAAGAAATGGCCGGAAATGGTAGAATTCTTGTCCGTCCTTCCGGTACTGAGCCGTTAGTACGTGTTATGGCAGAAGCAGCTACTGAAGAAGCTTGTGAATCTTATGTTAATAGAATTGCAGAAGTTGTAAAAGAAGAAATGGGACTTTCAGAGGAATAAGTGGAATTATATGCATAAGGGGAACGTATACGAATCCTTATGCATATTTTTATTTTATAGCTGTTTTATTATACTTTTTTATTGACCTAAGTATTAATGTATGATATGATTATCATGTTTTTACTTGCCAAAAGAGAAAAGGAGGATAGATGTTTAGAACGTTTTAAAAAGCGCCAGAACTAGACAACGAGCGGATACAATTGTCTAGTTGACGAGGAGAAGGTTTATCGAGAATTCGGCGGATACCTTCCGGCTGACACACACAGTCGACGTCTTTTTCTTAAAACATCAGAGGTGACTCGGTGCACAAAGGGAAAAGAAATGTGAGAATTAGATAAGCTATTGGCTGTAGAAACGATTGTTTTGTCTAAAATCTTAACATTTTAAAATAATACAGAAATAAGGGGGCAAGTCTGCCCTCTGGCATCTTGCCCCCTTTATTTGGGAGGAAGATACAAATGTGTGGTATCGTTGGATATATTGGAAATCAAGATGCGAAAGAACTTTTATTAAAAGGCTTAGAAAAGCTTGAATATAGAGGATATGATTCTGCTGGGATCGCAGTAAAGAATGAGTCTGGAGTTCATGTTTTTAAGGAAAAGGGACGTATTGCGGATCTTCGTGAAGTCGTTGATACAGATGTAATGGGTCACATCGGAATCGGACACACACGTTGGGCGACACATGGAGTGCCAAGTAAAGAAAATGCACATCCACATCAAAGTGCAAGTACACGATTTACCCTTGTTCATAATGGTGTTATCGAAAACTATTCACTATTGCAGCAAGAGTATTTACAAGACGTTACGCTTAAAAGTGAAACAGATACGGAAATTATTGTGCAGTTAGTAGAAAAGTTTGTTGCTGATGGATTAAGTGTTGAGGAAGCTTTCAGAAAAACGTTAACTCTATTACATGGTTCCTATGCCCTTGCATTATTGGATACGGAAAATGAAGATACAATTTTTGTAGCGAAAAACAAAAGCCCACTATTAGTAGGTGTTGGAGAAGGCTTTAATGTTGTCGCGAGTGATGCAATGGCGATGATTCAAGTAACTGATCAATTTATTGAGTTAATGGATAAAGAAATGGTCATCGTGAAAAAGGACGAAATCATTATCCAAAACTTATTAGGTGAAAAGATTGCTAGAGAGCCTTATAAAGCACTAATCGATGCAAGCGATATCGAAAAGGGCACATACCCTCACTATATGTTGAAGGAAATCGATGAACAGCCACTTGTGATGAGAAAAATTATTCAAGCGTATCAAGATATTAACGGTGACCTTGCCATTGATTCCGATATTGTAAAGGCAATGAACGATGCTGATCGCATCTATATTGTTGCTTGCGGCACAAGCTATCATGCTGGACTCGTTGGAAAACAAATGATTGAACAGCTTGCGGAAATTCCTGTAGAAGTTCATGTAGCTAGTGAAATGGGCTATAATATGCCTCTATTATCGAAGAAACCGTTATTTATTTTCATCTCTCAAAGTGGTGAAACAGCGGATAGCCGTGCGGTTCTTGTAAAGGTTAAAGAGCTGGGATATAAGGCAATTACGATTACAAACGTTCCAGGTTCTACTTTATCTCGCGAAGCGGATTACACATTGTTGTTACATGCTGGCCCTGAAATTGCCGTTGCTTCAACAAAAGCTTATACTGCTCAAATTGCAGTATTATCGATTCTTGCAAGCGTAGTAGGCAAAAAAGCTGATCTTGACCTTGTTCATGAACTAGGAATTGTCGCTAATGCGATGGAAGTTCTTTGTGATTCTAAGGAAGAATTCGAAAAAATGGCTTTTGAATATTTCACAGTGACACGAAATGCTTTCTTTATTGGCCGTGCCCTTGATTACTATGTATGTCTTGAAGGTGCACTAAAGCTTAAAGAAATTTCCTATATTCAAGCAGAAGGATTTGCAGGCGGAGAATTAAAGCATGGTACGATCGCTTTAATCGAAGATGGCACACCAATCGTCGCCCTTGCAACTCAAGAAAACGTAAACTGGAGCATACGCGGAAACGTCAAAGAAGTCGTCGCTCGTGGAGCAAACCCATGCATCATCTCCATGAAAGGACTCGACACAAACGAAGACCGCTTTGTCATCCCAGAAGTACACGAATTATTAACACCTCTTGTCTCTGTAGTACCACTGCAACTTCTCGCTTACTATGCAGCATTGCATCGTGATTGTGACGTGGATAAACCACGTAACTTGGCGAAGAGTGTGACGGTGGAGTAAGGGAAAGTAATTGCTTTTTTAATGTTGTAGTTTTATAAAAAAGATTGATCATTTATAACTGTCTCCATAAAAAATTAAGGTTCCTTAAATAAAAAAAGCGTTCCTTAAATAAAATTAATGTTCCCAATCCGAAGGTTTTTCCGGTACTTTTCCCGGCAGACCTTCGGTTTTTTTGTGTGAAATTCGGTGGGGTTCCAATAGTAATCCAATCCCATTTTCAATCAAAATTCAATCAGAATCCAATCGTTTTTTTAATTCTGTATTCCTCTAATCCTTTGTCCAGTAAGGGTTCAGGATGACCTCGGTTCTTTTTCAGTTGGTTTCCTCACGCTATTGAATCGGTATCCTTTTCAGTGTTTTTCCTCACTTTTTAGGATCATATGGTCCCTCCACATCTACTTCGTATTCGTCTATTCTGGAACGTAATTTTTTTATCAAAAACATTGCAAAATCGGTACAATTTTGGGCAAAAATCGGCAAAAAGGCGGGAACGTAATTATTCTATAACAGAAAATGGAAGGGGAAGTAAAGGGGGCGTAAGCCCTTGGGAGAGAAGGAGTTGAGGGGAGTGTGAAGGGGAGGTGCGTGGGAACGTTAATTTTTGATGGGGACATAGTAGACGTGCGAGGATTTGAAAAGAAATTAAACTTTAACTCTCCTCGAAATAAAATAACATTCAAATAGTCCCAAATTTATAATTTCAAGGCCTTTTGTTATTGCTTTTGTGTATTTTAAAAAATATTGACTATAATAGTTGACGAAATCAATTATTGCGAATAACATTTATTATGAGGTGATTGAAAAGATGAACTCTACAGAAGCAATTGAGATTAGAGAAATTCTTCAACAATTGGTTCGTGATTTTGGTTTATTACAGCGTGAAGGTTCAGAATGTTGCGGAATAACAGTCCTGCAAAGTCACATTATATATGAATTGGATAAAAATCCCCGCATTTCCTTAATTGATCTGGCTGAGAAATTATCTATGGATACCGGAATGCTAAGTAGGCAAATTAATAAAGTGGTGGAATTAGGGTATGTTTCTCGAACCCCTGATCCTAACGATAGACGTTATGTTGTTTTATCACTTACTGAAGAAGGGCAAGTAAAAGCAAACGAAATCTCCGGTCAAATGAATCAATACATTGGGCAGATTTTAGGGTTTATTCCAAATGATAAAAAGTATCAGGTTATAGATAGTTTACAGACCTTACTGAGTGCCATGAAGATGAATGATGGATCTGGTTCAGGTTGTTGTACCACTAAATAAATAGTGGTTTCCTTTTTGGAAGATATTTGACTTTATCAAGTATTGATATTAACAATTAAAGGAGGGTACTTGTGATCATAAGAAAGGTTGAAATGAAAGACTTGATAGAGGTTCTCGAGATTTATAATCAAGGAATAGAGGATCGGATTGCCACGCTTGAAACTAGAACGAAAGATCAAGATTATATCCATTCCTGGTTTCATCATCATCAAGGGAGATACGTTGGGTTAGTCGCAGAGAATGAAGAAAAAAACATCATCGGGTGGGCAGCCATAAGTCCATATAATCCTAGAGATGCCTATAAAGGAGTAGGTGAAATTTCTGTCTATATCCATCGTGACTTTAGAGGAAAGGGAGCGGGTCAAAAATTGCTAAAACAACTTGAAATAGAAGCATTGAATCACGATTTTTATAAGTTGGTTTTATTTACTTTCCCATTCAATCTTTTAGGTCAAGGCTTATATAACAAATTGCAGTACCGCCAAGTTGGGGTATTTAAGAATCAAGGAATTCTTGATGGCGAATTTGTAGATGTAATAGCAATGGAAAAAATATTAGGTACAACGTATTAATCTATGCTTCCGTGTTTTACATACAGCAATATCTCAATTACAAAGTCGAAGTAATCTTCTTTTTAAAAAAACTTAATGAGAGGAAAGATGAAAATGGAATGGATAGAAGTCAAACCGACCTGTTGTCAAGCTGAAGAGGAATTGAAAGATACTAATAAAGGAGAAAGCAAACACTTACCCGTTGCAATCATTGGTGCAGGCCCAGTAGGTCTTGCTGCTGCAGCACATTTAGCTAGATATGATCAACCATTTATTATATTAGAATCCGGATCTCAAGTGGGGGCGAATATCCTAACATGGGGTCATGTTCGAGTATTTTCACCTTGGAGATATAACATTGATGAGTCGGCATCTAAACTTCTTAAAAAACAAGGTTGGATCGAGCCAGACCTAAATGATTTACCTACTGGGAAAGACTTAGTTGATCAATATTTAAAGCCGTTAGCAAATACTTCTGAAATTAAAAATTCATTGTTTGTTAATACAAAGGTTCTTTCAATTAGCCGAAAAAATATGGATAAAATGAAAACGGCTAATCGAGAAAAACAACCTTTCGTGATTTATGCAGAGCAAAATAGAGAGTTTAAACAGTTTGAGGCGAGGGCAGTTATTGATGCAACAGGAACCTGGGGTAATCCTAATCCAGCAAATTCAAACGGCATTTGGTTAAAAGAAGAGAAAGCCATATTTAATCAAACTTTCTATGGCATCCCAGATATTCTAGGGGTAGGTAAAAGTCGTTATCTAAATAAATGTGTTGCTGTTATTGGAAGTGGCCATTCTGCCATCAATTCATTATTAGAGTTAGCAAAATTAAAAGAAGAATATCCCGCAACAGAAATTATATGGGTTTTGAGAAAAGTGCGAGTTGAAGAGGCTTATGGAGGAGAGGAACTGGATGCACTCGAGGCGAGAGGTGATTTAGGAAGTCGCATACACAAATTAGTGGATTCGGGCGTAGTTCAAGTTATTACTCCTTTTAGGATTCAAAACATTAAAGGGAAAAATGGGAAAATAGAGCTAGTAGGGGAGACTAAAGATGACTTAAAAACCTATTCAGATATAGATGAAATGATTGTCAATACAGGGAATCGTCCAGACTTTTCAATCCTTCGGGAAGTGAGGACCAGTATTGATACAGCAACGGAAAGTGTCAAAGCTCTCGCTCCATTGATTGATCCTAATATTCATAGTTGTGGAACGGTACGTCCTCATGGGGAAAAAGAATTACGGCAACCTGAAAAAGATTTTTATATTGTTGGAGCAAAAAGTTATGGTCGAGCACCAACATTTTTAATGGCTACAGGATATGAGCAGGTTCGCTCCGTTGTAGCATACCTATCAGGGGACTACGAAGCCTCAGAGAAGGTTGAGTTGGAATTACCTGAAACGGGTGTATGTAGTACGAATCAAAATGTTACAAAAGCATCCTGTAGTTCAAATTCATGCTGCTAAAATTGTGAAATTAGAAGGGGGAGTCGAATATACTCTCCCTTTTTGGAGGTAATGATGATGGTCATTAATAAAGGTGGTAATTTAAGTAAAGAATACTTTATTGCATATCTTAAATTAATTATGAATAGTAGACAATGCACCTTAGAAAAGGCAAAGGAGATCACGTTTGAGCGTCTATTTCAGAAAGATAAGAAAACACTTGGGAGCATTTCTTTTGAACGTTTTACAAATGCGTATGAGGATTTAAAAGAGGAAGGAAAGTGAGTTTAAAACCTTTTTACCATAGACAAATAGTTAGAGGGAAAAGTGCTGTAAAAAACCACTGAAGAAAAAACTTGAAACATTTATATAAGTGAATTATTATATAAGTAAATACTTATTTAAAGTGAAAAAGTGAGGTGTAAAATTGAAAACGACTATTGAAATAGAACAAGTTGCTGTAATACTTAAACTATTAGGAGATAAAACTAGGCTAACCATGATGAAAATTCTTGATGGTGGAGCATGTTGTGTATGTGAATTTGTTGAGATATTTCAAATGACACAACCAGCTATAAGCCAACATCTAAGAAGGTTGAAAGATATGGGATTGGTTCAAGAGGAGAAAAAGGGACAGTGGGTTTTTTATTCAATTAATGAGAACAATATCTACTATCCATTTGTTACTCAGATTCTTAACCAATTACCTAGCCAAAAGGATAAGTTAGAGGATTTAGAAAAACAAGGGAAACGGATTTCTTGTTGTTAATATTGGGGGTTTACATTTTGTCAGGAACACTTATTTTAGCTCTTATTATCTTTATTGCAACATTGATTTTAGTTATTTGGCAACCTAAAGGGTTAAATATTGGTTGGTCAGCTTGTGGAGGAGCTATTATAGCTTTAATAGCAGGAGTAGTGGGATTTAGTGATGTTCTTGAAGTAATTGACATTACATGGAATGCAACGTTATCTTTCGTTGCAATTATCCTCATTTCATTAATATTAGATGAGATTGGATTATTTGAATGGGCAGCATTACACATGGCACGGGTAGCAAAAGGTCATGGAATAAAGATGTTTGTATACATCAGTATTCTAGGTGCTATTGTAGCGGCCTTATTTGCAAATGATGGTGCGGCATTAATTCTAACACCCATTGTACATGCTATGGTACGAAACTTAAAGTTTAAAGAACAAATGATATTTCCCTTCATTATGGCAAGTGGATTTATTGCTGATACAACTTCACTTCCGTTTATTGTAAGTAACTTAGTAAATATAGTCTCTGCAGACTTTTTTGGTATCGGATTTGTGGAATATGCCTCACGAATGATAATTCCAAACTTATTTTCACTGATTGCGACGATTTTTGTATTGTTAATTTACTTTAGAAAAAGTATCCCTAGAAATTACGATTTATCAAAATTAAAGGAACCAAAAGAGGCTATTAAAGACTTAAAAATGTTTCGCTTATCATGGTTTGTTCTTAGTTTATTAGTAATTGGATACTTTACTAGCGATTTCATCAACGTACCTGTTTCTATAATTGCAGGAACCATTGCTATTTTCTTTTTCATAATGGCAAAACGTAGTGCTTCTGTTAATACGAAGGAAGTTATTAAAGGTGCACCTTGGAATATTGTATTTTTCTCTATTGGAATGTATGTGGTGGTATATGGATTAGGAAATGCGGGACTTACATCTGCACTGGCAAGTGTCATTCAAACAGTAGCTGATCAAGGTTTATTTGTAGGAACTGTTGCAATGGGATTTTTAGCAGCTTTCCTCTCATCCATCATGAATAATATGCCAACCGTCATGATTGATGCTTTAGCCATTGCTGAAACAGATACATCTGGTGTGTTAAGGGAAGCACTTATTTATGCCAATGTAGTTGGCTCGGATTTAGGTCCAAAAATCACACCAATTGGTTCTTTAGCAACATTAGTATGGCTCCATGTATTGTCACAAAAAGGTGTTAAAATTTCATGGGGAACTTATTTTAAAACGGGTATTATTTTAACAATTCCAATTCTATTTATTACATTATTAGGTCTTTACCTAACACTTACTCTATTTTAAAAAGGAGAATTATTATGTCTAAAAAAACAATCTATTTCTTATGTACTGGAAATTCTTGCAGAAGCCAAATGGCTGAAGGCTGGGGGAAGAAGTATTTAGGTGATGAGTGGGAAGTTAAGAGTGCAGGTATCGAGGCACATGGCTTAAATCCCAATGCAGTAAAAGCGATGAATGAAGTAGAAATTGATATTTCAAATCAAACATCTGACATTATTGACCCAGAGATCTTAAACAACGCTGAATTTGTCGTTACTTTATGTGGAGATGCTGCTGATAAGTGTCCAATGACACCACCACATGTAAAACGTGATCATTGGGGATTTGATGACCCTGCAAAAGCTCAAGGTAGTGAAGAGGAAAAGTGGGCTGTATTCCAACGAGTTCGAGACCAAATAGGTGAAAGAATCAAGCGTTTTGCTGAAACTGGAGAATAAAACAGCCTTATACCAAGAGATCCATCTCTTGGTTTTCTTTAAAGATTAATATAAGTATATGCTTATTTAATATTAATCGGAGGGTTTTAGATGAAAAAAGTCGAGATATTTGATCCAGCAATGTGTTGTTCAACAGGAGTATGTGGTCCATCAGTTGATCCAGAACTAACCAGAGTGGCATCTGCGGTATATTCTTTGGAGAAAAAAGGATTTGATGTGAAACGGTATCAATTAACAAATGACCCTGATAAATTTGCTAAAACACAATCAGTGAATAGTGTTTTACATGAAAAGGGACCGGATGCGTTGCCTGTAGTTTTAGTAGATGAACAGGTTGTTAAAGTTGGAACCTATCCAACAAATGAAGAACTTGCAGAATGGCTAGGGGTAAAAGCTGAAGAGCTTACTGAAAAACCGAAAGTTCGACTTTCATTAAACATAAAAAAACAGTGAAAAGAAAGAAGTGAAAAACATGTTTCAATCTTTCAAACCTCAAAATGTTGTGCAGACACAGTTTATATTTTTAACTGGAAAAGGCGGAGTTGGAAAAACATCAACTGCATGTGCAACAGCCGTAGCTTTAGCGGAAAGTGGAAAAAAAGTTTTACTAATTAGTACAGACCCAGCATCTAATTTACAGGATATTTTTGATTTTGAATTAACAAACTCGCCTAAAGCAGTTCCAACGGTAGAAAATTTATTTGCCAGTAATTTAGATCCCGAGGCATCAGCAAGTGCATATCGTGAAAAAGTAGTCGGTCCATACCGTGGAATATTACCAGATTCCGTTGTAGCTACAATGGAAGAGCAACTATCAGGAGCATGTACAGTCGAGATTGCCGCATTTGATGAATTTACAACTTTACTTACAAACACAGAAATTATAAACCAATATGACCATATCATTTTTGATACAGCACCAACGGGCCATACGTTACGTCTATTACAACTACCAACAGCCTGGAACGGATTCTTAGAGGAAAGTACGCATGGTGCTTCTTGTTTAGGTCCTTTATCAGGACTTGCTGATAAGAAAAATTTATATTCGGAAACTGTTGATGTTCTTTCGGATTCAAATAAAACAACACTTATATTAGTAACAAGACCTGATATATCATCTCTAATAGAAGCAGACCGGGCATCAATAGAACTCAAAGAGATTGGAATAAAAAATCAAATACTTATTGTTAACGGTCTGCTTCTGAACTATATGAAAGACGATGAAGTTTCATCAGCTTTTTATCAAAGGCAAAGGAATGCTTTAAAGCAGATACCAGCTAATCTAAAACAGACAGTAAGCTATTCATTACCGTTTGTTTCATATTCTCTGACTGGGGTTGAAAATTTACGTTATTTATTTAAAGAATACGTTATTCCAGTATCAGAGGAAAACAGTGAGAACGAGATAGTAAGACTACCAAATCTAAACGATGTCATTAGTGATTTCTCATCAACTAATACAAGAATAATTTTTACTATGGGTAAAGGGGGCGTTGGAAAAACAACGGTCGCTTCAGCCATTGCAGTTGGTTTGGTGGAACAGGGCCATCGAGTTCATTTGACGACAACTGATCCTGCAGCTCACTTGCAGTATCAATTTCAAAGCGACCAATTAAATCAAAATCTAACTATTAGCAGCATTAATCCTAAAGATGAAGTAGAAAAATATAAAACCGAAGTGTTGGCGACTGCTGGTAAGGATTTAGATGAGGAAGGTCTGGCTTATTTACAGGAAGATTTAAACTCACCTTGTACAGAGGAAATTGCAGTCTTTCGTGCATTTGCCGAAGTAGTTGCCAAATCTGAAAATGAAATTGTCGTCATTGACACAGCTCCTACAGGTCATACATTACTCTTATTAGATGCAGCACAGTCATATAGCAAGGAAATTGCTAGGTCTACTGGCGAAGTGCCAGAAAGTGTAACAAAACTACTTCCAAAGATTAGAGATTCCAAGGAAACATCTGTCGTAATCGTTACCTTAGCTGAAGCTACACCTGTATTTGAAGCCTCCCGATTACAAGATGATTTAAGAAGAGCAAATATTAGCCCAAAATGGTGGGTTATTAATCAAAGTCTATTTGCCACTGATACCAAAGACCCTGTGTTAAGAGGGAAAGCAATTTCTGAAAAAGAGTGGATTCGTGAGGTCAATAATCATTTAGCCGATAGTTGTGCGATTATACCTTGGTTGCATGAAGAAAAGATTGGGTATGAGAAACTAAAAGACTATATAAATTAATGTTGTAGAAAAATGATGGAGGTACTACAATGACAACAAAGAATTATCATGAATTAATCAAGGATAGAATTTACATCGGTGGTGCAGACGATGTAAATGATTTATTAGAGAATGAGAAAATAGATGTTGTATTTGATTTAAGAGCTGAGGCTCCGATAGAAGATGTAGTTTATAACCTTATTCATAGCCCTATTGTTGATGATGCAGCAGACCAAGAAGAATCTATTAAGAAATCTATTGATCATGTAATAAAAGCATATAACGAGGGTAAGAATATTTACTTCCATTGCCAAGGAGGAAGTAATCGCACTGGTACTGTTGCAATCGGAACATTATTAGCCTTAGAAAAAGCAAGTACAATTGCTGAAGCAGAAGAAATTGCTAAGGCAGCAAGACCAAAAATTAATGTGAAGCCAGAAATGAAAGAGGCTTTAAAAAGAATTTATCCAAATGGATAGGGGAGAAACCTTAATGAAAATTACAGATGCTGCGAAACACTTATTAGAAAATGTATTAACGGAAAATGGTGCAGAAGGTATACGCCTTTATTCAGTTGCTGGATGCTGCGGACCACAATTTGCGTTATCTTTAGATGCACCACTTGAAACTGATACAATTGAAACCATTAATGGTATTAAAGTAGCAATTGATTCACAGGTTGCTACAACTGAGGAGCTAACTTTAGACAAAGAAGAAAATCAGAACGGTGAAGGTTTAGTATTATTAGGTGCAAGTAGTCGTTGTTAGGAAAAGGTAAAAAGGAGTAGTTAGCTCATTCATGAGTTGATTACTCCTTTTTATTTTAGATTTTGCTAAGTATCCTTAGAGACACTTGCTGAGGAGATTCGGAATCAATTTGACACCGGTCCAATATAGTGAGGAAGCTCAATAAGGTAAGGTTTGTAGCTGTGCAACTGCATAAATAACGAAAAATATAACAGAGGTTATCCGGATATTTTGTGATAACCTTTTATTTTGTATTAAAAAAATTGTTATTAGAATCGGATACCATAATTCAATTTTACATTCATTCAAATAACCACTTGAATGTTAGCGGGTAAAAGGAGTATACTATATTCAAATAAACACTTGAATGAGAATGGAGTGAAAAAATGAATAAAAAAGATACCTGTGAGATTTATTGTTATGATGAAGAAAAGGTAAATCGAATACAAGGGGATTTACAATCAATTGACATTGTTAGTGTATCCCAAATGCTAAAAGCTATTGCAGATGAAAATAGAGCAAAAATTACCTACGCTTTGTGCCAAGATGAAGAACTATGTGTGTGCGATATAGCAAATATTGTAGGTGTTACTGTAGCGAATGCTTCTCATCATTTACGTACCCTCCACAAGCAAGGGATTGTTAAGTTCAGAAAAGAGGGAAAACTAGCATTTTATTCATTAGATGATGACCACATCAAACAGATAATGATGATTGCGTTAGCACATAAAAACGAGGTGAAAACCAATGTCTGATCAAACAGCAAAACTAAATGAACAAGAATTGAAAGCCTATCGTGTTCAAGGATTTACTTGTGCTAACTGTGCTGCCATTTTTGAAAATAATGTAAAAGATCTTCCTGGTGTTCAGAATGCGAAAGTAAACTTTGGAGCATCTAAAGTTTATGTTCAAGGGAATACAACGATTGAGGAATTGGAAAAAGCAGGGGCGTTTGAAAATTTAAAGATTCGGGATGAAAAAGAACAAAAAGTAGAGCGTGAACCATTCTGGAAACAGAAAGAAAACATTAAGGTATATATATCTGCCATTTTGCTTGTAGTCAGTTGGTTCTTAGGTGAGCAATATGGTGAGGAGCATATACTACCTTCGATTGGTTATGCAGCGTCTATTTTAATTGGGGGGTATTCGCTATTCATTAAAGGACTTAAAAATCTAAGCAGATTACTCTTTGATATGAATACGCTAATGACCATTGCGATTATAGGAGCTGCCCTTATTGGTGAGTGGGGTGAAGGAGCAACCGTTGTCATCTTATTTGCGATCAGTGAAGCGTTAGAGCGTTATTCAATGGATAAAGCTCGTCAATCAATTGAATCATTAATGGATATTGCTCCAAAAGAAGCATTGATTCGCCGTGGAAATGAAGAAATGATGATTCATGTTGATGAAATTCAAGTTGGAGACATCATGATTGTAAAGCCTGGCCAAAAATTAGCAATGGATGGAATCGTTATAAAAGGAACGTCCACGTTAAATCAGGCTGCTATTACTGGTGAAAGTGTTCCGGTAACGAAAACGATAGATGAAGAAGTTTTTGCGGGAACCTTAAATGAAGAAGGGTTACTTGAAGTTAAAGTGACAAAACGAGTAGAAGATACCACTCTTTCAAAAATCATTCACTTGGTAGAAGAAGCTCAAGCAGAACGGGCACCTTCTCAAGCGTTCGTCGATAAATTTGCGAAATACTATACACCAGTTATTGTGATCTTGGCTCTTTTAATTGCGGTTATTCCACCGTTATTTGGGGGAGATTGGAGCGAATGGATTTATCAAGGTTTAGCTGTATTAGTAGTTGGTTGTCCATGTGCCTTGGTTGTTTCTACTCCAGTTGCGGTTGTAACTGCAATAGGAAATGCAGCAAAAAATGGAGTGTTAATTAAAGGTGGCATCCATTTAGAAGAAGCAGGGCATTTGAAGGCTATTGCTTTTGATAAAACAGGTACATTAACTAAAGGGATTCCTGCTGTAACAGACATTATGATATATGGTGGAAATGAAAATGAACAGTTAACCATTACAGCAGCGATTGAAAAAGGATCCCAACATCCATTAGCTTCAGCTATTATGCGGAAAGCAGAAGAAAAGGGATTAGACTTTAATGATGTAATAGTTGAAGACTTCCAATCCATTACAGGTAAAGGTGTAAAAGCCAAGGTAAATAACGAAATGTATTATGTTGGAAGTCCAGCACTTTTTGAAGAATTACACGGAAGCATTGAAAGTGATAGAAAACAAAAGATTACTGAAATGCAAACCCAAGGAAAAACCGTGATGGTACTAGGAACGGAGAAAGCGATTCTTTCCTTAATCGCCGTAGCCGATGAAATTAGGGAAACATCAAAAGAAGTCATTGGTAAATTGAATAATATTGGAATTGAAACGGTAATGTTGACAGGGGATAACAAAAGAACTGCATCAGCAATTGGGAAACAAGTTGGAGTTACTGATATAAAAGCTGATTTGCTACCAGAGGATAAGTTGAATTTTATTAAAGAACTTCGAGGAAAACATCAAAGTGTAGCAATGGTTGGGGATGGTGTGAATGATGCACCAGCACTTGCAGCTTCCACTGTTGGTGTAGCGATGGGTGGTGCTGGAACAGATACAGCATTAGAAACGGCTGATATTGCCTTAATGTCTGATGATTTAAGCAAATTGCCATATACAATAAAGTTAAGTCGTAAGGCTTTAGTAATCATCAAGCAAAATATTACCTTCTCTTTAGCGATTAAATTAGTGGCATTATTGTTAGTTATGCCTGGTTGGTTAACGCTATGGATAGCGATATTTGCCGATATGGGTGCAACATTACTTGTGACATTAAACAGTTTGCGATTGCTAAAAGTTAAAGAATAGAATCATATGTAAAAGGGATAGCAAGACGTTAACGGGCAGAATACTTGAAGAAAAGAATTTTAATATTATACTTGACCGTGTACCTTAGTACACGGTTTATTATGTTTATAGGGGTGAATAATTTGAGTTACCGAATTAGTGTGTTTGCCGAAAAATCCGGTGTAAATAAAGAGACAATTAGGTATTACGAAAAAAAATCATTATTAAAAGATCCTTCCCGAACGAATGAAGGTTATCGGATATATTCAGATGATGATGTTAAGCGTGTAAAATTTATTAAAAGACTGCAAAATCTTGGCTTTTCATTGAGTGAAATATATATATTACTTGGAGTTGTCGATAATGATGAAGTTCGCTGCAAAAATATATTTGAATTTGTATCAAAAAAAGAATTAGAAATTCAAGAACAAATTGCAGATTTAAAGCGTATTGAGTCAATGTTAAAGGACTTAAAAAGTCGATGTCCAGATCAAAAGGCAATACATCAATGTCCTATTGTTGAATCTTTGATTTTTGATTGATTTTTAAATAGAGGAGGAAGAAAAGGTGAAAAAATATCGGATTAAAATCAACGGAATGACCTGTACAGGCTGTGAACAACATATTGATGCTGCTTTAACCAACATAGGTGCTTTAAATATCGAAACCAGTTTTAGACGTGGTGAATCGGTATTTGAAATACCAGATGATGTTAATGCTGAAAATGTAAGACAAGCAATTAAACAAGCAAAATATCAACCAGAAGACATAGAAGATATTTCAACACAGAAGCTAAAAGATATAGAGTTAGATATTAAAAGTGATTACGATTTACTTATCATTGGTTCAGGCGGGGCAGCTTTTTCTGCTGCCATTAAATCAATTGAATATGGGGCAAAAGTGGGGATGATTGAACGTGGAACTGTTGGTGGAACTTGCGTGAATGTTGGTTGTGTTCCATCAAAAACACTTCTTAGAGCAGGAGAAATCAATCATATAGCAAAAGCAAATCCATTTATAGGGTTACAAACATCTGTTGGAGAAGTCGATTTAGCCTCTTTGGTGAAGCAAAAGGATGAATTAGTTAGCGAACTTCGAAATCAAAAATATATAGACTTAATTGATGAATATGGTATTGATTTAATAAAGGGTGAAGCAAAATTTATTGATGAAAATACAGTTGAAGTAAATGGGGAGAAACATTCTGCTAAACGCTTTTTAATTGCAACAGGTGCTTCACCATCAATACCAACAATTTCAGGACTTGAAGAAGTAGATTATATTACAAGTACAACACTACTTGAATTAAAAAAGATGCCTAAACGATTAACAGTAATGGGTTCAGGCTATATCGGGTTGGAACTTGGGCAACTGTTTCATAATTTAGGTTCAGAAGTAACTCTTATCCAAAGAAGTGATTGTCTTTTAAAAGAATATGATCCAGAGATTTCAGAAGCTGTAGAAAAGGTTTTGACAGAACAAGGTATAAACCTTTTGAAAGGGGCAACTTATGAGCGTGTAGAGCAAGTTGGAGCGGTAAAAAAGGTTTATGTAACGGTAGATGGCAAGAAAAAAGTTGTGGAATCAGAACAACTACTTGTTGCAACAGGAAGAAAACCAAATACGGATTCTTTAAATTTAAGTGCAGCAGGGGTTGAAGTCGGAAAACGAAATGAAATACTGATAAATGATTATGCCAGAACAAGTAATCAGAAGATTTATGCAGCAGGAGATGTAACATTAGGGCCGCAATTTGTATATGTAGCAGCCTATGAAGGTGGGGTTGTTGCTGATAATGCGATTGGTGGGTTAAATAAAAAATTAGATTTATCAGTTTTTCCTGCTGTCACATTTATAAATCCATCCATTGCAACAGTTGGTTTAACAGAGAAAAAGGCAAAAGAACAAGGCTATGAAGTAAAAACATCTGTACTATCTTTAGATTCCGTTCCAAGAGCATTAGTAAACCGTGAAACGACAGGTGTATTTAAGGTTGTTGCTGATGCTAAAACATTAAAAATTCTTGGAGTTCATATTGTATCTGAAAATGCAGGTGATGTGATTTATGCAGCGACATTAGCAGTTAAGTTTGGTTTAACCGTGGAGGATTTAAAAGATAGCCTTGCACCATATTTAACAATGGCAGAAGGACTAAGACTAACTGCTCTTACATTTGATAAAGATGTTTCGAAGCTATCTTGTTGTGCAGGGTAAATGTGAATAAATTAATATCATCGGAGGTATGTATGGATTATTGTGAAAATATGAGACAAATGATTGGGAATTCTTCACTAATTATTGTTCGCCCAAGTGTAGCTATTGTTAATCATTACGGAGAAATATTATTAAGTAGATATTCAGGAGCAACTTGGGGGATTCCGGGTGGAATTTTGCAGTTAAATGAGTCAGTTGAGGATTGTATTACACGAAAAGTCTTTCAAGAAATAGGCTTAAAGATAAAAGAGTTAAAATTATTTGGTGTCTATTCAGGAAAGGAATTAATAAATCGTGTCGAGGAAAGTGGAGACGAGTATCAAACGGTTGCAATTGGTTATTTATGTACCAAGTACGAAGGAGAAATAACACCTGAAAGCAACCAAGGAATAGAGGCACAATTTTTTGGATTAGATCATTTACCTGACGAGATTGACCCTTTTATTAAAGACAAGTTAGTTGGGGTAAAAGGTCAACTTGAAAAAAAAATAAAACTCTCTTATTAAGCCAAGGGGCGAATGCTTTACTTGATAATAGCATTGCCTTTTTTTGTTTACGTAGAATAGTGTGAAGTATCACACCTTAAAGTAATGGGGCGAGATAGCTTATCCTTTTTATATTTCTTTCTTCTTGTTTCTTTATTCTTTTTTCTATTATATGTAGCTGTCACAATCTTCTTCCCCATGCTAAAAAGTCGGTACCTACTGCTAAATAGTTGGTTTCCAAACGGCAAGGAAGTCGGAAGAGTAGCGGATAGCGGACAGTCTATTTATGTAACCAATCGCTATTCGATCGGTTTTTCAATAAAAATCAATCAAAATTCGGGGCGGGTCCAGTAGGATTTTGTCCCTTTTTCAATTGCTCAATAACAGTTCAATCCCTTGTCCAAAAAGGGCTTCAATCGTTTTCCTAATCCATAAATCCGTAAGATTTCCAAACTCAATTCTGTGTGCTTCCTAACTATGATACCAACCTAGAATTGCTGCACTTCCCCTCTTTATTCTCCAGTAAGGGAAGGGCTTATTAGCAGGGGAATAGTTATTATGGCTTTGAAATAAAGTTGAACTGTTTATAAAAAAGTGCACCGTCTTGAAAAAAGTTTAACCATTTGCAAAAAAGATGAACCTAAATTTCCAATCTCTTTAAATATTGCGAGATTACTTACTATTTTTTAAATGGTCTCTTAGTTTTTAGGAAAATAAAAAAGACATCAAATAATTCAAGGGAGTATAATGGTATGTATTAATATAAGGAGTTTAAAAATGGATATATTCGAATTATTTAAAACGTGGGTAAATCATCCAAAAGGAGGAAGTGGCAGAAGCAATTTAGACAATACAGATGAATGTTGGAGAAAGTTATTACAAGATATTCGTAAATGGGAGAACAGTGAAGATAAATATGAAAATAAGGTTGCAAAATATCTACTGTATACAGGGAAAATAAGAAGAGTTCATATTGGCCTTGATGAAGTGAATTATAATAATCATTATGTTTCATGGACATCAGCTGAAAAATTAGAAGATTTATATTGGTACAATTCATCGTCTGCTCATACAATAATTACAGCAGAAGCGACAAAAGATAATCCAGGGATTAGTGTTAAAGGATTTATAGAAGTGGTGAAACTTGAAATTAAAAATTTTGAATTAAACTCACCGGCTATCAGGGCTGAACAAGAAGTGATTTTTCCATTACAAGAAAAATCAATATTAAGCATTGTAAAAATAAAAAAGAGATGAAAAATGTAATTAAATCCCTAGGAACAGAATTTTTTTTTGACGTTAAATAATAGTTCTAGTAACCACTTACTCTTTGAATTGGTGGTTATTTTTATTATAGATGGAAAATATAATCTTCCATTCAAACTTATTTATGATAATGCGAGGCTTTAAAGTACCTATCGAAGTTCTGTTTCGTCTTCTTTGTACCTATGTTCATTTTTTAAAAAAATACGAACAAAAAGAACCTCATGCAAAATGAAGTTCTTTTGTAGTGCCTTAATGGGTAATTAGCTCTTGGATGAAGTGGTGTTTCAGGATGATGTCTTGGAAGATGCTGTTGTCTTTGATGGGTAATCCTGTTTGTTTACACGATTTGTGCGTAATGGTGTTTAGGATGTCCAATGTTACTTCATTTTCTGGCTCAACTTCTTTATGACAATCAGAACAACATATTCGGTTGCTCATATTATTCACTCCTCTCTTAATCAGTTCTCTTCCCCACAATAAAGAGTTCCTTACTTTTAGGCAAATCACCGAAATGACGTTTTGTATATAGAATTGTCCGTTAAAATCCATTTTCCCCTAGATAAAAATTACACTTTTGACAGGTTTTCATGCTTGAAAATGTGGTTTTAGACAAAATACACTTTTATATATATGGAACAATTATCGGATTTATAGGTTGTCTGTTCAAAATCTGTTAAAAGAAAAAGCTGGAAGAGAAGCTGTTGAATCAATTTGGAGAGCTTATAACGGTTGGCCAATCCTTTGTAAGAGGTAAATATCTTCAGATATGCGTTCCGAATCAGGAGATTTCTCTTCATTCACCCGGTTTCTATCTTGGGGTGGTTTTTTCGGGGGTGTGGCCTCCTTTAATTCCTATCTTATTATTTCTCCCACTATATAAAATCTAATATTATTAGTCGCTTTTCATATTTATAATGGTTCAATATAGTGAGGAAACAAACGAATTAGAGAAGTAATATTTTTATACCTTTCAACCTATTGGTGTTAGTTGTATTCGACAGGAAAAATCAACACCCTTTAATTCCATTTATTCTTATTCCTCAATTTCAACATCACAATCTAAAATAAAATCCGAACCAAGCAGTTTTTTGATTTCTTCCTCTGTTGAATCTTTATCTCTTTTAGATTTAAGGTAATCAAACTCCTCTTTTGGTACTAAGTATTCTCCTTCCATTTGCTTTCCAGAAAGGTACCCTCGTTTAATCCAACTTATCACTTTTTCTAATGTAACTTCATAAAAGTCTGCCACTATTTTTGCAGAAATATAAGATATATCTGTTTCATCTCTTCCTCCATTATTTTTTCTATCAATACGCTGCAAGATTTCTTCTGCTTTTTCGTTCTGTTTTCTTGTGGTACTAAAAATAAATTCCGGAATCAGCCATTCACCATTTTCAGTTTGGTAAGCACCCTGGAACCTTCCTTTTTCACACATGTTTTGTACTGTTTGATGATCTAACCCTAGTTTCTTGCATACCTCAACAAGTGAATACATAACATCGCCCTCTTTCAAAATAGTACAAGTTTATCCCAATACGTATCTTGATTATCGCACTTCCTAAAGTTATAATACAAATTAAGAAAATAAAGAGCAGGGAAAATGATGATAAAAAAAATTTCGATCAAAATAAAATTTAATATATTAAATAGCTCGTATTCCAGATAAGGGGGAATACGGGCTTTTTTATTTTCCTTTGACTTTAGTCATTAGTATGAAATCAAGTTTTAGCAAGAGGGGGAGAAAGATTGAGTGGAAAAAGAAGAGTGAAAGTATCAGGAGGAAGGGCTGGATATAACTTTGTTAGTTTTACCGGGGAAAAGTATCAGACTTTATCCCAATTCAAGAATGGGAGAATCACAACAGAAACGAAACTGAATAAGGAAGATAAGAAAATAACTATCATTCTTTCGAAGATACCTTTTGTTCGTTCTTTTTCAATGGTATTTGATCTATTAATTGAATACTGGAGGCGGTTTATAGTAGCGGCAATAGTCTTGATTTTGATGGAGCTTTTATTCATTGGAAGATCCAATTCAATTTTTTTATATACCATACCCATTAACAACCTAGAGATGTTGTTGGGACTTTTAGTTATTGCAGGTCTTTTTATAAAAGTTTCTGAGATCGGTAGCTACCACGCTGCAGAGCACATGACCTCCAATGCCTTTGATAGTGGACTAAATTTAACTTTAGATAACGTAAGACAGCAACCGAGGGTGCATAAGGACTGCGGCACAAATCAGGCGGTGAGTATCGTTCTATGTTTCTCTGTCCTATCTCTAATACTTGAGGATTCAGTGTATGTTTTTCTTTTAGCTTGGTCTATTGGATACGAATTGTGGAGGGGGGAGCCAAAAGTAATTTGGAGTTTAATATTGGTAATAGGAAAAGTTACGCAATATCTTCTTTTTACATCAAAGCCTCAAGACAAGCATTTAAAGGTGGCAATAGAGGCAATGACTAGATTAGAAGAGAAAGAATTAGCAAATTAATGTGAGGAGAATAGAGGAGGTAATCGAAGAAATGAACATCAAAAAGGACATAGTTAAAAGAGAATCCCCGGATATTTGGAAATGGGCTGGAACGAGAATATCCTCCCTAATTTGTAGTGAAACGCTTATTGATGAATTTATAGAGTGTGAGAAACAAAAGATTGAAAAGGCCGAGAGAGATTTATTGGATATACATGTTTTTAATTATGAGGATGGAGGTTATCCCATGGTAAATATAGATTTCTTAACGAGGCCCAAGCAAAACATAAATATGCGAGGAAACTAATTGCGTATGAAAATACTTTATTGATTAAGGATCAAGTGGAAAAGAGTGATAATGAGGATGAATGAAAAGAAAAGAGAAACAGAAAGAATAAACAGAATGCTGAGGTTGTTTCAGGAAATTTGGGAAACAAATTCAGACATGCGTTTTTTTCAATTAATGGACATGCTTCAACGTGAGTATGCTTCAAAAAAGAATGGGTATGGAAAACGGGAAGGGTTTGAACTAGATTCAAAAGGATATAAATTCCCAATCTCTTTTGTAGACCTATTTTATCTCGAAGATAATGTTTTTGAGGAATTTTTACAGGAATATATTAATGAAGTGGAAAATAGGAAGTGAAACTGGATGGATAAAGTAAATGACCAAAGGATTCCTTTATTGCATATTTACCCACAAAGACATCCACACGATGACGTTTTGATTGTATCTAGTAGAACAGCTTTATTACTGCTAAAGCAAAGCATTGAGGTGGCTCTTGAAAAGGGAGAAGGGGATTGTGTAGCAACCACTTCTGATTTTGAGACATATGAAATAAAAATAATTTTAAATGATGAGGGTAGGCAATCAGATTTCTGGCGGAGGTTACAGCTACCATTATTCGAAGTCGATGAAAGTGAGGGACAAATTTTGTCAGTTGAAGACATTATCGGTTTTGATTTAAAAACCTCTAAGGATATAAGGAAAGCCCGTCCAAAAATGGAGCAATATCGTAAACATAGTAAACAGATGACTGAAAAGATGAAGGAAGTTGCAAAAAAGAATAAGCAAAGGGATTTCTAAATAGACGAAGATTGTTTCCGAAGAGCCGAAAATGGTTGGGATGGGTTTAGGCAGATGTGAAATAATTGAATTGTTACATGAGTGGCATATTAGACAATTCAATACTGAAGAAAGATACTTTTACCATGACTTGGTAAAAGTATTTTAGACTCTTGAGTATTAGTTATCATGAGTCTTTTTTATTCTACTGATAAACGCTAATGCTAATGCTTCTATACAGTCATGTCGTCTCAAAAGCACTAATAGAATCAAAATTTTCTTGTTCATTTTCATTTCTCCTACGCTTTTCTTATCCTCATATCTATATATCATAGACTACTAGCAAACAATAATTCTCCCTTACTGTAGAAGGCTGTTCTAGTGAGTTATAAAACATATCCAGTACAACTATCATAAATGGTAAACAAGAAACAGGTATTGGTTTTAACCAATAGGATTTAGGAGGATTAGTAATGGAGAATAAAAATAGGGGATTAATAATTGAACAAGCAGTAGAAGACTTCGGTGCAGCAGTTCGAGAGTTTAGAGTAAGAAATAGTCTTTCATTGCAGGACTTGGCGGAAATTGCTGGTGTAAGTGCAAGTTTTATCTGGAGAATTGAAAATAACAGGAGAAATGCAGAACTTGATACACGAGTAAAAATAATGATATTAGGTATGGGGTGGAACAATGTTGATGTTCACTTATACTTGGATAAGTATATAGAAAAAACGATTTCTGACCAATTGTAGAATCGGAATGGCTACTAATTACAAGGATATTCTTCCTAAGATTAGTAGCTTTTTTCTACTTATAAAGCCTATATTGAGACCATATCGGGCACATTATGGCAGAAAATTATTCAAAGAAATTTATTTAGACCCTATAAAGTCTGTTTTAAGCCCGTTTCGAGTACACCAAAGAAAAGTATACAGTTGTATAGGGAAATAGGGTTTCGCATAATTGGGTTATGTAAATTATTTTGTGTAAATGATTTTGTTACCATATTTTTGACTATACTAAAATATATGTTCTTACCTGCTAGGGGGATAGGGCAATGCTGGGGAGCAACCCGAGCACCTAGTAGGGTTCTGCACAAAAGGAGATGGGGTTTCCCCATCTTTTTCTCCTTTTGGGAGAACAATAGCGATAAACCCTTAGGGCAGAGCCCTAACACGTCCCAATACAAATTGAAACGATTATTTTCCAAGCCGACCATTAAACATAATATCGAACTGTTGTCTACATTCTAACCATCCTGGAACGGGAATAGTCCATTTTTCTGTTACTCCTACTGTAGCGAGATAGACAATCTTTCTTAAAGCATTATCGCTAGGATAAGCATTCTTTGTTTTAGTCACCTTTCTAAGCTGTCTATGAAAGGCCTCAATCGTATTTGTTGTATATATTAACTTTCTAATTTCTACTGGGTAAGAGAAATAAGCAGTTAGCTCAAGCCAATTGTTTTCCCATGATTTGATAATTGATGGATATTTCGTTTCCCACTTATTTTTAAACTCTTCGAAAGCCACTTCAGCCTGTTCGAGCGTATAAGCTTTGTATACTTTCTTTAAATCATCCATTACCACTTTACGATTTTTAGTTGGGACATACTTCATATTATTTCGTAATTGGTGGATAACACATGACTGAATAGTAGTATCTGGAAATGTTGCATTAATAGCTTCGGAGAAGCCAGAAAGCCCGTCTTTACAAGCGATTAGGATGTTGTAAATGTCAACCCAAAAGTTGACCATGTCGCTCATGTAAAAGTTGACCACCCTTTTGTTACTTCGAATATGTTTCTTTGAGACGATAACTCTCTCCGTTCATTGGGATAATGTGGGCCTTGTGAGTCACTCGATCTAACAAGGCGGCGGTCATCTGTTCATCGTGAAAAACTTCTACCCATCGGCTAAACTCCCGATTGCTAGTGATAATCATGCTTCCTCTTTCATAACGAGTAGAAAAAAATTGAAACAGTAATTCGGCTGCTCTCTGGTGGTAGGGGATATAGCCAAGTTCATCAATAATCGTGACATCTGCAGCCAACCATTGTTTCTCCAACTGGAGGAGCCTTTTTTCGTCTTGGGCTTCCATCAGTTCATTCGATAGGCGGGCGGCCGTATAATATTTGACAGTATAGCCTTGATTAATCGCCTCTTCCCCTAACGCAATTGATAAATGCGACTTTCCTGTACCTGAGTTCCCAATAAAAATGACATTCCTTTTCTGCTGAATGTACTCCCCTTGAAAGATGTCCAGAATGCGTCTTTTTGGTACGTGGGGAGCCTCCTCAAATTGAAAAGAGAGGAGGTCCTTATGTACAGGGAATTGCGCCTTTTTTCTGGCTAACTCTTTCTTTTTGATTTCTCGCTCAGCTATTTCAATCGATAATAATTGAAAGAGAAATTCTTCATAGGTAATTTGTTGCTCATTTGCTTCGCGCAAATAAGCGTCAACTTGTTCACGTATAGTCGGCAAGCGCAGCCTTTTTAGATATTCATCCATTTGATAACGGTGTGTATTCAGTGAATATACCTCCCTTTCTGTAATAGTTGGTCATACGGGCTAAATGTAGGAGCCTTGACGGTGACGGACTGCTCCATTTCATATTTTATTGGGGCTGGCTTTGTTGCTTCCGGCTGAGTCATGAGGTAAAGATAATGCCTTACACTATCAGCTGTATATAGCTGCTCTTTTACACAACTTGCCACTGCCCTTTCTACTGTTTCCATCGTAAACTCCCGATGGAGTTTTAATAGTTTAATAAACTCTTTTCCATGCCCATACTTTGAAAGACTTCTCTTATAAAATTCTTGATAACTTGGTGGAAGATTAGCTCTTCGAACTGGGCGCGCATGCTGGATGGCCCTTGGTTTTCTCTCCAGTTCATCCAAGTAATGATCCACTTCAAAAATTTCTTGAAGCTTTTCGTATGAACGCTCATGTTTGGCTACACAGTTTCCGTCAATGTTTATTTCAATGTGATTTACATAAGCATTTATTTGTGCATCTTTCCGACCGGCATACCTAGTAGGTACCGAATAGGCGTTTGTTTCAAAATTAACAAGCGAAAGACTGTTGACAGAGGCTCTTACCTTCCTTGCGCAAGGATGAGTACCAATAATCGGCAGAAGCTGTTGCTTCTCTTGTAAAAATCGTTCACCCACCTGTTCTTTCGTTTTTGGAACATAGGTTTCTTCATAGGCATCACATTGTTCTAAAAGATAGTGATTAAGTACCTGTAAGTCACTTACCTGTGGAACGGGAACTAAAAATTGAGCTCGTGCTGTTTGAACTAGTTTCTCTACTTGTCCTTTTTCATTTCCTTTTGCGGGTGCACAAAATTGGGCATCAAAAAGATAGTATGATCGAAACTGGATAAAGGCCTCCTGTTCTTCACGCTTGGTCCCTTCTAACACCTTCTTTACCGCTGTTTTCATATTGTCATAGACAATCGTTTTCGGGACACCACCGAAATAATCAAAGGCATCTGCGTGACCTTGAAATAACGCCTCCTGCCGTTGATGCTGAAACACTTTTACAAAAATCTTACGGCTATACAAAAGTCTCATACAAAAAAGCATTACCTTCGTTTCAATCCCATTTAAAAGCACAATGATTTCCCCCCAATCAAATTGGGCAAATTCACCGGGATCGAATTCCAACGGTATAGAGGAATTAGGAGTTTCTTTGAGCTGCTTATATTGGCGTACAAAACGGCGTACAGTGGATTCTCCACCTTTAAAGCCATATTCTTTCACCAAGCGTCTGTGGATTTGAGCAGCACTGTGACGCTGTTTTAGGGGGGCTGTTTCATCGTCCGTTAACCATCGGATAATAATTGGTTTAACGGGGTCGATGACCGGATTGGTAACCGGCTTTGATCGTTGATAGGTTGGAATTTCATTCTGTTGTAAAGCTTTTCGAATGGTTTGTCTTGATAATGTAAGATCTTTCGCTAATTGTCGTATAGAACGACCTTCTTTAAAGTGCAATTTTCTGATAAGCTCTATATTAGCCATCTTTAACATCCTTTTTTTCCTCCCGAATCATGAAGTTCTCGACAAACTCTATGATAAGGGATTGGGTGTTAAGGGTGGTCAACTTTTTGGTTAGCGAATTGCGCTAAAGTGGTCAACTTTTATTTTAGCGTTTACAGATGTCTTCGACACCACGGCTTTTGAGCTCCTGACAAACATTTAGCCAAAAACTAGCACTCTCATTTTCACCTATCCAAATACCAAGGATGTCTTTGACTCCATCAGTATTAATACCTAAAACTGTATATGCAGCTTTACTAACAATTCTATTTTCATGTTTCACTTTAAAGTGAATCGCATCCAAAAACACAATTGGATAAACAGGGTCTAGTAGACGAGACTGCCATTCATAAACAAGAGGTAATATCTTATCCGTAACTTTACTTACCAAACTTGGAGAAACATTCACACCGTAAATATCCTTCATGTGACTTTCAATATCTCTAGTCGACATTCCTTTTGAATACAGGGCTATAATCTGGTCTTCCAGCCCATTGATGGATGTTTCGTATTTTTTAATGATTTGAGGTTCAAAATCTCCTTTACGATCTCTTGGTATGCTTAATTCGGTCTCACCAAACTTACTTTTAATCGTCTTTTTACTATACCCATTTCGGCTATTTCCCGAGTTATTGCCCCTTGAATCGTGTTTTGAGTAACCTAGATGATTCTCGATTTCTGCTTCAAATACCTGTTGAAGAGTCTCCTTAAAAAGATCCTTAATCATGGCATGTATATCGTCAACAGTTTCACATTGACCAGCCAATTCCCTGATTGTCATGTCCTTAAAATTTTGCATTAATGATCATCTCCTAGTTATAATTATTAGAAAATTATGACCATTTACACAAAATTTTATACATTCTCCATAATTGGCATTTCTGTTTAAAAAATCAGGATCACCGAAACATAAACCATTAATATATGTGTAAAAATAGATAAGGTCATGGCTTACTTATTAAAAATTATCCTTGATCGTGAACATCATTACTAGAATCCAAGGCAATGGTAAACATAGCTAGGAGATAATTTAAGTGATTAAAAGAATAAACAAATAAGAAAGAGTAAGGCACCCGTTTTGATAGATTTTTCAGCCCAAAAATGAAATCCATAGGTATATTAAGTATTAAATATGTATATTTTTAAAATAAAATGTATTTTTGGTTTACTTTTAGTTAAAAAATGTAGTAAAATTGGAGTAAATAAAAAGGGAATGGGGTTGATTCTTCGAATGAGCATCGGAGTCGGCATTGGCATGGATGAAACTGTTATTGGTAGTCTTGTAAAGGCATTCGCCTTGGAGACTAAAAGCGTAACCAATGAGGTTAAATTAGAGAATGACTGGCATACGAGAAATTTTGAAAATGGTGGATCTTGGGATACCCGATTTGGTAGAATCACAAAGTCGGCTTTAGAACATGGTTTGGTGGTTTTGCAAAGAAAAAGGGGTACATGGGAGTTTGTTGTAGTCCTTAACACTGAAACTGGATTTCTCTACGTTTTTTCAAAAGAAAAGAATTTTGATATTGTTCAAAAGAAATTTGGAAAGAATAAAATTCACTACTTTCATGCGTTTGTTTCTATCAATAGTGGTCCTGTGGATTTAGATGATCTCCAACAAGAGTTATTTCCCCGTTTTCCAGAGGAATATGAACAAAAAAGAATTGAAGAAGTCCGAAAAATCTTGGGTGAAGAATACCCCCATGTTAATAGAATAGTTTTTGTAATTGGGAAAGAAGAGAGCAAGAGGATTGTAAACGTCGAAGCAAAACTTTATAACCGCTACTTTGAGTTAGTCGATATGGAAGATTGGTCAAAGTATATTCCAAGCGATCAATATGGAGATATTTTTGTTCCAAATGAACAGATTAATGATGAAGTGGAAGAACCAAAGGTTATTCCGAAGGTAAAACAAACAATCAAGAATCGCAAACGAGATGGAAAAATGCCTACGAGGAAAACCGAAAAGGAGCGTAAAGAGGATAAAGGCATGTAACCTCGTTATTTTAAGGAGGAAATAGAGTTGGAAAGGAATTTCAATGGAGCAAGGTTGAAAGAGGGGAGAATTTATCGAGGGTATACCATAAGTGATATAGCAGCCGAACTTGGTGTTACAAAGCAAATGATTTCTAAATATGAAAATGAAAACAATAATGTTGCACCTACTTTTGAAGCATTATTGCAATTGACTCGTATCCTAAACTTTCCAAAAGAGTATTTCTATGAGGAACCCATTCCAATAAAAACGGGAAATACATATTTCCGTTCCTTACTAACCACGGGTAAAAAGGAAAGAGAGATGCAATTTGACCGTGTTAAGTATCTTACCATTATCCGTGCGATGCTGGAGGAATATGTCGATTTCCCTGAGTTGGATGTCCCTGAGATTCCAGATAAATATTTAGATGATGTTGAGAAAGCGGCAAACAAATTGAGAGAATACTGGAATCTTGGAGATAAGCCGATAAAAAATATGGTGTATTTACTTGAGTCGAAAGGATTTGCAATCACTTCGATGACACTTGGTAAAAAGAATATAGATGCTTTTGGCTCCCATCATGAAGTAAATGGAAAGCAATATTATTCCATTGTTTTAGGCAACGAAAAAAGATCATTCTATAGGCGGCAGTTTGATGTTGCACATGAATTAGGCCATAAGGTTTTACACGATCCATATATGGACATTAATGATTTGAGTAAGGAAGAGTTCAAACAAATTGAGCAAGAGGCCAATGATTTTGCGGCAGCACTGTTATTGCCGAAAGATGCCTTTTTAAGAGAAGTGTCGATTCATCCGAACGATCTTTCTTATTATGTTTTATTAAAGAAACGCTGGAATGTATCTATTGGTGCTATGGTGATGAGAGCCTACAAATTGGGTGCTATTACTGATGGAACATACCAATACATGCAACGCCAAATAAGCCAAAAGGGCTGGAGAAAAAGTGAACCACTAGATGACATAAAAGAAGTTAACGACCCTGTATCAATGAAACAAGCAGTTGAGCTATTGATTGAGAATGATTATGCTACCGGTGAGGAATTGGTTCAAAAATTATCTCAGCATTATGGGTTAAGTTTAAATAGGGAAGAAATTGAAGACCTTTTAGGACTGGATAGGGGTTATTTAAGGACAGAGGATACTCCTGTTTTGGATAATATTGTTAGTCTTAAAGATAGGTACGAAGCCAGAAATAAAAATAACATGGGCTAAATACGGTTTATACTGAGTTACCGATATTTTTCATTATAATTACAAGACGAAGAGGACTAAATCTCTCGTCTTTTTTTATGCCTGTTCCAAAGGAGGAACTGTAAGTGGAAGAATCCATGTTGCACATTCAATCCGTAAAGGAGGATTTGCTACCCCTATAAACTTCTCCCGTAATGAGAAAAAGATATAATGGGCGAAAATTATAATATTTATATAGCCCTAAATGCCTTTTTCGCCTCAAGAGCAGAGTTTTTAGGGGTTGCTCTATCAGAGTGCTAGTAATATCAAAAAAGCCCTAAATTGCCGCCTTTCCTCTTCAAAATGAGCTCGAACAACCTCAAACCTACTATTCTTTATTGACTGCCCTGCTAACTTTTATAATATAAGCAAATACATTTAAAAGGCAGGTAGATGACAATGAACTCTAAATTAAATAAAGAATTAGGCAAAAATGATCAAAAGAACACAGTTAAAAGTATCGGAATCCTGATGCAACCATTTACACACGGATTCGAATCTAAAGAAGAAGCACTAGATAGTATTGAAGTGATACAAAAATATCTCGATGAAGTGAATGTCAAAAGAAAGGGATTAAATCGTGTAAATTGGCAGGAATTTAAGCGTTATTTAGCAGGTGGTATCCCACTAGCTGTAGGTTCATGGGAAAAATCAAAGAGGCTAAGGAACTTCGTACAAAATTTCCGTACGAATATCTTCTGTTTAAATATCAACGACCTTTCCAATGTACCTCCAAACCAAATTGATAGGGTAACAAAGAATATCTTTGATTATTGCCACTTTGTTCAAGAATCATATTCAAGTGGCGATAAGTTATCCGAAAAGAAATATCACTGTTATGTGTTGGTTTCAGAAGAACCTGTCGGTTATGAATTCTCATCCTATATTATGGAAAGGCTCCGTGATGATTTGGGTGCAAAAATAGGCGTTGACTTTGATAAAAGTATGACCCTAAGCAAAAATATCCTTCCCTCTGGGAAGCCTGTCAAGGTGAATGAAGATTTGGAAATATACAGTCTAAAGCTATATTTGAATGAAATTTCCCGAGTGGAAAGGATATTAGAGAAGGAAAGGAAGAAGATAAGCGACCAAGAGGTAGTCTATCGTCTGCTTGACAGAGATTTTAAGAATAAAATGATTACATCAAAAGTTCACTTCACTAATTTGCTGAATGCCTTTGATTCGAAGGAGTTGGCTTCTCTAAACTATAGGGAAATCAGTTATCTATTCATGGTGTTGAATAACTTAGAAGATGATGATCAAATAACCTTTCAGCAAAAAATCCAACTTGCGGATGCCCTCAAAAAAAGAACAGCATTTAAGCAGGATGTGGAGGAATTTAAGAACTACAAAGATGTAAATGTGGGTTCTTTAATCCATATCCTTAGACAGCATGATGTTGCCACTGATGACCTCTTTGTCTTAATGGAGAACTATGAGCTTAGGAAAGATCTTTCATTTGAAATTAATGGGAAAATATATGAGAACAAAAATGTCTATGAGAAATTGAAAGAGATTGTATTTGGTTTCAAGTACAGAGGGAAGAAAATTCTTCTGATTTCTGGAACTGGAACCGGAAAGAGCTTTGCATTGACCAAGATGATCCATGAATACAACGAGAAAATGAAATGTAACATTACTTCACATAAAAATCCCTATGGTTTTGCCCTCTACAATTGCCCTCGCAATGCTCTAATCAGCAACCTTCAAAATGACTTTGAAAGTGATGGGATTTCTCTCAGAATTACTGGCTCAGATAAATACGAAGCCAAAGAGAGAGAGTCTCTGGTGAAAACTACTCCTAGCTTTCTCACCACTATTGATCATGCAACGGTCATTGTGGACATGAAAATGGACAAACAGATAGGAACTTCTGTAAATGAACCCCTACCAAAACTCCTCATTACGGATGAAACACATGTTTTGTCAGTGGATGCCTCCTTTAAGCCGTAAGAGTCAAATAGAATACACCTATTAACATATATAGTACCTGTGAGATAATCTCTTCAAATCAAAGTTTGAGGAGGTTTTTTTATGTCCCAAAGAAATAATCCAGAATTGCGTAAGGAATGGGAGCGTAGGATCGCTCTTTTCAAAGCGAGTGGCCTCACCCAATCCAAATGGTGTGAAATCAATGAAATAAGTATTCATCAGTTAAAGTATTGGCTTTATAAAGCCGATAATTTCTATTCAACCCAAGATTCTAACAGCAAGTGGATTCCGGTTACATTAGAAGAATCTGAGCAACAGAATGAAACATTACATATAAATGTTGGTTCAGCATCCATCGTGGTTAAACCTGGCTTTAATCCAACACTACTGGCGGAAGTAGTTAAGGCATTGAAATCAGTATGCTAAAAGAAGTTACGGTTGATCGTGTCTACCTCGCACAAGGTGTCACAGATTTACGGAAATCTATCGATGGATTGGCTGCTCTTGTAAAAGAAGAATTCGAGTTAGATCTTTTTTCTTCGAGTTTATTTGTTTTTTGTAACCGGCAGCGAGACAAGTTGAAAATTCTTCAATGGGATCATAACGGTTTTTGGCTTTATTATCGCCGGCTGGAGAGAGGAAATTTTCATTGGCCATCAGATAATAATTCGGGTCCTCTGAAAATAAGTCCACGCCAATTAAGGTGGTTATTAGATGGATTATCATTGGAACAAAAACAGGCACACCCTGTTGTAACAGCAAGAACAGTAATTTAAATAATGAAAAATCAGGGGAATTTACCTATTTTATCGTATAATATATTTATGAAAAAGACAGCGAATTCAACTACCCCAACCCCTACAATTGAAGAACTCCTGCAACGCTTGGAAATGCTGGAGAAACAAAATGCGGAATTAGAGGCGAAGCTAAAAAAGCAGAGCGCGTTAGAGGCCAAATTAAAATGGACTGAAGAACAGCTTCGCCTTCTGCAGAAAAATAGATTCGGCTTTTCCAGTGAAAAAACCAACCCCGATCAATTGGAACTTTTTAATGAAGTAGAAAATGAAGCTAATCCAGATTTGCCGGAACCTACTTTGGAATCTATTACTTATCAACGGCGCCGCAAAGTTCGTACTAACGTGAACTGATGTTAGAAAACTTGCCTGTGGAGACGATTGAATATCGTTTATCCCCTGAAGAGCAGGTTTGTTCGTGTTGCGGTGGAAATCTGCATGAAATGAGTACGCAAGTACGCCAGGAACTAAAATACATTCCTGCGGAATTGAAAGTTGTTAAACATGTTCAGTCCATTTACTCTTGCCGCCATTGTGAACGTGAAGAAATTGAAACTCCGGTTGTAACAGCACCAATGCCTAAACCGGTTCATTCAGGTAGTTTAGCATCTCCTTCTTTAATGGCACATATTATGAATCAAAAATATGTGGATGGTACGCCATTATACCGGCAAGAAAAGCAATTTTCCAGATTGGGGGTACCGTTATCACGCCAAACCCTTGCCAATTGGATGATTCACGTACCAACCGGTGGTTGAGCCCACTTTATGATCGCATGCATCAACTTCTTTTGGAAAAGGATATTTTACATGCGGACGAATCGACCCTGCAGGTACTTCACGAACCCGGTCAGTACCAGCCACCTCAAAATCATATCTCTGGCTCTACCGTACTGGAAAAGAAGGACCTTCAATCATCCTTTACGATTATCAGGAAACTAGGTCAGGCAAAAATGCCGAGAAATTCCTGTCAGGGTTTAAAGGATATTTACAGGTTGATGGATACGCCGGGTACCATAAGGTACCTAATGTAAAACTGGTCGGTTGCATGGCTCATGCTCGACGTAAATTTGATGAGGCTTTAAAAGTATTGCCTTCTTCAAAGCGTCTGACATCAGGAGTAGCAGCAATGGAAGGTCTCCCAATACTGTAACCAACTATATCGCATTGAGCGCGACCTAAAGGAGTTATCCTCTATGGAACGATACGAAAAACGATTAGAACGCAGCAAGCCAGTCTTGGATGCTTTTTTGTCATGGCTAAAAATACAGAAGCAAAAAGTGTTACCAAAAAGCGCTTTAGGTCAGGCGATTACCTACTGTCTCAATCAATGGAAGAAATTAGTGGCATTCCTAGAGGATGGACGATTAGAAATTGATAATAATAGAAGCGAGCGCTCAATAAAGCCCTTTGTTATTGGGAGAAAAAACTTCCTTTTTTCAAATACACCGAAAGGTGCAAGGGCTAGCGCAATCATTTATAGCATTGTGGAAACAGCAAAGGAAAATGGCCTAAACCCATATTATTACCTTCGCTATTTATTTGAGAAGTTACCTAACATTGATCTGACAGATAAAAATGCCCTGGATAAAGTACTGCCTTGGTCAACAACACTTCCAATCGTTTGCATAGATTTTAAAAACTTACCTAAATAATAACTCGATCCCCATCTGGTTGACAGGTGGGGATTATTTTACGCTTACTTTAAGCCCGAGGCCGTAAGGGATTATTTGATAGCAGAAAGGGCCGTTTTGGATGCGAATGGCGTGTCTCTCCATGTTACAGCAACCCCACAGAACCTACGCTCAGATGACTATGATTTAATCATCAACATTCAACAGAAGGATCATCAAAATCCATTTAAAGAAGCAAAATATGCAATTTTAGGTGGAACAGCAAAACAAATAGAAGAGAAAATGCTAAATAGAATACAACTAGCTGTTGAAAGTGATAAGGAAAAGAAGCTATTGGTATTCATTGAATCAACTGACGAAATTGTACGGATTACTGCGGAACTAAAAAAGAGAGGAATTCCGTCTATGGGAATATTTGCCAATAAGGAGAAAGAACGTTCTGATGAAGAGTTGATGCTCATTGATTATGGATTGATTCCAGATAACATTCAAGTTATCTTAGCAACGACTGTACTTGGATCAGGCATATCTATCGTAAATAACAATGAGAATGATGAAACATGGGTACTTTGTTCGGCTGAGTCCCTTAACCATAATGCGGTAAGAATCATTCAAATGTCTCATCGTTTTCGAAACCAATACAGTAACTTGAAGGTACTTTTTCAAGCACCAAAATCAGAAAAAGACAGCAAAGTTTTTCTTTACCACACTTATCTTGAAGAAGAAATTACGAAAGCTGAGAATACAATCACAGTCATTAAAGGAATGCGAAGAAACCCTTCAGGTTTAAGGATTAGATTGGATGGAATGGAAAGAGAAGCAGGATTGTTCACAGATAAGCAAGGGAAGATCCATGTATGTGCCCCGATTATTCAAAGTGAATTAATCCTCTATCAAACATACTTCAATTATTCTCATCCAGAGGCATTGATTCGGGAACTTGAGAAGAGTTTTGGATGCACATTTTCACAAGTATGTGATGAGTTAGAAATTGTTGATTCAAAGTTAGAATCCTCAAAGACAAACTCTATTGGTACTCGAAAGGAGAACTTACAAAGAATTGTTAATGGTCAGAGTTGGTACGATAGTTTACGCAAAGAGTACCTTCTAAATGGCCATGACAGAGGGAAATATGTCCTGAAGGATTTTAGCAGTGATGCAAGTAAAGATTTGATTTACTTTTTCCAAAACTCTTATGACTTTTCTTTTGTCAGCAGTGTCATGAAGGCTCATATGAAAGCAAACAAAGACAATACCTACTCTTATCAAAAGGAGAAAGAGGATTATGAAAGAGTCGAGAGAATAAAAATATCACAAGATAATTCAATTGAGGTGGTGTTATACCAGACTGTTTGTTCACAATTGGAAAGGTATAGGGAGGATGGAAGGAAACTACAATTTTCCTCTAAAACGGCAGTAGATGGAGTAGATGGCTACCTGAAACGAATTAGCGATCAAATAATAAAAGCATTCGGTAAGAAGCCAGAGGAAACCAAATTTGATGTTAAATCATTCAGACGGCTCTTGAATCTTTACTTTGAAAAGAAAAAAGGTGGGCAAAGGATATACACTATCGTAGGGTTTAAAGATCAAGAATACCTAAAGGGAAAATACGGGATAGACAAGGTTCTTTAACCCCTGACTTAGAGGAGGCTGTAAAACGCAGCTTCCTTTTTTATGTATCTGTATTTTAATGCAACTCTATAAACATCGGCTCTGTATGGATTGCGTTCTAGTTGGGGCGAAAATTCTTCGCAGAGGACTATAATAAATATATTTTTCGCCCTTCTAAGATAGGTTTATGGGGTTTCAAACAATACAAATGAAAAGGTTTGGAGTAAAATGGGATTGCTAATCATAATTAGTGAGGATAATTATAAGTGTGTATTACGTCACATTTGTTAATTTTGAATGAGGGGCGATAAATTTGATTTGCAATTGCGGAGGGGTATTGCTTGTTATTAGTGTAGAAGAACCACCGGAGCATTTATCTGAAAAGGAAAAACTTATATATAATCGTGTTTGTGATGTGGAATGTCAAAAGTGCGGAAAAATTTATTATTCGCAACCGTATGATGATGGTAATGCCATAAATCTAGTTAGAAATACTAAGAAAATTTAATAAAAATGATTAGAAGCAAAATATCACCTTTATAGGTGATTTTTTTGTTTTGGTAAGGACTAAACTACTATTAAGGGATAATAAACAGAAAGAGGGTGCATTCAAATCGACAAGAGTATACTCATAAAACTATTGAGAAAAAGTCTACTTTATAGGCTGATGGATAATATTGATGATTTAATCTCTGAAGCTAAGTTGACTCATAGAGAAGTAAGTAACCGTGCGGGGAATAGTAACAATTGGTTTAATGATGCTTACAACAATAATGAAGATATTCATATTTCTTCATTTGTGAAGGTACTTTCAGTTATTGACAACAAACAAGATTTAAAAGAACATAAGCTACTGAATGTTTTTGACAAGAAAATACTAAGTATTTCAACTTTGATTTCTCGTCTATCTGATGAGGATGAACAATATATAAACGATTTCATTATCTCTGACAAACAGCTTTTTCTTGATGTCTTGGGCGATTGGGCATCCATGGAATATAAAAATAAATTAAATGAAAAAGAAAAGGAGATTATGGAAAAGGTTAAAATCCTAATCTCTAAAATTTAAGGAGGGATATATCATGAGAAAAGTATGGTTTATTACTCGACCAGAGAGAGACCCAAAGTTTCATGTAGATGCACTTCGAGCACTAAAAATCGCTACCGATGATTTTTCTATTGTTTGGTATGGAAACAGAGATGCTCATAAACAATATGAAGCTGTCCTAGTGTCAGAAGGCTTGAAGAGAGACAATATTAGTAATGATGGGTCTGGTGGAAGGACCTGGGGAGCTATGTTACGTACCTTCGGGTATGTATACTTGAATCAAGATGGTTATTTAGTCCTTACAAAAGTTGGTCAGAAAATATTAAATTCCGAAAAAGTCAGGGAAAATATATCAAAGCAGATTTTAACCTTACAAATTCCTAATGCTTACTTTTTAGACAGCGGGTTTCGTCCTAAGTATGAAGATGGTTTTCAAATAAGACCAGCAATGTTCCTTGTACGTTTAGTAAATCAGTCATTACTAAATTATTATATTACAAAAGAGGAAATCACATTTTTTGCACTTACGGCTAAACGGGACAATGAATTAATTAATGTTACTAAAAAAATCATTGATTTTAGAAATGCTTCTGATAATGAAAAACATGATATGAAACAGGCTGTAGCTACCCAATTTGATCATAGAGAAAGATCGGACAGTGATGCTCGTGATTTTGCATCGGCACACGGAGATGTAGCCCATACGTTTATGATGCTTTGTGATTATACAGGGCTTGTTGATTACGTCAGGGGAGACGCATTGAGAGTACCAACAGATAAGCATGAAGCAACTTCTAAAATGCTGGATTACCTTGACAATAGGTATCCATTTAATAAAAGGTATTTAATTTCTCTTGAAAGGTTCGCTGAAAACGCAGGTTTAGATGTAGATAGTTACAAAGCGAGTGCATTTGGAGCGTTACCTCCTGCTACAAATAAAGGAAAGAGTATACGAAAGGTTCAACGCCTTTTATCTCCTTATCCATTGATTCAGGGATTAAATGTTGAGGAGATTACGGAGATATTAGAACAGGAACTATCCGCTAATGAGGCTAGAAAATTTGCCTATGAGTTACACAAACACACTTATGAGGCTCTAAATGAGGATTTTGTTGAGTCCTATCTTTACGAAGAAAACGATCGTGTTTTTGAGGATAAAACAGGTGAGATTTTAAGATCCATTGGTTTTGAAGTAGATATGCGTCCTAAGCCATTGGGTGATGACATACGGACGGAAATTGAGATTTTAGTTCATGTAGACGAAGAATCCATTTGTATTTTAGATGCAAAAAATTATAGAGAAAAATTCACTTTATCGGCAAATCTAGCGTCTCACATGGCATCGGAATATATCCCTAATTATCACGGCTACGAAGGTAAATCAGTCGCTTATTTTGGCTACGTAACTGCGAATAAGTTTGGTGGAGAAAGGCATCTCGAAAAAATAAGTGAGAAGGCAAAAATGATTAATTCCGAAATCAATGTATCTGGTGGGATTCTATCAGCAAAAGCATTGTTAGGATTTTTAGATTATTGCTTGGAGCATGAATTAAACAAGGAAGAAAGAAAAGAAAAGTTTATATCTTTGTTTACAAATACAGGGTATGATACAGTTGCAGAAATGCTTTAATAAGTAAAAGGTTAGAAACCCGATAGAGGGTTTTCTAATCTTTTTTTATTTTTCGGAAAGAGTGTTCTCTAGTAAAAACTTTAAAGCTGCAAATTTAGTAGAAAAGGTGTATAATAATAGCATAGATATATGCAAGAACAAATATTCGTTTTTTAGGAGATGTAACATCTTATGAAATTTTTAAAGGGAGAATTATTTAATGGACCAGGTGGGCTTTCTCTAGGTGCTAAAAATGCAGGTTTTGTACATCCTGAAACTGGGGAAGAGTGGAAAATAGAGCACTTATGGTCAAATGATTATGATAGCAACGCTTGTAAAACATTTGGATTAAATATATGTGGTGACGAAAATGACGAATCGGTTCACGTTGGGCCAGTTGAAAATTTACCAATAGGAGATAAATCTATATTAGGGGATATAGATTGTTTCGCATTCGGTTTTCCTTGCAATGATTATTCAAATGTAGGTGAAAAGAAAGGATTAGAGGGAACTTTTGGTCCCTTGTATTCTTACGGTGTCAAGGTTTTAAAATTATATCAACCTAAATTCTTTGTTGCTGAAAACGTGGGTGGACTTCAAAGTGCGAATGAAGGAAATGCGTTTATAAAAATCTTAACTGAACTAGAAGAGGCAGGATATAATCTAACTCCTCATTTGTATAAATTTGAAGAATATGGTATTCCACAGGCTAGACATAGGATTATTATTGTAGGAATTCGAAATGATCTATATGAAAAAGGTATAAAATTTAAAGTTCCAGCACCAACAACATTAGCTTCAACAGATTATAAAACTTCTCGTGACGCTATTTTGGAGCCACCAATTCCAGAGGATGCACCAAACCATGAAATGCCCAAACATACTAAAAAAGTTCAAGAAATGCTAAGTTATATACCAGCAGGGGAAAACGCTTGGTATTTAGGGATTCCTGAAGAACTTCGTTTGAATGTAAAAGGTGCAAGGTTAAGTTCGATTTATAAAAGGCTAGATCCTAATAGACCAGCTTATACTGTTACAGGTAGTGGTGGCGGTGGAACCCACATGTACCATTGGAGTGAGAACAGGGCATTAACCAATCGTGAAAGAGCAAGACTCCAAACCTTTCCTGATGATTTTGTGTTTTTGGGTAGTAAAGAAGCGGTAAGAAAACAAATTGGTATGGCTGTACCACCCGAAGGTGCAAAAATTGTATTTAACGCAATACTTAAAACTTTTGCAGGAATAGAATATGATTCGATTCCCCCAATAGCGAAATTACAATTAGAAAACTTGAAGGGTACTAAGAAAGAGTCAATTAAAGAGTTAGTTACCGCTTTATAATCTTCAAAAAAATAGAGGACTGTTTTGATTCATCTTTAGTAAAGTGTATATGGATTTATAATAGAAAGGATGGTTCCCTTAAACAGGTACCATCCTTTTCTTGTTTTAAAAGAGATTCATGATTAGCTCTTTGTCCACTTCATCCACAATCTCTTTCATTTTACCTTCTGTAGCATCTTTTATAGCAAATCCACTTTCATGTAGTCTCTTTTCGACATACTCATAAATCTGTTCAAGATTGGATATTTCTTGGTTTCTACTCATATCCTCCCGAATTAAGTCCCGGATATAAGCACTGAAACTTTGAGTTTTTTTCTTTTCGTCGATAAAGCGAATCAAATCTTGGTCACTTGGTAGGAGGCTAATCGTAAATTTTGCATTAGGCATATTTAACCTCCAAAATTTTGAGGAAAGAAAGACAGTTGGAGTATTGAGGGTTTTCCATGATAACTGCATGAGGGAATTCCTGTTTGATGTATCTTCTAAGGATAATGGATCCACCACCGACGAAATGAATGTCCGTCATGTTAAATGTGTACCCACGACTCTTTGCAAACCGTACAATCTGTTGAATGTGTTCGAATTTCATTTCTTCAATGATCACCTTGCTGTCTTCATGTATTTCCCCTTTACTAGCAAAATATCCACTTTGGAGAACTTGCTCAAGATCATCTGAAGAAACGGTGACTCCATATCTTTCATTGATTAATTTCCCTAATTTCCCTTTTAGAACGTTAATTCCCAAATCTGATACAATCATGCTGTGGATTTGGGGCTGTATTCCTTTGAATGTGCAGAACGTGGCGTTTAGCCCACCTAAATCTACTATTATGGTATTCCTACTTTTGTAAGAGTCTGGCTTAGCATAAATTTCCCCCATTCCCTCAAAAGCAATTGTGACATTGGATAATTCAAATGAAAATGCCTTATTGTTGACCATTAAATGGACAGTGTGGCCTTGATTTTCTACCATTTGTTTGAACTTTTCCTTTTGGATTGCATCCTTATAGGTCGTAATTGGAGCGTTGACTGCTAAGTGTATGTCAACATTTGAAGGGGTATTTGCCTTTTGAAGTAAACGAGCGATGGCTGTGTAGATTGATAAATGATGAATTCGAGAAGCCTTGTTTAGTGAGAAGTCTGAGTAATCCTCACTAACCATATCTCCTAAAAGATACTCATTTCCATAAAACTCCACTAGGTATGAGTTTGGTTGAATATCTACCCCCAACCTCTTCACTTGTTGCATTTTTGTGCGGAAGGTTGTCATATAGGTATTTCCTTTGTATCGTGCAATCCCCTTCGTTTGGTATTTACCGCAATCAACGGCAATTAGAATCTTTTCTTTCATGTAAAACCACATCCTTTTCTTTTAATAGAATTAACGATTTATACTATGCAACCCATTCATAAATATAAGAAAAAATCATAAAAAGATTGTCCGAGCTGATATGATATTTTCATATATTTAAGGCAAAGTTATAAAGTAGACAAAAAATTTGTAATTGAACAGGGGTAGAACATAAGAAATTGGATTTAAGTATTTTTGCATTGTAAGATGATAATACAACTAGCAACAAAACCCTCTAATCAACTTCTGACTTCTTCTATCTCTACTAATCTATTACCTCTTAGCTCTTACAAGTATTGACTTTCTATGGAAAGCAAAAGTAAGTAAACAAAATTCAATGGCTTTGGACTAAAACATAGTCAAACCTAAGAAAATGTTAAATACGGAGAAAAGGTAATAGAATAGGGTTAGCAATGAAGAAATGAAGAGAAAGTGGGAAAACGTTACTGCTGAAAAAATATCATGAAAAAGGGGAAATGATTAATGAAAGAAACAAACTCACTAAAACAAATTCTAGTAGAAAAGGAGACTGATAAAATGAAAAATCAATTAAAGAAAGTAATTGTAGTTGCGATGAAATCCTTATGGTTTCCTCCAATTTTTGAAGATGGTTACGGAAAAAATGAGCAATATGATGAGGGAGACTACTTTCAAAAGGCTGATGGGGCTTTATTGAGAGGTAGGTTGGTCTTCTATTCTGGAGAATTCTGTGATCAAACTGTAAACGGTAATGTTGATTTTAGCATGGAAGTATTTTTGACTGGTGAAGGTGAACTGCTAAAATTCTATACCATCAGGGAATCTCGCTATTGTCAAGATTGTCAAGAAACCCACACCCGTCTCCATCGTATGGTTGCAAAGGATCAATCGTTAATGGAGGATGAACTCGATGCAATATTGAACAATATCACAGTCGATTTGAGAAATGCCAGTTAACCTCAGACTTTTCTCCTCTAATCTATCCCCCGGAAGATTCAATTAACAATCCCCATCCAAAAGAGAGATAGTAGGTAAAATACATTTCGAACACAAAACCATTATTTCTCAAAGAGTCTCGTTATAGAATACGTTATCAAGTGGTTTTTCCCTTGATAGATGAAAGAAGGTGAACCCAATGAACCCTATAGTAAAAAAAGTACAGTCTAAATACAAACATGCAAGAGAAGACGCAAATTATAGCATCTTTGACATTGAATGTTTACTGGTAAAACTGGCTGAGGAAGGTGTTATCTGGATGATTCAAGGAATGAAAAGTCTCACCGAAGCTGAAACAATCCTCATTAACTACTATTTGAATGAAAAAAGAGAGCTGCAAATTTATGATTATGGTCAATCCCCTCTGTGAGTCCACCAAAAAACACTACATCAAACACTTCAGTACAATCGAACAATAATTTCAAATCAAAACAAAAATTACATCAAGGAGTGATGTTTACATGCAATTGACGAAAAAAGAAGTAAAGAATCCAAGAGATAATGAAGTTTACAAACGAGCACTGAAGTTTAGGAAAGAAATTTATGCTATGGTTAAGGGTTTTCCTGAATTGGAGAAATATAATATGATTGACCAACTGCAACGTGCTTCAACCAGTGTTCCTGCTAACTTCAGCGAAGGCTATCGCAATCACTATTATGGTAAAGAGCGAGATCGTTTGAATACAGCACTTGGTAGTATTGCAGAATGTCAGGCATTTCTTGACATGGCAAGGATGGAGGATTACATCACCCAGGAGCAATATCTCAACCTCGATAATGATGCGGAAGTCATTTTTGGAATGCTTTTAGCAATGATTCGGGATATTGATAGGATCCTGGAACAACATGATCTTGGTGAGGAGGAGTAAGAATGAGAACAGAGGTAGACTCTTTCAGAAAGTTAAATCTTTACAAACAGGCATTGAGGTTTACCCATATGGTTTTACAATATACCGAACAGAATAGGGATGAAATTGGCTTGAGAGAATGTTTGGAAATACGTAAACAGGCAATGGAAATTCCAAAAAACATTGCTACGGCAGCTTCTGAAATCAATGTGAAAAACAAATACAAAAAATTAAACCGTAGTAAAGAGGCTTTCCAAACTATAATGGGGGATTTGAAAAGACTTGGAATGGACAAAAGTGAGAAGAAAGTGATTATGCTTTCTTTGGAACTACTGAAATTGTTCAATGGGTATTTTGGAATGCTAAATAGAAAGAAGAATGTTAGAAGAGGGTAAAGGAATTTTTCTTTATCCTCTTTTTTTTTATCTAATACAGACAAGCCTGTGTATTTTATAGAGATTGTTAATTCCCCCATATGAAATGGATATATTTTTAGAAAATGACAAATCATAATTTGTAAAAACACTGGTGAGTTAAAATGAATTGTGAAAAAAATAGAAAATATGAAAAAGAACTTTCTCAAATTGCTTCTTTTTGTCCACTCCCTTTATCAAAAGTACATCTAAAAAGAATGGATAAGGAGCATTTAATTTTCTACTTTGATGAAAAAAAAGAGGACATTTCGAATGATAGAAGGAGAGGGCGAATTTATATAACATTAGATCAAAAAGTGGTAAAAAGTTCTTATGAATTATTCATTAGTAATTTCTTTTATCTTAACGATATTAGATATAGTTATGATTTGCCTATTCCTGCAGAAGACATTTCCTATAGGTATGATTTTAAAATAGGAAATGTCTTTATGGAGATTTTCGGATATTTTGGTCAGAAATATAATGAAAGAAAGGAAGAGAAAATTAATCTTTATCGAAAGCATAAGCTGAAGTTGATAAGTTTAGATTCCCGTTTCTTTCAGTGCAGGTATGAGACCTTGTATCAGAAATTAGTGAGTCTATGTAAAAGTAACGGCATTAAATCTGAAAGTTTTTTTGATTACAATCAAAATTTATTTTTATCCGGTTCAAGAGATTTCTTGGGATTTATTCGTTCTAAACTTTCCACTTATATTACAAGACATAACACACTACCTAATAGTAGAGAATTAAGAAATATGGGGTTTAGTGGACTTGAACGTATTATAAATAATTTAGGTGGGTACAAGGAGGTATGTAATCAGTTAGGGTTAGATTCTGAGCGTTTTAGGAATAGTTGGAATGAAGTGAATAGTAAAAGTAAATTTCTATGGCTTTGTGAAAAAGTTAATAGAATACCAACAGACAAGGATTATGAAAAATATGGGCTAGGGGGGTTAAAGAGGTACGTATATAAAAATCAAAAGAAAATGATTTATGAAGAACTTGCTAGAGAAAAAGGCTTTGCTTCAATTGTTGAACTAAAGGAAATTATGCCTTCTGGTTATTGGAGTTTGTCGACGATTAAAGATACAATAACCCCCCTTTGCGAATTGTTTAGTAGAATTCCTACTAAATCAGAGTTACTTGAACTAGGCATGTCGGAACTTGAATGTGCAATTCAGCAGTACACATCAAGGGAAGAACTATCACGAATATTGGGGGTACCTACTTATAACTTACAAAATGGAGTAAGACCCTACATATTTGAGGACCTAAAGGATGAATTAACTCCAATAGTAAAACAATTTGGTTATTTACCATCTAGGAAAGAACTTGACAGTATCGGTAAAAAAAAATTATACCATCACATTGATAAGTTTGGTGGCCCATCTAAATTTGCCGAAAAATTGAATATTCCAACCTTCTCACAATATAGAGGAATTAAAAGAGACGGATTTTGGAAAGACGAAAAAAACCTTTTTCTACTAATTGAACATGAACTATTACCACTTGTACAAGAATTAGGTTTTATTCCAAATGAAAGTTTTTTAAGGAATGAAGGTTTGTATGAAATAAGTCAATTAATACAGAAGTTTGGTAAAAGAAAGAAGATGAGTGAATATCTAGGATTCCCGACTTATTCTGAGTATAAGGGAACAAGAGAGAATGGTTATTGGGAGGATGTTACTAATCTTAAAACGCTTATTTTGGAAAAATTGTTACCTTTGGTGGAAAAATTGGGTTATATTCCGACTGAAAAATATTTAAAAGAGAGAGGATTGCGTGAGCTGAGATTATTAATCGAAAAGTTCGGGGGAAGAAATAAAATTAGTGATTACTTGGGATACCCAACCTACAATCAAGTAAAAAATGAAGAATTAAAAAATAACAATAGGAGTGCAAATTAGTGATAGTTGAAAATAATAAAGCAATCATCCCTGTGATGTAAAAAAATGTACACATTCTGAAACATAAAAAAGCACGGTGAAATCCTGTATCAAAATGTTCAATTTCCACTGCTACATATTTCAAATCTACGGATTGACTTTTTGGAACAAAATACGATAATAGAATTATAGCTTTTTCATATGGAGGGATAGTCATGAAGATCGGATATTCACGATGTTCAAGTATTTCCCAAAATTTGGAGAGGCAGCTAGTTGCTTTAAAAGATAAAGGTGTAGAGAAAATATTTGCTGAAAAAATAAGTGGGAAGAATATGGAACGTCCCCAATTGAAAGAAATGCTAAATTTCGTTCGAGAGGGTGATGTGATAATTATTGAATCAATTTCCCGACTTGCCAGAAACACGCTAGATTTCCTCACCATAGTTCGTCAATTGAATGATAAAAAGGTAGAGATTATTAGTTTAAAGGAGAGTCTTGATACTTCTACCCCTCAAGGTAAATTCATGTTAACTGTATTCGGGGCCTTGTACGAATTGGAACGTGATAGCATCCGTCAGCGACAGGCTGAAGGCATAGCAGTCGCCAAGGCAAATGGTATTCATTTTGGAAGACCAAAGGTAGAGGTAGATGATGAGTTTCTTAGACTGTACAAATTATGGAAGCGTGGAAAAATTACCGTAACTGCCATATCTAAAGAATTAAGTATCTCAAGAGCGACCTTTTATCGTAGAGTGAATGAACTAGAAGAGGAAAATAACTAAATCTAAATTAAATAAACTTAATTAAAAGCCATGATCTTTAGGTGAAGTACGAAAAAAAAATCGTATTTTTTGCCTATAGGTCATGGCTTTTCTTATTTCTCAAACCTTTATCTGAAAAACAACATTTTGCCTATCTGAACAAGGGATAAAAATTTAGAACAGGAAGTGATGAATTTGCCAGTTAACAAAGGAAACTACTCAATAGAAAAAATAAGTAAGTTATTAGAACAGGGATATGGAAAAGGGGAGGGGAAGGATTACAAGCCTTATATAGATGTAATTAAAGTTGCTAGTAAGGGAAGGGCAAGTAGAGTAAAAGGTTGGAAAACCAATAGAGTGCATCACTTCCTTTCAGATTCAGAGACTAGATTTTTCTATTTGATGGAATATCAGGACTCTGTTGTTGATATTCGGGAACATTATCCGTTAATTGACAACATGGAAGAGTTGTTCGACGTTTTAGATGGTCAGCTAATCAAACGTTTGTTTAACCAAAAAACGGGTGATCCTTTAGTTTTAACAACGAGTTTTTTAATATCTAAGAGGATTTCGAGTGGAGAGATTCAGTATTTTGCTAGATCTATAAAAGATTCAAGGCAGTTAGAGAACACCCAAGCGATTGAACGATTTGAAGCAATGAGGCGGTATTGGGAACTAAAAGGGATTGACTATGGAATTATTACCAATAAAGAAATCCCAGTTGTGTTGGCAAAAAACATTGAATACATACACTCGTCTTATCACTTAGAGGAATATGGTATGAATCTAAAAGATCAATTGTTTTATGAAGACTACTTACTGAATACACTAAGAAACTTTCAAAATAAATCTATTAAAGAATTATTGTTCCACTTTGATAAAAAAATAGGATTTGAAGTTGGTACAGGATTACTAATTTTCAAGCACTTACTTGCTAGAAAAATTGTGGAGGTAGATATGAATAAGGCAATAAATTTAGAACAGCCTTGCTCAACAGTAAATGTTTTAGTTCAAGAGGAGGGGTTAGATGCTTTCTATAAACATGCTGATTCAATATGATAATAATCCTGAAAGAGTTGAAAGGATTGTCTACATTGATGAAAACCGTCAATTTTGCTTTCTAATAAACATCTATGATAATTCCTTCCCCATTTCAAATGATTTACATGAAGTTGAAAACTCGATAATAGGTGGTGAAGCTGAGATTCTTGAAAAAGATCCTTGGACTGTCATTGTCTTTGAGAAGGATATATCTGAAAAGGCAAGACAAGTACAAGAAAAAGCATGGGCAGTTGTTTCAAAACTACTTAAAGTGGGACAAAAGGAATTACTGAATCCTATTGAAAGGAATTCAGTTATACACAGAGTTTCTAATGAAATGGGGATAACTAAGAAGACAGTTGTGAAGTATTTGAAAAGATATTGGAAAAGGGGGATGTACCCATTTGCCTTATTGCCGGATTTCTATAAAAGAGGTGGAAAGGGACAAGAAAAGCAAAGCAGTGAGAAAAAGCGAGGTAGACCAAGAAAGGTGCAAGAGGTTGTTGGGAGTGGGGTCAATATTGATGAAGAAATGAAAAAGGTCTTTCGACTTACAGCAAATAAATATTATCAGACAAAGAAAAATGTCAGTGTCAGATTTGCTTATGAGCAGATGATAAAGGAGTTTTTCAGAGAGGAGTTGGAAAAGGCACCGGAACAATTGCCAACCTACTATCAGTTCCTTTACTGGATAAGGAAGGAACAGAATTTATCGCATGAAATCATCCGGAGAACGGGCAAACGAAACTTTGACTTAAACTTCCGACCAGTTTTAGGTAGTTCAAAAAATGAGGTGCGTTCACCGGGCGAGAAGATACAGATTGACGCTACCGTAGCTGATGTTTATTTAGTAAGTGAGTTTAACAGAGAATGGATTATCGGAAGACCAGTCCTATATTTTTGTAAATGTGTCTGGTCATCAATGATAGTAGGGTTTCATATTGGATTAGAGGGTCCGAATTTTGAACAGGCACGGATGGCTCTAATGAATATGGTTGAGGATAAGGTTGAGTATTGTAAGCAATTTGATATTGATATTAATGAAAAAGAATGGCCTGCTGCTTTTTTGCCGAATAGTATCGTTGCTGACCGTGCTGAACTCCTTTCAAATGCTTCGAACCTTCTAACTGAAAAACTAAATATAAGAATTGAAAATTCCGGAAGTTGGCGTGGGGACCTTAAATCGCTTATAGAAAGGCAATTTGGTCTCTTCACGAATGAGGTAGTAAAGCCTATGTTGCCAGGGGCTGTTGATGTAGACTTTGGAAAACGAGGTACAAGGGATCATCGCCTAAGCGGAAAATTAACATTAACCGATTTCAAAAAAATTATCATTAGATACATTCTATACTTCAATAATCAGTATGTAATGGAGAATTTTATCAGGGATGAAGAAATGATAACGGAAGAGGTTGAGCCAATTCCTATTAAACTATGGGAATGGGGAATGAAAAATCGAGCTGGGCGATTACGCAAAATTTCTAAAGACTTAATGATGCTCCATATGTTACCAGTTGGAAGTGCAACTGTAAGTGAAGCTGGAATTCGCTTTCGGAATATGCTTTATAGTTCAGAATTAGCATTAAAGGAACAGTGGTTTGTAAAAGCCCGATTTCAAAATAGCTGGAAAGTTGATATTGTCTATGATCCAAGGAATGCAGGCCAGATTTATATTCAAAATCCAGACAGTAAATCATATGAAGTATGTCATCTTTTGGAACACCAGTATAGGTACAAAAATAAAACAATGGACGATATAAATTTTCTGCATGAATCTGAAAAATTGCAAAAGAGAAAGCATAAACAAGATCAGCTTAAAGCAAAGATTGATTTAAAAGAAGAAGTTGAAAAAATCGTGAAAGATGCAGAAAAGAAATCAAAGTCAAGCGGGGTAAAGGAGAGTAGCAATAAAAGAATTAAAGATATAAAGAACCATAGAAAATTAGAACAAGAACTTATTCGTAAAAAGCAAAATGAAATAGCCAAGACTGAATCCAACGATACAGGGGGTAGTCAATCAAAGGTTATACCAATGAGCGGCCCAGCGGATAATGAAAATTATTTATTGCTAAAGAGAATGCAGAAGAAGGGGATGGAAAAACGTGAACGTTAGTCAGTTTACAAAAGCACATTACAGTGAACAAGTAATCAAGGAGTATCAAAACAACCCATTGATTGAAGCTCTTCCCCCCATCTTGTCCAAGCAGGAGGTTATTGAGAAATTAAGTTATTATCCTCATTTTGATGAAAGTGAGCGTCAATTGGATTCTCATTATCGGTTTCATTTAGTACAAAGGATCTTTTCAATGTTTCAAGTCTTACCATACCACCTTGATCTTGAAAGTAGATTATCCAGGTTACTAAGACAGGGGTATCTATCAAGAAATCCGTTGAGTAGTTCTTATTCAGCATCGCTGGTTTCAGGACATGAAAAGATAACTTCTTCTGTGGATCAAAGTTGGTTCAATAACTCAGTTCCTAGGGGGTTCACTATCATTGGACCATCAGGTACTGGAAAGAGTACAGCTATAGCAAAGATATTGGATCAATTGCCACAAACTATTATTCATTCAAAGTATCGAAATACGGATTTCAATTTCACCCAATTAGTATGGCTAAGGCTTGAATGTCCACATGACGGTTCAGTTAAGGGCCTAGTAAATCAGTTCTTTATAACAGTAGACGGATTGTTGGGAACCAGCTATTTTGATAAGTTTGGTCGTTCTAATAAACTTTCAGTTAATACATTAATGCCAATAATGACTCAAGTTTGCTCAAGTATAGGGCTTGGTATTTTAGTAATTGATGAAATTCAGCATTTAAGTTTAAGGGGTGTAGGATCAAAGCTAATGCTTAATTTTTTCACGACTCTTAGTAATTCTATTGGCATTCCTCTTGTACTTATTGGAACCCCTTCTGCAATGGGTGTTTTACAAAGAGAATTCAGACAAGCACGTAGAGGAAGTGGTCAAGGAGACCTTGTAATGGATAGACTTGAAAAAGATGAGTATTGGCACTTATTCCTTGAGGCAATATGGGATTATCAATGGGTTAGAACCCCTGTTGAACTTTCTAGCGAATTCATTGAGGTAATGTATTTAGAAAGTCAAGGGATCATCGACATCGCACTCAAGCTGTTTGTCCTAGCACAAATACGGGCTATTTCATCCAATAAGGAAGTGTTAAGTGTTCCTTTAATTCAGCAGGTTGCAAGGGATAATCTAAAGCTGGTTCAACCGATGTTAGCGGCATTAAAATCCGGTGAGGCTAGTAAAATCTCACAATATGAAGATATATATTTCCCTTTTGAAGAAGCCTTTGAGAATGAAAAAATAAGAATGGAAAAGAGCAATTTTATTAAGGTGATGAAGCAGAATCAAGCAGCAAATGATATAACTCAAATAAAAGAAGAGGCTCTATTCAGACTTAATCTTCTTGGATTGTCCAAAGAGAAGGCAAAAAAGGCTATAAATGGAGTATCCAAGAATCAATCCATTAATGACTTACAAGAGCTTGTCAAAAGTGCTTTTCAATTTTCATTACAAGATAGAATGCCTGAAAAGAAAAGTGTGGATATTGAGGAATCAGAAGACGACCTAAGAACAATCGTAAGCCCCCAATCAAACAACGCATATAAACAAGCAGCGCCTCCTGGTACTATGAATGTATCAATTTAAGGAGGTGCTTTTCATATGCCAGAACAAAAATTAACAATTGTCCCCGTTACATTACATTCCAAAAATAAAGATTATTATTCATCCACGTCATCAACAGCCTCTTCCAATAAAGCTTGCACGATCAAAACGGCAAACATAGAAATTTCCTTCAACAACGGCGTGGATGAGCACATCATTCAAACTGTTATGAGGGAGTTGAGACATCTGTGAAACACGACTATACAAGTGTTAAAAACATTTACATCATTTGTGGAAAAACTGACATGCGTAAAGGCATTGATGGATTAGCCACACTGATTCAGGATTCTTTTGAGCTGGACCCATATGGTGATTCCATTTTCTTATTTTCAGGATGGAGTAAGGATCGGTATAAATGTTTGTATTTCGATGGTGATGGCTTCGCCATGCTTTATAAACGTTTGGATAAAGGCAAACTTCAATGGCCAAAAGACGAAAATGAGGTGCGAAAACTATCCCAGCAGGAGGTTCGGTGGCTACTTGAGGGGTTATCGATTCAGCAACCAAAGGCTATTCAAAAGTCACCAAAAGGAGTGTTCTAAATTAATTGAAAAACGCTGATTTAAAGCCGTTTTCATCTTCACTTAGCTCGTTCAAAATGGTATAATATAACTAACTTATGTGGACGAAAAGTGGGTGAATGATGTGGGGAACGCTTCTAAGGATGAAAGTCAAAACGAGAAATTAATTCGGCTTCTCGAAGATCAATTGGCTCATTCGAATCAACAAAACAAAGACTTATCGAAACAGATTGAAGCGTTAACCGATCAAGTACGCCATTTAACTAAACTTTTATATGGATCAAAAACCGAAAAATCGAAATATAACGCACCAGACGGGCAAGGTTCATTATTTGATGATGACCCGGCTTTTAGGGAACCTGAGCACACAGAAGAACAAAGCCAACAGACAATTTCTTATACTGTTGTTCGAAAAGTTAAATCGAAAAAGCGAAATGATTCCTTGCATGATGGTATTGAAGTAGAAGCTATCCACTATCATCCGGAAAATACAATCTGTGACTGTTGCCAAGGGCGAATGATTGAAATTGGCAGTAAAATCGTACGTGAAGAAGCAGAATTTATTCCTGCCAAAATGATGAAAGTACAGCACATTGAACATGCGTATGAATGTAAAGGCTGCAAAGTTGATTCATCACAGCCAGCACAAATCAAACGCGGGAAAGCACCACAACCAGCGATTCAGCGTAGCATCGCAAGTCCTAGCGTACTTGCCAAAGTCATCTATGATAAATTTGCACAATACTTACCTCTTTATCGTCAGGTAAAGGAGTGGGATCGCTATGGACTGAATACCAATGATAAAAACCTTTCGAATTGGGTAATCCGCGCAGCACACGATTGGCTATTACCTGTTTACGAACGAATGAAAGAGTTGATGATGGCTAAATCGGTTTTACATATCGATGAAACATACGGACAAATTATCAACCGATCCGATGGGAAATCTGGCCAAGCCAATGCTTATAATTGGGTGTTTCGTAGCGTGCCAAGCCAAGGGCCAATAATGACTCTCTTTCAAAGCGCGTTATCTAGAGCTCGATCTGTCCTTGAGAGTTTTATTAAAGGCTTTTCTGGAACGATTGTGTGTGATGGTTATTCTGCTTATGATAAGTTGGAAGGCGTCATTTTCGCAAATTGTTGGGCTCATGTTCGTCGTTATTGGCTAAAAGCTGATAGCAAAAATGGTAGAATCGGTGTGAAATACTGTGATGATTTATATCGGCTAGAAAGACAATTTAAACATTTGTCTCCGAGCAAACGAAGAAAAAAACGTCAAAAGTATTCGAAGCCAATTGTGAAGGAATTCCTTCACTGGGTTGAAACCTCACCATTTTACGGAAAAAATGCGCTAGCAAAAGCAGCTGAATACACATTGAACAGGGCAAATGGGCTCAAAGCATTCCTGAATGATGGGCGAATTGAAATGGATAATAATCCAGCCGAGAACGCCATCCGTCCCAACGTTATAGGTAGAAAAAATTGGCTTTTTAGTGTAAGTGAAGCCGGTGCAAAAGCGAATGCCGTCTGTTTGAGTATCGCTGAAACTACCAAAAGTAACGGCGTTGATTTCTATGAATATATAAAGAAACTTTTTAGGGATCTACCCAATCTCGGTATCCAACAAAACCCTGAAATTTTAGATCAATATATGCCCTGGTCGAAAACAATTAAGGAAAAATGCTCAAATAACTGAAACAAGTCGTAAATTCGATTAAAAAAATCAAGATTTACGACTATTTGTGATGCGTGCCAGAAGGTACGCTTATTTTTTTATAATTCGGGCTTACTCTGTTTTCTTTTTTTCACTAATATCCTTCATGATGACATGCATATCATTTTTCTCACCGTTATAAACCGGGAATGCTGTAAACTCTACATTAATAAATTTGCCGTCAACTCTACCGAAAATTTCTTCTATACGATAAATGGTCTCTCCCGCTTCTACTCTATTAATATAGTTCACGGAAATGTTACGTTTATCTGGATGAATAAAATCAATAACTGTTTTACCTATTATTTCTTCCTTCTCTGAAATATTCAAAAATTTTAACCCTGTTTCGTTTATGTATTGTATCTTCCTGTTGCTTATAATAATCATGGCCTCTGATGACCGTTCAATAAAGTTAAAGTATCTTTCCTCTACTTTCTTTCGTTCTGTTATATTCTGCACTTGAATGATCAAGTACAAGGGATTTCCTTCATTACTTTGAACTAATGAGATACTTAATAAAGTCCAAATCCCATAATTATGCTTATGTAAAAGCCTTGTTTCTATTTGATGAGAAGATATCTTTCCCAATAAGAGTTGAGATATATAATCATCAAGTTTTACAAAATCCTCCGAAAACGTAATGTCCCGTAAAGTTAAGGAGATTAATTCATTTTCGGTAAATCCTAATATGTGACTTAAAGACGGGTTTACCTTTAAGATTCGCGGTGTTTGTCAATATAGTTGTCGTATTTAATTACTTTAGTATTTTGATAGATTGGATGAATCCCAGTTTAGTCAAGGCTACCGCGCTTCGCTTGCTGGCCTGGTGATTTGAATCGAAACGAAAAGCGTGATTTCGATTCAAATCACCAGGAAAATGGGGAATTACGGTTTCCTCAATGCTTCGGTTTGCCCCTTATCTCTCATTGGATTGAGCGCTACTTGTTTATTTGGTGCCCAATTTCTTGTACTTCTTGCCCAACGCTCTGGATGCTTCGCCTTCGCTACTTCGTATACGTCTTTTCGCTTTTCCAATATGGCTACGTGTTCGCCCGTATGACACTGTACAGGCGTCACAAAATTCAACCCACTATGCAGGTGTATCTCGTTGTACCAATGGACAAATTGCTGTGCCCATTTCCTTGCTTCTGTAAGCGATGCAAAACCTTTGTGTGGGAAATCTGGTCGATATTTGAGTGTCCGAAACATCGCTTCTGAGTAAGGATTGTCATTACTCACACGCGGTCTTGAAAAGGAGCTTTGAATGCCCAATTTCTCTAGTAAACTTATGAATGTCTCGGCTTTCATTGGGCTACCATTATCTGAATGCAACACGAGTGGCGATCCTTGGATTTTTTCATTGATGACTGCTTTTTTGACGAGCGTTTCAGCGTGTTTTGCCTCCTCTGTTTCCCAAACTTCCCAACCAACTACCTTTCTACTAAATAAATCGAGAATTAAGTAGAGTCGATAATACAAACCTTTCACTGGCCCACCAAGCCAAGTAATATCCCATGTCCAAACCTGATTCGGCGATGTTGCCAGATGACTCTCGGGGATTCTTTTACCAGGCTTTTGGCTACGACCACGATGATGTTGCATTTTTTCTTCACGTAACACACGATAGAATGTAGATTCTGACGCAATATAAGTTCCTTTATCCGCAAGCTTTGGTACGATTTGTGTCGGTGGTAAATCAACGTATTCTTCCTGTTTGACAACCGTTAGTATTTCTTCTTTTTCTTTCTCAGATAACTTATTTTTTGGTACGGGTCTTTTCGTCAGTGGACGCTGATCAACCTTCACTCCACCCTCCGCCACCCAACGTTCATAGGTACGAACACTGATATGAAGCTCCTCGCAAGCCTTCGCTAATCGCGCACCATTTTGATTGGCGTCTTGGATAAGTTCAACTACTAATGCGCGATTTGATGGGCTAATCATTCTTCCTCGTCGTCCCCCCAAATCGCTTGGGCCTTTTTTCGCAATAGTAATAATGCCGCAGCTTCAGCCAGCGCCTTTTCTTTCTTTTGTAGTTCTTTTTCTAATTGTTTGGCACGTTTTTGTTCTTCCTTCAATGCTCCATTCAATTGCTTCGCTTGATCGAATGCCTGACCATTTGCCTGAAGGCAAACACTTTTCCATGCATCAATCTGTTCACGATACAGTCCCTTCTTACGGCAATACTCTGCTATCTCCGACTCGTTCATGGCGAAAGTCTCCATCACAACCAAGAACTTATCTTGACTGTTCCATTTATCGCTTGTTTGTCCATTTCCTGGTGTTGCTACACCAGCTGTGCGCGCTTCCTTACGCCACTTGTACAACGTCACTTCTGTAATACCTTCTTCTTTCGCAATTTTCGCCACTGATTCATTATTCGGTGGCATCATGCGTTTAACAATTGCTTCTTTTTGTTCCTGCGAATAACGTATTCCATTTCTACTTTTCATGTCGATCAACCTCCGTGTGTTAATTAAACTATACACTAAAGTTGTCTACGACATCTATCCTAACAGAGGGGGTTCGTCCGATTGGATCAACTACCGCAGTGCCTATCATTGAAAAATTAAAAGCATGTGTGAAAATTGATCCATGTTTAAGTTCATTTTCTTGCATAATTTTACCCCCATTTAAATATTATTTTTAACAAAAAACAAACTATAGGCTTCTTTTTTGTTAATTCTAGTTTATTCCTCTTTTTCCAACTTTCAAGGATTTCTAGCCTTCATTGAATTAGTCCTTTATTGTTGGAATCTTTATTATGGGGGAAGGGTAATTTATTGGCTGCTGAATATAGTGTAAGGATATGTTAACCATCAATGCTACTCCGGATAAAGATATGAGTCTTATTTTTGGACAGTCTATTGATGAGAGGTTGAATAAAAGAGAAAAGAGATTGAAAAATATTTTCAAAAATACAAGGGATTTAAAAGGGAATAAGGAAATATACAGTGTCAGGAAAACCCCTTTCCCCTTAGGGCTTTCCAAATAGCCTCTTTGGTTTTAGACCGCTTTCTTGTGTATGCCTATATTATTGAATAAGGCCAGACAGTTATTCAACTGTTTGGTCTTTTCAGTCGGTGGTAAAAAGCCAAAAATCCAATCTATAATTTATTTCATTTCATAAGAGAAAATAGTAATGCTTGAAGATGATTAGATTCGCGCTATACTTTCATTAAATAACAAACTGGGGTGATAGTATGCGTTATCTGGGGATTACTTTTGACTTTGGTGACTACCATTATATTGCTGATGCATTGGAAGACCATGCAAAATATTTTAATAAGAAATCAAGTATGTATCTATTGGATGATATTGGGTTACTAGAATCATTTTTCAAGTTTATTGATCGTACTACTTTTTAGTAGAGTGATTCTTTATGACTTTAAAGAATTAGGGAGTTGGGAGAATTTCAAGTATTTCTCAAGGCTATGCCGCTCTTATAATTTGGAATTTTCAATTTTAAAGCAGGACATCCATTCAGATGTAGCCATTGAGGTTGATTATTTATTAAATGTTATTTAAAAAAGGAACTTTATAAACCTTTCTAGTTATAATATCAAGTGGCAGATGGGTATGGAACTATTACAATGTTAAAACCTTCAGTGAAATAAAAGGTGACTAGTGAGAATATCAATACCTTAATTGAAGGGTCCTTCTAATGAAACAAAAAAGAATTGCTTCTTGGAATCAGTCCAGTGGTAATTCTTTTTTTTGCTAAAAATTATTATGCTACATTTCATCAAAATATCTTATTTCAAACTTTTCAGTTCTTGAAAGTTGAATTATTAATTCTTTATCAAATTCGTTAACAATAGGTTTATTTGTAAATATGTAATCAATTTCTGAAAGAGGAGAGTTGAGTAATTCCATTAGTTCGGTGCTTTGATTAAAGAAATCTAAAAACACTCCTAAAATTACATGGTGGATCTCTAAATTGTGTATCAATTCGTTGACACGATGAACCGCCTGTTCGGTACTTTCGCTTTGATCTGAATTATAATAAATAAATACATTTGCCACTTGTTTCACCTCGTTCTAGAGGGTATTGTAAAAAAGTAACTTAAATATTATAGCATGAAAATCAACAAAAGAACTACAAACTTTGTTATAATTATCCCATTAGGACAAGTGTTCGGAGGTGAGGAATATGTTATATAGATTTATTGACTTGTTTGCTGGTATCGGAGGTATTAGAACTGCCTTTGAACCCTATGGACATTGTGTTTTTAGTTGTGAGTGGGACGTGAAGGCTCAGGAAACATATGAAGCAAATTTCGGTGAAAAACCAGTTGGTGATATTAGAAGTGTAAATGAAAAAGAAATTCCTGATCATGATATATTGCTTGCAGGTTTTCCATGTCAACCGTTTAGTATTGCAGGAGTTTCTAAAAAGCAATCATTAGGACGGCAGCATGGTTTTTTAGACGAGACACAAGGGACTCTATTTTTTGATATTGCTCGAATAATAAAAGAAAAACAGCCTCAAGCCTTTCTACTGGAAAATGTAAAGAATTTAAGAAGTCACGATAAGGGTAAAACATTTAAGGTAATAATTAATGTATTAGAAGAACTAGGTTATACAGTTTATTCAGAGGTATTAAATGCGAAAGGACTAGTACCGCAGAACCGTGAACGTATTTATATTGTAGGCTTTAAAAAGCCTTTGAAATTTGAATTTCCTCAGGTTCCTAAAGAAGGTCCTTCTCTACAAACAATTCTAGAGGAAGATGTAGACGAAAAATACACCTTATCGGATAAACTTTGGGATTATCTTCAAGCATATAAAGAAAAACATGCAAAAAAGGGAAATGGATTTGGCTACGGCCTTGCTGATCTAAACTCTTACAGTAGAACTTTAAGTGCAAGATACTATAAGGATGGAAGTGAGATTCTCATTCCTCAAGGAGAGGGAAAAAATCCAAGAAGACTGACCCCACGCGAATGTGCGCGCTTGCAAGGGTTTCCAGAAACGTTTAAGATTGTAGTAAGTAACACTGCTGCTTACAAACAGTTCGGTAATAGCGTTGCAGTACCTGTTGTTCGGCTGATTGCTGAAAAGATGGTACAAGCAATTGAGCGTGAAGAAATACTACAAGTCGTGGAAGAGGGTCGAGTCGAGTATGCAACAAAATGAGTCAGAAAAACTCACGAATGCAATTGAGGCGGCCAAGTCTATTGGTCGCTTTTATTGTAAATTCATATCTGCAAATGATGTAGATCTAACAGGTGCCCATCAAGTAGGGCTTTACATTGCAAAACAAGCATGGAATATCTTCTTTGAAGAAAAAGGTGTAAAAGGAGAAAACAAAGACAAATACATTAAAGTTCACCTTGACGGATATTATCCATATGAAAGCCGTGTAATATATTATGGCAGAGGGACAAGAAACGAATACCGTATTACTCGTTTTTGGACCAATTCACCATTTGAGAAAGCAGAACAAGTGGGTAACTTGATTATCTTCATGCCGATGGATCAAGAGAACTTCAAAGTCTATATTTTAGATACTGAAGATGAGATTGAAAAATTCATAGATTCCTTCTCCCTGTCCCTTATGGACAATAACGCGGTTTACAATGGGGGAAAAGTTAAGGACATAGATTTATCTAAAAAGTTAGAAAAGGAAATAGAAGAAGTAGTCTATGTGTTTGAGGACTTCCCTGAAACAATTAAACTTGCAGAATTAGCCAGACAAATACATTACCATGTATATAAAAAGAAAAGTTTTCCACCCGATACTATGATTCTTGAGTGGGTAAAGACTGAATACAGTGTATTTAGAGCAATTGAAAGAAATTTGTATAAAAATAATTTATCCTATGATGATATTGATCCACTAATTGCGTTTGCTAGTAGTGCCTTAAATCGAAGAAAGAGTAGAGCAGGAAAGTCTTTGGAACATCATGTTGATTTCTTATTTTCTTCTTATCGTATTCCGTTTAGCCATCCCGGTCGGTCTGAAGGTAATAAAAAGCCTGATTTCTTACTTCCATCAAATGCAGCCTATGCTGATAAGTCATTCCTTGATAGCGACTTAATTTTTCTAGGTGCGAAAACTACTTGTAAGGATAGATGGAGACAGATTCTGAACGAAGCGAACAGAATCGATGAGAAACACTTATTGACACTTCAACAGGGAATATCCCCTAACCAGTTAGATGAAATGGCAGATGAAAAAGTTACGTTAGTTGTACCTAAGCCCTACCACTCATTATATCCAGCAAAATATCAGAATAGATTATGGACCGTTGAAAAATTTATTCACTATGCAGAAGAAAAATATTCATTATAATAGACCCTTCGGGTCTTTTTGTCTTAAACAGGGGTAAAATTAGGGTTAGAATAGGCCTGTAATCAAAGTTAGTGTATGAACTAAGTTGTAGTAAGGACTCATTATTGAGTTTCTTATAAATCGGGTAATGGTATAATCTTAATAGAGTCATAGTTAGAAATGCAAAGATTCTTCCTCAACCGCAACCGCTATTAATTGATATTTGGAGAGATTAGGTATGGACGTAGTTAAGCATAAGAAAACAGGACAAATTTATTCGGCTTATCAAGTTCAAAATATGTCTGAAGAAAAACAACTAGAATTAAAGGGTTTAATTATTTGTAGAGAATGTGGAAAAGATGCTTGGTTTCGAAAAAAATCAGTAGATGGTAAGGAACCCTGTTTTTCAGCAAAGCATGATATAGACTGTAATTTAAAGAAGTCGAATACTTCTTCAAATAAAAAGGAGAACAGAGTATCTCAAAATAAAAGAGAGGCAGATACAAATGATATAGGAATCTTGTTTAAGGATTACTTTAGTAACGCTTCTCTTGCTGGAGATGATAACGAAGAATCTGATGTTTTTGGAAAAACAGGTGATAGTAAAAATATTTATGATAAAGATCCGACAAAAACTGTACAGAAAACATGGACGCTTAAAAGGATATTAGACTGTGCTATAAATAATAATCTTGATAAGCAAGGATTTTCATTGGAAATAGATAATAAGATAATTCCTCTTGAAAAAATGGTCAGTTCTTGGGATGGAGTTACTAAACAACAAAATGGTGTTCAAGGTTTCTTTTGGGGATATCTTCAAAGTTCGGATAACGAAATATGGCTAAATTCTGATAAGAAATATCCCTATAATAGTTTCAGCATTAAGTTAAATGAACAGGTCAAAAAAAGATTTTGGTTAAGTATGGGTAAAATTAAGGGGAATTGGAAAAATGGTGTGCCCGCTATAGTATTCGGAGAACTCAAGTGGGTTCAATCTCTATAGCCCCTAAATGAACTTGGACAGTAAGAGTAATAAATATTATACTACTTAATGTACCAAGGAGGCTGACATAATGAAACGAACAAAACACTCAAAAGATTTCAAATTACAAGTCGTAAAAGAAGCCACTGAGACAGGCAATAATTCGTTAGTAGCACGTCGATACGAACTGAATCCGAACATGGTAAGTCGTTGGATTCGTGAATATAAAGATGGCAAATACGGTGAAGTAGATGTTACTGTGCTGCCAGATATTGATTCTAAAGAGTTATCCGAGGAAAATGAAAAGCTAAAAATAATATTAGGTGAAAAAGACCTTGAAATCGCCATTCTACGAGATCTTATAAAAAAGAAAAACCCTCACTTGCTGAAAAACTTGAAGTAGCCGATCGTTGGATTCAAAAAGGCTACCCGATCAAAAAAGTGCTGAAAATCATTGGTATTTCTCGATCCACATACTATTATCAAAAGAACTATCGTGTGGAAGAGAAGAAAGTAAGTGAGGGACGGCCAGCACCCGGTTATTCCATCAAAGAGGACGGCTAAAAGGTATCTGACGAACAAATCAAAGAATACCTACTTGAAGAAATTGCAGGCGATGGCTTCAACTATGGCTATCGTAAATTAACAAAATTACTTCGTCGAAAATACCATCTTATCATTAACAAGAAAAAAGTTTACCGGTTGTGCAAAGAACTTGATATTTTACGCCCGCAACGGCAAAAGAAAGTCTCATACCCTAGAAAACTAGCACGAAATCGGACGATTAAAAGTTCGAACAAATTATGGGAAATTGACATTAAATATGGCTACATCGAAGGTGAAGACCGATTCTTCTTTGTATTGTCCATCATCGATGTGTATGATCGTAGTATTGTCGAATACTATATGGGATTAATTTGCACAGCAAAAGACCTAAAACAAACTCTTTTGCGGGCATTATTCAAGCGCCAGCAGATAAATGAAAGGGAAAACCTGTGATTCGCACAGACAATGGACCACAGTTTATCTCCCATACCTTTGAAGAATTTTGTAAAAAAATACACTAGAACATGAAAGAATTCCACCAAAAACGCCAAATATGAATGCTCACATTGAGTCTTTTCATAGAATTTTGAAGATGATTGTTTATCAAGATGGCAATTTGAAACGTATGCACAAGCCTATGAATCAGTCGCAGAGTTTATGGTGTTTTATAACGAAAGACGCATGCATTCTAGTATTTTAGACTTATCGCCAAATGAGTTTTATGAACAGCAACAATGTGAAAACGTGAAAATCAAAGGGGTACGGGTTTAATCGCCCCTTCCATTTTTTCTTCCTTTTGTCCCAAAAGTTATTTCAGCCATTTCTGGAATGGAATCAAGGGCGACGATAGTCGGGCGAAGCCTTTACCCTTGAAGGAATGGAAGCAATGGCTATGATCTCAAAAGGACAAAAGGAAACGAAAAAGAATGTAATTTTAAGATAAAGTGAGATTAAGAGAAATACTGTCCAAAATACGGGGGTTAATCCGATCTAAGGCTCAAAGGTACTTAGAATGGCTGAAAACAAAACTATTTTTAGATGGTATTGCCTATAGAGCCAAAAAAAGAGTAGTTAAGCGTGGTGAGGTATACAAGTGTAATCTTGGTTATGGAGTAGGAAGTGAAGAATCTAAAGAAAGACCCTGTGTCATATTGCAAAGAGATGACGCAAATTCAACTTCACCCAATGTAATTGTTGCTCCAATAACTCATACTTCTTCTACCTTACCTGTTGTAATCCCGATTTCGGACAAGTTTGATGGGGATGGTAATTTAATTCTTGACGGAAATGTCTTATTAGGAAATATAGTATGTGTTAGTAAATCAAGACTAGGTGAATATATTTCCTCCTTGAGCAAGGATGAAATGAAGAGAGTTGACGAAGCTATAGCTATCGCCCTTGATGTAAAGCATTATTACGTTACAATAAATAATATGTTGGATGACAAATTGGTGTACATAGAAAAGCTAAAAAGTAAAATTAATACATTAGAATCTGAACTATCAGAAAAGGAAAGAAAGATAGAGGAATTAAGCATTTTGGGAAGCTAATGTATTTACTAAAAATATATTAGACAGATCTATTGTATTATGTTATTATAAAGGTACAAAATAGCTACTCACGAGTGGGGTAGATGTAAAATTATTCAAATGGGGGCTACGTGTGAGTCCCCTGTACTATTTTAATCAAAATAATGAATGAAATTAATGTAGCTGAATATAATATTAATACAAAATACTTTGAGACGAGTGCTCAAAGATGTAATATTTCAAAATTTGAGAAGTACGGGCGACTTCTCATGTGCCAAAAATCCCTCCTTAATATGGAGGGATTTTTGTATATATGGGGAGAGAACAAGAAATATTTTTTCTTATTTATAAAAAGATATATAATGGGTGGTTGAATTCTTGCAAAAACTACATGCAGAAATTGTAATAACAATTCCAGATGATATGGTGATTATAACAAAAGTTGAATATGAAGAATTAAAACAGAGTGAATTGTTAGGTGTCTATTGGAGTATGAAAGACCTTGAAAAACGTATAAATAAAAAATCAGATTGGATAAAGGAAAGTATTCTTTACCCACAAAGGTTTAAAAAGATTCTTGATATTGATAACGGAGGATTTGTTTATTATCCTGAAACAAAGGGGCAGAAATGGGCTTTTCAGGCTACTAAAATGGCAGAATTTTTGGAGACTAATTTTAGGAAGATATTTGGTTCAGATGTGTAGCTGTATTTAACCCTGTTCCCATTGGGTTTTGTACCTTTTTCGCTCAATCTCCTTTCAAAAGTCTTAATTAACGATTGACAAAGTCAATTATTGATTGTATCATTTACTTTGAGGTGACAGAAATGATTAGTTCTAATGAAGCAATTGAGATCAGAGAGATTCTTCAACAATTGGTTCGTGATTTTGGTTTGTTACAGCGTGAAGGTTCAGAATGTTGCGGAATAACAGTCCTGCAAAGTCACATTATATATGAATTGGATAAAAACCCCCGCATTTCCTTAATTGATCTGGCCGAGAAATTATCTATGGATACCGGAATGCTAAGTAGGCAGATCAATAAAGTGGTGGAATTAGGGTATGTTTCTCGAACCCCTGATCCTAACGATAGACGTTATGTTGTTTTATTACTTACTGAAAAAGGTCAAGTAAAAGCAAACGAAATCTCCGGTCAAATGAATCAATACATTGGGCAGATTTTAGGGTTTATTCCAAATGATAAACAGAATCAGGTTATAGATAGTTTACAGATCTTACTGAGTGCCATGAAGATGAATGATGGATCTGGTTCTGGTTGTTGTACCACTAAATAAATAGTGGTTTTCTTTTAAGAAAATATTTGACTTTGTCAAGTGTTGATAATAGCAATTAAAGGAGGGTACTTAATGATCATTAGAAAGGTCGAAATGACAGACTTGATAGAAGTTCTCGAGATATACAATCAAGGAATAGTTGACAGGGTTGCCACACTCGAAACTAGAAAGAAAGATCAAGACTATATCCATTCTTGGTTTAACAATCATCAAGGGAGATACGTTGGGTTAGTCGCAGAGAATGAAGAAAAAAGCATCGTCGGATGGGCAGCCATAAGTCCCTATAATCAAAGAGATGCCTATAAAGGAGTAGGTGAAATTTCTGTCTATATCCATCGTGACTATAGAGGAAAGGGGGCTGGTCAAAAATTGCTAAAACAACTTGAAATAGAAGCATTGAATCACGATTTTTATAAGTTGGTTTTATTTACTTTCCCATTCAATCTTTTAGGTCAAGGATTATATAACAAATTGCAGTACCGCCAAGTTGGGGTATTTAAGAATCAAGGAGTTCTTGATGGCAAATTTGTAGATGTAATGGCAATGGAAAAAATATTAGATACAACGTGTTAATCTATGCTTCAGTGTTTTACATACAGCAAATATCTCAATTACAAAGTCGAAGTAATCTTCTTTATAAAAATTTAAAGAGAGGAAAGATGAAAATGGAATGGATAGAAATCAAACCGACCTGTTGTCAAGCTGAAAAGGAATTGAAAGATACTAATAATGGAGAAAGCAAACATTTACCCGTTGCAATTATTGGGGCTGGTCCTGTAGGTCTTGCAGCAGCAGCCCATTTAGTAAGATATAATCAACAATTTATTCTTTTAGAATCTGGATCTCAAGTTGGGGCGAATATCCTAACATGGGGCCATGTTCGAGTATTTTCTCCTTGGAGATATAACATTGATAAATTTGCATCTAAACTTCTTAAAAAACAAGATTGGAATGAGCCAGACCTAAATGAATTACCTACTGGGAAAGACTTAGTTGAGCAATATTTAAAGCCGTTAGCAAATACCCCTGAAATTAAAAATTCGTTATTTGTTAATACAAAGGTTCTTTCAATTAGCCGAAAAAGCATGGATAAAATGAAAACGGCTAATCGGGAAAAACAACCTTTTGTGATTATTGCTGAGCAAAATAGGGAGTTTAAACAGTTTGAGGTGAGGGCGGTTATTGATGCAACTGGAACCTGGGGTAATCCTAATCCAGCAAATTCAAACGGCATTTGGTTAAAAGGAGAGGAGGGAATAAAAAATCAAATTTTCTATGGCATCCCAGATATTCTAGGGGTAGAGAAAAACCGTTATCTAAATAAACGTGTTGCTGTTATTGGAAGTGGCCATTCTGCCATCAATTCATTATTAGAGTTAGCAAAAATAAAAGATGAATACCCCGCAACAGAAATAGTATGGGTTTTAAGAAAAGAGAGGGTTGAAAATGCTTACGGAGGCGAGGAACTGGATGCTCTCGAGGCGAGAGGTGATTTAGGAAGTCGTATACACAAATTAGTGGATTCTGGCGTAGTTCAAGTTATTACTCCTTTTATGATTCAATACGTTAAAGGTAAAAATGGAAAAATCGAGCTAGTAGGGGAGACTAAGGGTGACTTAAAAACTTATTCAGATATAGATGAAATGATTGTTAATACTGGGAACCGTCCAGATTTTTCAATACTTCGGGAAGTAAGGACCAGCATTGATACAGCAACAGAAAGTGTTAAGGCTCTTGCACCACTAATTGATCCGAATATTCATAGTTGTGGAACGGTACGTCCTCATGGGGAAAAGGAATTACGGCAACCCGAAAAAGATTTTTATATCGTTGGAGCAAAAAGTTATGGTCGAGCACCAACATTTTTAATGGCGACAGGATATGAGCAGGTTCGGTCTGTAGTGGCATATTTATCAGGAGATTATGGAGCCTCTGAGAAGGTCGAGTTAGAATTACCTGAAACGGGTGTATGTAGTACGAATCTTAAAGTAACGAACGCTTCTTGTAGTTCAAATTCATGCTGCTAAAATTGTGTAATCAGAAGGGGGAGTTGAATAACTTTCCCTTTTATGGAGGTCATATTGATGCTTATTAATAATGGTGGTAATTTAAGTAAAGAATACTTCATAGCATATCTTAAATTAATTATGAGTAGTAGAAAATGCACCTTAGAAAAGGCAAAGGAAATCACGTTTGAGCGTCTATTTCAGAAAGACAAAAAAACACTTGGGAACATTTCTTTTGAACGTTTTACAAATGCGTATGAGGGTTTAAAAGAGGAAGGAAAGTGAGTTTGATATTTTTTTACTTGAACATATAAGTATATAGTTATATGATTATATAGGTTTAGAATTGCAAGGGGGGAATTAGGTGTTGCAAACAACCATCGAAATGGAGAATGCTGCTGTAATTTTAAAATTGCTTGGCGACAAAACAAGGCTAACAATGATGAAGTTAATAGATAATCAGGCTTGTTGTGTTTGTGAATTTGTTGAAATATTTCAATCTAGTCAGCCATCTATCAGCCAACATTTACGTAAATTGAAAGATTTAGGATTAGTTACGGAAGAAAGGAAAGGACAATGGATATTTTATTCAGTAAATAAAAGAAACGAGTATTATCAATTTATTAAACCCATTCTTGATCAACTACCTAATCAAGATTATAAATTAAAAGCACTTGAAGAAAAAGGTACACGAATTTCTTGTTGTTAAATTTGGAGGTATTATTTTGTCAACAACGCTTATACTTGCAATCATAATCTTTGTAGCTACTCTAGTCCTAGTAATTTGGCAGCCTAAAGGATTAAATATTGGTTGGTCCGCTTGTGGTGGGGCAATCATCGCCCTTTTAGTAGGAGTTGTCGGTTTTAGTGATGTTTTAGAAGTGATAGACATTATTTGGAACGCAACATTATCGTTTGTTGCAATCATCCTTATCTCATTAATATTAGATCAAATTGGTTTGTTTGAGTGGGCTGCTCTACATATGGCGAGGATTGCAAAGGGAAATGGAATTAAAATGTTTGCCTATGTAAGTATTTTAGGTGCTATTGTTGCTGCCCTATTCGCCAATGATGGGGCTGCATTAATATTAACACCAATTGTACTTGCCATGGTTCGAAACTTGAATTTTAAAGAAAAAATGGTGGCTCCGTTTATTATGGCTAGTGGCTTTATTGCCGATACAACTTCACTACCATTTGTAGTAAGTAACTTGGTAAATATTGTGTCTGCTGATTTCTTTGGAATTGGGTTTCTTGAGTATGCTTCGAGAATGATTATTCCAAACATTTTTTCACTAATTGCAACTATTGCAGTTCTACTTATTTATTTCAGAAAAAGTATACCTAAAACATATGATCTATCTAAATTAAGAAAACCAGAAGAAGCTATTAAAGACCAAAAATTGTTTAACCTTTCATGGTTTGTTCTTGCAGTTTTACTAATTGGTTACTTTACTAGCGAATTCATTAATATTCCTGTATCCATTGTGGCAGGGATTATTGCGATACTCTTTATTCTAATGGCTAGAAGAAGTGAAGCGGTCAATACGAAGGCGGCGATTAAAGGAGCCCCTTGGAATATTGTGTTCTTCTCGATTGGAATGTATGTAGTTGTTTATGGATTAGGGAATGCGGGGCTCACGTCCGTCTTGGCAAGTGTGATTCAAAATGTGGCTGAGGAAGGATTGTTTATTGCTACTGTTTCAATGGGCTTTCTTGCAGCTATATTATCTGCGGTTATGAATAATATGCCAACTGTAATGGTTGATGCTTTAGCAATTTCGGAAACTAATACGTCAGGTTTAATAAGAGAAAGCCTTGTTTATGCAAATGTTATTGGATCGGATTTAGGTCCCAAAATCACTCCAATTGGTTCACTTGCCACATTAGTATGGCTTCACGTTTTATCACAAAAAGGTGTGAAAATATCATGGGGAACATACTTTAAAACCGGTATTGTCCTAACGATACCTATCCTATTTATTACGTTAATTGGACTCTTTATTTCATTACTATTTTTCTAAAGGAGAATGAGTTATGGCTAAAAAAATAATCTACTTTCTATGTACCGGGAATTCTTGCCGAAGCCAAATGGCTGAAGGATGGGCAAAAAAATACTTAAATCAAGATGAATGGGAAGTAAAGAGTGCTGGAATTGAAGCACATGGACTGAACTCGAATGCGATTAAAGCAATGAATGAAGTGGAAATTAACATATCAAACCAAACTTCTGATATTATCCAACCGGAAATACTAAACAACGCTGAATTAGCTGTTACTCTTTGTGGTGATGCGAAAGATAAATGCCCTGTTACACCGCCTAATGTAAAACGGGAACATTGGGGATTTGATGACCCTGCAAAAGCAGAAGGAACGGAAGAAGAAAAATGGGCTGTTTTCCAACGTGTTCGTGATGAAATTGGTGAAAAAATTAAACGATTTGCCGAAACGGGAGAATAATAGTTAAGGCTTTACCCTTGCTTCCTTATCTTTCTTCTAATATATGTAGCTGTTATTTTCCTCTTTCCCATGCTAAAAAGTTCTTCCCAACTGCTTTATAGTTGGTATCCAAACGGTAAAGGAAGTGGGAAGAGCAGCGGGCAGTCTTATTCAATCAGTTATTTCAATCGTAAAATAAATACGAAACCAGGCTGGGTCTAATAGTGATCCAGTCTTTTTGATTCAATAATTACTGGTCTAATAATGCTTCAAATATCCGATATAATTGTTATCCAGACTGTAAAAATTGCTGTATTAAGAGCAAAAAGCGTTATATCCACTTGGAGTAACGCCTTTTTACTAAAGAAACTTTATACTATTTCATTCTTTAATAATTGCCTAATAGACAAACTTGCATCTTCAAAATAATCTTCAGGTGATTTATTACTGTTCTCTTTCCAATCAATTGAAGCTCCGTAAATCATCCAACTTAACATGGTCGAGTTCATTCTTAACTTTTCATCACCTTGATCCTTATATTTCTTTAATAGTAAATGAAAAATAATCTGTTCAAGCTCCTTTTTTAAAATGGCTTCGATATTCACGCTCATATCATGATAACTTCTTTGACATCGGGTTGATAAGCCCATATGGAATGTAGTAATAGATAAGAACAAACTCTTTAGCATTTCCTCGCTGAACTCTTCATTATTCGACAATTCCTTTAGTACTGTAAATAGCCACTTTATTTCCTCCAAAAACCAAATATTTTTTTCAAATTCCTCCAGATTAATCTATATACTTCTCCGACAGAATGTGCTAAATTTTTTGCATATTAGTTGGGAGGAGTTTTTTTATGATCATTCCGCATGATTTTGGTATTGAATTAATAGAGTATGAGGCAAAGGGAAAAAAGAACGAATTTCCTTTGTTTGAAGAGTGCCCAAACTGTAAATGCCCCTCTCCTGGAAATCTACATCGGAACGGTTATTACTGGCGGTATGCGGTTACGGAGGAGTTTTCTATTAGAATCCCAATTTGTCGTATGAAATGTTTACACTGTGAAGCGAATTTTTCGATTCTTCCTGATTTTCTTATTCCGTACTACCAACATACTATACATACTATTTTAGGGCGGGTTCTTCAAAATCTGGAGGGGAAAAAATCAAATGGCAGCCGTCAGCTACTAAAGTTTCATCTGAATCGTTATCTTAAGAATGTGAATTGGGTCCATAGTTTCTTTGTTAGTCTAGGGCGAGTGATCGGAATGTCAGGTGATATAAAAAGGAAGCCATAAAATATATGAAAATGATCCTTGATTTTGGCGAATCACCCTTCTTACGAAGGAGCTGGGGTCATTTTTCAAAATACCTTATGGCAAATTAATTCTATCAAAAATGGAGAGATATGAAAATATTATTCATCCCACATACTTTTTTCATCGTCATAAAATGTCGGAGAAAGTAGAATGGAATCATGGATAACCGGTTGTCCTTCTATTAAAAGGAGGAAGATTCCATGAATGAAAAAGAACGTGAACAAGTAGCTTTATTTCGATATGGGCTCATTGCCCCATTATTTAATGGACAAATTGATTCAAATGAATATTTGAAAGGATTAGAGGGGAAAATTCATTCTATTCCTTATTACGGAGAACGGAAAATTGCCGTAAAAACAATAAAAGAATGGCTGCTTCATTATCAACGAAATGGATTTGAAGCACTAAAGCCGAAAAAACGGATGGATCGAGGGAATTCTAGAAGACTTTCACCCGATGATCTAGATCAAATTCTTGAAATACGAAAAAAATCTCTCCATATGCCAGTCAGTGTCTTCTACGAACAACTTCTGGAGAAAGGAGAGATCACAAAAAAACAAATATCTTACTCTACTATAAACCGATTACTCAAAAAACACAATCTTGTAGGGAAAAGTATCGTGGCAAGCCCGGAACGAAAAAGGTTCGCCCATGACAAAGTAAATGTATTATGGCAGGCCGATTTATCCCATGGCCCATACGTTCGGATCAATGGAAAAAGCAAAAAAACTTATTTGATTGCTTATATTGATGACTGTTCGCGCCTAGTTCCGTATGCAGAGTTCTTCTCATCCGAGAAATTCGATGGATTAAGAGTCGTAACCAAAGAGGCGTTAATCAGAAGAGGAAAACCAACCATTATTTATGCGGATAATGGCAAGATCTATCGATCCGAAACGCTTCAATATGCGTGTGCTCAGCTTGGAATCACTCTGGCTCACACACAACCGTATGATCCTCAAAGCAAAGGGAAAATTGAAAGGTTCTTTAAAACCGTTCAAACAAGGTTTTATCCTTTATTGCAGGCCAACCCAGTTCATTCACTAGAGGAATTAAATGAAAGGTTTTGGCGTTGGTTAGAAGAAGATTATCATCGAAGGGTACATGCGTCCTTAGAAGGAAGAACCCCACATGAAATGTTTCACGCACAACTTGAAAATATCACCTATCTGGAGGATCCATCCATTCTGGACACCATCTTCTTGAAACGGGAACAACGAAAGGTAAAGGCGGATTCGACCATTACGTTGAATAAGCACCTTTACGAAGTTCCTTCTCGTTTTATAGGATCTTCCATCGATGTGCGATTGGATGAACATGGGGTCTATATATTTGAAGATGATAAGAAGGTAGCAGAAGCCACGCCTGTATCTATGAAGGATAATGCATATGTAAAACGAGTCCGTTCTCCCTTTTCAGTATCTCAAGTAGAAGAACAGAAGGAGGAACGAGATCATGTATAAATCTTTTTATTCCTTAGCCCAAACTCCTTTTTCAAAGGATTTACGACCTTCAGACGCTTTTCCTTCATCGGATTATCATGGGGCATTGAGCGCATTAAAGTATTTACAGCAATCAAAAGGAATTGGACTTATTACGGGAGACCCTGGAGCAGGAAAAACATTTACCTTGCGTACTTTTAAGAAATCATTGAATCCTTCCCTCTATCATGTCGTCTATTTCCCCCTTTCAACAGGCGGTGTAATGGATTTTTATCGAGGATTAGTCTATGGCCTAGGAGAAGAGCCGAAGTTTCGTAAGGTAGATCTTTTTCGGCAAATTCAACAAGGGATTGAGCGAATGGCAGGAGAACGAAAAATTACTCCCGTGTTTATATTAGATGAAATGCATATGGCAAAAGATGCTTTTTTACAGGATATAGCAATTTTATTTAATTTTCAAATGGATTCTATAAACCCATTTATCTTAATTATGGCGGGGTTGCCACATTTAAAGACGCGATTAACCTTAACTCACCATCGTCCGCTTTCTCAAAGAGTAATCGCGAAATTTGAAATACAGCCATTATCAAGGGAGGAAGTAGCAAAATACATCGATCATCATATGAAAATAGCTGGGGCGAAGATGCCCATCTTTACCGAATCAGCAATAGAAGCCATTGCCTTACGTTCTCAAGGATGGCCACGTGTCATCAACAAACTCACAATCAATAGTCTACTGTTTGGATCGCAGTTAAAGAAGGAACAAATTGACGAAGAAATCGTAAGGTTGGCTATAGAGGACAGCAGTTTATGATATCACGGGGGATATTAGTATTTGACCATCGCGACCAAGAGTGGAGAGTCTGGATTGGGCAACAAGCATACTGGATGGGTCAGGGCGATTCGTTTGAGCTTCGTATTCGAAACAAGTACTTTCGGACACATTTACAAAAGGATTTGGATTGGTTTATTACTTTAGATTATGATGTTAGCTTTATCCTTCACATAGATGAAATATATAAGATTAAAATAGAAAAGCACGATTATATACCAGTAGATTCCCCTTTTTAGGGGATTTCTCTTTATCTATATAGATGAAATAATTCGAACAAGATTTTGCATAATCGGAAACATTGTAAAAAAATACGCACATTATTTCGGTAAATTGACTGGAGTAATTTGAAAAAGTGTATCCGGAATAATGTGCTCGTTTACATTAGTACATTCTCCAGTAAATCTTCTTTTATCACTTTTTCAAGCAAATCATATTTATCGAGAAAGTGACGATAAAAGGTTGCCCGGTTAATCATGGCTCCCTTTGTAATATCACTGATTGTGATACTGTTGAAATCCTTTTTTTCCAAGAGTTCTATAAAGGAATCAATAATAAACTTTCTTGTTCGAATTGAACGCAAATCCGTGTTTTCCTCAGTCATTAAAATACCTCCATTCCAGAATGATAAGACATATTTCGTGATTTGTGGCTTATGCAACAAAGTGAAGATTTTGTTGCTTGAGGGGTGAACAGATCATATCTATAATTTGATTATACAACAAGTGTTGTGTATGCAATAGTTGTAAAATCAATTCCCTTTTATTGTGGGAACAGGAATTTAGGAGGATTTATTAAATGAATTTATTAGTAGTTAAAGCAAATAATCGCCCAGAGGGTGTATCTAGTAAAATGTATGAAACCTTTATGGAGTCTATAAATGATGCAAAAAATCTTAATGTAACTGTCTATGATGTTTTTGAAGAAGATATGCCTTACTTTGGGCAGGAATTGTTCAATGCTTTCGGTAAATTACAAAGTGGCGAAGAACTATCGGAATTAGAACAACGCCTTCTAGCTGCAAAACAAAAAGCGAAAGATGTATTTGCTACAGCAGATGTAGTTGTATTTGTTTTCCCGTTGTGGAACTTAACAGTTCCTGCTAAACTTCATACATTTATTGACTACATTGATGAAGCGGGTTATACATTCAAATACGGTCCAGATGGTTCGCCGGTCTACTTAATGCCAGAGAAAAAGATTATTCTAATGAATGCAAGAGGTGGGTATTATTCTTCACCGGAAATGCAAAATATGGAACATGCAGTGAATTATATGAGAAGCATATTTGCTGGAATGTTTGGTATGGAAGTTACTGAAGAGGTTGTTATTGAGGGACATAATGCAAGTCCCGATAAAGCAGAGGAAATCATTGAAAATGGAATGCGTAAAGTAACTGAAACAGCAGAGAAATTAGCTTATCAATATGTTTAATCACACGGTGTAATAGATCCAAAAAAGGAGGACTTGAAATGTCTAATGAATCAATATTTCATAGAGATATAAAAGATTTTTGGTATCCAACATATAATAAAAATGGTTATCCACATGTCCAACAAGGAGTTATTCTTAATCCTGAGAGGAATCAAGAATTTTCTCCCTTTATTCTTATGGCTGAAGACTGGTATAAGCGTGGAGTCTTCGCCGATCATCCTCACCGAGGCTTTCAAACTGTAACGTATGTTGTTGATGGAAGGCTTGAACATATAGATAATGCGGGCGGCTATAGCCTTTTAAATGCTGGTGATGTTCAATATATGAATGCTGGATGGGCAGCTAGACATGCGGAAGAGGCTTATGATGATGACTTGATTCATACATTACAGGTATGGCTAAACCTTCCAAAAAGTTTGAAGCGTACAGAAACAGCTTATCAAAACATCTATGTTGAAGATGCTCCTGTAGTGAACTTTGAAGGTGGTTCGATTCGAGTTTATTCAGGTGATATTGCAGGAGTAAAAGGACCAATGAATAGTTTGGTACCTATTACGATGGCAGAAATTATCCTTCGTGAAGGAACAGAGTATACACATATTTTACCTGAGAATCATAATTCATTCTTGTACATGTTGGCAGGAGAGATGGAATTCGGAGAAAGTAAGACAAAGATAGCTAAAACAGGAGCGGCTACCTTATCCTTTAATGAAGGGGGCTCCGAGTCTAACCAAAGTGAATTAAAAATAAAAGCAAAAACTCGTTCTAAAGTGTTGATATATTCAGGCGTTCCAATTCGGGAAGAAATTGCATTTGGTGGGCCATTTGTAATGAATACAGCAGAAGAAATCCAGGAGGCGTTTCGAGATCTTCAGCTAGGAGTATTTGGACCACCTGCTGTAAAAGAGTAAGGGGAATTTTCATAGGAAAGGAACTACATTTTGTGGAAGGCTGCTTATAAAATGAAGTATTTTAAATGAGAGATGGACTAGAATCGGGGTTTCATTTTTACCTCCATATTCTTTCTTCTATTATATATAGCTGTTACTTTCCTCTTCCCCATGCTAAAAAGTTCTTCCCAATGCTTTATAGTTGGTATCCAAACGGCAAAGGAAGCGGAAAGAGCAGCGGGCAGTCTATTATGTAATCAATCGTTACTCAATCGGTTTTTTTAATCAAAAATCTATATCAATTCGGGGCGGGTCCAGTAGGACTTCGTCCCGTTTCTTTATGTCCAATATCCCTTCAATCCCTTGTCCAATAAGGGTTCCAGCCATCTTTTCTCATTCCTTTCTTTCTTCTAATATGTTGTTTTCCTCACTGTATAAACCCGTAGGGTTTCAGTTCTCTTTCATGGGTTTTCCAATCATTTTTCCATCTTTTCTCCTGATTCTTTCCTCCATTATCGGTACCAACTTAATAACATTGTCCGAATATTCGATACAAGCCAGGGCGGAAAAAAGAGGACGAAAATGGGGGTTTTGGGGAAGAACTTTATAACATAATGGAATGAAGAAAAAGGCGAGATAAGAGCGGTGGGGCTTAGAGCCGCAAGGGTTTGAGGGGAGTGAGGGGGAGGGAAGGACATTTTAGCAGTTGAATAATTGTTGTTTATTGACAATAAAGTCGTTTAAATACTTAACTGTACTATGATTATTAGAGGATAGTTAGTTCAATATAAGAGCTAATATCCTCTTTTTTAATACCTATTAGAATTATAAACTACACTTAGAAGTTCTAGTATAATATGTTTATTTTATGATCTAAAGTTTTAAGGTGGAGGATTGGTTATGAAAGTACAGGAAGTATTACTTGATGGTAATAAGAAAAGGTATATGCTCCTTGATGAAGGGGGGATTACCTGTAGCTCCAGTTACGAAGTATTTGAAGTATTTAGATGCAACTAAAAAAAGCAGCAATACCCTAAAAACATATTGTTATGCCCTAAAGCAGTATTTTGACTATTTGGAAGAAGTAAAAAAGGATTATAAAGATATTAATATAGGGGATTTAGCAGAGTTTATGGGTTGGTTAAGGAATCCATATTCAAGTAGCAAAGTAACTCCGTTACAACAAACGAAAGCAAAAAAGACAGAGAAAACAGTGAATCTTACTATTACCGTAGTAACTAACTTTTATGATTATTTATATCGGAATCAAGAAATACAAAATGACATGGTGGAAAAACTAATGAAACAATTATTTACTGGAGGACGTACACGGTACAAGTATTATCTAAAGAGGAAGTTGAACAGATTTATAAGGCAACAATCAACATACGAGATAGGTTGCTTATTAAACTTCTGTTTGAAACCGGATTGAGAATTGGAGAAGTACTCTCACTGTTTATAGAGGACTTTATTTTTGATCACAAGAATGGACACCGTATTCAATTGAAAAATAGAGGGGAATTGCCTAACGGTGCTAAATTGAAAACAGGAGAAAGACAAATACATATTTCACAGGAGTTAATTGACTTGTTTGATGATTACCTTTACGAATTCATTGATGAATTAGAGATGGATACCAACTTTGTTTTTGTAAAATTGCATGGTAGAAATATTGGGCAAGCAATGAATTATCAAGATGTCAGTGCATTATTTAAGAGATTAAGAGATAAAATAGAAATTAACGTGCACCCTCACCTATTCCGCCATACACATGCATCAATGTTCTATCGACAGACAAAGGATATTAAACAGGTACAAGAACGGTTAGGACATTCCCAAATTCAAACTACGATGAATCTGTACCTCCATCCTTCGGATGAAGAAATTCGTGAGAATTGGGAGAAGGCTCAATCAGTCTTTAACTTAGGGAGGGATGAAAAGTGATAGTCTCCGATAAAGTTAATAATCACTTACCTTTTCTTCAAAAAACCCAATCGCAACTCTCGTATTATGTTGAGAAACATGTAAAAGAAGACGGTTCTTTTACAGAAAAAAGAGTTAATAATACTTATTTCTTAGTTAACAATTCATGGAATATCAACTATTTTGGAACGATTAATAACTTTAAGGAACAATATACTAAAAATAAGAAGATAACTAAAATTAACATTGAATTTAATTTTATCTCCTACTCAGTTAATCTAGAAATCAAGTATGTATTTTATCATAAGTTATTTAATGATGAATGGACTCTCGCTAATGCATTCGGCACTTTCGATAATTATCTGAAAAAGTTAGCAATATTCATCAATAAACATTACCCCAATCTAAAATCCTTTTTGATTTAAATTTAAAGGAAGCTAACGATAAATGGATGTCTTGGCTGAAGAATACTGGACAAAAGGTAGAAAAATGTTATAAGACAAACGGAAAAGAATATACACATAAAACCCCTATAGTTAATTTTCTTAATTTAATATTTAATAGTCTATCAACCCTTTTAGATGTTCGTGAAGAATGGGAAAAGGATAGATGGGATGTTAGAATTTTATATAAAAAATATCTTATTGACTACAACCAGTCTTACCAAGGATATCATATTGATTTCTCAAAAATTAAAAATGAGCATATAAAACGGGAAACAAAGAAGTATTTCAAACAACGTTTACGGATTAACCCCCGTATTTTGGACAGTATTTCTCTTAATCTCACTTTATCTTAAAATTACATTCTTTTTCGTTTCCTTTTGTCCTTTTGAGATCATAGCCATTGCTTCCATTCCTTCAAGGGTAAAGGCTTCGCCCGACTATCGTCGCCCTTGATTCCATTCCAGAAATGGCTGAAATAATTTTTGGGACAAAAGGAAGAAAAAATGGAAGGGGCGATTAAACCCGTACCCCTTTGATTTTCACGTTTTCACATTGTTGCTGTTCATAAAACTCATTTGGCGATAAGTCTAAAATACTAGAATGCATGCGTCTTTCGTTATAAAACACCATAAACTCTGCGACTGATTCATAGGCTTGTGCATACGTTTCAAATTGCCATCTTGATAAACAATCATCTTCAAAAATTCTATGAAAAGACTCAATGTGAGCATTCATATTTGGCGTTTTTGGTGGAATTCTTTCATGTTCTAGTGTATTTTTTTTACAAAATTCTTCAAAGGTATGGGAGATAAACTGTGGCCCATTGTCTGTGCGAATCACAGGTTTTTCCCTTTCATTTATCTGCTGGCGCTTGAATAATGCCCGCAAAAGAGTTTGTTTTAGGTCTTTTTGTGCAAACTTAATCCCATATAGTATTCGACAATACTACGATCATACACATCGATGATGGACAATACAAAGAAGAATCGGTCTTCACCTTCGATGTAGCCATATTTAATGTCAATTTCCCATAATTTGTTCGAACTTTTAATCGTCCGATTTCGTGCTAGTTTTCTAGGGTATGAGACTTTCTTTTGCCGTTGCGGGCGTAAAATATCAAGTTCTTTGCACAACCGGTAAACTTTTTCTTGTTAATGATAAGATGGTATTTTCGACGAAGTAATTTTGTTAATTTACGATAGCCATAGTTGAAGCCATCGCCTGCAATTTCTTCAAGTAGGTATTCTTTGATTTGTTCGTCAGATACCTTTTGACCGTCCTCTTTGATGGAATAACCGGGTGCTGGCCGTCCCTCACTTACTTTCTTCTCTTCCACACGATAGTTCTTTTGATAATAGTATGTGGATCGAGAAATACCAATGATTTTCAGCACTTTTTTGATCGGGTAGCCTTTTTGAATCCAACGATCGGCTACTTCAAGTTTTTCAGCAAGTGAGGGTTTTTCTTTTTTATAAGATCTCGTAGAATGGCGATTTCAAGGTCTTTTTCACCTAATATTATTTTTAGCTTTTCATTTTCCTCGGATAACTCTTTAGAATCAATATCTGGCAGCACAGTAACATCTACTTCACCGTATTTGCCATCTTTATATTCACGAATCCAACGACTTACCATGTTCGGATTCAGTTCGTATCGACGTGCTACTAACGAATTATTGCCTGTCTCAGTGGCTTCTTTTACGACTTGTAATTTGAAATCTTTTGAGTGTTTTGTTCGTTTCATTATGTCAGCCTCCTTGGTACATTAAGTAGTATAATATTTATTACTCTTACTGTCCAAGTTCATTTAGGGGCTATAGAGCATTGGCAAGAGCCATCCTACATAAACCTGATCTTCTCTTTTTAGATGAACCAACCTCTGCCTTAGATCCAGTCAATACAAAGCATATTCATGCGGGCCTGAAGAAATTGAATCAAGAAGGGACAACCATTTTTTTAACAACCCATGACATGCAAGAAGCAGAAGACCTTTGTGACCGCGTTGCGTTCTTGAATAACGGTGAGATCATGCTACTGGACACACCCCGAAATGTAAGAGCACAACAAGAAAATACAACGATATCTCTTTTATTAAAAGGAAATCGTACAGTTGTCGTTGATAAAGGCGAAGAAGGGGCAAAGGAAATCTATCAATATATGAAAGATGGACAGATTTTAACCATTCATTCCAATGAGCCGACACTTGGAGACATTTTCGTACAATTAACAGGGAGGAACTTATAATGACTTTTTCATTTAAACGAGTAAATGCCATATTTATTAAGGATTGGAAAGACCTGCAAAGAAATTCCTATATCATTTTTACATTGGCAATACCTTTAGTTTTTGCTGCATGGTTAAGTCGTATGGGTGAAGGAGATGGCATCTTTAGCACCTATCCAATTAATCTTGCTCTTGTTATTGCAGGTGCTTTTATCCAAGCGGCAATGGTTGCAGAGGAAAAAGAGAAAAATACATTAAGAGGATTGTTGCTATCTCCTGCTAGTACAGTTGAGATTTTCGTAGGAAAAAGTGCATTATCTGCTGTCATGACAATTGTTGTGATTATTGGTTCCATCTTTTTATCAGACTTCAAAGTCCCATCACCGCTATTATTCGCAGTAAGTGTATTATTGGGTTTGGTTTTTTATATTGCGATTGGAACCATTCTTGGCTTAATATCAAGAACCGTAATGGAAACAAGTATTATTGGAATGCCTGTATTAGTAGTCTTTGGCATGAGCTCTATGTTTAAATCAATGGTGGAAAATAAAACTATCTTAAAGATTATCGATTATTTACCAAATGAGCAGCTAAACACCATTTGGGTCGGCTTAAGCAATGGAGAAAGCTTTAGTGGAATCATTGGAAATATACTTATACTCCTGGTATGGGCAGCAATATCAATAGTTACTACAGTAGTTATTTTTAGAAAACGTAGGATTGATTAATAAAACAACTTGATGTTAATTAAACTTTACTCTAAAGTTCTTGTTTTTCTAAATATCCTCTTGAACCTCCAGTTACGTAAGGATTTATAATGCACATATACTTTTTATGGGAGGAATGTTCATGAAAGGGAATAACAAGTACTCGATTGGAGAGTTTTCAGAAAAAACAGGAATATCAATTCGTACCTTACATTACTATGATGAAATCGGTCTTTTACAACCAGAAAAGCATCCAACGTCGGGACACCGCATTTACGATCATCAAGATATTTTAACCTTACAGAAAATCATCAGTCTAAAGTTCCTGGGATATAGCTTGGATAAAATCACTAACTTGTTAAAGGAATCGAGTTTTTCCGTTGATTTAAATGAAACGTTAACCCTACATTTACAAGCATTAGAAAAAGATAAAGAACGAATTGAACAATCTATCACTGCAATTAAGAGAGTTATAAAGTTATTGGAGAAGGAAGGGGAAGTAGACAGCGCCATATTATTCAGTCTTATACATGGTATACAAACGGAAAATATACAAAAAGAGTGGATGGAACGGCACATGCTTGCAGATGTAATGGAAGAGTTGTCAAACAAAACAGAAGAAGAAAAAATCACCTTAGATCAAACCTTTATTCAATTAGCTAAAGAAGTAAAACAATTGTATGGTAAACCTGTAGAGGACCCAAAAGTACAAGAAATGATTAAAACGTATATAGAAGCTTCTTTTAAGTTTCTTGGTGATGATTTGATGGAAAGACTAGCGGAAACCAATGTGGAAGAACTGGATGTACAAGAACTCGAAAATATGACATCTCCATTTACAGAAGATGAACAAGATTGGCTAAATCAAGCAATGGAATATTATATGAAACAAACGGAATCAGAATAGAAATAAGATTTTCTCGACCTCTTAATAATATTGGGGTTAGTATATGATTATGATCTATAAATTTTAAGCTACAATTAAAGGAAAAGTAACAAAGTAGGTTCCTTACGTTTTGTTGCTTTTTGTATTGAAAAATAGACAATATTATAAAAGAGGTGTAAATGAATGAAACATGCATTAGTTGTTGGAGGCACAGGAATGTTATCCAACACATCTCTTTGGCTAATGAGTAAAGGCTATCAAGTATCGGTAATTGGACGTAATGTAAATCGAATGGAAGGCTTGATAAGTAGATCAATAGATAGATCACTTATAATACCGATTTTAGTTGATTATAGTGATGTAGCGCTTTTGAAAAGGAACTTAAGACAGGCCATTGAACGGAATGGTCCTATTGAGTTAGTTATTGCATGGATACATTCGTATGCGGAGAATGCTTTAGAAATAATATCAAAGGAAGTTTCACATTGGAACGAAGGGACATGGAGTCTGTTTCATGTATTAGGAAGTAGTAGGAATCTTAGTGAAATTAAAAGTGAAATAAATGTATTTGATTCCTGTCGATACCACCAAGTACAGGTTGGTTTCGTCATTGAAAACGGTCATTCAAGATGGCTAACAAATGAGGAAATTTCCCAGGGTGTTATTGATTCTGTTCAGAATGATAAATTGACAAATATCATTGGCACTCTTGAACCTTGGGAAAAGCGCCCTTTAGCTTAGGTCTATTGTAAAATTCTATTTAATAATAGGGAATGTAAATCTTGTATCAAACATTATTTAAAATGAAAGGAAAGCAACAAAGTTTTAACTGCTTTGTTGCTTTCCCTATTAGGCGTCAGGAATCAATCTAAAAAAATGTAATTCAATTATTTTTTAGGGAACACCCCAAATCAATTACAACGGTTTTAAAGGTACACATATATCACAATAATCGTTGTAAATCATATTACCGATGTATCTTTCGAAAATCGGTTTGTTGTCAATTTGATATCCACTATTGTGAATGGCTGGGAAAATTTCAGTCCATGCTTTTCGAATGTCCTCTGCTGTATGTTTGACTTTGTAAATAAGATATTTTCCACCCGTAAATTCACTTTCGCAAATTGGATCATCAATTTTTTCATCTTTTGAAATGACCATACAAGCATCAAACCGGCAGTTTTCGGGCAGTGTCGTTTCCGGATTATCTTGCGGGATTCCGAACATTATTGTCGATTCAGTAAGCAAATTTTTCTCTGTTGCCCATTTTTTTAACTTATCCATTGCTTGAATGTTTGCAGGGCCATACGGACCTATTTGTCGAACATATGCAATGCGATACTTTGGAAGATTTTCGACTTTCATATTCATCATTTCTACTTCCCTTCTAGATTAATGTTTGATACATTTCGAATGCTATCATGATATAAAAATATAATCACCAAGTATTTTTAAAATTCAAAAAATAATTTGTGCAAATGGGTTGAATAATCATTTGAAATCGTCTAAAACTTATAAAGGTTCATGTCTGAAAATCAGTTAACACGGTAAAACTGATAAGTATTATCGAATGTTATTTCAAATTAAGAGAGCATATGACAAAGGAGATACTTATGGCTAAAAGGAACGTATCTATTAATTATTCGGCTCGTAACCTATGGGCGGGATTTCTTTTCGGTCTTGGCATTGCCGCCTTTTTTGATGAAACTGTCTTTCATCAATTACTTCATTGGCACCATTTTTATGATAAATCCACGACCAATATTGGTCTTGTATCAGACGGGCTATTTCATGCTTTTAGTTGGTTTGCCACAATTGGGGGATTATTTCTATTTGCCGATCTTCGAAGACGGAACACATTGAATTGGAAAAGATGGGGAGGCGGGGTTTTCCTCGGTGTAGGTGGATTTCAACTATACGATGGTATAATCCAGCACAAGCTCATGCGCATTCACCAAATTCGCTACGTTGATAATCTGCCTGTTTATGACTTAATTTGGAATATCGTTGCTATTATTATAATAATAGTCGGTATCTTTCTCATTGTCCGGTCAAAGAAGTAAAATCAGCTAAGAAAGGGTATTTTGAATGCACAACATTAATTATCATGGTGATGAGTTCGTGCCCGAGGTTCTTTTGGCATTACCGTTTATAGTAGTATTTATTTTATATATCTTCGCAGTAGTGGTCTCTAATCGACGTCATAAAAAATGGTCTTTATACCGTACAACCTCTTGGATTTTTGGAGTAATTTGCGTCTTGATTGCCGTTATTGGCCCCCTAGCAGACCGTTCCCACGTGGATTTCTCCGCCCATATGCTTGGTCATTTGCTTCTTGGAATGCTTGCTCCACTGTTTATGGTTTTAGCTGCACCTATGACTCTTATTTTGAGAACACTCAACGTCAGAACTGCCCGTAAGTTATCACGATTACTAAGAAGTCGATTGGTTAGTGTCTTTAACAATCCCATTATCACGTCTGTGCTCAATATTGGTGGATTATGGTTACTTTATACAACTAACTTATATAACCTGATGCATGAGAACATTTTTGTCCATGTGTTCGTACATCTTCACGTTTTTATAGCCGGATACCTTTTTACAGCATCCCTGATTTACATCGACCCAACACCCCATCGGGTTCGCTTCGTTTACAGGGCAATTGTATTCATACTAGCCCTTGCAGGTCACGGCATATTGTCTAAGTATATCTATGCCCATCCTCCAAACGGTGTACCTCAAAATCAAGCGGAAGCAGGCGGTATGCTTATGTATTATGGAGGCGATGTCATTGACGCAATAATAATCTTTATCTTTTGCTTTCATTGGTATCGTGCTATTCGTCCAAAAGCATCATTTTCAAGAATTACAGGGATTTGAAGGATTTAATATTATTTGAGAAATTGCTTTAAACATTATCGAAGGAAATCCGTAAATGGGGTGATTAAAATAATGAGGAGAATAATCACCATTGCAGTTACATTTCTTTTTATACTTCATTGGTTTATACCATCATTACCTTGGTAGCAGTAATAATTCATTACATAAGTTAATTTTAGAATTATCTGTTGCACGTATAATAATTGTAAAAATAAACGGAATCAAAGGGAGGATGACATCATAGATAGACTTTATAAAAATTCATCAAAAATAGTAATTGATCTTCCAATCTACCATTCCGGTTATCGATTTTTGTCGAAGGTTGATGCTTGACAATGACTATTAATCCGTGGAAAAATTTATTTAAGAATATTTTCCTTGCATCTATTTTATCCTCATTGAATCAACTTCAAAAGTATGGCAATCTAAGAAATTAGTAAACCCTACCTCTTTTGCGTCTTCAAGACATTCTTCATTAAAATCCTTTGCATTCTGAGTTAATCACCACAGGAGTCCTACTATGTTTTACAATCATTACCCAATATGGGAGTTGATAAGCTAGTAAACAATTAATTATCTCGTTAAGTTGTATAAACTTTTTTGTTCAACCGCTTATTGCTTATAGGATTGGTAGATATAATTATTTCAAGTTTAAAGGAGGAGCTATTAATGGGGCACGATATTAGCGGATACAATAAATCAGGAGAAGAAATTTGTTATATTCGTTTTGGTAAGTTGAATCCAACAGCCACCGTATTTTACAATCTTTTTGATGCTAGAGACTTTCATGCAGGTGTAAGTGGAACAGGGGCAAGTGAAACTTACACATTGGCACATGTTGAAAAGACGTTGGCAAACTACAAGGAATTCTATGGTAATGATTTCGTGGAGTTAAAGGATGATGACTTTTTAATAAGGGAACGTAAAGAAATACTCAAATTTATAAATAATTGCTTAGAAACCGCTAAAAAAGAGGGAAGTGTTAAAGTATTCTTTGGTTAATTAAGTCTAAATCCTATGAGAAATAATATAGGAGTCTGCAGGGTGTGATGATGTTAGTATAGTTTCAATATATTTAAGACTTAACTTGCTTATCTCTCTCCTAAACATTAGAATTCCAATTCCTACTACTAAATCGAGGGAAATAAATATTCCAACAATAATACAAAACACAATGTTCAATATAACACTCCCTAAATAAATCTCCATTTTTCAAATTACAATCCATTTTGTTTGGTGAAAACTGAATTTTATTTTAAATTACTGTAAAAAAGCAATATATGTCAAAAAGACTCTTCCCTTTTTTGCTATCTTTTTTACAAGGAGGTTCAAAGAAAAGAATGAGTTATAATCCAATCATACAAAAAACGATTGAGCATATAGAGAAAAACTTACACGAAGCACTTTCGTTAGAAAGCATTGCTCAATTTGCTGGATTTTCTAAGTATCACTTTCATCGTATTTTTCAAAAGGAGATTGGTGTAACAGCATCTGAATATATTCGGTACCGTAGAATTGCTAATTCTGCAAATATGCTGCTTTATTCGGGAGAAAAAATAATAGATATCGCGGTCTATTATCGCTTTGAGTCACAAGAATCATTTACTCGTTCCTTTAAGAAGTATTATCAATTACCACCAGGAAAATATAGAAAATTTATGAGTAAATTAACCTTACAAAGGGAGGAAGTTGTTTTGAAAAATGAACAGTTAGTAAAAGGATGGCAATTAAGCGGGAGTCACCCATTTAATTACGAGATGGGAATTGATCATGAAATCTTTCATAAAGGGAACGCATCTGGATTTTTAAAATCGGTTTCTGTACAATCCCAAGGGGAGTTTGCAACGATGATGCAACAATTTAAGGCAGAGAAACATCTTGGTAAAAGAGTAAAGTTATCCGGGTTTATAAAATCTAAAGATGTTGATGGGTTCTGTGGTTTTTGGATGCGTATAGATGATGCTCTTGGGGATGTGTTGCAATTCGATAATATGGGTAACCGTCCAATAGTAGGAGATACTGAATGGAATCATTATCACATTGTTTTAGATGTACCTGAAAATAGTACAGTGATTGCTTTTGGTGTTTTGCTTTCTGGAAACGGACATGTATGGATTGATGAACTTAAATTTGAAGAAGTTGATAATGGTACACCAACAACTAATATCGATTTTACTGGTGACCTCTTAGATGAGCCTACTAATTTGTCTTTTGAGGAGTAGGGATAGATAATTGCGAAATTTTTTAAAGTTATTTAGTGATAATTCTGACAGACTAGTGGCGTTTATGGTATGTTAAAAAAAGGAGTGATAATGATGGAGGGATTTGTATTTAATTTTAAAAATAAACGAGTTCGAGTGTGGTTCTTAACGGTTTTACCGGCTATTATTCTTGCAATACTTTTGTATACTTTATTACCAATAAAATACAATGTTATCCCAATGCTGTTTCTTATAGCTGCAGTAATGATTTATTATAGTTGGGTTTTTATCGATAAAAAGAAACAGAGGAAAGATGATACTTTTCTCAACTAACTGGTGAACTTAATACATTTAAAAGAAAACGTCATTTTGAACTCTTTTTTCATAATGACGTTTTTAATGTTGTTAAAAAAATGCATTAACATCCAGAATAACGAACTTTCACTGATGCAGTACTATCGTATATCTTTACGAATTATCATCCACATTATTATTTTCTGCCCTTTTTAATGCCTTTTGAAGCTGATAAATTTTCATCATACCAATTAATCCAGCTAATAGTGCTCCCAATAGAACCGATCCAATAATAACAAGAATTAATGGCCAATCGGCTTTTCCAAATAAATAATTAACTGTTACAGGTTCAACATTGATTACCGAAAAAATTGCAATAACTAAGACGACAATTAATGCTAATAGTAAGTTCCATTGCTTTTTCATAAGCCACCTCATTACTATTTTTTTTAATACTATCAGAATATATTCTAAAATCATAGCTTTTAGGACATACTCTTATCCATTGTAAAAAAGCATGCCTTTTGAATTTCCCCTCTTTGCAAAGAACATATTTTCCATCAGAATATTCGACTTTCGTAGAGAATAAAGCATGGGAAAAATACTTAGAATACATATATGGTAAAATTAAAAGATAAATTGATTGAATAGAGGTTCGGTATGAGCAATGTGAAAAAGTACAAATCAAAAAGGTTAAAGACAATTTTACGTGGATTGATCATTATAATTGGGGGATTTATAGCGGCATATGGTCTAGAAACTGTCTTAATCCCCAATAATGTATCTGATGGTGGGGTAACGGGGCTTAGTATCGTTGCATCGAAACTATTTGGATTACCATTAGGCGTTTTAATTGCGATTATTAACATCCCTTTTATTTGGTTAGGGTATCAACAAATTGGTAAAAGCTTTGCAGTTTTTTCGGTTATAGGAATCGTTTCATTATCTATTGGTACAAGCCTTATGCATCATATCCCAGCGATTATTGAGGGGGATACCTTGCTAGTTACCGTCGTTGGTGGTATTATCCTCGGTTTGGGAATGGGGCTAGCTTTGCGTAATGGCGGTGCATTAGATGGAATTGATATGCTAGCCGTACTACTTTCCCGGAAATTACCGTTTGGAACAAGTGATTTAATTCTTTTCTTAAACTTGTTTGTATTTATTTTTGTTACAACTATATTCGGTCTTCAAGGGGCAATTCTTTCGGCAATTGCTTACTTTATTGCTTCGAAGGTGATTCATATCGTTGAGGTAGGTTTAAGCGGCTCTAAAACCTTTAAAATTATCACCACTCAACCTGAATTAATGGTAGAGACTATACGTGATCGCTTGGGCAGAAGCGCAACGTATAATGAAGTTTACGGTGGCTATACAAGAGAAAAATTTAAAGAAATCACTTGTGTCATTAACCGCTTAGAAGAAAGTAAAATAAAAGAAATCATTCATGAAATTGACGAAACCGCTTTTGTTACAGTATATGACGTTGCAGAAGTTAAGGGTGGTAATTTCAGAAAGAATAATATTCATTAGATAAAACTAAGTAAATTTGAAACCTCAGTTAGCTGTGTAAAGTGACAATTCTGACAAATGTGTTGCGTTTATGGTATGTTATACAAGAGGGAGTGATAATGATGGACAGTTTCGAATTCAATTTTAAAAATAAACGAATACAAATGTGGCTAAAAACGGTCCTTCCAGCCATTATACTTGCGATATTTTTGTATACTTTTATACCAACAAAGTTGAATTATATCCCAACGTTGGTTCTTGTAACGGCAGTAATTATTTATTATGGTTGGGCTTTCAACGATAAAAAGAAACAGAAGAAAGATAACGCTTTGCTCAACTAACTAGAGTTAGTTACAAAAAGCCTTTAAAAATATATATCATGATATGGCTATCAAGTAATAACTTAATACACTTTAAAATAAAAATGACACAACTGTGTCATTTTTTAATACTTTTTTATGATGCGTGTTGACTAAAGTGCTTTTTCTTAAACCATAATGCGACGTTTACAATTGAAAAATAATGAGGGTGTGCAATTTATGAAGGTTATTTTAGAGCTAATTAGAATTATCCTGATATTTGGATTTTTGGGTGGTGTTTTTAGTTCTGTTTTAAACTATACATACAAATCATTAGGTGTAAACTGCTATGAATGGACAGGATTTTTAGCCGTTTTAATCTTATTGTTTGTCATGTATAGAAACAAATCGCAGTTTAATGGGTGGTACAATGGAAAAGGAAAAGAAAAACTATCTCGAAAAGTCACTAAATCTCTACTATCTTTCTCCGTATTCTTATTAATATTGCCTCCTTTTTTAAGTTATCTTTGGTGAGGAAAAAACATTCTATTTTTAAAAATTGAAAATTAAAGACTGATGGGACAACAGATTAGGTCCTTTGTCCGATTCTTGTACTGAAAAATCCCTTAAAAAACCTCACCTATTTTTAGCCCAATAAATGCAAGCAATATTCCGACTGTATAACCGATGCTTAAATACAAAACCATCACATTCCAATTTTTCTTTTCATAAAGTTGGACATTTTCTAATTTAAAGGTAGAAAAAGTGGTAAACGCCCCCGTGAATCCCGTCCCTAATAGTAATTGCCAGGACTTTTCTAAATTTGCTCCGATAATTAGACCGAGGAGAAACGAACCGATTAGATTCACAAAAAGGGTAGCTATTGGAAAAGTAGATGGGTATTTGCTCTTTATCCAGTTACTCATTCCGAAGCGGAAAATTGCGCCAAAAAATCCCCCGATTGCTACTAATGTAATATGTGCAATCATTTAGAGATCACCTCGTTTTTGGAAGTTCCTAAATTAAAACCACACCAGGAGAATAATAGCCCACCCCAAAGACTTAAGAGTACATAACCGATTGCAATAGCCCATTTCGCGTTCATTACTAGTTGAACGGTTTCCACACTAAAGGTAGAAAAAGTCGTAAAGGAGCCAATCAATCCGGTTCCTATTGCAGTAATCATATAAGGATGGAGAAATTTGAGCCGTGGTACAAAGGTTGTTACCCATCCTAAAATAAAACTTCCTACCATATTAGTTAAAAAGGTTGCTAACGGAAAGTCGTATAGCCACCAATGGTTAAAGTAAATTCCAACTAAATAACGTAAGGATGCCCCGAGTATCCCGGCAATGCCAACGAATAAATACTGCACGATTGTTCACCTCTAGTATATAGTTCCCTAACATAAAAAGACTCCTACCAGATAATTTTTCCGGTAGGAGTCATTAGCCTAGTAGCACGTCTGGCGAACTCCATCGCCCTTTAAATTTATAGCGCTATTTTAGCATATAATTATAAATTTACCAATGGAATATTTATTATGGGGGCCGCTTTTCCCTTTCCCGGTCCGATAGAAGTACGCCCGGCACAGCAATGGGACTGCTTCTCCTTTAACCGGTTCCATAGCAGTACGCCCGGCACAGCAATGGTACCGCTTTTCCCTATCCCGGTCCGATAGAAGTACGACTAGCACAGCAATGGTACCGCTTCTCCTTTAACCGGTTCCATAGCAGTACGCCCGGCACAGCCATGGAACCGCTTTTCCCTATCCCGGCACCATTCCAGCATTGCTCTATCGGACCACTTGCAATGTCCATAAACAAAAACAATTACTCCATTATTCGTACAAATAACGGAACTAGGGTCCAAACTCGCAACCATTAGAATGGATAAATATAAAATGTTAACAAACCTACTAAGATACCTGTAATGATTCCAAAGAAAACCTCAACTGGTTTATGTCCTAACAATTCTTTAAACTTCTTTTGGTACTGATACTTCGTAACATCATGATCTTTAATGATTTCAATTAATTGATTGAAATCAGCTAATAATTTATTTAACACTTCAGCATGGAACCCGGCTTCCCTTCGAACACCAATCGCATCATGAATAACGATGGCGGAAACAACGACGCAGATTGCAAACTCATTAGAATAAAAACCGGAAGTTAATCCGATGGCGGTGGTTAGGGAAATAACTGTAGCTGTATGTGAGCTGGGCATGCCACCTGTACTTAAAAATAAACTCCATTTCAATTCCCGTGAGGTTAAAAAGTGAATGGGAATTTTGACAAATTGGGCAATTAACATACCTAAAAGAGCGGCTAAAATGGGATATGACAGAAACATTTTGTCCTCCTATTCATTGGATAGGTAATAAAATCACATTATTTTCTTTTATAACATACTCTTATAGTTCCACAAAAAGTCGTATATTAAGCTACTTTTTTGATAATTAAGATTAGATTACGGATAGTGGATCAGCCTCATTGTCCCAACCTCAGTGCGAATTATCAAAAAAATCTGATTGATATATTGCATTTTGCATACAAAGATAGTATGATAGATTTCACTAATATATTGCATATAGCATTTTAGCAAAATAATCATCTTAGGGGGAACATATTATGAATGACAAACTATCATTTTCATCTTACTTTGTAGTAGGAGTCATGCTATTTGCATTGTTTTTCGGAGCGGGCAATTTAATTTTCCCAGCACAGCTTGGTCAAAATGCTGGAACAAATATTATACCTGCAGTTGTAGGCTTTTTGATTACTGGCGTCGGTTTACCTTTTCTAGGTATCTTAGTGATGGGGTTTTCAGGAAGTCGGAATTTACAAGAACTATCTAGTAGAATTCATCCAATCTATGGAGTGATTTTTACTTCTCTATTATATTTAACGATTGGGCCATTCTTTGCGGCTCCACGTACTGGGGCAGTAGCATATGACATCGGGATCGCCCCATTTGTCGGAAAGGGATTTGAACAAACAGGGTTATTTATTTTCACCTTATTATTTTTTGTAATTACTCTATGGTTTTCTTTGAATCCAGCAAAGATAGTGGATCGCGTAGGAAAAATTTTATCGCCTGGTATTATTATTCTTTTATTTATTTTATTAGTAACGGTGATTGTCAAACCAATGGGATCCATTGAAGCTCCACAAGGTGCATATACAGGTAATGCCTTTATGAAAGGATTTACGGAAGGATATAATACGATGGATGCATTAGCTTCACTAGTATTTGGTATTATTGTCATTAATGCCATCCGTTCAATGGGTGTGAATTCTACTCGTGGAATCCTTGGTGCAACGGCAAAATCAGGCTTTGTTGCGATTGCATTTCTCGGTATCATTTATGTGGGAATTACCTACTTAGGGGCAACAAGCACGGGCAGATTTGGTCTCTTTGATACTGGCGGTCCTGTTTTAGGAAGTGCTGCATCTTATTATTTCGGTATGACGGGAACAGTAATGCTGTCTGTTGTTATCCTGCTTGCCTGTTTAACGACAAGTATAGGCTTAATGACAGCTTGTGGGGAATACTTCCATACACTTATACCAAAAATAAGCTACAAAATTTTCGTTACGTTTTTCACAGTGTTTACCTTTATCATTGCTAATTTTGGACTAGCAAATATTATTAATTATTCAATTCCTGTATTAATGTTTCTTTATCCGTTAGCCATTGTATTAATGCTATTAACTTTCTTGTCACCACTTTTCAATCACTCAAAAGTTGTTTATATTTCGGCGACGTTTGTTACATTTTTAATAAGTATTATTGATGGGATTAAAAAATTTTATGATCTCTTTAAAATAGATTACGCTGGATGGTTAGAAGGTATTATTTCTTTCTATAAGCATTATTTACCTTTATATAATGAAGGACTAGGATGGCTGCTTCCGGTTCTCATTGTAATCTTAGTCACGGGAATCATTGCACGCGTCCATCGATATTCAGAAGTGCATGCATAGGAAAAGCGAAAGCGCCTTGTTCAGCCCCGAAAGTTATTTGATCTCGAAGGACTAGGCGCTGTAGCTAGACAAATAGAAAAAGCCGGCCTCCTCAATTTTGGGAAGCCGGCTTTACTTATTTTAATGAATGGAATTCCTCAATCGCACGGAGCCAGTTTTGGCGCATGACTTGTGCGACTTCGGTTACGTTATGATCTTTCATTAAATTGATGATCGTTTGATGTTCATCAATAGATTTTTTAGTTAGAATAATGGAGTTATGAAAAAATAATCTTCTAACATGTGCCTGTAAATCAGCAACGATGTTGTGTATGTAAGGATTTTTTGCAGTGTCGACAATAATTTGATGAAATTCCTCATCTATTCTTAGTGCAGAAAAATAATTTTTTGAGTGAATGGCTTCTGCAAATCTTTCATTTGTACGTTCAAGCAATTTAATCACTTCATCATTTAAATGTGAAATGGCTAGTTCGGCCGATAATGCCTGCAATGAAGCTAACGGAGGAAGCAGATCTTTAATCGATTCTTTCTTCACCTCTGTTACTTGAGTTGCTTTACCGGGATACATTTTTACAAAACCTTGAACTTCCAGCAATTGCAAGGATTCCCGTATTGGTGTCCGACTTACACCCAATGCTTCTGCCAGCTCGGAGTCGTTTAGTTTTTCACCAGGTTTCAATGTACCTTCAATAATCCATTGCTGTATTTGGTTGAATGCATTTTCCTTAGCAGATTTGCGTTTAGGCCTCGAATGATTAATCGGTATCGGCATGTCGATTCACCCTCAATAAAAGTTTTATGTAATATCTACTATATAGTATACATGAAAAATAAAGGGAATGATATGCAATATATTACAAAGGTAATGTGGCTTTATACTTAAGGAAATGAAAATTAAGATTGACGAAAAAATATAGATAGAATAGTATGAAAATATGGAATATACACAAGGAGGATTATTATGCCAACAACTTTGTAATGGTTCATTAAAAAATATTTGTTTGCTTGTTTTCATATGACCATTACAAGGGACGCATAGTGATTCTGTTGAAATCCGGCGGATACCTGATAAGGTCATTCCGCATGTAAAATACAACAATAGCTATTTAGCGTTCCTCTTTAATAGGAGGAATAAATAGATGACTAGTCAGTTTAAAAAGTTTCCAAGCATCGAAACGGAGCGTTTAATTTTAAGAGAGCTTACAGTAGAGGATGCTCATAATCTTTATTCATATTACTCAGATCGTGAAATTTCGAAATACTTAGATTGGTTTGGACCGCAATCCGAAGAACAAGCGATTAAAATGATTCGTTATTGGGCAAAGCAATATCAAGAAGGTACGTTTATGCGTTTTGGAATAGCATTAAAGACCGATAATAAAATTATCGGTACGATTCCGATAAACCCCGTCCGTGGGACTTTTGAATGGAAACTTCCAATTGTTATAGGTTATGAATTATCACGTGTTTATTGGAATCAAGGGCTGATGACAGAGGCTTTGAAGGCTGTCATCACGTATGTATTTGAAGAATTAAATAATCATCGTATTATTGCAGAGGTTTTTCCAGAAAATCAAGCTTCGCTGAAAGTGTTAGAAAAGCTCGGTTTCCAAGAAGAAGGATTGTTAAAGCAGCATTTGTACCATGAAGGAACAAAAACTTGGCATGATGTGATTACATTGGCGCTATTAAAATAAAGAATAAAGTTTAATTACAACCCGAATAATGGTCAAAGATGGAAAGTGACCTATATTCGGGGTTAAACTATTGAGAATCTTACAAGTTAAATAAATCAAAAGTCACTTGAATTATACTGAAAATTTGGTAAAGTTAAATTATAATATTTCTTCGGCCCTAGCCGTTTTACCGCGGAAGGAAGGGAAGAAACGGATAATGCATTATTCATATTGACTGTTTAGATCTCATAGCTATTCTTTACAGAGTGGCGTTAATGAATCATGAAGCCAGTCTTTATCACGGAAGTATGTGATAGGGCTGGCTTTTTTGAATTACAAGAACTTTTTAAAGGAGGATGATGTGTATCTATAAAAATATCAATCCATTAAAAAGTAATAAATAAGATACAATTTTCTTTTTTCCTTCGTCTTAGAACTACATACTACCATTATTTTAGTAAGTGGATAGGAGGAATAGGATGTCAAAAAATAACGATTTTAGCAAAGTGTTATCACGTGCAGATGTTATTGTACTAGCTTTTGGAGCAATGATTGGTTGGGGCTGGGTCGTCTTATCTGGGGATTGGATTTCAAAGGCTGGATCCCTAGGTGCAATGATTGCTTTCCTCATTGGGGGCATTATGGTTACCTTTGTTGGACTTGTTTATTCGGAACTCACAACGGCCTTGCCCAAAACGGGAGGTGCCCATCATTTTGCTCAAGAGGCATTTGGTCCAAGGGCAGCATTTGCAGTCTCTTGGTCAATTTTATTAGGATATGTATCGGTTGTTGCGTTTGAAGCTGTGGCGTTGCCAACAGTCATAGAATATATATTTCCTAATTACCAAGTAGGGTATATGTGGACGATTGCCGGCTGGGATGTTTATTTTTCCTGGGTGGCCGTAGGAATGATTGGATCGATTATTGTCACTTGGATAAATTTTATTGGGGTAAAACAAGCAGCTGTATTGCAATTAATTTTAACATTATTATTAGCAATTGTTGGTCTTTTCTTAATTTTTGGTTCCGCTGTTGGTGGTGAAATGAAGAATATGGATCCTCTATTCACAGGAGGGATGGCTGGATTGATGGGTGTAATGATTATGACACCATTTATGTTTGTCGGATTTGATGTTATTCCGCAAATGGCCGAGGAGATGAATATCCCGAAAAAAACGGTCGGAAGGGTGCTGCTATTGTCAGTTGCTTTAGCAGTCCTATGGTATATTTTCATCATTTTAGGTGTGTCCTTATCGTTAAGTGATGGACAGCTGAAGGTATCCAGCCTACCTACTGCCGATGCAATGGGTGCCGTATTTGGTTCCGCGGTGTTCTCGAAAATTTTAATATTAGGAGGAATTGCTGGGATATTAACTAGTTGGAATGCATTTATTATTGGCGGCAGCCGCGTAATGTATGCAATGGCTCAAGATGGAATGCTGCCTGGCTGGTTTGGCAAACTTCATCCTAAATATAAAACACCGAAAAATGCCATTTTAGTCATTGGACTACTCGCAACGGTCTGTCCGCTTCTTGGGCGGCCCGCTCTTGTTTGGTTGGTTGATGCAGGGGGATTATCTATCGTTATTGCTTACTTTATAGTTTCAGTATCCTTTGTTGTTCTTCGAAAAACTCAACCTAATCTGCCGAGGCCATTTCAGGCGGGAAAAAGTAATATTGTTGGAATTTTAGCCTCGATACTAAGCATAGGTTTTATCGTATTGTATATGCCAGGTATGCCAGCTTCATTAGTTTGGCCATATGAATGGATTATGTTTGGAGCTTGGTGGATTGCTGGTCTCTACTTCTTTATGAAAATACCTAAAGTGAAAAGTATCCAAACGATTACTACTGAACAAACATTTAAGGAGTGATTGAAAATGATGAAAACAGATGTCCATGAAATATTGATCGACTTAGATAAGAAGCACTTTATCCACCCAACATCTTCTTTAAAACAACAAAATGAAAGCGGTGCAACTTTTATTTTTACGAGTGGAGAAGGTGTTTATCTGACCGATACTTCAGGTAAAAGGGTGCTTGAGGGCATGGCTTCGCTTTGGAATGTGAATGTTGGATATGGTCGTAAAGAATTGGCTGAAGCTGCATATGACCAAATGACAAAGCTTGCGTTTACGAATTCCTTTTCTTCCATGAGTAATGAACCAGCTATCCGATTGGCTAGTAAGTTAGCAGAGCTTGCACCTGGAAATTTAAACGCCGTATTTTTTACATCCGGAGGATCCGAATCAAATGATACAGCATATAAATTGGCTCGCTATTATTGGAAACTTAAGGGACACGCGGAGAAGAAAAAAATTATTTCTCAAAAGAAAGGCTATCATGGTGTAAATATTGGTGCGACAAGCGCGACAGGAATATCCCCATTCCATTCTTTGACAAATTCTCATGCGCCTGATTTTGTTCATGTCGATACTTTTTCTTTAGACTCCCTCCGAGAATGCATTAAAAGAGAAGGTGCGAATCATATCGCTGCATTTATCACTGAGCCTGTTCAAGGTGCAGGAGGTGTAAATATAGCCCCTGAAGGATATCTACAAGAAGTTCGGAAAATTTGTGATGAGAATAATATTTTGCTTATTGTTGATGAAGTCATCACTGGTTTTGGTCGTACAGGGAAAATGTTTGCTTGTGAGCATTACGGAGTAACCCCTGACCTAATGTTGTTTGCGAAGGGAGTCACTAGTGGCTATATTCCACTAGGTGGTGTGATGGTAACGGATACGATTCATCAAGAATTAATTGATTTATCGGAAGGAGTACTTCTTCACGGCTATACGTATAGTGGTCATGCGACGGCATGTGCAGTAGGGTTGAAAAATATAGAAATCATTGAAAATGAAAATTTAGTAGAGAATTCAAGAATTATGGGCGAAGAATTGCTAAATGGCTTTAAGAGTCTTCAAATGGAATTCGATTTTATCGGTGAGGTACGAACCCTCGGTTTAATTGGTGCAATCGAAATGGTTAATCCGGAAACAAATGAACGCTTTGATACGCTGATTGCTCCACGTGTGAGTGCAGAGGCAGCAAAGAGAGGATTAATTGTTCGGACGGTAGGCTTTGAAGGAATGGATACGGTCGTTTTCTCGCCGCCGCTTATTATAAATAAACAAGAAATTCATGAACTTATTTCTATTTTGAGAGAAGCATTAATTGCCGTTCAAAAAAGTTTATAGGAGGGGAAGACAATGTTAATTGGACAAAAGGAAAAAGGAATATTTATAAACGGGGAATGGCGTGAAGCTTATTCCGGTACTTATCGGACGATTACAAACCCAGCGACATTAGAAAAGCTGACGGAAATATCGTATGGAGGAAAGGAGGATGCTCTAGAAGCCATTGAGGAAGCAAAAGCTGCTTTTCCTTCTTGGTCGAAACGAACGGCTAGAGAACGCTCGAGATTTTTGTACAAAGCATATGAAAAGATGCTTGAAAATAAAGAACAGCTTGCACAAATTTTAACGTCTGAACAAGGGAAACCGCTATCAGAAGCTCGAACTGAAATTGAATCAGCAGCGAGTTACTTGTTGTGGTATGCCGAGGAAGCAAATCGCATATATGGTGAAATCATTCCACCATCCAACTCAAAAAAGCGGTCACTTGTTATTCCACAAGCGATCGGCGTAATTGCTGCGATCACACCATGGAATTTCCCTGCATCAATGGTGACTCGAAAACTTGGACCTTCTTTAGCGGCCGGTTGTACTGTTGTCTTAAAGCCCGCTTCACAAACACCGTTAACGGCGATGGCCATCGTGAAAATTTTCGAAGAAGTAGGTCTTCCAAAAGGAGTTTTAAATTTAGTCGCAGGTGACGCCAGAGCTATTGGAGAGGCGTTGACGCACAGTCCGGATGTCCGGTTAATTACTTTTACTGGATCAACAGAAGTGGGAAGAGACCTAATGAAAAATAGTGCCCAGCATATTAAAAAATTATCACTAGAGTTAGGTGGACACGCACCAATTCTAGTTCTAGAAGATGCGAATCTTGAAACAGCTGTCGATTTAACAATCGCAAGTAAATTTAGAAACTGTGGCCAAACATGCATTTGTGCGAACAGAGTCTATGTACATCAGAATATCGCAGAAGAATTTATCGAAAAACTATCGGCAAAAGTAAGGAACCTTAAAATCGGTAATGGAAATGAGGATTCAACAGTTATCGGTCCAATGATTGACCGAAATGCTGTGGAAAAAGTAACAGAACATGTCGAGGATGCTTTGAAACATGGTGCTTCGATTGTAGCTGGGGGTAAGGAATGGGATGGAGGATTAGGCGGTCATTTCTATGAACCTACTGTCCTTGTAGATGTAAATGAACGAATGAAAGTTATGAACGAAGAAACATTCGGACCTGTTTTGCCCATTGAAACATTTGACTCATTAGAAGAAGTTATTGAAAAAGCGAATCAGCTTTCATATGGTTTAGCTGCTTATGTTATGACGGAAAGTACGAACCGTCTATTTCAACTGACAGAAGCATTAGAATACGGAATAATTGGAGTAAATGATGTTTTTCCAGCAACAGCCGAGGCGCCATTTGGGGGAATAAAGGAATCAGGATTTGGAAAAGAAGGTGGAAAGGAAGGAATACTAGAGTTTGTTGAAATGAAGTATGTTTCGATAGGTATAACGAAATAAACATTTCAGGTCAAAGCAGGAAAAAATCTAGCGATAGAGAATCTGTCTTAACAAAGCATAAAATGACAGGATAGAAAGTCATTCCCCTTTTAGAATGTTAGTAAGGAGTGAGCGATATGGCATGGGTGGAATCATTACAAAAGGCGATTAACTACATGGAAGAGCATTTGCTTGAGGAGATAACAATTGATGATATAGCTAACCAAGCTAACGCTTCAACATTTCACTTTCAGCGAACATTTTCAGTGCTAACTGATGTCTCCGTAGGTGAATATCTTCGTCGGAGACGCTTAACACTAGCAGCTGAAGAATTAGCAAAAACAAATGCTAAAATTATTGAGCTCGCCTATAAGTATGGCTACGACACTCCCGAGGCTTTCGCCAAAGCTTTTCGTAAGCAACACGGGGTTACTCCAAGTGAAGCACGTAAAGGCATTGGAAAGCTGAAATCTTATAACCGCCTGATGATACAGGTGAATCTGAAAGGGGTAGAACCAATGAAGTACAGTATTGTTAAGAAAGATGCATTTCAAATCGTCGGGATTAAGCGAGAATTTTCATATGCAAACGGTGAAAATCTTGTCGGTATTCCGAAGTTTTGGGACGAAGTCAATGCAAATGGAACAGATGACGAGCTATTCAAGGTAAACAATGGTCCGGTTAATGGGGTGCTAGGTGTCTGCGTCGATAATGGTTCAACGCGGCCGCAACAAATGGATTACTGGATCGCTGCTGCCCATGATGGTGATGTTCCTGATAAATTTGAAAAACTGGAGATCCCTGCTTCCAAATGGGCTGTATTTGAAGTTCACGGTCCAATGCCTGATGCCATGCAAAAAGTGTGGAAACAGATTTTTTCGGAATGGTTCCCATCCAGTGGCTATCAACATGCGGGGACACCGGAACTGGAAGTATATCCAAATGAAGACGCATTTAGTCCCGATTCCTATTCTGAAATTTGGATTCCGGTAAAATAAGATGTGAAAAAATCCTTTCAAAACGAAAGGATTTTTTTCTTGACTATGGTTATTCATCAGAGTAAATTAATATTTATCATTGTGAATAGTTCATAATGGAACAATTCTAAATTGGATAAAAGGAGCGATAAAGATCAATTGAATCAGCTTTCATTAGAAATCCTTCGTGCATTTGATCATGTACAACAAAATGCGAGGAAAATTTTTCAGAAAACAGCTTCCGATCATAACCTCTCGATCCCACAATTGGTATTACTAACGAAATTGGCACCACAAATTGAAATGACACAAAAGGAGTTAGGTAAGGAAACTCAGCTCCCGAAAAGTACATTAAGTCAGGCCGTTGATGGTCTTGTTTTAGCAGGGTTGATTCATCGGCATCCTGTTGAAGACAATCGAAGGGAAATGCAATTGATATTGAGTGAGAAAGGCAAGGAATTTTTTGATACGATATGGTTTCAAAAAGGTAGTATACATCATGCTTTCGAATGTGCCCTTCGAACATTTACTGAAAAACAGTCCGAGGATTTTCTTGCTGCACTTCGACAAATTGCATTGTTTTTAGAAAAAGAAATAACTGAACAAGGAGAATGTTCGAATGGCTAAGCTATTGAAAAATTTATCATTTTATAAATGGATCGTTCTAGCAGTATTTGGCCTTGTTTTCCTACAATCGATGTCAGATCTCTATTTACCTACACTAATGGCGGATATTATCGATAAAGGTGTGGTCGTAGGAGATACGCCATATATTTGGAAAATTGGCGGGCTTATGTTGCTAGTTTCTGCTTTTGGTGCTTTAGCATCAGTTGCTGCAAGCTATTTTTCATCAAAGGCCGCTATGGGGTTCGGAAGGGATATTCGCCGAAAAGTCTTTAGCCATGTGGAGAAGTTTTCACTTCAAGATTTTGATGAAGTAGGTACGGCATCATTAATTACGAGAACGACAAATGATATTACTCAAGTACAACAAGTGGTCATTATGATGCTTCGTATGGTGGTCAGTGCGCCAATTATGTTTGTAGGTGGACTAATTATGGCACTGTCTAAGGATGCAAAATTATCATTAATTATCGTTGTCACCATTCCGTTATTGTTCGGTTCGATCTTATTAATTATGAATAAAGGGATTCCGCTGTTCAAAACAGTTCAGGCAAGATTGGATCGTTTGAATTTAGTATTGCGTGAAAATTTGACTGGAATTCGGGTTATTCGTGCCTTTAATCGTGAAAAACAAGAAAAGGTTCGGCTTCAAAAGGCGAATAAAGATTTAACGGACGTTTCCATTAAAGTAAATAAGGTAATGGCACTTTTAATGCCTGTTATGATGCTTGTGATGAATTTAACAGTTGTAGGCGTCATATGGTTTGGCGGGATTCGGATTGATAATGGCGCAATGCAAGTAGGGGATCTTATGGCCTTTATTCAATACGTGATGCAAATTATGTTTGCACTTGTGATGGCATCGATGATGTTTGTGATGGTGCCTCGTGCTGCAGTCTCGGCAAAACGGATTAATGAAGTTCTAGAAATGGAACCAACGTTTTTGGATGAGGGAAAACAAACAGCCGATAAGAATCGTGGCACGCTTGAATTTGAACATGTATCATTCAGCTATCCTGGTGCAGAAGAACCTGCATTATCAGATATCCATTTTAAAGCCAATTCAGGTGAAGTGACGGCGATTATTGGTGGAACAGGAGCAGGAAAATCAACGTTAGTGAATTTGATTCCAAGGTTTTTTGATGTGACTAGCGGGACGATTTGGGTAAAGGGTGTCGATGTTCGTGACGCTTCGCAAGATGAAGTCCGTTCAAAAATTGGTTTTGTACCTCAGAAAGCACTGCTTTTTTCAGGAACGATTGCGGAAAATATTCGTTTTGGAAAAGAAGACGCGACTCAAGAAGAAATTATCCATGCTGCAAAAGTCGCTCAAGCGGATGATTTTATTGGTAAAATGGACGCAGGTTACAATTCGGTCATTTCACAAGGTGGGGCAAACATATCCGGTGGCCAAAAACAACGTCTTTCAATTGCGAGAGCACTCGTAAGAAAGCCTGATATTTATATTTTTGATGATAGTTTTTCAGCCCTCGATTATAAAACGGATGCAAAATTACGTGCTGCACTAAAAAATGAGACAGAAACGGCAACGGTTATTCTCGTTGCACAACGGGTGAGTACTGTTATCGATGCAGATAGAATTATCGTTTTAGATAAAGGGAAAATTGCTGGGATAGGAACACATAAAGAATTACTAGAAACAAATGAAGTTTATCGTGAAATCGTTGAATCACAGCATTCAGAGGAGGAGATTGCATGAGTAAGCATAAAAAATCGCATCCTCAAGGCGGTGGACCAGGCCATGGCGGCGGTCATATGATGATGGCCGGACAGAAGGCAAAGAATTTTAAAGGAACCTTCAAGCGTCTGCTTTCGTATTTAAAACCTCTTCGCAATCAATTAATCGCAGTGTTTGTTGCTGCAACCATGAGTACGATTTTTACCATTGCGGGCCCTAAAATTATGGGAAACGCCATAACTGAAGTATTTAAAGGGGCATATGCAAAATTTAAAGGCGTACCGGGTGCCGAAATAGACTTTGGAGCCATTGGTCAGCTTCTCCTCCTTTTAGCAGGTCTATATGTTATTAGTAGTTTATTTACGTACATTCAGCAATACATTATGTCAAGTGTAGCGCAGAAAACGGTGTATCGTTTAAGGGAAGATGTGAATGAAAAGTTAGAGAAGCTTCCACTTAAATATTATGATAGTCGTCCAAACGGAGAGACATTAAGTCGAGTGACAAATGATATTGATTTAATAGGAAGTACATTGCAGCAAAGTGTAACGCAGTTTATTACATCGATTGTTATGATTGTCGGTATCATTATTATGATGTTGACGATCAGTCCTCTCCTCACATTGATATCAATCTTTAGCTTGCCCGTATCTATCTTTGTGATTAAACCAATTTTGAAAAGGTCGCAAAAACATTTTGCTGATCAACAACGGACACTAGGACAGTTAAACGGACATATAGAGGAAATGTATACGGGACACCAAGTAGTAAAAGCATTTGGACATGAAAAGAAAGCACTTGAACAGTTTGATGAAGTAAATGAAGAATTATATCAAGCAGGACGTAAAGCTCAATTTATCTCAGGAATTATTATGCCGATGATGTTTTTCGTTGGAAATTTAAGCTATGTTTTAATCAGTGTTATTGGCGGAATTTTAGTGACAAAAAGAGCTATTTCGATAGGTGATATTCAAGCATTTATTACCTATACAAAGCAATTCACACAACCAATTACACAAACAGCGAACATCGCCAATATTATACAATCAACGGTTGCTGCCGCGGAACGTGTTTTTGAACTTCTTGATGAGGAAGAGGAAATTCAAGAAAAGAATACATCAACTTTAACTCATGCAAAAGGTGCTGTTACATTCGAGCATGTTGATTTCGGCTATGATAAGGATTTATTAATAGAAGATATGAATATTGATGTTCATCCTGGTCAAACAGTCGCCATTGTCGGGCCAACAGGTGCCGGGAAGACGACATTGATAAATTTATTAATGAGATTTTATGAACTAAATGGTGGTGCGATTAAAATTGATGGCATCGATACGAGGGAAATATCACGTGAAGATCTACGGACAACATTCGGAATGGTGCTTCAAGATACGTGGTTATTTAATGGAACGATAAAAGAAAATTTAGCGTATGGGAAAAATGGTGCGACGGATGAAGAAATCTTCCAAGCAGCTAAAGCAGCTCGGGCTGATCATTTTATCCGTACACTTCCAGATGGATATGATACCGTATTGAATGAAGAAGCATCGAATATCTCTCAAGGGCAAAAGCAGTTACTAACAATTGCTCGGGCGATTTTAGCCGACCCTCCGATTATGATTTTGGATGAAGCAACATCAAGTGTTGATACACGTACAGAATTATTGATTCAACAGGCAATGAATCGATTAATGGAAGGAAGAACAAGCTTCGTCATTGCTCACCGCCTTTCAACAATTAGAGATGCCGATTTAATTTTAGTAATGAACCAAGGAAAAGTAATTGAACAGGGCTCTCACCAAGAATTATTGGAAGTGGATGGGTTTTATGCAGATCTTTATAACAGTCAGTTTTCGAAACAGGTAGCTGGATGATTTAATATGTTATAGAAATCAAGAAATAAGAAAATACCCTTTGCTAAGGGTATCTTCTTATTTCAGAATTAAAACGATAATTATTTACCTTCTTAATAATTCGGTAGCAGCATATACAGCCTTTTTGTCATTCAAAATATCTCCCGGCTTATTTCCTTCTCCAAGAACATATCCCTCAAACGTCATACCCATAAAATCAAAGATATGCTGAAATTGTTGGATTATTGGTAGTCCCTTTACGTATGGTTGATCACCGCCGACAGCAATCACATATGCTTTTTTCTTAGACATGTGCGTTTTAAATTCAGGATAGTTTGCGTCTCTCATTGTTTGTGACCAACGATCGATAAAGTTTTTCATGATTCCTGACATACTGTACCAATAAATAGGGGTGGAAAAAATCCATGTATCATGTGGTAACAGACGGTTGATAATGGAGTTGTAATCGTCACTTACTTCTTGAAATCCTTCTTCTGAATGCCTTCCATCTTTGATTGGTTGAATGAGATATTCACCTAAGTATATTTTTTCTACTTCTAATCCGTTAATGGCTAGATCTGTTAATGTTTCTGCATTTCCATTCGGGCGGGTTCCCCCATAAATAACTGCTATTGTCATTGTAACTTCTCTCCTTTTATTTAAATTAGTCTAATCTTATAATAATCTTATTAATCGATAAAGAAAAAAGAGATGGTTGATATTAGGACTGGTTATTAATACAATGAAAGCAAATTACATTGTGAGAAGGTGGAATAATGTTAGCTTCAATACAAAAGGTCGAGGATCATTATTTTGCGAGATTTGAACGTCAATTACAGCATTCCGTTGGAGAATGTATAAAATTTTGTGTAAATGGTCATAATTTTCTAATAATTATAACTAGGAGATGATCATTAATGCAAAATTTTAAGGACATGACAATCAGGGAATTGGCTGGTCAATGTGAAACTGTTGACGATATACATGCCATGATTAAGGATCTTTTTAAGGAGACTCTTCAACAGGTATTTGAAGCAGAAATCGAGAATCATCTAGGTTACTCAAAACACGATTCAAGGGGCAATAACTCGGGAAATAGCCGAAATGGGTATAGTAAAAAGACGATTAAAAGTAAGTTTGGTGAGACCGAATTAAGCATACCAAGAGATCGTAAAGGAGATTTTGAACCTCAAATCATTAAAAAATACGAAACATCCATCAATGGGCTGGAAGACCAGATTATAGCCCTGTATTCAAAAGGAATGTCGACTAGAGATATTGAAAGTCACATGAAGGATATTTACGGTGTGAATGTTTCTCCAAGTTTGGTAAGTAAAGTTACGGATAAGATATTACCTCTTGTTTATGAATGGCAGTCTCGTCTACTAGACCCTGTTTATCCAATTGTGTTTTTGGATGCGATTCACTTTAAAGTGAAACATGAAAATAGAATTGTTAGTAAAGCTGCATATACAGTTTTAGGTATTAATACTGATGGAGTCAAAGACATCCTTGGTATTTGGATAGGTGAAAATGAGAGTGCTAGTTTTTGGCTAAATGTTTGTCAGGAGCTCAAAAGCCGTGGTGTCGAAGACATCCTAATCGCTTGTAAAGACGGGCTTTCTGGCTTCTCCGAAGCTATTAATGCAACATTTCCAGATACTACTATTCAGTCATGTGTTATCCACCAATTACGAAATAATATGAAGTATGTCCCAACTAAAAATCGTAAAGTGGTAATGGATGATTTAAAGAAAGTATACAAAGCTTATACGCTCGAACAGGCTGAAGTGGCTTTCGAAGAGTTTAAAAATAAGTGGGAAACGAAATATCCATCAATTATCAAATCATGGGAAAACAATTGGCTTGAGCTAACTGCTTATTTCTCTTACCCAGTAGAAATTAGAAAGTTAATATATACAACAAATACGATTGAGGCCTTTCATAGACAGCTTAGAAAGGTGACTAAAACAAAGAATGCTTATCCTAGCGATAATGCTTTAAGAAAGATTGTCTATCTCGCTACAGTAGGAGTAACAGAAAAATGGACTATTCCCGTTCCAGGATGGTTAGAATGTAGACAACAGTTCGATATTATGTTTAATGGTCGGCTTGGAAAATAATCGTTTCAATTTGTATTGGGACGTGTTAGGGCTCTGCCCTAAGGGTTTATCGCTATTGTTCTCCCAAAAGGAGAAAAAGATGGGGAAACCCCATCTCCTTTTGTGCAGAACCCTACTAGGTGCTCGGGTTGCTCCCCAGCATTGCCCTATCCCCCTAGCAGGTAAGAACATATATTTTAGTATAGTCAAAAATATGGTAACAAAATCATTTACACAAAATAATTTACATAACCTTCCGTTGAAGAGGTATGGGCGATGTTAACGGACAATGAAAAGCTTTCGAAATGGTTTTCAGAGTTACGAGTGAAAGATCTTCGTAAAGGTGGGATCATTTTGTTTGATATGCAGGATGGCACTTTTGAGGAGATGGAAATTACCGAACTTGAAATGTATTCTGTATTGGAATTTACTTGGGCGGAAGATAAAGTGCGTTTTGAACTGTATAAAGAGAATGATGGATGCTTATTAATTTTAAATGAAACGATAAATAAAATGACAAATCATACCCCAAAGGATCTGGCTGGATGGCATGTTTGTCTTGATGTCATACATGCATTATTAGATGGTAGAACAATTGAATCAAGAAAAGAAGAATGGGAAAAGTGGTACGAAAAATATATCCAATTAACAGAAAGATATATGTAATTGAAAAAGATGATTAATAATGGACTGGTTTCTAGTGCCAGTCTGATAAGAAAAACTTTTCTTGCTTATGAGCTGTGAATTGAGCGAGGCGGATCATCCGATGAGAGCTCGGCCCTCGCTGAAATCGTGCTGGGAAAGAGAGAGGCGGTCCGATGGAAAGGCGAATCCGACAGCAATGGAACCGGAAAAGAGAGAAGCGGTCCGATAGCAACGCGAATCCCGCTGAAACGGTCCCTCAAAGGTAAGAACCGTGCTGCAAACACCTCCATAAGATCCGAAACTCCCTGTCCGTTTCTTTAATGTATAGTGCCCCCGACTTCTCGAATGTCCTTTCCCTCATTAGCAGAAGTGATAATTGCTATTTCAAGTCCGCGTACGATGACATCTAGACTTAAACTTGGCGCGTTATTATTGATTGTTTGCTCCGGAATGAATGGAATATGGATAAAGCCTCCACGAATATGTGGGGTATTTTTTTCAATATAATTCATGACACCATAAAATAGGTGATTACAAACAAAAGTTCCTGCAGAATTTGAAACAGCTGATGGTATGCCAGCCTTTTTCATATTATGAACGATTCTTTTAATCGGTAAGGTTGACCAGTAGGCAACAGGGCCATTTTCAACAATTGCTTCATCGATCGGCTGTTTTTGATGATTATCCGGGATGCGTGCATCATCAATATTAATTGCGACCCGTTCAGGTGTTATTTGTGTTCTACCGCCCGCTTGTCCTACACAAATGACTACATCAGGCTGGTGTAGTTCGATCGCTTTTATCACCACTTTGATTGATTCATGAAATACAGTGGGAACTTCTAATGTAACAACTTCAACTTCTTCTATGATTCTACCTTTAAATCGTTTAACTGCCTCCAATGCAGGGTTGATTTGATCTTGTCCGAATGGGTCAAAGCCCGTGATTAAAACTTTTTTTCTCATCAATTATCCCTCCTACAATAAGTATAAAATATAGGAGCGAATATGACTAAGTAGAAACATACAATAAAAAAGAGGTAAGTTTCAATGCCTACTCTTAAGGGAAACATGTGTAAAAGAGGAAAGGAAGGTAGCCATGAAGCTAAACATAATATTTGCACCGATTATTGCTGTTCTTTTGCTAAGTGCCTGTGCACCAAAGAGCGAGGATATAAAGGGTAATGATAAGGAGAAATCCCAAGCTCCGGCCCAAGACCAAACGAATCACAATAGTAATAACGAACATAAGGGCGAGTCTAACAATGAATCGAAAAACCCAAATCAGACTATGTCACAGGCTGAAGTAATGGAAGCGATAAAAAACCAGTTGAAAACAAATATTTCCATTGTACTTCCCAATAAACTTCCTATATCAGAAGGAAAGCATTTAACCGCAACAACTAAATCGGATGCTAACCACTATGAAGTTGTTTTTTATGAAAGCGTTCAACCGATACCAATAAATCATAATACGCTTGGAAAAGATCAAACAGCAAAAGCAATCATGCGTTTAAATGTGAAAAAATATAATAGCTTAAAAGAAGCTAATGAGCAAATTGGATATCAAGATTATAGTAAGCTAGGCGGTAATCCAATCGATCTTGGCCATGGTATAAAAGGATACCAAGATGCCGGGGCAGGTTCGCAGTGGACGAGTTGGAATGAAGGGCGCTGGGCACTTGTTTCCCGTGCAAAAACGACGGAAGGTGACAAAGGGAAAAACCTAGCTAAAAATGCGGTAAATTACTTAGAAACACATACATTACCAATTCCAAAACCACACGGCATGGTTCATATCGATGTTGATCAATCAGATAACAGAATTATGTGGCAGAAGGAAACCATCGTATATACGATAGATCAAGTAAAGGATCCAATGGTTGCTCTTGAAATTGCTACATCTTTTGAATAAGCACATTTCGCAAATTTTATTTTAAAGAAAAAGGGGTTTCTCCTAGGCACAGCAATTAGGAAAAATTCCTTTTTCTTATGTTTTTTGCTTCTATATCCTCTTTTTTGGACATACTGTTTTTCTAAGTACGTTCATTGAGGTGAAGTGGTTTGAAGAAATTAAATAAACTAGCTGATCTATGTTGGGAAGGGCTTACTTTACAGCATGTTACTCATAGGGAAATTATCATTCCATATATGTGGTTTACATTTACAGCAATATTGTTTGAATTTTTTTTAGCGATATTAATTTGTGTATCTAGTTTTTTCTTTATTATATATGATTTCTTGCCTAACTTTGAATATTTTATCGCGGCAGGAATCGTATTTTTCTTACTGATTTTACACATCACTATTTATATTACTCTTTTAAAGAAGAGAAAATTCACTTTTCCGAAAAAGAAACCTCTGATATATTAGAAAATAAAAACAATCATCAAGAGGGGGAGGAGAAGTGAATCAAGAGATACTTAAGTTAAAGACGAATACATATTCCAACACGGAAGAAAGCTTTTGGAAAGGTGTAAAAGACTGTGTTCCGACATTGCTTGGATATTTAAGCATTGGGTTTGCGGCGGGTGTTGTGGAAAAAACAGCGGGATTAAGTATTATGGAGATTGCACTTCTCAGTATTTTTGTTTATGCGGGATCAGCCCAATTTATTGCAGCAGGCATGATTGCTATGGGTAGTCCGGTTTCAGCAATTATTTTTACGATTCTCTTTGTAAATCTTCGTCATTTTTTACTCAGCGCCGCCTTATCGCCTTATTTTCGACATTTATCTCCGTGGAAAAATATGTATGTAGGTAGCTTGTTAACGGATGAAACATTTGGTGTAGCCATCAATCAACTCTCAAATAAAAAGTTTGGTAGCTATAAATGGATGGTCGGCTTAAATCTAACCGCCTATTTAAATTGGATCGTAGCTAATATTGCAGGTGGATTCTTTGGGAATTGGATCCCCAATCCGGAAAAGTTCGGTTTAGATTTTGCCTTGCCTGCTATGTTTATCGGTTTACTTGTGCTTCAAATTTTAAGTCAAAAAAAATACTTTGTAGATATCATGGTTATTCTTAGTGCCGTGATTATTGTAGTAGCCGTAAGCTTTATTTTTTCAGGAAGTGTAGGTGTTATAGTTGCTACAATTCTAGGAGCAACGATTGGGATGGTGATTGAAAAATGGAAATAAGATATACCATTTTATTAGTCATTTTTGGATGCGCACTAGTCACATTTATTCCGAGGGTTCTTCCTTTAATGGTTTTGAGTCGTATCCAGCTTCCGGACTGGGCGATTAGTTGGTTAAAGCATGTCCCAGTAGCCGTCATGGCTGCGTTACTTGCACAATCCCTTTTATTTTCAAATGACAAACTAGCACTCTATGAAAATAGTCTTAATTTAGTCGTATCGTTGCCCGTTTTTTTAGTGGCTATTTTTACGAGGAGTTTATTAGGTACCGTTTTGACAGGGATTATATGTATGATGTTATTTCGTTTTATATTTTAGGCTATTTTCGTATATTTTGTTAATTTTGAGGGAAAAATATTTAACATTACTCGATCTGAGATATTAACAAAAAATTATGCCCGTAGTTAAACAAAATTTAGGATTTGCAACTAGTACGAAATTGTAACAGGTAATAACAGGCATTCGATTATTTCAATCTTTTAGAAAGTGCACTTATATTAGATTAGTCTTAGCCCTTTAAAATATTTGAATTTGGAGGGTTTTCCAAGTGTTGCCTTTTACCTGAATACTTTTCACACAAATTCTTAACACACAATTTTGTTTACTTTAATGACAACAGCCTTTTAATTGCAATTCAAAAAATAAATTATACTATTAAACTGTTTTTATACGGAACTTTTTAAAGCTACTAAGCTAGCGATCCAAACGAAAAACCCCAAAATTTGACTCAATTTGGTCGAATTTCGGGGATTCGTTGTTTTATTACTTTCTCTGTATGATTGTCATGTTAATTAAATAGATAATCCATATTAAAATTAACGGTCAGTAAGTAAATATTAACTTTTCTGAGTTTCTTTTGACTCTTTAACTTTCCATTCCCCATCTTTAAAATGAATTTTTGTTTCCACAACAGTAGAACCTTTGCCAGAACGATATTTGGACCCTTCAAATAAAACATTATTAAAAGGTTTATAATCAACCTTTTTAATTCTTAATAATACTCCATCTAAAGACATGGTATTAGAATTGAATAAACCTTTTTCTTTTAATTCGTCTAATGACATATCAATAACTTCAACTTTATACTTTTCCTTAAAATAACTTAATATTTCGCTTTTATCCTGTTTTGTTAATTCATCAAAATTCTTCATATCAATAGCTATATATTTCATATCACTACTCAATTCTTTATCTTTTTCCATTATAGAGTCTAATGCAATTTTATATATTTCTACTAAATGTTCCTTAGGATTTTCCTTTTTAGAACAAGCAGCAAGAGATAAAAATAGAGTAAATATTATAATAGATTGTATGATCTTCATTCGATTCGCTCCTTCATTGTAATTATTTTGTTTTTATTTTCTATTCGTTTCTCCTTTAGTTAGTAAGTCCAAACCCTAGTTGTAAAATTTTTATGAAACTGAAAGCCTTTTTAATAACTCCTCTCTTCTTATATTCTATATAAAATAAAAAAATCCTAGTGCTAAACCTTCTTTATTTTTAAACACTTACATATCCCATATATACCTTTGACATTAGGATACTAAAACAGTCTTTGAAATAATGGTTACTTGAATTTTTTGAATAGATAAAATATTATGATTTACAACTCACTCTATTAAAGGTTATATTTTGGTAAAATGTATAAAAATATATTAGGAGTGATGATTATGAAAAAAAGGAATATTATGATCATGTTAACTGTTTTAATTATTTGTTTGCCTATAATTCTTAGTAATAATGTTGCAAATGCTTATGTTATAAGCGATTGGAAAAAACAGTCTCGTCCAAAAGGTCTATTATATAATATACACAGTTCAGTGAGTAATGCTGGTTTTTCAAGTTATGCTTCTAATGGTGCCAAGGCGTGGAACGCCTCAAGCAAAATAGAATTTGTTGGTACTTCATCTCAACCTGGACTTTCAGATGTGTACTTTACTTTTAGTAATGTAACTACTGACGATTACGCAACTGCTTATGGAAGTAAGAGTAGTTCTCAAGTAAGAATTACCTTTTGGAAGGATTTTAAAGGATTGAGTGCTACTCGTAAGACAGAAACTGCAGTCCATGAAGTTGGACATGCTTTAGGTTTAGATCATACTCAAAAAGCTAATAATTCAATATCTGTTATGAGAAAAACTGGATTTAATGATAAAAAAACACCACTGTCCGATGATTGGGCCGGAATTAATAAAATTTATTAATAAAAGGGGTGACAGAAACAATGAAAAAAAAGACATTACTAATTATTCCAGGTATATTAATAGTTTTTATGGCTTCAATATTCTTTTATATGAAAATAGAAGCTTCTAAAATTCAAACACCTAAAGATTCATTTGCAGAAGCAAAAACTGATGGCTTTAAAGATTTAAATGAACTTGCAGAAAAAACACCAGTAATCGTGAAAGGAAAAAAAATCAACGAGGAACAGGTAGTTGATTATATTGGTGGAATTGCTAGTGGTTATACTCGTACTGAATTTAAAATCAGTGAAATTATTAAAAATGAAACTTCAAAAGAATTAAATAATAATGATATTATTACTGTAATTGAAAGTGCATTCTACGATGCTAAAAACAATACTAATGTTCATGTTAATGGTTATCAATTAATGAATATCGATGATGAATACCTCTTGTATATGATATATGATAGTGAAAATGATACGTATGCACCAAGAGGAGTGACCTTTGGGAAGATTCCTTTAGAAACAAATCAAACCGAAATTTTAAATAATGGTTCTAATATGGACTCTATTAATGTTATTAAGGAAGGTCAAAAAAAATATCAAAAATAAAAAATCGCTTTTAAGGAAAAGTTATCCTCAATTAGATATTAAAAATTTCAAAACGTTGATATATTCATGTTTTTAACATTTTCTATCATGTATAATTTAATTAAAATCGGTAGTTCGAAAAAGCCAGTGATCACAATATTTCACTGACTTTCGGAACTACCGATAATTTTTGATTATGTTAACTAATTGAGAACTGTATAAGCAAATATACAATCTTTCCTTCTTTACAAAAAAATCCTCCACATATACTGGGACCCTACTGCATCATCACATTTTTTACAACGAACTTATTAATAATTATCTTATCAAATCTTTCACCTGTCTATAGGCATGTTCATATGATATACTAACTAGAAATTCTGAAATTAGTTTTTCGATTTCATTAAATTTATTTTTTACCAGAAACCAAGATACATTACGTGTATTTTTTAACTCTACTATAAGTTTTATCTAACTATGATGAGCCTTTCTCAGTTCATTTAATAACTTCTTTATGATTTTTGACTGATAAATTATTGACTTTATAAAGAGGTGTTTATGCAACTTAAAACTCAATTGGGGAATATGTAAAGTAGTAAAAAACTGGATTTTATAAACTAGATTTCGGTTTTAAAAGTAAATCTATTATTTGAGGTTGCTAGACCTTAAAATTTATAATACACTTGTACGGAAAAATGAAAAGAACTTTGACGTGTTTAAGTGATGTTCGTAGCATATTTAAACCTAGGCAGGAAAAACGCTTGTCAAAGTTCTTTAGATTAACATAATTATACGATATTTCTAATGTATAATCCCATTCAATTCAAGAAGGAAATGTTTCCAAACGAGAAAACATTTAGAAAAGGGAGATAAAAATTGTTGATTAAAGGAAGCGTGACGGTAATCCGCTTCGCCCACTTCTTTCATTTTTTAAATTAATTCGTTGAAACATATCCTTTTTTTCCAGCACTTATACCTGTTACAAGAATAAGGAAGGAAACGATAATTAACATCCATAGAGGCATTGTCCAGCTATGAAATGTATCATGTAGAATTCCGAACAATGTTGGTCCAGCTGCCGCAAGAAGGTAACCAAATGATTGGGCCATTCCGGATAATTCTGCGGCTTCATGTGTACTTCTTGTACGAAGACTGAAGAACATCATAGCCAAACTAAATGCAAATCCTCCTGCAATACCTATCATTATCACCCATAATGGAATCAGCGCCTCACTGCCGTAAAGAATTCCGAACATACCAGCGATGAATAGCACTCCTGTTATTGCCACTAATAAAAGCTGGTTCTTCATTCGTCCAGCTAAAATTGGAACGATAAAGGTAAATGGAATGACAGCAAACTGCATTAATGAGAGCATCCATCCTGCTGAATTAGAACTAACCCCTTGCTGTACGAGTATTTCTGGCAACCAAGCGACAATCGTGTAGAAGATAAGTGATTGCAGTCCCATAAAGATGGTTACTTGCCAGGCGAGTTTAGATTTCCACAAGTTAATAGATTGCTTTTTTTCTGATTCCTTTTTCATTGGCTTTTGTCTTGAACGAATTTGTGGAATCCAAAAAAGAATAGAAATGAGTGCAAATAGGCCCCAGTAACCAAGAGCTCCATGCCATCCTATTTTTAAAGAAATAGGGGTACTTAATCCCGATGCAATAGCCCCACAAAGGTTCATTGAAACTGCATAAATGCCGGTCATGACACCAAGATTTTGAGGAAATTTATGCTTGATCACACTTGGTAACAAGACATTACAAATAGCAATGCCTAAGCCAACTAAGACGGTCCCTGCAAATAACGTACCGACGCCCGGAATGGTTCTTAAAACAATGCCAGCAGTCAATAAAATTAGTGAAACGAACAGCGTACCTTCCATGCCATATTTACGAGATAATTTTGGTGCGAATGGGGAAAGTAAGGCAAAAGCAAGTAATGGAACGGTTGTCAAAGTACCTGCTAGTATATTAGATATTCCTAAACTGTCACGAATCGATGAAATTAACGGTCCGACAGCTGTTATTGGTGCTCTTAAGTTTGCCCCAATAAAAATAATACCGATTATTAGTAATAATGTTTTTGATTTTACACTAATTTTAGTTTGCTGATGCTCTTGGTGAATAGATACTTGATGTAATCCCATGATGAACCTCCATTTTTTATTTCAATGTTTCTTTAAATTGAGCAATATACTCATTAACTGAGTCAGTCGCTTGACTAGAGTTTTGTTCTAAAATAGCCTCAATAAGCTTTTCATGGATTCCTATATGAAAATCGGTGTGTGTAGTAATGTCCGCTAAGTTTTGGATCGATGTTTGGAGAGGGATTGTCATATGTTCATATAAATCGATCAAAATACTATTATGAGATGCCTCTACAATCGATTTGTGTAACTCGAAATCTGCTTCTACATATAATTTGCTATTCCCTTGTTCAGCTGCAATTTGGCAAGCCTTTAATTTTTCTTGCAATCGATTAATATCTTCTTTGTCCCTTCGCATTGCTGCTAATTGTGCGGCTTCCCTTTCAAGCGCATGCCTAACTTCTAATGTTTCTAGTAGATTGGCTTTTTGAATTCTTTTTTCGAGTGCGGCTCCAAGGACACTTGATGAACAGACAAATGTACCGCTCCCTTGCTTCGTCTGAAGAAGTCCTGCATGTACGAGAGCTCGAATAGCCTCTCTCAATGTATTGCGACTTACATCAAATTGTTGCATTAATTCTAATTCAGGCGGAATACGGCTTCCAACAGGCCATGAATTCGACTCAATTAAAGTTTCCATTTGGGAAACGATTTGCTCTACTAAAGATAAACGATTAGTTTTGGATATATCCAAGAATACACACCTCTAATTTGTAGGATGATTGGTTCATTGGGTAATTTAACATGTTTTTATGAAAAAGTAAATGGATTAGATTTTTCTCCTAAAAAAAAGGAGTGCACAATCTCATCTGTGCGCTCCTTTTACTAACTTTTAAATGGCATTTTTATGAAAGAATAGAGATGTTCATTAACCCATTAAATCTATGAAGGATCTGTTGTACAAGTCTCCTCAAATTATATATGAGTAATTGTAAAATTGTCTCAAGATTTCTCATAGGTTATCCCTCCAAATAAAAGTTAGTTTGGTGATATCACCGTATTTATTGTTTGTATTTCCATTGAATATATGTGTAAGGATAGGGATGTTTCTACTGGTTGTACAACTGAATGAATAATAAAAGTGGCGTTGGAAAATATAGTAAAAAGATTTAAAACTGAGGTGAGCGAATATGCCGAATCAACCTACTATTTCTTCAAGCGAAGTGGGTACATTATGGTTAACATATCAGGAAAAGACATTTATTCTTCGTTTATTAGAATATTTAATTCCTAAGGCAGATGATCATAAATCCGAAAAAATTATGACTGATTTATATAAGGATTTAGATAAAAATGTGGAAAGAATTAAACATATTTTTGAAAAAGCAGGATCTGCATTGCCGGTCGGGTTTACTTCTCAAGACGTAAATGTTGAAGCACCGAGACTATTTGAAAATGGACTGGATATTATGTTTCTTCGGATGATAAAAGAAGTTAGTATGGGGCTGTATACACTTAACATGGGAAAGGCCTACCGTGAGGATATCATTAATCTCTATAAGGATTTAACAGCAATTACTCAAGGCTGTTATAATAAATGTACGCAATATTTGTTAGAAAAAGGAATGCTTACTCGCCCTCCTTTTGTACCTATGCCTAAGACAAATGAATTTATAAACGATATGAAGTATTTAAGCGGGTTAAATTTACTAAGTAATGCAAGGCATATAAATACGATTGAACTTTCATCACTATTTCATGGCATGGAATCGAATAATTTGGGTATGACGTTAATGTTTGCTTTTACACAGGTAGCTGAAGCAAAAGAGGTAAAACAGTACTTTCATAAAGGTATGGAGATTTCCAAGAAAATTCTTAAGCAATTTGGAGAAATTCTTTTAGAAGATGATATTACCCCTACTATTTCATCCGTAGGAAACGTATCAAGTTCGAAGATAAGCCCATTTTCAGATAAGTTCATGCTGTATTGTAATAGCTTACTTTGTAATCTTAGTCTCGGGGGAAATGCATTCGGATTTGCCTTTAGTCTACGAAATGATTTACAGTTGAAGGCCTTATTGGCTGCAAAGGATGTTGCTGATTACGCGAATGATGGAAATAAACTTATGGTGAAAAATGGATGGCTGGAAAAGCCGCCAGCGACTAATTTAGAACGTTAAAATAAGCATAGTTATCGAAATAAAAAGAATGCAATGGCATGATCTTTACCCATTGCATTCTTTTTTTTAATTTGTGTGTTCATCATTTAGTGAGTCCGAACGTTCAAACCCAAGTAAGCGGGTTCCTTTTTGGATCGTCATATTTTGTAGAAAAATGTCGAAACTCTATAAAACATTACTGTTTTTTGTCGATACATAAAATGTATAAATAAAAGAATTTGAAAATCTAGCAATGGAGAGCGTTTAATTTCAATCATAAGGAGAATGTTTTGTGGGTTTACTAAGAAATTTAAAAACAGCTAAGAAATTAGCATTATTAATTGCTATAGAAATTTTAGCATTAGTACTAGTTGGAGTAATGAGCCTTATCTTCATGAAAAATATTGCGAACGAAACAGAAAAAATGTTTACCCATCGGTTTATTCCAAACCAATGGCTAGGAAAAGTAATTGAAGATAATCGTGCAATTGATGAAGATATTTTGGAGTTAATGATTACAAAAAATTCAATTCGAAATAAAGAGATGATTGATGATATTGTAACATTGCAAAAAGAAATAAATGACGTGATGGAAAAGCTATTTTCAGCAAAACTTACACCTGCAGAAATGGAAAAACTTGAGGCTTACAAAAAAAGTGATATAGACTTACAAAAATTACAAGAAAAAGTGATTCAATTAGCGCGGAATAATCAAAATACAGAAGCTTATCAGCTATATACCGCTGAATTACTGCCACAAGTAGAATTAGTGAATACGACGCTTAAGGATTTACAAAAATTAAATGAAAAAGTGGCAGATCAATTAAACGATAATAATAAACAAACAATTAATAATGCAATCCTTCTAGTTATCTTAATAAGTGCAATTTCTATAATAGTATTAATCTTGATTGGATTGTTTATTACAAAAATGATCGTTAAGCCTACCAATCATATTGCTAAACTACTATCCAAAGCTGAGAATGGAGATTTTACAGTAAAAGGAACGTACCAATCTAAAGATGAGATTGGAAAATTAACAGCTTCTTTCAATAATATGATTAGCGGCCTACAAGGTATAATCAAGACCGTAAGAGATACTTCACAACAAGTGGCTGCGGCATCCGAAGAACTAACTGCCAGTGCAGATCAAACAACAGCCGCAACGGAACATGTCGCAACGGCTATTCAAGAAATTGCAAGTGGTGCAGAACAATCATCTGCGAAAATAGAGGAGAATTCGAATTCACTAAATGAAATTTTACACGGAGTTACACGCATTGCTGAAAGCTCAACGAATGTTTCCGAATTATCAAGGGAGACTTCTACTGAGGCTGAAGAAGGCGGTAATTCGGTCGAAGGAACATTATCACAGATGAAATTTATTCATGAATCAGTGAATAACCTAAATGAAGTAATCCAAACACTTTCAAATCGTTCTTATGAAATAGGTAAAATTCTCGATGTAATTAGTGGTATTTCAGATCAAACAAATCTCCTTGCACTTAACGCAGCGATCGAAGCAGCCCGCGCCGGCGAACATGGGAAAGGCTTTGCGGTGGTTGCAGATGAGGTAAAAAAACTGGCTGAGCAGTCTCAAACCTCAACTCAATCCATCGCCAATATTATTAATAGCATTCAAATGGATATTAAAAATTCACTAGAAATGATGAATGAAGTAACAAACAATGCAGAGCAAGGTGTTACAGTCACTATTGAAACATCCCAAAAGTTTAAGGCAATAATTGATCAAACAAAAAATATTGCCCCACAAATTGAGGAAATTACTGCAACAGTACAACAAATATCAGCTAGTGTAGAAGAAGTTTCCACATCCGCTAAAGAGGTATCGATGCATTCACAAGAAAACGCATCAAGCTCTGAAGAAGTTGCTGCATCTACAGAACAGCAACTAGCTTCAATGGAGGAAAGTAAGCGTAAAATAATCCCCACCTGTCAACCAGATGGGGATCGAGTTATTATTTAGGTAAGTTTTTAAAATCTATGCAAACGATTGGAAGTGTTGTTGACCAAGGCAGTACTTTATCCAGGGCATTTTTATCTGTCAGATCAATGTTAGGTAACTTCTCAAATAAATAGCGAAGGTAATAATATGGGTTTAGGCCATTTTCCTTTGCTGTTTCCACAATGCTATAAATGATTGCGCTAGCCCTTGCACCTTTCGGTGTATTTGAAAAAAGGAAGTTTTTTCTCCCAATAACAAAGGGCTTTATTGAGCGCTCGCTTCTATTATTATCAATTTCTAATCGTCCATCCTCTAGGAATGCCACTAATTTCTTCCATTGATTGAGACAGTAGGTAATCGCCTGACCTAAAGCGCTTTTTGGTAACACTTTTTGCTTCTGTATTTTTAGCCATGACAAAAAAGCATCCAAGACTGGCTTTTGCGTTCTAATCGTTTTCGTATCGTTCCATAGAGGATAACTCCTTTAGGTCGCGCTCAATGCGATATAGTTGGTTACAGTATTGAGACCTTCCATTGTCGCTACTCCTGATGTCAGACGCTTTGAAGAAGGCAATACTTTTAAAGCCTCATCAAATTTACGTCGAGCATGAGCCATGCAACCGACCAGTTTTACATTAGGTACCTTATGGTACCCGGCGTATCCATCAACCTGTAAATATCCTTTAAACCCTGACAGGAATTTCTCGGCATTTTTGCCTGACCTAGTTTCCTGATAATCGTAAAGGATGATTGAAGGTCCTTCTTTTCCAGTACGGTAGAGCCAGAGATATGATTTTGAGGTGGCTGGTACCGACCGGGTTCGTGAAGTACCTGCAGGGTCGATTCGTCCGCATGTAAAATATCCTTTTCCAAAAGAAGTTGATGCATGCGATCATAAAGTGGGCTCAACCACCGGTTTACCCGTGAATCATCCAATTGGCAAGGGTTTGGCGTGATAACGGTACCCCAATCTGGAAAATTGCTTTTCTTGCCGGTATAATGGCAATACCCATCCACATATTTTTGATTCATAATATGTGCCATTAAAGAAGGAGATGCTAAACTACCTGAATGAACCGGTTTAGGCATTGGTGCTGTTACAACCGGAGTTTCAATTTCTTCACGTTCACAATGGCGGCAAGAGTAAATGGACTGAACATGTTTAACAACTTTCAATTCCGCAGGAATGTATTTTAGTTCCTGGCGTACTTGCGTACTCATTTCATGCAGATTTCCACCGCAACACGAACAAACCTGCTCTTCAGGGGATAAACGATATTCAATCGTCTCCACAGGCAAGTTTTCTAACATCAGTTCACGTTACCGCGAACTTTGCGGCGCCGTTGATAAGTAATAGATTCCAAAGTAGGTTCCGGCAAATCTGGATTAGCTTCATTTTCTACTTCATTAAAAAGTTCCAATTGATCGGGGTTGGTTTTTTCACTGGAAAAGCCGAATCTATTTTTCTGCAGAAGGCGAAGCTGTTCTTCAGTCCATTTTAATTTTATCTAACGCGCTCTGCTTTTTAGCTTCGCCTCTAATTCCGCATTTTGTTTCTCCAGCATTTCCAAGCGTTGCAGGAGTTCTTCAATTGTAGGGGTTGGGGTAGTTGAATTCGCTGTCTTTTTCATAAATATATTATACGATAAAATAGGTAAATTCCTGATTTTTCATTATTTAAATTACTGTTCTTGCTGTTACAACAGGGTGTGCCTGTTTTTGTTCCAATGATAATCCATCTAATAACCACCTTAATTGGCGTGGACTTATTTTCAGAGGACCCGAATTATTATCTGATACCAATGAAAATTTCCTCTCTCCAGCCGGCGATAATAAAGCCAAAAACCGTTATGATCCCATTGAAGAATTTTCAACTTGTCTCGTCGCCGGTTACAAAAAACAAATAAACTCGAAGAAAAAGATCTAACTCGAATTCTTCTTTTACAAGAGCGACCAATCCATCGATAGATTTCCGTAAATCTGTGACACCTTGTGCGAGGTAGACACGATCAACCGTAACTTCTTTTAGCATACTGATTTCAATGCCTTAACTACTTCCGCCAGTAGTGTTGGATTAAAGCCAGGTTTAACCACGATGGATGCTGAACCAACATTTATATGTAATGTTTCATTCTGTTGCTCAGATTCTTCTAATGTAACCGGAATCCACTTGCTGTTAGAATCTTGGGTTGAATAGAAATTATCGGCTTTATAAAGCCAATACTTTAACTGATGAATACTTATTTCATTGATTTCACACCATTTGGATTGGGTGAGGCCACTCGCTCTGAAAAGAGCGATCCTACGCTCCCATTCCTTACGCAATTCTGGATTATTTCTTTGGGACATAAAAAAACCTCCTCAAACTTTGATTTGAAGAGATTATCTCACAGGTACTATATATGTTAATAGGTGTATTCTATTTGACTCTTACGGAGGAAATAAACTCTTCTGCAAGAGCCCTTGCTTCTACAGCAGAAGAATTAAAAGAGTTAGTGAATAAATTTATTGTTTAAAAGCATTCGAAAGCGAGCCGACAAACGATCGGCTCGCTTTATTTTCTCTTAATTTCTTCATATTTTTGAAACCATTCAGGAAATACCTTTTTGAATTGGACTGGTTTAAAGTCTTCTTTTCTCACAACAATATGTGTTGTTGTTCCTTCCGCACATATTTCATCTTCTCCGTTTACAATCGTAAATCCATAGATTGTCCTCAAATTTTTGTTTTCTTCCACCCAGGTTTTTACAATTACTTTATCGCCGTATTTAATAGATTTTTTATAAGTTATTTCTAGATTATATACGGGTGCATAATAACCCGACTTTTCCATATCGAGATAATTATAACCGACATCCTCGATAAGTTTTGTCCTGCCAAGCTCGATCCACTTTACATAATTCCCATGGTAGATAACTCCCATCATATCTGTATCTGCGTAAGACAGTTGGATTTCAATCGATGAAATGTACATATTTGAAACTCCTTTAATAGTAAATTTGATTCTAAAATATAGTATATATTTTTTTCGCGTTTTTGAAAAAAAGACCGAGCAGCCACTTGCACCAAGAAATGGATTTTGGTAAGATGTTTGTCTTGAATAAAATGAATATTATGATAAAAGGAGGTGTATGAATGAAACGTATAATGATTATGGGAGTATCTGCAGGAGTTGGAAAGTCTACTTTTGCTAGAAAGCTAGGTGATATTTTGCAAATTGATGTTTACCATTTGGATGCACATTATTGGAAGCCGGGTTGGGTTGAAGCAACAGTAGATGAGTTTCGTGGAGCTCAAGAAGAAGTTGTGAAAAAAGAACAATGGATTATTGAGGGGAACTACACAGGTACATACGACATTCGAGCTTCCCGTGCAGACACGATTATCTACTTGGAGCTTCCTCTATCCGTTTGTTTATTTCGGGTGATAAAGAGATTCCTCATGAATATCGGAAGAACCCGTCCCGACATGGGAAAAGGATGCAAAGAAAAAATAGACTACCAGTTTATTAAATTTATTATTTCCACTTATTATCCACGGAAGAATAAAATGGCGGACCGTTTTAATGCCTTCCAATCTTCAGCAGCAGAAAGAAAAGTCATCATGTTAAAAAACAAACGGGCAATAAATGATTACTTGCACGAGACTAGATTAAAATATTCGTCGAAAAAAGAAATATTTCCCGAGAAATTTATCGAATAATGTGGAAGCGGCAAAAAATTTGTTCGTTTAAACAGAATCACGTTCAATTAATTTAAAAGGTAAGATAAGTCTATTAGATTCATTTTCATATTTTTTAATTGATTGAACGGCTAGTCGTCCGATTTCTTTAGTCTGGATTTCGATTGTTGAAATCCCCATTATTTCAGAGATGGGCTGGTTATCAAAGCTTAAAATAGCGAAGTCTTTTGGAATACTTAAGCGATAATTTTTTGATGCTAATATTAACCCTGCGGCAACTTGGTCATTACCTACGAGAAACGCAGTTGGTTTTTCCGTTAATTGGATATATTTCAACAGGACCTCGCGTCCATCTTCAATCGTTAAACAGCGATCAAAAAGCCACTCATCTCGAACTTTTTGATTTAGTTTCTTCATCATAGTTTCGTACGCTCTTATTCTTTTTAAACTATTAGGACCTTCTTTTCTGCCAAGACAATAAGCAATTCGAGTATGCCCTTTGGAAACTAAATATTGAAGCCCAAATTGAAAGGCTTTTTCATGTGGGATACTAATTGAAGGAAATATAGCTTGATCAGAATCTTCACATAGAATGATAGGACCATATTCCTTGTATTCCTTTACTACTTCAAGAGATATGGCACGGGAGCAAAATACGAGTCCATCAATTAAATTCCCTCTTAGCATTTCGAGAGCGTCTAGTTCTTTCGTTGTTTCATAATTTGTTTGATATAGAATAAGCTGTTGATTATCCTTCATCGCTTCCTCGGCAATTCCATCTACGATACTACTGAAATAGGGATGATTGATGGTAGGGAGAACGACACCAATCATATTAGAAGTCCCTTTTGACAAATGAACGGCGTTTATATTCCTTTTATAATTTAATGCTTCCATTGCTTTTCGCACGGAATTCCTTTTTTCTTCACTCACATATGGATGATGGTTGAGTACCCTTGAAACCGTTGTAACGGATACACCGGCAAGCTTTGCAATTTCACGAATATTTGCCATAAAAAAATTCCTTTCAGTAAAAAAATCAATCTTGACCTGAAACGCGTTTCATAAATTACCTTTTCCTTAATGAAGAAAAGGAGTGACTATGTCATGATTGAAGGGATTATTCTATTAATAGCATTGTGCATTTTTGAACTAATCTTAGCAAACATAGCATTGAAAGACAAAAAAGAGCATTTGATGGATTTTTATGAGTTTTTTGATATTAGTAAGAAGGATGGGTTATAATTTAAAAAACTAAATGCTGTGAGGTGAAAATATGACTTTACAAGAAATAATGGAAAAGTTAAAAGAACTGGGAACAGAGCAAACAAAGAAAACGTTCATTCGACATGGGGCAACGGAGCCGATTTTTGGGGTCAAAGTAGGTGATCTGAAAAAACTTGTTAAACACGTGAAAAAGGATCAAGAATTAGCTCTTTCATTATATGAAACTGGAAATTATGATGCGATGTATTTAGCAGGACTAACAGTAGATCCAAAGCTCGTATCAAAAGAATTGTTGCAAAAATGGGTGAAACAAGCATATTGTTATGGCCTGTCTGAATATACGGTGGCAGGAGTAGCTGCGGAAAGTAATTATGCACTTGAATTAGCAAGAGAATGGATTGAATCCGACTCTGAAACGATTGCTACTAGCGGATGGAGTACGTATACAAATTATCTTTCCATTACACCTGATGAGAAGCTTGACGTCGAAGAAATCCGCCAATTATTAAATAGGATCGAGACAACGATTCATCAGGAAAAGAATCGAGTTCGATATACAATGAACAATTTTGTGATTGCAGTCGGAACCTTTGTAAAAGCGCTAAACAAAGAGGCTTATGAAGTTGGTGGAAAAATAGGGAAGTTCATGTAAACTTCGGAGAAACCGCTTGCAAGGTCCCATTAGCAACAGAATATATAAAAAAGGTCGAAGCACGAGGGAAAATTGGTTCAAAGAAAAAGACTTGTATATGCTAAGTATTTTCACCGTTTAAAACTAAACGGTGTTTTTTAATGTGCACAAACTAAAAAAATACCGTTTATTTGGATGAGTATGATCCACAAAATAGAAAGAATGATGCACAAATAGAAATCTATGAGTCGCAAATGAAAAAGTATGAGTCACAAACCGAAAAACCAACGGCGAATCCGAAGAGTATGATCCACAAAGTTGAAAGAATGATGCACAAACAGAAATCTATGAGTCACAAACGCAAAACAATGATGCACAAACAAAATTTCATCAACGAATCCGGAGGGTTTATAATTCACAAAAAAAGATGGCCAAGTAAGCCATCTTTTTAACTGCTTTTAACTTCATATCTTTTCTCAAGATGATTTTGCAATACCGCTATAATCGAACAGATTCCCCAATAGATCAGTGCGACTAATATATACATCGTCATATAATCTAATTCTCTTCCACCAACAATTTTTGCTTTTTGAAGTAGCTCAGGGACAGTGATCATCGCGGCTAGCGAAGTACCCTTGACTAGATCCAGTAATACATTCGATAGTGGTGGTATCGCGATTTTGTCGGCCTGTGGAAGAATAATCTTTCGCATCGTTTGCCAATAGGAAAGTCCAAGGGATGCAGATGCTTCCCATTGGCCTTTATCAACAGAGGCGATGGCTGAACGATTGATTTCTGCCATATACGCAGCACTATTTAAGCTAAAGCCGATAATCGCAGCCGTTACTGCTGTAAAAGTAATTCCAATCATCGGAAAGCCGAAATAAAGAATAAACAAGAGAACAATAATTGGGACACCACGCATAAAAGAGATATAAGTACGCGCTGGAAGCTGAAAAATATAATTTTTTGACATTCGACCAAGTGCAAGAAAAAATCCTAGCAATAACCCGAAGAACATACTGACTATAGAAATGAGTAAAGTATAGCCAATCCCTTTAATGACATAAGGAAAGGATTCAATGGCCAATTTTGTATTAAAGATATATTCCCATTGAATTGTTCCCATGTTTCTCTCTCCCTAGTATTTAAGATCTGGCTTTTTCGTTACATCATCGCCATCAAAAAATTGTTTAGAAATTTTCGTGATGGTCCCGTCATCAAGCATTTCTTGAATCGTTCTATTAATATGTTTATTTAATTCCGTATTATCTTTTTTCATAATCATTCCGACGCCTTCATCACGTGTATTAAATTTAAGATCAGGATGAATGGTAATATTTAATTTCGGAAATGCAGCAAGTGCAAGCTTTTGTAAATAATAATCATTAATAATAATATCTGTACGACCAGAAGAAACATCACGTAAATATTGTTCATTTGTAGCATTGTCGTAAGGGACTTCATCAGCACCGTATTTACGAGCAATTTTCATATAAGTTGTTGTTGCTTCACCAGCAGCTTTTTTCCCTTTAATATCTTTAACTGTTTTTATTCCGGATAAATCATCTTTTCTCACAATAGCTGTTGCAAAAGAAAACTTATACGGTGTTGAAAAAGAAAATTTCTCTTTTCGTTCATCTGTAATCGCGATATCATTTGCAGCGACATCGACTTTTCCACTATTAATAGAAGTAAGCATTCCGTCAAAGGCCATTTCGACAAAGTCCACTTTAAGTCCCATTCTTTTGGCCATTTCACGAACTACCTCAACCTCGAAACCAGTTAATTTATCCGTTTTGGATTCATGGAAAGAAGCAGGATAAAGTGTTCCAGCAGTGGCAACAGTTATTTTTCCGTCTTTCTTTATTTTATCCCATGCAGTTTCTTTCTTTTCCTTGGAACTATCTGAATCCCCGCATGCGGCTGTTACAAAGGCTAAAGCCATTACTAATAAAACCATAATTATGTGTTTAAAACGATGTGATTTCCGCATTATGTAACCTCCATATTTAACTTTAATCAGTAAAAACATAGCACTGAAGTGGGGATTATGCAAAGGAATTTTGCATAGAAAAAATTATGCGGAATTTTCGATAAATAAGTGCTTCAAAAAAATTTTTATAATTCAATTGAATTTTTACAACAATTATGTATAATGGTCTAGGAAGTAAACTTGAAGTTTAGTATTAATAAACTTTATTTATTAGTAGTTTACTAATAGTAAACAGACTTGAGGTTATACGATGCAAATCGGAAAAAAGATCAAAAATTTACGATTGAAAAAAGGGCTTACTCAGGAAGAACTTGGCGAGAGAACAGATTTGAGTAAAGGATATATCTCGCAAATTGAACGTGATTTAAGTTCTCCTTCCATAGAAACATTTTTTGATATTTTAGAAGTTCTTGGATGTTCACCAAAGGATTTTTTTGATGAGCAAGAACTTGAACAGAAGGTTGTTTATGGTGAAGAAGATCAAACGGAATACGTCGATGAAGAACGTGGATATCAAATTCAATGGCTCGTTCCAGAATCAAATGAAAAAGAAATGGAACCGATCATACTGACTCTTGAAGAGAAGGGTGAATTCAAGGAATTTGAACCATCTTTATCAGAGACATTTGCTTATGTATTAACTGGAAAAATTAGCGTTCGTTTAGGAAGACGGGTTTATTCGGCTAGAGCGGGGGAAGTCATTTATTATCACGCTGCTGAAAGACATCAAATTACGAATGATTATCCTGGTACATCACAAATACTTCTCGTTGCAACGGAATCATACTTATAAATTTAAAAGGGGGAAGCCACTATGACAGATAATACAATCATTCGTTTTGAAGGTGTAACAAAACAATACGATGATGACCCTGCTGTCTTAGATAGTGTTAGTTTTGAAATTGAAAGAGGGAAATTTTATACATTACTTGGTCCATCGGGGTGCGGAAAGACGACAATATTACGACTTATTGCTGGTTTTACTGAGGCGAGTCAAGGGGAAATTTACTTCAATGGGAAAATGATTAATCATGTTCCGGCAAATGAACGACAAGTAAATACGGTTTTCCAAGATTATGCACTCTTTCCTCATTTAAACGTATTTGAAAATGTCGCATTTGGACTGCGAATCAAAAAGATGAAAAATGCTCAGATTCAACAAAAAGTGAAAGAAGCATTAAAATTTGTCAATTTAGAAGGCTATGAAACACGTGAAATAAAAGAGATGTCGGGTGGACAACGGCAGCGGGTCGCAATTGCTAGGGCCATTGTCAATGAACCGGAAGTGATTCTTCTAGATGAACCACTATCGGCACTTGATTTAAAGCTTCGTACGGAAATGCAGTATGAGCTTCGTGAATTACAGCGTCGACTTGGAATTACCTTTATCTTTGTTACTCATGACCAAGAAGAAGCACTCGCGATGTCAGATGAAATTTTTGTCTTAAATAAAGGAAAAATTCAACAAAGCGGGACGCCAACGGATATTTACGATGAGCCAATCAATCGGTTTGTGGCGGATTTTATCGGGGAGTCCAATATCGTTCCTGGTAAAATGATTCAAGACTTTAAAGTAGAGTTTGTAGGAAAGCAATTTGAATGTGTGGACCGCGGATTTAATCCAAATGAGTCGGTTGAAATAGTTATCCGTCCTGAGGATTTAGAAATTACGAAAAAAGATCAGGGCAAACTGAAAGTACGTGTGGATTCGCAATTATTTCGTGGAGTTCATTATGAGATTTGCTGTTATGATGAGGCGGGTAATGAGTGGTTAGTTCATTCGACGAAAAAAGCTGTTGTAGGTGATGAGATAGGTCTATATTTTGATCCAGAAGCGATTCATGTCATGAGATTTGGTGAGACAGAAGAGGAATTTGATAAACGATTAGAAGCATATAATGAGGACGGCCATGCAAACTAAATCCCGCAATGTCTATCTTATTCCTTATGTATTATGGATCATTCTTTTTATCGTCGCACCTATTCTACTCATTCTTTATTATTCTTTCTTTAATATCGATGGGGATTTCTCTTTTGAGAATTACAAAAACTTTTTTACCCCAGTTTATTTAAAGATGACACTCAGCTCGTTTTGGTATGCATTTTTAATTACCGCGATTTCACTCATAATCGCCTACCCAACAGCCTATTTATTAACAAAAACAAAGCATAAACACCTATGGCTATTATTAATTATTTTACCAACATGGATCAATTTATTGCTGAAAGCCTATGCTTTTATCGGGATATTCGGAACGTATGGAGCAGCTAATTCATTTTTAGAATGGATTGGGATTGGGACAAAACAAATTTTGTTCACTGACTTTAGTTTCTTATTTGTAGCTGTGTATATTTTTATTCCGTTTATGATTATGCCGATATTCAATTCGCTGGAAGAGTTGAATCCAACACTTATTGATGCTTCAAGAGATTTAGGCGCATCTGGATGGACGACGTTTAAACGGGTGATTTTTCCATTAACGATTGATGGCGTAAAGTCTGGATGCCAAGTCGTCTTTATTCCAGCATTATCATTATTCATGATTACCCGCTTAATTGCTGGAAATCGTGTTATCACACTTGGTACAGCAATTGAACAACATTTTCTTGTAACCCAAGATTGGGGAATGGGTTCAACGATAGCTGTCTTTTTAATCATTGCGATGGCATTATTCATGATCGTAACAGGTAATAGAAAGTGAGGGGAAACGAATGAAACGAAAGGGAAAGATTTTTAATATTTATTTAGTCATTATTTTTATCATTCTTTATGCCCCGATCTTCTATTTAATGTTTTATTCCTTTAATAGTGGGGGAGCGATGCATGATTTTGAAGGCTTTACACTTGAGTGGTATAAGGAAGTATTTCACGATACCCGTCTATTAATTATTGTATTAAACACAGTTGTTATTGCGCTTTTATCAGCGGCACTTTCAACCATTCTTGGCGTCATAGGAGCTCTTGCCATTTACTTTGTGAAAAGAAGGCGGTCGAAAAATACATTACTTACATTAAATAATGTGTTGATTGTTAGTCCAGATGTCATTATCGGTGCTTCATTTTTAATATTATTTACGATTATTGGAATTAAACTTGGTTTCATTTCGGTCCTGCTCTCACATATCGCCTTTAGTGTACCGATTGTTGTATTAATGGTAATTCCGAAGCTGCAAGAAATGAGTCCTACGCTTCTTGATGCGGCACGTGATTTGGGGGCTAGTCGCTGGAACGTCCTTACCAAGGTTGTTCTTCCATTTATCACACCCGGAATTTTTGCCGGTTTCTTTATGGCATTGACTTATTCTTTAGATGATTTCGCGGTGACCTTTTTCGTAACAGGGAATGGATTCTCCACGTTGTCTGTTGAAATTTATTCGCGTGCAAGACAAGGAATCTCATTATCTATTAATGCTTTGTCGACACTTATTTTCTTGTTTACAATCATTCTTGTTATCGGTTATTACTTTATTAATAAACGTAACAACCGTCCGAACGGAATGGGGGTAAGAAAATGAAACAGCTAGTCCGAGTGTTTGTTACCATTTTTATTGTTTCATTTGCGATTCTCCTTTTCATTAATCGACTGAATTCGTCTCAAGGATTGTCCGGTGGGAATACATTAACTGTCTATAACTGGGGCGATTATATCGAACCGAAGCTGATTAAAAAATTTGAGAAGGAAACAGGGATTAAAGTTATCTACCAAACATTTGATTCAAACGAAGCAATGATGACAAAAATTGAACAAGGTGGAACGACGTTTGATGTGGCTGTTCCATCTGAGTATGCGATTGAGAAAATGAAGGAAGAAAAGCTGCTTGTTCCGATTGATCATTCCAAGCTGCCGAATTTAAAATATATTAATCCTCGTTTTCTAGATTTAGCTTTTGATAAAAAAAATAAATATTCGATTCCTTATTTTTGGGGAACCGTTGGAATTGTTTATAATCCATCGTTATTAAACGGGAAAAAGATTACGAGCTGGAATGATTTATGGGATAAAGATTTACGAAATTCCATTTTACTTGCTGACGGTGCGCGTGAAGTAATGGGAATGGGATTAAATAGTCTCCATTACTCATTAAATGATACAAATGAAGCTCATCTTCAAGAAGCAAAGAGAAAACTCGATAAGCTTACACCAAATGTAAAGGCAATTGTTGGTGACGAAATTAAAATGCTTCTTGCTAATGAAGAAGCGGCAGTTGGTGTTGTTTGGTCCGGGGATGCATCAGAGATTATCGGTGAAAATGAAAAATTAGACTATGTCGTTCCAAAGGAAGGTTCCAACCTATGGTTTGATAATATGGTCATTCCGAAGACGGCGAAGAATATCGATGGCGCGCATAAGTTTATTAATTTCATGCTTGATCCAAAAAATGCAGCGGCCAATGCTGACTATGTCGGCTACTCCACACCGAATGAAAAAGCATTAAGCTATTTAGATAAAGAAGTATCTGGTGATAAGCGATTCTACCCGGATTTAGACAAGGCGGAAGGTCTTGAAGTGTATGAGAATCTCGGAAAAAGAATGCTTGCACATTACAATGAGTTGTTCTTAGAATTTAAGATGCATCGAAAATAAGGATTAGAAAAACCGATTATTAGCACGTGCTAATAATCGGTTTTTCTTTTATCATGTAATCAATATATAAATTGGAGAAGGGAAGTATCCTATGAAATTGGATCGTTTGTTGGCAATTACGATGATCTTGATCAATCAAAGAAAAGTACAGGCGCAGGAGCTTGCGGACATGTTTGATGTTTCAGTGAGGACAATTTATAGAGATATAGATTCATTAAATCTGGCAGGTATTCCGATTGTTACGTATCAAGGTCAAAACGGCGGAATTGGTTTAATTGATGGTTTTCGAATGGATAAGAATGTCTTGACTCGTGATGAGTTAGGAGCAATTACGATTGCCTTAAAGAGTCTATCCACATCCTATCAAGATGCGCATGCATCAGCTGTACTAGAAAAATTAAAAGCGTTATCAAATGAACAGCAGACGCTTGAATCAATATTTATTGATTTTAGTCCTTGGGGAGGTAACCCCGTTTTAAAGGAAAAGGTCACGATGCTGAAAAAGGCAATCGAATCTCATCTTTGTATGCAGTTCTTTTATTCAAACAGTTCAGGTAAAGAATCGAATCGTGAAGTTGAACCGCATACGATTGTACTAAAGGGCCAATCCTGGTATTTATATGCCTTTTGCCTGCAAAAGGAGCAATTTCGTTTATTTAAGATTGCAAGAATGAAGGAATTAAATGTTCTAAAGAAAAAATTTGTAAGGAAAGAGATTCAAATTGACGATTCTCCATGGGATAAAGAATGGTATCATCCGGAACGGACCACAGAATTAACCCTTTCATTCAATTCTAGTGATCTTGCACTAATGGAAGAAATGTTTGGAGTAGAAAATGTCATCAAAGGCGAAAAAGATCAACTTCTTGTAACGATAGATATGCCTGAAGACGAGGGCATGTACCGATTTTTATTTAGTCTTATGGATCGAATCGAAGTAATGAAACCAGAGCATGTGAGACGGAAATTAAAGAATTTACTTCAAAAGATGAATGATCTATACAAGGAAAAAGGATAAACACAGAGGATTATCCTTTTTCTGACACCTTTAATACATGTGTATCTTCCTCATAAGAGCCTTCAATTTTTCCAATTCCATCAATCTCAATATGATTGTTTAAGATAGTAGGTTCCTTTTCTAAAATGAGATGAAGATGATTAATTGTTTGAATCTTTTCGGTAAACCTCGTAAGGACAGGTTGTGTAATATAGTAGTCTTTCCCAGTTATTTTTAACTTGATAAAATTTTGATGCAGTAAATGATTATTGGAGGATACAATATTCATTGGGTCAAAAGCAGTAACCGTCATATTTCCTTCTATAAAAAGATGGAAGCCTATAGTATTAATAAAGGATTCAATGACCTTTTCTTTTTCACCTTTTACATAATTATAAATACTCATTGATTCTTCATCAGGTGAAATATCCAATGGATAGGGAGGTTGAATGACAATATACTCCTTAAAAAATTCATATAAGGTCTTCGTCGATTGGGTAAACGCCTCTTTCCATTCCTCGGTAAGCTGATCAAGTAAAAGGCAAAGAAACATACCGGAGCCATAACAACTTACACGAATTTGTAAATTTGATCTATATTCATCCAAAAATTTCGAACTATATGTTTTCAATATTTCATCAAATGGAAGATTACTAGCTTTTTGTAATGCTTTTGATTCTACATACCATGCAGGACCTTCCACACTTTCTATAAGAAATTCGTACTGAGCATATTCTCCAATTATTTCTTTTCTTTTTTCCCTCATAAAAATAAATGCATTCAATAATTGATTTCTAGCTTCAGCGTTTGACTCTAATAAAGCTTGATAGAGTATTCTTCTTTCCTTATTTCTTAACTCAATATTTTCTAGAAGTATAGGATACTGAACACCGAGCAATTCGTTTGGAAATCTCGACTCGTTATATAAGTATTGATATCCATGAAACAATTCATGAACGATTAGTGAATAGATCGTTTCACTATCGTTGTAACGATCAATGTTAACAATTGCGGTAGGAAAATCTTCATATAATATTAGCGAGTCAGCACTAAACAGTTCATTCCATGGAAAAATATTATTAGACGGATAGTTCGGGTGGTTATAAAGATAGACGGTTTCACTATTATACAGACAATAGGCAACGGATTTAAAATTTGGCCAGTAATATTCTAAATTAATATTTTTCATCATATCTCTTACTTTTACTTCGTGCATACAATCCCTCCTAAAAGTTACTATTCACTTTATAAATAAAAATTTCCTTCAAAGTCGTAAAATAAAAAATTCAAACATGACAGATAGATGTCATGTTCGGTCTTTTATAATAAGGAAAAAAGGAGGTAAGGGAAATGAATCAAGTTTTTTGCCAAAGCTGTGGAATGCCGATTAAGGAGAGTTCTCTTTTCGGGACAGAGAGTTCAGGTAGTAAGAATGATGATTATTGTATTTATTGCTATGAAGGAGGTGCGTTTAAACAACCGAATTTAACCATGGCGGAAATGATTGAAATTTGTGTTCCATACATGGTGGAGGATGGTATGGAAAAAGAAGAGGCGTTATCTATTCTACAAAAAACGATGCCATTTTTAAAACGCTGGAGAGATGAAGAAGAACTGATGCAGCCAATATTCAAAACATTAGACGGATTTACTTTTATCGGAATACGTACACGAACAAACAATGCAAATGAGTCTAAGCCAAATGGAAAAATTCCAATGATGTGGAGCAAATATTATGGCCAGGGAGTTGCTGCTAAAATTCCAAATCAATTGGATTCAAAAGAAACGGTTGCACTATACTCGGACTACGAGAGCGATGTTACAGGGGATTATGATTTTTCGATTGGAGCAATGGTCAAACATGGAGAAAAAATTCCTGATGGGCTGGTGGTGAAAACAGTCCCAGCTTCTCACTATGCTGTGTTTACTACTAAGGTAGGGAAAATTACAGGTATCGTCCCGATGGCGTGGTTGGATATTTGGAAGTGGTTTGAAACAACAGGGGTGAGGCGTACTTATAGTGGCGACTTTGAACTTTATGATGAGCGTTGTTCGGACCCGGGCCATTCACAAGTTGACATATATATTGCTATACAACGATGAAATTTTAAGTGGCCGATCCAACGAAATTCAGAGGCAATCCTAGAAGGGGCATACGGGCACTTGGTGAGAAATAACATTTATCAAATGCCCGAAAGACTCCGATTCGGGAAGATGAGCATGGAGCATTGGTCACGAAATTCTCTAAAGGGAGGGTTGCTGGAAGATGAGAGAAAGGTCTTGCCACAAAGTGCCCGAAAGAGTCGGATGCGGGAATTTGAACAAGACCCATCAATCGCGAAGTGCCCGAAAGAGCCGTATGCGGGAATTTGAACAAGACCCATCAATCGCGAAGTGCCCGAAAGAGCCGTATGCGGGAATTTGAACAAGACCCATCAATCCCGAAGTGCCCGAAAGAGCCGTATGCGGGAATTTGAACAAGACCCATCAATCCCGAAGTGCCCGAAAGAGTCGGATGCGGGAACTTGAACAAGACCCATCAATCTCAAAGTGTCCGAAAGCGCCGGATGCAGGAACTTGAGCAAGAACCATCAAACCCGAAATACCCAAAAGAGCCGGATTAAGGAAATTGAACATCAAAATTCTGTTACAAGTGTTTACAAACCAAATAACGATGGGGCATCCCATACACTTTTTGGCTGAGTGTATACAATCTTGTTTAAAATTCCCTCTTTATATCCAACCTTTATTCTGTGCGATGCTTATCGCTTCCATACGATTTTTTGCATTTAATTTTTGAATAATTTCAGAAACGTAGTTTCTTACAGTCCCTGATGATAAAAATAGCGTCGCAGTTATTTCTTTTGTTGTTTTTCCTTCAGCTACTAGTCTTAAAATTTCTTGTTCACGAGGGGTCAAAGGATTTTCTTCCCTGATAATATCAAACATTAATTCTTGACTAAACACACGTTTTCCAGACATAACTTTGTGTATCGCATCCGATAAATCTTCAATTGAACCGTCTTTTAATAAATATCCATCTACCCCGATTTTCACTGCGCGTTCGAAATACCCAGGCCGTGCAAAGGTTGTAAGAATGATAATTTTGGAATCCACATTTAACTGCTTGAGGTCTGAAGCGACGTCTAATCCGCTTTTTACCGGCATTTCAATATCCATTAGACAAACATCGGGATCGAGCTTGAGTATTGCAGCAAGTGCTTCCTCCCCATTTGTTGCTTGACCAACTACTTCCATATCCTCCTCAAGATTTAGTAATGAATCAAGTGCCCCAAGCAGCATCCGTTGATCCTCTGCAATAAAAATACGTATCATATTGCGGCACCTTCTTTCTTTAATTTTTGGATGATAGGTATTTTCATTTCTAAAAGTGTCCCTTTTTGAGTTGAAAGTGTGAGTACGCCATCAATAAGTGTGAGTCGTTCCTCCATCCCTTTTAAACCATTCCCGTCTAACCCTTTATTTTTCAAGCCGATACCATCATCTTTTACGATGAGATGAACATTTTCATTAGAAGTTAAAATAGTAATAGAACAGTTTTTTGCTTTACTATGTTTTACAACATTTGTCACCGCTTCACGTAAGCACATGCTGAGAATATTTTGCGATAGGGGAGGAATATCAGACACATCATTTATCCCATGATGATGATAAGCAACACCCGCCGCTTCTAAAATTTCTTGAACATGGATGAGTTCTTCTGCAATGGAAATGGCACGCATATTCGAAACAAGTTCACGGACTTGCTTCAAAGCGGATCTTGATGTTCTTTCAATCTCCTTCGCTTCGATTTGTGCCCTTTCCGGATCGATTTTTGTTAATCTTTCAACAAGTTGACTTTTTAATGTAATGAGGGATAGTGTATGACCAAGTGTATCATGTAAATCCCTCGCAATCCGTGTCCGTTCTTCTTTTTTTATAAACTCTTTAATTGTTTCATTGGCCTGATCTAGTTGCTTTTCAAGTTCCATCCGTTGATTCATTGAGCGAATCCCAAAAGGTGTTAAGATCATGATGGCCAAAAATGGCAAAAAGTAAAGAGAGCTAGATGAAACAAAGAGGCCATGATAAAAGGCAGGTACTAGCTCAAACAAAGCAAAGCAAATTAACATGATATTGAACTTTTTCTTATCACAGTACCAACCGATAAAATTGGCAGGGAAGAAGCCCATAAACAATAAATTTGGATCAAAGAATAGGCTAAAGCAAAAAACGATTCCCATTTGTAAAACTAGCCAATAGGTAAAGACAACTACTTTTCTGGAGGTGGCGTATAATTGGCGGTAAGTAATTAGAAATAGGCATAGTAAAGCAAAACCAATGATTTTCTTTATACCTACCGAACTAACTAAATAGGGAACAGGAAGAGCTAAATACACTAAAAATATATAGGGAAAAAATCCATAACGTTTAGGGAACACGTGAAATTTCTTATTTTTAAGAAAGCCGATCACTCATCATCACACCGCTTCTTGTTTACGTCTTATATATTTTGATAGTAGCATGAAAATTATTAAATAACAGAGTAAAATAATAATATTTTTCCAATTTGGTAAATTACCTCGAACGATTTCCCATGCGCCATTCCCAAAATTGTAGGATGGAAGCCATTTTCCGATGGATTGCATGATTTTCGGCATGACTTCTATAGGCATCCACATCCCGCCTGAAATAGCCAGGACCATATAAAGGACATTACTCACACCAGCGGCGGTTTCAACTTTTCGCATAGCGCCGATGATTGTACCTAGGGCAAGAAAAGGAACGGAGCCAATTAATATCCAAAGTCCACTCATTAGCCATTCAGAAACAGATAAAGAAATCCCATTAATGAGTCCACCAGCTGCGAAGATAACGATAATTGAAAGAACATGAATCACCGTTTGACCAATCATTTGACCTAAAAAGTAGACTGAATCGGGCAGGGGAGTCAATCTCATAAAAGTTGACCATCCGTGGGCTCTTTCTTGAACGATGCGAATACCGAGCGTCATGATGGAGGAGCCCATCACGCTAAATGTGGTCATCGACATTAAATAATGGGCATGCCATGCACTTTGATCACCAGCACCTGTATTAACGACTTTTGTAAAAATAAAATAGAAAACGATCGGCATGAGAAGGGACCAGAACACGAAATAAGGATTTCGTAATACTCGTAGTATTTCAGCTTTACATTGTAACCGTATTAATTTCAATTAAATAACCTCCTTATGTTCAGTAGTCAATTGTTCAAATGCTTCTTCCAATTTTCCACGTTCAATCTGAATATTATAGGCATCAATATTTTCTTTAAAAATTAAAGCTAATACCGCATCTGTATCCTCTGTTTGTAGGAAGACTCTGTCATTTTTTTCGAATATATGTGTAATGATTGAATGCTCATAAAGTTTAGCCATCGAACCGGAGTTTGTCTGAAACGATACAAATTGCTTAGTTAAACTTGACTTTATTTCTGATGGTGTCCCATCTGCGATAATGCTGCCTTTGTTAAATAAAATAATTCTTTGCGCGACATCATCTGCTTCTTGAAGGTAATGTGTGGTAAAAATAATCGTTTTCCCACTATCAGCTAAAAGTTGTACCGTTTTCCAAAATCGATTGCGGGAAGTAATATCCATTCCCACTGTCGGTTCATCTAGGATGACTAACTCAGGATTTCCCGCAAGAGCTAACGCAAAGCTAAGTCTTCGTTTTTGCCCACCGGATAGTTTTTCAGCAAGAGTTTTTAAATCGTTGTCGGTTAAACCTGTAAAGGATATTAATTCTTCCATGGACAAAGGGTTTGGATAGTATTGTCGGATTAATTCCAGTAATTCTCGCACCTTTAAACCATTCATCACACTTACCTCTTGTAGCATGATTCCGAGCTGTTCACGTACCTTTATTTCATTCGGATGCTGATTGAATAACCGGACTTCGCCAGCTGTCGGTTTTAATAATCCTAGCATCATTGAAATAGTTGTTGTTTTTCCTGCACCATTTGGTCCAAGAATCGCTACAACCTCACCCCTATTTATTGAAAAAGAAACATCCTTAACCGCATGTTTATGATGAAAAGACTTTGACACATTTTTAACGCTCACAATTTCATTCATTATTCGCGACACCTCCATAACTTATAATCTTAGTTTATTAAGATTGACGAGTGAGTAGTAGTAGAGGATGTCATGATCGTAAGATGACAATTGTCATATTGAAAAAGGAATGGGCAGGTAACATCTAGAATTAAATCGCACAAAAAAGACCACTTGAAATTCCCGAGCGGTCAACCATTTGCTTCATTTCTCGAACTTTTCACCTTCAAAAGGACCAATATTCCAATGAGTGTCATGATAATAAGTGATCCCATAGCTAGACGACTAGCTATATTTCCATAACTTGCAAAGGCCCAAGTAATTGATCCGTATAATAGAGGGCCGATAATAGAAGAGACTTTTCCGGAAAAGGCAAATAATCCAAAGAATTGTCCCCGTTTATTTTCGGGACTTAGCTCAACTATATACGTTCTTGATGTCACCCACATGGCGCCGAGGCTAATCCCGAACATACTTCCTGCAATCCAGAACATTGATTTAGCAGTTGCAATGCTGCCGACAAGCAAGGCAAGACACATTAAGAGGCCAACATATAATACCGCCTGCTTTGCACCTTTTGCTTTAGTGATATATCCAAAGATAAAAGAACCGATTATACTGGAAACCGTTGAAACTAAGTAAAGCAAAATAAATTCCCCGGTCGTAAAGCCGACCACTGCCTTCGTATAAATAGCCATCATGGCAATAGCGGTTGCGATCGCATCATTTAGGAAAAAATATGAAATCATGAACGTAAAAACAGCCCGATATTTTTTCATTTCTTTAAAGGTTGCTAAGATATCCTTATATCCAGATAAAAAACTCCCCGCCACCCTTGTTTGAACTTTTCTTTTCTCCTTAGTAAAAAAGAAAAAGGGAAGGGCGAAAATCAAGAACAAAATTCCGGTAGCTAGAAAAGCAATATAGTATTTATTATCCCCGACAAGTGGGTATACACATAATCCAAGTAATGTTCCAACATATCCAACAGCTACACCAAATCCGGAGATTAAAGGTATATATGATTTATGAGCTAAATCGGAAATCATCGTATCATAAAAAACAAGACTGGAGTGGTAAAAGAATTTAGCAATAACAAATGAAATGATGACGAGAACAAGCGAAATAGGAAGGTTAAACCATTTTCCGGGTACTTGGAAATATGCGAAAATTCCCATGGAGAGAGTGCCTAAAACTGTAATTAATGTAAACCAGAAAATCCAAATTTTCTTTTTTCCTGTCCGGTCAATCGTTGTTCCAAAAAGCGGTGAAAAGATGACTAAGAAGAAGCTGGCCACGGCATTGGCGTATGAAATAAATGTGCTGGCAATTTGATTTGTGACGGGATTTCCGCCAACTGTATGTTCTAAAAATAAAGGAAAGAAAATCGTATTGATGTTAGAGGAAAAAATCGTATTCGCAAAGTCATATAAGGCCCATGACAGAATGGGTAGTGAAAAAAATAGCTTCCATGCTGAAAAAACTTGTTCCTGTTGATCGCCTAATTGTTTAACAGAATTACTGGACATTCGCTCACCTACTTTCTTTAATAATGTTTTCATTCCATGTATATAAGAAAAAATCCTTTTTCTTTACATAAATTTTACAAAAAATAAAAACAAGACTAAACTTAGTCTTGCTTCTCTTCTTGAGAATAGTAAGGATTCAAATGAATAAGTACTTCCTGAATATTGTCATATTTACTCATTAGTGAATGTTTGATTTCATGGGAAAGATCGTGGCCTTCTTTTATTGTTTTATCATGATCAATAGAGATTCTTAAATCAACGAGTATGTAATGACCATGATCTCTCGCGCGAATTTTATCTATTCTCTTTACTTCCTGAAATTCTGAAATGATGGAGACAAAATCTTGGAGTGTTTCAACATCAATATTACGTTCAAGAAGAATGTTAAATGCTTCGCTGAGCATTTCTTTAGAAATTTTAAATATTAAAATGGCAACAAAAATACTAGCTACTTTATCTCCGTATAATAAAATGTCAAGTCCGAGTTTATCTCCGAGAATCGATAATAATACTCCGGCGGCTGCTGCAAAAGAAGCGACAATATCCGCTTTATGGTCTAAAGCAATAGCTTCAATCGCTTTACTATTATTTGCTTTAGCAACTTTCATGGATGATCGATATAAAAAATCCTTGAAAATAAAGGAAAAAATTGCAACCCACATAGCTAACATATTCGGTGTTTCAATAGGGTGGAAGAAACCGGCAATGCCTTCGTAAACGATATAAATAGCAACTAAAAATAATAAGATACCAACAATTCCTGAAACGATTACTTCTGCCTTTCCGTGGCCATAGGGGTGCTCTTTATCGGCCGGTTTATTGGCAATTTTTATGACTAATAAGACGATAACGGAGGCAAAAACATCCGCTGCAGAGTGAATCCCGTCAGCGAATACTGCATCACTGTGAGCAAACCATCCGATAACCATCTTTCCAATCGTTAATAAAATATTACTCCAAACACTGATCCAAGCAATTTTTTTCGCAATCGACTCTCTTGTCCCCAATATGTATCACTCCAATCGAAGAAAGTCTAAAACACCCTTGTAATCATAACAAACCTAGTATTGGTGGGTCTAGAGCAAGATAGTTGTTCCCATCAATCGTTTTAAAGTTTAACTAAAAATGTTTCCTCTATGAAAAATATAAGAACTAAATTAGTATTCACGTTTTTTCCAGAAATTATAAAAAACAGGTTAGTTTATACTAACCTGTTTTAAACGAATTGTTTATTTAGCCGCATCCTGTACTTGTTGAATAAATTCTTCATAGCTTTTTCCGGTAAATTCCTTACCATTAATAAATAGGGTTGGCGTTGAATTAATCCCTAACTCAGTCACATAGGATTTGTCTTTGTTTATAGCATCTTTGTACACCTTATTATTAAAGGCTTCTTCAACTTTTTTAACGTCTTTGTCACTTGAAATCTCCGCTAATGTCTTTTTAAGGAAGTCTAGTTTAAAGTAATCCACTTTTTCGTACTTCTCATCTTTTGGTTGTTTGCTGTAAAGAAGATGATGGAACTTCCAAAATGTTTCATTGCCTAGTACTTTGTAGACCGTTTCTGCAAACTCCGCGGAGCGATGGGAATCCGTATTAATAAAAGGAAAGTTCATAAAGTAAAATTTAGCTTTTCCTGTATCAACAAATTCCTTTTGAATAACCGGGTAAACACTTTCATTAAATTGTTTACATACCGGACATTTATAGTCACCGAATTCAACAATTTCGACGGGAGCTTTTTCATCACCTTCGAAAGGTTGGTTGCTGTAATCAAAATTAAATGCTTCGCTTTTTTCAGGTTTGTCCGAAGATTTACTTAAAAGAGTCAATTTCATAATTGCTCTTTTTAAAAATACAGAATCCTACAGAATTTCTAAAATATATTTTTAAAAACAGAAATCATGCTACTTGTTGCTGATTTAATTGTACATTAATTCGGTCTGCGGCTAACTTTGAAGCATTATAAATAAGGGTTACCATGTCAAAATGAATTTTTGCACGTTTCCCAGTACGATAGCGAACATTGTTCAGTTGAAAGAATTCTTTCAGATAGGCATTAACCCGTTCTACGGCAGTACGACGTTTGAAAATGTTTTTCCATGCTTGTGACCCGCGTGCTGGTGCGGTATATCTGCGAAGGTCTGAAGTGATTTTCACTTTATAAACCTTTTGGCAAATACCTTCATTAGCTAAGGGACAGTCGCTGCATTCCTTTGGTCTTGTGTATTTCAATGTTTCATATTTAGGATCAAAACTATCATAACGATAAGAATGCTCTCTGAAACAAGTTGGGGCAAAGTGTTTATCATAGCCAATGATTTCCCCTTCATTTCGCTTATTATACGCGATGACGGATTGTTGTCCCATTCGATGTACCTGCTCGTATATGGGTTCATAGTCATAGCCCGCATCCATTGTTTGATAACGTAATGGAAGGTGAAGGCGTTCCTGAATTCCTTTCAGTAAAGGGATAGCTGCCTTACCATCATTTAGACTCCCAGATGAAAAAAGAGCCTGTAGAATGTATTGGCTTGATGTACCAACGGCTAAATGACCTTTGTAGCCAAACCAAAAAACATTTTGTCCTTCTGAGTTCTTTTTCACGCCCCATTTAGGGTCTTGGGGAACTTCGGCACGTAGTTCGGCTAGGGGAACATCTAATTGGGCCACAATTTTTCTATCATATAAAGGTAAATTGGCTTCCGTTTCAGCTTGTTCTTTAAGCCACCCGTCACGCTCATCTTTTGATTTCCGACCACGTTTTTGGGGTTCAGATTTTGGCTTTTCTTCTTTTGGCTGCGCTTGGTCTCGTGCTTCAAAATGGGTTGCATCAATGGCCACTGTATCATCCGTGATGAAACCTTCTGCAATAGCCTGGAGGACCACTTTTTCTTGTTCTTTCTCAAGGATATCGCTTTCCTCCAATTTCGTTATGAGACGTGAATAGGAGGATTCTGAAGGCACATGATCAGAAACCAAAAAGCCACAATTTAACTTAAAAGCTAGATCATCATGAAGACGTTTTATAAGATCCTTCATCGTAGGGATGCGCTCTATGTATCTTACAAAGGTGGAGATAATCATGGCTGCATAGTTTAGTTCTTCCGGTGCACCCAACCGTGATTTTTTCGCCACTTGATGGTACATCGAATCCAAATCTACCGCTGAAATAATGGCTTCATATTTTTGGGTAGGTTCCATGTCAAATAATTCCTGTATGCCAAATAGGCTAGGTTGTCGTATAATAGTCATAAGAAGTACTCCTCCAGTCTTTTTATGGTTTGTGGTCAACGTAAGCCCGAATTATAAAAAATAAGTGTACCTTTCGGTACGCATCGTAAATAGCCGTAAATTCTGACTTTTTTAATCGAATTACGGCTATTTCATTTATTTGCTACATTCTGCCTGAATCATTTTTGACCAGGGCATGTATTGATCTAAAATTTCAGGGTTTTGTTGGACGCCGAGATTTGGTAAATCCGTAAAAAGTTTCTTTATATATTCATAGAAATCAACGCCGTTACTTTTGGCAGTTTCAGCAATACTTAAACAGATGGCATTCGCTTTTGCACCAGCTTCACTTACACTAAAGAGCCAATTTTTTCTTCCTATAACGTTGGGACGGATGGCGTTCTCGGCTGGATTATTATCCATTTCAATTCGCCCATCATTCAGGAATAATTTGAGTCCATTTGCCCTGTTTAATGTGTATTCAGCCTGCTTTTGCTAACGCATTTTTTCCGTAAAATGGTGATGTTTCAACCCAGTGAAGGAATTCCTCCACGATTGGCTTCGAGTACTTTTGACGTTTTTTTCTTCGTTTACTCGGAGACAAACGTTTAAATTGCCTTTCTAGTCGATATAAATCATCACAATATTTCACACCGATTCTACCATTTTTGCTATCAGCTTTCAGCCAATAACGACGAACATGCGCCCAACAATTTGCGAAATTAACGCCTTCCAACTTATCATAAGCAGAATAACCATCACACACAATCGTTCCAGAAAAGCCTTCAATAAAACTTTCAAGGACAGATCGAGCTCGAGATAATGCGCTTTGAAAGAGAGTCATTGTTGGCCCTTGGCTTGGCACACTTCGAAACACCCAATTATACGCATTGGCTTGGCCAGATTTCCCATCGGATCGGTTGATAATTTGTCCGTATGTTTCATCGACATGCAAAACCGATTTTGCCATCATCAACTCTTTCATTCGTTCGTATACAGGTAACAGCCAATCATGTGCTACACGGATAACCCAATTCGATAGGTTTTTATCATTGGTATTCAGTCCATAGCGATTCCATTCCTTTACCTGACGGTAAAGAGGTAAATATTGTGCAAATTTATCATAGATGACTTTGGCAAGTACGCTAGGACTTGCGATGCTACGCTGAATCGCTGGTTGTGGTGCTTTCCCGCGTTTGATTTGTGCTGGCTGTGATGAATCAACTTTGCAGTCTTTACATTCATACGCATGTTCAATGTGCTGTACTTTCATCATTTTTGCAGGAATAAATTTTGCTTCTTCACGTACAAGTGTACTACCAATTTCAATCATTTGCCCTTGGCAACAGTCACAGATTGTATTTTTCGGATGATGGTGAATAGCTTCTACTTCAATACCATCATGCAAGGAATCATTTCGTTTTTTTGATTTAACTTTTCGTACAACAGTATAAGAGATTGTCTGTTGGCTTTGTTCTTCTGTGTGCTCAGGTTCGCTAAAAGCCGGGTCATCATCAAATAATGAGCCTTGCCCATCTGGTACGTTGTATTTCGATTTTTCGGATTTCGATCCATATAAAAGTTTTGTTAAATGGCGAATTTGTTCAGTTAGCGCTTCAATCTGTTTAGTTGATTGATCTAGCTTTTTCGATAAGTCTTTGTTTTGTTGATTTGAATGAGCCAATTGTTCTTCGAGAAGTCGAATTAATTTCCCATATGGATTCTTGTTATTGGAAGAAGTATTAACCATTTATTTCACCACTTTTCGTTCACCATAAGTTAGTTATATTATAACATTTTTAACGTAGAAAGCGAAGTTGAAAATGGCTATAAACCAACATTTCTAGCTTGTTTAGAATACTCCTTTTTGTGATTTTTGAATGGCCTTTGGTTGCTGAATGGACAACCCTTCTAACAACCAGCGAACCTCCTGTTGCGAAAGTTTACGTACTTCATTTTCATCTTTTGGCCATTGAAGTTTTCCTCCATCTAGTCGCTTATAAAGCATGGCGAAACCATCGCCATCAAAATATAAACATTTATAACGGTCTTTACTCCAACCAGAGAAAAGGAAAATAGAATCTCCATATGGATCAAGTTCGAAAGAATCTTGAATTAGCGTTGCTAATCCATCAATTCCCTTCCTCATATCTGTTTTACCGCAAATAATATAAATGTTTTTTACACTGGTATAATCATGTTTCATAGATTTTTCAACTCCCTCATGACCGTTTGGATGATGTGCTCATCTACGCCGTTGAAGAAGGAAATTTCAGCAGCTTCAATTTTGATTGTGCAAAAGCTATTTGAAGGATCTTTCGAAGTTGTGGATGTTATAATATTTTTTTCTGGTTGTATTGAAACGGGGACGATTGTTAGTTTTTGTTGTGACATAGGAAAAGCACCTCCTTAATTGATACGATTATTGTACTAAGGGGTGCTGATCATTTATATGCGTTGTTTGAATGGGGGCTTACTGGTCAACTACCATTATACAAGATTTGGGGAGGTACTTCTTTTTTTATCTCTTAAACCCCTTGATACACAAGGGCTAAGAATTATGAAATTCATTCAAAAATATAATTAATGCAAGAAAAGCAACTGCAATGATGACTACAATCCAAAAAAATGAACTACTGGATTTGTTCGTATTTGTTTTCGACATATTTGCACACCTTTATAAAATATTGGTTTTGTAATTAGAGATAGTTTTACATAAGATGAATAAGGACGTCAAGAAAATACCTATTATGTCACTATTTTGTAAAATATAAAAAAGGTGCCCGAAGACACCTTTTTATTACGCTTCTTTAGCAGCTTCGATTTCAATCGCCACTTTTATTTCATCACCAACTAAAACACCGCCAGTTTCTAGAGCCGCATTCCATGTTAAGCCATAGTCACTACGTTTTAGTTTTCCTGTTGCACTGAAACCTACTTTTTCTGCACCGCTCATCGGATCTTTAGCTAGGCCTTCAAATGTAACAGAGAATGTTTCTGAACGTGTAACTCCATGAAGAGTAACATCACCGGTTACTTTATATTCATCATCATCCGTTTTTGTAATGTTTGTTGATTTAAATGTCATTGTTGGATAGTTTTCAACATCAAAGAAATCTGCTGAACGCAAATGGTTATCACGATCGCTATTGCGAGTATCAATACTTGCTACATCGATGTTAAAGTCAATATTAGCTGTTGTTAAATCAGTTGGATCGGCTTCAACGCTTGCATTAAATTGTTGGAAGGCACCTTTTACTTTAGATACCATCATATGTTTTACAGAAAAATCAATACTACTATGTGCTGTATCAACTGTCCATTTAGAAATTGTCATTTTTCATTCCTCCATTTATTTAATAACTTAATGTAAGTTGCTATATAAAATATACTTAATGATTTAAATTAATTATATTTTTTTCTATGGTATTTGTCAATTCATTTTTATATAAAAATGAAATTAAATTACTTTTTTATAGTTAGTTAAGTGAAGGGACTCTAATTAAATTCACCGTCCATTGACTTCTTCCCTTCCTTTATGTAATATAATCATAAAAAAACATAGACGACGTTGAAGGATCTATAGTAGCTAAAAATTGTCTTCTAAAGCGAATCAGGGATGGTGTAAGCCTGATAAGATGTTTTAGTGAAACGGCAATCTGGAGTCGTGTCTTGAAAGTGGATGTGCTTGTTTTGTACATCAACTGGGGTGGAACCGCGTGAGTACAGCTCTCGTCCCCAGGCAATCATTGCCTGAGGATGGGAGCTTTTTGATTTTTATAATAAAGGAGAGAATCGACTATGTCAGTAAATATGGAACAAATCGTTTCACATGCGAAGCATCGCGGATTTGTATTTCCGGGTTCAGAAATATATGGAGGACTTGCAAACACATGGGATTATGGTCCTCTTGGAACAGAATTGAAAAACAATATTAAAAAGGCTTGGATGAAAAAGTTTGTTCAGGAATCCCCATATAATGTCGGTCTTGACTCTGCTATTTTAATGAACCCAAGAACATGGGAAGCATCAGGTCATATTGGAAACTTCAACGACCCAATGATTGATTGTAAAAAGTGTAAAGCAAGACACCGTGCAGATAAATTAATTGAAAACGCAGCAGAAGAAAAAGGTGAAGAAATTATCGTAGACGGCCTCCCATTTGAAAAAATGGAAGAACTAATGAAAGAATATGACATTGCTTGTCCTGAGTGCGGCAGCAAAGATTTTACCGGTATTCGTCAATTCAATTTAATGTTTAAAACTTTCCAAGGCGTAACTGAAACAAGTACGAATGAAATTTTCCTTCGTCCTGAAACAGCACAAGGTATTTTCGTAAACTTTAAAAATGTTCAACGTACGATGCGTAAAAAGCTACCGTTTGGTATTGCCCAAATTGGTAAAAGCTTCCGTAATGAAATTACACCAGGTAACTTTACATTCCGAACACGTGAATTTGAACAAATGGAGCTCGAATTCTTCTGTAAACCTGGCGAAGAATTAAAGTGGTTTGATTATTGGAAAGAGTTTGCGAAGAAATGGTTGCTTTCATTAGGAATAAAAGAAGAAAATCTTCGTCTTCGTGATCACTCTGAAGATGAGCTATCACACTATAGTAATGCAACGACTGATTTTGAATATAAATTCCCATTTGGCTGGGGAGAATTATGGGGTATTGCATCTAGAACAGATTATGACTTAAAACAACATATGCAATTCTCAGGTGAGGATTTCACTTATTTAGATCAAGAGACAAATGAAAGATTTGTACCTTATTGTATTGAACCATCACTTGGAGCTGATCGGGTGACACTTGCTTATTTAATCGATTCTTACGAAGAAGAAGCATTAGAAGATGGTACATCAAGAACAGTGATGCATTTACATCCGGCTCTTGCACCATACAAAGCAGCTATCTTGCCATTATCGAAAAAGCTATCTGATGAAGCGCGCGAAATTTTTGCTGATCTTGCAAAACAATTCATGGTAGATTTCGATGAGACAGGCTCAATCGGTAAACGTTATCGTCGTCAAGATGAAATTGGTACACCGTTCTGTATCACCTATGATTTTGACTCGAAGGAAGACCATATGGTAACCGTTCGTGATCGCGATACAATGGAACAAACACGATTGCCAATTTCGGAATTAAAAAGCTTCTTAGAAGAAAAAATTCAATTTTAATAAAAAAGAAGGGCCCCAACTGATGAAATTTTGGAGCCCTCTTTTTAATTTACTTTTCAAGTTTTTTCCTATTAGGAACGGAAGGAGGTTCTTCCAACCATTTTCGTTCTACCGCTAGCTTAAATCCTTTTTTCAAATATAATAAAATTTCTCCAATTAGCTTGCTATATTCTCCTGATAAATCGGTTCGTAATGAACCGGATAATGCATGGCCAATTAAAGTAATATCAATAGCATTTAATACATTAAACAAATTCATAATTAGCTTATTTGAAAAAGGGGAAATCTTAGAATCGGTCACTTCCATGTTAACCGATACAATTCCGAGAAGATCTTCAGCCTTTAATAATTCATTAAAATAATCGATTTGTTTTAATGAGATATCCTTGCCTTTTTTAATATAGTTTTTAATTTCTTTATCCTTAACTACCTGTAATAGCCCTGTACATAGCACTATTGAAAAGTAATTTCGTTCAATATTGTAGAAAATTTCCGTTAGTTCATTTACGTTTAACGGTCTGTCTTTATACAGTAACCCGCTTATGTATGATGAAGTTTCAATATAATTTACTTCTGTCGGGTATGGAATATTCGGCGGTCTGTCATAAAGCCCTTTCGACAACAATAAAGCTGTTGAATCCCCGTACAGTTTAGAGGCCCCCTGGAGGGAATCAGTAAAGAATGCAATCATGTCTTTTCTTGATAAATTCACAAGTGCAAACGAATAAAAAATCATATCCATTCTCGCCAAATTATATAAAAAGCTTAAAGCGAAAGGATCGTAGAAAAGGGGTGGAGCGGTTAAGTCAATATCCTTATCGGTAAACCCGTTTGGAACAGGTAGTTTTTCTTGAGAAAAGATAGAGTTGAGTCTCTTTATCCGTAAATTAGTGGAATCTAATGTATTTTGAAGCATATCTTTCATCTCTTGGTCTTTTATATGATGCAGAAAATAAATAAGAAGACAGCGAGTCATTGTACTGTTCATGTAAGTAGACCAAAGGCTACCGATTTCGGCGCTAGTTAATCGTATATGTTTTTCCGCCATTAGGTCATCACTCCTTTTCCTTATATTTTGATGTCATATCTCTTTTTATACTTGAAATAAGAAAGACCGTCTAAAGACGGTCTGATTTAATTAATATATTTTTCAGTACTGAAATCACACTGTTCAAGTGGAACGATTCTCGTTTTTTTAATAAATTTGTAACTCAACCATACAATAATAAATAGTGGTAATCCAATATACGATACTAAAACACTTGTCCAATCAATTTTATCTCCTAAAAAGGCAGAATAATTTTGACCAAGGATGACAAACGCACAGAGTATGAAAGCGAAAATAGGACCAAATGGGAACAACTTAGAACGATAAGGTAAATCATTTAAATCCTTTCCTTGAGCTACATATGCTTTTCGAAATCGATAATGGCTGATGGCAATGCCGAGCCATGCAATAAAGCCGGACATCCCTGATGCATTTAATAACCAAACATAGACGACTCCATCACCGAAGAAGGATGCTAAAAACGCTAAAGTTCCAACTAAAGCTGTGACAATTAATGCATTCGCAGGTACACCATTCTTATTTAATTTTGCTAAAAACTTCGGTGCTTTTCCGTCACGAGCTAAATCCCAAAGCATCCGGGTCGATGCATACATTCCTGAATTTCCGGCCGATAATACAGCTGTTAAAATAATGGCATTCATGACAGAAGCCGCAAAGGCAATTCCCGCTTTATCAAAAATAATTGTAAATGGACTCATTGCGACATCATCGGTTGCTAAGTTCTTATCTGTATACGGAATAAGTAAACCAATGACTAAAATGGCTAACACATAAAACAATAGGATACGCCAGAATACTTGACGAACGGCTTTTGGAATATTTTTTTCAGGATCGTCACTTTCTCCGGCTGCAACGCCAAGAAGCTCAGTCCCTTGGAAGGAAAATCCCGCAGCCATAAATATCCCAAGCGTAGACATAAATCCACCATGGAATGGTGCATCACCAATCGTAAAGTTTTTAAAACCAACTGGTTCGCCGCCCATAATTCCAAATATCATCAAAAATCCTGTAATAATAAATACGATGACCGTAATGACTTTAATAAGGGAAAACCAAAATTCGGCTTCTCCAAAACCTTTAACAGATAGATAATTTAATAGAAACATAATTACTAAACAAATACTGCTCCAAATAAGTGAAGGAGTATGTGGAAACCAAAACTTCATTATAATTGTAACGGCGGATAATTCCGCAGCAATTGTGATTGCCCAGTTGTACCAGTAGTTCCAGCCAAGTGCAAATCCGAGTGAAGGATCGACAAATTTTGATGCATATGTGCTGAATGTTCCGGATACAGGCATGTATGCCGCCATCTCTGCAAGGCTAGTCATTAAAAAGTAAACCATAATACCAATTAATAAGTAAGATACAATAACTCCACCCGGACCGGCAGTGTGAATGGCACCGCCACTGGCCAAAAATAGACCGGTCCCAATCGTACCGCCAAGGGAGATCATTGATAAATGTCGGGATTTTAATTTGCGTTTAAGTTGTTGTGTGCTATTTTCTTTCGATGTTTGCATGTGGTTGTTACACTCCCTTAAAAAATATTGGAAGGAGTGGGGAAAAAATAAAAATGCCGTCAAAAAGGTTCGACGACATTGTAACACCCCGCATCATACCTTCCGAAGATAGCTCAACACGTTTAGTTGGAATCAATAAACGTGACAGTTCTGTTCCTATTCGGAGACAGCCCCAGCCGATATATCCAAAAGAGAAGTATCGGCTTCGGCAGCTATTCCTTTCAAGCGGAGTCATCGAAATCTTTTGTTTCTCGTCCGTCCTACTCTTAATAGCCGCGACCTCTACCCCATCGGTTTGATGAGGATTTTTTATTATTAAGTTATACAATTTACTATTATAGAATAATTTTACGATTTTGCAATAGAGAAATTTGGTAATCGCTTATTTCTTAAATTTATACGGAAGTGTAGCAACGACAATATCTTTTCTCCATAAAAGTCTCGCGCGAATTAATAATGCTGATTGATTGTGTAAAATATTGTGCCATCTTTTTTTCGGTATAAATTGAGGAACAAGGACTGTAACCATATAATGATTTTTAATAGCTTTAGCCTGAACAGTTTCTAAAAACTTATTTAATGGATAGATGATGCTTCGATAGGATGAATATAATGTCACTAATCGAACCCCATTGTTTAGCTCTTCCCACTTTTTCTCCATTTTCTTCTCATCTTCTTTATCAAAAGCAATATAAACAGCAATTACTTGATCTGTCAACGATTTTGCATAATTAATGGATCGTTCAACAACAGTTGTGACACCAGCGATAGGAACAATAAACACGTTTCCTTCAATATCTTGGGCAATTGGTTGAGATACACGTAATTGCTCACCAACTGCATCATAATGACGTTTAATTTTATGAAAGATGAAGACAACAATTGGTAAGAAAATCACGACAGCCCACACATGATGAAGCTTTGTTACAAAAAGGATGGTCAATACGAGAAATGAAATTAACGCACCGACTAAATTCGTAATTAACTTAATCACCCATCCCTCAGGCTTTTGTCTTATCCACTTCAAGATCATTCCTGTTTGGGAAAGTGTAAAAGGAATGAATACACCTACCGCATATAAAGGAATTAAATGCTCTGTTTTCCCTTTAAAAGCAATAATAAGAATAATCGAAGCAACACTTAAGAAAATAATCCCGTTTGAATAACCTAAACGATCTCCTCTTATTGAGAACATTCGAGGCATGTATTTATCTTTTGCTAAGCTATAGGCTAACATCGGGAATGCTGAAAATCCTGTATTCGCTGCAAGAACTAAAATTAAGGCAGTTGTCCCTTGGACGAAATAATAAAGGAAATTACGCCCAAATGTTTGTGCAGCAATTTGTGAAACGACCGTCTCGTTTCCTTTTGGAGCAATTCCAAACCAATAGGCTAAAAATGTTATCCCTGTAAAAAGAATTGCAAGGAGTATTCCCATCAAGGCAAGGGTAGCAGCAGCGTTTTTGGCAGCAGGTTTTCTAAAATTGGGAACTGCATTCGATATCGCTTCTACTCCGGTAAGAGCGGAACAGCCTGATGAAAAGGCTCTTAATAGTAAAAATAACGAAATCCCTGCAACGGGTGTCCCCAGAGATGTGTGTAGGTTTGGTGATACTTGCCCAGTTGCGATTTTAAACATTCCTACGAAGATCATCATGACTAATGCAAACACAAACAAATACACAGGATAGGCAAGAACTGAAGCCGATTCGGTTAAACCACGTAAATTCAAAATGGTAATTAAAATGACTAAGATAATTGCGATAAGAACACTATGTTCATGCAAAATAGGAAATGCAGACGTAATTGCATCTGTACCAGCTGAAATACTAACGGCTACCGTTAAAATATAGTCGACTAATAAAGATCCGCCAGCAATTAACCCTGGATTCTCCCCAAGATTTTCTTTAGAAACGATATAAGCCCCTCCACCTTGTGGATAGGAAAAAATAATTTGTCGGTAAGACAAAATCAGTGCAGTTAATAGAAACAAAACACCGATGGCAATCGGGATGTTGTACCAGAATGCCATTGTGCTTACAGTTGCTAAAACGATTAATATTTGTTCAGTCCCATATGCTACTGAAGATAATGCATCTGATGATAATATGGCTAACGCTTTTAACCTCGTTAATTTTTGTTCACCTAGTTCATGAGATTTTAAAGGTCTTCCGATTAAAAAACGTTTGATTGAACTGTACATTGAATGTAGTCTCCTTATAATCAATCTCAAAGTTATCTTTTACTTTTATTCATGGCTTACCCGTGAAAAATAAATTTTTACCGTTTAAGATGTAAAATGATTCCTCCTCGAGCTATCTAGTTAAATTTGCACACAAAAAACCACAGAGGGATGTAAACCTCTGTGGTCGAACATGCGATCACAAAATACACTCCTCTCCCAGAACGCTTACGAGGTTAGCTGTCGGATTCGGGTATGAGAGTAACCCTACCTTCAAAAAAGGATTCACCCCAAGTGGCAATACTGGCCACAAAAGTGGTTCCCCCGCTTCTTACGAATTAAGCGATAAAAGATATAAAATTATCATATTGAAATATTACTCCCGTCAAAATCAGTTGTAAAGAAGAATTTTTTTAAAAATTTTAGACGGAAAATTTCTTAGCTTTTTACTATTTTTTCTATTCAAAACAACATGGAGAAAGCAATGTTCACCATACGTCCATTTTTTGTTGCTTGAAAATTAAAGTATTTAGGATTAAAATAGCCCTAGAACTTATTGTGATTGTAATTATGAATGATTAATTACATTTAGGAGATGAAATAATGGGTAACTTAGGATTCGGAGAAATTCTGTTAATTGTTGTTGTTGCTCTGTTAATTTTCGGACCATCTAAATTGCCAAAGCTAGGAAAAGCTGCTGGTGAAACATTAAGAGAATTTAAAAAGGGTATGAGAGGAATTATGGAAGACGATCCAAGCGAAAAGAAATAATTCCGGCGATCATTTCTTCATACTCCATTCGTTAACCACAGGGAAACTACCTGTGGTTTTTTACTTTTTTTATTTATAGTGAAATATTTCTTTTATATGAGAGGGAAATTGATTATTATAGTAGAAAAGCAGGTAATAGGGGTGTTTAAAATAAAAAAGAAGTTTTTGAATATTGGAATTGGGATGATTATCGTTCTGGTTATCATTTGGCTATTAAATCAAGTTAGTTTTGTATTTACCCCGTTAGTTATTTTTATCCAAACTTTGTTTATTCCTTTTCTCATTTCGGGGATTTTATATTATTTGGCAAGACCAGTTGTGAGGCTGTTAGAAGGATGGAAAGTTCCAAGAAAACTTGCGATTATGCTCATATTTGTTGCGCTAATTGGGATTGTTGTTACGGTTGTTGAATTAGTCGGTCCATTATTACAAGATCAATTTAAACGTTTAATAGATAATGTACCAGATATGGTAAAGGCAGCGCAGGACGCATTAAATTATTGGCAAAAAAATCAGGAATACATTCCTCAATTTGCAAAGGACATTATTGCCAGTGTAACGACTAAATTACAAACGAACGCTTTATCAACGGGTGCAGTTGTCGCAAAGGTTCTAAGTAACGTATTCGGTTTCCTTTTCTCACTCGTCATTGTTCCGTTCATTTTGTTCTATATGTTAAGTGATCGTGATAAATTCGTGCCGAATGTGACTCGCTTTTTTCCAAAGTCGAAAGAAAAGGAAATTCGTTCTGTTTTACACGATATGGATAAGGCATTGGGCGGTTATATTCAAGGACAATTAATTGTGAGCTCTGTTGTAGGGATTCTCTTATTAATTGGCTATTTAATTATTGGATTGGATTATGCGTTGATTCTTGCATTATTTGGAATGGCGACGAATGTTATTCCGTTTCTCGGTCCATTTATTGCGGCAACACCAGCAGTTATTGTCGCTTTCTTCCAAAATCCGATTATGGCAGTTTACGTTATTATAGTAATGTTTGTTGCCCAACAAATTGAAAGCAATCTCGTTTCACCGCAAGTAATGGGAAAAACGTTGAATGTCCATCCACTAACGATTATATTGCTTATTTTAGTAGGGGGAAATCTTGCAGGGGTATTAGGAATGATTTTGATTATTCCAACATACGCTGTGTTAAAAGTTGTTGTTTTACATATTTATCAATTAATTCGCTTAAGAAAAATAGAAGAATAATAAAGAAAGAGCGGTCCCACTATAAGGGAAACGCTCTTTCTTTTAGTATTAATTTAAGATAATGATTTTTACGGTTTTCCGTCCCCAAGCTTTGGCTTCTTTGCTAGAGGGTTTGAGTACATCAATTCTATGTCCAATGATGGCACTTCCCGTATCGCCCGCGATCGCAACACCATAACCTTCAACCCAAACTTTTTTGCCAAGAGGAATAACTGAAGGATCGACTGCAATTAATTTCATATTAGGATTTTCCTTAATGTTATAACCTGATGCAGTAATATTTCCTTTCGTATCTTCATGGCTATAAGCAGTTGCTGTTACGTATAGCTCTTTCCCTTTTTCGGGCTTGTCATTATTTCTTCTTTGGGGAGTAGGTGTACTCGAACTTGAACTTGAACTTGTTTGTTTAGTAATACTCACTACTCTTTTCTTAGCTGCTTCCTGCTCTTTTTTAATCGTGTTTTGAATAGTAGTTATCTGTGATTGAAGCGACTCATTATTTTTCTTAGATTGTTTTATATCTTTTTCAATTGAAGCATACTTAGATTGAAGATTTGTTATAGAATCCTGTTTTTCTTGTAAACTATTTTCTAGTTTTATCTGAGCAGAAGCTAATGCTTCCTGATCCTTTTTTAAATCCGCTTCTTTTTTGGCAATTTCTTTTTTATCTTTTTCAATTTGATCGAGATCATCTTGTTGTTGTTCCAATATTTGATTATCAGCCTTTAATAAAACGGCTACGGCGCTTACTCGATCAAGAAAGTCACCGATACTTTCAGAATTTAATAATGTATCAATAATGATATTCGTACGATCATTTTCCTGTAAAGCAACGAGTCGTTTTTTAATAACAACCTCTCTTGCCAGTACTTGATCTTCCAATTTCACTATTTCCTCTTTTTTCTTTTCAATCTCTTCATTTGTTTCCTTTATTTTACCTTCTAAACTACTTAACTCTTTTTTATTTGTAGTAATCTCTGATTGTAATGATTGCCATTGTTGCTGTAAAGTAGTCAGTTCCGTGCCTAAGGCTTCTTTTTCCTTTTCCTTTTCTTGGACGGCTTTCTTATTTTGTTGCATTTGTTTTTTTACATTATGCAAGCTTTCTTGACTTGTTTCTGCTTGGGCTTTTATTGTCATTGGAATAAAAATAACGCTCATCATAAGTATGACAATGGCTCGCCTAATTTTTTGCATAATACAACCCCTTTCTGCTGTATATATAGTTATAACATAAAAAGTAGTATAGAAGATTACAAAACTATTAAATCGTTAATCGGATCAAAATTGTCGTAAGTAAAGCTATTTAAAAATAATAGAAAAAATTTTTTACCATAAAGAAGGGATTTTAGAGAATTAAGTCGAATATTAGATTATTATGGGTATTTAGAAGATTGTATAAAATAGATGAAACTAACATAGTTTAGGGAGAAGAAGGTTCCCTATTTCTTAATTTATTGGGGGGGTTCGATTGATAACATTTCGAAATGTTAATAAGCATTATGGGTCATTTCATGTTTTAAAAGATATTAATCTTGAAGTCAATCAAGGTGAAGTAGTGGTTGTCATTGGTCCATCTGGATCAGGGAAAAGCACGATGCTACGCTGCATTAACCGACTGGAAACAATTTCAGACGGCGAGCTCATCGTAAGTGGGATTAAAGTAAATGACAAGCAAACCGATATAAATAAATTACGCCGAAATATAGGGATGGTATTTCAACATTTTAATCTATATCCTCATAAGACTGTTTTACAAAATATCACTTTAGCCCCTATAAAAGTCCTCGGCGAAGATAAGAAAAAGGCTGAAGAAACAGCTATGTATTATTTAGAAAAGGTAGGAATCCCTGATAAAGCAAATTCCTATCCTTCTCAATTATCAGGTGGTCAGCAACAAAGGGTAGCAATTGCTAGAGGATTGGCAATGAAACCACAAGTAATGTTGTTCGATGAGCCAACTTCAGCATTAGATCCGGAAATGATTGGGGAAGTGCTTGAAGTAATGAAATCCTTAGCACAGGAGGGGATGACAATGGTTGTAGTCACACATGAAATGGGATTTGCTAAAGAAGTGGCCAATCGTGTCGTTTTCATGGATGAAGGGCGAATTGTGGAGGAAGGCAAGCCAGCTGACTTTTTTGCCAATCCACAAGCTGAACGAGCTCAGCTCTTTTTAAAACGTGTGTTAAATCATTAAATATATAAGGGGGAAAAGTAAATGAAGAAAATGAAAAAGTGGTTGTTTTTGGGGGTAGTGTTTACATTAATTGCTGCATTAATGGCAGGTTGTGGAAAGTCTTCGTCAGGAGATTCGAGTAAAAGCACACTAGAAAAGATTAAAGATCGTGGGAAATTTGTTGTTGGTGTTAAATATGATACGTATTTATTTGGTTACAAAGATCCTAAAAGTGGTGATGTAACAGGATTCGATATTGATATTGCTAAGGCGCTTGCAAAGAAAATCTTTGGTGATGAAAACAAAATAGAATTAGTTGAAATTACGTCTAAAACTCGTATTCCTAAGCTTAAAAATGGCGATATCGATGCCATCATCGCGACAATGACCATTTCAGAGGAACGCAAAAAAGAAGTAAACTTCTCCGATGTTTATTTTGACGCTGGTCAATCATTGCTTGTGAAAAAGGGAAGCCCAATTAAAAGTGTGGAAGATTTGAAAAAAGGAACAAAAGTTTTAGCGGTTAAAGGTGCTACTTCCGGAGAGAACGTGAAAAAGGTTGCTCCTGATACTGAACTGTTAGAATTTGAAAACTATGCAGAAGCATTCACAGCATTAAAGTCCGGTAAAGGTGATGCCCTTACAACTGACAACTCTATTCTTTATGGTATGGCTGCACAAGACAGCAACTATGAAGTAGTTGGCGGTACTTTTACAGAAGAGCCTTATGGAATTGCTGTTAAAAAGGGTGATAAAGAATTCACTGATTATATCAACAAATTTTTAAAAGAACTTAAAGACAGTGGAGAATACGACAAAATTAAAGAGAAGTGGATTAAAGAATAACTTTTCTTAGGAGGATGGGCTGAGGCTTGTCCTCTTAAAATATTAGCCTTGTTTTAAAAAGGGAGGGAGATTATGCTTGATTTCTCCGTATTAACTAATTATTTTGATTTGTATATGGATGGATTTCTTCAAACGATTAAAGTGAGCCTCATCGGCCTTGTTTGTAGTTTTGTATTAGGGGTAATTGTAGCAATCATGCGTATTGCCCCGTTTAAAATACTAAATTTCTTTGGTGCATGCTTTGTCGAGTTTATTAGAAATATTCCACTAATCGTTATTTTATTTTTCTTTTATCACGGGTTGAGTTCAATATTTAATTTTAGTGGATTTGTAGCCGGAACGATTGCCCTTACAATTTATACTGCAGCCTTTATAGCAGAAGCTGTCCGTGCCGGAATTCAATCTGTTGATAAAGGACAAATGGAAGCGGCACGTTCATCGGGTCTTAATTATATCCAAACAATGAGGTACATTATTTTGCCTCAAGCAGTTAAAATTGTCATACCTCCAATAGGTAATCAATTTATAAATCTTGTTAAAAATTCATCCATACTTGGAGTAGCAGCAGGTTTAGAATTAATGTATTTTGGCGACTATATCGCACAAAAAAACTATGCCATTTTTGATACGTGAATGAATTTCATAATTCTTAGCCCTTGTGTATCAAGGGGTTTAAGAGATAAAAAAAGAAGTACCTCCCCAAATCTTGTATAATGGTAGTTGACCAGTAAGCCCCCATTCAAACAACGCATATAAATGATCAGCACCCCTTAGTACAATAATCGTATCAATTAAGGAGGTGCTTTTCCTATGTCACAACAAAAACTAACAATCGTCCCCGTTTCAATACAACCAGAAAAAAATATTATAACATCCACAACTTCGAAAGATCCTTCAAATAGCTTTTGCACAATCAAAATTGAAGCTGCTGAAATTTCCTTCTTCAACGGCGTAGATGAGCACATCATCCAAACGGTCATGAGGGAGTTGAAAAATCTATGAAACATGATTATACCAGTGTAAAAAACATTTATATTATTTGCGGTAAAACAGATATGAGGAAGGGAATTGATGGATTAGCAACGCTAATTCAAGATTCTTTCGAACTTGATCCATATGGAGATTCTATTTTCCTTTTCTCTGGTTGGAGTAAAGACCGTTATAAATGTTTATATTTTGATGGCGATGGTTTCGCCATGCTTTATAAGCGACTAGATGGAGGAAAACTTCAATGGCCAAAAGATGAAAATGAAGTACGTAAACTTTCGCAACAGGAGGTTCGCTGGTTGTTAGAAGGGTTGTCCATTCAGCAACCAAAGGCCATTCAAAAATCACAAAAAGGAGTATTCTAAACAAGCTAGAAATGTTGGTTTATAGCCATTTTCAACTTCGCTTTCTACGTTAAAAATGTTATAATATAACTAACTTATGGTGAACGAAAAGTGGTGAAATAAATGGTTAATACTTCTTCCAATAACAAGAATCCATATGGGAAATTAATTCGACTTCTCGAAGAACAATTGGCTCATTCAAATCAACAAAACAAAGACTTATCGAAAAAGCTAGATCAATCAACTAAACAGATTGAAGCGCTAACTGAACAAATTCGCCATTTAACAAAACTTTTATATGGATCGAAATCCGAAAAATCGAAATACAACGTACCAGATGGGCAAGGCTCATTATTTGATGATGACCCGGCTTTTAGCGAACCTGAGCACACAGAAGAACAAAGCCAACAGACAATCTCTTATACTGTTGTACGAAAAGTTAAATCAAAAAAACGAAATGATTCCTTGCATGATGGTATTGAAGTAGAAGCTATTCACCATCATCCGAAAAATACAATCTGTGACTGTTGCCAAGGGCAAATGATTGAAATTGGTAGTACACTTGTACGTGAAGAAGCAAAATTTATTCCTGCAAAAATGATGAAAGTACAGCACATTGAACATGCGTATGAATGTAAAGACTGCAAAGTTGATTCATCACAGCCAGCACAAATCAAACGCGGGAAAGCACCACAACCAGCGATTCAGCGTAGCATCGCAAGTCCTAGCGTACTTGCCAAAGTCATCTATGATAAATTTGCACAATATTTACCTCTTTACCGTCAGGTAAAGGAATGGAATCGCTATGGACTGAATACCAATGATAAAAACCTATCGAATTGGGTTATCCGTGTAGCACATGATTGGCTGTTACCTGTATACGAACGAATGAAAGAGTTGATGATGGCAAAATCGGTTTTGCATGTCGATGAAACATACGGACAAATTATCAACCGATCCGATGGGAAATCTGGTAAAGCCAATGCGTATAATTGGGTGTTTCGAAGTGTGTGCCAAGCCAAGAGTAACAATGACTCTCTTTCAAAGCGCATTATCTCGAGCTCGATCTGTCCTTGAAAGTTTTATTGAAGGCTTTTCTGGAACGATTGTGTGTGATGGTTATTCTGCTTATGATAAGTTGGAAGGCGTTAATTTCGCAAATTGTTGGGCGCATGTTCGTCGTTATTGGCTGAAAGCTGATAGCAAAAATGGTAGAATCGGTGTGAAATATTGTGATGATTTATATCGACTAGAAAGGCAATTTAAACGTTTGTCTCCGAGTAAACGAAGAAAAAAACGTCAAAAGTACTCGAAGCCAATCGTGGAGGAATTCCTTCACTGGGTTGAAACATCACCATTTTACGGAAAAAATGCGTTAGCAAAAGCGACTGAATACACATTAAACAGGGCAAATGGACTCAAATTATTCCTGAATGATGGGCGAATTGAAATGGATAATAATCCAGCCGAGAACGCCATCCGTCCCAACGTTATAGGAAGAAAAAATTGGCTCTTTAGTGTAAGTGAAGCTGGTGCAAAAGCGAATGCCATCTGTTTAAGTATTGCTGAAACTGCCAAAAGTAACGGCGTTGATTTCTATGAATATATAAAGAAACTTTTTTACGGATTTACCAAATCTCGGCGTCCAACAAAACCCTGAAATTTTAGATCAATACATGCCCTGGTCAAAAATGATTCAGGCAGAATGTAGCAAATAAATGAAATAGCCGTAATTCGATTAAAAAAGTCAGAATTTACGGCTATTTACGATGCGTACCGAAAGGTACACTTATTTTTTATAATTCGGGCTTACGTTGACCACAAACCATAAAAAGACTGGAGGAGTACTTCTTATGACTATTATACGACAACCTAGCCTATTTGGCATACAGGAATTATTTGACATGGAACCTACCCAAAAATATGAAGCCATTATTTCAGCGGTAGATTTGGATTCGATGTACCATCAAGTGGCGAAAAAATCACGGTTGGGTGCACCGGAAGAACTAAACTATGCAGCCATGATTATCTCCACCTTTGTAAGATACATAGAGCGCATCCCTACGATGAAGGATCTTATAAAACGTCTTCATGATGATCTAGCTTTTAAGTTAAATTGTGGCTTTTTGGTTTCTGATCATGTGCCTTCAGAATCCTCCTATTCACGTCTCATAACGAAATTGGAGGAAAGCGATATCCTTGAGAAAGAACAAGAAAAAGTGGTCCTCCAGGCTATTGCAGAAGGTTTCATCACGGATGATACAGTGGCCATTGATGCAACCCATTTTGAAGCACGAGACCAAGCGCAGCCAAAAGAAGAAAAGCCAAAATCTGAACCCCAAAAACGTGGTCGGAAATCAAAAGATGAGCGTGACGGGTGGCTTAAAGAACAAGCTGAAACGGAAGCCAATTTACCTTTATATGATAGAAAAATTGTGGCCCAATTAGATGTTCCCCTAGCCGAACTACGTGCCGAAGTTCCCCAAGACCCTAAATGGGGCGTGAAAAAGAACTCAGAAGGACAAAATGTTTTTTGGTTTGGCTACAAAGGTCATTTAGCCGTTGGTACATCAAGCCAATACATTCTACAGGCTCTTTTTTCATCTGGGAGTCTAAATGATGGTAAGGCAGCTATCCCTTTACTGAAAGGAATTCAGGAACGCCTTCACCTTCCATTACGTTATCAAACAATGGATGCGGGCTATGACTATGAACCCATATACGAGCAGGTACATCGAATGGGACAACAATCCGTCATCGCGTATAATAAGCGAAATGAAGGGGAAATCATTGGCTATGATAAACACTTTGCCCCAACTTGTTTCAGAGAGCATTCTTATCGTTATGATAGTTTTGATCCTAAATATGAAACATTGAAATACACAAGACCAAAGGAATGCAGCGACTGTCCCTTAGCTAATGAAGGTATTTGCCAAAAGGTTTATAAAGTGAAAATCACTTCAGACCTTCGCAGATATACCGCACCAGCACGCGGGTCACAAGCATGGAAAAACATTTTCAAACGTCGTACTGCCGTAGAACGGGTTAATGCCTATCTGAAAGAATTCTTTCAACTGAACAATGTTCGCTATCGTACTGGGAAACGTGCAAAAATTCATTTTGACATGGTAACCCTTATTTATAATGCTTCAAAGTTAGCCGCAGACCGAATTAATGTACAATTAAATCAGCAACAAGTAGCATGATTTCTGTTTTTAAAAATATATTTTAGAAATTCTGTAGGATTCTGTATTTTTAAAAAGAGCAATTATGAAATTGACTCACGTATATATTTGTTGGATTATTTTATTTAATATTAACCATCCCGTTAAGTTTATTTGTCAATTATTTAGAAAGAAGATTGGCAAAAAGCTATTAGGTAGTGTCAAAAGTTCTATGAAAACTCAATAGACACTCAGTTCTCTTTACAGTTATTGGTGGAACGGCCCCGCAATCGCTCTTGACAAACACGCCAATGGTTTGAATTCAGGATAACAAGGGCGAAGGGGACAAAAAGAAGGCATGCCAAATAAGCCCTTGGTTTTTACAATTTTAAACCATTGGCAAGTTCGGTTTGTCAAGAGTTCGCTCCGCCGATTGCTGAATAGCTCAAAAGCTTAAGGGCTCTGCTAAACAAAAAGTTAGGCAGACCTTTGTTCAAAAATCCACTGTTGGGCTAGTCCAATAAGCTTTGTCCATCGAGCTGGCATTGTTGGCAACCCTGATATCTCTGGATTAACAACAGGCACTTTACCTTCTAGGGATGCATGAGGACGTAGAAAGTTAAAATAAGCCACAAACAGGGTGACATAAGAAACAGATCCTTGTTCGGATCCAAAGCCATGCGTAGAGCGATAATTGCCCTTGAAAGTTCGGTTCAGTCTCTCGATGATTTGTTTCAGAGGCCTATATTCAGCCGAAACCGGGTCCTCATTCGTCAATCCGATGACTTGTTTCACATCAAAGCGAATTCCATGCTGGGCGAAAAAGTGTTGAGCCAGAAGGTAAATTGGATTTCCATCGACTACGAAGGTAAGATTCTCCGGGATCTCTTTCATCTTCACTAACACTTTATCAATGGCTCGAATGGCTGATGCTGTATCCCGATTAGGAGACACAGGATAGGAAAGAATAATCTTTTTTACCGCATCAAAAAAGAAAAATAAGTAGTGCCATTTTCCGTTCACTTTGATGTAAGTTTCATCTCCGGAGAATTGATCGGAAAGCTCGTACGGATAATGATCCACATAAGACTTAAGCAAAAGTGCCACACTGTTTTCGTAATTCAATATCGTTTGATGAGAAATCGCTACACCGTGGATATCTTGCATAATGGCTGCTGTCCTACGGGCTGAAAGTCCATAGTTTATGTGATAGGTCAAAATCAAACCCAATGTATGTGGTGAAGCATAGATCTTGGACAAATCAACCCTTGGAAGTTCAGGTGATTGTTTAGACAAAGGTAAAAAGTCTATATGAAACTGACGAAAAATATATCTTACTTTAAATGCTTGAGGATCTTTTTCAAATCGTTTCTTCTCTTTGGGAGACATCGCTTATGACTTCTTTTGATAATAGGAACAGTCATTATTTTTACACTTGAAAACGGAGAAATCTTTCCGTTCCTTGATCTTCTCAAGAGTTCTGGCACAGTGAGGGCATTTTAAAATAGCCTCTTTGGAAAAACGATTCTTATCACTGAATAGACAAGAACATACCTTACATTGAAACTGACCTTTATCTCCATTGTTGGCATAAAGAAAGTCCGAAGGAGCACCACACTGTGGACAGTTCAATGATTTAGGTACTGATACTTTTGAATTAGCACGCCTTTGAACCGGTTTGAGAGGTTTCCCGTGCCGCTCATAGAACTCTTGTAAAAGAATTTTATAGTCAAGCTGTTCAATCGTTTCAATAATCGGAAGATCATCTACCTGAAGCTTTCGATAAGGCATATTAACGGGCTCTTCCGTTGGTTTCTCAAACATATTTTCACCTACAAGAAGAGTCAATAAATAACGAATAATATGTTCTTGATACTTGATAAATTCGAGTAAATAGGTTAATAATTGAGGATACAACTTGTCACTTCCTGTTCTAAGGTATTGTGTGTGTGGTAACCTCAATTATCCTTAGGTTTCAGGGGGTGGCAAGTTTTTTGCTTGTGAAGCTCTTTAAATCAAGGAATTATTAACTTTTTACTATAGATGTTTTGACAATACGAGCTATTAAAAGAGGGGGGATAAATGATGGATTTTGTAGGCGCGTACTCCAGTGGAAACATTAGCTACTTACTTAAAGGTTTTTTAGTTACATTAGAAGTTGCTTTTATATCAATTATTTTAAGTTTTGTTATAGGAAGCCTTCTTGGAATATTTAGATATGCAAAAATACCTGTTTTTTCAAAAATAGTCGCTGTTCTCGTTGAGGCAATACGTAATCTTCCCTTAATATTAATTATCTTTTTTACTTATTTCGCACTGCCTGAAGTAGGAATTAAAATGGGGGTTATGACAGCAGCTATTGCTGCATTAACGATTTTCGAATCGGCAATGATATCTGAAATCGTCCGAAGCGGTTTAAACTCTATTGAAAAAGGACAAATTGAGGCATCAAGGTCTTCCGGATTAAATTACGTACAAACGATGTGGCATATCATTCTTCCACAAGCATTAAAAAGAATGATACCTCCATTAGTTAGTCAATTTATTTCATTGTTAAAAGATACCTCCTTAGCAGTAATTATTGCTTTACCGGAACTTCTTCATAATGCACAAGGTATCTATAGCGGCCCAAAAGGCGGAAATCAAATCATTCCGATTATCATTATGGTAGCCCTAATGTATTTTGTTGTTAATTATGCATTATCACTTCTTTCTCGGGCATTAGAGAAACGTTTAGATACAACTCATAAGAAGGATAAAGGAAGGAATAAATTTCAAGGGAATAATCAAGAGGTATTGCCAAGTAATTTATCATAAAGAGCTGCCCTCGCAGGCAGTTTTTTATATTATCCGTCAATTTTCCCAACAATTAAAAACAAAAATTTAAGGATAAAAAGTATGAGACAAATTATTAGAAACATAAAATTATAAAAAAACATAAATTTTTTTGATAATATAGTATGAAAGTATGAGAAAATAAAGTAATATGTGAGGTGTAAGTTGTTTAAATTCAAGAGCTTGGGAGGAAAGCGATAAGATGGCAGAGTTTGTTAGCGGTTTTTTTCAAAAAAGAAGTGTAAAGCGTTTTATTATATTTGCTTTACTTGCACTTATAATATATTTTTTGAGAAGTATGATGAATTTAATACTGCTAACATTTATTTTTGCGTTTTTAATGGACCGTCTATCAGTATTTGTTTCTAGACGATTACATGTAAATCGCAAATTAACGGTTGTTGTCCTATATGTTGCCAGTGTCGGCCTATTATCGCTCGGTATTAGTAAATATTTACCGGTACTCATCAATGAAATAACCCAACTAATCAAGCAATTGATTGAATTCTATTCCCAGCCGCAAGATAATGTAGTGGTGAACTATATTGTTGAGAAGATAATAGAAAAAAATGAAATAACCAACTTTTTAAAACAAGGATTTACGTTCCTGCTTGGATATTTCACTAATATAGGAAAATTGAGCATAGATGTATTTTTATCTCTCATACTAAGTATATTTTACCTTTTGGAAAAAGAGAGACTCATTGACTTTACAAAGAAATTTAAAACAAGCAAAGTATCTCCGTTTTATGATGAGATTGAGTTTTTTAGCAAAAAATTCGCATTAACTTTTGGTAAGGTAATTGAAGCGCAATTTATTATAGCGATTGTAAATACGGTATTAACAACGATTGCCCTTTCCATTATGGGATTTCCGCAATTGTTTGGCTTAGCAATTATGATTTTCTTCCTAGGATTAATACCGGTAGCAGGAGTAATTATCTCACTAATTCCGCTTTGCTTCATAGCATATAGTATAGGCGGTTTTATTCAAGTATTATATGTAGTGATCATCGTAGTGATTGTTCATGCGGTTGAAGCATATGTATTAAATCCAAAATTAATGTCTTCAAAGACAAACCTTCCAGTATTTTATACATTTATTGTATTAATCTTTTCGGAGCATTTTTTCGGTGTCTGGGGCTTAATATTAGGAATCCCAGTTTTCGTATTCCTTTTAGATGTTCTAGATGTTCAAAATGAAAAGAATAAAAAGATAAAATAGTATAAAGTCGCTTGACATTGGATAAAAAAATTAGTATATTTTTTAAAAAATTATATATAAAAAAACGTTGAAAAGGACTAGTAGAGTGTGTCCGTCTTTTCTAGAGAGGAAACAATTGGTGAAAAGTTTCTAAAGACAGCATTTGAACCTGCCTTGGAGTTCTGTATCGATCTTACTTAAGATACAAGCGGTTTACACGAACCGTTATCAATAATGAAGTGTACAGCAATGCTGTAAATAAGGGTGGTACCACCAGACCTCGGTCCCTTTTAAGGAATCGAGGTCTTTTTGCGTTTAAAAAAATAGAAGGGAAGATGTATTGTGGCAAAGGATAAAAAGTTTGTTGAAGAGATTACCGCAATGGAAGATGATTTTGCACAATGGTATACAGATGTTGTAAAAAAGGCTGATTTAGTTGATTACTCATCAGTAAGAGGGTCAATGATTATCCGCCCATACGGTTTTGCCATTTGGGAAAATATCCGTGACATACTAGACGGAAAAATTAAAGAAACAGGTCATGAAAATATTTACATGCCTTTACTTATTCCTGAAAGTCTATTACAAAAGGAAAAAGATCATATTGAAGGTTTTGCACCTGAAGTTGCTTGGGTCACACATGGGGGTTCAGAAGAATTAGCAGAACGCTTAGTTATCCGTCCAACATCGGAAGTTCTATTTGGTGAACATTATGCGAATATCATACACTCCTATCGTGATCTACCTAAATTATATAATCAATGGGCGAATGTCGTTCGCTGGGAAAAAACAACAAGACCATTCTTACGCTCATTAGAGTTCTTATGGCAAGAAGGGCACACATGTCATGCTACAAGCGAGGATGCCCAGGAAGAAACGGCAAGAATGCTTGATATGTATGCTGAAGTATGTGAAAAATATCTTGCAATACCTGTACTTCGCGGTCGTAAAACGGATAAGGAAAAATTCGCCGGTGCAGTTCATACGTTAACGATTGAAAGCTTAATGCATGACGGAAAAGCATTGCAATCAGGTACCTCCCACTATTTAGGAACCGGCTTTGCCGAAGCATTCGGTATCCAATTTACCGACAAAAATGGTGAACTTCAAACTGTACACCAAACTTCATGGGGAATTACTACAAGAATAATCGGTGCGTTAATTATGGTCCATGGTGACAATCGCGGCCTTGTAGTACCGCCAAAAGTTGCTCCAAAACAAGTGATGATCGTACCGATTGCACAGCATAAAGAGGGCGTCCTTGATAAAGCATATGAGCTAAGAGATCAATTGAAGAAAGTTGCAAGAGTCGATATCGATGCAAGCGACAAAATGCCTGGCTGGAAGTTCAATGAATCTGAAATGAAGGGAATCCCAGTTCGTCTAGAAGTGGGTCCTAAAGACATCGAAAAAGGTCAAGTCGTCCTAGTTCGCCGTGATACAGGTGAAAAAATCTTCGTTCCAATGGCTGAACTCGAAACGAAGGTTGTAGAACTTCTTGAAGATATTCAAAACAATCTATTTGAAAAAGCAAAGGCACACCGTGAAGAAAAAACAAGTATTGCACGCAATATGGACGAATTCAAACAAGTACTTGTTGAAAATCCAGGCTTTATTAAAGCAATGTGGTGCGGCGATGTAGCTTGTGAAAACTTCATTAAAGATGAAACATCCGCAACATCCCGTTGCATTCCTTTTGAAGGTGAACCAGTTTCTGATACATGTGTCTGCTGCGGCGGCGAAGCGAAACACTTAGTCTACTGGGCAAAAGCATATTAATTTTATAAAAAATACAGATGAATGGGTCATCTGTATTTTTTTGTTTGTTTAGAAAACTATAAAATTCTAGACATGTGGATAACTGTTCGATAAAATGTTCGTATTAATAGTAGGAGTATCGGTATGAGTAAGCAAGTCGCAGAGGTATTTCAATATCATTATCAAAAGAGAAGCAAAAAACGAAATTTGACCGTTAGGGTTATTACCGTTATTCATTACATTATGAAAAAAACTCCGAATGAAGCCCAAGATTCAATTTTCAAATCCAACTTGGTCGTCAAAGCGAGAGAATGAATCCCAAGATCCAAAACTTAAATCCATCTTGGTCGCTAAAGCGAGCGAATGAATCCCAAGATCCAAAACTTAGATCCATCTTGGTCATCAAAGCGGGCGAATGGAGCCCAAGATCCAAATCCAAAGTCCATCTTGGTCATCAAAGCGAGCGAATGGAGCCCAAGATCCAAATCCAAAGTCCATCTTGGTCATCAAAGCGAGCGAATGAAGCTCAAGATCCAAAACTTAGATCCATCTTGGTCATCAAAGCGAGCGAATGAAGCTCAAGATCCAAAACTTAAATCCATCTTGGTCATCAAAGCGAGCGAATGGAGCCCAAGATCCAAATCCAAAGTCCATCTTGGTCATCAAAGCGAGCGAATGAAACCCAAGATCCAATACAAAAATCCAACTTGGTTGTTCCCAAAATCGAAACACTAGAACCAAGCCCAACCCAAACCGATTAAAATGAGAAGGAACCGATCAAAAAAGAGGATGAACCGATCAAAAATAAACCGAACCAATCTAATAAAAAAGTGGACCGTTCAAAAAAGTAAAGGTAGCATTTTTGAAACTAAAAAGATCAAAATATAACAAGTTTCTACATGTAAGTTATTTAATCAAACGTTTGATTAAACATATAAAAAATCCAGCCAAATCAAGCGAAAATTTGAATAAGTAATTGCATATTTTGTCGATGTCAGTGCTCTTTTAATAATATTTCGACATAAAAAAACCTTAGCTCAAAATAAAAGCTAAGGTAATTTCTTATTCGTTACAGCTGTTCATCGAAACCCATTTATCCGCCCAATGCTGGACTTCGTCAAGAACTGGAGTAATCGCATGACCTTTTTCACTTAATCGATACTCGATTCGAACGGGTGTTTCCGGATACACATCCCGAATAACGATATTCTCGTTTTCCAATTCCTTTAATCGATCGGAAAGCATTTTTTGACTTATATGTGGAATTTGCTCGGCAATTTCATTAAATCGCATTGGGTGACTTTCCAAAACACGGATAATTACACCAATCCATCGTTTTCCTAATAATTGAAATGCCTTCTCAAATTTTGGACATAGTCGTGAATTTTCCATATTGCTACACCTCCCTCTATAAATGTTGATACATCAACGGTTTGACCCGTTGGTAGGGTGTCAAAAAAATATTTTTCGACACGGACCCTAACTTTATTTTCATAATATGTGAAACTATTCCAATAAATAGGTACGCTACGCGGTCACTACTGGATAATGATGGAAAGTAGTGATAGGGAATTATACGATGCACAATGGATCTCTGCGTAGCTTATGATGACGTACCCTCCCATGTCTCTGGGCATCTATGTGCCTACATTCCTTCGTTCGGTCTAGTCATAAGGCAGAGGCTAGCGAAGCTCCTATAGGGACTCTAGGTCGAATGGTGAAAATAATGCCAGCTTCTCCGTGTCATCCTGTTGTCTAGGTCTAGTTAAGGGGCTGTAGGGATTTAAGCTGCCTCTAAGAGACTTGGAATATCCCTCATCATTCGCTGTGCGTCAAACGCTTTGTGCTTAGTGCTAATTCCATGTAATACTTTTAACAGTTTACCGCATAGAACCACGATGGATTGTTTCTTGCGTAAAGGATTAACCTGACGGTTCGTGTAATACTCATGTAGCTTTCTAAAAGCTTCATTGTGGCGGATCATCGGCATCATGACTCGGAACAGGAGAGCGCGTAGCTTTCTTCTACCCCGTTTAGAGATTCGTTTTTGCCCTTTGTGCATACCAGAGGAATTTTCACGTAACGTTAATCCCGCGAGTTTGATTAGTTGGCGTGGATCTTCGTAGTGTGAAAAACTTCCGATTTCAGCTAATAGGTCAACGATTGTCGTATCTCCAAGCCCTGGTACCGTTGACAGCCATTCGTATTCTACTGACATTTTTACAAGCTCAACTAAGCGCTCCGTAATACCCTCAATATCTTTTTCTAGCTGGTGGTAACGGCGGACAAGTGTGGCTATTTCAATACGGGCCATCTCACATCCTTCCGTTACTCCGATAGAGCTAGCTGCGACTTCGATAAGGCGCACTGCTTTTGGTCTTTGGGGGGATTTTAGTCCCTCGACCTTTCGATAAAGGGATAACACTTCATCCGGGTGTTTCTGGTGAAGATCACTTGGAAATGGAGTGCATTCAAGTGCGGCTATAGCCATTTTTCCGAATGACGGAAATACTTGAACGAACTCTGGAAAATAGCGATCTAACCAGCGAATTATCATGTTTTTGACGGCTCCTAGCTCCTCAGTCAATTTACTACGGAATGTAGAACCAGCACGAAGTTCAGCTTCCATCCCTTTGAGGATTCGCGGATAACTAAAGCGTCCATCCTTTACAAGACGAGCGATTACCAGTGCATCTTTACGGTCATGTTTGGTTGGCAGATTGTCATCCAACTCTTTTGACCGTTTGACATGCATCGGATTCGTCATGACTAAGGAAATGCCTCGTTCTTCAAGGAAATAGGCTAAATTTAGCCAGTAATGGCCAGTAGGTTCAATCCCGACAATGACTTCTGTCTTTTCGCTTTCTTTCATTTCAGTCAAAATACGTTGATATAAATACTCAAAGCCGTTATTAGATTGATAAACTGAGAAAGACTTTTGGAGCACCCGGCCACGATCGTCTACAAAGCAAGCGTAATGTGTCCGCTTTGCGATATCGATCCCTACAACGAGTGTTTTTTCGGTGACTTGATTAATTTTCTGATTTTGTTTAAAATCCATTATGGAGTCCTCCTTGGTTAACAAATTAGGGGTCAATTCATCGACGATTTGACACCCCGCATCATACCAAGAGGGCTCTTTTTGTTCAAGTCCCCGAAAATCCTTCTAACAGGAATGCTCCTATATGGAATGAAGCATAACTTTCTTCCTAGTTGTTATCTATTATACACCTTTTGTTAACTTACTAATAGTTAGTTAGTTTATTTTATAAAAAATAATTTTCACACAAACAATTTGTGAAATATTTGTAATATATGCATGATTTCAATAAAAGGGGGTATTAAATAAAACAAGGAGATGATTAAAATGGCGAAATTAAATCGGGTTGTACTAGCAGGTATAGGAATTGCTGGTGTGTCGTTTCTTTCATCTAAGAACAATCGTGAGAAGGCACGGGTTATGTTGAATAATGTTAAGACAAAAGTGGATTCCTGGATGAAAAAGAAAAAGCACAATAAATCACCGATGACGAAGATAGGCCACTCCGATCCCCACGATATAGCTGATAATAAAATGGTCAGTGAAGGTGCTATGTATAGTGTTGATTATTACAATATGGTAGAACAAGAAGAATAGATTGGAGAGGGTTCGGTAATTATTTACTGAACCCTTTTTTCATTAACTGGCTGGCCTAGTAATCTGCAGATTAATAGTGTCGATATTTTATGCCTTTCAGCATTAGGTCGCATGGACATCGTGTTGTTTATTATCCATTAAGGATTGACCCGTTCATATGAATTAGTCAATTTTAATATAAATAAAAGAGGAATTTACCATGCCGTTAACGAAAAGAAATACATACAAAATAACAAACAGGGATGGGATGGAAATGAATACGATAGTCAATCAATTAACAGGCTGGATCGATTATTTGAAAAATATTAAAGCGGAACAACATGAGGAATTTTTTAAAACGATTGCTGAAGGGAAATGGTCCAAAGCGGCAATTATTGCTCATATTTTTTACTGGGATCGTTTCTTTTATGAAAAAAGGCTGCCTGCAATGTTAGAGGGTGGAACGTTGCCCAGTATTGACGCAAGCTATGTCGAAGAAATGAATAAGGAAGCTGATAAGTATGCTCATTCGGGAATTCGGCTGTCCGACCTGATCAATAAAGCCATTAAACAAAGAGAGATACTTGTAGATTCATTAAAGGACCAGGATTTGTCGCAGACGTTTATCATAAATGATAATAAATATACACTTGAGTCTTATGTAAAAGGTGAAGTAGAACACGATCAACATCACTTAAAGCAATTAAAAGGATAAAAAGGAGGAGCATGTAAGGCTCCTCTAGTGTAATAAATGCTGATAGATCCATGGGGAAAGACAAAATGACATAATCGCAGCTAATACCATGCAAACACTGGAGACAGCTCCAGTTACATGACTTAATTCTAATGCCTTTGATGTCCCTGCACCGTGTGAACTCGTACCTAGCAATACCCCTCTTGCTATTTCACTTTTGATTCGAAAGAGGCGGATCATCCATGGTCCGAGAATCATTCCAATAATCCCGGTGATAATTACAAATACAGCAGTAATGGTCGGAACACCGCCAATTTTTGTCGAAACTCCCATCGCAATCGGTGTTGTAATCGAATAAGGAATAATGCTCGTAGACAGTGTTTTATTTAAATGGATTACACCCGAAATCGTAAACGACGCAAGAATAGACATAATCGAACCGAAAAACACACTAAAAAGAATTTCACTCATATATTTTTTTAAAATCGGGTAAAAACGATAGAGTGGAATCGCTAATGCCACGGTTGCTGGTTGTAATAATTTCGTTAACCAAATGGCTCCGTGATTATATGAATCATACGTTATATGGAAGAATACAAGCAATAATATAATCAAAAATGGAGCTACTAAAAGCGGTGAAAAGTATATTTTTTTAGTTTTACTGTATCCCCATTTTGCTAGCCAATAAATACTAATGGTGAGAAGTATATACATAAGTGTCAACATGCTGTGTCTTTTTCTCCTTTCGGCGTGCCATTTTCTCTGCTAAAAAACCAGAACATGCCATGACAATTGTGGAACTAATGATAATAACAGCAAAAATTTTAAAGCCATTTTCCAGTAATAATTGTTTATATTGAAGAATGCCTACTGCCGAAGGAATAAAAAATAACAACAATTCGGCGACTAACCAATTTCCTCCAATTTCAATCCACTTCAGCCTTATTACCTTCGTTTGTAATAAAATAAATAAAATAACCAATCCTAAAATACTGCCCGGAATGTTAAGATGCAGAAATTCGGAAAGTTTCCCCATAATATACGTAAAAACGGTTAACATCACGATTTGGATGAATCCAATTAATAATTTTTTCAATTTCTTCCCCTCATTTATGAAAAAAATCTCTATATAAAGTGTACAGCGCATTTTTATATAGGTAAAATGAATATAGAGAATGATAGCTATTCTAAATAGTTATAAGAGGGTGCGGTTGTTTTGGATATTCAACATTTAAAATACTTTGTTGCAGTTGCTAAGGAAGGGAATTTCACAAAAGCTGCACAAAAGCTCTATGTTTCACAGCCAACCATTAGTAAAATGGTGAAGAGTATTGAAGATGAGCTTGGTGTTGTTTTATTTGATCGTACAGGTAAACAGGCCAAACTAACTGATGCAGGGGAAATTATTCTCGTTCAAGCGCGGAATATTATTCAATCATTCGATAATCTTTCTTCGGAATTAGATGATTTAATTCAGTTAAAAAAGGGAAATATCCATATAGGATTACCGCCAATGGTTGGCTCACGATTTTTCCCAAAGGTTATTCAGGCATTTCATAAAAAGTATCCGAATATTACTGTTCAGCTTGTTGAAGATGGGGCAAAAAAAGTGGAAAGAGATGTTGGAAATGGTACGCTTGATTTAGGGGTCGTCGTTTTGCCAGTGAGCGAGGAGCTCTTTCATACTTTTTCATTTGTGAATGAAAATCTAATGCTGCTTACACACCCTGACCACCGATTAAGTAAAAAGGAATCTATTTCGCTTTCTGAATTGGCCCATGAGTCTTTTATATTGTTTGGAAAGGATTTTGCCTTACACGATCGAATCATTAGAGAATGTGTTCGTTCTGGTTTTCAGCCGGATATTATTTATGAAAGCTCACAGTGGGATTTTATTAGTGAAATGGTAGTAGCTAATCTTGGGGTAGCCCTCCTGCCGGAAACCATATGTAAACAGGTCAATCGGAAAGAGGTGTCGATTATTCCACTAACCGAACCAAGAATCCCTTGGAACCTAGGGATCATTTGGAGAAAAGACCGCTACTTATCTTTTGCAGCAAGGGAATGGATTCGATGCACACAATTGTTTATGGAAGGATCTGAACAAAAATAAATAAAGAAGATAGATACTTAAGCAGAAAGGAGCTATTTTAAATGAAAAAAGATATCCAGCAATATGATGAAGAAAAATTAACTAGCGAAATGCAACGTTCGAGCAGGCATTATTCTGATCATAAGTTTTGGGACAAGCTTAAAAAATATGGAAAGAAGGCAGGCGGGGTAGTCGTCTATGCTGTTCTCTTACTGTACTACACATTACAGAAACCAACTGTTCCTAAGAAAACGAAGGTGTTTATTATCGGTGCATTAGGATACTTTATTCTTCCAACAGATTTACTGCCCGATTTCCTTCCGGGGATTGGCTATGTAGACGACTTAGGTGCACTTGGCGCTGCGGTTTTGCAAGTGGCTGCACATATAGATAAAGAAGTTAAGGCTAAAGCCAAAGATAAAGTGATTCAATGGTTTGGTGAAGAAGTTAACACAACGGTCATCGATGAAAAAATAGGACATTAAAAACGATGGATTCATCGTTTTTTTGGTTCTCTTTTCCCCTTCATATCTTTGACAAAATTAGTAATCATCAATTAAATGAAACTAAATCTATCAAATATACGTTATACTAGTAGTATCTTTTAATTAATATTGGATGGTTAAACTACTTTTGGAGGACATGATGGGCGATTTTATTCAATCAATCTTAACCTTTTTGACGGATCTCGGTTATTTCGGTGTGGCATTAGGACTAATGATCGAAATTATTCCGAGTGAAATTGTGTTAGCATATGCGGGCTATCTTGTATCCCAAGGACATATTAATTTTGTCGGTGCGGTCATCGCTGGTGTCATTGGTGGAACGATTGCGCAAATTTTTGTTTACTGGATTGGTGCGTATGGAGGAAGACCTTTCTTGAAAAAATACGGGAAATATATTTTTATCCATGAGAAGCATATTGATATTGCGGAAAAATGGTTTGAAAAGTATGGGTCCGGTGTGATATTTACAGCTCGTTTTATTCCTGTCGTGCGTCATGCAATATCAATTCCTGCTGGGATTACGAAAATGTCGTTAAAGAAATTCACATTGTATACAACATTGGCCGTTATCCCCTGGTCGATCTTGTTTGTTGCTTTAGGGGATCAGTTATCATCAAACTGGAAACATGTTGATGAATTTGCGAAACCATATATACAGCCTGCGATGATCATTGCAATTGGATTGATTGTTTTATATTTTATTTATAAAATGAATGAATTTCATAATTCTTAGCCCTTGTGTATCAAGGGGTTTAAGAGATAAAAAAAGAAGTACCTCCCCAAATCTTGTATAATGGTAGTTGACCAGTAAGCCCCCATTCAAACAACGCATATAAATGATCAGCACCCCTTAGTACAATAATCGTATCAATTAAGGAGGTGCTTTTCCTATGTCACAACAAAAACTAACAATCGTCCCCGTTTCAATACAACCAGAAAAAAATATTATAACATCCACAACTTCGAAAGATCCTTCAAATAGCTTTTGCACAATCAAAATTGAAGCTGCTGAAATTTCCTTCTTCAACGGCGTAGATGAGCACATCATCCAAACGGTCATGAGGGAGTTGAAAAATCTATGAAACATGATTATACCAGTGTAAAAAACATTTATATTATTTGCGGTAAAACAGATATGAGGAAGGGAATTGATGGATTAGCAACGCTAATTCAAGATTCTTTCGAACTTGATCCATATGGAGATTCTATTTTCCTTTTCTCTGGTTGGAGTAAAGACCGTTATAAATGTTTATATTTTGATGGCGATGGTTTCGCCATGCTTTATAAGCGACTAGATGGAGGAAAACTTCAATGGCCAAAAGATGAAAATGAAGTACGTAAACTTTCGCAACAGGAGGTTCGCTGGTTGTTAGAAGGGTTGTCCATTCAGCAACCAAAGGCCATTCAAAAATCACAAAAAGGAGTATTCTAAACAAGCTAGAAATGTTGGTTTATAGCCATTTTCAACTTCGCTTTCTACGTTAAAAATGTTATAATATAACTAACTTATGGTGAACGAAAAGTGGTGAAATAAATGGTTAATACTTCTTCCAATAACAAGAATCCATATGGGAAATTAATTCGACTTCTCGAAGAACAATTGGCTCATTCAAATCAACAAAACAAAGACTTATCGAAAAAGCTAGATCAATCAACTAAACAGATTGAAGCGCTAACTGAACAAATTCGCCATTTAACAAAACTTTTATATGGATCGAAATCCGAAAAATCGAAATACAACGTACCAGATGGGCAAGGCTCATTATTTGATGATGACCCGGCTTTTAGCGAACCTGAGCACACAGAAGAACAAAGCCAACAGACAATCTCTTATACTGTTGTACGAAAAGTTAAATCAAAAAAACGAAATGATTCCTTGCATGATGGTATTGAAGTAGAAGCTATTCACCATCATCCGAAAAATACAATCTGTGACTGTTGCCAAGGGCAAATGATTGAAATTGGTAGTACACTTGTACGTGAAGAAGCAAAATTTATTCCTGCAAAAATGATGAAAGTACAGCACATTGAACATGCGTATGAATGTAAAGACTGCAAAGTTGATTCATCACAGCCAGCACAAATCAAACGCGGGAAAGCACCACAACCAGCGATTCAGCGTAGCATCGCAAGTCCTAGCGTACTTGCCAAAGTCATCTATGATAAATTTGCACAATATTTACCTCTTTACCGTCAGGTAAAGGAATGGAATCGCTATGGACTGAATACCAATGATAAAAACCTATCGAATTGGGTTATCCGTGTAGCACATGATTGGCTGTTACCTGTATACGAACGAATGAAAGAGTTGATGATGGCAAAATCGGTTTTGCATGTCGATGAAACATACGGACAAATTATCAACCGATCCGATGGGAAATCTGGCCAAGCCAATGCGTATAATTGGGTGTTTCGAAGTGTGCCAAGCCAAAGTACTAACAATGACTCTCTTTCAAAGCGCATTATCTCGAGCTCGATCTGTCCTTGAAAGTTTTATTGAAGGCTTTTCTGGAACGATTGTGTGTGATGGTTATTCTGCTTATGATAAGTTGGAAGGCGTTAATTTCGCAAATTGTTGGGCGCATGTTCGTCGTTATTGGCTGAAAGCTGATAGCAAAAATGGTAGAATCGGTGTGAAATATTGTGATGATTTATATCGACTAGAAAGGCAATTTAAACGTTTGTCTCCGAGTAAACGAAGAAAAAAAACGTCAAAAGTACTCGAAGCCAATCGTGGAGGAATTCCTTCACTGGGTTGAAACATCACCATTTTACGGAAAAAATGCGTTAGCAAAAGCACTGAATACACATTAAACAGGGCAAATGGACTCAAATTATTCCTGAATGATGGGCGAATTGAAATGGATAATAATCCAGCCGAGAACGCCATCCGTCCCAACGTTATAGGAAGAAAAATTGGCTCTTTAGTGTAAGTGAAGCTGGTGCAAAAGCGAATGCCATCTGTTTAAGTATTGCTGAAACTGCCAAAAGTAACGGCGTTGATTTCTATGAATATATAAAGAAACTTTTACGGATTTACCAAATCTCGGCGTCCAACAAAACCCTGAAATTTTAGATCAATACATGCCCTGGTCAAAAATGATTCAGGCAGAATGTAGCAAATAAATGAAATAGCCGTAATTCGATTAAAAAGTCAGAATTTACGGCTATTTACGATGCGTACCGAAAGGTACACTTATTTTTTATAATTCGGGCTTACGTTGACCACAAACCATAAAAAGACTGGAGGAGTACTTCTTATGACTATTATACGACAACCTAGCCTATTTGGCATACAGGAATTATTTGACATGGAACCTACCCAAAAATATGAAGCCATTATTTCAGCGGTAGATTTGGATTCGATGTACCATCAAGTGGCGAAAAAATCACGGTTGGGTGCACCGGAAGAACTAAACTATCGACCATGATTATCTCCACCTTTGTAAGATACATAGAGCGCATCCCTACGATGAAGGATCTTATAAAACGTCTTCATGATGATCTAGCTTTTAAGTTAAATTGTGGCTTTTTGGTTTCTGATCATGTGCCTTCAGAATCCTCCTATTCACGTCTCATAACGAAATTGGAGGAAAGCGATATCCTTGAGAAAGAACAAGAAAAAGTGGTCCTCCAGGCTATTGCAGAAGGTTTCATCACGGATGATACAGTGGCTATTGATGCAACCCATTTTGAAGCACGAGACCAAGCGCAGCCAAAAGAAGAAAAGCCAAAATCTGAACCCCAAAAACGTGGTCGGAAATCAAAAGATGAGCGTGACGGGTGGCTTAAAGAACAAGCTGAAACGGAAGCCAATTTACCTTTATATGATAGAAAAATTGTGGCCCAATTAGATGTTCCCCTAGCCGAACTACGTGCCGAAGTTCCCAAGACCCTAAATGGGGCGTGAAAAAGAACTCAGAAGGACAAAATGTTTTTTGGTTTGGCTACAAAGGTCATTTAGCCGTTGGTACATCAAGCCAATACATTCTACAGGCTCTTTTTTCATCTGGGAGTCTAAATGATGGTAAGGCAGCTATCCCTTTACTGAAAGGAATTCAGGAACGCCTTCACCTTCCATTACGTTATCAAACAATGGATGCGGGCTATGACTATGAACCCATATACGAGCAGGTACATCGAATGGGACAACAATCCGTCATCGCGTATAATAAGCGAAATGAAGGGGAAATCATTGGCTATGATAAACACTTTGCCCCAACTTGTTTCAGAGAGCATTCTTATCGTTATGATAGTTTTGATCCTAAATATGAAACATTGAAATACACAAGACCAAAGGAATGCAGCGACTGTCCCTTAGCTAATGAAGGTATTTGCCAAAAGGTTTATAAAGTGAAAATCACTTCAGACCTTCGCAGATATACCGCACCAGCACGCGGGTCACAAGCATGGAAAAACATTTTCAAACGTCGTACTGCCGTAGAACGGGTTAATGCCTATCTGAAAGAATTCTTTCAACTGAACAATGTTCGCTATCGTACTGGGAAACGTGCAAAAATTCATTTTGACATGGTAACCCTTATTTATAATGCTTCAAAGTTAGCCGCAGACCGAATTAATGTACAATTAAATCAGCAACAAGTAGCATGATTTCTGTTTTTAAAAATATATTTTAGAAATTCTGTAGGATTCTGTATTTTTAAAAAGAGCAATTATGAAATTGACTCAAATGTTTAAAAAAAATAAATAAAGAAAGAATAGAATGTCTGAATCAATTAAGATTGAGGCATTTTTTAACCTATACTTTGTTAAAGTTCAGTCTTGATATTGACGCTATGTTGATTGAAGCGAAAGGTGCGAGACTCCTGCGGGATTAGCTGGACAGATGAGACCCCGCAAGAGAGAAGCGATGAGGAGGCTCATCGCCAGCCCCGCGGAAAGCGAGTACCTGCAGCGGAAATCAACAATCCAGTATAATATCCTTAACCTAAATGAAGGGAAATTCAAAAAAGGGAAAGAAATATTTACATAACACATTAAAAAAGGAGAGTAGGAATATGAGTACATCAAAATTACGTGAGCTGTTGTTATCAGAACTATACATCGCTGTTCGAACAACAAAGGAATTGCTGAAGAAAGTGTCTGAGGAGGATTTTTCCTATCAGCCAAATGAAAAAATGCGCACCTTGTTGGAGCAGGCGAACCATTTAGTGCAAATTCCTTTCGTTGATATTGCGATTGGACAAGAAAAGACAGAAGCTGAAATTAGACAACTTGAAAAAGATTTATACTCGACTGATGTTATCAAACTAGGTGAAGTAATGGAAAAAGGCTTCCATGAGTTAAAAGCGTATTATGAATCACTTTCTGAAGAGGACTTCTTAGAAAAGGTAACAAAACCATTTTATTTTTCTCCTGATATGGAAGGTCATACGCAAGCGAAATGGTTGATTGAAACAACTACACATGCATTTCACCATCGCGGGCAATTTTTTAATTATTTAAAAGAGCTGGGGAAAGAAGTGAATATGTTTGATTTATATTAACAAACAAAAAAATCCGTTGCGAATTAGGCAGCGGTTTTTTAGATTTTTCAATAGGATTGAATGCGAGAATTCATTCGCCAATTTCTACTACATAACACTTCAATCATATGATTTATTTTATCCCTATCATTTAACGCTTTTTTTATAATTTGAACTTCGTTTTTCGTAACAGACAGCCCGAAATATTTTGCTAGTGTTTTTTCTACATTGGCACCTCTTGCAATTTCATTAGCGATTTCAGTTTCCATCCAAATACACCTCCATGAAATTCTTTAATTAAAGTTTAAATCCAAAATATTAAATTCGAATGAACATAGATTTAAGATTCGGTAAAGATTTGACATGTTTTAGGTGATGTTAACACATACTAAGTGTTGTGAATATGGGTTGGTAAAATATATTAGAATAGAAATTAAAATAACAATAATCTGAATGTAATCCTTTTCGTTGTGAGAGTATAAATTTTATGTTTTAATTTTATAGACCTTATTTTTATTAAGTAGAATATCGTTTGTTTTATACACTTTTAATACATAACTTTTAATAATCGATATTATATTGGGAAAATAAACATAAGTACTGCAACATAGAAAAAATTTCGTGATGGAGGAAATATAATGAAATATATTATTTCGATTATCGGTTTACTTATTGTAATAGGACTAGCTTTGCTAGTAAGTAATAACCGTAAAAAGGTTAATTATAAACCGATTATTTTAATGATTGTTATTCAGATTGTACTAGCTGCATTATTGTTGAATACAAAGTTTGGATTGGTATTAATTAAAGCTATTGCAGAAATTTTTACAAAACTGCTTGAATATGCTGGTGAAGGAATCTCCTTTGTATTTGGAGGAATTGCTAATAAAGGGGAAGCCCCTTTCTTTTTAAATGTTCTTCTTCCAATTGTATTTATTTCAGTGTTGATAGGAATATTCCAATATTTACGGATTCTTCCATTGATAATGAAAGGGATCGGTTTGTTACTTAGTAAAATTAACGGGATGGGGAAGCTGGAATCATATAATGCCGTTGCCTCTGCAATGGTCGGGCAATCGGAAGTATTTATAACGGTGAAAAAACAATTGAATCATCTTCCTCCACATCGTCTATATACGTTATGCGCATCTGCCATGTCAACTGTTTCGATGTCTATTGTTGGCGCGTATATGACTATGATTGAACCAAAATATGTGGTAACGGCGCTCGTCATCAATTTATTTGGTGGATTTATCATCTCTTCAATTATTAATCCATATAAGGTTGACAGCGATGAAGATATTTTAGAAATTCAAGAGGAAAAGCAAAGCTTCTTTGAAATGCTAGGTGAATATATTCTCGATGGCTTTAAAGTAGCGATCATTGTTGGAGCCATGTTAATTGGATTTGTAGCGTTAATTGCAGCTATCAATAATGTGTTTGATTTGATATTCGGTATTTCATTCCAACAAATCCTTGGCTATATTTTCTCCCCTGTTGCCTTTATTATGGGAATTCCTTGGGCAGATGCAGTGAAAGCCGGCGGAATTATGGCAACAAAGCTTGTAACAAATGAGTTTGTGGCGATGATTGATCTGACCAAAATTCAATCAAGCTTTAGCTCGCGGACAATTGGTATCATCTCTGTGTTCCTCGTTTCCTTTGCAAACTTCTCATCCATTGGAATTATTGCAGGTGCAGTAAAGGGATTAAGTGAAAAACAAGGAAACACAGTTGCACGTTTCGGATTAAAATTATTATATGGCGCTACACTTGTTAGCATATTATCGGCTATTATTGTTAGCTTTGTTTTATAAATGAAAAAAAGGACCTGTTTGTTTTTTTGAGAGAACAAATGGATCCTTTTTTTATTTACCTACGGGAAGATGAAGAGAAAGCCCGAATGAAGTTCCCGCAAAGATAGGATACGGGAAGAAGAGGAGAAGAAAGCTCGAATGAAGTTCCCGCAAGAATAGGATACGGGAAGATGAAGAGAAGAAGGCCCGAATGAAGTTCCCGCAAGAATAGGATACGAGAAGATGAGGAGGAAAAAGCCCAACTGAAGTTCCCGCAAGGACTGTGTTCGGGAAGATAAGGATGAGAAAACATGCATGAAATACTCGAAAAAAACCAATCCACCCTGCGCTTTGTAAAAAGTGGAAAAGCGCCTCTAATTTTAGGCTATGTTAAAGTTTAATGGTGATTTTGTACACTATGAAAGCGAGCACCTGTAGCTGAAATCGAAAAACGATTTTAACAGCACCTATTTAGAAAGCATATTCTCCATTAGAAAAAATTTTTCACAGTAGCGTTTCGAAGTATAAATTGGTAGACTTTTCAATATACACTACATCTATCAATAGTTATGAATGGAGATTAATATGAAGAACATATTAGTTGTTGATGACGACAGAGAAATTGTAAATTTGATCACGATTTATCTGAAAAATGAAGGGTTCCATGTGTTAAAAGCCCATAATGGGGTGGAAGCTTTAGCGATTATGAACCATGAACAGGTAGAATTGATGATTATAGATATTATGATGCCTGAAATGGACGGGATGGAGTTATGTCGCAGCATTAGGGAAAAGAATCAGGTTCCTATTATTATGCTGAGTGCAAAAGGAGAAGACATGGATAAAGTTCTTGGTCTCATGACAGGTGCAGATGATTATATGATCAAGCCGTTCAATCCATTGGAACTAATAGCCCGGGTGAAGTCATTGTTGAGAAGATCTTACCAATATAAAATTGACACGCATTCGAATGAAAGTGAAATTATCAGCATTCATTCACTTGAGATCAATCGCAGCTCACATCAAGTATTAAATGGTGGTATCCCGATTTCGCTAACGGCTAAAGAGTTTGATATTTTATATTTACTTGCTAGTAATCGAGGACGAGTTTTTAGCACGGAAGAAATTTTTGAACGTGTATGGGATGAAAAATACTTTGCTTCTAATAATACGGTAATGGTTCATATTAGCCATTTAAGAGATAAATTGGAGAAGGAATTAGGCTATAAATTGATCAAAACCGTATGGGGGGTCGGTTATAAGATTGAAGAATAGGTTGATTAATCAAATACAAGGGAAGATTATGCTCCTAATTCTAAGCAGCTTAGTGTTATCTACAATCGTTTTCGCGATCCTTTTCGTTATTTTATATATGTTAAAAAATATGTCAGTTATTCCTTATCGGGTGTTATACAGTTTTTATAAATTCGATCAAAAATATGGCTATGCATATTTAGGGGTGTTCCTCTACCTACTTTTATTTATCTTATTTGTACTCATCCTTAGCAGAGGATGGGGCAGGGATTTTAATAAAGTATTGGAGGGAACGAAAAAAATATCCGAAGGAGAGCTTGATTTTCAGGTTCCCGTTTATTCAAATAATGAATTGGGGGAAATGTCAGGGAATATTAATCGAATTTCCGAGCAATTGCACCATTCCATCCAAGAGGAGCGGCGGGCGGTACAAGGAAAGAATGAATTAATTACGAATGTCTCGCATGATTTGAGGACCCCTCTGACATCAATTATGGGGTACTTGCGTCTAATAGAAGAGGACCGGTATAAGGATGAAGTGGAGCTTCGATATTACGTGAATATCGCGTATGAAAAGGCCATGAACTTGGAACGAATGGTTAGTGATTTATTTGAATACACGCGTGTAAACTTTGGTACTCAACGTTTGGAAAAAATCGAAATTGATTTAATTCAGCTGTTGTCTCAAATTACCGCCCAGTTTATCCCGATTCTGGAAGAGGCAGATATGGAGATTAATTTTATTGCTGTAGATGAGAATATTATGATTAAAGCGGATGCGGATAAATTAGTGAGGGTATTCGAAAATTTAATCTCTAATGGGATGAAGTATGGGAAAGAGGGAAAGAAGCTTTTGATAAGAGCCAGAAAGTTAGAAGACCAAGCTAGTGTCGAAGTGACTAATTATGGGGAACCGATTTCCTCTTCTGATCTTCCATATATTTTTGACCGGTTTTATCGAGTCGAGAAATCCCGCTCATTAGACACAGGCGGTTCAGGACTCGGTCTGGCTATTACGAAAAGTATTATCGAACAACACGATGGTAATATAGAAGTAACGAGTAATAAACAAGAAACGAAATTTTCTATTACACTCCCTTTAAATCAAATCGCCTATATTGAATAGGCGATTTTTTTCTTAAGAAAGACTTAAGAAATATTTACATACCACTTAAACTTCCCGTTTTATAGTAAAGAAAATGATTTTTTATTAGAGGTGTTAGTGGTGAAAAAGTTTCTTATTCTATGTATTGTCCTTTTTGTAAGTGGCATTTTATATAAATATCCAGAGTATTTGAAAAAACCATTTGGTCTGCATATTGAATCTAATAAAAATTTGATTCAAGGAAAGGCGGGCGTACTGATAGATGAGAATAGTGGAAAAATCCTGTATGCTAAAAATGCAAATGAGCGTCTATACCCTGCAAGTACGACGAAAATATTAACCGCATTGATTGCTTTGGAAAAAGCGAATGAAAATGATCCTATCCGGATAGGGAATGAAGTGATGTTAAGAGAATCCGGAGAGAGTTCCGCCGGTTTGAAACCAGGGCAGGTGCTCCCGTTTAAAGTATTATTACGTGCGATGTTACTCCCATCAGGAAATGATGCAGCAAGGGCGATCGCTGTCTATATCGCCAAAAAGGATAATAACCAGCCAAATATGACTTCAGAAGCTGCGTTGGACTACTTTTCCAAATTAATGAATGCGAAAGCAAAGCAAATCGGTGCAACCCATTCACATTTTGTCAACCCACATGGTCTACATAATCCCAATCATTATTCAACTGCGGAAGACTTGGCAAAGATTGCAAGAGAGGCAAGAAAGTTTAAGGAATTTCGGGAAATCGTTAGTGAAGAGGTATATAAAGATTCTTCCGAAACCTTTTATAATCGTAATGAGCTTGTAAATCGAAGCAGCCAACATTATTTTGATGGAGCAGATGGGATAAAAACTGGATTTACAGATGAAGCAGGACATTGTCTAGTTTCATCTGCCTCAAAAAACGGAAAAAAACTAATTGCAGTCGTGTTGCATTCTTCGAAAGAAAATGTATGGAATGATTCCACAGCGATGTTGGAATATGGATTTCAGGAGAAGTATGCAAAGAAATAAATATCGGTGTTTATGTGCTAAACTTTATTGAAGGGGTGATGATTTTGAGAAAACGAATTGCTCTTTCTTGGAGTGGAGGGAAAGACAGTTGTCAAGCATTAGATGAACTAGTGAAACAAGGTTATGAAATAGCTTGCCTTGTTACTACAGCCCCGAAGGAAACGGGCCTAACCTTTGCACATGGAGAAAGAATTGAATTAATCGAAGCACAAGCAAGATCGCTCCGGATTCCAGTTAACATCATTCATTGTTCTTTTGATAGCTATACGGATGACTTTCACAGAGAAATTCTAAAGTTAAAGGAAATATATCAATTAGATGCCATTGCCTTTGGTGATTTATACTTAAATGGACATCGGGAATGGGGGGAGAAATTAGCGGAAGGAGCGGAAATTGAAGCTCTTTATCCATTATGGATGAAACAGGAGGATGCCGTTGGTGCGCTCTCTACTTTTATTGATACAGGCTATCAAGCAATCGTTATCCGAACGATGCATAATCAACTTCCTGATAACTGGCTTGGAAAACGAGTTGATAAGGAATTTTGGAAGGAAATTCAAAAGTATGATGTATGTCCAATGGGTGAATCGGGTGAATACCATACATTTGTTTTTGATGGACCATTATTTCATGAGAAAATAAACGTTCGAACCGGTTCGAAAATCGTTCAGGATTATTCTACTAAACTGGAAGTTTTTCTAAATAATTAAAGAATGAGGAAAAAAACACATTTCCTCATTTTTAATCAAATACTCTAAGAAAACAGCCTTTTATATATGAAAAATACTATCTAAAACGGTTAATGGGTGTTCATAACGACGACCAAACTCACTTCCGGTATAAAAAAACTCAGGTCTTTCTAAATAACTTGAAAGCGTTTGTTCCTTTTTAATTTCCCATTTAAGTTGGTCAATCGTATGATCAAAAGTATACGAAGCTGACTGATTAGGTGTATTGTATTTTACAGAAATTGAAGCGATTTGGTCCCTATCTTTCATGATAAAAATATCATTTCCGTCATTAGTAAAGGCTTTAAATTCTAATGAATCATAAGCAACCATGACTGATTGGTGACTTGTTCTAACAACAAATCCTCTTTCTCTAAAATAATCCTCAAAAACAGCAAGAAATTCATCGACCTTACTTTTCAATCTGGGCAATACCCGTTCTTCATATAGTTGTTTGTTCTTTTCTTTTAATTGAGCCAATTCCACTTGTAAATCTTTTAAATCCGCATTGCTCATCCCATCATATCTCCTTTAATGTTTCTTTCTTTTATTTTATCAAAAAAAGGCAACAAAACGTTAGTGTTCATATTGTGTGGTATAGGAGGTGGTATGAATGGCATATGAAATACATGTGTCTACATCTAAACGTCGCTTAGCACTTTTGAATAATGGTCGGGTAGTTAAAATCTATCCAATTGGGGTTGGGAAAATGCTAACTCCTACGCCAAAAGGAACGTATACAATCATCAATAAACAGCCAAATCCGGGTGGACCGTTTGGAGTGATGTGGATGGGGCTATCAAAACCACATTACGGAATACATGGAACGAACAATCCCGCATCAATTGGCAAATTGGTCTCCCATGGTTGCATTCGAATGTATAACCAAGATGTTTTAGCTCTATCCAAAATTGTACCGATTGGGACAAAGGTAAGAATAAGCCAGACATGAGTTTACATTATAGCCCTAAATTAAAGTAAACAACAAAGATAAGATATATATAAGGTTCTTCTTTGGAATATGAAGAATATAAATTTTATAAAGGGTTCATCCTGAAGGGAGGATAGCTGTCAAGCTGAATCCGTTTAATTCTTGGATATCAAGTGTAATTGATGTACATGGATAGAGAAAGGGAAATGGAATTATGGTTTTTGAACCTACACAAATAAATCTTAGTGATTTGAAAATTAATAGCTCGGATCATTCGAGTGCAATTACTTTTGGATCTGCAGTTATCGTTGGAAGAAGAGTAGTTGCAAAGAAAAACCAAGCATTTGGTCAACTTTTATCAGATCGTACCACTATTATATCCTCAAAAAGTTTCACAATTGATGACGATATTGAAGACCACTTTAACACAAAAGGCATATAACCAATTAACCCTATCCCTTTAGTTCGATGGTCTGATATAAAACATAGGAGGTACGAATATGTTATTTGCACCAGCAGTGATTAATCTTCAGACCTTTAAACTGAATTCAATAGATCATACAGCAGTATTAAATATCGGGCAAAGCCAGCTATTAGATATTTTTGTCGCCTACAAAAGGAATCAAGGAATTGGAGAACAAAACGGTGATGGGGTTCGGATCATCTTACCTGTTTCATCCGTGTTAGACTCGGATTTCATTGATAGCCCTTCGGTTAAAAATAGTATAGTTTAGTTTGTATTTCGCAAATAAGGAGTGACATATATGTTTTTTTTCACACCTATGGTTGTTAATCTTCTCGGATTTAAAATTAATTCAGTCGATAACTCCTCTGTTATAAATGCCGGTCCTGTTCAATCAATTGATCAATTTACAGCTTATAAACGAAACCAAGCATTTGGCGAATTAAACGGTGATTTATCCCCAACGACGCTTCCTATTACAGCAATTGTTGATCCGGACGTAAGTGACAGCCCATCTGTTAAAAATAGTGTTATTTAGGCATTTTAAAATATACAAAATTTAATAAATGACTTATCCGAAAGAGGTGGTATATGGTACCATCTCTTTATTCATGTTCTTTATTTAGAAAAACGCAGATAACATAATTGGAGGAATAATTGGTTTTATATATAGCATCACTAGCGTCGCATTAAAATAATTTGGCGCAATATTATAATCTGAATTTTCTGTAACAACATATATGCATAAAAAAATCCCTTATAATGGTTGGAGGTAGTAACCGATCCAAATCCAAAATAAAGGATATCGCATGGATAAGTTTACACGAAAAACATCATTTGAACAATGGTTTTCACCACTAAACCTGATATTAATGGAGGAACTGGTGAAAACACATCAATTAAATTACTATACAAAGAAGCTATATATGGCTTCCTTTATGAAATTACTATTGTATGCCCAACTTCATGAAACGGAGAGTTTACGAGCATTGAGCGACGCTGTATTTTCAGACGATCTGCAACGTGCAACTGGGGTAGAATCCATTAGCTTCTCCCAATTGGGCAGACGAATCAATACGATCCCAACCGATTTCTTTCAAACGATTTTTCTAGATTTAGTCGCACAAATCCATCAGAAAACGGATTTTCAGAAACGAAGGAAAATAACAACACCTTTAAAAATCATTGATTCGAGTACCTTACCGCTTAATTTAACCAATCATAAGTGGGCAGAATTTTGAAAGACAAAATCGGGTGTAAAGCTTCACCTTCGACTTGTTTTTATGGAAAAAGGGCTCTCCTATCCGGATCAAGCCGTGCTAACAAACGCCATTGAACATGATAAATTACAGTTGGAAGTATTGATGGACGATAAAGAATGCCTCTACGTGTTTGACCGTGGCTACTTGGATTACGAGCGCTTTGATCGCATGACGGATGATGGCTATTTCTTTGTCACACGTCTTCGGAAAAATGCCGTCATACGCGTACTTGAAACATTTTCCTTACCAGAAGATTCAAACGTTCTATCAGATGAAATGGTGGTCATTGGTTCAACCCAAAGTCGTTCAGAAAATGTGTTTCGTCTTCTGAAACTACTCGATACAAAAGGAAATGAACTCTCGCTTCTGACAAACCGATTTGATTTAAGTGCCGATGAAATTGCGGAAATTTACAAATCACGCTGGGCAATCGAGTTGTTTTTCAAATGGATGAAACAACATCTGAATATTAAAAAGTTCTATGGTCATAGCGAACAGGCTGTACACAATCAAGTGTATATTGCGATGATTGTGTATTGTTTGAACGTATTAGCGCAGTTGAACACGAATAGCGACCGAAGCTATTTACAAATAAGCCGTTATTTAAAAGCAGCCCTATGGAAATCCGCTCACATTTGGTTACGCAAAATCCAAGGAAAGAGCGTCCCGTAAAGGGTTGATAGTCGTTGTTGCACAAGTCATTGGTTATAGTAAAAAAATGGATGTTTACTACCTTAGCTTTGGTGTTTTCGTTTTTTCTCTAAAACGCCAGAAAATATAAACTGAAAATTCAGAACTTATTTATGCGACGGTAGTGATATAGCATGCTAATAAAAAAAGGAAATCTAAGTATTTCCTTTTTTCGACACATTCCAACCAATTTTATCAAATTTTATTTTTATAGATGACAAATTTTCATTTTTCGAAGATAATATAAAAGTTGGGTAAACCACAATTTAAATTTAAGAAAATTGAGGGATTATATGAGCTCAAGATTAAATAAGAAAAAAAGAAAAATACGCAAGGGAAGAGTCGCCCTTTTCATCATTATCATTTTAATTATCGGTATTGCCGGCTTTGTGTATTCTCAATACAAAGCAGGTGTGGATGAAGCTGGTAAAGGAATTGATAAACAAGAAAATATTGAGTTTAATGGTAAAAAGGATAAGAATGGAAGAACAAATTTTTTATTACTAGGTATTGATAAACGGAAAAATGAAACAAAGTCACATACCGATACGATTATGGTTGCACAATATGATCCTAAAAGTGATGATGTAAAAATCATTTCATTAATGCGGGACATGTTTGTAGATGTTCCCGGTTATAAAAAGTGGAAAATCAATACAGCATTTTTCTTAGAAGGTCCTGAACTTCTTCGTAAAACGATTCAGCAAAATTTCGGCCTTGATGTGCAATATTATGTCATGGTGGATTTTAAAGGATTTGAAAAAGTAGTGGACACTCTAGCCCCAAATGGTATCAAAATCGATGTTGAGAAAAAAATGTCCAAAAATATCGGTGTAACATTGGAACCCGGGGTGCAAAGATTAAATGGAAAAGAGTTGCTTGGCTATGCACGATTTAGACATGATGCGGAAGGTGACTTTGGCCGTGTAGCTCGTCAACAAAAAGTGATTAGTGCATTGAAAAATGAAGTACTTAGTGTGAATGGAATCACAAAAGCACCTAAGCTTTTTGGAACAGTTCAACCTTATATTCAAACGAATATGGGAGCGAAGGACAGTATTGCGTTACTTGCGAAAGTATTATTAAATAAACCGGATAAGATTAATACATTAACTATTCCAGTGAAGAATTCCTATACAAATGGCTATTCCGACTATGCTGGTTCAGTATTAGAAGTCGATTTAGAAAAAAATAGACAAGCCATTGATGACTTTTTAAATGGAACATCAAGTAAAGAAACTAATACATCTGATCAACAATCTAATCCATAAGCTTGAAAAAGACCAAATCACATACCGATTTGGTCTTTTTTTCTATTCGAATTATAGGTGTAAGCGGTAACAAAATTAGAGTAATTATTCAGAAAATCCTGTATAATAAAATAATAGATACGAAATCTTTTTATCATTGTGGGGGAACATTTATGAGCCAATTCACCTTAAAAGGAAAAAATGTAGAATTAAAGAAACCGAGTTTTGAAGAATTAGCGTATGTTGAGTGTCTATGGTCGGATGAGGAAACGATGAAAGCAAGCGGGGGTCCGATCACTTTTACGGAGGAAGAAAAAAAGCGCTGGTATGAAATTATGATAAATCCGAGCAATGGGAAGCATCTATACTGCCTTGTATATAATCAATCGAACAAACCAGTAGGCGAGGTAAGCTTCCATCAATACGATAAAATAACAAAAGCTGCCGAATTTAATATTAAAATCGCTTACGCTGAACGGGGAAAAGGCTATGGGTCCGAAGCAGCTAAACTACTTTTAGATTACTATTTTAATAAATGGAATGGAGAAATAATGAGAGATTTCCTTGCGATTGATAATATAGAAGGACAAAATACTGTACTGCGTTTCGGGTTCGATAAGGTATATACGACTAAAGATGAGTTTCTCGTTGCGATGACAAAAGAGAAATTTAACCGCATCTATCAAAAGGAAGCAGGAAAATAATCTTCCCCGCTTCTAAAATCGAAACTTTGATAAAAAGTCTAAAAATTGCTTTTCCTTTGGATGTTCATATTTCAATACCGCATAGGTTTTCGCAATTGGCAGCTTCAAAAAATTACAAGGTGCTTCTAGTAATCTGCCTTCTAATAATTCGCGTCTAACGGTAGAGGATGGTAAAAATGATACACCGAGCCCCTCGATAATGAATCGTCTAGTAACATGAACTTGTGAGACGGCCATAGTTTTTAACATCGGAAATTGAGTGCGCAGCGATTGAAGCAGACCATCCCAGTATTCCGGATGATTATGGGTGATTAAATGATGATTCCTTAGAAGCTCCTCTGCATCGAGTGGTGGAGCGGTTTCGCTATCTCTTCCGTCATGTGGAACAACAAGAATGACTGGATCTTCGTAAAGTGGGCGGCAAATGAGATCAGAATTATTGATATGTAAGCGTGAAAGCCCTAAATCAACTTCCCCTGCCAGAACAGCTTCTGAAATATTCATGGAATCGAGAACTTGGACGGAAATCTCAATTTCTGGGTGAATGACCATAAATCGTTTTAACACATACGGCATAATGGATTCCGCTATTAATGGTGACATGGCCAATGTAAGCTTTTGGGAATAACCCTGCCGAAAGCGATCTAAGTCGGACATTCCATTCTCATAAAGTTCAATCATGTTTCTAGCAATAGGTAAAAATCTTTTTCCTGCCTCAGTTAAGATCACCCTCCTACCATCCCTTTCAAACAAAGGACTCCCAACCTCATCTTCAAGAAGTTTAATTTGAACCGTTACCGTTGGCTGAGAGATATAAAGCTCCTCGGCCGTTTTTCGAAAATTTTCATGTGTTGCAGCTGTTGTAAAGGTATGAAGCCATTTAAGATCCATTTTTTTATCCCCTAATTATAAAATTTAATTAATTTAATTATAATTGTTTAATTTTATTAATCAATAAAAGCAACTATACTTAAAATATCAGAAGCGAGAGGATGGTTATATATGATCCAACACGGATTAAAGGGAGTTATTGCAGCAGAAACGGCAATTAGCTATATCGATGGGAATAAAGGCTATTTAGTTTATAGGGGAAAAGAAGCGAAGGAAATCGCTTTAAATTATTCATTTGAAGAAGCTGCTTATTTCTTGTGGTACGGGACCTTCCCAACAAAAGAAGAGCTAGCTTCTCTTAACCAAAAGCTGAAAAGTAATCGTACTTTGCCTCAGAATATCAAAAAGATCATGCACCTATTGCCACAAGATATGGAATTAATGAGTGTAATTAGAACAGTTGTATCAAGTTTAGGAAATTCACAGTATAAATGGAAGCCGACAATTGATGAAGCGATTCAGTTAACAGCGATCATTCCAACGATTATCGCTTATTGGAAAAGGAAAACAGCTGGATTGCCCCCAGTCGCTCCTCTGGAGAACTATGGACATGTGGAGAATTATTTATATATGTTAACTGGAAATAAACCTTTGGATGTTCATGTGAAAGCACTTGAAACATATATGATCTTAACATTGGAGCATGGGATGAACGCTTCCACCTTTTCAGCAAGGGTAACAGTGTCAACTGAATCGGATATGATTTCCGCCATCACATCTGCAATCGGAACGATGAAAGGTCCTTTGCATGGCGGCGCCCCTTCAGACGTAACGGCAATGCTGAACGAAATTGGAACGAAAGAAAAAGCAGAATCTTGGCTACGAGCCAAACTAGAAAAAGGAGAACGGCTAATGGGGTTTGGTCATAGGGTTTATAAAACAAAGGATCCTCGTGCACTTGCTTTAAAGGAAAAAGCAATAGAAGTTGGTCAAGATGATCCGTGGCTTGCTTTAGCATTGCATGTGGAAGAAACAGCGATTCAACTTTTAGAAGAATATAAACCCGGCCGAAAACTTTATACGAATGTAGAGTTCTTTGCCGCTGCGGTTATGAGAGCAATTAATATGGATGAGGATTTATTTACACCAACTTTTACTGCGAGCAGAGTGGTTGGTTGGAGTGCACATGTGTTGGAACAGGCGGAGAGAAATGTGATTTTTAGGCCGGAATCACAGTATGTTGGTTCATTGCCTGATATAAAATTAAAGAAAACATGAAACTTTTTGCAACCATCTGCGTCAATAATAGTAGTAAATCAAAGGAGTACGAAAATGAAAAAAGTCGCATTTACATCATTGCTTGTAGCAATGCTTTTAACCGGATGTAGTGATTTTAAAAAGACTCCAGATCATTCGGGAAAAAATGACGTAGCTTCTGAAAATAAAACCACTGTTAGTGATGGTAATCAGACGCACCAAGCTGATAAATCAGAAGATCAAGCAAATTCCGAGCACAATCAAAATGACTCAAAGAATGACCAACAAAATACTAATCAAACTGAAGAAAACAAAAACAATTCTAGTGACCAGAAGAAGGATCAATCGAAAAATAATGAAACAAGTAAGGAATCTGGTAAAGCTAATAATCAAACAAAGAATAGTGAGGGTGTACCTGTAGTCGCTAACCCAACAGCGATAACAGTTATGGTAAACAAATCAAATGCATTGCCAGACGGTTATCGTCCAAGCGATTTAGTGCGACCCAAGGTGAAGTTTGTCTTTGGCAATCAGAAATTAGATAAGGCATTGATGCGAGCAGAAGCTGCTGCTTCACTTGAAAAAATGTTTAGTCAAGCATCCTCACAAGGAATTCAGTTATATGCTGCTTCGGGTTTTCGCTCCTATGAAACACAAGATTATTTGTTTAAACAGGAAATTAAACAAGTCGGTCGTAAAAAAGCTGAACTCGCTGTTGCAAAGCCCGGTACGAGCGAGCATCAAACCGGATTAACGATGGATATCTCGGCACCAAGTGTGAACTATACATTGACGCAAAATTTTGAGTCCAAAAAAGAAGGAAAATGGTTAGCTGAACATGCACATGAATTTGGTTTTATTCTTCGCTATCCTAAGGGAAAAGAGGATATCACTAAATACCAATTTGAACCATGGCACTTTCGCTATGTTGGAAAAGAAATAGCAACAGAGATTTACAAAAAAGGAATCACATTAGAAGAATATATTGATCAGAAACAAGGAATTTAATCCCGATATTCTTCAATGCGCCCCCCGCATTTAATATAAATAAAAAATCCGTATTGCCTAAAAGGTAGTACGGATTTTTCTTTTTTCTGAAAAGAGTGTTGCAATTTACAGATGATTTAATTACTATCTAATTAGATACATGTTGAATTGGAGTTGTTTTTTATGCAAATGAATAAAATTGTTGAATTCCATAAAGCGTTGGGAGACTTAACCCGAGTGAGAATTATCGCGTTGTTACAGCAAGGCCCACTACACGGTCAAGCAATTGCAGGTAAGTTAGGGCTGAAGCCGCCAACAATTACACATCATATGGCAAAGCTGCGGGAAGTCGGACTCATAAGAGAAAGACGAGATAAAAATACGATCTATTTTTCACTGAATGAAAAAATACTCGAAGGCAGTGCAATGGCGATTCTTTCAGTAGGTGGTATTGTAAAAAGTTCTATGAAAACTAAATAGTTGTTTAGGTTACTTTCCATTTATTAGGTGGGGAGCTCCCGCAATCGCTCTTGACAAACACGCCAATGGTTTGATCCAAGGTTAACAAGGGCGAAGGGGACAAAAAGAAGGCATACCAAATAAGCCCTTGGTATTTTCATTTTAAACCATTGGCAAGTTCGGTTTGTCAAGAGTTCGCTCCGCCGATTGCTAAATTTGTCCAAGGGCTCTGCTAAACAAAAAGTTAGGCGGATCTTTGTTCGACTATCCATCGTTGAGCTAACTCGATGAGCTTTGTCCAACGCGCAGGCATGGTAGGAAGTCCTGATAACTTTGGATTCACAACGGGTACCTTGCCCTCTAGGGATGCATGTGGTCGTAGAAAGTTAAAATACGCCGCAAACAAGGTGACAAAAGAAACAGATCCATGATCCGATCCAAATCCTTGTGTAGAGCGATAATTTCCTTTAAATGTGCGATTCAGTCTTTCGATAATCTGTTTTAACGGTCTGTATTCGGTTGAGATGGGATCTTCATTTGTCAGCCCGATTACTTGCTTCACATCGAAAGAAATATTATTCTGAGCGAAGAAATGCTGGGCTAGAAGATAGATTGGATTTCCATCTACTACGAATGTAAGGTTTTCAGGGATCTCTTCCATCTTCAGTAGGACGTCGTTTATCGCTTGAATGGCGGATGCTGTATCACGATTAGGCGACACTCGGTACGAAAGGACGATCTTTTTCACCGCGTCAAAGAAGAAAAAGAGATAATGCCATTTTCCATTGACCCGGATATAGGTTTCGTCACCACAGAATTGATCTGAAAGCTCATAAGGATAGTGATCCACGTAAGGTTTAAGTAAAAGAGCCACACTATTTTCGTAGTTCAATATCGTCTGATGAGAAATAGCTACACCGTGAACATCCTGCATAAGGGCAGCGGTCCTTCTTGCGGAAAGACCGTAATTCACATGGTAGGTCAATATCAAACCTAACGTATGCGGAGAAGCATAGATTCTAGACAGATCAACAACTGGCAACTCCGGTGAATTCTTGGATAATGGTTGAAAATCAATGTGAAATTGGCGAAAAATATACCTTAACTTAAACGACTGGGGATCCTTTTTAAACTGTTTCTTTTCTTTGGAAGACATACCGTTTAATTTCTTTTGATAATACGGACAGTCGTCATTTTTACACTTAAACACATCGAAATCTTTTCGCTCCTTGATCTTATCGAGTGTTTTAGAACAATGAGGACATTTCAAAATGGCCTCTTTCGAAAAACGATTCTTATCGCTGAAAAGGCAAGAACATACCTTGCATTGATACTGTCCCTTATCACCATTATTGGCATAAAGATAATCAGATGGTGCACCACACTTAGGACATTTCATTCCTTTAGGTACCGACACTTTTGCGTTCTTGTGTCTTCGAACGGGTTTAAGAGATTTCCCATGCTTCTCTTGGTACTCCGTTAGGAGATTTCGATAATTCAGCTTTTCTGGGATTTCGATAATGGGAAGATCATCAACTTGTAGTTTTCGATAAGGTTTGTTAACAGGCTGCTGATCTTTCGGTTTATCAAACATACTCTTCCCAATAAGTAGGGTGAGTAATGTTCGAATTATTTGTTCTTGGAATTTTATAAAAGTTAGTAAATAGGTTATAATTTGAGGGTACAACTTGTCACTTCCTTTTCTAAGGTTGTTGGGTGTGTGGTAACCTCAATTATCCTTAGATTTAGGGGGGTGGCAATTTTTTTGCTCAAAAATCCCTCTATTAAGGTAGTTTATAGCCTATTTTATATAAAAGTTTTGACAAAACGCAGTAGGTAAAGGGGGAGCAAATATGGAAACGTCCATAACAGAAGAAGAAAAAGCTAGTATTATCAATAATTTCTTTACAAGAGATGGGAAACTAAAGAACATCCCTGCACAACGTAAGAAAAAGCTTGTCATTCTCGCACATATTGTAAAAGGATTAGAGTTTGGAAAAATATATCCTGAAAAAGAAATAAATGAATACCTAAAAAAATACCACGAAGACTATGCCACATTAAGAAGAGAATTAATTATGTGTCAATTCATGTATCGTGAGAACAATCAATATGAAATGAACCCAGTGGATTTATGGTGGCTGCGTTAACTAATATGGAGGAGGTTCCATATTTTTTTACAAAACTAATTAGACATATATTTAATTAGATGCAAATTGAAGTAGGTGGATGGGATGAATTTTTCATTTTTTAAAGCGGAACCGCAATATCGAAAATTGTTTGTAGCTGGGGTTGTAAATGGCGTTGGTGACCGGTTCAGTCAGGTGGCAATGCTTACAATGCTCCTTCAATTAACGGGATCTGGTCTTGCAGTGGGGGTGACGATGGCACTAAGAGTACTGCCATTTTTAGTGTTCGGCCCTCTAGGAGGGAGGCTTGCTGATCGATTTGCGAGGAAAAGAATATTAATCATCACAGATGTTGTTAGGGTTATTTTTGCTTTATCTTTCTTGCTTGTAAATAGTAAGGAGGATATTTGGATTATTTACGTCAGTTCATTTGTATTAGCAGCAGGTGAGGCCATTTATGCTCCTACGCGTAAGGCGTCGATTCCTCAGCTTATTAAAAAAGAACATCTTGTCAAAGTCAACCCAATGGAACAAGTAATGGTTGGCATCGTTTTAATTGGTGGAGCATTTTCGGGCGGGGTCGTTTCTTACTTATTTGGCCCGAATATAAGTTTCGTGTTTAATGGGGCATCTTTTTTAATCGCGGCGTGGTTAATTTCGTCCATTGTTTTTCCCGAGACGGTGGGAGAAAAACGACCTAACCATGAAGAAACGACCCACTTTACAATGCTTAAAAAAATTCTATTGGCATCAGTTCCACTTCAAATTATTTTATTAGGAGAATGTTTAATACCATTAATTAATGGTATTGATAATGTTTTAATTAGTGTATATGCAGTGAAGATTTTTAAGCTTGGCGATATGGGGGTTGGCTTATTTTATGGAGCGTTAGGAATTGGTTTAGTATTAAGTTTTGTGATAGCCAATCGTTTAAAGAGGAACTTCTTGTTAATCGGATTTCTTTGTTTAATGTTAGAAGGGGTCTCGCTCGTCTTGTTAAGTCAATCCCGTTATATCATGCTCGCCTTTTTATTCTTTTGTTCCACAGCATTTATGGCAGGAATTGGAAATACTTGCTTTGATACGGTTCTTATGCGAGAAATCCCTGATAAGCATCAAGGAACGATGTTTGGAATCATTGCAACGATTTCTAATACATTGTTAGGTATATCGATGTTTTTAGCAGGTGGAGCATTGGAATTTATTCCTCCAAGGACATTAGGATTAGTTGGTGGGCTTTCTTTTATTTGTGTATCTATTCTACTTGCTCTTGTATTTATGATGAAAAAGTCTCAAAAGGGTGATCATCCAGTATGGAGGAAAAATCGATGCGAATAGCGAAAAAGATTAAAGATAATACATTTCATCTTTAACTTAGGGGGAAAGAAAATGACGGACGTAATGAATATGAGTGTTGAAGAAATATGGGTGGAAATTGAGAGAGTAATGAATGGAAATCCTGATCCGTATAAAGATTTAAACGTTGTATATCAATTTGAATTATCTGGGGAAGATGGCGGTATATTTCAGTTAGTTTTCTCTAACGATACAGTACGCGTATTAAAAGGAGATTTTGAAGAACCGAAATGTACATTACAGATGAAAGTATCAGATTTCAAGAAATTTTTGCAAGGAAAAATGAACAGTGCAGCCGCATTTATGATGGGGAAAATTAAGGTTCAAGGAAGTGTCGGACTAGCATTGAAATTAGAGGGACTCCTCGGACAATATGAATTCTAATATTACGATTCAACCAATTATTGACTTGCCAGCAGCCGCATCTTTTATAGCAGCCTGTAACAGTGATCCATGTCAACATGTTGGATACTGTGGAAGCAATCCGCAAGAAATTTTGTATACACTTCAGCACCATTTTTCAGATTTGCCTATACGACAATCATTGATCGGTGCATATGATAATAAACAATTAGTCGGTTTGTTAGGTTTAGATATTGATCAAGAAGCAAAGGAAGCAGAAATATGGGGGCCTTTTGTAAAAAGGAACGATTGGAATGTAGTAGCGAAGGAATTATGGATGAAAATAGTGGAGGGTTTGGCAATTCCAATCAAACGCTTTTATGGTTTTTACAATATTGAGAATCAAAATGCCGCAACTTTTATGCAACAGCACAATTTTGTCAAAGGGACACCCATTTATTATTATGTGCAAATCATTCTCAGGAAAATCAAAAAAATGATATCCATCTAAAAGAGTTACCTTCTGAGGAACATAAACAATTTATTGCATTACATGACGAGTTATTTCCTCAAACGTATTACGATGGAAACGAGATTGTTAAGAGGTTAAATAATGATAGGAAAGTTATTGTAGCTTTAGAAAAGGGAACAATTCAAGGTTATGTGTATTTTGAGACAAATCCTATTTTCGGTGAAGGATGCATAGAGTATATCGGCGTCTCACCTAGTCATAGGAAAAAAGGTATTGGAAGAACATTAATTAAAGCGGCATTATATCAATTATTCACTGAATTTTCCATTAATGAAATACAATTGTGTGTGAGTATAATAAATTTAAAGGCCATAAATCTTTATACTAGTGCTGGATTTGTTGAAAAATATAAACTAATTTCTTATCGTAGCAATTAAAAAAGATCCTCACTTACTTTAATGTATAGTGGGGTCATTTTTTTCCTTATTCATACAGATATTTTCCAAAATGAAAAATGGAGTTAAAACGGACTAAAATGTTTATCCTAAAGTTGATAGGTGAGAAAACCTGAAAGGGGATAAGAGTGTTTTGTTTATAAGATTCTCGATTATTTCGTTATGGACGTTTATTGATCCCCTTTATCATCTGATTAGAAGGTTAAAATATATTGGATCCATTCAAAATAAAAAGGCGATTTTTCGAGTGAAGCTAACAAAATATAGAGGAAAAACCTTTTTATTAGCGGATGGAACCGAAATTAAAAGAAATGACTGTTTGCTAAAAATTCATTTACACAATGTTCGGGTTTTAAAAGAAGTGATGTCGATTAGTCATTCCGTCCAGCGCACGAGAATGATCTATAAAATGGTCGAACAATCCATGCCTGTATTAGCAAAATTTATCGATTCCCATCAAAAGAAAGATGATATTAAAGGGGTAATCGGAATAACGATGTTAAACAAGGGCGTGAAGAAGCTAGGGTTTGAGCTTATGTATCCCGAAAACAGATATTATATTCATTTTAAACGCATCACACAAATGCCGATTTTTCTTATCTCCCATTCCACGCTTTCGATGAAGAAAATCAAAAATCAAAGACCAACTTACTTAGTTATGTCGAAGGAAAAACTATTTGAAAAATATTTAGGGGCTTAGGCCCTTTTTTTATGTTTAAATAATGTCATATTTTCTGACATTAAATTTGAAAAAGTCAAAAAAAAATCTTGACTTTGATGAAATTTCCTCTAAAATAATTAACAAATACATATCGTGTAACATTTTATAACATGAAATGTATTTATATATGACAATTATAGGAGGGGAAAGTATGGAAATGGTAATGAATACTGTTTGGGTTATGCTGGGAGCGATTTTGGTTATTCTTATGCAAGGTGGATTTATTTTATTGGAAAGTGGATCTACACGGATGAAAAATGCAGGACATATTGCTGGAAAAACAATCGTAACATTTGGGATTGGATCTCTTGTGTTTTGGGCTGTAGGTTATGCATTTATATTTGGCGAACATGCAAACTTCTTTGTTGGACTTTCTCATTTCTTCTACTCTGGCTACCAAATTGATGGTACAGATTTATCTTCATCGGTCTTCTTTCTCTTTCAATTAGCATTTGCCACAATCGCTTTAACGATCGCTTTTGGCGGGTTTGCTGAACGTGCTAAATTTTCCACATATGTTATTTTTTCAATATTATTTTCGGTTATTGTGTATCCTGTCGTTGCACATTGGATTTGGGGAGGCGGTTGGTTAGCCGAACACGGCAAACAAGATTTCGCGGGTTCAACTGTTGTTCATTTGACGGGTGCGATGGCGGCGTTAGCAGCAACTATATTATTAAAGCCTCGAATAGGTAAATACAATAAAGATGGTTCAGTGAACGCAATATATGGACATAATCAAGTCTTTACAGCATTAGGAGTCCTCATTTTATGGGTAGGTTGGTTTGGCTTTAATGCCGGTAGTACATTGTCAGTTGCTGATGGATTCTTCGGTTTTGTTGCCCTTAATACGAATCTTGCTGCAGGCGCAGGTGCGTTTGCTGCTCTTCTTATCTCATGGTTAGTACTAGGTAAATCAGATATAGGAATGATTTTAAATGGAGCTTTAGCAGGACTTGTTGCAATTACCGCATCGTGTGCATTTGTATCTGCTTGGGCAGCGGTAATCATTGGTTTTATCGCTGGGATTTTGGTCTTCTATAGCATGAGGTTTTTTGACAATAGGAAAATTGATGATCCAATTTATGCTTTATCTGTACATGGAACAGCAGGTGTTTGGGGCACGTTATCAACGGGATTTTTTGCAACAAAAGAACTTGCAACGGTAGGCTCACCAGGTCTGTTTTATGGAGGTGGCTTTCACCAACTTGGAGTACAGTTGACGGGAGTTGTGGTATCAGGTTTGTATGCGTTTATTGTGTCCTTTGTTATTTTATATGTGATGAAGAAGCTCATGAACGGCCTTCGAGTAACAGAAGAGGAAGAAATTATTGGTCTTGATTTAAGTGAACATGGTACTTATGGGTATCCGGAGCTAATTGCAAAAGAAAAAATTAGTTGAAGCAAATGGGGAAGGTTTGAATGATCAAAAAATAGTCGTTGTACCGTTGGAGGGAGGGTATAGAAATTCCTCATGAATGAGCATCAATCATTAGTAAGCTTGAAAAATAATTATTTATTCAAGTATTTTTCTGATAATAGATCCCTAAATCTGTTCCATGATCAAGTGATGAAAAAAGCATTTCAACTATCTATTAATCAAATAGGTCCTCCTCCATGCTCGTTTTCTTGGTTTGTCATGGGGAGTGCCGGAAGGTCAGAACAGGGAATCTTTAGTGATCAAGACCATGGGCTCGTTTTCGAGGATGATGATGAGAAAAATATGCTTTATTTTCGTCACCTAGGGAAGGAGCTGACAGATGAATTATATCGATTAGGCTATTCTTATTGTGAGGGAAAAGTGATGAGCTCAAATATTCTTTGGTGTAGGTCACATAAGGAGTGGGAAGAGCAAATCAACGGATGGATAGAGCAGGGAAGTTGGGAATCGATTCGAAATGCTACGATATTCTTTGATTCAAGGAATCTTGTGGGGAATGATGAATTTATTGAAGATTTAAAGAGGCAATTTCTTAACAAAATAGTTAGCAATCCAAATGTTTTAGAACGCTTTTTTGAAAATATACGACATGTAAGAAATTCGGTAGGTCTATTTGGACAAATTTTTGTTGAAACAAAAGGGATCCATCAAGGAGAAATCGATTTAAAATCTATGGCATACCTTCCTTATGTGAATGCCATTCGCTATTTAGCGATAAAAGAAGGGGTGTATGAAACATCTACCATATTACGAATGAATGCTTTGTCTAAAATGATGAGGTATGAGAAGGATATCCCTATTTACCAACGCTATTTTAAAAAATTATTAGCCTATCGATTATCACTTATTAATGAACGAACTTCTTGTCAAAGTATGAATTATATAAATGTAAAAAATATCGAGCGTGAGAAAAGAAAAGAGATAAAAGAAATTCTTCATCACGGTAAAAGACTGCATCGGTTCATTGAAACGATAGCGAAAGGCCTATAGGTGAATTATGGGTTTTGATTCAATGATTCGTTATATAAAGGAAAAAGGGTTAAATATCATTGAAGTGATGCAGGGCAGACAAAATGCTCAGCAGTTAGCATATGTTCGCCAGCTCCAAAGGGAAATAAATAATGACGAAAAGTTGTTTCTACCGTTACAACAATTACAATTTACTGTTTTTGATATAGAGACTACTGGTTTTTATCCAGAGCAAGGGGATCAAATAATTTCATTAGGCGCACTCAAAGTGAGAGAAGGAAAAATCTTTGAGGATACGCAGTTTTACTCATTGATTTATACGAATCAAGATATCCCTCCTGAAATCGAACAATTAACAGGTATTAGGAAAAGTGATTTGACCACTGCACCTTCCTTATCGGAGGTGATCTATCAGTTTTATCAATTTGTAAAAGATGATCCTCTCATTGCTCATCATTCATATCATGAGAAAAACTTTCTCCAGCATGTGAATTGGAAGCTTTATCGTTCGTCGTTTAATCATAGATTGATTGATACGTCTTTTCTGCTTCAGATAGCTGAGCCGACAATTCGTATTGTGAAATTGGAAGAGTGGTGCAACTATGCAGGAATTCCGGTGGAAAACCGTCATCATGCATTAGGGGATGCAATACTTACTGCTCAATTATGGTGTAAATACATTGAAAAGGTTCAAAAACTAGGAGTTATATCATTAATGGATCTATATGAAGAAGTTGCGAAAAGAAAAAAATGAATCTGGCAAATTTCGCATAGAAAAAACGAATGAAATACTTATATGTCAATGGTTTAAAGATTTTTAATCAAACGTTTGATTAAAAAGATAAGTGTTGGCTATTGGTGAGGAATAAGATTTATTGTTGAAAAAATCTTATTCCTTTTTCTTGTCAAAGTTATACTCAGCACAAGCAAGAAACAAAGCTAGTATAAGCTCGACCCAGGTAGGAATAGTAATACTACTCATCGATTCATCAACATAATGGAGGACAATCCAACTAATTAATATATCGAAAAACATTAAAACAATGAAATTCACTATATTACTGTTTACATAACTGATAATAAAACGAATAATTAACTTTGCAAAAACCTCGGCTATTAGGCAAATGAAAAAGAATTTTAAGATAAAGGAAATAAGTGCTTGATTTGAATCATATTGGACATTAAGTAAGCGGAAAAATCCTATTATCCCAAAAAAGTAAAGAGCTATGACAACTACTAATGCAAAAATAATTAAAAATCCGATAGATAGTATAGTAACCAGTTTTGAGGGGAAATTTAAATCTGAAAATTTTTCGTCATTATTCTTCATGAGTTCCTCCGAAGATTATTCTTATATCAATAATATCAGAATTTTTACAATAAAATGCAAAAAACACCTAAATGATTAGGTGTTCTTAAGATAGTGGAAGCTACATGGCACTGGCAGCCTTCTCGATAATTGGAAGCGTTAAATGATGGATTGTGATTTCAGGACGGCTTCCAATACGAATATTAAGACCTGTTTGTCCTAATCCTTCGCTAATATAAAATGGCTTTCCATCGTGGGTTTGCAAGCCTTTAATCATATTCATTCGTACGAGTTTTCCCATTTTCAGAAGATGGTATGGCTTTGGCCAATATATTTGTCCTCCGTGAAAATGGCCAGATAATAAATAATCAAAGTGAAAATTCTTCATTTTAAGCACAATATTTGGATCATGTGTTAAAACGAGATTATATCCGTGCATGAGTCCGTGATAGGATTTATCAATTTCACTCCGCTTAGTACTAAAATCGTCAATCCCGATAATGTTTAAACGATTCCCGTTTATCGTTAGAACGTCATTCTCATTTTGCATCGTTTTACACCCTTGATCTTCAAGCACTTTTTTTAATGTAAGAAAATTTGAATCCCGCAATACATAATCATGATTTCCAAATACGGCATATGTTCCGTATTTAGGATTAAGTTGGTTGAACACGTTTAAATAAGGAATCAGTTTTGGAATACTGCGCTTTCTATCTAAAAAATCACCAGTTAAAGCAATTAAATCAAATGATTGATCATTTAAACTTGCATAAAGCTTTTCTGGCGAAATGGAGAGATTTTCTAAATGTAGATCAGAGATTTGAAGTACTTTAATCGTTTGCCCATCTATCGTAGGGTGATTGACCCCTATATGATTTATCACGACATTTTGCGTGTTTTTATTTCCTTTATTAAAAATAATCATTAGAAAAGTAATGGCAATTATTGCGATTATCCAAATGTACAAACTATCCCCTCCTCACCTTTGATTATAATTGCTTAAAAGCAAGATTGTTAGCTGTAATTAATGGGAAAACGATTTCTAACTTGTTTTGCATAAGAAAAAAAGTCCTGATTCTAAAGTCAGGACTTCTTTATATGTGTATTCAAATTAATCGCTAAAAAGCGGCCTTCATCATCTTTTGTTCGTTTAAAAATCGTTACTCCAACGTTGTCCTGAGCAATCATTCGATAATTTCGGAAAGGGATCTCAAGTGTGCCCGCAACAAAAAATCTAATGACCCAGCTGTGGGCTGTCACTAGAATCGTTCCTTCAGGATGCTGATTAACAACATCGTTTACAAATTCATTCACCCTCTGAAAAATTTCGAAAGCATTTTCACCTGTTTTCCCTGCTTTGGTAGAACCGGGATCCTTTAGCCATTGATCCCAATACTTTGGATCTTCAGCGATAAATACTTCTAGCCTTTTGCCTTCCCATTCACCAAAATTTGCTTCAATGAGTCTTTCATCATTTTGTATAGGAACGAATTCCTCGTGGTTTAATAAAATGTATTCTCCCGTTTCACGTGCCCTGCATAATGGCGAGGAGTAAGCACCTGTAAATTGTACATCTTGCAATAATGTAGCTGCCATCTGAGCTTGTTGTTTTCCAATATTTGAAAGCTTAATGTCAGTTCGTCCGCAATAACGATTTCCACTAGCATTCCATTCTGATTCTCCATGACGTACGAAATATATGATAGTCATTAGACCACCTCTTTTTAATAATATAGTTATTTAAGTATAACAAATCGGAATCTTTTTCAATAACTTAACAAAGAGTAACGCAATTGAAATATAAATGTAATATGATTGTGGCTCCTTTTGTCGAATAATGATGTTATAATAGCACCTGTGACAATAGACACGTATTTTTCTATTTATACATAATTGAATGAATTTCATAATTCTTAGCCCTTGTGTATCAAGGGGTTTAAGAGATAAAAAAAGAAGTACCTCCCCAAATCTTGTATAATGGTAGTTGACCAGTAAGCCCCCATTCAAACAACGCATATAAATGATCAGCACCCCTTAGTACAATAATCGTATCAATTAAGGAGGTGCTTTTCCTATGTCACAACAAAAACTAACAATCGTCCCCGTTTCAATACAACCAGAAAAAAATATTATAACATCCACAACTTCGAAAGATCCTTCAAATAGCTTTTGCACAATCAAAATTGAAGCTGCTGAAATTTCCTTCTTCAACGGCGTAGATGAGCACATCATCCAAACGGTCATGAGGGAGTTGAAAAATCTATGAAACATGATTATACCAGTGTAAAAAACATTTATATTATTTGCGGTAAAACAGATATGAGGAAGGGAATTGATGGATTAGCAACGCTAATTCAAGATTCTTTCGAACTTGATCCATATGGAGATTCTATTTTCCTTTTCTCTGGTTGGAGTAAAGACCGTTATAAATGTTTATATTTTGATGGCGATGGTTTCGCCATGCTTTATAAGCGACTAGATGGAGGAAAACTTCAATGGCCAAAAGATGAAAATGAAGTACGTAAACTTTCGCAACAGGAGGTTCGCTGGTTGTTAGAAGGGTTGTCCATTCAGCAACCAAAGGCCATTCAAAAATCACAAAAAGGAGTATTCTAAACAAGCTAGAAATGTTGGTTTATAGCCATTTTCAACTTCGCTTTCTACGTTAAAAATGTTATAATATAACTAACTTATGGTGAACGAAAAGTGGTGAAATAAATGGTTAATACTTCTTCCAATAACAAGAATCCATATGGGAAATTAATTCGACTTCTCGAAGAACAATTGGCTCATTCAAATCAACAAAACAAAGACTTATCGAAAAAGCTAGATCAATCAACTAAACAGATTGAAGCGCTAACTGAACAAATTCGCCATTTAACAAAACTTTTATATGGATCGAAATCCGAAAAATCGAAATACAACGTACCAGATGGGCAAGGCTCATTATTTGATGATGACCCGGCTTTTTAGCGAACCTGAGCACACAGAAGAACAAAGCCAACAGACAATCTCTTATACTGTTGTACGAAAAGTTAAATCAAAAAAACGAAATGATTCCTTGCATGATGGTATTGAAGTAGAAGCTATTCACCATCATCCGAAAAATACAATCTGTGACTGTTGCCAAGGGCAAATGATTGAAATTGGTAGTACACTTGTACGTGAAGAAGCAAAATTTATTCCTGCAAAAATGATGAAAGTACAGCACATTGAACATGCGTATGAATGTAAAGACTGCAAAGTTGATTCATCACAGCCAGCACAAATCAAACGCGGGAAAGCACCACAACCAGCGATTCAGCGTAGCATCGCAAGTCCTAGCGTACTTGCCAAAGTCATCTATGATAAATTTGCACAATATTTACCTCTTTACCGTCAGGTAAAGGAATGGAATCGCTATGGACTGAATACCAATGATAAAAACCTATCGAATTGGGTTATCCGTGTAGCACATGATTGGCTGTTACCTATACGAACGAATGAAAGAGTTGATGATGGCAAAATCGGTTTTGCATGTCGATGAAACATACGGACAAATTATCAACCGATCCGATGGGAAATCTGGTAAAGCCAATGCGTATAATTGGGTGTTTCGAAGTGTGCCAAGCCAAAGTAGTAACAATGACTCTCTTTCAAAGCGCATTATCTCGAGCTCGATCTGTCCTTGAAAGTTTTATTGAAGGCTTTTCTGGAACGATTGTGTGTGATGGTTATTCTGCTTATGATAAGTTGGAAGGCGTTAATTTCGCAAATTGTTGGGCGCATGTTCGTCGTTATTGGCTGAAAGCTGATAGCAAAAATGGTAGAATCGGTGTGAAATATTGTGATGATTTATATCGACTAGAAAGGCAATTTAAACGTTTGTCTCCGAGTAAACGAAGAAAAAAACGTCAAAAGTACTCGAAGCCAATCGTGGAGGAATTCCTTCACTGGGTTGAAACATCACCATTTTACGGAAAAAATGCGTTAGCAAAAGCGACTGAATACACATTAAACAGGGCAAATGGACTCAAATTATTCCTGAATGATGGGCGAATTGAAATGGATAATAATCCAGCCGAGAACGCCATCCGTCCCAACGTTATAGGAAGAAAAAATTGGCTCTTTAGTGTAAGTGAAGCTGGTGCAAAAGCGAATGCCATCTGTTTAAGTATTGCTGAAACTGCCAAAAGTAACGGCGTTGATTTCTATGAATATATAAAGAAACTTTTACGGATTTACCAAATCTCGGCGTCCAACAAAACCCTGAAATTTTAGATCAATACATGCCCTGGTCAAAAATGATTCAGGCAGAATGTAGCAAATAAATGAAATAGCCGTAATTCGATTAAAAAGTCAGAATTTACGGCTATTTACGATGCGTACCGAAAGGTACACTTATTTTTATAATTCGGGCTTACGTTGACCACAAACCATAAAAAGACTGGAGGAGTACTTCTTATGACTATTATACGACAACCTAGCCTATTTGGCATACAGGAATTATTTGACATGGAACCTACCCAAAAATATGAAGCCATTATTTCAGCGGTAGATTTGGATTCGATGTACCATCAAGTGGCGAAAAAATCACGGTTGGGTGCACCGGAAGAACTAAACTATGCAGCCATGATTATCTCCACCTTTGTAAGATACATAGAGCGCATCCCTACGATGAAGGATCTTATAAAACGTCTTCATGATGATCTAGCTTTTAAGTTAAATTGTGGCTTTTTGGTTTCTGATCATGTGCCTTCAGAATCCTCCTATTCACGTCTCATAACGAAATTGGAGGAAAGCGATATCCTTGAGAAAGAACAAGAAAAAGTGGTCCTCCAGGCTATTGCAGAAGGTTTCATCACGGATGATACAGTGGCTATTGATGCAACCCATTTTGAAGCACGAGACCAAGCGCAGCCAAAAGAAGAAAAGCCAAAATCTGAACCCCAAAAACGTGGTCGGAAATCAAAAGATGAGCGTGACGGGTGGCTTAAAGAACAAGCTGAAACGGAAGCCAATTTACCTTTATATGATAGAAAAATTGTGGTACCAATTAGATGTTCCCTAGCCGAACTACGTGCCGAAGTTCCCCAAGACCCTAAATGGGGCGTGAAAAAGAACTCAGAAGGACAAAATGTTTTTGGTTTGGCTACAAAGGTCATTTAGCCGTTGGTACATCAAGCCAATACATTCTACAGGCTCTTTTTCATCTGGGAGTCTAAATGATGGTAAGGCGGCTATCCCTTTACTGAAAGGAATTCAGGAACGCCTTCACCTTCCATTACGTTATCAAACAATGGATGCGGGCTATGACTATGAACCCATATACGAGCAGGTACATCGAATGGGACAACAATCCGTCATCGCGTATAATAAGCGAAATGAAGGGGAAATCATTGGCTATGATAAACACTTTGCCCCAACTTGTTTCAGAGAGCATTCTTATCGTTATGATAGTTTTGATCCTAAATATGAAACATTGAAATACACAAGACCAAAGGAATGCGACGACTGTCCCTTAGCTAATGAAGGTATTTGCCAAAAGGTTTATAAAGTGAAAATCACTTCAGACCTTCGCAGATATACCGCACCAGCACGCGGGTCACAAGCATGGAAAAACATTTTCAAACGTCGTACTGCCGTAGAACGGGTTAATGCCTATCTGAAAGAATTCTTTCAACTGAACAATGTTCGCTATCGTACTGGGAAACGTGCAAAAATTCATTTTGACATGGTAACCCTTATTTATAATGCTTCAAAGTTAGCCGCAGACCGAATTAATGTACAATTAAATCAGCAACAAGTAGCATGATTTCTGTTTTTAAAAATATATTTTAGAAATTCTGTAGGATTCTGTATTTTTAAAAAGAGCAATTATGAAATTGACTCAATTAATAGAATAAATTTAAATTTTAATAGATTATGTTCGTATATTTATAAAGATCACGGGGGAAAAGAAAATGAGAAAGAGATTACTTACACTTGGTTTAGCGTCTGTAATTGGGACGAGCGCATTATTCTCTACCCAAAACGTTTTTGCATCCGAAAATGTAAATCAACAAATTCGTGCGAAAAAGCAAGAAATTTCCGATTTAAAACAAAATGAAATCAATATGCTTGCGGATATGAAACAAATCGATGCAAAAGTTGCACAGACTAATGCGGAAATGAACAAGACAAAGGCAGAAGTAGCAGATACAAAAAAAGAATCTGAACAATTAAAAGTAAAAATTGCAGATACAAAGAAAAGAATTGATGAACGTAATAAATTATTACAAAAACGTGCCCGTGCGATTCAAGAGAGCGGGAGTGTCGTAAGTTATTTAGATGTTTTACTAGAATCCGAAAGTTTCGGTGATTTCGTTGACCGTGCTATGGCGGTTTCTACCATCGTAAATGCTGATCAGAAAATTTTAGATGAACAGAAAAAAGATAAAGAATCACTTGAACAGTCCAAGAAAGAGCTTGCAAGTAAGCTAGAGAAAGTTCAGAAGGATTTAGATGATCTTAAAGATCTGAAAGAGGATTTACAATATCAAATTGATGATAAAAATAGTATTCTTGCAAAAATAAAAGAAGAACAAAAAAATGCATCAAGTGAATTAGGCAATCTTGAAGACCAGGCAGTTGCTGAAAAGGCTGCAGCAGAAAAGGCGGCACAGGAAAAAGCAGCAGCCGCTTCTACTTCTGAAACTACTTCAGGAACAAAAAGCAGCAGTTCATCAACTAATCATACGTCCACTTACACGGCGCCATCATCAACTGTAAAATTAGGCTCCGGAGGCATTGAAGCTGCGATAAGTGCAGGGTCATCTATTGTTGGTCGTTCTCCTTACAATTGGGGCGGCGGTCGTAGCAGCAGCGATATAGCAAGACGTTCATTTGATTGCTCTTCATTCGTTCGCTGGGCATATGCTGAAGGTGGAGTTAATCTAGGACCAGTTTCTGGAACAAATACGGATACACTAGTTGGACAAGGAAGGGCAGTAAGTTCTTCAGAAATGAAAAGAGGAGACTTAATCTTCTTTGATACGTATAAAACAAATGGTCATGTAGGAATTTATCTAGGAAATGGTCAATTCTTAAATGACAACAGTTCACACGGCGTATCAATTGATTCATTGAGCAACTCATACTGGAAAAAAGCATTCAAAGGTGTTGTACGACGCGTAGTTGAATAAAATAATAAGCAACCCCTAGCGAATACAGTATTCGCTAGGGGTTTTTTATACACTGACGTGAGAATGTATAAAATTTTGTGTAAATGGTCATAATTTTCTAATAATTATAACTAGGAGATGATCATTAATGCAAAATTTTAAGGACATGACAATCAGGGAATTGGCTGGTCAATGTGAAACTGTTGACGATATACATGCCATGATTAAGGATCTTTTTAAGGAGACTCTTCAACAGGTATTTGAAGCAGAAATCGAGAATCATCTAGGTTACTCAAAACACGATTCAAGGGGCAATAACTCGGGAAATAGCCGAAATGGGTATAGTAAAAAGACGATTAAAAGTAAGTTTGGTGAGACCGAATTAAGCATACCAAGAGATCGTAAAGGAGATTTTGAACCTCAAATCATTAAAAAATACGAAACATCCATCAATGGGCTGGAAGACCAGATTATAGCCCTGTATTCAAAAGGAATGTCGACTAGAGATATTGAAAGTCACATGAAGGATATTTACGGTGTGAATGTTTCTCCAAGTTTGGTAAGTAAAGTTACGGATAAGATATTACCTCTTGTTTATGAATGGCAGTCTCGTCTACTAGACCCTGTTTATCCAATTGTGTTTTTGGATGCGATTCACTTTAAAGTGAAACATGAAAATAGAATTGTTAGTAAAGCTGCATATACAGTTTTAGGTATTAATACTGATGGAGTCAAAGACATCCTTGGTATTTGGATAGGTGAAAATGAGAGTGCTAGTTTTTGGCTAAATGTTTGTCAGGAGCTCAAAAGCCGTGGTGTCGAAGACATCCTAATCGCTTGTAAAGACGGGCTTTCTGGCTTCTCCGAAGCTATTAATGCAACATTTCCAGATACTACTATTCAGTCATGTGTTATCCACCAATTACGAAATAATATGAAGTATGTCCCAACTAAAAATCGTAAAGTGGTAATGGATGATTTAAAGAAAGTATACAAAGCTTATACGCTCGAACAGGCTGAAGTGGCTTTCGAAGAGTTTAAAAATAAGTGGGAAACGAAATATCCATCAATTATCAAATCATGGGAAAACAATTGGCTTGAGCTAACTGCTTATTTCTCTTACCCAGTAGAAATTAGAAAGTTAATATATACAACAAATACGATTGAGGCCTTTCATAGACAGCTTAGAAAGGTGACTAAAACAAAGAATGCTTATCCTAGCGATAATGCTTTAAGAAAGATTGTCTATCTCGCTACAGTAGGAGTAACAGAAAAATGGACTATTCCCGTTCCAGGATGGTTAGAATGTAGACAACAGTTCGATATTATGTTTAATGGTCGGCTTGGAAAATAATCGTTTCAATTTGTATTGGGACGTGTTAGGGCTCTGCCCTAAGGGTTTATCGCTATTGTTCTCCCAAAAGGAGAAAAAGATGGGGAAACCCCATCTCCTTTTGTGCAGAACCCTACTAGGTGCTCGGGTTGCTCCCCAGCATTGCCCTATCCCCCTAGCAGGTAAGAACATATATTTTAGTATAGTCAAAAATATGGTAACAAAATCATTTACACAAAATAATTTACATAACCACTGACGTAGTGTTAAGTGAATCAAATTATCGTAGGAGAACTCGGATTCGGGAAGGAAAGACCGTGAACACATTGCTTACGTGCACGAATCCGCGAGATTCGAGAAGGAAAGACTAGGAATACATTGCTTACGTGCACGAACCCACAAGATTCGAGAAGGAAAGACCGTGAACACATTGCTTACGTGCACGAATCCGCAAGATTCGGGAAGGAAAGACTAGGAATACATTGCTTACGTGCACGAATCCACAAGATTCGAGAAGGAAAAGTCAAGAACTCATTGCATTAGTGCACGAAAGGACAATGACATAACCTTTTTACGCATCACTCAAAAATGGAAGAACTACTTTATTCGCCCACCTTAATACTCTCATCGGATATATGATAATATTTAACTGCAAAAAACACACGAGCTTACATTTGCTCGTGTGTTTTTTGCAGTTAATAACAATTATAAATCCTCACCAATAATTTTAACTTCTCTTTCCAATTCTACATTGAATTTTTCCTTCACAGTCTTTTGAACATACTTAATTAATGAAATGTATTCTTCTGCTGTTGCATTGTCTTTGTTAACAATAAAGCCGGCGTGTTTCGTTGATACTTGTGCACCGCCGATTTGTTTTCCTTGAAGCCCGCTATCTTGAATGAGTTTACCAGCAAAGTAACCTGGTGGTCTTTTAAAGACACTGCCACATGAAGGATACTCGAGTGGTTGTTTAGATTCTCTTTTAAATGTGAGATCATCCATAACCGCTTTAATATCTTCATAGTTCCCAGGTTTAAGTTTAAAAATGGCTTCAAGGACAATATCCCCTTTTTCAGGGATATTACTTGTACGATAGCTTAGCTCTAGATCTAATGCGGTTCTTTTTACGATTTCTCCATTACGATCGATAACAATCGCATAATCCAATACGTCTTTAATTTCACCGCCATAGGCACCGGCATTCATAAATAAAGCCCCGCCTACTGTACCAGGGATTCCACAAGCAAATTCTAAACCGGTTAAGTTTTCCTTTAATGCATATTGTGAAGCAGCGATGATAGCAGCCCCACTTTGCGCCGTCAAAAAATTCTCCTCTACAGAAATACGATTGAAATTTTTAAGAAGAATAACAATGCCGCGAATTCCGCCATCCTTAACAATTAAGTTGGAACCATTGCCTAGTAAGGTGAAAGGAACATTCTCTTGCTTCGCAAATTTCACCACTGCCTGAACTTCTTCATATGTTGTTGGAGTAAGAAAAATATCCGCCTTACCGCCAAGTTTTGTATACGTATGGTTTTTTAATAATTCATTCGTTTTTATATTATTTTTATCTATAATAGAAGATAATTTATTGTAAAGTTGAGTATAATCAGTCATTCATATCATTCCTTTTGCAGAGATAATGATCTTTGATGAAAAAAGTGGCCTTCATTTTATCATATGCCTATATTTGTTTTAAAGTTATATACAATGAGAAAAATTTTTGACAATATCCTTATCATAGTAATAAAAAGGGGAATAATCAACTGAAAAACGCAGGTTATAAGTAATTGTAATATTATTGTTGTTTTCGTAAATTGGAGAGCATCCTGATAGAGAAAATTTGACAATAATCTCATATAGAAGAATGCTATAAACTTTATATATCAATAGGCACAGCATTTTTAATCAAACGTTTGATTAAAAGAAGGAAGTGGTGAATATTGTCATATTAAAGGAGATTTTCTTCTTTCATCTTCGTTTCTTTCCTACCAAATAGCCGAGATAAAATATAATAATATAGCTTATTAATCCCACAAATAGAATGGGATTTTTCTTGATCATTTTAGCAAGCTGATCTACAGTGAAGAGAATTTTCTTTGTTAATAAACCTTCAGTATGCAGCTGATAAAGATAGACAAGGAAAAGAGCAATAAAAATTAAAAAAATTACCCAAAAGATTCGAAGAAAAGAAACTCCCTTTTTTGCTTTCATCTAATCCACCTCATTTAAGATCATTTACCGGATTATCTTTTTAGATTTCATCCATTTTAACGATTCTTTTTTACTAAGATTTGCGAGATTGGTTGAATCTACGAAGTCTATAACTTTTTGTGAATCTGTTTTTGAATACTCCCGTAATGCCCATCCAATTGCCTTCTGGATAAAAAATTCTTTGGAATCTTTTAAACGTAGGATACTATCGAACAAAATGGAAACGTCTGTGTCTTTCTTATATTTTAATTGATATAATAAGATACTTCTTTGAAGCCAAAGATTATTGGAGGATAACCATTTCTCGATGATTTCAGGTTTATGTTGAGGATATGCTTTTAAATAATATCCGAGTGCATTGGGAGCAATTGAATCAACAGAATCCCACCAAGATTTATTTGTAATGCAGTATTCGATTAATTCTATATCCTCCTCCTTTAACCACTTTTGATAACGATTTAAAAAAAGAATCGCAATCATTTGATACTCTCTTTCATCTTTTTTCCACAAATGAGTAACAAGTTCCTTTAATTCATGTGGATGAATTGTGTAAACGGTAATCAACTTTTTGAAAATTTCCTTTACAACCGGTGCTCTTGCTCCGAAAAATTTGAAGTTATTTTTCATATAACTTTCCATTTTAATGGCCTCATCTTTATTAGCGCTTTCTTGTAATAGTTCATCTATTAATTTAACGGGAAACAAAATGATCACTCCTAGACATAATTAGTTTGCTACTATCATACAACTTTTACTAGAATGACTAAAATTAAAACTAGTAAAAATTTTTCTGATTTTAAGTCAAAATATTCTAACAATTATACGTCCAATCGGTTACAATAGAAGATAGTACGATTGGCATAGAAAAGGGGAATTTTCAAATGAACCATCTATATTTGAAAGATGAACATGAAATATTCCGTAGTTCTTTAAGGCGATTTCTTCAGAAAGAGTGTGTACCTTACTATGATGAGTGGGAAGAAAATCGGATTGTTCCTCGCTCCTTTTGGCAAAAAATGGGGGAGCAAGGGTTTCTTTGTCCGGATGTCGATGAGTCATATGGTGGATATGGAGGAGATTGGGGCTTTTCGGTTATTATTAACGAGGAGTTAGAAAGAGTGGGCTCAAGCCTGGTTGGTATCGGTTTACATAATGATATTGTGATTCCTTATTTGACCTCCTATGGTACGGAGGAACAGAAGAGAAAATGGCTTCCTTCATGTGTGGCAGGGGAAACAATTACAGCCATTGCGATGACAGAGCCTGGTTGTGGATCAGATTTGGCTAATATGCAAACGACTGCCATTTTAGATGGAGACCATTATCTATTAAATGGACAAAAAACATTTATTACAAACGGGGTTCATGCAGATCTAGTAATCGTTGCTTGCAAAACAAATCCACAGGCAGTCCCTCCCCATAAAGGGATGAGTCTTCTTGCTGTAGAAAGAAATACACCAGGATTTTCAAGGGGCAGAAAGTTAAATAAAGTTGGCTTGCATGCGCAAGATACCGCTGAGTTGATATTTGAGGATTGTCGTGTACCGAAAGAGAATTTACTTGGAGAAGAAGGCAAGGGATTTACGTATCTTATGGAAAAACTTCAGCAGGAACGCTTAATTGTTGCAATTGCTGCACAGGTGTCAGCTGAGAGAATGCTAGAAATAACAATGGATTATGTGAAATCACGGAAAGCGTTTGGAAAAGCAATAAGTAGATTTCAAAATACCCAATTTAAACTGGTTGAAATGGCAACAGATATTGAAATGGGCAGGGCTTTTTTAGACCAACTAATTGCTGATCACATGGGAGGAAAAGATATTGTCACGAAAGTGTCAATGGCAAAATGGAAGTTGACCGAAATGGCAAGAAATGTTGCTACTCAATGTATGCAGCTCCACGGGGGATATGGCTATATGGAGGAATATGAGATTGCAAGGCGATATCGGGATATTCCAGTAGCAAGCATCTATGCAGGTACCAATGAAATTATGAAAACAATTATTGCAAAGAATCTTGGATTATAGCTATCTTTCAAAATAAATAAGGTGATTTCATAACATTTTCATATAAAAAAATAGTCTTGATTTAAGAGAAAGGAAGTTATTCATGCGAGAAGTCGTGATTGTTGAAGGGGTTCGTACACCAATTGGAAGGAAAAAGGGAGATTTAAAGGATATTCGTCCAGATGACTTAGCGGCTGAAACATTGAAATCACTTATTAAACGAACGAAACTGGATCCATCCATGATTGACGATGTCATTCTTGGTTGTGTAACTCAATCTGGTGAACAAGCAGGTGATATTGCAAGGGTTGCAGCCTTAATTGCCGGTTACCCAATAGAGGTTCCAGGTACGACTATTGATCGTCAATGCGGTTCAAGTCAGCAGGCAGTTCACTTTGCAGCACAAGCAATTCTTTCAGGTGACATGGATATCGTGGTCGCCGGTGGAGTTGAAAGCATGTCAAGGGTTCCGATTGCCTCTAACTATCAAGGATCACCATTTAGCGATAAGCTAACAAACAAATATGAAATGATCCACCAAGGACTATCTGCAGAACGTATTGCAGAAAAATATGGTTTTACAAGAGAAGAGTTGGATGAATTCTCCTATGAAAGTCACCAGAAGGCATTAAAGGCCCAGGCCGAAGGATATTTTCAAAGAGAAATCATACCGATAGAAAATGGCACGGATTCAGTCGTTATCCATGACTCAGGACCAAGAAAGGAAACTTCTGTTGAGGCATTAATGAATTTAAAGCCTGCATTCAAAGAAGACGGTATCATTCATGCTGGAAATGCAAGCCAAATTAGTGATGGAGCTGCGGCGTTACTTTTAATGTCACGTTCAAAGGCAGAAGAGCTTGGATTAAAGCCACGATTTAAAGTTCATACACGGGTCGTTGTCGGTTCCGATCCGACACTTATGTTAACAGGTCCCATTCCTGCAACAGAAAAGGTTTTAAAAAAGGCGGGGCTCTCGATTGATGATATCGATGTGTTCGAAGTAAATGAAGCATTTGCCCCTGTTCCGTTAGCCTGGTTAAAAGAAACAGGAGCAGATCCGAAAAAGTTAAATCCAAATGGAGGAGCCATCGCGCTAGGTCACCCACTTGGTGCAAGTGGTGCAAGACTAATGGTAACGATGATGCATGAACTTGAACGAACAGGCGGGCGCTACGGCTTGCAAACAATGTGTGAAGGATTCGGAATGGCCAACGCAACAATCATCGAAAGATTGGAGTGAGTTTGGTAACTCACGGGTAACCCGCGGAAAGCGTAGTGTACTCAGGCTGCGGATTTGATAATAACTATCCATACGAAGTAAATGAAAGAAACAGGGAGGTTCATTAATGTCCACAACAATAGGAAAGCTTTTCGATTTAACAGTGAAAAAATATCCTAACAAAGAAGCATTGTTTGATGTGCGAAGAAATAGGAGATACACGTACAAAGAATGGAGCGAAAACGTGAATCAACTAGCGAATGCCCTGATTAAAGAGGGCGTTCGCAAAGGTGATCGAGTATCAACATATCTTTTTAACAATGAAGAAATAGCAACAGCCGTTTTTGCCTGCGCCAAAATTGGTGCTGTGATTAATCCGATTAACTTCAGGCTGATGTCCGAAGAGGTAGCTTATATTTTAGACGATGCGAAGCCGAAAGTTGTCCTTTTCGAACAGGCTTTAGCATCAACTATTACCTCTATTGAAAACCGTTATCCTCACATATCATTTTGGTTTATTGATGATCAAACACCATCCTATGCTGCCAACTATCAGGAAAAAATTAAAACTGAACCTGCAACATTAGAAGACTACCACATAGAAGAATCAGACATTTACGCAATTATGTACACGAGTGGAACAACAGGTCGACCAAAGGGGGTAATTCATCGCCACCGCGAAATTGTCGAACAAAGTCTCATAATTATTAGTGCTACGAAGTTACATGCGAATGATCATGGACTTGTCACTGCGCCGATGTTTCATTGTGCAGAATTACATTGTGCACTCATTCCACGAATTCATGTGGGAGCCAGAAACACGATTCTCCACCAATTCAATGCATCCCAAGTTCTTCAACTAATCGAACAAGAAAAAATCACAAAATTTTTTGCGGCGCCAACGATGTGGAATATGCTTTTGCAAGAAGATCTCAAAAAGTACAAATTGGACAGTTTAGCATTAGGACTGTATGGTGCGGCACCAATGGCGCCGACCCTTGTTCGTGCTTGTCACGAAAAATTAGGGATTTCACTTGTTCAAGCCTATGGAATGACTGAAATGGGTCCGGCGATTTCTTTCCTTTTAGAGAATGACCAATTAACAAAGGCAGGTTCTGCAGGGCAAGCGTGTTTAAATCATGACATCCGAATTGTGAAACCAAATGAACATGGTCCATCAGATCCGGATGATATTGTTCCGATCGGAGAAACAGGCGAAATTATTGTTCAAGGCCCATGCATGATGAGTGGTTATTTTGAAAGAGACGAAGCGACGGAGAATGCTTTATATAAGGGGTGGTACCATTCAGGAGATATTGGCTATTTAGATGAAGATGGTTATTTATGGGTGAAGGATCGTGTTGATGACATGATTATTTCTGGTGGCGAAAATATTTATCCTCGTGAGGTCGAGGATGTCCTTTATGAACATTCCGGTGTGTTAGATGTAGCGGTTATTGGAAGTCCTAATGAGCATTGGGGAGAAACTGTTATTGCATTTGTTGTGAAAAAAGACCCGAATGTAACTGAAGCTGACCTGGATGAATGGTGCAAAAATAGCGACCATCTCGCAAATTTTAAAAGACCAAGAAAATATATATTCTGCGATGTCTTACCTAGAAATGCAAGTGGAAAAATTCAAAAGTTTTTATTGAGGGAAGAGTTAAACGAAAAATCACAAAATATCTAAGTAGCTTAATGAAACTTATAGTCTAATTAATTTTAATAGATAAAGGGGATATGTGACATGATGCAGGTGCCATTAACAGTAGGTTCATTGTTAGAGAGGGCTGAAACATTTTTTCCAAAGAAGGAAGTCGTTTCAAGGACTTTATCAGGGATCCATCGCTTTACGTACAAAGAAATTGGCAGGCGGACACGTAGACTTGCAAGTGCTTTAGACACACTTGGAGTGAAAAGAGGCGATCGGGTTGGAACATTAGCTTGGAATCATCATCGCCATTTAGAGATTTATTTTGCCGCACCTGGGATGGGAGCGGTATTACACACAATAAACCTTCGACTTTCGCCTGAACACATTTCCTATATTATTAATCATGCGGAAGACCAAGTTTTATTTGTTGATGAGGATATTCTTCCACTCGTTGAAAAAGTAAAGGATTCTCTTACAACTGTGAAGGCGTATATTATCATGACGGATCAGGATAAATTACCAGCTACGACATTGGAACCTGTATATTCTTACGAAAGATTACTTGAAGCTGGTGATCCGGAGCAATCTTTCCTACAGGACATAAATGAAAATGACCCTGCAGGAATGTGCTATACGTCTGCAACAACCGGGAATCCAAAAGGGGTTGTATATTCACATAGGGGAATTGTATTACACAGCTATGCACTAGGGTTAGCTGATACGACTGCGTTGTCTGAAAAGGATATATGTATGCCAGTTGTTCCAATGTTCCATGTTAATGCTTGGGGAATGCCTTTTGCTGCAACATGGTTTGGATCTAAACAAGTTTTGCCAGGACCGATGTTTACGCCAAAGCTGCTGGCTCAACTTATTGAAAATGAGAAGGTCACTGTTACAGCTGGAGTTCCAACAATTTGGTTAGGATTATTAAATGAATTAGAGCAGAATCACTATGACACTTCTTCATTACGAAGCATTCTTTGTGGTGGTTCGGCAGCTCCAATGGCCATGATTAAAGCGTTCGAACAAAAATATAATATCCCATTTTTACATGCCTATGGGATGACTGAAACAACCCCGCTAGCAACAATTTCGACACTTAAAAGCTATCAAGAAGATATAGATGAAGAAGAGAAATTAAACATTCGCTCGAAGCAAGGTCTACTTGTACCTGGGCTACAAATGAAAGTCATCGCGGGAGATAATGAGGTGAAATGGGACGGGAAAGAAATGGGTGAATTATTAATTAAGGGTCCGTGGATTGCAGATGAGTACTATAAGGATGAACGAACAAGCGAATCTTTTAAAGATGGCTGGCTCTATACAGGTGATGTGGCTACCGTAGATGAAGAGGGAAATGTGAAATTAGTCGATCGGACAAAGGATTTAATAAAGAGCGGGGGAGAATGGATTTCTTCAGTTGACTTAGAAAATGCATTGATGGCCCATGAAGCAGTATTTGAGGCAACGGTAGTCGGAGTACCACATCCACAGTGGCAAGAACGACCGATTGCATGTATCGTATTGAAAGATGCTTTTAAAGGCAAGGTAGAAAAACAAGAAATATTAGATTTCATTGCCCCGCAATTTGCGAAATGGTGGATGCCGGATGAAATATTATTTTTGGATGAAATTCCGAAAACATCGGTAGGGAAGTTTTTGAAAAGAGAGTTAAGATCGAGGCTAAAGGATTACTTTGTTGAAATTTAAAAGTTTGAAAACCAACTGTTTCCTTAATAACAGTTGGTTTTCTATTTGTTTTATAACTTTTTAAGAGAGATTGCTTCTCTCATTTTTTGCAGTGATTCCTTCCCTAAATTATCTTGCTTCGCCATTACATTTACATAAAGGGCATCAATTATACTTAATTGGGCAATACGAGAGGACAATGCCTCGGATCGATAGTCTGTTTCTTGGGAAGCTGTAAATAGGGGAATATCTACTTTTTGGCTTAATGGCGATTTTGCAAAATTTGTAATTCCAATTGTTTTTGTCCCATTCTTTTTAGCGATGTCCAGGATCTCCATCATGTCTTTCGTAGAACCTGAGTGGGAGATAAGAATCACCAGATCTTGATCAGTTAGCTGTGAGGCAGACATAATTTGAAAATGTGAATCAGTATAAGCCGAAGTTTGAATGCCAGTACGCAAAAATTTATGATGAGCATCCATAGCAATGACCCCTGAGCCACCAATACCATAAAACTCAACCTTTCTTGCCCCCATTATTAGTTCGGTCGCCTCCGTGAAACGATTTTCATTAAAAATATGAAGGGTATCCTCTAATGTTCGGATATTCGCTTTGAATACTTTTTCGGCGATTTCCTTTTCGTTATCACCCTCTTGAATCGTTTCGTGAATATTTTTAATCGGTGCAACAATTTCTGAAGCCAAAGCGATTTTCATAGATTGAAAGCCATTAAACCCTATCCGCTTGCAAAAGCGAAAAACAGTAGCATCGGCTACAAATAAATCATCGGAAAGTTGATTAATTGTTGAATGAATGATTTTTTCGGGATGTTCTAATATATAGTCGGCTATTATTTTTTCTTTTTCGCTAAATTGTGGATACATCGTACGAATCCTTGGTAAACAAGGGAATTTTTGAATTTGTGTTCCCATTTAAATTACACCTTTCTAAGCTGTCTTTTCTTCTATTGTAATATAAATGAAAGGAGAAATGTAAACGGTTTCTAAAAAAATTTTAGTAAAGTATTGGGAGATTCATTGAAATAGGGTATCTAGTCTGCTTTTTCTTCTATTTGTTAATAAGTTAGGGAATTATTTTTCATAAAAACTATTGAAATAAAAAATATTTATCGTAAAATAGAATTATATTGAAAAAATATTTCTTTCAAGTGAAATGAAACCGTTTTAATAGGGACGTTTCTTTTTACATGAAAAATGTAAACGATTGCTTCTTCAAATTAAGAACACAATCACTATAAAACTAAACATCTAGATTTGGAGGATCGAAGAATGACAGGTCATGATATAAGTTTATTAGTTTACACATTATTAGCCATTATCTTTTTGATTTTTATGATTGCGAAAGTAAAATGGCATCCGTTCGTTGTGTTATTATTAACATCAGTTATTCTAGGAATGTTAGCCGGAATGAAACTTCCTGATGTGGCAGATGCGATACAGAATGGGGTAGGGAATACATTAGGTTCAATTGCTGTTATAATTGGTCTTGGGACGATACTTGGGAAAATGCTGGCTGAGTCTGGTGGAGCTGACCAAATTGCGAATACGTTGCTAAATAAATTTGGCGAAAAGAAAGTCCATTGGGCAATGATGATTGTTGCCTTTATTGTCGGGATTCCGGTTTTCTTTGAAGTAGGACTTGTTTTATTAATTCCACTTGTGTATACGGTTGCAAGAAGGTCGGGAATGTCGATATTGAAAATTGGGATTCCGATGGTTGCAGGATTATCAACTGTGCACGGATTGCTTCCGCCACATCCGGCACCAATGATTGCTGTGGAAGGATTAGATGCAAATGTTGCAAGAACAATCTTATATGCATTGATTGTAGGTATTCCTTCTGTTATTATTGCCGGTCCTATTTTTGGCTCTTTTATCGCCAAACGACTTGGTCATATAGAAATGTCTAAAGAATTGTCAGAGCAATTTTCGAAAAAGGAAACAAATAAATTACCTAGCTTTGGGGTAACAATTTTCACCGTTCTATTACCAGTCATTTTAATGTTAGTTGGTTCGATAAGCGGTATATTGCATGAAAACAAAGCGCTAGCTGAATGGAGCACTTTTCTTGGAAAACCAATTGTCGCTTTATTAATTTCAGTGATTGTTTCATTCTTTACGCTTGGGTATGCAAGAGGATTTAATAAGAAACAACTTTCCAGCTTTATGGGTGAGTGCTTAGCACCAACGGCTACAATTATTTTAGTTATTGGTGGAGGCGGTGCCTTCAAAAATGTATTAATTACGAGTGGGGTAGGAGATGCTATTGCTAATCTTGCTACGAACACACATATTTCACCGATTCTATTTGCATGGTTAGTCGCTGCATTAATTCGTGTAGCAACGGGATCAGCATCAGTCGCAATGACAACCGCTGTTGGAATTGTTGCACCGGTGATTGCAAGCACACATGGTGTCAATACGGAGTTAATTGTTTTGGCCATCGGTTCAGGTTCATTGATTTTATCCCATGTAAATGATGCAGGTTTCTGGATGGTGAAAGAATTCTTTAATATGAGTGTGTCCCAAACTTTAAAATCATGGACAGTTATGGAAACGCTACTTTCTATCGTTTCACTCATTATCGTGTTATTACTAAGTATTTTTGTATAATTAAAGTATGATAAATCCCACGTCAGATTTTGACGTGGGTTCTTGTCGATTTTTTAAAGGGAGTCGCGGATATCGTGAAATTCCGTACTGCTTGCGAAGCAAAAACTAATTTGAGGTGAATAAACATGGCACAGTCCTATATGATGGGTGTAGATATCGGAACAACGAGTACAAAAGCGGTTCTTTTTACTAAGGAAGGCGAAGTAGTCGATACATTTTCAAAAGGGTATCCATTACATAATCCAACTCCTTCGATCGCTGAACAAGATCCGGATGAAATTTTTCAAGCAGTAATTATTTCAATTCGTGAGTTGATGAAGTCAAGTGGGATTCATAAAGAGGAGTTAATGTTTGTATCTTTTAGCTCGGCAATGCATAGTGTCATTGCGGTTGATGGGCAAGGGAATCCTCTGACAAAAAGTATTACGTGGGCAGATAATCGAAGTGTTAAGTATGCGGATGAATTGAAGGCGTCTAAAAGAGGGTTAAATTTATATCGAAGAACTGGTACGCCAATACATCCGATGTCACCAATCACGAAATTAATTTGGTTACGAAATGAACATTCAGAAGTGTTTAATAGAACGAATAAATTTCTAGGGATTAAAGAATACATCTTTTATAAAATGTTTCATCAATATGTGATGGATTATTCATTAGCTTCAGCAACGGGGATGTTTAATTTAGAAACATTAAAATGGGATAAAGAGGCATTGGAAATTGCCGGGATTGACGAAAGCAAGCTACCCGCTCTTGTTCCAACGACACATATTTTAAAAAATTTGGACAGTGGGCTGGCTGGTCAAATGAATATTTCCGTAGACACACCATTTGTAGTAGGGGCAAGTGATGGTGTTCTTTCAAATTTAGGACTTAATGCGATTAAACCGGGTGTTCTCGCAGTCACGATTGGTACAAGCGGTGCCATACGGACAGTTAGTGATAAACCTTTAACCGATCCGAAAGGACGAACCTTTTGTTATGCTTTAACAGAAAACCATTGGGTTGTTGGCGGGCCAGTTAATAACGGTGGAGTGACGTTCCAATGGGCTCGTGATCAGTTTGGGCAATTAGAGGTACAAAGGGCAGAGGAAAATGGGGAAGATGCTTATGAATTGTTAACAGAAATGGCTGAAAAGGTGGCACCGGGAGCGGACGGCTTGATTTTTCATCCTTATATGGCAGGGGAACGTGCGCCAATTTGGAATGCTGATGCACGGGGTTCTTTCTTTGGTCTTGCTTTATACCATACAAGGGCACATCTTGTTCGTGCTATCCTTGAAGGGGTTATGTACAATCTGTATAGTGTAATGCTAGCATTACAAGAGCTAATTGGTGAACCGAAGAAAATTCATGCAAGTGGCGGCTTCGTTCGATCTAAGCTATGGCGGCAAATCATGGCTGACGTGTTTGGAGGACCTGTTACCATTCCGGAAAGCTATGAAAGTTCGTGCTTAGGCGCAGTCGTATTAGGTTTATATGCTATTGGGGAAATCGATCGATTAGAAGTAGTTGAGGACATGGTTGGCACAACAAACGATATCGAGCCAAACCCCGAAAATGCTAAAATCTACGAAGAACTCATGTCCATCTTCCTATCCATCAGCAGAAAAATGGAAGAAGACTACCACAGAATCGCCCAATACCAACGCAAAATCAAATAAGGTGTCACAAATAAAGTGTCAGGCACCGTTTTGGATAATGGGAAAAATGCTTCCATAACCCAATTCGGTACCTGACACCATTTTGGTTATGACGAAAAAGGTTGCATAAATCCAAATTGGTGCCTGACACCGTTTTGGTTATGGTGAAAGATGTTGTATCAAACCAATTAGGTGCCTGACACTCTTTCTGGGTGGGTGTAGATGTTGAGTTGGTTTTTTCGGATGAATCCGATTATGGTGATGCCGAGGTCGTTGGCTAGGTCGATTCCTAGTGATGTCGGTGCGGATTTGGATAGGATGATTCCGATACCGATTTTGGCGACTTTTAGTATTACTTCGGATGACAGTCTGCCGCTAAAGGCGATGATCTTATCTGAGCGAGTGATTTTTTCTTTCAGGCAATAACCATATAGTTTGTCGAGAGCGTTATGTCTGCCGATGTCTGTGCGGTTAATAATCATCTCATCGTTCGTGCATAGGGAAGCGTTATGGACGCCGCCTGTTAACCGAAAATCAGCGGATTGATGTTGCAACATATTCATTAAGTGGAAGCATTTTTCAAGCGTAATCGTAGTTGTGTTCGTGATCGTTTTCGCTGTTCGCACGTCATTGTGAAAATAAAATTGCCGACTTTTGCCGCAGCAAGATCCAATAAATCGCTTAGAATATAAATCCTTATTAATTACCTTCTTATTCTTTAAATTTACATAGGCAAAACCATGATTGTCATCGATCGAAATTGACGCAATTTCAGAGTGGAGCCGAATAAGCCCCTCCGATGCGAGAAATCCTATAACAAGCTCCTCGAGGTGGGTAGGGGAGCAAACAATCGTTGCAAATTCCTCTCCATCGACATGAATGGTTAATGGAAACTCGATTGCGATATCATCTTGTACACTTGATAATGTTTCCCCATTGTATTTGACGATCGTATATGGCTTTCTAACTTTATTGTCCATTGGTAAAACTCCACCCCACTCACTTTCAATGTCCTCTCAAACGTAGCTAATTTCTAAAACAAAGGAAATCAGCATTCCTGCCGATTTCTTAACTAATTTCCACTTCTAAATCCTCGATTCGTTTCTCCATATATTTCGTATCCTTATGTGCATGGAAAGATTCGGCTTTCTCAACGATTACAGCGGTATTGTATTCAGGTATTCCCGCATATTGTTCATAGACTCCCTTCGGAATAAGAACATTTCCCTCAGGCCAGAACACAAGAAGGTTTCCGCGCTGAGTTTCTGCGAATTTTGCCCGACCGTGAAAATAACCGTACTTATTGTACACAACGATTGCTTCTCCTTCAGCAATGTTTAATTCAGAAGCATCCACCTCATTTATTAAAACATCATAGCGATCGGCATTGTTAAACGAATCTTTTTCATTATAAATCATCGAATTAAATTGTTTTCCTCTTCGTGTCGTCACGTAAAAATGACCTTGTGGCTTGCGAAGCTCAGGTATTTCTATAGGGAGTAATTGTCCTTTGCCATCTTCGGTAGGACAAATTCCATCCTCACATAACCATGCACCACCCCATTGGAACACATCGCCTTTTTGATGTAAATGTTGGATTCCATCATAATTAGGGTTTGCCTTAGCAATCTCCTCACGAATTTGTTCTGCGCTAGAAAAATTCAAACATTCCTTTGCTTCGGCAGGTTTAATCCGCGCGGCCAAATCGACATAAATTTCCCACTCCGATCGAGCTTCCTCGATTCTAGGTCCTTTAATTTCCGGTGAAAAATAAACCATTCGCTCGGTAGAAGTAGAGGTGCCGCCACCTCGTTGTTCATATCTTGTCATCGCCGGTAAAACAATTACTTCTTCTTTCGCCTCAACAAGTGTAGAAGTATTAAAAATAATATCTTGATGGACACGAAGTTCAACAGATTCTAAACATTCCTTCACAAACGCAGGATCAGGCATCGTTTCTAAAAAATTGCCACCGGAAGTGTAAAATACTTTCAGTTTCCTTTCGTGATCCTCCGGGAGCATTGCGTTTTCAATCGAAACTCCAACAATATCGCCTTGCCATTTTGGAATTTCGAATCCCCATATCTTTTCCATTCGTTCGATGTTTTTATAGTCAAAATCTCCCCCAGGCAAAGCAAAAGGGTCTGCTCCCATTTCACCTGAACCTTGAACTCCCGAATGTCCGCGAATCGGCATAACTCCACAATGTTGTCGACCAATAAATCCACGAAGCATAGCGAGATTAGCAACTTGAGAAATATTATCTGTTCCAAACCGATGTTGGGTAAGCCCCATGGACCAAACAAATACGGCACTATTTGCTTTCGCTAAAACTTCAGCAAATTCACACATCCGTTCCTTGGTTAGACCGGAGGATTTCTCTAGTAACTCCCAATCTTGCATTACGACGTGGGCTTTTAATTTTTCAAGCCCATTCGTATGTTCCTTCACAAATTGATGATCAATCGCCGATCCTTTTTCTTCCTCCTCCATTTCAAACCAATGTTTCATCACCCCATTCATAAAGGCGATGTCACCACCTATATTGACTTGATAAAAGTCATCGGCAATTTTCGTTCCAAATAAAGCGGAGTCAGGAATGGATGGAACCCAATATCCATCCATAGCCGGTTCACGATAAGGATTGATTACAATTATTTTCGTTCCTTTCCGTTTCGCAGCATACATATATTTCGTTGAAACGGGTTGATTGTTAGCAGCAACTGATCCCCAAAAAATAAGGACATCCGTACCGATCCAATCTTGATAATTACAGCTGGATGCACCAATTCCTAATGAACGCTTTAATGCTGTTTTACTCGGTGAGTGACAAATTCTTGAGGCGTTATCAATATTATTCGTTCCGAGAAAGCGTGCCATTTTTCCAGCTGTATAATACACTTCATTGGTAATTCCTCTTGATGTTAGGAAGAAAGCGAGCTGTTTTGGATTAATTGCCTTTATTTTTTCAGCTATTCGATTTAATGCTTCATCCCATGTAATTCGTGTAAATTTTTTCTCGCCTTTTTTTCTTGAAAGAGGGTAAGGGATTCGCCCAAGCTTTCTTAACTCTGCACTAGTAAACTTTTGCAGCTCTTCTATGTTACTATGAATCACTGATTCTTCCATGGCAGGCATTGTATTTAAACGAAGAACATTTAAGCGGGTTGTACAGAGATGTGGTCCTGTTAATGTTTGGTCACGAAGACCAGCCACGCCTAATGCACAACCATCACAAACCCCTTGGGTTAAAATCCTTGATGCATACGGAAGATTATCTCGGTTTTCCCATAAGACTTTCATCGTATCACGAATATGCTTCGGCTTAATCTTCCCCAGCCCAAAAGGAATTGGGCTTACCCAAAGCTTTGGATCGGGTGTTTTTGGTAACTTTATCGGTCCTTGATGTTTTGTTTTTCCCATTTCTTTCACCTTTCTTTATATTAAATGTGCGAGGCTGTTTTAGTAGATGATTGACGGATTTTGTTTTCTCTTAATTTCTTAATGTCTATACGAATAACTAATGAAATAACGAAGGCGAGTACGAATAATCCTGAGAAAAAGGTAAGGCTATTGGCATAGCTGCCGGTAGCATCTTTAATCCATGCAGCGAATAATGGTCCGGCTAATCCCGCAGCTGCCCAGGCAGTTAAAATATAACCATGGATCGCCCCAAGCTGTTTTGTGCCAAACAAATCTCCAATAAAGGCAGGAATGGTAGCAAATCCACCTCCATAACATGTATAAACAATGGCTAGCATAATTTGGAATAGGATAGATATCGTCGTATGTGGTAAAAGTGCAAAAAGAATAATTTGTAAAACAAAGAAGGTCGTATACGTATTTGCACGGCCAAAATAGTCAGAAATAGACGCCCACCCTAAGCGGCCAAATCCGTTGAATAATCCGAGAATCCCAACGAGTGCGGCAGCCTCAGTTGTGTTTAGTCCAATACTTTCTTGAGCTAACGGTTTTGCTGCTGATAAAATGGCAATCCCACAAGTAGTATTTATGAATAACATCATCCATAAATAATAAAACCTTGCCGTTTTAATTGATTCATTCGCCGTTAACTGTGATAAGTCCGTAACGACTTTCTTTTTTGCATTTTCCTTATATCTTTTTGGTTTCCAATCTTCAGCAGGTTTTTCGAGATAAAGGGAAGATAAAGTCATAATGATGAAATAGGCAACACCTAAAATGAAAAAAGCATTAGCAATTCCGAATGATTTTATAAGGGCATCCATAATAGGGCTGCTGATCGCTGCAGCAAATCCAAAACCCATAATCGCAAGCCCTGTAGCAAGACCGCGTCGATCAGGGAACCATCTTACTAATGTGGAAACAGGTGTAATATATCCCACACCTAAACCGATCCCACCTAATACCCCGTAAAAAAGGTAGATTAGTGGTAAGGAGCCTGCATGGACGGCAAATCCTGAACCAAATACACCCACCCCAAAAAAGATGGACGCAAGCAATCCGGCTTTCCTTGGCCCGTGCTTTTCAACAAAATGCCCCAAAAATGCCGCAGAAAGCCCTAAAAAGAGTATCGCAATACTAAAAGTCATTTGCACCTGACTGGCTGACCACCCAAATTCATTCATGAGCGGGTTAGTAAAATTACTCCATGCATACACAGAACCAATGCAGATATGAATTCCGACCCCGGATAAGGCAATCAACCACCTGTTTTTTGTTTTTTTCATCAAACCCCTCCAATTTTCTTTTATGTTCTATATGTATTCTTAGAACATCTAGCTATGAAGAAAATATGAACAATGATATATTCAGAGTCTATCCAATGGAGTAGGTGTCAAGTCTTTATTTTTATACTATCATGAAAACGCTTCCAAATGTCGATGTATTTTAATATTTTGATAAAAACAAAATCACTAGCAGGTAACTATCATGCTAGTGATTCTTATTTTTTGTACGCCCATAGGATATACCATTTATCCTTCTCTTCTACCACATACACATCCTGATGAATCGTAAACACGCCAAACTCACTTTTAAACGTTTGTGTGATCGGTACTTGATACGTGTTTTTAAACTTTGGACTTTCTTTCGAAAATGCCCAGCTCTTAAGATGGTGCGCTTTTCCAACTGTATAGGTAAAAGTTTTTGCACCAAAATCCTTCATAAAAACTTGGGCTCGCTTTTGTATGTAATCTTCCTGCGAAAACTTTTTCTTCATCAATGGATGAAAAAGAGTCCAAGAACCACCGAAATTCCCGGATTTCTCATATTGATAAAAGTCCTCTACTAAACTTGTTGCCCGGTCCTTTGATGATTGCGAAAAGATGACATATAATAATAGACACACCAAGACAAAAATGAGGGTGAAAACAATGATTTTTAAAGCGGGTTTACGTTTTCTTCTCATACTCTCATCACCTACTAAATTATTATGTGGCTAAGGGTACAATTATGACGAGCCGTCCAAATCGGTGAAAAAGTGAAACTTAAGCAAAAAGAAAAACGTCTAATAAATAGCCCTTCGAAATAGATTTACTAAGACAACCTTCAAAACATTGAAGGGCTACCTAAGACTTAAAGGAGTAGAATGAAATGTTAAAACGAATAAGTAAAATTGTTCTTATTGCAGTTTTTATGTTAGGAATAGGCATGAATAGTGTAGCAAAGGCATCTAGTAATGATAACAGTGACAGCATTAATGAAAAATTTGGCTTGCCAATTGTTGTCTACGGTGAAAAATTATCTGCCGACCAAAAGCAAAAAGTAAAAGAACTACTAAATGTAACAAATAGCAGCCAAGTAAAAGAAGTTACAGTCACAGCAGCAGACCTCGTAAAATATATCAATGGCGACCCAAATTCTAATCTATATTCCTCAGCAAAAATTACAAGAAAAGAAAAAGGGGAAGGTCTTGCCATTTCAATTGTTACTCCCGACAATATTACAGAGGTTACCGACCAAATGTATGCAAACGCGCTTCTTACAGCGGGAGTAGAGGACGCGGATGTGGAAGTGGCTTCACCAATAAAGGTTAGCGGTCATTCAGCGCTAGTAGGTATTTACAAAGCATATGACAAAGGCGGCGGTGATCTTAACAAAGATCGAATGGAAGTAGCGAACGAAGAACTTGGTTTAGCAACAGACTTAGCGAAAAAGAAAGGAATGGATCAAGAAAAGGTCACACAACTACTAACGGAAATTAAAGAAGAAATAGCGAAACAAAAGCCAGCTACTAAAGAAGATATCGAAAAAATTATCGATGATAAGCTTAAATCATTAAACATTCAATTAAGCCCGGAAGATCGCGAGCTTCTAGTAAAACTATTTGATAAAATGCGAAATCTTGATATTAATTTTGATAATGTAAAGAGTCAACTTGGCGATATCGCAAAAGATATTAAAAAGAAACTACAGGATGCAACAGGGGACAAAGGATTTTGGCAAGGTGTAGCCGATTTCTTTAAAAAGATTTTTCAAGCGATCGCTGATTTCTTTGGAAGTCTATTTTAATAATAGATAGTAATCTATAAAAAAGATTGGTCATAATTAAGTTGGCCAATCTTTTTTTGTGAACAATTATACCAATAGTTGTAAAAATAATAAGCAGATGTTACTAGTGTTTTTTGTGATACATCTAAATATTCGGTTTATATTCAATTTTCAACAAATTTTGAATAAATTATTGACAGATAATTTAAATTTACTGTATATTTTGATATATCATAGGATAAAAAAAATCAAAATTTTTATCCGAAGTATGGGTCGCGTGTCCAAAGTACTATCAATTTTGAATTGATAGTTGAATGTTTCGTCTGCCGAAAAGCTTTTTGAGAAAAATTTTTCTCACTTCGGAATATAGATGGGATTATTCTAATAGTTTTATTATTAGGCATGTCGACTCATATCCTATTGGAAAGTCAAAACTGACTTTCCTAAACAAAAAGAAATAGGGGGGAAAGAGCTTGAAGAAAAAGTCTTTTTATTCATTTTTTGCGGTTTTTCTAGCAGCAATGTTAATGCTAGCCGGCTGTTTCGGAGGGAAGGAAGAAACAGCAAAGCCAGCAGATGGTGACAGTGGCAAAAAAACTGAAGAAACCAAAGGACCAAAAGTATTAAAGCTGAATAACACGGAAGAACCTGGTGCCCTTCATCCGGGTCTTGCGCAAGGAACACATGACTCATGGATCCTTGAAGGAACATTTGAAGGTTTAACAAAGAAAACACCTGAAGGAAAAATTGTAGAAGGTATGGCGGAAAAATGGGAAACAAGTGAAGACGGCTTAACATGGACATTCCATTTACGAGATGGAATTAAATGGTCTAACGGTGACCCAGTTACTGCTGAAGATTTCGAATATGCATGGAAATTCGTGTTGAATCCTAAAAATGCTTCAACATATGCTTATCAACTTTATTACCTTAAGGGTGGTACAGAGTTTAACAGTTTCAAACTTACAAAATCAAAAGATTCTAAGAAATTGGCAGAACAAGATAAAAAGCTAAAAGAATTAGAAGATAAAGTAGGCGTTAAAGCCAAAGATGAAAAAACACTAGAAGTTACACTTGCATCATCTACACCATACTTCCTTGATTTAACATCATTCTACACTTACTATCCAATCAGTAAAAAAGTACAAGAAGCAACTCCAAAATGGTATACAGAAGCATCAACATTTGTATCTAATGGTCCTTTCAAGCTTACAGAATGGAAGCATAAAGAAAGCTTGAAAATCGAAAAGAATGAAAACTACTATGACAAAGATAACATTAAGCTAGATGCGGTTACATTTGCAGTAATTGACCAAGAAACTACTGCCTATCAAATGTACCAAAACGGTGAGTTGGACATGGTTTATCCAATCCCACAAGATGTATTACCTACGTTAAAAGATAATAAGGAGTTCCATAACGGACCTGATTTATCAACATATTACTTCAATTTAAACAACAAAGTTAAACCATTTAATAATGCTAAAGTAAGAAAAGCACTAGCAATGGCTATCGATCGTAAAACAATTGTTGAAAATGTTGCACAAGGTGGACAACAACCAGCTTACTCTATTGTACCTCCAGGAATCCCTGAAGGGGACAATGGAGATTATCAAGAAAACGGCGGCGATCTATTCAGTGAAAATGTAGATGAGGCTAAAAAGCTTCTTACAGAAGGGCTTAAAGAAGAAGGCTTAAGCAAAATGCCGAAGTTCTCTATCGTTTACAATACAAATGAAGCGCATAAAAAGATTGCTGAGGCCATTCAAGAAATGTGGAGAAAAAATCTAGATATTAACGTTACACTTGAAAACGTTGAATTCCAAGTAAAAATTGATCGTGAGCATGCGGGAGATTATCAAATTTCACGTGCTGGTTGGATCGGAGACTACGTAGATCCAATGACATTCATGGATCTTTGGGTATCAGATGGACCTTACAACGATGCAAAATGGAGCAATAAAGAATACGATCAATATATTAAAGTAGCAAAAGAATCCATGGATACTGCAACACGTATGGATGCAATGCATAAAGCAGAAAAAATCCTAATGGATGAAATGCCTGTATTACCAATCTATTTCTACACAAAACCATATGTATTAAAAGAAAATGTTACAGGCTTCTTTACACCAATTAACAGATACCCTCAATACATCTATGCAGATATTGAGAATTAAAAACACAATTAAAGCAGTCGGTATGTCTTACGGACATACCCTGCTTTTTCTTAAGAGAGGGTGATTTTTAATGCTAAGATATTCCTTAAACCGTCTGTTTTGGGCAATTATCACAATTTGGGCAGTTATTACGATTACCTTTATCGTTATGCATAGCATTCCAGGAAACCCATTTGCCAGAGAAGGCGCCATGCCGAAGGCGGTATATGATAATCTTCAAGCTTACTATAACTTGGACAAGCCTAAAGTTGTTCAATACTTCTTATATTTGAAAGGTCTTTTGCATTTCGACTTTGGACCTTCATTAAAATCTCAATCAATTACAGTAAATGATTATATTCGAACAGGATTCCCAATTTCTTTACATCTAGGCCTACAAGCCATGGCGATTGCTATTCCATTTGGTCTAATCTTTGGAGTTGTAGCGTCTTTATTCAAAAATCGTTGGCCAGATTATGTATCTATGATTCTAGCGATTATTGGAATTTCTGTACCAAGCTTTATTTTAGCAACTGTCCTCATTAATTATTTTGCAGTAGAGTGGAAGCTATTCCCAGTTGCTACGTGGAAATCCTGGGCACACACCGTATTACCTTCTATTTCACTAGCCTTATCACCAATGGCATTTATTGCACGATTAATGCGTTCAAGTATGCTTGAGGTTATGGGACAGGACTATATTTTGACCGCAAAAGCAAAAGGTTTAGGAAAAAGCATGGTGATTATCAAGCATGCAATACGGAATGCGATTCTACCGGTTGTGACCGTACTTGGTATACTTATAGCGAACGTTGTAACTGGAAGTTTCATTGTAGAGAGTATCTTTGGAATTCCAGGTATGGGTGAAATGTTTGTTAAAGGTATTTTCAATCGTGACTATCCTGTCATCCTTGGGTCAACTGTATTTTATAGCGTAATCCTAATTTTGCTCATTTTCATCGTGGATATAGCTTATACATGGATCGATCCAAGAATTAAAGTGTCGGGGGAGAGTAAATAATGGCAAACGATTTAAAATTCACAGAAGAGTTGTTCTTACCAGCAGAGGATAATTTTAAAGAAGCCGAAAAAATTTCTCGTCCAACGGTTTCATATTGGGCAAATGTTTGGAGACGATTGAAAGCAAATAAATTGGCCTTAGTAGGATTAATTATTATCATTCTCCTAGTCATTATGGCTATTATCGGTCCACATTTGAATGGTTATAAATATTATGAGCAAGATTTCACAAGCAAAAATTTAAAGCCGAATGCTGAGCATTGGTTCGGTACAGATTCTTCAGGAAGGGACATGTTTACGCGAGCGTGGTCAGGAGCAAGAATCTCATTATTTATTGGGCTTGCTGCAGCAGTCATTGATTTTATCATTGGTGTTTTGTATGGAGGTATTTCCGCTTTAAGAGGTGGGAGAACAGATAACGCAATGATGCGTATTGCTGAAGTTTTGTATGCGATTCCATATTTACTAATGGTCATTTTAATTATGGTTGTCTTTCCAGAACAAGGAAGAGGAATGTTCTCGATCATCATTGCAATGACGATTACTGGATGGATTCCAATGGCAAGGCTTGTGCGAGGACAAGTTTTACAGTTAAAACAATATGAATACGTACATGCCTCAGAGGTAGCAGGCGGCAAAACATCTTGGATTTTAAGAAAGCATATGATTCCTAATACAATGGGACCAATTCTTGTAAATATTACACTTACCGTTCCGACAGCCATTTTCGGTGAGGCAACATTAAGTTTCCTAGGATTAGGGATTCCGGCACCACAAGCGAGCTGGGGGACAATGGCAAATGATGCACTTCAAAGCATCTTAGTCGGAAACTTCTATCAACTATTAATTCCGGCAGCATTAATTTCCTTAACCATGTTTGCCTTTAATGTCTTCGGTGATGGTTTAAGAGATGCGCTTGATCCGAGATAAGTAGGGTCAAATATGAGAAAAGGAGGAACACACCATGGGTAATTTACTAGAAGTTAAAGACTTACATGTTTCCTTTGGGACCTATGCGGGTGAAGTCCAGGCGGTTCGAGGAGTTAGTTTTGAAGTGAAGCAAGGGGAAGCAATTGCAATCGTTGGGGAATCGGGCTGTGGAAAAAGTGTCACAGCTAAATCGATTATGAAACTATTGTCTACCCCGCCGGCTAAATATAAAAGCGGTTCAATCTTATTCAATGGACAAGATCTAATTCCTAAAAACGAAAGGGAGATGCAAAGGATTCGTGGAAATGATATTAGTATGATTTTCCAAGACCCGATGACATCTTTAAACCCTACGAGTAAGGTAGGAAGCCAAATCATGGAAGCTGTCCTGCAGCATAATAAGGTTTCCCGGAAAGAAGCATGGACAGTTGCGAAAGAAATGCTCGAATTGGTAGGAATTCCTCAACCGGAAAAAAGATTGGATCAGTATCCACATGAATTTTCGGGTGGGATGAGACAAAGAGCGATGATAGCGATGGCACTTGCTTGTCGTCCGAAATTATTAATTGCTGATGAACCTACCACTGCACTGGATGTTACGATCCAAGCACAGATACTAGAGCTTATGAAGGGCCTGCAACAAAAAACGGAAACTTCTATTATATTAATCACACATGATTTAGGTGTTGTTGCGGAAATGTGTGATCGGGTGATTGTTATGTATGCGGGAAAAGTAGTGGAGACAGGGACAGTTGAGGAAATCTTTGAAAAGCCACAACATCCTTATACAAAAGGACTTTTAAAATCAGTTCCAAGATTGGATATGAACAAAAACGAGCCACTTGCACCAATAATTGGTACACCGCCGGATTTATTAGAGCCGCCGAAAGGATGCTCCTTTTATGCGAGATGTGAGTCTGCTATGAGAATATGTAAAGACTATTCCCCGGAGCTAGAAGAGGTGGCAAAAGGTCAAACTGCTGCATGCTGGCTCCACCATCCGCTTGTCTCCATGAAAAAGGCTAGTGGTAAATAGTGAGGAGGAGATTTAGATGAATTCGAAAACAATTGAGACAAATGATGCGAACAAGACGAGCACTCTTACTCCTCTTATCGAAGTGAAAAACTTAAAGAAGTACTTCGGTTCCGGTGATCAGGCGTTGAAAGCAGTAGATGGAATTAACCTAGATATCTACCCTGGAGAAACGGTTGGACTAGTTGGAGAAAGTGGCTGTGGGAAGTCAACGGCAGGTCGAACGATTATTCGTTTATATGATGCAACGGAAGGCGAAGTGCTGTTTAACGGTAAAAATATTTATAAGAATAGTAGTAGTGAAATGGCTAAAGTACGCAGAGAAATACAATTGATCTTCCAAGATCCGTATGCTTCCTTAAATCCACGAATGACCGTTGAAGAGATTATCGGTGAGCCCATCGCCATTCATGGATTGTTACATGGAAAAAAGAAACGTGAACGTGTATTAGAATTATTAAAACTAGTAGGGTTGGATCCCGAACATATTCATCGATTTCCACATGAGTTTAGTGGTGGACAACGTCAGCGGATTGGAATAGCCCGAGCATTGGCATTAAATCCGAAATTCATCGTCTGTGATGAACCGATATCTGCTCTGGATGTTTCGATTCAAGCGCAGGTTGTTAATTTACTGAAAGATTTACAGAAAGAGATGGGGCTGACGTACTTATTTATCGCTCATGACCTATCGATGGTTAAATATATTTCTGATCGAATCCTTGTAATGTATTTAGGGAATATGATGGAGCTTTCGGAAAGTGAAGAATTATATAATGAGCCCCTACATCCTTATACACAAGCACTGTTATCAGCGGTACCGATTCCGAACCCTAAATTAAAAAGAGAACGAATTGTTTTACAAGGGGATGTACCAAGTCCAATTAACCCGCCGAGCGGCTGTGTCTTTAGAACACGCTGCATGCATGCCATGGACATCTGCGCACAAAAGAAACCAGAATGGCATGAAGCAAAACCAGGACATTTTGTAAGTTGTCATTTGTATAATAAAAATATATAAGAACAAAAAAACTGAGATGCAAACTGTCTCAGTTTTTTTGTTTAGGCACTTTTTTTGAAAGATGGGTTGCTTTGCTTTAAACACAAAATAAAATTGAAAATGCTGAGTGGATTGGAGCGGAAAGAAACGGGCCATTGTTTATTCCCAAGACTACAAACTTTAATTAAATATTATCATATACAATTGCATAGCCGAGAGCCCAAGCATCATAACAATTGTTAACATACTTCTTAGTCCGGACTTCCAATCTTTCACCGAGAATAAACCAATTACACCGAGATAGAGAATAATAACAGATAATGCAAATGTAATATATAATGGTTGAGTAATGGTAAACTGAATGGAATGAAGAAAATTTGTGATGTATGCAATCATGAACAGAAGTGTACAACCTATACATAATAAAAAGGAATATAAATTTAAACGAACACTCATGTAAGACACCTTCCTTTAGTTGTTTTTGTCGATTTTGTGTCTAAAATATGTATATTTAATGAATATTCGCTATGTTCATTTAAAATCCTTCTTTTTTAAAAACTTTTAAGTCCTTTTATGTATTTTTGTTAGGAATAAGAAAAATTCCCTTTTTTAAGGTAGAATAAGATAGGTGAAAAAACTACTTTGGAGGAGTAGGCATGTGCGGTCGATTTAATTTGTATTCCAGTATCGAAGATTTATTGGAGCGGTTCGATCTTATAAATTGGGAAATGATTGAACTTTCCCCAAGATATAATATTGCACCGAGCCAAGAAGTATTGGCAATCGTTGAAGGAAAAAGTGGGCATCGTGGTGGCTTCCTGCGTTGGGGGTTAGTTCCTGCATGGGCAAATGATCCGAAGATTGGTTATAAAATGATTAATGCCAGAGCTGAAACGATCGATGAAAAGCCAAGCTTCAAAAGTTTGTTAGCGAGGAGACGTTGCCTAATCATCGCCGATGGTTTTTATGAATGGAAGAAGGAAGGAAATAGAAAAACACCATACCACATTTATTTAAAAGATAGACAACCCTTTACATTCGCTGGTCTTTGGGATCGTTGGAATCAAGATGGAGAAATGATTCAATCATGTACGATTATTACAACAGAGGCCAATGAACTAATGAAGGATATTCACGACAGAATGCCGGTCATCTTAACGAAGGAATCTCAAAAAGTCTGGCTGGACCGGTCCCTTCAAGATGAAAAACAACTCAAATCCCTTTTAGTACCGTTTGCTCCAACATTAATGGAGGCCAACACCATATCAGAACTAGTAAATAGTCCAAAGAATGATGGGGCGAAAATACTAAATTCACTATAAGAAAAGGTTGATAGAATGAAAAAACAAACAATTTGGTGGGTATTAGCCATCATCATGTGTATCATAATTTATAATTTTACGGCTGCACCGGAATCTACTGGCTCCAACACCTTGAAAATAATTGAAAGAATAACGGGATTAAAAGGTGAAGCAGCAGGCGTATTGAATTTTATTATTCGAAAGCTAGCCCATATTAGTGTATTTGGATTATTGGGGATCTTTTTATATAATGCATTTCGCAAAAATAAGATATTCTTTGCATGGTTTTTGACGACGCTTTATGCAGCAAGCGATGAGTACCATCAATCACTTGTTCCAAATCGTACGGCTTCCGTCTGTGATGTATTATTGGATTCTGGTGGGGCATTACTAGCCATGCTAATTATTCGGGCAATTTTTAAAGGAAAACAAAAGGAGTAGTTCATGAGGAATCTACTCCAAAAGTGATTATGGATTGTTACTCGGGTCAGTTACAATTGTGTTATTATCATCTGTTCCGCCATTTTTCGGGTTATCCGTCTGCTGACTTTTTTCATCGCTATTTTGTGTGCCATCTGTTGGGGGATCCTCGTCTTGTTGTGAATCCTCTTTTGGCTGACCGGCGGCATCATCCTGTTGAGAATTATCCTCATTTTTTTCCTTGGGTTCTTCCTTTTTACTGTTATCTTCTGTTTTTGTTTCATCTTTTTGTGTATCTTTGTTCGGATCATTTGTTTCTTCACCTTCCGGATCTTTCTTTCCATTTAGAAGATCATCCATCGTAATTGGGAAGGTGTGCTGATCCGGATTTTCTTTAAGAAGTGCTGTTAATTTTTCATTCAACAGTTTTAAATGTTCTTCACTGTCTGAAGTTGTTTGGAAGTTATTTTGGGCAAATCGTACATCCAAATTTGGTAAAGAAGCAAGATCTGCTGTTTGCTTATGTGCGACAAGTCGGATATTTTTGAGGCCAACTTCACCAACACGGGGAATATAAATTTCATCAAATGTCAGCTTCGTCACGTCTGCACACATTTTACTTAACTCATCAGGTCCATTTGATGTCATTTGCATAGTAATACCGGCGTTTATCTTTGTTAATCTCATCCCGTAAATCGTCGATTTCGCAAAGCAAAGGCGTAGCATGACTTTTTTCGGAGAATGGGATGTCTCACCGGTGACAATACTAGGCAAGCTTATGACACCTTCAACACGGTCCGCCTCAATGATAAAACCCTCCGAAGATGTCGATTCAGCAATAGATGGATGTATCCATGTTCCATTAAAAACGATATAAAGGATAAGTATAAAAGGGAATGTTCTCTTTAACATAGCTATCACCAAATTTCAAATGATTCATTTACTTGCCGCAATTTCTTGAATTGTTTGATCCTCTTCTATTTGTTCTTTATTTGTTGAAACCGGTACAGTTCTCCAGGCGATAGAAAAGGAACCACCAATAATTCCGAGAATCGTCCCGATAAAAAAACCACCTAATGCTCCCATAATAGATAAAACGGATAAAAAAATAGTTAAAATTCCAAATACCGTATGAAATTTCGGGAAAATATAGCCTAAAATTCCTAAAAGGACAATTAAGCCGCCGAAAATAATTCCGATGACAACTAAATTACCAGGGGCAAAGGCGATTTGAATTAACTGCAAAGGTACATATAAAATAATAAGACCAGAAAGGAGCGACAAAGTCGCCCCCCAAAATGGTCGGCTCATTCTCCAGTATTTAAAACGCTGTCTAATCGTTTGTTTCATTCTTTTTCAACTCCTAGCGAGAGCCAATGTTTATTTGCCTTTTTTAATAAATTCAACTTTCAATCCAGGTAGTTTAGCTACTTGTTGGAAAAGGTAATGTGTATCAAGGCTACCGTTTTTGATTGTGACGGTTGTTGCACCTTGTGTAAAAGCTTTGCTAGCAGCTTCTGGATCATTTGCTTGAACATAATTTTCGCTTATATTCATATTTGTAAATTGAGCATTTCCTTGTACAAGTGCCGCTTTTTGAATAAGACCAGTTAATTCAACAGGAACACTACCGTTACCAGCAGTAATCATAACCGTGTAATCACCGAGAAGTGGGAGTGAGACTTCTTTTGAAATTTTTAAACCTTTAATGGTGACTTCTTTGATATCATTTACAAATACTGGTTTCACATGATCGGCACCTTTGCTTGGGTCACCGTATAGGGATCCATACAATTTAAATCCTTTCCCTTGCATCTCATCAAACGATACATTGAACTTTCCAATACCACCCATCGGCATTGCATAGGCAACACCTGTTGCTCCAAACACTGTTAGTAGTGACCCAAGAAATAAAAAACCCGCTAATAGTGCAATTAAGAAATGCTTTTTTGATGTTTTCCCCTGTAAGACCATTGCCTCATTCATTTAGATCTTCACCCCTTCTTCGTGTTTAACGTATTAACTGGATAATCAGGTCTCTGTTTTGGCAAACACCCCCTTTGCAAGCGGTTTCAAACCTTTTTTCTTAAATTTTATTCAAAAAAGTGTGAATACTGAATTCCTATATATGTAGGAAAATCAATTTTTCATTCCCTACAAATGTCGTGTTCCAGTTAATGACAATTTTCGAGAAGTTATGTCAAATTTAATCTAATTTTCGTGTAAGAAAAAGGACTTAAGTAAGGAACGTTATGATACTATAAAATATAGACGGAATGTTCAAAAAATATATCGATGCAGGAAAGTAAGGGGAGAGAATGGTGAATCTCACACTAAATAATCATATGAAACTAGTGTTGAAGAATGGCGTTGAACTTTTATGTGATCATCAAGACCAAATTATTAAAGAATGGGCAGGCATTTTGGAATACATGAAAATTCATCATAAAAAATCTGCGCACGCATTTGAGTTCGCTTTTTCATTCTTTTCTCAATTCCTAAAAATGAGTGAACAAAATATCGACCATTTAATTAGTGATATACGGACCGAGTGGTTTCAACAATTTCATAGACCGCCAGAACCAAATTTATTAATTTTTATTTTGTCACTATTAGAAAATGCTGTACATAAAGTAATTAAATTAAATACGACCCGTTCATTTCATTTGCATCCTTCTGTCCAGTTTTTGTTTTCAAAAATTTGCGAAGAAATGCTTGCATCTACAAAACATGACAAGTTTCATATCGATTCACTATGTGAACAGATGGTTCGATCAGAGCAATTAGATATTGAATGGATAGCTAGAGTGGAGCATGTGGAAAATGGGTATCAATTAAAAAAAATTACAGGTTTATCAATGGAAACAAAATTCCAAGTAATAGCATCATCATGGTTCCAAATCACTGAAGAAATATTGCAAAAAACAGGAGGGAAAAAGGGAAGAAGCGATGTTTTTCCTATCCCTTGGAAAAATGAAACTTTGCTCTTTTGTATCAATAATCATGATGGATCGTCTATCGTTCCGTTTTTGACATATGCAATGCATGTGCTGCAAATTGAAGAAGAAAACTATCAAATACATTGGAAAGATGCGGTTATTTTATTTAATGAATGGATAATGCGTTCGAAAAATTTGGATGAGGCAATTAAAAATATTGCCTACGGATATGCACATTATTTGCCATTTGAGAGATGTGCAATTTTTCGCTATTCGAACATCGAAGAAAAAGGACAGGGACTCTTCGGCTATCATTTTAATGATGAAGAAATTCGGAGTATTAAAGAAAATATTGATAATTTTCCTTCATTATATAAAAGTTTAGCACGATTAAATCCTGCAAATGAAGCATTAAAGAATTTTCAGCCCATGTATTTTTCACATGCATCGGAGGAATTTCCTTATCGCTATGTTCAAACGTTCCAACTAGAATCCGTGGTTGTTGCACCGATTTATGTCCCCGCTGATGGTAAGCTTATTGGCGCTGCTTTTTTAGATAGAGGCCCAGGAAAGTTTTTTGATGTTGACAGCAATACATTTGCGGCATTATTAAAATTTGGTCAAGGTGCAGGAGAACTTTTATCAAAATTTACTGAACCTGAACATTGGCCATCAAAAGATCCATTGCTATCTTCAAGAGAAATTAGTGTGTTGGAATTACTTGCGGAAGGAGCCTCCACAACGGAAGCCGCTGAGGCACTTCATTTAAGTGAATATACGGTACGTGATTATGTATCAAATATTATGAAGCGATTAAATGCTAGAAATAGAACGGAAGCTGCTGTTAAGGCAATTCGATTAGGAATTATAAAGTAGAAGTTAAAAACTCATCAATTTTGGTGAGTTTTTTTGTGCAGGGGTGCCTTATTTTCCCTTTCATTTATATATATAAGGTGAAAGGAGGTGAGGCACATGGCAGATATCCTTTTAAAGGGTTCAAGTTTAAGACTTGTATTTAATAACGGTGTAGATGATAATGGCAAGCCGGTGTTTAAAACAAAAACATTCAATAATATCCGTCTGGAGGCAACGCCGGAGGAAATGTTGAAGGTCGCACAAGCAATTGACTCATTATCACAAAAAGACTTATTTAATGTAGAGCGAAACGATAGCTCTGATGTAAAGGCGTAAGTTATTTTAACAGGTAAGAAAGTATAAATTTTGCAGAATTAATCTTTCTAATAAATATCTGCTTTGTCTAGCTCCAGCGCCTATCGACTAGAAAACTTCAGAACTTTTCCCTACGATAAGTCAAAGTCCCTTCAGTTTTTACGTCGATGAGCAAGGCGCTTGCGCTTTTCTTATAATTCATTGCTAAGGAGGTGAAAAGATGAAAACATTGGAGCTTCAATTTACTACATCCGAAAATAAAACAGCTCGAATTTCCATCGAGGAGCCAATCGAACCGGTGGATACGAACAAAGTAAAAGCAGCGATGGAAGAAATTATTGCATCAAACGTGTTCATTAGTTCAACTGGCTCCGCCTATACCGAAATAAAAGGTGTAAGGCTGATCGAAAATAATGTAACAGAGTATAATCTATAACAATCTTTAGTTTTCATATAAGGGAAAGGCCTGAATTCCGCTAGGACAGGCCTTTCGTGTTTCACAATTAATGTAATGGAGGAGGGAAGAAAATGGATCAGCTATTACCCTTCATTAGTGAAGTCGGCTTTCCTATTATTGTTACGCTGTACCTACTCTATCGTATTGAAACGAAATTAGATGCAGTTGTACAATCAATCGTAAGCTTGCCCGAGCGTTTGAAGAGAATAGAGTAGAGAAAAAAGCTTGAGAGGGAAAAGACAACCTTTCAAGCTTTTCTGCTATAGTTTACCGCGTTTTTGAATTAATTTTTTATTGGTATAAAGGAAAGTTTAGATTTACGAAAAAAAATGAAATTTTAAGAAGGATTTTCTTTTATTTTTATTGAATATTATAAATGTTAATAAAATTTAAAAGACTGGAGTGCTTATGGTGACTTACATACTAGTGAAAAACGGAACGCTTATTGATGGAAACGGCGGGCAACCCATTCAAAATGCTGCAGTACTAATTAAAGAGAATAAAATTGTGCAAGTAGGAAAGCTTGAAGATATTAATCTCCCTAATGAAGAAGTAGACGTAGTTGATGCGGAAAATGGATACATTCTTCCGGGCTTAATTGATACACATGTTCATTTAATGATGGAATTCACAGATATAAGGAAGTCTTTAGCTACACCGTTCGCATATAAATTTTATCAAGCAATTGGATACATGAAAAAGACCATTGATGCAGGGGTAACTACTGTTCGTGATGCAGGATTTACGGATTTAGGAGTGAAACAGGCGGTGGAGGACGGGCTTGTACTTGGCCCTCGTATGCAAGTAAGCATCAATCCACTGACGATTACGGGTGGTCATGGGGATAACTGGACCCGCTCAGGAATTGATACGACTAGTCCTTCTTACCCTGGAATGCCAAGCGGATTTTGTGATGGGCCGGAACAAGTTCGTCAAAAGGTAAGAGAAATGCTGCGAGCGGGTGCGGATATTATTAAAGTTCATGCAACAGGTGGGGTAATGAGCCCAACAGACCATCCGGAGTTTACGCAATTTTCGCAAGAAGAACTAAGGATTATCGTTGAAGAGGCGAGATTCCGCCGTGGCATTAAAGTAATGGCTCATGCACAAGGTGCAGAAGGGATTAAGAATGCTGTTCGTGCTGGGATTCATTCCATCGAGCATGGGATTTACCTGGACGATGAAGCGATTGAGTTAATGTTGAAGCATGGTACATATTTAGTACCAACATTACTAGCACCAGTAGCGGTATTAGAGCAAGGGAAAAATAGCGACAATATGCCGGAACATGCCATTCAAAAATCATTAGAAGTGATAGATATTCACCATGAAAGTGTCTCGAAGGCTTTCAAAGCTGGTGTGAAAATTGCAATGGGTACTGATGCAGGGGTGATGCCACACGGAAGCAATCTTCGTGAATTAAATCTAATGTGCAGCATTGGTATGAGTCCGATGGAATCAATCGTTGCCACGACAAAAGTAGCTGCAGAATGCCTTGGCTGGGAAGACAAGCTCGGTACAGTTGAGGAAGGAAAACTAGCAGACCTTGTCATTACAAAAGTGGACCCACTTGCAAATATTTCATCACTTGAAGATCAAACGAATATTGTTGCTGTTATGAAAGATGGACAAATAGTAAAAGATCTAAGAGTGGGGACATCGAATTTAGTTACTCAATAATTTTAAAATCAATTTTACTTATGAGAGGTCCTTTATTATTATAAAGGGCTTTTTCTTTACTAAAGACCGCACCTGGATCATGGGCTGCATCCAATGTCATACTACCGAAAAATGCATTTCCTGCTTCGGCAATGAATTTGATATTTAGTAAATCTGGTTATCCAAGTCGCAGGAGCAAACCAGCTGCGGGTAACACAGCAATCGGAAGCATAAGTGATTTACCGATTTTCTGTAAAAATGAAAGCATAACGCCCCTCCTAAAAATAAAGCTAATTACTATTTTAGAATAGTATAAAGTTATTAAGATGTATAGACCAATTATGTGTCATAAATTATTTCGATATAATTTAAAAAATAAAAAAATGGGAGCTAATCTTTCTTAGGCTCCCGTTTATCCATTTCTTGAATAATATCGATCAAGTCTCCTATTGCACGTTCTCGTATATAATCATGATTGTCTTCTAATTGAACTGCCACACTAATTAACATTCTTTTAATATATGTCCAGTCTTCTTTAAAGGATAGAAAATCGATATTTTCCATTGAGGATTCCTCCTTTTATATGTACGTAATTAATGATAATTTAACCGAAATACTGGTTGATTATTCCACTAAAAAATATGAGAAGTGTGAGTATTTCATTTGTCATACGATCAGGGTTTACTATATAATAAAAGTAAATTGGAGAAGTACCCAAGAGGCTGAAGGGGACGCACTCGAAATGCGTTAGGGGTTAACAGCCCGCGTGGGTTCAAATCCCACCTTCTCCGCCATAATGATTACAATATAAATAGTTGAAATTGTGACCTCAACTCTAGGTTTTCGTAAAATGAAGGCTTATGTTTGAACAAAATATGAATTAGTAATTAGTTTTGAGTAAAGTTGTATAAGTTTATAGAAAAGGGCAATCGAATTGAACTCATTCGAATGCCCTTTTTCTCACTTTATTAAGTCAGTATATTAAAAAAGGTCGGCAAATGCCTCTTCCTGTAACGATCTCTATTTCTAATATCTTATTATATGAAATAATAAAATCTTTTTTATAAGTTATTAAAAACTTAAATCCCTAATCTGGTGAATATATAACATTACGACAACTTTTATGAAAAAAAGCCTCTGGACTAATCTTAGAGGTTTCTATTATGTATGCCTGTATATTTAGTTAAGTATAAAATTAGCGCTTCTGTTGGATGAGTTTAGAAAAAAGTATATGTTAGTCCAAGCAGATTTTTATATGAATCATAAAAATATATAGAGTAGGTATATACATCATAATTGGATTTAACATTACGTTAATTGTAGTTCATTTTTGTATTTACAATAATTCTTAAACGGCCTTAGCTACTTGGACTAGTATTGCCACTATATTTATGTGAATGAGGGTGGGAGCCGTTAACTGTGGTTACGCCATGAAATTTATGGTAATGGCCTCCATCGGGCAAGGCAATTGCCGGTCCTGTGACACCTCGAATTTCATGTTTATGTCCATCATCAAAGGATGTAACTGTAAAGTATTCATGTGTATGAGGAACTCCACTTGGAGCAGGTTTAGTTGTACCTGCATATCTATCTCATGTCCAACGTTAAAAGAAGTCACACCGGAAAAATGATGTTTATGAAGAGGCCTCCCATCCCACGAAGTAAGATATAAAACATGTGAATGCTCAGAATCCAAATTAGAATTAGGTGAATGAAAAATTAAACCTGTAATCGGAATATCCATTAAGCTACTCCACCTTCCCTTGATTTGTAAAGCTGTGGAAAATTCATTGGATTCATTTTTCCACTTCCTATCTTTTTGTGTTAAACAAAAGGACAGAAGCAGCTGTCCTTTTAGAGGGAAGTTCACTTCATATTTATTCACTCATTATGACCAAAAAGAAGTTCCTACAATGATAAGCAAAATAAACAACACAACGATTAAAACGAAGGAGCTACCACCATAAGATGTTCCCCCATAGCTATAACCACCGTAACCATAAGACATTTATTAGTCACCCCCTAGTTCTATTAATATTAATTGCACTTAAGACATTAATAACCGCCTCCAGAGAAAGAAGTTCCTACAATGATAAGGAGGATGAACAATACTACGATTAAAGCAAATCCCATACCAGTGCCTCCCATTTTGAACACCTCCTACTCTTAAAATGGATACTATATCTATCCACTATTACATTATGTAAATCTTAATTTTAAGGAATGGACAAACATATAGAAAAATAGAAAATCCATGTTTGTCTAATAGATTTAAATCCTATGAGAAAAAGAGGTTGGGACAAAACCCACCTCTGAGATGAAAAAGCCGGTGAAATTTTACGACAAGTAAATTTTCACCGGCTTTAATTATTTTTTGAATAAAAATAAGGACCACTTCTGATAAAATTAAGTCACCACAACAAAATTATACAGAAAGAAGGATCCTTAAGTTTAAAAATTATACCATATTTGAAGCTAGTTATGTCCCAGCCCCTTTAAACATTATTTTGAATTTCCTTTTTCATTTCAATTACAATAAATAATCGCTCTTCTCTACAATTTGGAGACCACTATTCAGTTTTATTAAATTTCCATAACGTTATTAAGCATCATAGGTAGATAGGTGTACATTGATTGATTAAAATCAGTCCGATCCGATTCTTAAGTTCGTCTCAATTTTAGAAAAAATGAAATGTGTTACCGTATGAGCATAAGGATTTACATCATCAATAAATTCTTCTGCTTTAGCAAATGTCTCGAATTGCATTTTAAGCATATAGCAAGCATTTCCAGCAATTCGGTAACAAAACTCTACATTTGAAAGACCCTCAATATATTTCTTAAAAGATTGATAATCGCCATTTTTGATAGTTGCTTCTATAATGCATTGAATAGGGAGCCCTAGTTTACCGTAGTCAACCTCTAATGTATATCTCTTTATTACTCCAAATGATTCCATTCGCCTTACCCGCTCTGTTACAGATGGGGAAGATAAATTAATTCTTCTTCCAAGTTCACTCATCGATAATCGACTATTTTTGCTTAATTCATCAATAATTTTCTTATCAATTGTATCAATTTGCATTTTTAATAAAATCCTCCAATTTGCATTAGTTTTTAAAAGAATATATGTAAAATGAATGTAATATTTAATGTGATTATTTAAAGTTATTCGGTAAAGTTAATACTACAAGGAGGTAGTAATGATGGCAAGAATTAATGAATCTGAATTTGGAGAGACACCTTTTCAAAGACTTTTAGGCCATAATATAGATATCTTAAATGGATGGAATCAATTAGGGGAAGTGCTGGGAAAAGATATGAATCTATCATCTCAACTAAAGGAACAAGTTAGGAGAACGTTAGCGCATAGTAATGGTTGTGAGTATTGCAAGGCAAAAGGAAAACCTGAACCTCATTTGTTCGATGAAAAAATATCTATTGCAGTAGGTTTTGCTGAGGTTTTTATAAAACAAAAAGGGGATATATCAGATGCTCAATTTGATATATTGAGAGGGTATTTTTCGGAAGCAGAAATTAGTGAGCTACTTTCGTTTATTACTTTTACTACCGCTTCCCAGTATTTTGGAGCCATTATGAAATTAGAATCTATGACAACATAATAATATTGCTACACCTGTTATGTTTAGTAGGACAGGTTGGGGAGGAAGTCCATTTTTCTTGTGTAACTAACAGGAAAAGTTTGTTACATTTAATATATTTTACAAAGAAAAATTCGTATCATTCAGCAGGCACAATATGCATAATGCAGCATTAAGTATTAATGATGTACAAAAAGCAATTGAAGATGAAAAATGGGGACTACGAAATAATCCAGAAGCAGAATTAAATATAAGAAAAATACTAAAGTACTGGCGAGAAATCAATTGGCCAGTTATTCACGTGCAACATAGGTCAGATAATACATCTTCAGTGTTTTATCAAGAAGGTAGAGGATTTGAGATCAAAGAAATCGTTAAGCTGATTGACGGAGTTTCAAACCTGAATGAATTTAATTTGCCTTTTTTGAGTAAGTAGGTTTATATATTATATCGAAAATAGAGCGAAATTTGAAATGGCATAGTGGATGCACTCTGTTGACAAATGACACAGTGTCATTTAATATTTAAATACATAATAATGACACCGTGTCATAATAATGTGAATACAGATGAAGGAAAAGTCAATTTATCTGAAGAATGTAAAAAAGTTAATTTCTAAATTACAGAAGCAAGGAATAAATGTCACAATGTGTAAAAGACCAATGATAAAAATGGAACAAAACTAATATATAGATATAGTGTTTTTAGCATAAAGGAGAAAAATGAAATGGGAGTAATAGAAATCGATGATAGAAAGCAAATGAAATTCATGAAAACTGAAATACTTCGATTTATGATGGGATATAAATTTGCTTTGGATGAAATAAATACGAAAATTGACATTTTAAAACAAGAATTTCAAATTATGCATGATTATAATCCGATTGAACACGTAAAGTCGCGGATAAAATCTCCGAAAAGCATATTAAAAAAGGTTAAGAAAAGAGGATATGATTTTTCATTACCTACAATAAAGGAAAAGGTACGTGACATAGCTGGGGTTCGAATTACTTGTTCCTTTATATCGGACATTTATGAAATCAGCAACATGTTACAAAATCAGAAGGATATAGAAGTAGTTGAGGTGAAGGATTATATAAAAAATCCTAAGCCTAATGGCTATCAAAGTTTACATTTAATTATCAAAATTCCTATCTTTATGTCTGATAGAGAAGAACGAGTATATGTAGAGATTCAAATTCGTACAATCGCAATGGATTTTTGGGCGAGTTTGGAGCATAAAATTTATTATAAATACAATAAAGAGGTTCCCCAAAAAATTAAAGATGATTTAAAAGACGCAGCAATTTCTTCTACTTTACTAGATAGGAAAATGGAGAATATCCATAAGGAAATGGATAAAATTAAAGAAAGCGTCAAAGATGAGGATGATTTGCAAGAATTATTGATAAATAATGAAAAATTCCATCTCCCATACGATTTTTTAACAGCGGATTTCATGGGAAGAAGAGAAGACAATTAATGGCTAAAGACTGAATCGTTGTAGAAGCGGTAGAAAATAATTAAAAATGAACTATTTCAAAAGAAAAAGGACAACCTTTCTGTGTTTAGAAGGTTGTCCTTTCATATTATTACTGAAAATTTTTTCGCTAATTAAGCCTTAAGTCCGATAAAAAAATAAAGCTCGAGATTGTTAATCGATTGAAAGGATTTCATTATCATTAAAGTATCGAAAGGGGAAATGAAAATGAAAAAATTCTTGATGTTTATTTTAGCGGGTGTGTTAGGGATTGTTGCTTTAGCGAGTATAGGAAATATTATCGGATTAGCAGTTAGTGTGGCGATTGCCTATTTTTCACTGAAGCAATTTCTAAAATCCGATTCATTTGGAGGGAAATTGTTATGGGCGATTATTGGGGTAATTGCTGTAGGTGCTACTTTTTCAAATCTACCAGCAATTGCGGGGATATTAGCTTTATACCTTCTTTATGTAGGATATAAAAATTGGAAAAAGGAAGAAAAGCCAACCCAATCATCGAAAGATCCATTTACAAGCTTTGACCAACAATGGAATGACATTAAAGGAAAATTTTAAAAAGGAGATTATAAAAATGACAACATTATTCGAAAAAATTAAAAACACCGTATTAGCTGACCTTAACGCCGTAATGGATAAGAAGGAAGAGAAAAATCCAATCGCATTATTGAATCAATATCTACGTGAAAGTGAAAATGAAACAAATAAAGTAGGCAAATTAATTGAGAGACAGTATATGTTGAAAGAAGAATTTTACCGTGAATTGCAACAGGCTGAATTTATGGCGGAAAAAAGAAAAAAACAAGCGAAAATCGCATTAGCAGCTAACGAAGAATCCCTTTATGAAACAGCGATACATGAAGAAGCAATGTACAATGATCAAGTCACTCGATTGAAAGAGGCCTACACACAAGTGACAGTCCAATTAGAAGACCTTGAAAAGAGACATCGCGAAATGAAGCTGAAATTAAAGGATATGCATTTTAAACGGATGGAATTGATGGGGAAAGAAAATGCAATGAAAGCGAACGCCAAAGTTAACACTGTCCTTGATCAATCAGTTGTTGGTAAAGCTACCAATCGTTTCGAGGAAACAGAGCGCTACATGGAGCAACTTGAATCCAAGATCAATACGGGATATGAACAAAGTTTGTTCGATATTAGAATGCAACAATTAGAAAAAGGGTTAGATCAAGAAGGCGAAAATAAATAGCATTGTAGTTGGAGATAAATATGTATGTAGTATAGTGGATAAGTCATCGAGTATAGATGACTTATTTTTTTTATTGCCACATCTGCGGAAATACTTAGTTATTAATGTGGCGGTTGAAAAGGATTACAATAAAAATGTAAAGGATGTGAGCAGATGATTTCCTTAACGAAACGACAGATGGATATTCTGAAACAGCTTTTAGGTCAAGCGGATTATATTAATGTCAAGCAGTTAGCTGAGTTGTATGAAGTAAGTGAAAGAACGATAAGGTATGATCTCGACTTTATTGAAAGTTTCTTAAAAGAATATGATGTTACCTTAATTCGGAAGCCTGGAAAAGGAATATACCTCGAGATAAGTCCTGAAAAGACTTCAAGGATAATAAATGAGCTTTTACAGTTAAATCATTATGTAGTAACGAAAAAGGATCTCATCTATATGCTCAGTATTCAAATTCTTTTAGAACAGAATACCACCCTTGAAAGCCTAGGTGAAACGTTTCAAATAAGTAAAAATAGAGTTTTTCAATATATGGAGAACGTGGAAGAACTGTTTAATCAATACGGTGTAAAGGTCGAGAAAAAACCTTCTCGTGGGATATCTCCTGTTGGAAATGAATTAGATATTCGAAATGCTTTTGCATCCTTATTTAATGAAGCAATTACATTATCAGCACTATCAAAGCAGTATATCTTTCAGCAGTTTGATGAGGAACTGCTTCATTTGTCTAAAAGGTTTACGAAGGACTTTGAGAACCATTTATCTATTCAATTTAGTGACGATTCATTAGACGAGCTTTATTTAATTCTTTGTTTTCAACATACTCGATTACAAAGAGGGTATATCGCTGACTATCCATTTGTTGAGAAAAAGGAATTTTTAAAGACAAAGGATTTTCAGCAATTAAAAGAAATATATCAGTCCATCTTTCACATCACTCTTGAGGACGATGAAGTTGTATATTTATTGAAACAAGTAAAGGGAGCTAAAGTGTCTGTTTATCCGATAGGAGATGTTCCTTTCAGTAAGCAAGAAGATGCGTACCAAATCACTTATTTATTTGCGACTGAAGTGGAAAAACGCTTAGGAATCAATTTTAAACAGGATTTAGAGTTTATGAATGGTTTAATGGTGCATCTGCAGGTTGCCTTGCATCGACTTTTCAATCACCAAAAAATTGAAAACCCTTTAACGGAGCAAGTAAAGTACAAATATCGTTTTATCTTTGAAATTACTCGTAAAGCATTATTGAAAATTGAAGAATTGTATCATTTTCAATTACCGGAAGAGGAGATAGCCTATATTGCTATGCATTTAGGTGCGAGTTATGAAAGACACTCCTTTTCAGGATATATGCCTACAGCGTTAGTTGTTTGCGGATCAGGATTAGCGACTTCTTCGTTATTGGCCACTCGATTAAAGATAATGCTTCCAGAGTTAAAGGCTTTCGGACCAATTAGTATGGCACACCTTGATCGATACATGGATCAAGAGTTTGATTTTATTATCTCAACCGTACCTTTAACGATAAAGGATTATGAGGTTGTAGTCGTTAATCCACTTTTGGAACCTGAAGAACTGATGACCTTAAAAAAACTAGTTTTTAAGAAAACGTATCAAAAGCAAATGGACGAATTGATTCGAACAGAGCTACCTTTAAAGGATTACCATGAGTTAGGTGATCTTATTCCAATGAACCATATTCAATTACATGGGGATGTGGATAGCTGGAGAAATGCGATTAGACTTGCTAGTCAATCACTTATAGAAAATGGCTTTATAACCAATCAGTATACTCATGCAATGATTCGTGCAGTTGAGGAATTAGGTCCATATATGGTGTTTATTCCAGAAGTGGCTATTGTACATGCATCTTCAAAGGAAGGTGTATTGAAGGATGGCGCAAGTCTTCTTGCATTAGATAAACCAATCCCGTTTGGCGATTCGGAGAAGGTAATGGTTCAACTAATATTTGTTATCTGTTCTACAATGTCTGAGTCCGACTTATTTATTCAACTTGTCCAAATTCTCGAGGAAAACAATAATTTGGAAATCTTAAAAAGCTCAAAACGCATTCAAGAAATTTTGAAATTAAATAATGAAACAGCAAGGTGATGTTTGATATGTCTCAACTGATAAAGATGCAAAACATTCAAGTTCAGCAAGAGGTAGCAAATTGGGAGGAAGCGATTCGGAAGGCCGGGCAATTACTTCTAGCAAATAAAAGTATTGGTTCCGACTATATTGAGGATATGGTGAATGCTATTCATGAATTGGGACCATATATTGTAATTGCCCCTCATATTGCTCTTGCCCATGCAAGACCTAGCGACAAAGTAAAAAGAAATGATATTAGTGTCATTACGCTGAAACAACCTGTCGCTTTTGGAAGCGAGCACAATGATCCGGTAAATATTGTTTTTGCCTTTTGTGCGACTGAAAGTGGCGGACATTTAGAACAGCTGACTAATTTAGCGAGTTTGTTAGATAAGGATACGGTTTTAAGTGTTTTAAATAATAGTAATAGTAATGAAGAGGTATTTCAGATTTTAAATAATGAATTTAAAGGAGAATGATAATCATGAAAAATTTAAACATAATTGCTGTTTGTGGATTTGGCGTAGGGTCTTCAATGGTATTAAAAATGAAAATTGACGAGGTATTGAAGGAAGAAGGAATGACTGCAAAGGTTTCTACAGCAGATGTTGGTTCTGCGGCATCAACTCCTTGTGACATTATTTTTACTTCTAATGAGTTAGGAGAAAAATTATCGCAAACTGCAACGGTTCCAGTCGTTAAAGTAAATAATTTTATTGATAAAAATGAAATCAAAGAAAAAGGATTGCCTGTTATTCAAAGCTTGCTTTCATAATTCAAAGGGGATAATAGACTATGCAAATTATTAACTTTATTGTTAACCAAATCCTACGTGAGCCCGCACTATTCTTAGGAATAATTGCGGCCCTTGGATTAATTATTCAAAGGAAAAACTTTTCAGATATTATTAGTGGAACATTAAAAACTGTTATTGGTGTTGTCATATTGACACAAGGTACAAATATTTTAATAAGCTCAATCACACCATTATCTGATGCATTTAATGATCTATATAAAATTCCAGCGGAAAAATCTTTACATCCTATTGGAGCAGATAAATTTCTTAGTACTTATGGAAGTCAAATCGGGCTGTCAATGCTTCTTGCCTTTTTAATAAATATTATCGTTGCTCGTTTTACTCCATTGAAAAATGTATTCCTAACCGGGCATATGTTGTTTTGGTTCCCATTTGTTTTCACTGCAACAGCGGTTGAAAGTGGCTTAAAGGGTGCAGGAATTGTTATCTTCGCTACTATATTTGCTGCGTTATATTTCATAATTGCACCAGCACTAATTAAACCATTTGTTAAAAAAGTAACAGGTGGAGATTCATTTACACTTGGTCATCCGACAATTGGATTATCCATTGTTTCAGGACTTCTTGGAATGGCCTTTGGAAATAAGAAAAAATCAACTGAGGACATTAAGTTTCCTAAGCAAATCGAATTTTTACGTGAAATCACAATTACTTCTTCATTAGTTATGTTTATCGTGTACTTAATTGTCGGCTTTTTAATCGGCGGCGATCAAGTAGACAAAATCTTTGGAGAAGATAAAAGTTTAGTAACCTTTTCATTATTACAAGGTGTTTTATTTGGAGCTGGTTTAACGATCCTACTTCAAGGTGTACGTATGATGCTTTCTGAAATTATTCCAGCATTTAAAGGGATTTCTGATAAAGTCATTCCGAATGCTGTGCCAGCATTGGATTGTCCAATTATTTTCCCATTTGCACCAAATGCCGTTATTATCGGTTTCCTCGTTTCAATGGTAACTTCAACAATTACCTTATTTATCATAGGTGGAACTGGTTTATTTCCATATGCCATTGTTCCTTTAACGATTACATGTTTCTTTGAAATTGGGACAGCTGCGGTTATCGGTAATGGAACCGGTGGTTTAAGAGGTGCGATTATTGGATCAGCGGTTGCGGGTGTATTGATGATTTTACTCGTGGGAATTTCGATACCGTTCTTACAGCATACTGTATCAGAATGGATTATCGTGTTCGGAGGAAATGATTTATCTTTATGGGCATTTATTTCTGGGGCTCTCGGAAAATTATTTTAGTGGAGGCGTTTGAACTTGAGAAACTATGTTCAAGAATATTATCAACATGTAAATAAGATTACAGCACAAGTACTAGACACCCAATATGATCAGATTCTAAAGGCAGCAAAAGCTTTCTCTGAATCTATTAAAAATGGAAACACGATTTATGTGTTTGGGGCATCTCATGCTGGAATTATTGCAGAAGAGTTGTTTTACCGTACAGGCGGCTTAGCTGTTATTAACCCAATTCTTAATCCGACATTAATGTTAAATACCCGTCCAGTTACATTAACATCACAAATGGAAAGAATGAATGGATTTGGAAAGGAAATCTTCAATTCTACTGCAGCAAAAAGTGGAGACACAATATTAATCCATTCCGTTTCTGGTAGAAATCCGGTATCAGTTGATATGGCACTAGCGGCTAAGGAAAAAGGGTTAACAACGATTGGGCTTACCAATATTACGTATTCCTCTCAAGTTTCATCCAGACATGAAAGTGGAAAAAATCTGTATGAAGTCGTTGATATTGTTATTGATAATTGTGGAGATTTTGAAGATTCCTCTATGCTTTTAGAAGGAATGGATCAAAAAATTGGCCCTACTTCAACCATTATCGGATCGTTTATCGTGAATTCGATTGTAATTGAAACCGTTAATAATCTATTAAAAGCTGGAGTTACTCCGCCAGTATTTCATAGCGCGAATGTCGACGGTGGGGATGAATTCAATAAAAAGGTTTTAGAAAAAAATAAAAATAATATTCATTATATGTAAAAATGTTAGGGTCAAGCGATGTTCTTGACCCTTTTATTTTTGCCGCATAGCTTTTAAAATCGTATATCCATCCGACTGTCTTACCCCAAATCGAAATGGGATGAGATTAATAAAGAAAAGCCAGAAGTTAAATAGTGCAAATAATTGACAGATTCCTAAATGATCAACAGGGTTCCATTGCTGGACAATCAGCCCAATAACACCGTTAAGCAAAGGTCCGAACGCTGAAATCACAATCTGCTCCGTTTTTGAAAAATATGGATATCGTTCACTTGCAGTGTGAGCTCCCAGCATATAGAAAATATATATACAAATCGTCCATTTTCTATTCTGAATAGAAAACAGTTTAGGTCCAGCACCAATATTCAGTTCAATTTTGTCTGCTTTCATCAAATAGGAACCTAATGCATGACCAAGCTCGTGAATAAATACAGTAATGGGCGCTGCAATCAATAGGAATATAAGAATAATCATGGCGAACTACCTTTTTTATTTTATTTTACCATTTATAAAGGGTCTCATTTTGAAAATTTGTATCTATTTTATTTCACTTAATTCCGACCTATTCAGTAGAAATTAAATATAAGAATCGTTAAAATGAAGATATAGTTTTGATGAGAGAGGTGCAGTCAATGGATTTACTAGCTTTACAAACGATAGATGAACGGTTGGATGCAATTAGAGAATTTATTCCTGTTTTTAAAAAACGTGCAGTAAAAAATGACCAAGAAGGACGTTTTCCATTTGAAAATATCCGCGATTTGAAAGGGATCAACTATACACAACTTACTGCACCTAAGATGTTTGGCGGGGGAGAGATTCCTTTATACGAGTTTGTTCGATATCAGGAGGAAATTGCTATCGGTGATGGCGCAACTGCTTTATCCATCGGCTGGCATATGGGACTAATGATGAATTTAACAAAAAACCGTCCGTGGGAGGAAAAACTATTTTCCTATATTTGTCGGAAAGTGAGCGAGGGGGCGCTACTTAATGTGTGTGCAACAGAAGAACAAACAGGAAGCCCAACAAGAGGCGGAAAACCGCTCACAAGCGCGGTGAAACTTGGAGATAAATGGCTAATTAATGGAAGAAAGACATTTTCAACGATGGCGCCAATGCTGGATTTTTTTGTTGTTTCTGCAACGATCGAGGAAACAAATGATGTTGCCTTCTTTTTAATTCCCCGAGACTCAGACGGCGTTTCTATTAAGGAAACATGGGATAGTGTGGCCATGAGAGCATCTGGGAGTCATGATTTAGTGTTAGAAAATGTGAGCATTCCTTTAGACTACTTAACTGAAAAACTTTCTAATCGCAAAAAGGCAGCGACTGGCTATCTGCTTCATATTCCTGCCTGTTATTTAGGAATAGCAGAAGCGGCAAAGCGGGAGGCAGTTCTTTTCGCAAAAAATTACACGCCGAATAGTTTGTCTCACCCTATTTTTGAGTTACCTGCCATCCAACATAAATTAGGAGAAATCGAGCTGAAACTTATGCAATCTCGTCACTTTTTATATTCAGTAGCAAAAATGTGGGATGAATCCTCACCGGAAATACAAAATCAAATGGGACCGGAACTTGGGGCGGTTAAATTAGCGGTGACGAATCAGGCAGTAGAAATTGTTGATCTTGCGATGCGCATTGTCGGTGCAAGAAGCTTGTCAGAAAAAAGTCCTTTGCAGCGGTATTATCGAGATGTTAGGGCAGGACTACATAATCCACCAATGGATGATATGACACTGATGCTATTAGCAAAAAGGATCTGAAAAAAATACGAAAAAGGGCAGCTTTCTTATCGGAAGCTGTCCATTTTTATAGAAATTTCACCATGACTGAATAGCACTTTTAAAAGAGCCTAAATTTTTAAAAAATAGTCATATCCCCAATCGCACTGAGTCATTTTTCCATAGTCTATAAGTGTAAAGGAAAGAGGAGGTGGTTATAAATGGGTGGAGCTGGATTTGGAACAGGATTTGCATTGCTCGTTGTCCTATTTATTTTGTTAATAATTGTTGGAGCAGCGTATCTGTACTAACAAAATTATATTAAAGGAGTGGATCGATTAATGTTTGGTTACGGAGGCTACGGTTGCGGCTGCGGCGGTTATGGAGGATATGGCTACGGTGTCGGTTACAGAGGTGGCGGATTTGCACTAATCGTAGTATTATTCATCCTTCTTATTATCGTTGGAGCAGCTTGGTTGTAAACTAATAATTAAGGAAATCGGCAAGTATGCTGATTTCCTTTTGCTTGTCGGGGCTAATCAAGGAGCCCCTTCGCATTTGCCTGAGAAATTTTACTAAAATGAGTCAATTTCATAATTGCTCTTTTTAAAAATACAGAATCCTACAGAATTTCTAAAATATATTTTTAAAAACAGAAATCATGCTACTTGTTGCTGATTTAATTGTACATTAATTCGGTCTGCGGCTAACTTTGAAGCATTATAAATAAGGGTTACCATGTCAAAATGAATTTTTGCACGTTTCCCAGTACGATAGCGAACATTGTTCAGTTGAAAGAATTCTTTCAGATAGGCATTAACCCGTTCTACGGCAGTACGACGTTTGAAAATGTTTTTCCATGCTTGTGACCCGCGTGCTGGTGCGGTATATCTGCGAAGGTCTGAAGTGATTTTCACTTTATAAACCTTTTGGCAAATACCTTCATTAGCTAAGGGACAGTCGTTTGCATTCCTTTGGTCTTGTGTATTTCAATGTTTCATATTTAGGATCAAAACTATCATAACGATAAGAATGCTCTCTGAAACAAGTTGGGGCAAAGTGTTTATCATAGCCAATGATTTCCCCTTCATTTCGCTTATTATACGCGATGACGGATTGTTGTCCCATTCGATGTACCTGCTCGTATATGGGTTCATAGTCATAGCCCGCATCCATTGTTTGATAACGTAATGGAAGGTGAAGGCGTTCCTGAATTCCTTTCAGTAAAGGGATATTTGCCTTACCATCATTTAGACTCCCAGATGAAAAAAGAGCCTGTAGAATGTATTGGCTTGATGTACCAACGGCTAAATGACCTTTGTAGCCAAACCAAAAACATTTTGTCCTTCTGAGTTCTTTTTCACGCCCCATTTAGGGTCTTGGGAACTTCGGCACGTAGTTCGGCTAGGGAACATCTAATTGAATTTTTGCACAATTTTTCTATCATATAAAGGTAAATTGGCTTCCGTTTCAGCTTGTTCTTTAAGCCACCCGTCACGCTCATCTTTTGATTTCCGACCACGTTTTTGGGGTTCAGATTTTGGCTTTTCTTCTTTTGGCTGCGCTTGGTCTCGTGCTTCAAAATGGGTTGCATCAATGGCTACTGTATCATCCGTGATGAAACCTTCTGCAATAGCCTGGAGGACCACTTTTTCTTGTTCTTTCTCAAGGATATCGCTTTCCTCCAATTTCGTTATGAGACGTGAATAGGAGGATTCTGAAGGCACATGATCAGAAACCAAAAAGCCACAATTTAACTTAAAAGCTAGATCATCATGAAGACGTTTTATAAGATCCTTCATCGTAGGGATGCGCTCTATGTATCTTACAAAGGTGGAGATAATCATGGCTGCATAGTTTAGTTCTTCCGGTGCACCCAACCGTGATTTTTTCGCCACTTGATGGTACATCGAATCCAAATCTACCGCTGAAATAATGGCTTCATATTTTTGGGTAGGTTCCATGTCAAATAATTCCTGTATGCCAAATAGGCTAGGTTGTCGTATAATAGTCATAAGAAGTACTCCTCCAGTCTTTTTATGGTTTGTGGTCAACGTAAGCCCGAATTATAAAAAATAAGTGTACCTTTCGGTACGCATCGTAAATAGCCGTAAATTCTGACTTTTTTTAATCGAATTACGGCTATTTCATTTATTTGCTACATTCTGCCTGAATCATTTTTGACCAGGGCATGTATTGATCTAAAATTTCAGGGTTTTGTTGGACGCCGAGATTTGGTAAATCCGTAAAAAGTTTCTTTATATATTCATAGAAATCAACGCCGTTACTTTTGGCAGTTTCAGCAATACTTAAACAGATGGCATTCGCTTTTGCACCAGCTTCACTTACACTAAAGAGCCAATTTTTTCTTCCTATAACGTTGGGACGGATGGCGTTCTCGGCTGGATTATTATCCATTTCAATTCGCCCATCATTCAGGAATAATTTGAGTCCATTTGCCCTGTTTAATGTGTATTCAGCTGCTTTTGCTAACGCATTTTTTCCGTAAAATGGTGATGTTTCAACCCAGTGAAGGAATTCCTCCACGATTGGCTTCGAGTACTTTTGACGTTTTTTTCTTCGTTTACTCGGAGACAAACGTTTAAATTGCCTTTCTAGTCGATATAAATCATCACAATATTTCACACCGATTCTACCATTTTTGCTATCAGCTTTCAGCCAATAACGACGAACATGCGCCCAACAATTTGCGAAATTAACGCCTTCCAACTTATCATAAGCAGAATAACCATCACACACAATCGTTCCAGAAAAGCCTTCAATAAAACTTTCAAGGACAGATCGAGCTCGAGATAATGCGCTTTGAAAGAGAGTCATTGTTGGCCCTTGGCTTGGCACACTTCGAAACACCCAATTATACGCATTGGCTTGGCCAGATTTCCCATCGGATCGGTTGATAATTTGTCCGTATGTTTCATCGACATGCAAAACCGATTTTGCCATCATCAACTCTTTCATTCGTTCGTATACAGGTAACAGCCAATCATGTGCTACACGGATAACCCAATTCGATAGGTTTTTATCATTGGTATTCAGTCCATAGCGATTCCATTCCTTTACCTGACGGTAAAGAGGTAAATATTGTGCAAATTTATCATAGATGACTTTGGCAAGTACGCTAGGACTTGCGATGCTACGCTGAATCGCTGGTTGTGGTGCTTTCCCGCGTTTGATTTGTGCTGGCTGTGATGAATCAACTTTGCAGTCTTTACATTCATACGCATGTTCAATGTGCTGTACTTTCATCATTTTTGCAGGAATAAATTTTGCTTCTTCACGTACAAGTGTACTACCAATTTCAATCATTTGCCCTTGGCAACAGTCACAGATTGTATTTTTCGGATGATGGTGAATAGCTTCTACTTCAATACCATCATGCAAGGAATCATTTCGTTTTTTTGATTTAACTTTTCGTACAACAGTATAAGAGATTGTCTGTTGGCTTTGTTCTTCTGTGTGCTCAGGTTCGCTAAAAGCCGGGTCATCATCAAATAATGAGCCTTGCCCATCTGGTACGTTGTATTTCGATTTTTCGGATTTCGATCCATATAAAAGTTTTGTTAAATGGCGAATTTGTTCAGTTAGCGCTTCAATCTGTTTAGTTGATTGATCTAGCTTTTTCGATAAGTCTTTGTTTTGTTGATTTGAATGAGCCAATTGTTCTTCGAGAAGTCGAATTAATTTCCCATATGGATTCTTGTTATTGGAAGAAGTATTAACCATTTATTTCACCACTTTTCGTTCACCATAAGTTAGTTATATTATAACATTTTTAACGTAGAAAGCGAAGTTGAAAATGGCTATAAACCAACATTTCTAGCTTGTTTAGAATACTCCTTTTTGTGATTTTTGAATGGCCTTTGGTTGCTGAATGGACAACCCTTCTAACAACCAGCGAACCTCCTGTTGCGAAAGTTTACGTACTTCATTTTCATCTTTTGGCCATTGAAGTTTTCCTCCATCTAGTCGCTTATAAAGCATGGCGAAACCATCGCCATCAAAATATAAACATTTATAACGGTCTTTACTCCAACCAGAGAAAAGGAAAATAGAATCTCCATATGGATCAAGTTCGAAAGAATCTTGAATTAGCGTTGCTAATCCATCAATTCCCTTCCTCATATCTGTTTTACCGCAAATAATATAAATGTTTTTTACACTGGTATAATCATGTTTCATAGATTTTTCAACTCCCTCATGACCGTTTGGATGATGTGCTCATCTACGCCGTTGAAGAAGGAAATTTCAGCAGCTTCAATTTTGATTGTGCAAAAGCTATTTGAAGGATCTTTCGAAGTTGTGGATGTTATAATATTTTTTTCTGGTTGTATTGAAACGGGGACGATTGTTAGTTTTTGTTGTGACATAGGAAAAGCACCTCCTTAATTGATACGATTATTGTACTAAGGGGTGCTGATCATTTATATGCGTTGTTTGAATGGGGGCTTACTGGTCAACTACCATTATACAAGATTTGGGGAGGTACTTCTTTTTTTATCTCTTAAACCCCTTGATACACAAGGGCTAAGAATTATGAAATTCATTCAAATGTAAAAAGAATTCAATAATATATCTTAAATTTCTTAAATAGGATATACTAATAGTAGTACATAGAAGGGAGAATCATTATGGCATATTTTAAAGGCCAGAAAGAGCCTGTTCCCGAAGTCGAAACAAATGTTTGGTCCTGTACAAGTGATAGCTGCCAAGGATGGATGAGAGAAGCGTTCAGTTTAGATGAAAAACCGAAATGCCCGCTTTGTCATTCAGACATGGACAAAGAAACAAGAATTCTGCCGGTTATTGAGTAACATTTCTCAACTAGCTTAATTGCACATACAATAACGGAAAAGAAAAACAGTCTCGTTTACATAATGAGACTGTTTTTTTTGTTCAAGTATGTTTATTTTCAGGCCTATTATAATAGTCCTAATTATTAATCAAATCTTTACGTTTTTCAGGTGTTTTGCCCTATATGTGAATGAAAAAAATGTTGTTAAAGTAGTTTTAGGTATGTCACATTTCTATGAATCTAGTAGAAAAATGTGTCATATTACTAAATTCCTATGGGAGGTAACATATGAAGAAGGTAAAAAGCCTGTTTTTAAAGGTCGTCATGGCAATTCTAGTAGTAGGAACTTTGCCATCCCTGTCTGGGTTGCAAGCTGTACATGCTGAGGGTCCGAATGATCCAGCACCTGAGATTAAACCTGTGAATGATAATGGGAAAAAGGTATTGTTTGATAACACCCACGGTCAAACAGCTGGTGCGGCTGACTGGGTCATTGATGGGGGATTCTCTGATTTTGGAAATGCCATTGCAAAAAAAGGTTACTATGTAAAAGAACTTCGTAAGACGACACCAATTACGTATGATGATTTGAAAGCGTATGATGTATTTGTGATTGGAGAAGCAAATATTCCGTATAAAAAATCTGAACAAAATGCAATGATTCAATATGTACAAACAGGCGGAAGTATTTTCTTTATTGCCGATCACTACAATGCGGATCGTAACAAAAACCGTTGGGATGCTTCTGAAGTGTTCAATGGCTATCGTCGAGGTGCATTCGAAAATCCTGCCAAAGGCATGTCGACTGAAGAAGCTAACTCACTTGCCATGCAAGGTGTAGAGAGCTCTGATTGGTTATCTGATAACTTTGGACTTCGTTTTCGCTATAACGCGGTCGGCGATGTAAATGCAACAACAATCGTTTCTCCAAATAGTACTTTTGGAATTACTAGTGGTGTTGATTCTGTTGCGGTCCATGCCGGGTCCACGGTTGCTATTACGGATCCAAAACGTGCAAAAGGTCTAGTTTACCTTCCATCATTATCTTCTAAAGATAAATGGAATAATGCGGTCGATCAAGGTGTATATTTTGGCGGCGGTGTGGATGAGGGCGCCTATGCAGCAATTTCAAAACTTGGAAAAGGAAAAGCTGCATTTATTGGTGATTCTTCCCCGGTTGAGGATGCCACTCCAAAATATGTACGTGAAGAAAACGGTGCAAAGAAAACAACGTATGATGGATTTAAAGAACAAGATGATGCTGTTCTTTTAACAAATATAATTGACTGGTTAGCTGTGGATGAAGATTATACAAGTTTCGAAGGGAAAATTCCTTTAGATAAAGAGTCACCAATTCTAGATATGGAAATTCCGAGTAAGTCAACGGAACCACAACCGGAGCCATGGTCACCACCTGCTGCAGGTTATAAGTGGTATGATTCCAGTACATTTGCTCCAGGATCTTACGGGTCATCCAAGCCTGCTGAAGTAAACGCGGAATATTCATTTGTACACCAAGCTGTGTTGCCAAATCAACAAGAATTCCAAATTCGTGTATCCGTTGATCATTTAGCTCCAGGACAAACTGTTTCAGGGTTAAAAGCGGGGATCTATTTAACTGGTGGAGAGCAAATCGCGAAATTCCAAAATGAGGACGGCACGTGGCCAACTTCTTACAATTATAGCTCGGAATTTTCCGTTACGGCTGATAAAACGGGCCACGCAAGTAAGGATTTAACTGTAAAAATCAATCCTGCGAAATTAGGTGCTGCAAGCTTACGACTAAAAAGCGGCAGCAAAAATATCATTACAGAAGCGGTAACTGTTGATAATGTTAATGCTGAGCCATTGCCAGATGATAAACCGAATTTACCGGAAAAAATTTCAATTCAAGATGCAAGAACAGCACAGGTTGGAAAAACCGTAACGATTGAAGGTGTTGTTACTTCTAAACCAGGTGCCTTTGGTGGACAAGGGTTCTATTTGCAGGATGATTCTGCCGGAATCTATGTCTTCCAAAATGAAACGGGTTATCAAGTTGGCGATGTTTTAAAAATTACTGCAACAACAGAAGTGTATAATAATGAACTTGAGCTAACAAATCCAGTAGCAATTGAAAAAACAGGAACAAAACCCGTACCTGAAGCAAAAGTTGTGACTGAATTGAAAGATGCGAATCAAGGTCAACTTGTACAATTAGAAAATGTGAAAGTAGAAAATTTAGCGGTTACCGGTCGTGCGTTTGAATTTGATGCAACGAAGGATGGAAAATCAACGCGAATTCGTGTCGATGAGCGTACGGGTGTTACCTATGATGAGTTTTCAAAAAAATATAAAAATGGTGATGTGCTAAATATCACGGGGATCTCATCTATTTTTAAAGATGTATACCAGCTAAAACCATTAAGTTTTGATCATTTTAAAATTGCCGATGCAACTGGTCCAGTAATTAAAGATATTAATCCATTAAGCATCTATCCGTACGAATCGTTTGAACAAAACGTAGAAGTGACGGACGAAGGCAGTGGTGTAGCTAAAGTTACAATTACTTTGGATGGAAACGAAGTGTCGAATCCAATTAAAGTAGAACCTTTCACGTTAGCACGTGGAAATCACACGATCGTTGTAAAAGCAGTTGATCAAGCGGGTAATGAAAGTGTGAAGGAATTCACTTTTGTTGTACAAATGGATTTGAATCATTTAGATGAATATCTTGATAAAGGGTATGAAAAAGGACTTATTACAAATAAAGGGATATATAAAAGTCTTTCAGCGAAAGCACAAACAGCACAAAAAGCAAAGTTGAAAATTGTTAGATGTACACTTTTAAATTCCCTTGAGCTTGAAGTAAGATTGCATAGCAGCAGAAAGATCGATAAAGATTATGCAAAATCACTCATCGAAGTCATTAACTATTTAAAAAAGTAAATTAAAAAGTCAGCCTTTGAATGGCTGACTTTTTCAAGTGAATCGACAACATTTTCGGCTAAGTTTATTAATCAAACGTTTGATTAAAAATAAGCGAAAGTGCAATTCTACAGCATTTTTTAAGAAAGCACCATTAAAATCGTGTCGAATCACTTTTTCTTAGTTGGTGTAACCTCATCTGCAATTTCCTCAAGTGATTTAATTTTTCCGTGAGGGTTTTGTGATTGTTTTCGAACGGTCCATTGCCGCTCTTTCTGGCCTTTTGATTGTGTCATTGTTCTTCCTCACTTTCCTTTCCAGGTATTTTTCCATCAAACCATTTTGAGAATCGTTCCATTTCTGGATCAACTTTTAAAGACGTAACGTGAAACGGATTATCCGCCACTTTTCTATCGATTCGTAGTCCCATTTGAGGACCGCCGAAAGAGTCATTTTCAATTCCTTCATATTTAGAATCGAAATGAGGATCGGCATTGACATGGATATTCTTCTCTTTGTTCATTGGCATCACTCACTTTAAAATTTTCAAATCTATTTTGCAACTGAAATGGATTCTTTATTCTTAATTTGGGAAAAACAATGTTATAATTACTTCCATACATTTATTGAGGAGAGTAGGATATACATATGACAAGTCTTGAAGCGGGAACGGTAGTAACATTGGATGTAGATCGTGAAGCACCTTTTGGTTATTTTTTAACAAACGGGGAGGAGGATGTACTCCTTCATGATAGCGAAGTTCCGGACGAATTTGATCCAGAGGAAGCACAGACAGTTTTTTTATTTCAGGATCATCAAGGTCGATTAGCCGCAACTTTGACGATTCCGACCGTTCAAATTGGAAAATATGATTGGGTAGAGGTCGTTGAAGTGAAGGAATCGCTTGGTGTGTTTGTATCGATCGGGATTGTAAAGGATATTCTCATATCGAAGGATGATCTTCCAGCACTTCATAGTCTTTGGCCGACAATTGGAGATCGACTGTACTGCTCGTTGAAAACAGATAAAAATGGACGCTTATTTGGAAAATTAGCAGCCGAGGATGTCATGCGGGCTGTTGCGGAGAAAGCAACACGTAAGGACTTCAATAAAAATATTACTGGTTGGGCTTACCGTCTATTGAAGATTGGGACCTTCCTTTTAACAGATGAAAACTATATCGGTTTTATCCACGAAACACAACGTAAACACGAACCACGTCTAGGACAAAAAGTGGAAGGCCGGATTATTGATGTGAAGGAAGACGGCACGATCAATGTATCACTTCTTAGCCGTGGTCATGAAGCATTAGACGAGGATGCGGAAAAAATTTTTTCCTATATGCAAAGCCGCGGCGGCAAAATGCCTTATTGGGATAAAAGTAACCCAGAAGACATCACAGCCCGTTTTAATATGAGTAAAGCTGCTTTCAAACGAGCATTAGGCAGATTAATGAAAGAAGGAAAGATTTATCAAGAAGATGGTTGGAGTTTTATAAAAGAATAATACGATTAATAAAAAGGCAGATCATCCGATTTGTCTTTTTTACAAGGCTCTTTTTAAAATAATTGTAGCGGAAAGGAACGGTTCATTGTCTATTTCAAAAACAACAAGCTTTACGAAAACGATTAAACAAAAAGAAGCGCCGCATTTCCCTTCAAAATCTTTGATTTAGTGGGGATTAGGGGCTTATTCTTTCTTTTTCTTTGGTTTTCAAAAATCCTTTTTTATTCTTTCAATCATTGCACCGTCAGTGGTTAATACCATATAACTTTTACTACAAAAATTTGGTTTTCAGTATTATTTAGCTTCAAAGTAAATTGTTTTCAAAATATACTATTTATTCAAAATACCTTATTGCCTTTACAACGTATTTTGCTATGATAGATAGGAAGGAACCTTTTGGAGGGTTTGATAATGAAAATTGTAAAAACATTAAAATACAAAATTATTAATCATTCAAAGATCTTCCACTCGACACTAGACATCTATAATCGAGCGTTAACATTCATCATGGATGTCATCGATAAAGAGTTTGATCATTTGGATTCCATCTCAACGAAGACGATTGTCCCTGCTGTCGAGAAGCTCATTCATGTTACAAAATCAAACCCTCAACCAAAGTACCCTGAGTTCAATCTTCTTTTCTATAAATTTCCTTCTTATTTTAGAAGAAGTGCCATTGCCTTCGCTTTTGGAAAAATCAAAAGCTATCGTTCCAATCTAAAAAATTGGGAAGAAGAAAAGAAAATGGCTCTTTCAGAAGGGAAAAAGTTCAAGAAAAAACCTCCTAGATTACAACTAGAACACAAAGAATTTCCAGTATTTTATCGAGGAAACATGTTCAAAAGGACCTCTCTTACTACAGCAAAAATTAAAGTCTTTCATCAAAATGATTGGATTTGGAAAGAGATTCAATTTAAACCACAGGACGAATACAAGCGTGGGGTCTGGAACTGGAAAGAAAATAATCCAAAGCTTGTCCAAGTGGGGAAAAAGTTCTTTCTACATGTTAGCTATGAGTCGAAAGTGAAATTAAATCATACAAAAATACAGGACCAACGAATATGTGCAGTAGATTTAGGAATCAACCAATCTGCAGTTTGTTCAGTGATGGATGCAAAAGGAACTGTCTTGGCACGAACATTCATTAACCAGCCAATTGAAAAAGACCGATTGTATACCATTACAAACAAACTTAGGAAGGCACAATCCATTTCAGGGAGGATTACTGCACCAAATTTTTGGAGGAGAATAAACGGTTTGCAAAAACAAATCGTGAACGATACTTCACATGAAATTGTTACATTCGCTAAAGAGCATAGGTGTGATGTGATTGTATTTGAGTACCTTGATCAAATGAAAATGCCTAAAGGATTTTGGGGTGCGAAAAAACTGCGTTTCAAACTTCGATATTGGCGAAAGAAAGGAATACAAAATAAAGTCGAAGAAATGGCCCATTACCTAGGAATGAGAATTTCAAGGATTAACGCTCGAAATACAAGTGCTTTAGCATTTGATGGCTCTGGAAAAGTGCAACGAAATGCTAAAAAGGACCTCGCTACGTTTACAACAGGAAAAGTGTATCATGCAGATTTACAAGCTTCATATAATATAGGGGCCCGTTATTTTATTCGTGCCATTCAAAAATCCATTTCTGAAAAGAAATGGTTGACTCTTCAGGCAAAAGTTCCTGAATTGTCAAAAAGAACTGAACAAACCTTGTCTTCATTCATTAGTCTGAATCAAGCGCTAGAGACATGAAAGGTGTCTTACCTGCTGATTTTGTACTGTATTTAAGATAAGGGATGCTCCATCAAAATCTATGATTTACTTGGAGAGGTTCACCAAAAAATAGGAAAATGTACTTACGAAAAATTCTAACTATTTGAGTTGTTATCGGTTATAGTAAATAGTATCAACGTAAAAGATTTACGAGAAACAAGGGAGTGTTTTGATGATTACCTATGCATCAAGAAGTGATGTGCCGGAGGGTGAAAAGTGGAAATTAGAGGATATTTATCCTTCTATAGAAGAGTGGGAAGCAGATGTACAAAAGATCGGACAAATGGCAGAAGGATTGAAGAAATACGATGGGAATATCCATAATGGCCAAACTTTATTATCCTATTTGTCAGAAAACGAAAAGGTATCTTTTTCTTTTAACAAAGTAGCTGCCTATGCAATGTTACAAGTAGATATTGATACACGTAATTCATTTGCCCAGTCACTACAAGATCGCACCAAGCAATTAGGTGTAAAATTGAGTGCGGCCACTTCTTTTTTTATGCCATTTCTATTAAGTTTGGAAGAAGCTACATTAAAGAAGTATATAGCAGAAGCAGAGGGTTTAACTTATTTTGAAAAGGATTTGTTTGAAGCGTACCGCTATAAAGCACATGTGTTAAGTAAAGAAAAGGAAGAAGTCATCTCGCAATTAGGAGAAGCACTTTCATCACCCAGTCATACATATAGCATGATAAACAATGCAGATATTAAATTTGGAGAAGTGACCAATGAGGATGGGAAAAAAGTAGAACTTACACGAGGGATGTACTCCAAACTGATTGAAAATAAGGATCGGGACAAACGAAAAGAAGCATATAAAGCCTATTACCAACCATACGTTCAATTGAAAAACTCGATTGCATCCACTTTAGCAGCAGCGGTGAAAAATAATGCCACGATTGCACGAATGCGAAACTATCCTTCCGCATTGGAAAAGGCATTATTTAGTGATTCCGTTCCAAAGGAAGTATATGAAAATTTAATTGCAACGACTAAAGCGCATATCGCACCAATGCATCGCTACTCGGAAATACGTAAAGAAATGCTCGGTGTGGAGGAACTGCGCCAATATGATTTATCTGTTCCTCTAGTGGAAGGGGCTGAACAAGACATCTGCTTTGAACAAGCATATGCCACGATGCTTAAAGCGCTTTCGCCACTCGGGGAAGAGTATACGAGAACACTGGAGTCCTTTAAAGATGCAAGATATATTGATGTGCGGGAAACACCCGGAAAACGTACAGGTGCCTATAATTTAGGCGTATATGGGGTACATCCATTTGTCTTATTAAATCATCATGATGACTTAAATAGTTTATTTACACTCGTGCATGAAATGGGTCATGCAATGCACAGTCACTTCTCACATAAAACTCAGCCGCAAATTACAGCAAAATATAGCATTTTTGTAGCAGAAGTTGCTTCAACAGTAAATGAAGTATTGCTCATTCACTATTTACTTGAACAAGTAGAGGATGAAAAAGTGCGAAAATACCTGATCAATCATTTTATTGATAAATTTAAAGGAACACTATTTACCCAAGTAATGTTTGCCGAGTTTGAAAAAATTACTCATGAGAAAGCTGAAAAGGGAGAAGCATTAAATGCGAACGTGTTCAGTGAGATCTATGAATCATTATTCCGCGAATATAATGGAGATTGCGTTGTTTTCGATGATGAGGTGAAATATGGTTGGTCGAGAATTCCTCACTTCTATCGCCCATTTTACGTTTATAAATATGCAACAGGCTTTGCATCTGCTATCCATTTAGCGGATAGAATTTTAAAAGGAGACCAAGAAACATTAGCATCCTACCTTGAATTTTTGAAAAGTGGAAGTTCGGATTATCCGCTTGGACTATTGAAAAAAACAGGTGTCGACTTAACATCACCAGAGCCGATACAAAATGCGCTGAAGCAATTTAGTGAATTGGTGGATGAATTTGCGAAAATGTAAGTAGGTGTCCCTGATTTTATGAAAATACATTGAATAAAACGGACCAAATCGTATATCGATTTGGTCTTTTTGATTGCTTTGTTTTCTAGTTCCGCTAATATCAAGACGAAGTTGTGATAGGATTTCATGGAAAGAAGGGAAAAATGTATAAGGAAGGAATGGATGCATATAGTTTCTCATGGAAAGAAGGGAAAAATGTATAAGGAAAGAGAGGATACGTATAGATTTTTATGGGAAGAAGGGAAAATGTATAAGGAAAGGGAGGATGCGTATAGATTTTCATGGGAAGAGGGAAAAATGTATAAGGAAAGGGAGGATACGTATAGATTTTCATGGGGAGAAAGAAAAAATGTATAAGAGAAGAGAGGATGCGTATAAATTTTTATGGGAAGAAAGAAAAAATGTATAAGCATAGAGCCGATCCTTATACATTTTCATAGATTCAACGCCAAAATGTATAAGGAAGCCTAGGTATATACATTCTTCTAAAATGAATCAAATTAAGAAATAGACCAATCTTATAATTATTTTTTATCCGCCTTCCAAATCGTCCAACGATCTTTTTCAACAATCGGTTGATGGCCGGGTAACTTTTCCTTCAGATAATCGACTAGGTCTTGCAATTGATAATCATTTAGCTCATGAAGGATGGAACGACCTGTTCGATTTATTACATCATCAAAAAGTTCTTGCCGCGTTTTATAGTTCCTCCTTGTTTCCCACAATGTATGTTCAGAAAATGTTTCAAAGCCAGTGTGCTTCAATGCATCACGAACATTCTCGCCGGAATGTCTTCGCGAAATTTCCTTTTCTACTAACTGTGGGTATTTTGTAAAAAAATATCCCCTAATATGTTCAGTACTTCCTTCAACTAAGCAATCATCAGGTGTACGATCTTGAATCATGCATGAGCCTCCACGTTTTAATATACGAAAGATTTCTTGAAAACAAGTTTCAATATCATTTAGATGATGGATAACTGCACGTATGAGCACGATATCGTATTGTTCACTAGGCTAGGCAATCCCGTTTGTAAGGCATTGCCTAGCCTGAATTCAATATTTTGATAGGATTGCAAATTAACTTTTGCAGCAGAAAGCATCTTTTCTGAAAAATCCAGGCAGGTTACATGCAAGGCCCCCATATCTGCTAGAGCTTTTGCATAAATTCCACCGCCACAACCGATATCTAGCACTCTTTTTCCTTTAATATCGCATATCTGCTTAACAAATTGTATCCAAGAAGAGTCCGCTTCTCTTCTTGCATAGGTAAAATGGTCGTTTGGATTCTGAAAATTGATTGTCATCGCCAATCCCTCCCTGTTCTTGCTTTTAGATTAGCTCTATATATTTCATTAGTAAATTTAATAATTTTTATAAATACCCATAAGTATTTGTTATTTTGGACATAAATCTTGTACTTATGAATAACATGTGTAGTGGGAAAGAGAGAGGTAATCATTTAGTATTTCTTACTAAATTATAATAATTATAAAAAAGTATTGATTTTATTTTAATAAGTGTTATTATTGTTTCATAGTCAAAATAACTTGATGAGGTGATTTGATTGAGTACAAATAAGAAGCTAACGACAAGTTGGGGTGCACCAGTAGGAGATAATCAAAATTCAATGACAGCTGGCTCCCGTGGACCAACATTAATTCAAGATGTACATTTGCTAGAAAAATTAGCTCATTTTAATAGAGAACGTGTACCAGAACGTGTTGTTCATGCCAAAGGTGCGGGTGCACACGGATATTTTGAAGTAACAAATGATGTTTCACAATACACGAAAGCAAAAGTATTTAATGGAGTGGGTAAACGTACACCATTATTCATCCGTTTCTCAACAGTAGCTGGTGAAAATGGTTCTGCTGATACAGTTCGTGATCCTCGCGGCTTTGCAGTTAAATTTTATACAGAGGATGGCAACTACGATATCGTAGGGAATAACACCCCTGTTTTCTTTATTCGTGATGCAATCAAATTCCCTGATTTCATTCATACACAAAAGCGTGATCCGCAAACACATTTGAAAAACCCTACAGCGATTTGGGATTTCTGGTCTTTATCACCTGAATCTTTACATCAAGTAACGATTTTGATGTCTGACCGTGGAATACCTGCTACATTCCGCCATATGCATGGCTACGGAAGCCATACATTTAAATGGGTGAATGAAGAAGGCGAAGGCGTTTGGATTAAATATCATTTTAGAACTGAACAAGGTGTGAAAAACTTAGCACCTGATTTAGCGGCTAAATTAGCGGGAGAAAATCCTGATTATCATACAGAAGATCTATTTAATGCGATTGAAAAAGGAGACTTTCCTGAATGGAAGTTATATGTACAAATTATGCCTCTAGAGGACGCTAATACGTATCGCTTTGATCCATTTGATGTGACGAAGGTATGGTCACAAAAAGACTATCCATTAATTGAAGTCGGTCGAATGGTGCTTGATCGTAATCCGGAAAACTATTTTGCTGAAGTCGAACAAGCGACATTCTCACCTGGAACATTAGTACCTGGTGTCGATGTATCACCAGATAAGATGTTGCAAGGCCGTTTGTTTGCATATGCTGATGCCCACCGTTACCGTGTAGGTGCGAACCATAATCAATTACCAATCAACCGTCCGAAAAATGAAGTGAATAACTATCAACGTGATGGCCAAATGCGTTTTGGTAATAATGGTGGAGGCTCCGTATATTACGAACCAAATAGCTTCGATGGGCCGGCAGAATCACCGGAAGACAAACAGGCTGCTTATGCTGTTTCGGGATATGCGGATGCTGTTGCTTATGATCAATTCGACCATTATACTCAAGCGGGTGATTTGTATCGTTTGCTAAGTGAGGAAGAGCGTACACGCTTAGTTGCAAATATCGTTGAAGCAATGAAGCCTGTGAAGGTAGAAGAAATTAAGCTTCGTCAAATTCAGCATTTTTATAAAGCAGATCCGGAATATGGAAATCGCATAGCTGAAGGTCTAGGATTACCTCTACCTCAAGAAGTTTAATAGCATATTTATAAAAGTAGTATAGCAATTCTCAATTTAATTCTCAAATTCTCAGGTTAGAATAGGTATCCGTTCGCAGGCGGGTACCTATTTTTAAATAGTGCATATTTTATATAAGGTGATCGTAGTGTAAAAGGAGTGTTTGAATATGATAAACAAAACGATTTGTCCTATATGTCATACAAAAATAAAGTACTTGAAACATAGTATTCTTTGTAAATGCGGGATGAAATGTAAAACCAAAAAAACAATTGCTTAGTTATAAATGATCAGTTTAATTATCAATGTACCACTCCTTCCTAATTGTGAAAACGCTTCCATTATCTTTTTAATTAGCATATGATAGATATAGAGCTTCATATTTTTAGGGGGAGGTTACACAAATGGGGAAGCAAAAGAGATTTGAAACAGAGGTTATTCATAGTGGATATGATTCGCTGCAACATCAAGGCAGCCTTGTTCCGCCGCTATTTCAAACGTCCACCTTTACATTTCCGTCAGCCGCAGAGGGAGAACGTCGATTTGCGGGAGAGTCGGAGGGGTATGTTTATTCACGTTTAGGAAATCCTACCGTAAAAGTACTTGAGGAAAGAATGGCAGCCTTGGAAAAAGGGGAGGTCGCACTTGCCTTCGGATCAGGAATGGCTGCTGTATCTGCAACTCTTTTTTACTTAACAAAAACAGGTGATCACATTCTTTGTTCGGAAGGAATATATGGCTGTACATTTGGGCTGCTGCAATTAATGAAAAAGAAGCATCAAATTCAGCATGATCTTATCCATTTTGCCGATGAAGAAACGGTCCGCGCAGCGATTCGCGATAATACAACCTGTATTTATATTGAAACACCGATTAATCCGACGATGAAGCTCGTAGATTTAGAGATGGTTTCTCGGGTTGCAAAGGAAAAAGGCATCCCGGTCGTCGTTGATAATACGTTTTGTTCTCCGTACTTACAGCAGCCATTAACATTAGGATGTGATTATGTCATCCATAGTGCAACGAAATATATTGGTGGACATGGTGACGTGATTGCTGGGATTGTCGTTGGCAGGAAGGAAGAAATGGGTGAAATGGCCATGACGACGCTGAAAGATATTGGGGGAATCATTAGCCCATTCGATGCCTGGTTGCTCATTAGAGGGTTAAAAACATTACCAGTGAGACTTGATCGCCATTGTGAAAATGCGAAAAAAATAGCAGTCCAACTGAAAAAGCATCCGAAAGTAAAGACGATGTACTTTCCTGGGGATCCGGATTTTCCACAATATGAGCTGGCTAATCGTCAAATGAAGCATCCTGGTGGAATGATCAGCTTTGAAATTGATGGAACAAAAGAAGAGGCCCAAGCCTTTTTAAATCATTGCCAATTAATTAAAATCGCTGTCAGCTTAGGTGATTCGGAATCACTCATTCAGCATCCAGCAACAATGACCCATGCAGTCGTACCTGAAGAGGAACGTTTGAAAATGGGGATAACCGACCAACTCATTCGTCTGTCTGTAGGGCTCGAAGCGTGGGAAGATATTTGGGAGGATTTACAACAAGCGTTGGATCGGTTGTGATATAGATGGAAAGAAGCAAACCAAATCTATGTGTGACTTGGTCTGCTTTTTTTTATCCCAAGATACGGGGAGATGGAACGACGAGAGCAGTGGCGAAGTGCTCGAATCAGAGGGATGCGGGAAGATGAAACAACGAGAGCAGTGGCGAAGTGCTCGAATCAGAGGGATGCGGGAAGATGAAACAACAAGAGCAGTGCTGAAGTTCCCGAATCAGAGGGATGCGGGAAGATGAAACAACGAGAGCAGTGGCGAAGTGCTCGAATCAGAGGGATGCGGGAAGATGAAACAACGAGAGCAGTGGCGAAGTGCTCGAATCAGAGGGATGCGGGAAGATGAAACAACAAGAGCAGTGGTGAAATGCTCGAATACGGGGGATGCGGAAAGATGGAACAATTAGAGTAGCAGCGAAGTACTCGAATCCGAAAGATATGAGAAGATCAAAACAAATCTCCCGCTCACTCAGATTCAATTTCGCTCTAGAAGGTAATGATTATCAAAATAAAAAAGGAAAACTCCAATTGTATCTAGAAGATATGGAGGGATACGACAAATGAGGTGTAAACAATGAAACCAAAAATTTATATAACTCGTAAAATACCAGAAGTGATTTACGATCAATTAACTGAGTTTGCGACCGTCCGTATGTGGGAAGAAGAGGAGACTCCAGTACCTAGGGAACTTTTATTACAGGAAGTTCGCGATATCGAAGGGTTGTTCTGTCTTTTAACAGAAACGATCGATGAAGAAGTGATCCAACAGGCACCAAAGCTAAAAATCATTAGTAATATGGCCGTAGGATTTAATAATATCGATGTGACATATGCTAATAAACAAGGCGTGATTGTGACGAATACTCCGGGAGTGCTCACAGAAACGACTGCGGATCTTACTTTTGCATTAATGATGGCGACGGCAAGAAGAATCGTCGAAGCATCCGACTATTTACGTAAAGGTGATTGGAAAACATGGTCACCGATGCAACTAACAGGTAGAGATATTTATGGCGCCACACTAGGAATTATCGGAATGGGAAGGATTGGACAAGCGCTTGCTAGAAGAGCAAAAGGATTTGGAATGGATATCCTTTACTATAATCGTTCCCGAAAAAATGAAATAGAAAAGAAATTAGGGGTTGAATACTGTGAATTTGAATCGCTACTACAACAAGCAGATTTCATCAGTCTTCTACTTCCTTATAGTCCAGAGGTCCATCACTTAATAGGCGAAAAAGAATTTAAACAGATGAAAAAGACCGCAATTTTAATTAACACTGCACGGGGTGGAATTGTTGATGAAAGTGCTTTATATCATGCGTTGAAAAACGGTGAAATATGGGCTGCTGGCTTAGATGTTTTTGAAAAGGAACCGATTGATTTAGATTCACCACTTTTATCATTGCCGAATGTGGTGACCCTTCCTCATATCGGAAGTGCAAGCGAAGCAACAAGACTAAAAATGGCTGAAATCGCAGCCAATAATATCATTCAAGTGTTAAAGGGCGGCCAGCCAATAACACCAGTGAAAATAAAATGAGAGGTTAGACAATGGGATATATTGAAGAACTACGAAAGCTTGTTGGAACAAGACCATTAAATTTAGTAGGATCTGTCGTTGTAATGGTGGATGAAAAAGGGAGGATTTTGTTACAGCAAAGGAAGTATCCAAAAGAATCGTGGGGGCTTCCCGGAGGGCTGATGGAGTTAGGAGAATCAGCGGAAGAAACGGCAAAACGGGAAGTGTATGAGGAAACGAAATTAGTTGTTGATGACTTACAGCTTATTAACGTTTACTCGGGTAAAAACTATTATATGAAGGCGGCAAATGGTGATGAATTCTACTCTGTAACTGTTGCTTACTATTCAAATACCTTTCATGGGGAAATGCAGGCCGACCAAACAGAAATTAATGATTGCTTATTTATAGACCCACATCAATTACCGGAGAAAATTGTCGGAAGTCATCGTGAAATTGTTGAGGATTATTTGTGTTTAATTAAAAACAGGAGTCACTAAGCCTCAAGTCTGAACGATTATTCATTCTTAAGTGCATTGTTGGAAGATTGTCCACTCCTATATGATGAATATATAGAAGAGGGGAAAGGACGATATGCAATGAAAAAATTATTATTATTTTTACTCGTTCTCGTCGGTTTATATTTTATCGGCTCGAGTATAAAAGAGGCATCTTGGTTTCCGTTTGGTAGAGGGGATTCACATACTCAATCGATTAAGCAAATTGACTTACTTGATATAAAAGTTGATAGCTCGAATACAACAATTATTCCAGAAGATCGGGAAGATGTTAAAACGGAACTAGAAGGCAAAGGAAAACTAGATGTTGATCGAAGAGGAGACATTATTCGAATCGAAGTAAAACGGAAATGGTTCCAAAATTTCGGGTTTTGGAACAAAAGCAAATTGACTGTCCGTGTTCCACAAGAGTATGATCGCGATATGAATGTGACGATCGGATCCGGGAAGTTAACAATGGAAGGTCCTTCAAAAAAAGATCCAATGAAGTTGAAAAAAATGAACGTGAATATGGGTTCAGGTAAGTTAGATCTAGAAAACTTAGATGTAAAACAGTATAAACATAATGGCTCATCAGGTATGGCTAACCTAACTTCTATTTCCACTCAAACAGGGGAAATTAAAATGAGCTCCGGTATTGTCAATGTCGACGGCTATGAAGGAAAACTTGATGCGACGCTATCCTCTGGTAAATTAAATGTGCAAATGGATAAGCTTGAGGATTCCGTTGATGTTCATGTAAGTTCAGGTTTAGTTAAGCTTGATTTACCTGATAATGCAGATTTCACCTTGAAAGGAAAAGTAAGCAGTGGAGATATTTCTTGCGATTTCCCACTCGAAAGCCAAGAAGTAGGTAATCATAAAGTGAACGGAAAACATGGTTCAGGAAAGCATACAATTGATGTTACGGTGTCTAGCGGAAAAGTGAATATTTATTGATAATTAATGATTGAAAAGGCTGGTATCAAACTTGATACCAGCCTTCCTTTTAACTTATCCTCTTTCTTCTGCTTTTAATTTTGGAGATAAAAATGCAACAAAGAAGCCTAATAAGGCAATCACCATCATTGCAATAAATAGATGGTGCAGACCAAACACGAGAATTTCCCTTAAAGAAGATCGTGCTTCTTCAGGCAGCTTCTGTGCCAAGTTAGGATTAATCAATTGATTAAGACTATCTGTTTTTAAATGGGATTGTGCGGTTTTTGTTACCACGGTCGAATTAAAGTAAGTTCCAAGTATGGCCACCCCGACGGATTGTCCTAATGTACGGAAAAACGTATTAGATGCGGTAGCCGCTCCGCGCATCGACCAATCAACTGCAGACTGAGAGCTAACCATCGTTATCGTCATAACCATTCCGAAGCCAACCCCGATTAAAGCAGCTAATAAATAGAAAAATAGCTCAGGCGTATTAATCGAGAAAAACATTAACCAAATCGCTGAAATAACGATAATTCCCATACCGACTGCAACGGTTACACGTTCACCTTGACGCAGCAACATTCGCCCGCCGAGAAATGAACCAATCATCCATGTAAGAGACATTGGAGCCAGCATTAATCCTGAAATAGTAGCTCCGTGGCCAATGACCCCTTGAACCCACATCGGAAAATAAACGGTTATACCAATTAATATACAACTTGCGAGAAAACCAACCGCATTAGCGACCGAGATGGCCCTTAAACGAAATAGCTGTAATGGAATCATCGGTTCTTTTGCTTTCGATTCAATGAAAACGAATAATATAAGTAAGATAATTGCACTTATAAGCAAAAGAATAATCGATGGAGACGTCCAGTTATGCGTATCGCCGCCGCGTTGTAAAGCATAAAGTAAGGCAAGCATACCTATCGAAAAAGTAATCGCACCGGCAAAGTCGATTTTTTTCTTTGTTTTTTCGATATTTTCCTTCAAAGAAAAGCCAACCATCAGCATCGCAGCAATTCCGAATGGAACATTAATATAGAATATCCAATGCCATGAGAGCTGATCGACGAAAAAACCACCGACAAGTGGACCGATAACACCGGCAATTCCCCAAGCGGCCCCCATAAACCCTAGTACCTTTGCTCGTTTTTCATATGGATAGATATCCCCGATAATCGTAGTTGTGACAGGCATAATGGCACCAGCACCAATCCCTTGGATCGCACGATAAATAATTAATTGCTCCATCGTTTGTGAAAGTCCACAAAGTGCAGAGCCAATAAGGAAAATAATTGTACCAAGTGTAAAAATAAATTTTCTGCCGTATAAATCAGAAAGCTTTCCAAAAATCGGAACCGTTACAGCAGAAGTAAGTAAATATATTGCAAAAACCCAATTCATTAATTCGATCCCTTTTAAATCACTAACAATTGTCGGCATCGCAGTACTAACGATAGTTCCTTCAATGGCTGTCAAAAAGGTTGCAACAAAAAGGGCGATCGTTACTGTTCGTTTATTTGTTTTCTTCATTCCTGTCCTCCATTTTTTTATTGCTACTGACTAGTATCATTCGAGACCTTCTATTTTGTCAATTAAATCGTACAAGTATACGAAAGAAGTCATTATAGAATACCAATTGCATGTCAAAAGAAGGATACTCATTTATAAAACAGCCTCAAAAGTAGTTCGTATTTCCAAAGCATAAACCCCTTTGCTATCAACCACAAGGACTTTCGGATTAATTCAGACAATGAATAATAATTCATAATTATTCCTACTAGGTTGTTGTATATATTTTTTTGGGGGTTGAAATGGAATTTTTTTAACATAGTAAGGAGTCCCTATATGATTTTTTAATTGGAGGGTTATTTTGCCAATATTTTCGCTGTGTAACAAAAAATACACTCCTAGTAATATTTAGTACTTTTGCCCCTGCTTAATAATTTCCATTCCTACGAAATGACTAAATTCTGAAAATTCAGACCTTAGTCGACAAATTTAGACAATTTTTTTAAAACCTAAGCGATATATTTAAGTTGACAACTAAGAACCTTCACCAAGAAAGTCTAGAGAAAGGAGGATTAGGTTGTCATTTCTATTGTCAAAAGCTTTTTTCAGGAACGAAAAGAGCGAATTATTTTGAAGGGGAGGAAAAAAAGAATGCCGAGAAAGAAAAAGGTTGTGAAGGCAGCAAGTGTATTGGCCACAGTGTTAATGTCAGTTTCGCTTTTAACACCAAGCTTTGCGAATGCTGCATCATTGTCAGTCACGAAAAAGCCGCACACATCGGTCCTGGATTCGAATGTAACGAAGTCGAAAATTAGTGATACGCTTCTTAAGAAGTTCAAAACAGCCGATGAAAAGGTAACCTTTTTAATCAAATTTAAGGAGCAAGCGGATACGGCTAAAGTTGCCAAAAAAGCGGCAACCAATGCCAAAAAGGCGAAGCTGTCAGCGATTAAAACGAAGCTTGCCAAACGATCTGCGGTTGTCTCTGAATTAAGAGCGACTGCGTTAGAAACGCAAGACGATGTGATTAAGTATTTAAAAAAGGAAAAGAAAAACGGCAATGTAAAGAATTTTGAATCCTTCTATATTGTCAATGGGATGGCAATAACAGCTACGAAGGAAGTCATGCAAAAGCTTGCTGGCTTTGAAGCCGTAGCAAAAGTCCTTCCTAATGAAACACGTCAACTTTATAAAACAGGTGTAGCTACACCGAATAAACAAGATCAAAAAACGGAAAAAAGTGCAAAAACGGCTGATAAGAAAGCTGGCACTAACAATATTGAATGGAATATTGATCGCGTAGGTGCACCGCAAGTTTGGGATATGGGGATTGATGGATCAGGAACGGTCATCGCCAATATCGATACAGGTGTACAATGGGATCACCCAGCATTAAAAGAAAAATATCGTGGTTATAATGCAGCTAATCCTAATAGCCCTAATCATGAAATGAACTGGTTTGATGCAACAGCTGGCCGATCCGCTCCATATGATGATCAAGGACATGGTACACATACAATGGGAACAATGGTCGGTTCTGAGCCTAATGGGGCGAACCAAATTGGTGTAGCTCCTGGAGCAAAGTGGATTGCGGTAAAAGCGTTCACAGCTACGGGTGGCACAGACGCAGATCTACTAGAAGCTGCTGAATGGATTCTTGCTCCAAAGGATGCACAAGGGAATCCACATCCTGAAATGGCGCCAGATGTTGTCAATAACTCATGGGGCGGCGGCCGTGGAATTGATGAATGGTATCGCGAAATGGTTCAAAACTGGCGAGCAGCGGAAATTTTCCCAGAATTCTCTGCGGGGAACACAGACATATTTGAACCTGGTGGACCAGGATCAATCGCAAATCCAGCAAACTATCCTGAAAGCTTTGCGACTGGTGCAACAGATATCAACAATAAATTAGGAAGCTTCTCCTTACAAGGTCCTTCTCCATATGGTGAAATAAAGCCTGATATTGCTGCACCTGGAGTAAATATTCGTTCTTCTGTACCTGGAGGCGTGTATGAAGGCGGTTGGAATGGAACTTCGATGGCTGGACCGCATGTATCAGCTGTAGTTGCGTTGTTACGGCAAGTAAACTCATCATTGACAGTTGATCAAATTGAAGAAATTTTAATGAACACTGCAACGCCTTTAACAGATACCACTTTCCCTGAAAGTCCAAACAATGGCTATGGACACGGATTAGTGAATGCATTTGATGCAGTTTCATCCATTATGAATGGTCTAGGAAAAGTGAAAGGTCAAGTAACGAAAGACGGGGATGACAATGAAGCTCCAACTTTCGAACATAGTGCACCAACTGAAACATATGCAGGAATGGATTTACCTTTAACAGTCCAAGTAAGTGATAATATTAGCGTATCTTCAGTTACTTTGGAATATAAAGAAGGAAATGAATGGAAGAGCATTGATGCACAAAGAAAATCAGGTGATTTTAAATCTGGAGAATATTCCGCGAAGATTCCTGGGGATAAAATTGCTACTCCTTCTTTAACGTATCGTTGGAAAATGAATGACTTTGGTAATAATGAAGTGACAAGTAATGAATACAGTGTAGAAGTGAAACCTGGAATCACTGTTGGCTATTCTCAAGACTTTGAATCTACACCAACGGGCTGGAGCTCTTTTGGAACAAAAGATTCATGGCAATGGGGTGTACCAACTTCCGGACCAAGAAGTGCTGCCTCCGGTGAAAAGGTTTATGCGACAAACCTTGCTGGAAACTATGATAACAGTGCAAACATGACGTTGGTAATGCCGCCAATCGATCTTCCGGAAGGTAATTCATACCTTCAATTTAAAAACTGGTATGAGCTAGAAACTCGTTATGATTTCGCTCATGTATTTGTTTCAACAGATAGGGAAAATTGGACACAGCTTCTACGTTTAAATGGAACAACAACTGCATGGACAGATCAAGAAGTAGATCTATCTGCTTACGCAGGTCAACGAATCTACATTGGCTTCAACGTAACTACGGATGGAAGTGTACAAAAACAAGGTTGGTATATTGATGATGTGAAGCTTTCCGCTAATTCGATTAGCAGTAAAACTTCCAAAGGCAACATGAATCTTGGAGTCGAAAAAGGCGATGACAAGGATTCTATGAAAAAAGAAAAGGTAAATCCAGCTTCAATTAAGCCAGAATTACCTAAAAAGGATGCCCCTCCGGCGAAAGAGGAACAAGTTAATCCTACACTATTACCGATGAATGCTCAAGTAAGTGTAGTAGAAACTGGACGTTCAGTAACAACAAATCCAGCTAACGGCGAATATGAAATGACACATGCAGCTGGCGACTATACTATACAAGCAGATGCATATGGATTCCGTTCTAAGCAACAACGTGTAACGATTGAAAATGATGGGGTAGCAACAGCTAACTTTGTTTTAGATGAGCTGCCAAAAGGAAATATTAGTGGTACGGTGAAAAACAAATCGACTGGGGAGCCTTTACAAGGTGCAACGGTTCTACTTGTTGAAGACGCTGCGGTGACACCGGTACAAACGGATGCGAATGGACACTATGAATTAACTGCTTATGAAGGCACATATACGTTGAAAATCATTGCACCATTCTATCATGGCCAAGAAAAACAAGTAACGGTAGAAGGTGGAGAAACAGCAAACGTTAATATTGATTTAGTTCCAATCATTACTTACCCTGGCGGAGAAATTGGTTATGACGATGGTACAGCTGAAAATGCGCGTGCATTCTATGATGCGGGTAATGGCTGGGCAGTGAAAATGTCACTACCTGAAGGTAAAAAGACGGCAATTGTTACAGCTGGAGTGTTCCGTTTCTGGGATACTGAATGGCCTGTACCAGGTGGAACAGAGTTCAAAGTAGAAGTTTGGGATGCAACAGGAACTAATGGCGCACCAGGTAAGAAGATTGCTGGTCCAATCAATGCGACTGCACTTCGTAATGGTGAGTGGACAGTTGTTGATTTATCTGGAGAAGGAATCTCAGTAAATGGTGACTTCTACATGGTTTACATTCAAAGTAAAATTAACACTGCTTCTCCAGGCTTAGCAACAGATGAAAGCAGTCCAAATGCAAAACGCAGCTGGCAATACGTAGGCGGAGCATGGAGTCAATCTCCTGCAGATGAAGGAAACTATATGATTCGTGCCCGTGTAAGCTATGAAGTGGACGTACCAGCAATCACTTCACCTAAAGATGGTTCATTTACAAATGAAGGAACAGTAACTGTAGAAGGAACTGCTTCACCTTCAACAAATGTACACATCTTAAACAATGGTGAAGAGGTGAAAACTGTTCAAGCAACAGATAAAGGAACATTCTCTGCAGATGTGGCTCTAACTGAAGGAGAAAATGTCCTAACAGCGAAAGCTTCTGTGGAATCTGGTTCAACAGAACCGTCCGCACCAGTTAAAGTGGTGTATGACAAAACAAAACCGAATTTGATAATCGATAGTCCGAAAAATGATTCTAAGACAAATAAGGAAACAGTAACTGTTGAAGGTAAGGTCAGCGACGCCAATCTTGATTGGGTTAAAGTTGACGGTCAAAAAGCTACTGTAACCGATGGTAAATATTCAAAACGTGTGATGCTTGAAAATGGCGAAAACGTCATTAAAGTCGTTGCTCAAGACAAAGCGGGCAATAAAGTAACGAAGAAGGTAACCGTACATGCACAGTATGATGCACCTGCAATCGAAAATCTATTGCCAGATGCTGACAAGAATTTGAAGAAAGGTGATTCAATCAAAATCGAATTTGATAGTGCACCGGGATTAAAAGCAACATTCGCTATTCACATGCCTTTAACAAACGTTTCCAGTGATAATGCAACGGAATTGCCAATGATGGAAACATCATCTGGTCATTATGTTGGCTACTGGACCGTACCAAATGGCACAAAAGCAGATGGAGCGGTAGTCGAAGTAAAAGTAAAAGACGATTATGGCAATGTAGGAACAAAACTGGCGAGCGGTAAGCTTTATATTAAGTAATCTAATCCGAGTCCCCCCTGACTCGAAAATAGATGTTGCCTAGCAAGGAAAACCCCCCCTTGCTAGGTTTTTTGTTTTTCTATAAGGATTTTCTTTTCTTTATTGTTATCTACATATTGATGTGGTAATATTAAGATAACTTTTTTAGAACGGAGGGGTAGCCTTGAAGTTTGTAAGAATCCGATTTAAGGCTTTGTGCCGCTAATTAAATAGCGCAAGACTCTGCTAATCCTGTGCAGAGTAATCGGATTGGTCTGCCTACTTTTAGGAACCCTATTTTATTGAAACATTTATAGTATAAAGAGGGAGGAACGATTCTGCCCTCTTTTTTTGTTGTCTTTTTTTGGAACTGCTTATAAGGGTGCTCCCTTATTTTTGGGGAATTATATACATTATCCGATACTCAGGTGCGTGCAGCGAGCAGATTTGTAAGTTTATTTTTAGAAAATGGAGGGAGCAATTTTATGGAACTAAGGGAAAAAGCGATATTAGTAGGGGTTAATTTAAACCATCAAGACAATTTTGACTATTCAATGGAAGAGCTTCGAAATTTAACGGAAGCATGTGATATCGAAGTCGTTGGAGAAATTACACAAAATCTTCAAAGAATCAATAAATCACATTATGTAGGGACTGGAAAAATTGATGAAATTCGTGCGCTTGGGGAGATGGTAGAAGCAAATGTCATTATTTTTAATGATGAATTATCACCATCACAAATTCGAAATTTAGAGGCGGATATTGATTGTAAGGTTATTGACCGGACGATTTTAATATTAGATATTTTTGCTGAACGTGCGCGAACGAAAGAGGCACAGCTGCAAGTAGAGGTTGCCCAGCTGCAATATATGCTACCGCGCTTAGTCGGTCTTCGTGCATCTTTAGGTCGTCAGGGTGGTGGATCTGGCTTGGCCAACAGAGGTGCCGGAGAAACAAAGTTAGAACTTGATCGTCGAAAAATTGAGGCAAAAATCGTTGCCTTAAATAAAGAATTGGAGCATTTAGTTGCCCATCGGAAAACACAACGTAAACAACGGAAGAAAAATGATGTGCCTGTTGTTTCGCTCGTTGGCTATACAAACGCGGGGAAATCAACCATTATGAATGCGTTGGTAGAAAAATTTAACCCACTAGAAAATAAGCAGGTATTTGAAAAGGATATGCTATTTGCGACATTGGAAACTTCAGTTCGAAGCATTTCTTTAGCTGACCAAAAGTCATTTTTACTAACGGATACCGTCGGATTTGTTAGTAAGCTCCCTCACCATCTTGTTAAAGCATTTCGATCGACTTTAGAGGAAGTAGCAGAAAGTGACTTATTAATTCATGTCGTTGATTATTCCAATCCGAATTATGAACGGCTTATGGACATTACGAATGAAACATTAAAGGATATTGGAATTGAAAACATTCCAACCATCTATGCGTACAATAAATCTGATTTAATGGATGTTCAAATTCCGATGATTCGCGGTGAAGATGTATTTCTATCTGCAAAACAAAGAATTGGAATCGATGAATTAATCGAGTTGATTAGGAAGGAAATTTTCACAGATTATGTTCAGTGTGAAATGTTAGTTCCTTATGATCAAGGAAGGATTATTTCCTATTTTAAAGATCATGCAAATGTGATGGGGATGAGTTATGAGGAAACGGGAACGAAGCTTGTGTTGGAATGTAAAGAGAGTGATTATGAAAGGTATAAGGAATTTGTGATTTAAGGCGCTTTTCGTAAACATTGCTCTTTTTACGAAATGATGCACCTATTGGCTGATACATGTCGTGAAAAAAGAGGATTGATCAAAAGTAATCAATCCTCTTTTATTAAACTTGATATATCTTTTTCCCCAATGGGTTATTGAGTGAATAATAAGTATCATTTATTTTAATTTCATTATCTAGGAAGGTTATATTAAATTCTTTATTGTTGGAAGAGAGAACGGCTTTATATATATAACCTTTTGTTTTTTCATGGTTTTCCATTTCTTTATATTCTTTTTCATTAAGAAGCTGAATAAAGTGTTGTATTTTATCTTTTTCAGTAATAGTGTGCCTGTTTCCATTTCTTCCGTCAATCACTTCTATTTTAGATACCGATTTATCACCAATCTCTATAAAATCCTTACTTCCTTTTGAACTTGTTTGAGAGCAACCACTAATTAATAGGATTAAAGATATCGAAATCATAATAAAGTTTTTCATTTTGATGGACGAACCTTGATTATATAGTCAAAATAAAAAGTGCATTTAACCCAATAATCTTTCGGTGTATTGTTCGATGTATCATATAGAATTTCCTCCTGTTTTCAATTATTAGATATGAGCGCGTATGTTATTTAAATATTTCTATTTATTTATTGAAAAACCTCTGTTTATTGTAAAAAATTATTAAAAAAACACACGATTAGCAAATTAAAATTAAGGGGTAAAAAACTGTCCAAATTTGGTAGGAGGGTTTGTAACTGTTATAACTGAAGGTTGATTTTACCGAGTTTGAAAAATAAACGGAAAAATTCCGTTAATTTAGGGAAATACTCATATTTCCCTAAAAATAAGGGGAGTTTTTCCGCTTACCTCATCCAAATCTTTGGTTTTTGGCTGATTTAGAGCAGTTAGTCGGAATCTCTCCGCTTATATCTACATCTTTACCCACCCTTATATACAATAGACGGAAATTCTCCGCTTATTATTTATATAAAGCCTTGGTTCCTAAACGTGATCTGGTCTTTTGACATTTTATGAAAATTTTCACACGATAAAATAAACAATCACACTCAAGCAAATTGATGTGATGACCATGGCGATAAGTGGTCGCAGGGCTTTGGTGCGAAGGTCTTTTAGGCTGACGTTTAGGCCGAGACCGACCATGGCAGCAGTTAGACACCATGTTGTTACATTGGAAACGCCATTCGTAAAGCCGTCGGATACAGGGATGTGACTTCCAAGAACATAGCTTCCGAATAGACTCATAACGATAAACCCAATTAAGAACCATGGAAATTCAATTTTATTTCCAGCAGTTTCTTTCCCGTGTTTTTTTCGATTCACAAAATACATGAAAATAAAGCAAAGCGGAACAAGAAGGAAAACACGTCCTAGTTTAGCTAGTAAACCGATTGCTAAGGAATCCTCTCCACCCGGTGCAGCGGCTAAGGCCACATGGGCAATTTCGTGTAAACTTGTGCCAGACCAAATCCCATACTCGACAGGGGTTAATGGTAAAATAGGGCGAAGAATTGTATAAGCAATGGCAAAGATTGTTCCAACTAAAGCAATAATTCCAACTCCAATTGCAGTCTCTTCGTCCTTTGATTTAATGATTGGAGCGACAGCGGCAATCGCAGCGGCCCCACACACTCCGGTTCCGACTCCTAATAAAAGGGAAATTGTTTTATCCGCTTTAAACACTTTAGCAAGCCACATCGTAAAGAGAATCGCAAAGGCGATCACACCTACATCACGAATAAGCAGACCGATTCCGTCTTGAAACACCGTATTAATATTTAATTTTAATCCGTATAAAATAATAGCGAATCTCAAAAGCTTCTTCGATGAAAAATTAATTCCCGATCGAATCGCTTCCGGGTATCCAAAAAATTGTCGGAACACAATAGCAATCACTATCGCGGATGCAAGCTGGCCGACATGATCGAATCCTGGGACTTTTGCTAAAAAGAAGCCAAGTAAAGCAATAAAAAAGGTAAATGCAATGCCACCGACCCAAAGGAGGGAAGACGGTTTTCGCTTCGGTTCCATCGGTTCAAGTACTTTTGCTCTTTCTTCCATGTCAACACCTCCAAAATTATTCTATACTATTACGATAATTCATCATTGACGATAAGGAAAATAAATATATATGATGTTCATAATAAGTAAAACTTATAAAGGGGGGAGGGAAGCTATGATGGATCAGCATTTACTCGTGTTTGTCACGGTTGTAGATAAGGGGAATTTTTCACGTGCGGCCGAGGAGCTTCATATGACGCAGCCTGCAGTGAGTCAATACATACAAGCATTGGAACGATCTTATGGGGCAAAGCTGCTTGATCGGAGCAATAAATTCGTTCGCTTAAATAAAGCAGGTGAGATTGTGTACTATCACGCAAAGGAAATTTTAGGACTTTATTCGAAAATGCAGGGCCTCATTGACGATTTGACGAATCGGGCAAGTGGACCGCTGTCTATTGGAGCGAGCTATACATTCGGTGAATATGTGCTGCCACACTTAATTGCGAAACTCCATCAACAATTTCCACTCATTAAACCTAAGATTACAATTGGGAATACGAAAGAGATCTCAGAGTTAGTTATTGGTCACCAACTGGATGTCGGAATTATTGAGGGAGAATATAAGGACCCGCATCTTTCAATTGAATCTTTTACCGAAGATATGATGTATGTTGTTGCCTCTTCCACTCATCCTTTATCTTTGCAAAAAAAGGAGATCCCAATTTCCGACTTAGAGAAGGAAACATGGATTATCCGCGAAATAGGCTCAGGAACGCGAGAGGCAACAGAAACCATTTTCAAACGGTTATCCATAGCTCCAACAGATACGATGGAATTCGGCAGTACCCAATTAATAAAAGAAACCGTAGAATCCGGATTGGGCATCACTCTTTTGTCTCAACTGGCAATAAGAAAGGAAATTTCGATGGGATTGTTAAAAACTCTCCCTGTTAAAGATACTCCTTTTAAAAGAAGTTTTTCAGTCGTCTTACGAACTTCCTTTCAAACGAAAGCACTGGAAGTATTTATAAGATTATTAAAGGAGCAGTTTAAAAAAAGGGGCTTCTCTTAACGATAAGTAGTTCCGTTTCGGTAGACCAATTAATGTCCTTTTTGAGGATAATCAAAATAAGCGGATATTTTCCGGTAAAATAGCAGAATGGATCTCGGTTCGGGGAATATAAGCGGAGTTTTTCCGATTAAGCAAAGCAAAATTACTTATTTTTGCGTTTTTCAAGTTAATAGTCGGAATCTTTCCGGCTATTTAAGGTATTTTCAGTGCTATTTCTTAAATAAGAGAAATTTTTCCGCTTATTTATCGATTTAGCGTCTAAATGAGCTTGTACAACTTCTCCATTAGTTAACAAAAGCTTGAGAAAAAAATCCCAAGCTTTTGTGCTACGATTTTAGATTTTATCCATGTTATCGAAAACTACTTATCTTAACGAGACAGCCCTATAAAAATGTACTTCCAATAAAGGAATAAACAATGATGGTCGCAAAAAGAATAGTGAGATGATTAAGTGAAAAAATAAACATTGTTGTCGCCCATTTTTTAGTTGTCATTTTTTTATAGCCAACAATACTTAAGATAAGCCAGGCAATACTTAAAATGAGTGCGACTAACATAATCCCGATGCTAAATGTGATAAAAAGAAAACTTGCAGCAATTAAAGCAATCAAGTAGATATTTGTTTGTATATAAGTTCGCTTAAATCCTTTAACGACAGGAAGCATTGGAACATTTGCTGCTTTATAATCATCATACTTGCGGATGGCAATTGCATAAAAATGAGGCATTTGCCAAAGAACCATGATGACAAACAGGCCTAGAAGTGCTGGATGCATCATGTTAGTTGTAATCGCTGCCCAGCCAATAAGTGGAGGCATTGCTCCTGAAATACTTCCAACTTCCGTATTATAAATGGTACGGCGTTTCGTCCACATTGTATAAGGCACAACATAGAAGAATAAACCAAGAAGCCCGAAGAGTGCGGCAAGTGGTGTTGTAAATGCAAGGGATACTAATCCTACTACGGACATGATGATAGCAAGCAGGAGTACAGTTTTTGGCTGCAGTGCACCTGTTACTGTTGGGCGATTTTTTGTCCGTTCCATAATGGAATCAATATCACGGTCATATAAATTATTAAAAGCACCTGCAGCACCTATCACTAGAGCTGATCCGATCATCGCTAAAATGATCTCAGGAATCTTCTCAAGCGGGCTATAATCATTTATAAATAAAGCCAATGTTAACCCTGCAAACATGGCTAATAAGTTTGATTTAATAATACCGGTCTTAACCGTCTGTGCCAAAATGGTCGTTAGCGATTGTTTTGAGACTGCGCTAGACGTACTTTGAACACTTTTATCGATCTTTACATCGCTTCGCATAGTTATCCTCTTTCCTTTTTCCAAGGTTATCTGCCATATAAGTTTATCATAATTCATAGAAGAAAAGTTTGTTCAGCTTTGAACAATTTTTAACAGATATATAAACAACTGCTTTTCTTATGTTAGGAAAAAGGAATTACCCACCATTTTGTCGAATGTATGGGAGATGGAAATTGGTAAATGTAATTTGAAAGGAGCAAGAATATTGACCCATTCAAAAAAAATACATACAGAAAAAGTCGGACTTTGGGAAGAGGTACTAGATGAATTAAAGTTATCTCTCGAACCTAATGCGATTAAGACTTGGTTTAGTAAAGCAACAATCGATAGATTAAGCGAAAATGAAATGCTGGTTTGTGCGGTTAATGAATTCTCGGCAGACTGGATTAGGAAACATTTTCAAGCTGATCTCGAAAAGGCTGTATGCAAAGTATTGGATCAGAAGGTTCGCATTCATATTTCTGTTCAATCGTCGAAGTAAACGAGATAAATTAACCGAGGAGGACGAGCGAATGAATTATTTATCGATTCGAAGAGCACGTCGGAAAGATATCGATGAACTAATCGACCTAATGCTCCAATATATCGTTGATTTTTATAAAAGACCGCGTCCTGAAGAGAAGGAGCTTCGAAACTTAATTGAACATTTATTATCTAATCCTGAAGTCGGCGTACAGTTTGTTGCAGAATTAGAAGGAAAACTGATCGGATTCTCCACATTATACTTCACTTTTAGTACGACAAGAGTGAAGAAAATTGCGATATTAAATGATTTATTTGTCGCTCCCAAAACGAGAGGTATGAAGATTGGAGAGCAATTATTCAAGGAAAGTTTAGCCTATACAAAAGCTAATGACTATGCGGCAATGTCATGGCAAACCGCACATGATAATCTAATCGGTCAGTCCTTATATGAAAAAATGGGCGGCCAGCAAACAAATGACGAATGGATTAATTATGAGATTAGTAATATGTAAGTATCGAAGGGGAAAATAGAGTGAAGAGAGTCAGTGCTGCATATAGATTTTATAAAAGGGATGGCCAAAATGTATAGGAAAGCGCCGGATGCATAAAGATTTTACAAGAAAAAGGACAAAAATGTATAAGGAAGCCCGGGTTGCGTATAGATTTTACGAGAAGAAGGACAAAAATATATAAGGAAAGTCCGGATACACATAGATTTTTCAAGTTGGAGGCCACAAATGTATACGAAACACGAAATGGAGAAAGCAATCCAACTAAGAGAAGAGGGACATTTAATAGAATCGAATGAACTACTGATTCAATTAGCCAAAGAGCATCACGGTGATCCCGTAATAAACTACCAATGTGCCTGGAGTTATGATGTGCTAGGTGAAGAACGTGAAGCTGTTCCTTACTATGAAAAGGCGATTTCATTGGGGCTTGAAGGGGAAGATTTAGAGGGAGCATTGCTTGGATTAGGAAGTACATACCGAACATTAGGTGAATATGAGAAGTCAAGACGTACTTTTTTAAAAGGAATCGAGTTATTTCCGCATAACCATGCAATACGGGTATTCTACGCTATGACCTTATTCAACTTAAAGGACCATAATCAAGCGATGGAAATTCTTTTAAAAAGTATAGCTGAAACATCGAATGATCCTCAATTGGTAAGCTACAAACGGGCGATTGAGTTTTACTCAGATAAATTAGATCAGGTTTGGGATTGAAAGGAGTAGTTACATGTTAAGTAAACAAGGTTTTGATTTATGGGCAAATGATTATGACCAAACGGTTCAACTAAGTGAGGAAAATAATCAATATCCTTTTGCCGGCTACAAAGAGATTTTAAATACAATTTTTAATGAGGTGATGCAAAAACCTTCATCTCATGTTTTGGATATCGGATTTGGAACAGGAGTTTTAACAACAAAATTATATGAACATGGGCAACATATTGACGGAATTGATTTTTCCGCGAAAATGATTGAAATTGCTAAAGAAAAAATGCCGCATGCCCATTTAATCGAATGTGATTTTTCACAAGGTTTACCTGATGGGGTAAAAGCGAAACGGTATGAATCGATTATCAGCACCTACGCATTACATCATCTAACTGACGAGAATAAGGTGGAGTTTATTAAGGAATTGCTGCCATTACTCAATGAACATGGGGCGATTTACATTGGAGATATCGCTTTTGAAACACGTGAAAAGCTCGAAGAATGCAGGCAGGAAAGTTTAGCTTATTGGGATCCTGATGAATTTTATTTCGTTAATGAAGAGATTGCATCGGCTTTGAGTGATGTTTGTAAATGTGAATTTCATGCAATTTCACATTGTGGCGGTGTGTTTATTATTTCTCGTTAATAACAGGGGAAAGAAATAGGAGGCTCGTTGCCCCCTATTTTTCAGAATGAGTGTATTCGATTAATTCGACCGCATTTTTTGGATCAGCCTGTGGGTCTACTTTTAATAAAATTGTATCAATATGTGGTTGAGTCTTCGTCGGGTCGGTTACTTTAACCGTCATTTTCACCTCGTAAATTCGTTTAGGAGGCTTAACGGAGAAGTTATTGTTAATTGTTAACTTCTGCATTTTGTCTAACGTCCAAGTTGCCTGGTCGCCATTTTCCTTTTTTACGACTTCCGTCACATAAGGGGAAATTACTTCAGCGAATATTTTATTAAAGTTTGCCGTCATTTTATTTTGTTGACCTTGATTAGCTGGTTCCGCCATTACAATGGAAGCATTTCCGAACACGAGTAAGCATGCTAATAAAACTGTTATTTTTTTCATTTTTTTCACCTCGAAGTTAATGTTTCCAGAATGTAGTTTTCTATTCATCTTTTTAAGGAGGTTTTTATGTGAAATACCCCATTTTAGAAAAAGGCGCAACAATTGGCATCACCGCTCCTTCTTCGGGCGTAGAAGCGGAATTACATGATTTGATTAAATCGGCATGTGATCGTATGGAACAGAAAGGTTATTCAATTATTTGCGGCGATACTGTATGGACACAGGAAAAAGCAAAATCAGCACCAGCAAAAATACGTGCGGCTGAATTTACTGACATGATGCAGAATGAGCAAATACAAGCAATTATTCCGCCGTGGGGTGGAGAATTGTTAATCGAAATTCTCGAATACATTGACTTTGAGCAAATGAAAAATAAGTGGGTGCTCGGTTATTCGGATCTAAGTGTTCTATTAATGGCTATCACGTTAAAAACGGGAATAGCAACAGCCCATGGAACGAATATCATCGACTTAAGAGGGGAAGTGACGGATGAGACGACCGCGATGTGGGAAACAGTTTTATCCACAAAACCTGGGGAAGAGGTACGTCAATATTCCTCTAACAAGTTTCAAAAGAATTGGCAACACGACAATCCATCCCCATGTGTGTTTCATTTAACAGAAGAAACAGAGTGGAAAACGACTACGAATAAAGATGTGAAAATAGAAGGTCGATTGCTGGGCGGATGCATTGATGTCATTAGACATTTAATCGGAACGCCGTATGGAGATGTGGCGGATTTTCGAAAAAAATATACGAATGGCGAACCTATCCTGTGGTACCTAGAAAATTGTGAATTAACAACCGCTGATTTACGGCGATCATTAGTTCAAATGAGGCTAGCTGGCTGGTTTGAAGGCTGCTCGGGAATTATGTTTGGCAGAAGTCCAGCTAATCAGCCAGTGGATAATTATACAGCTGAAGATATTTATGAGGAACTGTCAGCTGAACTGCAAGTCCCAATTATATATGACATCGATTGCGGTCATGTCCCACCGCAAATCACTTTCATTAATGGTGCATTTGCTGAAGTAGAAGTGGAGAATGGGAAGGGAATGGTTTTGCAGCGGTTTATTTGAAGGTAAGAGAATAAGAACAAAATCTTACCGAAGATCCCCTTTTGTGTAAATTATTTATTAATCTCGAATAATATAAATGAGTTTTTGGAAATTTGGAAAGTTCCTTCTTAACTGAAGGGCTTTTTTTCGTCTAGGGGCTAATATTTCAAATAAAAAAGACAGGTTCCCCCATCTACTGATTTCGTTGATCTAGTTTCTTCAATATGCTTCTTAAAATATCATTTCTTTCTTGCTGCAATCTAATGAACCGCAGTAGAAACCAAATGACAAATACGATTGGAACAACGTAAAAAAGAATCGCAAGTAAAGGTAAAGTAGAAGTAAAGATAGAAACCCAAGACATATTCAAACCCTCTTTCGAATGTTATTGGATAATTGTACCACGTAGGAAATAGCTGTTGTACAATAAATTTAATATAGCCATACATTTTGGCTGAAGATAAATTTCTGAAATCTAACGGAGGAAAATCAAATGAATCATATTCCAGTAAGGGTAAATGAAGTCTTATCGGTTTATTTTGATTTTTTTGAGTCAAAATTGCCTAATTTGCTTGATTCCTATTATCTTTATGGTTCTACATCATTAGGAGAATATAATGAAAGACAAAGCGATATTGATTTCATAGCTGTTGTGAAAAGAGAAATGAGTGAAATAGAGATACATAGGTTGAAAGACATACATTATCATATGCAAAAAAGATTTCCTCATACGACTTTAGATGGGGTGTATATTCTTCAAATTGATTTGGAATCTCCCAATAAAAATACTCCGTTATGCCCCTATTTTAACGATGGAAAGTTCCAAGGATTTAAGAAGTTTGATCAAAACTCCATTGATGCCTATCAATTAAAAAAATACGGGGTTACTGTGAGAGGCGAAAAACTTGAAAATGTTAATTTTGATGTAAATTGGGATGTCTTAATAGAAAATATGCGCGCTAATCTGAATACATATTGGCGTAACTGGGCGAATGATTGTAAACAGTTCCTCTCTTTAAAATACATTGGGTTATTTTTTAATTTAGGAATGATCGAATGGGGAGTATTAGGCGTATCCCGTCTTTATTATACATTCCGGGAAAAGGATATAACCTCAAAAGTAGGGGCTGGAGAATACGCGTTAAGGACCGTTCCTCAAAAATGGCATAAGATTATCAATGAATCAATGAGATTGCGGAAGGGAAATAAAAAATCCTTTTACACATCAGTTTTTGCGAGACGAAAAGACGCATTAGATTACATGGAATTCATCATTCGAGAAAGCAATCGTCTTTTTACTGAAGATAATAGACTAAGGAAATAGGGGAACTCTGGGTATTCGCCGTTTCATTTAGAAAATGCCTACATAAATTATAGGGTATTAACCCATAAGGAGAGATGCCCATATGTATCCGTTTGTCAATTATCAAATACCGTCCGTCCCATACGAATATAACCCATATGACGAGTATCAGGACTATTATGATCGCAATACACAAGTATCACAGCTACTTCAACTTCCACAATGGCGGCAGTTGGAACGTCGTGTCACTCAGCTTGAAAGGCAAAATGAACGCCAAGAAAGAGAAATTAATCAATTACAGCGCCGACTTCAACGAGTCAATCAACGGCTTCGTGTCATAGAGAACAGATTCAATATTCCGTTCACACCATTTGATGGGGAATTTTGATTACCACAAGTAATTTTTTCCTTAACATTTAGTCGCAGCTTGTATACTTTCTAAAACAAACGAAGAAGGTTATTTTGACAACTCCGAAAACTAAAATTTTAATAGGAAATCAGGGGAAAATCATCTGCTGATTGCAAGAAAATTCTGTATAATATATTTAGGTAGGAGCACTACTATCTGGTGCTCTGTTTTTATTAGAAAAAAAGTGGGGGTGAGGTATTCAATGTCTAATGATAATGAGATTTTATTTGAAAAGGGTAAACAAAATGATTCAAAATTGAAGATAGAAAGGAAAGAGGGAGAACCGACTCCAGCTTTCAAAGGGGCCTCTTGGGCAGCGCTATTAGTAGGTGTTGCGGCATATCTAATAGGCTTGTTTAATGCAACGATGCTATTAAATGAAAAAGGCTATTACTTTGCGGTCTTAATATTCGGGCTCTACTCAGCGGTATCCTTACAAAAAGCAGTAAGAGATAAAGATGAGGGAATACCAGTTACTACTATTTATTATGGAATTAGTTGGTTTGCGCTTATTGTAGCAATTGCATTAATGGTTATCGGTTTATACAATGCAGGAAGTATTGTTTTAAGTGAAAAGGGATTTTATGGTATGGCATTTGTGCTTAGTTTATTTGCTGCGATAACGGTTCAAAAGAATATTAGAGATACACAGAGAGCAAGGGAAAGGGATTGAGTTATTTTTGTTCATTTGACTGGAGGCTCTTTCATATCTGACAATCAATATTGCATTAGAAAGGGCGGTATTTTAAAATAATCCCGCTCTTTCTAATGGATATTCATCAAAAATTATATGTATCTTCTAAAATAAGAAGAGAGTATTACTTTCTCTTCTCCTACATAGCCCACAGATTCAATTGTATATTTTCCGTATTTATAACTGACTTTTTTTGTATTCATGTCTTTTGCTTGCCTCGTTTCATCATACTTGGCAATTAATAAAGAAATATTTGTTTAAAAAGGGGTGTTTGTATGGAGGATCTGCTCTTAATGATTCTATCTATTCTAGTTATCATTTATAAAATACAGAAAAACAAAGAAATCTTAAGAAAGCTTACAAATATTCAATTGGTAGGTGTATCTTTGGCCTTTCTTTTAACGATAATATTGAGTTTTTCTTGCATTTATTTTGGTGGCAAATGGATTAGGGGATATTCCCTCCATCCGGTTCTGACGTTCATAAGTCAAGTGATTATTATCATTGTATCAATGGGTTTAGGAGTAACAGCCTTATATAAAGTTTTATATAAAATTACTAAGGGGATTCTTCCTAAAGAAAGTGAGTAGCTTCCTTTTGGTTAACATAAGAAAAATAGGATTGGTAAATAGTGTTTTGCCTATAAAAAACATATAATAGTTACATCAATTAAATATATATAAACTGTTAGCCGAAAGGAAGATAATATAAATGGAAATAGGCGTAAGTACGTTTGTCGAAACAACTCCGGATGTGGTAACCGGTAAAGTAATTAGCCACGCACAAAGATTGCGTGAGGTAGTGGATGAAATAGTTCTAGCTGACCAAGTAGGCTTGGATATTTTTGGTGTGGGTGAGCATCATCGGAAAGATTATGCGGCATCATCTCCAGCAGTTGTACTTGCTGCAGCTGCTTCTCGGACGGAACGAATCAGATTGACAAGTGCCGTTACAGTTCTTTCTTCTGCTGACCCTGTTCGGGTGTTTCAAGATTTTGCTACACTTGATGCCCTTTCAAATGGACGAGCAGAGATTATGGCAGGACGGGGTTCTTTCATTGAGTCTTTCCCGCTGTTTGGGTATGATTTAGATGACTATAATGAGTTATTCGATGAAAAGCTCGAGCTCTTATTGAAATTGCGTGAGTCTGAAATTGTGTCCTGGAGAGGCGGACATCGACCGGCGATTCATCAATTGGGTGTTTACCCAAGACCTGTGCAAAATCCTTTGCCTGTATGGATTGGTAGTGGTGGGACAAGAGGATCTGTCATTCGCGCAGGTATGCTCGGTTTGCCGCTTGTACTAGCGATTATTGGTGGCAGTCCGTTACATTTTGCCCCACTTGTCCAACTCTATAAGCGTGCTGCAGCCCAGGCAGGTCATGATGTTTCGAAACTTCCCATAGCATCGCACTCTCACGGCTTCGTTGCGGAAGATACGGAGACAGCTGCTGATAAATTTTTCCCTTCCACCCAGCAAGCAATGAATGTGCTTGGACGTGAGCGTGGCTGGGGACATTATGATAGAAACAGCTTCGATGCGGCCAGAAGTTTTGAAGGAGCCCTATATGTCGGAGATCCCGAAACAGTCGCTCAAAAAATTATCCACCTTCGAAAGAACGTAGGAATCACACGCTTTATGCTCCATGTGCCAGTAGGAACGATGCCGCATGATGATGTGATGAAAGCCATTGAACTGTTAGGGAAAGAGGTAGCTCCGAGGGTGCGCGCGGAAATTTCTGAGTGGGAAGCACAATAAATTACCTTTTTGCAATATTAATAACTATCACGATTCCACATAAAATGCCCTTCTCACATGAGAGGGGTTATAAATTTTTGTAATCATTGTTTTTCCATCTATTAAATATAAATACTCCCCAAAAAATTTTGAATATGAATTTTCAAGAAGTGATTTGCAGGAAAATCCATATTATGTCCTTTTTAAGGAACAGATAAGTGTATACACGTATGAAGATGATCCAAATGATTTTCCTATCTTTTTTACAAATTCAAATTTGAATTTTTTCTTTATAAATCTTAAAAATTCCAATCTTTTTATCGGCACTATTATTGTCGGACCAGTCCTTGAGTCAAAAATATCCGGTGAAACGATTACCAAAATTATGGACGCTTTTAAAGGGGAGGTGAATAAAAGGCAGCTTATTGAATATTATCAATCCGTTCCTATTATGGATAAGCAGCAACTGCTAACGATTAGTTTATTAATGTATTATTTAATTTATCGCAAAAAATTAGATAAAACATTTGTTATACAAAACAATCAAGACCTAACCCCCGACTTAATTGAAGTAGCGGATCTGGATCTTGAGCTATCTAAAGGTAGAAGGAATTTTCTTTTTCATTCCAATCTTTCATATGAAAGGGTTTTACTAGATTATGTTAAGAACGGACGCGTCGATAAATTAAAGGATGTTTTTGATTACTCCATTGTTGGTGAAGCGGAACTAGGATTATTGTCGAAACGGAATCGTTTAAGAAGTGAAAAAAATTTAATGATAACGGGAATTGCTCTAGTTTGCAGAGCGGCAATTGAAGGAGGTTTAAATGATGAAACTGCGTTTACTTTAAGTGACTTTTATATTCAACAACTTGAAGAAGTAGGTAGTTTAAAAGCAATATTGAAAGTGACAGAAAAAGCGATAGTGGATTTCACCAATCGTGTATACCAATTAAATAAAGCAAAGTATTCCGCACCGATAATCGAATGTCAGCATTATATTTATAACCATCTTTATGGCGACATTACACTCGATAATCTTGCAGAGCTGTGTTGTTTAAGTCCTAATTATTTATCATCACTTTTTAAAAAGGAAGTAGGTATACCAATTAGCGAATATATTCAACAGCAGCGAATAGAAGAAGCAAAAAAACTGCTAGTAATAACAAAACATCCGATTTCTGATATCAGTACATGGCTAAATTTTAATGATCAAAGCTATTTTATAAAAGTTTTTAAAAAATTCGTTGGTGTAACACCAAGACAGTTTAGAAGTGAGCATTCATCTGGACAAAATTCTACACGATCATAGCTGTAAAAATTTCTGTTAGTAAATAGTTCCGTAGTAATGTGTTATTGACAGATATAAGGCAATATTGTTAAAATTGGAGCAAAGCATGTACAACTAAAATATGGATTGTTACTGTTCGGCAGGCAAAACCTAAGTTTGTGAAAGGGGTATCTTTAATGGTATTCTTATAGTCAAATTTAGGTTTTTTTATTGTTTTTGATTCTAAAATATTTTAATCAAGGGCGAGTGGGAAATGAAAATTAAAAAAATATTAAACAATAATGTCGTAATATCTGAAAACGAATGCAAACAGGAAATTGTCGTTATGGGCAGGGGATTGGCTTTTCAAAAAAAGGTCGGAGAAACTTTCGATACTGCTAAAGTTGAGAAAACCTTTGTTTTGGAGACTCAAGGAATTTCAGAAAAGCTTGCAAGATTATTGAGGGATACGTCCGAACGATATTTGAACATTGCCTCAAAAATTATGGACTACGCACAGTCCCATCTTCCTTACAAACTAGATGAGTATTTATATGTTGCATTGACCGATCACTTAAGCTTTGCGATTAGCAGGTATAAGCAAGGGATACATTTGAAAAATCCATTACAATGGGAAATTCGGAAATATTATCGTCAGGAGTATCAAATTGCCTTAAAAGCTCTTGAGATTATCGAAAAAGAGACAGGAATCGCACTTGGGGATGAAGAAGCTGCTTCAATTTCCCTTCATTTAGTTAATAGTCAGTTATCCGGAGAGAACATGGCGGCAGCTGTTCAAATTACGGAAATGGTAAATACCATTTTGAATATCGTAAAATATCATTTCAAAATGGAATTGGACGAGAATTCAGTGAATTACGAACGGTTTTTAACCCATCTTCGCTTCTTTGCCGTTCGCTTTGTTCGCAAAGAAAAATTGGATGAAACAGTCGATCCGTTCTTTTTTGAACAAATTCAATCAAAGTATCCGGAAGCATATTCATGCACGAAAAAAATCGCTGCTTATTTGACCAATCAATTTAATTGGGAATTAACGAAGGATGAGGAAATTTATTTAACCGTGCATATTCATCGGGTGACAAATCGCCAAAAAATGAAGGAAGGATCCAATTAGGAAAAGCTTTAAATAATTTATTTTGAAAACGTTGACATTTACTGAAAGCGCTGTTACAATAAAGTTAAATTAAATCACAAATTCTTTTAGGATTGTTACTGGTCATGCAGGCTAAACCTAAATTGCTCTGTCGTTGTATCGACATATGCAATTTAGGTTTTTTGTTTTTAATGTTGTCCTGCTCGAGCTTTTCTTATAAGGAGGCGGATCTTCATCCATACAAATTTAATAACTTCGTTTAGGAATGTTACCAATTTGGGCATAACCTGAACTAATCTGAAAAGGCATATTCATGTGCATTCAGATTGGTTCAGGTTTTTTATTTGAAAAACTGATAAATAGAAGGAAGGGTCATTTTATGAAATATGAACAACTAGCTAAAGACATTATTGAAAATGTTGGCGGCAAGGAAAATGTAAATAGTGTTGTCCATTGCATTACCCGTTTGCGCTTTAAGTTAAAAGACGAGAGTAAAGCAAATACAGATGTTCTGAAAAATATGGAAGGCGTCGTTACGGTCATGAAAAGCGGTGGTCAATATCAAGTGGTCATCGGAAATCATGTGCCAGATGTGTATAAAACAGTTGTTGAAATTGGTGGTTTTCAAAACCAATCACCCGTCGAAGAGGATGGGGAAAAGAAAAAGCAAGGCGTATTTAATAGCTTTATCGATATCATTTCCGGTATCTTTACTCCGACATTAGGAGTATTAGCGGCAACAGGGATGATTAAAGGGTTTAACTCCTTATTTGTCGCATTAGGTTGGTTTAGTGATAAATCTGGAACATATCAAATTCTAAATGCAGTTGGGGATGCGTTGTTCTACTTCTTCCCAATCTTCCTTGGCTTTACGGCAATGAAAAAGTTCGGCGGAAATCACTTTATCGGAATGGCGATAGGGGCTGCGTTAGTCTATCCAACGCTATCGGGGTTAATGGCTGGTGATCCGTTATACACCTTATTTGCAGGAACGATGTTTGAATCACCAGTCCATATAACGTTTCTAGGAATTCCGGTTATTTTAATGACTTATTCTTCATCGGTTATTCCAATTATTATTTCTACCTATGTTGCAGCGAAATTAGAAAATTGGTTGAAAAAGGTTATTCCTGATGTTGTAAAAATGTTTTTAGTTCCATTTTTCACATTGCTTATCATTGTCCCACTTACATTCATTGTCATTGGACCAATTGCGACATGGGCAGGACAGCTTATCGGACAACTAACACTTTGGTTAATTGGTTTAAGTCCAATTATAGCAGGGGTCTTTCTTGGAGCATTCTGGCAAGTATTTGTTATCTTTGGTTTACATTGGGGTCTTATCCCGATTGCGATTAATAATATAATGGTCATGGGTCAAGATACAATCTTGTCATTAATTTTTGCCGCTTCCTTTGCACAGATTGGTGCTGTTCTCGGGGTTTGGCTTAAAACGAAGGACAAAAAATTAAAATCATTAAGTATTCCAGCGTTTATTTCGGGAATTTTTGGTGTGACAGAGCCAGCGATTTATGGGATTACACTTCCAAAGAAAAAGCCGTTTATTATTAGCTGTATTGGAGCAGGTATCGGTGGAGGAATTATCGGTGCATTTAAAACAAAAACCTATATGATGGGAGGATTAGGGATTTTCTCCATCCCAAGCTTTATTCATCCTAAGGAAGGGCTTACTATTGGACTTTGGGGAGCAATTCTTGGAGCTGTAGCAGCATTCATTCTAGGTTTTATTCTAACTTCACTATTTGGCGGAAAAGATAAAAAGTCTGAGGAAACTGTAGAAGCACCGAAGACTCAGCAGGAAAAACAAGAGGTAAGTCATTTGAAAAACGAAATCATTTCAAGCCCATTTAATGGCGAAGTAAAACCTTTATCCGAGCTAAAAGATGCCGCTTTTGCATCTGGAGCACTTGGAAAGGGTGTAGCGATAGAACCGTCAGAAGGTAAATTAGTTTCACCTGTATCGGGTACCGTTTCAGCCTTATTTCCAACCAATCATGCGATTGGGATTACTACAGACGAAGGTGCAGAAATTTTAATCCATATTGGAATGGACACTGTACAGTTGGAAGGGAAATACTTTTCTGCCCATACAACGCAAGGCGCTCGTGTTGAAAAGGGGCAACTGCTAATTGGGTTTGATCTAGACAAAATAAAAGAGGCAGGATTCTTATTAACAACACCAGTGGTTGTGACAAACCATAAGCACTACAATATAGTTGCAACGACTGGAAATCAAGTACATGTTGGTGACCAATTGATCGAGTTACAGGTTAAATAACAAATAACTGTAAAGGGGGGTAATCCCTATAAGATTACTTCCCTTCTCATTACTAAAAGAAAAGGAGTTTTTATCATGACAAAAAATTCATTTCCTAAAGATTTTTTATGGGGAGGTGCCCTCGCTGCTAATCAAGTAGAAGGTGCCTATCTTGAAGATGGTAAGGGATTAACGACAGTTGATCTAATGCCAACGGGGAAAAAACGTTGGGATATTGCAATTGGAAATGTTGAATCGTTCAAGCCGTTAGAAGGTGAATTTTATCCTTCTCATGTAGCAATTGATTTCTATCACCGCTATAAAGAGGATATTGCCCTTTTTGCAGAAATGGGATTTAAAGCATTGCGTGTGTCGATATCATGGGCAAGAATTTTCCCAAATGGGGACGACCAAGAACCGAATGAAGCAGGATTGAAGTTCTATGATGATCTATTTGATGAACTTTTAAAACATGGAATTGAACCAGTCGTGACGATTGCTCATTTTGATGTACCTATTCACTTAGTTGAGACGTATGGAAGCTGGAGAAATCGCAAACTGGTTGAGCTTTTTGAAACATATTCGAAAACGATTTTTACACGATATAAAGACAAAGTAAAATATTGGATGACTTTTAATGAGATCAATATGCTTCTTCACTTGCCATTTGTTGGGGCGGGACTTGTGTTTAAAGAAGGGGATAATAAACTGCAAATTCAATATCAGGCAGCCCATCATCAGCTCGTTGCTAGTGCATTAGCGGTGAAGGCATGCCACGAAATCATTCCGGATGCCAAAATTGGTTGTATGCTTGCTGCAGGTATGACCTATCCGTATACGTGTAACCCGGATGATGTTTATAAGGCAATGGAAAAAGACCGAGAGTCCTTTTTCTTCATTGATGTTCAGTCACGCGGTGAATATCCGGGGTATGCAAAGCGGTTCTTTAAAGACAATGGATTGACCATTGAAATGGAACCTGGGGATGAGGCATTGTTGAAGAACGGTACCGTAGACTATATCGGTTTCAGCTATTATGGTAGCCGGGCTACAAGTACAGATCCGGAAATTTTAAAGCAGATATCGAGCGGAAATGTATTTGCTTCTGTTGAAAACCCATATTTGGAAAAATCCGAATGGGGCTGGCCAATTGATGCGAAAGGCTTCCGAATTACCGCCAATCAGTTGTATGACCGTTATCAAAAGCCATTGTTTGTCGTTGAAAACGGGCTTGGTGCAGCAGACGAAGTCACTGCTGATGGAGAAATCCTTGATGACTATCGGATTGAGTACTTAAGAAAACACATTGCAGCAATGGGAGAGGCGATTAAAGACGGAGTAGAAATCATTGGCTACACAAGCTGGGGACCGATTGACATTGTCAGTGCTTCTACAGGTGAAATGAAAAAACGCTACGGATATATTTATGTGGACCGGGATAATGAAGGAAACGGTACCCTAAATCGAATGAAAAAGAAAAGCTTTAACTGGTATAAAAAAGTGATTGAATCAAACGGGGAAAATCTTTAATCTTTGTCATTCATTTATAGAAGGTTTATAATAGATGTAAATTGAATAATAATTTTTCCAGGATTGTTACTGGTAAAGCAGGCAAAACCTAAGAAAGCATAAAGTCTTGTTACGGCAAGATAAATTCTTTCTTAGGTTTTTTGCTTTTGTGGAACACTATATGAAAAATAAGGAGGAAGAAAAATGGCTACTAATGGTAAAAAATTCCCTAAATCTTTTTTGTGGGGTGGGGCAACCGCGGCCAACCAATTGGAAGGTGGATTGCACGAAGGAAATAAAGGGATGAATATTGCAGATGTGCTTCCAGGAGGAAAAGAACGTTTAGCAATCTTGCAGTCACCAGGATTTGACTTCCAAATTGACGAGAGTAAGTACTATCCTAATCATGAAGCGATTGATTTTTATCATCGATATAAAGAAGATATCGCATTATTTGCTGAAATGGGTTTCAAAGCATATCGGATGTCTATTGCATGGACACGGATTTTTCCAAATGGGGATGAGTTAGAACCAAATGAAGATGGATTAGCCTTCTATGATCGTGTTTTTGATGAACTACATAAATATGGAATTGAACCGGTTGTCACCATTTCGCATTATGAAATGCCAGTTAACTTAGTAAAAGAATATGGAGGCTGGAGAGATCGTCAAGTTGTTACATTCTTTGAAAGATATGTGAATGCGATTTTTAAACGTTATAAAAATAAAGTGAAATATTGGATGACGTTTAATGAAATTAACAGCGGTTTGATAATGCCAATTATGGGGCTTGGCTTTGCGATCCACAAAGAAGAGGATCGTTACCAACCAACATTCCAAGCTTATCATCATCAATTTGTCGCGAGCAGTATTGCGGTAAAAGCTTGTCATGAAATAATCCCAGATGCCAAAATTGGTTGTATGATTTTATTTGCACCTGTTTACTCTTATGACAGTAATCCGGAAAATGTCTTGTATGCCCTTCAAGAAGAAAACTTATTTAATTATTTTTGTGCAGATGTTCAAGTGCGTGGAGAGTATCCAACATTTATTAAACGTTATTTCAAGGAGCATAATATTGAATTAGATATCCGTGAAGGCGATCTTGAACTTATTAAAAAACATACAGTGGACTACATCGGTTTTAGTTATTATATGTCCCGTACTGAGAAAGTCGACAAGGAACCACAAGATAATACACAAGGGAATATAATGTCAGGTGTAAAAAATCCATTTTTAAAAGCAAGTGATTGGGGTTGGGAAATTGACCCAATTGGACTTAGAATTTCATTAAACAAACTATATGGCAGATATCAAGTTCCGTTATTCGTTGTGGAAAATGGTTTAGGAGCGTACGATAAAGTCGAGGAAAATGGCTCGATTAATGATGACTACCGAATTGATTATATCCGTGAACATATTCAGGCAATGGGTGAAGCCGTTGAAGATGGTGTAGAGTTAATGGGATATACTAGCTGGGGATGTATTGATTTGGTAAGTGCTTCAACTGGAGAATTCGAAAAGCGCTATGGTTTCATCTATGTTGACAAGCATGATGATGGAAGCGGAACATTAGAGCGCAAGAAGAAAAAATCTTTCTATTGGTACAAAGATGTTATTGCATCAAATGGTGAAAAGTTATAAATTTGCCTAAACGGATGTTTTAAAAGGGGGGGATTTCAATGAAGTCCCCCTCCTTACTTCTAAAATCTTGTGAAAAGGAGAATCCAAATGAGTAAATCGAGCAGTTCTTTGACTGGTTATGTTGGTACGTATACAAAAGGTGATAGTGTTGGTATTTACAGATTTTCTTTAGATACTGAACAACCGGGGATTAAAGATGTACAGGTAGCTGCCAAACTGGGCAACCCTACATATTTGACCATTAGTGAGGATAATCGGTATCTCTATTCTGTTATCAAAGATGGAGAGTCAGGTGGTGTAGCCGCTTACTCTATTTCAGGTGAAACAGGTGAATTAACATACCTAAACAGTCAGCTAACTGAAGGGGCCTCTCCTTGCCATGTTAGTGTTGATAATGAAAATAATCATGTAGTTACAGCCAATTATCATAAAGGAACAGTTGAATTGTATGAAGTAAACAGTGAAAATGGCATGGTTGCTCCGGCATCATCAACCATTCAACATGAAGGATCCGGTCCTAATAAAGAAAGGCAAGAAAAACCACATGTCCATTATTCGGGTTTTACACCTGACGGAAAGTACATTGCAGTAATTGATTTAGGAATCGACAAATTAATTACATATGCAAACAATGGTGGTGTACTGGAAGAAGTGAGCTGTTTATCTCTAACTCCGGGAAGTGGACCGAGACATCTCGAGTTTCATCCAAATGGAAAACACGCCTATCTAATGACTGAGCTTAGTTCAGAAGTGATAACTTTATCTTATGATAGTGAAAGTGGCACCTTTGAGGAGATTCAATCCTTATCTACGATTCCGGCTGACTTTACGGAGAACAATCAGGGCAGTGCAATCCATGTCACAACTGATGGCCGTTTTGTCTATGTTTCTAATAGAGGACATAATAGCATTGCCGTCTTTAGTGTCAACCAAGAATCAGGGGAACTGACATTTATTGAGCACACATCTACTGAAGGGGATTGGCCAAGGGATTTTGAGTTAGATCCATCTGAACGATTTGTAGTGGCCTCTAATCAGGAGTCAGGGAATTTGGTGTTATATACAAGAGATGAAACTACAGGAAAGTTAACGCTTATCCAATCCGATATTTCCGTTCCTTTTCCCGTGTGTGTGAAGTTTTTGAATGATTGATTGAAAGTATGTGTTGTGGTCAGAATAGCCTCGGCATTCGTATGTAAATTCCTACTAAATAGCTCAGAGTCAATAATGGCTCTGAGCTTATTTGGGGTTTATGTTTGTGCAATTTCCTACATTATCGGAACTACTTTATGTTAGCTTTTTACTTTTTCGCTCGTAAAATCAATCGTAAAAAATTCCGAGTAATCCCGTAAATGATAATCGGCTACTTTACTTTGACCTTGAAAAATGCACGTTGCAATTCCTAATTCCTTTGCGGGCAATAAGTCTAATTCTCTGTCCCCAATAGCTAAATCGATTTTGTGCTTTGAATGTAAATGAATATATGCTGCCGCGTTAGGTTTACGGGGAAATCCATCGTCGATAGTAACGATTTCAACAAAGTATTTACTCCATCCATAGTATTCTAAAATGGCTAAAACGCCTTTCCTATGCTTATGTGTCATAATTACATTTTTATTTGCAAATTTTAAGATCTCCTCTACATGTTCAAAAGGTTTACTATCTTTAGGTAATAATTGTTTCCTTAAATGATTAATTTCTTCCTCTTGAGCAGGCGAAATATTGTAATATTCAAGTGCATGGGAATACGAAATTTTTAACTTTTCGTAGATTTCTTGTTTATCCACCGAATCACCTAAAACGTGAGAAAGGATCTTTGTATACCCAGGATATGTATCAAATAAGGTTCCGTCAAAGTCCCACAAAATATTCAATTTAACCACCCTTTTTCTAATTATATTAGTATAAGTTCGTCAAACGATCCTAAACTCCTTCATTAGCAAATTCACTCGATAGAAGAACAGGGTTTATCTAAGTATCCATAATCTGTGAGTTTAGACCAAACAAACTTAAACAGGTATCTAAGATGTAGGCTAGCCTTTTGAAAAAAAGCACTTTCCCTATTGTAAAAAAGTAGGGGGGGAATGACCCTTTGTTGATATAAATGACTCAGCTGGATAATAGTTGATAATTTTTACAAGTTGTTTTGCCATATAGTCGGGGTGCGGTTCAAGTCCATTTTTTATCCAGTCTAATATCAAACCTAAAATACCATTGGCATAAAAAGTTGTATAAAGGTTGTTATCCAAATTAGGATCTTGTGGTGTTAATAGAGTAATGTCTTTTTTGATGAACTTTGCAATAGAGTGTAAAAAGGATTCCTCAAATCTAGGGATTGATTGAAATTTCCCCCATAGTTTATAGAAATCTTTATTTTCCATAATGTGATCAAATACGATGATATCTGATGAGGATAAAGAGTTTAAATGAATCATATTTTTCCTTTTGTAAGGATGTTTGAAGGTTTCTACGAGCGCTGTTGTTTTGTCAGTAATCATTTCTTCGGCCAATTCTTCTTTAAAGTTGTAGTGACGATAGAAGGTTGCACGGTTATAATCGGCACGGTTCACGATGTCTGTCACAGTAATTTGTTCATAGTTTTTTTCCTCCATTAATCTAATAAAAGCCTGTTTTAATTGCAATTTGGTTCTGCGCACCCGTTTATCCAAATTTTTATCCGTGTGTATCATGTGATTCCCTCCTAAACATTTAATTATTTTAAACATATTTATGAAATCTGTTGTTTATCAATACAACATGAAGTAATTTACTGATTGAATGATTTGACTGAAGGAAACTATAGTTGTAGCAAGGGATTATATAGCTAATACAATTTTTTGAATTTTCCCTACCCTTAATTAATAGTGTATCATATTTTAAATATTTCAGTGAGGGGGCTTGGGCTAATGGATAAACAGTGGGATTCCAGCTTTGATGTTGTAGTCGTTGGTTCTGGAGCAGGTGGATTAACCGCAGCATTAACTGCAAAGCTACACGGTCTTTCAGCTATTGTTGTAGAAAAAACGGAGCTTTTTGGCGGCTCGACGTCTAAATCGGGTGGCACGGTGTGGGTACCAAATAACTTCTATTTAGAAGATGCCGGTGTAGGTGATTCGTATGAACAGGCAAGTGCATATCTGGATGCAACCGTGGGTGATCGGGTACCTCAATATTTAAAGGATGCGTACTTGGTAAGAGGACCCGAGATGATAAAATACCTCCATGAAAATACGGAACATGTCAGATGGGAATATACCCCTGGGTATTCAGATTATTATCCGGAGTTGCCTGGCGGAAAACCTAGTGGGCGGGCAATCGAAGCCCAACTTTTCAACCTTCATAAACTGGGCAAGGATGAAAAAAGTATGCGTAAATCTGGGCTCCCAACGAAGGGAATGGTATTGAAGTCAAGCGAATTTCATAAAGTAAATATGATTACGCGGACATGGATTGGGAAAAAGACGTCATTGAAAGTAGGCATGCGTCTTATTCGTACGAAGCTAAGTTCTTATAATCCGGCTACACTTGGTGAGGCACTCGTTGCCCGGTTATATGCTTCACTTAAAGAGACGGGCGGGAAGGTTTGGCTATCTACTCCATTTCACGATCTTGTATATGAAAATAACCGTGTTACTGGCATTATTGCCGAACAAAATGGAAGAAAAATAAATATAGAAGCCCGTCATGGTGTCATTTTTGCATCAGGTGGATTTTCGCACAATCAGAAGCTCAGAGAAAAGTATTTACCCCAACCATCCGAAACGGAGTGGACATTATCCTCTGAGGGACAAACGGGCGATGTTATTGGTGCTAGTCGTAAATTAGGAGCAAAATTGGACTTGATGGATAAAATGTGGGGAACACCAACATCAATCCCTCCAGGTTCCCCCGCATTTATGCCTGTGGCAGAACGGGCAACTCCGGGGTTAATTATTGTAAATAGTGAAGGGGAACGTTATTTAAATGAATCGGTTCCTTATCATGAGTTTGTAGATAAAATGTACGAAAATAATAAAGGTAGTGCAACAACAATCCCATCTTGGATGATTTTTGATCATACGGTGAAAAAGCGGTATCTCGTTTTTGGCATCATGCCCGGTCAAGCATTCCCAAAAACTTGGATTGAAACAGGTTATACGAAAGTGGCGGAAACACCAGAAGATTTAGCAGAAAAAATCGGTGTACCACCAAAGAAACTAGCAGCACTATTGCTCGATTTAATAAGCTCGCTAAGGATGGACACGACCAAGATTTCCAACGTGGTGTAAGTGCTTACGACCGCTATTATGGTGACCCAACGTTAAACAATCCTAATTTAGCCCCGCTGGAAAAAGCACCATTCTATGCGATTCCCATTTATCCTGGGGACATTGGGACAAAAGGTGGGCTAGTCACGGATAACCTTGCAAGAGTCCTTCATGAAAACGGACAGCATATCCAAGGCTTGTACGCTACTGGAAATTGTGCTGCAGCTGTGATGGGAGAAACTTATCCAGGACCTGGTGCAACAATAGGACCGGCGATGGTGTTCGGTTATATCGCAGCAAGTGAGATGGCTGCAGTAGCAGCAAGACTTAAAGAAGCATAGAAAGTTCACTGTAACATGTATTTTTTATTGAAGTATCTCTTTGAGGAGATACTTTTTTTGCTTAAGTAAATTTTAAAAATGTGGGTGTGAATTCTACCTTTCTAATTTGATTGAATCATATTTAGAATATTTTCCTATTGCACTTTAGGTGGAGAGGACTGGCTCAACTACATTATTTCAACATCCATTCATAATTTTTACAAGAGTGGTAAAATGATGTTAGTATTATATATATTCATGTTACCAAAGGAAGGTTTACCCATATGATATATTTAAAAAGTTTCAAACTTTCCCCCCATACAGTCAATAATCCAAATGCATATCCATACAACGTGTTCAAAAATATATCTGAAGAAGTGTTTGTTTTTAATAATATTACGGTTTTGTATGGGAATAACGGTTCCGGCAAGTCCACATTACTAAATATAATAGCAAACAAGCTGGATATTACGGGGGCTGAGGAATTTACAAATCGTGATTACCCGTTAGATTACATGTTGAATTGTTCATATAGCTTAGGGGAAAATCAGGGTGATGGGGAGTCAAGCCAATTACCTCCTAATAGTCTGTATATCAAAAGCGAAGATATTTTATATGAAATCAAGAAGATTCAGCAAGAGGCAGTTCTTAAGGAAGGTTATCTGTACCAACACGCTAAATTGGGGTACACTAAGGAACATTTGGAGAAGTTGAAAGAGTCCTCGCAAATGTACAAACAAATCGAAATTATGAAGTTTGCCAATGAGAAGTATTCTAACGGAGAGACATCCATGCAGATATTCGATGAGTATCTTGTCCCGAATGGATTATACCTACTCGATGAACCCGAAACATCTCTTTCACCAACAAATCAAATTCAGTTGGCGGAAGAAATCAATAAACTAGTAAGATTCTTTAACTGTCAGTTTATTATAGCGACTCATTCTCCATTTATGTTGGGGACACTAGATGCAAAGATTTATAATCTTGACGCTCCCTTTTTGCGAACGAGTAGATGGTCTGAACTTGAAAATGTAAGATTTTTTTACGACTTTTTCAAAGAACGTAAAAATGAATTTGAATAATTGGCTAAAAAGGAGGTAACTGGTTTGGGAGTTGCTATTCATATTATTTTAATTCCCTTTTTAACTTTCGCTATCATTCTATCAAAAGGAAAAGGAGCATTTTTAATTGCAGGTTATAATACAAAGTCTGACAGTGAAAAGGCTCTATACGATGAAGTAGCTTTGTGCAAACTTATGGGGAAAACCATGTATGGTATTAGCTTTAGCATATTATTATTCGCATTGAGTGAGATGTGGGATAAACAAGTTTTATTTATTATAGGTCTTATTTTAATTTTAACTATTATTATTTTTGCATTGGTGTATACAAATACAGGAAATAGATTTAAAAAGAAGGTTTAAAGATCGGGACATTCATTTAATAGTAGAAAATATTGCATTAAATGGATTCAATAATTTTTAATCGTATTTCTTAATTAACTTTATGCAGTTTAATCCATTCCTTTACCAAGCGCTTTGGGGCAGCGCGCAGATAAGCTTCCTGAATAAGTTCTTTCAGTTCGGCCCAATCTTCATCACTTGGGCTTTGAATAGATACCCAGCCGTGACGGCCAATATAAGGTGTTTTGAGGAACTGCTCTTTCTGCAGCAACCATTCCTGCGTTTCCAGATCTGACTTAAATGATAATCCAGTTCTTTCACTTAATCTAACGAAGGATTTTCCATTGACTTGAAAAGTAGTGTGTCCGAATCCATCGATATGCTCCATGGCCTCAGGAAGGGCTAGACAGATATTGCGCGCATGTTCAAGGATTATCTCCATCTGTGATTTCATACTCTCATTCACCTCCAATTATCTTATGTAGAACCATTCCATTAAGAATATATGTTCGAGTTAAATATAGCAAATAACCGAACCTATTTTCAATGAAAATAATTAAAAGTTAAGAAAAACCTTAAAGAAACTAAAGAAGGATAACTTTCATGTTGTGTAGAAGTAGTAGTCTGATTGTTAATTGACCGGAGTTATTTTTCTAAATTCCGGAAATTCCACAAAAACAAATTTCATACCAATACAGATAACTAAACATTCTATTTCGTAGTAAAATGTTAAGATAGGGGAGGAAGACATCGATGTCAAACCCATGGAAACGACCAAAGTTAACGATTGCAAAGACAAAAAGTGAATGGGTATGGGATATTATTGGCTATTTATTTTATCTTGGATCGATTGCCCTGTTGATCATTGTTTGGAATAAGATTCCGTCTGAAGTTCCGGCACATTATAATGCGGTAGGCGATGTAGATCGCTGGGGGTCAAAAATGGAACTTCTCATTTTGCCGTTTGTTGGAGCCTTCATTTTTCTTTTTATGCAAGTACTTGAGAAATTTCCTGAGGTTCATAATTATCCAAGCAGGTTGAACGAATCGAACGCAGAGCAATTTTATTTACATAGCCGAAAGCTTTTAAATCAAATCAAAAATATTTGTTTGATACTCTTTTCGCTAATCCTTGTGGAATCCATTTCAATTGCAAATGACTGGTGGGAAGGCGGTTTTGGGATGTGGTTTCTGCCGATAACAATTTTAGGAACGGGGATTCCGATTGTATTAGGGATTATAAAGCAAAGGAAGATTGGAAGGTAGGGGAATGATTGGAAGTAAACCGAATACGATTAAACGGCGGATTTCATAACGATGTTAGTATGATAACATCGTTTTTTTTTGCTTGTAAAATAGCACCCTACTAAAGTGGAAAAAGTTAAATGAAGTGTATGGGACCGATTCGAGAAGGAGAGAAGCCCCAACCGCTCCTCAAGTGCACGAAAAAGCGATATTCGAGAAGGAGAGAAGCCCCAACCGCTCCTCAAGTGCACGAAAAAGTGATATTCGGGAAGGAGAGAAGCTCCAACCGCTCCTCAAGTGCACGAAAAAGTGATATTCGAGAAGGAAAGAAGCCAAAATTGCCCCTCAAGTGCATGAAAAACCATACGAATAAATAAATAGGAAAAATATTCTTGAAACCTATTGCATGATTAGTGTAAAATTACACTAATAAGTATCGAAAGTAACTATTCGAAGGAGGGATACAATGAATAAAGAGCAAGTCATTGAGCTAATTTCAAACAAAACGAGGCTAATTCGAGTAGAAAAAGGCTATTCACAGGAAAAAATGGCTGAAATCATAGGGATTTCTAAAAAAACGCTTGTGCAAATTGAGAAAGGCAGAACATTAGCGGGATGGACAAATACAGTCGCGGTATGTGCATTATTCAGAGACAGTGAAGTACTGCAATCAGTATTAGGAGACGAACCGTTGGAGGTCATTGAAACGATTGCACACAATAATGTTGATAGACCGAAAAGTAAGTCAATGGGCGGAAAAGTTTGGTGGAAGGAGATCGCTAAGAAAGGGGAATTTCGATTGCAGCAAAATATGATTAGTCAGCATTATCGTATTTTGGATGATGAGCATGTTCGATGGTTTAGTACCTTTGACCTTGAAGAAGCAACAAGTCGTTTAAATGAGTTAACAAGTCGGGGAGGAAATTACAAATGAAGCCAGTTTTGTATGTAGCCCTACCCCCGTTACTTTTTTCTGTTATCGGATTCATTTTTAGTTTGCGATTTGAACTTATGGCCTATTGGGGTCATGATACGATGCTGTGGTATTGGGTAGGTGCATGTGCATCTTATGTTTTTTCAATATTGGCAATTGTATACACTCTATTGGCGGGAATAAAACTAACGAAGATTGATACGATGAATTCTAAATTGGCCTTTACTTATTTGATTGCCTCTTTAATTAGTATATTTATCGCAATGGTAGCAATTATTTTGACTACTTTTATCATTTGCGTTTGGCAAACGAAGATGTGAGGAGTGAAACTTTGAAGAAAATAGGAATTAGTATTCTAATAATCTGTTTATATAGTTTTCCATTTACTTATTTTTCAATGTATCAAGATTTTATTAATCGTTCACTGGTTGGCTATGTAATCATGATTGTCGCAACCTTGCTTCTTGCTTTTTTAAGCAAATTCTATGTCAATTTGGTTCCTATGATTGTCGGCAATATTTTATCTGGATTCATTTCCTTATATTTTATCAGTAGAATGATGGGAAGTATTGGGTGGGATGGATACTTTAAGCCGGCATCTCCCAATCAATTATTAATCGTAGTTAGTTTTCTGAATTTAATTCCTCAGTTTATTGCTTTGAAGATAGCAAAAAGATATAAAAATAAATGTTAATTTGAATAGGGATGAGTGGGTGATGAAAATGGACAACAAAAACTTTGCTACACTAAATGAACAATCCAAGTCTCAGTTACTAGTACTTTCCGAAATAAAAGAGATATTTACTACATTACAAGAACCGTTCTGGATGCGGGGAGGATGGGCAATAGACTTCCTGCTTGGGCGGATCACTCGCAGGCATAACGACATTGATTTAGTTGCATGGGCTTATCGTCGTAAAGAGATTGAACGGGCATTAGTAGAAGCTGGGTATGAACTCAAACCCGTAAGTGAGTTGCAAACAGACTTTTGTAAGAATGGGATTGATGTTCAATTTTGCTTTCTGAATCGAAATGATGATGGACAAATAATTGGAAATGGTATACCGGATTGGATTTGGAGAGAGGATGCATTACCCACTCAACTTTTTGAACTATATGGTCTTTCGGTATGTGTAATGAGCCCACACCAATTATTAGAAGAAAAAGAAGTGTATGAACAAATAGGTCGAACAACACGTGGGAAGGATGTAGAAAGTAAAAAGCTACTTCGAAAGATCATTGATGATCTAGTAAAATAAGAAAATTACTTTGGTTAAAGAAGGATGAAAACTATGATGCGTTGGATTGTACTTGTTTTATTGATATTCAGCCTAGGGGTAAATCAGTATTTATATAGAAAGTCGTACTTTGATCCATTTGATTTGCAAGAAGCTACAAATCGATTGCACAAGTTAGGAAGTGGGAAGGAATATAAAGTATGAAGATGACCACTTTAGTGCCCATCCCTTTAATCACCTCCATTATTGGATTCATTTTCAGTATGTTATTTCAAGATATGGCTTATTGGAGCGATGAATCAATGTTGTGGTATTGGGTCGGAGCAAGTTTGTCTTATACTTTTTCAATATTGGCAATAATCCTCCTCCCTCTATAAATGTTGATACATCAACGGTTTGACCCGTTGGTAGGGTGTCAAAAAAATATTTTTCGACACGGACCCTAACTTTATTTTCATAATATGTGAAACTATTCCAATAAATAGGTACGCTACGCGGTCACTACTGGATAATTATGGAAAGTAGTGATAGGGAATTATACGATGCACAATGGATCTCTGCGTAGCTTATGATGACGTACCCTCCCATGTCTCTGGGCATCTATGTGCCTACATTCCTTCGTTCGGTCTAGTCATAAGGCAGAGGCTAGCGAAGCTCCTATAGGGACTCTAGGTCGAATGGTGAAAATAATGCCAGCTTCTCCGTGTCATCCTGTTGTCTAGGTCTAGTTAAGGGGCTGTAGGGATTTAAGCTGCCTCTAAGAGACTTGGAATATCCCTCATCATTCGCTGTGCGTCAAACGCTTTGTGCTTAGTGCTAATTCCATGTAATACTTTTAACAGTTTACCGCATAGAACCACGATGGATTGTTTCTTGCGTAAAGGATTAACCTGACGGTTCGTGTAATACTCATGTAGCTTTCTAAAAGCTTCATTGTGGCGGATCATCGGCATCATGACTCGGAACAGGAGAGCGCGTAGCTTTCTTCTACCCCGTTTAGAGATTCGTTTTTGCCCTTTGTGCATACCAGAGGAATTTTCACGTAACGTTAATCCCGCGAGTTTGATTAGTTGGCGTGGATCTTCGTAGTGTGAAAAACTTCCGATTTCAGCTAATAGGTCAACGATTGTCGTATCTCCAAGCCCTGGTACCGTTGACAGCCATTCGTATTCTACTGACATTTTTACAAGCTCAACTAAGCGCTCCGTAATACCCTCAATATCTTTTTCTAGCTGGTGGTAACGGCGGACAAGTGTGGCTATTTCAATACGGGCCATCTCACATCCTTCCGTTACTCCGATAGAGCTAGCTGCGACTTCGATAAGGCGCACTGCTTTTGGTCTTTGGGGGATTTTAGTCCCTCGACCTTTCGATAAAGGGATAACACTTCATCCGGGTGTTTCTGGTGAAGATCACTTGGAAATGGAGTGCATTCAAGTGCGGCCATAGCCATTTTTCCGAATGACGGAAATACTTGAACGAACTCTGGAAAATAGCGATCTAACCAGCGAATTATCATGTTTTTGACGGCTCCTAGCTCCTCAGTCAATTTACTACGGAATGTAGAACCAGCACGAAGTTCAGCTTCCATCCCTTTGAGGATTCGCGGATAACTAAAGCGTCCATCCTTTACAAGACGAGCGATTACCAGTGCATCTTTACGGTCATGTTTGGTTGGCAGATTGTCATCCAACTCTTTTGACCGTTTGACATGCATCGGATTCGTCATGACTAAGGAAATGCCTCGTTCTTCAAGGAAATAGGCTAAATTTAGCCAGTAATGGCCAGTAGGTTCAATCCCGACAATGACTTCTGTCTTTTCGCTTTCTTTCATTTCAGTCAAAATACGTTGATATAAATACTCAAAGCCGTTATTAGATTGATAAACTGAGAAAGACTTTTGGAGCACCCGGCCACGATCGTCTACAAAGCAAGCGTAATGTGTCCGCTTTGCGATATCGATCCCTACAACGAGTGTTTTTTCGGTGACTTGATTAATTTTCTGATTTTGTTTAAAATCCATTATGGAGTCCTCCTTGGTTAACAAATTAGGGGTCAATTCATCGACGATTTGACACCCCGCATCATACCAAGAGGGCTCTTTTTGTTCAAGTCCCCGAAAATCCTTCTAACAGGAATGCTCCTATTAGTTTGGATTAAAATAACAAGGTTAAATAAGATACATTCACAATTGGTCATACCTTATTTGATTATTTCTTTAATTAGTATATTTATAGGGTTTATATCAATCGTTTGGACCACTTTCATTATCATTGCTTGGCAGTCAGGGTTTTGAGGATATAAGGAGTCATTGTTTTTTTAGTTATGAATCTATTAATGTAAAGTTAATATTAGTTCCTCTTTTTTTCCTTCCCATTGAACTGTCACAGGTATCGTGGTTCCAACAGGATCACAAGCTCCACTACACGACATATTAATCCAAAATTCATTTTGATTTATTAATTCTCCCTCTCCTGAATTAGTATTTTTTTTGTCAGGAGAATCTTTAATTTTGTACTTGAAAACTTCTGGTTTATTTTCTTTTCCGATAAACGCTATCTTATAAAGTTTACTGGAGTCATTTTCGATATCCAACACCACATTCCAATGATTGCTTTTGCCTTCAAAATGCTGTGTCTCAAAATTATTAGCATTTTTATTATCCGTACAAGCAACCAATATCAGTGCAAGTGCAAAACGCCTATAAATGTGCACGAATCCCCAAGATGAGGGAAGATAAAGAGGGAAAATCAACCCCCATGTGCGCGAATCCGCAAGATGCGGGAAGATAAGGAGCAAAAATCAATCCCCATGTGCATGAATCCGCTCGATATGGCAAGAAATTCCACAACGCCAGCATCAAATTCCCGAATCCGAAATATACAATCAGAGGGAGGAAATTTCCCCATCAAAAAGGAATATACATACAATAATAAGCGAACGAGGAAAGAGGGATAGGCATGGGGTTCTATTGGGCTGGACTTTTATTTTGGGTATTATCGGGAGCTTACTTTTTTCTGTTTATCGGTGGACTGCTGGCAAGGTCGTGGAGGGCGTTAGTTGCTAGTGGAATTGCGGTGATATTGCCGTCACTTTACTTTTTCGGTGCGGAAAATTGGTTAAGACTTGCAATATTGCTTCCTTTTCTTTCTTTTATCTTAGCTTATTTGGTGAGAAAAAAAGATCCATATAAAATTGTTTAAGTTTGTAATCTAGTCCGAGGTTGGATTACTAAGTTAAAATATATACCTATTTTTTGAGATGGGAGACCTAATATGAAAATAAACCGAACAAATGATTTCGAATTAATTGCTAAGTTGAATAAGTATGTACACGATTTACACATAAAGTTATATCCCGAGCAATTTAAAGAATATAACTTTGAAGAGATGAAGGCTTTCTTTGAAAGCATTACTGATATAGAGGAGTTCGTGTTTCTTTTATTGGAAGAAAATGAGCAGCCTTTAGGTTATGCGTGGATAGAATTAAGGGATGGACGAAATCTGTAATATTGCACGGACAAATGGGATAAATAAAATTGAATTAGACTATTGGTGCGATAACGAGATAGCAAAAAGATTTTATAAGAAAAACGGATTTGTAAAATATCGAGAATTTGTTTATAAGGACATTTGAACTTGTACTCTGAGTAAAAAATACAAGAGGTGCAATTGTACTATACCTTCTTTAATTTATCCAAAAATATGTTTCAAAAGGGGGAAGGAAATGAGCAATTTAAAAGGGAAAATTGCGATCGTTACTGGGGCTAGTCGTCGAGATGGGATTGGTGCTGCGATTTGTTTAGAGCTTGCTCGAAGGGGGGCGGATATATTTTTTACCCATCTTCGCCAATATGATCGGCAAATGGACTATTACATCGAAGAAGATTTTCCAACGGAGCTTGAGGGGAAATTGAAGAAAATGGGTGTACGGGTCGGATCATTAGAGGTTGATCTTAGCCTGCCGGATGGACCTGGGAATCTATTAAATGAAGTGGAAAATCAATTAGGTTTGCCTTCTATTCTAGTGAATAATGCCACATATAGTATTGATGTAGATTATAAGGCAATGACAACTGAGATTCTGGATCGTCATTATGCTGTGAATGTTCGTGGAACGTGTATGCTAACAGTAGAATTTGCGAAAAGAATTGAAGGGAAGCATGGTGGCAGAGTGATTAATCTCGTTTCGGGTCAAGATAAGTCACCGGAACCGGGTAACTTAGCTTATGTGACGACCAAAGGGGCGATTTCGACATTTACGAAGACGATGGCCTTAGAGGTTGCGAAACATCGCATTACTGTTAATGCTGTTGACCCAGGTCCAACTGATACGGGCTGGATGAGTGATAAGTTAAAAGAACATTTATTGCCTAAATTCCCGATGGGGAGAATCGGACAACCTGAAGATGCTGCTCGCATTATCGCTTTTTTGGCAAGTGATGAGGCGGAGTGGATCACGGGGCAGATTATTCATTCGGATGGGGGATTTTGGGACTAATCATGAAAAAGGGGATGGAGAAATGAATAGTAGAATAGAAGAAATGAATCGTTTTTCAATTGTAGGTGTGAAAAAACGAGTAAATACAAAGCAAGCCTTTGATTCGATCCCAACGATATGGGCTCAAGCAAGTGAACAAGGGCTTTTCGACCAACTTTTTGAAATAGGTTCTTTCGATCATAAAGTGAGAGGTTTATTAGGTGTTTGTTCTGGCGGTAATTTTGGTAAAAATGAAGAGTTTGATTATATATTAGCCATTGCCTCCAATCAAGAACCATCAGAAGGGATGGTGAAAATGGACTTTCCAGATTCCACTTGGATTGTATTTGAAGTACCCGGTCCTCCAGCACTTCAAGAAGCATGGGATTATTTTTATTCGGATTGGATTCCAAATTCACCGTATGAATTAGCTAATTTGCCCGCAATTGAATGTTATTTGCCGATTGAAGAGAATAAAAATGAGTTGTGGATTCCGATTTCAAATAAAGAATGATTTGTGATTTTTATTAAATTGAGGTATTACCAACATTCCGTAATTATCTGAACTAGTTAAAAAGGAAAACTTTACAGTATTCAAGGTAAAGTTATCCTTTTTTGTTTCTTTACTTGTTAGAGGAAGTTAATTCAGCCAATCTTATATTGTGTAAAATTATAGATGAAAGTGAAGATCTTCGTATTACCTTACGAAAAACAAAAACTAAAATGGATATTGTAAACCAAGGCTGTCCAAAATATCATTAAAGATTAATTTATTTGTGACAAAACACCTGTTCATTGACAAAAAAATAAGCAGGAGTATACTTGGAATTGAACAATTGTTCAAAACAAATGTTCAAAATAGTAAAAGAGATATGCCTATAAAATCAGAACAAATAATCCCTTTCCCGAATGGAGGAGTAATAATGAGTCAAATGCAAAAACAAATTCAGCTTGCAAAACGTCCGATTGGAACGCCTTCAATGGAGGATTTTGCTTTTATTGAAGCACCGATTGGAACACCGTCAGATGGTGAGGTACTGATACGTACCGTATATATTTCAGTTGATCCGTATTTACGTGGAAGAATGCAGGATGTAAAATCATATATTCCTCCATTTCAATTAAATGAGGTCATTTCAAGTGGAGTCATTGGCCAAGTTGTAGAATCAAAGTCGGAGCAGTTTGCTAAAGGTGATTTGATCATTGGTACTCTTGGCTGGCAGGAATACTCAATTGCGAACGAGAGAGAGATTCGAAAAATTGATCCGACGTTAGCTCCTGTAACAGCGAACCTTAGTATTATTGGAATGACGGGATTAACAGCCTATTTTGGCCTGCTTGATATTGGACAGCCGAAAGAAGGAGAAACCGTTGTCGTATCTGGAGCTGCTGGGGCAGTTGGATCGACCGTTGGACAAATTGCGAAAATTAAAGGGGCACGTGTCGTAGGGATTGCCGGGACAGAAGAAAAATGTCGCTACCTTTTAAATGAACTCGAATTTGATGCAGTAATTAATTATAAAAAGGAAGATGTTCCTAGTTCATTAGAAAAAGCTTGTCCGAATGGAATCGACATCTATTTTGATAATGTTGGCGGCGTTATTTCTGATGCTGTATTCCCACTTCTTAATAAGTTTGCGCGTATTCCGGTTTGTGGGGCAATTTCTGCCTATAATAAAGTCGATATTGATATGGGACCACGCGTTCAAACTGCACTTATCAAAACAAGTGCCCTTATGAAAGGATTTACACTAGGAGATTACTCTAACCGATTTAAAGAAGGCGGTACGGCACTTGCCACATGGTTAAACGAAGGAAAACTTAAATATGAAGAAACCATTACCGAAGGATTCGACCATATTATCGACGCCTTCCTTGACCTTTTTAAAGGGGCAAATCTCGGAAAGCAACTCGTTAAAGTAGCGGATATTGAAGAATAACTAGTGGACCCATTTTTAATATAATGCAGTGTTAAAGGTTATTATTTACTTTTAATTTGAGCGGAATGCACGAAGATTCCTGTGGGAGTAAGGTGCAGGGGAGATCTCGCAAAGAAGGGGACTCCCCATACCGCCCACTTAACAATAAGGTTAAACTGAGCTAAAAGGGGCTGAGTCAATTAAAACAGAGTAAAAGTAATGACAAAAATAAGGTTGTCCGAGATCAAATTCTTCAAGCAGCAAAGCAATTATTTGCGAAAAAAGGCTATGAAGGGACAACCGTAAGACAGATTTGTAATGAAGCAAATGTTTCATTGGCTCTCGTTTCGTATCATTTTGGAGGAAAGGAAAATGTTTTTTTTGAAATGTTCGAACCGATTAGACAATTGTTTGCGAATATGAAATATGATTTATCTGATCCACTAGGTGCACTTACAACCTTTTGTAGACAGTTTGTTATTTTTAGAAATGAAGAACATGAATTAATTAGTATTTTACAGCAAGAGTTAGTGATGAATAGTCCAAGATTAGAGAAGCTAACAGATGTGTTTTTTCCTTCGTGGGAGCAACTTCGGTTGATTTTAAAAGAGTGTCACGAAGAAAACGTAATCCAATTTCCTTCGATTGATCTTGCGGTGAATTTTGCAATGGGAACATTAATGCATTCTTTTAATATTTCATTTTTAAATCGGAATCAATCGAAATTTACACCTGAACAGGTAGCAGATCTTGCGGTAAGCTTTATCATTAATGGATTGACATCTACTCATATGGGAAGAGGTAGAGAAAGATGAAAGCAGCAAAAATATATGGGGCAAAAGATATTCGAGTAGAAGAAGCAGAAATACCTGTACTTGAAAATGGAATGGTGAAGGTTAAAGTTGAATATGCGGGTATTTGTGGAAGTGATATGCATGAATATTTAGCAGGAACTTATCCAATGCGTACTCAACCTGTTTTAGGTCATGAGTTTTCTGGTGTAGTAGTTGAAGTAGGAGAAGGAGTAACAAATGCAAAAGTGGGAGATCGGGTAGCCGTTGAACCACTTATTCCTTGTGGAAAATGTGATAATTGCCAAAGAGGTTTTGTGAATTTATGTACAGAGCGTCAAGGATATGGATACACGGTTTCAGGTGGATTTGCTCAATTTGCAGTGGTAAAGGAAGAGAATATTTTCCATCTACCTGAAAACATGAGTTTAGAACTTGGTGCACTTGTTGAGCCAACAGCTGTTGCGGTTCATGCTGTCCGTCAAAGTCAATTAAAACTTGGAGATACTGCAGCAATATTTGGTGCTGGTCCAATTGGATTATTGTTGCTACAAGCGGTTAAAGCAGCGGGAGCAAGTGAAGTTTTTATCGTGGAAGTTTCGGAAGAACGTCGTCAAAAAGCATTAGAACTTGGTGCTACACATGTGATTAATCCAATCGGTACAGATGCAGTTGCCTTTATCCGTGAACAAACGAACGGTGGAGTAAATGTAGCTTTTGACGCAGCAGGTGTACAAACCAACCCCTTAAAGTAATGTTATAAAAGCTAAATTCTATTAAGGCAACAACGTTAGGTGAGATGAAAGAAGAAATAGAGAAAGAAGAAGCAACGGCTGAATTATTAGGACAATATGAACCAGAGGCTACTGGGACAATTAACTTAAAAAATGCAAGAGCTTATGCAGAAAAACATTATAAAAATTATAATAAGGGCTACCCTGAATTCGGTAATGATTGTACAAATTTTGTTTCTCAAATATTAGCAGAAGGTGGAAGAAGAGAAGTCTATCCTATGCATCTTCCATCTTATACAACTGATTCGAAGTATTGGTATATGAAAAAACGTCCTGATAATTCTTGGGGATGGAGTAAATCTTGGACTGTAGTATCGGATCTTTATGCTCATTTAGTGAGAACACAAAAAGGATATAGTAGTACAAGTAAAAGTTCTATTATTAGTAATGCAAAATCTGGAGACGTAATTCAATTTAAAAAGCCAGGGGCAGACCGTTATTCTCATACAATGTGGATTTATGAAAAGCAAAGTAGTAATCTCTTACTTTCCGGCCATGATAATGATTATTTAAAACGTAGCTTTAATGCAATAACGGGTTATGCAAAATATAGAATAATCAAAATGTAATAGAGAGGAAGATTAACATAAAAAAGAAAAAAGTTATTGGACTAATTGTGCTTTTATTTGTAGTTTTCATCGTATTGTTAAGTTCTATAACTATTTTTTCATATGAAGAATCTAAAAAGTTTAAAGGATTTCCTGTACCGAAACATGCAAAATTAACGAAAAGTAGGGCGGATTTTGAGGCGTATGATTGGTCACCTGCTTCGGAGGAAGAAGGACTTCCCTTAAGATATCTTCTTATCATCAAACTTAAAGGTTGGAAAAAGACGTTTGAAGAAGGTTCTTTAACAATCTATGAAAAGGATGGATATAAGATCGATGTCATATCCCAAACGGATTATTTATCTTTAGGGATAGATTCGGATTCCAAAAATGACAATAAAGAATAAAGGGTAAAAAAGCTTTCGGTGTAGATTAAAAAGAAGATGTTTGCACAAACCTTAGTGATATAAGAAAAATGACTATCAAAAAGTGTAGTAGTTGATAGTCATTTTTTATTATAGATCAAATGGCTCTTTTAAAAGCTTGAATTTCTTAATGCAAGGAAGATTGCTAGTGTAATAAAGAAATTTACTGCCAATGATGCTGTTCAGAATCCTGCTTGCAGCCTCCCACAATAAAAAAGCAAGACTCTCATCCCATTTACCATATATCTCGTAGGCAAAATAGGACCAAATATTTGAGGGACGATAGGCAAAGTCGAGAAAGGAACAGCTCCTCCACTTGTCGCTAGTATATCCTTATGATATTGAATCGTATATTAAAGGAAAAGAACGACTCGTTATCGAAAAGGAAAGAAAGGCATTGGCGTGGTATAGGGAGATTGGAAATATGCCTGAAACCGAGCATAGTACATATATAAAGGTGGAGAAAGAAAAATTATATGAAATACTTTCTTCATCTGAAGGATGGAACGCATGGTTTACAGATGATACTTCTCTCACACTGAATTCTGACGGAACGGGTGATATTCGATTAGGATGGAGTGATTTTGGCAGCAGAAAAGAAAATGTTGAGGATGGCGGTAAAATACTTGAGGCAATCCCTAATAAATCATTTGTTTTTCAATGGTCTCCGGGCGAAAGTATAACTACAGTATCTATTAAACTTGAGAAATATAAAGATGGAACTCTAGTAAGGCTAAGAGAAACGGGATACTCTAGTTCTGAAAAGGACTTAGCTGCTTATTTAGGGTGCGCTGTAGGTTGGGGAGAGGCGTTAACGCTATTAAAGGTTTACCTAGAATATGGTATTGTGTGCAAACAAGATTTGTAGACCATTTTAAAAAGGGGTAGATAAATTTGGAGAAAAAATCACTATTCGTATCGTCTTTAGCAGGATATGAAGAAGAAATTGGCCGTTGGCTATGGTGTTTAGAAGATGTTCGACGCACCATAAAACAGAGATTATCTGGAATTAGTCAAAGCGATCTTGATACAAAAATCGATGAAAGACAAACGATTGGCTCACTTTTATATCATATCGCTTTAATCGAAGCCGATTGGTTATATGAGGAAGTGTTATGTACTGAATGGGACCCAGAAATACGAGAGTTGTTTCCGTTCGAATGCCGTTCTGATGACGATTCATTAGCCCATATCGAAGGACAAAGTTTGGAAGCGCATTTTGATCGTCTTAACAAGGTACGTGAAGTTTTTCTTTCACATTTTCGTACAATGGATCTTATAGATTGGCGGAAACCAAGGGTCCTTGAAAAATACGATGTCACACCTGAATGGGTCGTCTACCACTTAATTGAGCACGAATCCCATCATAGAGGACAGATTTTTCAATTACTTAGTAAATTAAAGCATGAACGTATTTAATTATTAAAAAATCGACAGTTTAATTTGCTGTTGATTTTTTTATGTAGCCGTCTGAAAAAAGGATCTCAAAAAGGTATTTTTGTTTACAATGTAGAATTCCTTTTTTAGAAGGAAGGTCGAAAAGGTAAATATAATGTTGAAAAGTGGTGAAAGAGTGTCGAAAGCAATCCCGAATAGAATTCATATTATCGGTTCAGTTGGTAGTGGAAAAACAACTTTAGCCCGATCATTATCTAAAAAATTGAACATCCCATTTTATGAATTAGATAATGTTGTATGGATAAGGACAAAATCCGGTGATGTGCAAAGGGGGCAGAAGGAAAGAGATAAGTATCTTACCGATATTGTAAGGTCAGAAGCATGGATTATCGAAGGTGTCCATCATCCATGGGTATCTCCGAGCTGGGAAAAAGCGGACTTAATAATCTTTCTGGATACGGATTATTCAATAAGGACTTATCGAATCATTAAACGATATATACGACAAAAATTAGGACGCGAAAAAGCGAATTATCAACCGTCGTTTGACATGTTTAAAAAGATGTTCGGTTGGAATGCTTATTTCGAAAAGAAAAGCAAACCTGAAATTATGGAGCTTTTAAGACCGTATGAGGAGAAATTGCTCATTTTAAAAGATAATAGAAGAAATATTTTGAATGAAGGTTCCTAAGGGGTGTGGAGATGGAGTTTATTATTAATAACGACTGTTTCAATAAGGCGATTTCAGAGGTGAGGAAAGGAATTTCTTCGAAAACGCCTTTGCCGATTTTAACGGGTATTAAGATAGTCGTTAATAAGGAAAGTGTTATTTTAATCGGAAGTAATTCGGGTATCATCATTGAAAAAAGAATTCCTTTAATGATTGATGGAGTCAAAGTTTTAGAAATCGTACAACCGGGGAGTATTGTTATTCCGGCCAACTACTTGAGTGAAATCGTTAAGAAATTGCCATCTGATGTTCATATGAAAGCAAATGAAAAGCAGTTGATTACGATTCAATCTGATGAAATTATTACACATATAAGTGGCTTGAATGCGGATGATTATCCAAGACTTCCGGATATTCAGCAAAACTTCTGTATAAAGATAGGAAGTAATGAATTAATCGAACTATTTAAACAGACGATGTTTGCTGCCTCATCAAACGAAATGAAGCCAGTATTAACGGGAGTTCATATGAATTTTTTAGATGACAAACTTGTTGTTGTTGCAACAAATTCACATCGACTGTCTAGGAGAGAACTGTCTATAGAATCCGATGTGAATGCTTCTATCATAGTTCCACGGTCAAGCTTACTGGAGTTTACGAAGTTATTTATAGATTCAGGGGAATTAAAGCTGTTCATAACGAACAATTATATTGTCTTTCAGTCAAAGGACATGACTTTATATTCAAGATTAATCGATGGTGTGTATCCGAATACGGCTGGACTCATTCCAAAGGAATCAAAAACAAGAAATAGATTAACTACCAATCAATTTTTAAAAGGAATAGATCGTGCCTGTTTGTTTGCAAGTGAATGGAGAAATAATAATGTGAATCTATCGATTGTAGAAGGGGATAAAATAAAGATTTCGTCATTGGCATCGGAAATAGGAAAGATTGAGGAAACCCAAACGATTCAAATGGTTGAAGGACAGAAGGAACTGAGTATTTCTTTAGACGGAAGTTTTTTAAAGGATGCATTAAAGGTAATTCAGGAAGAAGAGATAATGATACAATTTGGCGGATCAATGAGTCCAATATTCATACAACCTGTCGGCAATCCATCGTTTCTGCAACTCATATCGCCGGTTCGGACGTATTAAAAGGGGGAGATTTATATGTTTCCGGTTTTAGAAACAGAGAGAATGAAATTGAGAGAAATAGTTGAAGAAGATGCGGGCGACATTTTTTCTTGTTTTTCTAATGAACAAGTCACGAGGTACTATGGGCAAGAACCATTTGTAAAAGTTGATCAGGCAAAGCAAATGGTCCATCTTTTTGCAAAAAATTATGAGGAAAAACGAGGGATTCGTTGGGGAATGGAGAGAAAGGGAACAAAAGGATTAATCGGTACGATTGGCCTGAATGCATGGTCACCAACACATAAGCGTGCGGAAATTGGCTATGAAATCCATCCGGACTTTTGGCGCAAAGGTTATGCTAAAGAGGCAATTTCAGAGATTGTTACATATGGACTTGAAGAGCTAGGACTCATGAGAATTGGTGCCGTTGTTTTTCTGGAAAACACAGCTTCCAATGAACTTTTACTAAAAATGGGCTTTCAGCATGAAGGTGTGTTGAAAAATTATATTCATCAAAATGGACGGTCGTATGATACGAATGTTTATGGGTTATGTAAAGTTGTGGATAAGGGCTGATGGCGATTAAAGGTGTGAATCATTTCTTATTTTCTGTATCAAATTTAGAAGCATCAATTGAATTTTATCGGAATGTGTTTGATGCAAAGCTGCTTGTTAAGGGAAGGAGCCTTGCCTATTTTGATTTAAATGGGATATGGCTTGCATTAAATGAAGAAAAGGATATTTCGCGTGAGGAAATCCATCTATCATATACACATATTGCTTTCTCTGTTGATGAAGAAGATTTCGATACAATGGTAGAAAAGTTACGTTCGTTCCATATGAATATTCTTCCCGGTCGAGAGCGAGATGAAAAGGATAAACGCTCCATTTATTTTACTGATCCAGATGGGCATAAATTTGAGTTTCATACAGGGACACTGGAAGATAGGATGGCGTATTATCGAGAAGAAAAGGATCATATGGAATTTTATTAAGTTTAAAAAGCGGAGCCTGTTTTGGACAAAGGATGTTTCAAAACAGGCTCATTTTGATACGGGAAGATGAAGAGCGAAAGTCCAATCCCACGTGAACGAATCCGTACGATTCGAGAAGATAAAGAACGAAAAAACAGTCTCATGTGGACGAATCCGTTCATACGGGTGGTTCGTTAGTTAAATAAGGATCGTCATTCGTTGCTGAAGGATTACGGAAAAATTATTCATCTGAAGATTCATCTTTCTTCACCAATATCAGAGAAAGAATTTCGATCACATGCGAATTTTGCTTTGACTTTTCTAAAAATGACAAAGGGATTTGGCCGTTTTTGGCGGCCGCTCTATTTTTATATGTAAAGTTCTCAATTTTTGCCTCTGGAAAGTACTGATGAAAATATCCACCTAAGGATAAGTTTTTTTACGTTTGGATCAGAAAAAAGATAGAAAAAGAAGAGGTTTAGCACCCAAAAAGAAAGTAATCGAAAAAATGGGAGTTAAAGAAAAAGTGATTCATCGATTGCCAAGCGTTTTGAATAAAGGACGGCGGATATTTTTTTAAATTAATGAACATTATATATGTTGAGCGGGAGGTGAATGTTGATGGAGAATAACAAAAAAACAAAATCATCCAATACAAAAAATGGATCAGGGTCTTCATATAATAAGAATCACGCGGGTCATTTACCAGACTATGGTGGAAATGATGTGGATCCGAATGCAAAAGGGATTGTAACTAAGGATGAATAGTACTCATGATAAGACGCCTCGTTATTGGCGTTTTTCTTATATAGTTAGGAGGGTAAATATGGTAAATAATCACGTAATCAACACGTTGAATGATTTTTTGAAAGGTCAATATATGGGGATACATGCTTATGAAAACTATATTCAAAAAATATCGGATGAACAAATCAAACGAGAGCTTCAAAAGATTCAGCAAGAACTTAAAAACGATGCTTCCAAAGTTGCAGAAAGAATTCAAAATCTCGGGGGAAAACCTGCTGATAGTGAGGGCATCGTTGGTTCCATACAAGGTTATCTCAATCATTTTACAATTCCAAATGATACATCCGAGATGCTGGAAGATGCGTTAAATGGTGAAAATAAAGGGATACAGATGGCAAAAGAAATCGTTAGAGGGGATCTCGATCCGGAAAGTCTTCAGTTAATTAAAGAACTTCTTAATAAAGATAGGAGTCATGTAGAGCGATTGCGGGGATTAATTCAATAAGGAGATGGTTTTCTGAATTGTATAATTGAGGTGAAAAAGGGATGCCACGTTATTCAAATAAATGGAGGATATTGAAATCATCGATGGATCCTCTTTTCAATTGAAAATTAAGGAAATTAAAGGAAGGGTTTCTTTTCTTCTTGTCGAATAATAGATTAAGAGTAATTTTAAAAGGAGCTCTTCGTGAACAGATGGATCAAATTAGTGAATTTCTCTCCCAAAATAGTAGAACTTTTTGTAAAAGGGAAGAGGTGATTTCTTGAATTATTATATGAGGGTACTCATCACGGTTATTTTGGTATTGGCAATTATAGGGATTGCATTTCTGTGGGGATTTATCGCTAAGAAATTTGAGAAAAGGTATGTTACACTTATTCAATCGAAAAAAGGGAAAGCACTGATCATTTCAGGAGCATATCTGATTTAATTGTCACTGGTGGTCATAATTTCTTTTCAATTTAGGACCTTTATTATAGATACGTTATTTGTATTTAGTTTCATTATTTCCGGAATAGCTTGGCTATACTCTTATTTTCGAACCTATTCAGTGAATCAGCAAAAGGTCATTAATAAGCAATACGGCGGCGACTATAGTGTGAGTGAAATAAAAGTATTTAAGTTGGCATTAAATCCTTTTTTGATAGGAATCTATTCTTTTTCTATTATCGGCATCGTTGTAAGTTTTTTATATTATCTACCTTACTTTTTTTAGTCTTGAGTTTTCTACATAATAATATCATAAAGAAGGACCCCGTTTAGGAGTCCTCTTATCACTACATTTGTTTTTGGATACTGTATTTTTTATCAATTTTTATTTCTATTTTTTCTAATGCCTTCTGATCTTTAATAATGTCTAATCTATTTTTATTTACAAGTTCTTTTAATGTAATATTTTTTCTCATAACTTACACTCCTTTCATATATCATTATACCCTAAAATGGCCTAGGTAAAATTAAAATAGTATGAATATTTAGTGAAATATTCATTAAATTGGATTATTTTTATAAAAATTTCTCTGAAGCTAAATAGTCCCTGTCGACCGCTTCGGGTGGACGTTCCATCCAATCATTTTCTATCATGATATTCATACCGTCCTCCACAAAAAGACCGATTTCAATTAAAAACGAGAATACATCGTTGCCAAATCCTTCCTTCCGTTTACGGATAATGAATTCGCATAAGATCGCACCTTCATAGAAAACATGTCTATCTTATGGAATACCATCAATTTATCTGAAAATGGTGAATCGGTGGATGTACTTACTAGATGGTCCAAAAAAGATGGGGAAGGTAAATGATCTTTATGTAATTTTTTTGAACAATTTTCTATATGTTTATTGGTTATGTTCCTTCCTTTAATAAAAAAATCTTTTACTTTCTCATTTTTAGCTACTTGGCTAAATCCAATAAGAAGCGCTTTACTCGTAATATCATTTTCAATATTATCAAACAAATGCGCGATCTCTAAGCTATGAAGATTTCTTACATCACCAAAGAATCCATTTAAATAATTATTCTCTTTTATAAATTTAACTTTTTCAGGTGTAGGAATAGTTGTAGTCTTTATTAATAAACCTTTCATATTAAGTACATTATTTACTTCAAATAAAAGCTTTTTCGTAGAGTTAAGACAATAAGAAAAAAATTCTTTAACATCCTCTCTAATTACGATTGGAATGGCAATAGAATAAAGACTGAGTCCTGCTTTTCCTGCATATTTCAAATAATAAAGATAAAATTCATCTGCAAATAGTCGTGGAGCGCTTAGATTCACATCCTGTTCACCAAACCCCAAAGGTATTGGAAAGTCTTCTTGAATAAATATTTTTTCAATTTCTTTAACCATTGACTCACTTAGATGTAATGCATCATTTAAAACCTTTTTGATATCTTTATCTTCCGTATGCAGAAGGTAGTATGTTAGGACCCGAATAGACATGGAATTACCCATATATGTAGCCCATAATTTTCCCATTTCAGTTGCAGTTAATTTTTCATTTAAAGAATTACTCTTTACCATTTATATACAACTCCTGCTATATTATTTTCCTTTGAAAACATAATGTACAAAATCGTTAGGATTCTTATTTTTTCCAATCAGTGGTGATACATACGGTTTTTGTGGAAAAAATTCGATAAATTCCTTCAGATGTCTATTTCCTCATTCATGTATAATAAAATGAAAAAGAAAAGGATGACTTATTTCTACATTAAAGGAGCTGATATTTATGGAAAACTTCGAAGAGTACGATGACCCAATTTTATACGATAAAGAAAATGACCCATACACGGCAGACATTCCATTTCTATTAAAATGGGCGGCAAAAACGGAAGGAACGATTATCGATGTTGCCTGTGGTACGGGAAGGGCGACGATTCCGTTAGCAAAGAACGGGCACAAACTCATCGGTGTGGATGTACATAACGGAATGCTAGCAGAAGCGAAAAGGAAAACGGACAAGCTTAATTTACCAATTGAGTGGATCGAACAAGATTGCGCGGAGCTTAACTTAAATGTTGTAAATGTCAACCCAAAAGTTGACCATGTCGCTCATGTAAAAGTTGACCACCCTTTTGTTACTTCGAATATGTTTCTTTGAGACGATAACTCTCTCCGTTCATTGGGATAATGTGGGCCTTGTGAGTCACTCGATCTAACAAGGCGGCGGTCATCTGTTCATCGTGAAAAACTTCTACCCATCGGCTAAACTCCCGATTGCTAGTGATAATCATGCTTCCTCTTTCATAACGAGTAGAAAAAAATTGAAACAGTAATTCGGCTGCTCTCTGGTGGTAGGGGATATAGCCAAGTTCATCAATAATCGTGACATCTGCAGCCAACCATTGTTTCTCCAACTGGAGGAGCCTTTTTTCGTCTTGGGCTTCCATCAGTTCATTCGATAGGCGGGCGGCCGTATAATATTTGACAGTATAGCCTTGATTAATCGCCTCTTCCCCTAACGCAATTGATAAATGCGACTTTCCTGTACCTGAGTTCCCAATAAAAATGACATTCCTTTTCTGCTGAATGTACTCCCCTTGAAAGATGTCCAGAATGCGTCTTTTTGGTACGTGGGGAGCCTCCTCAAATTGAAAAGAGAGGAGGTCCTTATGTACAGGGAATTGCGCCTTTTTTCTGGCTAACTCTTTCTTTTTGATTTCTCGCTCAGCTATTTCAATCGATAATAATTGAAAGAGAAATTCTTCATAGGTAATTTGTTGCTCATTTGCTTCGCGCAAATAAGCGTCAACTTGTTCACGTATAGTCGGCAAGCGCAGCCTTTTTAGATATTCATCCATTTGATAACGGTGTGTATTCAGTGAATATACCTCCCTTTCTGTAATAGTTGGTCATACGGGCTAAATGTAGGAGCCTTGACGGTGACGGACTGCTCCATTTCATATTTTATTGGGGCTGGCTTTGTTGCTTCCGGCTGAGTCATGAGGTAAAGATAATGCCTTACACTATCAGCTGTATATAGCTGCTCTTTTACACAACTTGCCACTGCCCTTTCTACTGTTTCCATCGTAAACTCCCGATGGAGTTTTAATAGTTTAATAAACTCTTTTCCATGCCCATACTTTGAAAGACTTCTCTTATAAAATTCTTGATAACTTGGTGGAAGATTAGCTCTTCGAACTGGGCGCGCATGCTGGATGGCCCTTGGTTTTCTCTCCAGTTCATCCAAGTAATGATCCACTTCAAAAATTTCTTGAAGCTTTTCGTATGAACGCTCATGTTTGGCTACACAGTTTCCGTCAATGTTTATTTCAATGTGATTTACATAAGCATTTATTTGTGCATCTTTCCGACCGGCATACCTAGTAGGTACCGAATAGGCGTTTGTTTCAAAATTAACAAGCGAAAGACTGTTGACAGAGGCTCTTACCTTCCTTGCGCAAGGATGAGTACCAATAATCGGCAGAAGCTGTTGCTTCTCTTGTAAAAATCGTTCACCCACCTGTTCTTTCGTTTTTGGAACATAGGTTTCTTCATAGGCATCACATTGTTCTAAAAGATAGTGATTAAGTACCTGTAAGTCACTTACCTGTGGAACGGGAACTAAAAATTGAGCTCGTGCTGTTTGAACTAGTTTCTCTACTTGTCCTTTTTCATTTCCTTTTGCGGGTGCACAAAATTGGGCATCAAAAAGATAGTATGATCGAAACTGGATAAAGGCCTCCTGTTCTTCACGCTTGGTCCCTTCTAACACCTTCTTTACCGCTGTTTTCATATTGTCATAGACAATCGTTTTCGGGACACCACCGAAATAATCAAAGGCATCTGCGTGACCTTGAAATAACGCCTCCTGCCGTTGATGCTGAAACACTTTTACAAAAATCTTACGGCTATACAAAAGTCTCATACAAAAAAGCATTACCTTCGTTTCAATCCCATTTAAAAGCACAATGATTTCCCCCCAATCAAATTGGGCAAATTCACCGGGATCGAATTCCAACGGTATAGAGGAATTAGGAGTTTCTTTGAGCTGCTTATATTGGCGTACAAAACGGCGTACAGTGGATTCTCCACCTTTAAAGCCATATTCTTTCACCAAGCGTCTGTGGATTTGAGCAGCACTGTGACGCTGTTTTAGGGGGGCTGTTTCATCGTCCGTTAACCATCGGATAATAATTGGTTTAACGGGGTCGATGACCGGATTGGTAACCGGCTTTGATCGTTGATAGGTTGGAATTTCATTCTGTTGTAAAGCTTTTCGAATGGTTTGTCTTGATAATGTAAGATCTTTCGCTAATTGTCGTATAGAACGACCTTCTTTAAAGTGCAATTTTCTGATAAGCTCTATATTAGCCATCTTTAACATCCTTTTTTTCCTCCCGAATCATGAAGTTCTCGACAAACTCTATGATAAGGGATTGGGTGTTAAGGGTGGTCAACTTTTTGGTTAGCGAATTGCGCTAAAGTGGTCAACTTTTATTTTAGCGTTTACAATTTGGCTTTTTCAACTAAAATGCATCGTAAATACAAAGGATAAAAGCTCAGCTACGATCTATTTTCTGCTTGATTTCAAATTTATCTTTTTAAAACAAATATTTCGCCTTTTATTAACTTTGTGTCAAATTAAGAAATTTATTAGAAACAGGAAAATTCAATTAAGCGGATGTTAACTGGACCAGAATCCGCCCTATTGGTTGGTTATCACAAGAGACCCACATGAATAAAATTCCAATTATCAGGGGACAGTAAGAAAAGTGCTTTTTAAACGGGGAGGATTTATACATATGATTCAATCCATCCAGGAATCCTTGAAAAGAAAGGTTGCACATTCGGAAGAGGTTGTTTCTAAGGAGTTACATACCGAAGAAAAATCGATTGAAGTCTTATATATCAACACAATTAGTGATGAGAAGATTTTTCAAGAATACGTGGTTGTTCCTTTTTTGAAATTACATCTCCTGAGCGGTTCTTAGATTACCTGCAATCGCAGCCGAAAATAAAACCGTTTGAGAATGAACAGAAAACGCTTGATGAGCTAGTAAGAGGAGTTTCGATTCTTTTTTATCAGGATTTTATTTTTTATTAGATGAATGAATTTCATAATTCTTAGCCCTTGTGTATCAAGGGGTTTAAGAGATAAAAAAAGAAGTACCTCCCCAAATCTTGTATAATGGTAGTTGACCAGTAAGCCCCCATTCAAACAACGCATATAAATGATCAGCACCCCTTAGTACAATAATCGTATCAATTAAGGAGGTGCTTTTCCTATGTCACAACAAAAACTAACAATCGTCCCCGTTTCAATACAACCAGAAAAAAATATTATAACATCCACAACTTCGAAAGATCCTTCAAATAGCTTTTGCACAATCAAAATTGAAGCTGCTGAAATTTCCTTCTTCAACGGCGTAGATGAGCACATCATCCAAACGGTCATGAGGGAGTTGAAAAATCTATGAAACATGATTATACCAGTGTAAAAAACATTTATATTATTTGCGGTAAAACAGATATGAGGAAGGGAATTGATGGATTAGCAACGCTAATTCAAGATTCTTTCGAACTTGATCCATATGGAGATTCTATTTTCCTTTTCTCTGGTTGGAGTAAAGACCGTTATAAATGTTTATATTTTGATGGCGATGGTTTCGCCATGCTTTATAAGCGACTAGATGGAGGAAAACTTCAATGGCCAAAAGATGAAAATGAAGTACGTAAACTTTCGCAACAGGAGGTTCGCTGGTTGTTAGAAGGGTTGTCCATTCAGCAACCAAAGTACTTCATTCAAAAATCACAAAAAGGAGTATTCTAAACAAGCTAGAAATGTTGGTTTATAGCCATTTTCAACTTCGCTTTCTACGTTAAAAATGTTATAATATAACTAACTTATGGTGAACGAAAAGTGGTGAAATAAATGGTTAATACTTCTTCCAATAACAAGAATCCATATGGGAAATTAATTCGACTTCTCGAAGAACAATTGGCTCATTCAAATCAACAAAACAAAGACTTATCGAAAAAGCTAGATCAATCAACTAAACAGATTGAAGCGCTAACTGAACAAATTCGCCATTTAACAAAACTTTTATATGGATCGAAATCCGAAAAATCGAAATACAACGTACCAGATGGGCAAGGCTCATTATTTGATGATGACCCGGCTTTTAGCGAACCTGAGCACACAGAAGAACAAAGCCAACAGACAATCTCTTATACTGTTGTACGAAAAGTTAAATCAAAAAAACGAAATGATTCCTTGCATGATGGTATTGAAGTAGAAGCTATTCACCATCATCCGAAAAATACAATCTGTGACTGTTGCCAAGGGCAAATGATTGAAATTGGTAGTACACTTGTACGTGAAGAAGCAAAATTTATTCCTGCAAAAATGATGAAAGTACAGCACATTGAACATGCGTATGAATGTAAAGACTGCAAAGTTGATTCATCACAGCCAGCACAAATCAAACGCGGGAAAGCACCACAACCAGCGATTCAGCGTAGCATCGCAAGTCCTAGCGTACTTGCCAAAGTCATCTATGATAAATTTGCACAATATTTACCTCTTTACCGTCAGGTAAAGGAATGGAATCGCTATGGACTGAATACCAATGATAAAAACCTATCGAATTGGGTTATCCGTGTAGCACATGATTGGCTGTTACCTGTATACGAACGAATGAAAGAGTTGATGATGGCAAAATCGGTTTTGCATGTCGATGAAACATACGGACAAATTATCAACCGATCCGATGGGAAATCTGGCCAAGCCAATGCGTATAATTGGGTGTTTCGAAGTGTGCCAAGCCAAGGGCCAACAATGACTCTCTTTCAAAGCGCATTATCTCGAGCTCGATCTGTCCTTGAAAGTTTTATTGAAGGCTTTTCTGGAACGATTGTGTGTGATGGTTATTCTGCTTATGATAAGTTGGAAGGCGTTAATTTCGCAAATTGTTGGGCGCATGTTCGTCGTTATTGGCTGAAAGCTGATAGCAAAAATGGTAGAATCGGTGTGAAATATTGTGATGATTTATATCGACTAGAAAGGCAATTTAAACGTTTGTCTCCGAGTAAACGAAGAAAAAAACGTCAAAAGTACTCGAAGCCAATCGTGGAGGAATTCCTTCACTGGGTTGAAACATCACCATTTTACGGAAAAAATGCGTTAGCAAAAGCAGCTGAATACACATTAAACAGGGCAAATGGACTCAAATTATTCCTGAATGATGGGCGAATTGAAATGGATAATAATCCAGCCGAGAACGCCATCCGTCCCAACGTTATAGGAAGAAAAAATTGGCTCTTTAGTGTAAGTGAAGCTGGTGCAAAAGCGAATGCCATCTGTTTAAGTATTGCTGAAACTGCCAAAAGTAACGGCGTTGATTTCTATGAATATATAAAGAAACTTTTTACGGATTTACCAAATCTCGGCGTCCAACAAAACCCTGAAATTTTAGATCAATACATGCCCTGGTCAAAAATGATTCAGGCAGAATGTAGCAAATAAATGAAATAGCCGTAATTCGATTAAAAAAGTCAGAATTTACGGCTATTTACGATGCGTACCGAAAGGTACACTTATTTTTTATAATTCGGGCTTACGTTGACCACAAACCATAAAAAGACTGGAGGAGTACTTCTTATGACTATTATACGACAACCTAGCCTATTTGGCATACAGGAATTATTTGACATGGAACCTACCCAAAAATATGAAGCCATTATTTCAGCGGTAGATTTGGATTCGATGTACCATCAAGTGGCGAAAAAATCACGGTTGGGTGCACCGGAAGAACTAAACTATGCAGCCATGATTATCTCCACCTTTGTAAGATACATAGAGCGCATCCCTACGATGAAGGATCTTATAAAACGTCTTCATGATGATCTAGCTTTTAAGTTAAATTGTGGCTTTTTGGTTTCTGATCATGTGCCTTCAGAATCCTCCTATTCACGTCTCATAACGAAATTGGAGGAAAGCGATATCCTTGAGAAAGAACAAGAAAAAGTGGTCCTCCAGGCTATTGCAGAAGGTTTCATCACGGATGATACAGTGGCCATTGATGCAACCCATTTTGAAGCACGAGACCAAGCGCAGCCAAAAGAAGAAAAGCCAAAATCTGAACCCCAAAAACGTGGTCGGAAATCAAAAGATGAGCGTGACGGGTGGCTTAAAGAACAAGCTGAAACGGAAGCCAATTTACCTTTATATGATAGAAAAATTGTGGCCCAATTAGATGTTCCCCTAGCCGAACTACGTGCCGAAGTTCCCCAAGACCCTAAATGGGGCGTGAAAAAGAACTCAGAAGGACAAAATGTTTTTTGGTTTGGCTACAAAGGTCATTTAGCCGTTGGTACATCAAGCCAATACATTCTACAGGCTCTTTTTTCATCTGGGAGTCTAAATGATGGTAAGGCAGCTATCCCTTTACTGAAAGGAATTCAGGAACGCCTTCACCTTCCATTACGTTATCAAACAATGGATGCGGGCTATGACTATGAACCCATATACGAGCAGGTACATCGAATGGGACAACAATCCGTCATCGCGTATAATAAGCGAAATGAAGGGGAAATCATTGGCTATGATAAACACTTTGCCCCAACTTGTTTCAGAGAGCATTCTTATCGTTATGATAGTTTTGATCCTAAATATGAAACATTGAAATACACAAGACCAAAGGAATGCAGCGACTGTCCCTTAGCTAATGAAGGTATTTGCCAAAAGGTTTATAAAGTGAAAATCACTTCAGACCTTCGCAGATATACCGCACCAGCACGCGGGTCACAAGCATGGAAAAACATTTTCAAACGTCGTACTGCCGTAGAACGGGTTAATGCCTATCTGAAAGAATTCTTTCAACTGAACAATGTTCGCTATCGTACTGGGAAACGTGCAAAAATTCATTTTGACATGGTAACCCTTATTTATAATGCTTCAAAGTTAGCCGCAGACCGAATTAATGTACAATTAAATCAGCAACAAGTAGCATGATTTCTGTTTTTAAAAATATATTTTAGAAATTCTGTAGGATTCTGTATTTTTAAAAAGAGCAATTATGAAATTGACTCAGATAGTAAAATTGATCAAAATAATGCGGTTTTAGATACTACCATTGAAACCACTACCCAAGGCCCGCAATCTGGATTTAGTGAAAGCCTGCCTACAAATCTAGGACTCATTCGTCAGCGATACCCGTCCACTACTTTAACTGTAGAATCTATGACGATTGGAACGACATCGCAAACAAAAGTAATGATTCTCCATGATACTCAATATGTTGATCCCGTTGTTTTAGAAAGAATAAAAAATTTTCTTTCTTCCGTTGAAGTTCAAATGTTTCAATCGGGGGAACAGCTGCTGGATATTATAAAAAAAAGTAATCGGTCGCTGTTCCCTGTCATGCTGGTGAGTGAGAGACCGGACAGGGTAGCCGTAAACTTAGCTGGTGGAAAAGTAATCCTGCTTACTTCTGGTTCACCATTTGCTGTCATTTTGCCTACAGTAATGAAGGATTTTATGGCTTCAATGGAGGATATCTATCAAACCTATTGGGTCGGAAGATTTCTGCAGGTGCTGCGCTATATCGGATTTTTCTTGAGTATTACGTTACCTGGGTTATATGTTGCTCTAACAAGTTATAACCCAGAGGTTTTTAGAGCTCAATTAGCGATATCGATCGCTGGAAGCCGTACAGGTGTGCCCTATCCCTCTTTTATTGAAGTATTATTGATGCTATTTATGATGGAATTATTGACAGAAGCTAGTATCCGTTTGCCCAAGGCGATTGGTCCGACTGCTACAACCGTTGGCGGTTTGATTTTAGGACAGGCTGCTACAGAAGCGGATCTAGTTAGTAATATCATGATTATTCTTGTATCCGCCGTTGCGATTTCAAATTTTGTGGTACCTATCAATTCGTTTAGCTTTGCGATTAGGGTGTTGAAATACTTTGTGTTAGTGTTAGCTACCTTATTTGGGTTACTAGGTGTTGTCATTGGATTCTTTATGATTATTGCCTATTTTGTGAAACTGGATAGTTTTGGTGAACCGTTTTTTACCCTCGTTCAAAATAAATCAAAGAAAAATCTAGGAAACGGGTAAAGGAGCAGGACGTTGAATCGTTATTTTTTATATCTTGTATTAATAAACATGCTGATCAATGTCATTATGTTTGTTCCTAAAATTTTAATAGAGTATCGTTTTGATGGGACTGTCATGGGGATATTGATCGCTATACCAATAAGCCTTAGCCTTACATTTTTGTTCATCAAAAAAACTATGAAAATTTTATTAGCTTCTTAGCGAAAAATGGGATTGACCATATTTATGATAGAAATACGGAGGGTGTGAAACAGCCACTTGAAATAAAGCTTGAATCCATTCAATTAAAACAACCAATCGGCCCAATCACGTCCTGTTCTTCAGATGAAATGAGAGACAGGCTAGAAAAAGGCTTTGAAATCATGTTATCTAAATCGGAAAAGATAAAAGAAAACTTCAATAAAAAAATTAAAGATAGAGATAAGACCATTTCAAGCCTTCGAAATAAACTAAAGAATCAAGATGGTGGAATAACGGACGAATCGACTCCTTATGTCGATTTTAAAAAGGAAATAGAAGAGAAAGACGTGTTTATTTTAAAACTTAAAAATGACATAGAGAAGAAAAACATGAAAATCAGAAATATGGAAAGCTCTCGCTCTTGGAGAATTACCATGCCATTACGTCGGTTTTCGAAAAAAATAAGTGGAACCGAAAGATGATGCGAAAAATCCGAATCTGGACTGATGTTCTTATTAGATAGAAAATCAACAAATAAATATTCGCTAATTGAAGTCGTTTTTTTTATAAAGGATTGGGGTCTTAACTATCACTCCCAGTCCTTTTTGTATCCCCCGGAAAAAGAATACTAGTAAAATTAAATAAAATTTTTTGGAATATATTTATTTATTAATATATTCAGTTTTGTTATCCTTGTTTTCATAATGCTTTATCTTAAAATGCACCGGTAGCGATTCAAGCAAAAAAAATTAATCATCATCAAACTTTAGTATAGTTTTAAATTCAACTAGATGGGAGAGGGAAAAATGATCAATCAAGAGGAATTACTCGAATATTTACAGGTGAATGCGGCATATAAATCACAAGTCATTCCAAAAAAAGAGACATTCACATTTGTTTCTAAAATAACAGGGATGCCTCAAATCTGGACTTTAGATGAGAAACAAAATCCAGTCCAATATATAGAAACGAAAGACCGTCCGATGAGTATTCATCATTCGCCGAATGGTGAAATGACGGTAATCGGTATAGATGATAAAGGAAATGAGAAACAGCAAATTTATTTGTATGATCAAAAGCATGACAAATTGGAAACATTGGTCGAATCCCTCGAGCATTTTCATTATTTAGGTGGATGGTCTCCTGATGGACAATATTTCTCGTATTCTAGTAATCGCCGTCAACCGGGTTACTTTGATGTGTTTATTGTAGAGGTTGCCACGAAAGAGATAAGAGAAGTTACTCAATATGATGGAAATTGTACCCCGTTAAGCTGGCTTGATCAAGATCATCTAATAATTGATATCCCCGAATCGAATATTGATAGTGCTATCTATCGATTAAATATACATACGAAGGAGAAAACGAGAATCGGAGAAGACCATCATCCAGCTCGTTATCAATCACCCGTGATGATGAAAAGTAAAGAGGGAGGGTATGTTCTAACCGATCTCGGAGAAGAAACATTGTATCTAGCCCGGTTTACTTTTGAACATCCAGAGAAACTAGAAAAGCTTCTCCATTGGGAAAAATGGGATATAGGAGAATTGAAGAAATCTCCCAACGAGGATTACTTGGCGTTAACACTGAATGAAGGAGGTATTTCAAGGCTATGGCTTTACCTTCCTGACTCGAATGAAAAAGAATATATAAAAGGTATTCCGGATGGTGTCATTGAGTCGATTTCTTGGTTGAATCCTGATGAATTCATTTTTTCGCTAAAAACTCCAACCATTCCAGGAGACATATGGAAATATTCCCTTTCTTCTAAGAAACTTAAGCGATTAACTACTATTAGTCAATCGGAGATGATTAGTCGAAGTGGGCAAGCTCCGAAAATCTGTACCTATCAATCTTTTGATCAATTGGAAGTACCTTATTTTTACTATAGCCAAGGCCATGACAAAAATAAGCCAGCTGTCATCTATGTACATGGTGGGCCAGAAGGACAGTCAAAAGCGGATTATAACCCCGTTATTCAATTTTTAGTCCATCAAGGTTTTGCTGTTGCTGCTCCAAATGTACGAGGAAGTAATGGCTATGGCAGAAGCTATCTTAAACTGGATGATGCCCGGAAACGAATGGACTCTGTGCGCGACCTTGAATGGTTAGTGAAGGATTTAATTGATACACATGGGGTTGATCCAGGAAATATTGGAATTATGGGGCGAAGCTATGGAGGATTTATGGTGTTGGCTGCTCTCACCCATTATCCCGATTTATGGGCGGCAGGTGTTGATATCGTTGGTATTTCCCATTTGGAAACGATGTTGGAAAATACAGGCGAATGGAGACGTCGTTTAAGGGAATGTGAGTATGGATCTTTAGATCGGGATCGTGAATTTTTTGATGTAATAGCTCCGTTGAATCATTCACACAAAATAAAGGTGCCGCTCTTCGTTTTTCACGGGCGAAATGATACCCGAGTTCCAGTAAGAGAATCCGAACAAATGGTGGAGAAGATGAAGGCTGATCATCAAGAGGTTGACTTAATTATTTTTGAAGATGAGGGGCACCAGACAGAAAGATTAGAAAATCATTTGACCATGCATAAGAATACGATTGAATTTTTTACAAAGCATTTAATGGAGTCAACAACTATAGAAAACTAAACGTGATAAGTGAAGATGGGTGCCCAACATTAATGGGACACCCATCTTTTTATAAAAATAAAAGTATATAATTTTTGCTAGCAGTTCTACATACACTTTTCTTCGATTATTTTCCCGTTCCCGATATAAACTTTTGCATTTGTGAAAAAACACGTTGTAGGAACCTACTGAATTTTTATAAAAGTTATTGATTTCTGAAAAATATAAATATATAATACCATTTATATTCTCTTTTTTGATAGTAAAAAGTGAAATTAGTATTGGAAAATGGAATATTTCATAATAATATTCCGTTTTATAGTACTAAATGCAAAAAGGAGGTAATCTATGGATTACGAGATTGATGATTTAGATCGTGGAATAATTAAAGCATTATCTATGGACGGTCGAATGGCATTTAAAGAGATTGCTGGACGACTAAATGTAACGGAAAAAACAATTAGGCTTCGTTATAAAAGTTTAGTAGAAAACAAAATATTAGAAGTTGTTGGTGTAGTGAATCCGATTACACTTGGTCTGAAATCTGGTGCTATTATTCAAATAAAAGTTGGCCCTCATTCCATTTCGAAAGTGATTGAATTACTGAAAAAAATAAAAGGTGTCCGATATATCACATTAACATCTGGGGAATATCCACTACTTGTGCAAACAACTGCACCAAATCAAGAAGAAATCACCGAGACGATCAACAAATTAAATCAAATTCAAGAAATTACCCACTTTAATACGATTGTACAGCTACAAGTATATAAAAATTCGTTCGATTATTTTTAAAAGGGACAAGGGACTTGTCGCCTTTGTTCCTCAAAAAGGGGGAGACATTCATGAAAGTATTTATTTCGGCCGATATTGAAGGGATATCTGGGGTTGCAACGAATCAGCAGTTAAAAACCGATGCTGAATACCAGCGGTTTAGAAAATTGATGACATCTGAAGTAAATGCAGCGATTGAAGGAGCATTTAACGGAGGAGCTACCGAGGTAGTTGTCGCGGATGGCCATGGAAATATGTCAAATATCCTAATTGAGGACTTAGATTCTAGAGCCAGATTAGTGTCTGGAAGCAATCGTGTGATGTGCCAGCTAGAGGGATTGGACAATACGTTTGATGCGATTATGTTTGTCGGTCATCATGGGAGAGAAGGCGGTTCAGATGCGATAATCAGCCACACATTAGCAGGTATATGTGTAAACGAAATGAAAATAGGTGGCAAAGTGGTTGGTGAAACCGAGATGAATGCATTTGTTGCAGGTGGCTTTGGCGTTCCCGCGGTCTTTATCAGCGGTGACGATGCTTATGTCAAAGAAGTAAAGGAAACTCTTCCAGATGTGGAAGCTGTTGTAGTGAAAAGAGCCGTTGACCGATTTGCTGCAGAACTCATTCATCCGGATGTCACTCACAAGGAGATTCGCGAAAAAGCGGAAAGCGCAATGAAGAAAATAAGTTCGTTTCAACCACTCGCTTTAGATGGCCCTGTTACATTTGAAATTGAATTTAAGGGATCACAGCAAGCGAAGATGACCACCACACTTCCAACTGTGAAGCAGATTAGTCCGAAAAGAATTCAATTTACTTGCGACGATATCATCACTGCGTATAAGCATATGTGGGGTTGTGTCATTATTGCCATTGCAGCTACCAATGGTGTTCTAGGAAATGTAAATGCATAAGTAGAGGTAAATTATACCTAAGGACTTTAGTACTACTCAGCTTTTAAGCGATAGTTGGGTTAAGGGTTAAAGGTTAAAGGTTAAAGGGTCGTTACAGTAAAAAAGAGCATTTTATCGTTAAACTATGCCACCGTGGAATTTAAAAGATCAAGCCTAAATAATGAATGGAGGTGTATGCGGGTTGTATATATTAAAACGATTTTTTACGATGATTTTGACGATATGGGTCATTGCAACGTTAACATTCGTTATTATGAAACTCATCCCAGGCGATCCATTTGCATCGGATGCAGATGTCTTACCTCAAGAGGTATTAGAAAATATACGAGCCAACTACAACTTAGATAAACCAATTCCGGTCCAATATGTACTTTATTTAAAAAGTTTAGTGACGTTGGACTTGGGACCATCCATCCAATCAAAGACAAGAACGGTCAATGATATTATTGCATCAGGTTTTCCCGCTTCCGCCACACTGGGGCTTCAATCCATTGTCATTGCCTTAATTTTTGGTCTTTTACTAGGGATCATTGCCGCTTTAAATCATAATCGATTTTTAGACTATACGGCGATGGTAATCGCCATCATAGGAATATCTATACCTAGCTTTATATTAGCACCGCTTTTAATTAAGTTTTTCGCTGTTAAATGGGGGATATTGCCGGTTGCATCATGGGGCACATGGCAGCATACGATTTTACCTTCCATTGCCCTTGCAACTACACCATTAGCTGTTGTTGCCCGCTTTATGCGTTCGAGCATGATTGATGTAATGAATCAAAATTATATTAAGACTGCAGATGCAAAGGGCTTAACAACGACGAAGCTAGTTTTCAAACATGGAATACGAAATGCGATTTTACCGGTAGTTACCTTCATAGGTCCATTATTTGTCTCATTAATTACCGGAACATTTGTAATTGAGAAAATCTTTGCTATCCCAGGGATAGGGCGTTATTTCGTAGATAGTATCTTCAATCGTGATTATCCAGTCATTATGGGAACGACCGTATTCTTTAGTGTCATTCTCGTTGTGACATTGTTTTTAATCGATATTTCATACCGGCTTATAGATCCAAGAATTAAGCTGACAAGTAAGGGGGATTAACATGTTAGATAAAAAAATCGATCAATCCCTATTTCGGCCAGCCGATCCAAAAAGATTAGTAGCGGATTCCATCCAACGTCCGTCTTTAAGTGCTTGGAAGGACGCTCTTCTAAAAATCGTAAAAAATAAGCTGGCCGTCTTAGGATTCACTCTACTTGTCATCATTGTGTTTTTTGCCATTTTTGGCCCATCGATGGTGTCATATAGTCCTTCTGATCAAAGTCTGACGAAAGCCAATTTAGCGCCGTCAAGTGAGCACTGGTTTGGAACCGATGATCTTGGAAGAGATATGTGGGCACGAACATGGTATGGAGCCAGAGTGTCATTGACGATTGGACTTGTCGCCGCATTGATTGATTTATTGCTCGGCGTCGTTATTGGCGGGGTTTCCGGTTATATGGCAGGACGTGGAAAAAAGGGAGACCGAATAGACAGCACGCTCATGAGAATTGTGGAAGTTTTATACGGTATTCCTTATTTACTCGTTGTTATTTTATTAATGGTGATCATGGAGCCGGGAGTACCAACCATTATTATTGCATTAACCGTGACTGGTTGGATTGGTATGGCACGGATCATACGCGGACAAGTATTGCAGTTAAAAACACAGGAGTATGTTTTAGCTGCTGAAAAATTAGGTACATCCCATCCAAAAATTATTTTAAAGCATTTAATTCCAAATACACTTGGGATTATTATCGTCAATTTAACATTTACCATTCCTCAAGCGATTTTCGCTGAATCCTTTTTAAGCTTTCTTGGCTTAGGTGTACAAGCTCCACATGCGAGCTGGGGGACGATGGCTAATGATGCATTAGGTGTTATTTTAAGTGGTCAATGGTGGAGATTATTTTTCCCGGGCTTTCTCATTTCATTAACAATGTTTGCTTTTAATGCATTTGGAGATGGAGTTCAGGATGCCTTAGATCCAAGAAGCGGTGACTAGGAGGTGAAAACATGGAGCGTTTATTAGAGGTTTCGAATTTAGAAGTGAATTTTAAAACATATGGCGGTGAGGTAAAAGCGGTCCGTGATGTTTCCTTCCACGTGAATAAAGGCGAAATCATGGCCATTGTTGGAGAAAGTGGAAGTGGAAAAAGCGTAACAGTTCAAGCGATTATGGATTTAATACCAACACCCCCTGGAAAAATAACGTATTGTCAAAACTTTTATATAAAATAGGCTATAAACTACCTTAATAGAGGGATTTTTGAGCAAAAAAATTGCCACCCCCCTAAATCTAAGGATAATTGAGGTTACCACACACCCAACAACCTTAGAAAAGGAAGTGACAAGTTGTACCCTCAAATTATAACCTATTTACTAACTTTTATAAAATTCCAAGAACAAATAATTCGAACATTACTCACCCTACTTATTGGGAAGAGTATGTTTGATAAACCGAAAGATCAGCAGCCTGTTAACAAACCTTATCGAAAACTACAAGTTGATGATCTTCCCATTATCGAAATCCCAGAAAAGCTGAATTATCGAAATCTCTAACGGAGTACCAAGAGAAGCATGGGAAATCTCTTAAACCCGTTCGAAGACACAAGAACGCAAAAGTGTCGGTACCTAAAGGAATGAAATGTCCTAAGTGTGGTGCACCATCTGATTATCTTTATGCCAATAATGGTGATAGGGACAGTATCAATGCAAGGTATGTTCTTGCCTTTTCAGCGATAAGAATCGTTTTTCGAAAGATACCATTTTGAAATGTCCTCATTGTTCTAAAACACTCGATAAGATCAAGGAGCGAAAAGATTTCGATGTGTTTAAGTGTAAAAATGACGACTGTCCGTATTATCAAAAGAAATTAAACGGTATGTCTTCCAAAGAAAAGAAACAGTTTAAAAAGGATCCCCAGTCGTTTAAGTTAAGGTATATTTTTCGCCAATTTCACATTGATTTTCAACCATTATCCAAGAATTCACCGGAGTTGCCAGTTGTTGATCTGTCTAGAATCTATGCTTCTCCGCATACGTTAGGTTTGATATTGACCTACCATGTGAATTACGGTCTTTCCGCAAGAAGGACCGCGCCCTTATGCAGGATGTTCACGGTGTAGCTATTTCTCATCAGACGATATTGAACTACGAAAATAGTGTGGCTCTTTTACTTAAACCTTACGTGGATCACTATCCTTATGAGCTTTCAGATCAATTCTGTGGTGACGAAACCTATATCCGGGTCAATGGAAAATGGCATTATCTCTTTTTCTTCTTTGACGCGGTGAAAAAGATCGTCCTTTCGTACCGAGTGTCGCCTAATCGTGATACAGCATCCGCCATTCAAGCGATAAACGACGTCCTACTGAAGATGGAAGAGATCCCTGAAAACCTTACATTCGTAGTAGATGGAAATCCAATCTATCTTCTAGCCCAGCATTTCTTCGCTCAGAATAATATTTCTTTCGATGTGAAGCAAGTAATCGGGCTGACAAATGAAGATCCCATCTCAACCGAATACAGACCGTTAAAACAGATTATCGAAAGACTGAATCGCACATTTAAAGGAAATTATCGCTCTACACAAGGATTTGGATCGGATCATGGATCTGTTTCTTTTGTCACCTTGTTTGCGGCGTATTTTAACTTTCTACGACCACATGCATCCCTAGAGGGCAAGGTACCCGTTGTGAATCCAAAGTTATCAGGACTTCCTACCATGCCTGCGCGTTGGACAAAGCTCATCGAGTTAGCTCAACGATGGATAGTCGAACAAAGATCCGCCTAACTTTTTGTTTAGCAGAGCCCTTGGACAAATTTAGCAATCGGCGGAGCGAACTCTTGACAAACCGAACTTGCCAATGGTTTAAAATGAAAATACCAAGGGCTTATTTGGTATGCCTTCTTTTTGTCCCCTTCGCCCTTGTTAACCTTGGATCAAACCATTGGCGTGTTTGTCAAGAGCGATTGCGGGAGCTCCCCACCTAATAAATGGAAAGTAACCTAAACAACTATTTAGTTTTCATAGAACTTTTTACAATACCAAAAATAAAAGGGGGAAAAATTCTTTTTCAAGGAAAAGATTTGCTAAAGCTTTCTAAAAATGGGATGCGAAAAATGAAAGGTTCCAAACTTAGTATGGTCTTTCAGGATCCAATGACCTCTTTAAATCCAACGATGAAGGTAGGAAAGCAAATCGAGGAAGCGATTTTAAACCATCAAACAGTGACTAAAGCTGAAGCAAAAAGAACCGCTATTGAGATGATTAAGATTGTTGGAATTCCAAACCCTGAAGAAAGATATCATCAATACCCGCATGAATTCAGCGGAGGAATGAGGCAAAGGGCGATGATTGCCATTGCTCTTGCTTGTAACCCTGAGCTTCTTATTGCCGATGAACCGACAACCGCTTTGGACGTAACCATTCAGGCACAGGTGTTGAATTTAATGAAAGAACTAAAGGAAAAAACGGATACATCCATTATATTAATTACACATGATTTAGGGGTCGTAGCAGAAACGGCCCAAAGGGTAGCTGTCATGTATGCAGGCGTTATCGTGGAAACAGCTACAGTAGAGGATATATTCGAATCACCTAAGCACCCTTATACATGGGGGTTGCTAGAATCGATTCCTAATTTCGATTCAGAAGATAAAGAACGTCTTATTCCTATTGAGGGTTCTCCTCCGGATTTATTCAACCCACCAAAGGGTTGTCCATTCGCGGCAAGATGCAAATATGCAATGGAAGTTTGTGTCGATCATATGCCCCCAAATTTTGATATGGGGAACGGACATACGGCAAAATGCTGGTTGAATGATGCCAGGTCTCCAAAGGTTGAAGATTTAGTAGCAGCAGGGAGGGAACAAAATGAGTGAGACACTTCTTGAGGTGAAAAATTTAAAAAAATACTTTCAAATTAAGAAAGATCAAACAGTAAAATCAGTGGATGATATTTCTTTCTATATTCGCAAAGGTGAAACATTTGGTCTCGTTGGTGAAAGCGGAAGTGGTAAATCAACTCTCGGAAAAACGATTGTTGGTCTGCAGGCTCCAAGTGAAGGGAATATTTTCTACAATCAACAAGATGTTGGAACACTAGATTCGAAGAAAAAGAAACTAGTGAATAAAGAAATGCAAATTATTTTCCAAGATCCCCATGCCTCTCTTAACCCAAGAATGAGAGTAGGAGATATTATTGCAGAAGGAATTGATGCCTATAAGCTTGCCAAAGGCTCCGAGCGTCAGAACCGCATCTATGAGCTACTGGAAAAAGTAGGACTTAGCCCAGATCACGCCAAAAGATATCCGCATGAATTTAGTGGCGGTCAAAGACAAAGAATCGGAATTGCAAGAGCGCTTGCAGTACAGCCTAAATTTATTGTTGCGGATGAGCCAATCTCCGCACTAGATGTATCGATTCAAGCACAAGTCATTAACTTATTAGATGATTTAAAACAGCAGGAAAGGCCTAACCTATTTATTTATTGCCCATGATTTAGGGATGGTCAAACATATAAGTGATCGAATTGGTGTGATGTATTTAGGAAAAATGATGGAACTATGCGATAGCCATGAGTTGTTTAAGAATCCGTTACATCCTTATACCCAAGCATTGCTATCCGCTATTCCGGTAGCCAACCCGAAAGCAGTGAAAAGGGAGAGGATAGTATTAGGGGGAGATCCACCAAGTCCGGTTCGTCCACCTAAGGGATGTCGTTTTAGTACAAGATGCCCTCATGCAATGGACATTTGTCACGGACAAGCACCGGAATGGAAGGAAGTCCAAAAAGATCATTGGACAGCCTGTCATTTATATAAGTAAGCCCCCCGCGCGAAGTAGTATCTATTTCCCGCCCAATGAATCAAAACGAATGAAATGAGGAGGAAGGTTAATGAAAAAGTGGATTATCATGTTAGTTGCAATGCTTTCCCTATCTAGTATTCTAGCTGGATGTGGGGGAGACAAACAGGCATCAGGAGATAGTAAAGACGGGAAACAGGAAATGACACTCGGTATGACAACCGAGCCACCTGCCATTGATCCGGCAATTGCTACTGATACAACATCTGGTTGGGTATTGGATCATATTTTTGAAGGTTTATATACACGTGATAAAGAAGGGAACCCAGTTCTAGGAGCAGCAAAGGATCAAAAGGTATCTGATGATGGGAAAACCTATACATTCACACTGCGTGATGATGCGAAATGGTCTGATGGCAGCCCTGTCACAGCACAAGATTTTGAATTTGCTTGGAAAAATGTGTTAAACCCTGATACAGGAAGCGCATTTGCTTTCTATATGTACTATATTAAAGGCGCTGAAAACTATAACAAAGGAAAAGGCACTGCCGATAAAGTGGGCGTTAAAGCATTAGATGAAAAAACATTGCAAGTAGAGTTAAATGCACCGCTTGGCTACTTTGATAAATTATTAACCATGTGGACATTCTATCCTGTTAAAAAAGATATCGTTGAAGGAAATAAAAACTGGTCAGCAGATGCAAAAAATTATGTTAGTAATGGCCCATTCAAAATGACAGATTGGAAGCATAATAGTGAGGTTGTATTAGAGAAAAATGACAACTATTATGGTAAAAAAGACGTGAACTTGAAAAAGGTAACATTTAAAATTGTTACAGATGCAACGACTTACTATCAAATGTATAAAACAAATGAGCTAGATTTCATTATGACTTTACCAACAGATGCAGTCACTGCAGAGAAAAATAATAAAGAGTATCAAGAAGTTCCTTACTTTGGAACATATATGTACATGTTTAATGTAGAAAAAGCGCCGTTTAATAACGTGAAAATTCGTAAAGCATTTGCCATGTCAATTGATCGAAAAGCACTTGCAGAAAACGTAACAAAAGCTGGCGAAATTCCTGCATATGGAATGGTTCCTCCAGGTGTTAAGTCACCAGATGGTGATTTCAGAGAAAAAGGCGGCAACTATTTCGAAGAGAATTTCGATGAAGCGAAAAAATTATTAGCTGAAGGAATGAAGGAAGAAGGCTGGGATAAGCTTCCACAAGTTACACTCCTTTATAATACAGCAGAAAACAATAAGAAAATGGCAGAAGCTGTACAAGAAATGATTAAGAAAAATCTTGGAGTAGATATTAAAGTTAGCAACCAAGAATGGAAAACATATTTAGATACAACAAAACAACATAATTTCCAAATGGCACGTATGGGATGGATCGGAAGCTTCGTAGATCCAGTCATCATGCTCGACTACTATTTAGGTGACAGCCCTAATAACCGTACAGGCTGGGTAAATAAGCAATTTGATGAAATTATGGCAAAATCAAAAATTGAACAAGATGAAAACAAACGCTTCGAGTTATTGCATCAAGCAGAAGAAGTATTAATGGCCGATCAACCATTTATGCCAGTATACTTCTATACAAACACATACCTAACATCATCAAAATTTAAAGACATTGCTTACTATGTAAACCGTTACCCATTCCTGAAATGGGCAAAAAAAGAGTAGACTTTTGATTGAAAGGTAAATATTAAATAAACAAAAAAGGCAGTGGGGCAACGGACCCGCCCTACTGTCCCAAGGTAGGGAATAGAATGAAAAAACATTTCATGTTAGGTGCACTATTTTTATGTTTATTGATTGGTTTTAAGATTTGGGAAGACCTATCACTATTGAATATGATTAATCTGACGTTTTTATTAGGGATTATTGCATTAGTGATAACTGTCACCATTAACATCTGGAAAACGGGCTTTTTATCCTTATTTATCGATGGTTTTCGTGTTTTAGGTCAGTTCGTTATTCCGAAAACAAGATCAGCAATACGCGCCGATGACCGAATAAAAAATGATGAACAACTCAATCAATGGAAAGCAAACATAGCTGCATGGATTTCCTATACTTTCACAAACTTAGCTGTTATTTCATTAACCGTTTCTCTTATCAGTTTAATAGTGTATTATCAATAAAGTTTTAAAAAGGAACATGGACACGGGACACCGTGTCTATTTTTTTAGTCTTTTTAAACTACACGCCCCGCCTTTTAGCAATCGAACTTGTGAAGGTGTACCAGAAAAAGAAAAAAGGTAAATTCAAAAACAGCGTATGCGTCACAAAATCAAAAGTATGATGCACAAACAATAATCAATGCGTCACAAACTAGATTCTATGATCCACAAAAGGAAAAAAGGTAGATTCAAAAGGTGCGTATGCGTCACAAAACCAAAAGTATGATGCACAAACAATAATCAATGCGTCACAAACTGAAATCTATAATCCACAAAAAGAAAAAAGCTAGATTATTAGGCAGTTTTGGACGTAATCCACTGTAACCAACTGACCTTTTGGTTTAGATTCCCGTTTTCATAGGAGTGTTTGTTTGCAAGTTTTATTATAATTTGAGCGAAAAAGAGTCCCATCTAGATTACTAGGTGGGACTCTTTACGTATTCAAACTAAATACATTTTTTAAATCTGCTTTAATTTATCTATGTCATACGGTAGATCTGATCTATTTTTTCGCCTTTCCCGATTTTGCATTTTATAAATACATACATTCCTCTAACTTAATTTCTCTTCCGTCCGAATAGCATATGCATCTAATATAATCCGAGCCATTACTTGGATAGGCAAACGTGATCGCACCTCATATTCAGGGAAATAGGATATCTCTGACTTAAAGCCGACTAAAGAGATTTCACATAAATCATATAATGGACTGTTCTGATTCGCAGTAAGGAGAAGGGTGCTTACCCCTTTTTCTTGACAGTTTTGGGCAGCCTCGACAAGTTCCTTTGTTTTTCCGTTTAAAGATACAAAAATAACAATATTTTTTTTATCGATTTTTTTACTAATCGTCCTTATGATATTTGGATCATCATGCAGCTCACAGCTTTTTCCTAACAATTGAAATTTAACCATCATTTCTTTTGCGATTAGTTCGGAGAAGCCGCGGGCAAAGATGATGATTTTTTTGGAATGAATGATTTTCTGTAGTGCATCTTCAATTGTCCCGCTATCCAGAAGCTGAATGGTTTTGATGACTTCTTGCTCATTTTTCAAAATCGCTTCTTGGATTTTTTTATCAATCTTTTCCACAATCGAAAATTCAGTGCTTGAGTCAAAATCATCTTTTAAATGGATTTTAAAAGCGGTGAAACCACTATAACCTAATTTTTGCATCGTACGAACAATGGTCGCAGTCGAAACGTTTGCCTGTTCACTCAATTTTACAATGGAGATTTGCGGAATCGTGTCTAAATGCTGCTTTATATAGTCGATTAAATATCTCTCTGTTTCGCTTAATGTATTATACTGATTTTTCGCTCTATTTAAAAACGATTGTGACACATGTACCATCTCCAAAAAGAAAAGTTTTACATTGAAAACGTTTAACTTTGTAAACATTTACATAACTTATTGTGCCACAATTACAGTATAAAGTGAAACAAAAGGCAGGAAGAAAGAAGGGAAACAACATGATTTATACATGTACGATGAACCCAGCTATTGATTTATTTACTGAGTTTGAACAATTTTCTCCCTTTGTTGTCAATCGCAGCAATTTTGAGGACTATCAAGCGAATGGTAAAGCTATTAATATTTCGTTTATGTTAAAAAAGCTAAACATTGATAGTACTGCCACAGGATTTTTAGGTGGATTCACGGGAAAATATATTGAAGAAGAATTAGTCAGAAACTCAATTGATGTGAATTTTATCAAAGTGGATGGAATTACCAGAATTAATACATTTATCCGCTCCGGCGAATTAGAATACAAAGCGGTCAATAAAGGACCCGAAATTAATCAAAACGCACAGGAAGCATTGCTTAAATACATTAAAACTTTCACGAACGAGGATATGTTATTTGTTTCTGGAAGCTTGCCAAAAGGAGTAAAGGATGACATTTTTGTGACCATCGCGAAATTATCTCAGGAGCAAGGCTTTTCTTTAGTGCTAGATATTAGTTCTGAAAGATTAATAGACTGCTTACCTTATCATCCATATTTAATAAAACCAAATGATGAGGAGCTAGCCCATCTCTTAGGTGTTTCGAAACTAGAATCAGAACAAGAACTTGTTAAAGCAGCACAACAGCTATTAGATAAAGGTGCAGAAAGAATATTAGTTTCCCGCGGTGAAAAAGGAGCTTTGTACGTTGATGAAAAACATGTTTTATGGACAACCGCTCCTAAAGGAAAAGTGGTGAATACAGCTTGTGCCGGGGACACGATGCTCGCTGTATTTGTTGGGAAGCTGATACAAACAGGGGATTTAGAAGAAGCATTAATTTATGCAACGGCAGCTGGATCATCTACAGCTTTTACAGCGGGGTTAAGTAATTTGGAGGATATTCCCTTATTAAGAAAGCAAATTCAACTAAAAAGGGGGTCATATAAATGAAGACATACAGAATTATTGCTGCGACAGGTTGTCCTACAGGAATCGCCCACACTTATATGGCACAAGAGGCATTAGAGGAAGCAGCGAAAAAAAGAGGCATCTCAATTAAAGTTGAGACACATGGTCAAGAAGGAATAAAGAATGCTTTAACAGATGAAGAAATAGAAGCGGCAGATGGCGTTATTATAGCTGCGGATAAAGATGTAAATGTCGATCGATTTATCGGAAAACCGGTTATCAATGTTTCTGTTAGCAAAGGTATTAAAGAACCGGATCAATTAATCGATGAAATTTTATCTGGAAATGTTCCTAAATTTAAAGAAGGTCAAGCAAGAACCCAACATCAGTCGGGGCAAAGCAATCAAAAGACATCTTTTTGGCATAGTCTTTACGTTTCTCTGATGAATGGTGTCTCCCATATGCTACCGCTCGTTGTTGCTGGTGGTGTAATGGTCGCAATTTCCTTTATGTTTGGTATTCATTCAGCAGAACCAGATAGTCCCGAATATAATCAATTTGCCTATTATTTAAAAACCATAGGCGGCGTTTCTATGAATCTAATGGTACCAATTTTATGTGCCTATATTGCAGAATCAATTGCGAAAAGACCAGGATTGATCATCGGGTTTATTGTCGGAATGATTGCCTACATGAATGGTACTGGATTTTTAGGAGGGATTATCGGAGGATTCCTAGCCGGGTATATCATGCTTGGGTTGGCACACCTGCTAAAAGGCTTGCCTAAACAGCTCGATGGATTAAAAGCGATTTTCCTTTTCCCTGTCTTAGGAATTTTCATTGCCGGATTTGCTATGTGGTTCCTTTCTACTCCAATGGAGTCTATCAATAAAGGAATGATGTCATTTTTAGGCGGTTTTCAAAATTCTAGTCCAATCCTATTAGGATTGATTGTCGGTTGTATGAGCGCATTTGATATGGGTGGACCTGTCAATAAAGCAGCCTATGTGACAGGTACAGCATTACTAGCACAAGGAAACTACTTCTTTATGGCGGGTGTATCAGCTGCATGTATTGTTCCACCAATAGCTACCGGTTTTGCTGTTCTATTTGGCGGAAAAGCATACTCAGCAAGTGAACGCAGTGCAGGATATGTGAACTTCCTGCTAGGATCTACACATATTACTGAAGGTGCCATTCCGTTTGCGGCGAAAAAACCGATTAAGGTCATCCCAATTCTCATGCTCGGATCATCGATTGCAGCGATCCTGACCTACTTATTTAAAGTACAAGTGCCTGCACCACATGGTGGATTTATCGTATTGCCAATTGTTACTCATGCCATCCTTTGGGTGTTAGCTATTTTAGTCGGTGCAATTGTAAGTGGATTCCTCATGAGCTGGGATCAAAAACGAACAGTAGCGAAAGGGCAATCATCTAAAGAAGAAATTCAAGAAATACAAACACCAAGTGAAACGAAAAATTTAGAATCTGTCCTGGATATCAACAATATTTATTGTCATGTCGATGCAGCATCTCAAGAGGAAGTATTTCAAAAGTTAGCGGAAATTTCAAAAGAGAAAAATATAAGCAGTGATGCATCGAAAGTTATTGAAGGATTTATGGCAAGAGAAAAGTTAAGCACGACCGGTATGGAGCAAGGGATCGCTATTCCTCATACCGAGCTGGATAGTATTAACAAGGCAAGCATTGTGATATTGAGATTAAATCAAGGTGTTGAATGGAAGGCTCTTGACGGTAAACCAACAAATATCGTGATTGCCATGTTTATTCCTAAAGGAAAAGGGAATGACCACTTACGTTACTTATCAGAAGTATCAAAGCTATTAATTCATCAAGAATTTATTGATCAATTACAGGAAGCAACTAGTTCCGAGGAAATCTATCAAATGTTTATGAAAAATATACACTAAGGGGAGAACCAACAATGAGAACAATTACCGAGAATAAAAGAAAAGCATTATTAAATTTAACAAATGACCAAGGCATTATCAGTGCTCTGGCTATCGACCAACGTGGGGCCTTGAAAAAAATGATGGGCGAAAATGGAACTCAAGAAGCGATTGAAGAATTTAAAATGCTTGTATCTGAAATTTTAACACCTTATGCATCTTCTATTCTATTAGATCCGGAATATGGACTTCCAGCAACGAAAAAAAGAGATTCAAGTGCAGGTCTATTACTTGCCTATGAAAAAACAGGGTATGATGCGACAAAACCTGGCAGATTCCCGGATCTTTTACCGATATGGTCTGCCCGTCGGATAAAAGAAGCAGGAGCAGACGCTGTAAAGTTTTTACTTTATTATGATATCGATGAGCCTGCAGAGATTAATGATCAAAAACATGCATTTGTCGAAAGACTTGGTTCAGAATGTGCAGCAGAAGATATCCCATTCTTCTTAGAGCTTGTATCCTATGATAGTAAGATTGAGGATGTAAAAAGCAAAGAGTATGCAAAAGTGAAACCGCATAAAGTAAATGATATGATGATTGAATTCTCTAAACCTCAATATCATGTCGATGTATTAAAAGTTGAAGTTCCTGTTAATATGGACTATGTGGGAGGGTATGGAACAGAGGTCGTTTATACGAAGGAAGAAGCGATGGGACATTTTAAAACACAAAGCGAATCAACTGATATTCCATTTATTTTCTTAAGTGCAGGAGTAAGGGCAGAAATGTTCCAAGAAACATTACGCTTTGCTCATTCAGCAGGCTCTGATTTCAATGGTGTCCTTTGTGGCCGCGCAACTTGGAAGGACGGAGTAAAGGTATACAGTGATGCAGGAGCAGAAAAAGCAAGAGAATGGTTGCAAACACAAGGGAAGTCAAACATTGAAGCACTAAATAAAGTCATTCAAGAAACAGCGTCGTCATGCTTTGAAAAAATAAAATAAAGTTCATGAAAAAGGCAACGGAATCTGTTGCCTTTTTTCTTACACTTCTATTATATAGTTCCGTAACGCGTAGGCTACTCCATCCTCGTTAAAATTCTTTGTCGTATATGTACTATTTCTTTTGGCTTCTTCTACCGCATTTCCCATTGCCACACTGATTCCCGCAACTTTAAACATGGAAAGATCATTTAAATTATCTCCAATTGCAACAGTGTCTTTTAATGGGATATTTAAAAAATTTGCCATATAGGTTAAAGCATTTCCCTTACTAACCTCCGCATGGGCGATTTCTAGCTTCGTCTTCCCTGAGGATGTTAACGAAATATCTTGACGGGAACTTAAACGATTTTCAAGATTTAGCAGCTTTTCTCTATCAAAAGACAACACAAAAATTTTATAAACATCTAATTCTGCCACATTGATATCTTTATAATCATTTATAAATTGTAATCCATGCTGATTGAATTGAATATCCCTTTCCTTCTCCGCCCATTCAGATTGGAAACTTGCATCCTTTTCGGTTAATAAGCGTATTTCTACGTCTAGCTGCTCCTTCCCCTTTTTAAGAAGGTGAATCCCCTGATTCGTATATAATTCAAAATAAAAGCCTTCGGATTCTAACAGAGGAATAAGCTCGTGTATAACATCTTCAGGTATAATTAGTTTTTGCACAATTTCTTTTCCATGATAGGCAATTGCTCCATTACCGGTAATAACAGGGCAATCAATTCCAGCATTCTGAAGGATGGCTTGTGTATCGTGAAGCGATCTTCCAGAACAAATCATAACGATATCCCCTTGCCTTTGCACATCATGAATAGCATCTGTATTTCCTGAACTTATATCCCCATTTTCTGATAAAAGTGTTCCATCTAAATCAATCGCTATTAATTTCATTAATAAATCCTCCTTACTTGGAGCATTAAGTCCATTCCAATCAACGTACTTATTTCATCATGGCTTTTTGTGTATCAGCAACCATCTTTTTCTTTATCATAACATAAAGGAGAAATTCTAGGTGTTTGAGGAAACCGTTTTGTAATAAGGTCCTAATACTTCAAATTACCTACCATCCTTTTTCCTATTTTATCGTTCCTTTTTATATTGTAAAATTTTAGAAGATGAATATATGTAGGATTGGAAAAGTTGGGATTCCCTATTGGTTTATTCTAGATATCCAAATCAATAAGAAAAGGAGGTTTTTCATGGACGTAAAATATATCCCATCAGATTGGGAAAAGATGAAAGAAGGTATTGGCGATTTAATTGGATTAGGGCGTTTGGGTAAAGGGATGATTGATGATCTAAAAGATATCACTGATAACTTAGAAGATGCAGAATCAGATATTGCAAGCCTTGACAGCGATGGGGTCATCTCCTTTCACCACACGAGTCAGAAAGATAAATTTCAACAATTATACGAAGACTTTGAGGTGCTACATCGATTTACTGGAAAAATCGGGGATATCGTCGATCGTACTATTGACCAACCATTCTATGAAGATATTGATGCATTTGTCGAGGCGATGAGAGATTTAACGCCTTCTAACTACACAACAAAAAACCGAATAGGTGCAACAGAAGTAAAAGTTGTCAATGCAGGATATGGCCAGCAACAGACATTTGAAGTTCCAAAGACTGAGATTAGTATCGATGACATTTTTAGCGGAGATAATCACTATGCCAAACAAATGAAGCTCGAATATGAGACTTGGAAAGAGCTAAATCCGGATCAGGATTTTTCGCAAAAAGAGTATCAACTCGCAGTTGTAAATACACGGGCCTTTGAATATGAATCGATTCGAAACCATCAGGAAAGCAAGGAATTCTGGGGGCAAATTGCCGCACTCGTCGTCATCATCGGTGTTTCTTTAGTCTGCCCACCTGCAGGTATCGCGTTAGGAGCCGCTTATGGTACATTCGAATTAAGCTCGGCCGTTTCCGGAATTGGATATCTGGTCGAGAGCTAGGCACTGGAGAGCGAGTCTTCCGAGGACTATTAAGCCCGCTGGATATTATTCCTGGGGTGAGTAGTATTACGAAATTCAGCGGAACAGTAAGGCTTGCTCACCTTGGAGATATGGGGATATCGTCCATTAAAACGGGAATTAAAAGAAGTTTTAATAATGGAGTGACCCACATTAAGAATATGGTAGAAACTGCCAGTAATGCTTCTGCCACTCGATTAAAAAGTGCAACCTCGGCAATAAAAGATGTACCAAATAAGCTGAAAAATAAGTTAATAGACGATACAATAGAAGTAGGGAGATTCATAGATTCAGCCACCACATATACAAAAAATATCTTCTCGACCCGAAAACCATTAGACTTCGCCATGGAGGGATTCGGAAATACTGGAAGTGTCCGAATGCCTGTGGAGAATACGCATGCGGCTGAGAATTATTTTGCGGCTAAGCTTGGTAGGGGGAATGGGGTTGGTGGTGGTACGGGTAATACTGTAAGTAATTATATTGATGATATAATTGTGAACGGAAAAGTAGATGCCGCTAAGATGAATAAGCTTAAAAATGCTATTCAAAATAATACTTTTAGTGTAGATGAGCTGTCTGAGATTAGAAAAAAGATGTCTGATTTAGGCATTACTAAAGAGTATGATGAAGCATTAATAAAAATTGATTTTGGCAAGTATCTTAGGGGATTAATAGGTGACCCGCCTACCGCTATGATAAATCCTCATGCACATCATATTCTATTTAAAAAAGGTCTTGGTCAGAAGCAGCAAGAACTGGTTCGAGAAGGTCAGGAAATATTAAGAAGGTATGGGATAGATCCCATAATTGGAGAAGAAAACCTTGTTTGGGCACCAAATGCCGTAGTAGGACAACATAGTCTCGATGCTTTAGAGGAAGTAGTGAATCGGTTAAGGGCTATTGAAGAATTTGGCGGTGACTTTGATGATATTGTTGAAGCTCTTAAAGATTTAGGTGACATAGCTAGTACAAGATAGTAGAAATACTGGAGGGCTAATATTATGGATGAAAAAGTTCTAAATAAAACTATAAGAAATGCTATAAAGATTGGAGATATTAATGAAGTAAAGCATTTAATAGACGAAAATCCAGAATCTTTACATTTAATGACACCATTTGGTACCTGGTTACATGTTGCAGCAAAGAAAGGACATTTTGGAATAGTAGAATATCTAGTTCAAAAAGGAATCGATGTTAATACAAAAGGTGATATATTTGATGCTTCACCTTTAAGATTGGCAGCGGGAGAGGGGCATTTGGAGATAGTAAAGTATTTAATAGAGAATGGTGCAGAATTAGATGTGAGCTTAGCAAAAAGAAATCCATTATTTGGAGCAATTTATGGCGGGCATAAAGAAGTAGCTGAGTTTCTAGTTGAAAAAGGAATAGATATTTCAATTAGATATACTGGAGAGAATATTAAGAATATGGATGCATATGAATATGCTAGACAATTTGGGCAAACAGAAATCGCTGAATATTTAAAGAAGAAGATGGAGGAAAAAGAATAAAAAAAGTGTTACTGGCTCGTAGCCTGAAAATTTTGAGATTAATATGCTCATTAGTTTAGAGGTGAGATTAAAAATAGAATCATTAATAAAGCACTTGATTCCCTATTAGGTAACAAGTGTTTTTTTTATGAAACAATTATGCTTTGGATAACATGAATGATGCTTTACTGAAATTCAAGAGATGGATAAAACTAGAGTAAACAGTATTATAATTTTCAGCACGGTACAGTAAAGCTTGATCATTTACGGGGGTTCGGGAAATTCGTCGTTAAAAATGAAAAAAGTACCCAATCTCAAAAATATTGTCAAAACAAGTCGGAAATCTGACTACCCCTGCTTAAAAAGCTCGGTCTCAGTGACAAAAGATGTCGAAAATAAGCTGAAGTAAGTCAATAGACGATACAATAGAAGTAGGAAGATTCATCGATTCAGCCATCACACAAGGAAAAAACATCATCTCGACCCGAAAACCATTAGACTTCGCCATGGAGGGATTCGGAAATACTGGAAGTGTCCGAATGCCTGTGGAGAATACGCATGCTTTTGAGAATAAAGTCAGTGCTATGTTGAGTAAGGTTAAGGGAGTTAATGTTGGTGGTGGTACGGATAAGGTTAATCCGAAATACACAACTAAAATAAAATGGGGAATCAATGATATTGAACAAGGCCATATTGTAAGGGATACTGGGGAAAAAGAATACCTCAAAAAAATCCAAGAGTTGATGAATTTGAGTAGAAAATAAATCCAAATGATGAAAGTCTCTATTTGCCACATCCTAAGGGTGGATTTGTTCAATTTGAAAATTTAGCTGAGGATATAGTTTAGGATGGTAAATTAAATAGATTACAACCCTTTTTCCGAGTAAATTATTTGAGAAATCGAACAATAGCTAACTATAAGCGCTTTATTGTCAAATAGGCAACAAGTGCTTTTTTTGTTGTTTAGTGTACGTTGAAAATAAAGCAGAGGATATTTACATTTACTGTTCCTATGAGCCGGAAATGCATGGTTTAGACGTATTTTTAAAATAAATTGCCAACTTGTATTTAAGCATAATTTAAATGATGCAGTAAATAGTACAAGCGCAATAGGATAAATCGGAACTCGCAAGCTTGGACGTGACGGAGGCATCTCCTTTCCTCACACGAGATAGAAAGATAAATTTCAACAACTAATTGAGGATTTTGTAGCATTTTTAATCTTATTTTCAATGTAGTAAAAATTCACCGAATGTAATCGAATTTTAAAGCTATTTAATCAGAATTTTATATAAATGAAAAATTATTATGGGATAATGAGTACTTCTGAAATAAATGTGATTCGTTTAGGTGGTGCAAGTATGGAAGGGAAGAAGAGGAAACGGGTAAGAGTGAGATGGGGCCGAATATTTGGCGCACTTCTGCTTCTATGTGTCTTTATTATTGGAGGATGCAGTGTTATTCAGTATGTGCAAGGGACACAGGAAGCTGGCAGTAAATCAAGTAAAACTCAAAAAGAATTTCATTCATTTAAAGGGACAAAAAGTAAAATCGGTGACACTAACATTCTTTTATTAGGAAATGACACTAGAGGGGAAAAACATTCGAGAACCGATACGATCATGATCGCTCATTATGATCAAAAAGCCCATAATGTCAAGCTTATTTCTCTTATGCGTGATATGTTTGTCTCGATCCCTGGCCACGGAAAAGAAAAATTAAATGCGGCTTATGCTTACGGGGGTCCGGAATTACTAAGGCAAACTATTACTGAAAATTTTGGTGTAGATATTCAATACTACACGATCGTAGATTTCCAAGGATTCGAAAAAGCCGTTGACACCCTTGTACCAGATGGCGTCGAAATAGATGTTCCACATGATATGTCATCCGGTATAGGAATGAAGCTGAAGAAAGGCAAGCAAGTACTTCATGGAAATGAGCTATTAGGATATGTTCGTTTTCGCCATGATCGTTTAAGTGATTTTGGCCGTGTGCAAAGACAACAAGAGGTCGTTACAAAATTAATGGACGAGTCTATCCAACTTCATAATGTGGTCAAGCTCCCTAAACTAATGGGTATTATGAATTCCTATATTGATACAAATATGGATACCTCTACTATTATTGCAATCGGAAAAGATGTTATTACAAAGCAGGGTGGTAAGCTAGAAACATTACGTCTCCCCGAAGATGGGACATTTGAAAATAGACGCATTGACGGTATAGGTGATGTACTTCAAGTAGATTTTGAACAAAACAAAGAAGCACTTAAGCAATTTTTACAAGGAACCGGAGAAACTAGAAAATAGGTAGTATGAAGAGCTTATTCCAACTGTTCAATTAGTATTCGCCTGAGAATACTCCATTCAATTTTCAAAATAGAATTGCATGAATAACCGTTATGATAAGAAAGACATGAATATATCTGCTTTACAAACTTCCATTAATAGCGATCATTACCCTGAAACAAAAGCACAACTAATACAAGACGCAAAGTTCAAGGAAATTCAGATAGGTCCTGATCAAACGAATGAGTTTTTTCGTCAACAACAAGGACAATTCCCACTAGATCAAAATGGACAAGTACCAACTCAACAACAGGGATCATATGAACAAGTACCATCGCAAAATCAAGAACAACAATCTCAAGAACCAAAACAAACGAAGCAGGAACAGCAAGTTAAGAATGATGGAAATATTAGTGAATATGCCAAGCAAGTTATTGACTTAACAAATAAAGAAAGGTCTAAACAAGGTATTCCTGCTTTAAAAGTCGATTCGAAGCTTAGTAGTGTGGCTCAAAAGAAATCATTGGATATGCAACAAAACCATTATTTTTCACATACAAGTCCAACTTATGGATCCCCGTTTGATATGATGAGGGATTTTGGGGTCAATTATAAGAGTGCGGGTGAAAATATTGCTCAAGGTCAACAAGACCCACAAGAAGTTGTTAAAGCTTGGATGAATAGTGAAGGTCATAGGAAAAACATCTTAAATAAAAACTTTACACATATCGGCGTAGGGTTTGAACAAACAGAAAATCACTGGTCACAAATGTTTATTGGGAAATAAAAAAGGGAGTTCAACGAGTAATATGGTACCTATAGATTAAACTCTTTTTCAAGTGTCCTATCTATAGGTACCATATTACTCAGAGCTTCCTTATTTTTATTTTAGTCCATTTTCCTCCATTCTATTTAGAGTCTGGTTCCCTTGTCATCTCAAACCACATAGAATAAGTCATATGTATATTACCTAATTAAAATCGAACATGTCGCATTAACCCGTTAAAGCAATGTATGATGATCAAGTATTTAAAATTAATCGAAAATTATATTGAATTTCTTTTTTATTATTGCTATACTTTTTAAAAATCTAATTTATCTAGGCGTTTAAGTTAAATCATAGTAAACTTAAATTGTAAAAGCAAAAGATATAATATTATAACAATTTAAGGAGAATCACATGAAAGTAAATAAAAATTTGCCTACACCTTTATATCATCAAGTAAAAGATTACTTAGAAGAAAAAATCATTTTAGGTGAATGGGAGCCTGGGTTTCAATTGCCTACAGAAAAGGAGCTGTCAGCCCAATTTCAAGTAAGTACCATTACCGTAAAAAGAGCCATACATGATCTAGTCAACAAAGGAATTCTTTATCGTCAAAGAGGAAAAGGAACGTTTGTAAGTAGGAAGGAGGATAAAGATATTTACCAGCTCGTTTCACTAAGGAATGAAGCAGAGGAAGATAAACACCATCCTCATAAGTCATTATCCTTCAAGGAAGAAGAAGCCGGTGTGAAAATTGGTAAAATGCTTAATATAAACGCTGCAGAGAAAGTCTATAAAATTCATAGGTTGAAAATTGAAGAAGAGACTCCAGTCGGGATTGAGTATACATACATTCCGTGCTCTTTATTTCCTGGTCTCACGGAAAAGGTAATAGAAGACGATCTTTTCTACAATGTTTTCACAAATAAATATGGAATGAATTTAGGAAAAGCAAAAATCTTTTTCTCCACCATAACTGCAGAGGACTATGAGGCAGATTTGTTAAACATCCCCAAAGGTGAGCAGCTATTTGTTTTAGAAAGGTTTACGTATACTGAGGAGCAGCAAATCATTGAATATTCGAGATTTATTATTAGACAAGAAAAATCACGATATTTTATCGAAATTAGACTATAAAAAGGTCTAATTTATACTCATATAATATAAAAATATAAAGTTATAATATTATATTCTTATATTAAAACTAGAATTTGAAAGGGTGAAGCATGAATGGAAAAGGTTTTTCAGTATATTGACGACCACGCTGATACGTATATTGATTGGTTAATCGAAGCGTGTAATCAACCAAGCGTATCCGCTCAAAATCGTGGAATGCTTGAAATGAAAGAACTTGTAAAAAGATTTTTAAAAAATATCAATGTCGAAGTTGAAGAACTAACAACAGACGGATATCCGATTATTTATGGAGAATTAGGAAAAAGTCATGGTAAAACACTTACATTTTATAATCATTATGATGTTCAACCTGAAGATCCAATTGATCAGTGGCAGAGCGATCCATTTAAAGCAAGCATTAGAGAAGGAAAAATTTTTGCAAGGGGGGTTGCAGATAATAAAGGAAACCTAATTGCTAGAATATGTGCTGTTCATGCTTATCAACAGGTATATGGAACATTGCCCATCAATCTCAAATTTATCTTTGAAGGAGAGGAAGAAGTTGGAAGTCCGCACTTAGAGTTTTTTGCGAATGAACATCCGGATAAACTCCAAACAGATGGAATCATTTGGGAAGGTGGTTCAAGAGAAGTTGAAAGCAAACGTCCACATGTTGGACTAGGTGTGAAAGGGATCTGTTATGTTGAGCTAGTTTGTAAGGGTGCCAATATGGATTTACATTCTTCGGAAGCAGCGATTATTGAGAACCCGGCATGGAGGCTCATTTGGGCATTAAGTACCTTGAAAAATGAACAAGAGGAAATATTAATCGAAGGATTTTACGACGATATCGTTCCATTGAGTGAGCTAGACAAAAAGTTCATTGGGTCGATGATTTATGATGAGGGAGCTACGAAGAAATTATACGGAATAGACAGCTTTTTGAAAAATGTATCAGGAGATATATTAAAGGAAAGGTTGACTGCTGAGCCAACATGTACAATATGTGGGATCGAATCAGGATATATCGGTGAAGGGTCAAAAACGGTTTTGCCGTCAATTGCAAAAGTAAAATTAGATTTTCGTTTAGTTCCTAATCAATCACCCGAGAAAATTGCCAAATTGCTAAGAAATCACTTAGATAAACACGGATACTCTGATATTGAAATTAACCAAGGACATGGATTACATCCTTTTAATACTAATCCAAAGGATCCTTTTGTCCAAACCGTCCTTGAAAGCATTCAAGAAGTGTATGAAGAACCACCTGTTATTTTGCGCAATCTAGCAGGTTCTAGTCCAATGTATAAAATGTTGAAAAATACAGATATTCCTGCAGTTCAAATCGGTGTGGCTAATCTCCAATCTAATTATCATGCACCGAATGAAAATATCTTCGTTGAAGACTATATTCAAGGGATTAAAGCTACAGCTGCGGTGATTAAGAACTTCAAATAAGTATGTGAAAAGTATTCTGTAATTTTAAAATATTCAAATTTGGGGGATGGGTATGAAAAAATCTTTTAGATTGGTTTTTGTCGCTTGTATTATTCTCGTCTTTATGGTTTCTGGATGCAGTAGTAATTCTTCAACTGGTGCAAAGAAGAGTGGAGAAGGAGGAAAAGACAAAACAACATTAGTGTTGGCACAAAGTGCCGATATAACGACATTGGATCCGCAAAATTCATTAAGTACAACAGGTGATCGTGTATTTAGGAACATGTTTAGCCGATTATTCAATAGGGACGACAAAATGGAAATTCAGCCGGAACTTGTTGATTCTTACAAAAATACAGATGACCTCACATGGAAGTTTAAGTTAAAGGAAGGAGTAAAATTCCATAATGGAGATCCTTTAACTGCTGAGGATGTTAAATATAGTCTTGAACGAGTGATGAAAGATCAGACATTAAAGGAATTTCCGTATTTTACACAGCTTTCAAAGATAAATGTCGTTGATGACTTAAATTTTGAAATCATAACGGATGGACCTATGCCTACATTATTAAGACTTCTAGCAAAAAGTGGTGCAGATATCATGCCAAAAAAATATATCGACAAAGTAGGGATGGATGAATTTTTAAAGAAACCAGTCGGTTCAGGCCCCTATAAATTTGTTAAATGGGATCGAGATGACCGAGTTGTTTTAGAAAGTTTCAAAGATTATTTTGCTGGAGCGCCGAAATGGAAGGAAGTCATTGTCAGAGCCATTCCAGAGAGCTCTACCCGTGTTGGTGAATTATTAACGGGTGGTGTAGACATTGCAACAGATATTCCACCGAATGAATGGGATCGTGTGAATGGTGAAAAGGGTGTATCACTTATAAATGGAGATACGACTCGTGTCATGCTTTTAGTCGTCAGAACAACAAAAGGATTTGCTACATCAGATCCGAAAGTTAGGGAAGCTATTGATTTAGCCATAAATGAAAAGGCTATCGTTGATTCTGTATTAAAAGGTACCGGTGTTCCAGTTCGAACACGTGTACCAGAAGGGGTAGTTGGTTCCAATCCAGATTTATATAACACGTATGAATACGATCTTGAAAAAGCCAAAAAATTATTGGCGGAAGCTGGATATAAAGATGGACTTGAAATTACATTAACAGCGCCAAAAGGTAGATACCCTCTTGATGGAGAAGTGGCTCAACTCGTTGCAAGTATGTTAGGTGAGGCGGGCATTAAAGTTAATCTAAAATTACTAGAGTCTAGTGCATATTTAGATGAGTATAATTCGAACTCCAATAAAGAATTGTTAATGATTGGCTTAGCAGATGGATTGTTGGATGCTTCTTATTCATTGGTTCACTATACAAAAGATCGTGCAGCAGGACAAACCGATTATTACAATCCGGAAGTAGAAAAGCTTTATCATGATGCTGGAAGAAATTTAAATGAAGAGGAACGAACTAAACAGTATCAAAAAATTCAATCCATTGTTGCTGAGGAGAGACCACATATTTTCTTATTCCAACAAAATGCGAACTATGGGGTTTCAGATCGAGTTACATTCAATTCTAGGCTTGATGAGGTAATTAATTTTTCCGATATTTCTTTGAAGTAATTTATTTGTTGAGATGAAAATGAGCGGGGCTGGGAAAGTAAAACTAGTCCCGTTTATGAAAGGAGATCTTGAATTGAAGAAGTATCTGGTGAAGAGATTACTACAAATTATCCCGGTTTTATTTATTATTACTTTTGTTGTTTTCGTATTAGTTTATCTAGCTGGTGACCCTGTTGCTTTAATGTTACCGGAAGATGCTTCTGAAGCGGACCGAGAAGCATTAAGAGCAGCACTTGGACTTAATGAACCATTTTTATATCAATATTTTCATTTTATTGGTGATTTATTTCGGGGGAATTTCGGAACATCCTTCCGCTATCATCAAGAAGCTTTGCCATTAGTATTAGAAAGGCTTCCCGCTACTTTTGAGCTAGCAGCTGCTTCTATGTTGATTGCTATAATTATAGCCATTCCAATGGGGATTTTTTCAGCACAAAAGAGAAATAGCTTTGTTGATTTATTTATTACAGGTGGCTCCGTTTTGGGAAAAGCAATGCCAAGTTTTTGGCTTGGAATTATGCTTATTCTCATGCTAGCGGTGAACTATCAAATATTCCCGGTATCAGGTAGGGGAACATGGGCACATTTAATTTTGCCGGCTATCACCTTAGGAACTGGTGTAGCGGCCGAAATGACGAGGCTAGTTCGTTCAAGTATGTTAGACATTTTAAACCAGGATTATATTCGGACGGCAAAGAGTAAAGGTGTAAGTGATACACTTGTTGTTTATAAACATGCCTTTCGAAATTCACTGATTCCGGTTGTAACGATTACTTCTTTACAAGTAACTCATTTAGTAAGTGGTGCATTAATTACCGAGACCGTTTTTTCTTGGCCGGGATTAGGACAATTATTAGTTCAAGCCGTAAATGGACGGGATATGGCGGTTGTACAAGCGGCTGTTTTTGTTATTGCTATTCTAGTTATTTTGATCAACCTCATTACGGACCTCATTTATCGTTTGCTTGATCCGAGAATTAATTATTCATAGGGGGTGAGAAAGTGGAAGTAAATGTAAATCGGGATGCAGTCGTTGATGTAAATAAACCGATCACAAAAACAAAACATAACCGTCTTTTCCGTTTAATAAAATTATTACTCCGAAGTAAGACGGGCACAACGGGGTTCTTCATTGTCTTTGCTGTTGTCTTTATTGCTATTTTTGCGAATATTTTAGCTCCTCATAACCCTGCTGCAAATAATTTAGGAGACATGCTGAAGCCGCCTGCATGGTTGGACGGAGGCTCTACGACTTATCTACTTGGAACAGACAATTTAGGTAGAGACATTTTAAGTAGAATCATATACGGGACTCGAGTGTCATTGTTAGTGGGAATTTTTTCAGTTATTTTAGCCGGTATCATCGGCATCTTAGTCGGGATTTTTGCAGGATATTACGGTGGAGTAATCGATAATATCTTAATGAGAATCGTGGATTCCTTCCTTGCGATTCCAAGTATTCTATTTATTTTAGTAGTTCTAGCTGTATTTGAACCAAGCATTATGGTACTTATTGTCGTCATCGGATTTACCAACTGGGTTACATATGCAAGGGTTGTAAGGGGGGAGGTACTAAGTATTAAGGAGCGGGAGTTTGTAAGGGCCTCAAGGTCTATTGGGACAAAAAATGCGACGATTATGTTAAAGCATATCTTTCCTAATATTATCTCCTCTTTTATTGTTATATCAACTTTAAGTGTTGCTACAACAATCATTTTGGAAGCATCTTTAAGTTTTCTTGGGTTAGGGATACAGCCCCCAACTGTTTCATGGGGAGGAATGTTGACGGATGGCAGGAATTATTTAGCTACGAACTGGTGGTTAGCCACTTTCCCCGGGATTGCCATAACGATTACGGTTCTTGGAATTATCTTTTTAGGTGATTGGCTTCGTGATGTATTAGATCCACGAACACAAGGAAGAAAATAGGAAGGGGGTAACAACATGGCCAAAACTCAGACACTATTAGAAGTGAAGGATTTGCAAACACATTTCTTTACAGAAAGTGGGACGGTTGCTTCCGTAAATGGTGTGTCTTTTTCAGTTGAAAAAGGAGAAACGGTCGGTATTGTCGGTGAATCAGGTTGTGGAAAAAGTGTAACGTCACTATCACTTCTGCAATTAGTTAGTGAACCTGGAAAAATTGTTGGTGGGGAAATACTGTTTGATGGAGAAAATTTATTGAAGTACTCCAAGCGGAAAATGCAGCAAATAAGAGGAAATAAAATTTCAATGATTTTTCAAGAGCCATTAACCTCCTTAAATCCAGTGTTTACTGTCGGAAGTCAAATTTCGGAAGCGATTAGACTCCATCAAAATGTAGATAAGTCAGAAGCGAAAAAGAAAGCAATTGAAATGTTAAAAAAGGTAGGAATACCGCGAGCGGAAAAACACTTTTATTCATTTCCTCATCTGCTTAGCGGAGGAATGAGGCAAAGGGTCATGATTGCTATGGCATTATCCTGCAATCCACAATTGTTAATAGCGGACGAACCGACAACTGCCCTCGATGTTACCATCCAAGCGCAAATATTAAAGCTAATGAAAAAACTGAGTGAAGAATATGGAACATCCATTATTATGATTACTCACGATCTAGGTGTAGTTGCCGAAATGGTGGATCGAGTGATTGTCATGTATGCCGGTCAAATTGTTGAGCAAGATAATGTTTTTAATATTTTTAAAAATCCAAAGCATCCTTATACAAAGGGATTACTTAATAGTACACCAAAAATACACCAATTAAAGGATCAATTAGAATCAATTGAAGGAAATGTACCAATACCTTCCGAAATGCCTACTGGATGTAAATTCCATCCACGATGTCCTTTCGCAATGGATATCTGTAGAAATCAAGAGCCTCCTTTAGTTCAAACAGGAGATGGAGCTGAAGTGAGATGTTGGCTTCATGGAGATGAAGAGGTGATTAATCTATGACCGTTACCACCAACGATAATTTAAAAAAGGATGATGAAACACTATTAGAAATTGAAGGGTTAAAAAAATATTTTCCTATTTCTTCAGGTTTTTTTGGGAAAACAAAGCAGTATATAAAAGCTGTGGATGGAATAAATTTAATTGTGAAGAAAGGAGAAACACTAGGAATAGTTGGCGAATCAGGATGTGGAAAATCTACAACTGGAAATACCATTTTGCGCTTGATTGAACCTACAGATGGAAAAATCATTTTCGAAGGGTCTGATATTACTAAACTATCAGAACGTGGAATGCAAAGAATTAGAAAGGATATCCAAATGGTTTTCCAAGATCCATTTTCCTCTCTTAATCCTAGAATGAGAGTATTCGACATTATCGCAGAACCACTTCGTACCCATAAAGTAGCAAAAGGGAAGGAATTAGAGCAAGCAGTTTACGAATTAATGGAAACCGTTGGGTTAGACCGATCATTCTCTAGTCGATATCCTCATGAATTTAGTGGCGGCCAAAGGCAAAGAATTGGAATTGCTCGAGCTTTAGCATTAAAACCAAAGTTAATTATTTGTGATGAACCAGTCTCGGCTTTAGATGTTTCTATTCAAGCACAAATATTAAATTTATTAATGGATTTACAAAAGAAATTTAATTTAACTTATATATTTATTGCACATGGAATTCCTGCAGTAAAATACATTAGTGATCGAATCGCTGTCATGTATATGGGGGAAGTCGTCGAGCTTTCATCAAAGGAAGGACTTTTTAAGCATACCCTCCATCCATATACGAGCGGTTTAATCGCTTCTGTACCAATACCTGATCCGACTTTAAGAGATCGTAAGGAACAATACATTTTAGAAGATGATCTACCTGATCAAACGAATTTACCAACCGGCTGCAGTTTCTATCCTAGATGTCCATTTGGTATGGAAAAATGTAAAGTTGAAAAACCAAAATTAAGACAAATTAGGGATGAACATTTTGTAGCTTGTCATCACCCACTACAAAATATTGTATCCTGATTGAACGGTGATGGAATAAAAAATGAGGGTATTGTAAAAAGTTCTATGAAAACTAAATAGTTGTTTAGGTTACTTTCCATTTATTAGGTGGGGAGCTCCCGCAATCGCTCTTGACAAACACGCCAATGGTTTGATCCAAGGTTAACAAGGGCGAAGGGGACAAAAAGAAGGCATACCAAATAAGCCCTTGGTATTTTCATTTTAAACCATTGGCAAGTTCGGTTTGTCAAGAGTTCGCTCCGCCGATTGCTAAATTTGTCCAAGGGCTCTGCTAAACAAAAAGTTAGGCGGATCTTTGTTCGACTATCCATCGTTGAGCTAACTCGATGAGCTTTGTCCAACGCGCAGGCATGGTAGGAAGTCCTGATAACTTTGGATTCACAACGGGTACCTTGCCCTCTAGGGATGCATGTGGTCGTAGAAAGTTAAAATACGCCGCAAACAAGGTGACAAAAGAAACAGATCCATGATCCGATCCAAATCCTTGTGTAGAGCGATAATTTCCTTTAAATGTGCGATTCAGTCTTTCGATAATCTGTTTTAACGGTCTGTATTCGGTTGAGATGGGATCTTCATTTGTCAGCCCGATTACTTGCTTCACATCGAAAGAAATATTATTCTGAGCGAAGAAATGCTGGGCTAGAAGATAGATTGATTTCCATCTACTACGAATGTAAGGTTTTCAGGGATCTCTTCCATCTTCAGTAGGACGTCGTTTATCGCTTGAATGGCGGATGCTGTATCACGATTAGGCGACACTCGGTACGAAAGGACGATCTTTTTCACCGCGTCAAAGAAGAAAAAGAGATAATGCCATTTTCCATTGACCCGGATATAGGTTTCGTCACCACAGAATTGATCTGAAAGCTCATAAGGATAGTGATCCACGTAAGGTTTAAGTAAAAGAGCCACACTATTTTCGTAGTTCAATATCGTCTGATGAGAAATAGCTACACCGTGAACATCCTGCATAAGGGCAGCGGTCCTTCTTGCGGAAAGACCGTAATTCACATGGTAGGTCAATATCAAACCTAACGTATGCGGAGAAGCATAGATTCTAGACAGATCAACAACTGGCAACTCCGGTGAATTCTTGGATAATGGTTGAAAATCAATGTGAAATTGGCGAAAAATATACCTTAACTTAAACGACTGGGGATCCTTTTTAAACTGTTTCTTTTCTTTGGAAGACATACCGTTTAATTTCTTTTGATAATACGGACAGTCGTCATTTTTACACTTAAACACATCGAAATCTTTTCGCTCCTTGATCTTATCGAGTGTTTTAGAACAATGAGGACATTTCAAAATGGCCTCTTTCGAAAAACGATTCTTATCGCTGAAAAGGCAAGAACATACCTTGCATTGATACTGTCCCTTATCACCATTATTGGCATAAAGATAATCAGATGGTGCACCACACTTAGGACATTTCATTCCTTTAGGTACCGACACTTTTGCGTTCTTGTGTCTTCGAACGGGTTTAAGAGATTTCCCATGCTTCTCTTGGTACTCCGTTAGGAGATTTCGATAATTCAGCTTTTCTGGGATTTCGATAATGGGAAGATCATCAACTTGTAGTTTTCGATAAGGTTTGTTAACAGGCTGCTGATCTTTCGGTTTATCAAACATACTCTTCCCAATAAGTAGGGTGAGTAATGTTCGAATTATTTGTTCTTGGAATTTTATAAAAGTTAGTAAATAGGTTATAATTTGAGGGTACAACTTGTCACTTCCTTTTCTAAGGTTGTTGGGTGTGTGGTAACCTCAATTATCCTTAGATTTAGGGGGGTGGCAATTTTTTTGCTCAAAAATCCCTCTATTAAGGTAGTTTATAGCCTATTTTATATAAAAGTTTTGACAAAACGAAAATGAGAAGGGCAGTGAAATAATGAAAATAATTGTTATAGGTTCTGGAATTGTTGGAGCTAGTACTGCTTACCATTTGGCTAGAAAAGGAGCAGAAGTAATTATTATTGATAAACAACATGAAGGCCAGGCTACTGCTGCAGGTGCTGGTATTGTGTGTCCATGGATATCTAGGGTCGATGATCAAGATTTTTATACATTGGCTAAAGGTGGAGCTTGCTATTATCCTTCTCTCGTTTCTCAACTAGAGGAAGATGGGGAATGTAATCTTGGTTATGGGTTAGTTGGTGCGTTGGCTGTTAGCAATGATGAGGAGGAATTGAACATAATCGAACAAAAGGTTAGAGCTCGCCAAAAGGAAAATCCCGAAGTAGGTGAAATTAGACGGCTGTCAGCCGAAGAAGCTCGCCAACTATTTCCTCCTTTAAGAGAAGATTTACAAGCTGTTCATGTCACAGGAGCCGCAAGAGTGGATGGTCGATTACTAAGAGATGCTCTTATACGAGGAGCAGAAAAACATGGTGCACATTCCTATACTGGTATCGCCAAGCTCGAGATTAAAAACGAGAAAGTAATTGGTGCCTATGTAAATGATGAATTTATTTCGGCTGACGCTGTGGTAATAACAGCAGGTGCATGGGCTCCAGAGCTACTGTCTCCACTTGGAATTGATATTCCAGTTGAACCACAACGTGGGCAAATTGTCCATTTACAACTTCCGGATCAGGATACCTCAAAATGGCCGGTTATCCTCCCGCAAAGCAGCCATTATCTTGTTTCGTTTGATGATTCAAGGGTTGTCGTTGGTGCAACACGAGAAACTGGTTCCGGATTTGATTATCGTGTAACCGCAGCGGGTTTAAAGGAGGTTCTTCACGAAGCACTCCATGTGGCACCGGGCCTTTCAGAGGGCACTTTGCAGGAAGTACGAATTGGATTTAGACCAGCTGGGCAGGATATATTACCGTACTTAGGACCAATTCCTACTTTAAAAGGAATAGTCATTGCCAACGGACTAGGTGCTTCGGGATTAACAATGGGCCCATATGTTGGATCACTAGCTGCAAATCTAGCAATGGGTGAAGATACGGAAATTGATATTACAGCTTACAATCCCCTTAGAAATCGTTTGAATGTTAACTAAAGAAATCAACTATCTAGAACAACAGAAATAGCATAACTCTTTACTTCAATAGAATATAATATTATAACTTTATAATTTACTAGATTGTTAAAAAATTAGTGACAGAGATTAGAGAAAGGGGTGTGATTCTCGACTGGATATTATCTGATTAAGCTTGTTTTTATCTATCACAAAATTGAACAAGGGGGAACAAAGTTGAAAAAACAATTCTTTGTATTATTCATTTGCCTTTTCCTTATCATCATGTCGGCTTGTGGAAATAAAACAGGAAATCAAGCGAATAAAGGTAACGGCAGTAGTGACAAAACGTTAGTCTTAGCTGCGTATGGTGGGAGTTATGAGAAAAAAATTAAGGAGGCAGTTATTCCAAAGTTTGAAAAGAAGTATGGTGTCAAAGTCAAGTATATAACGGGAAGTTCTGTCGACACATTATCGAAGCTTCAAGCACAAAAGGCGCACCCACAGATTGATGTTGCTTTTTTAGATGATGGTCCACAGGCACAAGCAAAAGCGTTTGGACTATTAGCACCGTTAGATGAAAAAGTGGTTACGAATTTGGAAAATTTATATGATATTGCAAAAGATGAAGATAACATCGGTGTTGGTTTTGGAATTATTTCAACAGGACTTGCTTATAACAAAGAAACATTTCAGAAAAATGGATGGGAGCCATTGAAATCTTGGAATGATTTAGCAGACCCAAAATTTAAAGGGAATCTAGTTCTACCATCGATTGCAAACACTTATGGTGTTCACTTGCTTATCATGGCCGCGAAAGCTAATGGGGGAAGTGAAGAAAATATTGTGCCGGGCTTTGAAGCTTTGAAAAAAATCGCAAAGAATGCAGTCACTTTTGACAAAACAGCAGACGTATCGAACTACTTTTTACAAGGACAAACGGTAGCGAGTGCGTGGGGAAGCAGCCGTGTCTATACATTACAAGATACTGGATTCCCAATAGAATATGTTATCCCTGAGGAAGGTGCGATCGCATTAATGTCTACGATTAGTGTTGTAAAAAATGCACCTAATAATGATTTAGCTCAAAAATTTGTGAATTTCGTATTAAGTGAAGAAGTACAAAAAGATTTTGCCGAAGCATTGTTTGACGGTCCGGTTAATAAAAATGTGAAATTAGAGGGAGATATCACGAAGAAGGTTCCATATGGACAGGCTGAAATTGATAAATTGATTAAAGTAAATTGGAAGCTTGTAAATGAAAAACGTGCAGAATGGACGGAGAGAGCAAATAAAGAAATTGAAATCTCGCATTAATGAAGAGGTGATAGAATGAGTTATTTAAGTTTGCAGAATATTGTCAAAAAATTCAATCAAGTCGAAGTTGTTAAGCGTTTAAGTTTAGATATTCAGCAAGGGGAGCTCATTTCATTTTTAGGTCCATCTGGATGCGGGAAAACAACAACCTTAAATATGATTGCTGGCTTTTTGGATGTTGATGAAGGAAGAGTTATGGTGGACGGGTCTCCCGTTCACTTGCTTCCGCCAAATAAAAGAGAAATGGGCATGGTTTTTCAAAATTATGCTCTGTTTCCCCACATGACAGTTTTCAATAATGTTGCTTACGGATTAGAGCTGCGCAAGGTTCCTAATAATGAAATCAAGACACGAGTGGCAGAGGCACTAGAAATGGTTCGGTTGTCTGGTTATGAGCACCGATACCCAAAGGAATTATCAGGAGGCCAGCAGCAACGTGTTTCATTGGCAAGGGCATTGGTCGTTAAACCAAAAGTGCTCCTCCTAGATGAGCCTTTAAGTAATCTTGATGCAAAGCTGCGCCAAGAAATGAGAGAAGAAATTGTTGCAATACAGAAACAGGTGAAAATTACGACCATTTTTGTTACTCACGACCAGGAAGAGGCACTAGCTATATCTGATCGTATTGCTGTAATGAATGGTGGATGTATTGAACAAGTAGATGATCCCGCCACCATTTATAATCAGCCAAAAACAGACTTCGTATCGCAATTTATTGGTGAAGTAAATCAAGTACAAGGGAAAATTCTTGAAACCTTTGAAGACAATTTATGCAAAATCAATTTTTATGGTAATGAGCAGCTTGTGGCCGTTCAAACTTCTGGAAAAAAAGAAATGAACTTCTTTATTCGACCGGAAAAGGTCAAAATATCACAGGAGGAAGGGGGGAAAGGCTTCCAAACACGGGTAGAAAGAAAATTATTTCTCGGTTCCAAAACAAGATACATTTTAAATGTTAAAGAGAAAAAACTCATTGCAGATATATCAAATACGGAGTTAAATCCTAATCATATTGAAGAGGGAAAGAATGTTCATACGTATTGGGAACCAGAGGATTTATTACCTTCAAAAGAGGTGAGTTAACTTGATGCAAGGAGATATCGTAACGAATCAAGAACAATCATTGTTACTTAAGCAAAAAAGGAAGAGAAATGCTAGAAAAAAACTAGATGTTTGGTTGCTACTACTACCGACACTACTTATCTTTATCTTTTTCTTTTTACTTCCATTAGTTTTTCTTTTTGTTACTAGCTTCAAAACTTTTGATGCTAATAGTGGAATTGGAAGTGAATGGACAATTCAAAATTATGTAAAGTTCCTATCTGATTCCTTTTATTTGAGCGTTTTATGGCGGACGGTGAAAATTGCTCTGTTAACGACATTGATCACAATCATCATTTCCTATCCGGTGGCCTACCAAATCTCAAAAGCGAAGGGAAGATTGAAAAACTACTTAACTCTCATTGTATTATCGCCATTATTAATTAGTATGGTGATACGTTCGTATGGTTGGGTGATTATTCTTTCTAATAAAGGGGTTATTAATAATACGCTGATGGATTTAGGTATTATTAATCAACCACTTACCTTACTTTATACAGAATTCAGCGTTATTTTAGGCATGATTCATGTTTTGTTTCCTTACATGGTATTAACGATCATGGGCTCTCTTGAAAGAATCGACCCGTCTGTCATTCGGGCATCGCAAAATCTTGGAGCAAGTTCTTTAAGAACCTTCTTTTCCGTAATGTTACCGCTAACATTACCAGGAATCTTTGCCGGTTCGGTAATGGTATTTAGCTTAAGTGTAAGCTCGTTTGTTACACCAGCAATTCTTGGAGGACCACAAGTAAAAGTGATGTCCTACTTAACTTATGAGCAAACAGCTGTAATGTTGAACTGGCCATACGGTTCAGCGATTGGTTTCCTTCTTATCTTTTTAGCGATTATCACGATTGTCATCTATAGTCGAATACTAGCTTATTCTGAAAAAGGAGTCGCCATCCAATGAGAAAAAGACTTCCAAAACTTACATTAAACACATTCTGTATAATCGTATATATTTTTTTACTGGCGCCGATTGTGGTAGTTTTACTTTCATCTTTAACGAAAACGGAATACATTACATTTCCCCCAAAGGGATTGACATTACGATGGTACACTGAATTAATCAATCATCCTGAATTTATGCAATCGTTAATTCTTAGTATCGTTGTTGCTCTTGGAACAGCCATAATTTCGACAATTATCGGCACATTTGCATCACTTGCTGTTGTAAGAAACCAATTCAAAGGAAAAGAAGCAATTGTACAGTTGATTGGCTCACCACTGTTAATTCCTTCAGTCGTATTTGGAGTCGCGCTTCTTCAATTTTATTCATGGATTGGACTTGCAGCGAGTCCGCTTGCCTTGATTATTGGACATATCATTTTAACTGTTCCGTTTGTGCTACGTCTAGTCGTTGCTAGTTTAGTTGACTTTGATCGTTCCATTGAACGGGCGGCTATGAATCTAGGAGCGAGTTCATGGAAAGTATTTTTTCACATTACCTTACCGATTATTAAATCAGGAGTTATTGCGGGCTGTATCTTTGCTTTTATTACCTCGTTTGATGATCTGACTGTTGCCTTGTTTATTGTCAGTACTGATGTTGTAACGTTGCCCGTTAGAATCTATACGTATATGCAGTACCAATACGATCCTATCATTACGTCAATTTCAAGCATCATGATTTTATTTACTATTATTTTAATGATTGTAATCGAAAGAGTACTAGGTGTTGGAAAGGTATTTGCATCCAAAAACTAACAAGTAGGTGTTATCATGCATATCAACAACCATCCAATATTGGGAGAGCGTTTACACGATCCCGTTACGATTTATTTCAATGGAAAACCACTTTGCGCCTATCAACAACAAACAATAGCCGCAGCATTAATAGCGAATGATGTCAAAAAGTTCGGGGAAAGCAGAAAACTGATGCAAGCTAGAGGCTTATTCTGTTCTCGTGGTCGTTGCTGCAGCTGCTATATGACGGTGAATGGGGAGGACCATGTTAGAACATGTATGAAAATGGTTGAGGATGGGATGGAGGTATTTCCGAATATCGGAGATCCGGATGTGAGGGGGAATAATCATGGAAACTGATGTACTTATCATCGGTGCGGGTCCTGCTGGACTATTGGCAGCCTATGAGACCGTATCGAGAGGGCTGGATGTTGTGATCATTGACGAATCTAGTTATCTTGGCGGCCAGCTTCCACAGCAAACTCAAATGTTGTCAATGCTGCCATCTCAATACCCGCCAATGAGAGGCTTTGAATTAGCCGAATTATTAATCAATCAATTACATGAATTTCCCGTGAAAATTTTATTAAATCATTCATTTATCGGATTGTATCAAGACGGAAGTATTGGTGTGTCCGATGGGGAAAATGTTTTTCCAATATCAGCAAAAAAAGTGATTGTGACAACAGGCGCAGCTGAACGGGCCGTTCCATTTTTGAAATGGACGTTGCCAGGCGTTATGACGATTGGTGCTGCGCAAACTTTAGTCAATCGGGATTTTGTCGTTCCGGGGAAAAAAGCGGTTATTTTCGGCTCAAGTGATTTTGCGCTTGATGTAGCGATTCAACTTAAACAAGTTGGCGTAGAAATTGAAGGAATCATTGAAAAATCAACTAAATTAACAGCCCGGGATACGGATAAAATAAATCTAATCAAACAAGCAAGCATCCCCATTTATCTTAATTCTTTTATTAAGGAAGTAGGGGGAAATGGTCAGGTGGAAGAGGTTTATGTACAACAGGATCAGGAAGTAAAAACGTTCCATGTTGATCTTGTTTGTGTAGACGGAGGGAGAAAACCGATTACAGAGGTATTTTACCAATTGGATTGTTCGTTTAGTTATCAAGAAAAACTCGGGGGGTGGGTCCCTCAATATAATGAGCGTTTCCAGTCCAGTCAAGAAAAGGTTTACCTAGGTGGGAATGCTGCAGGGGTATCCTTTCATGGTTCCATCTTATTAACAGGAATGATCGCTGGTATCAGTGTGTGTGAGGATCTTGGCGTATTGAAGGTCGACGAAGCGAATAGCTTAAGAGATTCATTATTTAAAGAGATAAAAATAATAGAGTCCAAACAAGATGAACATTTGTGGTTAGAAAGAATGACACACATCGAAAATTTCCTCCATCCTAAACTGAAGAATCAATTTATTTCTTAGAGAAAACAAATCTGGAGTGGGTGAAAGGAGAATTATATGGATAAAGAAACGATTATTTGCCGCTGCGAGGAATTAAGCGTGGAGGAAATTGAAGAGGTGATTCGTTTAGGGGCGGAATCTTTTGATGATATTAAACGAATCACACGATGTGGGATGGGGCCATGTCAAGCAAAGATGTGTGCAGATATAGTGTCACAAATGATCCGCGAACAAACAGGAAAAAATTATGAGGAGATCCCGCTACCACGAACAAGAATGCCCGTATCTCCAATTTCAATAGAAACATTATCCACAAATAGTCAACATTTTTCTGCAGTGAAATCTGTTCTAGATGAGGTTGAACTCGAAGATGGGAAGGTGAGATAAAATGAATACGTCCTATGAAACGATTATCATTGGAGGAGGAGTCATTGGAAATAGTATTGCCTACCATCTTTCTGAACGATATAAAGAGGGTGTCCTCGTAATCGACAAAAAATATCCCCTTTCCGGTACTTCGGGGTCCACTCAAGCTTGGGTTTGGGTACATAATAAAACGCCATCGTCCTATGCTGAATTTAGTATGTATAGTGCTGAACTATATCCCTATTTATCAAAAAAAATAGGTGATGTGGAATATAAAAGAACGGGTGGACTCTCCCCGTTTTTTAATGAAAAAGATCGAGATAAGGCCAAACGATTGGCGGAATCGTATCGTGAAATTGGTATTAAAATAAAGGTTTTATCACGGGAAGAAGTGATTGAAAAGGAACCTTCCATTAATCCAAATGTTGCTGGGGCTACGTTTAGCAAAATCGATGGAAATGTGAATCCCTTCAGACTTGTCGATATGTATATGAGAGCGGCTAAGAAAAATGGTATCGAGTATTCTTATTATAATGAAGTAATCGATATTCAAAAGAAAAACGATCAATTTATCGTTTTTACCAAAAAGGGCGAGTACACTTGTAAAAACGTCATCTTAGCTGGGGGCACATGGTCACGGGAATTGGGAAAAATGCTAGGCGTCCATATTCCAGTAAACCAAGTAAGAGGGCAAATTCTTGTAACCGAACCTCTAAAGCCATTTATCAATTATACGATCAGTGGAATGAGACAAGCGAATAATGGGGAAGTGTTAATTGGTTATTCCATGGAAGAGGCCGGTTTTAATCGTTCCACTACATTAGACGTTATGCAGGAAACGGCAAATATGGCTATGTATTATATTCCTGATCTTGGCAAGGCAAAGGTTGTCCGAGCTTTTTCAGGTATTCGTGCTGTCCCGGAAGATGGGCTGCCGATTATTGGGAAAGTTCCCTCTGTCGAAAATCTTTATGTCGCTACCATGCATAGTGGGATCACGCTTTCTCCTTTAGTAGGGACATTAATGACAGAATTATTAGTCGACGGAGATACATCCTTATCGATTGCCCCATATTCGATAGAAAGGTTTAAATAAGGAGGAAAAGAGACGATGAAGGATTTTGTAAAAGTAGGTAATTTACAAGTGGCACAAGTACTCTATGAATTTATTAATGCAGAAGCGCTTCCTGGAAGTAAGGTGGATCAGGAGCAGTTTTGGTCCGGTTTAGAAACCCTTATAAAAGATTTGACTCCAAAAAACAGGGAATTATTGGCCCAACGCGATGATTTACAAAACAAAATCAATTCATGGCACCGTGAAAATAAAGAGTTTGATTTTAATAAATATCAATCATTCTTGCAAGAAATTGGTTACTTAGAGCCAGAGGTTGATGATTTTAATATAACGACGGAAAATGTCGATGATGAAGTAGCGATTCAAGCAGGACCACAGCTTGTCGTACCAGTTGATAATGCACGCTATGCACTGAATGCCGCAAATGCACGATGGGGAAGTCTCTACGATGCATTGTACGGGACGGATGCGATCAGTGAGGAAGCGGGAGCCCAGCAAGGAGGAAGCTATAACCCCATTCGAGGGGAGAAGGTCATTCAATTTGCGAGAGAGTTTCTTGATCAAGCAGTCCCATTAAAAGAAGCTTCCCATCGTAATGCGGTCAAATATTCTATTGTTGAAGGGAAATTATCTGTTTTACTTAGTGATGGACAAACGACTCGTCTCCAAGATGAATCTAAATGTATTGGCTACCAAGGAGCAGCAGGGGAGCCGTCCGCTATTTTATTGAAAAATAATAGTCTTCATCTAGAAATTCAAATCGACCGTACCCATCCAATTGGTCAGACAGATGAAGCGGGGATTAAAGACATCCTTTTGGAAGCAGCATTAACGACGATTATGGATTGTGAAGATTCGGTCGCTGCAGTAGATGCTGAGGACAAGGTGCTTGTATATCGAAATTGGCTTGGATTAATGAAAGGTGATTTACGTGCAACTTTTAAAAAAGGGAGCCAAACAATCACTAGAACGCTTAATCCTGATCGCGTGTATACGGCTGTTACAGGTGAGGAAATTCATTTAAAGGGCCGTTCACTCATGTTTGTTCGAAATGTAGGACATTTAATGACTAGTAACATGATCGTAGACCAGGACGGTAAGGAAGTTCCCGAAGGAATGTTAGATGCCGTGTTTACGAGTTTATTAGCCAAACATTCTCTACTTGGGAATGGAAACTATCAAAACTCTTCAAAGGATTCGGTCTATATCGTAAAGCCAAAAATGCATGGATCACAGGAAGTAGCATTTAGTAATGAAATTTTTGACCGAGTGGAGGACCTACTTGGGCTTAAGCGAAACACGTTAAAAATTGGTGTGATGGATGAGGAACGCCGTACATCAGTAAACTTGAAAGCTTGCATTCGTGAAGTGAAGGATCGAATTGTCTTCATTAATACAGGGTTCTTAGATCGAACTGGGGACGAAATTCATACATCAATGGAAATCGGCCCAATGATTCGTAAAAATAACATGAAATCATCGAAATGGCTGCAGGCGTATGAGAAATCTAATGTAATGGTTGGTTTAGAGAGTGGACTTAAAGGCCGCTCACAAATTGGTAAAGGAATGTGGGCGATGCCAGATTTAATGGCTGACATGTTAAAACAAAAAATCGGCCATGTAGAAGCAGGTGCAAATACGGCTTGGGTCCCATCACCAACGGCCGCTACCTTGCACGTACTTCACTATCATCAAGTGGATGTGACAAAAGTGCAGAAAGAGCTGGAAAAAGAGGACGGGGATTTGCTACGTGATATTCTCACCATACCGGTAGCCGATCAGATTGATTGGAGTCCAGAAGAGATTCAACAGGAATTGGACAACAATGCACAAGGTATTCTTGGATATGTTGTTCGCTGGGTAGAACAAGGAATTGGCTGTTCCAAAGTACCGGATATTAATAATGTTGGATTAATGGAAGATCGAGCAACTCTACGAATTTCGAGTCAACATATCGCGAACTGGCTCCATCACGGAATATGCACAAAGGATCAAGTTCTAGAAACGTTACAGCGAATGGCAAAAGTAGTGGATAAACAGAATGCAGGAGATGCTAAATACCATCCTATGGCGGAAGATTACGCCAACTCTATCGCCTTTCAAGCTGCCTGTGACCTTGTTTTTAAAGGCTATGATCAACCAAATGGATATACCGAACCAATTTTACATCGTCGCCGTTTAGAAGCGAAGGCGAAATTTGCTGTGAAACAATAATAGACAATCGAGGGCATTCTACATATAGGATGCTCTTATTTGAAGACTAGTCGATAGGAGGAGTATGTACATTGAAATTTACTAGATTTCAAGCTGATTCTACCGTTTATACGGGTGTGATGACAGAGGGAGCCGTTAAAGAAATAAAAGGGAATATATTTGGGGATTGGGAATTTACAGGTAAGGAATTCGTAGGAAATGAGGTGAAATTATTGGCCCCCTTAGAGCCCAATCAGATCATTGGAATAGGAGCAAACTATGTTTCAAAAGTGGATGATTTACCTAGTGAACTTCCGGACATTCCTGTATTCTTCTTTAAACCAACATCATCTGTTATCGGAACGGGGGAAAGCATTGTCATTCCAGAAGGAATTGACCAAGTAAAATTTGAATCGGAATTGGCGATTATCATCGGAAAGCAAGCAAAAAATATACATGAAACAGAAGTGCTAGAATACATATTTGGCTATACGGTTGCCAATGATGTAACAGCTCCCCAATATTTTCACCAAGATGGACATTGGACCATCGGCAAATCGTTTGATACATTTACACCTTTAGGGCCGGTTATTGAAACGGAACTCGACCCATTCCAAATTCGCGTTGAAGCAAGACTAAATGATATAGAAAAGCAAAATAGTGCAACCGAATTAATGATTATTCCGATCCGTAAGATGATTTCCTATCTTTCAACCGTCATGACCCTTAAACCAGGTGACGTAATCTTAACAGGAAGCCCTGTCGGTGCAGAATTCGTGGAAGAAGGAGACGTGATTGAATGTGAAATTAAAGAGATTGGTAGACTTCAAAATAGTTTTGTAACGGCAAATATACTTACCTGATTGGGATTTGGACCGAGCCCACTGTTAGTCCTTACTGGAATGTAAGGACTGTTTTTTTTTATTGGATAAATTATTATATAGTAGGGAACGCTAACAACTATCTGTTTTTTAGGAGGAATATGATGTATCATCTTTTTTCGCATAATGATTTGGATGGAGTGGGCTGCGGAATTATTGCCAAGCTGGCTTTAGGAAATCAAGTCTCCGTCAGCTATAATTCAATTGCGAGGCTTAATCATTCGGTAGCACATTTTCTTGAAAATGCTACAGGCAACGAGCGATTGATCATTACTGACTTGTCCGTAAATGAGGATAATGAAAAGAAAATAAATGAGTATGTGGCAGGCGGTGGAAAGGCGTTATTAATTGATCATCATAAATCGGCTTTGCATTTGAATGAGCATTCTTGGGCGGCTGTAACAGTAGAGCAAGAAGACGGAAAACTGACATCCGCAACTTCACTTCTGTATGACTATTTAGTGGAACAAGGGCTGTTAACGAAAACAAAGAGTGCTGATGAATTCGTTGAATTGGTGAGACAGTACGATACGTGGGAATGGGATGCTAATCAGAATTTCATGGCGAAGCAGCTTAATGATTTGTTTTTCATGATTAGTATCGAGGAATTTGAAGAAAAAATCCTTTCCAAACTTGAGGACGATGAGCCTTTCCAATTCGATGAAATCGAAAGCAAGTTGCTTCATGTAGAAGAAAGCAGGGTAACACGATACATAAACAGAAAGAAACGGGAAGTTTATCAAATGACCATTGACGACCATTTAGTCGGGGTTGTCCACGCGGAAAACTATCATTCGGAGTTAGGAAATGAATTATCGAAGGAATTTACACATCTCGACTATATCGCGATGGTCATGGTCGGTGGTAAACGAATCAGCCTTCGAACAATTCATGATAATGTGGATGTATCCGAAATCGCGGCACTATATGACGGAGGTGGTCATCGCAAAGCATCAGGTTGTAATTTAACAGAAAAGGCATTCAAGCAATTCGTTGAACAGACATTTTACTCCGAACCGTTGAAGCGCGATGCATACAACAATCAATATAATCTAAAAGGCTCTCCGGATGGCTCGTTCTATAAAGGTAAAAATGATGAAGCGATATTTGTTTATCAGAAAGGCAAAGGGGACTGGCAGATTAAAGTGAATCAAAAGCCACTTGAAACAGACTTTCCTTCTTTTGAGGCAGCGGAAAAGTATCTGAAGAAGGAATACTTTGCTACATTGGTTCGTGATGCGGAGTGGATTGATCATTTGATGGGATTTTCACCTTATAAAAAATAAACATAAACCGCAGAAAGTAGTAATTTTCTGCGGTTTAATCTAACAACGGTATTAATTGATGAATCGCGGTCTCAAATTAGAAAAAACAAACTGTGGACAGTGAAACACATCGCATATTACGATTATTTATTGTTACCATAACTAATTAGGTTTGTGAAGATTCGGTATCCTCCTGGAACTTGGTCTTGGATTTGGCGATAGAATACAAGATTGGTATATAGATAGGTTCCTTTTCCATATTTCGCCATGAGGATGCCTCCTGTAAATGGATCTTCGTTTGGATCGGCCATGCTTACAAAGGTTTCAAATTGATTATCCCATTCCATCGGGTAATAGAGACCTCGTTCTTGAATCCAGTTATCCCAGTCACTATCAGTAATTTTATTCGGATAATTGAATAATGGAGAATCTGGCTTTAGCACGGTCACTTTAGCGTTTTCATCTGTTACTCTCCAGCGAATGGATGGGTCGCCAATTTTCAACTTATAAGGTGTTGTTTGTAGCGGGTCCCAACGGTCACCTGGTTTATGATACTGAACGACTAAATGTCCACCATCTTCTACATATTTTAGAAGGCGAGCATTATTTTGCAATAGATCATCACGTGACAGATACGCACGGATACCTGTTACGATAGTATCATATTGATTTAAGTCCCCAGTTGCAAGATCGGCTTCTGATAGTTTCGTAATATCGAATCCTGCGTTTGTTAAATAATCTGCTACTTTATCAAAACCACTATCAATATATCCTACTTTTAAATGGTCCGGTTTTAGTAGTTCAAAAGCTACGCCTTTTAGTTCTGCAGGATATTGATAGTAAAAGGTACCAATGTGATCATATTTTATTTCCTGAATCGTAGAGTCAAAGGATTTTCCGTTTACAGCTGTTACTGCAGATAGATTGAAATCACCTTCTTGGATGTTTTTTGGTGGTGCGAGTTTGAATGTTACTTCTTTTTCTTCTAGCTTTTTATCAAAATTTACCTTTGATGTTTGAGGTGAAACCTTCCATCCAGCAGGGATTTTTAAGCGGACGGATGAGCTTGTTTTTCCTTCCCGGTAGTTTTTGAGCTTAACGATAACGGGAATTTCCTTTTGAACGTTCGCTGTATTTACAACAATATTTTCAGGTGATAATGTTGCGCTTACATCAGGAAGTACCGCTACAGTACCTTCTAATTCTTGAACATGCACCGTTTTTGTTCCTGATGATTCATATTGTATATTGGCTTGGATAGCAGGTTGTTTGTATGCATGATAGTACTCAGCATCTTTTGGAACCTTCACCTCAAATGAAAGATTTAATTTTTTTCCCGGTTTTAAATCCTTGCTTCCGGTCTTACTTTTTACTTTCCAACCTTTTGGTACGTTTAGTGAAACATTTACCTTTTTAAGTTTTTGTTTTCCATTGTTATTTAAGCTCACTTGGACTGTTGTTTTTTGCCCTTTTGTAAGTATGTTTGATTGTGCTTTTGCAGTTACTTCTAAATTTGAAGAGATGATGCTTGCAGTTTGAAGTTGTTCTTCTTTAAGTGAAAACTTATGAAGCAGATCGGCTTTCATTTCTTTATTTAACTTTGCTTTCTTCGTTTTCTTTACTAGATTTCTTACATCTTTCAATGCTTTTTGCGTTTTTATAAAAATACGGTCTCGATTTGGATAGGAATGAATGATTTGGTTAAGTTCTTGTTGGAATTTTGTGAATTGTCTTTTTAAACCTTTTTCTTTTGCAGGAAGGGTTTGTGCCCATTCAAAAAAATTATAAGGAATACCTGCAAAAAGTTCATTGCTGTTTTTGGATTGAACAGCGGAGTACAGTAACTCTAATTTAAATTGCCTTGGTTCTGCTGGAATATCAGAGCCCATTCCTTGGCTTTTATGCATATAACGTGACTGTTCACCAAGCTGTGGATAGGTCATTCCATAAATTGGATCATACATCCCAATTTCTAAAGTCGTTGTGACAGGATCTTTAGAACCTGATGGTAAGTACAGCTTTTTAATTTGCCAAGTAGACAAACCTTCTTTTAATTGATCTGGAAATACAGTGGGATCAGCAGCATCCTTAAATGCGCGTTCACTGAGAATTTCCATTGTTCTGTGGTGCCCATGTTGGGTGTCATCATTACGGAAGGAAGGCATAACGATATCCGGCTGGTAAGTACGTATGAATCTAATTAAACGTTCGTAAGTTAACTTTTCTCCCCATTTGCTTAACGTTTCTTCCGGAGTTTTTGAAAATCCAAAGTCATAAATAGAATCAGAGGTAGTCTCACTTAAATGATAGGCTTTTACACCGGTGATTTTAGCCGCTTCAATCATTTCGCGTGATCGAATAATGCCGAGTGCATTACCTAGCTCATCTCCAATTTCATTTTGTCCACCTTCTCCACGATTGGCGATAAGACTTGATGTTTTCACACCTAATCCTCGTGATAAGTAAGCTAGAAAGTCACTTCGCTCATCATCGGGATGGGCACCCGTATTTAAAAAGGTAACCGTTGTTTCAAGTGGCTTTACGGCATTCCATAAATCTACATCCACTTTTTTTGCTTCTTTTGCGTTCCCGTTTAGAGGAATAATAGTAACCGCCAATAAAATGGATAGCAATGCATATAATAGTTTCTTCACTTGTGTAACCCCTTTCATTTTTTTAGTTAAGGTTTTAAATGTAAGTCACCCCTTTTGTCCTAGGTATTTAGTAGGTTAGTTAATATTCCTAACTAACAGGACCAAAAAACCTTAACTAATAAATAACATATCGATTGAATAATGTAAATACTCTTTATTTTTTAAAAAAGTAATTAAAACCTAACTAACTAATCCGAATAGGTTTGTAAATAAAAATATTCAAAAAATATATTGTAAACGTTTTCTGAATAGGTTATATTATCTTTAGTTAATTAGTAAACTTTACTAACCAAAAAGATTAGGGCAGTGATGTTATGAGCTTAAAAGGAACACCGATGGAAATGAAATCTATCAATAAAAAAAGAGTGCTTCAATGTATTCAAGACTTCGCTCCCATATCGAGAGCAGAGATTTCAGCAAAAATTAAAATTAGTAAACCAACTGTATCGATATTGGTGGATGAACTTATAAACGATAACTGGGTAATTGAAAAAGGAATTGGTGAAGCTTCCTCCCAAGGTGGGAGAAGACCGATACAATTATTTTTTAATCATAAGGCTGCTTATGTTATCGGAATCGATATTGGTGGAACAAAAGTAAAAATAATCATCAGTGATTTAAGTGGCAATATTGTAGCTGAAAATAGTTTTAAAACAAATGAATATTTGGAAACGGGGTTGTTAAGTCACATTTCCAAGGAAGTGGATTGGCTAATCGATAAGGAAAAGATTGCCCAAGAAACGATCTTAGGAATGGGAGTGGGGATACCAGGAATCACCGATACAATTAGTGGTTTGGTAGTAGAGGCACCTAGCTTAAATTGGTTCAATTATTCCATTATAAACGAAGCGAAAAAATATTTCTCATTTCCAATTTATGCTGACAATGATGTGAATGTTGCTGCCCTTGGGGAACAATGGCTTGGCAAGGCCAAAAATAAGAATAATGTACTCTTTATTGCTATTGGGACAGGGATAGGATGCGGCATTATTATTAATAATCAACTGTATCGTGGTTCCTCCAGTGCCGCTGGAGAAATGGGTTATATGGTAACTGATAAAAAAGATGTGAAAAGCAATTTTAAACCTGTTTTTTATCGATATGGCTATTTAGAAAGTGTAGCCGGAGGAAAATCAATTGGGGAAAAACTAACTGAGAAGATTCGAAACCAGAGTGAACATCCATTATTTGAAGCAGTAAAAAACACTGATTTAAGTGCGGAAACTGCTTTTAAATTAGCACAAGCTGGTGACAAAATAGCCCAGCAAATTATAGATGACGCAACTGATCATTTAAGCTATGGAATTGTCAATGCTGCCAGTTTGCTAAATCCGGAGATCATTATTTTAGGAGGTGGTGTTTCGAAATCAGCTGAACAAATTTTACCTAATGTACGTGAAATTGTGAATCAATATCTTCCGAGTTCAGTAGAAATCTACACATCACAGTTAGGGGACAACGCAGGGGTTTTAGGAGCTGTTTCACTATTTTTACGAGAACATGAAAGTATCATTAAACATTCATAGGTATTGTAAAAAGTTCTATGAAAACTAAATAGTTGTTTAGGTTACTTTCCATTTATTAGGTGGGGAGCTCCCGCAATCGCTCTTGACAAACACGCCAATGGTTTGATCCAAGGTTAACAAGGGCGAAGGGGACAAAAAGAAGGCATACCAAATAAGCCCTTGGTATTTTCATTTTAAACCATTGGCAAGTTCGGTTTGTCAAGAGTTCGCTCCGCCGATTGCTAAATTTGTCCAAGGGCTCTGCTAAACAAAAAGTTAGGCGGATCTTTGTTCGACTATCCATCGTTGAGCTAACTCGATGAGCTTTGTCCAACGCGCAGGCATGGTAGGAAGTCCTGATAACTTTGGATTCACAACGGGTACCTTGCCCTCTAGGGATGCATGTGGTCGTAGAAAGTTAAAATACGCCGCAAACAAGGTGACAAAAGAAACAGATCCATGATCCGATCCAAATCCTTGTGTAGAGCGATAATTTCCTTTAAATGTGCGATTCAGTCTTTCGATAATCTGTTTTAACGGTCTGTATTCGGTTGAGATGGATCTTCATTTGTCAGCCCGATTACTTGCTTCACATCGAAAGAAATATCATTCTGAGCGAAGAAATGCTGGGCTAGAAGATAGATTGGATTTCCATCTACTACGAATGTAAGGTTTTCAGGGATCTCTTCCATCTTCAGTAGGACGTCGTTTATCGCTTGAATGGCGGATGCTGTATCACGATTAGGCGACACTCGGTACGAAAGGACGATCTTTTTCACCGCGTCAAAGAAGAAAAAGAGATAATGCCATTTTCCATTGACCCGGATATAGGTTTCGTCACCACAGAATTGATCTGAAAGCTCATAAGGATAGTGATCCACGTAAGGTTTAAGTAAAAGAGCCACACTATTTTCGTAGTTCAATATCGTCTGATGAGAAATAGCTACACCGTGAACATCTTGCATAATGGCAGCGGTCCTTCTTGCGGAAAGACCGTAATTCACATGGTAGGTCAATATCAAACCTAACGTATGCGGAGAAGCATAGATTCTAGACAGATCAACAACTGGCAACTCCGGTGAATTCTTGGATAATGGTTGAAAATCAATGTGAAATTGGCGAAAAATATACCTTAACTTAAACGACTGGGGATCCTTTTTAAACTGTTTCTTTTCTTTGGAAGACATACCGTTTAATTTCTTTTGATAATACGGACAGTCGTCATTTTTACACTTAAACACATCGAAATCTTTTCGCTCCTTGATCTTATCGAGTGTTTTAGAACAATGAGGACATTTCAAAATACTCTTTCGAAAAACGATTCTTATCGCTGAAAAGGCAAGAACATACCTTGCATTGATACTGTCCCTTATCACCATTATTGGCATAAAGATAATCAGATGGTGCACCACACTTAGGACATTTCATTCCTTTAGGTACCGACACTTTTGCGTTCTTGTGTCTTCGAACGGGTTTAAGAGATTTCCCATGCTTCTCTTGGTACTCCGTTAGGAGGTTTCGATAATTCAGCTTTTCTGGGATTTCGATAATGGGAAGATCATCAACTTGTAGTTTTCGATAAGGTTTGTTAACAGGCTGCTGATCTTTCGGTTTATCAAACATACTCTTCCCAATAAGTAGGGTGAGTAATGTTCGAATTATTTGTTCTTGGAATTTTATAAAAGTTAGTAAATAGGTTATAATTTGAGGGTACAACTTGTCACTTCCTTTTCTAAGGTTGTTGGGTGTGTGGTAACCTCAATTATCCTTAGATTTAGGGGGGTGGCAATTTTTTTGCTCAAAAATCCCTCTATTAAGGTAGTTTATAGCCTATTTTATATAAAAGTTTTGACAAAACGCATTCATAGGTATTGTAAAAAGTTCTATGAAAACTAAATAGTTGTTTAGGTTACTTTCCATTTATTAGGTGGGGAGCTCCCGCAATCGCTCTTGACAAACACGCCAATGGTTTGATCCAAGGTTAACAAGGGCGAAGGGGACAAAAAGAAGGCATACCAAATAAGCCCTTGGTATTTTCATTTTAAACCATTGGCAAGTTCGGTTTGTCAAGAGTTCGCTCCGCCGATTGCTAAATTTGTCCAAGGGCTCTGCTAAACAAAAAGTTAGGCGGATCTTTGTTCGACTATCCATCGTTGAGCTAACTCGATGAGCTTTGTCCAACGCGCAGGCATGGTAGGAAGTCCTGATAACTTTGGATTCACAACGGGTACCTTGCCCTCTAGGGATGCATGTGGTCGTAGAAAGTTAAAATACGCCGCAAACAAGGTGACAAAAGAAACAGATCCATGATCCGATCCAAATCCTTGTGTAGAGCGATAATTTCCTTTAAATGTGCGATTCAGTCTTTCAATAATCTGTTTTAACGGTCTGTATTCGGTTGAGATTGGATCTTCATTTGTCAGCCCGATTACTTGCTTCACATCAAAAGAAATATCATTCTGAGCGAAGAAATGCTGGGCTAGAAGATAGATTGGATTTCCATCTACTACGAATGTAAGGTTTTCAGGGATCTCTTCCATCTTCAGTAGGACGTCGTTTATCGCTTGAATGGCGGATGCTGTATCACGATTAGGCGACACTCGGTACGAAAGGATGATCTTTTTCACCGCGTCAAAGAAGAAAAAGAGATAATGCCATTTTCCATTGACCCGGATATAGGTTTCGTCACCACAGAATTGATCTGAAAGCTCATAAGGATAGTGATCCACGTATGGTTTAAGCAAAAGAGCCACACTATTTTCGTAGTTCAGTATCGTCTGATGGGAAATAGTCACGCCATGAACATCCTGCATGATGGCAGCTGTCCTTCGTGCGGAAAGACCATAATTTACATGGTAGGTTAAAATTAAGCCTAGTGTATGCGGTGAAGCATAGATTCTAGACAAATCAACCACTGGCAACTCTGGGGAATTCTTAGACAATGGTTGAAAATCAATGTGAAATTGGCGAAAAATGTACCTTAGCTTAAACGATTGGGGATCCTTTTTAAATTGTTTCTTTTCTTTGGAAGACATGCCGTTTAATTTTTTTTGATAATACGGACAGTCGTCATTTTTGCACTTGAACACATTGAAATCTTTACGCTCTTTGATCTTCTCTAGAGTTTTAGAACAATGAGGGCACTTCAAAATGGCTTCTTTCGAAAAACGATTCTTATCGCTGAAGAGACAAGAACATACCTTGCATTGATACTGTCCTTTTTCACCATTATTGGCATAAAGATAGTCAGATGGTGCACCACACTTAGGACATTTCATTGCTTTAGGTACCGTCACTTTTGCGTTCTTTCGTCTTTGAACTGGTTTAAGGGATTTCCCATGCTTCTCTTGGTACTCCGTTAGGAGATTTCGATAATTCAGCTTTTCCGGGATTTCGATAATGGGAAGATCATCAACTTGTAGTTTTCGATAAGGTTTGTTAACAGGCTGCTGATCTTTCGGTTTATCAAACATACTCTTCCCAATAAGTAGGGTGAGTAATGTTCGAATCATTTGTTCTTGGAATTTTATAAAAGTTAGTAAATAGGTTATAATTTGAGGGTACAACTTGTCACTTCCTTTTTAGGAATTTTAGTGTTGTGTGGTAACCTCACTATTTCCTAAAATTCAGGGGGTGGCAATTTTTTTGCTCAAAAATCCCTCTATCAAGGTATTTTATAGCCTGTTTAATATAAAAGTTTTTACAATACGCATTCATAAACGGGGGGAGAATTATGAAGAAGAAAAAATTTGTTTCTTTATTAGCAACATTATCATTATCTGCAACCTTGATTCTTTCAGCATGTAGCTCCGGAGAAAAAAGCTCCGGAACTAATAAGGGAAAAGCAAAAGATTTAGAAGACAAAATTGTTGTTTACTCACCACATGGAAAAGATATTTTAGGTCAATTTGAAAAGCTGTTTGAGGATAAATATGGAATTGATGTAGAATGGCTCGACATGGGCTCACAAGAGGTGTTGGACCGTGTCCGATCAGAGAAAAATAATCCTCAGGCAGATATATGGTGGGGAGCACCTTCGACAAGCTTTGATCAAGCTAAAGAAGAAGATCTATTAGAGCCTTATGAACCGTCTTATGCGAAGACGCTCGAAGAAGGTTTCCATGATCCTGAATGGTACTGGACTGGTACGAGTCAAACACCGGAAGTGATTATGTATAACTCTAAGCTTCTGAAAAAAGAAGATGCACCAAAAGATTGGGATGATCTTCTTGATCCAAAATGGAAGGATAAGGTTATTATTCGTTATCCACTAGCTTCTGGGACAATGAGAACCATTTTTTCAGCGATGATTTATCGTGATTTTAAAGATTCTCAAGATCCTGCTAAAGGCTATGAATGGTTGAAAAAACTGGATAACAATACAAAAGAATATTCGGCTAATCCAGAAATGATGTACAACAAAGTGGCCAAAGGGGAAGGGACTGTCACTGTTTGGGATATGCCTGATGTTGTTATGTTAAAAGAACAAAAGAAATACCCATTTGAGTTTATTATTCCTGAAAGTGGTACACCTGTTTTAACAGAAGGTATAGCGATGATAAAGAACGCTCCACATCCAAAGGCAGCAAAAGCATTCTATGAATTTGTCAATACACCTGAGGCAGCAAAAATTTTAGCGGAAGAACATTATCGTATTCCGACGAGAAATGATGTAACCGATTTACCAGACTGGATTAAAAATACAGAAATAAAAGAGATGGATATTGATTGGAAAGTATTCCAAAGTAAATCGGATGAATGGATGAAATACTGGGATGAAAATATTAAAAATGGCGATAAACAGATAAAAGAATAGGAAGTGAACTAGAAATGGCGTCTATTAATCTCGAAAACGTCCAAAAAGCCTTTGGAAAAGTCGTTGCTGTAGATCAGCTAAATTTAAAAATAAACGAAGGGGAGTTTTTTACCTTTTTAGGACCAAGTGGCTGTGGGAAAACGACAACTCTTCGAATGATTGCCGGTTTTTATTATCCATCTAAAGGTGTTGTTCGTTTTGGAGAAAAGGACATGACGCGTGTTCCTCCCGAAAAAAGAAATACAGGCATGGTTTTTCAAAACTATGCCTTGTTTCCTCATATGACGGTTTTCGAAAATGTAGCATTCGGATTAAAAGTTAGAAAAGTCGCATCAAGTGAAATAAAAAAGAGAGTTAAAGAAGTACTAGAGAAAGTTCGTTTAGAAAAATATAGTGATCGTCAAGTGAGTCAATTAAGTGGAGGGCAGCAGCAACGTGTCGCACTGGCAAGGGCATTAGTAATTGAACCCGAAATTCTCTTATTGGATGAACCGTTAAGTAATCTAGATGCAAAATTACGGGATGAAATGAGAACAGAAATTTTGCGACTACAACGTGATTATCATATAACAACGATTTACGTGACACATGACCAAGCAGAAGCTTTATCAATGAGTGACCGCATTGCCGTCTTTAATTTTGGGGTTTGTCATCAAGTAGGGACTCCTTCAGAAATATATAATGAACCAGCCAATGATTTTGTTGCTAGCTTCATAGGGGAAATTAACTTTATCCCAATGAAAATAGAAAAAACAGACAAGCAGACGATTGAAGTGAGTATCCTTGATGGTTCTAAAAGGTTACATGTGAACCATACCCCATTTAATTACCGAGAACCTAAGGCAAACGAGGATGTCGTTCTTTCAATTAGACCTGAATCTATTAAACTATCACCCAATCGATTTGATAGCGTGAATGCGCTGGAAGGAAAGCTTGAGCTGATTCAATTTTTTGGTTCAATGATTGAAGTGTTAGTCAATGTAAATGGTTTGATGCTCAAAGTAAATATGTTAAATTCGAATGATTTGTCGCATCTTCAAAAAGGCACGAATGTTTGGATCAATCTTCCGGAAGAAAGTATCCGTATTATTCCAAAGATAAGCGGTGAAATAAAATGATAAAAAATAGGAATAATCGTCTAACGATTTTATTATTAATTCCAATCTTATTGATTTTAATTGCCTATGTTCTTTATCCATCCATTAAGACATTGATTGAGAGCTTATATCAAGGAGAAACTTTTACATTTGCGAATTACTCAGACTTTTTTGTTCAAGAATCAAAAACAAATTTAGAGGCTTTGTGGAATTCAGTTTATATTTCTCTTTTAAGTGTATTTGTCAGTGCTTTAATAGGGATTCCATTGGCAATCATTTTTAATCGATATGACTTTCCTGGAAGGAGTTTCTTTTCAACTGCAGCCATCATGCCAATGGTTTTACCTTCACTAGTAGGTGTAATGGCATTTATGTTTTTATATGGTGAAACGGGTTTAATTCCTAATGGCATTAAGGACTTGTTTGGTTTAGAAAAAGTTCCTTTTAAGCTTGGGGGAGTATCGGGGATATTGATTGTCCATGCCTATACGATGTACGTGTATTTTTACATGACTGTATCGTCCGCCATCAATAAAATTGACCCAAGTTTAGAGGAGGCTGCCCATAACTTAGGGGCGAGTAAGTTTAAAGTGTTTTGGAAAGTTACTTTTCCATTATTAACACCAGCTATTGTTGCCGCATCCCTTCTTGTATTTATGATATCAATGGCTTCATTTAGTGCCCCATTCCTGCTTGCAGGTGGTTATCGGGTGTTAAGCTTACAGATATATTTTTCCAAAATCAATGGGGATATGGAAATTGCCGCTACCCAATCGGTTATTTTATCCATTGTATCGATTAGTTTCCTAATTTTTATGAGATGGTATCAGAATCGAAAGGACTATCGAATGGCAACAAAGGGAATAGGAGCCCATCGAAGTGAGGTGAAAAATCCGTTTGTTAAATGGATCCTTGTTGTATCTGGAGTCATCGCTGTTATTATATTATTGCTTCCGCATTTGACTATTTTATTACTATCTCTCGTTCCAGATGGTACGTGGACATGGCAAACATATCCGACTGTGTTTAACATTGAAAATTATCGTCTATTATTAGACGATCCAAATATATGGAAACCAATCAAAAATAGTTTATTGCTTGCTATCCTTGCAACTGCTGGAAATTTAGTGTTTGGTGTTTTTGCCTCTTACTTATTAGTTAAACGAAAATTTGTAGGGAAGAGCTTTGTCGACATTCTAGTAATGATTCCGTGGGCCTTGCCAGCAACGGTTATCGGGATGAATTTAATATTTGCTTTCAATGAACCAAATATCTTTTCATTCGGAAATATTTTAGTCGGGACTTTCTGGATTCTTCCTTTAGCCTATTTTGTCCGGCATATTCCGTTGGTCGTTCGTTCGACGAATGCTGTTTTAGAGCAGTTGGATGATTCATTGGAAGAAGCTTCCCGAAATTTAGGAGCTAAATGGTTTTATACATTTAGGAAGGTGATATTACCGATTATTATGCCTGGGGTAATGTCAGGAACATTGCTTGCGTTCGTTGAATCTGTAGGTGAATTCCCAACATCGGTTCTCTTGTATACCTTATCGAACCGACCAATTTCAATTGAAATTATGAACCAACTGCGAATGTTTAACATGGGGCAAGCAGCAGCATATGGAATGTTTCAAATCATTCTTATTGCACTTGTGCTCTTTATCTCCAATAAGTTTTTCGGTGTAAAAGCTGAGCAATCGTTATAACTAGTGAGATTTGTGAAATAGGTAAAATAATAATGCAAACGAAATCGGAGTGTTAACATGAATAAATTGGATGAATTTATTAAAGAGGAAGGTAATGTTTTTCCAGGAAAAACTTATGTCGAAGAGCTATTAAAGCCTGTATTTAATGACCAAAGGGATTACTTATTTCATGTTATGTTTGATATTCATCGCGCACATGTGATTATGTTGTCTGAACAAAAGATTATTAGTGTTGAAGAGGCTAAGGTGATGCTAGATGGGATCAATAAAGTGGCAAAAACAGATACGGCTTCTTTATGTTATGAACCACAATTTGAAGATTTATTTTTTATGATGGAAGCAAAAATCGGTGATGTAATTGGTGAAGAATTAGCAGGGAAAATTCATATTGCCCGAAGTCGAAATGATATGGGTGTTGCAATGTATCGATTAGTATTGCGAGAGCATCTTCTTACAACGCTTGGAAATTCCTACCAATTAAGCGAAGCGTTACTAGATCTATCTGAAATGCATATTGAAACATATATGACTGGCTATACACATACACAACCAGCACAACCAACGACACTTGGTCATTATTTATTAGCCGTCTATGATGTATTACAAAGAGATATTAAACGCTTATGGTCGGCTTTTGAAACGGTGAATCAATCACCACTTGGTGCAGCTGCTTTAACGACTACAGGCTTTCCAATCTGCCGTGATCGAACTTGTGGATTATTAGGGTTTGATCGTGTGATTGAAAACTCCTATGATTCAATTGCTGGTGCTGATTATATATTAGAAACCTCAACATCATTGATGACATTAATGGTTAATACGGGTAGATGGATTCAGGACTTTTTGCAACACGTAACAAGAGAATTCGGCTCATTTATTGTGGCAGATCCTTATGTACAAATAAGCAGTATTATGCCTCAAAAAAGAAACCCAGTTTCCATCGAGCATTCTCGTTCAATCGCAAGTAGTGCCTATGGGGATGCTCTAGCTGCAATGAACATGATTCACAATACCCCTTTTGGTGATATTGTTGATACGGAGGATGATCTGCAGCCACATTTATATCGTGCCTTTAATAATGCAAATCGAGTATTGAGACTCATGTATGCCGTTATTAGCACATTGAAGGTAAACAAAGAACATATGGCAAAGATGGCCAGAAAATCTAGCATTACAATTACGGAATTAGCGGATACATTAGCACGAGATTTTGATATTCCATTCAGAAAAGCCCATTCTATAGCTAGCCATATTTCGAAAGTCACGGTTAAAGAGAAAAAAGAACTTTATGATTGGGATAGTAAAGAAATTAATCAGATTATCAAGGAATATTTCGATGTAGCGTTAACTGAAGAAGAGTGGAAGAAGATCATTTCTCCAGAATATTTTGTGGAAATAAGAAAAATCCAAGGTGGTCCTAGCTCGGATGAGGTAACAAGAATGATTGCTGGCAGAAAGGGATTACTTTTAAACAAGTTGAAAGTATATGAGAGAATTAGTAATCAGCTGAATGCAAAGCACAAGGAACTTGTTGAATATAGGTTATAAATCGGATCGGATGTAGTTGAATGTTAAATTTCTAATTGTGAATTTTCCATATTAATAGTTAAGTAGTACAAAAAAGACCCTCAACATCGTTACAAACGAAGAGTGGGTCTTTTCTACATTATATTGGGAAAGAAGGTTATTGTAAAAAAGGTCATTAGAGGTCGTAACTATAGGAATGGAATCAAAGAACTGCTACTCTACCTCTCTAATAACCTCAGACAAGCTCATATCTGCCATTGACTGCAAACGTAAATGATGATTTTCAAAAGCAAGATGTTCTGTCACGGGATTTGGTACAATGACACATTTTAAACCTGCAGCTAGTGCCGCCTGCAGACCATTGAGTGAATCCTCAAATGCAATCGCTTCATCAGGCTTTACGTTTAAGGAATCTACTGCTTTTAAGTATAAATCTGGTGCTGGCTTTACTTTATCGACATCATCCTTTGTAATTAAGAGGTCAAAATAGTGCAGTAGGTTTAATTGCGATAAATAATTCGTTACCCACATTTTGGACGAACTAGTTGCTAAGGAAATTTTGTATCCTAATTTCTTAGCATCCTCTAAATATTCCTTTACTCCTGCGCGGGCTACGGGTGCCGTCATTTTTTTCTCATAAAAGGTTTTAGCGGCATCTTCAATTTCTTGAACATTGCAATCATCTCCAAGTTGTTCCTTGAAATAGGCGTATAATGCTGTATCATCTGAACCGATGCATTTAGAAAACTGTTCTAACGGTAAGTCACATTTATACGATTTCATTGTTTCCTTATAAGACTCATACCAAATGGTCTCGGTATCTAAAATCAATCCATCAAAATCAAAAATTATTGCTTTAATCAATTTTTTCCCTCCTGTAAATCATCTATTCTGTTATTCTCCTATTTTTAATTTGTGAAAAATATTTAATTGAAAGAAGCGAGGGGATGGCACTGTTGCTTCATTTTTATCCCCGAAGATTAAGTTTTGTAAATATCTCCACGTGGACCAATGTCTAAAATAATTATAAGTAGTACTTCATTTTGAATTCGATATAATAAACGAAGGGAGCCGATTCGTATTCGAAAATCATCATGGCTTGAACCTTCTAAAGGTTTCACGTTTGGAATGGCAAACGGGTTTTCACTAAGTTGATTAATAACTTCCGTGACTTTATTTTTTAACTTTGGAGGTAATTTCTCATAATATTTAGCAGCTGGTTTCCTTAACTTTACTGTGTAGTTAGGCATGAAGGTCGTCCCACTCAATAAGTTCTCCGTTTTTTATATCATTTTCCGTCTCTTTCAATATCTTCTTTTCTTTTTCAGTTAGTGGTGAATTATCAGCTTCAACAATGACCTCTTTTTCATTATCCTTATCAATAACAACACGAATAAGATCATACACGAGCTTAGTATCCTTATCGTTCACTAGGTCAACAAGTATATGAAGATCCTCTTTGCGTATACTCAAATAAGCCACCCCTTGAAAATTTTACTTTCCCCTAGTATACACAATATAGTATTTATGAAACAAGGGACGGTGCTTGCTGAAGGTATGCTTGACGCGTACAATAAACAGGACCAGATAGGAGTTACTAGGGACAACTCTGGCATTAGACGAAATAATTAGTTGATTAAATGGAAAATACCTTTATTTATTAAAAAAACACCTGACCAAAATCTATCCAGTTAAGTGGAATTAGATTGTAGAGGTTAATAAATTCAATACAAGGTTCCGAACAGCGACTATGATAACCACATATCCGGACTTCCTCTGTTTACAAGACTTTTCTCCTATTTCGCCTTCCTTTTTTATCCTATAAAATTTTAATTAGCATAACATGTAGGATGTGGAGAAAATGATAAAAAGGCGGAACCTATCTATTGGTTTACTATTCAGCATCAGCCTCATGTTAGGAGGATGCAGTTTTATAAACAGTCAAACCAATAACAAAAAAGCAGAAGAAGATGAAATATTTATGCCTGTCCAAGACTACACAGGCCAAGGGTTTTCATTTGATAATGGGGAAAAGACAGGCGAATTTGCAAAAAAGCACCGGGAAGAGATTATTAAAGTAGTCGATCAATTTTTCAAAAAAGAATATGGTTTAGAAGTAACAGCCCATAATCTTGTAGGAGCAAAAAATGCAGTTGTTGTGTTTGTGGAATCCAAGCAAGAACCTTATTTTCACACATCAGTTGTTGTCGGTGTGGACGTAAAAAATAACAAAGTATCTAATGATGTCTTCGCATATGAAGGTTCGGTTGAAGGCGCAATCATGTCAGGGCTTTATGTGATGGCGTATGAAAAGGAATTTAAAAAGCTGGATGAATTTTGTGAAATGATTGCGAAGAAATACCCTGTGGTTGGGATGAGGCAAGAGGCAATAAACAACACAAGGGACACTGGTTATGATACTCGATATTATTATACAAGTACTTTAAACGATTTTTTTCCAAAAGCATATAAATCTTATATGAACGATAGAAACATATCTAAAGAAAAACTTCGAACCTTGATTTTCGAACAACAATATTCTGAGAAAACTAGTGCTGCGGATAGAAACATTCATATAAATCTTACATTTTATATGAAAGAAAAATATAGTTTGCCCAACGATAAGATTGCCACTGAAGTCATTAAGGAGCTTAAACAATTTGAGGGGCTTCCGCCGGGAAAGTATGTGGTTTTTATCGAAAGTAATGAGATTATAAAAAGAACAGGTACGGAAAAGGAACATAAGGGAACAACTCCAGGTATTGATGAGATTCTCATAAAACTTTATAAATAAGGTAGTAACATGAAATAGATGTTCAATTAAAACATCCCCTAATCAAGATGAATAATCGTTTTTTCTGTAAAATTTAATCAGCAAAACATGTTAGGTGTGAGAAAATGAAAAAAGGACGTAATCTATCCATCGGTTTACTACTCAGCATCAGCCTCATGTTAGGAGGATGCAGTTTTATAAACAGTCAAACCAATAACAAAAAAAACAGAAGAAGATGAAAGATTTATGCCTGTCCAAGACTACATAGGCCAGGGGTTTTCATTTGATAACGGTGAAAAGACAGGGGAATTTGCAAAAAAGCACCGAGAAGAGATTATTAAAGTAGTCGATCAATTTTTCAAAAAAGAATATGGTTTAGAAGTAACCACTCACAATCTAGTTGGGGCCAAAAATGCTGTTCTTGTGTTTGTTGAATCCAAGCAAGAGCCTTATTTTCATACATCTGTTGTAGTGGGTGTGAATTTAGAAAATAATAAAATATCCGATGATGTCTTCACATATGAAGGCTCTGTTGAAGGGGCAATCATGTCGGGGATTTATGCAATGGCGTATGAAAAGGAATTTAAAAAGCTGGATGAATTTTGTGAAATGATTGCGAAGAAATATCCTGTGGTTGGGATGAGGAAAGAGGCGGTTGAAAAAACGATGGATTCGGGTTATTCAACTCCGTACTATTATGTAAATACAGCTAAAATGAATTTCCCTAAAGTATATGATGCTTTTATAAAAAATCATCAAATTACGAAAGATCGATTACTGCAACTAATTAATGAAAAAGCCATTGAAGATTACGATGTGGGAATCGCGTTAACCTTTTATATGAAAAAAACACGTAGTAAACCCGACGAAAAGTTAGCCAACGAAGTAATTCAAAAATTTAAGCAAACGAAAGAAGTATTTCCACCAGGGAGTTATGCAATATTTATTAAAAGCAATGAAATTAACAAAAGTACTGGGATAGAAAGAAGTAATAAAGGCACAACTCTTGGATTTGATGATATTATTGTAAGACCAGAATGAGGTGGGTGTAAATGGAAAAGACAAATACAACAAATAAGCATGCCACTGATCAATTCAGCACAATAGAGTCACTAACTTCATTCTGAAATTTTATTTAAATCATAATGCAATGTGATTAAAGTTATACACATAATAAACCTCAAAAACTACCTCCAATATACCCACAAGTCTTTTCTCCTATTTTACCTACCTTTTTTATCCTGTAAAATTTATAATAGCAAAACATGTGGGATGTGGGAGAAATGATAAGAAGATGGAAACTATCTATCGGTTTACTACTCAGTATTAGCCTCATGTTAGGAGGATGCAGTTTTATGAACAGTCAAACCAATAACAAAAAAGCAGAAGAAGATGAAATATTTATGCCTGTCCAAGACTACACAGGCCAAGGTTTTTCATTTGATAACGGTGAAAAAACAGGCGAATTTGCAAAAAAGCACCGAGAAGAGATTATTAAGGTGGTCGATCAATTTTTCAAAAAAGAATATGGTTTAGAAGTAACACCCCATAATCTTGTTGGAGCAAAAAATGCTGTTGTCGTGTTTGTTGAATCCAAGCAAGAACCTTATTTTCATACATCTGTTGTAGTCGGTGTGAATATAGAAAATAATAAAATATCCGATGATGTTTTCGCATATGAAGGCTCTGTGGAAGGGGCTATCATGTCAGGGCTTTATGTGATGGCGTATGAAAAGGAATTTAAAAAGCTGGATGAGTTTTGTGAAATGATTGCGAAGAAATACCCTGTGGTTGGGATGAGGCAAGAGGCCGTGAACAACACAAGGGACACGGGATATACAACCCCTTATTATTATACAAGCACATTATCCATGGATTTTCCGCTTGCTTATAACGCCTATATGAAGAATCATAGTATCCAAAAAAGTGATTTGCGGGAATTAATATTCAAACAACAATTTGAAAGTGAATATGCTCCAGATAAGAATTGCATAGAAATTTCATTAACATTTTATATGAAAAAAAGAAATAGTAATCCTGAGAAAAAGCTCGCAAATGACATTATTCGAGAGTTTAAACAGACAAAAGGATTACCCCCTGGAAATTATGCCGTTTTTAATCAAAGTAATGAAATTAACAAAAAAACAGGATTAGATAAGAGTTATCAAGGAACAACTCCGGGAATTGATGAAATCCTTATTAAACTTTATAAGTAGGTGATTAAATGGAAAATACTTTTATTCATTTAAAACAAACACCTGACCAGAATTTAGTACAGTTGAGTGGATTTAGTATTTACAAACATCCACCAAGAAACAGTGTTGTAGAGGTTAACAAAACCGAATATAAGGTTCTAGACACAAATTATGACACCCTTCCATCCGGCCTTGATGCAGCAGTAGTTCTTGATAATACAACAGGAGAAATCTCCATAATCTACGAAGGCACGCAACCGGAAAAGAACAATGCTGATGTTTTGACAGATGCAAGCTTAGTCTTATCGGATAAAACCGCTGATCAATTCAAAGACGCCCATGCCTATTATAAGGAAATGAAGAAAAAATATAAGCATATCGATCATGTGGCAGGAAACTCACTCGGAGGCGGTTTGGCGAATTATGTAGCGGTCAAGGAGCCGGTTCACTCCGTAACTTTGGATCCAGCAATGTTGCCAGCTGATGTCGCAAAGGAAATGAAAGACTATAAAAATGTGAATATCACCAATTATTGTGGAAGCTATGATCCTTTAACACTAGCAGAAATAGCTGGTGGCTATGAAAATCGCATGCCAGGGAAAAATATCAAAATCACTTTTGGCATTAGCTGGTTAAAATTTTTCGCCAATAATCATACAGGTTATGTGAGTGATGAAGAAACTAATACAATAAAAGAAAAAATAACTATTGGAAAAAAAGGAACTCCTTCATATGGGGAAATTCATTTCATGGCAGATGCCTATATCAGCACGAATATTTGGACAGGGGATCCGCTTACCGATGAATCAGTCGGGACTTCACAGAGGATTAAAATTAATGAAGAAAGTATGGCGAAATTAGCTTCCGCTATGGAAACGCAAGTTATGGCATCGTGCAAAACTGCAGATGATTATTTGCAACACTCCATTCGGACAGTGGAATCGGAAGGAAGTCATTTAGATGACCGAAAGACGAATCTCCAAATTCAATTTGACGAATTACTTAGATCCAATCCGATGCTCAATCAATTATTAGCATTTGTTAAAGTTGAAAGTATGGGCATGGCAATGTTGAAAAAAGTGAGCCCAGCCGGTGGGTTCATGCTGGATTTGTATCATTCCCCATTTGCTGAAAAAATAACATCAATCCTAAGCAGCATCAGTCGATTACAAGGATGTTTAGTGAATCTTCCGTTATTAATTGCCCAATTAGGGCAAGCAATTTTAGATTTAGAGGAATGCATTACATCCATCACCCAAAAGGATATTCCACTTCTCTTTAAAGGAATTGATAATCATTTTCTAGATGGTATTGTCGATGAATTAAAAGCACATTACGAAAAAATAGACGTAAATAAAGCAACCGTATTAAAACAAGTTTCAAATTTTAAAACACAAACAGAAGAAGTAAAAGAGATGTTCGAACAATTGGATACTGAAATAGGAAATCGAATAGAGGATGGAAAAGGGGGCGGATTAGAATCTGTTTCTACGAAAATCACCCCATCACTACAGGTGATATGTGAGCCATCACCTTATTTGAAAGCGGGAATGGATATTCGCAGGGAACAGCTTCAATATAATTTTAATCGATTCTCAAAAAACACGATTGCTCAATTGGACCCAATTTTAAATCAATTAGGATCCATTACCAATCAGCTAATTAATGTCCTGTATGACGCTCAAATAATTGTAAAGATCATGAAATTCGAAGCCAGTTTGATTCGTATTCCTTTTGTTTCCTTTGATAATCGACTGAGGGAGAAAATTTCAGAAATGGATCAGATGGTTTCAACTGCCATTGATACATGTGAACATGTGAAAGTGCTTATCGCAAATATCATCGACCATCTACCGGACATTCTCCAGTCTTTCAAACCATACATCGAAATCGCCCTATTCAATGGCACTCAATATGAGGCAGTCATCATATATAATATCTCTGCATTAAGCATCTTAGAGCAAATGAAACTTCAATTTAGGGAAATAAGTTATCAGCTTTCAGAAAACGAAGCAAAGGCCATTCAACAACTATTCCAACAAGCGAGTACAATAGAAGGAAATATGGACGTATTGATTGAACAAGTTAAAAGAGGGACATTGTGAAGCTTTTATTAGAAAGGGGACAATGGTCCATCGTCTACGCTATCACCTATTTCCAACTACCCATTAAATGAAGCAAAGCAAGGAAATCGTCCCTTGCCCTATTAGTAGATTAATACCAAATTCATCAGATTATATTGACCTTTGGATTGGAAGCGCTTTAGAATGTGAGTATATAATTGGTTTCATGTTACTGGGCAGGACTAGGCATGGAAAACAAACTTGGGAGTGTCCCAATTGTTTTCTATGCCTTTTTATTTTCATTAGAACAAACCAATTATGGAAAATAAAATTGCGAAGAAGGAAGGGAAGATTTTTGAAATTAAGACATTGGATTAAGCTCACTATTATTTTCACTTTGATTTTTAGCACCGTGATTAGTATTAAAACACCTACGACCTCCGCAAAAGAAAAATATCCATTAGAGTATGAAATATACCCTGTACCTCACAAAGTATCCTATCACAAAGGTGAGACGAAATTAAACAAACCGATCCGCGTGATTTACGATGATACGATTGATTCCGTAACAAGAAAAAAGGTAAAAACTATATTGAAACAAAATGGTTATCCAACCCCGACAGTAGGGAAGAAGCCAGCTGCTGATAGAATCAATCTATTGGTTGGGACGAAGAGTTCAAACGGTCCCGTTGATCAATATGCCTCCAAGCATCTGAAAGGGAAAGGAGTGGATTTTTCTAAAATTGATGCCTATCAACTAGAAATTCAAGATAATACGATTACAATTTTAGGAAAAGATACAGATGCAAGCTTTTATGGTGTTGTAACCCTTGACGCTATTTTAGGACAGTTAAAAAACAAAAAAGTACGAAACTTATCGATTCAAGACTTTGCAAACACAAAAATCAGAGGATTTATAGAAGGATATTACGGAATCCCTTGGAGCAATGAAGACCGAATGTCATTGATGAGATTTGGCGGAAAATATAAAATGACGTCTTATATTTTTGCTCCAAAAGATGATCCATATCATAGAGAAAAATGGGATGAATTATATCCGGCTGAAAAGTTATCCGAAATTAAGGAAATGGCACAAGTCGGAAATGAAAACAAGACACGGTTTGTTTGGACGATTTCCCCGTTAGGTGAAGTTGCTAAAATTGCCCAATCTGGCGGAGACCCGATGTTAAAACTAGAGGAAAATACGAAAAAAATGCTGGCTAAATTCGATCAATTATACGATGTAGGAGTGCGGCAATTCGGTGTTTTAGGCGATGATGTCGGCAGTCTTCCAACCGATTATGTTGTCTCCCTAATGAATTCCGTACATGATTGGGCAAAAGCAAAAGGAGATGTCTATGATATTTTGTACTGTCCAGCAAGCTATAATTCCGGTTGGGCTTGGAATCCTTCAGAGTTGAATGCTTATGAAAAAGGATTTCCTAAAGACATTCAAATCTTCTGGACTGGGTCAACGACATGTGCACCAATTGAGCAATCTACCATTGATACGTTTAAAAATAAGAGCAATGATGGTGTCGAAAGAAGAGATCCATTATTCTGGCTAAACTGGCCAGTCAATGATGTGGATATGTCACGCGTATTTTTAGGAAAAGGAGAAATGCTTCAACCGGGAATTAAGAATCTTTCCGGTGCTGTAACAAATCCAATGCAAGAAGCGGAAGCATCGAAAATCGCTCTTTTTGCGATTGCAGATTATTCATGGAATACGAAAGACTTTAACGCTCAAAAAAGTTGGGATGACAGCTTTAAATATATTGAACCAAATGCAACGAAACAGCTGCATACATTAGCAAAACATATGTCGGATGCTAACCCTAATGGTCTTACCCTCTCTGAAAGTGAAGATATAAAAGAATTGCTCGAGACCATCACATCCAAATTGAATAACGGAAAATCATTAAAAAAAGTTGCGCCGGAAACGATAAACGAACTCAAAAAAATTGCAGATGCTGCGAATGGATTTTTAGCAAAAACTAAAAATAAAAAGCTGAAAACAGAGTTAACACCTTTTGTGAAAGCATTAAGAGATATGGTATTAGCGGATATTGAATTTATCAGAACAGAGCTCGCGATAGAAGCAGGAAATAAGGCGAAAATCTATAAACACTTTTCAAAGGCGTCGATTTTACGTAAACAAAGCTTAAATTATGATCGTCCAACTTTAGAAGGTACATTGAAAACAAAGCCGGCTAAGAAGAGACTGCAGCCATTTACTGATCAATTAGAGAATAAAATTTCATCAAAAGTAGCAAAGATGCTTGATATCCACTAAATAATGATGGGGCGGCGGACCACAAGTCTACCGTCCCATTTTCTATGATCGGGGACGTGATTTTGCAGTATTTTCAAACGGGGAATGCGTCACAAAAACCAAAGTATGATGCACAAACAGGAATCTATGAGTCACAAATAGAAATCTATGATCCACAAACAGAAAAAAGGTAGAATCTCGAACGATGTATGCGTCACAAAAACCAAAGTATGAGTTACAAACAGGAATCTATGAGTCACAAATAGAAATCTATGATCCACAAACAGAAAAAAGGTAGAATTTCGAACGATGTATGCGTCACAAAATCCAAGATATGATGCACAAACAGGAATCTATGAGTCACAAATAGAAATCTATAATCCACAAACGGAAAAAAGGTAGAATTTCAAACGGGGCATGCGTCACAAAAACCAAAGTATGATGTACAAACAAGAACCTATGAGTCACAAATAGAAATCTATGATCCACAAACGGAAAAAAGGTAGAATTTCCAACAATGTATGCGTCACAAAACCCAAAGTATGATGTCCCCGTCTTATAGACACAAATAAAAGAAATTTTTAAAATGATCTCTTTGTTATATAATAGTTGGAAGGAGGTGATAGGAAAATGAATGTTGATAAAGTTGAAAATATGCTATCACAATTAATTAGAATGGTAGGAACCCTTCAATCTGATGTAAAAACTCTTCAATCAGATGTTAAATCCATTCGGGCGGAGCAACAAGAAATGAAGAAAGAACAACAGGAGATGAAGAAAGAGCAACAGGAGGTGAAAAAAGAACAACAAGAAATGAAACAAGAACAACAAGAAATGAAGCGTATCCAGCAAGAAATGCAATCAAAAGGAGAGGAACGGCATAAAGAAATAGTAAAACAATTGAAATCTTATCAAATTGATCAGGACTTCATATGGGAAAAAACAGCACGGAATGAAAGGGAAATTAACAATATTAAATGCAAATTAGGTTAACCACGTAAACCTTCAACCATAATGCTGCAGAAAAATCCTCTTTGGAACATGGAGACGGTTTTCATGTTCTACCTTCCTACTTACAAGAAATTACAGAAAAAAGGACGGTACTTTTACTTCAATGAAACAGTAGAAGAACCGTCCGGATTTTTTATTCGTTTTGTTCTTGAGAAATGTTTTCAGCGGTTCCTTCCAAGTTTTCTTGGGTTCTTGGTTGTCCTCTGAAAAAGAAGTCCCATGGATTTCTTCTTTCTGGTTGAGTGTGATGAGGACGCTCCTGTATAACTTCAACATTTTTTGCATGTATGACAAGGTTATCCACATGGATGACCTTTTCGCGTTTTTGATTAGACATAATTCCCCTCCTTTTCTCCTTCCTATTTATTAATGGTATTCAATAAATAATAAATGGTATGGGCGCCGACAGTGGTTCCGGTCCATTTTTCCGACTATTTAACAAAGGGTATTAAAAACATATTCATTACGAGCGTAAAAATCACGATGTGGGGATTGAAGTGGGAAAGATTTTGGAGAGGTTTACAATGTGATATCAAAAACGGACACTGAATCCGTTATTTTTATAAAATGAACCTACGGAACCGGTGTCCGCCAAACTCGACTAAATCAAGATTGCGCTTCGGTCTGCTTCCTTTCCCCCTAAACATTAATCAAGTAAACGATTGGTTTCATCCACGGACATAACTTTCGCAGGTTTCCTGATCCCGTCCGTATTTAATTCCCCGGTTACATGGCATACATTACATGTATACTGTCATCCTTTAACATCAGAAAGCATACCGGCCCCTTCACAAGCCTTGCATGTAATTTCTCTATTTATCATCTTCATCCCTCCTGAATTGGACTACTATTTTTGCCGATTTTTCATATAGTTGATTAATCCACCCGCCTGCGTTGCGAAAGTAAATGTTTCCTGTTAATTTTATACCCCAGACTTTTGGCATTTTTACGTAAAAAATTTTGTGTAATGTTTGATGACATCACATACACTCCTAATCATTCACTTTTTTTCCTAGTTAGTTTTTTGACCTGACTTGAGGAACAATCCCGCTCTTTCCATTTTTAGGACTTTTTCACGATTGAATTCAGTTTTTATCATAAGTAAAATTAAATAGAATGGAAAATTGATGCAAAAGTAAGGGATAATTTTCTTACAGTCGACAGTAGTGTTGAAACTTCCTAGTTTATTACGTCATGGAACGAAAACCTTATCTGTTTGGAAACGTGAATCCATTGCGGAGGTGAAAGAATGAGTGATGTGGAAAAAGCCGTCAACATTTTAAATCATGAGATATCTAGACTTTCTGGAATAATGTCTGAGAATGAATTAAAGATAAAACGCTTATGGAAAGCAAAGAGCAACATCGAAAATGATCAAGAGGAGCTTATTCATCACCAAAAAAAAGTTTATAAGCCTGAATTTTCATCTAATACTTGGGCAGGTAGGCATGCTTCTAAGCATTTGAACATACTTGATAGAATTAATAGAAGTTATAAGCAGATAGCCAATAATCAAGTTGAAGATGTGATCGATGCCATTGAATCGAAAATTAAACAATTGGAGAGTGAAAATCATCATCTTATGAGTTCTGTTATTTCAAAAAGGAGAGAACTATCAGGATTAAGAAATTAGACGAATGGAGAAAACAATGCAGGAGATTAAAGTAGTAAAAAGTGAAATAGAACCTATATTGCGCGATTTAATTGCAGTGACAAATAGGCTAGATTTGAATCAACCAAAAACGGAGTTCCTAAAGTCCACCCTTAGCGTCATTAATAAAATTGAAGACATTGAACAGAACTATTATGAACTCCTTAAAAAATATAAATCCCTTTTACTTACTACTGAAAATGAAGCATGGTCTGCTATTGAAAGGTTTATTGAAGCGGAGAATAAAATAGCGGATAGTACTTTTGGTAAGGAGACCGTGCGATGAAAATTTTTGAAAGTATCCGAGCTTACTCATGCAATTGATCTTATCATTATGAAAAAGAAAACGGAAAAAAAGCAACTTCTGGCTATTCATAATGCAGTGAAAAAAGTTATTGGATTGGACGATGCTTTAAAGGGCGAAGGCGGAAATGCCATACGGGAAAATTTCACGGTTCTTCACATACCTGTTCTTTTATTATTAGAAGAATTCCTTGATCGCTATATCGATGAACTACGGGAAATTAAAAACGTCGTAGAACACTATGAATCCCAGGATGGACTTGTCCGTGAGGATTTCATTGAACACGATGCCAAGCTCGGTCTTACCAAGGTAGAAGAAAGATTACATAATACCTTACAAAACATTCAGCATCATTTGAGTTCGGTCAATGATTTGGTAGCCGCTCCCACATTCAACACACGAACATTTGACACATATATAAGCGATGCAAAAGCACATCTTCGTGAAACAATTGACGATTTAGACCACCTCGATCATAACAGTACAACTAAGCTAAACCCCTCCACCGAAAAATTGCAGGAAATCCAGCAATATACAGGGAAAATCAGCAACTGGACAAAGAATGGAATATTCTTAAGTGAAAAAGAGGTTGGTGAAGCCGGGGAATCACTAAGCGGGGATACATTCCAGAAGATGGTTGATGACTTAGGGCTGGTTACTTTAATTAGAAACACAGGAGTTAGTTTTGGTGCCGCCATCATGAATTCTGGTAAACTCCTAAGAATTGGTGATTTGCATTTTAAAATGTTTAAGCACAAAGGCAAAATTTATATTAAAATTAAAGGTCAGGAACTTAAAAATATAAGAGATTATGAGAAATATCGTAAATTACTCGTAGAAAACCTTGGTGGTAAGTGGAAATGGAATCGTGACTTGGTAACAGAGCTCGTTAATGGAGGAATTCCTCTTTATGATAAGATTGGTAATAAGTTATTTCGAACAAATAGTAATAAATTTACGAATAGCCAATTTGAAGATTTAAGAAATTATGTAGATCGAGTAGATCAATCTAAATTAAAGGTTGCAAGCAAGACATTTAAAGATGAAATGAAAATTTGGGAGAGTTTTAAAGGTTGGAAAAGCGCTTCAAATTTAACCAAACTTGGAAAAGGTACTGGAATTTTAGGTACCGGCCTTACTGTGTATGATGACTTTGTAGGTAATTTTTATAATGATAAAACAGGTAAGTGGGAATATACGGGTGGAAAGCAAATTAAGAAATTCGCAGTAGATACAACGATTGATCTAGCTGCAGGTGCCGGGGCTATGGCAGCTGGAGCAGCGTATGGATCAGCGCTCTTACCTCCTGCTGGTACGGTAGTAGGTGCGGTAGCAGGTGCTCTAGTTTTTGGCGTAACAAACGTAAAAATTCCTATATTAGAACCGCCACAAAGTGTAGTCGAAGTAACAAAAGACATTGCTAATAAAGCTGTTGATAAAGTTTGGGACTGTGCAAAAGATGTCGGAAAAACACTTGATAAGATTTTTTGGTAAAGTTGGAGGTTTATATGTTAAAAGAGTGTGTTGAAGATGATTTTTATGAGTTAAGGATGGTAGCAGTAGATCGGTTAAGCCCTGATGGCATTTCTGTATTTTTCTGGGGTGCTTTCGCAATAAGTGCCGTAGTAACAAGCGTGCTGGATTTGGGGATTTTTGGGAGTAGCCACCATGTCACAAGCATTTTTTGGGTTATAATTGCGAATGTTAGTATTGTTCTTTTAATAACCCAATTATTATTTACATTTTTGTATTCAAAGGAAAAATACGCCTATCGTTTTCAAAGATTGCAATCAATATTATTGAGTATTATTTCATTAAAAACGTCTACTGAATTTTATTTAGCTCTTCTAATATTTTGCATGGGAAAAAATGTACCTAATAACATTAGGACTACTGCTATTATTTTATGTATTGGTGGGCTAATCTATTTGATTGTTTCAACAATTAGAGGTATCCAAAGGGTTAGAAAAGGTGAATTTCGCAAAGGTGGAAAAGGATTATATAATTTTGCACAGTCAAAAGCTCAAATCAGTTTTCCCATCGTATTTGGTGTTACGATGCTCGGGGGATCAATTTTCAAGGTGTTATCCGATTCATCAGTCAGCTTTGGTCCATTATTACAATTGTATTTTTTTCTTTTATTATGTGTTGTCTTTCAATACGCCGTTGCCTTTGCCTGGCCAGAGTTTTTCTTACTTACTTATTGTAAATTCAGGTTTGATTCGTTCATCATCCCAATGCCTAAGCGACCTATTAAAGAAAATAAAACCACCAAACGGACCAAGACTAGGAAGAATCAAACATACCTAGTGACCCATCATAATAAACAAAAGAAGAAATCAACTGAAAAGAAGGTCGGTGGAGGAAAAAAATGAAAATCAAACGGTGTCCGATAATTTTTCATAATGTAATAAGTACTTCCGCAAGATGTAAAACAAACGGGTGGCACATTGTAGCAAGAGACTTTCGAAATGCCATTATTAAAAATGGATTATATAGCACTGGCCCGATTATTTACAAAGTCTCTCATTTTGATAAATCAGTGAGTGAGGCTGATTATACGTTTTATATGCCAGTGAATACATCTATACAAATGGAGGATAATGACAAATATCGATTTGATGAATTGTGGAAGTTTGATGACGGTTTAGCGTATAGACATGCAGATGTAGAAGATGACATTGAAGAGTCTTACGAATTACTTCATGCCTCTGCTAAAGCATATAATCTGAAATTAGAGGAAACATTTTACCATATTTATTTAGATGTGTACGGAGAAGGGATCATTGATATTTACGCACCGATAGTAAGGGAGGCATAAGATGATCAATCCTAAAGATGCGATCCGTTATACTAATGTCCTATCTAAGCGCGTTTATTTCCACTATACAGAAATTGATAGCATCTTGAAGCAGTTTTTACATGAAGTAATTCAACAAAAGGCAACGATAAAGGGACCATTATTCTATTCAATAACGAACGTTCCTATGGACGAAATGGTGCATGCTGAATTATTTATGCCTATTAAAGAGGATAGCATTGTAACAATGGAAGATTACTATTTTCATAGTTATTATAACGTTGAGGACATGCTCTCGATTTGTTTATTTGACCATTTTGAACAGAAAACAGAAATAGCTTATCACATGTTATTGGATTATATCGAGCACAATGGATTAAATCAAATCACCCCCTTTTATCACGTTATATCAGGTGACGAAATATTCCAATATGTATTTATAAAAGTTGGAGTCTCGTCGTAGAAACAATAAGAACACATTTGTAAATATGGAGGCATGTAAATGTTAAAGGAAAATGATATTATCAATTATTTAAAAGAACATGATCTTTACGATCCAACTGGACAAGACAAAATTGTATGTGGAGTAATTATGCCCTCGACTTTGGATTATGTTTTATATGGTGCTGGATCAGTCCTTTCGACAAAGTTCAATGTCTTAAATTACTCAGATAAAGGGCTTGTCATCATTCCAATCGATAATCTTACCGGAAAAATCGTACAGAACGCACATGTTTTCATTCCAAAGGATCAAATTACTAATATTGAATTAAAATCAAAACTTGCAAGTTATAAAGTGAAATTTGATACTGCTAACGGCTCAACTAGTTTTAAAGTTAATAAATTAATGATTGGTGCCGGCTGGCATAAAAAAAACCTTCAAAGTTTTTTAAGTTCAATAGGTTAAGAGGAAGGAAACAGTGGGGGATGGCCTATTGCTTTGTTGATGCAATAGGCCATTAATGTTTTTGTATCCTTTCTGATGTTTGCTAGCCTCCATAAGGAAATGTTTATACATATGAACTAGTACGAATGAAATAGGAGTTTTGAACTCTCCCAAAAATGTATAGATTTAGGTATGATGGTAATATATATCCATTATTTAGAAGGGGACATGAACTGTGAAAAAGCTTTTATATGTATTCTTATTTTTGTCACTCATTTTGGCGGCATGCTCGAAGGATGTTTCACAGTCACCAAATGCGGATAAAGACAAAAAACAGTCCACTGAAGTGAAACAAGTAGAGGAAAAGTCAGAAAACGAGTACACGGCAAAGGAAGTTAAGTATTAGGACATTGAGATGCCGAAACGTGAATTATCAGATATTGAAAAAGAATTACTTCGTTATCCTGGAAAATACAGCGGCGATCAATACGACGAAGAAAAAGTAAAAGAAGCACTGGATCAGTTGCCTGATGACTTAACGAAGGAACAGTATATGGAGGAGTTAAAGTTTTTATTGAGCGAGGATTATCATAAAGAAATGGAAACATTATTAAACTTTGATTCTACTGTTAATATTTCTGTTGATCGACCTGATGAGTCAGTTGAGATACCGGGCATGAAAACCGCACATTACGCCATTTTAATCGATGCTAGTGGGAGTATGAAAGCTTCTGTTGGTGGGAAATCAAGAATGGAAGTAGCAAAGGAAGCAGTTCTTGAATTTGCTGAGCAAATTCCGGAAAATGCGACTATTTCGATGCGTGTTTATGGTCATAAAGGCACAGGAAGTGATTCTGATAAAAAAATGTCTTGCAGCAGTTCAGAGAATTTTTATAATGGTCGCTTTGACAAGTCAAAATTTAACCAATCATTGAAAAAGGTAAAACCAGCGGGTTGGACGCCTATTGGTCTTGCGTTAAATAAAGTAAAAGAAGATATTCCTAAAAATACGGATGAGGTTGTCGTATATGTAGTAAGCGACGGCATTGAAACATGTGGTGGGAACCCAGTCAAGGCCGCAAAAGCGTTAGTGTCGGCAGATATTGAAACGGTTGTAAACATAATTGGGTTTGACGTAGATAATAAGGGGCAGAAATTACTGAAAAATGTGGCGAGTGCTGGAAACGGTGAATTTACGTATGTTAATTCGGAACGTGATTTGAAAAAGTATTTACGAGCACAATATGAAGAAATTCAAAAAGCATGGATCGAATGGAAGGAAGAAGGAAAAAGAAAAGCAATTGACTTAAAAGAAGAAAAGAAAACATTAGCAATAAACACGAAGGAAAGCATGAAAGAAAAAAGCATTCGTGAAAAAGAACGAATGAAACAAGCAGGGGAATATTTAAAAACGCGATTTGAGGATTACAGTCATCCGGCTAGACAATTATTCTCTAAAATTGTTAGTTATGGGGATAGTAAATGGAAGTATGCAGTCGATACAGGTAACCTTATGTGGAGAGAAGTTGTCGATAATGGCAATGATGAGTGGAGGAAATTTGTAGATGAGGGAAACAAAAAAATTAAAGAAACGATTGATAAGAAAAATGGAAACTAAAGCAAGGGACTACTAAAACAAGGGACTACTAAAACAACGAAAAGCACACTCGATAGGAAGAGTGTGCTTCAATATGAATCTATTCACCATTCAATGCCAATTGAATCATCAACTCAATGGCGGTAGGGATCGCATCTTCATCAATATCGAATAAAGGATGGTGATGCGGGTATTTGCTTTTTTCACTTTGCATGCCTACATTAATGAAGGCACCTGTTTTTTCCTTTAAATAATACGAAAAATCTTCAGCCCCCATGGATGGTTCCATTGGTTCAAACGCTTCTTCACCGAATATATCTTGGATCACCTTTAACGCATATTCACATGCTTCAGGGTGATTGTACAATGGTGGTGTCCCTTCGATAAATTGATAGTGCCCCTTAGCCCCAAAGCTTGCACAAATGGACTCTGTTAATTGAGCTGTTTTTTTGTTCATTAGTTCAGCAGCCTCGAATGTCATTGCTCGAATCGTCCCTTGTAGTTTCACTTCAGACGGAATAACATTGTAGGAATTTCCGGCCTGCATTCCACCGAAAGAGATCACGCCGGCATGTAATGGATGTAAATTTCTGCTGACAATGGACTGAAAGGCTTGGATCAGATGTGTCGCGATATAAATTGGGTCCACTGCGTCTTGTGGTTGGCCACCGTGTCCGCCAACACCTTCAATCGTAATATCGAAATCATCACTGGAGGCCATGGCAAAGCCGGATGCAAAGCCAATTTTGCCTAGCGGAAGCCTTGACATTAAATGAATACCATAAATCACATCGACTCCATCTAATACTCCCTCCTTGACAAGCTGTTGTGCCCCACTTGGTGACGCTTCTTCGGAACTTTGAAAAATAAATACAATATTGTTTTTCACTTGGTCGGGATGGCTACTCATCCATTTCGCAACGGCGAGTAATATCGCTGTATGGCCATCGTGTCCGCAACCATGCATAACACCGGGAACGGTTGATATGTATGGCTTGTCACCCTCTTCGTAAAGAGGAAGAGCATCCATATCGGCTCTAAGTGCAACCGTCTTTTTTCCTTCGGTGCCTTTAAAATAGGCGATTACATTTGGTTCCGAGAAACGTGAATCGACGGGAATGCCGAACTCAGCTAATTTCTCCTTTACATAAGCGGCAGTTTCAAACTCCTGACCTGACAGTTCTGGATGCATATGAAAATGCCTGCGTTGTTCAATTGTCCAAGCTTTTAAGGCTGAATCTACTAGTTTTGTCTGTAACATGATGAACCCTCCGAAATTCTTTATTGAGTATTTAATTAGACATAAGGTGCAATTCTTCCTGTTTCATGGATATTATTTTAAAACGGTCCATAATGAATTGCTTGGGCGATGAGTAGGAATACGACACTGATTCCGATCTCGATAAAAATAAATGGCAGTACCCATTTGAACCATTTCGTAAATGGAATGCCCGCGATAGCAAGGCCGGCAATTAATACCCCTGCCGTTGGAAAAATAGAGTTGGTGATGCCATCCCCGAGCTGAAATGCCAATACGGCTGTCTGTCTAGTTACACCAACTAAGTCAGATAGCGGAGCCATGATAGGCATCGTAAGCGCGGCTTGTCCACTTCCAGATGGAACAAGAAAGTTAAGGAAAAGCTGGACAAAAAACATTCCTACTGCGTTTAATGCGGGTGATAACTGACTTAAAAGGGAAGAAGCATAATACAAAACGGAATCCATTAATTTTCCATCTTGGAATACAACGAGAATGGCTTGTGCGAAACCGATAATTAATGCGCCACCAATTACTTCCTTTGCTCCATCCATAAAGCTATCCGCCATTTTGTTTGGATTTAATTTTCCAATGATTCCGATGAGGATACCGAACAATAGGAACAAACCGGCGATTTCTGTAATATACCAACCGAATTTTAAAACCCCTGTAATCAATACAACAAAGTTAAGTAAGAAAACAGTAAGGACCCACTTATGGCGAGTTTCTAACTTTACATCAGATGCAATTGTGTTTCCTTTTTGGAAGTTTCCTAGGAACCGTAGTTCAGGCTGTGCTTTAACTTTTTTGGCATAGCGGTAAACGAATAGGACTCCTGCGATATAAAATGTAGCAAGCAATGCCAGTCGGAGGCCAATGCCTGAGAATGTTGGTAATTCTGCAATGCTTTGTGCGACCCCAACATTAAATGGATTCATTATGGCACTCATAAATCCAATATTTGCTCCGAGAGAAACAATCGCAAATCCGACCATTGCATCGAATCCTAAGGCTATTGCCAGTGGGGTGATAATCGCTATATAGATGATAGTTTCCTCTGCCATACCCATTAAGGTCCCACCTGCTGCAAAGAACAACATAAGAACAGGAATAAGTAGCAGTTCACGATTGGCGAGCTTTTTTGAAATCGTCAGTATCAATGCATCAAGAGCACCTGTCGCCTTTAAAATACCGAAAGAACCACCGACCATTAATACGAAAAAGATTATTCCAGCACCTTGAATCATTCCCGTATGAATACTAGTGAATATTTTAAAAAAGCCAACCGGAGACGAGTCCGTCAAATGAAACGAATCAGGAACAACGATCGTTCGGCCATCCTTATCTACTCGATCATATTCCCCCGCAGGTACAATGTATGTTAATACAGCAGCAATAATAATCACGAAGAAAATAAGGACAAAAGCATTGATATTTCTAACGTTCTTCTCCTGATCTTGAGGAGGGGACTGATTTTTTGGTTTAAATTGAAGAAGAGTGTTGGGCATTTTGTAAACTCCTTTTTAAATAATTGATATGAATTTTTATGCAACCAATTGTAATATATATTCATTGGTTATGCAAGAATAGTTTAATATTTTTGTATTATCAAAGAAAGCCTATCACTCTTATTCAAAAAAAGTATTGACAATTAATGATTAATTTTATAGTATTAAGTAAATTTTAAATTGAATAACTTATCCAGAGAGACTGAGGGACAGGCCCGATGACGTCCAGCAACCTTCTATATATGAAAGGTGCTAATTCCTGCAGAATGTTATCATTCTGAAAGATAAGGTTTAGATAGACGCTAACCACTTTCGGATGATTGTGGTTTTTTTTATTGTCTAGCGCAACCAACCTGAAAGAACATTTGCTTGTCGGGGCTAAGCAAGGCGCTTACGCTTTTCGTATTGGTTTTTGAAAGGGGAAAACAACATGCTTGTACTAGAAGATATCCACAAATCGTATGGAAAAGAGAATAAGGTTCATGCATTAAAAGGAATTAATTTGAAAGTAGAGAAAGGGGAAATCTTTGGGGTTGTAGGATTTAGTGGTGCTGGAAAAAGTACACTCATCCGATGTGTGAATTTGTTAGAACGGCCTACTGCTGGAAAAGTGCTGATCAATGGTGTGGATCTCTTGTCCCTTCAACCGAGTGATTTACGAAAACAACGAAAGAAGATCGGGATGATTTTTCAACAATATAACTTATTGCATTCGAAAACCATTTTCAGAAATGTGGCAATGCCACTCATATTAGAAGGGAAACCGAAGGATGAAATTCAGAGGAAAGTAACTCAATTGTTATCCTTCGTAGGTTTAGAGGATCACATGGATAAATATCCCGAACAACTGTCTGGCGGGCAGAAGCAGAGGGTTGGAATCGCACGGGCGTTAGCAACAGACCCTGATATTCTCCTTTGTGATGAAGCAACATCAGCTCTTGATCCGAATACGACAGAGGCAGTGCTGGAATTATTACGCAAGGTACGCGATGAATTAGGAATTACTATTTTGATGATCACTCACGAAATGAATGTAATACGCGATATTTGCGATAAGGTAGCGGTCATTGAAAGAGGAATCATTGTTGAACAAGGTTCGGTAATCGACGTGTTTACTGAACCGAAAACGGCTATTGCAAGAAGCTTCGTACGAACCGTTTTGAACGATACCATTCCTAAATCGGTACAAAAGCTGATTGAAAAGAGCAGTCAAGCGAACCCACATGGTATTTATCGGATTATTTTTAAAGGGGCATCAACGAATATACCATTATTATCGAATATAGCCAAACAGTTTTCAATCGATTTGAATGTTCTTCATGGAATGATAACGGAGCTCCAAGGGAAACCTTTTGGAAATTTAATTGTAGAACTAAAAGGAGATGCGGATGAAATCCATCGTGCCGTCCATTACATACAAGAGCATGATGCAGTAATTAAGGAGGTGACAGAAGATGGCTTTTGATTGGAGCTGGTTCTGGCCGGAATTTTTGACAGCTATAAATCAAACCTTCTATATGGTAATAGTCGGATTAATTATTTCGATTATTATTGGTTTGCCCATCGGGGTTGTGTTAGTTATTACAAGAGAAAATGGGATTCTTGAGAACAAAATTATTTTCAATATTCTTAATGTCATCATCAATATTTTTCGTTCCGTACCGTTCATTATCCTAGTCGTGGCCATTATCCCCTTCACCCGATTAGTGGTCGGAACGTCGATTGGGACGACGGCAGCAATTGTCCCACTTGTTCTCTATACAGCGTTTTATATCGGTCGATTAGTTGAAAACTCTTTACTAGAAGTGGATCACGGTACCATCGAATTAGCACAAGCGATGGGTGCAACACCGTGGCAAATTATCTGGAGATTTCTACTTCCCGAAGCCCGAAGCTCGTTAGTTCTAGCCTTAACGATTGCGACCATTGGATTAATTGGTGCTTCAGCTATGGCAGGAGCTGTTGGTGGTGGAGGAATCGGTGATTTAGCGATTACGTACGGATATAACCAGTTTAAGACCGAAGTAATGATTATTACCGTCGTCACACTAATCATTTTGGTTCAACTCGTTCAATCACTAGGAAATATTATTGCGAAAAAGTTAAGACGAAAATAAACCACATCAACGATTGTAAAAGGTCATTCTTTTTATAATAAAAAACTACATGGAGGAATCAGGAGTATGAAAAAACTAGCAATTATTTTACTCGGCTTACTAATTATTCTCGCCGGGTGTGGATCAAACAGTAGTTCAGGAAAAAGCGGGGACAGCAAAACAGTGAAAGTAGGTACATCGTCAGCAGAAGTTCCAACATGGAATCTCGTTAAAAAACTGGCAAAAGATAAAGGAATCAATATTCAAATTGTAAAATTTGATGATTATGTTCAGCCTAATCTCGCTTTAGACAGTGGAGAAATTGATATTAATGCATTTCAAACCGTCGTCTATTTTGATAGCTTCAAAAAGGATCGTAAATTAGATTTATCCGCAATCGGGACGACTAGCATTTGGCCAATGGGAATGTACTCTAAAAAAATTAAAGACATTAATGAAATCAAAAATGGGGACCAAATTATCATCCCGAAAGACCCTACGAATCTAGGAAGAGCCCTCTTGCTTATGCAAAAAGCTGGTCTTATTAAATTAAAAGATGGCTTTACTGGCGCCGGCGGAGTAGAAAATGTTGTTGATAATCCTAAGAATCTTAAAATTACACCGGTTGATGCAGGACAAACAGCTCGTGGCTTAGACGATGCAACAGCATCAATTATCAACTGTGATATGGCTATCAATGCCGGATTAAATCCTTCCAAGGACCCGATATTTGGTGAAGATGCCAGCAATAAAGCCTATGTAAATATTATTGCTGCCCAAACGAAACGCAAAAATGATAAGACTTTACAACAAATTGTGGATATTTATCACGATGACGAGGTGACAAGCTTCATCAAAGATCATTTCAAAGGTGCGGCAGTTCCGGTTGTTAAACCAGTTTCTTATTTAGATGACTATAAACAAAACTAAAATGATACGATGGGCTGTTTATTTCTATTAAACAGCCCTTATCTATTGATCGTTAGGAGATTACGAGATGAAACAGGAATCCTTTTTTGATGTCGCAGTTATCGGTGCCGGAACGATGGGAATGGCTGCGGGTGCTTTTTTAGCTAAGCAACAGGTAAAGACTTTACTGATTGATGCCTTTGATCCACCCCATCATCATGGCAGTCACCACGGAGGGACACGGATGATCCGTCATGCATACGGTGAAGGCCGGCAGTATGTGTCCTTAGTTCAACGAGCCCAGCAATTGTGGACCGAGTTAGAAGAGCAGAGTGGGTATAAAATATTTGAAAAAACGGGCGTGCTAGGATTGGGACCGAAAGATTCGGTATTCCTTCATGAAACCATCGAAGCAGCAAAGAAGTATAATCTGCAACTGGAAGTCTTATCCGGAAACGAAATTAAAGAAAAATGGCCCGAAATTCACCTTCCTGAACACTATATTGGTTGTCTTGAAAAAGAATCAGGACTTGTCTATAGTGAAAAGGCTATTCAGGCATATAAAGAAATGGCTTTAGAAAACGGAGCCAAACTTGTCACGAATTCGCCTGTCCTTGAAATCGAAATGGATAATGAAAATGGGATTAAGATGATTACAGCTGATGAGGAATTCTACGCAAAAAAAATCATCGTAACAGTAGGTGCATGGGCATCGAAGCTTTTGCCAAATCTAAAGCTTCCGATTCAACCCGTACGGAAAGTAGTAAGTTGGTTTAAAACACCAAAAGGCAAATTTGATATTGGCCATTTCCCATCCTTTTACGTAGATGATGTCGATAAAATGTTCTATGGTTTTCCAAATATTGATGGCACGGGAATCAAGTTGGGAAGAACAGACGGCGGGCAACCGATCGACCCTGATCAACATTCTCAAAATTTTGGAGCCTATGAATCGGATGAAGGGGAGCTTCGAGATTTTCTGCAAACTTATCTTCCTGAAGCAAATGGATCGCTAGTCGAAGGAAGGACTTGCTTAATGACCCAATCCAGTGATCATCATTTTATTATCGACACACTCCCTGAAAATGATCAGGTCATTCTGGCATGTGGATTTTCTGGACATGGTTTTAAATTTGCGAGTGTCATGGGTGAAGTGCTCAGTCAGTTAGCTGTGAATGGCGAAACAGAGCATGACATTTCATTATTTGCTTTGAATCGTTATTTTTGAGAAGGGTAAGGGAGAATTCTGGAAAATAGACATTTTTTCTCGAGGAAAATGGAATTTTTTTGTGGTATGCTGAACATATGGTATCGATATTGAATTAACTTTAAAGAGGATAGTATGCTTGCTATCCTCTTTTTATTTGTCTTCTTAAACCAATGTGGAAACGAAACATGTTGGGGTGTCCAGAAATTCCAATTGTTATTACAGAAGATGGCTACCGAACCAACCACAAAAAGGGAGAGGAAGGATCGAGCAAAAATGGTAGAAAATCAGGGAGAAGCGGGTCCAGCTTCCCGACGCCCCTTATTTCTGTTTCTTCAATAGCAAATACATAAAATACGGTGCCCCGATTAATGCCACCATGATCCCGGCTGGAATCCCGCTAGGTTCGATAAGATTTCGACCAATGGTGTCTGCGAAGAGCAACAGCCAGCCGCCGATTAGCATCGAAACGGGAATAAATAATTGATTTCGCGGACCGACTAATGCTTTTGCGATATGTGGTGCCATTAATCCGATAAATGATATGCCACCTGTCACGGAAACAGCAGACGCTGCAAGTGCAACGGCAGTTAATAGTAAAACAATTCGTTCCTTTTCAAGTGATACCCCAACCCCAATCGCCACTGGTTCACTTAGCCCAAGAAGGTTTAAACGATTGGCCTTGTAAAGAGTGAAGGGGGTGAGGATGAGTAACCATGGAAGGAGTGTCCAAATAAACGGCCAGTCATCACCCCAAATATTGCCTGCTAACCATTTCGAAATAAAATCCACCTTTTCTCGCTCAGCTGATGAAATGAGTAGAATCATCACCCCTGAAAGGGCCATCGAAAATCCAATTCCGACCAATACTAATCTTACCGGCTGCAAACCACTATTTTTTTGATATGAAAAAATATAGATTAGGATAGCCGTAAGTAATGCACCGGCAAAGGCAAGAAGGGGCAACATGTATATAAATGAACCCACTTCAATGGGGAAAAATAAAAAGAAAATGGCAATTGCTACACCAGCGCCAGAGTTTATCCCGATAATTCCGGGATCTGCTAAATCATTACGGGTTATTCCTTGCAAAATAGACCCTGATAAAGCAAGGGCAATACCTGCTAACAGCGTAATGATGATTCGTGGGAGGCGGATTGAAAACAATACAAACTCCTCAGAAAATGTTCCATTTCCAAATAAGGTTGGGAGCAATCGATTGTAAGAAAGACTAGCGTCCCCAATTCCCATCCCGATAGCAATTGTTGCCAAAATAAGTATTATAAAAATGCATAAAATTATTCGTTGTTTCTTGATTAATGCTGGATGTATCATGAGAACAGCTTACCTCCTTTTCGAATGATGATCAGGAAGAAAGGTAAGCCTAACGCTGCAACGATGGCGGCCACCGGTGTTTCATATGGAGCATTGATTGTCCGGCCAAGTGTATCAGCAAAAAGCATGAAGGTTGCCCCAATAACCGCACTGGTTGGAATGATAAAACGATAATCTGTCCCGACAATCGCACGAACTATATGAGGAATCATCAGACCGATAAATGCCATATTGCCAACAAGTGCAACGGATGTTCCTGCAAGCAAAATGATCACAATAAAAAGAATCGCCTTTATTTGGGTTGTTTTTTGCCCTAGCCCGACTGCCACTTCTTCATTTAAACTTAAAACGGTTAGCTGTCTAGAAAGGAACATTGATATTAGTATCCCAATCACAACAAATGGAATGATGATTTTTAACTGACCCCATGTAGTTCCAATCATCCCTCCTGATGTCCACATCGATACGTCTTTAGAAAGTTTAAAAATGAGACCGATTCCTTCAGCAATGGCATATAGAAAAGTTGAAACGGCTGCACCTGCCAATACAATGCGAAGCGGTGAAAATCCGCCCTTTTGGAAGGCACCTATGCCAAACACCATGGCAGTTCCAATTCCTGCACCGATAAAGCAGGCAATAGTTATCCAGAAATAATTAGCTGACGGAATAAATGCAAGGGTGAGGGCTAGTGCGGCATTGGCTCCAGCTGATAATCCGAGTAAGCCAGGATCGGCGAGCGGATTCCTTGTTAAGCCTTGCATGATTGCTCCCGAAACTGAAAGTGCAGCGCCTACGACAATTGCTGCAATTTCCCGTGGAAAACGGATTTCACGCAGCATCAAAACGGTGTCAGTTTTCGCATTAGATGTAAGTGCCAGCCATACATCTTTAACAGATGTTTTAGCTGCTCCAAATGCCATCGCAATGACAAACATCCCTACTAATGCAAGTATTCCTGCTGCCAGTTTATACATAAATAGGATGGAGTTTTTCGTATTCTTATTCATCAATTTCCCATCTTTCATACTAGGATAGGGAAGAAGGAGTTGCCGTAATATACATTTTAACAACTCCTTCTCATTTTATTTACCTAAAAATGACTTTTCGAAAAATTTAAGTTGCTTTTCTAATGTAATTGGATCGTTAAAAGAAGCTCCATTCCCTTCCATTTCATACACATGGTTGTTTTTGACAGCAGGAATATTTTTGTACGATTCTGTTTTTTGAAATGAGGTGTCAGCATCAGAATATTTACTTAAAATAACATAATCACCTGCATATTCTGGAAGTACTTCGGAAGATAAAGTGTAATAACCCGCTTTTAATGCCTTTTCTTTTACCTTTTCAGGCATTTTTAGTTTCATTGATTGATATAATATTTCTGTTCCGCGTGCCCAGTTATCTCCGTAAACATATAGATCTTTTCCGAAACTCTCTATGACGGAAACTGTTGCATTTTCGCCGATTTTCGCGCGGATTTCATCTCCGGCTGCTTGGGCACGTTGTTGAAAATCATCTACCCATTCTTTTGCTTCCTTTTCCTTGTTTACTAGTTTTCCTATTTCTACATGCTGAGTTAAATAATCAACTTTTCCCCAAGTATAAGTAACAGTTGGAGCTATTTTTTTCAACTTATCAATATTTTTCGTAGTAGATAAGCCAATAATTAAGTCTGGCTTTAACTCTATGATTTTTTCAATATTATCCTCCGAAACTTCTTCGGCATCTTTCAATTGATCTTTAAATGTAGGATTGTTTTTTGACCATGTATCAGCACCTACTACAGGGACGCCTAATGACAACACATTACCTGTAAAACCTGCTAATAAGACAACTCGCTTTGGATTTGCGGGTACTTTCACAGGCCCATTTTCAGATTGATATGTAATTGTTTTTTGTTTCTCCTCTTTTGTAGCATTGTCTTTACCCTTTCCAGTTGTTCCATTGCTGCAGGCACTAACAATTAACACTAAGAGCAAAATGATTGGAAATACGATTTTTTTCATGTTTATTTTCTCCTTTTAATAAGTTATAAGTGACACACATTGGTTTGTCGGTACGCGGATCTCTGCCGATTTCGGCGTCAATATTAAACACTTTTTGCAGAACATGTCGATTGATTACTTCTTCACAGTTACCTGCCTTTACGACTTCTCCATCTTTCATGGCAATAATGTGGTGGGCAAAACGGGCGGCTTGGTTCAATTCATGGAGGACCATAATGATGGTTCGTTCTTGTTTTTTATTTAGTTTTTGTAAAAGCTCTAAAATTTCTAGCTGGTGCGCCATATCTAAATAGGTGGTTGGCTCATCTAAAAAAATAATATCTGTTTCTTGTGCGAGAGCCATGGCGATCCATACACGTTGCCGTTGTCCGCCAGACAGTGCGTCGACAGGACGAAACTTGTAATCAATTGTTCCTGTCACTTCAAGTGCCCAATCAATGACTTCAATATCTTTTTTCGTTAAGCGGCCAAAGCCTTTTTGATAGGGAAAACGACCATAGGATACAAGTTCACCAACCGTAAGTCCATTCGCACTTTCCGGTGATTGCGGAAGAATCGCCATTTTTTTAGCTAAATTTTTTGTGTTTTCTTTCAAAATATCTTTTCCATCAAGAACAACGGATCCGGATTGATGAGAAATAATCCGCGTAATTGCTTTTAATAGAGTTGATTTTCCACAGCCGTTTGAACCGATAATCGTTGTGATTTTTTTATCAGGTATTTCAACACTGAGATTCTTCACAATGACATGTTCTCCGTAACCAATGTTTATATTGCTCGTATACAGGCGTTCCATTGTAACCTCCCAATTGTATTTGTTGATAATGATTCTCATTTTCAAGAATAACTATAGGGTGAATTATTTTTATTGTCAATCATTTTTTTAAGCGAAATATTTTAATGAAAAAAATGATTGAAATTGATAATCGTTATCAGTTAAAATGAATTTAAGAAAAAACATGGGAAGAAGTATGCATTTATTTACATAGATACATTGCTGAGGAGGGTTCGAAAAAATGGAACAGCAAGAGTTATTTGATGTGACAATCATTGGTGGAGGGCCGGCAGGGTTATACTCGGCGTTTTATAGTGGATTAAGAGAAATGAAGACAAAGATTATTGAATTTCAGCCATATTTAGGCGGAAAACTCCATGTGTATCCTGAAAAAATGATTTGGGATGTGGGCGGGCAGACACCAATACCAGGAGCGAAATTAATTGAACAGCTAGTCGTTCAGGGGCTAACTTTCCAGCCAACCGTAGTATTAAATGAAAAGGTTGAATCGATTTCACGCAATGTGGATGGCCAATTTGTCCTCCATGGTTCATCCGGTCAAAAGCATTTGTCAAAAACGGTTATTGTTGCAATCGGAAGCGGAATTTTAAACCCTCAAAAGCTGGAGATTGATGGGGCCGAGCGGTTTGAAGTGTCTAATTTACATTACACGGTAAAATCGCTAAAGCAGTTTAAAGATAAAAATGTGCTTATTTCTGGTGGTGGAAATTCTGCCATTGATTGGGCAAATGAGTTAGAATCCATTGCCAAAAATGTGTATGTAACATATCGAAAGGATACCTTGGCTGGTCATGAAGCTCAGGCTACACAATTAATGAATAGTTGTGCAGTTTGTTACTTGAATACGACGATAAAAAAACTCATTGCTAGCAGTAATCACGAGGAGATAGACGGGGTAGAACTGGAAAATCATGAAACCGGCGAGGTTCAGCAATTATCAGTGGATGAAGTTATTATTAATCATGGATTTCAACAAGATGCAACTTTATTGAAAGATAGTGACTTGGAAATTGAATTAGTCGATCACTACTATATTGCTGGAAATGCGATGAGCGAAACATCGGTGGAGGGTCTTTACGCAGCAGGTGATATTCTTATGCACGATGGAAAAGTAAACTTAATCGCCGGTGCTTTCCAAGATGCTGCGAACGCCGTCAATAAGGCAAAACAATTTATTCAGCCTGACGCCAACAAAATTGGGATGGTTTCTTCGCATAATGAGCTTTTTAAAAAGCGAAATAAAGAGTTGGTTAAAGAGATGATGAAATAGTCTTGTATGAAAAATGCCGAAAAAGGGATGTAATTCTTAGGTTACATCCCTTTAGTTTTCAATGTAGAATCATGATTATGTGCAATCCCTTGTTTTTGCGATTCCAAATCCAGTGAAAATATAGATTAATGCAAACAAGATGCCTAGGTATGTCATTAGTGCAAATAGGATATAATCTCCTGTCGGTACTTTTAATGTATCGGCGATAAAAGCACCTGTAACACTCCAAGGGATAATGGGGGCAAAGGCAGTTCCTGTGTCTTCCATCGTTCTTGACCAATTTTTCCTGTGAAGTTGGTATTTATCATATAATGGACTGATCATTGGTCCAACAACAGCGAAAGTCACATAATAGCTTCCGGATCGACTTTCTCATTCTTTCTTTTGCCATCTAACTCCACATATAACAGATAAAATAATCACCGATACACCGGGAAAGATTAGAACAATCGTTGAAGGAGCTCCAAGATAAAGAATCCCAACAAACATAACTGCAAATGAAACAATCAGCGACGTCATAAATTTCCATGTAGACAAAATTAGATCCATCTAATTTCCGCCTAAAATAAAAAAGAGGGATAAAGCCCCTCTTTCTTTATAATGTTTTTACAAGAATGCTGGCGATAATAACTGATGCGACGGTGACAGTTGTAAAGCCTGCAATAAGCATAGGTGGTGATAGTTCATTAAGCAAGATTTGTTGTTCTTCCTCAGTTCGTCCGACACTTCTACTTACTTCCTGACAAAGAATATAGTCTGCTGGAAAGCCAAACATGGCCGTTAACGCTAGGGACATCCCTTTATACGGATGCCATTTTGTTAGTTTTGAAAATAGATATCCACCTAAGATGATGCCAATTTGTCCAATCACAATAATGGCTAGAATTTGTGGGATGAAATGTAAAAATTCTTTTAGACTAACAGTACTCATCGAAGCGATAACGATAAAGATTGTACCTAAGATGGCTATACTTGAAGCTTTTGCCTTATCCATAATATTTTCATCATAAAATTTTACTCTTGCTCCTATGATACCGATGACTAGACACCAAATAGTTGAGCTCACACCCGTTACGTTTCCAATAACTGTGGCAATAGAGGCTCCTAGAAACAGTTTAAATAGTAGAACATTGGCCGTATTAAATTCGTATTTCTTTTTTTTCTTCGTTAAAGCGGTTGAATGGTTCATCGTTGTTTCTAACGTGGCAGCAGTTTGTTTGTGTCGCTCAAGAAGGTCCGTTTTATCGCGTAAAATTAGAGCATATTTTCGAAGGAAAATAGAAGCAACCGGCATACCAAATAGTTTATGTATCGCTAAAACTAAGGCAGGGATTGCTACTAAACTTTCGAAACCCAGCTCTTTTAATTCCGTGGAAGTAACGAGAAAAGCAACAATTCCTCCAACAATCGGGCCCATTCCGGCGACTGCTGTTTCATAACCGAAGAGTAAAGTGATAATGGGAAGGACAAGAACTAAGGCAATTAATGCTCCCCCTAGGGATATTATGACTGCTTTGTATTGTTTAGACATCATAGATAATGGGATGAGTGTCCCTAAATGGACTACTAATGGCCCTGTTAATAACGTACCAATACCATTGAAGGATGAGGTATCAACAATATTTTTTGGGAAAATTCCTGTCCAAACAAGTACGAGAAATCCAAGAATAGCAACGAGCAGCATAGGTACTCTTGCACGAGTTAGCACAGAAATAATTTCACCGACAGCTACTAACGCGAGAATTAACATTGCGGCAAATACTGGTTCATTAATCGTCATGTAATCTTCTCCTTTGATGAATGGTTTAAAATATTCGGATAAAAACTTCTAAACAGAATTGGTGAAAAGAAAGCAATATCCAATTATTTTCATACAATATGAAATCAATAAATGGATATTATTTTTCAAATGTTAATTTATAATTCATATTCTTCTAACATTTGATAAATAATATAAAAATGATTATAAAATATATTGGTTGAATTTTCTATGCATTTCTGAAAATTTTATTTTTTTATTTTGCAAGAAGGCTCTAAAATAACGTTTGAACAAAAAGAAGCGCCGCATTCCCCTTCAAAATCTTTGATTTAGTGGGGGTTAGGCGCTTATTCTTTCTCTTTCCTTGGTTTTCAATATCTTTTTTTATTCTTTTAATCATTGCACCTCCAGTGGTTAATACCATATAACTTCTACTACAAAAATCTGGTTTCTAGTAATATTTAGCCTCAAGGTAAAAAGTTTTCAAAATATATTATCTAATCAAAATACATTATTGCCTTTACAACGTACTTTGCTATGATAGATAGGAAGGAACCTTTTGGAGGGTTTGATAATGAAAATTGTAAAAACATTAAAATACAAAATTATTAATCATTCAAAGATCTTCCACTCGACACTAGACATCTATAATCGAGCGTTAACATTCATAATGGATGTCATTGATAAAGAGTTTGATCATTTGGATTCCATCTCAACGAAGACGATTGTCCCTGCTGTCGAGAAGCTCATTCATGTTACAAAATCAAACCCTCAACCAAAGTACCCTGAGTTCAATCGTCTTTTCTATAAATTTCCTTCTTATTTTAGAAGGAGTGCCATAGCCGCCGCTTTTGGAAAAATCAAAAGCTATCGTTTCAATCTAAAAAATTGGGAAGAAGAAAAGAAAATGGCTTTTTCAGAAGGGAAGAAATTCAAGAAAAAACCTCCTAGATTACAATTAGAACACAAAGAGTTCCCAGTATTTTATCGGGGAAACATGTTCAAAAAGACCTCTCATACTACAGCAAAAATTAAAGTCTTTCATCAAAATGATTGGATTTGGAAAGAGATTCACTTTAAACCACAGGACGAATACAAGCGTGGGGTCTGGAACTGGAAAGAAAATAATCCAAAGCTTGTCCAGGTGGGGAAAAAGTTCTTTCTACATGTTAGTTATGAATCTCAAGTAAAATTAAATCATACAAACATACAAAACCAAAGAATTTGTGCAGTAGACCTAGGAATCAACCAATCTGCCGTTTGTTCCGTGATGGATGCGAAAGGAACTGTCTTGGCTCGAACATTCATTAATCAGCCAATAGAAAAAGACCAATTGTATACCATAACAAACAAACTTAGGAAAGCTCAATCCATTTCAGGGAGAATTACTGCGCCAAATTTTTGGAGAAGAATAAACGGTTTGCAAAAACAAATCGTGAACGATACTTCACATGAAATTGTTACATTCGCGAAAGAGCATAGGTGTGATGTGATTGTATTCGAGTACCTTGATCAGATGAAAATGCCTAAAGGATTTTGGGGTGCGAAAAAACTGCGTTTCAAACTTCGGTACTGGCGAAAGAAAGGAATCCAAAATAAAGTCGAAGAAATGGCCCATTACCTAGGAATGAGAATTTCAAGGATTAACGCCCGCAATACAAGTGTGTTAGCATTTGATGGCTCTGGAAAAGTGCAACGAAATGCTAAAAAGGACCTCGCTACGTTTACGACAGGAAAAGTGTATCATGCAGATTTACAAGCTTCGTATAATATAGGGGCCCGTTATTTTATTCGTGGCATGCAAAAATCCATTTCTGAAAAGAAATGGTTGGCTCTTCAGGCAAAAGTTCCTGAGTTGTCAAAAAGAACTGAACAAACCTTGTCTTCATTCATTAGTCTGAATCAAGCGCTAGAGACATGAAAGGTGTCTTATCTGCTGATTTTGTACTGTATTTAAGATAAGGGATGCTCCAACAAAATCTATGATTTGGAGAGGTTCACTAATGTTGAGAAATAAGGTGAAAAAGGGATAGTGGAGTACTATCCCTTTTAATGTCCATGATTTCCTTTTGTCGGATTAGTGATCACAAACTCTTCCTCGGGTACATAGAAAAATTGAATCCATACCCCATCCAAATAGTCTTCATCGCGTTTGTCTAACAGAATATCGATTCCTTTATCTGTTTTGACAATTTCATCATGCTCTGTTGGATGATCAAATTGCAGTGCGTAATGGGCATGGTCACCATGTACTTCTGTAATAATTACGCGAAGCATCTTTCCTTCGGATTCTTCGTCCTTTAACATCTTATCCATCACTTTTGCTGCATTACGATTGATTTTAACCTTCATTAAAATGACCTCAATTCTTTTTCAAGCATGTGCTTAACTGCTATCATTTTATCACAAGAAACCGGGTTCTATACAAATGGAGACGATGGCAACCTGTATTTTTCCTATTTGATTAATTGTAGAAAAAGGGATCTAAAAACAAGAGGTTGAAACTTATGGTAGAATATTAATAAATAAATTTCTTGTAAAATAAGCTTTTCATGCTTATGGTATATTACCAATCAACTCTCAACATGGATGTGAATTGGAGGCATTTTTATGAAAACCTATCAAACTTTACTTTTTGATATAGATGATACGTTATTGGATTTTGGAGCGGCCGAGGATTTAGCGTTACGTATGCTGTTTGCAGATCAAGAAATAGTTTTAACAGACGAAATGAAAGCGAGATATGATTTACTCAATCAAGGTCTTTGGCGATCTTTTGAAGAGGGAACAATTACTCGTGATGAGATAGTAAATACTCGCTTTTCAATCTTCTTAAAGGAATATGGCAAAGAGGTTGATGGGGCTATTCTTGGAAAGAAATATAGTAGTTATTTAGCTGAAGGACATCAGCGGATTGATGGAGCACTTGAATTAATATCAAATTTGCGGCAAAAATATGATCTCTATATCGTAACAAATGGCATCTCCGAGACTCAATATAAACGCCTACATGATTCCGGCTTATACTCACTATTCAAGGATATCTTTGTTTCTGAAGATACCGGATACCAGAAGCCAATGAAGGAATACTTTGATTATGTCTTTGCCCGAATTCCTCACTTCTCTCAGGAAAAAACATTAATTATCGGGGATTCATTAAGTGCAGATATTCGGGGTGGATATACTGCAGGAATAGACACATGTTGGTTTAATCCTAGTATGAAGAGCAACAATACTGACGTTATTCCAACCTATCAAATTCAGAAACTCGAAGAGCTATATCAAATTTTACAAATAGAATTGAAAGTCGTTTGAGGGATATGGGCCCTATCCGACAATAAAAAGGGCACAACTTTTTCAAATGAAAAGCTGTGCTCTTTTATATAATATCGGTCCAAGCTTTAGTTAGAGTTAGTACACTCGGTCACCATTAAAAATTGAATTTTTTACAACGACATAGTCTACATTACGGATAGCATCTAGTTTACTTCCGCCTGCGTATGAAATAGAGGATTGAAGATCTTGTTCCATTTCAATTAGTGTATCTTGTAATTTACCTTTATGTTCTACGTGCATTTTCTTGCCTTCTACGTTTTTCTTTTCGCCCTTTTGAAATTCAGAAGCAGAGCCAAAGTATTCTTTATAAAGCTTTCCATCTTTCTCAAACGTTTCACCCGGAGATTCTTCGTGTCCTGCAAATAAGGATCCAATCATCACCATCGATGCACCGAAGCGAATTGATTTCGCGATATCCCCATGTGTACGGATACCACCATCTGCAATAATTGGCTTGCTTGCTGCTTTTGCACACCAACGCAGCGCAGCTAATTGCCAACCACCTGTCCCAAAACCCGTTTTAATCTTTGTAATACAAACTTTTCCGGGCCCAATTCCGACTTTTGTAGCATCTGCACCCGCATTTTCCAGCTCTCTAACAGCCTCAGGAGTTCCAACGTTTCCGGCAATCACAAAGCTTTCTGGTAAGTACATTTTAATATGTTGAATCATATTGATGACTGCATTGGAATGTCCATGCGCTATATCAATCGTAATATATTCAGGTACTAGGTTTTCTTCAGCAAGCTGTTGAATGAACTGATATTCTTCCTCTTTCACACCAACGCTAATCGACGCATACAACCCGCGAGATTTCATGTCCTTAATAAACGTTGATCGCTTTTCCGGTTGGAAACGATGCATAATATAAAAATAATCGTTTTCTGCTAAGAAAAGGGCTACCTTTTCATCGATGATTGTCTGCATGTTGGCTGGAACGACAGGTAATCTAAATGTACGTCCGCCTAATTTTACCGATGTATCACACTCCGAGCGACTATTTACCACACATTTTGCAGGAATTAATTGAATATCTTCGTAATCAAATACATTTTCCATAAATAACACTCCTAAACACGAATATTGAAATCATTTTCATTGAAAATCATTCGTATATTTCTAATTTAAAACATTATCTTCATTATGTCAAAGTTTTTTAATTTTTATGTAAAAAGTGGCAGGTCATCTGAAATGGTCAGCTTCCTAAAAAAGTGAAAAGAAGAAGGAAAAAGCTGATATTTTGACGAATATTGTAAAAGTATAAAAAATTGTGGTACAATTACTGAAATTTAATTTAATAAAATGGCTGTCCATCATCTTTACTACACCATTCTTAATGGAATACATACAATAACTATGATTTAAACAATACGATAGACGGATAATAGTGAATTAAAATTTTTGTAAATAACTATTGGGGGACTATGTCATGGAAGAAAAGGATATAGAATTGCAATTTAAAAGAATACTAGACTTCGGATACCAAAAGGGAAACGAAGCAGGCATATCAGCTAATCAACTTATTGAAGAACTATCGGAGAAATTGAAAATACTTGTCCATTATGAACGTAAGGAAGACTAGTGGGAAAGTAAACTTGTTTATTTTCCCACACTAGTCCGACCTTCTGGCCGATACTTCCGTTTTGTCCCTATAGGATAACATGTTTGCAACAAGTGCGCCGATGGTTAGGTTGACGACCATATTGGCAACGGCTGGCACGGCGGCAACGGAGCTGATGTGTTGCATGGCAAGGGTTGAAGATAGGGCGGTATTGCAGATGCCTACATGAAAAAGAATGGATCTCCTGCTTGGTTCTGCAATGTTAAAGTACCGCGCGATCCAATATCCGGCAATCATTGGAATCGATACTTGAAAAAAGACGGCGACAAAGATCAGCGGGAGCAACTTAATATGTTGGTGCAAGGATTGTTGCGCTCCCGAAATAACGGATAACACGACAATAAATAACGCAATAGTAGAAATGAATGACGTATAAGGTTGGACATACTTCACCTTATCGTACCACTTCCACTGCAAGAACAACCCAACAAAAAGAGGGATGAACACGATATAAATAATATTAAAAAATAATGGTAAAAAAGCAATTTCAATAAATTTTCCGGCAGAAACTTGGACAAGTGTTGGCGTCAAAAGTGGTGAGATGATTGTATCCATCGTGGCCATCGTGATGCTTAATGCAACTTCACCTCCAGCAATAAATGTATATAAATTAGCGGATGTTCCACTAGGAACAGTACCAGCTAAAATGACCCCGGCTGCGATTTCAGGTTCTGCTTGAAAGAATAGAAAGGCAATCACGATTGTTATCCCCACTGTAATGATCCATTTCAATGCGACCCCGATCAATGCATTTTTCGGCTTTTTCAATACAGACAAAATACTTTGACTTGAAAGTGACATCCCCATTAAAAGAAAAATAGTCCCTAATCCAATTCCTGTAAAACTTCTGATCGAACGGAAAGTATTTGGGAAAACATATGAAATAATCGACAACAAAACGATCCATAAAGGCAAAAACTTCGATAACATCCTCATGCAAAATTGGAAAATCTTCATAGAATTACCTCCGACTATTCCTTCCAACATATTAAATACTACCAATTTACTATAATTTATATCTAATAAACAATAATTTTATCGAAAAAATATAAATATTAATAACATATTGACAATTTTAAAATACCTAATTTATAATAATCCCGTAAAATGTAACTAAAGTTCCGAATAATGAAACCAAATACGGAGGTGATTCCATTCGCAGAAGTTCTTAAAACAGTAGAGAAGGCATTCAAATTAGTAGAAATGCTTGCAGAGAAGCCAATGACATTTACCGAAATGGTAAGCAAAGCAAAGAGCAATAAAGCAACAATTCATCGTTTTCTTTCCACCTTTGACCAGTTAGGTTACATCACAAAAGACCATCAAGAGAAATATTACTTATCACAACAATGGTTACAAATTGCCCAAAAGGCATCTGACAACTTAGACCTCAACAGTATTGCACGACCATATCTCCAATCCATCGCAGAAAAAGTAAATGAAAGTACTTTCTTGGCACAGTTTGTAGGGGATCAAGTTCTTTATGTAGAAAAAATGGAAAGCCAATCAGCTGCCCGCATTGTATTGGGAGTTGGAAAACATGCACCATTATACTGTGTCGCATCCGGGAAACTATACTTAGCACATCTAACCGAAAAACAACTAGATTCATATTTTTTAAGAAACAAATTGGAAGCGCATACAGAGAATACGATTACGAGCAGGACTCAACTGATAGTTGAATTAGAAAAGGTTCGGAAAAATGGCTATGCCATTGACCGTGAAGAATGGGAGAAAGGATTAAAGGGAATTGCCTTCCCCATTTATAATGCGCGAAACGAATTGGCAGGTGCACTCTGTGTCGCCGGATTATCCTATCGATTTGATGATGAGGTAATGGAAAAAGCGATTATTCTTGGAAAACACGCAACAAAAGATCTTTCATTAAGACTAGGATTTATAAACAAGGGGGAATTGTAAATGAAGGGGAGAAAACTAGCACTAATCATTGTGAGCGCTATTTTGTTGGTTGCATTAGCGGGATGTGGCAGCTCAAAAAGCGCCTCTGGAGGGAAAAAAAGTTATAACCTAAAAATGTCTGTTACCGTTTCTGAATCTTCAACATGGTATAAAGCCGCGGAGAAATTCGCGAAGGAAGTAGAAGAGAAAACAGATGGAAGAATCAAAACAAAGGTTTATCCAAATGAACAATTATCCGGCGGCGATTCTGCCAAAGGTGTAGAAATGCTTGTAAAAGGATCAACCGATTTCAGCTATCATTCACCTATTATCTATTCTGTTCTCGACGCTCGTCTCGGTGTTGTCAGTGCCCCATTTCTATTTAAAGACTTAAATGAAGTTGATCAAAAAATGAATGGAAAAGGTGGAGAAGAGTTAAAGAAAATCCTCTCAGAAAAAGGCATCGAAACATTAGGCTTTGGTGAAAACGGCTTTAGACAAGTTACTAACAGTGTTCATCCAATTAAAACGCCTCCAGACTTGAAAGGATTAAAAATACGTATTCCAGGTATCAAAATGTATACCGATTTATGGAGAGGGTATGGAGCAGATCCAACGGCTATGACATTCTCTGAAGTATTTACAGCTTTACAGCAACATACGATTGATGGTCAAGAAAACCCAATTGACGTTATTTATTCTTCTAAGCTAAATGAAGTTCAAAAATACATCTCAATGTGGAATTATTCCTATGACCCGTTAATTTTCGGTATGAACAAAAAGAAATTCGACAGTATGAGTCCAGACGATCAAAAAATTATTAAAGAAGCTGCAAAAAATGCGAATGAGTATCAAATTAAATTAGCTCGTGAACAAGAAGAAAAACAAATTCAAGAATTAAAAGATTCTGGGATGGAATTTTATTATCCAACCGATGCTGAAATCGAACAATTTAAAAAAGCATCAGAAAATATTTATAAAACGTATGAAAAAGATTGGGGAGCTGACTTGTTGAAAGCCTTTCAAGAAAGCTAAGAGGGGGAACGTTCATGTCTAAGATAATTGCTTATATAGAAAATACTGTCTTAGCAGTTTCATTAGGTGTAATGAGTCTAGTAGCATTTGCTAATATCGTTTCACGCTATTTATTCCATTACTCTATTTCATTTACGGAAGAGGTGACCGTTAACCTATTTGTCCTGGTTACCTTTTTAGGTGCTGCGGCGGGGATTAGAAACAATGCCCATCTCGGTTTCTCTATGTTATTTGATAAGTTAACCGGCGTACCCAAAAAAGTGCTAATTGTTTTTAGCAGCACACTTATTTCCGTCATCTTTCTCGTTTTTGTCTACTTTGGCTATGACATGGTCAGTTTTCAAGTAGAATCGAATCAAATGACACCCGCACTGGGCTTGCATCAATGGATTTTTACATTAGGATTTCCGATTGGTTGTCTATTTGGTTTATATCGGGCGATTGAAGCTGGCTTCATTGAATGGAAAGAAACGAAAGCTAATGAAAGTGGGGTTAAAGCATGACAACACTTTTACTATTTGGGATCTTTGCCCTACTCGTTATCATTAGAATTCCGATCGCAATCTCCTTAGCGGTCTCCTCCATTGTTGTTCTCTTAGTAAGTGGAGGAATTGATAATCTTGCACTCGTACCGGATGTGTTATATTCCAGTGTTGCGAAATTCACACTTCTGGCAATTCCGTTCTTTGTCCTTGCCGGAGTCATTATGGATTATGCAGGGATTTCGAAGCGCTTGATTCATTTTGCTGATGTATGTGTCGGTCATCTTAAAGGCGGAATGATCTTTGTAACTGTCATAACAGCAATTTTCTTTGCTGCTATTTCGGGGTCTGGACCAGCTACGGTTGCTGCAATCGGAAGTATTCTCATTCCGGCCCTTGTGAAAAATGGAATGAAACGAGAATCGGCAAGTGCGTTGTTAGCAAGTTCCGGTTCTATTGGGATTGTTATCCCTCCAAGTATTGCCTTCATCGTTTTTGCCGTTGTTGCTGGTGATCAGATTAGTATTTCTATTGGACGTTTATTTGTTGCCGGAATTATTCCAGGATTATTAATGGGAATTGGTTTCATTATTTCGGCGCTTTATGTAAAAAACAGAGGCTTAGTTAGGCAGTCGATTGGCAATGAAGAGGTTGCTGCTACTTTAGAAAAAAGAGAAAGAGCATCTGGAAAGGAAGTTTTTAAAGCCTTCCGCAGTGCGATTTGGGGGCTTTTAATACCAGTCATTATTCTTGGCGGTATTTACGGAGGAATATTTACCCCAACAGAAGCAGCTGTTGTTGCTGTCTTTTACGGATTTATCGTCGGGATCTTTATTTATCGTGAATTGAGTATAAAAGATATTTTTAAAATTCTTTATGATGCGTCGATCCAAACAGCAGTTATCACATTTATTGTCAGTGCCGCATCCTTATTCGCGTATATCATTACAACTGAACAAATTGCACAAACAATGTCGGATTCGTTATTAGGTCTTTCATCCAGTCCAATTGTCTCACTATTAATCATCAATGTTATTTTGTTAATTGCTGGTGCATTTATCGATGCGATTTCTGCGTTCTATATTTTTGTTCCGATTTTAATTCCAGTGATTATACACTTCAATATTGATCCAACCGTGTTCGGTGTCTTTATGACAGTCAACCTTGCAATCGGATTATTTACACCGCCAGTCGGATTGAATTTATATGTAGCTAGCGGGATTGGAAATGTGAAGATCCATAAAATTTCAAAGGCTATCGTTCCATTTTTAATATCGGCTGTCATTGTTTTGCTTTTGATTACGTATATTCCAGCACTGTCAACATTTTTACCTAATTTAATGGGGATCAAATAATTATCGGCCCCTTTTCAGATTGAAAAGGGCCAACAAAATTAAAGGAGCTGTTCTAAATGGGGAAACTTGAAGGTCATGTAGCGATAATAACTGGTGCATCTGGTGGAATTGGCGGTGGATGTGCATATAGGCTTGCCCAAGAAGGTGCCAATATAGTGATTGTTGATTTAATCGATGCAAGTGAGATGGTAGAAAAAATCACATTGGAATTTCCGGAAAGCAAGGTTCGATCCCATCAAATCGACATTCGCGATAATGATGAAATTCAATCAGTTGTTGATCAAACGGTTGAAGAGTTTGGAAAAATCGATATTTTAATTAATAATGCAGGAACATGCGGACGTGTTGATATTGAAGAAATGACAGAAGAAATTTGGGATCGCGACTTAAACACAAATTTAAAAGCCACTTTCTTCTTTACGCAAAAGGTCCTTTATCCACATATGGTTTCTCGGGGATATGGACGAATTGTAAATATTAGTTCGATTTCGGGAATGAATGGCGGGCATATTTCCGGATTTGATGCAAATAGCTGGAAGGGAAGATCGGGACCTGCTTATGCTGCAAGTAAAGGTGGAGTAATTGCTTTAACGAAGTGGGTAGCAAAAGAGCTCGGTGCAAAGGGCATTACTTGTAATAGTGTGGCACCTGGTGCGGTCGAATCAAGAATTACAAGTGGGATCGCCTATAATCTGGATAATCAAGTTGTGAAGCGTATGGGGCAGCCGGAAGATATTGCTGAAGCAGTATGTTATTTTAGTACGCCAGAATCTAGCTATACTACTGGGCAAACACTTCGCGTATGTGGTGGTGCAGTATTTGCATAAGTAAGAAGAATGTGTAAACAAAGGGGGAAGAGAGCATGCGGCAGTCACATTCTCAATATAATGAAGAAAAAGGAATTTTATTAGGAAGTCTCGCGAAAGATGATGATTTGCTATTAGGTATTTTAAAGCAATGTGAAAAAAACAATATTCGAGCGGGAGCCTTTCATTGTATTGGCTCTTTGAAATCAGTGAATTATTGCATATTAGAAAAAGTGAACGGGGAATACACCTATACAACACCAATTAAGGAAAGTAAAACAGTCGAGCTTCTTAGTGGAAATGGCTTTATCGGTGTGAAAGAGGATGGCAGTCCAGACATTCATCTTCATGGAATTTTTATCGATGAGAAGGGCAAAATTGCCGGTGGTCACTTTCTTGAAGGTGGGAATTCGGTTGCTGTTACTGTTGAGTTTTCTGTTACTGCCTCTTCTGATGCAGTAGCAATTCGAGAGGCGATTCCCGGTACAGAATTTCGAGTTTTCAATTTTTATAAAGAGGGGGAAAAGTAGTTGGAAACAATCGCATCTTATGCAAAGAAAGCTTTTCTTACTTTTAAAAATACACCGGCTGTTAAATATAAAGATATTATCCACACATATGGAGAATTAGAAAGTAGAACATATAAAATTGTCTCATTTCTCCAAGGAAAAGGAGTTAAAAAAGGTGATCGGGTAGCGATCTTAATGTCAAACCGATCTGAACATATTGAGCTTGATTTGGCATGTGCATTTGGAGGATTTATCAAAGTTCCATTAAATTATAGACTGCACCCTTCAGAACATGAATATATGATTGAGCAGTCAGGTGCGATGATTCTCATCGGAGAAGTGGAATTACTCGATTGTATCTCGTTACATATCCCGAAAATAACGGTTGGAGACATGTATGAAACACTTATTAAAGAAGCAGATCAGTCTTTTCAAGAGGTAGATATTCAGGAAAATGATCATTTTGCGATTATGTACACATCTGGAACAACAGGCAAACCAAAAGGAGTCACATTATCACACCGCAATATCGTTTCTGGTGCCCTATCGTTATCGCTAGCTTGTGAGATTAGTTGGGATGATGTAATTGGGCATGTTGCTCCATTAACACATGGAAGTAATTTTCTCTCCCATGCTGCTTGGTTATTTGGGTTAACCCAAGTCATTTTCGATAAATTTGATCCGGAAGACTTTTTAGATGACATTTATAAGGAAAAAGTGAGCGTGATTTTCCTCGTACCAACGATTGTGAATTTACTCGTTCAAGGAAAAAACTTTGATCCGAAAAAATTAAAGCATGTAAAAAGCATTAATATGGCTGGTTCTCCAATTGCTGCAAGCAAATTACGCTTTGCATTGGATCAAGTTGGGGAGAAATTTGTCGAAACGTATGGTCAGGTGGAAGCTCCGATGGCGATTACAATTATGCCGCGGAAGGAACTAGGAAAGCGTCTGGAATCCTGTGGGATGACTGGACCGTTTGTTGAGATGAAAGTAGTGGACGAAAAAGGTATAGAAGTGAAGCAAGGTGATGTAGGAGAAGTTATCTGCAAAGGATCACTGGTCATGGAAGGTTATTGGAATAATCCAGAAGCAACGAAGGAAACACTTCAAGATGGCTGGCTTTACACAGGCGATTTAGGTTGGGTAGATGATCGTGGATTTTTGCATCTCGTTGATCGGAAAAAAGAAGTAATCATTTCGGGTGGATTAAATATTTATCCGAGGGAAATTGAAGAAGTGCTAAATAAACATACCTCCGTTAAAGAAACCTGTGTAATTGGACTTCCCGATGAAAAATGGGGTGAGATGGTTTCAGCTTTTATTGTCTTAAGGGAAGGACATACAGCGACAGAAGAAGAAATGCTGGAGCTATGTAAGCAGCATTTGGGCAGCTTTAAGAAGCCTAAGCTCATTCAATTTATTGATGAATTACCAAAAAGCTCCTATGGGAAAATTTTAAAAAAAGAAATGAAAAAAATATATGGAGGTGTTCATAGTTGAAACAGGTCACTGTTATCGGAACAGGAATGACGAAATTTGGAACACTAGCCGATAAATCTCTTAAACAATTACTGCTGGAAGCTAGTTTTCAAGCATTAAAGGAAGCTAGTTTTCCAAAAATAGATGCCGTTTTTATCGGGAATTTTATGTCTGGGGCCCTCGCTAATCAAGAAATATTAGGTTCATTAATTGCTCATGACTTAGGACTTGGACCGATTCCCACGGTAAAAATGGAAGGTGCTTGTGCAAGCGGCGGGATTGCTTTTCGCCATGCCTGTGAAATGATTGAGGCCGGTATTTACGATACGGTCCTTGTGGCAGGTGGAGAAAAAATGAAACATGCCCAATCCGATGTCGTTATGCAGGCAATTAATGCCGCAATGGATACGGATAGCAATGAGAAAAAAGCGGGATTATCGTTCCCAGGATTTTTTGGTATTCTTGCCAACCGTTATTTTTATGAAACAGAGGCTTCGAAAAAGCATCTGGCGTTGGTTGCATTGAAAAATCGTGAATATGCTAGAAATAATCCAAATGCACAATATCGTGATCCGGCTACTTTAGATGAAATTATGAATGCACGGATGATTACAGAACCGTTGGGATTATTCGATTGCTCACCGATAACAGATGGAGCAGCTGCCATTGTGCTAACCCGAGGGGATAAGGGAATTAGCGTTATCGCTTCTTCTCAAGCATCTGGTCCAACTCAAGCCCAAGAGGTGGAGGATTTATTAACTATTAGTGCGATCAATCAATCCGCTTCGATGGCTTATGAACAAGCAGGTCTTGGTCCGGATGATATTGATGTCATCGAACTTCACGATTGTTTTTCAATGACGGAAATATTGGCGATTGAAGCATTAGGATTGGCTAAACGTGGGGAAGGCTGGAAACTGATAGAAGCGGAACAAACCAAACATGGTGGAAAGGTTCCTGTCAATACAAGCGGCGGATTGCTTTCAAGAGGACATCCAATTGGTGCCACTGGCTTAGCGCAAATCTACCAAGTCGTTCAACAATTACGAGGAACTGCTTGTAATCAAGTGGAGGGAGCAAGAATTGCCCTTGCCCAAAATTTAGGTGGAACAGGATCGTATTCCACAGTCCACATTTTTACAAATGGGAGGTAAAAAAATGAAACTATCAATCTATGTTTGTGAATCATGTGGAAAAACGAGTGTACCCAAACGATTGATTTGCCCAGCCTGCAAATCAACTAATTTCACAACGAAAGAACTGGAAGGCGAGGGAAAAGTATATTCCTTCACAAAAATTAATGTCTCATCCGTTGAATTTAAACACTTAACCCCTTATTACGTCGTCTTAGTCGATCTCCCAACCGGGGAACGGATTACCGGACGAACATTGGATGACATTCAAATCGACGATACGCTCCAATTAGTTGACGTAGACAATGGCGCGTATATTTGGGCGAAAGGGTAGGTTAGATATAGTGCAGATTAGTCGGTGTATATCTACGAAAATGATCGGGTAGTGGAATTATGGGGGAAATTTAGGGTGTTAATCTCCCAAAATGTAATGAATAAGTAATTATGAGAGAAAAGTAAGGGTTAAATCTACAAAAATATCAGATTTAAGTAAAAATGGGAGATATATAAGGTGTTAATCTCCCAAAATGTAATTGTTGAGTAAAAATGGGAGATAAGCAAAGCTTAAATCTCCCATTTTTTTGTTTTATTAAGATAAAACCTTATTGAGGTATGGCATCTAACACTTAGCCTTTAAACGGCTCATTTTTTGCAAGAATAATTGAAATAGAAATTGGAAATGAATGAGGGATGGGGGTTTTTGGTATTGTAAAAAGTTCTATGAAAACTAAATAGTTGTTTAGGTTACTTTCCATTTATTAGGTGGGGAGCTCCCGCAATCGCTCTTGACAAACACGCCAATGGTTTGATCCAAGGTTAACAAGGGCGAAGGGGACAAAAAGAAGGCATACCAAATAAGCCCTTGGTATTTTCATTTTAAACCATTGGCAAGTTCGGTTTGTCAAGAGTTCGCTCCGCCGATTGCTAAATGGTCCAAGGGCTCTGCTAAACAAAAAGTTAGGCGGATCTTTGTTCGACTATCCATCGTTGAGCTAACTCGATGAGCTTTGTCCAACGCGCAGGCATGGTAGGAAGTCCTGATAACTTTGGATTCACAACGGGTACCTTGCCCTCTAGGGATGCATGTGGTCGTAGAAAGTTAAAATACGCCGCAAACAAGGTGACAAAAGAAACAGATCCATGATCCGATCCAAATCCTTGTGTAGAGCGATAATTTCCTTTAAATGTGCGATTCAGTCTTTCGATAATCTGTTTTAACGGTCTGTATTCGGTTGAGATGGGATCTTCATTTGTCAGCCCGATTACTTGCTTCACATCGAAAGAAATATCATTCTGAGCGAAGAAATGCTGGGCTAGAAGATAGATTGGATTTCCATCTACTACGAATGTAAGGTTTTCAGGGATCTCTTCCATCTTCAGTAGGACGTCGTTTATCGCTTGAATGGCGGATGCTGTATCACGATTAGGCGACACTCGGTACGAAAGGACGATCTTTTTCACCGCGTCAAAGAAGAAAAAGAGATAATGCCATTTTCCATTGACCCGGATATAGGTTTCGTCACCACAGAATTGATCTGAAAGCTCATAAGGATAGTGATCCACGTAAGGTTTAAGTAAAAGAGCCACACTATTTTCGTAGTTCAATATCGTCTGATGAGAAATAGCTACACCGTGAACATCCTGCATAAGGGGCGGTCCTTCTTGCGGAAAGACCGTAATTCACATGGTAGGTCAATATCAAACCTAACGTATGCGGAGAAGCATAGATTCTAGACAGATCAACAACTGGCAACTCCGGTGAATTCTTGGATAATGGTTGAAAATCAATGTGAAATTGGCGAAAAATATACCTTAACTTAAACGACTGGGGATCCTTTTTAAACTGTTTCTTTTCTTTGGAAGACATACCGTTTAATTTCTTTTGATAATACGGACAGTCGTCATTTTTACACTTAAACACATCGAAATCTTTTCGCTCCTTGATCTTATCGAGTGTTTTAGAACAATGAGGACATTTCAAAATGGTATCTTTCGAAAAACGATTCTTATCGCTGAAAAGGCAAGAACATACCTTGCATTGATACTGTCCCTTATCACCATTATTGGCATAAAGATAATCAGATGGTGCACCACACTTAGGACATTTCATTCCTTTAGGTACCGACACTTTTGCGTTCTTGTGTCTTCGAACGGGTTTAAGAGATTTCCCATGCTTCTCTTGGTACTCCGTTAGGAGATTTCGATAATTCAGCTTTTCTGGGATTTCGATAATGGGAAGATCATCAACTTGTAGTTTTCGATAAGGTTTGTTAACAGGCTGCTGATCTTTCGGTTTATCAAACATACTCTTCCCAATAAGTAGGGTGAGTAATGTTCGAATTATTTGTTCTTGGAATTTTATAAAAGTTAGTAAATAGGTTATAATTTGAGGGTACAACTTGTCACTTCCTTTTCTAAGGTTGTTGGGTGTGTGGTAACCTCAATTATCCTTAGATTTAGGGGGGTGGCAATTTTTTTGCTCAAAAATCCCTCTATTAAGGTAGTTTATAGCCTATTTTATATAAAAGTTTTGACAAAACGGATGAAAACAAGGGGGAGAAAGAATGAAGAAAACGTTACCATTTTCACAGGTCCTTGCTATTGGGTTTATGCTGTTTGCGATGTTTTTAGGAGCGGGAAATGTAATTTTCGCTCCAATGGTAGGCCAGCAGGCGGGAACGAATACATGGATTGCAATGAGCGGCTTTTTAATTACAGGTGTTGGTTTAGTATTATTGGCTATTATTGCATTAACACGTGGTGGAGGTACAGTAGAAAAACTTGCTGGAAGAGTACACCCGTTGTTCGCTACGATTTTCTCAGTTTTGCTTTTCTTAACATTAGGTCCTATTTATGTTATTCCGCGAACGACTTCCGTAGTTTATGAAATTGCCATTAATCCTTTAGTTAACGATAAGATAAATACAAGCCTTTATTTATTCGTTTTCTCAGCATTATTTATCATTTTAACGATATTCCTTTCCTGGAATACGACGAAATTTGTGGATCGCTTAGGTAAGTTGATCACACCTATTTTTGGAATTCTCCTTTTAATATTAATTTTGAAATCAATTATTACCCCAATGGGAAGTATCGGTGAGCCGCAGAAAAATTATTTGACAGGAATTTTTCTAAAAGGATTTACACAAGGCTATTATACAATGGATGTTTTAGCAGCCTTTGTTTTTGGTGGAATATTTATTAAATCAATTAGTACTTTAGGAATTAAATCCGAGAAAGAGGTTTCAAAATTATTTATTAAAGCTGGATTGATTACGATTATTGGATTAATTATTTTACAAATCTCAATGGCATGGATTGGTGCGTCAAGTGTAGAAGCGATAGGTTACAAGGATAATGGTGGAGAAGTATTGGCTCAAAGTGCAAAGGCACTTCTTGGACAGATGGGGATTTATATTATTGGAATAGTTATTTTCTTAACAGGGATAACGACAAATGTCGCCTGTCTTGCAGCTGTTTCTGAGTATTTTAATCGTATTTTTCCTTCAATTTCGTATAAAAAGTGGTTAATCTTGTTTTCAATTCTAAGTCTGACTATTACAAATTTTGGATTGAATACGATTTTGTCATTTGCTTCACCAATTTTGCTATTGCTTTATCCTTTAGCGATTGCGCTTATTGCATTAATATTCACAAACAATTTATTTAAAGGTCAACGGTCAGTCTATATTGGTACAATAATTGGTGTCGGAGTTGTTGCGATTCTGGACGCACTAAAGGATGCCAATGTGTCACCAAATACGATCAATAACATTTTCGAATTTATTCCATTATTCGAAAATGGCGCGGGCTGGATCATTACTGGCATAGTCGGGTCTATCATTGGTCTGATTGTTGCAAAGACGAGAAAAGAACCAGCTGTATTTATTAATATGGCGGGTCAAGAAATTAGAGATTAAGATCATATTATTTCTTATATAGGTAAAAGGGATGTCTCTATCGTTTCGAGACACCCTTTTTCTTATGTGAGAAGAAATGTTGGAAAAAGAAAGGGTTTATGAAAGAATTCTTGAATAAAGTAAAGGAAGGATTGGTTTTTAAATAATTAGTAAAGAGGTGGAATGGTATGCGGGCAGATGCTGTTTTTGAACGTGGCGGTGTCAGAGGGATTGCTTTTGCCGGTGCTATCCAAGCGATGGAAGAGGCACATGTGGAATGGCAAAGGTTAGCCGGTACATCAGCGGGAGCGGTTGTAGCTGCGCTTTTAGCGAGTGGCTATAACAGTAGTGAAATTAAAACCGTAATGAGTGAATTAGATTTTTCAACTTTACGAGGAAAGACCATTCTCAATCGGATTCCGCTTGCTGGCAGTTTATTAGAGCTCATTATTCATCTTGGCATTTACAAAATTGATTATTTAGAAACATGGTTAGATGAACTCCTTTTAAAAAAAGGCATACGAACTTTTGCTGATCTTCCAGAAGGAAAATTGAAGATTATTGCATCAGATGTAACAAATGGACGAATCCTCATTTTACCTGATGATTTACATCGCTACCATATCACCCCTGCAGAATTAAAAGTATCAACAGCAGTTAAAATGAGTGCCTCACTGCCCTTTTTCTTCCGTCCAGTTAAATGGAAATCAAAAGATCAGCAAAAATCCTATATTTTAGATGGAGGTCTTCTGAGCAATTTTCCAATCTGGCTTTTCGATGTACCCAACCCACGCTTTCCAACATTCGGATTTTACTTTGTGAAAGATGAAGTAGCCATAAATCCAGTCATCCCAACACCAATCCATTTATTCAAAAATATTTTTAAAACGATGCTCCAAGCGCATGATTTAAGGTATCTGAATGCAGAAACACTTGAACGAACGATTCAAATTCCAACAGGAACGATTAATACAACGGATTTTAAGCTAACTGAGGAAGAAACAGCCTTTCTTTATCAATCAGGGTATGAAGCGGCTAAGAAATTTTTATCCCAGTGGGATTTTGAAAAGCATAAAACGAATCGAAGTAAGAATGGGGCAATGGATCGATTCTGATGTCCCGAAATATTTTTATTTTGTTTTATGAAAGGAGAAAATTTTATCTAAAGCGAATATTCAATAAATAACGGGGATTAATTAATATTATTGAAAGGAGAGATGTAATAATGGTGAAAATTTATACGAATGGTTCTATCTATACATTCGATAAGATGTATCCAATCGTTCAGTCTGTTGTCGTTGACAATGGGAGATTTATTGATATGGGGACGACGGAAGATATGCTCTTACAATGGGGAAGACAGGATGCACTGGTCATCGATTTACAAGGAAAAACGGCAACACCCGGATTGATTGAAAGCCATGTCCATATCGGTGGCGTGGCTTTGAACTTTTTGAATTTGGATGTGACGGGGGTCAACTCTAAAAAAGCAATGCTAGCGAAAATCAAAGAAAGAGCAAACTCCCTTAAATCAGGTGAATGGCTTATTGGACGTGGCTGGGATGAAAATCTATTTACGGACGCGACAATCCCAACGCTTCAGGAGCTAGATCATGTCGCCCCTCATTGCCCGCTTTTTATCCCGAGAATTTGTGGACATGCCGCCTTAGTGAACAGTAAAGCCTTAGAGATATGCCAGTATCATCCTTCCATAACAGTGCCGGAGGGTGGGACAATCGTGAAAGATGAAAGAGGGAATCCAACCGGATTACTATTAGAATCAGCTACAGAAATTTTTCAAAAATATATCCCCGAAAAATCATACCCCGAATTAAAAAATGCCGTACGTCAAGCCGTCCAATTTGCGATGGAAAAAGGGTTAACGAGTGCCCATACAAATGATCCGACTTTCTTGAACGGATTGTTTCAAACGTATCAAATTTATGATGAATTAATTAATCAAGAAAAGTTGGGACTAAGATGCAATCTATTAATTGATTATATGTATATGAAGGATCTCAGAGAAAACGGAATGTATGCAGGCTACGGAAATGATCATTTGCAAATCGGTGCGATTAAAATTTTTGCAGATGGAGCATTAGGGCGTCGAACAGCCCTTTTATCCAGTCCTTACCACGATGATCCAACAACAGTAGGCGATGCCATGATGGACCAGGAGACATTGTATTCGATCGTTCATGATGCCAGAATGCTTTCGATGCCAATTGCTGTCCATACGATTGGTGATCAGGCACTTGAAAATGTGCTAGATATATTGGACCAATTTCCATCAGTGGCTTACCGCGACCGATTGATTCATGTGCAAGTCCTTCGTGACGAGCTCATTCCTCGTCTCGTATCACCGAGTAGAATAGTAGATATTCAGCCGAGATTTATCGTTGGAGATTTCCCATGGGTTCAAGATAGATTAGGAGAATCACGCATTAAGCGATCCTATGCTTGGAAGACCTTATTATCTGCTGGGGTGAAGTGTGCAGGTGGCTCTGATGCCCCCGTTGAACCAATCGATCCGCTCCTAGGAATACATGCTGCAGTGACACGTAAAGCACCCGGCCAAGATCATAATGGCTGGAACCCATCCGAAAAATTAGCGATGGAAGAAGCTGTCAAGCTATTTACGATAGGTGGGGCATTTGCGACAAACGAGGAACATGTAAAGGGAACGATAACGAGAGGGAAATTTGCTGATATGACCGTCTACTCTACGAATATTTTTGAGCTTGAACATCCTGATGAATTACTAACAACAAAGATTGAAAAGACCATTATTGGTGGAGAAGTGGCTTATGAATCATTATAGGGAAAATGTAAGCGTTTAAATTTTTGTAAAATCAAATAAGGGGGAATTTCAAATTGGCTATTTGGAGATGGTATGCTCGTAAATCTTTTATTTTAAAAATTACGGTTGGATTCCTATTAGGAATTATCATCGGCGCTATTTTTGGACCTTCCGCAGATGTGTTATCGCCATTTGGAGATTTATTTTTAAGGCTTCTTAAAATGATTGTCGTTCCTTTAATTTTTCTTACATTAATTGTTTCTGTCAATAATTCAAGTCCGAAAGAATTAGGACGCATTGGCGGTAAAATATTTCCTTATTATCTTATTTCCACAGCAATTGCTGTAGGGCTTGGATTAGTTATTGCGAAATTAATCAACCCAGGCCTTGGGCTTCAAATGCCGAAAAACGCAACAATGGAGGTACCAGAGGCACCATCTATCATTGATATTATTCTTCAAATTGTCCCTTCCAATATTATTGATTCTATGGCAAAGGGTGATATTTTAAGTATTGTATTCGTAGCACTTATTATCGGATTTTCCATTTCATTTATTCGCCATTCAAAAGATCCGAAAATGAATGAATGGGGTAACTTGTTAATGAAGTTTACTGAGGCAGGCAGTGAAGTAACATTTCGAATCTTAAATGGGATTTTACAATATGCTCCTATCGGGGTCCTTGGAATTACAGCGACATCCATAGGAAATCAAGGAATGGATACATTACAATCTCTTGCTAAATATGTAGGGGCATCATATCTTGGTGTGGCCATTCAAATGCTAATCGTGTTCCCTCTTATTTTATTTTTATTTAAGGTACCTATTATTAAATTTTTCCTTCATACGCGGGAAGCAATAATGACTGCTTTTGTTACATGCAGCAGTCTAGGTACGCTTCCAGTTACGATTAAATGTGCATTAAAAGCAGGAATTAGTGATAGGGTAGCTAATTTTACCTTACCAATTGGTGCGACGGTAAACATGAATGGATCAGCTATTCATTTTGGTGTAGGGGTAGTGCTTGCTGCGGAAATCGTCGGTTATGATTTAAGCGTTGGGGCAATTATCGGAATTATCTTAACTGGAACACTGGCTGCGGTGGGAACCGCGGGAGTACCGGGTGCGGGATTAATTGGGATGTCCATCGTCTTCACTCAAGCAGGGCTTCCGATTGAAATTGTCGGACTTACAGCCGGAGTAAATGTCATTACCGACATGGTCTTTACGATGTGCAATGTGACAGGTGACATAGTAGGGGCCGCGATAGTTGATAAAAATGAACAGAGGGTGAAAGGGGAAATCGGGCGAACCTTGGAAAAGGAAAATCGTTCTGCAGCCGAATTGTAGATTCTTATATGTGGAAAGATAAGAGGCTGTCTTTTAATGACGGCCTCCTTTTTTAAATGCGAGTCATTCGGAGTTTGTTCAAAAATGTATTAATACTTTTTCCACTTTCTTTTTCAATCAACAATAAGTATGTTTCTTTCGTTAAGGTTGTTATCGTTAAGCAACCATCTGGATAAAAGGGATCTTTTAGCTCGGACCATTCTAGTTGATAGGTTTCAATTTCTTTTCAAGGAATTATTTTAGTGGAAAGGCAGATTCCATTTTCTCCAATTTTTGCTTGGCGAAATAAAGGTTGATACATGACCACACTAAGAGGAATACACATGTACAAAATAAGAAGGTTCTTTGGTTCGAAATAGAATAAGGAGAAGATATATATGATAAGAATGATTGCTACTATCATTCCGAAAATACGGCTTTCCAAGTTCTTTCCTTTTGTCCTAAATGCTTTTTTATGAATCGGTTTACATCGTCTCATTGAAAGAGAAATTCTGATTGCACGAATAAAAACATAGAGTAAAAATAAGATCCCGATAATATTTGCTGCAATTAAATATGATTTCTCCATTTTTCTCCCACCTTTTATTCCTAATACGAATAGAAGGGAAAAAAGTTTCAATGCTCGATTGAGTTTAAGTTGTCCTCTAAATCCTTACAAAAGACAAAAAAAAGAACACCATAGGTGCTAAAAGCCAAACAACATCATGAAAATATTTTTCTTTTTTCCTTTTCTTTTTTCATGGATTTGATTAAGGTTAGTGAGCTTGGCGGGAGCATTCGTTTGATTGACTTCTGATATTTTTTTTTCTAAAAGCTCAATCCGTTTATTGAGTTGAACCACTTGATTTTCTAATTCCTCGAGTTCTCTTCGATGGGAGAGGAGCTGATATGAAACGACATTATCTGCTTTTTCGTTTACTCTTCTATCTAGGTCATTTATTTTTTCAATTATCGTTTCCATTTCTGGATTTTGTACGGTATGGACTGCTTTTCCTTTACGTGTCTTTTTGGGTGGGAGGACTACATCTTGGAGAAGGATTCCTTTTTGAACCTGTTCTTGAATCTGTTTCAACATAGAAATTTCCTCTTCAGTAAAATCAAAATGCCCAAGATCATTGCGACTCATATCAAGGTCAAGCTGTTTAATCCAGCGTTGAACCGTACTCTTCGAAACACCTAATAAATTTGCAACACCTGTCGTATTCAAAACTATTCCCTCCTTTTCTCTCAATATTCGATGCCGCCATTCCAAAATCCTCCGACTTTGACAAAACAAGAAAAACTTCGGCAAAAGAAGTGAAAATTCAACCCTTCTCGATAAATCCATCAAAAAAATGCATAAATGGTGTCAGGCACCGTTTATGCATTTTTTTGAATAAATATTTGAGAATTTGAATATTTGGTGCCTGACACTTCTCGTTGATTTTAATTAGATGTTCAGTATTTTACTACTTTTTTTTCTACTTTTACGCTAACGTTTCCAGCTTTATCTTTTGCGGTAATGGTTAGTTTTGTTCCAGCCTTTTGAGCTTTGATTTTAACAGAGAATGTTCCTTTTGAGGAAGCTTTAGCAGAACCAAGAACCTTGTTTCTATTTTTGACCGTAACGGTTGAGTTAGCTTCGGCTTTACCAGTTACCACCTTCGATTTATTGGTGACTCTATTTACTGTTGGCTTCGCGGGTGGAATAACATCTTTCACTGTGACGGATGCTCCGGAGCTAACATTTCCAGCCTTGTCTTTAGCGGAAATAGTTAATTTTGATCCTGCTTTTTGAGCTTTGATTTTAACAGAAAATGAGCCTTTTGAGGAGGCTTTGGCGGAACCAAGAACCTTGCTTCCTTTTTTGACCGTGACGGTTGAGTTGGCTTCGGCTTTACCAGTTACCACCTTTGATTTATTGGTGATTTTATTTACAGTTGGTTTCGCAGGTGGAATAGCATCTTTTACTGTGACGGATGCTCCGGAGCTAACATTTCCAGCCTTGTCTTTAGCAGAAACGGTTAGTTTCGTTCCAGCTTTTTGAGCACTGATCTTAACAGAAAATTCGCCTTTCGAAGAGGCTTTGCTAGAACCAAGAACTTTTTTTCCACTTTTTACAGTGACTATAGAGTTAGCTTCAGCTTTACCTGTAACTGTTTTCGATTTATTTGTTACATTATTGACAATAGGTCTAGATGGAGCAACGGTATCGACATAGGTAGCCATTAGTCCATATAGATCCTCTACAGAATTATCATCAATATCATATTCATCATCACCATCTAAAGCACCAATATAATAGGTTCCGGCCTTTTTCACATCGTAGACATGAACTAATACGCCTGTTGAAGGATCATAGTCGTATCCTAAGTATTCTAAGAACCCATGGTCCTTAAAGTCTTTTTCAAATGCACCAAATACCAAATCAATAGCATACGAATTGGTAAGCCCAGCGACTAATAATGTTCCCTTTTCAACTTTAACCTTGTACAAATCGACATCGTATAATGGAAGTAATTGACCAATCATCAAATTATCATAAGGCAACTTATTTGCTGAAGGAAAATCATCATTTGGCTCTTGTTCAAATAAAGAATTTTCATTACTATTATAACTATTCAAAGTACGGCTGATTCTCGGAAGTTTATATGATTGCAATTTTTTAAAAGCGTGACTTTGTTTTGAATATGCTTCTAATGTATGTAACTTATAAGGACTCCTTTTTTGAAGTAACTGTCCTTGTTGATTCAGGGCTTTCTTTGTTAATTCAAATTGATTTGTTTTTGTTTCCGCATGCACAGAACTTACGGATAATGAGAATGCCAATACCCCTGCGCTTAAAAGTGACAAAACCGTCTTTTTCCCCATATTATCTCCCCTTTTTTGTAGGACTATCATACTATTAATATCATAAGCAACTATTCAAGCGGATTCCAGTTTTATCCGTCGACAAATTTTTTAACATCCTTTCTAGGAATGGGGGAAATGATCAATAAAATACATAGTGCCTGACACCATTTATGCATTTCACCGTATTATTATTCGCTATTTTGAATATTTGGTGCCTGACACCTATTCAAATGTGAGGAGGATGCCGGTTTTGTCGTCGTGTTTTTTTAGGCGGGGGTATTCGATACATGCCGGGTCGTTTTTTTCAATTTGGATGATCTGTTTATATAATTCGTTGATTCCATGGTTAAAGGCGATGGTGGCACTTTGTTCCCAGCTATTTTTATGTGTTTTATTGTCCTGTTGGTGGGTATGCATTTTCAACCCATCTGTAAGGAGCAAGATTTGTTTAATGTTAATGAGAGGAATAACCCCATATTCCATAAAATTTAAAGCTTCTTCACTTCCGTCAATGATTCCATATCCTTCAGAAGTATTTAATTTGCTTCGGTTTTCATGTAGGAGAATTTTTATTTTGTCTTTCTTTTCCTGTAAAAGGGATAAAATCTTTTCTTCTGGTAATTGATTTAAATCGATTCCCTTCCCAGTCTCTTCTTCTAATAACATTCGATGGACAATTTTAATTGCTTGTGTATCTAATACATCCACATGATCATGGGTAACGATACGAATGGACTGATCTTTATATTGTAAAATGATCATGCAATCACCATAAGATACGTACTCCAAATATTGATTTCCTTTCAATTGTATCGCTGCCAGACTGCAGGTGCTTCTTTCAAGTTTAGAAATGCTAGTAAGTGGAAGGTTCTTTAATTCCTCCGTTTTTAGTCGCAATTTTGTATTTCCTTCCTCCACTTTTTCTCGAAGGGAGCGTTCGGAAACCTTTTCCAAACTTTGCTTAATAATATTCGACGCAATATCTCCAGAAAGACCTCCTAAACCTGTAGCTCCATCAATAGCAGCGAAAATGTGATTTTCCCGATTAATGACATAAGCATCTTCATTATGATTTCGCGAGCCATTCTTATAAATAAAATCAATTGAACGGATCATCTGAATCCTCCTTACTGTTTTCAACATGATATTCAAAAAGTAAAAATTGAAACTTCTTGTTTTAAAGCGGGATAAAAAACTCTAACTATGAAAAACTATCAATTTTGTATCAAGCGATTGTTTGAATCCAAAAAAATGCCCCTTCACTAGAAAACTCTAACTCATGAAAATAAATGATTTAAGCGTTAACTTACACAATTGTACCTAAATGAACAAAGTGCCTGACACCATTTATTCAAAAACGCGCATGTTTATGCGGGAAAATGAATAAATGGTGCCTGACACTATTTGAGGAAGTTTTTGATGCGGGTGATGGCTTCTTGGAGTTGGTCGATGTTGGTTGCGTAGCTGCATCGGATGTAGCCTTCACCGCTTGCGCCGAAGACGGATCCCGGGACGACGGCGACTTGTTGTTCGATCAATAGCTTTTCAGCAAATTCTTCGCTAGATAATCCGGTGGATGTTATATTTGGAAATACATAGAAAGCTCCACCAGGTATATGACAAGGGAGGCCAATTTCGTTCAACTCTTCTACCATATAGTTTCTTCTACTATGGTAGCTTCGGATCATTTTCTTCATTTCCGTATGACCATTTTTTAATGCCTCGATAGCAGCGAATTGGGACATTGTAGGTGCACACATAATGGCATATTGATGAATTTTTAACATGGCTTGTAAAATTTCTTTTGGACCGCAAACGAAGCCTAATCTCCAGCCAGTCATGGCAAATGCTTTCGAGAAGCCATTCATTACAATGGTTTGATCCCGCATTTCGGGTAAGGAAGCAATACTCGTATAAGGCTCATCATAAGAAAGCTCCGCATAAATTTCATCTGAAAAAACGAGGAGATTATGCTTCAACGCAACAGCAGCTATTCCTTCTAAATCCTGTTTATTTAAAACCGTTCCAGTTGGATTATTAGGTGAACAAATAATTATCCCTTTTGTTTTTTCAGTAATTAATGCTTCGATTTGCTCCGGTTGAATTTTAAAATCATATTCAGGTAAAGCCTGAACGGTCACTGCTTTTCCACCAGCAAGTTCAACGATTGGAACGTAAGATACAAAGCATGGTTCCACTACAATAATTTCCTCACCCGGATTTAAAGTAGCTCTTAATGCAATATCAAGCGCTTCAGAGGCTCCGACCGTTACGATTATTTCATTCTTTGAAGAGTACTGAACAGAAAAGCGCTGCTCCATATAAGTAGATATTTCTTGGCGTAATTCAAGTAATCCAGCATTAGGCGAATAGGCAGTAAACCCTTCTTCCAATGATAAAATACTCGCTTCACGATAATTCCAAGGTGTGACAAAATCAGGCTCGCCAACACCTAATGAAATAACATTTTCCATTTGTGAGGCGAGATCGAAGAAACGGCGAATTCCTGAAGGTTTAATTATTTTGACATTTTCAGATAAAAAATGGGATGGATTCATTAATTCAGTTTTCATGGTTGTATAATCATCCTTCGATCTTTTTCATTTTCACCAAGTATTACGCCGTCGTGTTTAAACTTTTTTAAAATAAAATGAGTAGAAGTGGAAATCACAGAATCGATTGTCGCTAATTTATCCGAGACAAAACTTGCAACCTCCAGCATCGTTTTTCCTTCTACTTCAACAGACAGGTCGAATGCGCCACTCATTAAATAAACAGACTTTACTTGTGGAAAACGATAAATTCGTTCAGCCACATCATCAAAACCAACACCACGCTTTGGTGTTACCTTCACATCAATCAACGCAGTAACCATTTCCTGCTCCGTCAACTTTGACCAATTAATAACAGAAACATAGCTTGCTATAATGTTCCTTTTTTCTAAATCCTTAATAATCTCGGTTACATCAGCTTCCGACAAATTCACCATTTTCGCTAATGTACTTAAAGGAATTCGTGCATTATTTTCAATAATCTCCAAAACTCTTATGACTTTTTCATCCAAGTTAATAAATCCTCTCTATGTATAATAAGTGTTAGCGGCAGTGCATAAAAGGTGCTCAACATCGTGCATCCGCTTTGCTTAGTAGTATTATAGCAAAGAAAAGCCTGTTTTTAAGTAAGAAATCATATTGTAAAGTAATGATAATGTCTCCAATTGCTTTCATGAAAGAATAATTAATAAAAAATCCCATTAGACTTTGCTAAAAAATGTATAATATTATACTGTTGAGTCAATTTCATAATTGCTCTTTTTAAAAATACAGAATCCTACAGAATTTCTAAAATATATTTTTAAAAACAGAAATCATGCTACTTGTTGCTGATTTAATTGTACATTAATTCGGTCTGCGGCTAACTTTGAAGCATTATAAATAAGGGTTACCATGTCAAAATGAATTTTTGCACGTTTCCCAGTACGATAGCGAACATTGTTCAGTTGAAAGAATTCTTTCAGATAGGCATTAACCCGTTCTACGGCAGTACGACGTTTGAAAATGTTTTTCCATGCTTGTGACCCGCGTGCTGGTGCGGTATATCTGCGAAGGTCTGAAGTGATTTTCACTTTATAAACCTTTTGGCAAATACCTTCATTAGCTAAGGGACAGTCGCTGCATTCCTTTGGTCTTGTGTATTTCAATGTTTCATATTTAGGATCAAAACTATCATAACGATAAGAATGCTCTCTGAAACAAGTTGGGGCAAAGTGTTTATCATAGCCAATGATTTCCCCTTCATTTCGCTTATTATACGCGATGACGGATTGTTGTCCCATTCGATGTACCTGCTCGTATATGGGTTCATAGTCATAGCCCGCATCCATTGTTTGATAACGTAATGGAAGGTGAAGGCGTTCCTGAATTCCTTTCAGTAAAGGGATAGCTGCCTTACCATCATTTAGACTCCCAGATGAAAAAAGAGCCTGTAGAATGTATTGGCTTGATGTACCAACGGCTAAATGACCTTTGTAGCCAAACCAAAAAACATTTTGTCCTTCTGAGTTCTTTTTCACGCCCCATTTAGGGTCTTGGGGAACTTCGGCACGTAGTTCGGCTAGGGGAACATCTAATTGGGCCACAATTTTTCTATCATATAAAGGTAAATTGGCTTCCGTTTCAGCTTGTTCTTTAAGCCACCCGTCACGCTCATCTTTTGATTTCCGACCACGTTTTTGGGGTTCAGATTTTGGCTTTTCTTCTTTTGGCTGCGCTTGGTCTCGTGCTTCAAAATGGGTTGCATCAATGGCCACTGTATCATCCGTGATGAAACCTTCTGCAATAGCCTGGAGGACCACTTTTTCTTGTTCTTTCTCAAGGATATCGCTTTCCTCCAATTTCGTTATGAGACGTGAATAGGAGGATTCTGAAGGCACATGATCAGAAACCAAAAAGCCACAATTTAACTTAAAAGCTAGATCATCATGAAGACGTTTTATAAGATCCTTCATCGTAGGGATGCGCTCTATGTATCTTACAAAGGTGGAGATAATCATGGCTGCATAGTTTAGTTCTTCCGGTGCACCCAACCGTGATTTTTTCGCCACTTGATGGTACATCGAATCCAAATCTACCGCTGAAATAATGGCTTCATATTTTTGGGTAGGTTCCATGTCAAATAATTCCTGTATGCCAAATAGGCTAGGTTGTCGTATAATAGTCATAAGAAGTACTCCTCCAGTCTTTTTATGGTTTGTGGTCAACGTAAGCCCGAATTATAAAAAATAAGTGTACCTTTCGGTACGCATCGTAAATAGCCGTAAATTCTGACTTTTTTAATCGAATTACGGCTATTTCATTTATTTGCTACATTCTGCCTGAATCATTTTTGACCAGGGCATGTATTGATCTAAAATTTCAGGGTTTTGTTGGACGCCGAGATTTGGTAAATCCGTAAAAAGTTTCTTTATATATTCATAGAAATCAACGCCGTTACTTTTGGCAGTTTCAGCAATACTTAAACAGATGGCATTCGCTTTTGCACCAGCTTCACTTACACTAAAGAGCCAATTTTTTCTTCCTATAACGTTGGGACGGATGGCGTTCTCGGCTGGATTATTATCCATTTCAATTCGCCCATCATTCAGGAATAATTTGAGTCCATTTGCCCTGTTTAATGTGTATTCAGCTGCTTTTGCTAACGCATTTTTTCCGTAAAATGGTGATGTTTCAACCCAGTGAAGGAATTCCTCCACGATTGGCTTCGAGTACTTTTGACGTTTTTTTCTTCGTTTACTCGGAGACAAACGTTTAAATTGCCTTTCTAGTCGATATAAATCATCACAATATTTCACACCGATTCTACCATTTTTGCTATCAGCTTTCAGCCAATAACGACGAACATGCGCCCAACAATTTGCGAAATTAACGCCTTCCAACTTATCATAAGCAGAATAACCATCACACACAATCGTTCCAGAAAAGCCTTCAATAAAACTTTCAAGGACAGATCGAGCTCGAGATAATGCGCTTTGAAAGAGAGTCATTGTTGGCCCTTGGCTTGGCACACTTCGAAACACCCAATTATACGCATTGGCTTGGCCAGATTTCCCATCGGATCGGTTGATAATTTGTCCGTATGTTTCATCGACATGCAAAACCGATTTTGCCATCATCAACTCTTTCATTCGTTCGTATACAGGTAACAGCCAATCATGTGCTACACGGATAACCCAATTCGATAGGTTTTTATCATTGGTATTCAGTCCATAGCGATTCCATTCCTTTACCTGACGGTAAAGAGGTAAATATTGTGCAAATTTATCATAGATGACTTTGGCAAGTACGCTAGGACTTGCGATGCTACGCTGAATCGCTGGTTGTGGTGCTTTCCCGCGTTTGATTTGTGCTGGCTGTGATGAATCAACTTTGCAGTCTTTACATTCATACGCATGTTCAATGTGCTGTACTTTCATCATTTTTGCAGGAATAAATTTTGCTTCTTCACGTACAAGTGTACTACCAATTTCAATCATTTGCCCTTGGCAACAGTCACAGATTGTATTTTTCGGATGATGGTGAATAGCTTCTACTTCAATACCATCATGCAAGGAATCATTTCGTTTTTTTGATTTAACTTTTCGTACAACAGTATAAGAGATTGTCTGTTGGCTTTGTTCTTCTGTGTGCTCAGGTTCGCTAAAAGCCGGGTCATCATCAAATAATGAGCCTTGCCCATCTGGTACGTTGTATTTCGATTTTTCGGATTTCGATCCATATAAAAGTTTTGTTAAAATGGCGAATTTGTTCAGTTAGCGCTTCAATCTGTTTAGTTGATTGATCTAGCTTTTTCGATAAGTCTTTGTTTTGTTGATTTGAATGAGCCAATTGTTCTTCGAGAAGTCGAATTAATTTCCCATATGGATTCTTGTTATTGGAAGAAGTATTAACCATTTATTTCACCACTTTTCGTTCACCATAAGTTAGTTATATTATAACATTTTTAACGTAGAAAGCGAAGTTGAAAATGGCTATAAACCAACATTTCTAGCTTGTTTAGAATACTCCTTTTTGTGATTTTTGAATGGCCTTTGGTTGCTGAATGGACAACCCTTCTAACAACCAGCGAACCTCCTGTTGCGAAAGTTTACGTACTTCATTTTCATCTTTTGGCCATTGAAGTTTTCCTCCATCTAGTCGCTTATAAAGCATGGCGAAACCATCGCCATCAAAATATAAACATTTATAACGGTCTTTACTCCAACCAGAGAAAAGGAAAATAGAATCTCCATATGGATCAAGTTCGAAAGAATCTTGAATTAGCGTTGCTAATCCATCAATTCCCTTCCTCATATCTGTTTTACCGCAAATAATATAAATGTTTTTTACACTGGTATAATCATGTTTCATAGATTTTTCAACTCCCTCATGACCGTTTGGATGATGTGCTCATCTACGCCGTTGAAGAAGGAAATTTCAGCAGCTTCAATTTTGATTGTGCAAAAGCTATTTGAAGGATCTTTCGAAGTTGTGGATGTTATAATATTTTTTTCTGGTTGTATTGAAACGGGGACGATTGTTAGTTTTTGTTGTGACATAGGAAAAGCACCTCCTTAATTGATACGATTATTGTACTAAGGGGTGCTGATCATTTATATGCGTTGTTTGAATGGGGGCTTACTGGTCAACTACCATTATACAAGATTTGGGGAGGTACTTCTTTTTTTATCTCTTAAACCCCTTGATACACAAGGGCTAAGAATTATGAAATTCATTCTGTTAATAAAAGAATTACTTTTTTGGAGGAATACATAATGAGTTGGAAATCATCCTATGAAAAATGGAGTCAATTTAACGATTTAAATCAGGAATTGAAAAATCAGCTAAATGAAATTACGGGAAATGAAAAAGAGCTTGAAGACCGCTTCTATAAAAATTTAGAATTTGGAACTGGCGGTATGCGCGGTGAACTCGGTGTTGGGATCAATCGTATGAATATTTATACTGTCCGTAAAGCTGCAGAAGGACTTGCTAAATATATTGAGGAACAAGGGGATATAGCGAAGTCACGTGGGGTAGTTATTGCCTATGACAGTCGTCATCAATCACCAGAGTTTGCTTTAGAAGTAGCGAAAACAGTTGGGAAACATGGAATTAAAGCGTATCTTTTTAAAGAATTACACCCTACACCGATGTTATCCTTTGCAGTTCGGTACTTACACGCATATTCAGGTGTTGTTATTACGGCAAGTCACAACCCGCCTGAATACAATGGATTTAAAGTATATGGCCAAGATGGAGGACAACTGCCACCAAAACAGGCAGATGAATTAGTAGAATACGTTAATAAAGTAGAAAATGAGCTAGTCATTCAAGTTGCAGATGAGTCGGAACTTGTAAACAATGAAATATTGACATACATAGGAGAACAAGTAGACCAAGCATATTTACAAGCATTGCGAAGTATTGGACAAGATAAGGAACTAATTCAGTCTGTTGCCGACTCGTTAAAAATCGTGTATACCCCTTTACATGGGACAGGTAATATCCCTGTTCGAAAAGGACTTGAATCGTTTGGTTTCAGAAACGTTACCGTCGTCAAAGAACAGGAGTTACCCGATTCGAATTTTTCAACAGTTACTTCTCCAAATCCTGAAGAACATGCCGCATTTGAATTAGCCATTCAATATGGCAAGCAAAACGATGCAGATGTTTTAATAGGAACAGATCCAGATACAGACCGCATTGGGGTAGCTGTGAAAAATCATGTTGGTGAGTATCAAGTGTTAACAGGAAATCAATTAGGTGCCTTAATGCTTCATTATTTATTAACGAAGATGAAGGAGAAACAAACTCTTCCGTCAAACGGAATTGTGATTAAGACGATCGTGACATCTGAAATTGGCCGTGAGATTGCCAAATCCTTCGGTATTTCAACGCTTGATACACTAACAGGATTTAAATTTATAGGAGAAAAAATTAAAGAGTATGAACAAACCGGTGAGTATACATTCCTTTTTGGTTATGAAGAAAGCTATGGATATCTAATTGGAGATTTTGTTCGCGATAAAGATGCAGTACAATCCGCAGTGTTTGCTGCAGAAGTTGCTGCTTATTATAAAAAACAAGGGAAATCATTATATGATGGTCTTTTAGACATATTTGCCCAATACGGTTATTATATAGAATCTTTACGCTCTTTAACGTTAAAAGGAAAAGAAGGAACAGAAAAGATTGCGGAAATTCTAAATACATTCCGCCAAAATCCGCCAACTGAAATTGCGGGATTAAGGGTTGCAGCCGTTGAAGATTATCAAATGAGCGAACGTAAAAATTTACTAACTGAAGAAACGACAAACATTAATTTACCAAAATCTAATGTGTTGAAATATTATTTAGAAGACGGCTCGTGGTTCTGCCTACGTCCATCAGGAACCGAACCAAAAGCGAAGTTTTATTTCGGTGTTAAGGCGGATTCAATGGAAAAAAGTCAGGAACTAAATAAGAAGTTACAAGACGATGTAATGGAACTTGTTGGAAGAATGTAGGTTAAGATAGGAATCAAAAAAATGAAGCATCCTTAATATGGGATGCTTCATTTCATATACGTTAATCATGGGATATTAGCCCTTCTTTAAGTTATCCTTTAACATTTTCGTTACTTTTGACTTTTCTTCATCAGGAACACTTAAATAGTAGATACCGCCGATTTTACCACCTACACCTTTTACTTCATACTGTGTGATATTATTTCGGCAATTGCGATAGTTTTTTTGAATATCCATCATATCATCAAAGGTCATATTTGTTTTCACATTGTCCCCCAATGCACTAAGGATATCATCGAAGCGGGTAACGGATGAAATGCTTGCTGCTTTGTTTACAATTGCAGCGATAACTTGACGTTGACGTTCGTTACGGCCAAAATCACCATTCGGATCGAAATGTCTCATACGTACATATCCGAGCGCTTTTTTTCCATCGAGTTCAACATCCCCTTTTGCAAAGTGGTAGCCTTTTTTATAAATCCCTTCGTCAATCCAATCCAGTTTATTTTGGACTGTTACACCACCAACTGCATCAACCAACTCACTAAGGGCTTCCATATTCACACGAATAAAGTAATCCATTTGGACACCAGTAAAGTTTTCCACTGTTTCGATGGCCATTTTTGGTCCACCAAAAGCATAGGCATGATTGATTTTGTCCGTTGTCCCGTGACCGATAATTTCTGTTCTCGTATCACGTGGAATGCTCACCATCTGCATATTCCCTTTTTTCGGGTTAAGGGTCATTGCGATTAACGTATCTGAACGGCCACGGTCACCTTTACGTTCATCCACACCCATTAATAAAATAGAAATCGGTTGACTATTTTTACTAATATCCGGTTTTTGATGTGGGCGATCTAATTTTACCTCTTCATGCATTTTGTTTGCAGTATCCTTTACAGAACTGTAAAGATAGTATACATATCCGCCAATTCCTATAATCAATACTCCTATAATACTAGAAATAATAATAAGAATTTTTTTCTTCATAAATGAACCTCACTTTTTGTAAACTTTTTCTTACAAATTATAACACGATTTTACAATATTAATAGATTTAATTATGATTTAATAATGTGAATTATTGGGAAAGACGTAAGAATTAGTTACTAGGTATTTAGAAATTGATATTTTTAGAAAAAAAGATCGTTTTCCAAGAAAGATATAGAACAAAAGACCTATTGCTAGCTGAAAATCTAAGTGAATTTGACAATTTTCGATTTTAAAAGTGTTGCAATATGTTAGAATTAAATTAAGATAATTTAGATTTTAGGAGGGAGAGAAAAAATTGAAGAAAAGTGTCATCATTCCGGGATTGTGTTTTGCTGCACTATCTACCATTGCGTTTGAAAAAACTGTTCTGGCTGCGGAACCTCCGAGTGTGTTAACTTCACAAAATGTAGTAAAGTCAGTTAATGTGGATGCGGGTTCAACATTGAATGTACGCAGTAAACCATCAACGAATGCTTCTATTATTATGAAACTAGTAAAAGGTACAAATGTTACGGTGTTATCCGAGTCCAAAGGCTGGTCAAAAATCCAAGCAAACGGGAAAACAGGATATGTAAGCAGTAAGTATTTGGCGGTGAATACAAGGAAACCAAGTTCCGTATCCAAACCAACAACAAATCCACCAAAGAAACCGTCATCAGCAAAAACCGTTACGAAGTATGTTGAAGTAGATGCAGGATCATCGTTGAATATGCGAAATAAAGCGGCAACGAATGGAACTATCATTGCCAAACTAGCAAAAGGTGCAAAAGTTACTGTTTTATCCGAGTCTAACGGTTGGTCAAAAATCCAAGCAAACGGGAAAACAGGATATGTAAGCAGTAAGTATTTGGCGGTGAATACAAGGAAACCAAGTTCCATATCCAAACCAACAACAAATCCACCAAAGAAACCGTCATCAGCAAAAACCGTTACGAAGTATGTTGAAGTAGATGCAGGATCATCGTTGAATATGCGAAATAAAGCGGCAACGAATGGAACTATCATTGCCAAACTAGCAAAAGGTGCAAAAGTCACTGTTTTATCCGAGTCTAACGGTTGGTCAAAAATCCAAGCAAATGGGAAAACAGGGTATGTAAGCAGTAAGTTTTTAACCGATAAAAAAGTTCAATCGAAACCAAAGGAAAAGACACCAGCGAAAACAGTCACGAAATATGTAGATGTCGATACAGACTCTACACTGAATATGCGAAGTAAGGCATCAACAAGTGGATCAATCGTGGCGAAACTAAAAAAAGGCACGAAAGTTACCGTCCAATCCGAATCCAATGGTTGGTCAAAAATTACTGCAAGTGGTAAAACGGGTTATGTAAGCAGCAAGTATTTAACGGATAAAAACACGCAATCCAAACCAACGAAGAACCCACCAAAACAAACGACACCAACGAAAACGGTCACGAAATATGTGGAAGTCGATGCAGGTTCAACGTTGAATATGCGAAATAAGGCATCAACAAGTGGATCAATCGTGGCGAAACTAAAAAAAGGCATAGAAGTTACCGTCCTATCCGAATCTAATGGCTGGTCAAAAATTACTGTTAACGGAAAAACAGGGTATGTAAGCAGCCAATATTTAGTTACATCAAAGCAAACAGAAACTACTACTCCAAAAACAAAATATGTCAACATCGCATCGGTTTCTGGAATAAGCATGTATGCAAGCCCATCAACGAACGCATCCGTTATCGTTAATATTGGTAAAGGGGTAGCTGTTCTTGTCTACTCGGAGTCCAATGGCTGGTCAAAAATTAAAGTATACGATCAAATCGGCTATGTGAAGTCAGAACTTTTATCAGCTACAAAACCAATTTCAAATAATAATGATCAAGGAAATCAAAATGGTGGAGTAGCCACTGGAACAATAATGTATGTAAATGTGGATGCGGGAACGAATTTAAATATGCGTTCATCAGCCTCTACAAATGGCACAATCATTGCCAAATTAACAAGAGGAACAGCTGTCACTTTTCTTTCAGAAAGTAATGGGTGGGCGAAAATCACCGCAAATGGAAAAACAGGTTATGTAAGTGCAAAATTTTTAACTACTAAATTACAGAATGCAAACAAAGATTCGAAAACGACGTACAGTGAGTATAATCTTACTTTAGATGAAATGGTTAAAATTCAAATGGCTGCAAATCCGCAAACAGATAATAAATACCGTACATATATTAGAGAAGATGCTTTGAAATTGAATTCTTCCTCTAAACCAACGGTAGGTGTTGTTCAAGGCAGCGGCTGGAACGTTAGAGGCGGCGCAGGGACGAATTTTTGGAGTGTTGGTCAAGTTTCTAAAGGGACAAGCCTGACGATTCTTTCGTCTAAAAAAGGTTCAGATGGTTATACTTGGTACGAAGTAAAATATAATAAAACATGGGTTAATGCTAGTCCTGACGATATCAAGTATTACTTAGATCCAAGTAATTTTGTTAACGATCCAATTAAATCATTACAATTTATTAATCTATCAAAAACGACCAATGTTCAAGCTGCAGAAGTAAATGATCGAATTCTAGCTGGAAAAGGAATATTGAGTGGAAAAGCTTCTGCATTCATTACAGCAGGAAATACGTATGGAATCAATGAGCTGTATTTAATCTCACATGCCTTGCTTGAAACAGGTAATGGTAAGTCCACACTGGCTAATGGTGTAAAAGTAAACGGAAAAACCGTATACAATATGTATGGAATCGGCGCTTTTGACTCAGACCCAGTTAAAGCAGGTGCAAATTTTGCTTACAATGCAGGCTGGTTCACACCGGAACAAGCCATCATCGGCGGAGCAGAGTTTATCGCTAAAGGCTATATCAATGCTGGACAAAATACATTATATAAAATGAGATGGAATCCGGATGCTGCAAGCTCATCACGTAAGGCAACTCACCAATACGCAACAGACATCGGGTGGGCCGTAAAACAAATCGCCCAAATTCATAATCTATATAGTCTAGTTAGTTCCTATTCACTCATATTTGACATACCAGTTTATCGAATTTTGTAAGGGTCACACAACAATTAGGTCAATTGTCCTAATTGTAGGAAAAAGGTCATATTTGTTTTCGTTTTGTAATGTTGTCATGTAATTAAAAAGAAATGTAATCATTGTGTTCTGTATATGGATAAATGGATATGTTAGGGTATGTACCATACTGTAAAAAACATCAGGAGGTAGCACCCATGAAAAACATATTATTGAAATCCATCGTTGTAGCATGTGTAGCTACAACTGCTTTTATAGGAATACAAAACCGAACTGCTGAAGCATTTACTGGTCAACGAGTAGTGAAATCCGAAAATGTTTGGGATACTGAGCAACAACAAAACAAAGGAAACTTTTCAAATATAAATAAAGGACAAAAGAATAATCAATCTGATGTTCAAATCAAAAAAATGGCACAAATACCTGATAAAACAAAGGTATTAGCCAAAAAGTCGGTTAAACAATTCATGAAAAATCGTGAAAAACATAAAAGTGTATCTATTTCTGCAAATGAGGAAGCTCTATTAGCCCGCTTAGTAGAAGCGGAAGCGAAGGGTGAATCTTACAAAGGAAAAGTAGCAGTTGCGACTGTCGTTTTAAATCGCGTCGATTCACCAAATTTTCCGGACACAGTTACAAGTGTAATAAAACAGGTAGTGGGACATGCTTATGCTTTTTCACCTGTTCAAAATGGTGCAATAAACAAACCCGCATCATCGGAAGCAAAACAAGCAGTAAAACAGGCATTAACTAGAAAAAATCGATTACACGGCTCAGTTTATTTTTATAATCCAAAAATTGCCACAGATAAATGGATTCAATCCCGTAAAGTAGTAACCACAATCGGAAATCATGTATTTCTAAAATAAAATGGACGAGGGGTCTAGCTCCTCGTCCTTTTATTTTGTTGTAAAGGAATACTTGACGGAGTAGGCACAACGCCCTTTCCTTTATCCATCAATCGCTGAAATCCGTAATTCAAAAAGGAAAATGAGAATGAAGTCAAAAAGAGATGAATCGGTTTAAACTTTTTTAGTTTGTAGAGACCAAATTTATCAAACAAAAAATTCAGTGGATATGCTAGCATCATATCCATTAATAAGTTAATTAGTGTATATAACCAAAACTTCCGATAAGTTAAATGAAATATCCATATGTTACCTACAAAAAAAGGACCAAAGATAAATGTAAGTGCATTATTTGCCGACGCTTTGGCTCCCCCTTTCACCTTCCACCATTTATAAGAAGTTCCCAAAACATTTTCAACTAAAAGAATGCATGCCGAAAAAAACGTCACGGGAAGAAATTTAATAAAAGATTTTTTCGGAAGAAAGATTGCCGTAAGCCAAGAAATCACAACAAGGCTTATTCGAATAATTGATACCATCATTTTTATCACTCCGTTAGTTTTCTTTAGTATGGATAAAACAGAAATCGTTTATTCTTATAGAACAATCGTGTTTCACCAAATAACAACACTTTAAGGAAAAAACTACATTTAATCCCAAATAAGTACCTGACACCAATTATGCAAAACCTGAATAAATATTCCAAAAATGCATAAATGGTGTCAGGCACCTTTTGGGGAAAGGGTCGAAAGTTATCAGAATATAAAATAAATGATCGAAATATTTAAAATATTTACTCTTTAGGTATAAGGTTCTATCATATATAATTTTAAGTATTAAGAAAATTGCTAGGGGGAAATAGGATGAAGAAAAAGACATTGAGAGCTACTCTCTTTTCACTGGCCATTGGACTGCTTATGCTTGTTTCGGCTTGTGGAAGTACTGAAAAAGTAAATAGTGGAGGAACAGATTCGAAGGAAAAGCAAAAATTAAGAGTTGTAACAGATGCGGCATATGCTCCAATGGAATCAATGGATGGGGATAAAATCGTTGGTTTTGATGTAGATATTGTCGATGCGGTTCTGAAAGAGGCCGGCTATGATTATGAGCTTGTCCATGTAGGATGGGACCCATTATTTGTCGAGCTTAAAAGTAAAAGAGCTGATATTGGAATTTCATCAATCACAATTGATGAAGACCGAAAGCAAACCTATGATTTTTCTTTACCATACTTTGAATCTATTAATAAAATCCTTGTCCCTGAAGATAGCAACATTCAAAGTGGCGCCGATTTAAAAGGCAAAACTGTTGCAGTGCAAAACGGTACAACAGGTCAAACGGTGGCGGAAGGGATTCTTGGAAAAAACAACAAGGATATTAAAAAATTTGAAAACAATGTATTAGCGATTATGGAACTATTAAAAGGTGGAGCAGATGCAGTCGTGGCAGATAATGCAGTCGTTGAAGAATATGTAAAAAACAACCCAAATAAAAAGCTAAAAGTAGTAACCGATTCTTCATTTCCATCTGAATTTTACGGAATGATGCTCCCTAAAGGCAGCAAAATAAAAGAAGATCTTGATAAGGCGATAAAGAAAATTGTCGAAAATGGAACATATGCAGACATCTATAAGAAAGTATTTGGTTCTGAACCGAATCTTCAAGAACTTGAGAAACAGTATTAAGCTATTTTTTTCGAAAACAGCCACATGAAAAATTGCGTAAAATTTACGCAATTTTTCATGTCCAGTAAAGGAGATGTAGCATGGATTTTCGTTTTGATCTAATAGCCGATTATTTACCACTTTTTTTACGAGGTACACTAATTACAATCGAAGTTTCTGTTTTAGGGATTTTATTTGGAACGATCCTCGGTCTGTTTATCGGTCTCGGAAAAATGATGAAGAATAAATATATTAGACTACCATTTGTATGGTATATTAATTTTTTCCGTGGTACGCCATTATTTTTACAAATTCTCCTTGTACATTTTGGTGTCATCCCGGCATTTATCAATGATACGAACGCATTTATTGCATTAATCACCGCCTTATCGTTGAATTCAGCTGCCTATATCGCCGAAATATTCCGCGCTGGCATTCAATCGATTGATCGGGGACAAATGGAGGCCGCACGATCGTTAGGTATGAATCATAAACAAGCGATGCGCAATGTGATTTTACCCCAAGCGTTTAAGCGAATGATCCCTCCACTTGGCAACGAGTTTGTCGTTTTAATTAAAGATTCTTCACTAGGAGCCATCATCGCTGCTCCTGAATTGATGTATTGGGGACGCGCGATGCAAGGGCAATACTATCGTCCATGGGAACCATATCTAACAACTGCACTCATTTACTTAATTCTAACTTTAACTTTATCCTATGTATTGGAATATGTTGAACGGAAGGTGAAAACGGAATGATCGTCGTAAAGAATTTAAAAAAATCCTTTGGTAAAAATGAAGTTCTTAAAGATATAAGTGTTAACGTAAAACCACAGGAAGTCATTGTTGTTATCGGTCCATCCGGTTCGGGAAAATCAACCTTCTTAAGATGCCTAAACTTACTTGAAACGATTACCGATGGAAACGTTATCATCGAAGGGGTCGATCTTACTGATAAAAAAACCGATATTAATCTCATTCGAACAGAAGTTGGAATGGTTTTTCAGCAATTCAATTTGTTTCCACATAAATCAGTGATTGAAAATATTATGATGGCTCCGATAAAGGTAAGGAAAAAGAGTAAGGAAGAAGCAAGGTTGAAAGGGATGGAACTTCTTAAAAAAGTTGGTCTCGCAGATAAAGCGGAAAGCTATCCCGACTCTTTGTCTGGAGGTCAAAAACAGCGGGTCGCCATTGCACGTGCTTTAGCGATGGAACCGAAAATTATGTTGTTTGATGAACCGACATCCGCTCTCGATCCGGAAATGGTTGGAGAAGTATTAGAAGTTATGAAGCAGCTTGCGAAGGAAGGGATGACGATGGTTGTCGTCACCCATGAAATGGGATTTGCGCGTGAAGTGGGCGATCGCGTGTTGTTCATGGATGGCGGCTATATCGTTGAAGAGAACATTCCATCTCAATTATTTGATCATCCGCAAAACGAAAGAACAAAAGCATTTTTGAGTAAAGTGTTATGAGAAGACCAAATCGCATGATTTGGTCTTTCTCGGTCACCAAATTGCATGTCGCTGTCGCTTAATCAATACTTTCCATCAAAAGTAAGAATGTCATCAATATAATTCGAATATTTTATATTGTTTTGCTAGTGTATCTGTAATAAAATGTTTAAAGGTTTAACTATTAAGGGGGTTATTATGTGAAGTGTCCAAATTGTCAGCATGAAAATGAGGGAGGGAATTTTTGCGAAAATTGTGGAACAAGGTTGTCAGAGCAAGCAAGAGATGAAGTTGCCGCATCAACCGCACATTCAGTACAAACACCATCTCAAAAAGTTCAATCAAATCAATATGTTGAAGCAACTAAGAAAATTTCCAAGCAATATTTTCAATACTTTCTTCAAGTGTTAAAGAAACCGTATGCGAACAGTCACTCCGTCGGTGAGGAACATTTTGTTAATGGAATTATTACAATTATTTTATACAGCCTATTTATACCTTTTATCCTATACTTCGGCGTAAAAATCCTCTTTTCCGGTATCAATCGTTTTGGTTCATTATTTGGTGCTAATATAAATGCAGGTCCGCCATTCGCGGAAACAGTAATTATACCGTTTTTCGGGTATCTTGTACTAACTATTCTAGTCATCACCTTTACCTTTGCCGCCATTAGATTAGGAAAAGTGCAAGTGGGGTACAAGGAAGTATTGGCACGTTTTAGCTCATTTTTAATTCCTTTCGTTGCAATTTTACTTATCGGATTAATTTTTGCAATCATAAAAATAAAATTTTTCCTAGCAATATTTTTATTAGGTTTTTTCGGTTCAATCCTAATGGTTCCCCCATTAGTCATCGCCAGTTATAAAAAAGAAAACCATGAAGGATTAGATGTTATTTTCGGCTCTTTGATTATCTACGTGTTAACTTACCTATCCATTCTAATTATGGGAGATTTACTATTTAACGCACTAAAAGTGGCTTTTAATAGTATGTTTGGTGGTTTTTTAGGATTATAGAATTAAGCAAAATAAGCTACCCAAAGGAGGGTAGCTTATTCTTTAAGATGATTTAAGTGTGACAGGCTTTTTATAATCGATACCGTCTGGGTATACGTATCATTCCTTGCAGGATCCTGCAGTAAGTGAGTAGTCATTCTATCGATTAAAAAAAGTGCGCTTAAATCAAGACCGGGGGAGAAAATCCCATTTCTAATCGGATGAATCGTCCATAATACTTCATCGGAAAGTGCTGTTAATGGGGTGTCACCATAAGCTGTGAAAGAGACAATTTTTACACCATTTTCCCTTGCCTTTTCAATTGACATTAATAGGTCCCTTGTCTGCCCTGAACGAGAAAATGTAAGAAGAAGATCGCCTTCCTTTAACAAAGCACTTCTAATCACCATAAGATGTGGGTCAGTAACAGCTTCTGAAGTAAACCCCATCCGGCTTAAACGATAGTTTAATTCCTGTGAGGCAAGTCCTGAGCTGCCTAGGCCATAAATGAAAATTCGATTTGCCTCTTGTATCATTGTTAAAACACGCATAAAGGATTCTTTTTCTGATAGTGCCCGAATATCTTTAAACATGTCTCGATATTGTTGCTGTAAGGCTTCATCAATATCATCGCTTTTTTCTATATGGGTTTGTTGAACTAATTTTAATTTTAACTCGACAAAGTTGCGACACGAAACTTTTTTGGCAAATCTAGTAATAGAGGCTACTGAAACACCTGTCTTCGATGCAATCTCCTTAATATGGCTTTGTGAAGCTTCATCAGGTGACGAAAGTAAATAATCCGCAATTTGTCGTTCTTTATCAGAAAAGGAAGAGTACCTTGACTGAATGTCCTTTAATAATGAGGTCACAAAGAGCTCCTTTCTCCTTCGGAAACAGGCTATCCCTTTTGAATCTTTTCAACAAATCGAGCAGTAATTTGTTGTGGTCTAGATATAGCACCGCCAACTACAACTGAATGCGCCCCAAGGTCTAACACCTGTTTAGCCATTTCAGGTGTCATGACATTTCCTTCTGCGATTACAGGAATAGAAACGGATTGAAGGACTTTTTTCAAAAAATAAAACTCATTATCAAATAGTTTACTACCTTTTGTATCATTTGTGTATCCAAAAAGTGTAGTAGAAATACAATCAAAACCGAGTGTTTCGGCATTGACTGCCTCTTTTACTGTTGAGATATCAGCCATTAATTGTACATTTGGCGCTTTTTCTTTGATATAGGATACCAATTCTTCTAATGTTTCACCATTTGGCCGAACACGTAATGTAGCATCGAGTGCGATCATTTCACACTTACTTTCAAGTAATTGATCCACTTCACGCTTTGTAGCAGTAATAAACACATCACTATTAGGATAATCTTGTTTGACGATTCCAATGACAGGTAGATCGATTTCCTGTTTTATTGCGATAATATCTTCTTTGGAATTGGCACGTATCCCACAAGCGCCGCCTTGTTTAGCAGCTAAAGCCATTTTTGCCATAATAAATGAGCTATGAAGTGGTTCATCTGGAAGCGCTTGACAAGAAGCAACAAGCCCTTTTTTTATGGTTTCTAACATCATTATTCGCCTACCATTTCTTCTATTTCATTTTTTATAATTGTCACATCAGGTCCATAGATTACTTGAATTCCTTTACCTTTTGAGATAACCCCTCTTGCACCTGTTTTCTTCAATAAATCTTCATTTACAACAGTTTCATTTTTGACCGTTACACGTAATCGAGTAGCACAGCAATCAACATTATCTAAGTTTTCTAGTCCGCCCAATGCATCAACAATGACTTGAGCACGTTCACTTTTACTATTAATTGATACTGCCGCTTCTCCCTTTTCTTCACGACCAGGTGTTTTAAAATTGAACTTTTTAATAAGGAAGCTGAAGGAAAAGAAGTATAGGAAGAACCAAATGATTCCTACGATAGGGACAAGTACCCAATTTGTTTTTGCATTACCTTGTAAAATACCAAATAAAATAAAATCAATAAAACCGCCGGAAAATGTTTGACCAATCGTAATATGAAGAATATGAGCCATCATAAACGCTAAGCCATCGAAAAAGGCATGTAAAACATATAGTACTGGTGCAACAAACAAGAATGAAAATTCAAGTGGCTCTGTTATTCCTGTTAAGAAAGAAGTTAAGGCAGCTGACCCCATTAACCCTGCCACAATTTTTTTATTTTGAGGCTTCGCTGTTCGGTAAATTGCATAAGCTGCACCTAGTAATCCGAACATCATCGTGATAAAACGACCAGACATGAAACGAGAAGTTCCAACATAGAATTCTTTTGTATCTGGATCTGCAAGCTGAGCAAAGAAAATTCGTTGTGTCCCTTCAACTAAATGACCATCCACGACAAGTGAACCGCCAAGGCTTGTTGTCCAAAAAGGCATATAAAAAATATGATGAAGTCCAAAAGGTCCAAGTAAACGGAGGACAAAGCCGTATATGAAGGTTCCTATATAACCAGTTGCTTCAACTAAACCACCCATTTTGAAAATTCCACTTTGAATAAACGGCCATACAATAAACATAACAACACCGAGAATAATTGCAGCAAAAGATGAAATAATCGGTACAAAACGTGAACCACTAAAGAAACCTAGGAATGGTGGTAATTGAGTTTTGTTGTAGCGATTGTGCAGCCATGACGCTAAAATTCCAACAACTACCCCGCCGAACACACCTGTTTCTAATGATTGAATCCCAAGTACCATGCCTTGCCCGGCGGCAGCGGGATTGTCTACATTCATTTTTCCCGTAATTGTAAGTAGGGCGGACATCGTCGCATTCATAACTAAAAATGCTAGAACTCCAGCTAAACCGGCAGTTCCTTTATCCGACTTCGCTAATCCGACAGCAAGACCTACTGCAAACAGTAATGCAAGATTAGCAAAGACAATATTGCCCGCACTCGACATAATCGTGAAAATGCCCTGTAACCATGATACATCCAAAAAAGGATAGGCTTTGATCGTATTAGGATTTGATAATGCACCACCAATACCTAAAAGAAGACCTGCTGCAGGTAAAACAGCTATCGGCAACATGAACGATTTTCCGAATTGCTGTGCTTTTTCGAAGAAACTATTCATCATTATACCCCCAAATGTGAAAATTATTTACAAGTTTAGTATAAAGTATTACAATAAAAAAAATCAACAAAAAAATAAGCGTTTTCATTACTTGTTAAAAGTAACCGAAAAAACGTTATCATTTGGAATGAAGTATTTAAGTATGTTACGTTTTTTCTATGTTAAAAAAGGAAGGAGAAATGATAAATGTTTAAATCATTATTTAAAAAAGAAAATAAGTCCATTACAATAACTGCCCCATTTAATGGGAAGGCAGTTTCAATAGAAGAGGTACCAGACCAAGTTTTTTCTGAAAAAATGATGGGGGACGGCATGGCAATTATCCCAAGCGATGGTTCGTTAGTCTCTCCAATCGATGGTGAAGTGGTGGATGTATTTCCAACAAAGCATGCGATTACTCTCCGCTCAAAAGAAGGCGCCGAAATATTAATACACATGGGACTGGAAACAGTAAACCTTAAAGGTGAGGGTTTTGATATTGGGATTACGGGGGGAGATAAGATCAGAAAAGGAGATTCCCTTGCAAAATTTGATATCGAAAAAGTTAAAGAGTTAGGGTATCAAGTGATTACACCGATCGTTCTATTAAATGGTGACGACTTTGACATTCAACAACGAATGTCAAATGAAAAAACTGTTAATCACAAAGATGTAATTATGGAGATTAGGAAAAAATCTTAACGTCGCAAGCCTATGCATCGTGTGATTTGCTTGCTCACCGTATAAAAGATATAGTGGTAGGTGAGTGAAAGGCAGAAAGGAAGAGTAAATTGACTGAAAGCATAAAGAACCGTGATATTCGTCTAATTGCTTTAGATATGGATGGAACATTATTGAACAGTAAAGAGGAAATATCTGAAGAAAATAAGCGAGTAATTGCTAGAGCGAAAGAAAATGGAATTCATATTGTATTAAGTACCGGTCGCAATTTTGCAACCGTCCACGAGTTTGCCGAGGATTTAGAGCTAAATTCCTTTTTAGTCACTGTAAATGGCGGTGAAATTTGGGATTCATCAGGTAATTTATTGGAGCGGAATTTGCTGCAGGTGGAACAAATCAAAATGATGTGGGATTTGAAAAATCTTCACAACACGAAGTTCTGGGCTATTACTGTTGATAAAGTCTATCGAGATGAGTTTCCGGACGAAAACACCTTTGCGGATTATGAATGGTTAAAGTTTGGTTTTGATGTTGAGGATGACAACGCAAGAAAAATCATCATGGAAGAATTAGAAAAAAACAAGCTGCAGGTAACAAACTCTAGCCCGACCAATCTGGAAGTAAACCCATACGGAATCAGCAAAGCAAAAGCACTTGAAAAAGTTTGCGAACGCATCGGAATCACAATGGAAAATGTCATGGCAATGGGCGACAGTATGAACGACATTGCTATGATAAAAAGTGCAGGAATAGGCATAGCAATGGGAAATGCGCAAGCTATTGTAAAGGAAGCCGCGGATTGGATAACAGATACGAATGATAATGATGGAGTGGCAAAGGCTATTCAGCGGTGGGTACTATAGTGGAATAGTGAATTTATTCTAAGTCAATTGGCTCCTTTAGAAAAAGGAGCCAATTGAAAATTTAAAACGTAGTCATTTCATTTAAATTCTTTATTATCTAACACTATTATTTTATCCTTCTGTTGTTTACCAGATTGTTTTGTATGTTCGACCAAGCGAATAATATCCTTCGTGCAAATTTTTGCCCCTGCTACTAACAGTGGTACACCTAAGAAATCAATTTTTAACCCTCTTGAAAGAAATCCACCGATTGACATTGGAAAGGGAACGGTAGGAGATGTATTGGAAAAAATTATCTTTTCTTCTCCGTTATATCTTTCTTGCAAGAGAAGACCTAGTTCTTTCATAGCGGGAACAACAAACTTTTGATTTTTTCTGCCAATTGTATACACTGGATTTTTGTCCTCATCTAAGCCGTGAAAAATTAATTTGCCAAAATCGGAAGAAGTTAATTTATTGAAGTAGGGAATAGCTAGTATTTCTTCCTTTGTCAGTTCACGATCTGTTGGCAGCTTTTTTAAATGGAAGGCTGCTGCCATAGACGTCGTATGGGTTCCTCCGTAATCGTTATATATATAGATCACCATATCAACCTTCTTTATTATTTCTGTTAGTAATTACTATTCCCACTAAAATTTATTTCATTCTTAAACAACGATGGTTAACGAAAACTTTTCACTCGATTTTTTTCAATATACATTTCTTTATCCGCGCTGTTAATCATTTCGTCTAATGTAAGGTGGACTCCCGAATGATAGTGGAATAAACCATGACTTACTGATAATTGATACGGTTTGGCAGCTGTCATATTAAATTCGTTCATTTTCTTGTGTATCTGTTTCCAATAGCGTTCCGCAAGTTCCATTGATTTTTCATAAAAGACAATAATGAATTCGTCGCCTCCATAACGGAAAAGAATATCTTTTTCATCTAGTTGTTGATTAATGATGTTGCAAATGGTGTTGACTAATTTATCTCCTTCATGATGTCCAAATTGATCATTAACGATTTTTAAATTATTAACATCGACAAAACAAATAACAAATTCCTGATGATTTACTTTTGCCATTTGGTATCGATTTTCCAATAACTCCATTCCACGTCTTCGATTGAATGCACCAGTTAACATATCGAATGATGCGTGCCTCATAAGTTCTTCTTCTTTTCTCTTAATATCCGTAATGTCAGCCAGTCCGGCTAATATGCATGGTTTCTCCATATAGTCAATCAACTTATAATTGACGAGCACCCATCTGGCTGAGCCATCTTGATTTTGCAGCTTAAGTGTATAATTTTCTGCACTACCTTCTTTTTTTAGTCTCTCAATAATCGATAATCTTTCTTCTTTATTTTTATAAAATGTGTTCAAATTTGGCAGTAATTTCTTGGTTGAAAGACGAAAGAAATCAATTGCTTTTTGATTAATCAATAAAAAATTTCTCCTGTTTCAAGACAGCTAAGGGTTTGGGGAAAAGGATTGACTTCAAATAAGTTACGCAAATTTTCTTCACTTTGTCTTATTTTTATATTGCTTACAAATTCTTTTTTTCGATAGGTATAAAAAACTAAATTAAGGATAAATGCAAAGGTTGCCGTTCCAGTCGTATTAATTTGTTTTGAAATGAGATCAAAGCGATTGCCTTCATACATAGAAGATAAGCCGAGAAGAAAACCAATATGTATGATGAAAATGATAATAAAGAAATGCTTTGGTTGAATAGGGAAGACCACTGCGACACAAATAAGAACGATTAAATATGTACTGATGTTTCCGTTCAAAAGTTGACTGTTAATTGATACCGCCGCACCACCAAAAATGTAGCAAAAAACAAATGTATTAATAATCGAAGTTGACCATTTGAGGTTAGTCTTTATTTTTCGATAAATGAATAAGAACACAATTGAAATGGTAAAGCTTAATAGGTGTATTAACGTTAAAATGTATCGATACTGAGTGGCAGGAATTCCTTCTAATCGGAAAAAATCAATATAAAAGAAGTAAAAATTTAAAAAGAACAAAATAATTGACGCAATTTTGATTCTACTAAGAATTAGTAGATTATTAGACCTTTGAAATTCACCGTTATTGGTAAGTTGACGGTCAGTAATAATATGTGAAAAAAAAGAGGACATTTTCAACAAATGGATTCAATCCTTTTTACTTAAGCATATTTTCAAAATAAGTATATTGGACTAGTTTTGGAATTGCAATAATGGGCTAGTACAATATATCGATATTATTAATGGAATAAACTATATTGAAGCTCAGAATTTAATTAAGTTATAGTAGATTGATTATAGTTGTAGAAAACAATTTGGAATTAGATGTGGTGAGGAAAAAAACAATTCAATACCTAAACCAAATATACACGGAGAGTAATTGTCAATTTGTATATTTTTGTTGAAAGGTGCTGGGAACTGGCTCAACACCTTGGAAAGTTATACACAGCACTTTGGAGGTTATCCACAGGAAGCAGTTGATAATTCACAGTTTATCAACAGTATTATCCACATTATCCACCTCTTCAGCCCCTTGATCATGCTCATTTAAATAACCATTTTCCTTCGTCGCAAAATTGACGGAAAGAAGACTCATTTCCGGCTCTATTCCATACATTTTTTTTATTAATGCATCTTCTTGTGTATCGTGTTCAAATGGGTTTTCAGTCATTTTTCTTTCCACTCCCTTATATAGCTTGTAATTTAGAATTTACAAATCGATAACTTTTATCCACAGAAAAGTATGTATAGAAATTGAATTTTAACTAAAAAAGGTTAATACTGTATATAAGTTACTATTATCAATGGGGTATTGTAAAAAGTTCTATGAAAACTAAATAGTTGTTTAGGTTACTTTCCATTTATTAGGTGGGGAGCTCCCGCAATCGCTCTTGACAAACACGCCAATGGTTTGATCCAAGGTTAACAAGGGCGAAGGGGACAAAAAGAAGGCATACCAAATAAGCCCTTGGTATTTTCATTTTAAACCATTGGCAAGTTCGGTTTGTCAAGAGTTCGCTCCGCCGATTGCTAAATTTGTCCAAGGGCTCTGCTAAACAAAAAGTTAGGCGGATCTTTGTTCGACTATCCATCGTTGAGCTAACTCGATGAGCTTTGTCCAACGCGCAGGCATGGTAGGAAGTCCTGATAACTTTGGATTCACAACGGGTACCTTGCCCTCTAGGGATGCATGTGGTCGTAGAAAGTTAAAATACGCCGCAAACAAGGTGACAAAAGAAACAGATCCATGATCCGATCCAAATCCTTGTGTAGAGCGATAATTTCCTTTAAATGTGCGATTCAGTCTTTCGATAATCTGTTTTAACGGTCTGTATTCGGTTGAGATGGGATCTTCATTTGTCAGCCCGATTACTTGCTTCACATCGAAAGAAATATCATTCTGAGCGAAGAAATGCTGGGCTAGAAGATAGATTGGATTTCCATCTACTACGAATGTAAGGTTTTCAGGGATCTCTTCCATCTTCAGTAGGACGTCGTTTATCGCTTGAATGGCGGATGCTGTATCACGATTAGGCGACACTCGGTACGAAAGGACGATCTTTTTCACCGCGTCAAAGAAGAAAAAGAGATAATGCCATTTTCCATTGACCCGGATATAGGTTTCGTCACCACAGAATTGATCTGAAAGCTCATAAGGATAGTGATCCACGTAAGGTTTAAGTAAAAGAGCCACACTATTTTCGTAGTTCAATATCGTCTGATGAGAAATAGCTACACCGTGAACATCCTGCATAAGGGCAGCGGCCCTTCTTGCGGAAAGACCGTAATTCACATGGTAGGTCAATATCAAACCTAACGTATGCGGAGAAGCATAGATTCTAGACAGATCAACAACTGGCAACTCCGGTGAATTCTTGGATAATGGTTGAAAATCAATGTGAAATTGGCGAAAAATGTACCTTAGCTTAAACGATTGGGGATCCTTTTTAAATTGTTTCTTTTCTTTGGAAGACATACCGTTTAATTTCTTTTGATAATACGGACAGTCGTCATTTTTGCACTTGAACACATTGAAATCTTTACGCTCCTTGATCTTATCGAGTGTTTTAGAACAATGAGGGCACTTCAAAATGGCTTCTTTCGAAAAACGATTCTTATCGCTGAAGAGACAAGAACATACCTTGCATTGATACTGTCCTTTTTCACCATTATTGGCATAAAGATAATCAGATGGTGCACCACACTTAGGACATTTCATTCCTTTAGGTACCGACACTTTTGCGTTCTTGTGTCTTCGAACGGGTTTAAGAGATTTCCCATGCTTCTCTTGGTACTCCGTTAGGAGATTTCGATAATTCAGCTTTTCTGGGATTTCGATAATGGGAAGATCATCAACTTGTAGTTTTCGATAAGGTTTGTTAACAGGCTGCTGATCTTTCGGTTTATCAAACATACTCTTCCCAATAAGTAGGGTGAGTAATGTTCGAATTATTTGTTCTTGGAATTTTATAAAAGTTAGTAAATAGGTTATAATTTGAGGGTACAACTTGTCACTTCCTTTTCTAAGGTTGTTGGGTGTGTGGTAACCTCAATTATCCTTAGATTTAGGGGGGTGGCAATTTTTTTGCTCAAAAATCCCTCTATTAAGGTAGTTTATAGCCTATTTTATATAAAAGTTTTGACAATACGACATCTTACAGGGGGGTAACCATATGAAAAAACTTTTATTAGTTTGTGCAGCAGGAATGTCTACGAGTTTACTAGTTAATAAGATGAAAGATGCAGCAAAAGAAAAGGGATTGGAGCTTGAAATCTTTGCATTGCCTGTATCTGAGTGTGAAAGTGTGGCGGGTGAAGTGGATGTTGTTTTACTAGGTCCACAAGTTCGCTACCAAAAACCCCAAGTCGATGCGATCATTGAAGGCAGGGTACCTGTTGAAGTAATTGACATGAGGGATTACGGGACAATGAATGGAAAGGCAGTTCTAGAGAAGGCGCTAGCTCTTATTGGATAAAATTGTTTGGTTTTTTACACACAAAGGGGAGCACGGTGTAAATTGATTAACCATTTTACTATTTAGGGGGAATTTTTTATGGGGTTTATGGCTACTTTTGAAAAGGTTGCCGAAAAGGCACTCGTTCCTATCGCAACAAAACTGAATTCACAAAGGCATATTATAGCTATACGTGATGCTTTCATATTGGCATTTCCAATTACATTGGCGGGATCATTAATTGTTCTTTTAAACTTTGCCATTTTGGCACCAGATGGTTTTATTGCGAAAATTTTATTTTTGCATAAATTATTTCCGAATTTAGCAGATCTTCAGTCAGTCTTTTCACCCGTACTAAATGGATCTACGAATATTTTATCAATGTTTATCGTGTTTCTCGTCGCGAGGAATATGGCTATATCTTTGAAGGCCGATGAATTATTATGTGGTTTAACTGGATTATCTACATTTTTTATTATCTATCCACCATATAAAGTGGTAGATGGTGCAAGCTTTTTATCGACACAATGGGTTGGTGCACAAGGACTATTTGTTGCTCTTATCGTAGGGCTTGTTGTCGGTGAATTATTTAGTCGACTATCCAGGTCTAAAAAATTGCAAATTAATATGCCCGCATCTGTTCCGCCAGCAGTCTCACGTTCATTTAAAGTGTTATTCCCAATTATTATTATTACTGTTATTTTCGCAATTGGAAACGCTATCATCAATGCTTTTTATCCAAATGGGTTACACGAATTTATTTATGCGGTACTTCAGACCCCTTTAAAACATTTGGGAACAAATATCTTCTCACTTGTTGTATTATGTATTGTTTCCAATCTATTATGGGTCTTTGGTATTCATGGACCAAACACGGTTGCGGCCATTCGTGAAGCGATGTTTGCAGAAGCAAACTTAGAAAACTTGAATTATGTTGCAGCACACGGCACTGCTTGGGATGCACCATACCCTGTTACTTGGGCAATAAATGATGCCTTCGCTAACTATGGTGGATCAGGTATGACACTTGGTTTATTAATAGCGATATTTTTGGTATCGAGGCGGAAGGATTATCGCGAAATCGGTAAATTATCTATTGCTCCCGGTCTTTTTAATATTAACGAACCAGTTATTTTTGGGCTTCCGGTTGTATTAAATCCAATATTGATTCTTCCGTTTATTATAGTACCTGCCGTTAATGTCGTTATTGGTTATGTAGCAATATCAACGGGCTTAATCCCTGCCATTGCCTATGCTGTTCCGTGGACGACACCGGGACCACTTATTGCATTTCTCGGTACTGGCGGGAACTGGGTTGCTTTAATTATAGGCTTCCTGTGTCTTGCGGTATCAACCATTATCTACCTACCGTTCGTTATTGCCTCAAACAAAGCAGCAAGCAGCGGTATTAGCAGTAGCTCAGAATCAGAAAAAACAGCGTAAGGAAAGAAAACGATTATGAATGAATTATTTGTTGAAATTTCATGTGGTCAAATTAAATTTATTAATGAGTTTTTTGAAGAATACAAGGATGAAAAAGTAACAGTTAAGTTAACTAAATCTGAAAAAATAAAATCCATTTTTTTAGTGACAACAAACTTATCATCAGATGATACAGTTAAACATTTAAAAAATGTTTTTAAAGAAACGCCTCATGGTACAGCATTACACTATGCGATGCGCGTGTTGGAGTAATATGTTTAACAAAAAAATGCCATGAAAAACGAGGTGTTGCTTTTTGAAACAATATATTTCTTTTGATATCGGTGGCACAGATACTAAGTATGCAGTGCTAGATGAAAATGGGACTTTCCTTCAAAAAGGAAAGTTCCCAACAAATCGATATTCCGGTCAATCAATCCTAAATCGTTTAATAGAAATTACAAACGAGCACGTTCAACTTTCAGGAATAGCGTTAAGTGTTCCGGGATTTGTCAATGTAAATAGTGGATTTATTGAGGTGGGAGGAGCCATTTCAGATTTTAATCAATTTAATATTAAGGATTATTTAGAAAAAGAGTTACAATTGCCAGTCAGTGTCGAAAATGATGTGAATTGTGTTGCCTTAGCCGAAAAGTGGAAGGGAAATGCACAGCATGAAACGGATTTTTTATGTATGACAATTGGCACAGGGATAGGCGGCGCTTGTTACTTGAATAATCAATTATACCGTGGATCATCTTATATGGCTGGGGAATTTGGTTATATGATAACTAATGGTTTGCAAAATAATACTGTAGGAAGATGCACATTAAGCAGTACTGGCGGGTTGTGGGGATTGCGTGAACGATTTGCCCATTATAAAGGAGTTGCTGTTGAAGAGGTGTCAGGATTAGATGTATTTGAGGCATATGAGAAGGGAGACCCCCATGCATTGCATGAGGTGAACCAGTTTTATGATAGCCTTTCTATTGCAATTTACAATCTATTTTTTCTCTTTAATCCGAACAAGATTCTCCTAGGCGGAGCCATTAGCCAAAGGGATGATTTAATAAATGAACTAACATGGCGCATCCAGCGGCTCCCTTCATATCGAGGAGAGGTACCAATTGAATGCTGCTATTTAAAGAATGATGCAGGTGTACTCGGTGCTTTATATCATCATTTTGAAACGTACCAATTATTAACAGAATAGGTACTTTATTTGAGGCATTTATAGTTTTTGGTTAAATCACATAGATTGGAGCGGAAGCTGCGAGGAGGCTCCCGAATCTCTCACGGAAAGCGAGAACCTGGAGCGGAACTTAACAGACAAGGATATAGCTCCTATTTGAAAGATTTCCATTTTAATAGAAAGAAAGGGGGAATAAATGGATGGAAGGAATGGAGTTAGTTGCTTTTAATATTATTAGTAATGCGGGAACAGCAAAAAGTTTAGTAATGGAAGCATTATATGCTGCAAGAGAAGGTCGATATGAAGAAGCTGAGAACAAGTTGAAAGAATCCCTCCAGTATTTAACGGAGGGGCATAAAGCACATCATCAGCTCATTCAAGAAGAAGCATCAGGGAATAACCTTACTTTTTCGCTACTCATCATGCACGCGGAGGATCAAATGATGAGTGTCGAAACAATAAATGATTTAGTAAAAGAAATGATTCGAATGTATAAAGATATTCATTATTTGAAAGGTGAAATTAGCAAAAATTCAGTAGTGAAATAATTAACTATCACATTTAAAATTAGAATCTTTCATAATCTAGAGGAGGCAGACATGACTAAAGGGATAAAAATTGTAACGATTGGTGGAGGATCTAGTTATACTCCGGAGTTAATTGAGGGTTTTATTAAAAGATATGATGAGCTTCCGGTTCAGGAGCTCTGGTTAGTAGATATTGAGGAAGGAAAGGAAAAGCTGGAGATAATCGGAAACTTGGCTAAGCGTATGGTTCAAAAAGCGGGAATTCCGATTGAAATTCATTTAACACTCGATCGGAGAGAAGCGTTAAAAGATGCCGATTTTGTAACGACACAATTCCGTGTAGGCTCATTGGACGCTCGTGCAAAGGATGAACGCATTCCACTAAAATACAATGTCATTGGGCAGGAAACAAATGGTCCAGGTGGATTATTTAAAGGACTTCGAACAATTCCAGTCATTTTAGATATATGCAAAGATATTGAAGAGTTATGTCCCGACGCATGGCTTGTGAATTTTACAAATCCTGCTGGTATGGTGACAGAAGCGGTACTTCGTTACAGTAATATTAAGAAAGTTGTAGGCTTGTGTAATGTTCCAATCGGAATGAGAATGGGAATTGCAAAAGTATTAGAAGTCGATCCAAGTCGCATACATGTTGATTTTGCAGGTTTGAACCACATGGTTTTTGGTTTAAATGTTTATTTAGATGGTGTGAGTATACTAGATTCTGTCATTGACAGCATGGCTGATCCTAAGAATGAAATGACAATGAAAAATATATCCGGGTTAGCATGGGAGCCTGATTTTATCCGAGCATTGGGGGTTATTCCATGTGGATATCATCGTTATTATTATAAAACCGGTGAAATGCTGACGGAGGAGCTTGAAGCGGCAGAAACTGTTGGTACGAGAGCAGAAGTCGTTCAAAAGTTAGAAAAGGATCTATTCGAATTATATAAAAATCCTGAATTAGATATGAAGCCTCCACAATTAGAAAAACGCGGTGGTGCTTATTATAGTGATGCAGCATGCAGCCTTATTAATTCAATCTATAATGACAAACGCGATATTCAGCCAGTAAATACAAGAAATAATGGAGCGATTGCAAGTATTCCAGCTGATTCGGCTGTTGAGGTGAACTGTGTCATCACAAAAGATGGTCCTAGACCGATTTCAGTTGGGGATATTCCAGTTGCCGCAAGAGGTCTTGTCCAGCAAATTAAATCGTTCGAACGTGTTGCGGCAGAGGCTGCGGTGACGGGAGATTACAAAACGGCTTTATTAGCAATGACAATAAATCCACTTGTCCCATCTGACAAAATAGCCAAACAAATACTAGACGAAATGCTAGAAGCACATAAACAACACCTGCCACAATTCACACAAGCAATAAAAGCATAAATCATAAAAAGTGTCAGGCACCGCTCATGGACAAACAACTATGTTTTCCACGGTGCCTGACACTTTGTGTAGTTGTTCACATTTTAATCGTCCCAGACTTCGTTCATAAGTTTTTTGATTTCTTTTCTTCTTTGTTGGGTTGATTTTTGATCAATTTCAAGCTGACCTTTGACTAGGATTAATACGTCGCCAATTTTAGCTTTTGCGGGTATGGAACGTTTATCAATCTCAATCATTTTTCCTTCTTCTGTTTCACAAACAGCGATTTCACCTTCAAAGCGGTCAATAATATATTTCATTTGAAAACCTTCCTTATTTAGGAATAAATGAAGTTTGCGTTTTATATGATTTCCCTTTATATTTTGCGGTTACATCAATTTTTACTCGAAAACTTGTAGATGCACGGCTAATTTTTACAGGAAGGGGCTTTCCGATTTTTCCATTATAAATGGTGTCTTTACTTTTATAATGAAATACAGCTTTGTATGTACCGCTCGGAATACCCTTTACAGTTAAATGTACCGTACTGTATTGCTTTGGTCTTGTTTTATCTAATTTTGCAGATAACTTATAGGAAGCTTTCCCTTTTTTACTAGATTTGGACACACTAGACGTTGAACTAACCGGTTTGGTGTTAAAAGAGAGAGACTTTCCATCCGTTTTTGCAATGATTGTTCCTTGTTTATCAGTTCGAAATACTTTCACTTTATTGCTGTTTAATCGATTTAGAACAGTGGATGTTGGATGTCCATAGTGATTTCCTTTTCCAACAGAAATAACAGCATAGGTTGGGTGAACAGCTTTTAAAAATGCCGTACTAGTGGATGTGCTTGCCCCGTGGTGTCCTACCTTCAATACATCTGCTCTTAACGATTGCTTTGAATGAATCATATCTGTTTCGGATTTTATTTCGGCGTCACCTGTAAATATAAATGATTTTTTTCCGTATGTAAGTTTTAAAACAGCACTCCAATCATTTAAATCACTTTTGCTATAGGTTTTTACTGGTGCAATAAATTTTGCTGATACACCTTTAATAGGGAGTGAGACCCCTTTAGTAGCAGATTTAATTTTTAGCCCCTCATGCTTAACAGCCGTTAAAAATTCTTTAAATGCCTTTGTTGTATGGCTTACTTTTGGTGCATATACTGACTTCACTTTAAATGCTTTTAGTACTTCATCGAGTCCACCTATATGGTCTGCATCAGGATGAGTGGATATCATTACTTCAATATCCTTTACTTTTTGTTTTTTTAAATAAGCTACAACATCACTGCCGTCACGATTTCCTCCATCAATTAAGATATCATCACCCTTAGGCGTCTTAATATAGATACTATCGCCCTGTCCAACATTAATAAAATGAACATAAAGATCCTTACTTGCCCCATGGGTCGTGCTAGGGAAAAGAGCAAAGGAAAGTAATAAAATAAAACTAATAACTACTTTTTGTATTTTCATAGTTTCGCCTCCTTCAATAATTTACCACCATTTAAGTTAAGATGGAAGAAGTTTTGGCGAAAAATCTGAAAATGACAAAAAACCCTAAATTGACTTAAAAGCTGAATTTTCCAATGACGGTACCTGACACTATGTGTAGTTTTTCACATTTTAATCGATGAATTTGTTAGAGGGAAGCAGAATTTTTTTTAAAGTTTTGAAGGGTTTTAGTAGTTTTTGTCGAAAGGTTTTAAGGTGGACGTCTTCTCTTTAATTTCTATAATCTTTATAAACTCTTTAATCTTTGTAACCCCCTCTATCCTTATGTTATCTATCCAGTTACATGTCACTTATTTGTATCCTCTTAAAATCAAATATTCATAATTGTTATCCCAATGTGTTTTGTCTTTTCTACTTAAAATCATTATTTTATAAGGAGATGAAAAATGGCTTCTACAGTATATACTTTTACATTATCAGGGGTTGAGGGGAATGTCGTTGAAGTAGAGACTGATGTTCTTATCGGTACGCCTTCAGTGTCTATTGTAGGATTAGGAGATAAGGCGATTAAGGAAGCTAGGGAGAGGCTGGAAGCAGCTATCATGCACGCTAATTATCACTTCCCTCTGCAACGAGTTATTTTTAATTTGGCACCTTCTGATATGAAAAAAACCGGTACTCATTTTGATTTAGCAATGGCGATTGGTCTACTCCTTCGAACGAATCAAATTAAAGCAAAGCAAATAAAACAGACAGGTTTCATCGGCGAGCTCTCATTAAATTCTTCCATCCGCCCTGTTTCGGGAATTTTGCCAATGGCAATGAAGGCAAAGGAAGAGAACATTACAAAATTGATAGTAGCAAAAGAAAATGTTAAGGAATCGAAATTAGTAAAAGGGATCGATGTTTACGGATGTAATACATTAACAGAAGTTATTTCCCTCCTCAATAATGATTCACCACCAACAATAGATGACTCCTTAGATTTAGTAGACTCCCAATCTTCAGATACATCATTAGATTTCCAAGATGTAAAAGGACAAGAATGGTTGATCAATTTCATTACTATTGCCGCGGCAGGCGGTCATAATTTTCTTATGATTGGCCCGCCAGGATGCGGCAAGTCAATGATAGCTAAGCGAATTCCCACTATTTTACCTTCCTTATCAGAAGAAGAGTCATTGGAAGTAATGAAAATTTACAGTGTTGCAAATTTATTAAAGAATAGTAATCGAATGATGACGGAAAGACCCTTTAGAGCTCCTCACCATAATGCATCAACGAATTCGATTATAGGCGGTGGTCCTTTTGCTAAGCCTGGTGAAATATCACTAGCCCATCATGGAGTTTTGTTTTTAGATGAATTGGGGGAATTTAGTAGAAAGACATTAGATTCATTAAGGCAGCCATTAGAAGATAAAACAGTTACAATCTCACGTGTGTGGGGAACCCATACCTATCCAGCCAATTTTATGCTTGTTGGTGCGATGAACCCTTGTCCATGTGGGTTTTTTGGTCAAAATCGATGCAAATGTACAGATTATGAAATATTTAAATACCGGCAAAAATTATCTGGTCCAATTTTGGATAGGATGGATATTCAAAAATACGTTGGCATGGTTGATTTTTTTGAAAACAAAACGAAAGGGAAAAGTTCTAGTGAACTCCGAAAAATAGTTGAGCAGGCAAGAAAAATCCAACAGGAACGGTATAAAAACATCCCATTGATTAATTGTAATGCCCAGCTGACTCCTTCTTTAATCCAAACATTTTGTCAGCTTGATAAAGAGTCAAAAAACCTACTTCGTCAAGCGGCCAAACGTTATTATTATAGTGGACGTGCCATTCATAAATTTATCAAAGTTGCAAGAACCATTGCTGATATAGAGGGGGAAGAGAATATTCGTATTTCACATATAAGAAAAAGCTTACAAAGCCGTGATATGGAAAAAGAGGACCAAACATTTATTGGGGGTAAAATATAGAAAATGGAAATATTTTGGATTTGGTTAAGCTTGTTGAAAAATGTCGGACCTATTACTCAAAAAAAGTTAATCAACCATTTTCAAACACCTAAAAGAATTTATGATGCAACAGAAGAAGAATTAAGAAATATAAAAGGGATAAGAAAAACAGCCATTTCTGCGATTATTAATAGTAAAAGTTTGAACGAATCAGAATTAATAATCAATCGGATGCAACAAAATGATATTAAACTGTTAACCATTCATGATCGTTTTTACCCTATTCTAGCAAAGGAGTGTAAAGAATCTCCTGTCATTTTATACTATAAAGGAAATTTCAAAAAGTACGAAACAGCAATCGCAGTCATTGGTTCTAGAAGGTGTACAACATATGGAAGAAATGTGGCTGAGGAGCTTGGAGAAAAGCTTGCGTATTTAAATATTCCAATCGTGAGTGGATTTGCAAAGGGAATAGATAGCTATGTACATGCGGCATGTGTAAAGGAGGGAGGATATCCGATTATCTTTCTAGGGGGTGGAGTGGATGTTTGCTATCCAAAAGAACAACGTAGACTCTATGATAAAATTTTAGAATCCGGAATAATCCTCTCACAATACCCTCCGGGAACATTACCAAAGCCCAAACATTTCCTGCAAAGAAATGCATTAATTAGTGCATGGTCAACCGAAGTGATTATAGTAGAAGCAGGTAAAAACAGCGGGGCTCTATGGACAGCGCAGTTTGCAAGAAATCATGGAAGAAGGATTTTGGCTGTTCCTAATCAACTTTATGTGAAAGAAGGAGTTGGAACAAACCAACTACTTGAACAAGGAGCAATCCCCTTTTTAGGAATCGAAAGTCTGGATGCAGTAAAAAATTTGCCAATACTTTATGAGCAAAATCTTATTCAGAAACTACGATCACATCCAATTCTCTCCATTCTCACAACAGCAACCTCGATACCAAAACTTGCATTGCAATTGAATATGAATAACGAAGACCTCATGAATGAACTCTTCGACCTAGAGCTCCAAGGAAAAATTACAATCCGTGGAAACATAGTTAAAAAGACAAATGGCAAATGAATAAATAAGAATAATTATTCAGTAAAATGAATAAATGGTACCTGACACCAGGTGTCAGGTACCATTTTACCAAAAAAAGGAGGGAACTTTATGCCTCGGAAACCGCGAATTTGGTTTGAGGGAGCAAAATATCATATTACTAGTCGCGGAATTAGGAGAAGTAATTTATTTTTTGATGATCAAGATCGTAGTATGTATTTACATTTTTTGCGCGAGGCGATGGGGAAATTTCCGTTTAAACTTTATACTTATTGCTTAATGACCAATCATATCCATCTTCAGATTGAAACGATCAAGCACCCGCCTGGCGAAATAATGAAACAAGTTCATACAAAATACGCTAAATATTTTAATAAACGGTATGATTTTACCGGTCATGTATTTGAAAGTCGTTACGGAGCGGAACAAATTGACAGGCCCGATTATGAACTAGAAGTGAATAAATATATTCACTTAAACCCGATTAGAGCTAATATTGTTCAACGTTTGGAAGATTATCCATGGAGTAGCTACCGAACATATATATTCGGGGAAGAAAACTCTCTAGTTTCTACCACCCAAATCTTTTCCTACTTTAATGATCCCTTGGTTGTTAATTATGAGAAATACTTATACGAGTCATTCAGCGCTATCTTTATATTACCAACTGGAAAAATAGTGCACCTACCAAGGGAGAAACCGATACAACAGAGAATAAAAAAGGGGAGCGCGAAGAAAAATTGTAATTGAAATTTTATTACTCTCTTTCGTTTTTCAAAATGGAAATTATATTATTAATGAGTCTGCGCCGTTGTTTATTTGGATAGTTAGAAATAAGACTGAATTCTTTTCTGAGCTCGGTTTCATTTTTAAATATCTCAATTACACGCTGCATTTCAGCGTCTTCAAACTGTTCCCTTATGATCATTGGTTCAAGGTCCTCTCCGAATTCAGATTCAGATTCTGGTCCTCGCATTAAATAAATCAGATGGTTATTTGATAGATTGGTTACTTTAATAAAATCATCAAGTATCTCTGCACTCAGTGCTTGTTTTCCAGTTTCCCATTTTGATATTTCTGATTGTTTACGTCCCATTCTAGCACCGAGTTCTTCTTGTGTTAGGTTTAATTCTTCGCGAATCAATTTAAATCGTTCATGAATGGACATACAAACACCTGCTATCTCTTTTTAATTTTAAGATAGCGGTTTTACTACTAGAAAAAATACAATATTCCTATTACGAATATTTATTTATAGTCTTTTTTTGAATAAAATATTAACAATATTCAATTTTATTTTACAATTGTACTAAATGTTGCTATATTCCTAGTATAAAAGTAATAGAAAGGAGACGTGGGGGATATTCTTTTTCACTTTAGAGAAATTTTATCCAATGGACAAGGCATACATGGAGATTATCAATTAATTTGTCATGGCAAAGCGGTTGGTGAGAAACTAGTGAAAGTGTATTCTGAGTTTCAGTTTCATCACGCCCTTCAAAGTATTGCTTTATCATCGAATTCATCATCTTTTGTTCCAATTACACCACTTAAAGAATGGAATTCACTTAAAATTGAAATTCACCACGAAAATTTAGAAAATCATTTGAATATTAAACTAATCGTTGATTTAGTCGAGAAGAGTGTTTCTTTTGAGACAAGAGAAAGTATATCGCCACACTTGCTTTCAGGCCTACTGTCATGTTTCGGGATAAAGAAAGGAAAACAAATTCTTTATTTTACTTCACAAGTCCCGATTAAAAAACGAAGAAAACTAAAAAAACGACATAACCGATAAGAAAGGACAGGTGCGCTTCATACAAATTATGAAGCGCCCTGTCCTTTTCATAGCACTTTGTTTTAAAAATTTAAGTGTCTATCATATGAGCACAAATGTCCATTAACGGTACCTGACACTATGCTCAGTTTTGATCATAGTAAAGGCTAAAAAAAGTGATTGAAATAAATTTATATTTAGGGTAAACTGTTAACACCATTAAACGAAGGAGTGAACCAAAGGGCGATGAAAAACTAATCCTAATTTTTATGAAAACATTCGTTATAGTCACGAAGCATTTTTCAAAAATAGGATTAGTCTATACATTTATAAGTTGATGATTGTACAGAGGTGGAAAACCCGACTGTACAGTGTCCTTTTATGGTTCTAGATGACCCCCTATTTGAGAAATGCTCGAATAGGGGGTTTTAATTTTGGGAAAAATAGTTTAGTTAGCTAAAACTAGAATAAAATAGGTTATTTCTATATTGGAAATGAGCATCTTTTCTTAGTATTTTGCTCATCATCCAACAACAGAACATTTTAATATGAAGAGGAGAATCCTATGGGACAATTATTTAAAAACAGATTTGTTCAAGCCATTTTTATTTCTGCGTTATTTTTACAGGTGGGTATTTGGGTTAGAAATTTTGCCGTATTATTATACGTCATGGAAAAAACAAATGGGAATCCATTTGCCGTTTCGATGATATCTGTTGCCGAATTTGCTCCAATCTTTATTTTTTCCTTTATCGGTGGAACGTTTGCTGACCGATGGAAACCGAAAAAAACGATGATCTGGTGTGATGTTTTAAGTGCCGTTTCAATCTTTGCAGTTATTTTAGCTCTAGTTTACGGTACTTGGAAAGCAGTTTTCTTTGCTACATTAATTTCATCAATTCTTTCCCAATTTTCACAGCCTTCCGGAATGAAGTTATTTAAAATGCATTTGAAGGAAGAATTAATTCAATCAGCGATGTCCATTTATCAAACCATTTTTGCAATTTTTATGATTTTAGGTCCAATTCTTGGAACATTTGTATTCCAACAATTTGGTATTGATGTTTCGATTGCTATTACTGGGGTTGCTTTCCTTTTATCAGCCGCTGCTTTAACGTTAATTCCTGCAGACCACTCGATGGAAAGAGAAACAAAAGCAACATCGCTTTGGCAAGAAATGAAAAGTGGTATTCAATATGTATTAGCCAAAAAGGAATTAAAACTACTCGGTATTTGTTTTATGGCAGCGGGTCTTGCGATCGGCTTAATTCAGCCGCTTAATATCTTTTTAGTAACTGAACGATTAGGTTTGCATAAAGAAAATTTACAATGGCTTCTTATGGTAAATGGGGCTGGTATGATTATTGGTGGAGCTTTTTCAATGGTCTTTTCGAAAAGTACACCTCCGCAAAAACTACTTGTTTTAGGAATGCTAGCCAATGCAATCGGGATGAGTATAATTGGTGCTTCCACCGTTTTATGGATCACATTAATAGCAGAGTTTGTATGCGGCTTTTTTATGCCGAGTATCCAAATTGGTATTAATACGATGATTCTTCAAAACACGAAAGCTGATTTCATTGGGAGGGTAAATGGAACATTAAGCCCACTTTTCACAGGATCAATGGTAGTAACTATGAGTGTTGCTGGGGCATTAAAAGCACAGTGGTCCATCGTCCCTATGTACGAAATCGCAGCTGCTCTCTTCATTATCGGATTACTATTTATAGTTCCGCTATACAATAAGAACGTACCAAAAAATATGGAAGTTTCAAAAGATGGAGCATAATCTGTTATAAAAGTGTCAAAACCGTGCACAACTGCACGGTTTTTCCTTGATGAAAAATCGGGTTGTATACTCATAAGACATAATAGATTTCGGGCAAAGGATTATTACGTTCTTGATTTCATTTTTGAGTTTAGACTAATAGCTCTTAAAATAAATAGTTTGTCTTGAATTGTTAGCGACCTCCAACTACGAACTTTGATTTTCACTTTTAAATTCTCCTTTCGTCCTTTTATTAAGGATTGTACATGCAGAGATTTTTTTAAGATGCCATCTAAACCTTCCAATTGATTTGATTCTATTAATATAGTACCGCCATTTTTTTAAAGTGAAACCTTGCAAATATCGACATTCTTTCAAGACTGCATATAACAATTATAGAACGCCTCATCCTTTTTAACGATTTCTTTTTGCCTAAATTGCTTGACCGTTAAATACATAACACGTATATGATAAATGTGAAAAATCATTTGAACTTTGTACTGTGGAAAGGAGTTCATGTATTTTTCATTGAAAATAAAAGGAATTTTCGAAAGCGTAAAAGTAGATGACCTTTTTAAGATTATTTAAATGGTATGAGGAGATTTCTTTGTTTGTATTTTGTCGTGTAAAGGAATTTTTTGTCATTTTGTTAAAACTATTGTCGAATCTATTCCAATTTTACTAAAATTTTTACATAATATTTATAAAAATAGTAAATTTGCTCGAAAGCGGGAGAAAAGGCCCATGCCATATGATGAGTTTAGATTAAAAGAAAAGATTGAAAAACTAAGACAAAAAATGATAGAAGAGGGATTGAATAAAGGATTGAAAAATATGGACACTGTAGCATATAGTCAAAAATTGGATCAGTTGATATACGAATACCAATTAAAAATGTAGCCAACTTGATCCTAATACTATAGCCACCTCTCGTTGGTGGCGATATCTCAATTGAAATGTACACTCAAAATCATAAGAAAAATTCCCTATAAAGTAAAAACAACAATCCATTGAACACCCCTCCCATAGGTACCTGTCACCATTTATTCATATTTGTGTATAAATAATCTCAAAAATGCATAAACGGTACCTGACACCGTTTATGCATTTTTGAGAATAATTATTAAAGTATTTGCATAAATGGTGCCTGACACCATATGTGACACCATATGTTACTTCTTTGTTACCATTTTTGGTGGTGGGGGCTGTATACTGGTATTATTCTAGTGGGATAGATGTTAAGGGGATTTTGTAGGATACTATTTACGATTCAAAGAATAATAATGATTTGACTAATTGTTTGTAGAAAGGTAAAGCTGGGATGAAACGTTTAATTATATATCTGATGGTATTTATAAGCATCATCTTGATAACAGGTTGTGATTTGGGTAAATCTCCGACATCGCTGATTCAAATTCCGCAGTTATCAAAGAATAAGCAATTTTTAACGAAAGCAATTAAGAAGGCAATGCCTGCGGGTGCCGTTCTTGTTACTCCTATTAAGAGTTCGACGAAAGAAACAATTCACATGGTCGATATTGACGGAGATCATGTTGATGAAGCGATCGTTTTTTACAGAAATGAAGAATTCGATCGCGAAATATATGTGAGTCAATTTCATAATTGCTCTTTTTAAAAATACAGAATCCTACAGAATTTCTAAAATATATTTTTAAAAACAGAAATCATGCTACTTGTTGCTGATTTAATTGTACATTAATTCGGTCTGCGGCTAACTTTGAAGCATTATAAATAAGGGTTACCATGTCAAAATGAATTTTTGCACGTTTCCCAGTACGATAGCGAACATTGTTCAGTTGAAAGAATTCTTTCAGATAGGCATTAACCCGTTCTACGGCAGTACGACGTTTGAAAATGTTTTTCCATGCTTGTGACCCGCGTGCTGGTGCGGTATATCTGCGAAGGTCTGAAGTGATTTTCACTTTATAAACCTTTTGGCAAATACCTTCATTAGCTAAGGGACAGTCGCTGCATTCCTTTGGTCTTGTGTATTTCAATGTTTCATATTTAGGATCAAAACTATCATAACGATAAGAATGCTCTCTGAAACAAGTTGGGGCAAAGTGTTTATCATAGCCAATGATTTCCCCTTCATTTCGCTTATTATACGCGATGACGGATTGTTGTCCCATTCGATGTACCTGCTCGTATATGGGTTCATAGTCATAGCCCGCATCCATTGTTTGATAACGTAATGGAAGGTGAAGGCGTTCCTGAATTCCTTTCAGTAAAGGGATAGTCGCCTTACCATCATTTAGACTCCCAGATGAAAAAAGAGCCTGTAGAATGTATTGGCTTGATGTACCAACGGCTAAATGACCTTTGTAGCCAAACCAAAAACATTTTGTCCTTCTGAGTTCTTTTTCACGCCCCATTTAGGGTCTTGGGGAACTTCGGCACGTAGTTCGGCTAGGGGAACATCTAATTACCACAATTTTTCTATCATATAAAGGTAAATTGGCTTCCGTTTCAGCTTGTTCTTTAAGCCACCCGTCACGCTCATCTTTTGATTTCCGACCACGTTTTTGGGGTTCAGATTTTGGCTTTTCTTCTTTTGGTCGCTTGGTCTCGTGCTTCAAAATGGGTTGCATCACTACCACTGTATCATCCGTGATGAAACCTTCTGCAATAGCCTGGAGGACCACTTTTTCTTGTTCTTTCTCAAGGATATCGCTTTCCTCCAATTTCGTTATGAGACGTGAATAGGAGGATTCTGAAGGCACATGATCAGAAACCAAAAAGCCACAATTTAACTTAAAAGCTAGATCATCATGAAGACGTTTTATAAGATCCTTCATCGTAGGGATGCGCTCTATGTATCTTACAAAGGTGGAGATAATCATGGCTGCATAGTTTAGTTCTTCCGGTGCACCCAACCGTGATTTTTTCGCCACTTGATGGTACATCGAATCCAAATCTACCGCTGAAATAATGGCTTCATATTTTTGGGTAGGTTCCATGTCAAATAATTCCTGTATGCCAAATAGGCTAGGTTGTCGTATAATAGTCATAAGAAGTACTCCTCCAGTCTTTTTATGGTTTGTGGTCAACGTAAGCCCGAATTATAAAAAATAAGTGTACCTTTCGGTACGCATCGTAAATAGCCGTAAATTCTGACTTTTTTAATCGAATTACGGCTATTTCATTTATTTGCTACATTCTGCCTGAATCATTTTTGACCAGGGCATGTATTGATCTAAAATTTCAGGGTTTTGTTGGACGCCGAGATTTGGTAAATCCGTAAAAAGTTTCTTTATATATTCATAGAAATCAACGCCGTTACTTTTGGCAGTTTCAGCAATACTTAAACAGATGGCATTCGCTTTTGCACCAGCTTCACTTACACTAAAGAGCCAATTTTTTCTTCCTATAACGTTGGGACGGATGGCGTTCTCGGCTGGATTATTATCCATTTCAATTCGCCCATCATTCAGGAATAATTTGAGTCCATTTGCCCTGTTTAATGTGTATTCAGCTGCTTTTGCTAACGCATTTTTTCCGTAAAATGGTGATGTTTCAACCCAGTGAAGGAATTCCTCCACGATTGGCTTCGAGTACTTTTGACGTTTTTTTCTTCGTTTACTCGGAGACAAACGTTTAAATTGCCTTTCTAGTCGATATAAATCATCACAATATTTCACACCGATTCTACCATTTTTGCTATCAGCTTTCAGCCAATAACGACGAACATGCGCCCAACAATTTGCGAAATTAACGCCTTCCAACTTATCATAAGCAGAATAACCATCACACACAATCGTTCCAGAAAAGCCTTCAATAAAACTTTCAAGGACAGATCGAGCTCGAGATAATGCGCTTTGAAAGAGAGTCATTGTTGGCCCTTGGCTTGGCACACTTCGAAACACCCAATTATACGCATTGGCTTGGCCAGATTTCCCATCGGATCGGTTGATAATTTGTCCGTATGTTTCATCGACATGCAAAACCGATTTTGCCATCATCAACTCTTTCATTCGTTCGTATACAGGTAACAGCCAATCATGTGCTACACGGATAACCCAATTCGATAGGTTTTTATCATTGGTATTCAGTCCATAGCGATTCCATTCCTTTACCTGACGGTAAAGAGGTAAATATTGTGCAAATTTATCATAGATGACTTTGGCAAGTACGCTAGGACTTGCGATGCTACGCTGAATCGCTGGTTGTGGTGCTTTCCCGCGTTTGATTTGTGCTGGCTGTGATGAATCAACTTTGCAGTCTTTACATTCATACGCATGTTCAATGTGCTGTACTTTCATCATTTTTGCAGGAATAAATTTTGCTTCTTCACGTACAAGTGTACTACCAATTTCAATCATTTGCCCTTGGCAACAGTCACAGATTGTATTTTTCGGATGATGGTGAATAGCTTCTACTTCAATACCATCATGCAAGGAATCATTTCGTTTTTTTGATTTAACTTTTCGTACAACAGTATAAGAGATTGTCTGTTGGCTTTGTTCTTCTGTGTGCTCAGGTTCGCTAAAAGCCGGGTCATCATCAAATAATGAGCCTTGCCCATCTGGTACGTTGTATTTCGATTTTTCGGATTTCGATCCATATAAAAGTTTTGTTAAATGGCGAATTTGTTCAGTTAGCGCTTCAATCTGTTTAGTTGATTGATCTAGCTTTTTCGATAAGTCTTTGTTTTGTTGATTTGAATGAGCCAATTGTTCTTCGAGAAGTCGAATTAATTTCCCATATGGATTCTTGTTATTGGAAGAAGTATTAACCATTTATTTCACCACTTTTCGTTCACCATAAGTTAGTTATATTATAACATTTTTAACGTAGAAAGCGAAGTTGAAAATGGCTATAAACCAACATTTCTAGCTTGTTTAGAATACTCCTTTTTGTGATTTTTGAATGGCCTTTGGTTGCTGAATGGACAACCCTTCTAACAACCAGCGAACCTCCTGTTGCGAAAGTTTACGTACTTCATTTTCATCTTTTGGCCATTGAAGTTTTCCTCCATCTAGTCGCTTATAAAGCATGGCGAAACCATCGCCATCAAAATATAAACATTTATAACGGTCTTTACTCCAACCAGAGAAAAGGAAAATAGAATCTCCATATGGATCAAGTTCGAAAGAATCTTGAATTAGCGTTGCTAATCCATCAATTCCCTTCCTCATATCTGTTTTACCGCAAATAATATAAATGTTTTTTACACTGGTATAATCATGTTTCATAGATTTTTCAACTCCCTCATGACCGTTTGGATGATGTGCTCATCTACGCCGTTGAAGAAGGAAATTTCAGCAGCTTCAATTTTGATTGTGCAAAAGCTATTTGAAGGATCTTTCGAAGTTGTGGATGTTATAATATTTTTTTCTGGTTGTATTGAAACGGGGACGATTGTTAGTTTTTGTTGTGACATAGGAAAAGCACCTCCTTAATTGATACGATTATTGTACTAAGGGGTGCTGATCATTTATATGCGTTGTTTGAATGGGGGCTTACTGGTCAACTACCATTATACAAGATTTGGGGAGGTACTTCTTTTTTTATCTCTTAAACCCCTTGATACACAAGGGCTAAGAATTATGAAATTCATTCATGTATTAATTTTTAAAAAGAAAAATAATAGCTGGGTAAAAACAATCCATGAACAGGTTGGTGGTTACCAGCTTCATACGCTTTATTTTGCTGATATAAATCAAGATGGCAGGAAGGATATCGCACTTGGAACAGATTCCACTTATCCCGGAACTGAAATTTTGCCGGAAAATATGACGAGGGAATTGCATATTTACACAATGAAAGGCCATACATTAAACAGGTTTTTTACAAAACAATACACTGATGTTGTCGTAGATGATTTTAATAACGATAAAGTTCCAGATATATCGCTTGTTACTTTTAACAGATCTAAAAATGTAAATGTACAATTATTGCAATGGAGGCATAAAAAAATAGAGACAATCTCAAAATTGAAATTGCGTGAATATGTAAATGGAATCGAGAATGTCTTCATTGGTCAATTAAGCGATCACCGGAAGGCACTATTTCTAGACTCCGGAATAGGTGCACACTCAGGGTGGACCGATATTATAAAATTATCAAATCAGCAATTAGAAAGAATAAAAATAGACGAACGACAATTATTAAAAGCTTACTATCTTGATTCAAGAGATGTAAATGATGACGAGATTACTGAAGTTGGAAATATGTATCAACCTCAAGGATGGGAAGATGCCCCATATTCCGACACGCCATGGATAGAAACATATACACAGTATGATTCAAAAGGGAAAGGCACGAAAGTTGAGGAAAGATATGTAGACGTCACACACGGATTTTACGTTGTCATTCCTAAAAAATGGTGGATGAATGTGACGGTGGAAAGAGGAAAGAATTCATTAAAAATTATTGATTTACCTAAAAAAAATATCGTATTTGATATACAGTGGTATCCAAATCATGAGTCACTAACTTCAACAAATTCCCGTGTAATTACTAAATCCGGAAAGTATACGTTTGTCACTCAGTCACAAGCAAAGATGAGTGAATACCAAGTTTATTTTCATTTATTAGGTGAAGATTTTGAATAAGTTATTTCCCATACAATTATTTTATAGATGGAAGGGCCATGACGTATGAAGAGGAAAGTAATTTTATATTTTATGACAATCATTGTGTTAATGCTCTTTCTTTTCATTGGGCTATTTAGTATTTTTCTTAAGCAATATTATTATGGAGGAATCGCCAACACACTGGAAAACCATGCAGAAACCTCTTCGTCATTTTTTAACAAATATAATACGTTGTCCAACAATAATATCAGAGAAATGAGCGGGGATATTATGGATAATTTCAATTATGAATATGCAGAATTACAGCTACTTAGCCGTAAAGGAGAAATTATTCAATCCTCGTCCGGATTTAAAGTGAAAAATGAAATTATTCCAATTGACCCGGCTGTGCTTGAAGGTCATTCCAACTATTCGGTTGAAACTACGGAGGATAATAAGGAAGAAGTACTATCTGTGTATACACCTTTAATGTATCAAGGACAAGTTGTAGGTGTATTGAAATATATTTCTTCATTGTCCCAGGTAAATAAAATGATGAATACACTGTTGTTCGAAATGCTTGTAATTGGGAGTATTGTGGCAATTATTGTTTTTCTTATTAGTTTAAAATTAGCAAACTCCTTCGTGAATCCGATAAAAAAAATTATTGAATTTTCTACATCGATGGCGAAGGGACATTTCAAAGCAAGAGTTGATGAAAAATATCAAAATGAACTTGGTGAGCTTGCGCAATCGCTAAATTTTATGGCTGATGAAATTGCACGAACAGATAAAATGAAAAATGAATTTATTTCCTCGATTTCTCATGAGTTAAGGACGCCATTAACGGGTATAAAAGGCTGGTCGGAAACGCTACGTTCCTATGATGATTTGACGAAAGAAGAAGTTGAGCAAGGGATGACAATCATTTCAAATGAGACGAATCGTTTAATTGGATTGGTTGAGGATTTGTTGGATTTTTCGCGTTTAGAAGCGAATCACTTAAAGGTTTACAAAGAGGGAATACAGGTTGACCGAATTATTGAACAAGCAGTATTGCAGCTTGAGAAAAAAGCCGAGGTAAAAAAGATTACCATTATATGTGAGCTACTGCCAGTTATTATCGACGCAGATCCGAATCGCTTAAAACAAGTATTCTTAAACATTATTGATAATGCCATCAAATTTTCACACGTAGATGGGGAGATTATCATTCGAATGAAGAAAATGGGAAAAGGCGTCTGTATTTCGATTGAAGATGAGGGGATTGGGATCGAATCAAGTCAAATTTCTAAGCTAATGGATAAATTTTACCAAGTCAACGCTAAAGCAGTCGGAGCAGGATTGGGACTATCCATCTCAAAAGAAATCATTGATCTACACGACGGAACCATCAAAATAAACAGCAAACCGAACGAAGGAACAACCGTTTCCATCTACTTGCCATTCGGTATCTGACACCATTTATTCATTTTTCTGCATAATTATCGCGAAATTTGCATAAATGGTGCCTGACACCGTTTAAAGGTTGATTTGGTCGATTGATGGTTTGATTAGGCCTTGCATGTATTCTTTTCCGGAGTATAATTGGCCGTTTGATGTGCGAAACATAAGGTGGTTTTCATTGAATTCGGTTGGGGAGGCTAGGCCGGCTGCTCCAGCAAGATTAAATAATCCTTCTCTTGTTGAAATGACATAATTGCAGACACGATACATTTTTTCTTCGATTACTAAAGCTTTTTCGCGATTTGGATCAGTTGTCGCTACTCCGACTGGGCATGTGTTCGAATGACAGGTTTGCGCCATAATGCAACCGACTGAGATCATAAAGGCACGTGCTGTATTTATTAAATCGGCCCCTAAGCAAAGAGCGTAGGCCATCTTTTCGGGAGTAACTAATTTTCCTGAAGCAATAAGTTTCACATGATTACGCAAATCGTATTTCTTTAACATTTCATGCGTAATTGGAAGTGCTGTATATAGAGGCAATCCCGGACCATCCGCTAATTCCTGATAGGTGGCTCCCGTTCCGCCTTCTCCACCATCAACTGTTATAAAATCGGGAACTTTCTCCTCCTGTGCCATTGTTTTGACCAATTGTTCTACTTCTTCACGATTACCGACAACAATTTTAATACCAACAGGTTTGCCGCCAATCTCTCTTAATTGTTCAACAAAGTCTAATAATCCCTTTGTATCGTGGAACTGACGAAAACGATTGGGACTATCAATCATTGTCCATGGCGGAACACTTCGAATCTCTGCAATTTCAGGTGTTACTTTTTCCGCTTCCACATGTCCGCCACGAATTTTTGCTCCTTGGGCCAACTTTATTTCAAACGCCTTTATTTGTTCGATTTCACTTTTTACCTTAAAACGTTCCCACGAAAATTCTCCATCATCTGTACGGTAACCGAAAAGGGCCGGTCCAATCTGAGCAATGATATCTACATTCCCCTTCAAATGATGCGAGGACAACCCACCTTCACCGGTATTCATCCATGTTCCCCCCGCTAACCCAAGCCCGTTCGAAAGAGCGGTAATTGCGTTTTTGCCAAGAGAACCGTAGCTCATCGCAGATTGTCCAATTAACCCTTTTACATGAAATGGCTTCATACACCGACCTTTTCCAATGATGATTTGATCGTGTTCGGATAAATAATAGGGATCGACATCCGCTTTTTCAGAATGCTCTTTTCTGCTCAACAGTTTTTCATTATCAATTTTATAAAGATATGTAGATATTTTTGGTTGTTGCACAATCCTTAAATCTTCCCGCTGAGTTGGAAACATTGCATTTTTAAGAAAAAATCCTGATCCCTCAAAATTACGTTCAGAACCGAAGGAGGTAATTCTTTCTTTGTACTTGCCCGATTTTACAATACTTTCATACTGATTTCTTGAAAAAGGCTTTCCTTCCTCATTATTTAAAAATAAATATTGCCGTAACTCAGGTCCAATCTTTTCGACAATATACCGAATACGACCTAAAACTGGATAATTTCGTAATACAGCATGCTCTTTCTGACGTGCATCACGGTAAGATATCCAAAAATAAAAGCCAATTGGAACTACAAAAACAGCTACCATTAAAATAAAAATAATAACTAATAAAATTTGTGTCCAATTCATCATTTCTCACCCTTTCGCAAAAGTCTTCTACCTAAACTTACTTCAACATAATATAAAAGATTCCTGAAAGGGGTATTTTTTGAAAGGTAAGAGGGAGTATAATTTTTTTTATGTTTAATGTTTCTAATAAATATCTACTTTGTCTAGCTTCAGCGCCTAGCCCCGTGCATTTGTTCTTGTCTAATAATGAAACTTTTTTCAGGTAAACACGTATTAGTAAGTTAAGTAGTCGAATAGATCGATATTCTTTCTATTCAAGAGACATACAAATGGAGGAATAATATGTACTATCTTATTTCATTATTTGCATTAACATTAAACCCATTTATATGGAAAAACTATTATAAAGTGAAGGCATTTTTGTATTTTCAAGGATTACGTTTAATTGCGGGAATTGTCATTACTTTTGTTCTTACCTATTTCGGTCTTATTGATCATACATGGGAAGCATTTATAAGCTATGGCTTGTATATTATCGGCATCTTTTTCATTCTCGATATCCCATTTATCAAAGTGAAATACGGGGTACTGACACCTTTACTAGGTATCGCGTTTATCATTGGAGGGCTATATTTTACCTTTATTTATCCGATAACGATCACAAATGATAAATACGAGTTTGTTAAACAAAAGGTAACAATTGCGAAAAAGGAAGTTTCCGCTATTGATGAAAAACATATCCCTGTTGTACCAGAAAAATATGCAAGATACCGTAGTGAAAAGCTTATTGGTGAACTTAAGCATTCCTCTTATTATGATCTAGGGGAATCAACGATTCAAAAAATCGACAATCATCTTTACTGGGTGACCCCAATTGAATATACAGGTTTCTTTAAGTGGCTCAAAGGAGATAAAGTCCCTGGATATATTAAAATGAGTGCTGAAGATGAGCGTGCTGAAGCAGAGCTTGTCAAAGTTGATATGACCTATGTACCTTCAGCATTTTTTAATAAAGATGTGAAAAGGCATGTACGCTCGATTCATAAAGATATGATTCTATTAGACGTTAGTTTTGAACCGGATGATAATGATCATCCATACTATGTTATCCCCTATGGAAAATATGAAAAGTTTCGTAATATTATTGATGTCAAAGGCATTTATTTAGTTGATCCGGTAACCGGAAGCACAAAAGATTATCCGATCGACAAATTACCAGACTTTATCGATCATGCGATCCCGACAACCGTAGCCGAAGATTGGAATGAATGGTACGGAAAGTATGTTCATGGATTCTGGAATTCCCTCTTTTCTCAGGAGGATGTAATGGTTCCGACGGAATGGGAAGATGTAGATGAAGTGAATGGGGTGTTTAACGAAGATTTGCAATTGCATTGGTTCACTGATTTCACCCGTCCAAAATCAGGGAGCGGCTCGATGGTAAGTTACTCTATATTAAATGCGAGAACAGGGAAATTTACATTTTATACAGAAGGAAATGGACTATTAAATGGTAAATCAGCAATGAATGTCGCTGAAAAAACATTTAGAGCGAATAAATATGAAGCCGGAACACCAATTCTTTATACAATTTATGGCCAATTTACATGGGTCGTTCCGCTAATGGATTCAAATCATGTGTTCCGCCAAATGATGCTTATTAATGCGAAGGATGAAAAGGTCTATAGTACGGGTGATACGAAGCGCTCCTTATTTGATGATTATAAATACGCTATTGCCACGAAGCTCGGGAAGGATGAAACAACTCCTACTGATAAGGCCTTGCTAAAATCGCAAAAAGGAATTGTTTCACATGTATATAAAGCAGAAACTGATCGCGGAACTGCAGTGAAATTTATGATTAAGGGTAATGACAAAATATTTGTCGTTCAATCAACCGATTTTCCGTACTCAATTTTTATTGAAAAAGGAATGTCAGTTGAATTTAATTATATAGACACAGAGGAAACGATTGCTTCGGTAAATGGTGAGTTCAAAATAAATGAATAAATGATGAAAGGACAGCAATCTGCTGTCCTTTTTACATAATATTAAAAATGGAAAACAGCATAAAGAATGGATGAACAGATTAGTTTGTATTAATTCTTTTTAACAGATACCTGGTTAGAAAATGTGCAGAAAAGGATGAAAGATAAAGAGCCGAGGACTTCCATTATAAATAGGGTATTTAATATATTTTCCATGAAAAGCACCTCCGATAAATTAGGTCTTTCATATTTTATTATAACTAGTAATTGCTAAGAAATAATGTACGGAATATTAATATTTCTTAAAGGTATGCTTTTTATTAGTAGAAAAATGCAGACGGATCCAACCGCCTGCAATATTTATTTTATAACAACTGGATTTGGCGCAACGGGAACGGGAATTTTGGTATTGAATTGGATTTTTCCTATTTGACTGATGTTTGCCTCTTCAGCACCAGTAAAGGTGACTGTTTTATAACCAAAATCTCGAGCTGTAAGGAGTAAACTGTCAATCATCCTAATAAATGTACGATTATTCATAAGCTCAGAGTCTTTCGAAAATTGAACGGTCACATGCTTTGTGTCCTCTTCGGTCTTCACTTTCTGGATGTCGACACCCCTTGGAATCGGAGCATGTAATGGTGGATTTGAATGAAAATGCTCACTTTCCATATTGGAAATTGCTTCAGTCAATGTCCTATATTTTTCCGAAGACGGAGCTAAAAATACTGGATAATCTTGATCATACATATATTCGAAATAGGCCTTCTTTCCATTTGATTCAATAGGAAGAACGGTCTGTTTATTGTTTTCTATTATTGCCCCAGGCTTTCCTTCTGTTTGAAACTCAACCTCGTCAACGTTTTGATAACGAAGGGATTCCTTTACTGTTTCAATAAAAGCCCCGCCCCTTGAAGAAGAACTTAAGGAACGATTATCTTGCAGATCGATAATGACCTTCTTTCCGTTTTTTTCACTTTTTGGAACGGATAATTTATCGATATTTTCAATGTCGGCAAGTTGAAGCCCCCATGAACCAACAGGAATTTTATCAAGATTTTCTTTAAATTCTTGAATAGATGTTTTTTCTTTTTTATCGATAATGATACTGATTGGTACGACAATATTTTCGCCCTTTAAAGCAGGCAGCCCAAGTGTAATGAAATTTTGATCCTTTTGCACAACGTAGCGCTGATCGGTTTCGGAAAATATATTGGGTACTTCGGGTGCACTAAATGTCTTCATAACAACATCTCTTTTGTCATTTTCAACACTGCTTTTTTCTTCTATAGAACCTGATGAAAAATGAAATAAGGATGCTACGATAAGGAAGGCGACGGAAACCGTACCAAGGGATGCAACGGTTGGAAAAAACCATGAGTGATTCTTTTTCGTTTTTACTTTAGGTGCTATTGCTTGATAGATCTCTTCCGGCGTCCTGTGGTCTTTTACGACCGGAAGTTGCTTGAATAGTTTTTCAATATCGTAGGATTTATCGTTCCAACCGTATTTTTCCACAATTCTCCTCTCCTTTCTCTATTTCATTTTGCATCAGCGTTCTTATCGTTTTTAAGGCCCGATGCTGTGTTGTTTTGACTTTTCCTTCAGACCAACCTAATACAGAAGCCGTTTCCTGAATGGATAGGGATTGTATATATCTTAAAATGAGGACCAACCGTTGGTCCAGCTTGCATTTATCTAAACAGCGATACATCATTTGGATGGATTCATTTTGTAGTGCAATCTCTTCAGGGAGTGGAGCAGGGTCACTAATAAGATTTGTTTCACCATCAAAACTATCGGATATTCGGTGTTTCCATCTTTTTTGCTTCCGAAAAAAATCAAACGCAACATGTTTGGCAATGGAGAAAATCCATGTTTTTTCACTGCTTCTATTTTCAAATTGATGATACGATTTTAGGATACGAATATATACTTCTTGAATTAAATCTTCAGCATGTTCACGGCTTTTAACCATATAAAACAGAAATTGAAATAAATTTTGATGATACTTTTCATAAATGTCATAAAATTGTTTTTCCATCACTACTCCCCCCTAAATACATTAGTCGAATGGAACAAAAAAAGGTTACAAAAAATTTAAAAATTTAATTTAAATGTAATAGAGGGAGAACAAATTGTACACAGTTAATGTGTAATGAGTGATGAAAAGGGTAAATGGATAAAAACTAACGAGGAGTGTTTATCGTGGATAAAAAATCAAGTACTAAAACATTCGATCACCCAGAACAATATAAAACAGAAAAGGAAAGTCTATTTGATAAATATGAAAGCGAGCAAAATGTGGACCCAATTCCGATGGAGGATTTAAACGAAAAAATGCAAGATGAAAAAGATAAGCATAAAAGTAAAGATACCTCATCTAGTGAAAAAAAATATAAAAATGAATAGATAAGTAGAAAAAAACTGCGGAAGAATGTACATCAATTTCATCCTTCCACAGTTCTTTTTAAATATGTAATCAATACGAAACTCGGATATTTTCTAATTCCCTCTGTTCTAAATTTTTCAATGTAAACCCGAGGTCCTTACAGAATTTGGCGATAGACTTAATTTGTTGAAGGGTTGTTATGATAAATGTTCGATCCCTTTGTATCGTATCTTTAATAGATGACAGCATATCCAACAAAGCAGCAGACTTTAATTCAGGGATTGCTTGTTGATACGCTAACGTTTCTTCAGTAACTGGAAGAATCCAAAGATTACATTCAAAGGGAACCTTCAATAATTGAGAAAACGCATCTGCCTTCTCTAAAGGAGTTCGTAATGTATAATCAAACATTTCAAAAACAATCTTATTTGAAAAATCTAAAGATCGAAAAGGATAACTTCCTTGTTCATCAAAAACTTGAATCATTAATTTAGATTGAATTTCTTCCTTATTTGTTTTTGTAGCTAGATTGTCCATCATCGATACTCCTTTCAAATTAGTTTTATAACTTAATACCCTAAAATAAAAAAAGGAAAACCTACGAACCTCTTTAACACAATTTCCGGAAAATAAAAGGAGGGAACTAATGATTTTGTTCCCTCCAATAGATTCAAGTTTTTTTATATGGAAAAACTTTGTCAGAAGCCACGGACCTTCAGGGAAGCCTAGTGATAACTGCCACGCCCCGACACCGCCAATTTGGAATTCACGGATAAGCTGCATCTTTTTGCTTATACTTCTAGCATCCTCAAATCCAACTACATGACGATTTCCTTGTCCGTCAACATAATAGAAATAGGGAGATTCATATTCCTTTGAATAGTGGATCTCTGCTTGGTGCTGCATGGCAAGCCGTACAGCATTTTGATTAGAAATTCCCGGAGCAATCGTTTTTGGATTATAAGGCAGTGTCCAATCATAACCATATAGAGGAAGACCTAATAGTATTTTCTTCCGCGGAACTCGATCAATTGCAAATTGAATCGTCCGTCTTACTTCATTAATAGGAGCAACTGGTCCAGGCTCACTAGCACTATGATGCCAGTCGTACGCCATAATAAACATCAAGTCGACGACAGAGCCTATTCCGCCATAATCGTAGCCCTTCAGCCAAGGGATATTGTCACTTGTTTTCGGTGGGACAGCAATCGTTAATAAATGACCGGCAGGCTTTAACCGATCACGAAGCTCTCGCAAAAATCCAGTAAAAAGATCTCTATCCTTCTCAAGAGTCATTTCAAAATCAATGTTTACGCCATCGTATCCTTTCGTTGATACTTCTTGTAAGATTCGGTTAATGAGTGTATTTCTTGCTGTAGAATTATTCAGCATTTGACTAGTCAATTGTGAACTAAATCCAGATTCCGTTAAGTTAGTTATTGTCATTAATGGTTTTACCCTATGCGACCATGCTGTTTTAATTGCTGTAAGATCGTTTAGTGTGCTTAATCCGCCATCAGGAGAAAAATGATATTCAAAAAGAGCAATATAGGTAAGATAAGGCGAGAAGTCGGTGATTAATCGTTGATCTGCTTGTGGAGTTCTTACAGAATAATACCCTAAACTTGTCACATAATAATTTGAAATATTAGGGATTCTAACTATCATTCCTACTTGTAATCGAGCAGGGTTAATGGAAGGATTTGCTCTTCTAAGACTTTCAACGGATACAGAAGCCATTTGTGCAATTGTATAAAAACTATCCTCGGGCTGGACAATGTATGTGTACGAAGGAATAAGTAATGCCTGCCCGGGAACGATATTCACTTGATTTAAGCCATTCGCAAGTCGAATCTGTTCAACAGGAACCGAATACTTCGAACCAATTCGATATAAAGAATCGCCTTGTTGAACGGTATAAATAAACATGATGATCGACTCCTTTCCATACAACATTGTATGAAATACATACCTGTCTATATGCTTATCGAATGAATAAGGACAAGTCGAAAATAAATATAAAATGGGAAATTTTAACGAGAAAATAAATCTAAAAATGTTAAAAAATTGTCGATAAAAAAAGAGATTAATAATAATCTAAATCAATTGTTGATTTTTTAACTACAATGATCAGAGCAGACCAACAGCGAAAAATCAACAGTGATGGATAATAAAGCTTTTAAGTGAGAAGATACATAAATTTTCTTTCTTATAACGAACCAAGGAGACTAGCAACGTGAAAATCAAATTAAATAAATTCTTCAAGATGACGATTCGAAAAAAATTATCTGTATCTTTTGTGATTATGTTAATTGTACCAACAGTAATTATCGGTGCATCGTCTTATTTCAGCTCGAAAAATAGCCTTGAAAAGGAAATGATGAGAGCAGCAAGTGAAAATGTAGATACTTTAAATAATATTATTGATGATACAATATCCCCTTATTTATCGGATGCTGATTTTTTTGCAGAAACAATAACATCAAAAGATTACAAAGGGTTAGAAAGTCCAAAGATACGTACGAAACTCGATCAGTATATAAAGCTTCATAAATATGTGCAATTAGCTTATATTGGTACAGAAACAGGATTAATGATTAAATCTCCGAAAAGTAATGTTCCAAAAGGATATGTACCTAGTCAAAGACCATGGTATCAAGAAGCGATGAAACAGCCGGGTAAGACAATTATTACTGAGCCATATATATCCTCAACTTCAGGTGATATGGTTATTACCATTGCAAAAACATTGAATGACCATTCCGGAGTAATAGGAATAGATATTTCTTTGGAAAATATTAATAGTATCGCTAAGAAAATTAATATTGGTGCTAAAGGGTATACCATGATATTGGACAAGAGCGAAAAGTTTATCGCCCATCCGCACGAAAAAGGTGGAAAAGCAGCAACACAATCTTTTTACAATAAGCTTTACAAAAAAGACGCCGGACAATTTACTTATCATTTAGATGGTGCCGCGAAACAAATGGTGTTTAACACGAATAAGCTAACCGGTTGGAAGATAGCGGGAACGATGTATTTGTCAGAAACAACTGATGCAGCAAGACCGATTATGTTGAACACGGGACTCATTAACCTAATAGCGTTCATTATTGGTGGAATCGCAATATTCCTTATCATTCGTTCTATAATTACACCACTGCATAAATTAAAAAATGCAGCTAATCAGGTGAGTGAAGGGGATTTATCCTTAAATATAGACGTACAAACTTCCGACGAAATCAATGATTTAGCCCAATCCTTTAATTCGATGACAAGAAATTTAAGGGAGTTAATTCAGCAAATAGATGAAAGTGCCGTTCAGCTTTCCGCATCTTCGGAACAATTGAATGCAAGTGCGGAAGAAACGACAAGTGCTACAGAACATGTCGCGGCAGCGATTGAACAAATTTCGAAAGGAGCAGAAAATCAAACGGTTGGTATTGAAAATAACGCAAATGCAATGGATGAAATTGCCCTCGGCATTGGAAGGGTAGCAGATAACACGACACAGGTAACAGAATTGACAAGAAGTACAACCAAATTGGCAGATGAAGGTGGAGCGTTTGTTAATCGTACAGTCGAGCAGATGAAGGAAATCTATCAATCGGTGGAACAGTCCAATGTAAAAATTACTGCTCTATCTGATCGTTCCAAGGAAATTAGTACGATCATTGAAATGATTACGGGAATCGCCGATCAAACGAATTTGCTGGCATTAAATGCAGCGATTGAAGCTGCAAGAGCTGGAGAGTCCGGAAAAGGCTTTGCAGTAGTAGCTGACGAAATTAGAAAACTCGCCGAACAATCAAGACAATCAGCACAGCAAATATCAACACTCATTACGGAAATACAAAAGGAAACCGACAGTTCTGTACAGACAATGCATGACGCGACTCAGAAAGTGGAGTTGGGGCTTTCAATTTCAAAAGAAACAATTGCAAAATTCAATCAAATTTTACATGGAATGAAAGAAATTGCTCCACAAATGGAGGACGTTGCAGCGATTTCACAACAAATTACTGCCGGTGTTGAAGAGGTTACATCTATAGCGAACGAACTTGCGTCGATTGCAAAAGAAAACTCATCGGCAGCAGATGAAATTGCCTCAACAACAGAAGAAACAGTTGCATCAATGCAAGAAATTACTTCTTCATCGAAAGCATTGTCGAAACTTGCGGAAGATCTTCAATTACTTTTGAAAAAATTTAAACTGTAACAACTCCCCCTCTTCCAAATTGGAACGAGGGGTTTTCTATTTGGTGGCATGTATTTTCTAAAATACATCACCTAGTTCAGCCAATTGAACAATGAACCAATGGATATCTATACCAGTTCCGCAACTTTATCGTATATAATACTTATAATGAAATTTACATAAGTTTAAGTATCAAATCGAGGTGAAAAGATCGTGAGTGGAATTGTTGGATATATAGGGAAATCTTCGGCTCATACTGTCATATTAAATTGTTTAACCCATTTGGATTACCGTGGCTACGATTCAGCTGGAATTGCCATTTCGAATATGAAAACGATTGAAGTACGTAAAGAAAAAGGACGTGTCGAGGATTTAGAAGCATTATTGGAAATTGAGCCGATGACGAATGGAAAGCTTGGTATCGGCCATACAAGATGGGCCTCACACGGTGCACCTACAGTATTGAATGCACATCCATTAAGCGATGAGAATGAACAATTTTTTGTCGTTCATAATGGGATTATCGAAAACAATCGCCAGCTTAAAAATATGTTAATAGAAAATGGTCACCATTTTACTACCGAGACCGATACAGAAGTGATTCCACATCTACTTGCACATTTTGATACAGGCAATTTTGCGGATACGGTAAAAAAAGTTTTGCCATATTTAAAAGGTTCATTTGCGTTAGCAATTATGTCAAAATCTGATCCCGATACAATCATCGCCATATCACAAGAGAATCCTTTAATTATCGGTTTTGGTCAGGATGAGGCATTTTTATCATCGGATATCTCTGCGATTCTTTCCTATACGAAAGAAATATATCCTATTAAAAACGGTGAAATTGCAGTCCTTTCTCCTAAAGGAATAAAAGTAGAGACGGTTGAAGGAATGTCCATTCAACCAGAGAAAAAAATTGTCGAGTGGGATCAGGCTGATTTTAGCAGGCAAGAACATGAGCATTATATGTTAAAAGAGATTATTGAACAACCGAAAGAAATTAAGAAAACATTAGAAGGCAGACTAATCGATGATCGTGTTCATATTCCGGAACTTGAGTCTTTTTTAGCAGAAAAAACAATCGATCAATATCAAAAAATTGATATCGTCGCAACAGGTACAGCTTACCATGCTGGAATGGTAGGAAAAAAAGTTATGGAATCGATGCTCAATCTACCTGTCGAAGTGTCGATTTCTTCCGAATTTCGCTATGAGCATGGACCGCTTAATGAGAAAAATCTCGTCATCTTCATTAGTCAATCGGGAGAAACAGCTGATACATTATCCGCTTTAAAAGAAGCGAAATTACATGGCAGTTCAACAATAGCAATTACAAATAGACAGCGCAGTAATCTTGCACGGAAAGCGGATTGTACGATATGTACAAATGCTGGACCGGAATTATCCGTTCCTGCAACAAAGGCTTATACTACCCAAATTACAGTCTTACTGCTGCTCGCAATCGTGTTAACAGAAAAAACAAATGGTCCGGGTATGGATCGGATTCCGGAAATGATAAAAGAATTATATAATCTTCCTGAAGAAGTTGAGAAAACGTTAATTATGACACAAGATGCAATTGATCAGTTCGCACAAGTGACAGAAGATCAAGATAACCTGTTTCTTATTGGGAGGGGGCTCGATTATGTGCTTGCATTGGAAGGAGCACTTAAGCTGCAAGAAGTCGCCTATTTACATGCAGATGCCTATGCAGCGGGTGAAATGAAACACGGAACAATGGCCTTAATCACTCCGGGAGTTCCGGTCATTGCCCTCTCTACGCAGATACATTTACGTGATAAAACAATCAATAACATTAAAGAAATTAAGGCGAGAGATGCGTTTGTTGTAGGAGTAACAACAATTGGGGACGATGACATTAGTGAAATTGTCGACGAAGTTATGTATATTCCAGAAGTCCATCCTTTTTTAATGCCGATCATTGCCGCCATCCCTCTGCAATTATTAGCCTATTATGCGGGAACGGTGAGAGGCTATGATGTGGACCGTCCAAGAAATTTAGCGAAGAGCTTAACTGTTGAATAAGAATGGGTATCAAGAGGGGATGTCGATTCTACAGACACTAGTTCCTTTATTTGTGAAAAAGTGGAGTAATTTCTTATGTTTGCGGGCATAGGTTCCATAATTTTGATAAAAAGCAATAGTTTTACCATATTTTTTCGTAAAAAAATAAAAGGGAGAATAAGATGGAGATTAGGAAATTATATTTGAATGAAGATCCACCTATGGATCTATTATTACTAGCTGATCCCTCTAAAAAACTAGTTGAAGAATATTTAAAAAGGGGACAATGCTTTATCGCTGAACAAAGTGGCAAGATGGTTGGCGAATATGTGTTGCTTCCAACAAGGCCTGAGACAGTTGAATTAGTGAATATAGCCGTTGATGAAGCACAACAAGGGAAAGGCATTGGAAAACAATTAGTCTTCCATGCCATTCAACAGGCAAAAACACAAGGTTTCAAAACGATTGAAGTAGGGACAGGGAATTCAAGTATTTCACAAATTGCCCTATACCAAAAATGTGGATTTCACATGATTGGTATTGATCGCGATTTTTTCCTCCGGCACTATGACGAGGAAATCTATGAAAATGGAATACAAACGATTGATATGGTACGCCTATCTCAAGATCTTTAAATAGTTTTGGAGGAACAAAAATGAAATCAGCATTATCTGATCAAGTGCTGGATTGGGTGCGAAAGTCTGTCGGTTCCGAAACAGAGATTCGTTCAATTAAAAGACTGCATGGTGGAATCTCGTCGGCTGTTCATCACATTTCACTTACAACGGGGGATGTCGTCCTACGTCAATTTGATAACGATGAATGGCTGAAGGAAGAACCGGACTTAGCCAGACACGAAGCGGAAAGCTTGCGTTTGGCGAGAAAAGCCCCTATCCCAACACCTGAAATCATTGCATTTGATGAAACGGGGGACCGATGTGGGATGCCCGCCGTTCTTATGACAAAACTGGAAGGCACAGTTCTATTAAAACCGCAACACATGGAAAGGTGGTTAGATGGGCTGGCTGAATCACTTGTTCGGATTCATTCGGTTCAAGCGGATAATTTTCCGTGGACCTATTTTACATATAAAGATGTAAAAGAGTTAGAGATTCCCGATTGGTCGAGTTATCCGGAACTATGGGGGGCTGTTTTCGATTTTGTGAGAGAACCGCGTCCACAGGTGAAACCATGCTTTATTCATAGAGATTACCATCCAACGAACATATTATGGGTAGATGATAAAGTCAGTGGTGTCGTCGATTGGGTGAATGCTTGTCGTGGTCCTGCAGGGATAGATATTGGACATTGCCGATTAAATTTAGCGATGCTATTTGGTGTATCCACCGCTGATGAGTTTCTTTCAGCATATGAAAAACTAGCTGGTTATTCATTCAGTTATCATCCGTATTGGGATTTGTTGTCTCTGATTGATATTCTTTTTGGCTCTCCAGAGGTATATCCGGGATGGATCGCATTCGGAGTTACCAATCTCACGGACCAAATGATGGTTGACCGCTTGGACCAATATATGAAAAGTTTGTTAAAAAAAATATAGATATTTTTATAGGGAGATGAGGAGAATATGACACGGATCGGTTTTATTCGCCATGGGAGTACGGCGTGGAATAAAGAAAGAAGAGCACAAGGAAATTCTAATATACCACTTGATGAAGAAGGACTCTTACAGGCTAGGAAACTAGCTGAACGAATCAGTCAAGAAAAATGGGATGTGATTTATTCTAGTGATTTATCAAGGGCAAGGCAAACCGCTGAAATCATTGGAGAAAAATTGCAGCATATACCTCTTCATTTAGACGAAAGGCTACGTGAAGTAAGTGGTGGTCAAATCGAAGGGACTACTGAATCGGAGAGAATTTCAAAATGGGGTTCTAGTTGGAGAGAACTGGATTTAGGAATCGAAAAGGTGGATAGTGTGATAAAAAGGGGGCGCCCATTAATAGAAGAGATTATTACTAAGCATCACTCAAAAAATATTTTAATTGTTAGCCACGGTGGGTTTATTCAATGTCTATTATCTGATCTTGTTCCCCATTTAAAACAAGAACAATCGTTGAGAAACACGTCATTAACTAAGATTCTTCATAAAGAAAATGGATGGGAATGTGAATTATTTAATTGTTCGATTCATTTAAATGAGTAATAAAAATGCTATCTTGTAGATAATTCATATCTAAAAGATAGCATTTTTGGCTTTGAACTTTTACATTTTCGGTGCTTCCATTCCCATTTTCGCCCATTCTTCTTTAGATGGTCCATAAATTCCCGGCACAGACAATCCAGCTTGACGCATTAAGATAGTCATTTGGCCGCGATGGTGAATTTGATGATGAATGACAAACATCAATAATGCGCCATTAGACATGTCCCTTCCGAAAATATTGTGAACTTCTTGCAATTTTTCATCAGTCCATTGCGTTTTAACAGTTTCTTGATAGGCTTCAGTCATTTTTTTATACTGCTCGGCAATATATTGTGCAGAATCAGGAACAGGAAAATCTTTATCCGGTCCATCGAATGTGAGACCGGATTGTGAGCCAATTACTTTAATAGCAGTCGTCACATGCCATGCGGTGCGCCCAAGTGTCCAATGGCCCGGCGCCGTTTCCTGTTGCAGTGATTCGTCAGTTAGTTGGTCTAATACCTTTTGAGTTTGCATTGCTTCATACTTCCACATTTGTAAAAATCCATCAATTGTTTGAAATATAAAAACTCCTCCTCTACATTTTATAATAGTACTATTCTTCATTAACATTCATTTACCTTTTTCAAAATCATTATAGCTTAATTTTTGCATCCACGTAAATTGTTCCGTCTGTTTGCAGTTCTGCATAAAAAATATCCTCTACTTGTTGAAACCCTTTTAAATGTAATTCATTAGTTAACCAGTTTTCGTTAATATTTAATTCTGTTAAATTTTTGCTTACAATTTTACCGTCGACTATCAGTTCGGTTGGAATATAGGGTCTTCGTTTGACTAGAATGTTGGAATCTTTTTTTGTGACAGGTTCGAATTCTTCTTTTTTTAGAACGCTAAGCTGTCCATTTGGTTCTAAAATGGCATACTCTACTTCAGATACAGCAAACACGTTTTTTATACGTAAAAGCATAGTTAAATCATCCATATTTAATTTATTGGAGGAAAGTGCTTTCTCAATAATTTTTCCATGCTTGATAAGAATGGTAGGCTCTCCGTCTAAAAGGCCTCTTGCTTTTGATGATTTAAAGACGATAAACTCAATCGCAGCGGTTAGGAAAACCCATAAGGCAATCCCTGTAACCCCATCAATAATTTTAATATCTTTATGGATCACCATTTCCCCTGCTATATTCCCAAGGGCAAGCCCGGTTATGTAAGAAAAAAAAGACATTTGGCTAATTTGCTTTTTTCCGAGAAGGCGAATCAAAATAAATAAAACGAAAAAGCCTATAAAAGTCCGAATAATAGTACTAGAAATCGAATCCATCTCTTCCCCCACTCAATCATATAGCAAATATAAACAACCTTATTCAATAATATGGCACAAACACTGACAACATATGTAAAAAGGGTGCCTGACACCTAAGTTTTTAAAAAATAAAAAAGGAAAATTGCCTTCTTTTAATGAATTAGTATAAAAGAAAACGGTTGAAGGAGGATTTTCAATGGATCATTCACTACAGCTTTATCAATATCATCTCTGGGCGAACAAAACAATTTTTAATCACCTAAAAGAAATACCGGAAACATATTCGAAGGAAGTAAACAGTGTTTTTTCATCGGTAAAAGAGGTGCTCTATCATTTGTATCAAGTCGATTATATCTGGTTGCGAACCATTTCAGGAGACCCATTCGAAGACATCGCTGCCTCCATTCCACAATTGAAGGAAGAAAACGCTGATAATACGATCGAAGAAATGGAAGATGCGTTTGTTAATTTAGGTGAGAAGTATAAAGCGTTCATCAATAATCAAGAAGATATGAATCGTCGTATCTCTATTCACCATCCTAAATACGGGACACTACATACAACTTATGCCGAGTTAATCCAGCATGTCGTCAACCATGGAACCTATCATCGTGGAAATATTACTGCAATCTTAAGACAGCTAGGGCATACAGGAGTTCCAACAGATTATGTATCCTATTTATTCATTTTGAATCAATCTTAATTCACGATATTTCACTAGTTATACATTTACGATAAAAAATCAATATGCTACTATTAGCATATAATAAATAAACAGCATGGTAACTGACGACATTTGTGGAATTAACCACAAGGGAGCTATGCTTTTATAGAGTCGGGTCGTCTGGGCAGAGATAAGGAAGGGAATATGACCATCTTTATCTTTTTTTATTTTTATAGTTCTTTTCCATATAATAGATTAGTGGAAAAGCCATTTCTAAGGAGGATCTTCAATGGAAAACCTTATTTTAGATGGAAGAAAAGTTGCTCAGAGTATTAAAAATCAATTAGTGGAACGAGTACAAGTCCTAAAGGAGAAGGGAGTTACGCCTTGCTTAGCAACGATTTTAGTCGGTGATGACCCATCTTCAGCAACCTATGTAAAAATGAAAGGAAATGAATGCGAAAAAATCGGCATAAAATCATTGCGCATCCATCTCCCGAAAGAAACAGAAACAAATCAATTACTTGAAACCATTCAAAAGTTAAATGAAGATGCATTCGTACATGGTATTTTGCTGCAGCATCCCGTCCCATCCCATATTGATGAGCGAAAAGCATTTGAAACCATTTCGATTGAAAAAGACGTCGATGGTGTAACAAGCTTTGGATATGGGCAAACCGCACTTGGTTTTGGAAAATATCCTTCCTGCACTCCAGCAGCAATTATGAGTATTCTACATTTCTATCAAATTCCGATTGAAGGAAAACATGCAGTCGTTATTGGAAGAAGCCCGATATTAGGAAAACCAGTTTCCGCTTTGCTACTAAACGAAAATGCTACAGTAACAACCTGTCATTCGAGAACGACCAATTTATCGGAAGTGGTTCAATTAGGAGATATTGTCGTAGCCGCTGTAGGCAAACCGAAATTTATTCAAGGCGATTGGATTAAACAAGGCGCCGTTGTCCTTGATGCAGGGTACAACAAAGGAAATATCGGCGATGTTGATTATGAAGCCTGCAGTGAAAAGGCAAGCGCCATTACTCCCGTTCCCGGCGGTGTCGGTCCTGTAACCATCTCGATGCTGCTAAAACATACCGTAGATGCAGCTGAAGAAACAATAAGCAAACATTGACCTATTCATCATTGAATAGGTTTTCTTATGGTTGCATGCGATATTCTTCCTTTTCCAAAATTGCACCCATAGTCGTTTTATTTTTAATTCTAAAAGAAGGATAATAATTGATAAACAAAGAATGTTTGATGGTAGAATTAAAAAGGTGATTTTATAAATAGGGGGACCACCATGGATCTTCGTTTAATCGAATTGATTGGATTAACTATCATCATTCATTTAATTGATACACTTGCTTATTCTGTCAGACTAAATTCCGTAAAAAGCGGAAAATATGCATTATCTCTATCATTGTTTAATATATTTGTACTTATTTCCAGAACGGCAAATATGTTTCAAGCACCATTGCTTGGATTAATCGTTGGTTTGAGTATTGAAAAGGGAATAAACCCTAAATGGGATTTACATCTCGTTATTTTTGCGGCAACGACTGGAACAATATTGGGCATCGTACTCATTCCAACATTTTTAAAGATTTTTTCAAAAGCGGTCGATAAACTTGATATTAAAGGATCGGTTCCTTCAATTGTTGTAGAGGCTCTTCATATTAACAATATTAAACGAATGGTAAAAAGTACGACGAAACCGCGAAAATCGATGTGGGCGAAGTTACGCTATAAAGAAATTCCAAAAAGGCTATTAATCTTAAATACAATTATTACAGCAGTGTATACGATTGGCGTGCTATCTGCTTTTTACGCATCTACCTTAGTAGATGAAAAGTATCGACTCGCTACTTCGGCATCATCAGGGATGATAAATGGGGTTGCATCGATCTTATTAACATTGCTTGTCGATCCAAAGTCTGCCATTATTACTGATCAGGCATTGAGAGGAAAACGGCCGTATGGTGATGTAAAAGCACTCGTTATTTTGTTAATCGGGTCCAAGTTATTAGGAACACTCATTGGACAAGTATTACTTGAGCCGGCAGCAAGGATTATTGCATTTTTTAATTGAGCAAATGGGAAAAGCGTGGAGCGCCTTGTTCAGCCCTGACAATAAGCGGAGATTTTCCGGTTAGTCTGCTGGATAGAGCTTAGTTCGGGGGATATAAGCGGAAATTTTCCGATTAAGCAAAGCAAAATTACCCATTTTTACGTTTTTTGAGTCAATAGCCGGAATTTTTACGTCTATTTAAGCCATTTTTAATGCGATTTCTAAATTAAGCGGAATTTCTCCGCTTATCAAACTCACTTTAGCATCTAATGAACTGGTTGGTTTCTAAAAAAAGTCCGATCATTTCCTTTTACTCCGAAGATTATTTGACCTCCCCGAGGGGCTAGACAGAAAACCCTGTTCCGAACTATGCGGAACAGGGTTTGTCAATGAAATTAAACAAAATTTCTTGTATCTTGATTGCGACTAAACTTATAAATGGCTATTAAGAAAAAGGCAGCTGCAAAAGCAAGGAGAATCATAATGTTTAAATAAAGGCTCCCTAATGTATTTCCGTCTTGCAATTTCGTTAATGTATCTAATGTCCATCTCTGTGGCAGGAAATTCGCTACCTTTTGAATGGAAGCTGGCATCACCTCAACCGGCCAGAAACAACCGGATAACATAACAGTTGGTAAGACGATTAAATTTTGCAGTGCACCTGCAGCACTTCGATTGTTAGCAAAGGAAGTTGTTAGTAACGATATTCCTACAGATATTAAAGCAAAGAGGAACATCACAGCCATTGCTTCCCAATAAGGAATATTAAGATCAATATGAAATATCGTTGTCATAACGGTTAAAGTGATAAGAACCTGGACAATCATCACAATCATATTCACAATAACATTGGAAAGTATATATGTTCTCGCATTGATCGGCGTTGAGAGTAATCGGAAATACGTGCGATTTTCTTTTTCTGAAAGAATGATCTCCGACATATTCCCAGCAGACATAAGCATAATCATAATTAAAAACCCGATTGTTTTATAGGTCATATCATTATTTTTCGATGTATCAGCTAATGATTTTGTCGTTAGTGAAAAATTTGCTTTTTGATAACCTTTGTACATGGAATCAAAAGCTTGTTGATTTCCATTAGCGATCTTACCGATTGTTGAAATATTATCGATATATTGATATAAATAGGATTTAATAAACCCAGTAACTTCTGCCCCTTTAATAGATGTTAGCCGAATATGATTAGGCTCACCTTGAAGTACACTCTCTGAATAGCCTCGATCAAAAGTAATCACGCTATCGAGTTCCCCAGATATTATTTTTTCTCGTACATTGGATTCCTCAAGCTTAGTAACTTTCACATTTTCTAAGTCTTCTAGAAACTTGATTGTATCGGATGTGATTCGGCTTTCGTCATGATTAACAACGCCAACATGAAGGATCATCTTTTGATCACCGCCATAAGCAATTAAAGAAATGAAGATTCCGATGAGTGGCATGAAAAGGTACATAATGATATTTTTCTTTTGTTTAAATGTTACACTTAATGTGTTTTGGACTAACCAAAGGATATCCTTCATTATAATCCCTCCCGTCTACGCATTGAAATCACCGCTATGAGTAGGAATAAAACGGCAATTCCAATATTTAAGCTGATGGCTGGGATCGCAGCCGATAGATCATTTGTATAAATAATTTTCGTTACCGCTCGATTAATCCATGTGAGCGGAGAAAGTTCTGTAATAAATTTAAAAATTCCTTCAGGATTTTCAATTTTAAAATAGGCCCCTCCGAAAAATGATGCTAATTGGATTACTAACATAAGAATCACACTTGTTGATGCGTTTGATTTTGTCAAATAACTAATTCCGAGACCAAGACTGACTGCGAAGATCACCTCGGTAAATAAAACAAGAAATACGGTTCCAAAATGGTCACCCCAATTAGCATGAAAGAGAATTTTGCTAAAAAGAACAACAAGGAGAACACAAAGCGTATTTAAAACGATATTTCCTGCTACTTTCCCGATAAAAATTTCACTTTTCCGAACGGGAGCGACAATTAGTCGATCACCGGTTTTTCGTGCCCTTTCACCCGCAATAAGGGAGCTTGCAGACATTGCTCCATATAACGCAATCATCGTTGTCATGACAATCGCGTAATAATCCATTGAGCTTGGTGATTTTTTTGGTAAAAGAGAGGTATTTTTAATGTAATCATGATGCTTTTCTGTTGAAAAAACGGTTCCAATTTGATCAGGAGCAATCTTTACGACTTCCTGGGCAACATTATATTTATCGACGAAAGAAGTGAGCATTCCTTGTAAAATACTGCCTTCAATACTATTCCGTTCATTGAGATACAGCCTGATCCCCTTTTGATTCACTTCAAGGTAACCATCATATTTGTTTTGTTTCACTACTTCTTTTCCAGAAACATTTTTCGATGCCTTTTTAAAGTGAATCCCCGATTGTTTTGCCTCGTCGACAAACCGAGAAAAATACTGAGAAAATTCTCCGTTTGTTTGATCTTTATATAGAACGTTCATATCATCTATTTGGATACTTGTTGTAAATGTGTTCGACAATGCGGTGCCGAGTACAAGCATTAGTACAATCGGTAAAGCGAGCATAAATACTGCCGTGCGAATGTCGCGGAAATCACTCTTAATTTCCTTCCATGCAATATTGATGATATTCAACGAAATCTCCTCCTTATTAGTCCCTTAAATTTCTACCTGTTAAAGTTAAAAATACTGTTTCTAAATTTGGTGCTTTTTCTTGTAAGGAGCGGATTTCGATATGGTTAGAAATAAAATGCTCGATAATTTTGTTTAAGTTATTCACGCCCGTATCGGAATTGATTTTAATAAGATTTTCATCAAGTTGAACAGCCTCGACACCATTAATTTCTTTAATGCGATCAATCATTATATTTTCAGTCGATTTCACTTCAATCCATATATCTTTCGTATTCGTAATAATTGATTTCAATTGTTCCTTCGTTCCTTCAGCAATAATTTTTCCGTGATCAATGATGGCGATGCGTGAGCAAATTTCCTCCACTTCTTCCATATAGTGACTTGTGTAAATGATCGTGCAGCCCATTTCATTTAACTTCCGAACCGATGTCAAAATATAATTACGGGAGTGGGGATCAATCCCAACTGTAGGTTCATCCATAATGATCAATTTAGGTCGATGGGCGATGGCACAGGCTATATTTAAGCGCCGTTTCATACCGCCAGAGAAATTTTTCGGATAGCTTTTATGTTTATCATGTAACCCAACAAATTCAAGTGCTTCCTCCACTCGATCCTTTAGTTCATCACCACGTAAGCCGTATAAGCCGGCAAAAAATTTCACGTTTTCATATGCTGTCAAATCTTCATAAATCGCTAAATCCTGAGGAACCATGCCGATATTCATTTTGGCAAATCGACTATTTTTCACGATGTTTTTTCCGAGAATACTAATGGTTCCATCATTACTCCGAAGTAGACCTGCAATCATATTAATTGTCGTGCTTTTTCCAGCACCGTTTGCACCAAGAAATCCAAAAATTTCTCCTTCTGCAATCGAAAGGGACATATTATCTACTGCGATAAAATCGCCAAATTTTTTTGTTAAGTTTTTTATTTCTAAAACATTCATCTTCTCACCCCTAATGTTTTGTATATCGTAAGTATAAAAAAAAGAATGAAGCGATATAAGTGGAATCGTTCATTCTTTTCACATGAAGATATTCATATTTTTCATATGAGAATTTCATTATTGGATAGGCAGCAATGTAGTTACGGAAAAACCGTGGGTGCTGTCAACGATAATTTTTCCATTGATTGCGGCTGTCCGTTCTTCCATGCCAATAATACCAAGCCCTTTTTTAATTTTCTCTGCCCCTTTTCCGTTATCCTTCACTTCAACTCTGATTAGCTTGTTGAGCACTTTAATATCAACGGATACATGGGAGGCATCCGAGTACTTCATCGTATTTGTTAAAGCCTCCGTCACATTCTCATGAATAATTTTCCATTGGATAGGGGATATCGTATCCAAATTCCCATTATGGGTTAGTGTCGTGTTTAAATCATGTTTTGCTGAAAATTCATCGATGAAAAGCTTCATTCGATGTATTCCTACTTGTTCAGTAGGAGGCTTCATATTTTTTAATGTCATTCGGATATTTTCAATGCCTTCTTTTGAAATATTGATTGCATTTTGCAACAATTCTTCCGCCTTCTTTTTATCAAGTTCCATTAACCGTTTGGCTGCTTCCATTTGGATTAATGCACCTGTCATCGAATGGCCGATTTTATCATGAATTTCTTGAGAAATTCGATTTCTTTCTTCTAATTTAACGGTGTACTCCGATTGTCTTATATATTCTTTATTTTCATTCAAATGCTTGGTCAGCTTTTGAATATTCTTTCTCATTTGGTCCATTTGGACTTCGTTTTTGTTCATTAGAAAAAGATGTCTAGTAGCGATAATGTAGATCATGAAGCTTGATACTCCGACTAATCCATAAATTGGCTGCGTATCAAACTGTATGTATATGATTGGAATAAATGTGAGCAGTAAAATAATAAATTTGCTATTAGTAAAACGAGAAATTAGTTCAATGACTGACAATGGTAAAAGAATAATAAATAACGAATAGACGAAAATATAGGACCAAATCGTTAAAATAATGGATAATAAAAGTAGCGATTTTTTGATGCCATCATGTTTAAAAATATATAATGTAATATTGATGCAAAAATAAATAAGGGAGGCCAAAACAACCCACGAAATGTTCTCGGAATCGGCTCGAATGCAATTGACGGCTATAAAGACAATCAATGCAACCTTATTGAGGATGATCCAAATCTCCATATTAATCTACTTTTCCTGTAATATAATAAATGGCGATTTGTGTCCGATGCTCAAGGCCGGTTTTCCCTAGTATCGAGGTGATATAGTTGGCAACCGTTCCTTCCGAAATAAATAATTGCTTTGAGATTTCTTTATTCGAATAGCCTTTTGCAATTAAAGACATAATGTCTCGTTCTCTTTCTGTAAATAACTTTGCATCAATTTTTGTCCCTGATTCCTTCTTTTCTAATAAGTTGGATTTAATTTTTTCCAAAACGACATCTTGCATAATGCTATTTCCGTTAAATACTGTTTTGATCGCATCACGAATTCGTTCCGGGTCATTATTTTTCAATAAATAACCTTTTGCTCCATTTTTTACCGCATCTAATATGTATTCGTCATCGTCGAATGTCGTCAAAATGATCGGTCTCGTCCTCGTTTGCTCAGTAATGATTTTTGTTGCTTCAACACCGTTCATATTTGGCATTCGCACATCTAATAATGCGATATCCACTTTATGTTTTTTACAAAAATCGACCGCTTCTTGCCCGTCATTGACGGTGTCAACAACCTCAAATTCGTCATACGTATTTAAAATTATTTTTAAACCTTCACGGATAAATGAATTATCATCTGCAATTATTACTTTAATTTTTGTCAAATAGGGGTCACTTCCTTAAATAAGAAAAATTAAGCACGGCAAATATTTTTGCGTTTTATATAGCCTTATTATATGCATAATTTGTAATGAAAAAATACTAAAAAAATGTAAGACACTAAAAAAAAGAAGCGTTGTAAAAAACGCTTCCTTTCGTCGATCTTATTAGTAATAAGAAGCACCGACAATGATTAAAAGGATGAACAAGACAACAATTAAAACAAATGTTGAACCGCCGCCGTAGCCGCCACCGGCATAGCCGTATCCACCATAGCCGTAACCCATTATAACACCCCCCTATGCAAGGATAATTTACTTTATGTAAGGGGGGTGGTTTTTGAAATGGACAACAGTTTAGTGGTTGAAATTTAGAGGAATTTGGCGAATACACTAGTTCTTATTAATCTTTTACTGTTTTTGCAGATAAACGGTTAACTGAGTTAAATCCAGCGTTAATTTTTGATATTCATATAAGTTAGGAAAGATGGCCGCGCTACCTGTATTCAATAGATCGGTAATGGTTTCTTTATAGTTTGGTACCTGCAATGTTTCTTCATTATCCATAAAAACAACCTGAACCATAGAATCCTCCTAGCATAATTGTTTTTACTCTAATTTTACTAAAATATTGAATAGTTTTCCAGAAGAAAACTAGCGAAAAAGATGTTGGATGAATGTATTTCCTTGGAAATAAAATAGGATTTTTGTCGAATTTCCTATAAAAAGAGTAGATTATCAATCTTCGTTTTTCGGAAAGAATAATAGTATAATAGATTGTAATACAAATTAGGGGTGTGGATAATTGAAATTTTATCGATTATTTATAGCGGCAATAGTAATCTTAGCTATTTCTGGATTTGGTCATACAAATACATTCGCTGCAGATAAAGCGGATGCACTTGTTAACTCTGCGGTGAAAGCTGGAAAAACCCTAGATAATATGACAACGGTTGGGAAAAAGGCAACAGGGAAAAATATCCCGACCAAGGAGTACAATGCAGCGGTAAAAAAATATAAAAGTGCTAAATCAGCGGTAAATAAACAGTCAGGAAAAAAGAAGAAAGCCAATCTTTCCAAATTAAAAACAGTAAATACGCAAATATCTCGAGGGAAAAAGTACATCAATGCTGTTTCAAACGGGAAGAAAATTGCTTCAAAAAAAGCAAAGTTAGATAAAGATATAAAAATGGGTGTCATCAATTCTAAAACGCTAGTGGCTTATTCGAATCTATCAAAGGATCTTAACAAATACGCATCAACATTTGATGCCGTATATGATAAAAAAACGCGTGATACGGTAAAAAAACTGTATAAAACACCGGCAGAAAAGATTAAAAAGGATCTTAATTACGCAATTATCGTAAAGAAAGCAATTGATGAAACAAGTAAACTTATGAAATCCAACACTTCATCTAATAAACTTGCTGTACCATACTATAAAATTCTATTGAATATTGACTCTATTCCTCAGCAAAAAATGAAACAGCAACTGATGAAGGAAGTAAAAAAAATAAATTCAACCATTCCGAGTAAATTGAAAACAGGAAAATTTGCCGAATATGTAAATTTGGAAATGAACTTTGAACGACTGGATTCGTATATTTCTAAAGGAAAATCAAATGCGAAAGTTCCCGGTTTATACAACCAATTAAAGAAAAATATAACATCGATCAGTTCTAAAACAGATAAGGCACGCTTACAAAAAAGATTCGCAGGCATCATGAATCGACAAAAGGTGAGCATAAAAGAATTAAAAGGAATGCTAACGAAGTCGGCGATTGCTAAAGGGATTCCACCGGAAGTAGTTAAATCAATTGCGGTCACGGAAAACGGCAATCTTACACAGTTTTTACCAAATGGAGAAGTGTTCAAAAGTCATGATAATGGGTATGGAATCATGCAAGTGACACCTATGTCAGATTCGGATAAAAGCTATGATTGGAATCGAGTAAAATATGATCTATCTTACAATATTCAAGCGGGGGTAGAAATTTTAGCAAAAAAGTGGACCTACGCCTTCTTATCATCTCCAGTTATGCCTAAAATCAATAATGGGGAAAAGAACCTTTTAGAAAATTGGTATTTTGCGATAATGGCCTATAATGGATTATCAACGAAAAATGATCCAAATAAAGTAACCAAACCGTATCAGTTAAAGGTATATGAAAATATGAAAAACCGTACACTAATGAACCCGGAAATTGTAAAAAAACAAGATGTTATTTTTACTGGTAATCCAGTCAAATTGAAAACAACACCAATCAAGACAAAACTAAAAACAAAAAGCACGCAATTTTATAAAAAGAATGATCGTGTAACAATCTCGGCCAGTGCAAACTTTCGGACAAAACCAACAACAAAGAGTACGCGCAAATCATTTCCGAAAGGCACGAAAGTAACAATTCTCGGCGGAGCGATTGAAGATGATAGCCCAGCGAATCTCTTTACTTGGTACAAAGTATCTGTTTCCGGAGCAAAAGGGACTTGGTATGTGGCGTCATCGAATTTAAAATGAAGAAAGTTTTCAGTCGGGTAGTTATTGCCTGGCTTTTTATTATGAAGGAATGATTTTACGAAAAATGCACAACATATAAATCCACGAAATTCCTTTTGAAGGGATGAATATGCCCGATGTGTAAGAAATTCATATCATTCTTTTCCATATTTATAATCTTATTCTTTTCATTTTATGGATACGAAAGTGAACCATTATCTGGAATCGTTGATTTGCGATTAATGGAAACAACAGATTTACATGGAAACATTGTTGATTACGATTATATAAAAAATAAGAAAATAGTTGAATTTGGTTTAGCTCGAACAGCAACGTTAATTAAACAAGCGAGAAAGGAAGTTCCGAATTCACTTCTCTTCGATGATGGAGATCTGCTTCAGGGAAATCTTTTAGCAGATTATATCGCATATATTGATCGATTCAAGACCGAACCGATTCATCCGATGATAAACGTCATGAATTATCTTAAATATGACGCGGCTACATTTGGTAATCACGATTTTCATTATGGTTTAGACTTTTTACATCGGACGATTACAGGTGCAAAATTCCCTTTTATTAATGCAAATATGTATGTGAATGATCACAAACCGTATAATTTTAATGAAATCAATATGTTTAAACCATATGTCATTTTAAATAAAAAGGTAAAGGATCGAAGTGGAAAGAAGCACACGATAAAGGTAGGAGTCATTGGCTTTGTCACACCATCTGTCATGATATGGGAGAAAAAAGCGTTAGCGGGTAAAGTAAAGGTAATGGATATTGTAAAATCTGCGGAAGCCTTTGTTCCACGAATGAAAGAGGAAGGAGCAGACATCGTTGTTGCACTTGCCCATTCGGGATTTGATGAAAAAGCAAAACCGTATGAAAAAGCCGAAAATGCGGTGTACCCATTAAGCCTTGCCCCTGGAATAGACGTTATTTTATTTGGACATCAGCATAGAGTTTTCCCCGATAAATCCAAGTTAAAAGGGATATCAGGGGTGGATACAAGTATGGGGACGATCAACGGAGTCTCTGCAGTTGAAGCTGGCAGTTGGGGAAATTATTTAGGAATTGTAGACTTAATTTTACAAAAAAATAATGGGAAATGGGCCATCCTTCATTCAAAATCAAAAGCTGTTCCTATATTCAAAGTAGAGAAGAAAAAAGCAAAACCATTAATAAAATCTGATCCAAAAATCTTACAAATAGTAAAAGAAATACATGAAAAGGCAATTCAATATAGTAGACGGATAAGTAATAAAAAGTGACTCATGACTTTGGTTCTATTTCGAATGATAATCATGAGTCTTTTGTTATGCATTCTATAGAAGATTAGGAATATTCGCTAAGTCCTTTTTACCAATTTCATGGTTTGTAATTAAAATATATCATAATTGTAATTTAATGGTGATACGATAGATGTTGGATGGAAAAATAGAAATGGGGGATTATGATGGGGAAAAAATTTTTAAAAACGATTACTGCCATTGCTGCCACGGTGGTAATTAGCTGTGTATTACCAAATGTTGCAAATGCAGAGGACAACTTTGGTAGAATTAAGGCATCCTATGAGCAAACACATAAAAATAGTAGAACATTATCAACGACTATTAATCTATCAAATGTCTTTGATCGCCAAATTATGATTAAAACGAAATCTTCGAAGTCAATATTATCAAAGAACTTTGGGCTAACATTTGTTGATAATCAAGATATTCTAACCTTAAAAGATGTGTATATTGCAAGAGTTCCAGAAAAGTTAAACTATGCAAGCACACTAAGTAAACTGAAAAATTCTTCACTAATTGAGATTGCAGAACCAAATTACATACAAGAAAAAGTGAGCGGCAATCCTAATGACCCGTATTTTTCAGCCCAATGGCATTTACCAAAGGTTGGGGCACCAGCGACATGGGGAAAAATTGAAAAAAGTAAGAAACATGTAGTTGTCGCTGTTTTGGATTCCGGTGTGGACATTAAACATCCTGATTTGTCAGGACAATTATTACCTGGATATAATGTTATGACCAAGACAAATAATGTTACTGATTCGGTTGGTCATGGGACGGCAGTTGCAGGTACGATTGCTGCGAAAATAAATAATAGAATTGGAACGATCGGGGTAAATCCGTATGCAAAAATTCTCCCAATAAAAGTGGGCAACGATCGGATTGCTGTATCGGATTCAATTAAGGGTATTTATTACGCGATTTCTAAAGGTGCTGATATTATAAATATGAGCTATGGTGGAACATCGTATAGCGAATTGGAATTTGATGCATTGCTTAGTGCAGCATCGAAGGGGATTACTGTTGTGGCTGCTTCGGGGAATGATAGAAGATATGTCAATTTCCCAGCAGCATACCCAACGGTATTAAGCGTTGGATCTACTAATCAAAAAAATCAGGTTTCAGGTTTTTCAAGCAGTGGACCGTTACTTGATGTTGTTGCACCAGGAGAGAAAATTATTACACTAGGTACAAATAATCGATATGTTGAAGCTAATGGAACATCCTTTGCTGCACCAATAGTTAGTGGTCTGGCGTCGTTCATTAAATCGGTATCTCCAAATATGCCACCACATGGCATTGAATATTTACTTGAAAAAGGGGCTACAAATTTAGCAGCTAAGCCAAATATATGGAGTTCAAAAGCAGGTTATGGACTCGTGAATAGTGTCAAAACTTTTCAAACCGAATTACCTAATCTCAAAGGAGATATAGGTGATATCCGTAGTAAAGCGAAGTCAATTTCTGTAAATAAGAAATATACGAATAAATACGATCTGCCGTTAGACAGTGATTGGTATAAGCTAAAAGTAACGAAAACAACGAAAGTAAAGGTGGAATTAAGTGGTGTCCCTAATATGGATGGGATTATTTGGTTCGATAAGTTTTCCAATGGTAAAGCGACGATGGAAACACTATATAATAAAGGCGGATTAGGAAAAGGAGAAAGCTTTACGAAAACATTGAAAGCAGGTACTTATTACTTCCAAGTAATGGAGATCAATAATCACTGGTCAACATCATCTTATTCCTTTAAAGTTACTAAATTAGATACAACCCCACCTGCGGCACCGAAAGTAAATAGTATTAATAATAAATCTACGAAACTAACAGGAAAAGCAGAAAAAGGTGCAAAGCTTACGCTCAAAAAAGGTTCAAAAGTGATTGCGACAGGAAAAGCAACATCAAAATCAACCTTTTCACTCAAAATACCAAAACAAAAAAAGGGCACAATCCTTTACCTAATAGCAACCGATGCTGCAGGAAACAAAAGTAAAGCAACAAAAATCACCGTAAAAAAATAAAGAATACGGTGCCTGACACCAGTGTCTTGACACTGGTGTCAGGCACCATTTTTCATTTTTATGGAAATATTTTTTCGTTAGTCATTACATATGATTTCCGTGTTAAAATAAGATAAAATAGAAGTTATATTTTTTTTTAAGCGGAGGATTTAATATGGGAAATAAGATGTTTAATATTGTGGCATTAGTAGCAATGGCAGCGTTACTATGTAGTGCTCTGCCGAATGATACAAAAGCACAGGAAACTCAGGAGCAGATAAGTATTAAAAGGATTAAAGAAAACTATATTCGACACTCGAATAGTAGAAAACTATCCTCCACTATTAATCTTTCAAAAGTAAAAGATCGACAAATCATTATTAAAACAAAAGAAATCAACAAAATTCTTTCCAAAATAAGCGGAATTAAATTGCTGCAAAGCCATGAAATACTTATTTCAAAAGATATATATATTATTAGAGTTCCCGAATGGTTAAATTATTCCGGGGTATTAAAAGCGTTAAAAAAGAATCCGATAATTGATACGGTTGAACCTAATTATTTACAAGAACGAACTGTAAAAGCTAAACCCTTACTAGAACCAAATGATAAATTCTATAAAGATCAATGGTATTTAAACAAGATTGGTGTACAAGCAATTTGGCCATTCATTAAACCAAATTCTAAACCAGTAACAGTGGCGGTTCTTGATACAGGGGTAGATACAACCCATCCGGACTTAAAAGGACAATTAGTAAATGGATATGATATTCCCCGTCATACAACGAAACAAACCGACAAGAATGGTCATGGAACAGCGGTTGCGGGAACAATTGCCGCGAAAATGAATAATAAAATTGGGATCGTCGGAGTGAATCCCTACGCGAAAATTCTTCCAATCAAAATTGGTGGAGAAGAAATTGCGGATGCAGATTCAATTGCTGGAATTTATTATGCGATAAAACATCATGCCGATATCATTAATTTAAGTTACGGCGGTCCGGAAAGTAGTGAAACAGAATTTGATGCAATCCTTAGTGCCGCACAACATGGAATTACGGTAGTAGCTGCTTCTGGGAATGAATACGGTGAAGCTGTTGAGTATCCCGCTGCCTATCCAACAGTCATCAGCGTCGGCTCGGTCAATAGCAAAAATAAAGTCTCGGATTTCTCAAATGTAGGACCACAGCTAGATTTAGTTGCACCCGGAGAGAAAATAAAAATATTAGCGTTGAAAAATAAATATGATATAGAGGATGGCACATCCTTCTCAACACCGATTGTCAGTGGACTTGCCTCAATCATCAAATCAATTAAACCTGAGATGACACCAAGTAAGATTGAGTATATCCTTGAAAAAGGAGCCACACCTTTAGCAAAGTCGCCAAATATTTGGAGTCCAACCGGTGGATATGGAGCGGTAAAGGCAGCCAATCCATTAACCATCAAGCTCCCGGATTTAAAAGATGATGTAGGTAATGACCGCGGCAAAGCGAAAACGATCGCCTTAAATAAATCATACACTAATAAATATGATCTTCCGTTGGACAGTGATTGGTACAAGCTGAAAGTAACTAAAAATATGACTTTAAAAGCGGAACTAAGTGGTGTAACGAATATGGATGGCGTTGTTTGGGTCGATAAATATTCGAAAGGGAAAGCCACGAAAGAAGAGATGCATAATAAAGGTAAGCTAGGCGGAAAGGAAAGCTTTATCTTTAAAGTTACACCTGGCACATATTATTTTGAAATTTTAGAAGGAAATAATCATTGGTCAACAAAACCTTATCACTTTATCGTAAAAAAGGTAGACGTCACACCACCTGCACCGCCGAAGGTCAACTCGTTTAACAGTAAAGATAGGAAGTTAACGGGAAAAGCGGAAAAAGGAGCTAATCTTGTCTTAAAAAATGGTTCAAAAATTATCGCAAAGGGAAAGGTGACGTCTAAATCTACTTTTTCACTATCACTTAAAGCTCAAAAAGCAGGAACAAAGCTTTATTTAACCGCGACAGATGCGGCAGGGAATAAAAGTAAAGCAACGAAGATTATTGTAAAAAAAGCAAAATAAATCATCTATTATTCTTTTGTATTTCAAATGCAAGCCTCCAACCATTCTTCGGAATGGATGATGAATAAATGTCAAAAGGTGAAAAAAAGAAATGCCAAGGACGGCTCGTTCTTGGCGGAATTTCACCAAGTTCACTTAAATCAAACACCTTGCTTGCCAAACGTTCCCCTTCAGGACCAATTAAAATAATTGGTAAAGACTCCAATGTTACTGCTTTTTTTAAACTGCTTCGGACAAATGCTGTAACAATGATTCCCCCATCCTCATCCTCATTTATTTCAATCCCGGACAAAGAAATTTTATTTTGTTTCATTGGTTCGTTTTCATTATTTAGAAAGCGAAGCACATACTCCTGTTCAATGGAATCTGTCCAGTTAGGTAAAATCGAGAGTTCAGTATCAACGAGTTCATCCTCGTTAAAATCGCGTTCTTTTTCTTCAAGTACAAATGCCCTCTCACTTCTAAGCTGCTTATTTTTAGAAAATAGCATGAAAGATCCTCCTATCCCTTATGACTTATTCATTCACTTCTCCTAACAATAGGAATGTTTTAACATGATCACTTACAATGGTGCAAATTTCCTCTTCAATCAGATAGAAAGTCTGTGTAAATATTTTTAAACTCTCTTTTTGATAAATTTGTATAGGATCCTCTTGGCTATAGCCTCTTAATCCTATTCCTTCTTTTAATCTTGTCATCGATTCTAAATGCTGCGTCCAATACATGTCCATCGCGTGAAGAATATCGTATTTAACATCTAGCAAAAAGTTTGGTTCACTTTGATAAATTTCTTTAAGTTTTTCAATCGATTCTTCTAAATGAAGTAAAAAAACGTTAATAAATTCATTAGGTTCGATTATTTCAGCTGTATCAAATTCTTTTATCGAAATTAATTGTGCCTTATGCATCAGCTCTTCTATCTTTTCGTTAGTCAAACCATCATTACTAGTGTATTTTTGTTTATAATATTCAGCTAAACTTCGATAAGTTTTTATGATAAAGTCAAAAACATCCGTCGATTCTAAAATCATATCCCGATTTTTATATATAATGTTTCGCTGTTCATTAACAACATCATCCAGTTTTAATGTGTATTCGCGTGCTGAATAATTGCTTCCTTCACATAATCGTTGTGCTCGATTAACTATTTCATGAATTTTTCGATTCAAAATTAAGCCGTCAGAATTAGTTTTTAATGACTTCTTCATTTTTTTTAACTGTTCTGCTGCAAATCGCTCAGTAATGACATCTTCGATCGAGATGAAAAATTGGCTAACCCCCGGATCGCCTTGTCTTCCGGCACGACCTTTTAGCTGGTCATCTACACGCCTGCTTTCATGTCGTTCGGTCCCCAATACACATAGCCCGCCAAGTTCCGCAACGCCCGGACCTAAAACGATGTCAGTTCCTCTACCTGCCATATTTGTTGCAATAGTAATTTGATTTTTTTGTCCAGCTTTAGAGATTAAATCGACCTCTTGTTCCACACTTTTCGCATTTAATAAATTATAAGGTAGTTTCGCGTGTTCTAAATACTTGGCAACCATCTCGGATTGTTCGATGGAGGTTGTTCCGATTAATATAGGTTGACCCGTCGCATGACGCTTCAATACTTCTTTTGTTAATGCTTCATATTTTTGCGGGATTGTGGCAAAAATAAGGTCTTCCAAATCAATTCTTTGCTTCGGCTTATTCGTAGGGATTTGAACAACATCCATGCCATACACTTGCTGGAATTCCTTTTCCTCTAATTTGGCTGTTCCTGTCATCCCCGACAAGATCGGATACATTCTAAAATAGTTTTGAATCGTAATCGTTGCCTGCATCTTATTTTCTTCTGTCAGTTCCAATTCTTCTTTTGCTTCAATAGCTTGGTGAAGCCCGTCACTTAAACTTCTGCCTTCCATTACACGTCCTGTAAACGAGTCAATGAGTTCAATTTTTCCCTCATGAACGATGTAATCCACATCTTTTTTAAAGATGACTTCCGCATATAACGATTGAATCATGTAATGGTATAAAACTTGATGTTTTAAGTCGTATAAATTATCGATGGAAAAGGCTTTTTCAATTTTATTAATGCCTTCCTCTGTAAAAAACGCAGTTCTTGCTTCAAGGTCTATCGTATAATCTACATCGTTTTCCATTCGTCTCACTACTTTAGAGCAAACGGAAAATAATTTTGAGTATAAGGAAGCTTTATTTGCAATAATTAATGGTGTTTTCGCTTCATCAATTAAAATGCTATCCACTTCATCGATAATAGCGAAGTGATAAGGTCTTTGTACCTTTAATTCTTCATCTAATATCATATGGTCGCGTAAATAATCGAAGCCAAATTCAGTTCCGATCCCATATGTTATATCTGCCTGATAGGCCTCTTGTTTTTCATCAGGTGACATCTCTGTCAAGTTAATACCGACCGTTAGTCCTAGAAATTCATGAATTTGGCCAATTTGTTCTTTATCTCTCATGGCAAGATATTCATTCACAGTAATGACATGTACACCTTTTCCTTCAAGTGCCCTTACATAACTTGGCAAAGAAGCAACAAGTGATTTTCCTTCACCAGTTGGCATTTCAGAAATATTTCCTTCCAATAGAGCAAGCCCACCGATTAACTGGACATCAAAATGACGCATTCCTAGCGTTCTTTTCGAAGCTTCACGGACTGTTGCGAAAGCCTCCACTTTAATGTCTTCAATTGTTTTACCATTGCTTAATAATTCTTTGAAGTAAGTTGTTTTTTGCTTCAATTCTTGATCAGAAAGTTGTTCAAATTCTATTTCTAACCGATTGATCTCGGTAACGAATTTTTGATATTTTTTTATTTTGCGTTCTTGAGTCTTATTTAGTAAGGTAATCATCATTTAACTCTCCTTGCAGACTTGTAGCATAATAATATCATATTGAGATAAGAGAATATAAATGGAATGAGATAGAATTAGTTGGAAGAAAATATTAAGCTAGTTTCTTACTATGAATTTTGGTATTTTAGTAGGTAAGATTATTAAGGAAAAAAACAAAAAGAATACATGCAATAAAGTTTAAGAAATGAACCTTAAGCAAATATTAAGAAAAAAGTTGTAATCTTGTTTAGAAGCCTTTGTTAAGATTTTGTTAGGAGAATGATTATGAATCATGTTGAAATATTAGGTGTTCCATTTATTCATTCCACGAGAAATGAATTTATCGATATCCTCCATCGAAGAATTAAACAACAAAATAAGACATTTGTCGTTACAGCTAATCCGGAAATTGTCATGATGGCGAATGAAAATAAAGTATTCATGGAATATTTGCAAACGGCTGATTTTATTACTCCGGATGGAATTGGGATTGTTAAAGCTGCCGGGTGGCTAAACAAACCGTTACCTGAAAGAGTTCCCGGTTTCGATACGATGAAAGATTTACTGTCGCTCGCAAATGAAAATCAATATCGTGTTTACTTTTTAGGTGCCAAACAAGAAGTGTTAGAACAATGCATACATAATGTAAGTAATGACTTCCCCAAAATGGAAATTGCGGGCTATCATAATGGCTTTTTTGATTTGGACAATCCGCAAATTGCTGAAGAAATCCGAGAGTTGAAACCCGATCTTATTTTCGTTGCACTAGGAGCACCTCGGCAAGAACAATGGATTTATCAAAACATTGCCAAGTTTGACAAAGGGATTTTTATGGGCGTGGGAGGAAGTTTCGATGGAATCGCCGGTGTAGTCCCGCGCGCTCCGGAAATTTGGCAAAAGTTAAACATCGAATGGCTTTATCGCCTCATTCAACAGCCAACAAGGTGGAAACGAATGCTGGCTATCCCTCGATTTGTATTCAAAGTACTACTACAAAAAACAAACAAAAGATAGATGCATTTATTAGCAATAAACGAGTATAACGTGAATACAATAAGAAATTAGGGAAATCTAATTAGATTGTTCGGTCTTGTTATTTTTTCTACCTCTTTATCATAGGACTATGGTATAATTCATGTGACCTGCAAAAATTGACGATATGTATAGAAAATTAGAATAAAATTTTGCTAGAGAAAGATGAAAATGAAACTAAACTAAAAATAAATCTTTGTACAAAAATGAAAATAACAACTAGGTGTTTTCTTCCTGTTTTTATTAGCTGTACATTTGGGCATTATAGTGCTAAGGAGGATTTGAATGATATACTTGACGTTGTTGTTCTGCTTTATATTATCGGTATTGGTAACTCCTTTAATCGGAAGACTCGCCATTAAATTAGGAATAACAGATAAACCAAATAATAGAAAAGTCCACAAAAAAAATATGCCCCTTATTGGTGGGGTTGCAATATTTATAAGTTTTCTTGTAGGGTATTTTATCTTAAGACCTGTACCACAGGAAAGTGATGCGGTAGTACATGTTTCGGGGATTTTTATAGGAAGTTTCATTATTTTAATTACTGGAATTCTTGATGATAAATATGAACTTTCACCAAAATTAAAACTCCTTGGTCAAATTCTTGCCGCATTAGCTGTTGTGGTTTGGGGCGGAGTGGAACTTACAAAAATTAATCTTCCCTTCGGTGGAATTCTTTATTTCGGTTATTTCAGTATTCCATTAACGATTTTTTGGATTGTTGCGATTACGAATGCAATTAATTTAATTGATGGCTTGGACGGCTTGGCTGCGGGTGTTTCATCCATTGCATTAATTACGATTAGCGGCATGGCGATTATTATGGGCGATATGTTCGTTGCGATTGTCGGCGGGATATTATTAGCTAGTACATTAGGATTTTTAATCTATAATTTCCATCCGGCGAAAATATTTATGGGTGATACAGGGGCACTGTTTTTAGGATATATGATTGCCGTTTTATCCTTGCTCGGTTTCAAGAACATTACCTTTATCTCTTTAGTCATTCCTGTCATTATATTAGGAGTACCGTTATCGGATACATTCTTTGCAATCATACGTAGATTTTTAAATAAACAACCATTTTCAAGTGCTGATAAGTCACATCTACATCATTGTTTATTACGAGTAGGTTTTTCTCATCGACAAACCGTTTTAGTCATTTATGCGATTGCTGCACTATTTGGTTTAGCGGCAATCATCTTTTCCATGTCGACGATGTGGGGATCATTAATCATAGTTGCCGTTTTGCTTCTGGCAATTGAAATTTTCGTGGAAAGCATCAATTTAGTCGGCGAGGATTACAAACCACTTTTAAAATATGTAAGACCGAAAAAATCACCAAATCAGTAATAGACAAACAAAAGGGCCAGTACAGTTCACGAACTATACTGGCCTTTATTTTTTCTCTTCGCTTTTATACATCAATTTCAAGATATAATGATTCCCCAATGGTTATTTTCGCTTGTCCGTTCGTTAACTCGGTCATCCACTGTGTAAAGGTTTCTGTTTGTTCTTCCTTCACATACGTCTCGATTTCCACTTGATCTAGGTAATGTATATCTTTAATTGAATAGATGGAGGAACGCAGTTCATTTTCAACTTTTCCAAGCCATGTATAATCGATTTTTGTTCGGACTGTACACATTAGTGTTCGTTCAACAACACCGGTAACATTAATTCCTTCCGATGTTGATTTTCCATATGCACGAATGAGGCCACCGGTTCCTAGCTTAATACCGCCAAAATATCTTGTCACTACGACAACCGTATCTTTTAAATCACGTTTTTTCAATACTTCAAGCATCGGCACACCGGCTGTACCACTCGGCTCGCCATCATCATTTGCCTTTTGAATTTGATTTTGCTGCCCAATCATATACGCAGAACAATTATGTGTCGCATTCCAATGTTTTTTCTTTATATCTTGAATAAACGTCAGCGCTTCCTCTTCGGTTGTTGCACGATTCACGTGGGCAATAAACCTTGATTTTTGAATAATGATTTCGTGTTCGCCCGCACCTTTTACCGTATAATACTGCCTTAACATCTATGTCACTCCTAAATGAACACTTAACTATACTTTCTACTATACATAATTTATGAAATAAATTAAATCCTTCCATCTTCAACGTCAGATGAAAATATATTTGGTATAGTGATATAATTAAAGAGATAAAGGAAATTAAGCAGTGTTTATTGAATACATAATAGTATTAATAAAATCTTTATTTCATTTTTTTTAACTAACGGTGCACATACGCTTTTCCATTCATACAAAACGTGTCAATAGAACTGGATTTCGTAGAAGGAACTATATAATTTCCAACTTATGGTTTAGGGACATTTTCCTAACTTTTATATTGACAAACATTTCAAATAGTATCTTTTCGCAAAAAGAGGTAAAATGACCCTAATATATACTGAGTGTACGCTGGAGGAATGAGGATGGCATTAAAAAAAATTGATGCAAAGACACTTGATCAAATATTGGAAAAAATGATTGATACCGTTGACTCTAGCAAAAATGAAATCTTCCATATTGGTGAACAATGCCGTCAAGACTATGAAACTCTCTCCGATGAACTACATGAAGTTAAGATCATGGTATCCAAGGCAATCGAAGAGGGCGATGATCTAGAAATTAAAACTCGGCAGTCACGAAGGCGATTATCAGTCGTCAGCCAACATTTCCGTGATTATACAGAAGAACAAGTTCGTGAAGCATATGAGATCGCTCATAATTATCAAATGAAACTTTCAATGAATCGTGAGCTTGAAAAGCAGCTGCGCAGAAGAAGGGATGAATTAGAAAGAAGACTAATTACCCTCGAGCAAACAATTGATCGCGCTAATCATTTAGTATCACAAACGAGTGTCGTTCTAAACTATTTAACAAGTGACTTAAAGGAAATAGGTAATGCATTAGAAGATGCGATAGAAAAGCAAGATTTTGGTCTTCGTGTCATTGAAGCACAAGAAGAAGAAAGAAAGCGTTTATCACGGGAAATCCACGATGGACCGGCCCAAATGCTTGCTAATATGCTCCTTAGATCTGATTTAGTCGAGAAAGTTTATCGTGAACAAGGAATTTTAAATGCACTTGAAGAAGTACGAAGTTTAAAGAAAATGGTCCGTTCATCACTTTCAGAGGTTCGTCGTATCATCTATGATCTTCGCCCAATGGCATTAGATGATTTAGGTTTAGTTCCTACCCTCAGAAAATACTTGGAACGAACCGAAGAGTATAACAATGGGATTGTTTTCCGGTTTACCAATTTAGGTGATGAATATCGACTACCATCAAAATATGAAGTAGCCTTGTTTCGCTTAGTTCAAGAATCCGTTCAAAACGCAATCAAACACGCGGATGCTACCGAAATTCAAGTGAAAATAGAAATGAGTAGGAATCGAGTATTTGTCGTAATCAAAGATAATGGAAAAGGCTTTGACGTAAGGGCAAAGAAAGAAGGATCCTTTGGTCTTATGGGAATGAGAGAACGTGTCGATATCATTGATGGTCAGATCACGATTGATTCAAAAATTGGTTCAGGAACCATCGTAACCATTCAAGTGATGTTTGACCAATAAAGAATGATTAATTTTGAAATAAGCCAATGGGAATGTAGTATTATCCATGGGAAATGTAATGAATAGTAAGAAATTGTTTTTTATATAGGCAATGTTAAAGCTAATTGTTGATTTTGACAATTTGTTGATTGGAGCGGAAGGTACGAGACTCCTGCGGGAAAAACGGTAGTCGGGAGACCCCGCAGGCGCGTTTAGCGCCGAGGAGGCTCCCGGACCGCCCGCGGAAAGCGAGTACCTGGAGCGGAAATCAACAGCCTAATTTAGCAGAGCCTTTAAATAAAGGAGGAGTAAGCTTTGTCTACTAAAATAGCAATCATTGATGATCATCAATTGTTTCGTGAAGGGGTAAAACGTATTTTAGAATTTGAAAAAACATTCGAAATCGTTGCCGAAGGTGAAGATGGGGCAAATGCTCTTCAATTAATCGAACAAACTAAGCCCGATGTTGTTTTAATGGATATTAATATGCCAAATAAAAACGGCATTGAAGCGACACGTCAATTAGTAGAAACCTATCCAGATACAAGGGTTATCATTTTATCGATTCACGATGATGAAAACTATGTTACCCATGCATTAAAAACAGGCGCCACTGGCTATCTGCTGAAAGAAATGGATTCCGATGCCCTAATTGAAGCAGTAAAAGTAGTTGCTGATGGAGGCTCTTATTTACATCCAAAGATTACTCGTAATCTAGTAGAGGAATTTCGCCGCTTAGCAAACAGACAAAGTACAGGGACAGGCTATCAACAACCTGAAGTTGTTCGCCCACTACATCTACTTACACCACGTGAATGTGAAGTACTACAATTACTTGCTGATGGAAAAAGCAACCGTGTCATCGGAGAAACTTTATACATAAGCGAAAAAACGGTCAAAAATCACGTCAGCAACATTTTGCAAAAAATGGGTGCGAATGACCGCACACAAGCGGTCGTTTCAGCAATCAAAAACGGCTGGGTTGAAGTACGATAATAAGATTGAAAACACTCTTCTATTAGTTTAGTAGAGTGTTTTTTTTATTCGAGTCTAAAAGTTTGTTAGCACTTTATGACCATATGCTTTTTTTAGAATAGTATTTTAGGTTTTAGTGGGAAGGATAAGGCGGTATAAAGCCCAAGATGAATTGAGAAAGTAGATCTTGGTTATTAAAGAGTGAGAATGAAGCCCAAGATGGTTAGCGAAAGAGGAACTTGGTCGTCAAAGAGTGGGAATGAAGCCCAAGATGGTTAGCGAAAGAGGAACTTGGTCGTCAAAGAGTGGGAATGAGTCCCAAGATGGTTAGCGAAAGTAGAACTTGGTCGTCAAAGAGTGAGAATGAAGCCCAAGATGGTTAGCGAAAGAGGAACTTGGTCGTCAAAGAGTGGGAATGAAGCCCAAGACGGTTAGCGAAAGCGAATCTTTGTCATCAAAGACAAGGAATGATAACCAGGTAGCTACTATTGAACACCCTCCCTTTCTAACATTTTATAATTTTTTATTGACCAACTTGTATATACAGGTTATTATAAAACTATAAATTTTATCTTGTATATACAGGTAATGGAATTTCATGTAAGCGGTATAAAATAGAATGCTATTATCCTATTTTATAAAATTGTAACCGCCTACAAATTATAAGAAAATCGTATTGTTTTCCTGTGAAAACAATAACTGGAGGATGGAACAAATGAGTGTAAAAACGTCTGCAGAGCAAATCGTGACGGCGATTGGTGGAAAAGAAAATATTGCCGCGGCAACGCATTGTGTCACACGCCTACGTTTTGCTTTGAAAGATGAAAGCGTTGTAGATAAAGAAACTCTTGAAAAAATCGATCTAGTAAAAGGCTCATTTTCAGCAAATGGCCAGTACCAAGTGGTCATCGGTCAAGGAACCGTTGATAAAGTTTATCATGAAATGGTGAAAATTACTGGAATTGGTGAATCCTCAAAGGAAGAGATAAAAGACGCGGCTGCACAGAAGTTAAATCCAATTCAGAGGGCGGTTAAAACACTTGCTGATATTTTCATCCCAATCCTTCCGGCAATTGTAACAGCCGGTCTTCTAATGGGAATCAACAATATTTTGACAGGCCAGGATATTTTCTTTGATAAAAAATCACTTGTTGATGTGTATCCACAGTGGAAAGATTTTGCTGGCATCATTAACTTAATTGCTAATACTGCTTTTACCTTTTTACCAGGCTTAATTGGTTGGTCGGCAGTGAAAAAATTTGGTGGGAATCCGTTATTGGGGATCGTTCTTGGCTTAATGCTCGTCCATCCAGACTTACTTAATGCCTGGGCGTACGGATCTACAAAAGAGATTCCTACATGGAATTTATTCGGTTTAGATATTCAAAAAGTTGGTTATCAAGGGCAGGTATTACCAGTATTAGTCGCATCCTATGTACTTGCTAAACTAGAAATATTCTTGAAAAAGCGAATTCCAGATGCCTTTCAACTATTACTAGTTGCACCGATTGTTTTATTGATTACTGGTTTTCTATCATTTATCGTTATTGGACCTATCACATTTGCGATTGCGAATGTGATCACAGATGCAGTTGTTGGCATTTTCCATGCTGCACCGGCATTAGGTGGACTAATCTACGGTTTGCTTTATGCGCCATTAGTCATTACAGGTATGCACCATACATTTTTAGCAGTTGACCTACAATTAATCGGTTCAACAGGTTCTACATTCCTTTGGCCGATGTTGGCATTATCAAATATTGCACAAGGATCTGCAGCATTAGGGATGATGTTTGCAACAAGAGATGAAAAACTAAAAGGACTATCACTAACATCAGCGATTTCTGCTTACTTAGGTATTACGGAACCAGCGATGTTTGGAGTGAACTTACGCTTCCGTTTTGCCTTTATCGCAGCGATTGTCGGTTCAGCCATTGGCGGCATGTTTATTACACTAAATGGCGTAAAAGCAGCATCTGTAGGTGTTGGTGGATTACCGGGATTCCTATCGATTTTCCCGCAAAACTGGGGAGCATTCTTTATCGGTATGGGAATCGCTATCATTATCCCATTTGTTCTTACAATCGTATTCGCGAAATTAAGAAAAACAAAGTAATTTTTAATAGAGGGGGTCTCATTAGTATTAGAGACACCCTCAGCCTATTTATTCTATGAAAAAAGTGGTGATATTAAATGAAGCAACCTTGGTGGAAGAAAGCAACAGTGTATCAGATCTATCCGAAAAGTTTTTATGATACTACTGGGAATGGAGTTGGTGATCTACAAGGGATTATTAAGAAGCTAGATTACTTGAAAGAACTAGGGATTGATGTCATTTGGCTAACTCCGATTTATAGCTCCCCGCAAAATGATAATGGGTATGACATTAGCGATTACTATGAAATTCATGAACCATATGGAACGATGGAGGATTTTGAATCACTCCTTGAAGAAGCACATTCACGTGAAATAAAAGTCATCATGGACATCGTTGTCAATCACACGTCAACAGAGCACAAATGGTTTAAGGAAGCATGTTCAGCAAAAGACAATCCATATCGTGATTTTTATATTTGGAAGGATGCTAATCCCGATGGCAGTGAGCCGAATAATTGGGAGTCAAAGTTCGGAGGCTCTGCATGGAAGCTGGATGAGAAAACAGGGCAATATTATTTGCATTTATTTGATGTCACTCAAGCAGATTTAAACTGGGAAAACGAGAAAGTACGCAGAGAAGTTTATAAGATGATGAACTATTGGTTTGAAAAAGGAGTAGATGGTTTTCGATTAGATGTAATCAATCTCATTTCGAAAAATCAAGATTTTCCTAATGATTCAATAGGTGACGGACGAAAATTTTATACGGATGGACCTCGTGTACATGAATTTTTATATGAGGCGAATCGTGAAGTTTTTGCAAAACATGATACGATGACAGTGGGCGAAATGTCATCAACAACAATTGACCATTGTATTAACTATTCGAACCCAGAACGAAACGAATTAAGTATGACTTTTAATTTTCATCATTTGAAAGTGGATTACGCAAATGGGGACAAATGGACAGTAGCCGATTTTGATTTTATTAAACTAAAACAAATCCTCTCTGAATGGCAAACAGAAATGTATAAGGGTGGCGGATGGAATGCATTATTCTGGTGTAATCATGACCAACCGCGAATTGTCTCACGCTACGGGGATGATGGTGCGTATTGGAAAGAATCAGCAAAAATGCTAGCAACGACGATTCATCTAATGCAAGGGACCCCGTATATTTATCAAGGGGAAGAGATCGGGATGACCAATCCAAAGTTTCAGCGGATTGAGGATTATCGGGATGTGGAAACCTTGAATGCCTATAAAAAAATGCATGAAGAGGGATTATCTGAAGAAATGATTATTTCTATTTTACAAGAAAAATCCCGTGATAATTCTCGTACCCCAGTTCAATGGACAAGTGATTTAAATGCGGGATTTACGGAAGGAATCCCTTGGATAAATGTGGCATCAAATTATAAGGAAATAAACGTGGAACGAGCATTGCAAGATAAAGATTCTCTCTTTTATCATTATCAAAAACTGATTCAATTGCGAAAACAATACGATCTCATTACTTATGGTGAATATGAACTCATTTTAAATAATCACCCGCGTATTTTTGCTTATTTGCGAAATGGCGATAATGAGAAGCTGCTCGTCGTTAATAATTTTTATGGAAAAGAGACAAGCTTTGAATTACCGGAAGAAATTCAGTTAGAAGGTTTTACAAGTGAGATTTTGATATCCAATTATTCAGATTCGACGTCCCACTTTCACCATGTACGATTACGCCCTTATGAATCTATCGTGTATTACCTGAAAAAATAAGCATTGTTTAAATAGACAAATATTTGTACAATATCCTTGAATGTTTGCAATCATAGTGGGTGATAATGATGCGTGAAAATAAATTTTTAGCTATATACGATGATTTAGTTGACCAAATCCAGTCAGGAGAAATCAAGCCAAGTACGAAGCTGCCTTCAGAAAATGAGATGGTCGAGCAATATGGAACTTCTCGTGAAACTGTACGGAAAGCATTAAACCTTTTGTCGCAAAATGGATTCATTCAAAAAATAAAAGGCAAAGGTTCATTTACGCTTGATGTTAGAAAATTTGATTTCCCTGTTTCCGGTTTGGTTAGTTTTAAAGAATTGGTAGACAAAATGGGTAAACCATGGAAAACAATCGTTTATGAAATGGCTTTGGAAAATGCAAACTCATACATTCAAAAACAATTGAATGTTAAGGGCAATGAACAAGTTTGGAAAATCGCCCGTGCACGGGAATTAGACGGGGAACGAATTATTCTTGATAAAGACTATGTTCGCCAAGCATTTGTCCCTACCTTATCAAAGGAAACATGTGAAGGATCGCTATTTTCCTATTTTGAAGGTGAGCTCGGACTAAAAATCAGCTTTGCCAAAAAAGAAATATCGGTAGACGAACCGACAGAAGAAGACTATAGATACCTAGACTTAAAAGACTACAAACATATCGTCGTCGTCAAAAACTACATCTACCTAGAAGACGCCAGCCTCTTCCAATACACCGAATCCCGCCACAGACTCGACAAATTCCGCTTCGTCGACTTCGCCCGAAGAGGCCACTAAGCATCTGCCCAACCAGCAGATGCCTTTTTGCATACCTCCAATAAAGTGTCAGGCACCATTTATACATAAATTCGCATAAATATTCACCATTCTGCATAAATGGCGCCTGACACTTTAAACTAAATTTGTAGTATTTTCTACATATGGCTGTAGTTTGTTGTAGGTTGGGGTGATTTTCTTTAAAATAGGGGAATAGTGAACTATATTTATTTTTGGAAGGTGTGTATTATGAAAAGGTTAAATAAATGGATGTTATTTCTTGTGATCATGTTGGTTGGTTCGATTATGCTTGCTGCATGTGGGAAGGATGAAAAAACGGAGAAGAAAAGCGAAACGAACACAGCGACGGAAAGTAAGAAACAAAATCAACAAACACCGCCTAATGAATCAACTGTTTCTGATGCTGCACCACCAATAAAGGAAGCGGAAAATCTTCCGGCAAAAGAAAAAAAAGCACTGCTGGCCGTTTTGGATCAACATATTTCCACATTCAATAAAAAAGATTTATCAGGATATATGGATACCGTTTCAAAAAATCCAACCTCGTTTAAATATGATGAAGAAAAAGCTTATATGAAAAACATTTTTGATACGATGAATATCCAAATTAAACCGGAGAATGTTGTTATCATCGATTATAAAAAAACAGAAGCAAATATTTTCACCCAAATGAAAACGATCGTTTCCGAAGCAGGAAAAAAGAAAAAAAAGATAGAGAAAGTTAGTCGTCAAATCAACACTTTTCGAAAAGAAGACGGAAAATGGAAACTTATCGCGACGTACGCAATGGAAACGAAGTAAGAACTTCGAACATATTTCCGTAAAAAAAACGTTAACCTGAAAGTTGCTGAATGACCATTTTCATTAGTTTTTTGAGACAAAAACAACAAATTTTTCAAAAAGAGCAGGCTAAAAAACTTGCATGGAATTTTTTTTCTTTTATAATGAAGGTATTGTGAAATAAAGTTTGAAAGGCGGCATATGACATGCAAATTGGTATGGTTGGTTTAGGAAAAATGGGCTATCAGCTTTCATTAAACCTAATTGAAAAAGGATATAAAGTATCTGCGTATGATGTTAATAAAGAATCGGTCGATAATATTTCTAAAGATGGTGGACAAGGAGCTTACACATTAGAAGAACTTGTGCAACAACTTGAAAGCCCACGTAAGCTTTGGATGATGGTTCCGGCAGGAGACATTACTGAACAAGTTTTCAATCAGTTACTCCCATTATTAGATGAAGGCGATATTCTTATTGATGGCGGAAACGCTCATTATAAAGATTCTCTTCGTCGTCACGCTACTTCAAAAGAAAAAGGTGTTTACTACCTTGACTGTGGGACAAGCGGTGGTGTAGAAGGTGCACGCTACGGCGCATGTACAATGATTGGTGGAGATAAAGAAGCTTTTGCACAAGTTGAAAAAGTATTCGAAGACATCTCTGTTGAAAAAGGTTATCTTTACACAGGTGAAGCAGGAAGCGGACATTTCCTTAAAATGATCCATAATGGTATCGAATACGGAATGATGCAAGCAATCGCTGAAGGCTTTGATATTTTAGAAAAAAGTCCATTCGATTACGACTATGAAAAAGTATCAACCGTTTGGAACCACGGTTCTGTTATCCGTTCATGGTTAATGGAATTAATGGAGAATGCTTTCTCTAAAGACAGCAAACTAGATAAGATCAAAGGTGTTATGCAATCATCTGGTGAAGGAAAATGGACAGTTGAAACAGCTCTTGACTTGCAAACTGCCGCACCGGTTATCGCTTTATCATTAATGATGCGCTATCGTTCCCTAGAAGATGATACATTTACTGGAAAAGTTGTCGCTGCACTCCGCAACGAATTCGGCGGCCACGCAGTTGTTGAAAAATAAGTCATCGAATTTGACAAGGCACTTAGGAATAAACCTAGGTGTCTTTTGTTTTAACGGACCAAACACGGAAGAAATTCCTGCATAATAATAATTCTCCCCAAATCCCTTTCCAAATCGTCCAATCTTTTATAAAATGAAAGCAAACGAAATTGAGGATGATAAATAAACAATGAAAATTGCCATAGTGACAGACAGTACAGCTTACATTCCGAAGGACGTTCGTGACAAGCTGAATATACATATGATCCCTCTTAGCGTCGTCATCGGCGGCGAAACGTACGAGGAAGAAATTGACTTAAACGCCGAACAGTTTTATGAAGAGTTAAAAAGAAAAGACCGCTTTCCTACCTCATCACAACCACCATCTGGAAAATTCGTTGCCCTTTTTGAATCGTTGGCGAAAGATTATGACGCAATTATTAGTATCCACCTTTCAAGTGGCATTAGTGGTACCTATCAAGGAGCAATCACAGCGGGAACAATGGTTGATGGTGTCAAGGTGTATGCGTACGATTCAGAAATAAGTTGCATGGCCCAAGGCTTTTATGCGATAGAAGCAGCAAAGATGGCTGCAGAAGGGAAATCACCGGAAGAAATCATCGCCCGTTTAGACGTAATGAAAGCCTCACTACGAGCGTATTTCATGGTTGATGACCTCTCCAATCTCCAAAGAGGTGGACGTCTCACAAGTGCCCAAGCCATCATCGGAAGCTTGTTAAAAGTAAAACCACTGCTTCATTTTGTTGATAAAGTAATTGTGCCATTTGAAAAAATCCGCACACGCAAAAAGGCGATGAATCGGATTGCCGAATTAATTGGCGAGGACGCGTCGAAAGGCATACCACTGCAAGCATCCATCATTCATGCAAATCGTGAAGAAGATGCTAAAGAATGGAAAGCTGAACTTGAACAGCTTTATCCAAATGTCGACTTTTCAATCAGCTATTTCGGTCCCGTTATTGCTACTCACCTCGGTGAAGGAGCAATGGGATTAACTTGGACAATTAAATAACAGTTGACGCCATTCGTAAAAGAATGGCGTCCTTTAAAAGGAGTGAATCATTTGTCAGCCGAATTTCCCCCCGAATTACAAACCTTTCTCACTGGCCGCAAACTTCTCCAAAACGAAATCCCTTTCCCGCAAAAACTAATCACACTACACGAAAAAAATGGCTATATCTCATCAACCCCAGGAATAACGACACAAAAATGTGAACGCTGCGGAAACACAGCCACCAATCTTTTCGCTAAGTTCCCCTGTGCAAAATGCCAAAAAGAATGCACTTATTGCCGAAACTGTATCATGATGGGACGAGTCTCAACTTGTACGCCTTTATATCAATGGACCGGCCCAGCGCCGACCATCAAAATAGAAGAATCCCCACTACAATGGGACGGCACACTTTCACCGGGTCAACGAACTGCCTCGGAAAAAGTTCAATCAGCCATCCAAACAAAATCCGAGCTCCTCGTCTGGGCGGTATGTGGCGCAGGAAAAACAGAGATCCTTTTTGAAGGCGTTAATGAAGCCTTAAAACAAAACATGAGAGTCTGCATTGCCACACCCCGCACAGATGTCGTTCTCGAACTTGCCCCTCGATTGCAAAAAGTTTTTCCAGCGATCCAAGTGGCAACCCTTTATGGAGGAAGTGAAGATCGACATCTATTTTCACCCTTAACGATCGCAACGACCCACCAATTATTCCGTTTCTACGAGGCTTTTGATGCCATCATTGTCGATGAGGTCGACGCCTTTCCGTACTCCTACGACCACACACTACAATGGGCCGTGAAAAAATCAGCCAAAAGCTCCGCAGCAAAAATCTATTTAACCGCAACACCTAATGAAAAATGGCAGCTTGAATGTAAAACAGGAAAACGTCCATTTATCACAATCCCAGCTAGATTTCACCGCTATCCATTACCAGTCCCAGCATTCAAATGGTGTGGAAATTGGAAAAAGTCATTTGAAAAAGGAATCATCCCAGCTCCAATCGAAAAATGGACAAAAGAAAGAATACAAAGGGGAAAACAAGCACTTATTTTTCTCCCGAACATCAAACTTATGGAAAAGACCGCTCCCTACTTTAGAAAACTCCATCCAAACATCGAATCCGTCCATGCTGAAGACCCAAACAGGAAAGCCAAAGTTGAACGAATGCGCAAAAAAGTAACACAAATCCTTCTCACGACGACCATTCTCGAAAGAGGTGTCACGTTTCCGAATATTGATGTCGCAGTCGTTGGAGCCGAAGATGGCATTTTTACCGAGGCAGCCCTTGTGCAAATTTCCGGTCGCGTCGGAAGAAGTTCACAACATCCAACTGAAACATCACGTTTTTCCATCATGGACGAACAAGGGCGATGAACAAAGCGTACAACCATATTATCCAAATGAATAAAGAAGCGAAAGAAAGGGGATTAATCGATGTCTGACCATTGTTTAAATTGTCATCTCCCACTTCCATTCGATCTCACCTGGCAATCACTATTCAAACAGCTACCACCCTCCCTCTATAAATGTTGATACATCAACGGTTTGACCCGTTGGTAGGGTGTCAAAAAAATATTTTTCGACACGGACCCTAACTTTATTTTCATAATATGTGAAACTATTCCAATAAATAGGTACGCTACGCGGTCACTACTGGATAATTATGGAAAGTAGTGATAGGGAATTATACGATGCACAATGGATCTCTGCGTAGCTTATGATGACGTACCCTCCCATGTCTCTGGGCATCTATGTGCCTACATTCCTTCGTTCGGTCTAGTCATAAGGCAGAGGCTAGCGAAGCTCCTATAGGGACTCTAGGTCGAATGGTGAAAATAATGCCAGCTTCTCCGTGTCATCCTGTTGTCTAGGTCTAGTTAAGGGGCTGTAGGGATTTAAGCTGCCTCTAAGAGACTTGGAATATCCCTCATCATTCGCTGTGCGTCAAACGCTTTGTGCTTAGTGCTAATTCCATGTAATACTTTTAACAGTTTACCGCATAGAACCACGATGGATTGTTTCTTGCGTAAAGGATTAACCTGACGGTTCGTGTAATACTCATGTAGCTTTCTAAAAGCTTCATTGTGGCGGATCATCGGCATCATGACTCGGAACAGGAGAGCGCGTAGCTTTCTTCTACCCCGTTTAGAGATTCGTTTTTGCCCTTTGTGCATACCAGAGGAATTTTCACGTAACGTTAATCCCGCGAGTTTGATTAGTTGGCGTGGATCTTCGTAGTGTGAAAAACTTCCGATTTCAGCTAATAGGTCAACGATTGTCGTATCTCCAAGCCCTGGTACCGTTGACAGCCATTCGTATTCTACTGACATTTTTACAAGCTCAACTAAGCGCTCCGTAATACCCTCAATATCTTTTTCTAGCTGGTGGTAACGGCGGACAAGTGTGGCTATTTCAATACGGGCCATCTCACATCCTTCCGTTACTCCGATAGAGCTAGCTGCGACTTCGATAAGGCGCACTGCTTTTGGTCTTTGGGGGGATTTTAGTCCCTCGACCTTTCGATAAAGGGATAACACTTCATCCGGGTGTTTCTGGTGAAGATCACTTGGAAATGGAGTGCATTCAAGTGCGGCCATAGCCATTTTTCCGAATGACGGAAATACTTGAACGAACTCTGGAAAATAGCGATCTAACCAGCGAATTATCATGTTTTTGACGGCTCCTAGCTCCTCAGTCAATTTACTACGGAATGTAGAACCAGCACGAAGTTCAGCTTCCATCCCTTTGAGGATTCGCGGATAACTAAAGCGTCCATCCTTTACAAGACGAGCGATTACCAGTGCATCTTTACGGTCATGTTTGGTTGGCAGATTGTCATCCAACTCTTTTGACCGTTTGACATGCATCGGATTCGTCATGACTAAGGAAATGCCTCGTTCTTCAAGGAAATAGGCTAAATTTAGCCAGTAATGGCCAGTAGGTTCAATCCCGACAATGACTTCTGTCTTTTCGCTTTCTTTCATTTCAGTCAAAATACGTTGATATAAATACTCAAAGCCGTTATTAGATTGATAAACTGAGAAAGACTTTTGGAGCACCCGGCCACGATCGTCTACAAAGCAAGCGTAATGTGTCCGCTTTGCGATATCGATCCCTACAACGAGTGTTTTTTCGGTGACTTGATTAATTTTCTGATTTTGTTTAAAATCCATTATGGAGTCCTCCTTGGTTAACAAATTAGGGGTCAATTCATCGACGATTTGACACCCCGCATCATACCAAGAGGGCTCTTTTTGTTCAAGTCCCCGAAAATCCTTCTAACAGGAATGCTCCTATTTATGTAAAGACTGCAAAAAGCAATTGGTTCCCATTCGCCGGCCAATCTGTCCAAAATGCAGCCGCCCGCTTGAAAATCTTTCGAAAGACTATATTAAGGGGGATATATGTCTCGACTGCTATCGCTGGGAAAAGGATGCAAACTGGGCATCTATTCTTGATAAAAATATTTCTATCTATGAATACAATGACTTTTTAAAAGATTTGCTTGCCCGTTTCAAATATCGCGGCGACTATATACTAGCAAAAATTTTTTCACAAAAAATCCAAAAGGAACTAGAAAAAATTAGCTACGACGCAATCGTTCCGATCCCGCTTAGCAATGAACGACTTCTCGAACGAGGCTTCAACCAATCCACCGCATTAGCGACCGAAGCAAACATAAACGTTGCTAATCTCCTAACAAGAGTGCATACCGAAAAACAATCAAAAAAGTCTCGCCAGGAACGAATTCATCTTCAACAAGTTTTCAATCGAAGAGATGACGTTAAACTGGAAGGGGAAAATATTCTCCTGATCGATGACATCTATACAACGGGCTCAACACTTAGACATGCGGCAAAAATATTAAAGGAGGCAGGCGCAAAAAGCGTCACATCCATTACAATTGCAAGAGGTTAACTATTAACAAAATCAAATCACATCCGATATAATAAATATATTAGTGATCAGTAGGAGGAGAACCGGATGGCAGATTTAGAAAACTGTCCGAAATGTGGTGCATTGTATATTAAAAACAATGTTCGTGACGTCTGTGAAAAATGCTATAAAGAAGAAGAAAAACGATATGAAGTTGTTTATAAATTTTTGAAAAAACGCGAAAATCGCTCGGCTACTAAAGATACCGTCGTTGAAGAAACAGGAGTCGAAGAGGAATTACTATATAAATGGGTTCGTAAAGGCCGGCTCCAGCTCGCACAATTCCCTAACCTTGGATATCCTTGTGCAAAATGTGGAACAATCATAAGAGAAGGGAAACTCTGTGTAAAATGTACAGGAAGCATCCTAAATGACCTAGAATTACATAAAAAAGAAGAAAAACGAAAAGAAGAACTCCAAAAACGCACATACTATAGTCAGTCATAATTAACAAAAAAATCCAAACTCGCTGTTTGGATTTTTGACTAAATGGGAAAAATCGACTATAAAACTTTCACAAAAACTACCGATATAAACAATATAGGAAAAAATACGTTCGAACGAAAGGGGCGTAACCAATGAAAATTAACAACATTGGAAATCATGGAATCAACCCATATAAAAAGCAAATGAATAAAATGGAACAAGTAAATAAGAGCGGAAAACAAGTTGATAAAGTAGAGATATCCGGTGCGGCAAAGGAAATGCAGCAACTATCGAGCATCGAAAAAGAACGCCAAGCAAAAGTGGAACAATTAAAAAAACAAGTCGAGAACGGTCAGTATAAGATCGATCCGGAGAAAATTTCCACTAGTATAATGAAATATTACCGACCATAAAGTTTAACGGAGCGTGAGAAACATGCAAGTGCAAAATGATATGAAGATTCCATCTTTTACACAACAAGAAAAGCCCCTTGAATTAAAAGCGGGCGATGTCTATCAAGCAACAATAAAAGATAAAATCTCTGATCATGAGGCTGTACTGCAAATTAGAGGCCAAGAGGTAAAAGTGAGTATCCAAGGTAATTTCCCTTCAAGCGGGAATTTGTCAATTGAAGTAAAGGATACAAAACAGGCCATGCCAGTTGTAAAAGCGCTCCCACAAACAGAAGCAGCAGTTAATCAACAAAAGACTGTCCCATTTGTTATGGGAAATACAAAATTACCTGATGATTTAAAGGCTGCTGTAAACCTCCTAATGAAACACAATATTCCTCTTGAACAAACCACACTAAATCAAGTGAAGTCTTTTATGGAGCATGAAACAGGGACAACTACTCAAAAGTTGGAAACAATTGCAGCAATCATAAACAAAGGCTTGGATCTCACAAAGTCCCAGTTACAAGCAGTTCATCAAGCATTGCACTCATCTTCAATCGAACAGCTTGTTCAAGACATCGCCCCTGGCTTTGATCAGAAAACAATGGAAGCGATAAAAGGCAACACTACAGTCATTCTTTCAAAAAATAGAAACATTACTCAATCGGATCAGCTTTATCGTGTTGGTATGGATAAAGTAAATGAGGTTCTAGAAAAATTAGCACAGGGTATAAAGGATCCGCAAAAACTGCGGTTAATTGACTCATTACAAAAGGAATTAATAAAGGAAGGAGGATTGGAGCGGGTAATCAAACTTCTTCACGCGAATTTTTCCAGTGAGCTTAAAGCCGATCCTGCCCTATCCTCTTTAGTAAAAGATGCGATAAAACTTGGGTCACTAAGTCAATCATTCTTATTTGAAGCAGTAGAAAAATCGAACGTTCAGACGAATCAGGCAAATACCATTCAACAGGCGATCAAAATGGTTCAAAAAAGCCCAAATATGAATGAACTGATGCAATTCATTAAAGAGCAACTAATAGATTCAACCAATCTATCAACTATAGAATCAGAATCATTGAGAAACGTAGTGGAACATGCTGAACAGCTTCAGTCAAGTGGACGAGAATTGGCAGCACGTAAAGAATTGATGACCGAATTACATGCCATTAATAAAAATCATAAACTGCCTGTGACAGCGCCTATCTCGGAAGATACCGCATACCAAGTCAATGATGATTTCTTAGCAACATTGCCTATCCAGTCTAAGGATGTAATCGTCACGACGATTACAAAAAAGCTATCACAAGCGGCTATTGATTTTAAAGAAATAAAAAGGGAAATTTCAAACAATCTACAATCAATAATTAAATTATTTGATATGTTTAAACAAAATGCCGGAAACCAAGCAAAGCCCTTATTAGAATCAACGATTAAACAATTGGATAAAGCCATTTTACGAAGCGATTTTATGCTTTATACCGATATGACAACAGAAAAGAAGCTATTACAAGCAAGTTCACAGTTAAATGAAGCGAAAAAGCTTTTAAGCACAGGCAATTTTTCGGACGCAAATAAAATTGTAAGTGAAGTCAAAACGATGATGGACAAGTTGATTTTTAAACCTTCAAATGTGAAAGTACAGCATTTTGTAACAAAAGAATTTTTACAGCAAGAGGAGCCATCATTATCTAAGCAGCTGGTTCATTCATTAAATGAATCAAACCAAACATTAAAGCAATCACCATCTGCACGACAAGCATTTGAGTTTGTCCGAAATTTAGGTTTAACCTATGAGTCAGAACAGGCACATTCCTTATTCACCAAAGGGCAAGGTCAAGCATCGTTAGACTCTACTGTGAAAGGGATCTTACAGAGGCTTGCACAGACTGAAGGGAATCCTACGATAGACCAAGCATTGCAAAACCTTACCGGACAACAGCTATTAAGCAGGTCAGATCAATCAAGTACACAAAGTTTAATGTTTGCTCTACCATTTCTTATTCAAAATAAAGTGGAGAATGTGAAAGTCTATATTAATTCTAAAAATCAGTCGGAAAAAATAGATTGGGAGCATTGTAGTCTTTATTTTCTATTTGAAACGAAGAAGCTTGGTGAAGTGGGGATTCTACTTTCCTCCTCAGATCGGACCCTAAATCTCACGATAAAAAACGACCGCCAAGGATTTAAGGAAAAAATTACACCACTTGCTGAAGTTGCAAAAGAAAGATTAAAGGAAATCGGCTATAACATAGGGACAATCCAATTTACACGATTAACAGAGTCAAATAAATCTTTGACACCTAAAGTAGATTCCGAAAAAAAGAACATTACAAGAGGATTGGACTTTACGATATGACAATGAAATATTTTAACCCAAAAAACAAACGAATACTTAATGGTCCATCGGCCGCAGTCATCCGCTATGATGAAACACAACCTGGTCCAACAGTCGTTGCACATGGTACAGGCAATGTTGCCGAAAAAATCATTGAACTAGCAAAAAAACACGGAGTTCAAATGCAAGAAGATGCAGGACTTCTTCAGCAATTGATTGATGTAGACTTAGGTGATAATATTCCTCCACAATTATATTCAGTCATTGCCGAAATATTAATATTAATTGAGGAAATGGAAAAAAACTATTAAAAAATGAAAGAATCATCCGATATATAGAGTGATTAGGAGGTTAAAATCATGGAATTTTTAACAAAAGAATTCATTTATTCAAAATCATCACAAGAAATAACCTCATTGCTCTATGAAGCATTAATGGATCGCGTACGTGAAGCAATCGATGCAATAGAAAAAAAGGACTTTATTGAAGCAAATACAAAGCTTCAAAAGGCAAATGATATTTTACAACGATTAGGTGTAGGTTTAAATTATGAAGCGGGGATTATTGCTGACCAGCTTGATACCCTTTATAACTATATGGCAAATAACTTAGTAGAAGCAAACTTGAAAAAAGATACGACCCTTTTAATAGAAGTTCTTCAAATCACGGAATCTATCGCAAATGCTTGGAATGAAGCATTAAAAAATAAAGAAAAACAAGAAACTCAACTTCAACGAAAAGCGAATGCTTATGAAAAACATGTAGCAGTAGCAACACAGGAATAAGAGAAATGAGGAGAATCGAACATGAGGATTAATCACAATATCCAAGCATTAAATGCGTACAGAAATTTATCACAAACGATGAACAGTACATCGAAAAGCCTTGAAAAACTTTCATCCGGACTGCGCATTAACCGTGCGGCAGACGATGCGGCAGGACTTGCAATCTCTGAAAAAATGCGTTCACAAATCCGCGGTTTAAGTATGGCTGAACGAAATTCATTGGATGCTGTTTCTCTTATTCAAACTGCTGAAGGGGCATTGAACGAAACCCATTCCATTTTGCAAAGAATGAGGGAATTAAGTGTGCAGGCATCAAATGGCACACTAGAGGATAATGATCGTGGCGCGATACAAGCCGAAATGAATCAATTAACATTTGAAATTGATCGTATCGCTGATACGACGCAATTCAACCAAAAGAAATTATTCAGTGGTGCGGAAAAAGGAAGACCATTTGCCGAAATTAGCTCGGATCAAGTGACTTATCAGGGAACGGGAACATGGAAGGGTACGATTACAGCGGATCCTACAGACCCTGCTCAAGTCGTAATGGACTTTTCTGCAGCATTTGGAAAGCAACTATCGACAGCAATTGATGGCAAAACATTTACAATTAATGGCAAGACGTATGAAATAGATATTACAAATGGCAAAACACCTGGCCTTTCTAAATCAAGTAATATCGCTGTCAATTTAACAACAGCTCAATGGAAAGACAACGCAGCGAATGATACAGATGCTGTTTCAAATATAAATAATTTACTTGGTGCATTAACATCAGCAATTAACGCAAATGATCCTACTTTTACTGCAAAAGCAACAAATGCGGCAAATACTGGAACTACAACTGATAATATCATTAATAATGGTATAATCACTTTAACTACTAAAGCGAATATGGCTCCAATTGATGCCGCAACTATAAAAGTAAGTACAACCTTTGCAAATACAGCAGTCAAATATTTAGACCCTACTAATTTAACAACAGAAGTAAAAAATGTCATCGGCAAACCAAATGCAATTAATGCAGAGACGTTTAATCTAAAATTTTCTGAAGTTCCAAAAGCAGGGGATCAATTAAAAATTGGCAACTTAACGATTAATTTCGGCACTCCATCAAAAGCGTACGCAAACAATAGCGTAACAATCGATATAACTGGAAAAGATGTTTTTACTGTATTAAACGAAATTAATCAAACTTTAGTAACTGCACAAAAGGATACGACAAATAACCCGTTAAAAGATCTTGCACCAACCTTTAGTGTTGTTGGAAATACATTATCATTAGGCACGACAAAAACGAATGACGGTACGAGCGGTTTGGCAATCCAGCTAATTGACAAAGATTTTGAAGCAAACGCAGGAAAAGATCTTGAAATTCAGTTCCAAATTGGAGCAAACAGCTCCGAAACATTAACGATGTCTATCGGAATAATGGATGCTGCTAGCTTAGGACTTGCAAGAGACTTACAAGGAAACAAAATTACAACACCAGGACTAAACGCTCAAGCAGGAGTAGATGTAAGTACGGCGCAAGGAGCTAGTGAAGCGATTGACCTTATCGATCAAGCGATCCAAAAGGTTTCTGCAGAACGAAGCAAATTAGGGGCATACCAAAACCGATTAGAGCACACCGTTACAAATTTACAAACTGCCAATGAAAACTTAACAGCTGCTGAATCACGTATTCGTGACCTTGACATGGCAGAAGAAATGACAAATTATACACGTAACAATATTCTAAACCAAGCCGGTCAAGCAATGCTCGCGCAAGCAAACCAGCTGCCACAAGGAATTCTACAGTTATTGAAATAAATTTCAACATGGGGTGGAGGACAAATAGGACTCCACCCTTATTTATTGGGGATAATCTCCAACTGAAATTTTCTTGAAACTCACGTAAAATAAGAAAAAAGCGATGAAGAGGTGAGCACCGTGGAAGTAGGGAAAGTAGATAAATTAGGTTTAAATAAACTTCAAAAAAAGAATCAAGTAGCTTCAGAGACGGTCTCGTTTTCAGAAGTCATGTCTAAAGGACGTGAAAATAGAGCGTTAGAAAGAATGACCAAGCTGATGCAAGACATCGAGGATCAAGGACAAAAGCTTGCCAAATCAAGAACGATTGAAGATTTTCGTAAATATAAAAAGCTAGTGAAATCCTTTATGGAGGATGCCGTAAATAATGGATTACAGCTGGAAGAACAGCGTGGTCTCAACTGGCGTGGACGTTCCAAAGTATATAAAATCGTTAAAGAAGTAGATTCAAAGTTAATCGATTTAGCCAATAAAGTACTTGAAAAAGAACAAAAAGGATTAGATATATTAGGACTTGTCGGAGAAATTCAAGGATTAATTGTTAATATTTACACTTAACATTTTTCCTTATTTGCCGATAAAAAAGATAGAAACTTAAAACAGGAGGGTCTTTCATGCTGACCCAAAAGCTGATAGAAGTATTGCAAAAAACACTTAAGCTTCATCAAAGTCTATATGAAATTGCTGTTGAAAAAACAGAAGTCATAAAATCAGCCAATATCGAATCATTACAGAACATCATCCAAAATGAACAAAAGCATATTGCAGCCATTCAAATGTTTGAAAATCAGCGACAAGAATTGGTTGCACGATTAAAAAAAGATTTAGCCATTGAAATGGACGGGTTCACTATTTCAGCACTACTTACCCATTTAAATGGACCCGAGAAGGAACAAATTCAAGAACTACAAGCGAATTTAATCCAACAAGTGGATGAATTGAAAAATGTAAATACGTTGAATCAGCAATTACTCATGCATTCCTTGCAATTCGTTCATTTGAATTTAAACTTTTTCGATCCAGAGCCTGAATCACCAAATTATACAAAATCAGCAGATGAAGAGCTTGTCGAAACCACGCGATCTTTATTTGATTCTCAAGCCTAAACGAGAGAAGGAGGAAAACCATTGCGTTCAACATTTTTCGGCTTAGAAACGGCCAAACGCGGAATGTTTACTTCGCAAAGTGCCATTTATACAACAGGAAATAATATTTCAAATGCGAATACACCTGGTTATACAAGACAACGAATAGAATTTATCCAAACTGAAGGTTTTCCATCACCGGCGATGAACCGACCTGAAATTCCGGGCTTACTCGGAACAGGAGTAAAAGAAGGATCGATTGAGAGAATTAGGGATCAATTTATCGATCGGCAGTATCGCAATGAAAATACGAAATTAGGATACTGGCAATCCTATGCGGGGTCTGTACAAAAAATGGAAGAAATTATGAATGAACCGAGTGACTATGGTTTATCAAAAGCGATGTCGCAATTTTGGCAGTCACTTCAAGATTTAAGTGTAAACCCTGAAAATGAGGGGGCAAGGATGGTTGTTTTACAACGTGGACAATCATTAGCGGAAACATTTAATTATTTGCATGATTCTTTAATGTCCGTGCGCAATGAGCTGAATCATGAAATGGATGTAACGGTTCAGCAAGTCAATTCATTAACGACCCAGCTTGCTGCTGTAAATAAGCAAATTAGTGAAGTAGAGCCGCATGGTTATTTACCGAATGATTTATACGACCAAAGAGACCGTTTACTTGATGAATTATCGAGTATTGTTCCTATTGAAACGACCTATCAAACATCAGGTGGCAAACCATCACCAAAAGCAGAAGGTACAGCGAGTATCAATCTGGTCATTGGAAATAAAAAGATAAGCCTAGTAAACGGCTCAAATGCAAGTGCTGTTTCTATTGAAAAAGATGAAAAAGGTGTAAGTTCTATTTCCGTTAATGGTGAAATCGCGACAAGTGATATGGATAGCCTCACAGGCCAAGGAAAACTAAATGCATTAATTCAAGCATATGGAACAGGTGAAGGCAAAGGGTTGTATCCGGAAATGCTTGATAACTTAGATAAACTAGCTTATACATACGCAACGATTTTTAACGAGATTCATTCAAAAGGCTATGATAAGAATGGAAATGGCGGAGTCGATGCAAATGGCAATCCACTAGGCAAAAACTTTTTCGAAGGACTAGGAACTGATTATAAAGGGGCGGCAGGAAGTATTAAGGTAGCTGACCTAAAGCCTTCAGAAATCGCTGCTTCACTAGTGAAAGGTAATGCAGGAAATGGTGGCAACGCGATTGCTTTAGGGAATATTAAAGACTTGCAATTCTCTAATAACTCTGTCACGTTAAGCGATGGAACGAAACTTGAAAATTTAGAAATAAATAATGGAACGATCCAATCGTTTTTTGAAGGAACAATTGGAAGTATGGCGGTAAAAGGTCAGCAGGCCAATCGACTCGCACATAATAGTGAAGTCCTACTAAATTCTGTAGATAAAAACCGTCAATCAGTTACAGCAGTTTCTTTAGATGAAGAGTTTTCAAACTTAATACAATTTCAACATGCTTATTCAGCATCCGCTCGCATGATTACAGCGATCGATGAGATGCTTGATCAAATTATCAATGGACTCGGACATGTTGGGAAATAGGGGTGAAATGAGATGCGCGTAACACAAAGTATGATATCGAATAATGTCATGTTTAATATTAATCAAAGCTATTCACTTATGGATAAGCTGAATGAACAAATGACAACGCAAAAAAAGATTTCAAGACCGTCGGATGATCCAGTCGTTGCGATGAAAGGAATGTTTTATCGGACAAATGTAATGGAAATTGAGCAGTTCAAAAGCAATTTCTCGGAAGCGCGAAATTGGGTAGATACAACCGATTCTGCATTAAGTGAAATGAATAAAGCCTTGCAACGTATTCGTGAAATAACGGTAAGTGCGAATAATGGAACATATGATAAAGAGCAAACGAAAGCAGTAGCGGATGAAGTTAGTCAGTTAAAAGAACATATTGCCTCCATTGCTAATTCTAAAGTCGGCGACAAATATATTTTTAACGGAAGCAATACATTAACAGCCCCTGTTCAAACGACTGATGCAGGTATTAAAGCACAATTTTCTGAAGGTAATGTGAATATGGAGCTTTCTAAAGGAATCTATGTTCCAGTTAATATCAATGGAACGAATGCCTTTATGGGTGGTGCAAATGGGGACAGTGTCTTTACAGAATTAGACAATCTGGAAAAAACATTACGAGGAGAAGGCTCCGGAAAAATAGGCGACTTCATTCAAACGATGGATGACCGGATTTCTAAAGTTTTATCTGCTCAATCCGAAATCGGTGCACGAACAAACCGCTTAGATTTCATGGAAGAGAGAATTGACAACCAACAACTTATCGCGAAACGCGTCATGTCAGATAATGAAGATATAGACTTTGAAAAGCTCGTCACAGACTTCAAAACACAGGAAGCGATTCACCGTGCCGCAATGGAAGCCGGTGCAAGAATCATCCAACCGACCCTATTGGATTTTCTAAGATAAGGGGAAGCTATTCATTTCGAATAGCTTTTTTTGTAGAATAAGAAAAAAGGGGATGAATTTCTATGCAGGTGCCACAAATTAGACTCCAGTCCCAGCAGGCACAAATTGAATTACAAACGAGACCAGCCACACAAACAATCGAACAGCCAAAAGCACAAATGGATATCCAGCAGCCACATGCGGAATTACAAATACATACAATTCCCGGCAAACTTTCCATTGACCAAACCGAAGCTTGGGAAGAGATGGATATTAAAAGTGTCTTTCGACGAACCGAAGAAAATGCCCAATATGGAAAGCAAAAGGCAATGGAAGGAATCGCAAGGATTGCCTCCGAAGGTGATCAACTAATGAAGATAGAAAACAGTCGGAAAGTAATCGTCGAACAATCTGCCCAACGTGCACTTGAGAACCAAACATTCGACACGAATATTACATGGATTCCATCGTTTTTTTCTGTAAAAACGGACTACCAGCCAGCGGAAGTAACTATTGATTGGAATACCCACCAAGCAAACATCAATGTGAAAACACAAAAGCCAATTATTACGTATCAACCTGGTGAAGTAACGGCAAGATTGAAACAGCATCAAGCATTAAACATAGATTTTACGCTGTAAGATGAAATGGAGTGTTAAAAATGAAAATCGAAACAAAATATCACGGCGAAACCGAAATAAATGAAAAAGACGTTCTGCACTTTGAAAAGGGAATCCCGGGCTTTCCAGAAGAATACAAATTTATTTTACTCCCATTACCGGACCAAGCCTTGTTTACAATTATGCAATCGCTTCAAACAGCAGGACTTGCATTCGTATTAACAAGCCCATTTAATTTTATCGATAAATATGAATTTTCCCTTGATGAAAGTACAATGGAACAATTATCTATCGAGAGTCAGGAAGATATTAGCGTATTTACAATTGTAACGGTCCAAGATCCATTTGAAAAAACAACAGCCAACCTGCAAGCGCCTATTGTGTTAAACATAAAAAATAACAAAGCCAAACAAGTTATCCTAAACGATTCGCCATACAAAATCAAACATCCGCTCTTTGAGCAACTAGTAAAGGGGTGAGACGATGCTAGTCCTATCAAGAAAAAAAGGTGAAGCCATCCAAATCGGTGATGACATCGAAATCACCATCACCGCCATCAAAGGCGACCAAGTCAAAATCGGCATCAACGCACCAAAAAACATAGAAATCCATCGGAAAGAAGTCTACCTAGACATCCAATCCGAAAACACCGAAGCATCAAAAGATATCACAAATCTTCTATCACTCCTACCAAAAACAAAAAAAGAATAAAATTTTTATCAAAAACTATTAAACCTCCTCGAAACCTGTCGATATAAATAATGTAAGCGAGAAACGAAAGGACGGCCGACTTTCCGCTCTCGCTAAACAAACTAAATTTATATCGTTCACAAGGATGTGGGCGGGATATTCAAGGAGGAAATTATAATGATTATTAATCACAATATCGCTGCACTTAACACTCATCGTCAGGTGAGCACTGCATCAACAGCACAATCTAAATCAATGGAGAAATTATCTTCTGGTCTTCGTATTAACCGTGCTGGAGACGATGCAGCTGGTCTTGCTATCTCTGAAAAAATGCGTGGACAAATTCGTGGATTAGACATGGCTGCTAAGAACTCACAAGATGGTATTTCTTTAATTCAAACTGCTGAAGGTGCTTTAAATGAAACTCATGACATCCTTCAACGTATGCGTGAACTAGCAGTTCAAGCTGGTAACGATACAAATACTGAGTCTGACCGTAAAGAAATACAAAAAGAAATTAACCAAATGACATCTGAGATTAACCGTATCGGTAATACAACTGAGTTTAACACTCAAAAATTATTGAATGGTGATAAAGATGGTGCAGCGGTTGAAGGTGTAACAGCGGTTGCTGGTGAATATAAGGTAACTGTGGGAACAAGTAATATCGTAATTGACGGTGAAACTTTTACTTATGATGCAGCAGGTGATGGTACTGGTGGTAAATTTAAAGATGCTGCTTCACTTGCAACTGCAATTGGTAATAATGCAAATTTAAAAGATAAATACACTGCTAGTGATGACTCTGGCGCTTTGAAGTTAGTTCAAAAAACAGGTGAAGAAACTGCAACTGCACCTACTGTTACAGGTGGAACACTTTCTACAACTAAAGCTGGCGTAGATAAAGTAGATGCTGTAGCAGCAGACCCAACAAAGAGCCTTAAATTCCAAATTGGTGCTAATGAAAATCAAAGTTTAACTTTAGATATTTCTGATATGAGAGCAGAAGCACTTGGATTAACATCAACTGGAACTGGGGCGGACCGAGGGGTTACAGATGGTACAAGCAGTACTATTACAGAACAAGCTCTTAGCGTTTTAACACATGATGATGCGGCTGCAACTGTTACAACTATTCAAGCAGCAATCGATAAAGTATCAGCTGAACGTTCTAAACTTGGTGCTAACCAAAATCGTTTAGAGCACACAATCAACAACTTGAACACATCATCTGAAAACTTAACTGCTGCGGAATCTGGTATCCGTGACGTAGACATGGCGAAAGAAATGATGAACCAAACGAAGAATTCTATTCTTTCTCAAGCAGCACAAGCAATGTTGGCTCAATCCAATCAAATGTCTCAAGGAGTGTTACAACTCTTGAGATAATTGATTGAAGGGCGTCTAGCTTGGTAACGAGCTAGAGGATAACTGGGTGAATTGCTGGAACTTCCTAAAGCTTCATCAACCACAACGTAACTAGAAACGGTCAGCGTGAAGGTTTGAAAATGATGAGGATGGTACAATGGATAATCAGCAGCCAAGCTCCTGTGAGGAAACTCTGGAGAAGGTTCAACGACTAGAGAAGTACGGTCTAAGGCAAAAGCTATGACTATGAATCTCGTAGGGCAGCAAAAGCTGTTCGAAGTGCCCAGCTCCATGAAAAACATGGATGAAGATATAGTCTATTCTGTGACCGAAAGGCATAGCGGCAAAGCAAGCCAACCAACAACCACAAGGAGTTTTACAACTTCTTCGTTAATTTTAGATTATTTGAAAGGGACTCTAGTGCACATACTAGGGTCTCTTTTTCTCTATTTGAAACAATTGATAATTAAAGATATTATGATAATCAAAAACAGGAGGACTTATGAATATTCCAATTGCAAAAATAAATCAATTAACTTATTTAGAGGTCATTGATAAAATTATTGAACTGAATAAACATGCGAGAGATTTTTGGTCAGACGCATTAGGATGGGCACCAATTGAAGCATCAAATTTATTAAGTAAATCAAGATTGGATTGGCAAGTTTCGCTGTCGTATTCAATGAAGAAATGGAATGAATGCTCTTGTCCTGAAGCAGAAAGTGGAGATTTAATACTTGCTTGGGCGAATCTGGGTACTTTAGTAGAAGGAACTATAAAGCTATTTCTTTCTGTATATTTAAATGATTATCTGGATGATTCCACGAATTATAAAGATAGAAAAGGGGATATTTTGCAACCTGACGAAATTTCATTTGATAAACTACGGCAATACTTTAGGAATAAAATTTGGAAGAATAGCGTTTCAGCTTCAGAATTTGATGATTGGGTCTTATTAATGCAACAAAGAAGAAATGCAATACACGCTTTTAAAAGTAGAGAAATAGACACCTTCGATGATTTTAAATCACATACCAAGAAATATCTTGCTTTTTTAATGTATCATCTAGATAGACTACCTTACCCAGACGACCAATATGGTCCAGATTTATATCTTTAATATACGATGATTTGCTCTGTATATAATAAAAGCTTGAATGCTAAAGTTATAAAAAACAAAATAAGAATATATTATTATCATGTTTAAGTTTATCTAATAGCTCTAATTCCTTTCGGGGAATTAGAGCTATTTCTATTTTTAGAGGAGGAAAAATCATGAATCAATATGAAATGAAATCTATCAAACAATTGGAGCTTTTTGAAAAAGGGGTGAAAATGAAAAATCAATCTGCAAAACGTGTGAACATTGTTAGCCTAAAGCTAGTAAAGGAATCAAGCATGCTTTACAAGAATCGTTGTGTACGAAGCCCAGAGGATGGTTATCAATTGTTGAAGCAGTTCTTAGGGGAAGTGGATAGGGAGTACTTTGTTGTGATTTGTTTGGACACAAAGAATCAGCCAACAGCGATTAACATTTGTCACATTGGAAGCTTAAACGCAAGCATAGTACATCCAAGGGAGTGCTTCAAGCCTGCCATTTTGAGTAATGCTGCATCAATCCTTGTTGGGCACAACCATCCCAGTGGGAAAAGTGCTGAAAGTAGAGAGGACGTGGAGGTTACTAAAAGATTGGTAGAAGCAGGTAAAATCATTGGTATAGACGTTCTTGACCATATCGTGCTAGGCGATGGAGAGTACGTTTCACTAAAAGAAAAAGGTTACATTTGAAAGGGGAAGAAAAGATGATGCACTTAGACTGGTTTGTAGGAACAATGAAAAAGACATTTAACATTGAAGTTAAGAAAGAGGATATAGGCTATGAAGCCCATGATTTCTATCATGAAGAGATAGATGATTTGCTCATTCCTGCTGAACACTTAGTAAAACTACCCAATCCACTGCTCATTGAAACAATTTCGTATATAGATGATAAGGGATACGAGTGGATTGCTGGTTATGTACTTGAAGAGGAAACGAGAATAAAGCTGTACGAAGTATGGATAAAAAATGGTGAGCAAATTGCTTATGAGATGTACATCGAATAAGTTAATTTCAAGTGGGATTCACGACATTTCTTTCTGCAATCTCACGTCAAAACTAAAATGACTTGAATCATGTTTAACAGAAAGGATGAGCGGCAAGGGAATGGAATGATTTGCGTATGAAAAAACTGCCGACATTATTATATAACTGTCGTGAGCTGGCTAGGAAAGGAACTTGGAAATGAATACAAAGAAAACATAAAAGGCTATTGGTGTATAAAAACGTACATCAATAGCCTTTTTTCATTCTGGGAGGTGAATCATTCTTGGAAATTGAAGAATTTGCAAAGTGGCTTTTTACAGAGGGAAAAGCAGCCAAAACAATTGAGTCCTATGTGAACGACGTCAAAGGATTCCAATCATATTTACAGGAGAAGTTGAACGATGTTCCAATCCTATCACGCTTCTCATTTGTCAGATACAAGGAACATTTGATGAAGGAGGACTATGCCATTTCCACCATCAACAAAAAGATTAATAGTCTAAAAGTCTACAACGACTTTCTAAGAACCAAAGGACACCTAAGCGAGTCATTCATACAATTGAAGCGGGATAGAATAAAAATTGCCGCTGGAAGTGAGGACAATGTAGATGCCCTTACGGATGAACAAGTGGAAGAATTGCTTTTCTATGTTGAAAACAGAAGCAAGGTTAGAACTCGTAACAAGCTGATTGTATATTTGCTGCTCTATACGGGTGTAAGGGTTAGCGAATTGATTGGAATCAAAATTGTAGACATTGACTTCCTAATGAATCAATTGGCGGTGATTGGGAAAGGCGGAAAGAGACGTGAAATCGGGCTTAGACAGGATGTGCTCCAATTAGTAAGGGACTATATGAAGGAAGAGCGTTCTGAGTCTAATTTCAGCTATAGCGACTATTTGTTAGTAAGTCAGAGGGCAGAAAAAATGCATCGGGATGCAGTGCGGGATTGGCTAGCGAAGATTTCAAAGGAACTAGGGTTCAAACTGCATCCTCATTTGTTCCGCCATACGTTTTGTACAAGACTGCTGAAAAAGGGTGTAGACCTTACGACTGTAAGCAAGCTTGCAGGACATTCCACTGTGAATATGACGGCAAGGTTCTACATCCAAACGACTAAGCAAGAAAAGATGGATGCGGTCAATCTATTATAAGAAATGGGGGAAAATAAGATGGATACGAAGCAAATTGTTATCATCAAAAAAGTAATGTGTGCTATTTTAGCAATCGCTTTGGAAGAATTGTCTAAGAAGAATAGAAGGTAAACAAGGAGCAATTTATTTTTCCTGAATGAACAAGAATCTATAGTAGGTTCTTGTTTTTTTTGCATTCCTTTTGAACCCTAGCGAAGAATCAGTAGTGAAAGTAGGGACGCTGTTGATGCTACTGACGCTACATTAGGTGATTATAGGTTGCAAATTATTGTATGGCTATTTATAGTTGCTTCTTAAATGTGTCCAAAATGTGTCAGTCGGGGTTGCTTAGTCTCTTAGTCTATACGACTGAAAGATTAATAGTGAGTTTCTTTGAAAGAGAAAAACTTAAAAATCATGATTGGGAAATCAAATATTTCAAACGGGCGGGCTTAGTGACCAAGCACAAACGTCTGAGAAAAAAATTTTTTGATACGTCTCAAACCCTTGGTAAATAAGGATTTTGTCGATTTGTGTTATTTTTTTAGATATTTTAATATGTTCCTTGTAACCAGGACAACAAAAAATAATTCGACAAAAAATAAAGTTTATTAGGAGCATTCCTGTTAGAAGGATTTTCGGGGACTTGAACAAAAAGAGCCCTCTTGGTATGATGCGGGGTGTCAAATCGTCGATGAATTGACCCCTAATTTGTTAACCAAGGAGGACTCCATAATGGATTTTAAACAAAATCAGAAAATTAATCAAGTCACCGAAAAAACACTCGTTGTAGGGATCGATATCGCAAAGCGGACACATTACGCTTGCTTTGTAGACGATCGTGGCCGGGTGCTCCAAAAGTCTTTCTCAGTTTATCAATCTAATAACGGCTTTGAGTATTTATATCAACGTATTTTGACTGAAATGAAAGAAAGCGAAAAGACAGAAGTCATTGTCGGGATTGAACCTACTGGCCATTACTGGCTAAATTTAGCCTATTTCCTTGAAGAACGAGGCATTTCCTTAGTCATGACGAATCCGATGCATGTCAAACGGTCAAAAGAGTTGGATGACAATCTGCCAACCAAACATGACCGTAAAGATGCACTGGTAATCGCTCGTCTTGTAAAGGATGGACGCTTTAGTTATCCGCGAATCCTCAAAGGGATGGAAGCTGAACTTCGTGCTGGTTCTACATTCCGTAGTAAATTGACTGAGGAGCTAGGAGCCGTCAAAAACATGATAATTCGCTGGTTAGATCGCTATTTTCCAGAGTTCGTTCAAGTATTTCCGTCATTCGGAAAAATGGCTATGGCCGCACTTGAATGCACTCCATTTCCAAGTGATCTTCACCAGAAACACCCGGATGAAGTGTTATCCCTTTATCGAAAGGTCGAGGGACTAAAATCCCCCCAAAGACCAAAAGCAGTGCGCCTTATCGAAGTCGCAGCTAGCTCTATCGGAGTAACGGAAGGATGTGAGATGGCCCGTATTGAAATAGCCACACTTGTCCGCCGTTACCACCAGCTAGAAAAAGATATTGAGGGTATTACGGAGCGCTTAGTTGAGCTTGTAAAAATGTCAGTAGAATACGAATGGCTGTCAACGGTACCAGGGCTTGGAGATACGACAATCGTTGACCTATTAGCTGAAATCGGAAGTTTTTCACACTACGAAGATCCACGCCAACTAATCAAACTCGCGGGATTAACGTTACGTGAAAATTCCTCTGGTATGCACAAAGGGCAAAAACGAATCTCTAAACGGGGTAGAAGAAAGCTACGCGCTCTCCTGTTCCGAGTCATGATGCCGATGATCCGCCACAATGAAGCTTTTAGAAAGCTACATGAGTATTACACGAACCGTCAGGTTAATCCTTTACGCAAGAAACAATCCATCGTGGTTCTATGCGGTAAACTGTTAAAAGTATTACATGGAATTAGCACTAAGCACAAAGCGTTTGACGCACAGCGAATGATGAGGGATATTCCAAGTCTCTTAGAGGCAGCTTAAATCCCTACAGCCCCTTAACTAGACCTAGACAACAGGATGACACGGAGAAGCTGGCATTATTTTCACCATTCGACCTAGAGTCCCTATAGGAGCTTCGCTAGCCTCTGCCTTATGACTAGACCGAACGAAGGAATGTAGGCACATAGATGCCCAGAGACATGGGAGGGTACGTCATCATAAGCTACGCAGAGATCCATTGTGCATCGTATAATTCCCTATCACTACTTTCCATCATTATCCAGTAGTGACCGCGTAGCGTACCTATTTATTGGAATAGTTTCACATATTATGAAAATAAAGTTAGGGTCCGTGTCGAAAAATATTTTTTTGACACCCTACCAACGGGTCAAACCGTTGATGTATCAACATTTATAGAGGGAGTGATATTCAATGAGTAGATGTCAATCAAAATTAGTCCGTCCTACAAACAAGTCAAAAAAGAATCCATTAGGCGATGGAGTACAAGAAGGAAGAATTGTTTCAGTAGAAGTTAAAGAGTTTGATAGTTTCTATCATGATTCTGGCAAGCGGGTTGCTCTCAACATCAAAGTTGAATTTATTAATCCGAATGGTGAATTGGTTTATTTGTACTATGCACCAACCATCACTTGGTCTGAAAAAGGGAGGTTTATGAAAACACTACATGACCTTGATGTTGTTCCAGCGGAAGGTGAAGAACTAAACACCCAAGTGCTAATCGGCATGAGGGTAACGGCTACTATAGAAAACGTGGAACGCAACAATGTTACTTATAGCAATATTGTCAGAATCCAAAAAATAGCAACTAACATACCAGCCAAAGCATTGGATGAAGAAGATAGCGAAATGATGAAGCAATTGTTTGATGTTGATGACATCGACTTTGGCGACATGTAATACCCTAACGAACCAACAGTACCGACTGTAGCGGCAATGGTTGCTATAGTCGGTACTGACACTACATGAGACAAAACAAAAAAGGAGCCAACAAAAAAATGACATACACAGAAGCAAAAACAACAGAAGAAATTATTATGGAATCCCTTGCCGTATTGAGAAAGAATGTAGAGGTAACAGAATTACGCATCTTGAAAACAACAAAAGGCACAGTTAGCGGCTACTTTAGCGATTACCAAGAATTAGCGGATGTTGCAGGGGAATACGATGGAAAGGTTCCTGCAATCTATTTTACCCTTAATCCAACAAAAACGGATTTGCTTTCAAGAGCGGCAAATCGGATTGTGCAGCGAGCTAAAAACACAACTACCGATGCTGACATTGAGTGCAGACGCTGGTTTCCGATTGATTTTGACCCAGTACGTCCAGCTGGTATTTCATCAACGGAGGAAGAACACCAATCCGCTCACACGAGGGCGAAGGAAGTACAAAGGTTTCTGACAGAAAGAGGATGGAGTGAACCTATTGTGGCAGACAGCGGTAATGGTGCTCATTTGTTGTATCCTATTGACCTTCCAAATGATGATGAAAGTACAATGCTTGTCAAAACGGCATTAGAAGCATTGGATTTCCAATTCAGTAACGAATCGGTCAATGTGGATAAGGGAATTTTCAATGCCGCTCGAATTTGGAAGCTTTATGGAACTATGGCTTGCAAAGGCGACCATACAGATGAACGACCACATCGGCTGTCTCAAATCTTATCTTGTCCAGAAGAACTGAAAGAAGTGTCAGTGGAACAGTTGAAGTCATTAGCAGCTTTATGTCCAACAATGCAGACTAAGAGCAAATCAGCTTCTAAAAAGAGCAACACGGAAGAAGGTTTCAACCTAGAAGAATTTATAGAACAACATGAACTGGATGTTGCCTTCTCCGCTCCTTGGCAAAAGGATGCAACCAAGTATGTGTTGTCGACTTGTCCTTGGAATGAAAGCCATACGAACAAAAGTGCATTTATCATCCAGTTTAAAAACGGGGGGATTGCGGCAGGTTGCCATCATAATAGCTGTTCGGAGGAAAACTGGCAAACACTGCGAAAGAAATTTGAGCCAAATTGGAATCCATCATCTAAGGAAGAATCCAAAAAGGAATCACAGGCAGATATTTTGATTCGAGTAAGTGATGAAGCCGAGTTCTTTCAAAATGATTTGGGAGAGGCTTATGCTGCGGTTACACTCAATGGTCATAAGGAAGTAATGAAAGTGAAGAATAAGAAATTTAAAATGTGGCTAACAAAGCAATTTTATGATGCAACGAAAAGAGCACCAGGTAGTGATGCAATGAATCAAGCAATTGGCGTTATGGAAATGAAGGCTGCCTTTGAGGGCGATGAACGCAGACTGCAGTTACGAGTGACAGAAAAAGATGGTGCTTTTTATTATGACCTAGCAAATGAGGATTGGAGTGTAGTAAAGGTGGAGCCGAATGCCTGCCAAGTGCTCGATGAACCTCCAACTCTGTTTACCCGAAATAAGAATACCAAGGCACAAGTATTGCCTGATTTTACAGGGGACTTGAAACTATTACTAAATCACATACGGATTAAGAATGAAGATGACCAAATTCTTTATCTTATCTATGTTGTCACATGCCTAATTCCGAGTATTCCGCATGCCGTACTTGTATTCAGTGGTGAAAAAGGAGCGTCTAAGTCTACTTCCATGCGATTGACAAGACAAGTAGTTGACCCTGCTGTTCAGGATTTGTTAACGATGCCTAATAGTATGCAGGATTTGGCAATATCATTGGCAAACAACTACATGCCATCTTTTGATAATTTGGATGGTTTGTCAGCTGAAAAAAGTGACCTATTATGTATTGCTTCTACAGGTGGAGGATTTAGCAAACGTACCTTGTTTACAGATGATGATGAAACGCTACTTGACCTTCGCAGATGTGTTGGATTGACAGGTATCAATGTAGTCGTTACAAGAGCAGACTTGATTGACCGTTCCATTATCATTGAATTAGACCGTATTCCAGAGGATGAACGAAAAGAAGAACGAGATGTATGGGAAGCATTTGAAAAGGATAGAGCACGCATTGTGGGTGGGGCTTTACAAGCATTAGCAAATGCAATGGCAATTTATCAGAATGTAAAGTTAGATAAACTTCCACGTATGGCGGATTTTACTCGATGGGGCTATGCGATTGCGGAAGTCCTAGGATATGGTGGGGAACAATTCTTGCAAGCCTACCGCAAAAATCGTAATCAATCCAATGAAGAAGCTATTTCTTCACATCCAGTAGCCGCTACGGTTGTTGCTCTTATGATGGAAAATCAATCTTGGTCGGGTTCCGTTGCTAGTTTGCTAGGTGAACTAGAACGTGTAGCCGAACAAGAAAAGATTAATACCAAAGTCAAAACATTCCCGAGAGCAGCTCACATTCTAAGCAGAAGGCTAAAGGAAGTGAAGTCCAATTTAGAAGATGTAGGGATTACTTTTGACATTCGCCATGCAGGAGACTCCAAAAAGGTATCCATTCAAAAATCTGGCGGCAATGTTGTTCCGATTCGCCCGCAACAAGGGACATTGAAACGGACAGGTACTGATTCAAATGAAGTCACAGACAATGAACTGTCGGAAGATTATGATGAATTTGCGGGATGGTAATCATCCCTTTGCACCTACAGTAGTGTCAGTAGCGAAAGAAGGGTTGCTACTGACGCTTTGAGGGGCAAATTTTACCGGAATCAAAACAAGAACCCAAAATTATATTATTACCTTGCAATCATTAGAAGGGAGACATTTATATGTTATTTATGGAATCAGTTGAGCAGTTTGGAAAGTACCAAGCAAACATTGAGCGGAGTCCAGTTACGATAAAAGCCTATCATGAAGATTTATCACTTCTAAACCGTTACCTAGAAGAGAAATATAACAGTCCAGTTTATTTGGAGGACATTACACAAGAAGATGTTGAGGAGTATCTTTATTATCTTAAGAATACTAAGGGGTACCAGCCCATTAGCCGAAAACGTGTGTTAGGAAGCATGCGGTCATTCTTTGGCTATGCCTACAAAAGCGAATGGTGTGACAAGAATGTTACCGTAAGGCTTGAGCCAATCAAATGTCAGCAAAAAGAGCGGCAATATCTTTCTGAAGAAGAGGTTCATCAATTTGTAGATGCTATCCAACATGACCTTGCCCGTTTAGTCGCACAAACCCTTTATTACACTGGAATGCGTATTTCAGAATGCCTAAATCTTCATGTAGAGGATGTCGATTTAGAAGACAACCTAATTCACATTAGGCATGGGAAGGGGAACAAAGACCGCTTTGTTCCAATCAATGCAAAATTGAAGGAGTTGTTTGTGGATTACACGGAGAACTGGCGGGTGAATTCGGATTACTTCTTTGCTACAAGAAACACTGGTACGTTTTCAAAAACTAGGGTATCCAAGATATTTAGGGATACGAATCGGGCATTAGGATGGAAAAAGAACGTAACTGCACACATTCTGCGTCACTCCTTTGCCTCAAAGCTAGTCAAAAACGATGTTCATTTGGTCAAGATTTCAAAACTGCTTGGACATAGCAGCCTAAAAACAACGAGTATTTATGTCCACAGCAATATGGATGATTTGAAAGAAGCTGTTAACACACTATAAAGGAGAGTAAACAATGACTAAAGCGGAAGCATTGCAACCGATTTATGATGACAAGGTTAAAGGAATCTTAAAACTGTTAGGGGAAGGTTATTCAAGGGAAGAAGTGGCTGAGCAGTATCGTTATTCAACTTATCGTTCTATGGATAGCTATATGAGTCGTAAGAATTTTGTTTGGGACAAGCGAAAGGCTACCTATGTACCAGCAGATGCTATCAAGGCTTCACTAGAAACAATGGCGAATTTTCCATCAGACCGAGTTCGAAGAATTGTAATGGAATTGAACAAGGAAGGAGCGGATTTGAAGGAGGTTGCAGTGAAGGTAGGCTTCGAAAATCACTTAGAAATGGCTTCTTACATGAAGTCAAAAGGCTTTGAATGGTCGCAGGAGGCAGGGAATTATCTCTCTACTTCTCCGACCATGCCTAATGATGGGGAAAAGGTTACTACTGTCAGTAATGACGCTTCATTAGAGGGTTCCCTTTCCATTGGAAATGGTGACGGTGAGCAATTTCTACCTTTACTCGAATGGTTAGCTTCGAACAAGGAGGGCTTACAAAGCCTTTTGGGAGCGTCAGTAGCGTCAGGACAAATCCCCCGCTTTACCCTTCCTGGTTTATTTGTTACAAAATCGGTTCATATGACGAACACCCTTGACCAAATGGTTAGAGATTTTAGCAAGGAAAAGAACATCAATCAGCGGGAAATCTTTGAGGTTGCATTGATTGAGTTCTTCCAAAAGTACGGTTATGAGCGAGAAGTCGAGACATTGTTACAGCAAAATGCCTAGCAAATGGGTTTTTAATGGAAGAAACGAAGAACGGTTCTAATGGTTTCCTAATGAACTGCTGTTTTTCGTTCTTTCATTTTTTTATGATTTCCTAATGTTTTGGAAGGAGTTCTTTCCATTATATTTGGTTTTCCTAATGATGCAACTTCACTTTCTGCAAATTCTTTGAGTTACATGGGTTTCTTGGTTAGGGAGATTTTTGATTTTCGAGGTTACTTTTCGTCAGTTGAATAGTGCTTCTGCTGGACAACAGAAATCAATGGAAAAGCTATCTTCAGGTCTTCGTATCAACCGTGCAGGTGATGATGCTGCAGGTCTAGCAATCTCTGAAAAAATGCGTTCACAAATCAAAGGTTTAGACATGGCATCAAAGAACTCACAAGATGGTATCTCTATGATTCAAACAGCTGAAGGTGCATTAAATGAGACTCATGACATTCTTCAACGTATGCGTGAACTTGCAACTCAATCAGCTAACGATACAAATACGACAGATGACCGTAAAGAAATACAAAAAGAAATTAACCAATTAACTTCAGAAATCAATAGAATCGGTAATACAACAGAATTTAACACTAAGAAATTGTTAAATGGTGATGTTAAAGGTACTGGTGGAGCTGGAGCAGCTGATGCTTCTGCTACTTTCGACTTTGGAACAGTTGCAGCTGGAGATGCGGGAACTTCTACAAAATTAAGTATTGGTGGAGAAGATTACGAAATTAAGTTTGTATCAGGCGATTATGATACTACTGCAACATCATACAATACTGGTGACAAGTCAATTTCTATTGCTGTAGCCACTAACACACCAACTGCTCAAGAAATAGTGGACGATGTAGTTCAGGCTCTGAAAGATATGCGTGGAGCAGACCCAACTCTTTCGTTAACCGAATTTACATTTGCAAATGATGGTACAGATAAATTAAAAATCACTGCTAATGCAACTGGAAACTATGCTGGAACTTCTGGAAAAGACAGTATTGAATTTAAAAGTGGACGTTCAGTTACTGTATCAAACGTAGTAGAAGGTACAAATGGTGCGGCTGGAGCTGCTCAATTACAAATCGGGGCAAATAATGCACAAGCATTCGTTATTTCAATTAATGATATGAGAGCTGCGTCACTTGGTATTGCTGGAACTGCTGGTGGAACTGCTAACGGTGTTACTAACATTGAAGGCTCTGTTACTAATGGTTCTGTAGGTGCTAGTTTTACAACTGCTGATGGAGTAACAAATGGTACTTCAAACACACCTGACGAAGCTGCATTAGATGTATCTACTCATGATAAAGCAACAAAAGCAATTGAAGTAATTGATAATGCTATTAAAAACGTTTCAGCAGAACGTTCTAAATTAGGTGCTTACCAAAACCGTTTAGAGCACACAATTAATAACTTGAACACTTCTTCTGAAAACTTAACTGCTGCTGAATCTCGTATTCGTGACGTAGACATGGCGAAAGAAATGATGACTCAAACTAAGAACTCAATTCTTTCTCAAGCAGCACAAGCAATGTTGGCTCAATCAAATCAAATGCCTCAAGGAGTATTACAACTCTTGAGATAAGATTAGAGGGCGTCTAGCTTGGTAACGAGCTAGATTATAACTGGGTGAATTGCTGGAACTTCCTAAAGCTTCATCAACTACAACGTAACTGGAAACGGTCAGCGTGAAGGTGTGAAAATGATGAGGATGCAACAATGGATAATCAGCAGCCAAGCTCCTGTGAGGAAACTTTGGAGAAGGTTCAACGACTAGAGAACACGGTCTAAGGCGAAAGCTATGACTATGAATCTCGTAGGGCAGTGTAAAACTGTTCGAAGTGCCCAGCTCCATGGAAAACATGGATGAAGATATAGTCTATTCTGTCATCGAAAGATACAGTCGCAAAGCAAGCGAACCAACAACCACAAGGAGTTCTACAACTTCTTCGTTAATTTTAAATTATTTGAAAGGGGCTCTAGTTATGCTAGGGTCTCTTTTTTGTTGTTAGTTATTTAACACATTAAGGCTAAGAAAAGATAGTTAGGTATTAGTTTGCATAATTTGGTAAAATGAAATTATTAAATTTTGTCAGGAGAGATAGTATGCTAGAAATTCATGAAACATCAAACACATTAAAATCGTATTTAGAGATGGATGTTTTTAATGAAGATACAAAAGAACGTGTTAAGGGTGCTGATATTGTCTTATTACCTAACTTTGGGATTAAGGAAGGGGTTGATAGGGCTTTTCAACCTGATACAGTAGCTTTCTATAAATATTCTATTGCAACTAAAGGTAGTGAAGCTAAGATTGAATTATTTGAAAATAAAGGTGAGGAAAAGATTTTAGCATTACATTCATTTGATATTTGGATTCCTCTAATGGTTATAGGGAGCTCTGTTCTGTTGCCTTTTACTATAAATCTAGTCAGCAGTTTTGTATTTGAAAAGATGAAAGGTAGACCTAATGATGAACCAACCGTTCATTTTAATCTATTAATTGAAGACAAAGAAAAGGGGAAAAGTAAACATCTAAGCTATAAAGGTCCAGCTGATGGCTTTAGTGAAAGTTTTGAGAAGCTTGATGTTAATAAACTGTGGGAGGATGAATAATGCTTTCTATTTTAAAAACAGAGCTAACTGATTTCTGTGAACTTTCTTCAGTTAGAGCAAATATAAATAAAGCATATCATGAACTAGAAAGCCAAAATTATGATAAAGTAATTCAAATTTGTGATATTAGCATAGTGGAATGTGAAAAAATAAAGGGAAAAGCAGTAACTTTAGAAAAAGAAGAAATTGCAAATTCAATGTTTGTTGCGAGTGCATACTGTAAAGTATTGAAATATTATTCAAGGTATTGGCTGAAATTAGTTGAAGGCAAATTCAAAGATTCATGGGTTGTTTTACAAGACACTATTGATAACTTGATAAGTGTAACAAAGTTCACGGAAAATCATAGTGAGTTTGGAATTAGAGAATTTAATTCTCATCTGAACGAATTAGAAAAACTTTATCCTTATAGTATTTTTGCTAGTAGTGAAATGGTGATAGAAACTAAAGAATGCAGTATTTGTGGTAAATCAGTTTTAGACATAGATTGTATACACATTCCAGGTAACTTGTATTGGGGACAGATAGCAGTAACTATTTGTAAGGATATTGTTTTTCAAGCGGTAGCATTAGTTAAACATCCAATGGATAAACGGTGTGTAATGGAAGTTAGCGGTGATAATAGAACTGAAAAGGAAAAGTTTAAATTACTACATTACTTTGTTGAAAATAATACTAATCCATTAAAATTATTTACTGTAACTGAATTAGATAAGTACTACTATAATGAAAAATATGACATGGTTAAACGAAATGAACCATGTCCTTGTAATAGTGGTAAAAAATTTAAAAAATGTTGCGGAGCAATTAAGTATGAAAGAGGCTCCCATTTTCATATTAAATTAGAAAATGACATTAGCTTAAGACCGCTACCCTTTTCTTCTATGTTATTGGGTTCCTAACCAGAAGAAGTTCACTCATCTGCAGGTAGCTCTTAGCAAGGGTGCTTAAAATAAAATGATTGAATATTCAGGTATATATTATAATAATAGAATGTAAGTTTGTTATGAACATAGTGTTCAAGAATTTGTGGTCTAAGCCCTAATTCCTTTCGAGGAGTTAGGGCTATTTCTATTTTTTAGGAGGAGAAAAGATAATGTATTTAGATTGGTTTGTAGGAACAATGAAAAAGACATTTAACATTGAAGTCAAAAGAAAGGATATAGGATACGAAGCTCATGATTTCTATCATGAAGAAATAGATGATTTGCTCATTCCAGCGGAACACTTAGAAAAGCTACCCAACCCATTGCTCATTGAAGTAATTTCGTATGTAGATGATAAAGGGTACGAGTGGATTGCTGGTTATGTACTGGATGAAGAAACGAGAAAGAAGCTGTACGAAGTTTGGATAAGGAATGGGGAACAAATTGCTTACGAAATTTATGTTGACTAAGCGAGATTGACGACATTTCTTTCTGCAATCTTACGACAAAACTAAAAGGACTTGAATAGTATTTTGCAGAATAGATGAGCGATAAGGAATCGGAATGATTTTCGTATGAAAAAACTGCCGACATTATTATATAACTGTCGTGAGCCGGAAGGATGGCTAGGAAAAATGAATACTAAGAGAACGTAAAGGCTATTGGTGTATGAATGTGTACATCAATAGCCTTTTTTCATTTTGGAGGTGAATCATTCTTGGAAATAGCAGAGTTTGAACAGTGGCTCTTTACAGAGGGTAAAGCAGCTAAAACAATCGAGTCCTATGTGAACGATGTCAAAGGATTCCAATCCTACTTGCAAGAGAAGTTGAAGGATGTTCCAGTCCTATCTCGCTTCTCATTTGTTAGGTACAAGGAACATTTGATGAAGGAGGGCTATGCTGTTTCAACCATCAACAAAAAGATAAATAGCCTAAAGGTCTACAACGATTTTCTAAGAACCAAAGGACTCCTAGGTGAATCATTCATTCAGTTGAAGCGGGATAGAATCAAAATCGCTGCTGGAAGTGAGGACAATGTAGGTGCACTTTCGGATGAACAGGTGGAAGAATTGCTATTTTACGTTGAAAACAAAAGCAAAGTTAGCACTCGTAACAAGCTGATTGTCTATTTGTTGCTCTATACGGGTGTAAGGGTCAGTGAATTAGTTTCAATCAAGATTGTAGATATTGACTTTCTGACGAATCAATTGGCGGTGATTGGAAAAGGCGGAAAGAGGCGTGAAATCGGGCTTAGACAAGATGTGCTTCAATTAGTAAGGGACTACATGAAGGAAGAGCGTTCTGGGTCTAAATTCAGCCATAGCGACCATTTGTTAGTAAGCCAGAGGGCAGAAATAATGCATCGTGATGCAGTGAGGGATTGGCTAGCAAAAGTGTCAAAAGAGCTAGGATTCAAACTGCATCCCCATTTGTTTCGTCATACGTTTTGTACAAGGTTGTTAAAGAAGGGGGTAGACCTTACAACCGTAAGCAAGCTTGCAGGACATTCCACAGTGAATATGACGGCAAGGTTCTACATCCAAACGACTAAACAAGAGAAGATAGATGCGGTCAATCTATTATAAGAAATGGAGGAAAAATAAGATGGATACGAAGCAAATTGTTATCATCAAAAAAGTAATGTGTGCTATTTTAGCAATCGCTTTGGAAGAATTGTCTAAGAAGAATAGAAGGTAAATAAGGAGCAATTTATTTTCCTGAATGAACAAGAATCTATTGTAGGTTCTTGTTTTTTTTTGCATTCCTTTTGAACCCTAGCGAAGAATCAGTAGTGAAAGTAGGGACGCTGTTGATGCTACTGACGCTACTTTAGGTGAGTGTAGGTCTCGGATTATCCTTTTTTTTGGTCATTTCCAAATGTGTCTAAAATGTGACAGTCGGCAACGCTGAGTCCCTTAGTCTAAACGTCTGAAAGATACTAATGGTAGTTGTAGAAAGAAAAAAACTTCAAAATTCGTGAATTGGAAATCAAGAGTTTCCGATGAGAGGGCTTAGCGACTAAGTGTAAACGTCTGAAAAAAATATTTATTTGAAGTGCCTCAAACCATTGGTACATAAGGGTTTTGTCGAATTTACGCACTCTTTTTTGTGTGCTAATATGTCTCTTGCAAGAAAGCCGTTAAAACTACTTCAAAAAAATAGAGCTCATTGGAGGGTCATTAGATGCAAAAATATCAATCAAAATTAGTACGTCCTACAAACAAGTATGTCCTAGACGAAGGGGCACTAAAGGGGAAAATCTTTTCAGTGAATGTTAAAGAGTGTCCTAGTATGTATCACGAATCGGGCAAGCGAGATGCCTTAGTTATTAAAATAGAATTTATCAACTCGAACGGTGACTTGGTCTATGTGGAATATGCACCAACCATCACATGGTCTGAAAAAGGGAAGTTCATGAAAACACTACATGACCTAGATGTTGTACCAGCAATGGGAGAAGAACTAGACATCAACACACTGGTTGGTATGAGGGTAACGGCTACTATTGAAAATGTAGAACGTAACAATGTTGTTTACAGCAATATTGTAAGAATCCAGAAAAGGGAAACTGATATTCAAGCTAAGGTATCTAATGAAGAAGATAGTGAAATGATGAATCAACTGTTTGATGTTGATGAAATCGACTTCGATGGCATGTAATATCCTAGCAAAGCAACAGTACCGGCTATAGCGGCAATGGTTGCTATAGTCCCTACTGACGCTACACGGGACAAAAACAAAAGAAGGAGACTAACTAGAATGACATTTACAGAAGCAAAAACGACAGAAGAAATGATTATTAAATCTCAATCAATCCTTAACTGTAAAGAGGATGTTAAAGAAATACGTATCATGCAAAAGTCCAAAGGCACAATCAGTGGTTACTTTAATGATTACCAAAAGCTAGCAAGTGTTGCAGCAGAATTTGATGGGAAGGTTCCAGCAATCTATTTCACACTAAACCCTGTGAAACCTGATTTGCTTTCAAGAGCGGCAAACCGTATTGTACAACGAGCAAAAAATACGACTGCTGATGCCGACATTGAATGCAGACGATGGTTTCCAATTGATTTTGACCCAGTACGTCCGTCTGGTATTTCATCAACGGATGAAGAACATCAAGCTGCCCATACGCTGGCAAAAGAAGTACAACAATTTTTTACAGATAGAGGTTGGAGTGAACCTGTTGTAGCGGATAGCGGCAATGGTGCACATCTCTTATACCCTATTAACCTACCAAACGATGACGAAAGTACCCAGCTTATCAAACAAGCATTAGAAGCATTGGACTTTCTATTTAGTAACGAATCAGTCAATGTCGATAAGAGTGTATTTAATGCCGCTCGGATTTGGAAGCTTTATGGAACAATGGCTTGCAAAGGTGACCATACAGAAGAACGACCACATCGGTTGTCTCAAATACTAAATTGTCCAGAAGAACTGAAAGAAGTGTCGGTGGAACAGCTAAAGTCATTAGCAGATTTATGTCCAAAAATGCCGACCAAGGGGAAATCATCTTTCAAAAAGAGCAACACAGAGGAAGGATTCAATTTGGAAGAATTCATTGAAGAACATGAACTGGATGTCGCCTTTTCCGCCCCCTGGAAGGATGGAGCAACCAAGTATGTGTTGTCTACTTGTCCTTGGAAATGTCATACGAACAAAAGTGCATTTATTATCCAGTTTGAAAATGGGGGGATTGCGGCAGGTTGCCATCATAATAGCTGTTCGGAGGAAAACTGGCAAACGCTACGAAAGAAATTTGAGCCAAATTGGAATCCATCATCTAAGGAAGAATCGAAAAAGGAATCACAAGCGGATGTGTTGATTCGAGTGAGTGAAGAAGCTGAATTCTTTCAGAATGATTTAGGAGAAGCCTTTGCAGCGGTAACTATCAGTGGTCATAAAGAAGTATTAAAGGTGAAAAGTAAGAAATTCAAAATGTGGCTAACGAAGCAATTCTATGATGCTACGAAAAAGGCACCAGGAAGCGATGCGATGAATCAAGCACTTGGTGTCATGGAAATGAAAGCAGCCTTTGAGGGTGATGAACATAAACTGCAATTACGAGTGACAGAAAAAAATGGTGCATTTTACTATGACTTAGCGAATGAGGATTGGAGTGTTGTAAAGGTGGAGCCTCGTTCTTGCCAAGTATTGAAAGATGCTCCTATCCTATTTACTCGCAATAAGAATACGAAAGCTCAAGTTATGCCTGATTTTGCTGGTGACTTGAAGTTATTACTAAATCACATACGAATTAAGAATGAAGATGACCAAATTCTTTATCTTATCTATGTTGTCACATGCCTAATTCCGAGTATTCCGCATGCTGTACTTGTATTCAGTGGTGAAAAAGGAGCGTCCAAGTCCACTTCCATGCGATTGACAAGACAAGTAGTTGACCCTGCTGTACAAGATTTATTGACAATGCCTAATAGTTTGCAAGACTTGGCACTATCATTGGCTAACAACTATATGCCATCTTTTGATAATTTGGATGGTTTGTCCGCTGAAAAAAGCGACCTCTTATGTATTGCTTCTACAGGTGGTGGATTTAGTAAACGAACATTATTTACCGATGATGATGAAACACTACTTGACCTTCGTAGATGTGTTGGATTGACTGGTATCAATGTAGTGGTGACAAGAGCGGATTTGATTGACCGTTCCATTATTATTGAATTAGACCGTATTCCATAAGATGAGCGAAAGGAAGAACGTGATGTGTGGGAAGCATTTGAAAAGGATAGAGCATCCATAGTAGGTGGAGCTTTGCAAGCTTTAGCAAAAGCAATGGCTATCTATCCAAATGTGCAATTAGACAAACTTCCACGGATGGCTGATTTCACTCGATGGGGTTATGCGATTGCGGAAGTCTTAGGGTATGGAGGAGAACGATTCTTGCAAGCCTATCGCAAAAATCGTAATCAATCCAATGAAGAAGCTATTTCTTCTCATCCAGTAGCCGCTACAGTTGTTGCTCTTATGAAGGAAAATCAATCTTGGTCGGGTTCCGTTGCTAGTTTGCTAGGTGAACTAGAACGTGTAGCCGAACAAGAAAAGATTAATACCAAAGTCAAAACATTCCCAAAAGCGGCTCACATTCTAAGCAGAAGGCTAAAGGAAGTAAAGTCCAATTTAGAAGATGTAGGGATTACCTTTGACATTCGCCATGCAGGAGATTCCAAAAAGGTATCCATTCAAAAGTCTGGTAGCAATGTTATTCCAATTCGTCCTCAATCAGGAACATTGAAACTTACAGGAACTGATTCGATTGAAGTCAAAGATATTGAACTGTCGGAAGATTACGATGAATTTGAGGGATGGTAATCATCCGCTTGTACCAACAGTAGTGTCAGTAGAGAAAAAAGAGTTGCTACTGACGCTATTGGAGGGCATTTCTACCCGAATCAAACTTAAAATCCAAAAATATATTATTAGCTTGTATGAATTGGAAAGGGGATATTTACATGTTATTTATGGAATCAGTTGAACTGTTTGGAAGATACCAAGCGAACATTGAACGGAGCATAGTTACAATCAAAGCCTATCATGAAGATTTATCCTTATTGAATCGTTATCTAGAAGAAAAATACAACAGTCCAGTTTATTTAGAGGACATCACACAAGAAGATGTTGAGGAATATCTTTATTATCTTAGGAATGTTAAGGGTTACCAGCCGATTAGTCGAAAACGTGTGTTAGGAAGCATGCGGTCATTCTTCAGTTATGCCTACAAAAGCGAATGGTGCGACAAGAATGTTACTGCAAGACTTGAACCAATCAAATGCCAGCAGAAGGAGCGGCAATATCTTTCTGAAAAAGAGGTAAATCAGTTTATAGAAGCTATTCAACACAAATTGATTCGTTTAGTGGCACAAACCCTTTATTATACTGGGATGCGTATATCGGAATGTCTTAACCTTCAAGTGGATGATGTAGATTTGGAAAGAAACCTCATTCACATTAGACATGGAAAAGGAAACAAAGACCGCTTTGTTCCAATCAATTCAAAATTGAAGGAGTTGCTAGTGGATTATACGGAAAACTGGAAAGTGAATTCGGAATTTTTCTTTGCTACGAGAAACACAGGTACATTATCAAAAACTAGGGTAGCAAAGGTGTTTAGGGATACGAATAAAGCATTGGGATGGAAAAAGAATGTGACTGCACACATTCTTCGTCATTCATTTGCTTCAAAGTTAGTGAAAAACGATGTTCATTTGGTTAAGATTTCAAAACTATTAGGACATAGTAGCTTAAAAACAACGAGTATTTATGTCCATAGCAACATGGATGATTTGAAAGACGCAGTCAACACACTGTAAAGGAGGAGTAAACAATGGCTAGAGCAGAAGCATTGCAACCGATTTATGATGACAAGGTTAAAGGGATTTTGAAACTGTTAAGGGAAGGTTTTTCAAGGGAAGAGGTAGCTGAACAGTACCGCTATTCAGGCTATCGTTCGATGGAAAGCTTTATGAGACGTAAAAATTTTGTATGGGACAAGCAAAAGGGGAACTATGTACCAGCGGATGCCCTAAAAGCTTCACTAGAAACAATGGTCAATTTCCCTTCAGACCGAGTTCGAAGAATAGTTATGGAATTGAACAAGGAAGGAGCGGATTTGAAGGAGGTTGCATTGAAGGTAGGGTTTGAAAACCATTTGGAAATGGCTCGTTACATGAAATCGAAAGGGTTTGAATGGTCACAGGAAGCAGGGAATTACCTCTCTACTTCCTCGAAAGTGCCAAAAGGTGAGGAAAGTGTAGCTAATGCCAGTAGTGACGCTTCATTGGAGGGTTCCCTTTCTATCGGAAATAGTGGCGTTGAACAATTCCTACCTTTACTTGAATGGTTAGCTTCAAACAAGGAGGGCTTACAAAGTCTGTTAGGAGCGTCAGTAGCGTCAGGACAAATTCCCCGCTTTACCCTTCCAGGTTTATTTGTTACAAAATCGGTTCACATGACAAACACGCTTGACCAAATGGTTAGAGACTTTAGCAAGGAAAAGAACATCAATCAGAGAGAGATTTTCGAGGTTGCGTTGATTGAATTTTTTCAGAAGTATGGTTATGCTCGTGAAGTCGAAACATTGATACAACAAAATGCCTAGCAAATGGCTTTCAAATGGAAGAAATGATGAACAGTTCTAATGGTTTCCTAATGAACTGTTGTTTTTCATTCTTCCATTTCTTTATTTCATTATTTTTCGAAGGTTATTGATTCCAACTCATAAATGTGTAAAGAAACTTCATAAGATTTATTACATGTTTAGATAGCCGTATATTTGTGGAAAATAGAAATAAAACTCTTTTGAAAAGGAGGAAAATAGTGGACAATTATAGAAATAGTAGCTATAGTAAAGACAAGAAACAGGAAAATGGGGTGATACGATTGATGCCTACGACGATTAAACAATCAACGGGAAAAGTAGGGGATTTCAGAAAATCTGCTTTAAGTAAGAAAAAGAAAAAGAGTGCACGTGAAATCCAAGATGAAATTGGCATTTATGGTGCATTTGGTCGTACACTTGTAGATTTACACAAACAAGGTAGGTAATTGCCAAATGAACTTTATTATTGATGCTGAGAAAATGAATAGTGAGAATTTATTTAAAGCATCTGTTTATTTAGATGCTTGTTTTATTTTGGCGTATCTTGATAAAACAGATTCAAGAAAGCTAGATGTAGCAGATGCTCTTGATGTTTGGGCGGAAAATGAGGTGAGGCTTGGATACAGTAATCATACCTTTACCGAAGTAACTAATCGCTTGTTTCAAATGTTAGTATTAGGCTCCCTTCAGGTCTATCATGAAAAAAAGCAACTCCTCAACAATACTCGGAATGGTATTGATAAATTAAGTGATGAAGACAGAAGAAAATTGATAAATTTAGATTCTGCTAGATACTTATACAGAGTAGCTAAAGATGAAGACATACTAAGGTTTTACAACAGAGAAGTTAGCGCTAATGTTGGTGAGTTAATTAAACGAGCTAAAGAAGACCAAAACAAGCGTTACTTGCTGGATGTTTATTACCATCTCGCATTGAGAATTTTTAATGAATTTATTCGAAAAATGAGAGAAGAACTCGAATTTGAGGTTGAGTTGCTATCTGATGGCTTTGAGGAAAATGAGTTAGCAAAAGTACATATGCAACTAACCCAATTGGACTCAACAGATTCGGTTCATTTAGCTATTGCAAGAATGAATGAATTTGATTATTTAGCCACCTTGGATAGTGATTTTGTACATGATTATTATTCAAATGTTGATGGATTAGCCATGAAAATTATTAAGGTTGCATAAAAGTTTCAACCAATGCCCTAGAAAATGGATTTCTTATGGAAGAAATGAAGAACAGTTCTAATGGTTTCCAAATGAACTGCTGTTTTTCATTCTTTCATTTTTTTATGATTTCCTAATGTTTTGGAACGAGTTGTTTCCATTATATCTTGTTTTCCTAATGGTGCATCTTCACTTTCTGCAATTTCCTTGAGTCACATAGGTTTCTCGATTAGGAAGATTTTTGATTTTCGAGGTTACTTATCGTCAGTTGAACACTGCGGCTGGAGCACAAAGCAAATCTATGGAGAAGTTATCATCTGGTCTTCGTATTAACCGTGCTGGAGATGATGCGGCAGGTCTTGCAATTTCAGAAAAAATGCGTGGGCAAATTCGTGGTTTAGACCAAGCTTCTAAAAATGCTCAAGATGGTATTTCTTTAATTCAAACTGCTGAAGGTGCATTAAACGAAACACATGATATTCTGCAACGTATGCGTGAATTAGCTGTGCAATCTGCTAATGATACTGCAACAACGACTGATAGAAAAGAAATCCAAAAAGAGTTTAACCAATTAATTGATGAAATTGACCGTATTGGTGATAACACAGAATTCAATACTCAAAAGCTAGTGGATGGTACATTTACTGGTAAATTCCATATTGGTGCTAATGAAAATCAAAACATAACACTATCAATTACAAGTATGAAATCTAATAACTTAGGTACCAAAGCTGAATATAGTTCTACGAATGCAGTTGGTGCAGTAGGCTCATTAGATTTTGCTGCTACTAATGGAAAAGTTACAATTGGAAATACAACAGTTGAATTGACAGATGATTACTCTAACAATATGGAAGGTTTAGCTGCAAAGTTAAATGCTGCTTTTTCACAAACTGAAGGCGTGACTGTTACTGCCCAAGGTGGAAACTTAATTTATAAAGGAGCTACAGACTTTGGAACTCCAACATATGCAGATGGGACCACTGGTACAGGTGGGGGAGCGTTACTAGGCACAGCAAATGCAGCAGCTAACTCAACTCCAGGTGGAGCGTTATTAAGTACATTAAAAGATACTGCTTTAGGCGGTACAGCAGGGGTGCAAACTCAAGCTGGAGCAAATAGCGCAATTACAGCAGTAAATAATGCAATTGAAAAAGTTTCTGCTGAACGTTCTAAACTGGGTGCTTACCAAAACCGTTTAGAGCATTCTATCAACAACTTGAACACATCTTCTGAAAACTTAACTGCTGCAGAGTCTCGTATCCGTGACGTAGATATGGCGAAAGAAATGATGAACCAAACTAAGAACTCCATTCTTTCTCAAGCAGCACAAGCAATGTTGGCTCAATCAAATCAAATGCCTCAAGGCGTGTTACAACTCTTGAGATAATTGATAAGAAGGGCGTCTAGTTTGGTAACGAGCTAGAGGATTACTGGGTGAATTGCTGGAACTTCCTAAAGCTTCATCAACCACAACGTAACTGGAAACGGTAAACGTGATGGTCTGAAAATGATGGGGATGAAACAATGGATAATCAGCAGCCAAGCTCCTGTGAGGAAACTCTGGAGAAGGTTCAACGACTAGAGAACACGGTCTAAAGTGATAAGCTATGACTATGAATCTCGTAGGGCAGCGGGAAGCTGTTCGAAGTGCCCAGCTCCATGAAAATCATGGATGAAGATATAGTCTATTCTGTAATCGAAAGATACAGTCGCAAAGCAAGCGAACCAACAACCACAAGGAGTTTTACAACTTCTTCGTTAATCTTTTTAAAGAAAGGCTTTGGATTTTCCAAAGCCTTTTTATATTTTTGTAGAAATTTTTACAATAAGTTCATTTTCCTAAGTTCTCGTAGTTTATAAACAATAGACCAATAGCTTCTGTCAAGTTGCTCAGCGATCTCTTTATCGGAATATCCGTTTTTCTTGAGAAGAATAATCTGGTTTATTTCTTCAGTCGTATAATTTCTCCACCTTTCCGAGTCACTTACTACGATTTGATAATTAGAATACGGTTCCTTCTACTTTACTTTTTCCTGTTTCAAACGATAAAACCAATTTGTTTTATAATACATGCTAGGACACGTTTTTGTTATATTTTCGATTTTATTTAAAAATAAGAATGTTTGTTTAACTGATGTAGTGCGTAAAATTAATCCATTACCATCTTTTCTGCTAGCTAAATGTAAATGAATTTCAAAAGTATTCTTAATGTGATTTTTTAATAGAGTTAAATCTTCGGAGGTGTAATTCTGTAAGTATAAGTATATTTGCGGAGTTAAGTAAATTTTTTTATTAATATGATTAACGCGATGGGTAATTGACAATGTTCCATCATCCATATAAAGTACAGCTAAAAAATAATTGAGTTTACAGTAGTCTAACATTGATTTTGGAATGGTCTTAGCACCATTTTCAACATAAAATAATTTTAATAACTGGGTAAAAAGTGGATTCGATCCTGATCGAAGTGTTTGACTTTGTGCCGTAATATAAAATAATCCTCCCATTAAATCTGCTTTCCATTCCCGATACGCTTTTTGATTTTTGCCATAATGTTCTCTATAACTACTATTTTTTCTTCTACTTCCTTTATATAGTTTCGTTAGTTCTCCATCTCCGATAATACTAGCTATTAATACATTCGTCTGAACTTCGTTTAAATTTGCAAACATTTTAAACACCTCTCAACAGGAACGTATGTTTCTATTTTAACATGAATACTATTAATTGGCATGAGTAGTAAGAAAAAATTCAGTAGTTTTAGGTAAAATATTTTAATCAGAGTAATCTTTTATTCTAAAATTTATTGTAAATAATTTTCACAATTCTACTAAAAAGTGATAATTTTTTACCAATATAAAAAGCAGGAATTAAAGGAGTTTTTCTAATGATCATTAACTATAATGTTCCTGTTATCAAAACATTAAACCAATTAAATAAAACAAATAAAAAAGTGGCATCTGCTGTCGAAAAACTATCTTCTGGTCTTCAGATTAATCGTGCCGGGGATGATGCAGCGGGGTTAGCCATTTCTGAAAAAATGCGGGCACAAATACGAGGACTTGGGCAAGCCCATCGTAATATCCAAGATGGTATTTCGCTTATTCAAACTGCTGAGGGTGGGCTATCGAATATATTATCACCACCTTTAGAGCGAATGAGAGAGTTAGCAGTACAAGCAGCAAATGATACGTTAACTGAAGAGGATCGAGCAGCGGTTCAAGATGAAATCGAACAGATTAAGCAAGGGATTGAACAAATTGTTCAAAATACAAATTTCAATGGGGTGCCATTACTAAAAGGAATTCGGGATTCTATTCCTCATAATCCGGCACGAAACCCTAATCAATTTCTTGGTATTGATCTTTCAGGAACACAATTTGCATCAAGTGATGGGGTGAACTGGTCAGTCCAAGCAACGACTGGAGCAGGGATTAATACTAATGGCCTAACCTGGGGGGACAACCAGTTTGTAGTTGTTGGAAATAATGGTCTAATCCGAACATCAGTAGATGGAACATCATGGGTCAATCAAAATTCAGGCACTTCCAATACTTTACATAATGTAATCTATGGCAATAACCAGTATGTGGCGGTTGGTTCAAATGGAACGATCCTTACATCTTCAAATGGGAGTGATTGGACTGCTCAAACATCTGGTACGACTGAAAATATCATAAATGTCCTGTGGAATGGTAATCAATATGTAGCAGTTGGAGGAAGAGCAACCATACTCACATCTGACGATGGGGTCACTTGGACAACTCGTTATTCAGGTGTTTCCAATACGTTACGAGCAATAGAGTGGGATGGAAGTCAGTATGTAGTAATGGGCGACAACGGAAAGTTCCTTACTTCATCTGACGGAAAATCATGGGCCTATCATTCTACTGGCATTTCAAGTAATTTTGTGGATGTTGCACGGAATGATAATACGTTTGTAGCGATAACTGATGATGGAAGCATTTTGTCTTCATCAAATGGTAATAACTGGACTATTCAAGTATCGTCTTCAAGAAATTGGTTAAATGATATTGCTTGGAGTGGAAGTCAATTTGTCATCACGGGAGGAACTCCCACTGCGAAAGAGATGATTTTATCTTCATCTGACGGATTATCTTGGACTACACGCATGTCGGGAACGTATGCCCCTATTCAAGCTATGGTATGGGCTGGAAATACTGATTCTGAGCAAGTAGATAATTCTTTAAAACCAATAGTCTTCTCCTTACAAGTTGGACCTAATGCAAATCAATCAGTTCAAATTAGTATAAATGATGCAGGTATCGAGAGCATAGGGATTGCTGATGTAAATGTGCTCACAAGAAATGGCTGGGAGGCTGCGATTGATCGTGTAGACCAAGCGATTGGGAAAATAATTTCAGAACGTACGAAGCTGGGTAGTATGCAAAACCGTCTTGAACATGCAATGAATAATAATGAAAATTATGAAGAAAATCTAACAGCCGCAGAATCTCAAATCCGAGACGCTGACATAGCAAAATCAGTAATGGAGCAAACAAGGAATTCTATTCTTGCCCAAGCAGCACAAGCCATGTTAGCTCAGTCACAGCAAGCGTCTCAAGGGGTGTTACAGCTTCTAAGATAATAATTTTAAAAGGGAATATTTCTTCTTTTAAAAGCCCATAAAATTTACTGATAAAAATATTGGGTCGAGGAATACCTATGGAGGTAATGAACAAGCATGAAAAAATTATTTAGTCTATTAGCTATATTAATACTAGTATTTTCTTTCTTTTTACAAGAAACACAAGCGTCCACAGTTAATACGAAAAAAAGCCGTGTGACATATACATTAAAAGATAATAAAGGGAAGAAATATATTGTTTATGTTATTCCGACAAGTGAAAAGAAAGCAAGAGGTTCGAATAATGCTAAATATGGTTGGAATACTCTATGGGCTGGAGTAAATGAAGGAGATCTAATATATCACGGAAATTATAAACTTTATATTAAAAAGTCGGGAAAGAAAAATGTTAGCTATACTGGCATCAAACTTAAAAACTATACTTATAATGCAACAAGAAAAATGATGTATTCCATACCATCGAAACATAAAGGACAGCCAGACCTTTTTATTATCGCTGGAACGGAATCATCCAACTTTGAATATTGTGAGATTTATTACATTCAAAATGGAAAGCTAAAAAAAGCAAAAGACGCTTTTGAATATACATTGCGCCCACACAATATCGGCAAAAATAAATACCAAGTACCTGCTTATAATAATGCGAACGGAAAATGGTATATTAGTGATTATAAGTTGACTCTATCCAGTGGTAAATTGGAAGAAACTCAAGTACTCATTAAAAGATATAAAAATATGGATAAATTTATTAAGGGATGGAGAAAGGACTGGAAATAGAAATTCGAGGAAATATGGGGACGATTCTTTTGTTAATCTAATTTATGTTCTTGGTTTCATAGCAATAGTCCCCGATTTTTGAAAGTTCTACGGAGATTTCCCTTTTAAAAATACCAAATAGAATATTTGTTCTGTTTTTGTTATTATTAATGTATAAGCTCGAAAAAGGTTGTGATATATTAATGGTAACAAGCATGGTGTTTGAAAAGCCACCAATCTATTCTGTTGTTGATTATGATGGACTTTGGAAAAAACTCATTAATGAGCTGTTTGAGGAGTTTGTTCTATTTTTTGCACCTGATTTATATGAAAAAGTTGATTTTCAGAAGAAGTATGAATTTTTGCAGCAGGAGCTTTATAAAGAAGTTATTCAAGAGAAGAAGGGCAAACAAATTGCTGATCAAATTGTTAAAGTATACTTAAAAAGTGGTATAGAAAAATGGCTTCTTATCCACATTGAAGTTCAAGGGGATCCCGATCCAGAGTTCCCGAAACGAATGTTTAGGTACTATTATCGTATCTTAGATAAGTACGATCGTGATATAGTTGCCATCGCATTATTAACTGATGCGTCCGGAGGTTTCCGTCCAAGTAGATATGAACGCTCCTCCTTCGGTACAAAGCTAACCTATGAATATAATGTTTATAAATTTAAAGACCAGAAAGAGGAAGACCTTATACAATCATCTAATCCGTTTGCCATTGCAGTATTAGCTGGTATGTATGCAAGTATGTCCAAAAATGATGACGATACCCGCTTTCGTTTCAAACTCAAATTAATGCGGTTACTTATGCAAAAGAGTGACTTTCCTCAAGAAGAACAACGCATCTATTTGTCTGCACTTATTTATTTTGTAGACTACATCTTGCAAATTCCCGATGAATTGACATCCAAATTAAGAAATGAAATCATGATCATGAAGGAGGAAGTGGATATGTTCTTTTTAGATCGAAAAAATCTACCCCCAACTTTTGGCGAAATAAGAGAAGAAGCACGTGAAGAAGGCTTAGAGCAAGGACGTAAACAAATTGCCCTTGAAATGTTAGCAGATGGTATGGATGTTGAAGTAGTTGCTAAATATGTAAAACTTCCTATCGAAGAAATTAAAAGATTGAAGAAAAGGGGAAGGTCACAGTGACGCCCCGAATTCAACAAAAATGTTGATAAGAGATTTAATGTCTATTATTGAGCGGATTTCTATCTTATTACCAAGCCAGAGGATAACCGTACCGGAATTTCCATAAGCTTTTTTAACCACAATATAACTGGAATTGGTCCATCGATAGCTTAAATAAAATCATAGGAAACTTGTTTTATCGAAAGCGGTTTCTTTATGATTTTTTTAATACAAGTCATTTACGAAAACAAATCCATCCTAAACATTCACAAAAAACTACCGATATAAATAATAGAATAAAAGACTGACAGGTTAGGGAGTGAGACCAAATGGTTCGTATTAGTGGATTGGCCAGCGGCATGGACATCGACCAAATGGTAAAGGATTTAATGAAGGTAGAGCGAATGCCTTTAGATAAACTAAAACAAAAAAAACAAACCCTTGAATGGCAACGGGATGACTATCGTTCATTGAATACATTGTTTTTTAATTTTCGGCAAACATTAACCAATATGAAATTAACGCCAGCATATCGTGCGAGAAGTACGGTTTCGACGAATGATCAATTACTGACAGCGACTGCTTCGAGTGCAGCTGCGATGTCATCGTACACAATTTCGAATGTGAAGCAGTTGGCAACGGCGGCGACGAAGGTAAATACGGAAAAAATATCAAAAGGATCAGAAAAAGTTGATATCAATCAAAGTCTAATGAGCCAACAAGGAAAACTTGATGGATTGACATGGAAACAAGGTGTAGTTGAGACGAAAACAATTGGAGTAACCGATGATAATCAGAAGGAAATTAAACTTCCGTTAGATGGTGTAAAAATCGCGGATACTGCAGGAATAAATATTAAAGTTGACGGAAAAACATACAAGCTTGTAACTGGGAAAACTCCTGAAGAACTAGCAGATAATGAGGTTCTTTTTAATCAAACACCTGATTATGCTCCAGACGGAACCCAAAAAGAAGCTACTTTCACTTTTAAATCAATAAAAAAAGGAAGCAACGTAAAAATCGACTATGTTGCCGATAAAAAAATAGAAAAAACAACTATATCAGATCAGGCAACAGGATTTCAGTTAAGTCATGGAGCAATTGTCACTGATTCCAACTTTTCTATCGTTATAAATAATAAAACATTTAAATTGGATGGGAATGGAACGGATTTAATAGAAGTAGATGCATCAGGTAATCCTGCCTCATCATTAAAACTTGGAACATTAGATAAAGAAACAGGGAAAGTTACATTTAGTGATGCTTATAAAGAAGAACTAAAAAAAGAAGCTGAGGAAAAACGAGCTGCTGAAAATTTAGGTGAGAAGGATGCGGTAAGTTTTGACGTTTCCACAACCTATCAACAAAACTACACAAGTTTTAAGGTGGCTACATCTACCTCTCAATACCCTAATGGGGTTGAGGAAAACTTTTTTGTTCAAGGAAATGATTCTTTAAGTAAAGTTATGACAAATGTTAATAATTCCAATGTAGGTGTTTCACTGTTCTATGATTCTTTTTCCGATAAAATGACGTTAACACGTACGGAAACCGGAAACTTTAGCGGAGATGAAACAGTTCAAGAAATTTCAACATCAGGTAATTTTATTGATAACGTATTGAAATTTGGCGGAGCCGCTGAAACAGGTGGGACAAACGCAAAATTCAACATTAATGGTCTAGATACTGAAAGAACATCCAACACCTTCGAAATGAATGGCGTCACATTTACACTAAAGAAAACATTTGACACTGCCGAAAGTGTATCTATCAAAAACGACTCAGATAAAGTCTTTGACAATATCAAAGCATTCGTCGATGAATATAACAAACTAATAGACACTGTTAGTAAAAAGACTTCCGAAGAACGATACAGAGATTACGGTCCATTGACAGATGAGCAACGCGAACAACTTTCCGACAAACAACAGGAAATGTGGGAAGAAAAAGCGAAAAGCGGTCTGCTTAGAGGGGATACAATGCTTTCTGGTGCTCTTTCGCAAATGCGGATGTCGATGTATCAGCCTGTTGATAATGCAAATGTTGCTTCAGCTTTTAAACAATTGGCTGCAATCGGAATTAAAACGACTGCAAATTATTTAGAAGGCGGAAAGCTTGAAATCGATGAGGCTGCCTTGAAAAAAGCGATTGAAGATGACCCGACATCTGTGGAAAACCTTTTCAGAGGTACAGGGGACACAACTTCATCCAAAGGGATTGTCCAACGACTCTATGATGATGTTTCAACAACAATTAATAAATTAAATGAACGTGCAGGAAAAGCATATTCCACGAACCAGCAATTTACAATAGGGAAAAACTTAGATGATGTGGCTAAAAAGATTACATCCTTTACTGAACGATTAAAGCAAATTGAGGATCGTTATTATCGACAATTCTCAGCAATGGAAACAGCGATTCAAAAATCAAACAACCAAATGAATTATTTATTACAACAATTTAGTAGTGGACAGTAATTTTACTAGAAAGGAATGGGAGAGTATGGCAATGACCAATCCCTATCAAACGTATCAAACGAACTCTGTCACAACAGCATCGCCAGGAGAGTTAACATTAATGCTATATAATGGCTGCTTAAAATTTACAAATCTCGCAAAGGCCGCCATTCAGCAAAAAAATATAGAAGAGAAAAATAAAAACATAATTAAAGCGCAAAACATTATTCAAGAGTTAATGGTTACATTGAATATGGATTTAGACGTTTCGAAGAATATGATGTCCTTATACGACTATATCCACCATCAATTAATTCAAGCGAATATTAAAAATGACATCGCTGCTCTTGAAGAAGTAGAAGAGTTTGTTACAGAGTTTCGTGATACATGGAAACAGGTTATCCAATTAAATCGTCAGCAGCAGTATGGGGTTCAAGGTGGCAAAGCATAATGAATCCGATTCAGGAATGCTGTAACATTACTAAGGAATTGATCGAGTTTTTAAGAAATAATAATGATGCAGATCGGGACAATGTGATTCAAGAAGTCGAACAGTTTCTCGAAAAACGCGAATCACTACTTGAAGATATCAAGCCACCTTTTTCAGCTGAAGATCAATTATTAGGTGAAAGATTGATCTTATTGGGAAAGCAACTAAATCTACTATTGATGAATGTAAAACAAGAAATTCAAAAAGATTTGAATGGATTAAATAAAAAGAAGAAATCGATGAATCAATATACGAATCCATATGCAAATATTCAGAGTGACGGTTTTTTCTATGATAAAAGAAAATAAATGAAAAATAGGACCATCAACTTGATGGTTCTTATTTTTTTTAGCTTGAAAAATGTATAAAATATATAGAACATAGGTTTCGATTTATGAGTGATGTCATTGAAATATTAAAAAGGAACATAGAGTAATTCGCAAAAAACAACTTGCAAATTTTTATTACCCCTTTTATAATAAATTTAATATTCAATCAATTCCCATAAATTAAAAACTACGAAGAGAAAAGTAAGATTTAATCATTTTTTTAAAGAGAGCCTCGGGAGCTGAAAAGAAGCAAAAAATGTAAATCTGAAAAATGGCCTCTGAGTTTCGTGCTGAACGTATCAATTGATATTAGTAGGTTCCGACGAGAGTTGGTACTCGTTATCCATACCACAGTATAAAAGTTTAAGCTTGAGTACTTGTCGAGGCTGTATGTGTGAGCATGCAGTAAAGTAAGGTGGTACCACGTTGATTCAACCACGTCCTTATCGTTAATGATGGGGGCGTGTTTTTTTATTTTGTTTTATATTTATTAAAGCCAGGGAGGATAACAGCATGGGTAAGAATTTAGTGATTCAAACAGATTTTGGTACAAGTGATGGGGCAGTTAGTGCAATGTATGGAGTGGCCATTTCTGTTGATCCGGATCTTCGGATTTTTGATCTAACACATGATATTCCACAATATAATATTTGGGAAGGCTCTTATCGTCTCTACCAAACCATCACGTATTGGCCAGCGGAAACGGTCTTTGTTTCCGTCGTTGATCCTGGAGTGGGATCGAATCGTTTAAGTATTGTCGCTAAAACGGTGGATAATCAATATATTGTTTCACCCGATAATGGGACATTGACGCATATTAAACAACAGATTGGTATTAAAGAGGCGAGAGTGATTGATGAAACGGTCAATCGATTGCCGAAGTCGGGTGAATCATACACCTTCCATGGTCGTGATGTTTATGCCTATACAGGAGCGCGATTAGCGGCAAATGTTATCACATTTGAACAGGTAGGTCCTGAAATCGACGTGAATCAAATTATTGAATTACCTAATATAGAGGCGAGTATCAATCAAGGGACTATTTCTGGAACAATTGATATTCTAGATGTTCGCTTCGGGAATCTTTGGACGAATATAAGTCGTGAATTATTTAAAAGCGGAGGTATTGAATACGGAACATCATTAGAAGTGACGATCTCTAATAATCGACATCAAGTGTATAAAAACAAAATGACATTTGACCGTTGTTTTGCAGATAGTCGACTAGGAGAACCATTGCTTTATGTAAATTCTTTAGACAAAATAGGCGTTGCTCTTAACCAAGGATCCTTTGCAAAAGCTTATCATATTTCGACCGGGGCGAATTGGAAAATTAGTATTCGCAAAATAATGTAATAATTGCAGAAAAACTAGCCAAAAGTACTAAACATTCCCATTGACAAACCGATATAAAAAATAAAAGGGTTGTATGGGGTGAGAGGAAATGATTGATAGACTTGGAGGACAGGCGCTACCTGCAGCAACAATAACTACTACAGTCCAAGGAGATACGGATAATAGTAACCTTGCAGAATCGACGCAATCTAGGCATACAGAAGAAATGAAAGTGGAAGTGGTGCCAAAGGATAAACTCGAAAAAATAATTGATAGTATGAATGAGTTTGTTGCTGCATCAAACACTCATTTAAAATTCGAATTTCATGATAAATTAAATGAGTATTATGTAACAGTAGTTGATGACACAACACAGGAAGTCGTTAAAGAAATTCCTTCAAAGAAAATGCTCGATATGTATGCAGCAATGACTGAATTTCTTGGCGTTATGGTAGATAAAAAAATATAATAAATACAAATATGTTTTCCTAGTTAATCCAGTATATGAAATAATTAAAACTATGATAAAATGAGTGTAGCCACCTGGATGTTCAATGTGATGGAGGAAATTGTAAGAAATGCAATTGATGAACATAAAGATCAGTTGAATTTAACATGTGCTTGTGAAAATTGTTTAGACGATATTTTAGCACTTTCATTAAATCGGTTACCTCCGAAATATATCGTGAATCCAAATACGAGTCCATTTGTTCGGGCGGCATATACAGCCGATCGACAAGGCGCGGCGAACATAATTAGCACCGTTTTTCAGGCAGCGGAAATCGTATCGAAAAATCCACGGCATATATGATGTATTAAGGAATTTTTGAAGCATAGTATTTATGTAGTTTTTTTATTATTTTTCAGATAGTATTGTTCAAATAATACGTGCACCTGCAAAAAGAAATCAACAACCTAATTTAACATTGCCTAAACAAAAATAAGATCTAAGAGGTGGCCAATGAATTGGTTCAGTAAAAAAACAATAAATGAACAACCTGTTCTTGAGAAAGATGAACAACTAATCTCGATAAATATTAAAGATCATGAAGTAAACAAACAGATGCAAATGATTCGTTTTACAGAGGGAGATTTACGCATCGCAGCATCTATAAAATATATTGTTGATCAAAACATTGAAAAGATCGTTGATGATTTTTATGATGCAATCGGTCATCAGGCAAATTTAATGAACATCATCAATCAGTATAGTAGCATCGACCGGCTGCGACAAACATTAAAACGCCATATAAGTGAAATGTTTGTTGGAGTTATTGATGATGGCTTTATCGAAAAGCGGAAAACGATAGCTGTTGTTCATTTACATATTGGGTTAGAACCTAAATGGTATTTAGGGGCATTTCAAAATCTATTGTATTCCTTAATTGAACTCATTGAAGAACATGTAGAATCAAAAGCTAGGGTAATTGAAATCATAAAAAGCATTTCAAAACTTCTTAACTTTGAACAACAAATTGTTCTTGAAACATATGATAAAGAATATCAAAAAGTCCGCAAGCAGCATGAAGAACAAAAGAAAATTATTGAGCAGCAAGTGGCCCAAGTATCTGAAACGCTTTCTCAATTTTCGACCCAAACCAATGATTTTATGAATCAACTAAATTTACAATCTGCTGAAATGCTGTCCATTGCTAGTCAAAATGTTGAAGTAGCAAAACTTATGTCTGCGGAAGCAAGTATTAGTAAAGAAAAATTAAGTCAAGAACTACAATTAATCAATAATATTGAAGCCAGTACTCTAAATATCAATGAACGGGTAAAGGAGCTTAAGAAAGCATCGGATCAAGTTCATTCCATCATTTCCATTATTACGAGTGTTGCTGAACAAACAAATTTATTAGCGTTAAATGCAGCAATCGAATCTGCAAGGGCTGGCGAGTATGGAAAGGGATTTTCGGTCGTTGCAGGTGAAGTAAGAAAATTAGCAGAAAAAACAAAAAAATCAATCGGTAATATTTCTACATTAATCGGAAGCATAAAAAATCAAATTGAGAATGTAACAATTTCGATCGGAGATGTGACAGAACTTACAAAGGAAAGTTCAAAAGAGATCACCAATATGGACTCATTCTTTGATAAAATATTGCAAGCGGCAGATGAAAATAAACATCATAGTGATCGAACAAAAATTGAGCTTACCCAAACGTCGGAGATTATTCATCAAGTAACAAACCTTATGGAACAAATTGCGGCTTCTTCTAACGATTTAAAGGAGCTTTCACAAAGATTTAATACAAAATAAAGAGGAGGTATCCAAATCCGGATACCTCTTTTTATGAAAAAAGAATCTACCAGAAGAACCCTGGGTAGCCATATCCATACGGATAGCCGCCGTAAAGGGCAGGAGCTAGCAAGGCGGATCCTGCAAGTCCTCCGAGAACTCCACCGAAAAATGGTCCGCCCCACGGACGACCAAACCCCCATGGACGGCCAAATCCCCAAGGGCGTCCCCAAATTCGTTGATCATTGGCATTGTATTGATACTCATTCCAATTTGGCATTTGATGATAATACTCAGGATGCATCACATTTCCTCCTCTTTTATTTATAAACGCTTTCCCTAAAGGATATGAAAATTACACAAAGAGGGTTTGGGTGAATATCCCACTTTATGAAAAATAAAAAAATACAGAAAACTAGTTAAGAGTATGCTATAATTTTTTCCAAATAGGACAAATGGGGGATATGGGAGTGGAACAATTTGTAGAGAATCTCTTTACTCAAGACGTTATCGAAAACATATTAAATCGATTTAATCTAGATCATTCCTATAAAAAATTAGGTGATTTTGAAAATTATGTGTTCGAAGTGTATGAGCTGGGTAAGCCTAAAATATTGCGGATAACACATAGTTCGCATCGTTCCAAACAGGAATTGGAATCTGAGTTAGACTGGATTCAATATTTGAATCGTTGCGGAATTAGCATACCAAATGTTTTACTTTCACCTGACGAAAAAACAGTAGAGGAATTTACGGTTGAGAACTCCTCTTTTTTTGCCAGTCTTTTTGAAAAAGCATCCGGTGATCCGATTACATTAGATGATTCCATTTTCAATGAAAAGTTGTTCTATAAATGGGGGAAAATGATCGGGAAGATGCATCGCCACACGAAAGAGTATCAGCCTTCGGAAGGAATTGTTCCAAGACAACACTGGGATTCCGCCGATCTACTTGATTTTGAAAAATATTACTCAAATGAGGAGTTACTTGAACATACAAGGAATGTCGTGGGAAAAATTCAGCAATTAGCGAAAAGCAAAGATAATTATGGATTAATTCATTCTGATATTCATCAAGGGAATTTTTTCTATGATGGTAATACGATACATGTTTTTGATTTCGATGATGCAAGCTATCATTATTTTGCTTCCGACATTGCTATTCCGCTTTATTATGCGACGAATTCAAAGCATTTTTATAGTACGAGGGATGAACGAAATCGGTTTGCTAAAAAATTTTTAACCGCTTTTCTCGACGGATACGAAGAGGAAAATAAATTTTCTCATGACTGGGTCGAGATGATACCTTTATTTTTACAACTTCGAGACATTGAATTATAGTAAGCGTAAAATAATCCCCACCTGTCAACCAGATGGGGATCGAGTTATTATTTAGGTAAGTTTTTAAAATCTATGCAAACGTTTGGAAGTGTTGTTGACCAAGGCAGTACTTTATCCAGGGCATTTTTATCTGTCAGATCAATGTTAGGTAACTTCTCAAATAAATAGCGAAGGTAATAATATGGGTTTAGGCCATTTTCCTTTGCTGTTTCCACAATGCTATAAATGATTGCGCTAGCCCTTGCACCTTTCGGTGTATTTGAAAAAAGGAAGTTTTTTCTCCCAATAACAAAGGGCTTTATTGAGCGCTCGCTTCTATTATTATCAATTTCTAATCGTCCATCCTCTAGGAATGCCACTAATTTCTTCCATTGATTGAGACAGTAGGTAATCGCCTGACCTAAAGCGCTTTTTGGTAACACTTTTTGCTTCTGTATTTTTAGCCATGACAAAAAAGCATCCAAGACTGGCTTGCTGCGTTCTAATCGTTTTTCGTATCGTTCCATAGAGGATAACTCCTTTAGGTCGCGCTCAATGCGATATAGTTGGTTACAGTATTGGAGACCTTCCATTGCTGCTACTCCTGATGTCAGACGCTTTGAAGAAGGCAATACTTTTAAAGCCTCATCAAATTTACGTCGAGCATGAGCCATGCAACCGACCAGTTTTACATTAGGTACCTTATGGTACCCGGCGTATCCATCAACCTGTAAATATCCTTTAAACCCTGACAGGAATTTCTCGGCATTTTTGCCTGACCTAGTTTCCTGATAATCGTAAAGGATGATTGAAGGTCCTTCTTTTCCAGTACGGTAGAGCCAGAGATATGATTTTGAGGTGGCTGGCCGACCGGGTTCGTGAAGTACCTGCAGGGTCGATTCGTCCGCATGTAAAATATCCTTTTCCAAAAGAAGTTGATGCATGCGATCATAAAGTGGGCTCAACCACCGGTTGGCCCCGTGAATCATCCAATTGGCAAGGGTTTGGCGTGATAACGGTACCCCCAATCTGGAAAATTGCTTTTCTTGCCGGTATAATGGCAGCCCATCCACATATTTTTGATTCATAATATGTGCCATTAAAGAAGGAGATGCTAAACTACCTGAATGAACCGGTTTAGGCATTGGTGCTGTTACAACCGGAGTTTCAATTTCTTCACGTTCACAATGGCGGCAAGAGTAAATGGACTGAACATGTTTAACAACTTTCAATTCCGCAGGAATGTATTTTAGTTCCTGGCGTACTTGCGTACTCATTTCATGCAGATTTCCACCGCAACACGAACAAACCTGCTCTTCAGGGGATAAACGATATTCAATCGTCTCCACAGGCAAGTTTTCTAACATCAGTTCACGTTGGCCGCGAACTTTGCGGCGCCGTTGATAAGTAATAGATTCCAAAGTAGGTTCCGGCAAATCTGGATTAGCTTCATTTTCTACTTCATTAAAAAGTTCCAATTGATCGGGGTTGGTTTTTTCACTGGAAAAGCCGAATCTATTTTTCTGCAGAAGGCGAAGCTGTTCTTCAGTCCATTTTAATTTGGCCTCTAACGCGCTCTGCTTTTTTAGCTTCGCCTCTAATTCCGCATTTTGTTTCTCCAGCATTTCCAAGCGTTGCAGGAGTTCTTCAATTGTAGGGGTTGGGGTAGTTGAATTCGCTGTCTTTTTCATAAATATATTATACGATAAAATAGGTAAATTCCCTGATTTTTCATTATTTAAATTACTGTTCTTGCTGTTACAACAGGGTGTGCCTGTTTTTGTTCCAATGATAATCCATCTAATAACCACCTTAATTGGCGTGGACTTATTTTCAGAGGACCCGAATTATTATCTGATGGCCAATGAAAATTTCCTCTCTCCAGCCGGCGATAATAAAGCCAAAAACCGTTATGATCCCATTGAAGAATTTTCAACTTGTCTCGCTGCCGGTTACAAAAAACAAATAAACTCGAAGAAAAAAGATCTAACTCGAATTCTTCTTTTACAAGAGCAGCCAATCCATCGATAGATTTCCGTAAATCTGTGACACCTTGTGCGAGGTAGACACGATCAACCGTAACTTCTTTTAGCATACTGATTTCAATGCCTTAACTACTTCCGCCAGTAGTGTTGGATTAAAGCCAGGTTTAACCACGATGGATGCTGAACCAACATTTATATGTAATGTTTCATTCTGTTGCTCAGATTCTTCTAATGTAACCGGAATCCACTTGCTGTTAGAATCTTGGGTTGAATAGAAATTATCGGCTTTATAAAGCCAATACTTTAACTGATGAATACTTATTTCATTGATTTCACACCATTTGGATTGGGTGAGGCCACTCGCTCTGAAAAGAGCGATCCTACGCTCCCATTCCTTACGCAATTCTGGATTATTTCTTTGGGACATAAAAAAACCTCCTCAAACTTTGATTTGAAGAGATTATCTCACAGGTACTATATATGTTAATAGGTGTATTCTATTTGACTCTTACGAATTATATGCAGTTTTTAATAAAAAAGTTGCTCCCGAGGAACGAAATGATCGTGTGAAACATTGGATGAAGGAAATTAAACAACGGATGGAAGAGAATGTAGCCATTGTCGATATAGACTTTTTGACATAATTCTCAAATTCGACAAAAAACTTTTCGTTTTAAGCAGGAATATGATGGGCTATAATAGAAATATATAAACATAGTATTTATAATAGGAGGCAGTTTCCAATGTTTAAGCAAATGGAAGCGGCATCCATATAATGAGGAGGAGTCCATATGATGAACTACAACATACGTGGCGAGAACATTGAGGTAACTCCAGCAATTAGAGAATACACAGAGAAAAAAGTAAGTAAATTAGAACGATATTTTACAGAAGTACCTGAAGCAAATGTACATGTTAATCTTAAAGTGTATCAAGATAAATCATCTAAAGTTGAAATTACCATTCCCCTCCCGCAATTAGTCCTAAGGGCAGAGGAAATTAATAACGATATGTATGCAGCAATTGACTTAATTGTTGACAAGCTCGAAAGACAAATTCGTAAACATAAAACAAAAGTTAATCGTAAATTCCGAGAAAAGGGAAATACGATGGAATTTTTCTCAAACGGTGAAAGCCAAGCGGAATCCGACGATGATCTTGAGTTTGAAGTTGTTCGTACAAAGCAATTTGATCTGAAGCCGATGGATAGTGAAGAAGCGGTTCTTCAGATGAACATGCTCGGACATAATTTCTTCGTCTTCACCGATGCAGAATCAAATAACACAAACATCGTATATCGTCGAAAAGACGGAAAATATGGTTTAATTGAAACGAAATAGTGATCTGGCAATAAGGTGAGTACCTACAGTTGTAGTGTCTCGCCTTTCTTTTTCCTTAAAAGTGGGTGATAAAATGAAGTTGGATGATATTGATCGAAAAATTCTTCAAATTTTAACAGAAAACGGACGGGCTTCCTATGTAGATATTGGCAAGGAATTAAACTTGTCCCGTGTAGCAGTTCGCGAGCGAGTACATCAATTAATGAATAATGGCGTAATCGAAAAATTTACTGTTGTGATTAATTCGGAGAAAATTGGAAAGCAAGTATCCGCATTTTTTGAAGTGGATTGTGAACCAGCTTTTTTAGTTCAAGTTGCACAAGCTCTTGCAGATAATCCAAGTGTAGCCAGTTGCTATCAAATGACAGGCCCTAGCACATTACATATGCACGTTTTAGTCGACGACTTTATTGCTTTGGAAAATTTTATCAACAATGAATTGTATGCGTTAGACGGGATAACAAGAGTTGAAAGTAATATTTTATTAAGGCGATTTAAAAGTCGAAATGGATTGAAGCTTTAAGTGAAACAACTGCACACTTAGGGCGGAATTTGCGTGCGAAATCCTAAAGCCTGAGATCAGGTGGATAAATCTGCCGGATACGGGAAGATAAGGATAGATGTACCCTTCTCAAGTGGACGAATCCGCCGGATGCGGGAAGATAAGGATGGATGAACCCTTCTCAAGTGGACGAATCCGCCGGATGCGGGAAGATAAGGATGGATGATCCCTGCTCAAGTGGACGAATCTGCCGGATGCGGGAAGATAAAGCCAGAAAAAACATACTCAACTGGACGAAACCTCGAAATAAACCCTAAAAATGACATAGCGTGCTAGTTACTAAAATGCGCATAATCCGAACCGGGCATCTTTTTCGCCTGGTTTTTCTTATTAAAAAAATTTATTGTAGAATAAAATGAAAATTTTCTATATAATCGTAATTAATTAAAAAATAATTCCGTTTGTAAATTATTTTTACAAAAAAGATTAACAAATGTTAATCAAAAAGGATTATTTTTTTTCAAGGAGGGAATAGAAGGGTGAAATTGGATCATTTGTATCAGCCGTATTCTTCGGTTCGTAACACAATTTTTGCGAAAAATGGAATGGTGGCGACATCGCAGCCATTGGCAGCTCAGGCTGGACTTAGTATTCTTCGAAAAGGTGGAAATGCGATTGATGCGGCAATTGCTACGGCGGCAGCTTTAACGGTAGTTGAACCAACTTCAAATGGAATTGGTGGGGATGCATTTGCACTCGTTTGGACGAATGGGAAGTTGCATGGATTAAATGGGAGCGGTCCCGCACCTAAGTCCATTTCTATCGATGACATCAAGGCGAGAGGCTATGAAAAAATGCCAAAATACGGTGTTATTCCGATTACAGTTCCTGGTGCACCAGCTGCTTGGGTCGAGCTATCAAAGAAGTTCGGCAAACTGCCGCTGCAAGATGTACTCCAACCAGCGATTCGCTATGCGGAGGACGGCTATCCGCTCACACCAATATTAGGAAAAAATTGGATGGAAACCTATAAACGTTTCAAAGAAATTTTCAAAGGGGAAGAATATCAGCCTTGGTTTGACACGTTTGCCCCAAATGGAAATGCACCTCTTATAGGTGATATTTGGCGTTCACCTGGTCATGCTGCCACATTACAATCAATTGCAGAGACAGATGGGGAAAGTTTTTACCGTGGAGAATTAGCTGAAAAAATTGCAGATTATATTCAAAAATATGATGGATTTTTATCAAAAGAGGATTTGGCTGAATTCAAAGCGGAATGGGTCGAACCGATTTCTACTCATTATCGCGGCTACGATGTTTGGGAAATTCCACCGAATGGGCAAGGGCTGGTGGCATTAATGGCCTTAAATATTGCGCGCGGCTTTGATTTTACCGAAAAAGAAACGGTCGAGACATATCATAAACAAATTGAAGCAATGAAGCTTGCTTTTACTGATGGGAAAGCTTTTATTACTGATCAAAGACATATGAAACTTACGACAGAACATTTATTATCAGAAGAGTATGCAAGAACGAGACGTGAATTGATTGAAGATATGGCATTAGTCCCTGATCCATATAAGCCGCCAAGTGGAGGTACTGTGTATTTGGCTGCTGCAGATGGGGAGGGTAATATGGTTTCCTTTATTCAAAGTAATTATATGGGATTCGGTTCGGGAATTGTTATCCCTGGAACAGGTATTGCTTTACAAAATCGTGGACATGATTTTTCTTTAGATCCGGAGCATTCCAATGCCTTACAACCTGGAAAGAAAACCTATCACACCATTATTCCTGGTTTTCTTACAAAGGACAATCAAGCGGTTGGTCCATTTGGTGTTATGGGTGGTTATATGCAGCCGCAGGGACATTTTCAAGTAGTCATGAATACAGTCGATTTTCATTTAAATCCTCAAGCTGCCTTGGATGCCCCACGTTGGCAATGGATAGAAGGGAAAAAAGTTGTTGTTGAAGCGAATTTTCCAAACCATCTTGTCCAGGCATTGATTCGTTTAGGTCATCAAATAGAAATTGCGCCTGATACTGGCGGTTTTGGCAGGGGGCAAATTATTTGGCGAAATCCTGAAACTGGTGTTTTAATGGGAGGGACAGAATCTAGAACAGATGGGTCGATTGCAGCTTGGTAGTGAATAGGATTGGTTCGTTCAAATATGGTCAATCTAACGATATCGATCATTTTGTGTATGAGGAAATTTTTCAACGAGAATAACATCAATAGAAATGATTAAAGGATTGTGATAGTTTTGAAACAAATGGATATTTTTATTGCCTTTTTCCGATCGGGTATGCTCGGCTATGGAGGAGGATTATCCGCCATTCCGCTTATGCATAGGGAAGTCGTCGAAACGTATAAATGGATGGATGACGAAGAATTTTCCGATATATTGGCATTGGCTAATACACTCCCCGGGCCAATTAATACGAAAATGTCTGGATATATTGGCTGGAGGGTAGGCGGCTTTTTAGGGATGCTAACGGCCCTTGCCGCAACGGTTCTTCCCACAGTTATTTTAATGATTATTTTATTAACGGTATTACATGCGTATCATGACAAACCATGGGTAAGAGGGATGTCGAAAGCCGTTGTACCAATTGCTGGTGTCATGTTAGGTGTGCTCACATGGGATTTTGTCAAAAAGTCAAAGAATTCGATGGGATGGATGTCAACTCTCATTGTCATCGGGATTAGTATTGTCGTTATTAATATTTTAGGACTTCATCCAGCGATCATGATTGTTGGACTTCTAATTGCTGCTTTATTTTCGAAACAGGAAGAGAAAGAAAAGCAGGTGAAAGCATCATGATCTATTGGCAAATTTTCGTAGCGAACTTTATGGCGAATTTTTTAGGATATGGAGGGGGACCCGCCTCTATTCCCTTACTTGAACATGAAGTAGTTGATCGTTATAAATGGTTTACCGTCCATGAATTTAGTGAAATGGTCGCGTTAGGAAATGCGTTGCCGGGACCAATAGCGACTAAATTAGCTGGTTTTGTTGGTTACCAGCAAGGGGGGATATTAGGAGCCATTGTCGGTTTATTTGCGACCATTGCGCCCTCCATTATTTTACTGATCATTTTATTGGGGATTTTACTAAAATTTAAAGAGTCTCCGAAGGTAAAAAATATGACGAAACTCGTTCGTCCGGCGATAGCGGTACTATTAGGAGTCATGACAATTGACTTTTTCTCCAGTTCATACGAAGGAATTGGTATCATACATACCATCTTTTTAGGTGGTGCGAGTCTGCTATTATTAGAAAAGTGGAAAGTAAGTCCCGTCTACGTTATTTGTGGGGCTTTACTATATGGAGCAATCTTTCTTGGGTAAGGAAATTTTTGGCCTGATACATGTTATCAGGTCTTAATTTTTTTCTTCTACTTGGTATGAGTTGTCACTTCATAGTATACAATGGTAAAATTTAATCAGGTTTCAAAATAAGAATGCTTGGTGAGAGGATTTTTGGTCTTTCATCACGAAAGAGTTAAGACCTAAACGAAAGTTCACTCACATTTACTATAAAGGAGCGTTTACTACATGGCAGCTTTTTTAGAAAAAGTTTTTGATGCAAACAAACGTGAAATAAAACGACTAGATAAGATGGCGAATCAAATTGAAGAATTAGCATCTGATATGGAAAAAATGTCTGATGAACAGCTTCGCGAAAAAACAGAGGAATTTAAACAACGCTATCAAAACGGCGAATCATTAGATGATTTACTAACAGAAGCTTTCGCTGTTGTTCGGGAAGGTGCTCGTCGTGTTCTTGGTCTTTATCCATACCACGTGCAATTAATGGGTGGGATTTCTTTACATGAAGGAAATATCTCGGAAATGAAAACGGGTGAAGGGAAAACATTAACAGCAACAATGCCCGTTTATTTAAATGCGCTTTCCGGAAAAGGCGTCCATGTTGTCACTGTTAACGAATATTTAGCTAGCCGTGATGCGACAGAAATGGGCGAACTGTATGAGTTTCTTGGCTTAACTGTTGGCTTAAACTTAAATAGTATGTCAAGTGAAGAAAAACAAGAGGCATACGCTGCTGACATCACTTATGGAACGAATAATGAATTTGGGTTCGACTATTTACGTGATAATATGGTGTTATATAAGGAACAGCGGGTGCAGCGTCCATTGTATTATGCAGTAATTGATGAAGTCGACTCCATTTTAATCGATGAAGCGCGGACACCATTAATTATTTCCGGTCAAGCACAAAAATCTACTTCTCTATACATTCAAGCGAATGCTTTTGTTCGTACATTGAAAAAAGAAGAAGATTACACATACGACGAAAAAACGAAAAGTGTTCAATTAACAGAAGAAGGAATCAATAAAGCAGAACGTTATTTCTCAATCGATAATCTATTCGATATTTCACATGTAACATTGAATCATCATATTAATCAGGCGTTAAAAGCAAATGTCAGCATGCATTTGGATGTTGATTACGTTGTACAAGATGGGGAAATTGTGATTGTCGATCAATTTACCGGTCGTCTCATGAAAGGACGTCGCTTCAGTGATGGCCTTCATCAAGCAATTGAAGCAAAAGAAGCCGTTGAGATTCAAAATGAAAGTATGACAATGGCAACAATTACATTCCAAAACTACTTCCGAATGTATGAAAAGCTTGCCGGTATGACAGGTACAGCGAAAACGGAAGAAGAGGAATTCAGAAACATTTATAATATGAGAGTTATTGTTATTCCTACGAATAAACCAATTATTCGCGACGACCGTCCGGATTTGATTTATGCAAGTATGGAAGGGAAATTCCGTGCAGTTGTTGAAGACATTGCCGAACGTCATAAAAAAGGCCAACCGATTCTTGTCGGTACGGTAGCAATTGAAACATCTGAATTAATCTCCGGTTTATTACAGAAAAAAGGCGTTCGCCATAATGTATTGAATGCGAAAAATCATGAACGTGAAGCCGAAATAATTGCTGAAGCAGGCCACAAAGGCTCCGTAACGATTGCTACAAACATGGCTGGTCGTGGAACAGATATTAAACTAGGTGAGGGAGTTAAAGAACTTGGTGGATTAGCCGTTATCGGTACAGAGCGCCATGAATCTCGCCGGATTGATAATCAGCTTCGTGGTCGTTCAGGACGTCAAGGTGATCCAGGGGTCACACAATTTTATCTCTCCATGGAAGATGAATTGATGCGTCGTTTCGGGTCAGACAATATGAAAAACATGATGCAGCGTTTAGGTATGGATGATTCCCAACCAATTCAAAGTAAAATGGTATCACGAGCAGTGGAATCAGCACAAAAACGTGTAGAAGGAAATAACTTCGATGCCCGTAAACAACTTTTACAATATGATGATGTGTTGCGTCAACAACGTGAAATCATTTATACTCAACGAAATGAAGTGCTCAATTCCGAGAATTTACGTGAAATCGTTGAAAAAATGATTCAGTCTGTTCTTGAACGCAATATTCAACTATATGCTTCAAGTCATGAGGACGAAGAAAACTGGAATCTTCAAGGACTAGTTGATTTTGTTCATGGCAATCTTTTACCTGAAGGCGATTTAACAATTGACGAATTACGTGGTAAGGAACCTGAAGAGATATCAGACCTTATTATGGAAAAAGTCAAAGTCCGTTACGATGAAAAAGAAGAGTCGTTAACACCTGAACAAATGCGCGAATTTGAAAAAGTTGTTCTCCTTCGTGCAGTTGATTCAAAATGGATTGATCATATTGATGCAATGGATCACTTGCGTCAAGGAATTCATCTTCGTGCATACGGTCAAGTGGATCCGTTACGAGAATATCAAAGTGAAGGGTTCGCTATGTTTGAAGGGATGATTGAAGCAATCGAAGAGGATGCAGCGAAATATGTGATGAAAGCTGAAATTAGAAACAATCTTCAACGTGAAGAAGTAGCTAAAGGTCAAGCGGTGAATCCGAAAGAAGACGGGGAAAAGGTGAAAAAGAAACCGGTGAAAAAATCCGTTGATATTGGCCGTAATGCTCCGTGTCCATGTGGAAGCGGCAAGAAGTATAAGCAATGTCATGGTAAGAATGTTTAAATCTATGATACAAATGGATTTTTTTAAGGGACAGGTGAAAAAGCCTGTCCTAAACTAATTACAAATTACACCCTGAGGTGAGGCAAAATGGAATTATTTGAAATACGTACAGAACTTGAGAAAACAGCTAAGAAACTAGCGGACTTTAGGGGGTCTCTTTGACTTAGAAAACAAAGAAGCCCGCATTGCCGAATTAGATGAAAGAATGCTTGAGCCTGACTTTTGGAATGATCAGCAAGGTGCACAAACGATCATCAATGAAGCTAATGGCTTAAAGGATTTAGTAAATGAATATAAGGAACTTCTTGATATTCAAGAAAACCTTGAATTAACTCATGAACTTGTGAAAGAAGAGAATGATGCGGAACTTGCTGGGGAACTAGAATCTGAATTGGAAACATTAGTGGAGAGAGTAAATCAATTTGAATTACAACTTCTATTAAGCGAACCATATGATAAAAATAATGCGATTCTTGAGCTTCATCCCGGTGCAGGTGGTACGGAATCACAAGACTGGGGTTCCATGCTTTTACGCATGTACACACGCTGGGCAGAGAAAAAAGGTTTCAAAGTGGAAACTCTCGATTATTTACCTGGTGATGAAGCTGGAATTAAAAGTGTCACTTTATTAATTAAAGGACATAATGCATATGGCTATTTAAAGGCGGAAAAAGGGGTCCATCGTCTAGTCCGAATCTCACCGTTTGATTCGTCAGGACGCCGTCATACATCCTTCGTTTCCTGCGAAGTTATGCCGGAGTTTAACGAAGAGATTGAAATCGACATTCGCACAGAAGACATCAAAATAGATACGTACCGTGCAAGTGGTGCCGGTGGACAGCATATTAATACAACCGATTCAGCGGTTCGTATTACCCATATCCCAACAGGTGTCGTTGTTACATGTCAAAACGAAAGATCGCAAATCAAAAACCGTGAGCAAGCAATGAAAATGCTCCAAGCAAAACTTTATCAGCGTGAACTCGAAGAAAAAGAAAAAGCACTCGCTGAAATTCGTGGAGAACAAAAAGAAATCGGCTGGGGAAGCCAAATCAGATCCTACGTCTTCCACCCATACTCAATGGTCAAAGATCATCGAACTAACACAGAAGTAGGTAACGTCCAAGCCGTAATGGACGGCGAGCTTGACAACTTCATCAACGCCTACCTCCGCTCTCGCATATAAGTGTCACTTTATAGGTGCCCCTTTATAGGTGCCTGACACCGGTGTCATTACACCGGTGTCAGGCACCGTTTGTGGACACTTTCCATCTGGGGTGGACAGTTTATGTTTGATTTGAATTCTTTTTATAAGAAGCCTTTACCTGCGTGGTGAAGGCATCTTAACGTTGAGATTGAAGACCTATCATTAAAATTTTTGAATCGCTCAAACACGGTATTAATTATTACCGAAAAGAAGAAAGAAATACGTAAAGGAATTTTGAATAAAATTGACCGTAGTGTGACAAAACTAACAGCATTGTACTGCACCCCAAAAGTTAGAGTAAAAATCTAACTTTTGGAGTGTTTATTTATGGCTAAATATAGTGAGAAATTTAAACTGATGGTAGTTAAAGAATATCTAGAAGGAAATCTTGGATACAAGCTCTTAGCCCGTAAACATGGTGTGAAGTCACATAAGCAGATTATTAACTGGGTAAAAAATTACGAAAATTTTGGTGCCGAAAGCTTAATGAGCAAGAAACATGAGAAATCATATTCTGTTCAATTTAAGCTAGATGTATTAAGATTTATGAAGAGAACAGGTTCTTCAGTGATTGATTCAGCCCTTCAATTTGGGATAACTAACCCTCCGATGATATCTAGATGGAAAAAGGAATTTCTTGAAGGTGGTGCTGAAGCCCTGGGTAAACCGAAAGGACGGTCACCCATGTCTGATAAAGGTACGAGTAAGAGTAATAAAAACAAACACGTGGAAGAAAAAGAAATGACATACGAACAAAAACTAGAAAGAGAAAATGAGCTTCTTCGTTTGGAGGTAGAATATCTAAAAAAGTTGCGAGCTTTTCAGATGGATCCGGAGGGCTATCTAGAAAAGCACAGGCAGCATTATCATTCGAACTCAAAGAAGAATTTAAATTAAGGGATGTATTACATGTAGTCGGCATCCCTGAATCCTCCTACCACTATCATATAAAGATGATGAAAAAGGTTAATCCGGATCAAGGACTAGAAGATCTTATCCAATCCATTTTCGAAGAAAATGACGGAAATTATGGTTACCGTCGTATTCATCTTGAATTGGGAAATCGGGGCTATAAAGTGAATCATAAGAGGATTCAACGTATCATGAAGAAACTAGGACTAAAAGGAAAAAAGTTCTGGAGAAAAACACGCAAGTATAGTTCTTACAAAGGTACTGTTGGAAAAGTTGCGAAGAACCTTATTAATCGTAGATTTTATTCTAATGTGCCCCATCAAAAGTTAACTACAGATATCACTGAGTTTAAATGTACTAATGGAGAAAAATTATATTTAAATCCAATCATGGACATGTTTAATGGTGAAATACTTTCACATGAAATAGCTAAGCATCCAAGTTTAGAACTTGTGATGAAACCCTTGGGAAAAGCATTAGAAATCGTAAAAGAATCAAAATACAGAACAACTATTCATTCTGACCAAGGATGGCATTATCAACATAGAAAATGGGTGAAAACACTTAAGAAAAATAAAGTTTTTCAAAGTATGTCTAGAAAAGGAAACTGCTTAGATAATTCACCAATGGAAAACTTCTTTGGTTTATTAAAACAAGAGATGTATCATGGAGAGGCATTGTGTTCTTTTGAAGAATTAAAGAGCAAGATTGAAAGATATATAGATTATTATAATAACAAACGTATCAAACAAAAATTGGCCGGTATGTCTCCGGTTCAATACCGCATTCATACCAGCCAATTAGCTGCTTGATATAAACTCTAACTTTTCGGGGTCACAACACATATGGTGGTTTTACTGAGAGTGAGAGACCGGTACTTATGTGTGGTCGATCAAATAGAATTCACAAAGTTGAAACAACTAGTGGAAGCCCTTGATCCATCTGCGTTTGTCGTGGTTATGGATGCATCAGAGGTACTTGGGGAAGGTTTCAAAAGAAGCGAAAAAGGTATATAGTAATAATGATAAAGGATTAATTTTCCAACATCTAAAGGAGGAAATAAAATGGTTAAAAAGCTAATAGGAATTCTGATGATTTTCACATTAGCATTCGGACTTGCTGCCTGCGGCTCTAGTAGCAAGGACAATAATAATGATAATGCTAATAAAAATGAAACAACGACAAATACTAACAAATCGACAAACACAGCAAGTGCTGGGGATGCAGAAAAATTATTTAGTCAAAATTGTGCAAGCTGTCACGGTGGAAACCTCGAAGGTGCAGTTGGCCCTAATTTAACAAAAGTAGGAGCAAAATATAACAAAGATCAAATCCTCGATATCATTAATAAGGGGAAATCAGGCGGAATGCCTGGAGGACTTATTAAAGGTGATGACGCAGATAAAGTAGCTACATGGCTATCTGAGAAAAAATAATAGCAATTCAAATGACCTGATGTTAGTATGACAAACATCAGGTTTTTTCTTTGTTAACAGATATAATGACAAAAATAGAACTTTCATACTATTGAAAAAGTATTTAAAATATGAATATTTTCCTCTCGAAAGAATCAAATTTTTCAATAGAATAAAGCTTTGAAATATAAATGTAATATTATTTTCCATTAACATTCAAGTTTATGATGTTATAATAGTTTTGTGATTAAATTTCGCTATTTTACGTCAGCATTCGAGTTATTCGTGGGAAGTTAGCGAAATAGTAAAGAAAATGACAGTTATGAATTATGGGGATCTAGTAAAATGATCCTAGAAGAGTAAGGTGATTAAATGATAGAAATGCAAAATGTATATAAAAAATATCCCAATGGGATTATAGCTACAAATGATTTGAACATTCAAATCAAACAAGGTGAATTCGTATATGTCGTCGGACCTAGTGGAGCAGGGAAATCGACTTTTATAAAAATGATTTACCGCGAGGAAAAAGCAACACAAGGTAATATTATGGTTAATGGAATTAATTTAAGTAAGTTGAAAAATAGCCGAATTCCATATTTTCGCAGACAAATAGGAGTCGTTTTCCAAGATTTTAAATTGCTGCCTACATTAACGGTTTTTGAAAATGTTGCTTTCGCAATGGAAGTAATCGAGGAACAACCAAAGCAAATCAAACAACGGGTGATGGAAGTTCTTAATTTAGTCGGATTGAAGCATAAAGCAAGAATGCTTCCAACAGAGCTTTCCGGTGGGGAGCAGCAGCGTGTATCGATTGCACGATCCATTGTAAATACACCAAAGGTTGTAATTGCGGACGAGCCTACGGGAAATCTTGACCCAGAAACGTCATGGGAAATTATGAACATTTTAGAAGAAATTAATACACGAGGGACAACTGTGGTAATGGCAACACATAATCGTGAAATCGTTAATACTATTAGACATCGAGTTATCGCTATAGAAGGCGGTCGCATTGTCCGTGACGAGCAACGGGGGGATTACGGATATGAAAGCTAGAACAGTTAGAAGACACCTTCGTGAAAGCTTCAAGAGTTTAGGGCGTAATGGATGGATGATGTTTGCTTCTGCAAGTGCGGTAACTATCACATTATTGCTAGTGGGCGTTTTCTTTGTCATTATGATGAATATGAATAAAATTGCTTCCGATATCGAGCATGATGTCGAAGTTAGAGTTCATATCGATTTAACAGCGAAACAACAAGATCAAGAAGCTCTTAAAAATAAAATAGAGAATTTAAGCCAAGTTAAATCAGTTGAATTTTCTTCTAAAGAGAATGAACTTCAAAATTTAATAAATAGTATGGGGAATGACATGAAGTTATTCGAACAAAACAATCCCCTCTATGATGTATTTATTGTAAAAACAAAGAAACCGACAGATACGCCGGCAGTAGCGAAACAAATCGAATCTTTCCCCCATGTCGAATCTGCAAAATATGGTGAGGGGAAAGTAGAGAAACTGTTTAATGTCTTAAAAATAAGCCGTAATGTGGGACTAGTATTAGTTATTGGTTTATTATTTACCGCGATGTTTTTAATCTCGAATACAATTAAAATTACGATTTTTGCTAGACGTAAAGAAATTGAGATTATGAAATTAGTAGGTGCAACAAACTGGTTTATTCGATGGCCATTTATTATGGAAGGCCTTTGGTTAGGGATTCTCGGATCAATTTTACCGATTCTTATTATCACATTCGGATACTATTACATGCATAGTTTCTTAGCACCAAAATTAGAAAGTAATATGATTCAAATTTTAAACTATAATCCATTTGTGTTTGAAATTACAGGCATACTCCTATTAATGGGTATTTTAATCGGTATTTGGGGAAGTACAATGTCCATTCGCCGATTCTTAAAAATTTAAACATATAACCGAGGTAGTGCTGCTACCTCGGCCATCCATACATATACATATAAAATTTCTTAAGGGGGAAAAACATTGAAAAAAAAGTCATTGCTTTCGGTTACTTTAGCATCAGTACTTGGTTTTGGCGGTTTATTTGCTTATCAATCCGATGCCTTTGCATCCAAACTATCGAATTTACAAGATCAGCAAAAAGATGTGCAAAATAAACAGTCAAATATTCACTCAAATATTAAACAAAAAGAGAACAAGATTGATGAAATTAAAGGAAAACAAAACAATCTTGAAAGTGAATTGGAAACATTAGATGTAAATATCGCAGATACAGATGAAAAAATACAAGAAAAGCAGCAACAAATTGATGTAGCTAAAAGGGAAATAGAAAAGCTGAAATCCGAAATTAATGCATTAAAAAAGCGAATCAAGGAACGAAATGAACTGTTGGACAAACGTGCCCGTACAATGCAAACAAATGGTGGGGGCTCAGTAAATTATTTAGATGTTATATTAGGTGCGGACAGCATTGCGGATTTACTTGACCGTGTATCCGCCGTTACTACATTAGTCAATGCAGATAAGCAAATCATTGATGAACAAAAAAGAGATCAAGCGGAGTTAGAAAAGAAGCAAGCAGATGTAACAAAAAAACTAAATAATCTTCAAGAAATGCAACAAAAGTTACAAGCGATGAAAGCTGAATTAAATCAACAAAAATCAAGAAAAAATGTGATATTGAAAGAACTTGGAAAACAAAAGAAAAAACTAGAACATGATAAAATGTCTTTAGAGGAAGAAAATGCAATCCTTTCTGCACAAAAATCCGCGATCGAAAAAGCGATTCAATTAGAAAAGGATCGTATTGCAGAAGAGCAACGTGCCGCAGCAGAAGCAGCAGCTGCACAGAAACAACAAAGCTCATATAGTACAAACGGCAGCGGGAATAGTGGAAACAGTAGTAATAGTGTAAATAGCGTGAGCAGTGGCGGAGGAAAATCTTCCGGAACACCAGCTGTTTCATCCGGAACATTTACACGTCCGGCACAAGGCTATGTTTCTTCTGAATTTGGTAGACGCTCTTTCGATGCAGATGGATTCCATTCAGGAATAGATATTGCTAAGGGAGGAACAGTTCCTATCGTGGCTGCCGGTGATGGAGTAGTAACTCGTTCATATTTTTCTTCAAGTTACGGAAATTGTATCTTCATTACCCATTCTGTTAACGGAAAAATTTATACGACAGTTTATGCACATATGAGTTCTCGTACCATTGGTGAAAATGCAACAGTACGAAAAGGACAAGTCATTGGTTATATGGGAAGCACTGGACAAGCCTATGGCCAACATTTACATTTTGAATTCTATATCGGACCATGGACAGCATCCCATTCAAATGCTGTAAACCCTAGAAACTATATTAATTTTTAAATGAAAGGACCACTTTATGTGGTTCTTTTTTTTGCGGAATTATTGTTATCTGATTGTTGCATGTAAATAATTAGTATTTGTATTTATGATGTTAGAAATTAAAATATGTGTTATGATACAGTGGAATAAGTTTCCGCTATTTCTCAAATAGGTAATTATTTAATTACGATAGTTTCGGACATACTGTATACGAAACTATCGTAACAAAAAGAAATAACGTATCTTGTTAAAGGAGTTCAAGATGACAATTATTACTATTTTATTGGCATTTTTTTTTATTTTAAACTTTATTTTATCGGGTGCCGTCATCTTTCTAGAACGGCGAAACATAGGTGCAACATGGGCTTGGCTGTTAGTTTTGTTGTTTATTCCTGTAGCAGGATTCATTATTTATTTAGTTTTTGGACAAAACTTGAGCAGAAGAAGAATCTTTTATTGGAAAGATCAGGAGAAAATTGGAATAAAGGAAATCGCCCATCGTCAAATTGAACTGTTAAGAAATAATTCTTTCCCCTTTCATGATGAGCGGACTGTGCAATATAAAGAATTAGTTTATATGCTTCTAGTTAATGATGATGCGATTATGTCACATGATAATGAGGTAGAAATTTTTATTGATGGTGAGGACAAATTTCGCTCTTTATTTGAAGATATAAAGAGGGCAAACGATCACATTCATCTTGTTTATTACATCGTTCGAAATGACTCATTAGGTCAAAAGTTAGTTGAACTGCTTACTGAAAAGGCCAAGGAAGGGGTCAAAGTTCGTTTTTTATATGATGACATGGGTTCGCGAAAGCTTCCACGGAAATTTTTTAAAGAATTAATTGAAGCCGGTGGCGAGGTCGCGGCATTTTTTCCTGCAAAAATACCGATGCTGAATTTACGTGTCAATTTCCGAAATCACCGCAAACTTGCGATTATCGATGGTAGTATTGGCTATATCGGTGGATTTAATATTGGTGATGAGTATTTGGGGTTGGATAAAAAATTCGGTTATTGGCGGGATACCCATTTGAAAATAACGGGAAAAGCTGTTTATGCAATGCAAACACGTTTTGTATTAGATTGGAATCAAGCCTCGGCTAAAGAAATTCGTTATAAAGAAAGTTTTTTCCCCGATATACAATCTGTCGGCTACACAGATGTTCAGATTGTATCCAGTGGACCTGACTCAGAGTGGGAGCAAATTAAAAACGGTTATATTAAGATGATTAATGAGGCGAAAAAATACATATACATGCAAACTCCATATTTCATTCCAGATGATAGCCTATTGAATGCACTTAAAATCGCGATTTTATCTGGGGTGGATGTTCGTTTAATGATTCCGAACAAGCCTGATCATATGTTTGTTTATTGGGCTACATATTCCAATGTTGGGGAATTATTGAAAACAGGTGCAAAAGTATATATATACGAAAATGGATTCATTCATGCAAAAATGCTCGTAGTTGACGGGAAAATAGCAACAGTTGGTACTGCGAATATTGATAATCGAAGTTTCCGTTTAAACTTTGAAGTGAATGCCTTTTTGTATAGCCATCATCTTTCTAAAAGACTAGAATTGATTTATAAAGCAGATATGGAAAAATCAAGAGAATTAACATTAGAGGACTATTTGCAACGACCGAAATCGATTCGATTCAAGGAATCTGTCTCAAGATTATTGTCTCCAATTTTATAAAACAGCCAAATGATAGGGATAACCCTATCATTTTTTTGACAAAAATATAGATCGGGCGTACAATTTAAAATATTTAAAATTATCCTATAGTTAGAGGTGCTGGCAAAGTGGATCAATCATTTGAAACGAAAATCGTTCATCATTCATTAAAAAAGACCAATCATATTCGTAGTAAAACGACACCAATCTTTCAAACTTCTGCTTTTACTTTTAGTTCATTAGAAGAGCTTGAAGGTTTTTATCAAGGTGATGAATCTTACTTATATTCGAGAACGGGCAATCCAAACACGGATGAACTAGGACAAATGGTAGCAAACCTTGAAGGGGCACCAAGTGGGGTAGCTACTTCTTCGGGGCTATCAGCAATACTAGCTGGTCTGTTATCGGTTGTTTCATCTGGTGATCATATCGTTGCGGCTGAAGATATTTATGGTGGTACACACCATTTGTTAAAGGAAGAATTAAAAAATTTAGGAATTGAAACATCCTTTGTAAACTTTGCTGATCAAACTGCCATCCGAGATGCAATACTGGAAAATACAAAACTATTATATTCCGAAACGGTTACAAATCCCTTTTTACGTGTGGAACAGATTGATACACTAGTAAAACTAGGTAAGGATTATAATTTATATACAATGGTAGACAATACCTTTGCCACACCATATTTGCTAAATCCCTATCAGGAGGGCATCGATATTGTCGCTCATAGTGCGACGAAATATTTAGGCGGCCATAGCGATGTGACGGCGGGAGTTGTTGTTGGTTCCGAGGAATTAATGACGAAAGCACGTCAAAAAGTAGTGAATCTCGGAAGTAATTTAAGTTCTTTTGAAGCTTGGCTAACTTGTCGCGGCATAAAAACATTAGCATTACGGATGGAACGTCAATCCGCAAATGCGAAACAATTGGCAGACGCACTCTATCAAAATTCAAATATCAAAAAAGTCTATTATCCCACCGATCTTTCCAGTAAAGGAAATGGGGCAATTGTCACAATTGAATTAGCTGACACATGTGACATCCATCGATTCTTTTCATCGTTGGGCTGGGTGAAAATTGTACCTACGTTAGCCGGAGTTGAAACGACCGTATCCTATCCGTTAGGCACATCCCACCGAGCACTTTCACTCGAAGAACAGCAGAACATAGGAATCAACCAACAAGTTGTTCGTATTTCGATTGGAATTGAGGATGCTGAGGATATCATTAAGCAATTTGATGAAGCCATTCATGCCTCGATTTGAAAATTGACTTCTTCTGAAAGTTCCATTGCTTTAAACAATGTTGAAACGCAGAGTGAATTGGAGCGGAAGGAGCTTGACTCCGACGGGACATAGAGGAAAAGTCGAGACCCCACAGGCGCAAGAGCGCCGAGGAGGCTCGACTTCTCACCGCGAAAAAGCAGGTTCCTGCAGCGGAAAGGAACGGTCACCGTCTATTCTTAGAAAAAATTTTTATAAAAAAAGGTTGACGAAGTAACAATTCGTCTACTATAATGCAAAACAAGAGCAATTTAAAATTTTCTAAAAAAACTAAATGAATCACTCTTATCGAGAGCGGCGGAGGGACTAGGCCCTTTGATGCCCGGCAACCTTCAAGCATTTTGCTTGAAAAGGTGCTAATTCCTACAGATCCTTTAAAGATCTGAAAGATAAGGGGAGGAACCTATTGATTAGAGGCTGGGACAAAACCCACCTCTGAGATGAAAAAGCCGGTGAATTTTTACGACGAGTAAAATTTCACCGGCTTTGATTATTTTTTGAATAAAAATAAGGACCACTTCTGATAAAATTAAGTTACCATACCAAATAAAATCAGAAAGAAGGATCCTTATGTTTAAAAATTATACCATGAATCAATTAGTTTTGCCTTTAGATTTAGAAGTAAAGTTACAAAAAAATGATATTGCCTTCCATGTTCATCATTTAGTTGAAAGTATCCCTCATGAAGCGTTCGAATCATTTCAGAGAAATGATGGCTGTCCTGCCTACCATCCACGCATGATGCTTAAAATTATCTTATGTGCCTACACGCAATCTGTTTTTTCAGGGCGAAAAATTGAAGCCCTATTAAAAGACAGTATCCGTATGATGTGGCTAGCTCAAGGGCATGAACCAAGCTACCGAACAATCAACCGATTCCGTGTTCAACCAGAAGTGAAAAATTTAATTCGCCAATGTTTCGTCCAATTCCGTTGCCAATTAATTGAAGAAAAACTGATCGATCAAGAAGCAATTTTTATCGATGGTACAAAGATTGAAGCGAATGCAAATAAATTTACGTTTGTCTGGAAGAAATCGATTGAGAAGTATCATCAAAGTTTAATTGAAAAGTCAAACCAGCTATATGATGAGCTTCTTGAGAATGAAATCATACCTGAAATCGAACGTGAAAGCGATGAACAGTTATCATTGGAAGAGCTCGCTCAATTGGTTCAAAAAGTGGATGATGTCGTAAACGAGTATGATAAACAAATTGAAGCATCATCGGATGTTCCAGAACGAAAAGCTTTAAGAAATGAACGCAAATATCCGAAAAAAGTGCGTAAACAGTTGATTGATTTTATCGTACGAAAACAGAAATACCAACGAGACCTTGAAATCTTTGGTACACGTAATAGCTATTCTAAAACAGATCCAGATGCGACATTTATGCGAATGAAAGATGATTATATGAAAAATGGACAATTGAAGGCTGGTTATAATACACAAATCGCAACGGAAGGTCAATATGCGCTTGCCTATGGATTATTCTCAAACCCAACAGACACACGTACGTTAATTCCCTTTCTAGATGAGATTGAGCAGGATTATTTCGAGTTACCGGAACACATCGTCACAGATGCAAGTTATGGTAGTGAAGAAAATTATAATGATATCCTTTTGAACAGAAAACGTGAAGCACTTATTCCTTATACGCTGTATATGAAGGAAAAAAAGAAAACCTACAAACAAAACCTATTCAATCCAGACAACTGGCCGTACGATGAAGAAACAGATACCTATACATGTCCAAACCAGAAACATCTTACATTTCACGATTATTCTGTCCGTACTGATCGTACAGGATTCCAACGGAAGTTTAAAATCTACGAGTGCAAAGACTGTTCGGACTGCCCATTCCGTTCCTCCTGTACCAAAGCAAAAGAAGGCAACAATCGAAAACGAATGGTGAATGAAACATGGGAACAAAAAAAGAATATATGTAAGAACGAAGCTTTCAGAAGAGAGAACGGGTGCGATCTATCGAAAACGCAAAATCGATGTGGAACCAGTTTTTGGATTCTTGAAGGCTAATTTGCGTTTCACACGATTTTCCGTACGAGGAAAATCGAAGGTAGAAAATGAAATGGGCTTTGCATTAATGGCAGTGAATTTAAGAAAATACACTGCCCAACAACTAAGGTAATAGAAGAATTACACGTAAAAAAAAGAAAAAGGTGAATTTGAGTACACTCAAATTCACCTTTTTCACTATTTGAAGCTAGTTATGTCCCAGCCTCTTTTTGCTTCCCTTCGTATATCCCACTTCAACGATCACACTTCAGGAATTTCTCGGCTCGCCTAGAGAAAAAATCAAAAACTTTGGAGGAATGTAAAATGACAAACGAACAATTTCAACCCGAAACATTATTACTACACGGAGGGCAAGAACCAGATCCAACAACAGGGTCACGTACAGTTCCTGTATATAAAACCACATCCTATGTATTTAAAGATACAGATCATGCACAAGGTTTATTTGCATTAGAACAGCAAGGATTCATTTATTCGCGAATCGGCAATCCAACTGTTGATGTGTTTGAACAGCGAATTGCCCTATTAGAAGGCGGAACTGCTGCTGTTGCATTGTCTTCAGGAATGGCTGCAATTGCTTTCTCCATTCTAAATATCGCTGGTGCAGGAGACGAAATCGTCGCTGCCGGAAATTTATACGGTGGAACATTTAATCTATTTTCTAATACCCTTCCGAAGTATGGAATTAACGTAAAATTCGTTGATGCAACAGACCCAGAAAATTTTAGAACCGCGATAACATCAAAAACAAAAGCAGTATTTGCTGAAATCATCGGTAACCCTAGCCTGCACGTTCTTGATGTAGAAGAAGTCGCGAAGGTTGCTCATGAAAATGGTGTTCCACTGATTATTGATAACACATTTGGTACTCCATACCTTTCAAACCCTATTAAATGGGGAGCAGATGTGGTCATCCATTCAGCTACAAAATGGATCGGCGGTCACGGAACAACGATTGGCGGTGTTGTAGTTGATGGTGGGAAATTCGACTGGAACAGTGACCGATTCCCGGATTTTAAAGAACCAGACCTAAGCTATCACGGTCTCCGTTATGGTGTTGATGTTCCACAAGCGGCGTTTGCAACAAAATTACGCGTACAAATTTTGCGAGATTTCGGTGCAAGTTTAAGTCCGGATAGTGCGTTCCTATTATTACAAGGTTTGGAAACATTACACTTGCGTGTACAAAAGCATGTTGAAAATGCGGGTAAAGTAGCACAATTTTTACAAAACCATCCTGCAGTTGCATGGGTTAATCATCCAAGTTTAGAAGAACATCCATCACATGAAAGAGCAGCTAAATACTTAAAAGGCGGCTTCGGATCGATTGTCAATTTCGGAATTAAAGGCGGCAGAGAAGCAGGGCGAAAAGTCATTGATAATATTCAATTATGGTCACACGTAGCGAATGTTGGAGATGCCAAATCTTTAATCATTCACCCAGCATCGACTACACATCAACAGTTAAGCGCCGAAGAATTAAAAGTTTCAGGTGTAACCGAAGAACTAATTCGCTTATCCGTCGGACTAGAAGCCGTTGAAGATCTCACAGCCGATCTGAACCAAGCCATTCTTAAAGCAACAAGTGTAACAGTTTAATCGAAGGTGTCAGGCACCGCATTTCCATAACTAGTAAATATGTGGTGCCGTTTATGATATGTATAAAATGCCTTCCCGATGAAGGAATTGAAGATTGGTAAAGGCAGGTGGGAGGTTGTAATGACAGTTATTAAAGTAGCATTGTTAGGTTTTGGAACGGTGGGTGAGGGTGTCTATAGTGCCATTCACTCACATCAAACACAGCTTAGAAAATTATTGGGAAAAGAAGTTGAGATTGTCGCGATTCTCATTCGTGATCAAACAAAAGAGAGAAAGATTGATGCGAATGTTCTTGTGACAACCAATTTTGAGGATATCATCAATATTCCGGATTTGGACGTGATATTCGAGGCAATTGTAGGAGAGGAACCAAGTAGATCCTATTTACTCCAAGCCATTGAAAAAGGCATCCATGTTGTTACTGCTAATAAAGAAATGTTTGCTAATCACGGTCATGAACTAATTCAAAGGGCCCAGCAAAATGAAACCAAAATTGGCTTTGAAGCAACAACAGCTGGAGGAGTTCCAATCATTCGAACGATTAAACAGCTATTACAAGTAAATCGTATCACCAAAATACAAGGGATATTAAATGTAACATCGAATTTTATTTTAACTGAAATGAGAGAACGAAAGCTTTCATTTGATAAAGCGCTCCAACTCGCACAGAAGAAGGGATATGCGGAAGCTGATCCAACGAATGATATTAGCGGAATCGATGCTTTTTATAAATTAATGATACTAAGTCAATTAGTCATTAATCAACAACCGAATTGGTCAGAAGTAATTATTGATGGGATCGTATCTATCACACAGGAACAGATTAAACAAGCGGAAAAACGAGGACAACGTTTTAAACATATTGCTGAAATTACCTTCAATGATCACTCTTTAGTAGCTTCCGTTCAGCCAATCATCGTTGATTCGAATCATCCCCTTTATTCCATTGAAGGTGTTGAAAATGCCGTTGCAATAGAAGCAAGTTTAGTCGGAAAAATTACCCTTCAAGGTCCCGGAGCTGGAAAGTTGGCGACCGCAAGTGCGATGATTGAAGACTTTGTGGACATCATCCAACATTCAGCAACAAAGAAACGACTCGAATATCAATCTATTTAATGAACAGAAAGAAATCGGTCCAACCTTAACGGGTTTACTTGTGAGGTGCATAAAGGAAAATCATAATTCACAGTCAAAAAGACTTAGAGATGTATTTTTCTCTAAGTCTTTTTTTAAACAAAACGACAAGTATATTAGATGCTAAAACGAATTTGAATAAGCGGAGAAATTTCCCTTAATGAGCATAATAGCATTGAAAACAGCTTAAATAGCCGGAAGTTTTCCGGCTATTAACCCAAAAAACGCAAAAAAGGGTAATTTTGCTTTGCTTAATCGGAAAATTTCCGCTTAAATCCCCCAAACCAAGCTCTATTCTACAGTATAACCGGAGATTCTCCGCTTATTTTAAAACCCAAGTTACCCAATAAAGTTAGACCCAACAATCTTCGTAATCACAAAAAATTCACACACCTCTTTATCATTTTGGCTGCTTACTAAAATCCGTTTCTTTAATCAACTTAATCAGTCGAGAGACTTCTAATAATAGAATCATAAAACATACCCAAACTCCACCAAAAGCATACCCGGCGGCAAAATCGCTCGGAACATGGATCCCTAAATAAATTTCGCTCGCAGCGATTGCTAATAAAATAAAGATAACGATCAAAAAAGTGAGTAAATTAAGTAAAGTACTTTTACTATGACGAATGATTTCGTACATAAAAAACGAATATATAATAGAACAACTTAATGCTTGTTCATTTGGAAAGGATTGACTAAACAGTTCTTTTCCGTGTGTCACGTAATGGAAAAGAATATTAAGCCCCTTTCCTAAAAAGACAGCCCCTAGTATACTCAGGAAAAAATAAAGGAATTCAATCCGCTTAATTCCCCCCTTAACGGATATCCAAACGGCAGTAAAGAGGATGAATACCAAAAGTACTTTCCAATTAGACATAGAATTGAAAAGCGTCATCACAGGTTTCCAACGTTCATTAAATGCATACATAATGATCGTATTTGTAATCGAATTAAACTGCTCAAATTCATTAGCAATAAAGTCTTGAATCATTCCAACAATTAAAAATATGAGACCAATGAAAGCAATTAATGCCCCAAATATCACTAGCTTTGTTTTTAAAAAACTATTGAATCGATTAAATGTATTTTCAATTAATAAAAGGATATTTTCTTTAATTTTCTTTCTGTTCGTTTTAATTAAATAATAGGCTAGATAAATTATGCCGATGCCAATGCAGGCAAGGGTAACATATACTTTCGCCTCATTATGAAAAGACTCCCATTTTGGCCCGAAAATATTACCTAAACTAATGAACGTACCAACCCAAATAAAGACCCCGATATAGGCAAAAATCGCAAATGTTTTAAAAGGGATTCGTGTAATACCTGAAAAGATACTAGTAATATGACGCACGCCTGGAATAAAGTAAGAAAAAAGTAATAGCCCCTTCCCATATTTTTTATTCCATTTTGCGATTTTTTCAATTTTGTCTGGCCCCATATGAATTTTACTTCCATATTTATTGAAAAATGGCTTACCTAATTTATAACCGATCCAGTAGGAAATACTTACTCCCACTATCCCGCCAAGACCGCCAAATAAAATGGTTAAATATAAATTTAATTTATGTTGATAAACAAGAAATCCAACATAGCTCATCAATATTTCATTAGGAATAGGAACGATGATTAATTCCAGCATCAATGAAATAAATAGAACCAAATATCCGAACTGATCGATTAAATGAAATAGCCAACTCAAAATGACTTCCCCCTCGATAAATAAAACAAAAACGCACTATATAGACTTTTTTATCATGATAAAAGTTTCACAAACTAAAAATGAGCTTTATATAAATTTATTATAAACAAATATTGAAAGAAATAGAAAATACTCTTCCCTCTACGAGGAAAATTAATCAACCCTTTAATGATTGAATCATCATAACTCGTCCTTTTCACACATATATTGAAATATTAACAGCGTTGAATCCTAACAAATTAGGGGGAGTCAGATGAACCGAAAATGGATGGCCGTTATGGTTTCGGGCGCATTAGTAACCGGAGCTGGCGGTACATATATAGGAATGAAGTGGCTGGAGCCGGAACAAGTACAGACACAAAACACCACAAAAGAAAACCAAATGATTAATTATGTGAAAAACAAAGGAGAATCACTGCCGGACTTAGCAAAAATTGCCCAAGCATATGACTTAATTAAAGGTTCCTATGTTGAAACAGTGGATGAAAGTAAATTAGTTGAGGGTGCCATTCAAGGAATGGTCAGCACGTTAAATGACCCGTATTCCGTCTATATGGATGCAAAAACGGCTTCACAATTTAACGAGACCCTCGAATCAACGTTTGAAGGAATTGGTGCGGAAATGACATCAAAGGATGGGAAAGTAATAATTGTTGCACCTTATAAAAACTCTCCTGCGGAAAAAGCGGGTTTGAAACCAAAAGATGAAATTATCAAGGTAGATGGGACGAGTGTTAAGGGGCTCGATCTATATAAAGTGACGACAAAGATTCGCGGGAAAAAAGGGACGACGGTCACACTTGAAATTAAACGTGAAGGTGTGAGCGATCCACTCGAAATTAAAGTAAAACGTGATAAAATTCCGATGGAAACTGTATTTGCGAGCATGAAAGAAGACGGCACCAAATCAATTGGATACATTGAGATTACTCAATTTTCACAAAATACGGCGGCTGATTTTAAAAGAGAATTAAGTAAGCTGGAAAAACAAAAAATGGATGGATTAATCATAGATGTTAGAGGAAATCCAGGCGGGCTTTTAGTAAGTGTGGAAGAAATTTTAAGTGTTTTAGTTACGAATCAAAAACCGTCTTATCAAATTCAACAGCGTGATGGGGAGAAACTCCCATATTACTCCAAATTAAAAGAAAGCAAAAAATACCCTATTTCTGTATTAGTAGATGAGGGGAGCGCATCAGCTTCTGAAATTCTTGCCGGCGCCTTAAAAGAAGCTGAAGGATATACATTAATTGGTGAAAAGACATTTGGAAAAGGAACAGTTCAGCAGGCTGTCCCAATGGGCGATGGAAGCACGATCAAGCTAACGATGTTTAAATGGCTCACGCCTAATGGAAATTGGATTCACCATAAAGGAATTGAGCCAAACATTGAAATTAAGCAACCAGATTATTTCTATATCCATCCATTGGAAGTAGAAAAAACAATGACCGTTGACATGAATAATGAACAAATAAAAATCGCCCAGCAAATGCTCGATGGACTTGGATACGCTACCGGACGGGCAGATGGGTATTATGATAAGCAAACAGAAAATGCGGTAAAAGCATTTCAAAACGAAGTGGGGCTGCCGGCTACAGGAGAAATTGATCCAAAAACAGCGGAATCGTTAGAAGAGGAAATTACTTCAGCTATAAAAAACGAAAAAAACGACCTGCAACTACAAGTTGCACTTAAAAGCTTTAAAAAATAAGGAACAGGACGCACCTGTTCCTTATTTTTTTTACCAATACTTAATAGGTTTTATGTACACAATCTGATAAAATAGAAATAATAGATTAGGTGGTGAAAAAAGTATGACGCAAATGTGGATAATGGAAATATTGAAAGGCATTGGGAAGATGTTTCTTCATCCAATATTCTACTATTCTATTATTTTAGCCGTTATTACTGGTCTTTCTCGTGTGAAACGAGAACGAAGTGATTTTCATATAAGGGTAAATGATCCATTGCAAGAATTACGTTTTTTATTTCCTGCAGGATTACTAATAGGGTTCATTCTTTCTATTATTACAGTCGGAAGTGGGTTAACAATTTCTTACTCCATCGTTACCATGTTAGCGATTATTACGATTGTGCTTTCACTTATAGGTAATTTTCGCTTTTTGTCTCCAGCATTTACGATCGGATTTTCATTTGTTTTTCTATTTTTAGCGAAACAATTAAACTGGAATCTTCCTATATTATCAGGACATCCATCTGATAATAGTTTATCAGGTTTTATTGTATTATTAGGTCTGTTGTTAATCGTTGAAGGTATACAAATGATGCGAAATGGATCAAAGAAATTTTCGCCAATCCTCCGAAATAGCAGAAGAGGTTTAGTTGTTGGTGCCCATCAAGTAAAACGAATATGGCTAATTCCTGTATTTTGTTTTCTGCCCATTGGCCCATTAACAGCCCCTTTCGAATGGTGGCCAACTTTTGACTTTGGGACAAGCTCGTATTCTTTCATTCTTGTTCCGTTTGCTGTAGGATTTCAACAGCAAATTCAAAGTACTTTGCCTCAATTAGCGGTAAAACGGATTGGGAAGCAGGTAATTGCATTAGGGATTCTTATCTTCGCGATTGCTGTTTCAGGGATGTGGCTGCCTATTCTATCTATAGTCGCAGTGATCATTGCAATCATTGGCAGAGGCTGGATATCTTACCGACATCGTGTTCGAGAAAACGCAGCGCCTTATTATTTTACACCTCGAAAAAATGGGCTTATCGTTTTAGCCGTTATACCTCACTCTCCCGCTGAAAAATTAGGGCTTCAAACAGGAGAGATTATTTATAAATGCAACGGGCAACTAACTGGAAACAAAAAAGAGTTTTACAAAGCCCTTCAAAAAAATCGTGCGTACTGTAAATTAGAAGTTCTTAATTCAGAAGGAGAGGTCCGCTTTGTACAAGGAGCATTATTTGAAGGAGATCACCATGAACTTGGTATTTTAACAGTAGAAGATAGGAAGAAATGGAATGGGAATGAGGCTTCTTAAAAAAACCATTGAGTTTCTAAAAGAATTATCAAATAATAAAGAGGGTAATATGATATTATCCTCTTTTTTGTGGATTGAAAATATCAATAGATAAAGTCAAATTTTAAAAATATTAAAGGATGAAATCACACAATGGTTAGAAGTTCAAAACATTTAGCACGTATATCACTTGCGATCATGGGAGTAGGATTTGTACTTACATTCCCATTTAGTGATTCGAAGATTATTGCATTTTTACACGGAGGATTTGAGGCAGGGATTGTCGGGGGTCTAGCAGATTGGTTCGCTGTCACAGCACTCTTTCGTTACCCGTTTGGAATACCTATTCCACATACCTCATTATTAACGAAAAATCGTTCAAGGATTACGAAGGCGTTAATTTCTACTTTAGAAAATGATTGGCTTTCAAAGAAAAGTATTAAAGATAAGCTGAATACGATTCAGATGACAGAAAAAATAATCAATATAGCCGAAAGGGAATTGCGATCACCACGCATAAACAAGGCAGTCGCAACATTATTATCACAAATGATTGTAAAAGTTGACGTTCAAAAGCTTGCTCCACTTCTTTCAAAATATATGAAGGATTATCTTTATTCATATAAAATGCAATCTCTACTCGAAATTGGGTCCAAGAAAATTCTTGAACACCAATTTGATCAAAAAGGATTGGATTATCTATTGATGCAAGGGGAGAAATGGATATCGAAAGAAGAAACGAAGTACAAGCTCGGTAGTATGGCAGTAACTGCCCTAAATAAAATTGAATTAGATGGTTTTCTGCAATTTGCTCTAAAATCCTTTCAAAGTTTAATTAATGAAGAAAAAATGGGGAAAATCATTCAAAATCTTATAAGTAATGTTATTCATGATCTACAAAATCCGAATAGTAATGATCGGGAAAAGGTTTTATTATCTATTCAAACGTTCTTACATAATGCCGGAGATAATCAAGCGCTCATTGAAGAATTGGAGAAATTCAAGCAATCATTGCTTGAGGAATGGGATCCGTCTGAAAGTATTGAAAAAATACTGTTTGAAATGCAAAAGAAACTAGCGGGTTATATTCAAAATAGTCCTTTTGTGGAAGCACATCTTATTCCATTAATCATGGAGCTATTCCAATCACTTAGAGGAAATCAAGAAAAAATGATGGCAATCGAAACATGGCTCCACACACAAATCACAAACTTTGTCGAAGAAAATCATTCAAAAATCGGCAGACTAGTTGAAGAAAACCTAAACAAACTCGATGATCAAACACTTATCAACATGGTAGAAAACAATATCGGTAAAGACCTGCAATGGATAAGAGTAAACGGAGCAATCTGCGGATTCATCATTGGAATATTGATTACTGGAATTGAGATGTTATTTTCTCTATAAATCCTTTTAACAATATTAAAAGCACAGAGTGGATTGGAGCGGAAGGGTGCGAGACTCCTGCGGGACATAGAGGAAAGGTCGAGACCCCACAGGCGCGAAAAGCGCCGAGGAGGCTCGACTTCCTCCCCGCGGAAAGCGAGCACCCTGTAGCGTAAAGGAACGGTCCATTATTTATTTCTAATTAAACTTTACTAAAATAAATAAGATGTTCATTAGAAGATAGACATCGAGTGATGAAGTCTATCTTCTATTTTTTACTTAATTTAATTTAAAAAAAATTTTTAATAAGTAAAATTATCGGAATATATAGACTAAACACATATTATTTTGTACAACGTTTTCAGAATTTGGTTTTTATTTTGAATAATACAAATATAAATAATAAGGAGGAAGAAATACCTGTTTCTAATGAACAAAATTTACTATGTCTAAAAGGGGGAAATTAGAGATATGAAGAAAATCTTAGGTATTTCGATGTCACTTCTACTCTCAGCTGGACTAATGGCCGGCTGTGGCGGAGCAAAGAGTGGGGGAAAAGGCGGGGATGAGATAGTAATCGGAGCCAATCTTGAATTATCCGGTGGGGTTGCTTCTTACGGCCAATCGATTTTAGAAGGGGTGAATCTCGCTCTTGATGAAATCAACAAAGAAGGGATTGACGGAAAGAAAATTAAACTAATTAAAGTAGACAATAAATCGGATGCTGCTGAAGCAACAAGTGTAGCAACGAAATTAATAGATAAGGATAAAGTCTCAGCGATTATTGGTGCAGCAACAAGTACAAATACACTTGCACAAGTACAAATTGCCCAAGGGAAAAAAATTCCGCTCATTACTCCAACTGGCACTAGTCCGACTATTACCTTTGATAAAGGAAAACTAAATGACTTTGTGTTTAGAACTTGCTTTATTGATCCGTTCCAAGGAACAGTCGCAGCGAATTTTGCTTCTAATGAATTGAAGGTCAAAACAGCTTCGATCCTTATCGATAGTTCAAGTGACTATGCAAAAGGATTAGCGGCAGCATTTAAAGAAGCATTTGAAAAGAATGGCGGAACAATTGTAGGTAATGATGAAGCCTATGTACAAAAAGATACAGATTTCCGCTCTACATTAACTCGGATTAAATCAAAAAATCCTGAATTTGTGTTTGTACCTGGATATTATGAAGAAGTTGGCTTAATTTTGAAACAAGCACGTGAAATAGGTTTAAATGTACCATTTATGGGTGGAGACGGATGGGATTCTCCTAAACTCATTGAAATTGGTGGAAAAGAAGCAACGAATAATACGTATATTACGAACCACTACTCATCCGGAGATTCGGATGCGAAAATTCAAGACTTTGTAAAAGCATTTAAAGCGAAATACAAAGATAAAACGCCTGACGCATTCAATGCTCTTGGATACGATACGTTATATCTCCTTGCAGATGCCATTAAACGTGCAGGAAGCTCTGAGCCTGAAAAAATTCAAAAGGCACTAGCTGAAACGAAAGAACTTGATTTAATTTCCGGAAAAATGACACTTGACGAAAATCATAATCCGATTAAATCAGCGACGATTTTAAAATTTGTAGATGGCGAACAAAAATTTGAAGCAAAAATTAATCCATAAATTGTAATAGGGGGCTAGTCCCCCTATTTTAGAGTTTATCAGGATTTTAAGGGGAGTGAGACAATGGAGATAATTCAGCAGCTAGTAAACGGTATCTCACTAGGTAGTATTTATGCACTCATTGCACTGGGCTATACAATGGTCTATGGAATTGTTAAACTAATCAATTTTGCTCATGGGGATGTCTTCATGATCGGGTCCTTTATCGGATTTTACTCGATTACCTTTTTACATCTTGGTTCTTCCCGGCATTGATTATATCGATGGTCGTTTGTGCAATTCTAGGGGTAGTAATTGAAAGAATCGCCTATAAGCCGTTACGTAATGCGACGAGAATTGCCGCACTTATTACCGCAATCGGTGTTTCTTTATTAATTGAATATGGAATGATTTATTTAAGAGGTGCACAACCAGAAGCTTATCCGATTAATACTCTTCCTTCAAAAAGTATCCACATTTTAGGTATTACGATCAATAGTCAATCATTGTTTATTCTAGGTATATCCATTGTGCTGATGATTGTTCTTCAATTTATTGTGCATAAAACGAAAACGGGAAAAGCGATGAGAGCCGTATCTCATGATGCAGAAGCCGCAAAATTAATGGGAATTAGTGTTGATCGAACGATTTCCGCTACTTTTGCCATTGGGTCCGCACTAGCAGGAGCCGCAGGCGTAATATTCGGAACATATTATATAAAAATCGAACCATTAATGGGGCTAATACCTGGGATCAAAGCATTTGTTGCTGCTGTTTTAGGAGGAATTGGAATCATTCCGGGGGCAATGGTAGGTGGATTATTATTAGGTGTCATCGAATCACTTGTCAGTGCATTTGGTTATTCATTATGGCGTGACGGTGTTGCCTTTATCGTACTCATTCTTATACTTATTTTTCGACCATCTGGACTATTTGGCAAAAACTTCAAGGAAAAGGTTTAAGAAGGAGGAGAAGGTATGTCGATACTTAAACAGTCAAAAGGTTTTTGGCTATCAATCATTGTATCCTTAATATTTTTTGTAGTTGTCCAATGGCTAATTAGTAGTGAAATACTTAGTTCTTACTACACGAATACACTTTTTACTTTATCTATTAATATCATTCTCGCGATTAGCCTACATCTAATTATCGGAATTACCGGTCAGTTTTCGATCGGACATGCTGGTTTTCTCGCTGTCGGTGCATATGCATCAGCGATCATGACGATGAAGCTTGAACTGCCATTTCCCATTGCTTTAATTGTTGGGGGAATTGTCGCTACTATTGCTGGACTGATTATTGGGATTCCCAGCCTTCGTTTAAAAGGGGATTATTTAGCAATTGCCACTTTAGGATTCGGTGAAATTGTGCGGATTATCCTATTAAACATTGACTATGTTGGTGGAGCTAGTGGAATGCAGGTAATGAATTATACTACTTGGCCATGGGTTTACGCTTGTCTTTTAATATCTATTATTGTTATCGTCAACTTTACAAATTCGACCCACGGGCGAGCATGTATTTCGATTAGAGAAAACGAGATTGCTTCTGATGCTATGGGGATCAATACGACTTATTATAAAGTAATCGCATTTGCGATCGGTTCCTTTTTTGCCGGAGTGGCAGGAGGATTATATGCTCATAACTTCTATATTATCCAACCGACGAACTTTGGTTTCTTAAAATCATTCGATATTTTAATCTTTGTTGTACTTGGAGGTTTGGGAAGTTTATCGGGAGCAGTGATTGCGGCTGTCATTTTAACGATTGTTTCAACGTTTTTACAAGATTATGCTGAAACAAGGATGATTATTTATTCACTAGTCCTAATCATCGTAATGCTTTTCCGTCCACAAGGATTACTGGGAACAAGAGAAATTACCTCATTCTTCAAAAAAAGCAAAGATGCTGGTGGAGGGACACAAAATGGAAACAAACAAACCACTGCTTAAAGTAGATCATGTAGGGATTACATTCGGGGGACTAAAGGCTGTTTCAGATGTAAATATGGAGTTGGGAAAAGGTGAGTTGGTTGGATTAATTGGACCGAATGGTGCAGGGAAAACAACGTTTTTTAATCTATTAACAGGTGTTTATGAACCTACCATGGGGAATATTGAATTAAACGGAAAACGGATTAATGGGAATGCCCCTTATCAGATTACGAGAAAAGGAATTAGTCGGACCTTCCAGAATATTAGACTATTTAACGAGCTGACGGTTTTAGATAATGTTAAAGTTGCCTATCATTCCAATGCTAAACATGGAATATTTAGCTCTATCCTGCGTCTTCCCTCGCATTTTAAAGGTGAGAAAGAGATGGAGCAGGAAGCGATTGATTTTCTGAAAATCTTCAATCTTGATTTATATAAAGATGAAAAAGCAAAAAATCTGCCGTATGGACAACAAAGACGTCTCGAAATTGCTCGTGCATTGGCTACAAAGCCAAGCCTGCTCTTACTTGATGAGCCGGCAGCAGGAATGAATCCGCAAGAAACGGAATCATTAATGAAATTAATTGCTTTTATTCGAGAAAAATTTGATTTAACAATTCTACTTATCGAACACGATATGCAGCTTGTCATGGGCGTATGTCAACGGATTTACGTTCTTGATCACGGACAATTGATTGCAGAAGGCACGCCATTAGAAATACGAAACAATCCGAAAGTGATCGAAGCATATTTAGGGGAGGAGGTTTCATAATGCTAACAATTGAGAACATCAACGTATATTATGGAAATATTCAAGCATTAAAAGGAGTCTCCCTAACGATTAATCAAGGTGAAATTGTCACATTAATAGGTGCAAATGGTGCAGGAAAAAGTACGTTATTAAAAACGATTTCCGGATTACTAAAGCCTAAACAAGGTCAAATTTTGTTCGAAAAAAGCTCGATAGCTGGGAATGCCGCACAAAGTATAGTTAAAAAGGGAATTTCCCATGTTCCTGAGGGAAGAAGGGTTTTCGCCAATATGACTGTCGAAGAAAATCTCGAATTAGGTGCATTTTTACGCAAAGATAAAGCTGGAATTAAAGAGGATTTCGAGAAAGTCTATCAGCTTTTTCCACGTTTATTAGAACGAAAAAAACAACAGGCCGGGACGTTATCAGGTGGTGAACAACAAATGCTGGCGATGGGGCGTGCATTAATGGCCCGACCGAGATTATTGCTGCTTGATGAGCCATCAATGGGATTAGCACCACTTTTAGTAAAAACGATTTTTAAAATAATTGAAGAAATTAATCAGTCCGGTACAACGATATTACTTGTTGAACAAAATGCTAATATGGCATTATCGATAGCTAATCGAGCCTATGTCATTGAAACGGGTCGTGTGGTTGCATCCGGAACTCCGGAAGAATTAGATAGTAGTGATCAAGTGAAATTAGCCTATCTTGGCGGCCATTAGATAGAAAGAGAAAGCATTGATAGTAGTTCAATGCTTTTTCTTTTTGAAATTTTTGCGAAACAATTAGAGTAAGTATGTTAAAATATAGTGGTTATCGTTTGTAAGATATGGAAGAAAAACAAATATATTGGGATTTTGCAATTTTAAATGGAAGGAATAGGTGAGGAAATTAATGAGTAAGAAAAAATTGCTATTTTTCAGTGTGGTCACTTCACTCCTCTTGTCAGCCTGCAATGCAGCAAAAGTGCCGATGTCAGTAAAAGAGCATGATATGAGCTCAATGGAGCCAGTGACAGGTGATGAAACGAAATCAGACTGGACATTGCCGAAAGATCCGAAAGCAAATGAGGATGTTCCAATGTCTATCGTAATTAAAGATAAACACGATAAACTTATCAAACAATTTGAAACTGTAAGCGAAAAGAAAATGCATTTAGTTATTGTCAGCAAAGATTTATCTTATTTCAGTCATATCCACCCAACATTAAAGGATAATGGCGAGTTTACCATCACTACGAAATTTCCGGCGGGTGGCGATTATAAAATGACTGCCGAAATGACACCAGTAGGAGCGAGCGAATACAGTTTGGAAGATCATTGGGTTCATGTAGCAGGAGATGAGCCAAAACCAAAACCAATTGTTCCCGATAAAAATCTAACGAAAGTAATCGATGGTAAGAAAGTCACGCTTTCTTTTGAAAATGAGTTAAAGGCGAAAAAAAATACGAATATTACATTCACATTGTATGATGAACAAACAAAAAAACCGATTAAGGATCTTCAACCCTATCTAGGAACGATCGGGCATGCGGTAGCAATCGATAAAGACTTGAAACATTTTTTACATGTTCACCCTATCTATACGAAAACGACTGGACCAGAAGTTACGTTTATGACGTATTTTCCGAATAAAGGAATCTATCGTATTTGGGGGCAATTTAATATTGATGGCAACATCCTTACTGTTCCATTTACACTTGAAGTTTTTTGATTTATATGATTAACAAAGAATCCGAGGAAATTAACCCTCGGATTTTTTGTGCCAGAAAATTATATATAATATGTATTCCCTTATCGACTAGAAACTTCAAGATTTTTCCCTATTTTACAGCAAAACCAAGGATTAATATTTTTGATGGAGTTAGTTTTTTGCGCTTATACAGATTATTTATCATCATATCCGTCCTTTTCGAAGAATCTAGATTTAAGGTTGCTAAAAAGATCAATGAATTTTTTCTCTATTATATTTGAAAATCGCTGGATTTCATACCTATTATTCATACCCATTAATTTAGAACTGTCGCTTTGTCAGCAAAGAGCATTTATTTTTTGACAAAAATCAATTTATAAATTATCTTTAATTCAAGATATTTTAAATGCGAGTTTGTTTAGGAAAAAAGGAGTTGGACAATATGCGTTTAAAAGGAATCCATCATGTGTCTGCATTTACAGCAAATGCGCAAAATAATTTTTATTTCTATACGAAGACACTTGGAATGCGATTAATTAAAAAGACTGTAAATCAAGATGATGTTTCGGTTTATCATTTATTTTACGGTGATGGGATACGGAGCATTTAGGAGAAAAGCTAGCACTCCCACCATTTTTGGAACCAAAAAGGAGCCAAATTGAAGCGAACTTAATGCCGTTGGATACGAAACAATCATAAATAGAATTACTTTATTTTTCTTTAGCTTGCTTGTTACATTGCAAGCTTTTTTCATTGTCGCTGTTTAGATAAATAGCAGGCACTTTATGTATTGAGAAATTATAAGTTGCCATGATGATTACATTTGCATAAGGAATACAGTTCTGACAATTCTTAATTTTATAGCACCAAATTTATTTTAAGGTTAAAATGAAAATAATTAATTTTTATAGTAGGGAGATACGAAAATGATTATAAGAAGGGCAAGGATTACTGATGCAAACGGGATAGCGAAAGTGCATGTAGATAGCTGGAGGACAACCTATAAAAACATCGTACCAGATTCTTTTTTAGATAAACTGTCCTATGAACAACGGACGGAATTATGGAAAAGGAATATTAGCGAAGAGGGAAACTATGTTTTTGTTGCTGAAAATGATGCGGGGGAGATTGTTGGATTTGCAAGCGGAGGTAAGAGGGAAAACAATCATAAAGAAAATGCGGGTGACCTCACCGCTATTTATATTCTCGAATCTTATCAAGGAAAGGGAATTGGAAGAAGGCTTGTGGACCCAATGTTCAGGCAATTTGAGGAATTAGGATATACGACAATATTTGTTGAAGTATTAGAACAAAATAAATCACGTTATTTTTACAAGGCATTAGGAGCAAAATGGTGCGATTCTGAGAAAATCACAATAGGTGGAGCTGAGCTAGATCTACTAATTTTCAAATGGGATTTGGATAGTAAAATCGGTTTATGAAAGGAGAATAAACATGGGAAAAATCGCGGGTAAGACTGTTGAAGAATGGATAAAAAACTATCCTTTAATTAAGCAAATGATTTCAACGGAAGAAGTATTTTGGACAAATCCGAAATACGGAACATTTGAAGAGGCAATGAAACATATATATTTGAGTGAAAAAGATGTAAAAGAAGCGGAACAGAGATTACAGCGTTTCTCTTCTTATATTGCACAAGTGTTTCCTGAGACGAAGGAAATGAATGGAATCATTGAATCGCCTACTGTCGAGATTCCTCATATGCAAAAAAAGCTTGAAAGTAAAATGAAAAAAATTGAAGGAAGATTTTTGCTTAAATGTGATAGTCATCTCGCCATATCGGGATCCATAAAAGCAAGAGGGGGAATATACGAAGTATTAAAACATGCTGAAGATCTCGCAATAGAAGCAAATATGCTAACGTTTAATGATGATTATTCTATGATTAATAGTGAGAGGTTTAGAAAATTTTATTCACAATACTCGATTGTTGTCGGCTCAACAGGAAATTTAGGGCTAAGTATTGGAATCATGAGTGCCAAACTTGGATTTAACGTAACCGTACATATGTCTGCTGATGCGAAGCAATGGAAAAAAGACCTTTTAAGAAGTAAAGGGGTAAATGTAGTAGAACATCCATCCGATTATAGTAAAGCAGTAGAAGAAGGGAGAAAACAAGCAGAACTAGATCCGAACGGCTATTTTATTGATGATGAAAATTCAACTACTTTATTTTTAGGCTATGCCGTAGCAGCTAGCCGATTAAAAAAACAATTTGAGGAGATGGATATTAAAGTCGATGAGGAGCATCCGTTATTTGTATATCTTCCATGTGGAGTAGGCGGTGGACCAGGTGGAGTAGCTTTCGGGCTTAAATTAGTATTTAAAGATTATGTTCACTGCTTTTTTGCAGAGCCAACCCATTCCCCTTGCATGCTTCTTGGATTAATGACAGAACAGCATGATAAAATATCAGTTCAAGAATTTGGAATCGATAATGTAACAGATGCAGATGGGCTCGCTGTAGGGAGACCATCTGGATTTGTGGGGAAAACATTGGAAAACTTAATCAGTGGTGTTTATACAGTAAGTGATGAGCAATTATATTCTTTACTTAGTACGTTAGTCGATACAGAGGATATTTATTTAGAACCTTCTGCGTTGGCGGGAGTAGCCGGACCAATTCGGCTATTTAACGATCATTCAGGTCAAAAGTATACGGAAGACCAATCTGTAGCAGGAAAAATGCACAATGCGACTCATCTTGCTTGGGCAACTGGCGGGAGTATGGTCCCGAAGGAAGTGATGAATGCCTATTATCAAAGAGGATTGCAATTTCAGTTAGGAAAATAATTACTTCAAAAAAATACCGGTTAGAATAAATGCGTTTACGAAGGTACAAAGCATGTTTACTTATTTTTTTGAAACATAAATGAATTAACTTAAATACACTTGCTTGACTAATCGTAAGAAATAAGCGGAGATTTTCCGGTTACGCTGCTGAATAGAGCGCGGTTCGGGGGATATAAACGGATATTTTCCGGTTAAGCAAAGAAAAATTGCCCATTTTTGCGTTTTTCTAGTCAATAGCCGGAAAACTTCCGTCTATTTAAGCAGTTTTTGATGCTAATATGGTTATTAAGGGAAATTTCTCCGCTTATTATTTAGCATCTAATGCACTTATGATTTTGTAAAAAAAGCTAGAGATATATACATCTCTGAGCTTTTTGACTGTGAAGTTTATTGATTTACCGTTTTGTACCTCGCAAGTAAACCCGTTATTAGAACTCAATCTATTTTAGAGTTCTTCCCTTTATTTCTTTTATTCCCTTTACTGTTGTCCCCACTTAAAGGAACCTCGCCATGTGATTGGGGTGAATTTTGATTCTTACTTCCTTTGTTGAATTTCTTTGTCATGATTACCATCTCCTTTCTTATCTCACTTTCAGTTTGTCCTTATTTGATGTACTACATTCTTTTATTTATTCTCCGCATTTACCTTTTCCGCTTCCCAGTAAAATTCGCTGTACACGTCCGCAATTGCTTCTGTCGTACGATACAATTCATCCAGATTATTATCTACGCCACCGATTTCGAATAGCATTGCATTTTTAGCAAGATCTTGATTGTATTTTCCGTTTCCTTGATTGTATCCTTTGATCATTACCCCATGGAGCATAATACCGGGATATTTTTTCTCCATTTGTTTAGCAAATTTCAAAGCGAAGCTTCGATTCTTTTCAAAGTTGTTCACTTCTTTTCCAACAATAATAGAAACTTTAGCATACGACTTACCATTAATTTTAGTTGTTGTTAATTTTCGTGGTTGAGAATCCCTATGAATATCAATTATATTCGTAATATCTTTATTTCTGGATAAAGTGGATGCAACCATACTTCTTGATAAGGTGTATGCATCATTTGTAGACCATCCCTTGGCATGAAGTGCTTCTGCCATATTGGTTTTATCATGCACCACACCAATCCCACGCTCTTCAAGTTCTTCGGTTAGTTTTTTTCCAACCGCAACAACATTTACCTTTTCGTTATTACTTGAAACTGCCCCATTTTTCAAAAGCGGTTTAAATGACTCATAGCTATGCGTGTGGTAAATATATACGACCTTTCTGCCGTTAGTCGTCATTTTAGGTTTCTTTTTATTTGTTTCAGGAACGTCAGATTTAATATTTTCCTCATTAATTTCATTATCTTTCAGCACTTCTTCAAGAGGAGGAGAAGATTCAACAGGTAAATTCGTAAAATCAGCCCCTTTTCCAGCAAAAAAGATTTCCGCATCATAGGAGTAAAATCCGGGCAGCTCTCTGCCAAGTAAGCTTCGAATATCTCCAGGCTTCAAATTCGTTGCGGCATTAAAAACAACTGCCGATATTTTCGGCGGCTTGCTTTTTTCAGGTAATACTTCATGTACTTGTGAAAATTCTAACCCCATTAAATAGACAAAATTTTCTGGGGAGAAGTTTTTTATGGATTGACTTACATAGGAGGAAGTAAAATATTTGCTCCCTACTGAGGTTAGAAGGCTGGAAATAAACAAAATCGCTGCTACAAGTAAAAAGGGGACAATAAATGGTGTCCGTTTCTTCATCAACTCACCTCGTGATTCATGTTATTCTATTTATATGTTTGTAAAAATTTTAGTAGAATCACAAAATGGAATAGGAGAAATGAAAAAAACGCCTGTAGGTTCAGGCGTTTTTCTTAATGATTATCAAGTTGTAAAAAACTTCTTCGCTTTTTCAAAGTACTCCATGTCCTCATCGAGTAATTCTTCTTCGTGGAAGATAGCGTCAACCGGGCAAACTGCTTGGCATGCACCGCAATCAATACAAATATCCGGATCGATGTAAAATTGATCCTTTCCTTCAGCAATACAATCGACTGGGCAAACCTCTACACATTCTGCCGCTTTCTCTCCTTGACAAGGAAATGTAATTACAAAAGCCATATAAACTGACCACCTTTTCATGATTTCTCGAATGAGAATGATTATAGTTTAGATCAAACAGAGCCAATTGGTTCTAGATTCATTATACTACCACTCAGGAAATATTTATCCTATATTCTAGCATATAAAAAATTCAATCATTTTATTTATGATTTAATGATTTTTGCATGAAAACGACTTGATGTGCAAGTCCGTTTATACGTTGAATGACATTTTGATCGATGATTTCATTGCTTGAATTGAAATGGGTATCGTGAACATAGACATAATTCGGTGCAACAAATGATCGGAAAAAGCCCGCAATCGGTTTTAATTGGTTTTCAATGACTAAGTAATGCTGGTATGTTCCCCCTGTTGCAGCAAAACCGATTACTTTCCCGCTAAATGCATCGACTGGTACTAAATCAAACAAGTTTTTCAATGCTCCCGTCATCGACGCTTGATAAATTGGTGTTCCAATAATGTAAAAATCAGCTGAAGACACGATATCAATAACGGTTTTCGTATCCCCCGTATACGTAGATGGGTTCCGGCCATCACAAAATTGGATATCGTATTTTTGTAAATCTAATAATTCGATTTCTATTTCAGGAAATTGTTCTTTGGCGGATTGAAGTATTTTCTCAACAACTAACCTTGTTCTTTCACCTGAAATAGTACCAGAAATTCCAAGTAGTTTCATGTTAATCTCCTTAATTATGTAGTAGTACTTCTAAAATATGCAAGGCATAGCGATAAGCTACACTTTTTATATATTTTTGTATAAAATGTTGTTATAATCAATATATCAAAATAAAGTACTTCGTACAACGAAAAATTTTGGAGGTGAGAAAGTTGAAAAAAAAATCTTCAACGAGGGATCAACTTCTTCATTTATTAAAAAGATATAAAAAATTAAGTGTGGTTGATTTGGAATCTCATCTTGAAATAACCGGAATGGCGGTAAGACGCCATTTAAATAATTTAGAAAATGAACGATTGATCCAATCAGAAACAATACGGAAATCGATGGGAAGACCTGTCCAAGTGTATTTTTTGACAAAGACAGGAGAAAATCAATTTCCAAAAAGCTATTCGAATATAACCGTCGAATTTCTGGAAGACATCGAAGAAATGAACGGGCAAGAGATGATAGATACGTTATTCCAAAACCGTGAACGACGATTGGAAAATAAATATAAAGAGCGTATTCAACACAATCAATTAAAGGATCGGGTAGCGGAACTGGCTAATATTCAAAACGAAAATGGGTATATGGTGGAGTGGGTTGAAAAAGAGGATGGTACTTTTGAATTAACGGAGTATAACTGTCCTATTTTTGACGTTGCTAGAAAGTACCAAATAGCGTGTTCTTGTGAGCACTCTTTATTTCAAAAGATATTAAATACAAATGATATTGAGCAAGTGTGCTGTATGTCTAAAGGCGGCGATCATTGTAAATACGTGATTAAAGAAAAGTAACATTCTTATGTGGAGGCTTTCAATCTATCCCGTGAGAGAAGCTTTACCAGTCCAACTTGGTCGTTAAAGTTTCGGAATGGAGCCCAAGAACGAAGCAACCAGTCCAACTTGGTCGCCAAAGCATCGGAATGAAGCCCAAGAACGGAGCAACGAGTCCAACTTGGTAGTCAAAACCCCGGAATGGAGCCCAAGAACGAAGCAATCAGCCCAACTTGGTCGCCAAAGCCCTGGAATGAAGCTCAAGAACGAAGCAACCAGCTCAACTTGGTAGTCAAAGCCCTGGAATGAAGCCCAAGAACGAAGCAACGAGTCCAACTTGGTAGTCAAAACCCCATTAAGAAATTTATAGAAACGAAGCTACTTTACACGAATATTTCCAGATCCATTCTAATAGTTTTTTTTGCTTATGAAAATATTTCTTTAATGACATAAAAATCCCTTCCATGTATGATAAAGAAAAATAAGCTGGTACTTGGAGGGAGCTTTTAACATGAATAAAATACTTGTAGTCGATGATGAACCTTCAATCGTTACACTTTTAAAATTCAACTTAGAACAAGCGGGATTTTCCGTTATTACTGCCGCAAATGGTACCGAAGGCTATGAACTTGCCTTGAAGGAACAATTTAGTTTTATCGTTTTAGATTTAATGCTGCCTGGAATGGATGGAATGGAAATTTGTAAAAGACTTCGCCAGGAAAAAATAAAAACTCCAATCTTAATGCTGACAGCTAAAGGAGATGAATTGGACAAGATTCTCGGACTTGAGCTCGGTGCAGATGATTATTTAACAAAACCATTTAGTCCTAGAGAGGTTGTTGCTAGAGTAAAGGCAATCTTACGAAGAACAACGGAAACGAATGAAGCAAATGAAACCGAAGAACCGCATTATACAATCGGCCATTTGAAGGTATATCCGGAGCAATTTGAAGCTTATTTTAAAAGTGAGAAGCTAGAACTAACACCGAAGGAATTTGAACTTCTGCTCTATTTATCAAGTAATAGAGGGAAAGTTTTAAGCAGAGATCAACTGCTAGATTCGGTATGGAATTATGATTATGCGGGAGATACTAGAATTGTGGATGTCCATATTAGTCATTTACGCGAAAAAATTGAAGAAGATACGAAACAACCACAATATATTAAAACGATAAGAGGTTTTGGATATAAAATGGAAGGACCGAAAAATGAATAAACTTTGGTTGAAAATTTCTTTTCGTTTTTTATTGCTATTGTTTTTTGTCCTACTAGCGATAGGTTTTTTTATCGGAGATTTGATGAAAAATACTTATATGGATATGACAAGGAATCAATTATTTCAAGATGCAAATATTGTATCTGAATTTATTAATTCAAAAGAAATTCGAAAACAATCCAATGAATTGCAAGAAAAGGTCGAAAGCTTTTATGCCGAAAACCAACCTAGAATTACCATCATTGATGTGAACGGTGATGTGGTAGCGGATTCTGAAGATAACCCGGCAAAGATGGAAAATCATGCGAATCGCCCCGAGTTTAAAGATATCGTCAAACGGCATAAGAAAAATGCTGAGTCCATTCGATTTAGTGAAACCCTTGGTTACAATATGATGTATGTGGCCACCCCTATTCAAAACAAAGATCAAGTAGTTGGAGTAATAAGGGTTGCGTTCACTTTGCAAAATATTGATCATGCTATTAAAAAATTGTGGCTTAGTCTTGGTTTGGCGATGGGAATTACATTAATTTTAGCAAGTATTATTGCCATTAGCTTAGCGAAAGGAATTACAAGACCGATTGAAGATATTATCCAAGTAGCTAGAAGACTTTCTGAAAAAGATTATAGTAGCAGAGTAAGGGCGAAAACAAACGGGGAACTGGAGCAGCTTTCGATCGCTATCAATACATTAGCGAAAAGCTTACAGCACCAGATGGAGGAAATTAGCGAAAATCAGCAAAAATTAACTGGTGTGCTAACCAATATGGTTAGTGGCGTCATGCTAATCAATCCGGAAGGCCGCATCGTTCTTGTAAATCCAGCTATGGAAAAAATTATTGGATCAACGGCCGATCAATTAAGAGGTAAACTACATATTGAAGCAGGCAAAAGCTTTGGTCTTAGTCAATTAATTGATCAATCATTAAAGAAAAAAATAAAAATTCATGATGAAGTGCAAATGTATTACCCCGATCAAAGAATTTTGGATGCTCATTTAGCACCCTATTTAGGGGCAAATGGAGAAATAAAAGGAATCATTACGGTCCTTCATGATATAACGGACATTCGGAGATTGGAGAAAATGCGTAGCGAATTTGTTGCTAATGTTTCGCATGAATTAAAAACACCTATTACTTCTTTGAAAGGATTTGCAGAAACATTGCTAGATGGTGCAATGTATGATCCCGAAATAGCAAAATCCTTCTTAACGATTATTCATGATGAAAGTGAGCGGCTCCATCGTTTAATTACCGATATTCTTCACTTATCAAAAATTGAACAGCATCAGCTTCCATTTCATCCCGAGCCATTAAATGTAACAGGTGTCATTTACGAAACGATCGATACGATTCAAGAAGAAATTAATAAAAAACAATTAACTATCAAACTTCCTAATCAAAAACCAGTCATCATTGATGCGGAAAAGGATCGTTTGCAGCAAATTATATTGAATCTTGTTGCCAATGCTGTGACCTATACTCCTGACAAAGGAACAATTGAAATTGGGATTGTGGAAAAAGACGACCAAATTGAGTTAACTGTGAAAGATACTGGTATTGGAATTTCGAAAGAAGAATTGCCACGCATTTTTGAACGTTTCTATCGAGTGGATAAAGCTCGCTCACGTAATTCAGGAGGAACTGGACTTGGACTTGCGATTGTCAAACATCTAGTCGAATCCCACCATGGTTCTATCCAAGTAGATAGTGAAGAAGGCAAGGGAACACTATTTACAATAACCCTTCCTAAAAAACAAAATAGGTAGATTTTCTCGAAATTCTATCAAACACATCCGATTATGGATGTGTTTTTTTATTGCAATGTTAAGTCGCTTTGCAAATTTTTACATTTGGTTGATTGAAGCGGAAAGCGAGCACCTGCAGCGGAAATCAACCCCCTTGTTTAACAGATTCTAATTTACAATATCTTAACATTTCATTAATACACGCTTAATACCCATAGATTATCTTAATCTTGTAAGAAAAATCACCTAAAAAACTAGGGGGCAAAAGTAGATGAGAAAAAGAGTCTTAGCATTATTTAGTATGTTACTAGTGTTTGCAATTTTCGCAGCCGGATGTGGAAGCAATAATGAAACAGGCTCGAAAGCAAATGCAGAAGGTGGAGATAAAGAATCAACAAAAGGCTCAATCACTGCAGTTGGATCAAGTGCATTACAACCATTGGTTGATGAAGCAGCAAACCAATATATGAGTACAAATCAAGGTGCTACCATTAATGTCCAAGGAGGCGGAAGTGGTACGGGCCTAAGTCAAATTAGTGAAGGTGCAGTAGATATCGGTAACTCTGATATTTTTGCAGAAGAAAAGGATGGCATTGATGCAAGTAAACTAGTTGACCATAAAGTCGCAGTAGTAGGCATGGGGCCAGTAGTAAATAAAGATGCAGGTGTAGAGAACATTACGAAGAAACAACTCATTGACATCTTTACAGGAAAAATTAAAAACTGGAAAGAAGTTGGTGGTAAAGATGAAAAAATCGTCATTATCAACCGTGCAGAAGGATCTGGAACAAGAGCAGTATTCGAAAAGCATGCACTCGATGGAGCAACACCTGCTAAAGCACAAGAACAAGATTCATCTGGTACCGTTCAAAAAATTGTTAGTGAAACACCAGGAGCGATTAGTTATCTAGCATTCTCTTATTTCAATGATTCGATTCAACCGTTAAAAGTAGATGGCGTAGCACCAACTGAAGCAAATGTAGAAACAAATGATTGGAAAATCTGGGCGTATGAACATATGTACACAAACGGTGAGCCTAAAGGATTAGCAAAAGAATTTTTAGACTTCATCCTAAGTGATGACATTCAATCTTCAGTTATTCCGAAACTAGGTTATATTCCAGTGACAGGAATGAAAGTAGAACGTGATGCAGATGGGAATATAAAGAATAAATAGGTAACTTATAGGATTAGAACTTCCATTCATTAGTCGAAAGCTAAGAATGGAAGTTTCATTGATTGTAAGAAAAAGGGAGAAGTATTCGTTTTTTATGCTTGTGTTAGCTGCTAGAATCATTTTCTTCAAGAAACTGACACATGTCTTTGAAAGGGGAAAGTATCTTGGAATTAAAGGATATAAAGATGACTGAAAAACAGTGGAATTCTTCAACTAAGATTTGGACTGAAAAAAGGGGGAGAATTCTCACATTTACTTCTGTTTCTATCATGATTATGATTGCGATTTCCATTTTATATTTTGTTGCATCAAAAGGGTTTAGCACTTTTACAGTTAATAAAGCAAGTATCGTTGACTTTTTTACAGGACTAGAGTGGAAGCCTGGTAGTTTAAATGAATTAGGAAAACCAATTGTAGGGGCGTTGCCGCTTATTTTCGGTTCCTTTGCAGTTACTCTTTTAGCAGCCATTATTTGCTCACCACTTGCTATTGGTGCAGCGATATTTATGACAGAAATTTCACCAAAGTTTGGGAAGAAAGTGTTGCAGCCAGTTATAGAGCTTCTTGTTGGAATCCCATCAGTTGTATATGGATTTGTTGGCTTAAGTGTCGTTGTTCCTTTCTTGAGAGAGCATCTAGGAGGAAGTGGATTTGGCATTGCAGCAGGAACAATCGTTTTGACAGTGATGATTTTACCGACAATTACAAGTCTTTCAATGGATGCCATCGAAGCCGTCCCAATGCAAATAAGAGAAGCTTCTTTAGCATTAGGTGCAACACGTTGGCAAACTATATACCGAGTTATTCTTAAGACCTCATTGCCTGGTTTATTGACAGCAATCGTTTTCGGAATGGCTCGTGCATTTGGTGAAGCTTTAGCCGTACAGATGGTTATTGGAAACTCTACCGTCATACCGACTTCATTAGTAGAACCTGCTTCAACATTAACGAGTATTTTAACAATGGGAATGGGTTATACCGTCATGGGGAAAGCAGAGAACAATGCTTTATGGTCATTAGCATTAATGTTATTGCTCATGTCACTAGTCTTTATCATTATTATTCGCATCTTAGGTCGCAGGAGGGTTTACTAATGAATGCAAAACTCGTCGATCGTATGGCAACCGTTATTTTTTACGCAATTGCCGCTGTTATTGTCTTGCTTCTAGCTGGATTATTTGGCTATATTCTCGTCAACGGGGTCGGAAATATAAGTTGGAAGTTTATTACATCACCTCCACAATCGTTTCAGGCAGGTGGGGGAATTGGACCACAGCTCTTTAATTCATTTTATTTACTCGTTTTAACAATGATCATCAGCATTCCATTATCATTAGGTGCTGGAATATATATGTCTGAATATGCAAAGAAAAATGTATTTACCGATATTCTTCGCACTGTGATTGAAGTATTGTCATCCCTTCCGTCCATTGTCGTTGGTTTGTTTGGATTTTTATTCTTCGTCATTTATATGGGGTGGGGGTTCTCGATATTAACTGGTGCACTCGTCCTTACGATATTTAACTTACCGTTAATGGTTAGTGTAGTTGAAACCTCTTTGAAAGGTGTATCCAATGCACAGCGGGAAGCAGGACTTGCCCTTGGCATTTCGAAATGGGAAACGATCAAAAAAATATTACTTCCAGCAGCCATCCCTGGTATTGTTACCGGAATTATTCTTGCATCGGGGAGAGTATTCGGTGAAGCGGCCGCGTTAATATATACAGCCGGAATGAGTACGCCGATTCTCGACTTTTCAAATTGGAATCCATTTAGCCCGACATCACCACTTAATCCGATGAGACCAGCAGAAACACTTGCCGTTCATATTTGGAAAATTAATTCAGAAGGATTAATGCCTGATGTAAAAGAGGTATCGAGTGGCACATCCGCGTTGCTTATCATCTTAATCTTACTCTTTAACCTTGCAGCACGATGGATTGGAAAACTTATCTATAAAAGAATGACATCTTCTTAATAGCAAACGAAGGAGTGGAATGAATGGAAGCATTAATGGAAAAGAGACAAAGTAAAGTCGTTGTTTCACTTACGAATCGAAAAAATGAACGAAAGGACTGGACAGTAAAGAAAGAAACAGCATTAGAAACAAAGGATTTACATGTTTACTATGGGAGTAATCTTGCTTTGAAAAATATCTCGATGCCCATTTATAAAAATCAAGTGACCGCATTTATTGGACCATCAGGTTGTGGGAAATCTACCTATTTAAGAAGTTTAAATCGAATGAATGACGAGATTCAAGGATGTCGTGTCGAAGGAAGCATCTTTTATAAAGAATTTAATATTAATCAAGCGGATGTCAATGTATTTGAAATCCGAAAAAATATTGGGATGGTGTTTCAACGTCCAAATCCATTTGCAAAAAGTATTTTTGATAATGTCGCATTTGGCCCGAAACAGCACGGAGAAAAAAATAAAAAAGTATTACAGGAAATCGTCGAAAAAAGCCTACGTAAAGCTGCCCTTTGGGATGAAGTAAAAGATCGCTTAAATAAATCCGCCCTTGCACTATCAGGTGGACAACAACAGCGATTATGTATTGCAAGAGCAATTGCGATGGAACCCGATGTCCTTTTACTTGATGAACCAGCATCCGCTTTAGATCCAATTTCAACGAGCAAAATTGAAGAGTTAATCATGGAATTGAAAAAGGACTATACAGTCGTCATCGTTACACACAACATGCAACAAGCCGCCAGAATTTCTGATTACACAGCATTTTTCTACATGGGGGATCTAATTGAATACGGTGAAACAAGAAACATCTTTACGAATCCTCAGCAAAAACAAACAGAAGACTATGTTTCCGGGAATTTTGGGTAGGTAAATTTACAATTTAATTGAAGGATGTATTAGATATACATTGTTGAATTTATAACTATGTTGATTGGAGCGGAAGGCACGAGACTCCTGCGGGAGTACGGGTCCGGGGAGACCCCGCAGGCGCTTAAGCGCTGAGGAGGCTCCCCGGACCGCCCGCGGAAAGCGAGTGCCTGGAGCGGAAATCAACAGTCACAATTATCACAACTTCTTTGAAAGAAGTACGGATAATATCATACGAAGTAGGTGAAACGAATTGGCCATCTCAATGGAACAACGCGAAACAACGAAAACAATCATTAGCAGCAAGGAATTAAATGTATATTATGATCAATTCCAAGCTTTGAAAAATATATCAATCAATATGAAAAAAAATCGAGTAACCGCACTTATCGGGCCGTCAGGATGTGGAAAATCTACGTTTTTGCGGACATTGAATCGTATGAATGATTTAGTGCCACGCTTCAGAGTAGAAGGCAGTCTAAACTATAATAATCAGGAAATTTATAGTCCGAAAATTGATGTCGTCGAACTTCGAAAACAAGTAGGCATGGTGTTTCAACGTCCCAATCCTTTTCCAATGTCCATTTACGAAAATGTCGCCTATGGCTTGCGAATTCATGGAATGAAGAAAAAAGGAATGATTGATGAAATCGTCGAAAAAAGCTTACGACAAGCGGCGTTATGGGATGAGGTAAAAGATCGCTTACACACATCTGCGATGGGACTATCCGGTGGACAACAGCAAAGACTTGTTATAGCGAGAGTGTTAGCCATTCAACCTGATGTCATTTTGATGGATGAACCCGCTTCAGCTTTAGACCCAATTTCTACCTCAAAAATCGAGCAGCTAATATTAGAATTGAAGGAGCAGTACACCATCATTATTGTCACACACAGTATGCAACAAGCAGCACGCGTTTCAGATGAAACCGCATTTTTTCTAAATGGTGAGATTGTTGAATTCAATCAAACCCATTCTATTTTTACCAATCCAGAAAGAAAAGAAACCGAAGATTATATCTCGGGGAGATTTGGCTAATTGCATATTAAGAATTAAGGGGGTATTCATGGTGGCAAGACGAGTGTTTGAGGATCGCTTAACAGAACTTCATGAAACATTAATGTCGATGGGACTTCTCGTCGAAGAGGCGATATACAAAAGTGTCACATCATTAGTGAACAAAAATAGTGAACTAGCGTTGGAAGTTGTATTAGATGACGAACGGATAAATGAATATGAAGTGGAAATTGAGAAGAAATGTTTCGAGTTAATTGCTTTGCAACAACCTGTGGGAACTGACTTACGACGAATTGCCACAATGTTAAAAGTAGCAACAGATTTAGAGCGAATGGGAGATCATGCCGTTAGTATCGCTAAATCAACGATTCGTTTAAAGGACGAAACCTATTTAAAACCGCTTATTGATATTCCTAAAATGGCTGAAATCGTAAAAGCCATGGTCCGTGAAGTGTTAGATGCTTATATATCCCTTGACCGTGATGGGGCGGTTGCCGTTTCAAAAAAAGATGATGAAATTGATAAATATCTATCAATGATTTTTATGGAATTAATTGAAATTATGCAACAAGACTCAACGAAAGTAAATCAAGCTCTCCACTTTCTACTCGTCGCCCAGCACCTAGAACGAATCGGAGACTACGTAACCAACGTATGTGAATGGATCGTATATTTGAAAACCGGCTCCTTAGTCGATCTAAATAAATAATAAGACTCTAAAGCAGACGAAAAAGCGTCTGTTTTTTATTTTTCTGGCTGTGTTAAAGTAAAATGCTATTTTTGCACTATGATTGGAGCGGAAATCGATATCCTATTTTTCTGATAATACTTGACTTTTTTAAGGCCCATTATATAAAATGAAAAATATAATATATGAACATATATGCATATATTGAATATAATAGAGGTGAAACCAATGACAGAAGATAATAATCGTATTGATTTAGAGCATGATGAATTAGATGAAGAAACATTATTTATCGTTTCCCAAACGTTTAAAGCATTATCTGAACCAACAAGGATTCGCATCCTGCATTTATTATCTGAAAAAGAACATTCCGTAAATGAAATTGCCGAAAAGCTATCACTTCTTCAAACAACTGTATCGCATCAACTAAGATTTTTGAAAAACCTGCGCTTAGTAAAATACAGAAGAGAAGGCACAACATTATTTTATTCGCACGACGATGAACATGTTATGAATATACTGAAACAAACCATTAACCATGCTAGACATCACTGATTATCTTTTTCACATAATAACACGTGGAAAACACAGATTATAAAAGACGATCAATTAAGTCATAATCGAAAAAATAGTAACAGACTGCTTGCTTTGTTCAAGGGGGAGTTAACATGGCTGAATATAAATTACAAGGCCTTTCATGTGCAAATTGTGCCAGGGAAATGGAAGAGGAAATTCAAAAACTTGAGAATGGCGAGGATGCAAAAGTTTTGTATAACTCGAGCAAGTTAATCGTAAAAGATGATATTTCACTCACCCAAGTAGAAAAGATTTTGGCAAATGATGGAGCGGCCATTGTCAAAGACGAACATGCACATGACGATCATAATCATACCCACGCACATTCACATTCAAACCGCATGCTAAAAACATTAATTATAATGTCAGCGGTGCTTTATTTTATCGCGATATTCGTTGGCAAATGGAGCGAAGGTATAGCAATTACGATCTTTATAATTGCCGCAGCATTGAGCGGATACCAAACTTTTATCCAAGGAATCAAAAACTTATTTCGTTTAAAATTTAATATCGATACATTGATGACCATAGCACTCATTGGTGCATTTGGAATTGGTGAATGGAAAGAAGGGACACTAGTCGCCATTCTTTTCGGAATCAATGAATTTCTTGAAGGTCTTGGCATGGAAAAAGCTAGAAGTTCGATGGAGGCATTGCTAAAGGTCGCTCCGAAACAAGCAACATTAATTGCAAATGGAAAAGAACAGATTGTATCTATTGAAACATTAAATGCAGGAGATATCGTATTAGTCAAGCCGGGAGAAAAAATCCCTTCGGACGGAATTGTAATCGAAGGAAAAAGTTCAGTAAATGAGGCGGCCATCACTGGTGAACCGATGCCAGTCGAAAAATCGATCGATGAATCCGTATATGGTGGCAGTATTAATAATGAAGGAATCTTAAAAATTTCCATTACGAAATCATATGAAGATTCTTCTCTTGCAAAAATTCTACACTTAGTAGAGGAAGCACAAGAAACAAAAACACCTACAGAACAGTTTATTAACCATTTTGCAAAGTATTACACACCCGCAATAATAATAATCGCGATTATTGTTATGATTGCTCCGCCACTTTTGGCAGGTGCAGATTGGGGAAAATGGTTTTACCAAGGCTTAGCGGTGTTAATTGTCGGTTGTCCTTGTGCACTCGTTCTTTCGTCTCCAATAGCTATTGTATCCGGAATCACACGGAACGCTCGAAATGGTATTCTCATTAAAGGCGGAGTTTTCCTTGAACAATTAGGAAAGATTGATACGATCGCTTTTGATAAAACAGGAACACTAACGAAAGGCGAACCGTTTGTAGAAATAATGAAAGTATTTGATGAGCGATTTTTGACGATTGCGGGCTCAGTAGAAAAGCTTTCTTCCCATCCCCTTGCAAAAGCAGTGATGCGAAAAGTTGAAGAAGCATCAGCCCCTCTTATCGAAACAACAGATGTGGAAACATTACCTGGTCAAGGCATCTCAGCAATTGTAAACGGAGAGCGCTACTTTGTTGGGAATGAAAAAGGACTGCCTGCTACCACAATGACAGCAAGCATTCAAAAAGAAATTACAGCACTTAAAGATCAGGGATATACACTTGTTACTGTCGCAGATAAAGAAAAAGTTCTTGGTTTAATGGGGATAACAGATGAAGTTCGGAGTGAAAGTAAACAAATAATTAAAGAGTTACATCAAGCAGGAATTAAACATACGGTAATGCTGACAGGAGATCACCAACAAACGGCTAAAAAAGTTGCTGAACAAATTGGCTTATCGAATTACTATGCCAATCTTTTACCTGATGAAAAGGTTAAAAAAATAAAGGAACTCACACAACAAGGAAAAATTGCAATGGTAGGAGATGGAATCAACGACGCACCCGCATTAGCAACAGCTGATCTTGGAATAGCAATGGGAAAAGGAACAGACAGTGCTATTGAAACAGCAGATATTGTTTTGATGCAGGATCATCTAGGAAAACTACCATCTGCAGTTAGAATCTCAAAACGCGTTAATCATATTATTAAATTAAATATATCATTAGCTCTAGGTCTAAAATTAATTGCCTTACTTCTAACAATCCCAGGCTGGCTAACACTTTGGATTGCCATTCTTTCTGACATGGGAGCGACGGTTTTAGTTACATTAATAAGTTTAACTTTAATGATTGAGGCTAAGAAAAAAGGCTACAGTATTTTTTAAAAAGAAAGAAAAAATGGGGTCTGCCACGGTCATTTGGACTGTGGTACTTTTTTTATGGAGAGGAATATTTTTGATAAACAACTATATTGTGAAGCATTCAAGAATAAACATGGGGAGTTTCAGCGAAGGAGAAAAAATGAATTCAACCAAGACTTCAAAAAGCGTGCACTAATAATGATGTTGGCTTCTATGTTTATGCCCCAAAACAAAGAGGTAAAATAAAGGAGCAGTTTTCGTTTGATTGCCGTTATATTTGTGGCTAACGATTGGTTTTAATCAAATCAAGAGGCATATGACGGATTTTAAATAAACTTTAAACGTCTCGCATAACGCCACTTTATTTCTAATTACCATCTTCAAGAGTTTGAAAGGGTGACTAACGATCATACCGAATTATTAGTTTAAAAATAGAAATAATAAGAATTTATAGTAAAAATATGATATTATTAACTGGTAAAATATATCTTTTTCTACGGGAGGAAAAATATTTGAATACAAGCATGTTTTTTTTAGTTAATTCCTTGGACGTAAAGCGTGGCGGGTTAACAAAAGCATCCTTAAATCAAGCAAATACATTTGCAAATATGGGATATGATACTCATATTCTCACATTTGACTTTAATACTAGGTATGATAAAATTCGTAAAAATTTGATAGAAACAGATCAGTTAAATAAAAACGTTAAAGTATTAAACATGTATGAAGAACTTTGTGGGGAAGAAGAGTTATTAGTAAAGCCTGAACCAATTGAAACAGGGGTTTTAGACCCACATGTTGGACATAATGCATATAGAGTTTATGAAAATGGACTATACACTAGATACAAGAAATATCACGATGATGGTATTTTAGATTTTGTTGATTATTTTAATGAACAAAGATATAGAACGAAAAAAGAGGTTTATGATGAAAATGGTGTAGTTAGAAAAGTTTCATATATGGACATTAATTTAAATAAACCAAGACAAATGGTTTATTATAGAAACGATTCTCAACCGTATCTTTCTAAATGGGTGAATCCAGAAAACGGAAGAGCGATTCGAGTTAATGTCCATGAAATTAACGGAAACATTAAGAAGATCTTTAAGAATGACGAAGAATTAAAAACTGATTGGATTGAGAATGTAATTGAGGCTTGTGAAAATCCAGTCTTAGTATCTGATGCAAGAAACACAGATATTTTGATGATTAAAGTTAAGAATAAAAAAGCGGCTAAAATTTGGAGGTTGCATAGTAGTCATCTTGCCGCACCTTATGAAACGGATTCAGATATTGCACCTACAGTTCAAACGGGTATTAATCATATTGATCACCTAGATGCCGCATTAGTTCTTACTAATCAGCAAAAGATTGATATTGAAAATCGAATCGGAAAAAGAAATAACCTTTTCGTTCTTCCGCATGCAGCTAAATCTAGTATTAAAAAAGGTTTGTTCGGTGGAGTAAAGGTGGAGAAAGATGAAAAGTTGGCAGTAGTGATAGGAAGATATTCAGCTATTAAAAATTTAAATCACATAATTAAAGCCTTTAAAATTGTATTGAAAAGTGTGCCAGATGTAAGGTTAGAATTATGGGGGGAAGGTCCAGAAAGAGAAAACCTTCAAAAGCTTATTAAAGAATTAAAATTAACAGAAAATGTTTCATTGAAAGGCTATACACAGAACCCTTCGGATATTTATCAAGGAGCTTTATTTAGTGTATTAGCTTCTAAAACTGAAGGATTTGCCCTTTCAGTTTTGGAAAGTATGTCTAATTGTACACCGGTAGTAAGTTACGACATCAGATACGGGCCGAGAGAATTAATAGATCATCACGAAAATGGTTTACTAGTTGAAAAATATAATGTAGATAAATTAGCTGAAGCTATGATTACCATGTTTAACAATCCTAAAGATTCAATAAAAATGGGTAAGCTTGCATCAAAAAAGATTGAAAAGAATTACAACCAAAAATTATATGAAGAGAAATGGATAAATATAGTTAATAAGGTTATAAATAACCGACACGTAGATTAATTAATTAAAATTACTGATAAACTGATTTCAGTTAGAGAGTCTGTCAATAACAAAGCCAGAGTAAAAATCATATCATAAGGGGTATGAATTTGTCTCTTTTTCCTAATCTATGTTACAATCTCACGAAATACAAAAAAAGGTGATAATATGGGAATTCATCAATACTTCAAAAGCTTATCGGATTTAGAAAAAATTTATCGCTGTCCAGGAAAGTTTAAATTCCAAGAACATTCCGTTGCCAGTCATTCATTTAAAGTAACAAAAGTAGCCCAATTTCTCGGAACGGTGGAAGAAAATAAAGGAAATAAAGTAAATTGGCAGGCACTTTATGAAAAAGCATTAAATCATGACTACAATGAATTGTTTACAGGCGATATAAAAACACCAGTAAAATACGCCTCAGCCGAGCTAAGAAACTTGTTCAGCCAAGTAGAAGAACAAATGACGCAAAAATTTATTTTTAAAGAATTTCCAAAGGAATATCAGCAAATTTACTTAGACCGTTTTAAAGAAGGAAAAGATGACACATTAGAAGGGAAAATTTTATCAGTCGCAGATAAAATTGATTTGTTATATGAATCCTTCGGAGAAATCCAAAAAGGGAATCCTGAACCGCTTTTTCAAGAAATCTATGAAGAATCCTTATTAACAATTCTTGAATTTAAAGAAATGGAAAGCGTGAAATATTTTCTCAATGAAGTTTTACCAGACATGCTCGATGAAAAATTTATTGAACATAGCGAGCTAAACAAAGTCACACAAAAAATCGTTAAAGCAAATTTAGAAGAATAAAAAATTTTCACCCCCCTTGTGTTTTTTTCCATTTTAGAAAAGAATAGAGATAGGATTTTTAACCTTAGGGGTGAAAACAATGTTAGATAAAATTTTGGCAGCTATTTTTCTACCAGGAATTCTCGTTGTCTTTTTCACAAGGGTAACATATAACCATATTGTGGGCTTACTATTAACAGTCGCCTTGATTGTCGCTTCTGTTTATAAAGGATACACACATACATGGCCTTTATTTATTATTGACGCTGCATCGTTAACCATTGGATTTTATTATGCAAACCGTATGGTAAACCGAAATAAAAAAAGGAAAAAACCGGAAAGTAAAAACGTTTGAGGCAAATGAAAAGTTCATTGTTTCAAACGTCTTTTTACTTGCGTTAAGTAAATGTTAGGAGAAGAGAACATGATAAAAATAACAAAAGAAATGAAAGAAGATGCAATAAGGGAAATTCAACAATTTTTTCTAAATGAAAGAGACGAAGAAATCGGGGATTTAGCTGCTGAAAATGTCTTTGTATTTGTTAAAGAAAAATTAGGGCCAATTTTTTATAATGAAGCAATTGCAGATGCACAAAAAATGGTCGTGCAAAGGATGAATTCGTTAGAAGAAGAGCTTTATACGTTGGAAAAGAGAATAAAGTAATCGATTAAGAACTTGGAACCTTTTTCCCGGTTCTTTTTCAATTTCTGTGAAATGTTAAAAAACCGAAAATTTGTTCGCTTTTTTATGGTTAAGAAACATTTGTTTGTGGTAAAATAATAAGTATGAAAAAACGTGAATAATGTACCTTTTTGGGAAGCTTTGTTAAAGTTCAGTGTTGATATTGATACCATGTTGATTGAAGCGGAAGGTGCGAGACTCCTGCGGGATCAGCTGGACAGATGAGACCCCGCGGGGAGCGAAGCGATGAGGAGGCTCATCGCCAGCCCCGCGGAAAGCGAGTACCTGCAGCGGAAATCAATAATCTAGTTTAACAGAACCTTTTTTGAATAGATGACATAGATAGGTAAAGTGGATGGGAGGAAAATGGATTGAACGAACAATTTGAGCTCGTTTCGAAGTATCAGCCGCAAGGAGATCAACCCGAAGCTATTCGAAAAATTGTTGAAGGCATAAAAAATGGAAAGAAACATCAAACCTTACTAGGGGCAACAGGGACAGGTAAAACTTTTACCATCTCCAACGTAATAAAGGAAGTAAAAAAGCCGACTTTAATTATTGCTCACAATAAAACATTAGCGGGACAATTATACAGTGAGTTTAAAGAATTTTTTCCAAATAATGCTGTTGAATACTTTGTCAGTTATTATGATTATTTCCAGCCCGAGGCGTATGTACCTCAAACAGACACATATATCGAAAAAGATTCGAGTATTAATGATGAGATTGATAAGTTAAGACACTCGGCAACGTCATCTTTATTTGAACGTGAAGATGTAATCATTATTGCCAGTGTTTCATGTATTTACGGTTTGGGTAATCCGGAAGAATACCGAGAAATGGTCCTTTCTCTACGAACTGGAATGGAAGTTGAACGAAACCAGCTTCTTCGCAAACTTGTAGACATACAGTTTTCTAGAAATGACATTGATTTTCAACGGGGTACATTTCGAGTAAGAGGCGATGTTGTTGAAATTTTCCCAGCTTCAAAGGATGAACATTGTATTCGTGTTGAATTTTTTGGTGATGAAATAGATCGGATTCGTGAAGTTGATGCTCTAACAGGTGAAATTATTGGTGATCGTGATCATGTCGCTATTTTCCCGGCTTCCCACTTCGTAACACGAGAAGAAAAAATGCGGGTAGCGATTGCAAATATTGAAAAGGAATTAGAAGAACGTCTAAAGGAACTACGTGATAATAATCGTTTACTTGAGGCACAGAGGCTAGAGCAAAGGACTAATTATGATTTAGAAATGATGCGTGAGATGGGATTCTGCTCAGGTATAGAAAATTATTCGCGTCACTTAACATTACGCCCTTCAGGTTCCACACCGTATACACTACTAGACTATTTCCCTGAAGACTTTTTAATTGTTGTCGATGAATCTCATGTCACGATTCCCCAAATACGCGGAATGTATAATGGTGACCAGGCACGCAAGCAAGTTCTTGTGGAGCATGGATTTCGCTTGCCATCAGCTTTGGATAACCGACCATTAAAATTTGAAGAATTCGAATCACATGTGAATCAAATCGTTTACGTATCTGCAACACCAGGCCCGTATGAAATCGAGCATACTCCAGAAATGGTTGAACAAATTATTCGTCCGACTGGCCTACTTGATCCAACAATTGAAGTTCGCCCAATTGAAGGACAAATTGATGACTTGCTTGGTGAAATAAATGAAAGAGTAGAACGCAATGAAAGGGTTCTTATTACTACGTTAACGAAAAAAATGTCAGAAGACTTAACGGATTATTTAAAGGAAGTCGGTATAAAAGTACAATATTTACACTCGGAAGTGAAGACATTAGAAAGAATTGAAGTTATTCGGGATCTACGTCTTGGAAAATACGATGTGTTAGTTGGAATTAACCTGTTGAGGGAAGGTTTAGATATTCCAGAAGTATCACTAGTTGCTATTCTTGATGCAGATAAAGAAGGATTCTTGCGTTCTGAACGTTCACTGATTCAGACGATCGGCCGTGCTGCGCGTAATGCGAATGGCCAAGTCATTATGTATGCGGATAAGATGACGGATTCAATGAAGAAGGCGATTGAAGAAACAAAGCGTCGCCGCACAGTTCAAGAAAAATATAATTCAAAACATGGGATTACCCCTCAAACGATACAAAAGGATATCCGTGATGTGATCCGGGCGACTCGTGCAGCAGAAGACCAAGAAGAATATGTTGCAACAACACCAACGAAATTAACGAAAAAAGAACGAGAAAAATTAATCCAACAATTAGAACATGATATGAAAGAAGCTGCGAAGGCGCTCGACTTTGAACGTGCCGCACAGCTTCGTGATACATTATTAGAATTGAAAGCGGAAGGATGACATATATATGGCAAAAGATAAAATTATCGTTCAAGGAGCAAGAGCACATAATCTGAAAAACATTGATGTCACCATTCCGAGAGATCAATTAGTTGTGTTAACAGGGTTATCCGGTTCGGGAAAATCATCATTGGCATTTGATACGATTTATGCTGAAGGTCAACGTAGATATGTGGAATCACTTTCAGCCTATGCTAGACAATTTTTAGGTCAAATGGATAAGCCAGATGTCGATGCGATTGAAGGCCTATCTCCTGCGATATCAATTGATCAAAAAACAACAAGTCGAAATCCCCGTTCAACGGTTGGAACCGTAACAGAAATCTACGATTATTTACGTCTGTTATTTGCAAGAATTGGGAGACCAATTTGCCCAACACATGGAATTGAAATTACTTCACAAACGATTGAACAAATGGTTGATCGTATTATGGAATATCCGGAAAGAACAAAACTCCAAGTGTTGGCACCAATTGTTTCAGGGCGTAAGGGTGCCCATGTAAAAGTATTTGAAGATATTAAGAAACAAGGATTTGTACGTGTACGTGTTGACGGAGAAATGCTTGACTTAAGTGAAGACATCGAATTGGAAAAAAATAAGAAACATTCAATTGAAGTAGTAGTGGACCGGATTGTCGTAAAAGATGAAGTTGCCTCCCGATTGGCAGATTCACTAGAAACAGCTTTGAGGCTTGCTGATGGAAGAGTCATTATTGATGTAATCGGCCAGGAAGAACTTTTATTTAGCGAGCATTTAGCATGTCCACATTGTGGGTTTTCAATTGATAAATTAGAGCCAAGGATGTTTTCATTTAACAGCCCATTCGGTGCTTGTCCCGAATGTGATGGACTTGGAACGAAGCTCAAAGTCGAACGCAGTTTAATTATTCCGAATCCGGAACTTTCATTAAAAGAACATGCAATTGCACCATGGGAGCCAGTAAGTTCACAATATTATCCACAGCTGCTTGAAGCTGTTTGTAATCATTTTGGAATTGATATGGATACACCTGTAAAAAATCTTCCAAAGCACCAATTAGATAAGATTTTGCTGGGGTCTGGTGAAGAATCGATTTATTTCCGTTATGAAAATGATTTTGGGCAAATTCGTGAAGGACATGTGAAATTCGAAGGCGTCATACGCAATGTGGAAAGACGCTATCGAGAAACAAGCTCTGACTATATTCGTGAACAAATGGAAAAATATATGGGACAGCAGCCATGTTCAAAATGCAAAGGTTATCGCCTAAAAGAAGAAAGCCTAGCTGTCAAAATCAATAATAAGCATATCGGGCAAGTAACAGAACTTTCAATTGAACAGGCAGATGAATTATTTATTCAGCTGGATTTAACTGAAAAAGAACGACAAATCGCGAATCTTGTCCTTCGTGAAATTCGAGAGCGACTAGGCTTTCTAGTAAATGTCGGATTAGAGTATTTAACTTTGAGTCGTGCTGCCGGTACATTATCTGGAGGAGAGGCACAACGCATTCGTTTAGCAACACAAATTGGTTCACGATTAACCGGTGTCCTTTACATATTGGATGAACCATCAATCGGTTTGCACCAGCGAGATAACGACCGTTTAATTCAAACACTCCAAAGTATGAGAGATATCGGAAATACATTGATTGTTGTTGAACACGATGAAGACACAATGCTCGCTGCGGATTATTTAATTGATATTGGTCCAGGTGCAGGTGTTCATGGAGGCGAAATTATATCTGCTGGAACACCTAAAGAAGTTATGAATGATCCACATTCATTAACGGGCCAATATTTATCCGGGAAAAAATTCATCCCATTACCAATTGAACGCCGTAAACCGGATGGTCGTTTTATTGAAATCAAAGGGGCAAAAGAAAATAATCTGAAAAATGTTACTGTGAAATTTCCGCTAGGTAGCTTTGTGGCGGTTACAGGTGTCTCAGGTTCGGGAAAAAGTACGCTCGTAAATGAAGTGTTACACAAAACCTTAGCTCAGAAGCTGAATCGGGCAAAAAGCAAGCCTGGGGAGCATAGGGAGATCACTGGCATTGATTACCTCGAAAAAGTAATTGATATTGATCAGTCACCAATCGGTCGTACTCCGCGTTCAAATCCGGCAACCTACACAGGTGTGTTTGATGATATCCGTGACGTCTTTTCAGCTACCAATGAGGCAAAAATTCGCGGGTACAAAAAAGGTAGATTCAGTTTTAATGTCAAAGGCGGGCGCTGTGAGGCATGTCGTGGCGATGGAATTATCAAAATTGAAATGCACTTTTTACCGGATGTATATGTCCCATGTGAAGTATGCCATGGGAAACGCTACAATCGTGAGACATTAGAAGTAAAATATAAAGGGAAAAATATTGCCGATGTTCTCGATATGACTGTTGAAGATGCTGTTGAGTTTTTTGAAAATATCCCTAAAATCAAACGAAAATTGCAGACAATTTATGATGTTGGATTAGGTTATATAAAGCTTGGCCAGCCAGCAACGACTCTTTCAGGAGGGGAAGCTCAACGGGTGAAGCTAGCCTCCGAGCTTCATAAACGGTCAAATGGTAAATCCTTATATATTCTTGATGAACCAACAACTGGGCTGCATGTTGATGATATATCCAGGTTATTAGTCGTTCTTCAGCGACTTGTTGAAAATGGAGATACCGTCCTTGTGATTGAACATAATCTAGATGTGATTAAGACAGCAGATTATTTAATTGACCTTGGACCAGAGGGCGGTGCAAAAGGTGGAACGATTGTAGGAACAGGAACACCGGAAGAAATATGTGAGATTCCTGAGTCCTATACAGGAAAATACTTGAAACCCATTATTGAGAGAGACCGCGAAAGAATGGAAAAACGGATTGAAGATCAAGAAAAAGCGGAAGTAGGGCAATAATTGATAAGGGAGTGACCATTTTGGGTGGTCACTCCTTTTTCATTACATTATGGAAAAAACTTTGAATGAAGCTCAAGATTCAATTTTTAAATCCATCTTGGTCGTTAAAGCGAGCGAATGGAGCCCAAGATCTAATTTCAAAATCCAACTTGGTCATCAAAGCGAGTGAATGAAGCCCAAGATCCAAAACTAAAATCCATCTTGGTAGTCAAAGCGAACGAATGAAGCCCAAGATCCAATACAAAAATCCATCTTGGTCGTTAAAGCGGGAGAATGAAGCTCAAGATCCAAAACTTAAACCCATCTTGGTCGTTAAAGCGAGTGAATAAAGCCCAAGATCCAAATCTTAAATTCGTCTTGGTCGTTAAAGCGAGTGAATGAAGCTCAAGAACCAAAACTTAGCTCCATCTTGGTCGTCAAAGCGAGAGAATGAAGCCCAAGAACAAAACTTAGCTCCATCTTGGTAGACAAAGCGAGCGAATGAAGCCCAAGATCCAAAACTAAAACCCATCTTGGTCGTCCCCAAAATCGAAACCCTAGAATCAAGCCTAACCCAAACAAACCAACAATATAAATGCTTCAAAATCATCAACGACTCTTAATTTACATTTGATTTTTGTACAGAGTTGTTAATTATTACGAATATAATAGGTGGATTTACCATGTCCCAGTTGCTTAAAATGTGTTGAAAGTACCCTTTGAATTGTTTTGTGTGAAGTAATTTTACACCATTCTTGAATCGAGTTTGTTGTCAGCTTTTTATTTGGAAATAGTAAACAATATTCCTCTATACTACGTAATACTGCCGATGTAATATTTTCTTTGTGTCCGCATTTAGGACATACAATGAAATACTTTTCATAATGGTCAATAAATCCTTTACACTTATCACATGTGATGCCTTTTTTTAGTTGATCAAAACTATACTTCGGTACTCGTATAAACGGTGATTCATCCACATGTAAAGATAATAATTGATTGGCAAGTTTAGAATGATAGCTAGTTAGATTTGACGATTTCTTATTCATGCTGTCAATAAATCGTTCAATCTGCGAAGGGAAAATAATGGGCAAATTGATAGGGGCTTGATAAAGATAAAAATCGGGCTTAACGAAGATTAGATGTTCTTCAACTGGCAAGTGACAACCTAAATCTTGGAGGACTCTTCGGAGTAATGATGCACTTCTTTTTAATTGGAGTAAAGGATTCTTTATTTCTTTTTCTTTGCCAGATAGGAAATGCCATTCATCATTTTTGATAATGTAATCACCTTCAAAATATTTTATTTCAAAAAAATGAATGATGTCCTGAAGCATGATTAAAGAGTCAACTTGAAAGAAAGTGTTGCTATGTTCAAACAATAGATCGTTCAAAATAAGGCAATCGATCTTAAGGCTTTCAATCCATTTGTCAAAAATTTTTTCACCTTGAAAGCCCTTTTCAAGGTTTAAATAATACGATTTTTCCTTTACGGATAAATTTGTTCGTGTATCCAGACTTCGAAAACGTCTTAATTCTACTGACTCAATACGAGGCTTCTTAATCATATCCCACATCCTTTTCAAACAATCTATAATTTTATAATATAAAAAGCTTTATGCAAACTCAAGTTAATTTTCCCCCTCATGTTGAATATACATGATAAAAAAGAGGGGGCATGAAAATGGCGATTCTAGTAACAGGTGGAGCCGGATATATAGGTAGTCATACATGCATTGAACTATTACAGGCGGGGGAAGAAATTGTCGTTGCCGATAATTTTTCCAATAGTAATATTGAAGCGTTATTTCGTGTGAAAAAAATTACAAAAAAAGATTTCAACATTTATCAAGCTGATTTGAAAAATAAAGAGGAAATCCAAAAAATTTTTAACGAAAACAATATAGATTCTGTGATCCATTTTGCTAGTTTAAAATCAATAAATGAGTCGATAGCATTCCCGCTAGAATATTATAAAAACAATATAATAGGTACACTAAACTTGCTCGATATAATGAAGTGCTACCAAGTAAAAAAAATTGTATTTAGTTCATCTGCGGCGGTATATGGGGTATCGGAAACGGTTCCGATTGCAGAAAGTGCTGCAACGAAACCTATTAATCCATATGGCAGAACGAAGCTAATAATAGAGGAAATTCTTCGTGATCTATATAATTCAGATAAGGAGTGGAGTATTACAATTTTAAGATACTTCAATCCAAACGGCGCCCACAAAAGCGGACTTATCGGAGAAGATCCTAATGATATTCCTACAAACTTAATGCCATATATTAGTAAAGTGGCAGTAGGACAATTAAAAGAGCTTAAAATATTTGGGAATGATTATCCAACAATTGATGGGACCGGAATTCGTGATTATATTCACGTCGAAGATCTTGCAAACGGCCATTTGAAGGCTCTAAATAAAACAAAAGTAACAACTGGTGTTGCTACATATAATCTCGGTACCGGAAAAGGTTATAGTGTACTCCAAATGGTTAAAGCATTTGAAAATGCAGCCCAACGAACAATTCCATATAAAATAGTCGGACGGAGGCAAGGAGATACAGCCATTAGTTATGCAAATTCGTCAAAAGCTGAAAAGGAATTAAACTGGGTGGCAAAGAAAGGAATTGATGAAATTTGCGAAGATACGTGGCGGTGGCAAAAAAACAATCCATACGGATATAAAAGTACAAAATGAAATCAGCAAAAAGCCGATTTCATTTTTCAATTCTACACACTTTCTCATAAAACATATTGATTGCGTCATTCAAATAAGCTTCATAGTCGAAAGCTTGTTCATTTATTCGTTTTCCTTCTAAATAATCGTTCATCCCTTTGACTAAGCCATCAATGGAATTTTCAACAATTAAACCGTAGCCTCCTTCAACAACACTTCTAGATCCCGGAATATCTGTCACAATTACGGGTTTACCGAGGACGAGTGCTTCGAGCAATACCATTGGCTGCCCCTCTTGATTTGAGGAAAGCACAAAACAATCACAAAGATTTAATAAGGTATATGGATTGTCTATCTGACCGGTAAAGATAATTTTATCCTGTAATTGCAATTTTTTTACCTTTTCTTTTAATACGTCCCTTAATGCTCCGTCCCCAACAATATATAATCTGGCATTTTTATTTGCTGATGCAATAACGGAAAATGCATCAATTAATTTAGCATGATCCTTTTCAGGTCCGAGTCTCCCAATCGTAATAAAATTTATATTAGATGTACTGGGCATTGGAAATGCGGGGGCAGTGGACGCTAATCCTTTTAACGATAGATCAGTTTCCATCGCAAATTCATATTGATAATCTTCTTTTTTTGCAAGGATATTTTTATAATCAATCGTATTGATCACGTAGTCCATTTTTCTTGAAGCCTCTTTGATAAAACGCATTAAATTTTGTTTATTTTGCTCATGTGTCAGCTTAGAAACAGATAAAACTTTATCGTAAAAATTATATAAAGAAAAAATGACCTGTAAATTTTTTCGATGTGGATATTTTTTATTTACCTTTTTGTCTATTTCTTTTCTCATATCCGAGTGAAGAAAAATACTTTTTCTTTTAAAATCTCCAAAAGCAAACAATAGGGACCAAAATGGACTGTAGCCGCTAAAGTCAATGCCAATATCAAACTTTGCTAATCCAACCATACGTTCCATTTCCCTTTGATACATTTTTGCTGGCATGACACGTTTCATATATGGCGTGTAGGCACCATTTTGTAAAAACAGTAAATGACGTAATCGCTCAGCAATAGTTGCGTTCCAACTCCCAACTCGGTAGATAATATGAACATTTTTATCTATCTTGTTTAAATTATGTATCTTTTCTTCCTTTTGATTTCCATAATCAATGAGGGTAACATCATACAGATCATAATCGATTGATTTTAATAAATTTGTTATGGAAGCAGTTATTCCATTGTTTAAAAAGCCACCGCCGTATATTAAAATTTTTGTTTTATTCGTAGCGGTACGAATAAGATACTTCTCTTGTATTTTTTCATAAAAAACGGCATTTACAAAACGCTCAGTGGCGTGACCGTCATCATGATAGCAAAATTGTTCTATAAATCGTTGATAGACCGGTTTAAATTGTTCTTTTACAGATTCAATATGTTGAATTCTATCAATAACTCCATCAATAGTCCGACAAACAGGACCAGGTAATTGATCTAGGGGGATATATGTACCACGTTTCTCCATATAATCTTCTTCATCATAAGCATAAAAAAGAACGGGACGCTTTGTCGGAAGAAATTCAAAAAAAATACTAGAGTAATCAGTGATTAAAAGATCCACTATAGACAACAGCTCATTTGAATCTATTTTATTTGGTATACAATTACGGTCCATCCCTTTATGTTTGAAATATTGCTGGGCATAATAATGTGATTTAAGCAAAACAATATATTCGGGGCCAACAGATTGTTGAATCGTCTGCACATCTTTTAATAATCTGTCACTTTCATTTACTTCAGCCCCTAACGTACCTCTCCATGTTGGAGCATATAAAATGACTTTTTTCTTTGAAGGGATGGATAATTTTTTTCGAACCAATTCCTTATCCGCATGAAACATTAAGTCAACTCGGGGATAACCCGTATCCAAAACTTTCCCGTTATAAATCGAATAAATAGCATGTGATTTCAGTAATTTTTTATATGTAAATTCATTTGGGCTAACGAGATAATCTGCACATAAAAAATTCCGTTGAATATTTTTATGTTCTGCAAAACCTTTCTTTTTAATATCTAAACCCATTGTTTTTAATGGTGTCCCATGCCACGTATTCACATAGATTTGTCCTTTTCTTTTTAGAAAATAAGAGGGGAAGGTCGTGTCATTGATTAGGTATTTCGCAGTAGCGAGTCGCTTCACATATGGGATACTTTGATAGATGACATATTCAACATTAGGAAAATGAGTAAACTCTTCATGAATGGCTGCTTTATCTTTTATCGCCCAAATATGTTGAAAATCTTTAAATGCTGGATGATCTATCAAATAGGAAAATACGGCATATGGGTTCCCTGTCATACTTTCCCCATGATAGGACTCATAAAATATCATTTTATCGTTAATTGCCTTTTTTTCTATGTAATTTGTATAAATCGTTTGTTTTCGAAAATTCTTTCCGAATAGATTCTTTGCTTTTTTTAAACTTTTCTTTAACATGTTTTCCTCCGACTTCCCTTTGAAAATACGATTAAACTATTCATAGTATGGGTAGTAAAACATCGATTTATAATGCTATTTGGAAATTTTCTGCAGATTTTATGAAATAGTGTATATTTCAAATGAGAGAAGAAAAGGATGAATATGAAAGGTACAGGGAATTTCGTAATAATGGAGGAAATATATAAATGAAAGAAAAGCTGCTGCAGGTGAAAAATATTTTAAAACGGCGTATCAAATTTATTAGACAGCCGGTCAGAGACTATTTATGGAATACGAACTTTAGACAAAGAGTAAAGTACACGAAGTTTCTTAATAAAACGAAAGTGAAAAATCACGTCATTTTATATGAAGCATACCATGGGAAAAATATGACAGGTAACCCTTATGCGATTTTTAAAGGAATCCTTAAAGATCCAGCATTTCGTCATTTTCAGCATATATGGGCAATCGAAGAGGAAAAGAATATAATACCTATTTGAATGAATTTCATAATTCTTAGCCCTTGTGTATCAAGGGGTTTAAGAGATAAAAAAAGAAGTACCTCCCCAAATCTTGTATAATGGTAGTTGACCAGTAAGCCCCCATTCAAACAACGCATATAAATGATCAGCACCCCTTAGTACAATAATCGTATCAATTAAGGAGGTGCTTTTCCTATGTCACAACAAAAACTAACAATCGTCCCCGTTTCAATACAACCAGAAAAAAATATTATAACATCCACAACTTCGAAAGATCCTTCAAATAGCTTTTGCACAATCAAAATTGAAGCTGCTGAAATTTCCTTCTTCAACGGCGTAGATGAGCACATCATCCAAACGGTCATGAGGGAGTTGAAAAATCTATGAAACATGATTATACCAGTGTAAAAACATTTATATTATTTGCGGTAAAACAGATATGAGGAAGGGAATTGATGGATTAGCAACGCTAATTCAAGATTCTTTCGAACTTGATCCATATGGAGATTCTATTTTCCTTTTCTCTGGTTGGAGTAAAGACCGTTATAAATGTTTATATTTTGATGGCGATGGTTTCGCCATGCTTTATAAGCGACTAGATGGAGGAAAACTTCAATACCAAAAGATGAAAATGAAGTACGTAAACTTTCGCAACAGGAGGTTCGCTGGTTGTTAGAAGGGTTGTCCATTCAGCAACCAAAAGTACCATTCAAAAATCACAAAAAGGAGTATTCTAAACAAGCTAGAAATGTTGGTTTATAGCCATTTTCAACTTCGCTTTCTACGTTAAAAATGTTATAATATAACTAACTTATGGTGAACGAAAAGTGGTGAAATAAATGGTTAATACTTCTTCCAATAACAAGAATCCATATGGGAAATTAATTCGACTTCTCGAAGAACAATTGGCTCATTCAAATCAACAAAACAAAGACTTATCGAAAAAGCTAGATCAATCAACTAAACAGATTGAAGCGCTAACTGAACAAATTCGCCATTTAACAAAACTTTTATATGGATCGAAATCCGAAAAATCGAAATACAACGTACCAGATGGGCAAGGCTCATTATTTGATGATGACCCGGCTTTTAGCGAACCTGAGCACACAGAAGAACAAAGCCAACAGACAATCTCTTATACTGTTGTACGAAAAGTTAAATCAAAAAAACGAAATGATTCCTTGCATGATGGTATTGAAGTAGAAGCTATTCACCATCATCCGAAAAATACAATCTGTGACTGTTGCCAAGGGCAAATGATTGAAATTGGTAGTACACTTGTACGTGAAGAAGCAAAATTTATTCCTGCAAAAATGATGAAAGTACAGCACATTGAACATGCGTATGAATGTAAAGACTGCAAAGTTGATTCATCACAGCCAGCACAAATCAAACGCGGGAAAGCACCACAACCAGCGATTCAGCGTAGCATCGCAAGTCCTAGCGTACTTGCCAAAGTCATCTATGATAAATTTGCACAATATTTACCTCTTTACCGTCAGGTAAAGGAATGGAATCGCTATGGACTGAATACCAATGATAAAAACCTATCGAATTGGGTTATCCGTGTAGCACATGATTGGCTGTTACCTGTATACGAACGAATGAAAGAGTTGATGATGGCAAAATCGGTTTTGCATGTCGATGAAACATACGGACAAATTATCAACCGATCCGATGGGAAATCTGGCCAAGCCAATGCGTATAATTGGGTGTTTCGAAGTGTGCCAAGCCAGGTACTAACAATGACTCTCTTTCAAAGCGCATTATCTCGAGCTCGATCTGTCCTTGAAAGTTTTATTGAAGGCTTTTCTGGAACGATTGTGTGTGATGGTTATTCTGCTTATGATAAGTTGGAAGGCGTTAATTTCGCAAATTGTTGGGCGCATGTTCGTCGTTATTGGCTGAAAGCTGATAGCAAAAATGGTAGAATCGGTGTGAAATATTGTGATGATTTATATCGACTAGAAAGGCAATTTAAACGTTTGTCTCCGAGTAAACGAAGAAAAAAACGTCAAAAGTACTCGAAGCCAATCGTGGAGGAATTCTTTCACTGGGTTGAAACATCACCATTTTACGGAAAAAATGCGTTAGCAAAAGCGACTGAATACACATTAAACAGGGCAAATGGACTCAAATTATTCCTGAATGATGGGCGAATTGAAATGGATAATAATCCAGCCGAGAACGCCATCCGTCCCAACGTTATAGGAAGAAAAAATTGGCTCTTTAGTGTAAGTGAAGCTGGTGCAAAAGCGAATGCCATCTGTTTAAGTATTGCTGAAACTGCCAAAAGTAACGGCGTTGATTTCTATGAATATATAAAGAAACTTTTACGGATTTACCAAATCTCGGCGTCCAACAAAACCCTGAAATTTTAGATCAATACATGCCCTGGTCAAAAATGATTCAGGCAGAATGTAGCAAATAAATGAAATAGCCGTAATTCGATTAAAAAGTCAGAATTTACGGCTATTTACGATGCGTACCGAAAGGTACACTTATTTTTTATAATTCGGGCTTACGTTGACCACAAACCATAAAAAGACTGGAGGAGTACTTCTTATGACTATTATACGACAACCTAGCCTATTTGGCATACAGGAATTATTTGACATGGAACCTACCCAAAAATATGAAGCCATTATTTCAGCGGTAGATTTGGATTCGATGTACCATCAAGTGGCGAAAAAATCACGGTTGGGTGCACCGGAAGAACTAAACTATGCAGCCATGATTATCTCCACCTTTGTAAGATACATAGAGCGCATCCCTACGATGAAGGATCTTATAAAACGTCTTCATGATGATCTAGCTTTTAAGTTAAATTGTGGCTTTTTGGTTTCTGATCATGTGCCTTCAGAATCCTCCTATTCACGTCTCATAACGAAATTGGAGGAAAGCGATATCCTTGAGAAAGAACAAGAAAAAGTGGTCCTCCAGGCTATTGCAGAAGGTTTCATCACGGATGATACAGTGGCCATTGATGCAACCCATTTTGAAGCACGAGACCAAGCGCAGCCAAAAGAAGAAAAGCCAAAATCTGAACCCCAAAAACGTGGTCGGAAATCAAAAGATGAGCGTGACGGGTGGCTTAAAGAACAAGCTGAAACGGAAGCCAATTTACCTTTATATGATAGAAAAATTGTGGCCCAATTAGATGTTCCCCTAGCCGAACTACGTGCCGAAGTTCCCCAAGACCCTAAATGGGGCGTGAAAAAGAACTCAGAAGGACAAAATGTTTTTTGGTTTGGCTACAAAGGTCATTTAGCCGTTGGTACATCAAGCCAATACATTCTACAGGCTCTTTTTTCATCTGGGAGTCTAAATGATGGTAAGGCAGCTATCCCTTTACTGAAAGGAATTCAGGAACGCCTTCACCTTCCATTACGTTATCAAACAATGGATGCGGGCTATGACTATGAACCCATATACGAGCAGGTACATCGAATGGGACAACAATCCGTCATCGCGTATAATAAGCGAAATGAAGGGGAAATCATTGGCTATGATAAACACTTTGCCCCAACTTGTTTCAGAGAGCATTCTTATCGTTATGATAGTTTTGATCCTAAATATGAAACATTGAAATACACAAGACCAAAGGAATGCAAGCGACTGTCCCTTAGCTAATGAAGGTATTTGCCAAAAGGTTTATAAAGTGAAAATCACTTCAGACCTTCGCAGATATACCGCACCAGCACGCGGGTCACAAGCATGGAAAAACATTTTCAAACGTCGTACTGCCGTAGAACGGGTTAATGCCTATCTGAAAGAATTCTTTCAACTGAACAATGTTCGCTATCGTACTGGGAAACGTGCAAAAATTCATTTTGACATGGTAACCCTTATTTATAATGCTTCAAAGTTAGCCGCAGACCGAATTAATGTACAATTAAATCAGCAACAAGTAGCATGATTTCTGTTTTTAAAAATATATTTTAGAAATTCTGTAGGATTCTGTATTTTTAAAAAGAGCAATTATGAAATTGACTCATTTATAAAAACTATAAAAATGTCGTATTCGTAAAAATACATAGTGATGAATATCTGAAATATTTAACAGAAGCAAAATATTTAATTAACAATACGAGCTTTCCGTATTATTTTCAAAAAAAACAAGGGCAAATCTATATTAATACGTGGCATGGAACGCCGATGAAAACATTGGGGATGGATATTAAAGATGCTGCTCTTTCCGATCATAAAAATATTCAAAGAAACTTACTGCATACTGACTACTTAATTAGTCCAAACAAATTCACATATGAAAAATTATTGCAATCACATGATATCTTTTCACTCTTTAATGGGAAAATAGCGGATATCGGCTATCCGAGGGTTGATTCGATGTTTCATGCTGATAAAAATAAAATTAGGAAACGCCTGTCCATCCCTTTTGACAAAAAGATTATTTTATTTGCCCCAACGTGGAGAGGAAAGGTCAATCAAGAAACAGATACGAGTAGGAAATTGCATGAGGAATTGACGGAATTAAAGGAAAAAATGGGAGACGAATATATAATTTTATTAAAAACCCATTACTTTGCATATAAGTTTTTCGAAAATAGAGGTATGGCAAATATTTGTGTTCCGGAATGGATGGATACAAATGAATTACTATCAATTGTAGATCTGTTAATTACAGATTACTCCAGTATTTTCTTTGACTTTTTACCTTCAAAAAAACCAATTATCTTTTATGGTGACGATTATGATTTTTATGAAAAGGAAAGAGGTTTTTATATAGAAGTTAACGAGTTACCTGGACCGTTTTGCACAACGATTCAAGGGGTAATTGACGAAATACATCAACTGCAAATCGTAAAGGAGCAATACGAAGGGAAATATAATCAATTTTTGCAGAACTATTGCTATCATGATGATGGAAACGCAACAGAGCGATTTATAGACATTGTTTTGAAGGGCAAGGAGAGTGAAAATGTTATTAAAAATGAAAATAATAAGAAGAAAATTTTGTTTTATTGTGGAGGATTCTATAATAATGGAATTACGATTTCTGCAATTAATCTAATGAATAATCTTGATTATTCAAAATATGAAATCGTTGTTATTGAGTCTTCCGAGTTACATGATGGAAAAGAAAATAATATAAAAAAACTACACCCAAATGTAAGTGTCCTTTACCGTGTAGGCAGTTGGAACATGACGATAAAAGAATGGTATCAGCATCAATTAGTCGTTAGAAGAGGGTTATATTCAAAAGTTATGAGAAGAAATGCCCCAAAAAGCATGTATAAAAGAGAGCTATCACGTATGCTAGGGAATGCAAATTTCGATATTGTCGTTGATTTCGGCGGCTACAACTCATTTTGGACATTATTATTTGCCTGTGGATCGGATAAAAAGAAATGTATTTACTTGCATAATATTATGATGAAAGAATACGAAAAAGTAATAAACGGAGATTATAAGCATCGTAAAAATTTAAAGATCATTTTTTCATTATATCGTTATTTTGATAAAATTATTTCAGTATCTGAGTCAGCTAATAGTGAAAACTTTAATGATTTACATCAATATATTGATCATGCCAAAGAAAAAATGGTTTATGTAAATAATGTCATAAATTATAAACATGTACTAACGATGAAAGACCAAAAAAGGCTAATAAATTTTGAAAACCAACAGTTTTTAATTTTAAGTGGAGGCAATACCGAATTAGGGGTCCTAGATTTGAAAGGAGTAGCTGTACCACAGGAACAAAATATTAATTTTATCAATATAGCTAGACTTTCACCTGAAAAAGATCAAGAAACATTAATTCATGCTTTTGCTAAAGTTACTGAAGTAGAGGAAAAAGCACGACTTTACATTGTTGGAGAAGGACCTTTAGAACAACAATTAAAGCACTTAGTTCAATCTCTAGGAATTGGCAATAAAGTATACTTCACAGGACAAATAGAAAACCCATTCGTACTACTTAACCAATGTGATTGCTTTATCCTATCCTCCGAATATGAAGGGCAAGGATTAGTCTTACTCGAAGCCCTAATACTCGAAAAACCAGTAATTGGGACAAATGTTCCCGGAATAAAAAGTGTACTTGCAGATGGCTACGGAAAATTGATTGACCACAATGTCGAAGCATTAAAACAAGCGATGATTACATTTATAGAAGAAGGAATGGAAATGAAGGAATTTGATTATGTGGGATATAATAGGGATGCGATAGAAATGTTTCATAGTGAAGTTATATAATTGAGTAAAATTATAAGAGGTGATATTTGTGCGAAGGGTGAGAAAGGCTATTATACCAGCGGCAGGATTGGGTACAAGATTTCTGCCGGCAACTAAAGCGATGCCAAAAGAAATGCTTCCGATTGTGGATAAACCGACTATTCAATATATAATTGAAGAAGCAATGGAATCCGGAATTGAGGATATTATTATTGTAACAGGAAAAGGAAAAAGAGCCATTGAAGATCATTTTGATTATGCTTTTGAATTAGAAGAAAATTTAAGGAGAAAGGGAAAGTTTGATTTATTGGAAAAAGTAAGACAACCTTCAAAGGTTGATATTCATTATATTCGACAAAAGGAACCAAAAGGATTGGGACACGCTGTTTGGTGTGCGAGAAAATTTATTGGTAATGAACCATTTGCTATTTTACTTGGAGACGACATTGTTAATTCAACAACACCTTGTTTGAAACAACTAATTGATATATTCGATAAAGTTCAATCTTCTGTTATAGGAGTACAGAAAGTTCCATTAAACGAAACAAATAGATATGGGATTGTCGATCCAAAAAACAATGATGGAAGATTATATGAAGTTGAAAACTTTGTAGAAAAGCCTGCAGTTGAATCGGCGCCATCCAATATTGCTATCATGGGTAGGTATGTGTTAACACCTGAAATATTCGAGTTTTTGGAATTACAGCAAATTGGTTCAGGTGGAGAAATACAATTAACCGATGCTATTCAAAGATTAAATAAATTGCAAAATGTTTATGCATATGATTTTGAAGGAACAAGATTTGATGTAGGTGAAAAACTTGGTTTTATAAAAACTACTATTCAAATGGCTTTATTACGTGATGATTTACGGGATAATTTGATAAGCTATTTAAAAAATGTTGTCAAAAAGTTAGAATGAATAATATTAATGAAAAGTAAAGGGTAGTAAGGTTAATCCGTAGTTTTAACAAAATTTATTTAAAAAAAGATATATTACTATACGAGGAGGAGTAAAATTGAAAAAGGTAACCCCGATATTTGTATTTAATTCCCTTGATAGTGTTAGGGGGGGACTTACTAAAGCAGTATTAACTAGAGCCAATACTTTAATAAAGCATTTTGAGGAAGTCCATTTTTTTACATTGCAATTTCAAAAAAATCACAATGAGGTAATAAATAAGTTATATAATTCGGGAAAACTTAATCCTAAAGTGAAAGTTCATAACTTTTTCATTGATATGGATACTCATAAAAATGAGCATCCAATAGTAAATAGTCCGGATTTATTTAAAGTAAAGGAACCACAGTTTGTTGAGTTTAAAGATGAAAAATCAGATGAACCTGCATATCGATATTATAATAATGGTGTTTATGTGAAATATAAAAAATTTAATCATGATGGTAATCTTCTTTTTATTGATTATATGAATGAAAGCAGACATAGGACGAAACGAGAAGAATATAATGAAAATGGCACATTAGTTCGAACACGTCATATGGATCTAATAACAAATAGTCCAAGTTTAGATAGGTATTTTAGTAAAAGCGGAAAATGCTTTTTGACCACTTGGTTAGATCCGAATACCGGTAAAGTCGGACGTAGCCATATTTTTGATCCAGACCCTTTAGAATTTAAGAATTTAAATGAGCTTTTCACTTACTGGATTACAAATAAAATTGCTACATATAACAATCCAATTTTGATGTCTGATTCAAGGGCTACAGATGAAGTGTTAATAAACATAAAATCCGATGTCAAAAAGATTGCAGTACTGCACAATAATCACTTTAAAGCACCGTACACTAAGGGATCGTCGATTAAAGCGACGTGGAAACCTCTATTCGATAATTTGGATAAGTTTGATAAAATAATATTTTTAACTCATGAGCAAAAAAACGATGTAATTGAGTTATTTGGTGATAAGGGGAATTTTGAAGTTATCCCACATAGTGCAAATCAAGTTGAACAAACAAAAAGTAGAGGAAGTTATGATCAGAATTTAGCAGTGACATTAGCACGATATGAGTCACAAAAAAAGTTGGATGAAGCAATAAAAGCATTTAAATATGTGGTAAAAGAAATACCAAATGCAAAATATTATATATATGGATTTGGAAAAGAAAAAAACAATTTGCAAAAAATAATTAATGAGCTCAATTTGGAGAAGAATGTTTTTCTTAAAGGCTTTACAGATGATCCAGTGCAAACGTATAGAAGTGCAGCTTGTTCCATTTTAACATCCGATTATGAAGGATTTGGTTTAGTTCTAACAGAAAGTTTGGCATCAGGTACTCCCGTTGTATCCTATGACATAAAGTATGGACCAAAAGATATTATTAGGGATGGGGTTGATGGATTTCTAATACCTAAAGGAAATCAAGAGCAACTTGCTCAAAAAATAATTGAAATTATGAAAAACCGCAAATTGCGAGAAGAATTTTCAAAAAATGCCGTTAACGTTGTTGATAGGTTTAGCTTTTCTTTTTATGAAAAACAATGGATAAGTGTAATATCAGAATTTAGCCATAACAAATTTAGTTTATTTTTAAAAAAAAATAAATAGACTGCATTTCTAAAATGTAAATTGGAAATTAAGTATGTTTTAAATAAGTATCTTTTTTATTTTATAAATAATAATAATTTTACAATATTCATTAATCCATTGAAAAAATGGAATAAGAATTCTATAATTGAAATTGATTTTGTTTCGATATTTGAAATAAAACTCTACTAAATAACTTTTCTTTAGGAAGAGGGGAGTAGATTCAGTGAAGAAAGTAATTACTTACGGAACATTTGATTTGTTACATTGGGGTCATATAAATCTATTAAAAAGAGCAAAAGAATTAGGGGACTATTTAGTGGTAGCTATTTCTACCGATACTTTTAATGAGATAAAAAATAAAAAATCTTATCATAGCTATGAAAATAGAAAAATGATTTTAGAATCAATTCGCTATGTGGATGAAGTAATTCCCGAAAATTCGTGGGATCAGAAAATAAAAGACGTAAAAGATCATAACATAGATATTTTTGTTATGGGTGATGATTGGAAAGGAAAATTTGACTTTTTAAAGGATCATTGTCAAGTTATATACTTGCCAAGAACAATAGGTATATCTACAACTAAAATTAAGCAGGACCTATTTAGTGTGAAAAAGGGGTAGTGTACTAAAAAAGAAGGATTTTTAGTCCTTCTTTTTTCATTTATTTAATTCCTTGTTATTATAAATAATGATATTATTGTGAAATGATAAATATTCTTCAATTGAAGATAAATATTATTAAAATTTTTAATGATAAGGATTTGTGTGGTATGGTGATGAGAAATCTACTAATTAAAATGTATCTATGCTTTTTTAAAATATTTTATTATATTTTTTATCTACTACCAATAAGGAAAAAAGTCACATTCATTACTACCTTTGGTGATAATTGTGTTGCACTTTTTGAGGAGATGAAAAAGCAAAATTTTACATATCAAACTGTATTTTTATATAAAAAATCATGTGAAAAACAATTGGAAAATATAAAAGGTACAAAAAAAATTCGGTTTGAATCGGTCAACTTAATAAACGAAATAAGATCAATTTTCCATATAGCTACTTCTAGATATATTATAATTGATAATTATTTTGGTTTTTTATCTACTATCCATTTTAAAAAAAATGTTGAATGTATCCAACTATGGCATGCAGTAGGTGCCTTTAAAAAATTCGGATTAAAAGATCATACATTTGAAGACAGACCGATATCTGATAAAAAAAGGATTTTAAAAGTGTATAAACAGTTTCATAAGATTGTTGTAGGTTCGGATAAAATGGCTGCTATATTTATGGCTGCTTTCAATGTGGATAGGAAAAATATATTACCTACTGGTATACCTAGAACCGACTTGTTTTTTGATGATATGAAAAAAAGAACTATTGCTTTTGACTGGTTAAAAGATTACCCAACACTGGAAAATAAAAAAATTATTATGTATGCCCCAACCTTTAGGGATAACGAATTGAAAAATTTTAAATTGCATTTAGATTTATTTTTATTGCAAAAAAAACTAGGAGAAGAATATGCAATTATTCTAAAATTACATCCTGCAATAAGTAATGAAAAAAATTATGTAGAAAAATATCCGGGGTTTGTTTATGATTTTTCATCATATAAAGATGTAAATAAGTTATTAATAATTACAGATATATTAATAACAGATTATTCATCGATACCATTTGAATATGCATTACTAAATAGACCAATTATATTTTTTACATACGATTTAGCGAAATATAGAAATGATAGAGGACTTTGGGAGGGGTTTGAACAAACGATTCCCGGACCTAATGTCTCATCAACAAGTGAAATTATATCCATAATAAAAGAACAAGATTATGATTTTCAACAAATTTCGGAATTTGCTTTAGAATGGAATAAATATTCACAAGGAAATTCAAGTGAAAAACTTGTTGAGTATCTTTTGGATAATGATGGAATTGGAAATAAAAAAAATTCTAATATTTATGATGAGACGTGAATATTGGATGATGGATAAACAAATATTATCATTAAAATCTCCTTAATATAATAAGGAGGAGGGCATTTTTATATGAGAAAAGTTATAACGTATGGTACGTTTGATCTGTTACATTGGGGACATATTAATTTATTAAAGAGAGCAAGGGAACTAGGCGGAAAGTTAATTGTTGGACTATCCACAGACGAGTTTAATGATAAGAAAAATAAACATGCATATCATAGTTATGAAAATCGAAAATTTATTCTGGAATCGATACGCTATGTTGATTTAGTTATTCCCGAAAATTCATGGGAGCAAAAAATTGACGATGTTATAAAATATGAGATTGATGTTTTTGTTATGGGTGACGATTGGCAAGGACAATTTGACTTTTTAAAAGATTACTGTGAAGTAATATATTTACCTCGAACTGAGGGAATATCAACTACAAAAATAAAAAAAGATTTATATAAGTGAATGAATTTCATAATTCTTAGCCCTTGTGTATCAAGGGGTTTAAGAGATAAAAAAAGAAGTACCTCCCCAAATCTTGTATAATGGTAGTTGACCAGTAAGCCCCCATTCAAACAACGCATATAAATGATCAGCACCCCTTAGTACAATAATCGTATCAATTAAGGAGGTGCTTTTCCTATGTCACAACAAAAACTAACAATCGTCCCCGTTTCAATACAACCAGAAAAAAATATTATAACATCCACAACTTCGAAAGATCCTTCAAATAGCTTTTGCACAATCAAAATTGAAGCTGCTGAAATTTCCTTCTTCAACGGCGTAGATGAGCACATCATCCAAACGGTCATGAGGGAGTTGAAAAATCTATGAAACATGATTATACCAGTGTAAAAAACATTTATATTATTTGCGGTAAAACAGATATGAGGAAGGGAATTGATGGATTAGCAACGCTAATTCAAGATTCTTTCGAACTTGATCCATATGGAGATTCTATTTTCCTTTTCTCTGGTTGGAGTAAAGACCGTTATAAATGTTTATATTTTGATGGCGATGGTTTCGCCATGCTTTATAAGCGACTAGATGGAGGAAAACTTCAATGGCCAAAAGATGAAAATGAAGTACGTAAACTTTCGCAACAGGAGGTTCGCTGGTTGTTAGAAGGGTTGTCCATTCAGCAACCAAAGGCCATTCAAAAATCACAAAAAGGAGTATTCTAAACAAGCTAGAAATGTTGGTTTATAGCCATTTTCAACTTCGCTTTCTACGTTAAAAATGTTATAATATAACTAACTTATGGTGAACGAAAAGTGGTGAAATAAATGGTTAATACTTCTTCCAATAACAAGAATCCATATGGGAAATTAATTCGACTTCTCGAAGAACAATTGGCTCATTCAAATCAACAAAACAAAGACTTATCGAAAAAGCTAGATCAATCAACTAAACAGATTGAAGCGCTAACTGAACAAATTCGCCATTTAACAAAACTTTTATATGGATCGAAATCCGAAAAATCGAAATACAACGTACCAGATGGGCAAGGCTCATTATTTGATGATGACCCGGCTTTTAGCGAACCTGAGCACACAGAAGAACAAAGCCAACAGACAATCTCTTATACTGTTGTACGAAAAGTTAAATCAAAAAACGAAATGATTCCTTGCATGATGGTATTGAAGTAGAAGCTATTCACCATCATCCGAAAAATACAATCTGTGACTGTTGCCAAGGGCAAATGATTGAAATTGGTAGTACACTTGTACGTGAAGAAGCAAAATTTATTCCTGCAAAAATGATGAAAGTACAGCACATTGAACATGCGTATGAATGTAAAGACTGCAAAGTTGATTCATCACAGCCAGCACAAATCAAACGCGGGAAAGCACCACAACCAGCGATTCAGCGTAGCATCGCAAGTCCTAGCGTACTTGCCAAAGTCATCTATGATAAATTTGCACAATATTTACCTCTTTACCGTCAGGTAAAGGAATGGAATCGCTATGGACTGAATACCAATGATAAAAACCTATCGAATTGGGTTATCCGTGTAGCACATGATTGGCTGTTACCTGTATACGAACGAATGAAAGAGTTGATGATGGCAAAATCGGTTTTGCATGTCGATGAAACATACGGACAAATTATCAACCGATCCGATGGGAAATCTGGCCAAGCCAATGCGTATAATTGGGTGTTTCGAAGTGTGCCAAGCCAAGGGCCAACAATGACTCTCTTTCAAAGCGCATTATCTCGAGCTCGATCTGTCCTTGAAAGTTTTATTGAAGGCTTTTCTGGAACGATTGTGTGTGATGGTTATTCTGCTTATGATAAGTTGGAAGGCGTTAATTTCGCAAATTGTTGGGCGCATGTTCGTCGTTATTGGCTGAAAGCTGATAGCAAAAATGGTAGAATCGGTGTGAAATATTGTGATGATTTATATCGACTAGAAAGGCAATTTAAACGTTTGTCTCCGAGTAAACGAAGAAAAAAACGTCAAAAGTACTCGAAGCCAATCGTGGAGGAATTCCTTCACTGGGTTGAAACATCACCATTTTACGGAAAAAATGCGTTAGCAAAAGCAGCTGAATACACATTAAACAGGGCAAATGGACTCAAATTATTCCTGAATGATGGGCGAATTGAAATGGATAATAATCCAGCCGAGAACGCCATCCGTCCCAACGTTATAGGAAGAAAAAATTGGCTCTTTAGTGTAAGTGAAGCTGGTGCAAAAGCGAATGCCATCTGTTTAAGTATTGCTGAAACTGCCAAAAGTAACGGCGTTGATTTCTATGAATATATAAAGAAACTTTTTACGGATTTACCAAATCTCGGCGTCCAACAAAACCCTGAAATTTTAGATCAATACATGCCCTGGTCAAAAATGATTCAGGCAGAATGTAGCAAATAAATGAAATAGCCGTAATTCGATTAAAAAAGTCAGAATTTACGGCTATTTACGATGCGTACCGAAAGGTACACTTATTTTTTATAATTCGGGCTTACGTTGACCACAAACCATAAAAAGACTGGAGGAGTACTTCTTATGACTATTATACGACAACCTAGCCTATTTGGCATACAGGAATTATTTGACATGGAACCTACCCAAAAATATGAAGCCATTATTTCAGCGGTAGATTTGGATTCGATGTACCATCAAGTGGCGAAAAAATCACGGTTGGGTGCACCGGAAGAACTAAACTATGCAGCCATGATTATCTCCACCTTTGTAAGATACATAGAGCGCATCCCTACGATGAAGGATCTTATAAAACGTCTTCATGATGATCTAGCTTTTAAGTTAAATTGTGGCTTTTTGGTTTCTGATCATGTGCCTTCAGAATCCTCCTATTCACGTCTCATAACGAAATTGGAGGAAAGCGATATCCTTGAGAAAGAACAAGAAAAAGTGGTCCTCCAGGCTATTGCAGAAGGTTTCATCACGGATGATACAGTGGCTATTGATGCAACCCATTTTGAAGCACGAGACCAAGCGACCAAAAAGAAGAAAAGCCAAAATCTGAACCCCAAAAACGTGGTCGGAAATCAAAAGATGAGCGTGACGGGTGGCTTAAAGAACAAGCTGAAACGGAAGCCAATTTACCTTTATATGATAGAAAAATTGTACCAATTAGATGTTCCCCTAGCCGAACTACGTGCCGAAGTTCCCAAGACCCTAAATGGGGCGTGAAAAAGAACTCAGAAGGACAAAATGTTTTTGGTTTGGCTACAAAGGTCATTTAGCCGTTGGTACATCAAGCCAATACATTCTACAGGCTCTTTTTTCATCTGGGAGTCTAAATGATGGTAAGGCGACTATCCCTTTACTGAAAGGAATTCAGGAACGCCTTCACCTTCCATTACGTTATCAAACAATGGATGCGGGCTATGACTATGAACCCATATACGAGCAGGTACATCGAATGGGACAACAATCCGTCATCGCGTATAATAAGCGAAATGAAGGGGAAATCATTGGCTATGATAAACACTTTGCCCCAACTTGTTTCAGAGAGCATTCTTATCGTTATGATAGTTTTGATCCTAAATATGAAACATTGAAATACACAAGACCAAAGGAATGCGCTGACTGTCCCTTAGCTAATGAAGGTATTTGCCAAAAGGTTTATAAAGTGAAAATCACTTCAGACCTTCGCAGATATACCGCACCAGCACGCGGGTCACAAGCATGGAAAAACATTTTCAAACGTCGTACTGCCGTAGAACGGGTTAATGCCTATCTGAAAGAATTCTTTCAACTGAACAATGTTCGCTATCGTACTGGGAAACGTGCAAAAATTCATTTTGACATGGTAACCCTTATTTATAATGCTTCAAAGTTAGCCGCAGACCGAATTAATGTACAATTAAATCAGCAACAAGTAGCATGATTTCTGTTTTTAAAAATATATTTTAGAAATTCTGTAGGATTCTGTATTTTTAAAAAGAGCAATTATGAAATTGACTCAAGTGAAATTAGCTATAGTTTTTATATAGAAGGGGAGATTTAGATTTGGCAGCACAAAAACTAGTGAAAAAATGTTCACTGGAAGAAGTAAGTTATGAAAAAGACGACTTATTCCTACGAGTAAGTTATATATTTAATAATAAAACTTATTTAAATCAACCAGTTAGTTTAATGTGTATTGAAAGGCAGACGGAAAAGGTACATTCATTTCCGGTGAATTTTGTGGGAATTGAAGGAGAAAAAAGTATATTATCTTCAATTATTTACAAAAATGAATTACAATATTTATTAAAAAATGGCGAGTATTGGGATTTTTATATTAACTTTCTTTTTGAAGAACCATTAGAAGAGAATGATATAGATAGAGAAAATGAATTTATTAATGAATTTGATGATGAGAACGACGTTGAAGATCACAATGAAAATGATTTTTTAGAAGATGAAAGTGAGAATAAAATTAATAAGGATTTTAGAAAGTATAGACTTAAATGTCAGGATAGTTATGTGGACTTATTTTTCTATTTAAATAATATAGAAGAAAAAATGTTAATTCCGTATTCCACGAATAAAGGGAATTTTTCTTTTAAGGTAAGAGATATAATACCAATTGCAAAAGTTGATTATTGTACATTATCAAAAAAAGGTTTACTCACTATCAAAGGTTTTGCTGTTCATCCTAAATTTGACTCAATTAAATCAATGGTAAGCAGAAAAATAGTTATAAAAGATGCAGATGACAAGCTAATCATTAAACGAGATGTAGAAATTGAAGAACGACCAGATTTACAAACAAAGTATGGACATCATAAGTTTGATTTTAGACTGTCTGGCTTCTCTTTAAATGAAAATATTCTATCTATACTTGAGCAAATTGTTGATGAAAAAATAAAGCTAAAGATGTATTTGGAATACAGTTTAGAAAAAAACGGTGAAAATATCACAATTCAAAGTCTTCCAATAAAACTTATTGATGAAAGTAGCAATGCTACACCAAACAAAATGATTTTTAAAACAGCTAAGATTAAGAAAAAAGTAAAGATAACTAGTACTAAAAAAGCTAAATCATTATTAATAAGTGTTAATAATTATTATTTAAGAAAAGAAATAAAAACAAAGATCCGAAGGTTGATTTTTAAAATTAAAAAGCACCCTATCATAAAAAAAACTTATAAAGGTGTGTTTGGGTTAATTGGAAAGCTACCTGCTAAAAAAAATCTTGTGATCTTTGAAAGTTATTTAGGCAAACAATATAGCTGTAATCCTCGGGCAATTTATGAATATTTAAAGGAAAATAATCCTGAATACAAAATGTTCTGGAGTGTTGATAAAAGATTTATACAAAACTTTGATAATAAAGATATCGAATATATCTATCGTTTTTCTATTAAATGGTTATTTGTTATGGCAAGAGCAAAATATTGGGTTACAAATAGCAGATTACCATTATGGATTCCAAAACCGAAACATACAATTTATCTGCAAACATGGCATGGTACACCTTTGAAAAAATTAGCGGCGGATATGGATGAAGTTCATATGCCAGGAACTACCACTTCAAAATATAAAAAGAATTTTATTCGTGAATCTAGGAATTGGGACTATTTAATATCTCCAAATCGATATTCTACAGAAATTTTTAAAAGGGCATTTGTCTTTGAAAAAGAAATGGTGGAATCTGGTTATCCAAGAAACGATTATTTATATAAATGCAATAAACCCGATAATATTGAAAATTTGAAACTAAAATTTGGAATACCTTTGAACAAAAAGGTAATATTATATGCTCCAACTTGGCGGGATAATCAATTCTATGCAAAAGGAAAGTATAAATTTGACCTTGAATTAGATTTAAATTTAATGAAGGAAAATTTAGGTGATGATTATGTAATAATTTTAAGAATGCATTATTTGGTGGCTGAGAATTTAGACTTAACTCTTTATAAGGATTTTGCATATGATTTTTCTAATCATGAAGATATAAATGAACTTTATATAATATCTGATTTGTTAATCACAGATTATTCATCTGTATTTTTTGATTATGGAAATTTAAAACGACCAATGCTCTTTTTTGTTTATGATATTGAGTCATATCGTGATAACCTAAGAGGATTCTATTTTGATTTTGAAAAATATGCACCAGGCCCATTAATTAAAACGACTACAGAAGTTATTGAAAATATTAAGACTTTAGAAAATGAAGGATACCCACTTTCTCCTTCATTCAAGAATTTTTATGATAAATTTTGTTATTTAGAAGATGGAAACTCTTCGAAAAGAGTGGTAGAAAAGGTATTTTATAAATAAGTGAACGAGCTTGGGACAAAACCCACCTCTGAGATGAAAAAGCCGGTGAAATTTTACGACAAGTAAATTTTCACCGGCTTTAATTATTTTTTGAATAAAAATAAGGACCACTTCTGATAAAATTAAGTCACCACAACAAAATTATACAGAAAGAAGGATCCTTAAGTTTAAAAATTATACCATATTTGAAGCTAGTTATGTCCCAGCCCCGTTTTTTATTATTTGTACGAATGTTGTTTTTGTCAATAATAAATTGAGCCAAAGCGATCACTTCAAAAGTGAGCCACTCTTGGAATAAGCACTCCTATATATAGGAGAAGATGGGTGTTTAGGTTTCTTGCCCCGGGAGAGGGGCAAGAAACCTAAACACCTCGCACGTTACTCCTACTCTTCATTTTCTTTTTGCTTTAAACTTTGGCGGAATCGATATGATTCTCCATTAAGCAAAAGAATGTGTGAGCGGTGAGTAAGCCGGTCAAGTAAAGCTGCGGTCATTTTTTCATCTCCAAAAATGTTCGTCCATTCTGTAAATTCAAGATTCGTCGTAATGATAACACTTGCACGTTCATAACGGCTTGAAAAGAACTGAAATAATAGCTCTGCTCCCGTTTTAGAGAAGGGGATGTAACCGAGCTCATCCACGATGATCACATCGTTTTTGAGCCACTTCTTCTCAAACGCCCCAAGTTTATGCTCTTCCTTAGCTATGAGTAGCTCTTCTACCAACTCGGCAGCTGTAATGAATTTTGTTTTGTAACCATTTTGGATCATAGCGATTCCAAGGCCCGTGGCCAAATGGGTTTTTCCTGTTCCACTTGTAAATGTCAACCCAAAAGTTGACCATGTCGCTCATGTAAAAGTTGACCACCCTTTTGTTACTTCGAATATGTTTCTTTGAGACGATAACTCTCTCCGTTCATTGGGATAATGTGGGCCTTGTGAGTCACTCGATCTAACAAGGCGGCGGTCATCTGTTCATCGTGAAAAACTTCTACCCATCGGCTAAACTCCCGATTGCTAGTGATAATCATGCTTCCTCTTTCATAACGAGTAGAAAAAAATTGAAACAGTAATTCGGCTGCTCTCTGGTGGTAGGGGATATAGCCAAGTTCATCAATAATCGTGACATCTGCAGCCAACCATTGTTTCTCCAACTGGAGGAGCCTTTTTTCGTCTTGGGCTTCCATCAGTTCATTCGATAGGCGGGCGGCCGTATAATATTTGACAGTATAGCCTTGATTAATCGCCTCTTCCCCTAACGCAATTGATAAATGCGACTTTCCTGTACCTGAGTTCCCAATAAAAATGACATTCCTTTTCTGCTGAATGTACTCCCCTTGAAAGATGTCCAGAATGCGTCTTTTTGGTACGTGGGGAGCCTCCTCAAATTGAAAAGAGAGGAGGTCCTTATGTACAGGGAATTGCGCCTTTTTTCTGGCTAACTCTTTCTTTTTGATTTCTCGCTCAGCTATTTCAATCGATAATAATTGAAAGAGAAATTCTTCATAGGTAATTTGTTGCTCATTTGCTTCGCGCAAATAAGCGTCAACTTGTTCACGTATAGTCGGCAAGCGCAGCCTTTTTAGATATTCATCCATTTGATAACGGTGTGTATTCAGTGAATATACCTCCCTTTCTGTAATAGTTGGTCATACGGGCTAAATGTAGGAGCCTTGACGGTGACGGACTGCTCCATTTCATATTTTATTGGGGCTGGCTTTGTTGCTTCCGGCTGAGTCATGAGGTAAAGATAATGCCTTACACTATCAGCTGTATATAGCTGCTCTTTTACACAACTTGCCACTGCCCTTTCTACTGTTTCCATCGTAAACTCCCGATGGAGTTTTAATAGTTTAATAAACTCTTTTCCATGCCCATACTTTGAAAGACTTCTCTTATAAAATTCTTGATAACTTGGTGGAAGATTAGCTCTTCGAACTGGGCGCGCATGCTGGATGGCCCTTGGTTTTCTCTCCAGTTCATCCAAGTAATGATCCACTTCAAAAATTTCTTGAAGCTTTTCGTATGAACGCTCATGTTTGGCTACACAGTTTCCGTCAATGTTTATTTCAATGTGATTTACATAAGCATTTATTTGTGCATCTTTCCGACCGGCATACCTAGTAGGTACCGAATAGGCGTTTGTTTCAAAATTAACAAGCGAAAGACTGTTGACAGAGGCTCTTACCTTCCTTGCGCAAGGATGAGTACCAATAATCGGCAGAAGCTGTTGCTTCTCTTGTAAAAATCGTTCACCCACCTGTTCTTTCGTTTTTGGAACATAGGTTTCTTCATAGGCATCACATTGTTCTAAAAGATAGTGATTAAGTACCTGTAAGTCACTTACCTGTGGAACGGGAACTAAAAATTGAGCTCGTGCTGTTTGAACTAGTTTCTCTACTTGTCCTTTTTCATTTCCTTTTGCGGGTGCACAAAATTGGGCATCAAAAAGATAGTATGATCGAAACTGGATAAAGGCCTCCTGTTCTTCACGCTTGGTCCCTTCTAACACCTTCTTTACCGCTGTTTTCATATTGTCATAGACAATCGTTTTCGGGACACCACCGAAATAATCAAAGGCATCTGCGTGACCTTGAAATAACGCCTCCTGCCGTTGATGCTGAAACACTTTTACAAAAATCTTACGGCTATACAAAAGTCTCATACAAAAAAGCATTACCTTCGTTTCAATCCCATTTAAAAGCACAATGATTTCCCCCCAATCAAATTGGGCAAATTCACCGGGATCGAATTCCAACGGTATAGAGGAATTAGGAGTTTCTTTGAGCTGCTTATATTGGCGTACAAAACGGCGTACAGTGGATTCTCCACCTTTAAAGCCATATTCTTTCACCAAGCGTCTGTGGATTTGAGCAGCACTGTGACGCTGTTTTAGGGGGGCTGTTTCATCGTCCGTTAACCATCGGATAATAATTGGTTTAACGGGGTCGATGACCGGATTGGTAACCGGCTTTGATCGTTGATAGGTTGGAATTTCATTCTGTTGTAAAGCTTTTCGAATGGTTTGTCTTGATAATGTAAGATCTTTCGCTAATTGTCGTATAGAACGACCTTCTTTAAAGTGCAATTTTCTGATAAGCTCTATATTAGCCATCTTTAACATCCTTTTTTTCCTCCCGAATCATGAAGTTCTCGACAAACTCTATGATAAGGGATTGGGTGTTAAGGGTGGTCAACTTTTTGGTTAGCGAATTGCGCTAAAGTGGTCAACTTTTATTTTAGCGTTTACACCACTGTTTCCTAAAAAAATTATATTCTCTTTTTTCTCGACAAATTCACCTTTTGCAAGAGTAAGAAATCGGTTTCGATTTAAACTTGGCATTAAAGAAAAGTCATAGGTATCTAATGTTTTATGGACTGGAAATGCAGCTTGTTTCAGCCTTCTTTGCCTTTGATTTTCCTCTCGTGCCTGGACTTCTATTTCAAGTAATGCCAGTAAATATTCTTCGTATTGCAGATTTCTTTCTTCTGCTTCTCTTGCAAGAGAACGATATTGCTTGGCGATGGTAGGCATTCTTAGTTGTTTTGTTAAATGATCTAAAAGTATCTCTGTTGTCATTTCATCTGACCTCCCGTTAATTGTCCATACTGGGCAATATTTGCCTTTTGAATCTTATAGTCCAGTAGATTTACCGGCGTTTTCTCCTTAGATAGATCCTGGATTTTTAAGCAGTTATTTGAGAGCCTTTGAATGATTTCATGTACGACTTCGTACCGATAGATCTGTGCTTGTTCAGCTTCAAGTAAGGCTTGAGTCAACTTTTCCATTCCTATCTCCCGATGAAGGAGGAGAAGTCGGATAAATTTGCGATCACCCGAGGCTCCTTCATGTTCTCTCATCTTTCGATGAAAACGCCTGAACACATCCGGAATATCAGACGATTGGAATGCATGGGCATCCCGAATTGCTCGAGGCTTTTTCAATAATGCCTCAAGGTAATGATCCAGGTTTGTGATCATTTGGTTTCGTTCATAAGAACGAGGATGTTCTGCGATCACTTGATTTTGAGCCACAACGCTCACACGATCGACAAAAATTTTGACCCATACACCTTGGCCAACATAGCTACAAGGGATAGAATACTGATTTGTCTCTACAGTAATTAAAGATGTCTTGTTAACCTGGCAGGAAACCAGCCTGCAAGCTTCAAATTTCTTTTCCGGAAGTGGGTGCAGATATTCTTTTTCCTTTTCCCACATTTGCGCCACTTTTTCATTGGTGTGGGGGACCGTTTTCTGTTCGGCATCCTTTAAGCACCATTTCAAAAGGTGGTCATTTAATTCATCCAATGATTGGACTTCGGGTAACGGGACAAGGGCATTTCTTCTTACATACCCAACTGTTCCTTCTATACTTTTTCATTTCCAGACCGGACATTACAAAATTCTGCCTTGAACAAGTAGTGAGCTTGTAAAGCTAGGAATGCCTCCTGTTCCAAGCGATCTCTACCTTGGAGTATTTTTACTACAGCTGTTTTTAAGTTATCAAAAAGCCCTTCTGTTGGTACACCACCAAAGAACTCAAACGCATGGACAAAGCCATCTAAGAAAGCCTCTTGTTTCTCATGAAGGTATGCGCGTGCAAATCGTACTCGACTTGCCGAAAGCTGCATACAAAAGAGGTAAATTCGTTGTGTTCGACCCTGTAGAATAATATCCGCCTCTCCCCAGTCGAATTGGAATTGGTGGCTGAGTTGAAAATCAAGAGGGATAAAGACATCCTGTAGTTTTTTCCTGCGTTTGGCAACAACCTTACGGATATTTGATTCGGAGCCTTTAAAATTATATTCATCTTGCAATCTACGAAATATTCGAGCTGCAGTATGTTTTTGTTTTCCCCAACGTTTGAGATCATCTTCAAGCCACTGATCTATTATTGGCAAGACTCTCCTTGTTTCATCAGAGTATTCTCTTCCGATATAGCTATTTTGCCGATTTATAGTTGTGGGAGCTTCATTCTGTTTAAGATATTTACTAACGGTATTTCTCGAAATCCCCAATTTTTGGGCAATCTGTCGCTGTGACAGCCCTTCTACCTCATGTAAGAATTTGATATTATAAAATTGAGCCATGTTGATCATCCTTTTTTCCTCTCTCTATATTAAAAGTTTGGTCACTTTCAATCTTAAGAGAGGATTTGTTAATTGGAAATCAAGTGGCTTATTTTTTTTGTGATCGAACCATTGAAATGTGGCTCAATTTTAATTTATCAAATACAAATGTGAAGTTGGTATAAATATTTTCATTCCTGATAATTAAATAGTATAACACTTCTATGTGAGTCAATTTCATAATTGCTCTTTTTAAAAATACAGAATCCTACAGAATTTCTAAAATATATTTTTAAAAACAGAAATCATGCTACTTGTTGCTGATTTAATTGTACATTAATTCGGTCTGCGGCTAACTTTGAAGCATTATAAATAAGGGTTACCATGTCAAAATGAATTTTTGCACGTTTCCCAGTACGATAGCGAACATTGTTCAGTTGAAAGAATTCTTTCAGATAGGCATTAACCCGTTCTACGGCAGTACGACGTTTGAAAATGTTTTTCCATGCTTGTGACCCGCGTGCTGGTGCGGTATATCTGCGAAGGTCTGAAGTGATTTTCACTTTATAAACCTTTTGGCAAATACCTTCATTAGCTAAGGGACAGTCGCTGCATTCCTTTGGTCTTGTGTATTTCAATGTTTCATATTTAGGATCAAAACTATCATAACGATAAGAATGCTCTCTGAAACAAGTTGGGGCAAAGTGTTTATCATAGCCAATGATTTCCCCTTCATTTCGCTTATTATACGCGATGACGGATTGTTGTCCCATTCGATGTACCTGCTCGTATATGGGTTCATAGTCATAGCCCGCATCCATTGTTTGATAACGTAATGGAAGGTGAAGGCGTTCCTGAATTCCTTTCAGTAAAGGGATAGCTGCCTTACCATCATTTAGACTCCCAGATGAAAAAAGAGCCTGTAGAATGTATTGGCTTGATGTACCAACGGCTAAATGACCTTTGTAGCCAAACCAAAAAACATTTTGTCCTTCTGAGTTCTTTTTCACGCCCCATTTAGGGTCTTGGGGAACTTCGGCACGTAGTTCGGCTAGGGGAACATCTAATTGGGCCACAATTTTTCTATCATATAAAGGTAAATTGGCTTCCGTTTCAGCTTGTTCTTTAAGCCACCCGTCACGCTCATCTTTTGATTTCCGACCACGTTTTTGGGGTTCAGATTTTGGCTTTTCTTCTTTTGGCTGCGCTTGGTCTCGTGCTTCAAAATGGGTTGCATCAATGGCCACTGTATCATCCGTGATGAAACCTTCTGCAATAGCCTGGAGGACCACTTTTTCTTGTTCTTTCTCAAGGATATCGCTTTCCTCCAATTTCGTTATGAGACGTGAATAGGAGGATTCTGAAGGCACATGATCAGAAACCAAAAAGCCACAATTTAACTTAAAAGCTAGATCATCATGAAGACGTTTTATAAGATCCTTCATCGTAGGGATGCGCTCTATGTATCTTACAAAGGTGGAGATAATCATGGCTGCATAGTTTAGTTCTTCCGGTGCACCCAACCGTGATTTTTTCGCCACTTGATGGTACATCGAATCCAAATCTACCGCTGAAATAATGGCTTCATATTTTTGGGTAGGTTCCATGTCAAATAATTCCTGTATGCCAAATAGGCTAGGTTGTCGTATAATAGTCATAAGAAGTACTCCTCCAGTCTTTTTATGGTTTGTGGTCAACGTAAGCCCGAATTATAAAAAATAAGTGTACCTTTCGGTACGCATCGTAAATAGCCGTAAATTCTGACTTTTTTAATCGAATTACGGCTATTTCATTTATTTGCTACATTCTGCCTGAATCATTTTTGACCAGGGCATGTATTGATCTAAAATTTCAGGGTTTTGTTGGACGCCGAGATTTGGTAAATCCGTAAAAAGTTTCTTTATATATTCATAGAAATCAACGCCGTTACTTTTGGCAGTTTCAGCAATACTTAAACAGATGGCATTCGCTTTTGCACCAGCTTCACTTACACTAAAGAGCCAATTTTTTCTTCCTATAACGTTGGGACGGATGGCGTTCTCGGCTGGATTATTATCCATTTCAATTCGCCCATCATTCAGGAATAATTTGAGTCCATTTGCCCTGTTTAATGTGTATTCAGCTGCTTTTGCTAACGCATTTTTTCCGTAAAATGGTGATGTTTCAACCCAGTGAAGGAATTCCTCCACGATTGGCTTCGAGTACTTTTGACGTTTTTTTCTTCGTTTACTCGGAGACAAACGTTTAAATTGCCTTTCTAGTCGATATAAATCATCACAATATTTCACACCGATTCTACCATTTTTGCTATCAGCTTTCAGCCAATAACGACGAACATGCGCCCAACAATTTGCGAAATTAACGCCTTCCAACTTATCATAAGCAGAATAACCATCACACACAATCGTTCCAGAAAAGCCTTCAATAAAACTTTCAAGGACAGATCGAGCTCGAGATAATGCGCTTTGAAAGAGAGTCATTGTTGGCCCTTGGCTTGGCACACTTCGAAACACCCAATTATACGCATTGGCTTGGCCAGATTTCCCATCGGATCGGTTGATAATTTGTCCGTATGTTTCATCGACATGCAAAACCGATTTTGCCATCATCAACTCTTTCATTCGTTCGTATACAGGTAACAGCCAATCATGTGCTACACGGATAACCCAATTCGATAGGTTTTTATCATTGGTATTCAGTCCATAGCGATTCCATTCCTTTACCTGACGGTAAAGAGGTAAATATTGTGCAAATTTATCATAGATGACTTTGGCAAGTACGCTAGGACTTGCGATGCTACGCTGAATCGCTGGTTGTGGTGCTTTCCCGCGTTTGATTTGTGCTGGCTGTGATGAATCAACTTTGCAGTCTTTACATTCATACGCATGTTCAATGTGCTGTACTTTCATCATTTTTGCAGGAATAAATTTTGCTTCTTCACGTACAAGTGTACTACCAATTTCAATCATTTGCCCTTGGCAACAGTCACAGATTGTATTTTTCGGATGATGGTGAATAGCTTCTACTTCAATACCATCATGCAAGGAATCATTTCGTTTTTTTGATTTAACTTTTCGTACAACAGTATAAGAGATTGTCTGTTGGCTTTGTTCTTCTGTGTGCTCAGGTTCGCTAAAAGCCGGGTCATCATCAAATAATGAGCCTTGCCCATCTGGTACGTTGTATTTCGATTTTTCGGATTTCGATCCATATAAAAGTTTTGTTAAATGGCGAATTTGTTCAGTTAGCGCTTCAATCTGTTTAGTTGATTGATCTAGCTTTTTCGATAAGTCTTTGTTTTGTTGATTTGAATGAGCCAATTGTTCTTCGAGAAGTCGAATTAATTTCCCATATGGATTCTTGTTATTGGAAGAAGTATTAACCATTTATTTCACCACTTTTCGTTCACCATAAGTTAGTTATATTATAACATTTTTAACGTAGAAAGCGAAGTTGAAAATGGCTATAAACCAACATTTCTAGCTTGTTTAGAATACTCCTTTTTGTGATTTTTGAATGGCCTTTGGTTGCTGAATGGACAACCCTTCTAACAACCAGCGAACCTCCTGTTGCGAAAGTTTACGTACTTCATTTTCATCTTTTGGCCATTGAAGTTTTCCTCCATCTAGTCGCTTATAAAGCATGGCGAAACCATCGCCATCAAAATATAAACATTTATAACGGTCTTTACTCCAACCAGAGAAAAGGAAAATAGAATCTCCATATGGATCAAGTTCGAAAGAATCTTGAATTAGCGTTGCTAATCCATCAATTCCCTTCCTCATATCTGTTTTACCGCAAATAATATAAATGTTTTTTACACTGGTATAATCATGTTTCATAGATTTTTCAACTCCCTCATGACCGTTTGGATGATGTGCTCATCTACGCCGTTGAAGAAGGAAATTTCAGCAGCTTCAATTTTGATTGTGCAAAAGCTATTTGAAGGATCTTTCGAAGTTGTGGATGTTATAATATTTTTTTCTGGTTGTATTGAAACGGGGACGATTGTTAGTTTTTGTTGTGACATAGGAAAAGCACCTCCTTAATTGATACGATTATTGTACTAAGGGGTGCTGATCATTTATATGCGTTGTTTGAATGGGGGCTTACTGGTCAACTACCATTATACAAGATTTGGGGAGGTACTTCTTTTTTTATCTCTTAAACCCCTTGATACACAAGGGCTAAGAATTATGAAATTCATTCAGATAATAAGCTATTTAATAAAGATGTTTCTTCAGATGATGGTTTACTCAAAGTATTATCGGAGAAAGTGTTTGACGATAAAGGAACAGAATTTACTTATTTAAGTTTATGTGGAGAAAGTATAGAGTCACTACTAAAACGTTTTTATTTACATACGGGATCATCTTTGCAAGAAATAGATAAGTTTCAAGATTATTTATGTATGAAACTTAATAGAATTATTTTTAGTGGGTATGGGGAAAATATATCTATTGGCGTTTCAGATTTAAATTTTATTATAGGGTATTTATTTGAAGAATGTACTGATAAAACTAATATAGAACGATTAATTATTACAAAGGAAAAGATCGTTAATTTATTAGATATTGTTAGAAAGAAAGCACTGTCCCAAGCCAGTGTAATAGTAAACCAGCATGAAGGCATTACTATTATTAATAGAGTTATAGATGAATTATTAAATAGCGTTAAAGACTTTAGAAATTCAGAAATCGTTAATAGTTTAATATATGAATATAAGGAGTATTTAGAGTGTTGGATATTAAATGAGGGTGGAGATATAAAAAAATTATTTGAACGTCTATTTGATGGCACTAATAAAACCTCAATTTATTCAAGATTAAGTACTAATATGAAAGAAAATAGTTTATTGGAGTTATTTACTCTAATAATAATGCTCACAGTGAGTAAAAATAAAAAGACAAGATTTGATGGAAACGAATCATTGGTAGCGAAAAAATTTGAAGGTATAGATGAAATTTTTGCATTTTTAAGATTAGAAGTTGCAAAAAAGAAACCCGAAGTTATTGAAAGATTAAACGGTATTATAAAAAATGCAAGTTTAAAAGAGCAGCTTTATTTAATGGGAATAGATTTAAATATCATTATACAAAATTATAATGATAGAAAGTTTGACAAAATTGAACCTCTCAAGATATACGTTAAGGAATCAATAGATATTGAAGAGTTAGAAGATAACCAAAAACTAAATGAGGTTCCAATCATAGCTAAATTATTACCCGGTAATATTATGAAAGCTGATTTTTATGATGCTTTGGAAGAAGATGATATAAAAAAGTATTTAGTGGAAATGTTAGAAGAGTTAGAGGTGGGTGTTCTTTGAATAATTTTAATTTAGTACATAATAGACTAATTCAAAAGAATTTTAAAGCATTAGAAAATGAAGAAGTGGAGAAGCTAGGCTTTTCCCTATATGGAAATGAAACAATTAGAGTTTTTCTTAAGCGATTACACATGGAATTAGAACTTGAAAATATAAATATCTATTCCAATCAAATAAGAATACTGCTATTAGAGCAAAGTGAAAATATTTATAATAGTTATTTAATCCTTTGTACAGATGAAGAAATAAACTATGAAAAGTTTTTCATGATAGAGCGTAATAATATAGCGTTAAGAAAGTATGCGGATTAACCCCCGAATTTTGGACAGTATTTCTCTTAATCTCACTTTATCTTAAAATTACATTCTTTTTCGTTTCCTTTTGTCCTTTTGAGATCATAGCCATTGCTTCCATTCCTTCAAGGGTAAAGGCTTCGCCCGACTATCGTCGCCCTTGATTCCATTCCAGAAATGGCTGAAATAATTTTTGGGACAAAAGGAAGAAAAAATGGAAGGGGCGATTAAACCCGTACCTCTTTGATTTTCACGTTTTCACATTGTTGCTGTTCATAAAACTCATTTGGCGATAAGTCTAAAATACTAGAATGCATGCGTCTTTCGTTATAAAACACCATAAACTCTGCGACTGATTCATAGGCTTGTGCATACGTTTCAAATTGCCATCTTGATAAACAATCATCTTCAAAAATTCTATGAAAAGACTCAATGTGAGCATTCATATTTGGCGTTTTTGGTGGAATTCTTTCATGTTCTAGTGTATTTTTTTTACAAAATTCTTCAAAGGTATGGGAGATAAACTGTGGCCCATTGTCTGTGCGAATCACAGGTTTTTCCCTTTCATTTATCTGCTGGCGCTTGAATAATGCCCGCAAAAGAGTTTGTTTTAGGTCTTTTGCTGTGCAGCTTAATCCCATATAGTATTCGACAATACTACGATCATACACATCGATGATGGACAATACAAAGAAGAATCGGTCTTCACCTTCGATGTAGCCATATTTAATGTCAATTTCCCATAATTTGTTCGAACTTTTAATCGTCCGATTTCGTGCTAGTTTTCTAGGGTATGAGACTTTCTTTTGCCGTTGCGGGCGTAAAATATCAAGTTCTTTGCACAACCGGTAAACTTTTTTCTTGTTAATGATAAGATGGTATTTTCGACGAAGTAATTTTGTTAATTTACGATAGCCATAGTTGAAGCCATCGCCTGCAATTTCTTCAAGTAGGTATTCTTTGATTTGTTCATCAGATACCTTTTGGCCGTCCTCTTTGATGGAATAACCGGGTGCTGGCCGTCCCTCACTTACTTTCTTCTCTTCCACACGATAGTTCTTTTGATAATAGTATGTGGATCGAGAAATACCAATGATTTTCAGCACTTTTTTGATCGGGTAGCCTTTTTGAATGTAAGCGTAAAATAATCCCCACCTGTCAACCAGATGGGGATCGAGTTATTATTTAGGTAAGTTTTTAAAATCTATGCAAACGATTGGAAGTGTTGTTGACCAAGGCAGTACTTTATCCAGGGCATTTTTATCTGTCAGATCAATGTTAGGTAACTTCTCAAATAAATAGCGAAGGTAATAATATGGGTTTAGGCCATTTTCCTTTGCTGTTTCCACAATGCTATAAATGATTGCGCTAGCCCTTGCACCTTTCGGTGTATTTGAAAAAAGGAAGTTTTTTCTCCCAATAACAAAGGGCTTTATTGAGCGCTCGCTTCTATTATTATCAATTTCTAATCGTCCATCCTCTAGGAATGCCACTAATTTCTTCCATTGATTGAGACAGTAGGTAATCGCCTGACCTAAAGCGCTTTTTGGTAACACTTTTTGCTTCTGTATTTTTAGCCATGACAAAAAAGCATCCAAGACTGGCTTGCTGCGTTCTAATCGTTTTTCGTATCGTTCCATAGAGGATAACTCCTTTAGGTCGCGCTCAATGCGATATAGTTGGTTACAGTATTGGAGACCTTCCATTGCTGCTACTCCTGATGTCAGACGCTTTGAAGAAGGCAATACTTTTAAAGCCTCATCAAATTTACGTCGAGCATGAGCCATGCAACCGACCAGTTTTACATTAGGTACCTTATGGTACCCGGCGTATCCATCAACCTGTAAATATCCTTTAAACCCTGACAGGAATTTCTCGGCATTTTTGCCTGACCTAGTTTCCTGATAATCGTAAAGGATGATTGAAGGTCCTTCTTTTCCAGTACGGTAGAGCCAGAGATATGATTTTGAGGTGGCTGGCCGACCGGGTTCGTGAAGTACCTGCAGGGTCGATTCGTCCGCATGTAAAATATCCTTTTCCAAAAGAAGTTGATGCATGCGATCATAAAGTGGGCTCAACCACCGGTTGGCCCCGTGAATCATCCAATTGGCAAGGGTTTGGCGTGATAACGGTACCCCCAATCTGGAAAATTGCTTTTCTTGCCGGTATAATGGCAGCCCATCCACATATTTTTGATTCATAATATGTGCCATTAAAGAAGGAGATGCTAAACTACCTGAATGAACCGGTTTAGGCATTGGTGCTGTTACAACCGGAGTTTCAATTTCTTCACGTTCACAATGGCGGCAAGAGTAAATGGACTGAACATGTTTAACAACTTTCAATTCCGCAGGAATGTATTTTAGTTCCTGGCGTACTTGCGTACTCATTTCATGCAGATTTCCACCGCAACACGAACAAACCTGCTCTTCAGGGGATAAACGATATTCAATCGTCTCCACAGGCAAGTTTTCTAACATCAGTTCACGTTGGCCGCGAACTTTGCGGCGCCGTTGATAAGTAATAGATTCCAAAGTAGGTTCCGGCAAATCTGGATTAGCTTCATTTTCTACTTCATTAAAAAGTTCCAATTGATCGGGGTTGGTTTTTCACTGGAAAAGCCGAATCTATTTTTCTGCAGAAGGCGAAGCTGTTCTTCAGTCCATTTAATTTGGTATCTAACGCGCTCTGCTTTTTTAGCTTCGCCTCTAATTCCGCATTTTGTTTCTCCAGCATTTCCAAGCGTTGCAGGAGTTCTTCAATTGTAGGGGTTGGGGTAGTTGAATTCGCTGTCTTTTTCATAAATATATTATACGATAAAATAGGTAAATTCCCTGATTTTTCATTATTTAAATTACTGTTCTTGCTGTTACAACAGGGTGTGCCTGTTTTTGTTCCAATGATAATCCATCTAATAACCACCTTAATTGGCGTGGACTTATTTTCAGAGGACCCGAATTATTATCTGATGGCTAATGAAAATTTCCTCTCTCCAGCCGGCGATAATAAAGCCAAAAACCGTTATGATCCCATTGAAGAATTTTCAACTTGTCTCGCGCGGTTACAAAAACAAATAAACTCGAAGAAAAAGATCTAACTCGAATTCTTCTTTTACAAGAGCGACCAATCCATCGATAGATTTCCGTAAATCTGTGACACCTTGTGCGAGGTAGACACGATCAACCGTAACTTCTTTTAGCATACTGATTTCAATGCCTTAACTACTTCCGCCAGTAGTGTTGGATTAAAGCCAGGTTTAACCACGATGGATGCTGAACCAACATTTATATGTAATGTTTCATTCTGTTGCTCAGATTCTTCTAATGTAACCGGAATCCACTTGCTGTTAGAATCTTGGGTTGAATAGAAATTATCGGCTTTATAAAGCCAATACTTTAACTGATGAATACTTATTTCATTGATTTCACACCATTTGGATTGGGTGAGGCCACTCGCTCTGAAAAGAGCGATCCTACGCTCCCATTCCTTACGCAATTCTGGATTATTTCTTTGGGACATAAAAAAACCTCCTCAAACTTTGATTTGAAGAGATTATCTCACAGGTACTATATATGTTAATAGGTGTATTCTATTTGACTCTTACTTTTGAATCCAACGATCGGCTACTTCAAGTTTTTCAGCAAGTGAGGGTTTTTCTTTTTTATAAGATCTCGTAGAATGGCGATTTCAAGGTCTTTTTCACCTAATATTATTTTTAGCTTTTCATTTTCCTCGGATAACTCTTTAGAATCAATATCTGGCAGCACAGTAACATCTACTTCACCGTATTTGCCATCTTTATATTCACGAATCCAACGACTTACCATGTTCGGATTCAGTTCGTATCGACGTGCTACTAACGAATTATTGCCTGTCTCAGTGGCTTCTTTTACGACTTGTAATTTGAAATCTTTTGAGTGTTTTGTTCGTTTCATTATGTCAGCCTCCTTGGTACATTAAGTAGTATAATATTTATTACTCTTACTGTCCAAGTTTATTTAGGGGCTATAGAGTATGTTGTTAGGGATGAAAATGATTTAAATCGAATTCCATTTTTGGATAATACAGTCGATAAAAACGGAGGTAATGCAGAAAATTTAAGGGAAACTGAATATAATGAGGAAGTGAAAGTGTTATTTTCTCTTTTAAAACAATATGATAGTGAAAATATTAAATTGAAAGATTATCAAGTTGGGGAAATAGTAAATACTTTAATGCAAGGGATGGAAATTGATTATGAACATTCAAAAGTTGATAATAAAGAATTTTAAAAACTATATGGGCGAGGTCGTATTTGATTTATCCAAGGAAGTTATACTTCTATACGGTGCCAATGGATTTGGTAAAAGTTCTTTCTTTGATGCTATTGAATGGTGTTTAACAGGAAAAATAAATAGATTTGATGGTTCAGAAAATGAGCTAAAATACGATATTGCTAATAAAAGAATTCATATTGAAGAGAGCTTTGAAGTAGCAGTTGCTTTGGAATTCGATGGGAATACTTTAATTAGATACTTTAATGTAACAAATGGTAACGTTGGAAATTTGCAAGTGAGAATTATATCAAAAGATGAAAATGTTCATATTGGTCAAGAACAAATAGAAAATTTCTTAAAAATGCACACTGCGAATTCTATTACATATGAACGAGGTAAGAGTCAAATAGAATACACCTATTAACATATATAGTACCTGTGAGATAATCTCTTCAAATCAAAGTTTGAGGAGGTTTTTTTATGTCCCAAAGAAATAATCCAGAATTGCGTAAGGAATGGGAGCGTAGGATCGCTCTTTTCAAAGCGAGTGGCCTCACCCAATCCAAATGGTGTGAAATCAATGAAATAAGTATTCATCAGTTAAAGTATTGGCTTTATAAAGCCGATAATTTCTATTCAACCCAAGATTCTAACAGCAAGTGGATTCCGGTTACATTAGAAGAATCTGAGCAACAGAATGAAACATTACATATAAATGTTGGTTCAGCATCCATCGTGGTTAAACCTGGCTTTAATCCAACACTACTGGCGGAAGTAGTTAAGGCATTGAAATCAGTATGCTAAAAGAAGTTACGGTTGATCGTGTCTACCTCGCACAAGGTGTCACAGATTTACGGAAATCTATCGATGGATTGGCTGCTCTTGTAAAAGAAGAATTCGAGTTAGATCTTTTTTCTTCGAGTTTATTTGTTTTTTGTAACCGGCAGCGAGACAAGTTGAAAATTCTTCAATGGGATCATAACGGTTTTTGGCTTTATTATCGCCGGCTGGAGAGAGGAAATTTTCATTGGCCATCAGATAATAATTCGGGTCCTCTGAAAATAAGTCCACGCCAATTAAGGTGGTTATTAGATGGATTATCATTGGAACAAAAACAGGCACACCCTGTTGTAACAGCAAGAACAGTAATTTAAATAATGAAAAATCAGGGAATTTACCTATTTTATCGTATAATATATTTATGAAAAAGACAGCGAATTCAACTACCCCAACCCCTACAATTGAAGAACTCCTGCAACGCTTGGAAATGCTGGAGAAACAAAATGCGGAATTAGAGGCGAAGCTAAAAAAGCAGAGCGCGTTAGAGGCCAAATTAAAATGGACTGAAGAACAGCTTCGCCTTCTGCAGAAAAATAGATTCGGCTTTTCCAGTGAAAAAACCAACCCCGATCAATTGGAACTTTTTAATGAAGTAGAAAATGAAGCTAATCCAGATTTGCCGGAACCTACTTTGGAATCTATTACTTATCAACGGCGCCGCAAAGTTCGCGGCCAACGTGAACTGATGTTAGAAAACTTGCCTGTGGAGACGATTGAATATCGTTTATCCCCTGAAGAGCAGGTTTGTTCGTGTTGCGGTGGAAATCTGCATGAAATGAGTACGCAAGTACGCCAGGAACTAAAATACATTCCTGCGGAATTGAAAGTTGTTAAACATGTTCAGTCCATTTACTCTTGCCGCCATTGTGAACGTGAAGAAATTGAAACTCCGGTTGTAACAGCACCAATGCCTAAACCGGTTCATTCAGGTAGTTTAGCATCTCCTTCTTTAATGGCACATATTATGAATCAAAAATATGTGGATGGTACGCCATTATACCGGCAAGAAAAGCAATTTTCCAGATTGGGGTACCGTTATCACGCCAAACCCTTGCCAATTGGATGATTCACGGGTACCAACCGGTGGTTGAGCCCACTTTATGATCGCATGCATCAACTTCTTTTGGAAAAGGATATTTTACATGCGGACGAATCGACCCTGCAGGTACTTCACGAACCCGGTCAGTACCAGCCACCTCAAAATCATATCTCTGGCTCTACCGTACTGGAAAAGAAGGACCTTCAATCATCCTTTACGATTATCAGGAAACTAGGTCAGGCAAAAATGCCGAGAAATTCCTGTCAGGGTTTAAAGGATATTTACAGGTTGATGGATACGCCGGGTACCATAAGGTACCTAATGTGTAAAACTGGTCGGTTGCATGGCTCATGCTCGACGTAAATTTGATGAGGCTTTAAAAGTATTGCCTTCTTCAAAGCGTCTGACATCAGGAGTAGCGACAATGGAAGGTCTCCAATACTGTAACCAACTATATCGCATTGAGCGCGACCTAAAGGAGTTATCCTCTATGGAACGATACGAAAACGATTAGAACGCAAGCCAGTCTTGGATGCTTTTTTGTCATGGCTAAAAATACAGAAGCAAAAAGTGTTACCAAAAAGCGCTTTAGGTCAGGCGATTACCTACTGTCTCAATCAATGGAAGAAATTAGTGGCATTCCTAGAGGATGGACGATTAGAAATTGATAATAATAGAAGCGAGCGCTCAATAAAGCCCTTTGTTATTGGGAGAAAAAACTTCCTTTTTTCAAATACACCGAAAGGTGCAAGGGCTAGCGCAATCATTTATAGCATTGTGGAAACAGCAAAGGAAAATGGCCTAAACCCATATTATTACCTTCGCTATTTATTTGAGAAGTTACCTAACATTGATCTGACAGATAAAAATGCCCTGGATAAAGTACTGCCTTGGTCAACAACACTTCCAATCGTTTGCATAGATTTTAAAAACTTACCTAAATAATAACTCGATCCCCATCTGGTTGACAGGTGGGGATTATTTTACGCTTACATATGAACGAGGGGGTTTTAGTCAATTATTAAAGCAAGCTTATATTCTATCTCAAGATCAAGTGACAGATTTTATTACAAGTGAAGATGCGAAAGAACGGTATAAAGCTTTAGCTAATATAATGGGTTTAAAATCAATGCTTCTCGAATTTGATAATTTTAAAAGAGTATTAAAAGGTTTAGAAAAAAATAAAGATAATTTATCTGACCAAATTAGTGAGTTAGATAAGGCTATAATAAACAAGAAAGAAACAATGCATTATTTTGAAAGAGAGAAATTAGACGAATTATCGAGTACGTATGGAATTTTATTATCGGATGGCAATACAAAAATCAATGTGGAAAATGAAATAGCTAAAAGACTAAATACTAAAAACCATTTAGAGAAATACATAGAATTTTACAGTAAAATAGAAGATGGGCAAAGAAATAGTAGCCTTAATGAATTGAAGAATCTTTTGAATGATTATGAATCTAGAGAAGAACTTCTTTTAGGTAAAAATAAAAAAGCAGAACTTCTGTTAGAACGTTTAAGCGATAAAATACTGAGTTTGTCAAATTTAGAAGAGAATTTAGAAAAAGTTAACGGATTAAAAGGTGAGCTTAATGGTCTACAGATTTTATTGAAAGAGTTAAATGTTGAAGAAAGTAATATCGATGAATTAAATGAAAAGCTTGAATTACTAAGAAGTGAGAAATTAAAGCTAGAATACAATTTAGCAGCTGTAAAATTTAAAAGTATAAATATTCCTCTGATTGAAAAGTAAGAGTCAAATAGAATACACCTATTAACATATATAGTACCTGTGAGATAATCTCTTCAAATCAAAGTTTGAGGAGGTTTTTTTATGTCCCAAAGAAATAATCCAGAATTGCGTAAGGAATGGGAGCGTAGGATCGCTCTTTTCAGAGCGAGTGGCCTCACCCAATCCAAATGGTGTGAAATCAATGAAATAAGTATTCATCAGTTAAAGTATTGGCTTTATAAAGCCGATAATTTCTATTCAACCCAAGATTCTAACAGCAAGTGGATTCCGGTTACATTAGAAGAATCTGAGCAACAGAATGAAACATTACATATAAATGTTGGTTCAGCATCCATCGTGGTTAAACCTGGCTTTAATCCAACACTACTGGCGGAAGTAGTTAAGGCATTGAAATCAGTATGCTAAAAGAAGTTACGGTTGATCGTGTCTACCTCGCACAAGGTGTCACAGATTTACGGAAATCTATCGATGGATTGGTGCTCTTGTAAAAGAAGAATTCGAGTTAGATCTTTTTCTTCGAGTTTATTTGTTTTTGTAACCGGCGCGAGACAAGTTGAAAATTCTTCAATGGGATCATAACGGTTTTTGGCTTTATTATCGCCGGCTGGAGAGAGGAAATTTTCATTACCATCAGATAATAATTCGGGTCCTCTGAAAATAAGTCCACGCCAATTAAGGTGGTTATTAGATGGATTATCATTGGAACAAAAACAGGCACACCCTGTTGTAACAGCAAGAACAGTAATTTAAATAATGAAAAATCAGGAATTTACCTATTTTATCGTATAATATATTTATGAAAAAGACAGCGAATTCAACTACCCCAACCCCTACAATTGAAGAACTCCTGCAACGCTTGGAAATGCTGGAGAAACAAAATGCGGAATTAGAGGCGAAGCTAAAAAGCAGAGCGCGTTAGAGTACCAAATTAAAATGGACTGAAGAACAGCTTCGCCTTCTGCAGAAAAATAGATTCGGCTTTTCCAGTGAAAAAACCAACCCCGATCAATTGGAACTTTTTAATGAAGTAGAAAATGAAGCTAATCCAGATTTGCCGGAACCTACTTTGGAATCTATTACTTATCAACGGCGCCGCAAAGTTCGGTACAACGTGAACTGATGTTAGAAAACTTGCCTGTGGAGACGATTGAATATCGTTTATCCCCTGAAGAGCAGGTTTGTTCGTGTTGCGGTGGAAATCTGCATGAAATGAGTACGCAAGTACGCCAGGAACTAAAATACATTCCTGCGGAATTGAAAGTTGTTAAACATGTTCAGTCCATTTACTCTTGCCGCCATTGTGAACGTGAAGAAATTGAAACTCCGGTTGTAACAGCACCAATGCCTAAACCGGTTCATTCAGGTAGTTTAGCATCTCCTTCTTTAATGGCACATATTATGAATCAAAAATATGTGGATGGGCTGCCATTATACCGGCAAGAAAAGCAATTTTCCAGATTGGGGGTACCGTTATCACGCCAAACCCTTGCCAATTGGATGATTCACGGGGCCAACCGGTGGTTGAGCCCACTTTATGATCGCATGCATCAACTTCTTTTGAAAAGGATATTTTACATGCGGACGAATCGACCCTGCAGGTACTTCACGAACCCGGTCACCAGCCACCTCAAAATCATATCTCTGGCTCTACCGTACTGGAAAAGAAGGACCTTCAATCATCCTTTACGATTATCAGGAAACTAGGTCAGGCAAAAATGCCGAGAAATTCCTGTCAGGGTTTAAAGGATATTTACAGGTTGATGGATACGCCGGGTACCATAAGGTACCTAATGTAAAACTGGTCGGTTGCATGGCTCATGCTCGACGTAAATTTGATGAGGCTTTAAAAGTATTGCCTTCTTCAAAGCGTCTGACATCAGGAGTAGCAGCAATGGAAGGTCTCCAATACTGTAACCAACTATATCGCATTGAGCGCGACCTAAAGGAGTTATCCTCTATGGAACGATACGAAAAACGATTAGAACGCAGCAAGCCAGTCTTGGATGCTTTTTTGTCATGGCTAAAAATACAGAAGCAAAAAGTGTTACCAAAAAGCGCTTTAGGTCAGGCGATTACCTACTGTCTCAATCAATGGAAGAAATTAGTGGCATTCCTAGAGGATGGACGATTAGAAATTGATAATAATAGAAGCGAGCGCTCAATAAAGCCCTTTGTTATTGGGAGAAAAAACTTCCTTTTTTCAAATACACCGAAAGGTGCAAGGGCTAGCGCAATCATTTATAGCATTGTGGAAACAGCAAAGGAAAATGGCCTAAACCCATATTATTACCTTCGCTATTTATTTGAGAAGTTACCTAACATTGATCTGACAGATAAAAATGCCCTGGATAAAGTACTGCCTTGGTCAACAACACTTCCAATCGTTTGCATAGATTTTAAAAACTTACCTAAATAATAACTCGATCCCCATCTGGTTGACAGGTGGGGATTATTTTACGCTTACATTGAAAATGCAAAAAAATCTATTGTTTTTATAATGGAAAAATTAGAACGAATAAGTATTCACCTTCAAAAAAATAATAGTGTATTGGAGAAAATAGAGAGAATTATTGAGGAGAATAAAGATCAAGTTCTAGCTAAGTTAATATCAGGCATTAGAGATGTTCAAGTATACACGAATAAATATGATTTAAATTATTGTCCTGTTTGTTCTTCACAAACAAATAATTTAAATAGTGATATAGCTCAAAATTTAAATGATTATTTGAATCAACTTAATGATGAAAGTAGTTATTATGAGAAAACTATAAGATTATCAAAACATCTTGAAAATAGAAAGAAGAAATTAAATGAAGAAATTAGAAGGCTAAAAAGAAATCAAGAGGAAAATGAAACTAAAATAAAAAGCTTTGATAATGAAATAGCTAATTATAAATCATCAGATTTATTTGATGAAATGTTATTTTCAGAAAAACAATCTATTCTAGAAGAGCATTTAGCAAAAAATTCGCTAGAAATAAATCAAAGAAAAGAAGCTATTGAAGTAATTTTAAAAATAGAAAAAGTATCAAGTGATATATCAGGTTATGAAAAAACCTCTAAAGTTACGAATAAAATAAAGTCTGCTAAAGACCTGAAAAAAAGTATTGATAAGAATACTGCGAGAAAATATTTTGTGAATGCGAAATATCAAAGTAATATTTCTTTACTTAAAGAAATAAAGCATAATATTTCAAGCGTTAAATTAATTATTCTCAATCTACAAAGTTTATTGAATGAGAATCAATATAATCAAAGGTTTATAGAAATATTTGATTTTGTTTTAGAATCAATACAAAAAATTGACATTGAGATTGATGAAATAAATTTTATTAAAGATTTGTTAGTGAAACAGGAAATTAATAATAATGTTCTAAAACAAATCTCTAATATCCAAAAAAACAAAAATGATTTAAACTCTAAAATGGGCAAATTGAATTCTTATATAGGTTTATTAGAAAAATATAAGCAAGAAAAACGAAGTTTGATAGGAGATGGGATTTCGGATTTTCTTAATCGAGGCCATTCTACCGTGCAAAGATATTTTAGATATTTAGATCCGATTCCAAGTGATTGTGATTTAGTATTTGAAGGAAGCGAAGAGCAAATAAATATAAAAGTAGCGTATAATAAAGAATTACGTGATAAGCCTGGTGGAAAAAGTAATGCTAAAAATATTTTAAGTTCAGGGCAATTAAATGTATTAGCCATATCTATATTTTTAGCAATTAATAAAGAACAACAAATACATTCACTAAATTTTGTAGGTATAGATGATCCAATCCAAAATATGGATGACATTAATCAATACACTATGTGTGACGTTTTAAATAATATAGAAAAGCAACTCATAGTTTCTACACATGATTTTAATTTCTTAAAATTATTTATAAAGAAAAATGAGCATAGAAAAAATGATATTATTATCTATAATTTAAAAAGTCCTTACATTAGTTCTGACAAATTAGAAATGATTAAATTTGATTCTCATAGATCAATTTGATCAAACTTTTTTATAAATACTAAATCTACTCCAAAATCAAACACACGCATTTTGATCAATCTTTTTTTAAAATGCATAGATTTTCTCAATTATAGAATCAACTTTTGCAAGGACATTTTAATCAGACTTTATTCCAAACCAACAAATGTGTAGATTTAAAATAAAGTTTAACTGTTTGAGTCAATTTCATAATTGCTCTTTTTAAAAATACAGAATCCTACAGAATTTCTAAAATATATTTTTAAAAACAGAAATCATGCTACTTGTTGCTGATTTAATTGTACATTAATTCGGTCTGCGGCTAACTTTGAAGCATTATAAATAAGGGTTACCATGTCAAAATGAATTTTTGCACGTTTCCCAGTACGATAGCGAACATTGTTCAGTTGAAAGAATTCTTTCAGATAGGCATTAACCCGTTCTACGGCAGTACGACGTTTGAAAATGTTTTTCCATGCTTGTGACCCGCGTGCTGGTGCGGTATATCTGCGAAGGTCTGAAGTGATTTTCACTTTATAAACCTTTTGGCAAATACCTTCATTAGCTAAGGGACAGTCGCTGCATTCCTTTGGTCTTGTGTATTTCAATGTTTCATATTTAGGATCAAAACTATCATAACGATAAGAATGCTCTCTGAAACAAGTTGGGGCAAAGTGTTTATCATAGCCAATGATTTCCCCTTCATTTCGCTTATTATACGCGATGACGGATTGTTGTCCCATTCGATGTACCTGCTCGTATATGGGTTCATAGTCATAGCCCGCATCCATTGTTTGATAACGTAATGGAAGGTGAAGGCGTTCCTGAATTCCTTTCAGTAAAGGGATAGCTGCCTTACCATCATTTAGACTCCCAGATGAAAAAAGAGCCTGTAGAATGTATTGGCTTGATGTACCAACGGCTAAATGACCTTTGTAGCCAAACCAAAAAACATTTTGTCCTTCTGAGTTCTTTTTCACGCCCCATTTAGGGTCTTGGGGAACTTCGGCACGTAGTTCGGCTAGGGGAACATCTAATTGGGCCACAATTTTTCTATCATATAAAGGTAAATTGGCTTCCGTTTCAGCTTGTTCTTTAAGCCACCCGTCACGCTCATCTTTTGATTTCCGACCACGTTTTTGGGGTTCAGATTTTGGCTTTTCTTCTTTTGGCTGCGCTTGGTCTCGTGCTTCAAAATGGGTTGCATCAATGGCCACTGTATCATCCGTGATGAAACCTTCTGCAATAGCCTGGAGGACCACTTTTTCTTGTTCTTTCTCAAGGATATCGCTTTCCTCCAATTTCGTTATGAGACGTGAATAGGAGGATTCTGAAGGCACATGATCAGAAACCAAAAAGCCACAATTTAACTTAAAAGCTAGATCATCATGAAGACGTTTTATAAGATCCTTCATCGTAGGGATGCGCTCTATGTATCTTACAAAGGTGGAGATAATCATGGCTGCATAGTTTAGTTCTTCCGGTGCACCCAACCGTGATTTTTTCGCCACTTGATGGTACATCGAATCCAAATCTACCGCTGAAATAATGGCTTCATATTTTTGGGTAGGTTCCATGTCAAATAATTCCTGTATGCCAAATAGGCTAGGTTGTCGTATAATAGTCATAAGAAGTACTCCTCCAGTCTTTTTATGGTTTGTGGTCAACGTAAGCCCGAATTATAAAAAATAAGTGTACCTTTCGGTACGCATCGTAAATAGCCGTAAATTCTGACTTTTTTAATCGAATTACGGCTATTTCATTTATTTGCTACATTCTGCCTGAATCATTTTTGACCAGGGCATGTATTGATCTAAAATTTCAGGGTTTTGTTGGACGCCGAGATTTGGTAAATCCGTAAAAAGTTTCTTTATATATTCATAGAAATCAACGCCGTTACTTTTGGCAGTTTCAGCAATACTTAAACAGATGGCATTCGCTTTTGCACCAGCTTCACTTACACTAAAGAGCCAATTTTTTCTTCCTATAACGTTGGGACGGATGGCGTTCTCGGCTGGATTATTATCCATTTCAATTCGCCCATCATTCAGGAATAATTTGAGTCCATTTGCCCTGTTTAATGTGTATTCATTTGCTTTTGCTAACGCATTTTTTCCGTAAAATGGTGATGTTTCAACCCAGTGAAGGAATTCCTCCACGATTGGCTTCGAGTACTTTTGACGTTTTTTCTTCGTTTACTCGGAGACAAACGTTTAAATTGCCTTTCTAGTCGATATAAATCATCACAATATTTCACACCGATTCTACCATTTTTGCTATCAGCTTTCAGCCAATAACGACGAACATGCGCCCAACAATTTGCGAAATTAACGCCTTCCAACTTATCATAAGCAGAATAACCATCACACACAATCGTTCCAGAAAAGCCTTCAATAAAACTTTCAAGGACAGATCGAGCTCGAGATAATGCGCTTTGAAAGAGAGTCATTGTTAGTACTCTTTGGCTTGGCACACTTCGAAACACCCAATTATACGCATTGGCTTTACCAGATTTCCCATCGGATCGGTTGATAATTTGTCCGTATGTTTCATCGACATGCAAAACCGATTTTGCCATCATCAACTCTTTCATTCGTTCGTATACAGGTAACAGCCAATCATGTGCTACACGGATAACCCAATTCGATAGGTTTTTATCATTGGTATTCAGTCCATAGCGATTCCATTCCTTTACCTGACGGTAAAGAGGTAAATATTGTGCAAATTTATCATAGATGACTTTGGCAAGTACGCTAGGACTTGCGATGCTACGCTGAATCGCTGGTTGTGGTGCTTTCCCGCGTTTGATTTGTGCTGGCTGTGATGAATCAACTTTGCAGTCTTTACATTCATACGCATGTTCAATGTGCTGTACTTTCATCATTTTTGCAGGAATAAATTTTGCTTCTTCACGTACAAGTGTACTACCAATTTCAATCATTTGCCCTTGGCAACAGTCACAGATTGTATTTTTCGGATGATGGTGAATAGCTTCTACTTCAATACCATCATGCAAGGAATCATTTCGTTTTTTTGATTTAACTTTTCGTACAACAGTATAAGAGATTGTCTGTTGGCTTTGTTCTTCTGTGTGCTCAGGTTCGCTAAAAGCCGGGTCATCATCAAATAATGAGCCTTGCCCATCTGGTACGTTGTATTTCGATTTTTCGGATTTCGATCCATATAAAAGTTTTGTTAAATGGCGAATTTGTTCAGTTAGCGCTTCAATCTGTTTAGTTGATTGATCTAGCTTTTTCGATAAGTCTTTGTTTTGTTGATTTGAATGAGCCAATTGTTCTTCGAGAAGTCGAATTAATTTCCCATATGGATTCTTGTTATTGGAAGAAGTATTAACCATTTATTTCACCACTTTTCGTTCACCATAAGTTAGTTATATTATAACATTTTTAACGTAGAAAGCGAAGTTGAAAATGGCTATAAACCAACATTTCTAGCTTGTTTAGAATACTCCTTTTTGTGATTTTTGAATGGCCTTTGGTTGCTGAATGGACAACCCTTCTAACAACCAGCGAACCTCCTGTTGCGAAAGTTTACGTACTTCATTTTCATCTTTTGGCCATTGAAGTTTTCCTCCATCTAGTCGCTTATAAAGCATGGCGAAACCATCGCCATCAAAATATAAACATTTATAACGGTCTTTACTCCAACCAGAGAAAAGGAAAATAGAATCTCCATATGGATCAAGTTCGAAAGAATCTTGAATTAGCGTTGCTAATCCATCAATTCCCTTCCTCATATCTGTTTTACCGCAAATAATATAAATGTTTTTTACACTGGTATAATCATGTTTCATAGATTTTTCAACTCCCTCATGACCGTTTGGATGATGTGCTCATCTACGCCGTTGAAGAAGGAAATTTCAGCAGCTTCAATTTTGATTGTGCAAAAGCTATTTGAAGGATCTTTCGAAGTTGTGGATGTTATAATATTTTTTTCTGGTTGTATTGAAACGGGGACGATTGTTAGTTTTTGTTGTGACATAGGAAAAGCACCTCCTTAATTGATACGATTATTGTACTAAGGGGTGCTGATCATTTATATGCGTTGTTTGAATGGGGGCTTACTGGTCAACTACCATTATACAAGATTTGGGGAGGTACTTCTTTTTTTATCTCTTAAACCCCTTGATACACAAGGGCTAAGAATTATGAAATTCATTCGTTTATAAAAAAGTTTGACCGTTTTAAAAGTAAGAGTCAAATAGAATACACCTATTAACATATATAGTACCTGTGAGATAATCTCTTCAAATCAAAGTTTGAGGAGGTTTTTTTATGTCCCAAAGAAATAATCCAGAATTGCGTAAGGAATGGGAGCGTAGGATCGCTCTTTTCAGAGCGAGTGGCCTCACCCAATCCAAATGGTGTGAAATCAATGAAATAAGTATTCATCAGTTAAAGTATTGGCTTTATAAAGCCGATAATTTCTATTCAACCCAAGATTCTAACAGCAAGTGGATTCCGGTTACATTAGAAGAATCTGAGCAACAGAATGAAACATTACATATAAATGTTGGTTCAGCATCCATCGTGGTTAAACCTGGCTTTAATCCAACACTACTGGCGGAAGTAGTTAAGGCATTGAAATCAGTATGCTAAAAGAAGTTACGGTTGATCGTGTCTACCTCGCACAAGGTGTCACAGATTTACGGAAATCTATCGATGGATTGGCTGCTCTTGTAAAAGAAGAATTCGAGTTAGATCTTTTTCTTCGAGTTTATTTGTTTTTGTAACCGGCGACGAGACAAGTTGAAAATTCTTCAATGGGATCATAACGGTTTTGGCTTTATTATCGCCGGCTGGAGAGGAAATTTTCATTGGTCATCAGATAATAATTCGGGTCCTCTGAAAATAAGTCCACGCCAATTAAGGTGGTTATTAGATGGATTATCATTGGAACAAAAACAGGCACACCCTGTTGTAACAGCAAGAACAGTAATTTAAATAATGAAAAATCAGGAATTTACCTATTTTATCGTATAATATATTTATGAAAAAGACAGCGAATTCAACTACCCCAACCCCTACAATTGAAGAACTCCTGCAACGCTTGGAAATGCTGGAGAAACAAAATGCGGAATTAGAGGCGAAGCTAAAAAAGCAGAGCGCGTTAGAGTACCAAATTAAAATGGACTGAAGAACAGCTTCGCCTTCTGCAGAAAAATAGATTCGGCTTTTCCAGTGAAAAAACCAACCCCGATCAATTGGAACTTTTTAATGAAGTAGAAAATGAAGCTAATCCAGATTTGCCGGAACCTACTTTGGAATCTATTACTTATCAACGGCGCCGCAAAGTTCGCATACCAACGTGAACTGATGTTAGAAAACTTGCCTGTGGAGACGATTGAATATCGTTTATCCCCTGAAGAGCAGGTTTGTTCGTGTTGCGGTGGAAATCTGCATGAAATGAGTACGCAAGTACGCCAGGAACTAAAATACATTCCTGCGGAATTGAAAGTTGTTAAACATGTTCAGTCCATTTACTCTTGCCGCCATTGTGAACGTGAAGAAATTGAAACTCCGGTTGTAACAGCACCAATGCCTAAACCGGTTCATTCAGGTAGTTTAGCATCTCCTTCTTTAATGGCACATATTATGAATCAAAAATATGTGGATGGGCTGCCATTATACCGGCAAGAAAAGCAATTTTCCAGATTGGGGGTACCGTTATCACGCCAAACCCTTGCCAATTGGATGATTCACGGGGCCAACCGGTGGTTGAGCCCACTTTATGATCGCATGCATCAACTTCTTTTGGAAAAGGATATTTTACATGCGGACGAATCGACCCTGCAGGTACTTCACGAACCCGGTCGGCCAGCCACCTCAAAATCATATCTCTGGCTCTACCGTACTGGAAAAGAAGGACCTTCAATCATCCTTTACGATTATCAGGAAACTAGGTCAGGCAAAAATGCCGAGAAATTCCTGTCAGGGTTTAAAGGATATTTACAGGTTGATGGATACGCCGGGTACCATAAGGTACCTAATGTAAAACTGGTCGGTTGCATGGCTCATGCTCGACGTAAATTTGATGAGGCTTTAAAAGTATTGCCTTCTTCAAAGCGTCTGACATCAGGAGTAGCAGCAATGGAAGGTCTCCAATACTGTAACCAACTATATCGCATTGAGCGCGACCTAAAGGAGTTATCCTCTATGGAACGATACGAAAAACGATTAGAACGCAGCAAGCCAGTCTTGGATGCTTTTTTGTCATGGCTAAAAATACAGAAGCAAAAAGTGTTACCAAAAAGCGCTTTAGGTCAGGCGATTACCTACTGTCTCAATCAATGGAAGAAATTAGTGGCATTCCTAGAGGATGGACGATTAGAAATTGATAATAATAGAAGCGAGCGCTCAATAAAGCCCTTTGTTATTGGGAGAAAAAACTTCCTTTTTTCAAATACACCGAAAGGTGCAAGGGCTAGCGCAATCATTTATAGCATTGTGGAAACAGCAAAGGAAAATGGCCTAAACCCATATTATTACCTTCGCTATTTATTTGAGAAGTTACCTAACATTGATCTGACAGATAAAAATGCCCTGGATAAAGTACTGCCTTGGTCAACAACACTTCCAATCGTTTGCATAGATTTTAAAAACTTACCTAAATAATAACTCGATCCCCATCTGGTTGACAGGTGGGGATTATTTTACGCTTACTTTTAAAAAAAGATGTGACCGTCAAGTAGAATGTTACAATTTTCGATAATTTATTTTTTACACTTTTTCAGTAAAAATAGTAGCTCGATGTTTCATTCGATAGCTATCACCATTTAAGTGAATGACTTCTGCCCGATGGATAAGCCTATCCAAAATGGCTGTCGTTATCGCTGGATCCCCTAATAACTCACCCCACTCCTTTGGAGCTTTATTGGAGGTCAAGATTATAGAGGATCGGTTGTATAAGTCATTGATTAAATGGAAAAATAGGTTCGCTTCATGCTGATCCATTGCCATAAACATAAGATCATCAATGATGACTAAGTCCGCAGTACGGATTCTTTTCATTTTGGTCTGTGCTTTCCTTGAAATTTCCTGCGTTTTTAAGGCATGAACCAACTCTCCCATGGTGATAAACATAACCTTATGACCTTGATTGATTGCTTCTAATCCTAATCCAACTGATAAGTGTGTTTTGCCTATGCCTGGCGGTCCAAGCAGAATAATATTATATAATTGTTCAATCCATGTTAATTCTCTCAGATGATTCAATTGCTTTTGACTTAATGATTGTTGTTCTTCTAAATGAAATTCATCCAGTGTTTTTTGAAAAGGGAAGGTGCCCATTTCAGCTTTTTTTTTTTTTTTTCCAATTGTTTTTCCTCTCTTCGTTTTTGCTCATATTCCAAAATGCTGTAAAGAAAGGAAAGATAGGTTGATTCGTTTGTCTCAGCTTGTTTGACAAACTGAGACAAAGAATGGGTGCTTCTGATAAATGGAGGGTTTTTAAAAGCTCTTCCGATTTCTTTAATGGGCTCATTTTCTCCCTCCAATACAGCTATATATTCATTTACATCTCTTTTTTGGGCATAGGTTTGAATAATAAACGCATTTTGACCATGGAATGGTTTAATTTTACCCTCTTCATTACGGACATCTGTAACATTTAATGGTCGTTGCCGTTTGATATACTGAATCATATCGACAAAATCTGTTGCACAAAAAAAGCCTTTTATCTACACACTCCTCCAAGGCGCGGTTAGATATTTCTTGCGGCGTCCTTTTTAGCTGATTCATGATGATCTGTAATTGATCACGTATATATCGAGGATATCGATCCCTGATTTCCTTCAGAAAACATTGTGCCAGATGGGAATCGGTAAAATAACTGGCTACTGTATCCATGTAGGCGTCGATTCCTTTTGATCTATCTCTAGTATGTTGCCGGTCTTGAATCAATTGACCTTTCCCATGACAAATTTTATGTTCGGCCATTAACGGGCCATTGGGAGATGCATATATAAGCAGATGTTCTTCGGTTCTTTGTATATATACCTTTTCTTGTTTATTAAATGTACCTAGAGGAACAGAATATCGGTTGGACTGATATCGGATTGTATTGTCCCGGCGAACCGTTCTTGTTATACTAGATACAGGTTTTACATTACTGAATTCTAACGGGTTAGGGACTGGTCTTAAATGGTGTTTTTCTTCTTGAAACACTTCGACCGGTCTTTTTTTTGTAGTCTGATGAATTTTATAGTTCCCTGTACGATTAAGCCATTTCCACGAATCTTCATTCCAGCGATCGATATTGGTAAATATCCGATGCTTGGCGAAATTTTTCTTGATATATCCGACTACATTTTCAATTCTCCCTTTGCTTTCTGGATCTGCTTTGCGACAAATCCTTACCTTTAAACCACGCTGTTGGCGGTACACTTCAAATTCCTTTGTGTAAATAAGGTTTCCCCCATTTTCACTGACGACAATGACTGAATCCTGGTCATATACCATTTCATGTGGAATCCCTTCAAACCACTTAAATGCATTTTCATGGGCATTTATCAAATCTCTTGTTGTAAAAGGCCTATCTAGCCATTCTACATACTTATAACGTGAATGCGATAAGACAAAAGCTATGAAATAAAGTTTTGCTTTCTTCCTTTCAGGGGTCTCCTGTATGGTTTCTCCAAAATCCACTTGTGCTTGTTCCCCCATGGCCATTTCTGGAACAGCTTCATAGTTGTAAACGAGCACATTATTCCGGATACACTTTTTCAAATTACTCCAGTCAATTTACCGAAATAATGTGCGTATTTTTTTACAATGTTTCCGATTATGCAAAATCTTGTTCGAATTATTTCATCTATATAGATAAAGAGAAATCCCCTAAAAAGGGGAATCTACTGGTATATAATCGTGCTTTTCTATTTTAATCTTATATATTTCATCTATGTGAAGGATAAAGCTAACATCATAATCTAAAGTAATAAACCAATCCAAATCCTTTTGTAAATGTGTCCGAAAGTACTTGTTTCGAATACGAAGCTCAAACGAATCGCCCTGACCCATCCAGTATGCTTGTTGCCCAATCCAGACTCTCCACTCTTGGTCGCGATGGTCAAATACTAATATCCCCCGTGATATCATAAACTGCTGTCCTCTATAGCCAACCTTACGATTTCTTCGTCAATTTGTTCCTTCTTTAACTGCGATCCAAACAGTAGACTATTGATTGTGAGTTTGTTGATGACACGTGGCCATCCTTGAGAACGTAAGGCAATGGCTTCTATTGCTGATTCGGTAAAGATGGGCATCTTCGCCCCAGCTATTTTCATATGATGATCGATGTATTTTGCTACTTCCTCCCTTGATAATGGCTGTATTTCAAATTTCGCGATTACTCTTTGAGAAAGCGGACGATGGTGAGTTAAGGTTAATCGCGTCTTTAAATGTGGCAACCCCGCCATAATTAAGATAAATGGGTTTATAGAATCCATTTGAAAATTAAATAAAATTGCTATATCCTGTAAAAAAGCATCTTTTGCCATATGCATTTCATCTAATATAAACACGGGAGTAATTTTTCGTTCTCCTGCCATTCGCTCAATCCCTTGTTGAATTTGCCGAAAAAGATCTACCTTACGAAACTTCGGCTCTTTCTCTAGTATAGACTAATCCTCGATAAAAATCCATTACACCGCCTGTTGAAAGGGGGAAATAGACGACATGATAGAGGGAAGGATTCAATGATTTCTTAAAAGTACGCAAGGTAAATGTTTTTCCTGCTCCAGGGTCTCCCGTAATAAGTCCAATTCCTTTTGATTGCTGTAAATACTTTAATGCGCTCAATGCCCCATGATAATCCGATGAAGGAAAAGCGTCTGAAGGTCGTAAATCCTTTGAAAAAGGAGTTTGGGCTAAGGAATAAAAAGATTTATACATGATCTCGTTCCTCCTTCTGTTCTTCTACTTGAGATACTGAAAAGGAGAACGGACTCGTTTTACATATGCATTATCCTTCATAGATACAGGCGTGGCTTCTGCTACCTTCTTATCATCTTCAAATATATAGACCCCATGTTCATCCAATCGCACATCGATGGAAGATCCTATAAAACGAGAAGGAACTTCGTAAAGGTGCTTATTCAACGTAATGGTCGAATCCGCCTTTACCTTTCGTTGTTCCCGTTTCAAGAAGATGGTGTCCAGAATGGATGGATCCTCCAGATAGGTGATATTTTCAAGTTGTGCGTGAAACATTTCATGTGGGGTTCTTCCTTCTAAGGACGCATGTACCCTTCGATGATAATCTTCTTCTAACCAACGCCAAAACCTTTCATTTAATTCCTCTAGTGAATGAACTGGGTTGGCCTGCAATAAAGGATAAAACCTTGTTTGAACGGTTTTAAAGAACCTTTCAATTTTCCCTTTGCTTTGAGGATCATACGGTTGTGTGTGAGCCAGAGTGATTCAAGCTGAGCACACGCATATTGAAGCGTTTCGGATCGATAGATCTTGCCATTATCCGCATAAATAATGGTTGGTTTTCCTCTTCTGATTAACGCCTCTTTGGTTACGACTCTTAATCCATCGAATTTCTCGGATGAGAAGAACTCTGCATACGGAACTAGGCGCGAACAGTCATCAATATAAGCAATCAAATAAGTTTTTGCTTTTTCCATTGATCCGAACGTATGGTATGGGATAAATCAGTATGCCATAATACATTTACTTTGTCATGGGCGAACCTTTTTCGTTCCGGGCTTGCCACGATACTTTTCCCTACAAGATTGTGTTTTTGAGTAATCGGTTTATAGTAGAGTAAGATATTTGTTTTTTTGTGATCTCTCCTTTCTCCAGAAGTTGTTCGTAGAAGACACTGACTGGCATATGGAGAGATTTTTTCGTATTTCAAGAATTTGATCTAGATCATCGGGTGAAAGTCTTCTAGAATTCCCTCGATCCATCCGTTTTTTCGGCTTTAGTGCTTCAAATCCATTTCGTTGATAATGAAGCGACCATTCTTTTATTGTTTTTACGGCAATTTTCCGTTCTCCGTAATAAGGAATAGAATGAATTTTCCCCTCTAATCCTTTCAAATATTCATTTGAATCAATTTGTCCATTAAATAATGGGGCAATGAGCCCATATCGAAATAAAGCTACTTGTTCACGTTCTTTTTCATTCATGGAATCTTCCTCCTTTTAATAGAAGGACAACCGGTTATCCATGATTCCATTCTACTTTCTCCGACATTTTATGACGATGAAAAAGTATGTGGGATGAATAATATTTTCATATCTCTCCATTTTTGATAGAATTAATTTGCCATAAGGTATTTTGAAAAATGACCCCAGCTCCTTCGTAAGAAGGGTGATTCAAAATCAAGGATCATTTTCATATATTTTATGGCTTCCTTTTTTATATCACCTGACATTCCGATCACTCGCCCTAGACTAACAAAGAAACTATGGACCCAATTCACATTCTTAAGATAACGATTCAGATGAAACTTTAGTAGCTGACGGTCGCCATTTGATTTTTTCCCTCCAGATTTTGAAGAACCCGCCCTAAAATAGTATGTATAGTATGTTGGTAGTACGGAATAAGAAAATCAGGAAGAATCGAAAAATTCGCTTCACAGTGTAAACATTTCATACGACAAATTGGGATTCTAATAGAAAACTCCTCCGTAACCGCATACCGCCAGTAATAACCGTTCCGATGTAGATTTCCAGGAGAGGGGCATTTACAGTTTGGGCACTCTTCAAACAAAGGAAATTCGTTCTTTTTTCCCTTTGCCTCATACTCTATTAATTCAATACCAAAATCATGCGGAATGATCATAAAAAAACTCCTCCCAACTAATATGCAAAAAATTTAGCACATTCTGTCGGAGAAGTATATAGATTAATCTGGAGGAATTTGAAAAAAATATTTGGTTTTTGGAGGAAATAAAGTGGCTATTTACATCATAGTCACGAACACGAATTTCTTTTGGAAGATCATAATCTTCTCGAAGTTTCCTGACATAGCCCCTGACAGTGCTCTCCGATATCTCCAAGGAAGAATCTCTCTCTCTTAACCAATCTTCCACTTGGGCAGCCGACATGTCTGGATTCTCTTTGAGCCAGGATAAAATCTTATCCTTATATGGATCCAATTTTTTCGACCTGACTTGGAGGGAATCTACCCAGTCTGCCATTTCTTTCGGATCCTTTTGAAGGTATCGATACAGAGTAGGTCGGGAAATTCCTAACTTTTTGGCTATTTTTGCTTTACTGAACCCTTGCTTTAATAATTGACGAATGTCTACATACACTTCAAACTTGTCCACCTTTCATGTCCTCCATCACTGTAAATCATCATCAACGAATAAAATATAACAGTGATAGAGAAATATTTTAATAGGAACGGATGTTAGTAAGTTCTGATTTTTCTTTGTCCTCCTGCCCTAGGGCAGGAGGACAAAGAATCTAACCATCCAAGTTTAAAAGTGTAAAATATTATTTATCGGAAACTGTTAAATCTAGTTTATCAGTCACAAAAGATTAACCGTTTATAAAAAAGTTGCACCGTTTTACCCCTTTGGATATGATTGTCTAAAGGGGTGTTTTTATTGTTATAGCAAAAAGAAGTTTTACCCAAGGCAAATAAACTGTTCCCTTGGTTAAATAACGGTGTTTGTCAATATAGTTGTCGTATTTAATTACTTTAGTATTTTGATAGATTGGATGAATCCCAGTTTAGTCAAGGCTACCGCGCTTCGCTTGCTGGCCTGGTGATTTGAATCGAAACGAAAAGCGTGATTTCGATTCAAATCACCAGGAAAATGGGGAATTACGGTTTCCTCAATGCTTCGGTTTGCCCCTTATCTCTCATTGGATTGAGCGCTACTTGTTTATTTGGTGCCCAATTTCTTGTACTTCTTGCCCAACGCTCTGGATGCTTCGCCTTCGCTACTTCGTATACGTCTTTTCGCTTTTCCAATATGGCTACGTGTTCGCCCGTATGACACTGTACAGGCGTCACAAAATTCAACCCACTATGCAGGTGTATCTCGTTGTACCAATGGACAAATTGCTGTGCCCATTTCCTTGCTTCTGTAAGCGATGCAAAACCTTTGTGTGGGAAATCTGGTCGATATTTGAGTGTCGAAACATCGCTTCTGAGTAAGGATTGTCATTACTCACACGCGGTCTTGAAAAGGAGCTTTGAATGCCCAATTTCTCTAGTAAACTTATGAATGTCTCGGCTTTCATTGGGCTACCATTATCTGAATGCAACACGAGTGGCGATCCTTGGATTTTTTTTCATTGATGACTGCTTTTTGACGAGCGTTTCAGCGTGTTTTGCCTCCTCTGTTTCCCAAACTTCCCAACCAACTACCTTTCTACTAAATAAATCGAGAATTAAGTAGAGTCGATAATACAAACCTTTCACTGGCCCACCAAGCCAAGTAATATCCCATGTCCAAACCTGATTCGGCGATGTTGCCAGATGACTCTCGGGGATTCTTTTACCAGGCTTTTGGCTACGACCACGATGATGTTGCATTTTTTCTTCACGTAACACACGATAGAATGTAGATTCTGACGCAATATAAGTTCCTTTATCCGCAAGCTTTGGTACGATTTGTGTCGGTGGTAAATCAACGTATTCTTCCTGTTTGACAACCGTTAGTATTTCTTCTTTTTCTTTCTCAGAGTAAGCGTAAAATAATCCCCACCTGTCAACCAGATGGGGATCGAGTTATTATTTGAATGAATTTCATAATTCTTAGCCCTTGTGTATCAAGGGGTTTAAGAGATAAAAAAAGAAGTACCTCCCCAAATCTTGTATAATGGTAGTTGACCAGTAAGCCCCCATTCAAACAACGCATATAAATGATCAGCACCCCTTAGTACAATAATCGTATCAATTAAGGAGGTGCTTTTCCTATGTCACAACAAAAACTAACAATCGTCCCCGTTTCAATACAACCAGAAAAAAATATTATAACATCCACAACTTCGAAAGATCCTTCAAATAGCTTTTGCACAATCAAAATTGAAGCTGCTGAAATTTCCTTCTTCAACGGCGTAGATGAGCACATCATCCAAACGGTCATGAGGGAGTTGAAAAATCTATGAAACATGATTATACCAGTGTAAAAAACATTTATATTATTTGCGGTAAAACAGATATGAGGAAGGGAATTGATGGATTAGCAACGCTAATTCAAGATTCTTTCGAACTTGATCCATATGGAGATTCTATTTTCCTTTTCTCTGGTTGGAGTAAAGACCGTTATAAATGTTTATATTTTGATGGCGATGGTTTCGCCATGCTTTATAAGCGACTAGATGGAGGAAAACTTCAATGGCCAAAAGATGAAAATGAAGTACGTAAACTTTCGCAACAGGAGGTTCGCTGGTTGTTAGAAGGGTTGTCCATTCAGCAACCAAAGGCCATTCAAAAATCACAAAAAGGAGTATTCTAAACAAGCTAGAAATGTTGGTTTATAGCCATTTTCAACTTCGCTTTCTACGTTAAAAATGTTATAATATAACTAACTTATGGTGAACGAAAAGTGGTGAAATAAATGGTTAATACTTCTTCCAATAACAAGAATCCATATGGGAAATTAATTCGACTTCTCGAAGAACAATTGGCTCATTCAAATCAACAAAACAAAGACTTATCGAAAAAGCTAGATCAATCAACTAAACAGATTGAAGCGCTAACTGAACAAATTCGCCATTTAACAAAACTTTTATATGGATCGAAATCCGAAAAATCGAAATACAACGTACCAGATGGGCAAGGCTCATTATTTGATGATGACCCGGCTTTTAGCGAACCTGAGCACACAGAAGAACAAAGCCAACAGACAATCTCTTATACTGTTGTACGAAAAGTTAAATCAAAAAAACGAAATGATTCCTTGCATGATGGTATTGAAGTAGAAGCTATTCACCATCATCCGAAAAATACAATCTGTGACTGTTGCCAAGGGCAAATGATTGAAATTGGTAGTACACTTGTACGTGAAGAAGCAAAATTTATTCCTGCAAAAATGATGAAAGTACAGCACATTGAACATGCGTATGAATGTAAAGACTGCAAAGTTGATTCATCACAGCCAGCACAAATCAAACGCGGGAAAGCACCACAACCAGCGATTCAGCGTAGCATCGCAAGTCCTAGCGTACTTGCCAAAGTCATCTATGATAAATTTGCACAATATTTACCTCTTTACCGTCAGGTAAAGGAATGGAATCGCTATGGACTGAATACCAATGATAAAAACCTATCGAATTGGGTTATCCGTGTAGCACATGATTGGCTGTTACCTGTATACGAACGAATGAAAGAGTTGATGATGGCAAAATCGGTTTTGCATGTCGATGAAACATACGGACAAATTATCAACCGATCCGATGGGAAATCTGGCCAAGCCAATGCGTATAATTGGGTGTTTCGAAGTGTGCCAAGCCAAGTAGTAACAATGACTCTCTTTCAAAGCGCATTATCTCGAGCTCGATCTGTCCTTGAAAGTTTTATTGAAGGCTTTTCTGGAACGATTGTGTGTGATGGTTATTCTGCTTATGATAAGTTGGAAGGCGTTAATTTCGCAAATTGTTGGGCGCATGTTCGTCGTTATTGGCTGAAAGCTGATAGCAAAAATGGTAGAATCGGTGTGAAATATTGTGATGATTTATATCGACTAGAAAGGCAATTTAAACGTTTGTCTCCGAGTAAACGAAGAAAAAAACGTCAAAAGTACTCGAAGCCAATCGTGGAGGAATTCCTTCACTGGGTTGAAACATCACCATTTTACGGAAAAATGCGTTAGCAAAAGCGACTGAATACACATTAAACAGGGCAAATGGACTCAAATTATTCCTGAATGATGGGCGAATTGAAATGGATAATAATCCAGCCGAGAACGCCATCCGTCCCAACGTTATAGGAAGAAAAAATTGGCTCTTTAGTGTAAGTGAAGCTGGTGCAAAAGCGAATGCCATCTGTTTAAGTATTGCTGAAACTGCCAAAAGTAACGGCGTTGATTTCTATGAATATATAAAGAAACTTTTACGGATTTACCAAATCTCGGCGTCCAACAAAACCCTGAAATTTTAGATCAATACATGCCCTGGTCAAAAATGATTCAGGCAGAATGTAGCAAATAAATGAAATAGCCGTAATTCGATTAAAAAGTCAGAATTTACGGCTATTTACGATGCGTACCGAAAGGTACACTTATTTTTTATAATTCGGGCTTACGTTGACCACAAACCATAAAAAGACTGGAGGAGTACTTCTTATGACTATTATACGACAACCTAGCCTATTTGGCATACAGGAATTATTTGACATGGAACCTACCCAAAAATATGAAGCCATTATTTCAGCGGTAGATTTGGATTCGATGTACCATCAAGTGGCGAAAAAATCACGGTTGGGTGCACCGGAAGAACTAAACTATGACCATGATTATCTCCACCTTTGTAAGATACATAGAGCGCATCCCTACGATGAAGGATCTTATAAAACGTCTTCATGATGATCTAGCTTTTAAGTTAAATTGTGGCTTTTTGGTTTCTGATCATGTGCCTTCAGAATCCTCCTATTCACGTCTCATAACGAAATTGGAGGAAAGCGATATCCTTGAGAAAGAACAAGAAAAAGTGGTCCTCCAGGCTATTGCAGAAGGTTTCATCACGGATGATACAGTGGTAGTGATGCAACCCATTTTGAAGCACGAGACCAAGCTGACCAAAAGAAGAAAAGCCAAAATCTGAACCCCAAAAACGTGGTCGGAAATCAAAAGATGAGCGTGACGGGTGGCTTAAAGAACAAGCTGAAACGGAAGCCAATTTACCTTTATATGATAGAAAAATTGTGCCCAATTCAATTAGATGTTCCCTAGCCGAACTACGTGCCGAAGTTCCCCAAGACCCTAAATGGGGCGTGAAAAAGAACTCAGAAGGACAAAATGTTTTTGGTTTGGCTACAAAGGTCATTTAGCCGTTGGTACATCAAGCCAATACATTCTACAGGCTCTTTTTCATCTGGGAGTCTAAATGATGGTAAGGCGGCTATCCCTTTACTGAAAGGAATTCAGGAACGCCTTCACCTTCCATTACGTTATCAAACAATGGATGCGGGCTATGACTATGAACCCATATACGAGCAGGTACATCGAATGGGACAACAATCCGTCATCGCGTATAATAAGCGAAATGAAGGGGAAATCATTGGCTATGATAAACACTTTGCCCCAACTTGTTTCAGAGAGCATTCTTATCGTTATGATAGTTTTGATCCTAAATATGAAACATTGAAATACACAAGACCAAAGGAATGCGCGACTGTCCCTTAGCTAATGAAGGTATTTGCCAAAAGGTTTATAAAGTGAAAATCACTTCAGACCTTCGCAGATATACCGCACCAGCACGCGGGTCACAAGCATGGAAAAACATTTTCAAACGTCGTACTGCCGTAGAACGGGTTAATGCCTATCTGAAAGAATTCTTTCAACTGAACAATGTTCGCTATCGTACTGGGAAACGTGCAAAAATTCATTTTGACATGGTAACCCTTATTTATAATGCTTCAAAGTTAGCCGCAGACCGAATTAATGTACAATTAAATCAGCAACAAGTAGCATGATTTCTGTTTTTAAAAATATATTTTAGAAATTCTGTAGGATTCTGTATTTTTAAAAAGAGCAATTATGAAATTGACTCATTTAGGTAAGTTTTTAAAATCTATGCAAACGATTGGAAGTGTTGTTGACCAAGGCAGTACTTTATCCAGGGCATTTTTATCTGTCAGATCAATGTTAGGTAACTTCTCAAATAAATAGCGAAGGTAATAATATGGGTTTAGGCCATTTTCCTTTGCTGTTTCCACAATGCTATAAATGATTGCGCTAGCCCTTGCACCTTTCGGTGTATTTGAAAAAAGGAAGTTTTTTCTCCCAATAACAAAGGGCTTTATTGAGCGCTCGCTTCTATTATTATCAATTTCTAATCGTCCATCCTCTAGGAATGCCACTAATTTCTTCCATTGATTGAGACAGTAGGTAATCGCCTGACCTAAAGCGCTTTTTGGTAACACTTTTTGCTTCTGTATTTTTAGCCATGACAAAAAAGCATCCAAGACTGGCTTGCTGCGTTCTAATCGTTTTTCGTATCGTTCCATAGAGGATAACTCCTTTAGGTCGCGCTCAATGCGATATAGTTGGTTACAGTATTGGAGACCTTCCATTGCTGCTACTCCTGATGTCAGACGCTTTGAAGAAGGCAATACTTTTAAAGCCTCATCAAATTTACGTCGAGCATGAGCCATGCAACCGACCAGTTTTACATTAGGTACCTTATGGTACCCGGCGTATCCATCAACCTGTAAATATCCTTTAAACCCTGACAGGAATTTCTCGGCATTTTTGCCTGACCTAGTTTCCTGATAATCGTAAAGGATGATTGAAGGTCCTTCTTTTCCAGTACGGTAGAGCCAGAGATATGATTTTGAGGTGGCTGGCCGACCGGGTTCGTGAAGTACCTGCAGGGTCGATTCGTCCGCATGTAAAATATCCTTTTCCAAAAGAAGTTGATGCATGCGATCATAAAGTGGGCTCAACCACCGGTTGGCCCCGTGAATCATCCAATTGGCAAGGGTTTGGCGTGATAACGGTACCCCCAATCTGGAAAATTGCTTTTCTTGCCGGTATAATGGCAGCCCATCCACATATTTTTGATTCATAATATGTGCCATTAAAGAAGGAGATGCTAAACTACCTGAATGAACCGGTTTAGGCATTGGTGCTGTTACAACCGGAGTTTCAATTTCTTCACGTTCACAATGGCGGCAAGAGTAAATGGACTGAACATGTTTAACAACTTTCAATTCCGCAGGAATGTATTTTAGTTCCTGGCGTACTTGCGTACTCATTTCATGCAGATTTCCACCGCAACACGAACAAACCTGCTCTTCAGGGGATAAACGATATTCAATCGTCTCCACAGGCAAGTTTTCTAACATCAGTTCACGTTGGCCGCGAACTTTGCGGCGCCGTTGATAAGTAATAGATTCCAAAGTAGGTTCCGGCAAATCTGGATTAGCTTCATTTTCTACTTCATTAAAAAGTTCCAATTGATCGGGGTTGGTTTTTTCACTGGAAAAGCCGAATCTATTTTTCTGCAGAAGGCGAAGCTGTTCTTCAGTCCATTTTAATTTGGCCTCTAACGCGCTCTGCTTTTTTAGCTTCGCCTCTAATTCCGCATTTTGTTTCTCCAGCATTTCCAAGCGTTGCAGGAGTTCTTCAATTGTAGGGGTTGGGGTAGTTGAATTCGCTGTCTTTTTCATAAATATATTATACGATAAAATAGGTAAATTCCCTGATTTTTCATTATTTAAATTACTGTTCTTGCTGTTACAACAGGGTGTGCCTGTTTTTGTTCCAATGATAATCCATCTAATAACCACCTTAATTGGCGTGGACTTATTTTCAGAGGACCCGAATTATTATCTGATGGCCAATGAAAATTTCCTCTCTCCAGCCGGCGATAATAAAGCCAAAAACCGTTATGATCCCATTGAAGAATTTTCAACTTGTCTCGCTGCCGGTTACAAAAAACAAATAAACTCGAAGAAAAAAGATCTAACTCGAATTCTTCTTTTACAAGAGCAGCCAATCCATCGATAGATTTCCGTAAATCTGTGACACCTTGTGCGAGGTAGACACGATCAACCGTAACTTCTTTTAGCATACTGATTTCAATGCCTTAACTACTTCCGCCAGTAGTGTTGGATTAAAGCCAGGTTTAACCACGATGGATGCTGAACCAACATTTATATGTAATGTTTCATTCTGTTGCTCAGATTCTTCTAATGTAACCGGAATCCACTTGCTGTTAGAATCTTGGGTTGAATAGAAATTATCGGCTTTATAAAGCCAATACTTTAACTGATGAATACTTATTTCATTGATTTCACACCATTTGGATTGGGTGAGGCCACTCGCTCTGAAAAGAGCGATCCTACGCTCCCATTCCTTACGCAATTCTGGATTATTTCTTTGGGACATAAAAAAACCTCCTCAAACTTTGATTTGAAGAGATTATCTCACAGGTACTATATATGTTAATAGGTGTATTCTATTTGACTCTTACTTCTCAGATAACTTATTTTTTGGTACGGGTCTTTTCGTCAGTGGACGCTGATCAACCTTCACTCCACCCTCCGCCACCCAACGTTCATAGGTACGAACACTGATATGAAGCTCCTCGCAAGCCTTCGCTAATCGCGCACCATTTTGATTGGCGTCTTGGATAAGTTCAACTACTAATGCGCGATTTGATGGGCTAATCATTCTTCCTCGTCGTCCCCCCAAATCGCTTGGGCCTTTTTTCGCAATAGTAATAATGCCGCAGCTTCAGCCAGCGCCTTTTCTTTCTTTTGTAGTTCTTTTTCTAATTGTTTGGCACGTTTTTGTTCTTCCTTCAATGCTCCATTCAATTGCTTCGCTTGATCGAATGCCTGACCATTTGCCTGAAGGCAAACACTTTTCCATGCATCAATCTGTTCACGATACAGTCCCTTCTTACGGCAATACTCTGCTATCTCCGACTCGTTCATGGCGAAAGTCTCCATCACAACCAAGAACTTATCTTGACTGTTCCATTTATCGCTTGTTTGTCCATTTCCTGGTGTTGCTACACCAGCTGTGCGCGCTTCCTTACGCCACTTGTACAACGTCACTTCTGTAATACCTTCTTCTTTCGCAATTTTCGCCACTGATTCATTATTCGGTGGCATCATGCGTTTAACAATTGCTTCTTTTTGTTCCTGCGAATAACGTATTCCATTTCTACTTTTCATGTCGATCAACCTCCGTGTGTTAATTAAACTATACACTAAAGTTGTCTACGACATCTATCCTAACAGAGGGGGATAAGTTGTTCCCTAAAACGAGTGAAAATTGGAGGATAGCCTCCAGTTTTCCTCGTTTTTTTGTGTCCAGAAGCGGAGAAAAAGCCAGTAAAAAGCATGAGAAAGGCATGAATAAAGGCAGGAGGAAACGTCTGATAAAGCCCGATAAATCAACGATTTCAAGATAAAAACCAGAGGAAAAGAGAGAAAAAGGGCAGGAGAAAAAGCAGGAAAAACCCTTAGCCCTGACCCATTTTTATCCCTGTTCCTACGGAACAACTTATTTTCCTAAAAAAACAGGATTCTGACAAAAAATAGGAGAAAAAAAGAGCGGGTTAGGGAACAACTAATTTGCCTACAGAAATTGGAAAATGGGAGAAAGGCAGGAATGGCAAGGGTTTGTGAGAAGGGGGGAGGGAAGGATTATTTTTGACAACTACATAGAAGGCAGGGCTTTTTTGATATAAAAATCTAAGATGATTCTGAACTAAGTAAGGGAAAAGGGTTAGGGAAGGCGGTAATCAAAGTAAAATGCTTCTTAATTGAAGCGTGAGATGAAGTAAAGGATTAGATATTAATGCACATTCAAAAATTGATATAATGTAGGAAAAGGCTGGTGGGAGAATGAAGGCTGATGAAAAGATGATTAAAGAGATAGAAGAATTTGATGATGCCTTTCCTGACGGGGTTTTTGCCATTCCACGCAATCCGAAAGAGCCAAGAGTAAAAGTGAGAGCATTGTTTGCCCATTGTGATAAACTGGGAATTGAACCCAAAGACCTAAGTGAAAAAGAAATGAAGGAATTCCTTGAGTACCAAAAAAGAGAGTAGGAGAAGTTTTTCCACTCTCTTTATACATATGATTTACCAAAAGTCATTTGGTTCAACGACTTCAGTAAAATAAGGACTCTCTCCAGTAAATAAGTCAACTTTCCATTTTTGCTCCCATGTTTCTTTTCCAGGCGTAAATAAGGCTTTAAGTTTCATTTCTTTTCGTAAGTCCTGCTTGAACGCTACAAATTCATAAAATAAGGCTTTATTAGCTTCCTGATAAGCTAATTTACGTTCCTTTTGAAATGCTAAGGGTACTTCATTCAGATTTACCCATTTAAAGTTAAATTGTTCGATTATTGCTTCATTAGGAAACTGTTTAAAATCATCAGCAGTAATAAACTTTTCATCAAAATAAATCGGACTTAAGAATTCTTGTCCATCTATATCTTCTAAAAGAAAATAGGCTTCTACAATCTTTTTTATATCAAAATACCGCAAGAAATTCACTTTTAATTGAGGTAGCGGATAGGTGAAATCTGAATACTCTTTGAACTCATATCGGTCAATTCTTCCTTTTTCTATTATGTACTGGCTTTTACTATCCCGTATATACCTTCGTTCCTGTCCATCCATTGCTATTCTTACTTCAGTTGGGATAGAATTTTTGAATTCATAGTGTTTTACAAACGCTTCTACAGAATTAAATGGCTTCATTTCATCAACCTCATTATTATCAGGAATATAGGATAGGGTTATGGGAAGGAATATCAGTTTTAATTTCTGATAATCATTCATTTTCTACATTCTATCATATCTTCTCATTTCCCCGTCTCCACCCTTGTATTAAACTTGCTTAACTCCTTCTCTGCCAAGGAATAATCTCAAACATTGAATCTATGATATATAAAATCCTAAATACAAATCAGGGTTTCATTACGAAAATTTTCAATAGGAGCATTCCTGTTAGAAGGATTTTCGGGGACTTGAACAAAAAGAGCCCTCTTGGTATGATGCGGGGTGTCAAATCGTCGATGAATTGACCCCTAATTTGTTAACCAAGGAGGACTCCATAATGGATTTTAAACAAAATCAGAAAATTAATCAAGTCACCGAAAAAACACTCGTTGTAGGGATCGATATCGCAAAGCGGACACATTACGCTTGCTTTGTAGACGATCGTGGCCGGGTGCTCCAAAAGTCTTTCTCAGTTTATCAATCTAATAACGGCTTTGAGTATTTATATCAACGTATTTTGACTGAAATGAAAGAAAGCGAAAAGACAGAAGTCATTGTCGGGATTGAACCTACTGGCCATTACTGGCTAAATTTAGCCTATTTCCTTGAAGAACGAGGCATTTCCTTAGTCATGACGAATCCGATGCATGTCAAACGGTCAAAAGAGTTGGATGACAATCTGCCAACCAAACATGACCGTAAAGATGCACTGGTAATCGCTCGTCTTTAAGGATGGACGCTTTAGTTATCCGCGAATCCTCAAAGGGATGGAAGCTGAACTTCGTGCTGGTTCTACATTCCGTAGTAAATTGACTGAGGAGCTAGGAGCCGTCAAAAACATGATAATTCGCTGGTTAGATCGCTATTTTCCAGAGTTCGTTCAAGTATTTCCGTCATTCGGAAAAATGGCTATACTGCACTTGAATGCACTCCATTTCCAAGTGATCTTCACCAGAAACACCCGGATGAAGTGTTATCCCTTTATCGAAAGGTCGAGGGACTAAAATCCCCCAAAGACCAAAAGCAGTGCGCCTTATTATCGAAGTCGACTAGCTCTATCGGAGTAACGGAAGGATGTGAGATACCGTATTGAAATAGCCACACTTGTCCGCCGTTACCACCAGCTAGAAAAAGATATTGAGGGTATTACGGAGCGCTTAGTTGAGCTTGTAAAAATGTCAGTAGAATACGAATGGCTGTCAACGGTACCAGGGCTTGGAGATACGACAATCGTTGACCTATTAGCTGAAATCGGAAGTTTTTCACACTACGAAGATCCACGCCAACTAATCAAACTCGCGGGATTAACGTTACGTGAAAATTCCTCTGGTATGCACAAAGGGCAAAAACGAATCTCTAAACGGGGTAGAAGAAAGCTACGCGCTCTCCTGTTCCGAGTCATGATGCCGATGATCCGCCACAATGAAGCTTTTAGAAAGCTACATGAGTATTACACGAACCGTCAGGTTAATCCTTTACGCAAGAAACAATCCATCGTGGTTCTATGCGGTAAACTGTTAAAAGTATTACATGGAATTAGCACTAAGCACAAAGCGTTTGACGCACAGCGAATGATGAGGATATTCCAAGTCTCTTAGAGGCAGCTTAAATCCCTACAGCCCCTTAACTAGACCTAGACAACAGGATGACACGGAGAAGCTGGCATTATTTTCACCATTCGACCTAGAGTCCCTATAGGAGCTTCGCTAGCCTCTGCCTTATGACTAGACCGAACGAAGGAATGTAGGCACATAGATGCCCAGAGACATGGGAGGGTACGTCATCATAAGCTACGCAGAGATCCATTGTGCATCGTATAATTCCCTATCACTACTTTCCATCATTATCCAGTAGTGACCGCGTAGCGTACCTATTTATTGGAATAGTTTCACATATTATGAAAATAAAGTTAGGGTCCGTGTCGAAAAATATTTTTTTGACACCCTACCAACGGGTCAAACCGTTGATGTATCAACATTTATAGAGGGAGGTTCTAATCTATTAAAAGGATTAGACAGATTGAACAGGAGGAGAAGAAAAAATATGAGTAAAAATGGCGATGACCGAACAGTAAGTAATAACTTTGGTTCTACTCTGAAGTATTGGCGTGAGAAACGTGGTATGAGTTTACAGGAACTTTTTGAGAAGACGGGAGTATCAAATGGCTACATTTCTCGTTTAGAAAGAGGGGAACGTAAAGCTCCCAGCGTTCCTATTTCCGCTAAACTCGCAGATGCCCTTGGAATTCCACTTTCGTTGTTATTAGATGTTTCAACGTCTGAAACTCCAATTGATGAAGCTCCGTTAGTTGCAGAGTTAATATTGTATCATGATTGTAAAAAGGATACTGACAATCTGTTGAATAAAGAGGAGAAGGAATCTTTTATCCAAATCATTGAGTTTATTCTTGAAATGAGTTGGGGTGAAGATAATCGAATTAAACAGTTATTCGACCTTTCAGAACTGATTGATGACTTTAAAGAGGTAAGTAAATAGATTCGGGAATAGGGGACTCTTTTGGGGTCTTTTATTAGGAGGAAAAGGTAATGAGCTTTAATGGGAGCGAAAAAGAATTTTTATTAACGCTTTTTTTAGGTTATCGAAAACAAACTCTTGAAAAAGAACTTGGTCTAAAGCTGGAAGATGTACAGTTTGAGAAACATTATCCAGGTATGAAAATTGATTTATATGCAAGGGATTATAAATTAGGTACGGAGGTATTTGTAGAAAATTTATTGCTTAAGAGCAATAAGACGCATCAGAAAAAGATATTAAAAATCATTGATATGATTAGTAGTGGGGTTATCGTTTATATTGCTTCTGCTTTTCATGATAAACATGTAAAAGAGTTGCAAGATGCTGTCAAGAAGTCTGGTAAACCGATTACCCTTTACTTTGCAGAGTTAAATCCCAATATATTTGAACCTCTACAAAGATTGAATCATATACACAAGTTAAAAGCCTACGAAAATCTAAACTTGTTAAATATCGGGAATCCAATTCGATTTTTAGGGAAGGAGAGTATTATTCAGCCAATTGTTGCTACAAGGTTGGAACAGGAAGAAACTATTAATGATTTAGAATTAAAGAGGAAAAAAGAGAATGAATATCTTTTGAAGACCTTAAGAAGTCGAATATCATGCTTTCTGCCTTTCCATCGTGAAAAGGCTCACTTGAGGAAATTACGTGTCATTAGTTTTGGAGCAGGTCGCAGTGATTGCAATTACTATGTATCGTTAAATGACAGAAGAAATATGGCTTTTGTCGAATTGCGGTTCAGCGATAAAAATAGCAACATATACAATTCCATTAAAGAAAAAGAATCGGCTGTCCAAGAGAGGTTCAATGGTGAAGTTCATTTTAAGGATAATTGTATATCTGTAAAGTTTAAGACACTGAAAGATGTTAAGGAGACCGTAGAAAAATTGGTGGATGTATTTGAGAAAATGATTATTGCTTTCTCAAACTACACTTATTATTTCTATCAGGACAATCAAGAAATGTGGCAGTATCACGAAAAAGGGATATAAAAGGAATTTATTAAGGCATTGGGTTATCCAGTGCCTTTTTATATGTCATTATATCGTTTAATGAATTCCCTGGTATTCAACTTAATGCGGTCTTGTATTCGGCAATCAAAAAATGCCGTTTATGGTGAGTTTAACATTCTGTTATTTCAGTAACCTGAGCCTTTAGCTCAAGAAGCGACTGCCTTTGTTAAGAAATCGACCTATAGTTTATTTATTGTTTGGTAAATTCCTTTTCAGGTAGTCCCAATATGTCCGTATTTTTAGGTATGTAACCAAATAGACGTAGCATTGCCACAATTTGTCCTTTATGATGAAATTCATGTGTAATAGAATGGGTTAGTAATTGGTGTGGTGTTTTTCTAACAGTTCCACTGCCAACTTTCCAAGAAAGTTCTTTTTCGATAATATCATCAAATGTATCAGTGAATCGTTCAAATACAGTATTTACATATTTGTCCGCTTGTTGAAAATAACGTTGAATATCATCTATCTGCATCTTATCGATTGCTTCCTTTGTTAATAGTGGTGATGTTGTTTCTGAAAGTGCAAAAGAACCAAGCCAAGCATGATAACAACCTGCCACATGAACTAATGAATCTCTTATACTCTGAAAACCAAATCCACTCTCTTTTGTAAAATCATTTTCTTTTATTTCTTTACACTGGTCTAATAAAATCTGTCTTGTTTGTTTTACCCACTCATATTCGTATTTTTCCATAATATAACCTACCCTCTTAAAAATATTAAATAACAGAATATTCCTCTAATTATACACAAATGAACACCATAATTAATACTTTATTGAATGAATTTCATAATTCTTAGCCCTTGTGTATCAAGGGGTTTAAGAGATAAAAAAAGAAGTACCTCCCCAAATCTTGTATAATGGTAGTTGACCAGTAAGCCCCCATTCAAACAACGCATATAAATGATCAGCACCCCTTAGTACAATAATCGTATCAATTAAGGAGGTGCTTTTCCTATGTCACAACAAAAACTAACAATCGTCCCCGTTTCAATACAACCAGAAAAAAATATTATAACATCCACAACTTCGAAAGATCCTTCAAATAGCTTTTGCACAATCAAAATTGAAGCTGCTGAAATTTCCTTCTTCAACGGCGTAGATGAGCACATCATCCAAACGGTCATGAGGGAGTTGAAAAATCTATGAAACATGATTATACCAGTGTAAAAACATTTATATTATTTGCGGTAAAACAGATATGAGGAAGGGAATTGATGGATTAGCAACGCTAATTCAAGATTCTTTCGAACTTGATCCATATGGAGATTCTATTTTCCTTTTCTCTGGTTGGAGTAAAGACCGTTATAAATGTTTATATTTTGATGGCGATGGTTTCGCCATGCTTTATAAGCGACTAGATGGAGGAAAACTTCAATACCAAAAGATGAAAATGAAGTACGTAAACTTTCGCAACAGGAGGTTCGCTGGTTGTTAGAAGGGTTGTCCATTCAGCAACCAAAAGTACCATCAAAAATCACAAAAAGGAGTATTCTAAACAAGCTAGAAATGTTGGTTTATAGCCATTTTCAACTTCGCTTTCTACGTTAAAAATGTTATAATATAACTAACTTATGGTGAACGAAAAGTGGTGAAATAAATGGTTAATACTTCTTCCAATAACAAGAATCCATATGGGAAATTAATTCGACTTCTCGAAGAACAATTGGCTCATTCAAATCAACAAAACAAAGACTTATCGAAAAAGCTAGATCAATCAACTAAACAGATTGAAGCGCTAACTGAACAAATTCGCCATTTAACAAAACTTTTATATGGATCGAAATCCGAAAAATCGAAATACAACGTACCAGATGGGCAAGGCTCATTATTTGATGATGACCCGGCTTTTAGCGAACCTGAGCACACAGAAGAACAAAGCCAACAGACAATCTCTTATACTGTTGTACGAAAAGTTAAATCAAAAAACGAAATGATTCCTTGCATGATGGTATTGAAGTAGAAGCTATTCACCATCATCCGAAAAATACAATCTGTGACTGTTGCCAAGGGCAAATGATTGAAATTGGTAGTACACTTGTACGTGAAGAAGCAAAATTTATTCCTGCAAAAATGATGAAAGTACAGCACATTGAACATGCGTATGAATGTAAAGACTGCAAAGTTGATTCATCACAGCCAGCACAAATCAAACGCGGGAAAGCACCACAACCAGCGATTCAGCGTAGCATCGCAAGTCCTAGCGTACTTGCCAAAGTCATCTATGATAAATTTGCACAATATTTACCTCTTTACCGTCAGGTAAAGGAATGGAATCGCTATGGACTGAATACCAATGATAAAAACCTATCGAATTGGGTTATCCGTGTAGCACATGATTGGCTGTTACCTGTATACGAACGAATGAAAGAGTTGATGATGGCAAAATCGGTTTTGCATGTCGATGAAACATACGGACAAATTATCAACCGATCCGATGGGAAATCTGGCCAAGCCAATGCGTATAATTGGGTGTTTCGAAGTGTGCCAAGCCAAGGGCCAACAATGACTCTCTTTCAAAGCGCATTATCTCGAGCTCGATCTGTCCTTGAAAGTTTTATTGAAGGCTTTTCTGGAACGATTGTGTGTGATGGTTATTCTGCTTATGATAAGTTGGAAGGCGTTAATTTCGCAAATTGTTGGGCGCATGTTCGTCGTTATTGGCTGAAAGCTGATAGCAAAAATGGTAGAATCGGTGTGAAATATTGTGATGATTTATATCGACTAGAAAGGCAATTTAAACGTTTGTCTCCGAGTAAACGAAGAAAAAAACGTCAAAAGTACTCGAAGCCAATCGTGGAGGAATTCCTTCACTGGGTTGAAACATCACCATTTTACGGAAAAAATGCGTTAGCAAAAGCAGCTGAATACACATTAAACAGGGCAAATGGACTCAAATTATTCCTGAATGATGGGCGAATTGAAATGGATAATAATCCAGCCGAGAACGCCATCCGTCCCAACGTTATAGGAAGAAAAAATTGGCTCTTTAGTGTAAGTGAAGCTGGTGCAAAAGCGAATGCCATCTGTTTAAGTATTGCTGAAACTGCCAAAAGTAACGGCGTTGATTTCTATGAATATATAAAGAAACTTTTTACGGATTTACCAAATCTCGGCGTCCAACAAAACCCTGAAATTTTAGATCAATACATGCCCTGGTCAAAAATGATTCAGGCAGAATGTAGCAAATAAATGAAATAGCCGTAATTCGATTAAAAAAGTCAGAATTTACGGCTATTTACGATGCGTACCGAAAGGTACACTTATTTTTTATAATTCGGGCTTACGTTGACCACAAACCATAAAAAGACTGGAGGAGTACTTCTTATGACTATTATACGACAACCTAGCCTATTTGGCATACAGGAATTATTTGACATGGAACCTACCCAAAAATATGAAGCCATTATTTCAGCGGTAGATTTGGATTCGATGTACCATCAAGTGGCGAAAAAATCACGGTTGGGTGCACCGGAAGAACTAAACTATGCAGCCATGATTATCTCCACCTTTGTAAGATACATAGAGCGCATCCCTACGATGAAGGATCTTATAAAACGTCTTCATGATGATCTAGCTTTTAAGTTAAATTGTGGCTTTTTGGTTTCTGATCATGTGCCTTCAGAATCCTCCTATTCACGTCTCATAACGAAATTGGAGGAAAGCGATATCCTTGAGAAAGAACAAGAAAAAGTGGTCCTCCAGGCTATTGCAGAAGGTTTCATCACGGATGATACAGTGGTAGTGATGCAACCCATTTTGAAGCACGAGACCAAAATGACCAAAAGAAGAAAAGCCAAAATCTGAACCCAAAAACGTGGTCGGAAATCAAAAGATGAGCGTGACGGGTGGCTTAAAGAACAAGCTGAAACGGAAGCCAATTTACCTTTATATGATAGAAAAATTGTGGTACAATTAGATGTTCCCTAGCCGAACTACGTGCCGAAGTTCCCAAGACCCTAAATGGGGCGTGAAAAAGAACTCAGAAGGACAAAATGTTTTTGGTTTGGCTACAAAGGTCATTTAGCCGTTGGTACATCAAGCCAATACATTCTACAGGCTCTTTTTCATCTGGGAGTCTAAATGATGGTAAGGCAGCTATCCCTTTACTGAAAGGAATTCAGGAACGCCTTCACCTTCCATTACGTTATCAAACAATGGATGCGGGCTATGACTATGAACCCATATACGAGCAGGTACATCGAATGGGACAACAATCCGTCATCGCGTATAATAAGCGAAATGAAGGGGAAATCATTGGCTATGATAAACACTTTGCCCCAACTTGTTTCAGAGAGCATTCTTATCGTTATGATAGTTTTGATCCTAAATATGAAACATTGAAATACACAAGACCAAAGGAATGCAGCGACTGTCCCTTAGCTAATGAAGGTATTTGCCAAAAGGTTTATAAAGTGAAAATCACTTCAGACCTTCGCAGATATACCGCACCAGCACGCGGGTCACAAGCATGGAAAAACATTTTCAAACGTCGTACTGCCGTAGAACGGGTTAATGCCTATCTGAAAGAATTCTTTCAACTGAACAATGTTCGCTATCGTACTGGGAAACGTGCAAAAATTCATTTTGACATGGTAACCCTTATTTATAATGCTTCAAAGTTAGCCGCAGACCGAATTAATGTACAATTAAATCAGCAACAAGTAGCATGATTTCTGTTTTTAAAAATATATTTTAGAAATTCTGTAGGATTCTGTATTTTTAAAAAGAGCAATTATGAAATTGACTCAATTTTATGATATAATTTAAAAATGATTTTATAAAGTTTTTTGAAAAATGCTGCTACATATCACTTAATTAACTTAATTAAGTAAAAAGGTAATGTAATAACTTCTATGAAAATATAAGAATAATTTAGTGGTATCTTATCCGTTATTAAAAGTATGAGGTGAAATGCTTTTTATGTACAAAATATACAATAACTTGATTGAAATTATTGAATCTAACAAAAAATTTATACATTTCCATATTAAAAATACTGATCAATTTTATAATATCGAAGTGGGGAAAGAAATATTAAATGAACCAAAGATTCTCTTTGATTTTGAAATTCGTGACCAGTTATTATTTGAACAAAAAATTGATGATAACCATTCTGTATATATTCGGATTAACCCCCGAATTTTGGACAGTATTTCTCTTAATCTCACTTTATCTTAAAATTACATTCTTTTTCGTTTCCTTTTGTCCTTTTGAGATCATAGCCATTGCTTCCATTCCTTCAAGGGTAAAGGCTTCGCCCGACTATCGTCGCCCTTGATTCCATTCCAGAAATGGCTGAAATAATTTTTGGGACAAAAGGAAGAAAAAATGGAAGGGGCGATTAAACCCGTACCTCTTTGATTTTCACGTTTTCACATTGTTGCTGTTCATAAAACTCATTTGGCGATAAGTCTAAAATACTAGAATGCATGCGTCTTTCGTTATAAAACACCATAAACTCTGCGACTGATTCATAGGCTTGTGCATACGTTTCAAATTGCCATCTTGATAAACAATCATCTTCAAAAATTCTATGAAAAGACTCAATGTGAGCATTCATATTTGGCGTTTTTGGTGGAATTCTTTCATGTTCTAGTGTATATTTTTCACAAAATTCTTCAAAGGTATGGGAGATAAACTGTGGCCCATTGTCTGTGCGAATCACAGGTTTTTCCCTTTCATTTATCTGCTGGCGCTTGAATAATGCCCGCAAAAGAGTTTGTTTTAGGTCTTTTGCTGTGCAGCTTAATCCCATATAGTATTCGACAATACTACGATCATACACATCGATGATGGACAATACAAAGAAGAATCGGTCTTCACCTTCGATGTAGCCATATTTAATGTCAATTTCCCATAATTTGTTCGAACTTTTAATCGTCCGATTTCGTGCTAGTTTTCTAGGGTATGAGACTTTCTTTTGCCGTTGCGGGCGTAAAATATCAAGTTCTTTGCACAACCGGTAAACTTTTTTCTTGTTAATGATAAGATGGTATTTTCGACGAAGTAATTTTGTTAATTTACGATAGCCATAGTTGAAGCCATCGCCTGCAATTTCTTCAAGTAGGTATTCTTTGATTTGTTCATCAGATACCTTTTGGCCGTCCTCTTTGATGGAATAACCGGGTGCTGGCCGTCCCTCACTTACTTTCTTCTCTTCCACACGATAGTTCTTTTGATAATAGTATGTGGATCGAGAAATACCAATGATTTTCAGCACTTTTTTGATCGGGTAGCCTTTTTGAATCCAACGATCGGCTACTTCAAGTTTTTCAGCAAGTGAGGGTTTTTCTTTTTTTATAAGATCTCGTAGAATGGCGATTTCAAGGTCTTTTTCACCTAATATTATTTTTAGCTTTTCATTTTCCTCGGATAACTCTTTAGAATCAATATCTGGCAGCACAGTAACATCTACTTCACCGTATTTGCCATCTTTATATTCACGAATCCAACGACTTACCATGTTCGGATTCAGTTCGTATCGACGTGCTACTAACGAATTATTGCCTGTCTCAGTGGCTTCTTTTACGACTTGTAATTTGAAATCTTTTGAGTGTTTTGTTCGTTTCATTATGTCAGCCTCCTTGGTACATTAAGTAGTATAATATTTATTACTCTTACTGTCCAAGTTTATTTAGGGGCTATAGAGTATTTATGCTTTGAGAAATAAAATTTATATAATTTTAGAAGAATTAGATACCATAAGTAATAAGAGTAAGAATGCTATTTTATTTAATATTGAAAACTTTTGCTCCGATATTATAGTTCGCCAGTTAGGTTATACTAAATTAGAAATCCAAAATGCTAAAAATCAAGTAATATATTTATTAGATGATTTATTAACTAATGATTACAGTGAAATTGTTTTAAATCATGAAATCGACATAAAAATAGAGGAAGCGGATTCAAGATTTGTTTTATTATCTAAAATAAATTTTGGTATTTATAATTATGTTGTCACTTATGATGTTTATAAAAAGGAAATGATATTCACTAAAATTCTTTTTAATATAATTGAAGGAAGAAATGATATTGAAATAAATATAAAAAGTAGAAATATGATCACTATTAAAAATAGATTAAGTGATAGTGAAAAAAATATTTATTTCAATAGAATCAAAAAAAGGAAACCAAAAAAAGTATTTGATGAAATTGAAGTTGAGAAGTTTGGAGAAGTTAATATATTAACTATCTTCGTACTGAATAAAAGACGGTATTATGTATATTTGCAAAGAAACGGAGTGTTTATAGCTAAGAGTAACGCATATAGAGTCACAAGACATAAGGCAAACTTAAAAATTTTTGGTACAAAAAACCACTTTTTTCTCTTTGGTCGCTTTGGTCACAGTGCCTATAATGCTGAAATGAAATTCGATTACTTATATGTATTAAATACAGATCATATGATCGCAAAATTTAAAAGACCTTTTCGAAAAATAAAGCTACTAAAGTATTTTGGATATTTTAAAATTCCTATATCTAGTTTGAATAATGATGATAGAATTCATAGTAATTTATTTGTAGGAAGTAGAGATAAAATTATTCATAATCTTAAATTTAAATACTCCGACAAAAAAGTTAAAACTTATATATTTAGGAGATATCAGGGAAATTTAGTGGTGATTAGAACAAATTTACAAGGTAATATTACCACTACAACTATTCCATTTGCAGAGGAATATACATCTAGAAGTCGAATAAAAATTCAGATAGCTAAAATTATTTCGAAATTATTCAAAAAGCAAAATTATAATGTTAATTTATATTTCGAAAAGAAAAGTAATAAGGCTGATGAATCCGGATTTCGGGTATTTGAAAAAGTAATGAGTGATGTCAAGCACACTAAATCTAAAAATTATTTTATTTTAAATAAGGATTCTTCACATTATCAAATGATGAAGAAAAAATATGGAAAGTCTATCATAGAGAAATATAGCTTTAAACATTATTTATCCATATATAATGCAAATTATTTTATTTCAAGCGAGCTGTCCAATCACGTGTTAAATGACAGGCTGTATATAGATAGTTTGCGGAATAAAATAATGACTATTCCATTAGTGTTCTTGCAACATGGTATTATGTTTGCAAAACCAGTAGATAATCCAATGGCATTCGGATTTCATAAAGATAAGAATCTTTATAATATGTATAAATCTGTAATTAGCTCTCCTCTTGAGGCGGGAGAATTTTTTAAAATGAATTATGACGAAGAGGACTTAATATTAACAGGTTTGGCAACTTTAGATTATGCTAAATTAGCAAAAGATGCAGATAGGATAGCATTTATGCCAACATATCGTTATTGGGAAGAAAGTCTAATTTATCACAATAATATTGAAGAAACAACATACTACAAAACAATAATTAAGATAATTAAATCGTTTCAAAGCGAGGGCTTATTAAATAAATTATTAATTGTTCCACACAACAAATTCTCAGAACATATTTATGAAAATATGCCTGAGTATAGAGATATAATTTGTGATAATCCATCGGAAGCATTGAAAATCTCAAAAATTTTTATTACAGACTATTCTTCCGCGATATATGATGCAATTTACCGTGGTGCTTATCCTATATTTTATTGGGAAGAGAAAGATTATCTAATAAATCAATATAAAGCTATTCCTCCAGTTAATGAAGATAATGCACCTGGACCAGTTGTTTATAACGTTAATGAATTAATTAATGCTGTACAGCACGCAATCTCAAAAAACTATTTATTAGAAGATATTTTTAAAGAAAAATACTTAAAAATAAATATCTTTAATGATAATAAAAATTCCGAAAGAATAGTTCAGTTTTTACAAAATGATGGGATTATATAACAAACTTAGGATGTATCAAATATTATTTAGAATTAAGTGAAATGGGGCTTATAAAATGAAAGAAAAAATAAAAGTTATGGCGATATTTGGAACTAGACCTGAAGCAATCAAAATGGCACCTGTAGTTTTAGAATTACAGAAGTACCCAGATATAATTGAAACAATTGTTACTGTAACTGCGCAACACCGTGAAATGTTGGATCAGGTACTTTCAATTTTTAAAATAATACCTGATTACGATTTAAATATTATGAAAGATCGGCAATCACTAATTGATGTTACAACAAGGGCATTGGATGGTTTAAATAAAGTAATGAAGGAAGTTCAACCCGATTTAGTTTTAGTTCATGGAGATACTACAACAACTTTTGTAGCAAGTTTAGCTGCTTTTTATAATCAAATTGCAGTTGGACATGTTGAGGCTGGATTAAGAACCTCAAATAAGTATTCTCCTTTTCCTGAGGAATTAAATCGTCAACTAACTGGTGTAATAGCAGATATTCATTTTGCTCCTACAAATAAGTCAAAACAAAATTTATTAAAGGAAAATAAAAAGGAAAGTTCAATTTTCGTTACGGGTAATACTGCGATTGATGCACTGAAAACAACAGTTAAAAGTAATTATACAAACGAAATACTTGATAAAATAGGTAACAATAAAATGATATTATTAACTTCACATAGACGTGAAAATTTAGGGAAACCAATGGAGAATATTTTCAATGCAATTAAAAGATTAGTACATGATTTCAAGGATATTAACGTTGTTTTTCCTGTACATTTAAATCCGACAGTGAGAGAATTATCACAGAAGGTTTTAGGGAATAATCCGAGAGTTCACTTAATTGAGCCTCTTGATGTCATAGATTTTCATAATTTTTCATCCAAGGCATTCTTAATAATGACCGATTCCGGTGGTGTTCAAGAAGAAGCACCGTCACTTGGCGTTCCCGTTTTAGTTCTTCGCGATACAACAGAAAGACCAGAAGGGATTCAAGCGGGTACTCTAAAATTAGTCGGTACTGATGAGGATACTATTTATAATTTAGCAAGTAAACTTATCATTAATAAAGAAGAATATAAAAAGATGGCTAAAGCTTCAAATCCTTACGGAGATGGTCTTGCATCATCGAGAATTGTACAAGTTATCCTACATCATTTTACAAATGAGCAGTACTTGCCAAAGGAATTTCAATAATAATTTAAAAATCCACCTATTGTAATAAACTTTAATGTTATTTCAATAGGTGCTTTTATTTCTACTTCATTTGAAATGCTACCTTTGAATCTAATTTCGCTACAGATTTAACTCCCTTTAATCGCTATTGATAGCGGCCGGTACCTTTGCATCAGTTGTAAATCTTATCACAAAAAACTGCATCCTAATTGGTAGTCCTGTTGTCTAAGAATTAGGATGCAGTTCATTATTACGAATGGGTTTAATTTATTCTACGTATGAATACAGTCTAAAAGGTTTTTGTTTACCTAAATCATCTAAACCGGGTTTAAGACCCATAAATATTGTTTCTTTGTTGGAATTATTCGGATCTTTTTCGACTTTTATCCCTTCAGCTTCAAGAGTACCTACATAGCTACCTTTTATTTTTATTGTTTTCAAATGTGTAAAGTTTCCTCCATTGGTATATGAGTATTTATATATGGTGGGAGTTTGTCCAGCTGCTCCTCCAAAAATATAAAGAAACTTATTTCCAGAGCCGACACCTGTAATATCGAATCCTTGAAAAGAATTATTAGGTCTAGCTACGCCAGTAAAATGTGTTAATTGTAACTTGTTCAGGTCGTAAATGTTAATACTATTAGTAGAAGACGCTCGTAGTGCTTTTGTAACCTCACTTAGCTTATATACTGCGTAATAAGTATTACTAGCAGAAGTACCTATTTGGATTCGGAAACAAATTCTATCGCTTCCATCAGCAATTGCAACCGCACTTCTATATGCTGTTCCACTTTTTTCTGGTGCAACTTTAGCAAGATTTTTAATGGTTTTTACATTGAGTACTTCAGCGCCGGTAGCTTTCGAAGTGTTTATTTTATATTCGATAAGCGAAATGTCAGTCGACCATCTACTTTCGTCCTTAGAATTTGCTCCGTTTCCAATCCAAATATAAGTTTTTCCATTTTCTTTAATAACTTCTAATGATTCTCCATGACCAAACCCTTTTAACTTAACATAGTCTTTGACAGTGCATTTACCATTATTAATGGTACATCTTGAAAGTAACGTAGTGTCTCTAATCTTGGGATCATCCCCCGCAATTCTTTGTGTAAAAAAGACTTCATTGTTTTCACCATAATCAAAACTTTGAATCGCTGCATTACTTTTTTGACCCGAATACTCAAATACCCTATCAATTGTAGTAGTAATAGTTGTGGCTGCACTTGATACTTTAGCTGAAATAAAAAAAACTAAAATACCTATAAATGACAGAACCAACCCTTTGTAAAAAATTTTCTTCATTCTTAGTTTCCCCCTATATTAATGAAAATTAACTTTTATATGGTAACATAAGGATACTGTTGAATTTTGTCGCAATTTGGAAAGGCGATAATGTTTTGTATTGGTCAGCATACAAAGCACCAAAAGGAATACGAAAAAAGTCTGCTGTTATAAAGTATATTTTCTTGACATAATATCATTTCTATCGGAAAATTATTTAAATGTCTATATTAAAAAATGAGAAACAGATATGACTTTCAAACAAATTAATGTTAAAATTTTTAAATCAAGGTGCAAAATTTGCGTACTCAATTTAATCTAAATTATTTACCGATAATGTTTTTATTTTGAACTTAGAAAGGATCAACACATGCGTTCTGTAACAACAGTCATTAAAGAACAAATTAATAGCTTTTATCTTGCAAGACGTTTGTCTGTTTATGAATTAAAAAGTGCAAATCGAAATCATTATTTAGGGATATTGTGGGAAATCATTAATCCGATGATTCAAATATCGATTTATTGGTTTGTGTTCGGATATGGAATACTTCATAGTAATGGTGGCCGGCAAGCTGTTGAATTATATGGACATAAGATTCCTTATTTCCCATGGATGCTCTCTGGTATTGTTGTATGGTTTTTCGTAAACCAATCGATTACTCAAGGATCGAAGTCTATTTATAGTCGAATTAGGATGATTTCGAAAATGAGCTTCCCGATGAGTGTTATACCTACTTATGTGATATTTGCAAAACTGTATCAGCATTTAATGCTGCTTGCGGTTGTTCTTGTGATTTTTCAATTTCTCGGTTACCCAATTAATATTCATTATTTGCAATTGCCATATTTTATTATTGCAACGGTGATCTTTTTAATAACTTTGTCATTAATAACTTCAACATTAACAACCATTGTACGAGACTTTCAGATGTTGATTACATCTCTTGTACGGATTTTAATTTATTTATCGCCAATTCTATGGCCGCCTTATAACATGGATAGTAGGATTGTTGCGATTATGAAACTTAATCCATTATTCTATCTCATCGAAGGATACCGTGCATCAATCTTAGGATTATCCTGGTATCCCGTTGAGCATTGGGAATACTCCCTATATTTTTGGGGTATAATTCTTGTATTATTATTTTTCGGATCGATTCTGCATGTTAAATTTAGAGACCGTTTTGTAGATTTCTTATAACTTCTATCTTTAATTAAGAAAGAACTTACTAAACGTAATGGAGAGAAATTATGAGTCATTCAGTTATTTTTGAAAAAGTAACGAAGAAATATAAAATGTATAATAAGAACTCAGAAAAATTATTAGATATTATTTTTCCCGATGGCTACGGTGAAGATTTCTTTGCTTTGCAAAACATTAATTTTACAGCAGATCATGGGGACGTAATAGGTGTTATTGGGGTAAATGGCGCCGGAAAGTCGACCTTGTCGAATTTAATTACGGGTGTTATTCCTCCGACTTCCGGAACGATTGAAATTAAAGGGCAAGCATCGTTAATCGCCATTAATTCGGGATTGAACAATGAATTAACAGGTAGAGAAAACATTGAATTGAAGTGTTTAATGCTTGGTTTTAATAAAAAAGAAATTCGGGAGTTAATGCCGGAAATTATTGAGTTTGCGGATATCGGGAATTTTATTGATCAGCCGGTGAAAAAGTATTCAAGCGGAATGAAGTCTCGTTTAGGGTTTGCCATATCGGTCAATATTGATCCGGATATTTTAGTTATTGACGAAGCTTTATCGGTTGGGGATCAAACATTTACTGATAAGTGTTTGGACAAAATGAATGAGTTCAAAGAAAAAGGGAAAACAATCTTTTTTATCAGCCATTCAATTGGTCAAGTCAAAAAGTTTTGTCAAAAAGCGCTATGGCTTGAAGCTGGTGAGGTAAAAGAGTATGGAACGATTAAGGAAATTATTCCGCAGTATGAAAAATTCCTCAAAGAATTCAAAGCAATGTCCAAAGAGGAACAACGTAACTTTAAACAAATGGTCCTCGAAAAACGAAGCAAACTAAAGGAATATAGTTCATAATATTAGACCAAAAAGGGTTGTCTGACACTTTTCAGACAACCCTTCTTATTTTTAATCCTACATTTGAATAAACGGTATTGTGAAAAATAAATTTTCGATTTTGAAATTGGTGTTCAATTTGATTTTTCGTAAGCTTCCTAATATTAATTTTCATATACTCATCATATCTTAAAAAGATGGAGTAGGTTGATGTGGGAAGCTTGTTTAAAAAATTCAAATCAATTTCTAATCTTCCGTAACCGGACTCGTCGATCACAACAGGTAGTGAATATTCTCGAAAAGCATTTTTTCCATCTTTAATAATTACTTCAGTTATTTTATCCCGTCTTTCTCCGTATACGAAAAAATTAAGTTTATATGTATCGTCAGTAAAATAGTCTTCCTTAAATTTAGCAAACAGAGGAATGCGAATATATTTGTGTTCATCTTCAAGTAATGGAGATATAATGTAGGGAAGATTATCCTTAATCAACACATCCTTAACTTTTTCCTTATTATTCCATTCAAATAGCTTTTCAAGTTCTTTATAATTTTTTTGACGGAAAAGTTCATAAACCACTTTATTTATCGGCTGGAGAAAGTGATCAGAAAACTCGTATCTTAATCCTTTTGTCGTTTTTAAAACCTTGTTAAGTTTATAATAATAAACTCGCTTGAGCTTCGTTTTTTGAAAATGTGGTGTCGCAAAAAATCTTTCGATACAATCATATTCGTATAATCGATTTAAGATCATTTGCTCTTTTTCCAACTCGAGATTTTTGTTAATAATATAGTTTATAACTTTTAGGTTACATTCTGTTTTTTGCATAATATTTGTTTGATTTGTTAATCGTGTTTGTTGATTATCAAGTCGATTTAAATAATAAATCGGAGTTTTTGTTGTTGAAATTGTGTTGCAATGGGTTAAAACGTCGATGAAAAATTGTTTATCCTCCGCAAACTTCATTTCCGGAAATTGAATCTGATTTTCTTTTATTACGCTCGCTCTAATCATTCGTGCTCTTGGCCCTAAATGATGAAAGATATGGGGAATGGAAAATGGTGACACCGCTCTTCTTTCTTTACAGGATTCGTGTTCTCCAATTATTTTCGTACCAGCAGAACGATATTGAATCGTTTTGCCAACGACATAATCACTACCTGTTTCTTCTAAAATGTTATGTAGTGATTCTATGCCGGTAGGTTCAAGCCAATCATCAGCATCTAAAAAGGTGATGTATTTAGAAGTTGACAAATGAATTCCAATATTGCGCGGCTTACCCGGTGTTCCTGTATTACATTTTAAAAATACAACAATAATGTTATCGAATTTTGAAGAGTAATCTAAGAGGATATCTCTTGAGGAATCAGTAGAACAATCATCAATCAGTATATATTCGATATTTTCGAATCCAATCGACTGATTAATTACGGAATCAATTGTTTTTCTTAAATGCTTTTCAGAATTATATACCGGGGTAATGACAGTAACTTTTGATGGTTTTCTTCTGTTTTCTAATTTGTTATCAACGATATGATAGCCTAAAGAATTATAGGTTATTAAGCGGTTCTTTTTTCTTACTTTGAACATGAATCTTCCCTCAACTTTACTTAGTTATTATTTAATTTTTATCATAAGGTTTTTGATTTATACAAATAATTGGAGGAAAGAGGTGGTTTACGTTATTTTTTACTGTTTAGCATTAACTCCATCTTAAGACTGATGAACGATTTAAGTGAATGTGTGAAAATAAAGCTAAATGAAACTTATTAAGTCCTTTAATCGTAAAAAGGATAAAGAATACGATCAGTTAACATAAAAAATTGGTGTAATTTTAATGTTAAATTACATTTAAATTGGAGGGGTTTTTCATGCAGGAAGAAAGAAAAAAAATTATTGGAATGGTAAAGGAAGGGAAGTTGTCAACAGAAGAGGCGCTCATTTTATTAGACGCGTTAGAAAATAAAAGTGAAAAAGTACCCGAGACGAATCAGGCTCATCAGGAAAAATATCAAGAAAAACAGCAATACTCCAATGAGCAAACAGAGGATAATTACTCATCACAATTCAATGATGCAAAAGATAAAATTATGGATTTTGTGAATACAGCTTTCAAAAAAATAAAAGATATCGATTTGAATTTTAATCAATCTGTTGATATCCCTCATGTTTACCAACAAGCAAATGTGACATTAACAAATATTGATATCGACGTTGCAAATGGTCATGTTGAAATAAAAGCTTGGGACCAACCGGAGGTACGTGTAGAGTGCCAAGCAAGGGTATATCGTAAAGATAAACGCGACGAAGCAAGAGCATTCTTTATTGACAATAGTTCATTTTATTTAGAAAACGGTTTGCTTCGTTTTTCAACTCAATCGAAATGGATGAAAGTAGATACGATTGTTTACATTCCAAAAAACGATTATGAAAAAGTATCCATTCGTACATTTAATGGAAGTGTCACCGGAGAAGGTTTGTCAGGAGTTGATTTAAAGGCAAAGACTGCTAATGGTAAAATTGTTTTGAAAAACATGAAATCCGATAAATTAGATGCGGAAACAGTGAACGGCAAAATTTTTGTAACTGACTCAATAGCCGGTCGTTTTTCAGCTGAAACAATGCACGGCAGTATTGATGTTGAAGGTGAATATGAATCAATTGATTTACAAACATTAAATGGAAATTTAAGCTCTGTTTTAAACAATGAAATGACAGAAACACTTCATTTAAAAGCAGTTTCCGGTAACATCAATGTTTATCTTCCATCTGACGTAGGCATAGAGGGAGATTGTAAATCAAATTTAGGGAATGTCAAAATTACTCTTGAGAACATTGATGTAATTGAAGAGAAGAAGGAAATGGTCCAGAAACAAGTCCGATTTAAACGCAGTTCTTTGACTGAAAAACCTATCCACATTTTTGCTGAAACAAGAACGGGTAATATTATTGTTCAAAATAATGAAAAGGTTGATAGTCGAAGCACCGAACCTGTTCATTCAGAAGGGCAGAATGAGCCTGTTCATTCGGAAGAAAAGAATGATAATGAAGGAGAAATAAAAGAATAGGTTATTAAATCGCATGTTCTAGGAATATCTTCATTTTTGTGCATAAACTATAAATAGAATACTCGTACTCTTAATTGTAAAGGTTGTTGTTAGATGAGATGGTTATTAGGTATATTAATTAATGCTTTACTATTTGTCGCCATGGCAGGGTATTTTGAGGGATTTGAAGTATCGAGCTTTGGTTCAGCTGTCGTTGCTAGTTTTATTTTATCCATATTAAATGTACTTGTACGCCCAATATTAATTATTTTAACGTTTCCGATTACCATTATTACATTAGGGATCTTTCTGTTTGTCATAAATGCTATTACATTAATGATGACTGACCGTTTGATGGGAGATGCTTTTAATTTTGAAGGGTTTGGCACCGCGTTTTTGGTTGCTATCATAATGTCAATAGCTAATCTCATCATCCAAAAAGCTGTTTTTTCTAATAATCGTGAAGAATAGAGGACAGGAATAATTTCCTGTCCTCTATTCTTGTTGATACCTCTTACTTATCCTTCACAATCACAGGATCGTAGCCCTTATCCTTTAATTCCTTTAACAGCTTTTCTGCATTCTTTTGGTCTGCAAATGCACCAATTTGGACTTTATATAGCTCCTTAGGTTTTGCTTCTTTCGGAGGTGTTGTTGCTTTCTTCTTTTTAAGCTTGTATTGATCAACAATACCTTTTACTATTGCTTCTGCACATGTTTTTTGATACGATTCTGAGCGGATTAGTTTGAGTTCGTTTTTATTCGTATAAAATCCACATTCGGTAAGAATGGCTGTCATATTCGTTTCGAGAAGCACATGAAAATCCGCTGTTTTAACTCCTCGGTCAGCAAGTCCGGTAGCGATGACCAGATTTTTTTGTACTTTATTTGCAAGAGCAACTGCTTCCTTCGGCTTTGTTATATATACATATGTTTCAATTCCGTTTGCACTCGTCCAAGTTGTTCCGTAAGCATTAGCGTGAATAGCGACATAACAGTCGACATTTAAGCGATTTGCTTTATCAGTTCTTTCTTTTAATGGAACATCTTCTTTTTTGGAGTGTGCGAAGTAAACCGAAACATTTTCATATGTTTCAAGTAATGCTTTCGCATGATCGGCTACTGAACTTGTAAATGAGAATTCTTTATAATTATCTGGACTTCTTTTTCCGTAAGTATTCGGTCCATGACCCGCATCAAGCATGATCTTCAACATATTCTTCTCCTTTCATTTTGTCTCACTTTTATAATATGAATTTCACTTCGTTTTCGGTACCCTTAGCAAATGAATGAAGTATTTGGGGTGGTTTTGAATAGTGGTAAAATGCTAAAATAAAGAATGTTTAGTATGCGAGACTAATGATAATGAATAAAACAATCGGTTTAGAGGGAGGATGCCAATTTGGCAAAGGTTCGTATAGAGGATATAATTAAAAAATTTAATTTAGAATTAATTAGTGGCGAGGAAGGAATCCATCGACCAATTACAACGAGTGATATTTCACGTCCGGGGTTAGAGTTGGCTGGTTTTTTTAATTATTATCCGGCTGATAGAATCCAGCTGTTAGGGATGACTGAAATTACTTTTTGTGAGCGATTAGATCCAACTGAACGAAAAATTCGTTTAGAAAAACTTTGTAATGATATTACGCCGGGAATCATTATTTCAAGGGGAATGGATGTCCCGGAAGAATTAATAGAGGCGTCAGAGGAGTACTCTATTCCCCTCATGCGTACAAAAATGAAGACGACACGGTTTTCCAGCCATTTGACGAATTATCTAGAGTTTAAGCTGGCTCCAACTACAGCTGTTCACGGTGTCCTAGTTGATATTTACGGTGTAGGCGTTTTAATCACTGGGAAAAGCGGTGTCGGTAAAAGTGAAGCCGCTTTAGAACTTGTGAAACGGGGACATCGTCTTGTAGCGGATGATTGTGTGGAAATTCGCCAAGAAGATACCGATACGCTTGTTGGTAATGCCCCTGATTTAATTGAACATTTGCTTGAAATTCGCGGATTAGGAATTATTAATGTCATGACTTTGTTTGGAGCAGGTGCTGTTAGAAGTCATAAACGAATTACTTTAGTTGTTGATCTTGAATTATGGGATCAGAGTAAGCACTATGATCGCCTTGGCCTTGACGAAGAAAAAATGAAAATCATTGATACGGAATTAACTAAGCTGACAATCCCTGTTCGACCGGGAAGAAACTTAGCGATTATTATTGAGGTGGCAGCTATGAATTTCCGATTAAAACGAATGGGTGTAAATGCCGCCCAACAATTTACCGATCGTTTGGCAGATGTCATTATTGATGAAGGTGATCGGGAAGAAATGTAGAATTTACATAGAAGAGGGAAGGAGTTAAATACATATGGAATCAAACATTACACCTTTGAATCCGATTGCCTTTAAATTAGGAGGGCTTGAGGTTCATTGGTATGGAATAATTATTGGAGTAGGTATTGCTCTTGGTTTGTACCTGGTAATGAAAGAATCCGAGAGACTTGGTCTTAATAAAGATTTGTTTGCCGATCTGTTAATCTGGGCGATTCCAATTTCAATTATTTGCGCCCGTATTTATTACGTAATATTTGAATGGAATAATTATTATTCAACACACCCGCAAGACATTATTAAAATTTGGAACGGCGGAATTGCCATCCATGGTGCATTAATTGGCGCGATCATTACAACGATTATTTTTTCACGGATAAAAAAGGTTTCATTCTGGAAATTAGCGGATATTGCAGCGCCAAGTATTATTCTCGGACAAGCAATTGGTCGCTGGGGAAATTTCATGAACCAAGAAGCCCATGGCGGTGAGGTGAGTCGTTCATTTCTAGAAAATCTCCATTTACCTGATTTTATTATTAATCAAATGTATATTGATGGAACATACTACCAGCCAACATTTTTATATGAATCAATTTGGAATATTGTTGGGTTTATCATACTTATTTTATTGAGAAGAGTGAATTTGCGAAGAGGGGAACTTTTCTTAAGCTATATTATTTGGTATTCAATCGGTCGTTTCTTTGTAGAAGGTTTAAGGACGGACAGTTTAATGCTTACGAGCAATTTAAGAATGGCACAAGTGATTTCGATTGCTTTAGTTGCCATTGCGATCGTTCTTTGGATTATTCGTAAAGTAACTGGAATGGCGAAAGAACGCTATCGTGAGTAGAACAAATGATGGGGAGAAATGAAAAATGGTTCAGTCTTTAAAAATAGGGATATGGTCAGGTTTAAAAACAACGTGGACATTGGGGAAAATAATTTTTCCTGTTACTTTAATTGTAGCCGTTTTACAATATACGCCCGTGTTACCGTGGATAATTAAACTTATCTCGCCTTTAATGGGGATTTTCGGTTTATCAGGGGATGCAGCCATTCCTATTGTGCTTGGTAACTTTCTAAACTTATACGCGGGGATCGCAGGAATTCTTTCGGTGGATCTTTCGGTAAAAGAGGTGTTTACGATCGCAGTTATGCTTTCATTTGCACACAATCTTTTAATCGAATCAAGTGTAGCAGTTAAGGTGGGCGTGAAGGTTTGGGTGATGATTCTTGTCAGGGTAGGATTAGCCATTTTGTCAGCTCTTTTTATTAATCTTGTTTGGCATGGTGGACATGAAACGGCCCAGTACGGAATGATTGCCCCACAGGATGAACAATTGTCCGGAATATGGGCAATTGCTTGGCATGCAGTTGAAAAGGCTGCATTAGGCGTTTATCAGTTAGCGATTATCGTTATTCCGTTAATGGTTGGGATTCAGATTTTAAAAGATTTAAAAGTTTTACAATGGTTTTCGCGAATGATGGCACCATTTACCCGAATTCTTGGAATGAAAGAAAACACATCTACTACTCTAGCCGCCGGATTATTATTTGGTTTAGCCTACGGTGCCGGAGTGATGATTCAAGCGGTAAAAGAAGATGGCGTAAGTAAAAAAGACGTGACATTAGCATTTATATTTCTAGTAGGTTGTCACGCGGTAGTAGAAGATACGCTAATTTTTGTCCCGTTAGGAATTCCCGTTTTACCATTGTTATTCATTCGGCTGTTTACGGCCATTCTATTAACCCTGATCGTCGGATTTATTTGGAATCGTAGGGAAATTGCAAAAAATAATATTCAAAATGCATTTGAAAGGTAGTTGGAGGAAAGGTTCCCCCGTTAACAATTCAACTACGGGAACCCCTTTTTTATACATAAATAGAAAGGAAGAGCTCTATTATGACTAATAAAATCGTAGGGATACATGTTTAATGCGTAATACTAGTCGTCACCCTGTTTCGGGTGCTAATTCCTTGTGGCATGTGTATAAGACTGTCCCATTTTGGAAGGTAGTCAAAAACTTTCTAGTGATTCAACTCGCTAGATATACCCCATTTCTATCGATGAAAAATTGGCTATACCGTACATTTTTAAAAATGAAAGTTGGGGACAAAACATCTTTCGCTCTGATGGTCATGCTGGATGTTATGTTTCCGGAAAAAATTTCAGTCGGTGAGAATTCGGTTATCGGTTATAATACAACAATTCTTGCTCACGAGTATTTAATTAAAGAATATCGTCTAGGAGAAGTAAAAATTGGCAGTGAAGTAATGATTGGAGCAAATACAACAATCCTACCCGGTGTCGAAATTGGGGATGGAGCAATTGTTTCAGCGGGTACACTCGTTCATAAGGACGTACCTGCCGGAGCATTCGTTGGTGGTAATCCAATGCGAATAATCTATACGAAAGAGGAAATGGAAAAACGCAAGTAAAGAAGATTCTACCCCTTAATTTTTTTAAGGGGGTTTTTTCTTGTTGTATAAGCTTTATGAAGGGTTGCCTCTTTAATATACAATGTTTGACTGTTAATCATTGTTCGTTTATATGTTATACTACAGAAGTTAACTATGTACGATTTGTGAGGGACTTTCATGGCAAAAGACTCAAAGGTAAGACAAGAAAATGGAGTAGTCTTGTCGTTCATACCTACTGGAGAATATTATTTTAATAAAGGAATAAATGCTTTTCATCGTCATGATTTGACAGGCGCAAGGAAATACCTTGAACGTGCAATTCAACTGGAACCATATGAACCGATGATTGCTTGTCAACTTGGCTTAGTATATATGCAATTAGAACAATACCAAGAATCTAATGATCTCTTTAATCGAATTCTTGAGGAACTTGATCCGAGTATGACCGAGTGTCTTTATTTTTTGGCGAATAATTTTGCTGAACTTGGATTATTTAGTGAGGCGAAAAACTATGCAACTTCATATCTCGATACAGATCCATACGGTGAGTTTATAGAGGATGCGGAAGATTTGCTTTATATTGTTGGGATGGAAGAAGATGGCGAGGATGACTTTCCAATCAAGGATGAGTTGATTTTAAAACAAGATAAAGCAAGACAACTCCTTGAATCAGGTAATTTTGAAAAAGCAGTAGAAATTCTCACTAATGTAATCGAAGAGTTTCCTGACTTTTGGTCTGCATATAACAACCTAGCACTAGGATATTTCTATTTAGGTGACATGGATAAAGCAGCATCCGTATTAGACGAACTCCTCGTTAAAAATCCCGGTAATCTGCATGGCATATGCAATTTAGCTGTATTTCTTTATCACCAACGACGTGATCAAGAACTGCAAGTTTTACTTGAAGGATTGGAAAAAGTCAAGCCACTATTGATTGAACATAAATATAAATTAGGTGCTACCTTTGCATTAATAGGGAGATACAAGCAAGCTTATATGTGGCTGAATAAATTAAAAAAGTATGGATTTGAAGGGGATTCCAGTTATTATTATTGGTTGGCACAATCAGCATATTATACCGGGCACGAACAAACGGCGAAAAATGCGTGGAAGCAATTATTAGAGCTTAATCCTGAAAAAGAAGGACAGGAACCATGGAATTATAGAAATGCGCAAGGCGTAGGATTTGAAGACGATGTAACTTCAACACTCAAAAAACTGCGTAGTGATTATATGGAGGAACGATTGTTTGGGATTTTCATCCTATCAAAGTCAACTCGTAAAGATGAAATGGTTTCACATCCTGATTTTAAATCGCTAGATGAATTTTCACTCACAGAAAAGGTTTATTTAGCAAATGTACTTGATGCTGATTTAAAAAAACAGTTTGATCCGAATGGGATTATTTCAAGGGCACATCAAGTTGCGGATATTTTATATGAAAAGCATCATCCGATCGACGCCGCTTCGTCTGGCCTATTTCTAATGTGGTTCTCCGTTTTCTTGGAAGGCGTGAAAAATGGGCAAGAATTTACAAACTTACGCGGATTTGCCGCTGCAACGGAATATCTATGGAATAAATTAAAGCATGAGAAAAAATCTCAGGTAGAAATATCTAAAACCTATGAAATTTCAAACTCAACCTTGCAAAAATACACAAAAATTGTCCTCCAATATTGCAAGTAAGCATATATTTGGACGGAACTGACTTTGTCTTATAGGATAGAGGTAGTTAGGGAATGCTTATAGCATTAAATAGATTGAAAAGCTGTCGACTAGTAAAGGTTCTTTTCTAAATGCTTTTTCTGTATAAATACAGAGTGGATTGGAGCGAAAGGAGCTTGACTCCAGCGGGACATAGAGGAAAAGTCGAGACCCCGCAGGGCGAATGCCCGAGGAGGCTCGACTTCTCACCGCGAAAAAGCAAGCTCCTGCAGCGGAAAGAAACGGACTATGTTATTTCCAAAAAAACAATCTATACGATAACGATTATTTTTGACATTTGCTAAGGAGTGTTGAGTATGTCAGAGGAAAAAATTTATGATGTCATCATTATAGGTGCAGGTCCAGCAGGAATGACTGCAGCCGTCTATACATCACGTGCCAATTTATCAACATTAATGATTGAACGTGGAATCCCGGGTGGTCAAATGGCCAATACCGAGGAAGTAGAAAATTATCCAGGGTATGATCACATTCTCGGACCTGATCTTTCAAATAAAATGTTTGAACATGCGAAAAAATTTGGTGCAGAATACGCTTACGGTGATATTAAAGAGATTGTTGATGGGGAAGAATACAAAACAATCAAAGCGGGCGCAAAGGAATATAAAGCCAGAGCGATTATTCTCGCAACTGGAGCGGAGTATAAAAAAATTGGTGTTCCCGGTGAAAAAGAATTAGGTGGACGCGGCGTTTCTTATTGTGCTGTTTGTGACGGTGCATTCTTCAAAGGCAAAGAATTAGTTGTCGTTGGTGGCGGTGATTCTGCGGTTGAAGAAGGAGTTTATTTAACACGTTTTGCAAGCAAAGTAACAATTATTCACAGACGTGATCAGCTTCGTGCCCAAAAAATTCTTCAAGACCGTGCCTTTTCTAACGAGAAAGTTGATTTTATTTGGAATCATACAATTAAAGAAATACACGAAGAGAATGGTAAGGTTGGTTCCGTTACTCTTATTTCAACCGAAAATGGCGAGGAAACGGAATTTAAAACGGATGGTGTATTTATCTATATAGGAATGGTTCCACTAACAAAGCCATTCCAAAATTTAGGGATTACTAACGAAGCTGGGTATATTGTAACCGACGAAAATATGGTTACAAAAGTTCCTGGAATCTTTGCAGCGGGGGATGTACGTGAAAAGACATTACGCCAAATCGTCACTGCAACAGGTGATGGAAGTATTGCAGCTCAAAATGCTCAAATCTATGTAGAAGAACTAAAAGAAAAGCTTCACGTGTAACGAATGTCAATCGGTGTTGACTGAACTTTTTCTTAGGAATATAACCTTAACTAAAAAGTCATTGTTTTGTAACGCTCTTGAAATAAACATTCGGTATGATATAAGTAGTTGAAATTGACCCCCTTTTTTTATAAGATCCCTTGTTAGCATAGGCTCAATGCCTATGCTTTTTTTTGCTTTTAACCCCCTTTGTTCTCGATTTTTACTCACTAACATGGAATGTTTTGTCTTTCATTGTTTGAAACCTTTAAAAATAGTATAATTAAGTGACTTATATAAGAAATATACTTTTTTACCCTACTGAGGTGATGCCGATGCAACGAGTAACCAATAATGTGTATATAAAAGAAGATAAGGTGTTGCTTTTACAAAAACCGAGTAGAAACTGGTGGGTTGCTCCTGGTGGAAAAATGGAACAGGGGGAATCTGTTCGTGAATCAGTCATTCGTGAATTTCGCGAAGAAACGGGAATATATATTAAACAACCACTACTTAAAGGTGTTTTTACTTTCAATATAAAAGACGGCAAAGACATCATTTCGGAATGGATGATGTTTTCATTTAAGTCAACTGAAGGAGATGGCCAACCTCTGCAATACTCCGAGGAAGGCATTCTAAAATGGCATCCTATTAAGGAAATAAACAAATTGCCAATGGCAGCGGGCGATTATCATATATTGGATTATGTGATCCACGGGAATGGGATCATTTATGGGAATTTTACCTATACACCGGAATTTGAATTACTATCGTATCGATTAGATCCTAGTTAATTACATAGACACGGTATTGGAAACTAATTTTAGGAGGAGAAAGAATGAGCACAGGTGCAAATAATGTTCAATTAGTGATCATTACTGGAATGTCTGGTGCTGGTAAGACCGTTGCAATTCAAAGCTTTGAAGATCTCGGCTTTTTTTGTGTAGATAATTTGCCTCCTACACTGCTTCCGAAGTTTTTGGAACTAATGAAAGACGCGACCAACAAAATGAATAAAGTGGCACTCGTTATGGATTTGCGAGGAAGGGAATTTTTTGAGCACTTATTCAAGGCTTTGGATGATCTAACCGAAACTTCCTGGGTATCTCCGCGTATTCTCTTTTTAGATGCCGATGATTCAGTATTAGTGCGTCGGTATAAGGAAACAAGACGAATGCATCCATTATCTCCGTCCGGCTTACCGCTAGAAGGAATCCGTCAAGAGCGAATGCTTCTGGAAGAGCTTAAAGGACGGGCGCAAATAATTTTTAATACATCAGAATTAAAGCCGAAAGAGTTGCGGGAAAAAATTCTAGAAGAGTTCTCAATAAATAAACAATCGATATTCACCGTCAATGTTATGTCGTTTGGATTTAAACATGGGATTCCAATAGATGCGGATTTAGTGTTCGATGTCCGTTTTCTTCCTAATCCTTTCTATATTGAAAATATGCGTCCAAAAACAGGTCTTGACCAAGAGGTTTATGACTATGTTTTAAAATGGAACGAAACGAATAAATTTCTTGAAAAGGTTATAGACTTATTAGCCTTTATGCTTCCTCATTATAAGCGTGAAGGAAAAAGTCAATTAATCATTGCGATAGGCTGTACAGGTGGACAACATCGTTCCGTAGCGTTAACAGAATATATTGGACAATATTTTAAAAATGATTATCATACTAGAATTACACATCGTGATATTAAAAAAAGGAAGGTAACAACATGAGCATAGAAAAAAAGCCGCGGATCGTCATTATCGGCGGCGGGACTGGATTACCTGTATTATTAAGAGGGATTAAAAAATATCCGGTTGATATTACAGCAATTGTAACAGTAGCAGATGATGGAGGAAGTTCAGGACGAATCCGAGATGAAATGGATATTCCCTCACCAGGTGATATTAGAAATGTCATGGCAGCACTTTCGGATGTGGAACCGTTAATTGAACAAATGTTTCAACACCGCTTTAAGACATCGAATGAGCTCGCAGGACATTCGTTAGGAAATTTAATTATTGCAGCTTTAACTTCAATTACCGGTGATTTTGTTCATGCTATACAAGAAATGAGCAGAGTGTTAAATGTGCGAGGCAAGGTGCTTCCGGCTGCTAATCAGAGTGTCGTTCTCCATGCAGAAATGGAAGATGGGACAATTGTCTCCGGTGAGTCAAAAATACCTTTTTCCGGGAAGAAAATTAAACGCGTTTTTCTGACTCCCGAAGTCATCCATCCTATGCCAGAAACCATTCGCGCTATTCGAAAAGCAGATTTAATCGTTGTTGGACCGGGGAGCTTATATACAAGTATTTTACCTAATTTACTCGTTCCAGAATTAGGTAAAGAGGTATGTAATGCCAAAGCAAGAAAGGTATATATTTGTAACTTAATGACACAAGCAGGTGAAACATTAGATTTCACTGCAAGTGATCATGTGAAAGCGATTTATGATCATATGGATTGTTCGTTTATTGATACGATACTCGTAAATAATGAGGAAATTCCGACGATTATACAGGAGAAATACAAAGAAGAGCTTGCCAAACCTGTAGTCTATGACGTCGAAAAATTAGTAGCACTTGGGATTGATGTCATCTATGATAAATTCGTCACTTATCATGATGGAGTCATCCGTCATGATACCGAAAAGGTTGCTAAAATACTTTACTCATTACTTGATCAGCCTTTAATGAATGTAGATTCTAAATAAAGAAGCTCGGGGATTAATTATAATTTCCATTACCTACATTTTATATGAAAAGCTTCTCCCCTTTTATTTGGTAGTCAAATCGATGATTGCTAAAAAAGAATAGGGAAAGGAGGTATGAAGAATGTCATTTGCTTCGGAAACAAAAAAAGAGCTCACAAATTTACAAATTAAAGATTGTTGTGCACGAGCAGAATTATCTGCTCTTATTCGTATGAACGGTTCATTGTCTTTTTCAAATAAAATCTTGGTCGTAAACGTTCAAACCGAAAATGCAGCAATCGCCAGAAGAATTTATACATTAATTAAAAGGATTTATGACACTCCTGTTGAATTATTAGTTAGAAAGAAAATGCGTCTAAAGAAAAATAATGTGTATATTGTTAGATTGAGAACAAAGGCAAAGGAAATTTTAGAGGATCTTGATATTTTAGGTGAGGGATTTACATTTATTCATCATATTTCACCTGCATTGATTAAGAAAAAGTGTTGTAAACGGTCTTATTTGCGGGGAGCCTTTCTTGCAGGGGGATCAGTGAACAATCCGGAAACTTCATCCTATCATTTGGAGATTTTTTCACTATATAAAGAACATAATGATTCGTTGTGTGAACTTATGAATTTCTTTCACTTGAATAGCAAAACATTAGAACGAAAAAAAGGGTTTATTACGTATTTGAAAGAAGCGGAAAAAATTACCGAATATTTAAATGTAATTGGCGCCCATAATGCACTTCTTCGCTTTGAGGACGTAAGAATTGTAAGAGATATGAGAAATTCAGTCAATCGCTTAGTCAATTGTGAAACGGCAAATTTAAATAAAACGATCGGTGCAGCATTAAGACAAGTAGAAAACATTCGGTATATTGATGAAACGGTTGGGCTGCAAATTCTTCCGGATAAGTTAAGGGAAATTGCGGAATTGCGTGTGGCGTATCAAGATGTCACCTTAAAGGAATTAGGGGAAATGGTTTCATCCGGTAATATAAGCAAGTCGGGCATAAATCATCGTTTGCGAAAAATCGACGAAATTGCTGATAAGTTACGAGCAGGAGAAATAGATAAAAATTCAATGGCAAAATAAATAATTTGAAGCTGAATAAAAAGGGGGATAAAGAATAAATGATAGAAAGACAAGTTGAAGTTAAACTAAAAACCGGATTACAGGCACGCCCGGCAGCATTGTTCGTTCAGGAGGCCCATCGATTTTCTTCAGAGATCTTTCTTGAAAAAGATGGGAAAAAGGTAAACGCCAAAAGCATTATGGGATTAATGAGTCTTGCAGCTGGTGTGGGCTCAACGATTAGCTTAAGCGCAGATGGTCCTGATGAAAAAGAAGCTATAGACACGTTAGCTAAATTTATTGAAAATGAATAAAAGAAAAAGAACTGTCACTTGTACAGTTCTTTTTCGCTTTAATTTACTTTTTTTCTTCTGAACGTGTAATAATTTGATCAATTAGACCATATTCTTTTGCTTTTTCAGCTGTCATGAAATTATCGCGATCAGTGTCTCTTTCGATGACTTCTAGAGGTTGGCCTGTACGTTCAGCTAGTATTTTATTTAATTTTTCACGTAAGAATAAAATACGTTTAGCAGCAATTTCAATTTCAGTCGCTTGACCTTGCGCACCTCCAAGTGGTTGGTGAATCATTACTTCACTATTTGGAAGGGCATAGCGTTTTCCTTTTTCACCGGCAGCTAGTAAAAATGCACCCATCGATGCAGCCATACCTGTACAAATTGTTGATACATCGGATTTGATAAATTGCATTGTGTCATAGATAGCCATACCAGCTGTGATACTGCCACCAGGGCTGTTAATATAAAGGGAAATGTCCTTACCTGGGTTTTCAGCATCTAAAAATAGTAGTTGAGCCACAATCGAGTTTGCTACATTATCATCGATTGCACTACCAAGCATAATGATACGGTCTTTAAGCAAGCGTGAATAAATATCATATGCACGTTCACCACGATTTGTTTGTTCAATAACTGTAGGAATTAAGTTCATACTTGCTCCTCCTTTTTGATTGGGTCGGCGAATGGTTGCCGATTTTTTATCAAATTTTTATTCAAAGGAAAATAAATCCTTATGTAATGTTATCATACACTGATGGTCAATAAAGGTCAAACAAATCACTTTCTATTTATAAAATTTTTTCTTCTTTTGATTACACTTTAATCATAGTATCCAAAATAAATGGTTTTTAAACTTTTTCGTAAATGGTTAGTTTTTTGTTGTTTTCGTTGAACGTTCCTTTCCGCTCCAGGGTGCTCGCTTTCCGCGGGGCGGGGGCGGTGAGCCTCCTCATCGCTTCGCTCCCCGCGGTGTCTCACCTGTCTAGCTCCAGCGCCTAGCCCCTCGAGGTCAAATAACCTTCGACAAATGAAGTTAAAGAGCAAACTTCATTTGTCGAAGGTTATTTGCTTGTCGGGGCTGACCAAGGCGCTTCCGCTTTTCTTACTGTCCCGCTGATCCCGCAGGAGTCTCGCACCCTTCCGCTCCAATCCACTCTGTGCTTTCAATAATATTATTAAAGCAAAAACTAAAGAAAAAACAGCTAATAAAAAAACCTCTTGTTCTATTAGAACAAGAGGTGGGTACGCCCTCGGAGGGAATCGAACCCCCATTTTAAGAACCGGAATCTTACGTGCTATCCGTTGCACCACGAGGGCATTTTATAAACCGTACGATAAAAAATTATATCCTATAACACTTGAAATTGCAATAAATAATATGAAAACAAAAAGTTATGAATATATATATATGTACGGATACTTGAATGTAAGGTAAAATGTAATTGAAAGGCAAAGGGGGGAGATTTAATTGGATTTAAAATTTGGCTTATACCAACAACAAACCTTAAAATTGTCTATGACGCAAGAATTGAAACAGGCAATCGAACTTCTCCAATATTCTACACAAGAATTGACCTCTTTTTTGGAAGCGAAAGCGACTGAAAATCCTCTTATTCAATTAGAAAATACGAATATAAAATATATAGATATACGTAACGATGGATCGAAAAAAAGTAGGTCGAAAGTTAAAGAACGGGACGACAAGCAATGGATAGATCAAATATCCCAAACGTCAATGAGCCTTCAGGACTATCTATTTATTCAAATCTCTTTGAAAACGCTATCAAAAGATGAAAAAAGAACGCTTACTCAGCTTATTTATAATCTTGATGCAAATGGATATTTAACGATTTCGCTTGAGGAGGCAGCGCGGATTTGCGGTTTGACAATCGAAATGGCGGATCAGTGTCTTAAATTAATCCATAATTTAGAACCAGCAGGAGTAGGAGCACGTAACCTTAAAGAATGTTTATTGCTCCAAATTAATCGAAAAGCGGATTGCCCACAAATTGTAAAGGATATTGTAGTAAACTATTTTAATGAATTTGCGGAGAAAAAATGGAAAGTTATTTCACATGAACTTGACGTTCAAATGAATGAAATTCAAAAGGCAGCAGATTATATTAAAAAACTTGAACCTCGGCCTGGTTCAGCTTATCATAAAGAACAGCCGCAATATATTGTACCGGATTTAATTGTAACGATAGAAAATGATAATATTGAAGTTAGTCTTTTTCAAAAACATCTACCTAATGTGCAATTTCAAAAGGATTATTATACGAAAATGTCTGCATATAAAGATCAACAAGTAAAACACTTTTTGAAAGAGAAAACAAAAGATTATCAGTGGATCATGAAAAGCCTTCAACAACGAAATGAAACACTTTTAAAAGTAGGAATGGCGATTATCGAAAAGCAGTTTGATTTCTTTTTAAAAGGACCGGCGTATTTAAAACCGTTAACGATGAAAGAAGTGTCTCAGGAAATTGGCATACATGAATCTACTGTAAGTCGGGCCGTTCGAGAAAAATATATTCAAACACCGTTTGGGACTTATGAATTAAGATACTTTTTTTCTGCCGGCTTAATGAAAACGACGGGGGAAGAAGAAGAGCAAGCATCCGCATTTCAAGTGAAGACGATGATCGCAAATTTCATTGAGAAGGAAAATAAATTAAAACCGCTATCTGACCAGTTAATCGTTGATAAATTAAAGAACCACGGAATCGTTGTATCAAGAAGAACGATTGCAAAATATCGTGAACAATTGAAGATACCTTCTTCTGCAAAGCGGAAACGGTATGGATAATAGTAAGGAGCGTTTATATGGAAGTAATTTTTTATACAAGAGAGAAATGTCAACTTTGTAAGGAAGCAAAGGAAGTATTAAAAATTCTTCAAAGTGACTATGATTTTGAATTAATAGAGAAAAATATTGACGATAGTGATGAGCTGACAGAAAAATACGGCTTAATGATACCAGCCATTGAAATGAATAAAGATATCGTTCAATATGGACAAATTGATTATTATACATTAAGTAAACGATTGCAAAAAAAAGTTGATCCATCATAGTTGAATTTCTATATTTACCCTGCTAAAATAGAAGATGTAGCAAGGGTAATTTTTTTTATTGCTAATGGGACATAATATGTCTACGCGGGACGTAATACGACCAGAAGAACTGAAGGGATTAATTCTATGTATTCTTTAATTGAGCTTCAAAAGAAATTATTACCTGACATGCTTTTAATTATGCAAAAGAGATACCAAATTCTTCGTTCTATTCGATTTATGGAGCCTGTTGGTAGAAGAACTTTGGCACAAGCACTTGGTCTATCAGAACGCATATTGCGTAGTGAAGTTGAATTTTTAAATGACCAAAAGTTAATCACGATTAAAACAAGTGGTATGACTATTTCTCAGCAAGGCCTATCCGTTTTACAAGGTTTGGAAGGAATAATGAGAGATGTATCGGGTATTAATGAAATGGAAGAGCGATTAAAAAAGGAATTAAATCTTCAAGAAGTAGTAATCGTTCCCGGAGATAGCGATGAAACGCCATGGGTTAAACAAGAACTAGGAAGAGCTTGTGCAAAAAGAATGAAAAAGCGCTTAGTTGGGGAAAATATCATCGCAGTAGCTGGCGGAACGACGATGGCGGCTGTAGCTGATATGCTGACATTTGATTTTATTGGGAATACCAATACGCTGTTCGTCCCGGCAAGAGGCGGGATAGGTGAAGATGTCAAAAACGAAGCGAATTCCATTTGTGCAAAAATGGCTGAAAATACCGGCTGCAAACATCGTGTTCTATATGTACCTGATCAAGTAAGTAAAGAGGTTTATGACTCCTTTGTCAAAGAACCTATTATTAAAGAGGTTTTAAGTTTAATTAAGAAAGCCAACATGGTTTTACATGGTATTGGGGATGCTAACGTAATGGCGGAGCGCCGTAATACGAAGGAAGAAGATATGAAAATCATTCAGGATGGACATGCGGTAGGGGAGGCTTTTGGTTATTATTTTAATGAAGCCGGAGAGGTAGTACATAAAGTTCCTACTGTTGGATTGAAACTTGATGATTTTTCTCATATCGAGCATGTCCTTGCGGTTGCAGGCGGATCTTCAAAAGCAAAAGCAATAAAGGCTTGCATGAAAAGTGCTACTAATTCAACCGTGTTAATCACTGATGAAGGTGCCGCAAAAAAAATATTAAGCTAGTAGGTAAGTTATTCTTTTTCAAAAGAATTTACTTTTGAAATTAAATAAATAATTAAGTGAACTTAAGGAGGAAATTATAAATGACTGTAAAAGTTGGTATTAATGGTTTTGGACGTATTGGACGTAATGTATTTCGCGCTGCTTTAAATAATCCTGATGTAGAAGTAGTTGCTGTAAATGATTTAACAGATGCAAACATGCTTGCACATCTTTTGAAATATGATACTGTTCACGGAACTCTTGAACAAGATGTAACCGTAGACGGTGATAGCCTAGTTGTTGGCGGTCATAAAGTGAAAGTTCTAGCTGAACGTGAACCAGCACAACTTGGCTGGGGAGATCTTGGAGTAGATATCGTTGTAGAATCTACTGGTCGCTTCACAAAACGTGCAGATGCTGCTAAACATTTAGAAGCTGGTGCGAAAAAAGTAATTATCTCTGCTCCTGCAACAGATGAAGATATTACAATCGTTATGGGTGTTAACGAAGATAAATATGATGCAGCAAATCATAATGTGATCTCTAATGCATCTTGTACAACAAACTGCTTAGCTCCATTTGCTAAAGTTTTAAACGAAAAATTTGGTATCAAACGTGGTATGATGACAACTGTTCACTCTTACACAAATGACCAACAAATTCTTGATTTACCACATAAAGACTACCGTCGTGCTCGTGCAGCTGCAGAAAACATGATTCCTACAACAACTGGTGCTGCTAAGGCTGTTGCGTTAGTATTACCTGAATTAAAAGGAAAACTAAATGGTATGGCTATGCGTGTACCAACTTCTAACGTTTCTATCGTTGACTTAGTTGCAGAACTTGATAAAGATGTAACTGTTGAAGAAGTAAACGCAGCATTAAAAGAAGCAGCTGAAGGTGAATTAAAAGGAATTTTAGCATACAGTGATCTTCCACTTGTATCTCGCGATTACAATGGCGCTAAAGTTTCTTCAACTGTTGATGCATTATCAACAATGGTTCTTGAAAACAACATGGTAAAAGTACTTTCTTGGTATGACAATGAAACTGGATACTCTAACCGTGTAGTTGACTTAGCTGCATATATTGCAAAAAAAGGATTGTAATCTTTTAAATAACGTAAACTAATGGTATATTTTTCTTGAACCATTTCTATTATGTCTAGCTACAGTGCCTAGCCCCTTTGCTTGTCGGGGGCTGGTCGAGGCACTTTTAGCTTTTCTATGAAGTGGACAAAGGGGAGCGGGGAACATTCCCCTCTCCCTTTTTACATAGTTTTTGTACACAAAAAGGAGGGTACCTTACAGATGAATAAGAAAACCATTAAAGATATCGATTTAAATGGGAAAAAAGTATTTTGCCGTGTTGATTTTAATGTACCGTTGCAAAATGGAAATGTTACGGATGATACACGTATCCGCGCCGCATTACCAACAATTCAGTATTTAATTGACCAAGGTGCAAAAGTAATTTTAGCTAGCCATTTAGGCCGACCAAAGGGTCAAGTAGTTGAAGAATTGAGATTAACTCCGGTCGCGAAACGACTAAGTGAACTATTAAAAAAAGATATCCGTAAATCAAACGAAGCTTATGGTGAAATTGCCCAAGCAGAAATTGATAAGTTAGAAAATGGTGATGTCCTCCTTTTAGAAAACGTTCGTTTCTACCCTGGTGAGGAAAAAAATGACCCGGAATTAGCGAAAAGTTTTGCAGAATTAGCGGATGTATATGTGAACGATGCATTTGGTGCTGCTCATCGTGCCCATGCGTCAACAGAAGGAATTGCTCAATATCTACCAGCAGTTGCCGGCTTCTTGATGGAAAAGGAACTTGAAGTGCTTGGTAAGGCTCTTTCAAATCCTGAACGTCCTTTCACAGCGATTATTGGCGGAGCGAAGGTAAAAGATAAAATTGGTGTTATCGATAACTTGCTTGATAAAGTCGATAATCTCATTATCGGTGGCGGGCTTGCTTATACATTTGTGAAAGCGAACGGCCATGAAGTAGGGAAATCATTATTAGAAGAAGATAAAATTGATTTAGCAAAATCCTTTATGGAAAAAGCTAAACAAAAAAATGTGAAATTCTATATGCCTGTCGATGTAGTAGTTGCCGACGATTTTTCTGATTCTGCCAACAAAAAAGTCGTAGCAATCGATGAAATCCCATCCGATTGGGAAGCGCTAGACATCGGTCCAAAAACAGTTGAAATTTATCGTGAAGTGATTGGACAATCTAAGCTTGTCATTTGGAACGGACCAATGGGTGTATTTGAACTTGAATCATTTGCAAATGGAACAAAAGGTGTCGCAAATGCGTTAGCTGAAGCATCAAATACGTATTCTGTCATTGGCGGCGGAGACTCTGCAGCCGCAGTTGAAAAATTCAATCTTGCGGATAAAATGAGCCATATCTCAACAGGTGGCGGAGCTTCCCTTGAATTTATGGAAGGTAAAACATTACCAGGAGTAGCTGCCTTAAACGATAAATAATCAATAATGAAGAAAGGGTGTTAGAAATGCGTAAACCAATTATCGCTGGAAACTGGAAAATGCATAAAACAATGTCTGAAGCGAAAGCATTTGCTGAAGAAGTAGCTAGTTTAGTCCCTAAAAAAGATGTTGTTGATTCCGTTATTTGTGCACCAGCATTATTTTTAGATCGACTTGTTGAATCAACTCATAGCTCTGATGTAGCGATCGGAGCTCAAAACATGCATTTTGAAGAAAGTGGCGCTTTTACAGGAGAAATTAGTCCGAAAGCACTTAAAGATTTAAATGTTGACTATGTCATTTTAGGACATTCTGAGCGTCGTGAAATGTTCAATGAAACAGATGAAGCAGTAAACAAAAAAGTATTAGCTGCATTCAAGCACAACTTAGTTCCAATTGTTTGTGTCGGTGAAACACTTGAACAAAGAGAAAACAATGAAACAAAAGATTTAGTCGCTTCTCAAGTACAAAAAGCATTAGCAGGTTTAACAGAAGATCAAGTGAAACAAACAGTTATTGCTTATGAACCTATTTGGGCGATTGGAACAGGAAAATCTTCGACAGCAGAAGATGCAAATGAAGTTTGCTCCCATATTCGTTCTGTAGTTGAAGGTCAATTTTCAAAAGCAGCAGCAGACGCTGTTCGCATTCAGTACGGTGGTAGTGTAAAACCAACAAATATTAATGAATATATGTCCCAACCGGATATAGATGGTGCGTTAGTCGGCGGAGCAAGTCTTGAACCGCAAAGCTTTTTACAACTTTTGGAGGCGGTAAGCCATGAGTAAATCACCTGTTGCTCTCATCATTTTAGATGGGTTTGGCCTTCGCCAAGAAACGAAAGGAAATGCCGTTACACATGCGAAAAAGCCTAACTTTGACCGCTACTGGGAAAATTACCCGCATAATACTTTAACAGCTAGTGGTGAAGCAGTAGGACTGCCGGAAGGACAAATGGGTAATTCCGAGGTAGGACATTTAAACATTGGTGCAGGACGAATTGTTTACCAAAGCTTAACCCGTGTGAACGTGGCGATTCGTGATGGGGAATTCGTGAAAAACGAAACCTTCCTTCAAGCGATTGAACATGCGAAAAAAAATGGCACGAATCTTCACTTATTTGGTTTATTGTCTGATGGCGGTGTTCACAGTCATATTAATCATTTATTTGCCTTATTAAAACTTGCTGCAAATGAAGGATTGAAAAATGTTTATGTACATGCATTTTTAGATGGTCGTGATGTTGGACCGAAAACAGCTGCCAAATACATTAAAGAAACACAAGAAAAAATGGATGAATACGGTGTTGGTGAATTTGCTACGATTTCCGGCCGTTATTATTCGATGGACCGGGATAAACGTTGGGATCGTGTAGAAAAATCATATCGTGCAATGGTATATGGAGAAGGACCTACTTATACTGATCCATTGGAACTTGTAGAAGATTCATATTCACATGGAATTTTCGATGAATTCGTCATACCTTCCGTTATTACAAAAGAGAATGGTGAACCCGTTGCAACGATAAAGGATAATGATTCGGTAATTTTCTATAATTTTAGACCTGACCGTGCGATCCAAATCTCTAATACATTTACAAATAAAGATTTTCGATCATTTGATCGAGGACCAAAGCATCCTAAAAACTTATTTTTCGTTTGCTTAACACATTTTTCTGAAACAGTAGACGGATATGTTGCTTTTAAACCAGTAAACCTTGATAATACTCTTGGTGAGGTTTTATCGCAAAATGGATTGAAACAGTTACGTATTGCCGAAACTGAAAAATATCCGCATGTGACTTTCTTTATGAGTGGGGGCCGTGAAGCAGAGTTCCCTGGAGAGACAAGAATTCTCATTAACTCACCGAAAGTGGCGACATATGATTTGAAACCGGAGATGAGTGCTTACGAAGTGACGGATGCCTTGTTGAAAGAAATTGAAGAGGATAAACAAGATGCAATCATATTGAATTTCGCGAATCCGGATATGGTTGGTCATTCAGGTATGCTTGAGCCGACTGTTAAAGCAATTGAGGCAGTTGATGAGTGCTTAGGTCGTATTGTTGACCTTATTATCGAAAAAGGTGGTACTGCCATCATCACAGCTGATCACGGTAATGCCGACGAAGTAGTAACACTTGAGGGGCAGCCAATGACTGCACATACAACAAATCCAGTTCCTGTGATTGTTACGAAAAAAGGTATTGAGCTCCGTGATGGAGGAATTTTAGGTGATTTAGCTCCAACGATGCTTGATTTACTTGGTGTTCAACAACCTAAAGAAATGACTGGAAAGACCATTATTAAACATTAATTTTATAAAAAACTAATTTAAGAATAGGAGAAATAAACATGCCACATATTACTGAAGTATATGCAAGAGAAGTACTAGATTCCCGCGGAAATCCCACTGTAGAAGTTGAAGTTTATACAGCTTCAGGTGCATTCGGACGTGCACTTGTTCCAAGTGGTGCATCAACTGGAGAATATGAAGCAGTAGAACTTCGCGATGGCGATAAAGGCCGTTATTTAGGTAAAGGTGTAGAGACTGCAGTAAAAAATGTAAATGATATCATCGCTGAAGAACTAATTGGTTATGATGTTACAGAACAAGTTGTTATTGATAAATTGTTAATTGAGCTTGATGGAACTGAAAATAAAGGGAAACTAGGTGCGAATGCGATCCTTGGTGTTTCTATGGCAGTCGCTCGTGCAGCAGCTGATTTCCTTGGAGTAGAACTTTACGAATATCTTGGAGGATTCAACTCTAAACAACTTCCAGTGCCAATGATGAATATTGTTAATGGTGGAGAACATGCCGACAATAACGTTGATATTCAAGAATTCATGATTATGCCAGTTGGTGCTCCTACTTTTAAAGAAGCATTACGTATGGGTGCTGAAATCTTCCATAACCTTAAATCTGTATTAAAAGCAAAAGGCTTAAACACAGCTGTTGGTGATGAAGGTGGATTTGCTCCTAACCTAAAATCAAACGAAGAAGCACTTCAAACAATTATTGAAGCAATTGAAAAAGCCGGATACAAACCAGGAGAAGAAGTTATGCTAGCAATGGATGCTGCATCTTCTGAATTCTATAATAAAGAAGACGGAAAATATCATTTATCAGGTGAAGGTGTTGTTCGTACATCTGCTGAAATGGTTGACTGGTATGAAGAACTTACTTCTAAATACCCAATTATCTCTATCGAAGACGGTTTAGATGAAAACGACTGGGAAGGTCACAAGCTTCTTACCGAACGTATCGGCCATAAAGTTCAATTAGTTGGTGACGATTTATTCGTAACAAACACGAAAAAACTTTCTGAAGGTATTAAACAAGGCGTAGGTAACGCGATCCTAATTAAAGTTAACCAAATCGGTACATTAACTGAAACATTTGATGCAATCGAAATGGCTAAACGTGCTGGTTATACTGCAATCATTTCTCACCGTTCTGGTGAAACAGAAGACACAACAATTGCAGACATCGCCGTTGCTACAAACGCAGGACAAATCAAAACAGGTGCTCCTTCAAGAACAGACCGTGTCGCAAAATACAACCAATTACTTCGCATCGAAGACGGCTTAGCAGACACAGCTCAATACTTAGGAAAAGACACATTCTACAACCTAAAAAAATAGTAAACCAAAAATGCCGGCACTAAACTGCCGGCATTTTTCACTTTATTCACTTTTTAGAATAATTATGCAGAAAAATGAATATCCGGTGTCAGGCACCAAAATTTCGTTTGTGTACAAGTTGGAAGTGTGGTACATTTAAAGTACGTTTAGATGTTCGATTTGGAGGTGGGGTCTCATGCATACTTTATTTTTGACTTTATTGGTGATTGATGCGATTGCTTTAATTATTGTAGTGCTTTTACAGTCGGGGAAAAGTGCTGGATTATCAGGAGCGATTTCCGGTGGTGCAGAGCAGTTATTCGGAAAGCAAAAAGCTCGCGGGATGGATTTAGTTTTACACCGAATTACAGTTGTTCTTGCAGTATTATTTATTATTTTAGCGTTAGGCGTGTCGTATTTCGGAATATAATAATACTAAAGCTACCTGACTTACCGTACGGTTGGTCGGGTTTTTTGTTTTGCCCCTTTTCTATAAAACCGTTGCTTTTAGCAAAGCTCAGAGTTGAAAGGAACGGTTTATTTAAATCATATTTCTGGATTGTTCTTTATTTCTCTGTTAAAAATAAGGTAAGAATACGTATGTAAAGGAGTTCACATCATGAAAATAGTACCACCAAAGCCTTTTACATTCGAAGCTGGAAAACGTGCCGTCTTGTTATTACATGGTTTCACAGGCAGTTCAGCCGATGTTCGGATGTTAGGACGATTTCTTGAAAAACAAGGATATACTTCTCACGCACCAATCTACAAAGGACACGGAGTTCCACCCGAAGAATTAGTACATACCGGCCCGGACGATTGGTGGAAAGATGTCATGGCAGGCTATGAACATTTGAAAAATAAAGGTTACGATGAAATAGCTGTAGCCGGATTATCACTAGGTGGGGTATTTTCCCTGAAATTAGGTTACACTGTACCTGTAAAGGGAATAATTCCTATGTGTGCTCCGATGTATATTAAAAGTGAAGAAACAATGTACAACGGTGTTGTCGACTATGCGCGCCAGTATAAAAAATTTGAAGGAAAAGATGATCTTCAAATTGATAAAGAAATTGAGGAATTCAAGAAAACGCCAATGGAAACATTAAAAGGATTACAAAATTTAATTTCAGAAGTAAGGGAAAATGTCGATATGATCTACTCACCGACATTTGTCGTTCAGGCAAGACATGATGAAATGATTAATACTGACAGTGCGAATATTATTTATAATCATGTGGAATCTGAACAGAAAGAAATAAAATGGTATGAAGAATCCGGACATGTTATTACGTTAGATAAGGAAAAAGAACAATTGCATGAAGATGTCTTCCATTTTCTTGAACAACTAAACTGGTCCGAATAAGGAGGGATGTAAATGGATGAAAAAACGCAATCGCAGATTGAACGTATTTTAACCTATATGAAAGACGAAGCATACAAACCATTGACAGTGCAAGAACTGGAAGAAGTATTCGGAATTGAAGATTCTACTGGATTTAAAGATTTTGTTAAAACACTCGTGTTAATGGAAGAGAAAGGACTTGTCGTCCGAACAAGAAGCAATCGCTATGGACTCCCGGCCAAAATGAATTTAGTCCGCGGAAAAATGATTGGTCATGCGAAAGGCTTTGCCTTCGTAACACCCGATGAACCGGGATTTGATGATATTTTTATCCCCCCACACGAAAAAAATAATGCCATTCATGGTGATGTCGTATTAGTTCGCGTTTCATCTGAAAGTTCCGGTTCAAGACGTGAAGGTTCAGTTGTAAGAATTTTAGAACGTGGTATTACAGAAGTTGTCGGAACATATACCGAGAGTAAATATTTTGGCTTTGTTATTCCGGACGATAAAAAATTTGGCAGCGACATTTTTATTCCGAAAAACGCGAATAAAGGTGCAGTTGAAGGGCATAAAGTTGTTGTACATATAACGGGATATCCTGAAGGGCATAAAAATGCCGAGGGTGAGGTTGTCCAAATTCTTGGTCATAAAAATGACCCAGGTGTAGACATCTTATCTATTATCCATAAACACGGGCTTCCGCAGGCATTCCCGGAAGAAGTACTGCAACAAGCGAATAGTGTGCCGGAAGAAATTGATGAAAATGAAATAGGGAACCGCCGGGATCTTCGTGATCAGACAATCGTGACCATTGATGGTGCAGATGCTAAAGATTTAGATGATGCAGTTACTGTGACAAAATTAGAAAATGGCCATTATAAATTAGGGGTACACATTGCTGATGTCACACATTATGTGACGGAAGGTTCCCCAATTGATCGGGAAGCTTTAGAAAGAGGCACAAGTGTCTATTTAGTTGATCGAGTTATCCCAATGATTCCACATCGTTTATCAAATGGGATATGTTCATTGAATCCGAAGGTGAATCGATTTACATTATCTTGTGAAATGGAAATCAATGATAAAGGTGAAGTCGTTAATCATGAAATTTTCGAAAGTATCATTAAGACGACGGAGCGAATGACCTATTCGGATGTAAATAAAATTTTAGTTGATAAAGATGAGGAATTAAGAGAGCGGTACGAGCCAATTGTTCCGATGTTTGAAACGATGGAAGAGTTGGCGCAAATTTTGCGAACGAAACGGATGGAACGCGGCGCAATTGATTTTGACTTTAAAGAAGCAAAAGTGATTGTAAATGATGAAGGAAAGCCTGTTGACGTCGTTACGCGCGAACGTTCTGTAGCAGAACGATTAATCGAAGAATTTATGCTGGCGGCGAATGAAACGATTGCAGAGCATTTTCACTGGCTCGATGTCCCGTTTATGTATCGAATCCATGAAGATCCGAAAGAAGAAAAGCTGCAACGATTCTTTGAATTTATTACAAACTTCGGATTGATTGTCCGTGGAACTGCTAATTCTGTTCATCCACGTGCACTTCAGGAAATTATCGAAGCGGTCCAAGGAAAACCGGAGGAAATGGTCATCTCTACCGTCATGCTTCGCTCCATGCAGCAAGCAAAATATGATCCAGAAAGCCTCGGTCACTTTGGATTATCAACACAATTCTATACACATTTCACTTCACCAATTCGCCGTTATCCCGATTTAATCGTCCATCGATTAATTCGTACGTATTTAATCGAAGGGAAAATGGATGAAGCAACAAGAGCCAAATGGGATGCATCCTTACAGGAAATTGCTGATCATGCGTCGAAAATGGAGAGACGGGCTGTTGATGCCGAACGCGATACGGATGAGTTGAAAAAAGCAGAGTACATGGAAGATAAAGTGGGCGAAGAGTTTGATGGAATTATCAGTTCTGTAACAAACTTTGGGATGTTCGTAGAATTACCGAATACGATTGAAGGACTTGTTCATGTCAGCTATATGACAGATGATTATTATCATTATGATGAGCGTCAATATGCTATGATAGGGGAAAGAACAGGGAATGTCTTTCGGATTGGCGACGAAATTACTATTCGTGTTATAAACGTAAATAAAGACGAGCACGACATCGACTTTGAAATTGTAGGTATGAAAAATAATCGAGCAAGAAGGGGCGCACAAGAAAAACCGCGAATCGTAAAAGTACGGGGATACAAAAAAGATTCGCAACAAAAAGGCCCACAAGGAAATAAAGATGAAGGCGAATGGTCCACACGCCCACCGAAAGCAAAAAAGAAAAAAAATAAATCTTTTGCGAACACACAACACCAAAAAATAAACGAACAAAAAAACGCAAATAAATTGTAGCATCAATTAGGTGTCAGGCACCTGGTGTCAGGCACCTTTTAGGTCTTAAGATCTAGGGGGAGTTGAAAATATGCCAAAAGGAGAAGGCAAGGTTGTAGCCCAAAATAAAAAGGCAAATCATGATTATTTTATCGAGGAAACATTTGAAGCAGGGATCGTCCTTCAAGGAACGGAAATTAAATCGATTCGTGCAGGACGTGTGAACTTAAAGGATTCATATGCGCGAATTCATAAAGGTGAAGTGTTCATCTATAATATGCACATCAGCACATATGAACAAGGAAATCGCTATAATCATGATCCATTGCGGGAAAGAAAATTATTGCTTCATCGTAAACAAATTAATAAATTAATCGGTGAAACGAAGGAAGCAGGATATGCATTAGTTCCTCTTAAAATGTATTTAAAAGATGGCTATGCAAAGGTTTTAATTGGACTTGGAAAAGGGAAAAAGAAATATGACAAACGAGAAGATTTAAAGAAAAAAGAAGCAAAACGTGAGATTGAAAAAGCGTTTAAAGCACGTCAGCAAATGTAGCTTACACAAATTTACAATTGCATTTATCGCGAAACATGGTATAATAAGACATGTAACAGCCAGTTACTTTTAATGTTAAGCTCAGTTGTCTCGAGCGTCTTTCTCTTTATAAAAGAGATCGTAACCTTTCTATCATGGGGACGTTACGGATTCGACAGGGACAGTTTGAGCTTAAGTTGCGAGTCGAGGGGGTCGTCCTCGTAAAAACGCCAAAGCCAATAATAACTGGCAAAAACAACAATAACCTCGCTTTTGCAGCGTAAGCTAGCATAGCGGATCCTCCCTCCATCGCCCATGTGGTAGGGTCAGGGTCTCAACTTTAGTGGGCTACGCCGGTTGTCCTCCGCCTGAGGACGATGGAAGAGACCAATCAGGCTAGCACTTCGGACGCCCGTCGATAGGCAGATGAAGTTGCGAAATACGAATATATCGACTACACTCGTAGACGCTTAAGTGGCAATGTTTCTGGACGTGGGTTCGATTAGTAAATAGTCGCCTTATGTGGTAACACATAAGTGAAAATCCGGCTTTATCGGTGAAACCTAAGTCACAAACAGTGATAGGGCAATGCCGAGCGGTATGTGGAGCAATCCAACAGCCGTGTATCGACTTATAGGCTGCCTCATGGGTAGTACTAGGATGCGGAATTCTGCATGAAGGATCTCATGTAAATTTATATTTCGCATAATACGCCGGGGTACCTAAAGGAAAATTAGGTACAAGATATAGTCAGTGCCATTACGAAAGTATGGAATAGCACGTCCCACCGTCTCCACCAAATACATATTTAATGTACATTGGTGGAAAATAACCAATATATTATAAAAGCGACTCATATAATAATGAGTCGCTTTTTATAATTTAAAAAAGTTATCTTCAAACAATATCTTCTTTTTAAGAAGCTCCGGAGTATATTTCCCATTACGAGGAGTTACCGAATCATAATTTTCGAGAATCCAAATCGAGCGCAATCTTTTTTGTTTAATTCTTAGAAATGGTAATACATTCTGCAATGTATAGAAAACATCTGATTTCTTTTTTATATATAAAGTATATGAATCTTTATACTTATCTGGATGATAATTCTTTTTATTGTTCCACCGGTAATAGATTGGATATAAATGAGAAGTTCTTTATCTGTTGATGCAATTGTTATACATGGACGTCGATTTTCTTTTTCGTGCATTCTTGTTAAAGTAATGCTGCCTTCTCCATCAATAATGCCTGCCACATAAGAGGCTTCCCATTTTTTCATTATGATTCCCCCTGTTTCTAACTATACGAAACATACGTTCTTATCCTATTGTATTTTAGATAATTTTTATTTGCAATATTAAACTAAAAATAGTTCGCAGGAAAAGTAAGCAGTTTCGTATTTAAATGAATTTGTGTAAACAATAGAAAACTGGTTTCATAAAATAACCAAACAGATACACTTAAATTCAAACGGTTAACAAAATGTTCACAAATTTTCAGAAGTGGGGTGCCATTTTTCTTCATAAATTTATATTTCATATATGAAGGCAATTTCATGTGAGGAAAGGGCAGGGATGAAGATGGCGAAATATAGAATGGTGGGTACGGATTTTTGGAAGAATCCGATTGTTATAGAAGAGATGATCCCTGAGGAAAAATATTTTCACCTTTATCTACTTACGAATCCGCATACTACGCAAATTGGAATCTATCGAATTACGAAGAAACAAATGGCGTTTGATTTGGGCTATTCGATTGAGAGTGTTCAATCGTTAATGGAGCGATTCGAGAAGCACCATCAGTTGATTCGTTACAATCCTGAAACAAGGGAGCTAGCGATTAAGAACCGGGGAAGAGAGAACATTCAAAAAGTTGGAAAGCCGGTCATTGATTGTATTGTTTCCGAATTAAAAGAGGTAGAGGATCACTCGCTTATACAATATGTTTCAGAATTCATATATAGAGAAGATATCCGCAGCATGTATGAAGCTTTTTATCACCAAAAAGTGATGCTCATGGAAACGGTAGAAAAAGAGGATGATGAAAAAGTTCCATGTGAAGAAATTGGCGATACGTTACGGTTTCATTACACGATTGGTGGACAAAAAGAAAAAGAAAAACAAAAACATCATAAAGATCTCTATCCAAGTATAGAGAATAATCCACACATAGCGAATCCGTCACTAAGTATTCCAAAAAATGATGATGTGAAGGAAATTATGGGGTTTTGGGATACAAATAGATTTGGTTTCTCGAACCTAGTTGCAAAAGAACGGTTGTTGTCGTGGTTAAATGCTTCAAGTTTTCTTCAACCGAAGGAAATGGTTATAGCCATGAAAATAGCCTATGCCAAGGCATTGGTGAGGATCTTTGAAACGTCTTGGGAACTTCAACATCATTATAGAAACGATCCTTAGTTTAGAATGTTTTTAGGACAACCCCCATATGAATAGAGTAAATAGGGGGGATTAACATGTTTGCCAGAATTGCTGCAATGATAATAGGGAGTGGTCTTATAGGGATTGGAGTGAATGGCTTTTTGGTTCCTCATCATTTACTAGATGGAGGAATTATCGGTCTAGCCCTTATATTGCATTATTATTTTGACTTTCAAACAGGGTTATGGTCGGCGCTGTTAAGTATACCATTAATCCTTTATGCATGGGTGAAGGATCGGGGCCAATTTCACGGCAGTATTTACGGAATGATTGTGACAGCTGTTTTTCTGGATTTGCTCGCTCCCTATCAATTTCCTCTTCCCATTTGGTTGAGTGCTATTTTGGGTGGAGCCATTTGTGGGATTGGAGTGGGTTTAATGCTCCGTTACAAGACAAGTACTGGGGGAACCGACTTGATAGCTTATTTCATAGCTAAAGCAACCCCATTGAGTATAGGGCTAATTATTGCTATATTGGATGGTATCATCGTCTTAATCGGGTTTCAAACGTTGGGACTTTGGAGCGTCGTATTTTCAAGCATCACCATTTTGTCTGCTGGGCTTCTAGCAAATATCTGTTATGAACGTCCGAATAATGGGTCTGTCCCCAACTAAGTGTTAAAATTGTAATCAAATTACTTAAGGAGTGACAAAGGTGGCACGTGTATTATTTATTAATATTGGATCTGAAGGGCATATCAATCCAACGATTGGCGTTGTACAAGAGCTTATTTCTCGTGGAGAAGAAGTCGTATACTTTGCGATTGAAGATTTTCGAGAGCGTATTGAGAAGACAGGAGCAACGGTACGAACAGTAGACGGTCAAAAATTTATTAAAGCGTTTATCTCGGGTGGCAGAAATAATGTACTCGAAAGAATTAATGGTCTTTTACAAACGACAGATATCGTCATTCCAAGTGTTCTTGAACAGATTGAAGGAGAACATTTTGATTACATTATCCACGATTCCATGTTTGGTTGTGGACGCTTACTTGCTCAAATTCTTAAACTTCCCGCAATCAATTCGTGTACTACTTTTGCTCAGACCGAAGAAGCATTCGATAAAATGTTCGAACAGCTTTCTGATAAAATACCTGCTGAAACATTCAATGAATTTCAAAGGCTGACAGAGATGGTGAAGGAAAAGTATAGTGTTGAAATCCGTTCCCCTTACGAAGTTTTTTGTAATCCGGCATCACTTACAATTGTTTATACAATAAAAGAATTTCAGCCTTTTGGAGAAGACTTCGATCAAACTTATAAATTTGTAGGACCATCTATCACTTCACGATTAAATCAAGAAACTTTCGACATTCCTGCAATCAAGGGAAAGAGCCCAATCTATATTTCACTGGGAACTGTCGTAAATCAGGCGATTGATTTCTATAAGCTTTGTTTTAAAGCATTTGTGTAAACGAGCACATTATTCCGGATACACTTTTTCAAATTACTCCAGTCAATTTACCGAAATAATGTGCGTATTTTTTTACAATGTTTCCGATTATGCAAAATCTTGTTCGAATTATTTCATCTATATAGATAAAGAGAAATCCCCTAAAAAGGGGAATCTACTGGTATATAATCGTGCTTTTCTATTTTAATCTTATATATTTCATCTATGTGAAGGATAAAGCTAACATCATAATCTAAAGTAATAAACCAATCCAAATCCTTTTGTAAATGTGTCCGAAAGTACTTGTTTCGAATACGAAGCTCAAACGAATCGCCCTGACCCATCCAGTATGCTTGTTGCCCAATCCAGACTCTCCACTCTTGGTCGCGATGGTCAAATACTAATATCCCCCGTGATATCATAAACTGCTGTCCTCTATAGCCAACCTTACGATTTCTTCGTCAATTTGTTCCTTCTTTAACTGCGATCCAAACAGTAGACTATTGATTGTGAGTTTGTTGATGACACACGTATCCTTGAGAACGTAAGGCAATGGCTTCTATTGCTGATTCGGTAAAGATGGGCATCTTCGCCCCAGCTATTTTCATATGATGATCGATGTATTTTGCTACTTCCTCCCTTGATAATGGCTGTATTTCAAATTTCGCGATTACTCTTTGAGAAAGCGGACGATGGTGAGTTAAGGTTAATCGCGTCTTTAAATGTGGCAACCCCGCCATAATTAAGATAAATGGGTTTATAGAATCCATTTGAAAATTAAATAAAATTGCTATATCCTGTAAAAAAGCATCTTTTGCCATATGCATTTCATCTAATATAAACACGGGAGTAATTTTTCGTTCTCCTGCCATTCGCTCAATCCCTTGTTGAATTTGCCGAAAAAGATCTACCTTACGAAACTTCGGCTCTTCTCCTAGGCCATAGACTAATCCTCGATAAAAATCCATTACACCGCCTGTTGAAAGGGGGAAATAGACGACATGATAGAGGGAAGGATTCAATGATTTCTTAAAAGTACGCAAGGTAAATGTTTTTCCTGCTCCAGGGTCTCCCGTAATAAGTCCAATTCCTTTTGATTGCTGTAAATACTTTAATGCGCTCAATGCCCCATGATAATCCGATGAAGGAAAAGCGTCTGAAGGTCGTAAATCCTTTGAAAAAGGAGTTTGGGCTAAGGAATAAAAAGATTTATACATGATCTCGTTCCTCCTTCTGTTCTTCTACTTGAGATACTGAAAAGGGAGAACGGACTCGTTTTACATATGCATTATCCTTCATAGATACAGGCGTGGCTTCTGCTACCTTCTTATCATCTTCAAATATATAGACCCCATGTTCATCCAATCGCACATCGATGGAAGATCCTATAAAACGAGAAGGAACTTCGTAAAGGTGCTTATTCAACGTAATGGTCGAATCCGCCTTTACCTTTCGTTGTTCCCGTTTCAAGAAGATGGTGTCCAGAATGGATGGATCCTCCAGATAGGTGATATTTTCAAGTTGTGCGTGAAACATTTCATGTGGGGTTCTTCCTTCTAAGGACGCATGTACCCTTCGATGATAATCTTCTTCTAACCAACGCCAAAACCTTTCATTTAATTCCTCTAGTGAATGAACTGGGTTTAGTATGCAATAAAGGATAAAACCTTGTTTGAACGGTTTTAAAGAACCTTTCAATTTTCCCTTTGCTTTGAGGATCATACGGTTGTGTGTGAGCCAGAGTGATTCCAAGCTGAGCACACGCATATTGAAGCGTTTCGGATCGATAGATCTTGCCATTATCCGCATAAATAATGGTTGGTTTTCCTCTTCTGATTAACGCCTCTTTGGTTACGACTCTTAATCCATCGAATTTCTCGGATGAGAAGAACTCTGCATACGGAACTAGGCGCGAACAGTCATCAATATAAGCAATCAAATAAGTTTTTTTGCTTTTTCCATTGATCCGAACGTATGGTAAGTATGGGATAAATCAGTATGCCATAATACATTTACTTTGTCATGGGCGAACCTTTTTCGTTCCGGGCTTGCCACGATACTTTTCCCTACAAGATTGTGTTTTTGAGTAATCGGTTTATAGTAGAGTAAGATATTTTTTTTTTGTGATCTCTCCTTTCTCCAGAAGTTGTTCGTAGAAGACACTGACTGGCATATGGAGAGATTTTTTCGTATTTCAAGAATTTGATCTAGATCATCGGTGAAAGTCTTCTAGAATTCCCTCGATCCATCCGTTTTTTCGGCTTTAGTGCTTCAAATCCATTTCGTTGATAATGAAGCGACCATTCTTTTATTGTTTTTACGGCAATTTTCCGTTCTCCGTAATAAGGAATAGAATGAATTTTCCCCTCTAATCCTTTCAAATATTCATTTGAATCAATTTGTCCATTAAATAATGGGGCAATGAGCCCATATCGAAATAAAGCTACTTGTTCACGTTCTTTTTCATTCATGGAATCTTCCTCCTTTTAATAGAAGGACAACCGGTTATCCATGATTCCATTCTACTTTCTCCGACATTTTATGACGATGAAAAAGTATGTGGGATGAATAATATTTTCATATCTCTCCATTTTTGATAGAATTAATTTGCCATAAGGTATTTTGAAAAATGACCCCAGCTCCTTCGTAAGAAGGGTGATTCGCCAAAATCAAGGATCATTTTCATATATTTTATGGCTTCCTTTTTATATCACCTGACATTCCGATCACTCGCCCTAGACTAACAAAGAAACTATGGACCCAATTCACATTCTTAAGATAACGATTCAGATGAAACTTTAGTAGCTGACGGCTGCCATTTGATTTTTTCCCCTCCAGATTTTGAAGAACCCGCCCTAAAATAGTATGTATAGTATGTTGGTAGTACGGAATAAGAAAATCAGGAAGAATCGAAAAATTCGCTTCACAGTGTAAACATTTCATACGACAAATTGGGATTCTAATAGAAAACTCCTCCGTAACCGCATACCGCCAGTAATAACCGTTCCGATGTAGATTTCCAGGAGAGGGGCATTTACAGTTTGGGCACTCTTCAAACAAAGGAAATTCGTTCTTTTTTCCCTTTGCCTCATACTCTATTAATTCAATACCAAAATCATGCGGAATGATCATAAAAAAACTCCTCCCAACTAATATGCAAAAAATTTAGCACATTCTGTCGGAGAAGTATATAGATTAATCTGGAGGAATTTGAAAAAAATATTTGGTTTTTGGAGGAAATAAAGTGGCTATTTACAGCATTTGAAAACACTGACCATTCGGTTATCATGTCAATTGGGGAGAAAGTTCAACAATCTGACTTAGGTGAGATTCCGAATAATTTCATTGTGAAAAACTATGTTCCGCAAACCGAGGTGCTGAAATACACTAAATTATTTATCACACATGGTGGAATGAACAGTGTCCATGAAGGTCTCTATTACGGGGTTCCGCTAATTGTAATCCCACAAAGCGCGGATCAGCCGATTATTGCTGAGCAAGTTGCTGCTATTGGAGCGGGCATTAAATTGCAAATGCAAAGCTTGACTGCAAATGAACTACGTGAAGCCGTAAATCATGTCTTAAACGAGCCATCTTTTCATAAAAACGTTGCAAAAGTTAAGAACTCCTTTCAAAAATCGGGTGGTTCTCGTCAAGCAGTCGATGATATTTTCGAATATAAAAGACAAAAAGATATCCAAAAATAATAATTTCCGTGACAACTGCATCTTCCGGTCAGCTTTTTAACTTTATACATAATACAAAAGATTTTGTGAAAAATAACAAAAAAGGTCGAGGTCCAGGAGGTGCATCATGGAAAAAGATTATCAAGTGAGGCTTACATCAACAGAGATTACTGCTCTTTGGGGATCTTATATTAATGACAGTGCTATTTCGTGTAAACTGGAATATTTTTTATCCAAAGTGGAGGATAAAGAAATTAAACCAATAATCCAACATGCTATAGAGATTGCTCAAGGTAATTTAAGAACTTTAACTGAAATTTTTAATAAAGAAAAGTACCCAATACCATATGGGTTTAAAACGAATGAGGATGTTGATCAATCAGCTGCTAGATTGTACTCAGATACCTATGTTTTGTATTACCTCCATCAAGCATGTCAAATTGCCATTCAAGGTTACAGTGTTAATTTGTCTTTATCAGTTAGAGCAGATGTATACAGCTATTTCAGTGAGTGTATTTCACAATTGACTACATTTCTCAGAGAGATAAAGGAGCTGTTATTATCCAAAGGTCTTTATATTAGGGCTCCTTATTTACCAATCCCAGAGGATATTGATTTTGTTAAAAAGCAAAGTTTCCTTAAAGGCTTTTTTGGTGAAAAAAGACCCTTAACTGGTACAGAAATTACGAATCTTATTACCAATTTTGAGAGAAATGCTTTTGGAGCAGCAACTTTACTAGGATTTAGCCAGGTTGCTCAATCAAAAGAGGTTTCCGAGTTTTTGTTCAGGGGAGTGGAGATTGCTAAAAAGCATTGTGATATTTTTGAATCTATTCTTAATGAAGATTACCTACCTGCACCAATGACATGGAATATAGAAGTAACAGACACAACCAGTTATACTTTTTCAGACAAATTAATGATGTTTTATACAACAGCACTAATTGCATTGAGTATTGGATTCTATGGCACCAGCATGGCTACGAGTCCAAGAAAGGATTTGGCTTTGCAATATGTAAGACTTTCCGCTGAAATTGCAAAATATGCTGATGACGGTGCTAAAATCATGATTAAAAATGGATTTCTTGAACAACCTCCAATGGCTCTGGATAGAGAAGAATTAGCAATGCAAAAAGGAAAGAAGTAAGCCTATAAAGCCCTGAAACAGTATAGGGCTTTTTTCTTTTGTTGATTAAGAATTAAGTGTAAAAAAGGTGTTTTAAATCCCTTGACATACACTAGGGGGGTACCGTATACTGTGGATGTGGAGGTGAAAGGGATGGGAGAAAACATGAATCATGATTGTAATCTTTCTGAAGGAAGAAAGAGTCATCATTCCGATAAAGTGAAGAAAAACTTAGTTACTCGTTTAAATCGAATTGAAGGCCAAATTCGTGGAATAAAGGGATTAATCGAAAAAGATACTTATTGTGACGATGTTATTACCCAAATCGCGGCTACACAGTCAGCTCTAAACAGTGTGGCAAAAATCCTTCTAGAAGGACATTTAAAAACGTGTGTTTTAGAACGAGTGAACGAGGGTGACACAGAAGTTTTAGACGAAGTACTTTTAACAATAGGAAAATTAATGAAAAAATAAATAGGAGTGAGTATAAATGGAAAAAACTACTTTAAGAGTGAACGGAATGTCATGTAATCATTGTGTAAATTCTATTGAAGGAAGCGTTGGGAAATTACAAGGTGTTAAAACAGTAAAAGTTCATTTGGACGCAGGAACTGTTGACGTAGAATTTAATCCATCCGATGTATCCTTAAATGAAATCAAAGAAACAATTGATGATCAAGGATATGACGTTGAATAAAAAGGGAAAACGTGCCTAATAAAGCACGTTATCTTTTTCAATGAAATATACCCCCTGCCAGTATAGAAGAGGTGTTAACTATGAGTAATGAAATCAAAGAAACGGATTTTCAAATTATAGGAATGACCTGTGCAGCATGTGCCACAAGAATTGAAAAAGGGCTCAAAAAAATGGATGGCGTAAAAGAAGCGAATGTTAATTTAGCACTCGAAAAGTCCTCTATTAAATACGATCCAGAGGTAGTATCTGATCAAGATTTTCAAAAGAAAATTCAAAGTTTAGGCTATGATGTTGTAATGGAAAAAACAGAATTCGATATTTCAGGAATGACCTGTGCAGCTTGCGCGAATAAAATTGAAAAAAGATTAAACAAATTAGATGGAGTGGATAAAGCCACAGTTAACTTTGCATTAGAAACCGTTCTAGTCGAATACAATCCAGAACACATCTCTGTCCCTGAAATGAAAGAGGCGATTAAAAAGCTAGGATATACCCTTGAACAAAAGAAGGAAAATGCAGGGGAACAGGTGGACCATCGCCAAAAAGAAATTGAAAAACAACAAGGAAAATTTATATTCTCGCTAATCTTGTCATTTCCGTTATTGTGGGCAATGGTTAGTCACTTTAAATTTACGTCTTTCATTTGGCTTCCGGATATGTTTATGAATCCTTGGGTACAATTTGCCCTTGCAACACCAGTGCAATTTATCGTCGGTAAACAGTTTTATGTGGGCGCTTTTAAAGCGTTAAGAAATAAAAGCGCAAATATGGACGTCCTTGTTGCACTAGGAACATCGGCTGCTTATTTCTATAGTCTATATTTAAGTATTAGATCGATTGGCTCCGGCGCTCATATGGTAGAACTCTATTATGAAACAAGCGCTGTCCTTATTACTTTAATTCTGTTAGGAAAACTGTTCGAGGCAAAAGCAAAAGGGCGTTCTTCTGAAGCGATTAAGAAGTTAATGGGATTACAGGCTAAAAATGCAATTGTCGTTCGCGATGGCAGGGAGATGATTATTCCGATAGAAGAAGTTTTACAAGGGGATATTGTGTATGTTAAGCCGGGAGAAAAAATTCCGGTAGACGGAGAAATTGTAGAAGGCGAGTCGGCACTTGATGAATCGATGTTAACAGGGGAAAGTATTCCGATTGATAAAGCGGTTGGAGATGCAGTTATTGGTTCCACGATTAATAAAAATGGTTTCCTAAAAATCAAAGCAACAAAAGTCGGTAAAGATACAGCATTAGCACAAATTATTAAGGTAGTTGAAGAAGCACAAGGTTCAAAAGCACCGATTCAGAGATTAGCTGATGTCATTTCAGGGATATTTGTACCGATTGTAGTCGGTATTGCGGTTATTACTTTCTTAATATGGTATTTCTTCGTAAGTCCTGGTGAGTTTGCGGAAGCCCTTGAAAAATTTATCGCGGTATTGGTTATCGCTTGCCCTTGCGCACTAGGTCTAGCTACTCCAACTTCGATTATGGCTGGCTCCGGTCGTGCAGCCGAATTTGGGATTTTATTTAAAGGTGGAGAACATCTTGAAACAACCCACCGCATCGATACGATTATTCTTGATAAAACAGGTACGGTTACAAATGGAAAACCGTCTTTAACAGATGTTATTTTGTCAGAACGCATGGAGGAAAAGGAATTTCTAACGTTGGTTGGTACGGCTGAAAGAAACTCGGAACATCCACTTGCAGAGGCAATTGTTGAAGGAATAAAAGAAAAAGGGATTGAGCTAGTGGCATCTGAAACATTCGAAGCCATTCCCGGTTTCGGCATTCAATCGACGGTGAATGAAAAACAATTATTCATCGGAACACGCAGACTTATGGCAAAACAAAATATCACTGTACAAGAAGAAAAATTAGCAAAAATGGAGAACTTAGAAAAGCAAGGGAAAACCGCAATGTTAGTTGCCATTGATGGACACTTTGCCGGGATTGTGGCCGTTGCAGATACCATTAAAGAAACATCAAAAGAAGCCATTTCTCGTTTGCACAGTATGGGATTAGATGTCGTGATGATTACGGGGGATAATACCCAAACGGCACAAGCCATTGCGGATCAAGTGGGGATAAAGAAAGTCATTGCTGAGGTTTTACCGGAAGGCAAGGCAGAAGAAGTCGAAAAACTTCAGAAAGCTGGTAAAAAAGTAGCAATGGTCGGGGATGGAATTAATGATGCTCCGGCACTTGCAACAGCTAATATTGGGATGGCGATTGGTACAGGTACCGATGTAGCGATGGAAGCTGCCGACATTACCCTCATTCGTGGTGACTTAAAGAGTATTGCGGACGCAATATTCATGAGTAAAAAGACGATTACTAATATTAAGCAAAATCTTTTCTGGGCGCTTGCTTATAACTGTATAGGCATTCCCATTGCAGCGGTAGGTTTCTTAGCACCGTGGTTAGCCGGTGCAGCGATGGCATTTAGCTCCGTATCGGTTGTTCTCAACGCTCTAAGACTGCAGAGGGTTAAGTTAAAAGTTTAATTATAGAAAGGAGTAGCTTCCATGAAAAAAAGTGTCATGATTTGGGCGACTTCAGCAATCGCTTACCTTGGGATCATCATCTTAGTATACAGTGTTTTTTGCTAGCATAAATCCAAAAGCAGATGAACCCTCTAATTCGTAAATAATAAATGGGCATGGATTATGCCTACGAGACTTGTCCTGCTGAAGATTAATGTTATTTTAAAAGTCCGATACACCGAATACGGTATCGGACTTTTTTGAGAAGCTGACATACATACATGGCTACCGATTGAACAAAAAATGACATTTATGCTCGGTAAACATACCGATTTTGACCCTGTTCTATCGGCATTCAAAGAATTAATTGAAGCTGAAGGTGAAAAGAAGTTGAGAGATGCAGGTATTGATACTTCTAAATTAAAAAATGAGCTATAAGTTTTTAAAATATCATATAATGAAAGTTGTAAAATAAACGGAAAAATTCCGTCTAAATCGGGAAATACCCATATTTCCCTAAAAATAAAGGAAGTTTTTCCGGTTATCTTATCAAAATCGTTGGATTTTGTCTTTTTTAGAGCAGTTAACCGGAAAACTTCCGGTTATTTCTGCTTCTTAAGCCTCTTTAATGTGCATTAGCCGGAATTTCTCCGCCTATGAATTCTCATATCTATTTTCCTCCAAATTATCGTATGTAAATTCTAGTTACATTTAAGAACACCACGTCTCGGTGTAACTAAATCCCATTATATCAGCATTTTGATGGTTGATTTTGGAGTTTTACATGGGGTTAAAGAATATAAAAAGCATGGCATTAAATTTCCATGCTTTTTCGTAATTATCTAACCTGTTTTTTCACTTTTTGCACTTCAAAAGGGACCCCTAACTTAAGTGTACTGTTTGTTTAACGACTTAGTATCATCAAAAACAATATTCCCGTCAGCAATTGTTAGCTGTACCTTTGTATCGGGAATCTCTTCAACAGGGATGTCAAAGAGGTTCCGTTCTAAGACAACGATATCCGCAAGCTTACCTGCTTCTAATGTACCTAGTTCATGCTCTCTAAATGTACCGTAAGCAGGTCCGACGGTATATGCTTTCAATGCTTCGGCAAGTGTGATCCCTTCATGTGGATGCCATGCCGTTTTTCCACTGTTGTCGATTCTAGTTACGGCTCGATAGATTTGTAGGAGTGGATTAAGGACATCAATTGGGAAGTCCGTTCCAAACGCCAATCTCGCACCGGATTTTTGTAATGTATTAATTAGGAAGACATACTTTTCTCGTTCGTTCCCAATTCGATCTGTATAAACACCCCGTTCAGACATTGCGAAATGATCTGGCTGCATGGAAGCAGTAACGTCTAGCTCTTTGAAGCGACCGATATCATCAGGATGAATTACTTCGACATGTTCAATCGAATGACGTGAATCGCGCTTACCATTCGTCTTTTGTGCTTCTTCATAGGCATCTAATGCAAGACGAATTGCGCCATCGCCAATTGCATGAAAACGAATGCTGAATCCCTCTTTATCCGCTTCAACAACCCATTTTTTTATCGTATCAGAAGGAAATGACATTTCTCCACGTGTTTCGGGTTGATCCGCATATGGTTCGAGTAAATAAGCAGTGCGAGGGGTAATGACGCCATCAATAAATTGTTTGAGACCTGATACACGAAGTTTATCTGATTGATAGGTTTCTCTCAATCGTTTGACATGTTCAAGATTGCCATTTAAAGCAGGCCATAAATGAACGCGTGTTGTTAATTTCCCATTGTCTTCAAATTCTTTGAAAACATCAAAATCATTAAGAATCTCCAATGATTCCGTTGCAAATAGGTCATGAACGGCCGTTACACCTAAACTGGCAGCATGATCGAGGAAATTTGCGAATAGTTCTTTCTTTTCATCTTTTGTAAAATTATAGGCATGACGAATAACTAAACCCATTGCTTTTTCGTATAAAAGGCCATCCGGTTCCCCGTTTTCATCTTTACCGATAATGCCGTAAGAGGGGTTTTCTGTATCTCGATGAATGTTTGCAATTTCCAAAGCTTTCGTATTCACCCATACATAATGACCTTCTGCGTGAAACATAAGTGCTGGACGATCGGGGAGAATACGATCCAACGAAAAGCGATTCGGTAATTGCTGCGTATCCCAATAACCTGCATCCCATGTTGTGCCGATCACCCATTGATCTTCCGGTATTGACTCGGCAAAATTGCGAATGATTTCTAACGCTTCTTCTTCCGAGCGGGCAGGAAATAAATTGGCACTGTTCATCGCCACCGCCCCATCCATAATATGAAGGTGGAAATCATGAAATCCCGGCATAATTAATTGATCATTAAATTGATAGATTTTCGTATTCTTTCCTAAATAAGGCTTAATCTGCTCATCAGAACCAATCGCAATGATTGTCTTGTCCTTTATCGCAATAGAAGCGGGTTCCGGTTGGTCAGAAAGCCCTGTAAATACAGTGTTACTTGAAACGATTATATCTGCTAGTTGTTGACTCATTATCAATCTATCCTTTCTTTTTATAGATTAGCTTCATTATTACTCAAATTTTCATCAAAACTAAGTTCGGGAGGTGGTTTTCTAAACATTTTTGTTAAGTTTAATAGATAGATAACCCCGATAAGAAGCCAAGTTCCTCCCAGTATCAGTGAATGTATGTCTAGTTTTATCCAAAATAATCCTGTTAGTGAAGCTCCAATTAACGGAATAATAAGGTACCGGATCGTTCCGATAATCGACCTCTGTTTTTTTCGGAAAAAAAGTGCGAGATAACCGAAAGATTAACGAAAGTAAAAGCAAAAAGTGCCCCAAAATTTATGAGAGATACGGCTGTTGTTAAACTTAAGAAAAGTGAACTTAAAGCAATGGCTCCTATAATTAATATATTATAGACAGGTGTCCGAAATTTTGGTGAAAGATATCCAAATACTTTTGCAGGAAGTACCCGTTCACGTCCCATGGCATACAAAATACGTGAAGCGCTTGCTCCTGATGCAATTGATGAAGCTAAACTTGCGATGATTCCTTCTGCAAGAAAAAAACTAATCAAAAAGTTGCCCCCAATATAAAATGCAATTTCCATATAAGCGGCCTCTGGGTCTTTAAATGATTGGTAATCCGGCCAGATTAGCTGTAAAAAATAGGACCCAATAAGATAATACAATCCACCAATGATAGTAATAAGATAAATCGCCTTAGGGAGCGTTTTTCGAGGATTTTTCGTTTCCTCGGAAAGAGTTGTAGCTGCATCAAAACCTAAAAAGGAAAAGCGTAGAATTGGAATCACAGACATGAAAGACGATAAATCTACATTTGAATCAATAAATGGAAGGATTGAAAAAAGTGTTCCCGCTCCTTGACCATTTAAAAGCCCTTTTATTGAAAAGACAACGAACAACGCAAGTGTTGCAAATTGCAGGAATAGGAGTACTATATTAACCTTAGCTGCTACCTTTATGCCCAGTATATTTATAACAGTAATTATTAGGATAAAAAGAATGATCCAAATGTACATAGGAATGGAGGGGAAATAAGCCCTCATGGCTATCCCTAGTAATAAAGCACTAATCATTGGACTGAACATATAATCTAGTATAATTGTCCAGCCAATGATAAACCCGATATGCGGACTAAGTGATTTTTGCGTAAATGTATAGGCCGCGCCCGCGTTTGGATAGGCTTTCACCAATTGCGCATAACTGTAGGCTGTAAATAACATAACGAATAGGGCGACAATATAGGCAGTTGAAATCATTCCATTTGTGCTATGAGCAGCTACTCCATATGTTGAAAACAACGTTGTTGGAGCCATGAAGGCTAAACCAAAAAACACAACATGTTTTAATGAAAGGGAGCGCTTTAGAGTTGGTGAGTTTGTATCATTCATTTACCATTCCTCCATCCCCAAACGTCTAAAAAATTTATTATCCATGACACCGCCCAAAGAAAAGCGCAGCGTGATAACAGTAAATTTCACCAATGCCCTGGTACGATCTTTACATTTCCTGTTCTTGAAAATCAATTTTTGGCGGCTCCTTTTTGAAAAAACCTGTAGATATAGTTAGGTAGATAACACCAACAATAACCCAGCTAATTCCAAGTGTAATTGCAATGATATTAAGACTGCTCCAAAGGTATAGGATAAAACCTAAACCGATAAGGGGAGCGATCAAATACCCTAGCGTAAAGCCGACGGTTTTTCGCTCTTTAGATTTAAAAAACAACACGATGACACAGATATTCACGAAGGAAAACGCAGTAAAGGCACCAACATTTATCAAAGAAGTTGCTGTTTCTAAATCTAAGAAAATGGCAGTTAAAGCTAAAACCCCAATTAATAGAATACTGTACACCGGTGAGTTGAACTTTGGATGTAAATACCCAAAGAATCGTCGCGGCAATACTTTATCTCTACCCATTGCATACAACAAACGTGATGCGCTCATTTGCGCTGCTAAACCGGAAGCAAAAACGGAGAACAAAGCTCCTGCCGTGAAAATAGATAGAAATAGATTTCCGCCAATCATATATGCAATTTCTGGGGAAGCCCCTTCGATATCTTTAAATGTAGATACATCTGGAAATAGGGATTGCATAAAGTATGTGACCGTGAAGAAAAAAATTCCACCAAACGTTGCAACTAGGATAATTCCCCTAGGAATGGTCTTTTTTGGCTTAATTGTTTCTTCAGAAAGTGTTGTGATTGCATCGAATCCGATAAAAGCTAGGGCTAGTAATGCTGCAGCAGTGAAAAGACCGGAAAATTCCTTGCCAGAAGGAAATAGATTTATTGGAGCAATAAAATGCTCAGGTCCTTGTGCAATCGAATGATACGTTAGGAAAATAAAAATGATCCCAATTAGAACTTGAAACACAACGAGCAACATATTTACCGATGCTGCTAACTTTACACCGAAGATGTTTAAAACACTTATGATAATGATTAGTCCTACAATCCAGACCCACCCGGGAACGCCGGGTAATGCTGCGGAAAGGTAAATATTTGCTAATAAAGCATTAATCATTGGAAGTGCTAAGTAATCGATAAAGGAGACCCAACCAACCATTATCCCAACGTATGGATTTATAAGATTTTTAGTATAAGAGTAAACAGAACCTGCAGCAGGATATCTTTTTACTAGTTTTCCATAACTTAAAGCAGTAAAAAGAATTGCGGTAAAGACAACTATGTATGCTGCTGGGACATGACCTGAGGAAATATCAGATGCAATTCCAAACGTGTCAAATACAGCAAAAGGTGACATGTAGGCAATCCCTATTGCAATAATATGGAATAAATTTAGCCTCCGTTTCAATCGATTCGTTTCATTCATAAAACCATTCCTATCTATACAATTTGGAATTTTCGGACGTTACTAATTGTAGTAAGGTTATATAAGACTTTTTGAATCGGCTTTTAAAAGGAAAAACTCAGAAATTGAAAAAGTTTACCTAACAATCCTCATCAGATAAAGGATTGTTAGGTTCGGTATTTAATCTAGATTAACCCACACACTTTTAACTTCAGTATAATTGTCTAATGCGTAGGACCCCATTTCGCGGCCGAATCCGGATTGTTTATAACCACCAAAAGGAACGCCTGCATTCGTGAGATTATAGCAATTGACCCAAACGGTCCCAGCTTTTAATTTTCGAGAAATTGTATGGGCATTTTTTAGGTTTTCAGTCCAGAGTCCTGCTGCTAAGCCATAACGACTATTATTCGCACGGGAAACAACTTCGTCTAAACTACTATAAGGCATTGTCACAACAACTGGCCCAAAAATTTCTTCTTTTGCAATAGTCATCTCATCTTTAACATCGGCAAATACTGTTGGTTTCACAAAGACCCCTTTTTCTAACTTCTCTCCGCCAATTAAGAGAGATGCCCCTTCCTCAACGCCTTTATTTACATAGGAAGTCACTATTTCCTGTTGTCTTTCTGAAATTAGTGGACCCATTTCGGTTGTTTCATCAAGTCCATTGCCTAATTTAACATTTTTCGCATAATCTACTAGTCTATCGACAACTTCATTGTAAAGATGGTCTGGAATAAACACTCGGGAACCGGCGCAGCAAACTTGACCCTGGTTCACCATTATGCCGGAAAATACACCGGGAATAGCTTTATCTAAATTGGCATCAGGCAATATAATATTTGGCGACTTTCCGCCTAATTCTAAGGTCACACGTTTCATCGTATTTGCTGCTTCTTTCATGATTGCCTGGCCGACAGGAGTGGACCCGGTAAAAGCAATTTTATTCACTTTTGGATGTTTAACAAGAGCATTTCCGGCGGTTTTCCCAAACCCATTAATAATATTAATAACCCCTTTAGGGAATCCTGCTTCTTCTATTAGTTTTGCTAAATATAATGCAGACAATGGTGTTTGTTCTGCAGGTTTTAAAATAATCGTACAACCAGTTGCTAAAGCTGGTGCTATTTTCCATAGTGCCATCTGGATAGGAAAATTCCATGGAATGATTTGTCCAACAACACCAACAGGTTCATGATGTGTATAGTTCAAGAAGGAATTGGAAATAGGGATGGTTTGACCCATCATTTTTGTCGCCCATCCAGCAAAATACCTAAGATTTTCAATCGCATTTGGTAAGTCACCATGGACCATCTCATTGATCGATTTACCATTGTCTAATGTATCTAGTTGAGCTAAAACATCAAAATCCCGTTCCATTAAATCGGCTAGTTTATACATTAATTTTGAACGGTCATAGGCGCTCATTTTTGGCCAAGTTCCGTATTCAAAAGCCTTTGATGCGGCCTCAACTGCTAGGTCAACATCAATTTCGCTCGCTTCATAAATCGTTGCCAGCGCTTCACCTGTTGCCGGATTAATCGTATGAAATGTGTCACCTTTGACAGATTCAACTTCTTTTCCATTTATAAATAATTTTTTTGGTCCTTTTAAAAATTCACTCACCTTGGGATGTAGTTTTACGACATGATCTATCACAACGAACCTCCTATATTAAAAATTGTTCTCACTACTTTTCTTAATAAATAATAGACCGTTCCTTTCCACTGCAGGAACCTGCTTTTTCGCGGTGAGAAGTCGAGCCTCCTCAGCGCTCCTGCGCTTGTGGGGTCTCGACTTTTCCTCTATATCCCGCAGGAGTCAGGTTCCTTCCACTCCAATCCACTCTGCGTTTTCAATTAATGCAACAATCTTTTAGAAAAGAGTTTAAAGTTTTTTTGACAGAGCTGAAAGCGAGTCATCGACAATATGGATAATTTGTTCTAACTCGTTTTTCGTGATGATAAGAGGTGGAGCGATTGCGATAATATTCATTCCGGGTTCAAAGTCAAATGGTCTGATTAGTAAGCCTCTTTGATAACATTCATCGACGAGGGAAACAGACGCTTTTACTGATTCGTCGAATGGAATGATTGCATCAGGATCTTTCATTAAATCAAAACCTGCCAATAAACCTTTCACCCTTGATTTTGTAACGAATTCATATTTATCTTCTAAATAATGCAGTGCTTTTTCTAATTCAATCCCCATTCGATACGCATTTTCAACAAGACCATCCCGTTCTAATATTTCAATATTTTTTAAGCCGACGGCACAGGCAGTTGGATGTCCACTATAGGTAAATCCGTGTGCCAGCATCCCATCAAATTGTGAAATCGCATCTCTAATTTTTTCCCGCATGACTACGCCGCCAAGCTGGGCATATCCACTTGTAATCCCTTTAGCAATCGACATAAAATCAGGAACAATGTTCCAATGATCAACGCCGAACATTTTACCAGTACGGCCAAAACCGCAAATTACTTCGTCTGCAATGAGATGAATATCATTTTCATCACACAATTTTCTAATTGCTTGTAAGTATTCATCTGGTGGAATATGAACCCCGCCCGCACCTTGAATAGGCTCGACAATCACAGCAGCGATTTTATCTTTTCCTTCTTTTTCGATAATGCTTCTAATACTGCCTTCATATTCTGGGTGATTCTTATCACCAAGTTCACATTCAGTAACATGGGCTTTTGCATTTACAATGTCGGGATCCATTGAACCAGAAAAATCACGATACACATCGATTCCCGTTGCTCTTTGTGCTGCAACAGTTACCCCGTGATATCCTCTTCTTAATGAAATAATTTTTCTTTTTTCTTTATACCCTTGTAACTGCCAATAAAATCTTGAAAGCTTGAATGCTGTGTCATTTGACTCCGAACCGCCAGATGTAAAGAAAACGGTATTTAAGTCTCCAGGTGTTAAGGATGCGATTTTTTCGGCTAAGCGGACAGTTGGTTCATTGGCATATCCGTAGAAAGCGGAAGCATATGCAATATCGGTCATTTGTTTATAAGAAGCATCCGCCAATTCTTTATTTCCGTGCCCTAGATTGACATTCCAAAGCATAGATACACCATCAATATAGGTGTTTCCTTTCATATCATACAGATTGATCCCTTTTCCACTCGTAAAAATAATTTTTGGTCCACTTTCAGCTTGAGCTTTTGGATTGGTAGATGGGTGAAGAAGATGTTTAACATCAAGCTTCGTTAATTCAGCGGCTAAAGATTCCTTTTGAACGATTTGATTTTGACTCATATCTATCACTCCCTCTATAAATGTTGATACATCAACGGTTTGACCCGTTGGTAGGGTGTCAAAAAAATATTTTTCGACACGGACCCTAACTTTATTTTCATAATATGTGAAACTATTCCAATAAATAGGTACGCTACGCGGTCACTACTGGATAATGATGGAAAGTAGTGATAGGGAATTATACGATGCACAATGGATCTCTGCGTAGCTTATGATGACGTACCCTCCCATGTCTCTGGGCATCTATGTGCCTACATTCCTTCGTTCGGTCTAGTCATAAGGCAGAGGCTAGCGAAGCTCCTATAGGGACTCTAGGTCGAATGGTGAAAATAATGCCAGCTTCTCCGTGTCATCCTGTTGTCTAGGTCTAGTTAAGGGGCTGTAGGGATTTAAGTCGCCTCTAAGAGACTTGGAATATCCCTCATCATTCGCTGTGCGTCAAACGCTTTGTGCTTAGTGCTAATTCCATGTAATACTTTTAACAGTTTACCGCATAGAACCACGATGGATTGTTTCTTGCGTAAAGGATTAACCTGACGGTTCGTGTAATACTCATGTAGCTTTCTAAAAGCTTCATTGTGGCGGATCATCGGCATCATGACTCGGAACAGGAGAGCGCGTAGCTTTCTTCTACCCCGTTTAGAGATTCGTTTTTGCCCTTTGTGCATACCAGAGGAATTTTCACGTAACGTTAATCCCGCGAGTTTGATTAGTTGGCGTGGATCTTCGTAGTGTGAAAAACTTCCGATTTCAGCTAATAGGTCAACGATTGTCGTATCTCCAAGCCCTGGTACCGTTGACAGCCATTCGTATTCTACTGACATTTTTACAAGCTCAACTAAGCGCTCCGTAATACCCTCAATATCTTTTTCTAGCTGGTGGTAACGGCGGACAAGTGTGGCTATTTCAATACGGGCCATCTCACATCCTTCCGTTACTCCGATAGAGCTAGCTGCGACTTCGATAAGGCGCACTGCTTTTGGTCTTTGGGGGGATTTTAGTCCCTCGACCTTTCGATAAAGGGATAACACTTCATCCGGGTGTTTCTGGTGAAGATCACTTGGAAATGGAGTGCATTCAAGTGCGGCCATAGCCATTTTTCCGAATGACGGAAATACTTGAACGAACTCTGGAAAATAGCGATCTAACCAGCGAATTATCATGTTTTTGACGGCTCCTAGCTCCTCAGTCAATTTACTACGGAATGTAGAACCAGCACGAAGTTCAGCTTCCATCCCTTTGAGGATTCGCGGATAACTAAAGCGTCCATCCTTTACAAGACGAGCGATTACCAGTGCATCTTTACGGTCATGTTTGGTTGGCAGATTGTCATCCAACTCTTTTGACCGTTTGACATGCATCGGATTCGTCATGACTAAGGAAATGCCTCGTTCTTCAAGGAAATAGGCTAAATTTAGCCAGTAATGGCCAGTAGGTTCAATCCCGACAATGACTTCTGTCTTTTCGCTTTCTTTCATTTCAGTCAAAATACGTTGATATAAATACTCAAAGCCGTTATTAGATTGATAAACTGAGAAAGACTTTTGGAGCACCCGGCCACGATCGTCTACAAAGCAAGCGTAATGTGTCCGCTTTGCGATATCGATCCCTACAACGAGTGTTTTTTCGGTGACTTGATTAATTTTCTGATTTTGTTTAAAATCCATTATGGAGTCCTCCTTGGTTAACAAATTAGGGGTCAATTCATCGACGATTTGACACCCCGCATCATACCAAGAGGGCTCTTTTTGTTCAAGTCCCCGAAAATCCTTCTAACAGGAATGCTCCTATGTTAATTTTCTAATTTGATTTGATATAAGGCATAATGATTGATTACTTGAATAGGAAATTCACTTCATATTTGCTAGTTTGTGAATGACATAAAGAAGCACATTAGCTCCTTTTTCGATATCATCGTCTAACGTAAGTTCTTGTTCATTATGACTAATTCCATTAATACTTGGCAGAAAAATCATTCCTGTATCGGCAATTTTATTCATGTATTTTGCGTCATGTCCAGGTCCGCTAAATAATTTTAAGGATGAGTAGCCTCTTTTGTCAGCGCCTTCATTTACCGCTTCAATGACTGTTGGAGAAAATTTAACGGCATCGGAGTTCCATTCTGTCGTAATCGTGACATCTACGTTATTCATTAGTGCAATGGTGCTTAATTTCTCTTTTAATCTTTCAATAGCCTCTAATCTAATTTCGTCATCCTGGTGTCGTATATCAATCGTAAATTCTACTTCTCCAGGTATTACATTTGAAACATTGGGCTTAATATTCATCTTGCCTACCGTCGTTTTTAACCCGAAAATTTCTTTTGTTATCTCATTCACTTTTGCAATCATTTTAGATGCGGGTACTAAAGCATCCCGGCGATTATCCATCGGTGTCGGACCCGCGTGATTTGTCTCGCCGATTACTTTCACACTTAACCAACTCATGCCTTGAATTCCTTCAACAACACCAATTGATTTATTTTGGGAAGCTAAAATAGGTCCCTGTTCTACATGGAGCTCGATGAAATACTTAACATCCTTCAATCGATTTTTTTCATCCCCCATGTAATTAATCGTCTCTAATGCAACTTTGTAACTAATATTTGCGCTGTCCCTTGAGTTATAGATGAACTCTTTTGTAAATTCTCCTGCAATCCCACCGGACCCTAGCATTGGTGGTGCAAACCGAGCACCTTCTTCATTGGTAAAATTAATAATTTCAATTGGGTAAATCGTTTCAATATTATTTTCATTTAAGACACGGATAACCTCTAAAGCTGATAAAACGCCAACAATTCCGTCATAACGCCCTCCACAAGGTTGGGTATCTAAGTGAGACCCCATAGCAACGACTGGACCATTATGGATTGTTCCCTTTCTTTTTCCATAAATATTGCCAAAGTCATCTACACGAACTTCTAATTTTTCTTCATGGAGCCATTTTATAAATAGGTCTCTCATGACTTTATCTTCTTCGGTTAAGGCTAAACGATTAAGTCCGCCATTTTTAGAAGATCCAATCGAAGAGCTTATGTTAAGTGATTCAAGTAAACGCTTTCTATTTACTTCTAGTAAGATTGAATTCATATGCTACCTCCTCACTAGTAATTAATGCAAGTTGCGTGCCAAAAAACAATCAGAAAAAAAAGCCTAAAAAATAGACTGTAATTCAGAAAATTAGTATTATATAAATAATTTAGAACCACATTCGAATCAAAAATGAAGCGAATTCGATTCAATTTCATTTACAAAATTCACAAGGGGGGATATAAATGGGCAAAAAGTTTTTTGAAGATCGCCATTTTTATCATATTTTTAACAAATTAAAAGATGGTATTTTCATAGCGGATCATAATGGAGTTGCATTATGGGTTAACGATACGAGTACAAAGCAGCAAGGTGCACCACGATCTAAAATAATAGGAAGAACGGTAACGGAATTAGAGAATAATGGTATGTTTACTCATTCCGTAACAAAAATTGTATTAGAAAAAAAGGAGACTGTAACAAAGGTACAAGTATCTAAAGGTAGACAATATTTAGCGACCGGATATTTGGTGAATATAAAGGAAGATAACACGGAATATGTTCTTGTACATGTTAAGGATGTCACAGAGACGGTAAAGAACTCTCTGAAGCTAGAGCAAGCTGAAACACTTCTACAAAACTATTGGGAGCAACTTCAACAAATAAAACGAAAGCAAAATGTAGCTGACAGCCATCAATTTGTCATTGGTAAAAGCAAGAAACATGAAGAAATGCTTGATTTAATAGACAGGGTCGCAACGGTGGACGCTACTATCTTATTAAATGGTGAGACCGGTGTGGGAAAAAGTATGATAGCGAGGGAAATTCATCAAAGAAGCAATCGACAAGAGAAACCTTTTATCCAAATAAATTGCGGTGCAATCCCAGAATCACTGTTAGAATCTGAATTATTTGGTCATAAAAAAGGGGCATTTACTGGGGCAAATAGCAGCGGAAAAATCGGATTAGTTGAAAAGGCAAATGGGGGGACGCTTTTTCTTGATGAAATTGGCGAACTTCCGTTGACACTGCAACCGAAACTTCTTCAATTAGTTCAAAATAAATCATTTATCCCTATTGGATCAACTGAACTAAAAAAAGTCGATATTCGAATCATAACGGCTACAAATCAAAATCTTTTACAGATGGTGGAGGAAAAACGTTTCCGAGAGGATTTATATTATCGAATTAATGTCGTTTCAATACATATACCCGCATTAAGAGAAAGAAAAGATGATATTCTTCCCTTGATATATTACTATTTTGAGTTATTTAAAACGAAGTACAATAAGGCATCGGTTTTAAGTCAAAAATTACTAGATTACTTACAGAATTATAGTTGGCCCGGGAATATTCGTGAATTGGAAAATATGATCGAAAGGCTTGTTGTTACTGCGAAACCAGGTGTTATTGAAAAAACTGCTCTTTCAAATAAAGTATTGGAGGAGTTTGACAAAAAAGAAAGTAATGATTTTTATTTAAATGGGAAAAGTTTACCAAACTATCTAGAGGAAATCGAAAAAAGAATTATAATTGAAGCGCAAAATAAACATAAATCGACACGAAAAGCAGCACAATCGTTAGGGTTAACCCAATCTTCATTGATGCGAAGAATAAAGAAGTACAACATTTAATCATACAAATTTTAAATAAATAAACGATGATTCGATTTCGGTTCGAATTTATTCTACGAATTTCTGAATCACGTATATTTGTCTTGCAACTATCTAAAATTGAATTTCTGAACAGTTTGAAAACGTGGCACAAAATTTGCATGTAATTATATAGAGATTTCTTTTTAAAGGGGGAATTGGACATGGTTTTTACTATAAATAGTACACCAAGAAAAGATGGATTTAGAATGCCAGGAGAATTTGAGGAACATAAGGGGACGTGGATGCTTTGGCCAACCCGAACAGATACATGGAGGTCCGGTGCTAAACCTGCTCAAAGAGTATATATTGAAGTAGCAAAAGCGATCTCACAATTCGAACCGGTCACTATGTGTGTGAAAGCAGATCAATATGAAAACGCACGTGCTTTATTACCACATAACATACGTATCGTTGAAATTTCATCTAATGACGCATGGATGCGTGATATCGGACCAACGTTTGTTAAAAATGATAAAGGTGAAGTTCGGGGTATCGATTGGGGATTTAATGCTTGGGGTGGATTGGATGAAGGCTTATATTTCCCATGGGATTTAGATCTGCTAGTAAAGCATAAAGTAATGGATATTGAGCAAATAAGCCGATATGATGCCACTGATTTTATTCTTGAGGGTGGGGCCATTACTGTTGATGGCGAAGGAACATTAATAACGACAGAGCAATGTGTGTTAAATCCGAATCGAAATAGAAATCTATCAAAAGAGGAAATTGAAAATAAATTAATTGAGTATTTAAATATAGAGAAAATAATATGGTTAAAAGATGGATTGGTTGGCGATGAAACAGATGGTCATGTGGATGAAGTTGTTTTTTTTGTTAAGCCGGGTGAGGTAGCGATGGGATGGACAGACGATCCGAATCATCCACAGTACGATGTACTTCAAGATGCGTATAAACGATTAGCAGAGGCAACAGATGCCAAAGGAAGAAAATTAAAGATAAATAAAATACAAATGCCCGAACAAATTACTTTAAGTGAAGCGGAAAGCATGGAAATTGATTTCTCGAGACATAGTTACAACAGGTCGCCTAATCTAACATTTATCTCAACTTATGTAAATTGTTATCTATGTAACGGTGGTGTCGTATTACCTACGTTTAATGATCCTCAAGATGAACATGCGATTGCAGCTTTTGAAAAGATGTTCCCGGATCGAAAAATTGTTACGGTAAACACCCGTGAAATTTCTGTAGGCGGGGGAAATATACATTGTATTACACAACAGCAACCTTTACCTTAAAAAATAGAGTAAAGGATTGTGTGAATAAGATGAAATAATTGGCATGAAATTTGCATCATTCTTCTTCTGTAATAACACGAACTGATAAAGTAAATATTTTCATATTTTTAAAGACGAATTTAAGAGGTGATTATCATGAGTGAAAGCAAAATAGTAGCTCAAGAATTGGCAGAGCTTGATAAAAAACATTTCTTACATCCGACTTCTTCCATTCAACAACAACAAGAACAAGGTCCGGGGTTTATTTTCACTAAGGGTGAAGGTGTTTACCTTGAAGATGTAAGCGGGAAAAAAGTGATTGATGGCATGTCCTCTCTTTGGAATGTGAATATTGGACACGGAAGAAAAGAATTAGGGCAGGCAGCAATGGAACAAATGAATAAATTGGCTTTTAGTTCCTGTTTCGCAACATTCAGTAATGAGCCTGCTATTCGCTTAGCGGCAAAATTGGCTGAGATCACTCCGGGTAATTTAAATACAACCTTTTTTACATCCGGAGGATCCGAAGCAAACGACACCACCTACAAACTTGCCAGGCATTATTGGATTTTAAAAGGAAGGCCGGAAAAAAAGAAGATTATATCCAGAAAAAGATCCTATCATGGGGTAGCGATGGGAGCGACGAGTGCAACAGGTCTTAAACCTTTTAGAGACTTCACAAATTCACTGGCACCTGATTTTTATTATGTGGACAATTTATCAGCTCAATCCTTACGTGAAATGGTTGAAGCAGAAGGTCCTGAGTCCATTGCTGCCTTTGTTGCAGAACCTGTGCAGGGTGCTGGCGGAGTTCATATTGCACCGAAAAATTACTTCAAAGAAGTTCGAAAAGTGTGTGATGACTACGATATTTTATTTATTACAGATGAAGTAATTACCGGTTTTGGCAGAACAGGAAAGACATTCGGGATCGAACATTATGGTGTTGTGCCGGATATGATGTGTTTTGCAAAAGGAGTAACTAGTGGCTATGCACAGCTTGGTGGGGTTGTTCTGTCGGAATCTATGTTTGAAGATTTTAAGGAACTATCGGTTGGCACTCTTTTGCATGGTTACACATATAGCGGCCATCCGATGGCATGTGCTGTAGCATTAAAGAATATTGAGATAATAGAGAATGAAAACCTAATTGAAAACGCGAAAAATATGGGTGAAGAACTGCTTAAAGGCTTTAAATGGATTCAAGGTGAAAGAAAACTCGTTGGGGATGTAAGAGGTCTAGGTTTAATGGGGGCAGTGGAAATTGAAAGTAAGGTTCATGGCAAAGGTCCATTATCTCCAATGATCGTAAATGAAGCCGCAAAACAAGGACTTATTTGCAGATCTGTAGTATTTGATGATATGGATACGCTAGTATTTTCGCCGCCATTAACCATTAATAAACAAGAGATAGAAAGTTTAATAAATATTCTTCACGATTCAATTTATGCGATTGAACAGAAGTTTCTATAATAATGACCTAGTACAGATATTAGGAGGGGAATTTTGTGATAAAAAAACAATTGTTTATCAATGGTGAATGGGTTGAGGCAAAAAAACATACCCCTCTACTTTCTCCATATACGGGAGAGGTGATTGCAAATGTTCCCGATGCAACGATGGAAGAAGTAGAATTTGCTATCGAAGCTGCCTATCAAGCTAGGAACACTATGGCGGAAATGCCAATCCACCAACGGGCTACAATTCTTGAAAAACTTGCGAATTTACTTGAAAATCGCGCGGAAGAAGCAGCCATTCTTATTTCTAAAGAATCTGCTAAACCTCTTAAAGATGCAAAAGGTGAAATAGCAAGAACAGTACAAACTTATAAATTTTCAGCAGAGGAAGCAAAAAGAATAAACGGTGAAACAATTCCTATGGACGCTGCACCAGGAGGCGAGGGGCGCTTAGCCTATACGGTAAACATGCCGCTTGGGGTAATTGGTGCTATTACACCATTTAATTTTCCAATGAATCTAGTTGCGCATAAGGTAGGTCCGGCAATTGCTGCCGGAAATACGGTCGTTTTAAAACCAGCTAGTCAAACCCCACTTTCAGCTTATTTTCTTGCTGAACTTATGCAGGAGGCAGGATTACCACCAGGTGGTCTTAATGTAATAACTGGAAGTGGATCTGTAGTTGGCGGAAAACTTGTCACTGATAATCGTGTGAAGAAAATTTCCTTTACGGGTAGTCCAGAGGTCGGTATTGGTATTCGTAACAAAGCGAATTTAAAGCCAGTTACCCTTGAATTAGGATCAAATGCAGCAGTAATCATTGATAAAGACGTTAACATTGAAAAAATTATCCCGCGTTGCGTTACAGGGGCATTTAGTTCTCAAGGACAAGTATGTATTTCTCTTCAAAGGATTTATGTACATAAAGATTGCTATGATACTTTCGTAGAAAAGTTTGTGACAGCAACAAAAAATCTTAAAGTCGGTGATCCTTTAAATCTACAAACAGATGTATCGGCTTTAATTCATCGTAAGGAAGTGGATCGTGCACTTTCATGGATTGAGGAAGCCAAACAAAAAGGCGCAAAAATTGCCATTGGTGGGACAAGTGAAGGAAGTATTTTACATCCAACAGTTTTACTAGAAGTAGAAAAATCAGCGAAAGTTTCTTGCCAGGAAGTTTTTGCCCCAATTGTTTTAATTAATAAAGTTGAATCTGTCGAAGAAGCGATTGATTTGGTAAACGACTCACGCTACGGTCTTCAAGCAGGTATTTATACGGAGAACATTCATACAGCTATGTATGCCTCAAAAAAGCTATATGTTGGAGGTGTATTGGTAAATGATATACCTACCTTCCGGGTTGATCATATGCCATATGGCGGCGTCAAGGAAAGTGGGATTGGTAGAGAAGGAGTCAAGTATGCAATGAAAGACATGACTGAGCTTAAATTAGTAATCTTTAATAATAATTAGTTGGAGCTCACATGTTAAATAGAAACTTTAATAGTGGAGGCACATAATTTAGCGCTTTGGCTGCTAAAAAATGTGCCTCTTTTTTTCAAGCGTCATTATTTTTTTATTTGGAAGTTAATCGTCCATTCTCCTTTTTGATGAAGAATGGCATTTGTATTAAATGCCACGTTTGATGTAGCAGGTATATATTGTGGCAAGTTTACCTTTACAGCACCTTGATAGGTTTGGTTGTTTATTTTTTTATGCCACGTATGATTTCCTTGAACGAGATTATCACCAATGGAAATAACAGGATTATCCATTAATCCTTTGGCGTTTTCATCCATCTGATGCCTCGATTTTGATTGAATCGTATAATACACCACCATCTCCTGACCACGGTTTGTAATGGTGTAATTATTTATTATCAGTTTGATACCGTTATTTTCTGCAGACCCGATAACTGTTTCTGATTGGGCGAATGAACTTTGAAGAGGAATAGATGCCACCCCAACAAGTAAGCAAAGCAAAAAGATCATTCTACTAAATCCATTTAAGAAAACTTTCATTCAATCACATCCTAAACATGTAATTTTGCGTTCAAGAAGGAAGTATGGAAATATATGTAAAGCCCTTCGTGAACTACCTCATTTATAGATTGTCTCCATTTTTCGTAAATATGCTAAATCCAAATAAATTTGTGAAAATTAATACGAGCATCGTTAAGCTTTCTATGTAGAATTTTTTACTTGCTCTTTTGCATAATTAAGGATTGTTTTACTCAATATAGAAAAAGAGAAAATTCTAATTCAGATTTAAAGCATAGGAGGTCTTTTCTTGAGACGCTATTTAAAAGTAATAGGTATAGCTTTGATGGCTTTGGTATTAGTTGTTGGATGTCAAACAAAAACTGACAAAAACAAGAACAATGCCAATAATCAAGCCGCCAAAAATAATAACGAAACCGGATTTCCAAATTGGGGCTACGACTATCAACAAACAAGGCATGTACCTTATGACAAAATTACAAAAGATAATGTTAAAAAGCTAGGCATTGTCTGGCAGAAGGATTTGGCAGATTGGGACCCGAACGTTCCAAATGCTTCAGAAGATTTCCCGGTTGTTAAAGATGGTGTAATATACGTAACAACTTCCTATAACCGTGTGTTTGCGATGGACGCTTCAACTGGTAAGAAGATTTGGAGTTGGAAGCCGCCTAAAGAAGTACAGGATCATTTTGATAGTGCAAAAATGGAAGCCTTTTCAATTATTGCTAGTCGAGGTGTTGCGGTTGCGGAGGGAAACGTGTTTGTACTGATTGCGGATAATCGTTTGGCGAAACTGGATGCAAAAACCGGAAAACTCGTGAAAATGATTAACCTTTGGGACACGATAAAAGGAGCCACACTAGAAAATAGATACTATGAAACAAATGCTCCAATGTACTATAAAGGAAACATTTATGTTGGAAGTAGTGGAGGAGATAGTGGAGGTTTCCGAGGCTTTGTAATGGCTTTTAAAGCGAGTGATTTGACTCCGGCTTGGGAAAAACCATTCTATACTGTTCCCGAGAAGGGAAAAGGTTGGATGAAAGGGAAATATACAGGTGGCGGTGCTGTATGGTGTCCGATGTCTTTTGACCCGGATACCGATATGATGTATTTTGGCGTAGGGAATCCTGCCCCTGATTATTTTAAAAAAGTTCGACCTGGCACAAATCCTCATACTGATTCAGTAGTTGCGCTTGATTGTAAAACAGGGAAATTGATTTGGGCGAAGTCTGAAGTCGATGAGGATGAATGGGATTATGATGCAGGGTCTACTCCGATGGTTGTTAATGCCAAAGTAGGTAACAAAAAGAGAAAAGCAGTTGTTCATGGGGGAAAGAACGGAAAATGGTATGCATGGGATGCGAAAACAGGGGATACCATTTATGATGGTGTACCATTTGTCAAAATCAAACACACATCTCCGCCAACTGATAAAAATAAGGCGGTTCTCCAATGGCCGGGAACGGAAGGCGGACAAAATTACGCGCCCGAAACATATGATCCAAAAAGCAATTATGTTTTGATACCTGGTATAAACAAACCATCTTTATCTGTCGGTGCAAAGGATATAAGTGATATTGAGGAAAGGGATGGATTATTTCCGGGAACGGAAATTTTACCTACTCCTAAAGATGTTGAGATATCAGGAACGATTACGGCTATCGATATGAATACCGGCAAAAAGGCGTATCAGAATAAGACGAAACAACCGATGCGCGGAGGCTTTACGAGCACGGCCACAGGACTGGCCTTCTACGGGGAGCTGGATGGAACGGTTAACGCTCTTGATATTAAAAGCGGAAAAGTATTATGGAACATGAATAGCGGAGGAGCCCAGATTATGATGGCGCCATCGATTTATGTGCAGGACGGTAAACAATATGTAGTGTACGTTTCAGGAACCAAGGTTATTGCCTATGGCCTTGGTGGTAACAAAACCGTTACACCAGCAAAAGACCCTCAAGGATCAGGTAAGGAAACTGAGGCAAATCATGGCAGCAGCGGTAATAAGGAAAAAGATAAGAAGCAGCCGGCAAATAATAGTGTTAACGCCGAAGCTATTTATAAAAAGAGCTGTGCTTCCTGTCATGGTGGAAATCTTGAAGGATCAGTCGGCCCTGACATTAGTCATGTTGGTAGAACCATGTCTGAGGAGGACATTTTAAATCAAATCATTAATGGAAGCGGACGGATGCCGGGGAATCTTGTTAAAGGTGACCAAGCAAAAGCGCTAGCGAAATGGTTGTCTCAAAAGAAATAACTTTTTAAGGCACAAATTGTCAACCTAACCTTTTATGAACTATCAATAAAAACTGAGTCCATGAATACGGACTCAGTTTTTTTATTAGGCTCCTTTTTAACGAAAGTAACGGCTCATTTCTTACGAAAATGGACAACCATTATTCAAAATTCTGGTTATTTCGAGTAATCCATCGACATAAGATAAAGTCGAAAGGGAAAAACATAAGACACTAATAAAAACAATAGTCTTTATAACGTATGACATAAAAGGGGGTGAACTACATGTGGATGAAGCCTGAGTACAAAGAGATCAATACATCTTCTGAAGTGACAATGTATGCTTATATCGGAAAATAGCAATGTTAATACTCGATTTTAGCACTTTATAAATATACGCAAGGTGGTGTTAGATAGTATGAATGGTTATTTAAAGGCGGTGATCGGTGCAATTATCGGGGCTGCAACTGCAGGAGGTTGGTTGGTTGTTGATCTTCTGCTTCCGGAACCAATTGGAGATTATCTCTTATTTGGCATCATGGGACTTGCAAATGCTGCAATTGGATGGCAAGTTGGAAGAGTTTTGGAAAGAAAGCGAAATGTTGATAACGGCAATCTTGAAACTTCTCGGAAAGGACTGAAGACAAATTCGAATTAGAGTTTTAGGAACCGCTGCAGGAGGTGGGTTCCCACAGTGGAACTGTGCCTGTCCAAACTGCCGAGATGTTCGGGAAGGGGATACAGCACTCACTCCTTTATTACAATCATCTCTTGCGATAAGTGCTAATGAAAAAGACTGGTACCTTATCAATGCTGGACCGGATGTAACGAAACAAATTGAATCCTTTGAACCACTGCATGCAGGTCCTGAAATAAGAGAAACCCCTTTAGCAGGTGTTATTTTAACAGATGCCCAGCTTGATCATACGATTGGATTATTATCATTGCGCGAGGGGTCCAGATTGACTATATATGGAACGGAGGCTGTTAAAAAGAGTTTGCATTCAGCTTTTCCGGTGTTTCCAATGCTTAAAAACTACTGTTCATGGGAATGGCAAACTCTTTATCCCGAATTTATGCAAAAAATCGGAGCTTTTGATGAAGAAGAGCAATTGACATTAATTGTTGAGACTGTACCCGTTTCGAGAAAACCCCCGCTTTATATCCGATTAAATAAAGAGGATGATAGTCTTGTTGATGTATGGGAAGTTGGCTTAGTTTTTCACAATAAAGGTACCGGAAAACGTTTCGCTTATTTCCCTACTTTAGAAAACATTTCGCCGGATATAGAAGCACACTTGCGGAAGGCTGATGTTTTAATGATCGACGGAACCTTTTGGTCGGAAGATGAATTGACAAGGATGGGGGCAACCAATCGCAACGCAAAAAACATGGGACATTTGCCAATTAGCGGATTATCAGGAACCGCTCAAAAATTAGCATCATTCCCTGCAGAACGGAAAATTTTGGTCCATATAAATAACAGCAACCCTATTTTGAGAAAGGATTCAAGGGAGAGGTATACATTGGAACAACTTGGTTTTGAGATTGCCTATGATGGAATGGAAGTGGAGGTGTAATCGTGCTCGAACATCGTAAGTTCGTTAATAGGGAAATGGAGCCGGATCAAAAGAAAGAAAAGGTGTGGACACGGGAAGAATTTACTGAACGATTGAGGGATGTCGGGCGTTCTTCCTATCATGATAAACATCCCTTTCATACGGCGATGCACGAAGGAAAACTAAGTCGTGAGCAAATCCGTGGTTGGGTAGCTAACCGTTACTATTATCAGAAATCGGTTCCAATTAAAGATTCAGCCATTTTGTCTAATTTACCATCGAGTGAGCTTCGTCGTGAATGGATCGGGCGCATCATTGACCACGACGGCACGCACGGAGAAGATGGCGGTATTGAAGCATGGTTGCGACTAGGCGAAGCTGTAGGGTTGTCTCGTGAAGAAATTGTACGGGAGGAGCATGTTGTACCGGGTGTTCGTTTTTCCGTCGACGCTTATGTTAACTTCGCGCGGTCAAAGCCATGGATTGAAGCAGTAGCCTCCTCATTAACTGAATTGTTTTCACCTACTTTAATAGCTAAGCGTATTAAAGTACTAGAGCAGCAATATCCTTGGATCGACAGTAAAGGATTTGACTATTTTCAAAGTCGCTTAACGCAAGCGCCTCGTGATTCGGATGTAGCTCTCAAACTTGTATTGAATTATTGCCAAACGCCTGAAGCTCAAAGGCGGGCTGTTAATGCATTACGTTTTAAGTGTGATGTATTGTGGGCACAGCTTGATGCCATAGAAAAAGCCTTTCCTTGTGCAGCATATTCAGAATAAGAAAGAATAGGTGGTGAAGTCAATTTTACTTAGAAGCTCTCCGAAACTTGCAGCAAAAGCACGTTTGAAATTTGATAAGGTTAGAGGGAAACATCTTCTTTTATTACCGGAAAGGGTAGTCATTTTGAATGAAACGGCTGCCTCCATACTTACACTCTGTGATGGTAGTCAAACGGTAAGTAGTATGAGTGAAAAGTTAAGGGCTTCGCTATTGAAAGATGCGGAAGCAAAGGGGAACGATGTGAAGCCTGACTTGAATACGATAAAGGAAGATATTTCTGAGTTTCTGCAGGAGATGGTGGAACAAGGATGGGTGGTGATTTCTACAAATGAAACAGTCGATTATAAGGAGCAATAATGAAGTAGAACCCCCATATTCACTGCTCGCTGAGTTAACTCACCGCTGTCCATTACATTGTCCGTATTGTTCAAATCCGATTGAAATGACTTCAAAGGAGTCTGAACTTTCAACCGAAGAATGGAATCGCGTATTGTCCGAGGCCGCTGATTTAGGAGTGGTAGAGGTTCATTTTTCCGGCGGAGAACCGCTCCTACGCGACGACTTGGAAGTCTTAATAAGCCGAGCACATTCATTAGAAATGTATAGCAATCTCATTACAAGCGGCATTGGATTAACAATGGAAAAAGCCACTCAGTTCAAGGAGGCAGGTTTAGAAAATGTGCAGGTGAGTTTCCAGGCTGGGGAAGCAAAACTGTCGGACAAAATCGGCGGATATAAAGCATTTGAAAAGAAACGAGAAGCTGTTCAGGCGGTAAAAGAAGCCCAATTGCATCTATCGCTAAATGTTGTACTGCATCAGATGAATCTAGAAAATTTAAATGATATTATTTTACTTGCCGAAGAAATGGGAGCAGAACGATTAGAACTGGCAAATACTCAATATTATAACTGGGCTTTGCTCAATCGTAAACGGCTATTACCAAGCCGGGAACAAGTCGAACGGGCACGTGAAGTTTATGAAGCCGCTAAAGTGCGTCTTAAAAGAAAAATGGAAATTATTTGGGTTATTCCTGATTATTATTCATCGACACCTAAACCTTGTATGGGTGGCTGGGGGGCAATTGGCCTAACAGTAGCACCGAATGGGGTTGTTCTGCCTTGCCCAACGGCCGGGATGATTAAAGATTTATCCTTTGAAAATATTCGACATGCATCATTAAGAGATATTTGGTATGATTCTATGTCCTTTAACAGTTTCCGTGGTGATGAATGGATGCCTGACCCTTGCCGATCCTGCGATTTGCGACACGAAGATGGAGGGGGCTGCCGTTGTCAAGCTTTTGCCCTGACGGGGGATGCCTATGCGACCGACCCAACCTGCATGTGGGCTCCGGATCATCAACTGATCGAAGCGGCAATACAGGATGCGAAAAGCGTATCTTCAACACAATCATCACTAATAATCTATCGAAGGCATTTTCAAGATAAGCCCGCGTTAAAAAAATAAAAATTATTGCAAATTTGTGCTTAAGGGCCCCATACATACCCTTAAGCACTCTTTTTTTGCTAAGCAAGGCGCTTCCTCTTTTTTTTAGCAACGAAGGATAGTTAAAATAAGCGGAAATTTTCCGGTTATACAGCAGAATAGAGCTCAGTTCGGGGGATTTAAGCGGAGAATTTCCGGTTAAGCAAAGCAAAATTACTCATTTTCACGTTTTTTGAGTTAATAGTCGGAATTTTTCCGGCTATTTAAGGTATTTTCGGTGCTATTTCTTAATTAAGAGAAATTTTTCCGCTTATTTATCAAACTCGATTTAGCGTCTAATGAATTGACTTAAAGCAAGGGCAATTTGAATATCTTTTATTTTAAAAAATATTTAAAGAGAATAGATGTCGTAAGGCTAAACCAAATAAGTACGATGACAATGGCTGCCGGCCAATTTTTTCGTAACTTTTTTGGTGTACTGCTGGCTGTCACCCGACACTCTTGTAAAATATGTTTTGGTATTAAAGAGAATGCTCCTAAAATTCCTAATGGAAGTAAAATGGCTTCATCTAAATAACCTAATACTGGAATCACATCTGGAATAAAATCTATAGGACTTAATGCATAAGCAACAATACATACTGAAAAAGCTTTTGCATACCATGGGGTTTCCGGATGGCGATAAGCTAGATAGAGAATATAGATATTACGTTTTAAATTTTGGATAAATTCCTTCCATTTGTTTAGCCGTATTGCCATTTTTATTTCAATTCCTCTCTAATCCTCGATTGGGGTAAGTAGTTATCTTTATCCTGCTTCAAACCAATTCTTTTTAAACATGTTATGACATAGAATACTTTGTTGTGTTTATAAAGGACATCACTTCTTTCCAATTAGTTGTGTATAAATTATATTTTGGAATGGAACCCTTTTAAAGAGACTCAATTTATGAAATGAAGTGATGATCGTGGGCACGTTAATTGGACAAATTCATTCATCGGTTAGACAACTTATGCTTGTCAATCTTTTACGCAGCATTGGACAAGGCATGCTAGTTGTTGATTTGGCTTTATATCTTGATGAATTGGGTTGGAGTACTGTGGCAATAGGAAGTGTGCTTGCATCTGGGGGCTTACTTGGTGTTGGACTTGCACCTTTCATTGGGATTTACAGTGACCGATTGGGAAGAAAGCCGTTTCTGCTTTTTTCCGAATTATTAACAGCCGGGTGTGCGGTGATTGGGATCTTGACGACAAATCCAATTTTCCTGTTTATCGCTATCACACTTTCCGGTTTCGGGAAGGCGGATGCTGGTTCCCCCAGTCCGTGTGCTCCGGCTGAGCAAGCTTGGCTTGCATCCTTTATCCCAACAAAAGAACGCGGCAAAGTATACAGTTTGAATAATGCAGTTAGTTTTTTTGGAATGGCAGCGGGAGCAATGTTAGCTGGGATTATGCCCTTATGGGAAAGTTATTTTCAAGGTATATCCTTTTATCGTCTAATATTTTGTTTTATCTTCCTTACTTCACTTATTAATGCAATGATCATTTTTACAATTCGGGAAGATAAAGTTGAAAGAAAACAAGTAATAGAAGAGGGAGCAAGGAATCAAGAAAAGAAAATCTTATACGAAGAAAATGTTGCGGTCATAAAGTTGGCTGCTATTAATATCCTTAATGGAATTGCAATCGGATTAACAGGACCAATGATGGCTTATTGGTTTTCAGTGAAGTTTGGAGCAAGCAATACTCAGATTGGCGGCACACTTGCAGTCACATTTTTTGCGACAGGTATGACTTCGATTATGCAAGCAAGATTATCCCACCAACATGGGACCATTCGATCGATTGTAATAATTCGTTTTATCGCCAGTCTGCTTTTAATTTTAATGCCAATTCTTTCTTCCTATACACTCGTTTCCGCCATGTATATCATGCGAACAGCATTAAATCGAGGAACACAGGGTGCACAGCAAGCACTAAGTGTGAGCTTGACCCGGGACATGCGCCGTGGTTTCGCATCAAGTATCAATATCTTTTCCATGCGTCTGCCGATATCAATCGGACCGTATATTACCGGTTATCTTTTCGGACTAGGTTCATTGGCCCTGCCTTTTTATATAGCATCCGGATTACAATGTAGTTTTGCATTGCTATACGGGAAAATTTTCTGCACCTACGATATGAAGGTGAAATCCCAAGTGTCATCCGGTTAATTAATTCAAAGTTATTTTGTAAAAGAATACAAAAGCGACTCTACTTTACTTTATAGTGAGTCGCTTTTATATTTAAAGTAAGAGTATGGAGGTATTGTAAAAAGTTCTATGAAAACTAAATAGTTGTTTAGGTTACTTTCCATTTATTAGGTGGGGAGCTCCCGCAATCGCTCTTGACAAACACGCCAATGGTTTGATCCAAGGTTAACAAGGGCGAAGGGGACAAAAAGAAGGCATACCAAATAAGCCCTTGGTATTTTCATTTTAAACCATTGGCAAGTTCGGTTTGTCAAGAGTTCGCTCCGCCGATTGCTAAATTTGTCCAAGGGCTCTGCTAAACAAAAAGTTAGGCGGATCTTTGTTCGACTATCCATCGTTGAGCTAACTCGATGAGCTTTGTCCAACGCGCAGGCATGGTAGGAAGTCCTGATAACTTTGGATTCACAACGGGTACCTTGCCCTCTAGGGATGCATGTGGTCGTAGAAAGTTAAAATACGCCGCAAACAAGGTGACAAAAGAAACAGATCCATGATCCGATCCAAATCCTTGTGTAGAGCGATAATTTCCTTTAAATGTGCGATTCAGTCTTTCAATAATCTGTTTTAACGGTCTGTATTCGGTTGAGATTGGATCTTCATTTGTCAGCCCGATTACTTGCTTCACATCAAAAGAAATATCATTCTGAGCGAAGAAATGCTGGGCTAGAAGATAGATTGGATTTCCATCTACTACGAATGTAAGGTTTTCAGGGATCTCTTCCATCTTCAGTAGGACGTCGTTTATCGCTTGAATGGCGGATGCTGTATCACGATTAGGCGACACTCGGTACGAAAGGATGATCTTTTTCACCGCGTCAAAGAAGAAAAAGAGATAATGCCATTTTCCATTGACCCGGATATAGGTTTCGTCACCACAGAATTGATCTGAAAGCTCATAAGGATAGTGATCCACGTATGGTTTAAGCAAAAGAGCCACACTATTTTCGTAGTTCAGTATCGTCTGATGGGAAATAGTCACGCCATGAACATCCTGCATGATGGCAGCTGTCCTTCGTGCGGAAAGACCATAATTTACATGGTAGGTTAAAATTAAGCCTAGTGTATGCGGTGAAGCATAGATTCTAGACAAATCAACCACTGGCAACTCTGGGGAATTCTTAGACAATGGTTGAAAATCAATGTGAAATTGGCGAAAAATGTACCTTAGCTTAAACGATTGGGGATCCTTTTTAAATTGTTTCTTTTCTTTGGAAGACATGCCGTTTAATTTTTTTTGATAATACGGACAGTCGTCATTTTTGCACTTGAACACATTGAAATCTTTACGCTCTTTGATCTTCTCTAGAGTTTTAGAACAATGAGGGCACTTCAAAATGGCTTCTTTCGAAAAACGATTCTTATCGCTGAAGAGACAAGAACATACCTTGCATTGATACTGTCCTTTTTCACCATTATTGGCATAAAGATAGTCAGATGGTGCACCACACTTAGGACATTTCATTGCTTTAGGTACCGTCACTTTTGCGTTCTTTCGTCTTTGAACTGGTTTAAGGGATTTCCCATGCTTCTCTTGGTACTCCGTTAGGGAGATTTCGATAATTCAGCTTTTCCGGGATTTCGATAATGGGAAGATCATCAACTTGTAGTTTTCGATAAGGTTTGTTAACAGGCTGCTGATCTTTCGGTTTATCAAACATACTCTTCCCAATAAGTAGGGTGAGTAATGTTCGAATCATTTGTTCTTGGAATTTTATAAAAGTTAGTAAATAGGTTATAATTTGAGGGTACAACTTGTCACTTCCTTTTTAGGAATTTTAGTGTTGTGTGGTAACCTCACTATTTCCTAAAATTCAGGGGGTGGCAATTTTTTTGCTCAAAAATCCCTCTATCAAGGTATTTTATAGCCTGTTTAATATAAAAGTTTTTACAATACGAGTATGGAAGCGAGGGGAAGCAAATGAATATAAAGCCAACAAATAATAAATTTGTGCTAGGGGCATTCGATGACAGGGGAATAGTCGGAATGGTGACGTTTATGCGCGAAACTAGCCCAAAAACAATACATAAAGCGAATATTTTCGGAATGTTTGTTGCACCCGAAGCAAGAGGAAAGAATATTGGAAAATCACTCCTACTCGAATTAATAAAAATGGCAAAAAAGTGTAATGGAGTAGAGCAATTAAATCTAACGGTAGTATCAGAGAATAAACCAGCGAAAAAATTGTATGAGTCTTTAGGATTTAAGGTGTATGGGGTCGAACGAAATGCTCTTAAATTTGACGGAAAGTATTATGATGAGGATTTAATGGCATTCTACATTAATAGAAAGGATACTATTTAGATATTTCATATACTGGAGGAGTAAACATGAAAGCTGTAATCGTAAATCAAAATGGCACCAATCAGTTGGAACTTGTCGAGCACCCTATTCCAAAGGCAAAAGAAGGAGAGCTGCTCATCAAAGTACATACAGCGGCAATCAATCGAACAGATATAGTTACGAGAGAAGGGAAAAGTGGTTATTTAACAAATCCAATCCTCGGTGTTGAGGTCGCGGGAACGATTGTTGAAATCAATGGAAAGAGTTCCTTTTCTGTTGGAGATCGGGTGATGGGGCTCGTTAATGGCGGGGGTTATGCAGAATACGCAACTATGCCTATTAATCGAGCAATGAAAATACCTGAGAATTTCACATTTGAAGAAGCAGCAGCTATCCCGGAAGTATTTTTGACGGCGTATCAAACATTATTTTGGATCGGCAAGCTTCAAAAACAAGAATCGGTTTTGATTCATGCAGGTGCGAGTGGAGTTGGAACTGCAGCTATTCAACTCGCAAAAAAGCTTTGCGATGCGAAAGTAATTGTTACTGCAGGTTCAAAAAGAAAACTAGATTTTTGCAAAGAGCTTGGTGCCGATGTAGTAATAAATTATAAAGAGCAGTCATTTGAAGAAGAGGTTCAAAAAGCCACTAATGGGTTCGGTGTTGATGTAATTTTAGACTTTATTGGTGCCGAGTATTGGCAAAAGAACTTTGAAAGTATTAAAAAAGGTGGACGTTGGGTTTTAATAGGAATTCTTGGTGGCAGTGAAATTGAAAAGGTTAATTTAATGGGGTTAATGTCAAAGTATATCCAATTAACAGGTACGCTACTAACACCAAGAAGTGATGAATATAAAGCACAATTAACAAAAGAATTTATTGAAAATGTGACTCCATATTTTGAACGTAAAGAAATTAGACCGATCGTTGATACGATGTTTCCATTAGAAAAAGCTAGAGAAGCTCAACAATATATGGAGGAAAGTCGCAATATCGGTAAGATAATTCTTAAAGTAAATGAGCACCTTTCCTAAATGGGAGAGGTGCTTTAATGGGTGTGACTGAAAACTAACCGATATCCACAAATGTTTAATTTTCCCTATTTTCTTCAGATCCCATCGATTCTTTTTCCGGAAGTTTAAATGAGGCACTTGGTACTTTTCTTGGAGAGATTTTTAAATCCTCTGATGAATAGATAACAATGCTAGCTGTACCGCCATATACATGAGATCGGATTGACACTCGCAATCGTGTCCCCTTCATATGTTATTGTCAAATTATCAGGAAGATTGCTTGTACTCCCTATTAATAAAAAAATTGAAACTAAAAAATGCTTCATAAATCGCTATCCCTCCCATCAATAGTATGGGTAGGTTTATCATTTTTCATGTTAATTAATTTTCATATACATGAATGAATTTCATAATTCTTAGCCCTTGTGTATCAAGGGGTTTAAGAGATAAAAAAAGAAGTACCTCCCCAAATCTTGTATAATGGTAGTTGACCAGTAAGCCCCCATTCAAACAACGCATATAAATGATCAGCACCCCTTAGTACAATAATCGTATCAATTAAGGAGGTGCTTTTCCTATGTCACAACAAAAACTAACAATCGTCCCCGTTTCAATACAACCAGAAAAAAATATTATAACATCCACAACTTCGAAAGATCCTTCAAATAGCTTTTGCACAATCAAAATTGAAGCTGCTGAAATTTCCTTCTTCAACGGCGTAGATGAGCACATCATCCAAACGGTCATGAGGGAGTTGAAAAATCTATGAAACATGATTATACCAGTGTAAAAAACATTTATATTATTTGCGGTAAAACAGATATGAGGAAGGGAATTGATGGATTAGCAACGCTAATTCAAGATTCTTTCGAACTTGATCCATATGGAGATTCTATTTTCCTTTTCTCTGGTTGGAGTAAAGACCGTTATAAATGTTTATATTTTGATGGCGATGGTTTCGCCATGCTTTATAAGCGACTAGATGGAGGAAAACTTCAATGGCCAAAAGATGAAAATGAAGTACGTAAACTTTCGCAACAGGAGGTTCGCTGGTTGTTAGAAGGGTTGTCCATTCAGCAACCAAAGGCCATTCAAAAATCACAAAAAGGAGTATTCTAAACAAGCTAGAAATGTTGGTTTATAGCCATTTTCAACTTCGCTTTCTACGTTAAAAATGTTATAATATAACTAACTTATGGTGAACGAAAAGTGGTGAAATAAATGGTTAATACTTCTTCCAATAACAAGAATCCATATGGGAAATTAATTCGACTTCTCGAAGAACAATTGGCTCATTCAAATCAACAAAACAAAGACTTATCGAAAAAGCTAGATCAATCAACTAAACAGATTGAAGCGCTAACTGAACAAATTCGCCATTTAACAAAACTTTTATATGGATCGAAATCCGAAAAATCGAAATACAACGTACCAGATGGGCAAGGCTCATTATTTGATGATGACCCGGCTTTTAGCGAACCTGAGCACACAGAAGAACAAAGCCAACAGACAATCTCTTATACTGTTGTACGAAAAGTTAAATCAAAAAAACGAAATGATTCCTTGCATGATGGTATTGAAGTAGAAGCTATTCACCATCATCCGAAAAATACAATCTGTGACTGTTGCCAAGGGCAAATGATTGAAATTGGTAGTACACTTGTACGTGAAGAAGCAAAATTTATTCCTGCAAAAATGATGAAAGTACAGCACATTGAACATGCGTATGAATGTAAAGACTGCAAAGTTGATTCATCACAGCCAGCACAAATCAAACGCGGGAAAGCACCACAACCAGCGATTCAGCGTAGCATCGCAAGTCCTAGCGTACTTGCCAAAGTCATCTATGATAAATTTGCACAATATTTACCTCTTTACCGTCAGGTAAAGGAATGGAATCGCTATGGACTGAATACCAATGATAAAAACCTATCGAATTGGGTTATCCGTGTAGCACATGATTGGCTGTTACCTGTATACGAACGAATGAAAGAGTTGATGATGGCAAAATCGGTTTTGCATGTCGATGAAACATACGGACAAATTATCAACCGATCCGATGGGAAATCTGGTAAAGCCAATGCGTATAATTGGGTGTTTCGAAGTGTGCCAAGCCAAAAAGTAACAATGACTCTCTTTCAAAGCGCATTATCTCGAGCTCGATCTGTCCTTGAAAGTTTTATTGAAGGCTTTTCTGGAACGATTGTGTGTGATGGTTATTCTGCTTATGATAAGTTGGAAGGCGTTAATTTCGCAAATTGTTGGGCGCATGTTCGTCGTTATTGGCTGAAAGCTGATAGCAAAAATGGTAGAATCGGTGTGAAATATTGTGATGATTTATATCGACTAGAAAGGCAATTTAAACGTTTGTCTCCGAGTAAACGAAGAAAAAAACGTCAAAAGTACTCGAAGCCAATCGTGGAGGAATTCCTTCACTGGGTTGAAACATCACCATTTTACGGAAAAATGCGTTAGCAAAAGCAACTGAATACACATTAAACAGGGCAAATGGACTCAAATTATTCCTGAATGATGGGCGAATTGAAATGGATAATAATCCAGCCGAGAACGCCATCCGTCCCAACGTTATAGGAAGAAAAATTGGCTCTTTAGTGTAAGTGAAGCTGGTGCAAAAGCGAATGCCATCTGTTTAAGTATTGCTGAAACTGCCAAAAGTAACGGCGTTGATTTCTATGAATATATAAAGAAACTTTTACGGATTTACCAAATCTCGGCGTCCAACAAAACCCTGAAATTTTAGATCAATACATGCCCTGGTCAAAAATGATTCAGGCAGAATGTAGCAAATAAATGAAATAGCCGTAATTCGATTAAAAAGTCAGAATTTACGGCTATTTACGATGCGTACCGAAAGGTACACTTATTTTTTATAATTCGGGCTTACGTTGACCACAAACCATAAAAAGACTGGAGGAGTACTTCTTATGACTATTATACGACAACCTAGCCTATTTGGCATACAGGAATTATTTGACATGGAACCTACCCAAAAATATGAAGCCATTATTTCAGCGGTAGATTTGGATTCGATGTACCATCAAGTGGCGAAAAAATCACGGTTGGGTGCACCGGAAGAACTAAACTATGCAACCATGATTATCTCCACCTTTGTAAGATACATAGAGCGCATCCCTACGATGAAGGATCTTATAAAACGTCTTCATGATGATCTAGCTTTTAAGTTAAATTGTGGCTTTTTGGTTTCTGATCATGTGCCTTCAGAATCCTCCTATTCACGTCTCATAACGAAATTGGAGGAAAGCGATATCCTTGAGAAAGAACAAGAAAAAGTGGTCCTCCAGGCTATTGCAGAAGGTTTCATCACGGATGATACAGTGGCCATTGATGCAACCCATTTTGAAGCACGAGACCAAGCGCAGCCAAAAGAAGAAAAGCCAAAATCTGAACCCCAAAAACGTGGTCGGAAATCAAAAGATGAGCGTGACGGGTGGCTTAAAGAACAAGCTGAAACGGAAGCCAATTTACCTTTATATGATAGAAAAATTGTGGCCCAATTAGATGTTCCCCTAGCCGAACTACGTGCCGAAGTTCCCCAAGACCCTAAATGGGGCGTGAAAAAGAACTCAGAAGGACAAAATGTTTTTTGGTTTGGCTACAAAGGTCATTTAGCCGTTGGTACATCAAGCCAATACATTCTACAGGCTCTTTTTTCATCTGGGAGTCTAAATGATGGTAAGGCAGCTATCCCTTTACTGAAAGGAATTCAGGAACGCCTTCACCTTCCATTACGTTATCAAACAATGGATGCGGGCTATGACTATGAACCCATATACGAGCAGGTACATCGAATGGGACAACAATCCGTCATCGCGTATAATAAGCGAAATGAAGGGGAAATCATTGGCTATGATAAACACTTTGCCCCAACTTGTTTCAGAGAGCATTCTTATCGTTATGATAGTTTTGATCCTAAATATGAAACATTGAAATACACAAGACCAAAGGAATGCAGCGACTGTCCCTTAGCTAATGAAGGTATTTGCCAAAAGGTTTATAAAGTGAAAATCACTTCAGACCTTCGCAGATATACCGCACCAGCACGCGGGTCACAAGCATGGAAAAACATTTTCAAACGTCGTACTGCCGTAGAACGGGTTAATGCCTATCTGAAAGAATTCTTTCAACTGAACAATGTTCGCTATCGTACTGGGAAACGTGCAAAAATTCATTTTGACATGGTAACCCTTATTTATAATGCTTCAAAGTTAGCCGCAGACCGAATTAATGTACAATTAAATCAGCAACAAGTAGCATGATTTCTGTTTTTAAAAATATATTTTAGAAATTCTGTAGGATTCTGTATTTTTAAAAAGAGCAATTATGAAATTGACTCACATAGTAAAAAAAAGCGAAAATATGTAAAGTAACAGACGAACAGAACGAAAAAGAGTAAGGACTTGTTATGAAAAAAGTCCTTACTTTTTTTATGAGAAAAAAATTTTTTATTGTAAATCAAAAATGCCTGTGCTAATATAATGACATAAGTTCATGCAATCGTTTGCACTACTTAGAAACTCTTAAGTCAATACTATTATTTGTTGCGTTTCTTTTTTTGTAAAGGATGAAAGCGGTTTAATATAAGATTAATAGCTTTGATTCTACTAAAGATAAAGAACGCATTATTTAACGGATTTAATGCAAGCGGTTTCCTAAGTAGACGACATTTCATGAATAAGTGTCAAAACAAATAATGGGGGTATCATTGATGAAAATGAAAAAGCTATTTCCAGTCATGCTTGCACTTTTGCTTTTAGTAAGTGTTGGATTAGTTGGATGTTCTTCCGGTAAATCTAGTGGTGGAAGTTCATCTAAAGGTGATGTAGTGGTTGATATTTTTCAATTTAAAGTGGAATTTAAAGATCAATTTAAAGAGGTTGCAAAAAAATACGAAGATGAACATAAAGGCGTAAAGATTAATATTACTTCAGTTGGTGGCGGAGAAGACTATGGTGCTGCATTGAAATCTAAGTTTGCGTCTGGTAATGAGCCAACTATCTATAATGTTGGTGGACCACAAGATGTAAAGGATTGGGAAGCGAAATTAGCAGACCTTTCTGATACAAAAGCAGCTTCAGTTGCATTAAAAGGAACACTTGATGGTGTGAAAAAAGGAAATGAAGTGTTAGGACTTCCATATAACCAAGAAGGTTATGGCTTCATTTATAATACAAAAGTTTTTGAAAAAGCGGGAATCAATCCGAAAGATATTACTACTTTTGCTAAATTGCAAGATGCAGTAAAAACATTAGATAGCAAGAAAAAAGAATTAGGATTAAAAGGTGTATTTGCCTTACCGGGAAAAGAAACTTGGGTAACGGGCTTACATTTATCTAATACGTTCTTATCACCAGAATTTAATGGAAATGTCATTGATACATTTAATGCGAAAAAAGTTGATTTCAAATATGGTGATGCATTCAAAAATGTACTTGATTTAGAAAACAAATATTCAGTACAACCAACAGTAAGTCTTGACTATTCTCAACAGGTAGAAGAATTATTCTCTACTGGTAAGGTAGCAATGATTCAACAAGGAAACTGGGTATATAGTTCAATTGCTGGTATTGACCAAGATTTAGCGGACAATGGCATCGGACTTTTACCAATCCCTGTAGAAGGATTTAAAGAAGATGCGATTCCGGTTGGCGTGCCAATGTACTGGGCAGTAAATAAAAATAAAGATAAGAAAGAAGTAGAAGAAGCGAAGAAATTTTTAGATTGGCTATATACTTCTGATGCTGGTAAAGAAGCGGTTATTAATGATTTCAAATTCATCCCTGCTTATGATGGTTTTGATGCAAGCAAGATTTCTGATCCACTTGCTAAAGCAGTTTACCAATATGCACAAGATGGAAAAACAATTCCTTGGGTATTCATGGGCTATCCTACTGGATGGGGACAAGAAAAATTAGGTGTTAACATCCAAAAATATTTAAGTGGAGAAATGAGCTGGGATGAATTAGTGAAAGATTCAAAAACAGCTTGGGAATCTTCAAGAAAATAATATAGCTTACTAAAAAAATAGAAAACAAGGCAGCATGAGTTGCTTTGTTTTCTATCTTATTTTAAATCTAAGTCATCTTAATGAGTGGCTTTACGGTTAGCCACTCATTAAGGTGACTTATAAAAGGCGCTTTCGCTTTTCTATACTGCTAGGAGGAATAATGATGAAGAAGAGGAATTTATGGTACTGGTTGTTTTTAGCTCCTACACTAATCGCGCTAACAATCGTTGTTATTTTACCATTAATTTATGGAGTGTATTACTCATTTACAAACTGGAATGGGATAGAAACCCCTCAGTTTATCGGTTTTGAAAATTATATCAACTTATTTAAAGATCAGGAATTTTTGGATTCCTTATGGTTTACTGTGAAATTTACAGTTGTCTCTGTATTCTTGATTAACTTTTTTGGGCTTGCTCTAGCACTTATTGTTACGCAAAAAATGAAAACAAGTAATCTACTAAGAACTATTTTCTTTATGCCGAATCTTATTGGCGGACTAATCCTAGGTTTCATTTGGCAATTCATATTTCTTAAAGTTTTTTCTAGTATAGGTGATTTATTAGGGATTGAATCTTTGCAAGGCTGGCTTTCAACTTCAACAACCGGTTTTTGGGCATTGGCTATTCTAATGAGCTGGCAAATGGCCGGATATATTATGGTTATCTACATTTCCTACCTTGAAAGTGTTCCGCAAGAATTACTAGAGGCGGCAGAAATCGATGGTGCAAATAGTTTTCAACGCTTTATGCATATTACATTCCCGCTTGTTGCACCGGCATTTACAGTAAGTTTATTTTTAACGTTATCAAACTCATTTAAATTATATGATCAAAACCTATCATTAACTGGAGGAGGACCATTTCACTCCACGCAAATGGTGGCGATGGAAATTTACAAAACAGCATTTACAGAAAATGCGATGGCATATGCACAATCCAAGGCAGTTATTTTCTTTATTATCGTTGCCGCAATTTCACTAACACAAGTGTATGTCAATAAGAAACGGGAGGTCGAAATGTAGTGAGCAGGAAAAAGAAAAAGTCATTTATCATTGGTACGATAGGAATCATTTTAGCTCTCCTATGGCTTTCACCGTTTTACTTAATGATTATAAACTCTTTTAAAACAAAACGGGAAATTTTCACTGATACATTGAAACTTCCTGAAAAATTTACCTTTGATAATTATATTGAGGCATTTAACCAGTTAGATTTTTTAAAAACCTTATTTAATTCGATTTTAATAAGCGTTGTTGCTGTTGTCATTATTGTTATTTTTTCATCAATGGCAGCGTATGCACTATCACGTAGAAAAAGCAAAATAAGCGGTTTAATCTTTTTACTTTTTGTTGCTGCGATGCTCATTCCGTTTCAATCCGTTATGATTCCGCTTGTTTCTATATTTGGAAAAATGGAAATGCTCAATCGAATTGGAATTATCATTATGTATTTAGGTTTTGGATCGAGTCTTTCAATCTTTTTATATCACGGTACATTATCGGGAATTTCAAAATCTCTTGATGAGGCAGCTACAATTGATGGTGCGAATCGCTTTCAAGTATTTTGGTATATTATCTTTCCGATGTTAAAACCAATTACGGTTACTGTTGCGATTTTAAATATTATTTGGATTTGGAATGACTATTTATTGCCATCACTCGTTATTAATAAAGAAGGGATGGAAACGATTCCTTTAAAAATGTTCTTCTTCTTTGGAGAATATACGAAACAATGGCATTTAGCATTGGCTGGTTTAACAATTGCAATTATTCCAGTTATTATTGTTTATTTCTTCTTGCAAAAGCAAATAATTAAAGGAATTTCAGAAGGTTCGGTAAAATAATCGTAATTATTAAACGCTTACCGTTTACAATAGAAGTACTTATATTTGATTAACGGGGGATATAAACAATGGCAGTAACAATAAAAGATGTAGCAAGAGTTGCTCAAGTGTCACCTTCTACGGTGTCAAGAGTCATTGCCGATAATCCGCGGATAAGTGAAGAAACAAAAAGGCGGGTACGTGAAGCAATGGACGAATTAGGATACCATCCGAATTTCCAAGCGAGAAGTTTAGTCGTGAAAAGTACGAAAACAATTGGAATCATTATGCCGAATTCAGCTACGCAAGTGTTAGAAAACCCTTTCTTCCCGGAAGTACTGAGGGGAATCAGTTTAATAGCACGTGAAAATCGCTTTGGAATCTATTTGTCCACAGGTGCTACTCAAGAAGAAATTTTTGAAGAAGTTATTCAAATGGTTCAAGGGCGTCGAGTTGATGGAATTATCCTTCTCTATTCGAAAACGGATGATAAAATCATGAAATATTTACTTGATGAAGATTTTCCGTTCACTGTTATTGGAAGACCGTTTCATAATGCAGAGCGGATTACGTATGTTGATAATGACAATATATATGCCACTAAGCAAGTGACAAAATACCTTATTGATAAAGGGCATAAAAAGATTGCATTTATTGGTGTAAATACAGAAGATGTTTTTACAATTGATCGGATGGAAGGGTATAAACAAGCGATGGAGGAAGCCGGAATCCCCATCAAGGAGGACTATGTCATCCATGAGAAATGGTTGAAGGAAAATGAAAAGGAAGCGATTATTGATTATTTTTTCAGCAAAGAACTTCCGACGGCCATTGTGTTAACGGATGATTTCCTTGCGATTAAATTAATGAGTATTGCAGAAGATTTATCGATACGTGTACCAGAAGATATTTCGCTTGTAAGCTTTAACAATATTATGCTTTGTCAGTATATGAGACCGCCATTATCATCCGTAGATATCAATATTTTTCAATTAGGATTAGAAGCCGCAAATTGTTTATTGGATAAAATAAATCATCCAGAAACTTTACCTAAGCGAATCACAATTCCGGCTAAAATGATTGAAAGAAAAACATGTGCGAAAATTATAAAGGAACAAAACGAGTAAAGGTTGTGGGTAGCAAATGGAAAAAAGCTGGTGGAAAGAAAGTGTCGTTTATCAAATTTATCCGCGAAGCTTTAATGACTCGAATGGCGATGGAATCGGTGATCTAAAAGGGATAACAAATAAACTGGATTATTTAAAAGAATTAGGAATCGATGTCATCTGGCTTTCTCCTGTATATCAATCCCCTAACGATGACAATGGATATGATATTAGTGATTATCGAGCAATTATGGATGAATTTGGAACAATGGCTGATTTTGATGAATTACTGAGTGAAATGCATCAACGTGGAATGAAATTAATGATGGATTTAGTTGTTAATCATACGTCCGATGAACATGAATGGTTTAAACAAGCAAGAAGTTCTAAAGACAATCCATATCGAGATTATTATTATTGGAGACCGGGAAAAAACGGTCAGGAACCGAATAACTGGGAATCCGTCTTTAGTGGATCAGCGTGGGAGTATGACGAAAAAACAGAAGAATATTACCTTCATCTTTTTAGTAAAAAACAACCTGATTTAAATTGGGAAAACCGTAAAGTTCGTGAAGAAGTATATGAAACTATGAAATTTTGGCTAGATAAAGGCATTGATGGATTTAGAATGGACGTTATCAACTTTATTTCAAAAGTACCCGGATTACCGAATGGTGAAAAAATACTAGGGAAGAAATATGTCTCAGGTGCTAATTTTTATATGAATGGACCGAAAATTCATGAATATTTACAGGAAATGAATCAGGAAGTCCTTGCAAAATATGACATAATGACAGTCGGTGAAATGCCTGGTGTAGATGTTGAGATGGCAAAACAATACACGGGGGAAAACCGTAATGAGTTAAATATGGTGTTTCAATTTGAACATGTCGACTTAGATTCGGGACCTAAAGGAAAATGGGATTTAAAAGATCTGAATTTCCACGATTTTAAAGCCTCATTTACTAAATGGCAAAAAGGTTTAGAAGGTGTTGGCTGGAATAGTCTTTATTTAAACAATCATGATCAACCAAGAATGGTATCAAGATTTGGTGATGATAAAGAGTATTGGAAAGAATCGGCAAAAATGCTTGCAACTTTTCTTCATTTTCTACAAGGGACGCCATATATTTATCAAGGTGAAGAGCTTGGAATGACGAATGTTCGCTTTGACTCCATTGATGACTATAAAGATATCGAGATTTTGAATATGTATAAAGAAAAAATAGGTGAAAGCGATAGTGATCATCAGCAGATTATGGAATCCATCTATGTGAAGGGGAGAGATAATGCAAGAACTCCTATGCAATGGAATGACGAGAATCATGGAGGGTTTACATCTGGAACACCATGGATAAAAGTAAATCCAAACTATAAGGAAATTAATGCAAAGCAGCAGCTAACGGATGAGGATTCGATTTTTCACTATTACAAAAAGCTTATTCAACTAAGAAAACAACATGACATCATCGTGTACGGTACATATGATTTAATCTTACCGGATCATAATGAAATCTTTGCCTATACCCGTACATTAGGTGAAGAAAAGTTGTTGATTATATTAAACTTTTCTAAAGAAAATAGTTTTTTTGAACTTCCTAAGGAAATTCAGTTTAGTAATAAAGAGCTACTAATCTCGAATTATGAAGTGAATCCTGCTGACTCAATCGAAAAAATTACATTATTACCTTTTGAAGCAAGAGTATATAAATTATTCATTTAAAAATGCTTCGGTTTACACCTTATGGTGAAAAAAGAAAAGCGAGGAAATGGTTATGAAGCAAACATGGTGGAAAGAAGCAATTGCCTACCAGATATATCCAAGGAGTTTCAAAGACTCAAATGGCGATGGAATCGGTGACTTAAACGGGATTATTTCAAAATTAGATTATTTGAAGGAATTAGGAATTGATGTCATATGGATCTGTCCAATGTATAAATCACCGAATGATGATAATGGCTATGATATTAGTGATTATCAGGACATCATGGATGAGTTTGGGACCATGGCGGATTTTGACTTATTGTTAGAGGAAGTCCACAAACGTGACATGAAATTAATCATCGATTTAGTTATTAATCATACAAGCGACGAACATCCTTGGTTTATCGAATCAAGATCTTCACGAAATAACCCGAAGCGTGATTGGTATATTTGGCGTGATGGGAAGAACGGGAAAGAACCGAACAATTGGGAAAGTATTTTCGGAGGTTCTGCTTGGAAGTATGATGAGAAGACAGACCAATATTTTCTCCATATTTTTTCTACAAAACAACCCGACTTAAATTGGGAAAATAAAGACGTGAGAAATGCACTTTATGAGATGATTAATTGGTGGTTAGATAAGGGAATTGACGGATTTCGGGTGGATGCGATTAGTCATATTAAAAAAGAAGAAGGTCTTCAAGATATGCCTAATCCAAAAGGACTACAGTATGTTCCATCCTTTGATAAACATATGAATGTTAAGGGGATTCAACCGTTATTAGAAGAATTAAAAAGAGAAACCTTTTCCAAATATGATATTATGACCGTCGGAGAAGCGAATGGTGTTGGGATAGATGAAGCCGATGGATGGGTAGGGGAAGACAATGGGAAATTTAATATGGTCTTCCAATTTGAACACCTTGGTTTATGGGATGCTGAAAGTAAAACAGATATTGATATTGTAGAGTTAAAAAAGGTTTTAAGCAGATGGCAAAAGGGGCTTGAAAACAATGGTTGGAATGCATTGTTTATTGAAAACCATGATAAGGCACGTGTCGTCTCAACATGGGGGAACGACGGAAAGTATTGGTATGAAAGTGCGACAGCTTTAGGTGCCATGTACTTTCTAATGCAAGGCACACCATTTATTTATCAAGGACAGGAAATTGGTATGACAAATGTAAACTATGCAACGATTGATGAATATGATGATGTCGCCACGAAGAATTTGTATAAAATTCGATCCGAAGCGGGTATCCCCCATGAGAAAATCATGAAAGTCATTTGGGCATCTAGTCGAGATAATTCCAGGACGCCGATGCAATGGTCGGATGATATCCATGCCGGGTTTACAACAGGTACACCATGGATCGGAGTAAATCCAAATTATCGTGAAATAAATGTAGAAAAACAACAAAAGGATCCACATTCTGTCTATCATTTTTATAAAAAAATGATTGCTTTAAAGAAAGAAAATAAAATTTTTACGTATGGTACTTATGATTTAATATTAGAAAACGATCCGCAGATTTTTGCTTATACAAGGACATTAAGTAATAAAAGAGTGCTTGTATTGACTAATTTATCAGATCAGTCTGTAAAATATGTTCACGATAATATCTTATTAAAATATGACAATTTGATTTTAAATAACTATGAAGTAGAGAAACATGAAATAACAAATCAATGTTTATTAAAACCATATGAAGCAAGGGTTTATTGGATCTAACAAAACAATGGACTTTCCATAATTGGAAAGTCCATTGTTTACTTTTCACTTTCCGAAATATTCCTGCCATAAAATATTTCATCCATTTCCTTTTTCAATCTTTCGGTTATTTTCTCTTCTTCTCCTTCAGCAAGTTCATCCTTTGTATACCCGAATAGATAATTATTTAAATCGAATTTTTTGATCTTACATTTTGTGTGAAAAATATGCTCCGGATAAACGTTCACATCTATCATATCGTAATTTTTTTTGATGCTGTCTGGAATGTAATTTTGGATAGAGCTTATGTCATGATCAATAAATAATTTCTGTCCTTTTTTGTTTCTAGTAAATCCTCTTACGCGGTAATCTATAGTCATTATATCTGTATCAAAGGAATGTATAAGGTGATTGAGAGCTTTAAGCGGAGAAATTTCTCCACAGGTGGATACATCAATATCCGCACGAAACGTACTAATTCCTTCATCTGGGTGATATTCTGGGTACGTATGTACAGTAATATGGCTTTTATCTAATTGTAATACAACTGATCCTGGAAGTGGCCCGGGAGACTCACTATATGATTCAGTAGGAACTTCGACAACAGGTCCTTCAGAAACTAGTAAGGTTACACTTGCTCCTTGGGGGATAAAATCTTGTTTTGCTGTGTTTAATACATGGGCACCGATGATATCTGATACATCATTTAAAATCGTCGTTAATCTGTCCGCGTTATATTGTTCATCGATATACTCAATATATGTTTCTCGTTCTTCCTTCGTTTTTGTAAAGCAAATATCATACATGTTAAAGCTTAAGGATTTCGTAAGATTATTGAAACCATGTAGTTCAATCCGCTGTTCAGATGTAAGTTTCATATAGAATTCGCCCCCTTCTTCCATTTGTTTACCCTATTTTTATTATTCCACGCAATTTTTAGATGATACTTATAAAGTAGGATAAATAAATGAAATAATAAAAGGATTTCGGTTAACAAGGGGTAAGGATAACAGTTATATAAAGATGAGGTGGGCATAAAGACTGGAGTATTTCGAATAAAAGGAGAAAGTGGTGGCTAACAAGCATAGAAAGTGCTATAATGAAAATTGATCGATTTGTATTTGTGAGATAAGTATAATTATCTATATTAACATTAACACAAATAAAGAGCGATGTCAACTATTTTAGATTTTTTTTTCAGGAGGTTTCTTATGACAATTCAAGACAACGAATGGTTACAAGAACAACAAAGGGTAGATGACACAGTTAGAAAGGTGAAAGATAAGAAGAAATCTTTAGTATCCCAAGTGAAAACTGTGAAAGAGGAAGCGGATGAGATTAAGCAGAACTTTTGGGAAGATGTCACAGTTAACCTTGACGAACCGGATGATGTTATTGAAACCTTTACAAGTATAAAGCAACAGGCAGAACTTCTTTCAGAACGTGAACGAAGTTATCGACATGTAGAAGAAAATATTTCTATTCTTAATAAGCTTGAATACTCGCCTTATTTTGCACGTGTGGATTTCAAAGAACAAGGTGAAGAAAAAGAAAATATTTATATTGGCATAGCATCTTTTCTTGATGGTGATGATTATCTCGTTTATGATTGGCGGGCGCCGATTTCAAGTATTTATTATGATGGAAGCCCAGGACCTGTTTCTTATGAAACCCCGGAAGGTCCTCGTCAAGGTGAAATGTTATTAAAACGACAATTTATCATAAAAGATGGACAGATCGAGTCAATATTCGATACAGGGGTAACGATTGGCGATGAAATGCTTCAAGAAGTGCTCGGAAATAGAGCGGATACGCATATGAAAAACATCGTTGCGACCATTCAAAAAGAGCAAAATAAAATAATCCGTGATATTAAAAGCCGTTTATTATTTGTCCAAGGTGCAGCAGGAAGTGGAAAAACGTCCGCGGCATTGCAAAGAATCGCCTATCTCCTATATCGTTTTCGTGATTCGCTTCATTCAGATCAAATTATCCTTTTTTCACCTAACCGTTTGTTTAATCAATATATTTCAAAGGTACTTCCAGAGCTTGGTGAAAATAATATGGAACAAACAACGTTTTTAGAATTTGCACAATCGAGAATTCCAGACCTAACAGTTGAAAGCTTATTCGAACAATTTGAAACAAGTTTAAACGCGGCAGATAATCACTATAGAACTAAGGCGATTCGATTAAAGAATGATTTGTCCTTTGTTCATGCGATCACTGATTATGTGGACAATTTAGCTACTTCTGGTTTGTTTTTTAAAGACATCAGCTTCCGTGGGAAGATACTCATATCAAAGGAGGAAATTTCCAATCTCTTTTATTCTTATGATCGTTCCTATTCCCTACCAAACCGTTTCCCGCTTATTCAGAAGGAATTATTAACAAGATTGAAAGAAATCGCTAGGGAGGAAGAAAAGAAACAGTGGGTAGAAGAGGAAATGGAGTTATTAGATAGGGAAGATTATTTAAAGGCATTTCAGCATTCTCAAAAAGGGGAAGATGACTTCAATTCTTTCGATCAAGAAAAGGAGTTTTTAGCTAAACAAATTGTAAATAATTATTTCAAAAAAATACGGGCGGGAATAAAAAGGAATCGTTTTTTTCACCGTAAAGCTCAGTATGTAGATTTTTTAAAAAAGGTTCCGGAATTACTTACTCTTAAAAATTATGATATCCATGCAAATGATTGGGCGGAAATTCAAAGAAGTACGATCAAATCACTAAATGGAAAAAATATCCAAATGGAAGATACTGTTCCTTACATGTATTTATACGATTTAATTGTCGGAAGAAAAAGTGAAACTTCAATGAAATATGTGTTTATCGACGAGATTCAAGATTACACACCTGCACAACTTGCCTATATGAAATTTATGTTTCCGTATAGTAAGTTCACGATGCTTGGTGACATCAATCAATCGATTTTCAATAACGGAAGTGATTCTCCGATACAAACATCGATGAAAATATTCGGTGAGGAAAAAGCTGAGATTATTCGTTTGACGAAAAGCTATCGATCAACAGCTGCGATTACAGCATTTACTAAAGCGATTTTACCGGATGGGGAGGCAATTGAGCTATTTGAGAGGGAAGGTGAACTCCCATCTATTGTAATTGAGGGTACATTTGAAGACCTTATGGATCAAATTGCTAGGCAAGTTGAAAGATTAGCGTTGCAATCAAGTTCTATTGCCATTATCGGTAAGACGATGCAAGATTGTGAGCAAGCATATCATCAGTTAAAGGACAAAATAGACATCTCATTAATCGGCTTGAAAAATCAAGAATTAGCAGAAGGCCCGATCATTCTTCCATCCTACTTAGCAAAAGGATTGGAATTCGACAGTGTGATCGTCTTAAATGCATCAGACGATAAATACAACGACGAATCAGAACGTACCTTGCTCTACACAATTTGCACAAGAGCCATGCACCACCTCATCATCACCAGCCTATACCAACCATCACACCTTTTCGATAGGGTTCCTAAAAAATTATATAAATAAGAATATCAACTCAAGCATACACACGCGTATGCTTGAGTTTTTTACTTTTTAATCCATGTTAAAGTACAATCTTAGTCCTTACACAAAGTAGATTGGAGCGGAAGGGTGCGAGACTCCTGCGGGAAAAACGGTAAACGGGAGACCCCACAGCGAGGTACGAGCGAGGAGGCTCCCGAACCGCCCGCGGAAAGCGAGCACCCTGCAGCGGAAATCTACGTCCATGTCTAGCACAAAGTAACTAATTTTAGCATTATATATGAAAAGAATTCAGAAAAATAAAATGTTTCACGAATGGATTGTTCTTTCAGCCATTTGAGTTTAAGATTAGAAGGTGCAAAAAATTACTTTTAAGAGGAGTTGATATATTTGGATAACCCAAATGGTCCTGAGCCAATAGAATATGAGGAAGTCAATATATCAACATTCTTGTTGAAGGTAAGATGACTTCCTCGTCACCAAGAGGAGGTTAGATGATGTTAGAAATCTACAAAACAAATGAAATGAACAAGCTAGAAGCAGTATCTGAAATCACAAAAGGATGCTGGATTAACTTAGTTTCACCAAATGAAGAAGAAATTCAATACGTGGCAAATCATGCTTATGTACCAGTCGATTTCATTAGGGATGCACTAGATGATGAAGAACGATCTCGGATTGAAAAAGAAGAAGGAGATGTCTTTATTATCATTGATTACCCGTATATTTTGAAAGACGAATCAGGATATTCCGTCTATGAAACTTTGCCACTTGGAATTATTTTAACAAACGAGTGTATTATCACGATTTCACTTAAAGATGCCCAAGTACTGATGGATTTTAAAAATAACAAAATTAAAGGTTTTTATACGTATAAAAAAACACGATTTGCCTTACAAATCCTATTTGTTATTTCATCCTATTATTTACGCTATTTAAAGCAAATCAACAAAAAAACCGACGATGTTGAACGGGAATTACATCAAACATCGATGAAAAACAAGGAATTGTATTCCTTACTTGCATTAGAAAAAAGTTTAGTTTATTTTACAACATCATTGAAATCAAATAAAATGGTGCTCGATAAAATTCTCCGTATTAATTATATAAAAATGTATGAAGAAGATAAGGACTTATTAGAAGATGTAATTATCGAGAATACACAGGCGATTGAAATGGCAGCAACGTACAGTTCAATTTTAAGCAGTATGATGAATGCTTTCGCTTCCATCATTTCAAATAATTTGAACGTAGTCATGAAATTTTTAACCTCGATTACAATTATTCTATCTTTTCCAACAATGGTTGCTAGTTTTTTAGGTATGAATGTCCATTTACCATTTCATTTAGAAGAATATCCACATGCGTTTTTAACAGCAATTATTTTTGCCATCTTTTTAGCAAGTTTAACTGCATTCATTTTTTGGAAAAAGAAATATTTTTGAAATAAGAAAAGCGTAAGCGCCTTGCTCATCGACGTAAAAACTGGAGGGACTTTGACTGAGATAAAGGAAACACGATGAGCCTGAAAGGCGAATCGATGTTGACTTATCGTAGGGAAAAGTCCTGAAGTTTTCTAGTCGATAGGCGCTGGAGCTAGACAAAGCAGATACTTTTTAGGAACATTGATCCTAATAAATTTATACTTTCTTTCCTTAAAAACAAGGCTGATCATGATGATCAGCCTTGTTTTTCTGTTCTTCAATTACCTTCTTTTTCTTTATTATGATTTTCCGGAGCGCGTAACTAGCTTGATGATTAAAATAATAACAGCTATAACTAGAAGTATATGAATGAGCCCACCGGCAACATGTCCGATTAATCCTAAAATCCATAGCACGATAAGAATTCCAATTATTGTCCAAAGCATATGTAGCTCACCTTTCATGTTTTTTTATTACTGTTAGAATACCCATCTTGTTTAATAGTAAACCAATAACCCTACTAGGGGACATGTTATAACCGTTTCATTTTCGGGAAAACTAAGGTAATGACCGAGGTGAGGAGGGCTACCGGTGACAAAGAAGAAAGTTCTTTTTTTTCTTTTATTCCTATTTTTTCTTGTTTACGTTAGCACCATTCTTTATCACGTATATAAACCTCTTCCGAAAGGAATTTCCTATGAAGGTCAAATACATCATGTATCAGAAGATGACATTTCCTTTTTAACTGATTTAACCTATCAAAAAGGGGGGCATCTGCAAATAGAGCAAGAAATCTTCCCTCGTATCTTTGAAGTCATTGAGCAGGCTCAGAAATTTATTGTTTGCGATTTTTTCCTTTTTAATAGCTACTATGATCATGATTTGAATTTTCCACCTTTAAGCGAAAGCATGGCGCAAAGACTCATTCGTAAGAAAAGAGAAAAACCAAATATGCGAATCATCGTAATTACCGATGATATCAATACATCCTATGGATCACATAAATCAAAGGAACTAGAAGAAATGAAACGAAATGGGATAGAGGTAGTGATGACGAATTTAGATCCTTTACGAGACTCAACTCCTCTATACTCCGCTGTTTGGAGAATGTTCATTCGCCCATTTGGTCAATCAGGGAAGGGGTGGATACCTAATGCGATGGCAGATACCGCACCGCATATGACCATCCGATCGTACTTGGAATTATTAAATATTAAGGCCAATCATCGAAAAACATTTGCGACAGAAAAATCCGCATTTATTTTATCAGGCAATCCCCATGATGCTAGTGCATATTTTTCTAATCATGCAATTGAAATCAAAGGACCTGTAATTAAAGATTTACTACTATCCGAACAAGCAGCAGTCGATCTTTCAAACGGACCAAAGCTACCGACCTATTCATCAAAGGATGGAAAAAAAGGAGAATATGAAGTCCAACTATTAACAGAGGGAAAAGTATTTAAGCATATTTTAAAAGCAATCAATCAAACAAACCCAGGGGATGAATTATGGATGGGAATGTTCTATATTGCGGATCGAAAAATAATCCATTCCTTGCTCAAAGCCGCTGATAGAGGAGTAAATATTAAATTAATTTTGGATCCAAATGAAAATGCCTTTGGAAATAAAAAATCGGGCCTACCGAATCGACCTGTTGCCAGGGAGCTAAACAAGAAATCTAAAGGAAAGATTCATATTCGATGGTATAACACAGGTAAAGAACAGTATCATGCAAAGCTAATATATATAAAGAAACGAAAGCATGCCCAAATCTTTAGTGGCTCCACCAATCTCACTTTACGAAACTTGGCCGATTATAATCTTGAGACAGACGTGAAGATAACAGCACCGATTGAAGCAAAATTAGTTGGTAAAGTTGACCGCTATTTTCAGCGAATTTGGACAAATCGGGATGCCAAATATACATTGGAGTTATCTAAGTTTCAAGGCAAACTTATTTTTTTACAAAATGGTGTGTATCGATTGCAAAAATTATTGCATTTGACAACGTATTGACTAGCGTTAAGCCCATTTTCCCAAGGATAACCTTCCATTTTCGCCTATTATGAATAAACTATAAGCGATTTGAAATAGGAGGGGGATACTGATGGCAAGACAATTAGCTTGGCATGAAACACTTGAATTGCATGAATTAATGGCCTTACAGGCAAACTGTTTAATGCATTTAAAAAAGTCAGTGAAAAAAGTGACAGATCCGGAACTTAATGATTTGTACGTATCATCCATTCGTTCGATTGAAAAAAACTTAAAAGAACTTGTTCCATTTGTGAAAAAAGCTCCTTCACCTAGAATGGACCTAATACGTCAAGATGAAACCGGATTCTTTGCCGGGAATTTGTTAGGTGCAGCGAAAACATCAGTTAAAACATATGCCGCAGCAATTACAGAAACAGCTACACCTGAATTAAAAGCAATCTTTACTAAACATTTAAATAATAGTATTAAGTGGCATACGAGGGTATTTGAATATATGCATAGAAAAGGGTTGTATCCTGCATACGATCTACACACATTATTGGAACATGATACAAATAATGTCCAAAAAGCGTTATCCATGAAATATTAATTAATCCGGGCCCATCTAATTCGATGGGTTTTTTGAAATATTTCTCAGAATAAAGGGTATGTTTAATTCTTCTACCATAATTCCAATCTCTCTTAGACTTATGCCTTTCCAACAAAAGTGTATGTACATATGATGTTAGTGACGTTGTTAGGAAAAAAATTTCTATTCAACGAAAATGGAAAGGAGGAGATAAAGATGGGTTTTGGTTTTGGAGGAGCTCCGTGGTGCCGACATCATGTGGTCCAGCCTGTTGCACGACCACCATTTAATTTTGCGTTAATCGTAGTCCTATTTATCCTGCTTATTATTGTAGGTGCAGCTGTTTGTATCTAATGAAATGATGGAGTAAAAAAGGGGGTTGTCTGATGCTTTGCTTTCCAGACAACCCCTTTTGCTCTTTAGTAGCCAGCACCATCTAGAAATTCTCTCACCTGCTCAGGGCTTTTCGCATTAGCACTATGAAGATGATGAGTTTTTTCTCCGTTTTGATAAATTAATAAACTTGGGATTCCCATAACATTATATTTTTCAGCTAACTCAGGGAAATTATCTCGATTAATTTCATACCATTTATATTGGCCATAATCATTGATAATGTCGTCAATGAACATATTTAGTCGTGTACAATCCGGACACCATCCAGCATAAAACTTAACGATGACTGGATTAGAGCCTGATATAGCTGCTTCAAAATCTTCAAGAGTCTTAATCTCTTCCATGAATATTACCTCCATTTGACCATGTTTTTTGTACTATTAGTATTGTATAGATAGTTGCGATTTCATACAATGATTTAGCTTATGTTAGTTGGCTGCAAGCTGATTATAATATACAATAGTATTCTTGGAACAAATTGTTTCTTTGTCCCATTGACATGATTCAGTATAATGGTAGTATGTGTTTTTAATGACTTTTTTAGATTTACTTAGGAGACGAGGATAGTATGACTTCGCAAAAAGGAAAAACTTCAAAAATAGATTATGGTCTTGTGTTGACACTTATGCTAATGTGCTTAGTTAGTTTAATCTCTATCTACGGTGCACAAAAAGCTGGACAATTAGATGAAAATTACTTAGTAAAACAGGTCATCTGGTATGTAGTTGGCGTTTGTATTATTGCTGTGACCATCCATTTTGATTCTGATCAACTAAAAAAGTTATCATGGTATCTTTACGCATTCGGAATTGTTTTGTTAGGATTTCTAATTATTGCTCCTGAAAGTATTGCCCATGTAACAAAGGGGCAAAAAAGTTGGTTTACCGTGCCGTTTATGGGAACCTTTCAGCCTTCGGAGGTCGTGAAAGTTTTCGTTATAATCGCATTAGCACGAACGATTGTTGATCATCATGATAAATATCTTATTAAGACAGTCAAGACGGATTTTTGGTTGTTAATTAAACTAGGCTTAGTTGCCGCATTGCCATTGGCTTTAATTATGCAACAGCCTGATTTAGGAACATCTTTAGTAATTGTTTCGATTTTATTAGGAATCATCTTTGTATCAGGGATTACTTGGAAATTACTGCTGCCGATTTTTGGTGGTGGTGGTTTATTAGCTGGTATCATCCTTTATTTCGTTATTTGGATGCCTCAAATTTTAGAAAAATATTTACATGTTAAACCTTATCAATTTAATCGTATTTATTCATGGCTTGATCCGTATAAATATAAAAGTGATTCAGGATATCAGTTAATCAATTCGCTACTTGCCATTGGTTCCGGACAAACACTCGGAAAAGGCTTTAACATTAGTGAAGTTGATATACCTGAGAGACAGACCGATTTTATTTTTAGTATGATTGGTGAAAATTTTGGATTTATCGGTGCAAGTGTTGTTGTCAGCTTATTTTTTATGTTGATTTACCATATTACAAAAGCCAGCTTAGAAACGAAAAATAACTTTTATTCCTATATTTGTGCTGGGGTAATCGCGATGATAACTTTTCATGTGTTTGAAAATATCGGAATGACGATTGGGCTGCTGCCAATAACGGGTATTCCTTTACCGTTTATTAGTTATGGGGGAAGTTCGTTAATGGGAAATATGCTTGCTATTGGTCTCATCTTTTCCATACGCTATCACTATAAAAAATATATGTTTGGTACAGAAAAGTAAAAAAGCTTTCGGAGAAAACTATTGTTTTTTCCGGAAGCTTTTTTTAAACTATTGTACGGTTCCACTTTCCATAATGGTAACCTTTGGCTTGATCTTTATTTTCATTGTTTTATATTCATCTTCCCATTTATTGAAATTAAAGTTTCTTGTATTATTTTTAACACGAAGTCCGAATCCAACAGGATCAATGCCATGTCTTTGGAAATCTTTTAACATATGGAGACATTCCTTTTTAATATCCTCTTCCATGTGCTTTTCTAACGTTTTTACAACTTTTGTTGTCACTTTTCTGCCGGAGTATTCTCGTACGATCGCATTTACTTTTATATATACAATCGCTTCAAGTGGATTTTTCTTTATCTTTATTTTATTTTTAGAACGAATACTGCGTACGACAGCATTATATTTCCCAATTTTTACTGTTTTTGTTCCTTCACTATGCTTATCAACTAATAATTTAAAATGAAATAGATTTTTCTCATCTACTTTTTTTACTATTTTATTATTTTTAAAAATCGCCATTCCGGAGATATTTATATCTGTATCACTCACTTTTTCGAGAACAGGTAAATAAGCATCCCGTCCTTTTTCGGCGTAAAAAGAGGCAAATAAATGGAGGTTTACCTTTGGAATATCGCGATTTTTCATATTATGTGTAAGTAAATCGTGAATATAAGTACTATTCCCTTCAAAACCATAATTCCCATTCAACATATCCTCGGCTCTCCCCTCTGCAATCGCTACAAATAGTCGTGAACCAATATTAGGATCACGTTGTAATGAATCAACAAGTTTGACAAATCCGTGTTTAGCTAATTCCTCGCCGAATAAAACGACCCCGACCCCGCCGGTTACAAGCGGATCACTTGATCGTCTTTCTAAATCAGTAAGCACATCTTGACTCGTTTTTGCGGTGGCCGATAGTGTTCGATTTTGCACCGTTTTGTCCGGCAAATATTTCACAAAAAGAAGAGTTCCTCTTAAGTGATTATTTTCCGCTAAATCATAGCCTTGTGCGGTTTCGATGTTCAACTTGTCAATTACTTGGTGCTGAACACAGCTGGTTAGTAGCGGAAAAACCAATAAAATGAATAAATATTTTTTCATGTTTTCTTCTTCACCTTCTTCACCATCCATATAAGGATTAGCAATAATGGGAGGTAAATAAAATTAACAATGAATCCAAAATCACCTAATAGAGCATTTAATAAATTTATTTCTTGGCGTGTATCAAAAATTGGAATAATACATACAGCAATAGCCCCCACAAGATAAACACCAATTCTTTGGGGGAGCAGATACGTTTGTTTAAGCAATCGAGTGGCACACCATAAAGCTAGACAAGCATTTGGTAAAATAATTAAACACCAATTGGCAATTCCAACATATTCGAAGCGTTCTACAACGGGAAGATGAACAATTTTCCACGTTGTCAATGTTGCCCAAACCTCTTTTTGAAGTTGTCCCTCACTATAGTACCCAAAAGAAATGAGAGTCGTATAAAGATAGAGGGCAGTTGAAGATAACAATGCAATGTGAGCTCACTTTTTCGACTTTTGCTTCTCTTTTATAAAGGGATAATAAATAAGGAACGATTCATATCCCATATATGTTAGTGACATTTGTTTTGAGGCGATAATTAAATCTTTTAATGAATGATCAAATATTGGGAAAAAATGGTGAAAATCAGCATATGGAATCGTAAACCCAAATAAAATAATTAAATATGAAGGGAGTACAACACCAAAAAAAGCAATACCAACTACAGTTCGAAAGCCTCCTCTAACAATATAGATACAAAGCACGAGAAAAAATAGTGCAAACATAAAGACATTCAGATCAGGAAACATCCAAACTTGAACAATTTCGATATAAGTACGAAGGACGATGATAATGAAAGAAATAAAATAAAAAATGAAAAACGTATTAAATATTCCCCCAATCCATTTTCCGAACACATATCGATGATTTTCCCCTAGGTCCTCTTTTCCTAGTTCGACGATCTTATACATAATCCACATAATCATATTTGTCGCTAGACCTGCGATTATGACGGAAATCCAAGCGTCATATCCGGCTGTTTTTGCAATAATTCTTTGAAAACCTAACGCACCTACACCTATTTGTACGGAGGAAATAGCGAAAAAGACGAGAGAGGGAGAAATTTTTCGGTTTTCAGGTACAGACTGCATAGTTAAACCTCCGAAAGTAGTCTTTTTGGTGGTGTGCTTGTTGGGAAAAATAAATAAGTAATAATTATTTATTCATCGATATCTAATTTTCGTTTCGCGTCCTTTGGAGGAAAACGAACAGTGTCTTGTGTTCGTAAAAATTGAGGACGTTTCGCATTTTTATTAAAGCCTAAACGAATAATCGTATCTTTAATATCCTTTATCCTAGGTGGATAAAGCGGTTCGAAATACGGCCTTCCTAAAGAAGTTAATCGAATGAGATGTGTCAGTAATATGCAAAAACAAAAGACGATTCCGAGTAATCCCCACATCTGTGCAAAAATTAAAAATGGAAAACGAATAAAACGAATCGTATTACCAATTTTATAAACAGGCGTCGTAAAGGAAGCCAGTGCAGCTAATGCAACAAAGATTAATAAAACATTACTTGTAAGACCAGCTTCAACGGAGGCAGTTCCAATAACGATCCCGCCCACGATACCGATTGTTTGGCCGATTTTTGTAGGTAGTCTTGCCCCTGCTTCTCTTAAAAGCTCAATTGTAATTTCCAGAACTAACGCTTCTAGTATTGGCGGCAACGGAACCCCTTGTCTGGAACTAATTAGGGTTGCCATTACAGCCCTTGGCACCATTTGATAATGATAGGTCAACGCTGCCACATATAAGGGGGTTACTAAAATCGAAAAGGTTACTGAAAAAACACGTAGTAATCTGAAAAAAGTGGCGATAATCCAGTTTAAATAATAATCCTCAAAGGATACAAAAAATTCCACAAACGTCGTTGGACCAATTAATGCATGGGGAGACCCGTCGACGATTAACACAACTTTACCTTGACCTAATACGCTTGCAGCACGGTCGGGTCGTTCTGTATCCAAAAATTGCGGAAAGGGTGATGAATGATTATCCGCTAAAAGCTGTTCTATGAATGAGCTATCGCTGATCATATCAAAATCTAGTACATCAATTCTCTGTTTAATTGTTTGAACATTTGTCATGTCAACAATTTGGTCAATATAAAGAATGGCAACTTTTGTTTTTGATAATTTTCCTACTGTTAGTTCCTCAATAATTAATTCAGGTATTGGAAGACGCTTTCTAATTAAGTTTAAATTTTGATCAAGCGCTTCAACAAATGCTTCTTTTGGACCAATTACACTAAATTCGATTTCAGGAGCACTTAAAGTTCTTGTAATTTCTTTTTGCGCAGAAATAAACGCATATTTACCTTCGTCTGTTTCAACTTGTAATAAAACATAGCCGTTATACATTTTCTGATTTACTTTTGACATGTCTGTTGTTATTTCTACATCAGCAACAGGAAGGAGTTTTGAAATGTCTCCGATCGTTGCAAAATCGCCTTCTAGTAAATCTGGCAATATATCCTTTTGAATAATCTCTTCATCTATTAGTGTCGATACAAAAGTTAAGGAAAACTCCATTCCTGTCCTGCTATTTATATATTTAGCTTCTTTTACATCCTGTGATTTAGGTTTAGGAGCTTCATTTTGCTGAGCTTCTTTTTTTTGTCGCTCTTTTTCTTTTTTCCTTTGCTGTCTTAACGCATTCCTTTTTTTAAAGAAATCCATAATAATCCCCCGATTTGTAGGAAATTGATTTGATGGGATGTACCTACGTGACGTATTGTTACCAAATATCGGGTGAATATGTAAATTGGTGCAATAAATATATTAATAAAAGAGGCTGGGACAAAACCCACCTCTGAGATGAAAAAGCCGGTGAATTTTTACGACGAGTAAAATTTCACCGGCTTTGATTATTTTTTGAATAAAAATAAGGATCACTTCTGATAAAATAAAGTTACCACACCAAATAAAATCAGAAAGAAGGATCCTTATGTTTAAAAATTATACCATGAATCAATTAGTTTTGCCTTTAGATTTAGAAGTAAAGTTACAAAAAAATGATATTGCCTTCCATGTTCATCATTTAGTTGAAAGTATCCCTCATGAAGCGTTCGAATCATTTCAGAGAAATGATGGCTGTCCTGCCTACCATCCACGCATGATGCTTAAAATTATCTTATGTGCCTACACGCAATCTGTTTTTTCAGGGCGAAAAATTGAAGCCCTATTAAAAGACAGTATCCGTATGATGTGGCTAGCTCAAGGGCATGAACCAAGCTACCGAACAATCAACCGATTCCGTGTTCAACCAGAAGTGAAAAATTTAATTCGCCAATGTTTCGTCCAATTCCGTTGCCAATTAATTGAAGAAAAACTGATCGATCAAGAAGCAATTTTTATCGATGGTACAAAGATTGAAGCGAATGCAAATAAATTTACGTTTGTCTGGAAGAAATCGATTGAGAAGTATCATCAAAGTTTAATTGAAAAGTCAAACCAGCTATATGATGAGCTTCTTGAGAATGAAATCATACCTGAAATCGAACGTGAAAGCGATGAACAGTTATCATTGGAAGAGCTCGCTCAATTGGTTCAAAAAGTGGATGATGTCGTAAACGAGTATGATAAACAAATTGAAGCATCATCGGATGTTCCAGAACGAAAAGCTTTAAGAAATGAACGCAAATATCCGAAAAAGTGCGTAAACAGTTGATTGATTTTATCGTACGAAAACAGAAATACCAACGAGACCTTGAAATCTTTGGTACACGTAATAGCTATTCTAAAACAGATCCAGATGCGACATTTATGCGAATGAAAGATGATTATATGAAAAATGGACAATTGAAGGCTGGTTATAATACACAAATCGCAACGGAAGGTCAATATGCGCTTGCCTATGGATTATTCTCAAACCCAACAGACACACGTACGTTAATTCCCTTTCTAGATGAGATTGAGCAGGATTATTTCGAGTTACCGGAACACATCGTCACAGATGCAAGTTATGGTAGTGAAGAAAATTATAATGATATCCTTTTGAACAGAAAACGTGAAGCACTTATTCCTTATACGCTGTATATGAAGGAAAAAAAGAAAACCTACAAACAAAACCTATTCAATCCAGACAACTGGCCGTACGATGAAGAAACAGATACCTATACATGTCCAAACCAGAAACATCTTACATTTCACGATTATTCTGTCCGTACTGATCGTACAGGATTCCAACGGAAGTTTAAAATCTACGAGTGCGAAGACTGTTCGGACTGCCCATTCCGTTCCTCCTGTACCAAAGCAAAAGAAGGCAACAATCGAAAACGAATGGTGAATGAAACATGGGAACAACAAAAAGAATATGTAAGAACGAAGCTTTCAGAAGAGAGAACGGGTGCGATCTATCGAAAACGCAAAATCGATGTGGAACCAGTTTTTGGATTCTTGAAGGCTAATTTGCGTTTCACACGATTTTCCGTACGAGGAAAATCGAAGGTAGAAAATGAAATGGGCTTTGCATTAATGGCAGTGAATTTAAGAAAATACACTGCCCAACAACTAAGGTAATAGAAGAATTTACAGGTAAAAATAGAGAAAGGTGAATTTGAGCACACTCAAATTCACCTTTTTCACTATTTGAAGCTAGTTATGTCCCAGCCTCCTTCGTCATTTTAATAAGTGTATTTATATCAGTTGTTAATTGATTATATGATGGTGATTTTCCTTTTAAATTTGACTTTATTCTTTCAATTAATTTAGGGGCATTCGCATTTGTAACAGTTAATATTTGAACATGACCATCAAATGCATCGTTCATGATTCTTTTGGCATGTTCTAAATTATCATCTACATTATTGTCTATCTCTTTCCCGTTATTATTTTCAATTTTTCCGGATGACCCTTTTGTTCCACTTAATACTCGATTTTGCATATCATCATAGTGAATAGATGTATTTTCCTGTTTCGCTCTTGCTAAGATAACAGTGTCATCAAGAACAAAAACTTTAATACCTGGAATTCCTTCACCAGCTAAACGAGATTCTAAATGAGAAGAAATACCTCCGTCATGTAAACTCGAACTTCCTATTAAGCTATAGACATTGGATCCGGGACCACTTGTAATCTCTCCATGTTGATTGGTTGTTAACTTTTTTGAACGATCCGTACTTGGAATGACATTCATATCCCGGTCGTTATGCGTCGATACATTCATAGGGTGTTGAGTATTCCTTTTTCCTTGTTGTCTATCGTTAGCACCTTGTTGACTAGTACAAGCTGCTAAGACAAGAAGTACTCCGACAAAAGGAACCAACCATTTGCTTCGAGTTTTTTTCACTCTGTTTCCCTCCTAAATAGAAATTATTTCAAAAATAAGGTTCCCAAATTTTAATTATTTATGAGTAGTAGTTTTGTGTATATTTAAATATTCTTGGAACATATTAAAAAAAACCATGATAGTCATTAAAAATCTTTTTCGACTATTAAATAAATTTTTATCATGGATGAATTCAGGAGGTGGACCAGATGGTTGATGAAACAAAAAAGGAGATTCCAGAATCACAATCCCGACGTAAGTTTATTCGAAACACTGGTTATGTTGTTGGAGGTGTTGTAGTAGGAGGAGCAGTAGGAAGCCTATTACCATTTGGTAACAAAACGAAAGAAATCAATAATAATAAAATTTCTCCAACAAAGGCAGAAAATTTTAACCAAGCCCTAATGTACTTTACTCAAGAGCAATTTAATATTGTTCAAGCAGCGACGGAAAGGATATTTCCTGAGGATGAGAATGGACCGGGAGCAAAAGCTTTAGGAGTTGCCTTTTTTATCGATCACCAGCTCGCAGGCGATTGGGGATTTAATTCAAGAGATTATATGCAAGGCCCGTTTTATAAAGGTGAAAAAGTCCAGGGGTATCAAGGTAGATTAAAACGTAGAGAAATATTTGATATCGCATTACAAGAAATGCAAAACCACAGTATGGCTAAATATAAGAAAAAATTTACTGATCTTTCTGGGGATGAACAAGATGCAATCCTTAAAGATTTTGAAGGAGATAAGGTGAATATAACAACGATTTCACCGAGTGGGTTTTTTAATATTCTAAGAAGTAGCACGTTAGAAGGGGTATATAGTGACCCATTATATGGTGGAAATATGAATATGGCCGGTTGGAAAATGAAGAATTATCCTGGCAACCAAATGGCTTATTCCGAGATCATCGAAAAAGGTTACAAAAAAATAGCACCACAAAGTCTGCGAGACCATTTGGCGCATTAAAAAAGAGGTGATTAGTATGGTGAAAAAATTGCCAAAAGTAGATGTTGTGATTATAGGTGTTGGTTGGTCAGGTGGGATTATTGCATCTGAGCTTACTAAAAAGGGATTAAATGTCGTTGGTTTGGAAAGAGGAAAAGAAAGAAAAACGGAAGATTACTATATGGTTCATGATGAATTAAGGTATGCCTTAAGATATGAGTTAATGCAAGATCTATCAAAAGAAACGATTACATTTAGAGGGAATGAAAGAACGAGAGCCCTTCCCATGAGACAATATGGATCCTTTTTACTAGGTGATGGCTTAGGAGGAGCTGGAGTACATTGGAATGGACAAACGTTTCGATTTCTACCATATGATTTTGAAATCCGTAGTAAAACAATTGAAAAGTATGGAAAAAACAAAATACCAAAAGGTATGACAATTCAGGATTGGGGCATTACATATGATGAACTTGAACCTTACTATGATCGTTTTGAAAAAATAGCAGGTATTTCTGGCGAAGAGAATCCTTTAGGTGGAAAACGTTCAGCTAAATACCCAACAGCACCAATGAAAAAATCTCCGCAAATGAAGGATTTTGAAAATGCGGCAAAGAAATTAAAGCTTCATCCTTACGTGGTTCCTTCGGCAAACTTGTCGGAATCATATACAAATCCTGACGGTATTTCAAGAGCGGCTTGCCAATATTGTGGATATTGTGAACGATTTGGTTGTGAGTATGGAGCCAAAGCAGATCCAGTTGTAACAGTTATTCCAGTGGCGAAAAAAACAGGGAAATTTGAAATAAGAACCCATTCCAATGTTAGAAGAATTTTGCATAGTGGAAATAAAGCGACAGGAGTCATGTATACTGATGTCACCACTGGAGAAGACATTGAACAACCAGCAGATATAGTAGTCTTGACAGGTTTTGTATTTAATAATGTAAGATTATTGTTAATGTCAAATGTTGGGAGACCATATAATCCGAGTAATGGAACAGGAGTAATTGGCAAAAACTATGCCTATCAGGTAGCAAAGGGTGGAGCAGTTGGATTTTTTGATGATAAAGAATTTAATACCTTTGCAGGAGCGGGTGCTTTAGGTGTAACTTTAGATGATTATAATGGAGACAATTTTGATCATTCAAATTTGGACTTTATTCACGGTGGAATGATCCAATATAATCAGTCTGGCATGCGTCCTATTCAAAACAATGCTGTTCCATCAGGCACACCAACATGGGGAAAGGATTTCAAAAAAACATCGATAAAATATGCGAATAGATATTTATCAGTAGGTTCACAAGGTTCTTCCATGCCTTTTCAACATCATTTTCTCGATCTAGACCCAACCTATAAGGACGTATATGGAGATCCGTTAATTCGAATCACTTTTGACTTTGAAGAGCAGGATCAAAATCTAGCCAAATTTTTAGCGGGAAAATGTGGGGATATATTAAAGGAAATGGGGGCTAACCATGTTGATTATTAAAGGAGTTAGGTCCATATGAAATAACAACCTACCAATCTACACATAATACCGGAGGTGTCATTATGGGGGCTGACCCTAATACATCTGCAGTAAATAATTATTTACAAATGTGGGATATGGAAAATTTATTTGTTGTCGGTGCCTCTGCTTTCGCTCATAACTCCGGCTATAACCCAACTGGAACAGTTGGTGCATTATCTTACAGAGCGGCAGAAGGAATCTTAAAATACCACAAAAAAGGTGGATCATTAGTTTAAGAAGGGAAGTGTTGAGATGTTATCAAATATTGGTATTCCGGGTCTAATCATTATTTTGGTCATTACATTAATTATATTTGGACCAAAGAAGCTGCCAGAAATCGGATCAGCCTTTGGGAAAACATTATCAGAATTTAAACGGACAGCGAATTCAATTATGAGTGATGAGGTAACAGAGGAAAAAACAACAAAGAGGCTGGGACATAACTAGCTTCAAATAGTGAAAAAGGTGAATTTGAGTGTACTCAAATTCACCTTTTTCTTTTTTTTACGTGTAATTCTTCTATTACCTTAGTTGTTGGGCAGTGTATTTTCTTAAATTCACTGCCATTAATGCAAAGCCCATTTCATTTTCTACCTTCGATTTTCCTCGTACGGAAAATCGTGTGAAACGCAAATTAGCCTTCAAGAATCCAAAAACTGGTTCCACATCGATTTTGCGTTTTCGATAGATCGCACCCGTTCTCTCTTCTGAAAGCTTCGTTCTTACATATTCTTTTTGTTGTTCCCATGTTTCATTCACCATTCGTTTTCGATTGTTGCCTTCTTTTGCTTTGGTACAGGAGGAACGGAATGGGCAGTCCGAACAGTCTTTGCACTCGTAGATTTTAAACTTCCGTTGGAATCCTGTACGATCAGTACGGACAGAATAATCGTGAAATGTAAGATGTTTCTGGTTTGGACATGTATAGGTATCTGTTTCTTCATCGTACTACCAGTTGTCTGGATTGAATAGGTTTTGTTTGTAGGTTTTCTTTTTTTTTCCTTCATATACAGCGTATAAGGAATAAGTGCTTCACGTTTTCTGTTCAAAAGGATATCATTATAATTTTCTTCACTACCATAACTTGCATCTGTGACGATGTGTTCCGGTAACTCGAAATAATCCTGCTCAATCTCATCTAGAAAGGGAATTAACGTACGTGTGTCTGTTGGGTTTGAGAATAATCCATAGGCAAGCGCATATTGACCTTCCGTTGCGATTTGTGTATTATAACCAGCCTTCAATTGTCCATTTTTCATATAATCATCTTTCATTCGCATAAATGTCGCATCTGGATCTGTTTTAGAATAGCTATTACGTGTACCAAAGATTTCAAGGTCTCGTTGGTATTTCTGTTTTCGTACGATAAAATCAATCAACTGTTTACGCACTTTTTCGGATATTTGCGTTCATTTCTTAAAGCTTTTCGTTCTGGAACATCCGATGATGCTTCAATTTGTTTATCATACTCGTTTACGACATCATCCACTTTTTGAACCAATTGAGCGAGCTCTTCCAATGATAACTGTTCATCGCTTTCACGTTCGATTTCAGGTATGATTTCATTCTCAAGAAGCTCATCATATAGCTGGTTTGACTTTTCAATTAAACTTTGATGATACTTCTCAATCGATTTCTTCCAGACAAACGTAAATTTATTTGCATTCGCTTCAATCTTTGTACCATCGATAAAAATTGCTTCTTGATCGATCAGTTTTTCTTCAATTAATTGGCAACGGAATTGGACGAAACATTGGCGAATTAAATTTTTCACTTCTGGTTGAACACGGAATCGGTTGATTGTTCGGTAGCTTGGTTCATGCCCTTGAGCTAGCCACATCATACGGATACTGTCTTTTAATAGGGCTTCAATTTTTCGCCCTGAAAAAACAGATTGCGTGTAGGCACATAAGATAATTTTAAGCATCATGCGTGGATGGTAGGCAGGACAGCCATCATTTCTCTGAAATGATTCGAACGCTTCATGAGGGATACTTTCAACTAAATGATGAACATGGAAGGCAATATCATTTTTTTGTAACTTTACTTCTAAATCTAAAGGCAAAACTAATTGATTCATGGTATAATTTTTAAACATAAGGATCCTTCTTTCTGATTTTATTTGGTATGGTAACTTAATTTTATCAGAAGTGGTCCTTATTTTTATTCAAAAAATAATCAAAGCCGGTGAAATTTTACTCGTCGTAAAAATTCACCGGCTTTTTCATCTCAGAGGTGGGTTTTGTCCCAGCCTCTACTAAATTTAGAAGAAGGAGATGATTGTATTGTCAGAGGATCTCCCAATTGAAGTGGAAAAAGAGGAAACGGCTTTGGACCATTTTACGGAACTAAGAAGGATTTTGCTTTGGTCTGCTTTTTTCTTTGCTATTATGTTTGTGACCTTTCTTGTTTTTATGCCTAAAGTTCTTCCTTTATTAGCTAATGGCTACAAGATTGTACTGATGGGGCCATTAGATGTGATTCGCTTTTACACGGGTGTTTCAGGTGCATTAGCATTGGGCCTAACAACTCCATTCCTCGGATACCAAATTTGGAGATTTGTAAAGCCTGGCTTAACCCCGACAGAAAGTAAAGTGACACTCACTTATGTGCCAGCTATCACGGCCAGTTTTTTGACGGGTATTGCCTTCGGCTACTTTATCGTTTTCCCTGTATTATTTAAGTTTCTCATGAATCTTGGAGAAAAATCGTTTGATGTTCTAATTACTGCAAGAGAATACTTTCTTTTTTTACTAACATCAACATTGTCTTTAGGATTTCTTTTTGAATTGCCGATTGTGATGGTCTTTTTAACATCTGTTGGCATGTTAACTCCGGTAAAATTAAAACAAGTTCGAAAATATGCGTATATCTTGCTTGCAGTCATTTCAGCACTGATCACACCACCGGACTTTATAAGTCAAATATTAGTGCTGACTCCATTAATGGCTCTATATGAACTTGGGATACTATTATCCGTTGTTTCATTTAAAAAGAGGCAGAAACGAGTTGAACCTGCAATCACATGACAAAACCCGCATATTTGCGGGTTTTGTCATGTAATATTTATTTTCCAAGAAAGATTTTCTCAATATCATCTAACATGAGATTAGCAGCAAGAACGCCACCGGCCGTATTCCATATATCATCGTTTACTTTATGAACATTTCCAGCTTTAGCAACTTTTAAGTTTTTAAATAGCGGATCATTGATCCATTCTTTTTCAACAGCAGCAACTTCACCATCACCTGCGGGCTCATATGTGAAGTAGAAAAGTATATCCCCATCCATTGCCGGAATGCGTTCTTTCGTTAGGTTTCTTTCGGCAAAGTCATTTTTGTTTTGGTCGCCGGGACGGGCAAATCCTAACTCATCCAAAATAACACCGGAGAATGTATCCTTATGATAAATACGGACATCACCAGGCATAAAACGAACCATTGAAACTTTCATTTTTAATTTATCGCCTAATTTTTCTTTTAAGTCAGCAATTCGTTGATCATATTGCTGAATAACTTCTTTTCCTTTTTCTTCTTTATTTAATGCTTTTGCATAAAGTTCAAAGTTTTCTTTCCAATCGCCGCGCAACGTTTCGGCAAATACAGTTGGAGCGATTGCACTTAGTTGATTATAGATTTTTTCTTGGCGCATTTTATTTCCAATAATAAGATCTGGATGTAGTTTTGCAATTGCCTCTACATTTACTTCACTTTCTGTACCCACGACTTCAACATCTTTCATTTGATCGCTGATATGTTTATACCATGGATCACCTGTCCATGATTGAACCGCACCAACAGGCGTTACCCCCATCGCTAAAAGAGCTTCAGTTCCTTCGTTTGTTAAAATAACCACACGTTTTGGTGTTCCTTTTATCGGTGTTTTTCCCATTGCATGTTCCACTGTATAACTGGATCCGCTATTTTTTTCTGTATCCTTATTTGTTTCTTTGCTAGCTTCATTTTTATTGCCGCACGCAGCAAGGGCGAATAGGGCCATTATCGCTACTAGCGAAACAAAAAAACGCATTTTTTTCATCGTATGTACCTCCACAGTTTATATGAATGATAATCGTTATCAATTATATACTAATCTTATCAGATGTTAGAAAGTTGTCAATAACTAAATGAAAATGATTTTCAAAGTCATTGACTAACTGAGAATCTTTCTCTACACTAAATAGTAGATATTATTGAAGAGGAACAGTGAAAATGGTTCTAAAGAAAAATTGGCAAAAATTATTTGCAATGATCATCGCTACTATTATTTTGTTGCTGTTAATTGGGATGAGTATTGTTTTTGGATATACGGGGATTTCTATAAAAACAGCAATTCAATCCTTTATGGATTTCAATGGTTCAAATGAGCATGTCATAATTACTTCGGTTCGGTTGCCAAGGGCACTGATTGCAGCAGCAGTAGGTGCATGCTTAGCAATGTCCGGGGTGATTATGCAAACATTAACAAAAAATCCGCTTGCTGCTCCAGAAATTCTCGGATTAAACGCGGGAGCAAGTTTTGCAGTTGTATTAGCTGTTACCTTGTTTCACTTTTCGAGTCTGCAAGCATTTGCATGGGCATCATTTACTGGTGCAGCGATTGCGACAATTGGTGTATTTCTTATTGGATCGGTTGGCAATGAGGGACTGACTCCGATGAAATTAACACTAGCCGGTGCAGCCATAGCTGCGCTATTTGCTTCATTTACCCAAGGGCTATTGTCTATAAATGAGGCTGCATTAGAGCAAGTTCTTTTTTGGCTTGCTGGATCTGTTGCAAATAGAAAATTAGACATTTTAACATCTGTTTTCCCTTATATGCTTATTGGATGGATAATCGCATTGGTTTTTGCAAAAAAAATGAATGTATTATCGATGGGGGAGGACGTTGCGAAAGGATTAGGTCTAAAGACGGGCTTAGTGAAGATTGGTTCAGGGGTAGTCGTTATTTTGTTAGCAGGGAGTGCAGTTGCTGTTGCTGGACCAATTGGATTTGTTGGAATTGTTATTCCGCATATTGCCAGAAAAATAATTGGCATTGATCATCGTTGGTTGCTTCCATTATCCGGAATTTTAGGTGGCGTATTATTAGTAGCGGCAGACATTGCATCAAGATATGTGATTATGCCTCAAGAGGTGCCAGTTGGTGTGATGACGACCATCATTGGGGTTCCATTTTTTATTTATATTGCTAGAAGGGGGTTTAATGGACGATGAGTCAATTCAAAAATCTTCGTCTTTTTAAAGGGAAAATCTCCTTTTTAGTTGATCTTCGTGCAACTTGGACTATCTTGATTTTGTTTATCGTGACTTTACTTGCACTCGTTATAAGTACAGGTTTAGGGGATATGAATATTAATCCGATAAATGTTGTTAAAACATTTTTCGGAGGTGGTTCAAGCATTGAGCAGTTAGTTGTATTAAAGTTTCGGTTACCAAGAATTCTTGTTGCAATGTTTGTAGGTATTGCATTAGCAATGGCAGGGGGAATTTTACAAGGAATTATCCGGAATCCATTAGCATCACCGGATATTATCGGAATAACTGGTGGGGCAGGTGCAGCCGTTGTTTCCTTTCTAGCCATTTTTAGTAATAAAGATAATAGTTTGACAGTGAGTATAGGCTGGATGCCAATTGCAGCTTTCCTTGGGGCAACAATCGTGGCATTTCTGGTATATTTTTTAGCTTGGAAAGATGGCGTTTCTCCCATAAGATTAGTATTAATAGGAATTGGAATTTCCGCTGTGATGAAAGCTATCACTACATTATTAATGTTAGTTGGACCTATTTATCGGGCAAGTGAGGCGAATATTTGGTTAACAGGTACCGTAAACGGATCCAGCTGGGGGAATGTTAAAGTTATTGTTCCATGGGTGCTAATACTGACGTTAATTTCCTTTTTATCCGCCCGAAAAATCAATGTACAAGAGTTTGGTGATGAACTCGCGACTGGTGTTGGAAGTCATGTTCAACGCCAACGATTTTTTCTTTTACTATTAAGTACGGCTTTAGTTGGTGCCGCTGTTGCATTTGGTGGGGGAATTGGCTTTGTTGGTTTAATGGCTCCACATATTGCGAGAAGACTTGTCGGTTCTTCCTTTGGTGTTTTATTGCCTGCATCAGCCTGTATCGGCGGAATTTTGGTCATGGTGGCGGATTTAATCGGACGTACCGTATTTACGCCGCTTGAAGTGCCGGCTGGAGTGTTTACTGCCGCGATTGGGGCACCGTATTTTATCTATTTATTATTTAAATCAAAGTCTGCATAAAAGGAGTGGGCATGATGAATGAAACAATTCAAGCAAAATCATTAACATTAGGTTATGGTGATTCGATTATTATAGATGAGTTAAATTTAAGTATTCCTAAAGGGGAAATTACCGTTTTCATTGGTGGGAATGGCTGTGGAAAATCGACTTTATTACGATCAATGGCACGTTTATTAAAACCGGAATCAGGTTCCGTTTTATTAGCTGGGAAAGAGATTGCTAAGCTCCCGACAAAAGAGGTAGCGAAAAATTTATCAATTCTCCCGCAAACACCAATAGCCCCGGAAGGATTAACAGTGCTGCAACTTGTAAAACAAGGACGATTTCCATACCAGTCATGGCTTAAACAATGGTCGAATGAAGACGAAGAAATTGTCATGCGCGCTCTAAAAGCTACTCGTATGGTTGAATTTAAAGATCGACCTGTCGATGAACTATCGGGAGGACAGCGACAAAGAGCATGGATTGCCATGACACTTGCTCAAGATACGGAGGTTATTCTACTAGATGAACCGACAACCTATCTTGATATGACTCATCAAATTGAAATTCTTGATTTATTATTTGAATTAAATGAACAAGAAAACAGAACGATTGTTATGGTGCTGCATGATTTAAATTTAGCGTGCAGATATGCACATAATATTGTTGCGATTCGTGATAAGAAAGTATATGCCCAAGGAACGCCGGAATCCGTGATTAGTTGCCAAATGGTTCGAGATGTTTTCGATATGGATTGTCAAGTATCAATGGATCCACTTTTTGGTACACCATTATGTATTCCACACGGTAAAGGCCGTTGCATATTAAAAGGCGGGGAGATTAATGCCATCTAGTTTATCATCGGAGCTTTCAAACTATCGATATATTGATGAAATAAAGAGTACGCATTCGTTTATAAACGGTAAAGATTTTTTCGATAGTGAAAAGCTCCCTGCTCATTTAGTGAAAATTGGAGCGCAAATGGGGTCCCCGACAAATAAAATAACGGCTTCCATGATTGTGAAGCGAATGGCATTTTATGGGGTCATTCATTTATATGCGATGAGTGTATGGAATAAAAGGTTAGTTGTGGATATAGATGAACTGAAAGTAGTTGAAAATCCGGGAGATCCACTATGGTTACCGGAATTTTACTTTGGAGAATATACCTTTATAGATGTGGAAAATGTACGGACATTGTGGAGAGAAGAGGTCATAGCGGAAGTTTTTTCAGGATTTTTCCACCCTTTATTGGAAACATTAAGGAATGTAACACGCTTTTCAAATCTTGTTATGTGGGAGAATATCGCTATTTATATTTTTTGGTTATATGAAAGTCTTCTTAATAATGAAGAATATAATGCCCTTCATAACAGGCTTAGGGATGATTTCCATTTTATCGTCCATGAAGCGAGTCCCGCTTTATTTGGTCCTTATAAAAATAATCCACTTTCTCGCTTTGACAGTGAAAAAGTGATCCGTGAAAAGAATATCGAACCCATTCGCGTACGAAAAACATGTTGTTTTTCCAATCTTTTAGAAAAAAAGAAAAAAAGATGTTCAACCTGTCCAAATGGATGTAACATGCCTCCTATATAAAAAGAAAAGAGTGATCGTCATGGATCAGACATTTCGAGATCAGTTCGATGCATTATTAGAAAAATATACGGAGCTTTTACTTGGTGAATCGAATGATGAATTAATTGAAAAGATTAAAATGTGGGCACTTTATACATACATTGCAAAATCTATGCCTGACTTAGCAAATTACTGGAATGCATTATATCCAAATGGAAAAGAGGAAATGAAAAAATTAATTTTTGAAATCAAGCATATGAATGATTTACATCGTGAAGCAAAAAAATAACCACTGGTATCAAACCAGTGGTTAATTCGTTACGGCTTCCATTAACAGGTCGACAATATGAACCGCTCGAACTTGTTCCGTCAACCCTTCCCGTTCTATTCCAAGTTTCATCTGCAATAAGCAGCCAGGATTTGCGGTCACAATGGTAGTTGCCTTCGTTGCCTTCGCATTCTTCATTTTTGAATCCAATATTTTCATAGACATTTCTGATTCAACGATATTATAAATTCCCGCCGATCCACAACAACGATCGGAGTCTTTCATTTCACGATAATCTGCACCAATAATTGATTGCAGTAATACTCTTGGTGCCTCAGATGTTTTCATAACATTCCTCAAATGACAAGAATCCTGATAGGTAATGATTTGTTCAGCTAATTTGAGTGAGTTATTTTTATGAAAATTCAACTCTACCAATATTTGAGTAATATCTTTTAATTTCTCCTTAAACGCCTTAGCACGTGGATACCATTCAGGATCGTTTTTTAATAAATGATCATAGTCAATAAGAAATGCGCCGCAACCACCTGCGTTTGTAATGATATAATCGGCATTCGTATGTTCAAATGCTTCAATATTGCGTTTAGCCAATTCTATTGATTTTTCCTTTTCACCGCTATGTCCATGTAACGCACCACAACAACCTTGCGTTTTCGGAATGATAATTTCACAACCTGCCTTTTGCAATAATTTAAGGGTTGCATTATTCGTTTCTAAAAACATCGTATCCATGAGACACCCAGTAAAGAAGGCAACCCTTTTTGCCTGAGTTTGCTCCGCAGGAAGGTACTCTGGACGATTCTTCATTTCTTTCATTGTCGGTACCTTTGGCAACACTTTTTCCATTGTCGCTAAACTTTCAGGAAACAGTTTCATAAACCCGATTTTTCTCGTTACTTTTTGTAAACCGGATCGTTGGTAAAATCCTAACAAGCCAGTTACCGATTGCATCCTGTTTTGATGAGGAAAAAGACCCTCAAATACAGTATTTCTAACGGCACGTACAATTGGTTTCTGCTTTTTATTTTGCTGGATAATATCTCTTGCCTCCTCTAGGAGATGGCCGTATTTTACACCAGACGGGCAAACCGGCTCACATGCTCGGCAACCAAGACAAAGACTTAAAGAACGTTCTACATCCTCATCCGGTTCAATCATCCCATCTTTTACTGCTTTCATTAAGGCAATCCGCCCTCGTGGGGAATGGATTTCTTGAAAACCTGATTCAATATAGGTTGGACAAGAGGGAAGGCAAAAGCCGCATCTCATACAATTTAATAATTCATCTTCATCCATCCGTTCCATGAAGCCTTCTTGAATTTTCTGTTGTTCTGCTAAAGTTGTCATCTTGTTACCACCACACGTTTCCTGCTATCCTTGGCAAATACCTTTCCAGGATTCATAATATTCAACGGATCAAAACTCGTTTTAATCGCCTTCATCGCAGCGATTCCTTCTTTTCCTAGTTTCCATTCGAGATACGGTGCTTTCATCACTCCGACACCATGCTCACCTGTAATCGTGCCTCCTAGCTCGATCGCTTTTTCAAAAATCTCCGCAAATGCTTGTTCTACACGTTCAATTTCCTCTTTATTTCGTACATCGGTTAAACAAGTTGGATGCAAGTTTCCATCACCAGCATGTCCGAAGGTGCTAATATTTACATGATATTTTTCAGCAATTTCGTTTATCGCACGTACCATTTTGGCAATTTCGGAGCGAGGGACGGTCGCATCTTCTAAAATAGTTGTCGGTTTTAATCGCGCCAATGCAGAAAGTGCCACCCTTCTAGCTGTTCTTAACGCATCTGCTTCTTCTTCTGAATTAGCAACTTGAACAGCCTCCGCATTTTCTTCTAAGCAAATCGCTGCCATTTTGTCCATATCCCGATTCACAACTCCAGGACTTCCGTCTTGCTCAATTAAAAGGACGGCTTTCACATTTGTAGGTAATCCGATTTTTGCAAATTCCTCTACAGCGATTAATGTTGGCTGATCAAGAAATTCAAGTGTTGTCGGGATAATTTTATTTGCGATAATTTTTGAGACAGAACGTGCAGCTGCTTCTAAATCTTGGAATAGTGCTAGCATTGTTTTCTTCGTTTCCGGCATGGGAATTAATTTTAAGGTAGCCTCAGTAATAATACCGAGTGTTCCTTCAGATCCGACAAAAAGCCTCGTTAAATCATAGCCAGCAACATCCTTCGCTAATTTACCACCAGTGCGGATAATATCCCCATTGGGAAGCACGATTTCTAAGGCAAGTACATAATCTCTCGTGACCCCATATTTTAACCCGCGCAACCCCCCGGAATTTTCATTTATATTTCCGCCGATAGTAGAAATCTTCATTGAACTTGGATCCGGTGGGTAGAAGAGACCTTTTTCCTCTACTGCATGAATCATATCCAGTGTAATAATCCCCGGCTGAACGGTAATCGTTAAATTTTCTTCATCAATTTCCAAAATTTGGTTCATATGTTTAAATAATAAAACGAGTCCACCTTCAGTCGGGCATGTACCGGCACAAAGGTTAGTTCCTGAACCTCTAGGAACGATAGGAACTTTAAACTCACTGCAAAGCTTAACAATATCAGAGACTTCTTTCGTGTTTCTAGGGGAAGCGATGATATCTGGCATTGATTGAAATTGTGGTGTAGCATCATAGGAATATACTAATCTCCCAGCCTTTGAATCATCCACATTTTCCTTGCCAACGATTTGATGAAGTCGTTCTTTGAAGGTTTGTGATAACATAATGATCCTCCTTGTGAAAAAACATCTTTATAATAGTATAAAAAAAGCGAGATGACCTCGCTATGTATTTTCAAACAAAGAAAACGTTTTAAATGTTTATTAATTTGTATATTGATCTAAAATTTGAATACTTAAATAGAGGATCGTTTGATCTTTTAACATTTTAGGATTCAACTTAGTAAGTTCCTCAATTTTTTTAATTCGATAATGCAATGTATTAATATGTATATGTAATTGTTCAGCCGTTTCTTTTAATGATTGATTATATTCGAATAATGTCCTTAACGTATGAAGTAATTCTGAATCATGGAGAAGTGGCGCAATCGTCCGTTGAATAAATTCTTTTTTCGTTTCTCTTCGAACATCTTCAATGATCATCTCGAGCGTGAGTTCATCATCAAAGGCAACCCACTGATCTCCGGTAATTGAATGAAGAGCACGTTCGGCTTTTAAAAATGACTTTTTCAATTCCTCCGGTTGAACAATTTGACCGATTCCGAAGGTTAATAAACAATTGGTGTTTTGTTCTAATTTAATTTTCCAATCATATAAGTTTTTTTTCAGTTTGTTTTTGTCCATATTGGCTGTAGCATCAAGAAGCAATAGCAAACGGTCATTTCCCCAATGAATGAATAAATCATTTTTCTTTTCGATAGTTAGCCATTTCGGAGTAAAGTTAATCATATTTGTTTGCGTTTTAACTTTTACCATAATCACTTGTCTAGGGACAGTTAAATTAATACCTAAAAGATCGGCACGATTGTGAAAGGATGAATCCCATTCTCTTAATTCTAACCAATCAAAAATAAACGCTTCTATAGCTCGATTTTGACGATTCATTTCTTCTTTATAGAAATTTTCTTGAATTAGGAGTTCAGTCATTTTTCGTAACAATTCCGCATATGGAAAAACTTTTTCGGGATTGCCCGTTATGCCAATGACACCGACTACATTTTGACCAAAGAAAATCGGTAAATTAATCCCAGCCTTTACACCTTTTAATTGGGCTTCATCTTCCTTTGTTATAATTAATCGATCTTTTTTATGAACGGTAAGGAAAGCTCCTTCATGAAAAAAGCTGATTCTCTTTTTATTGGTGCTGGCAATGATGTAGCCATTCGTGTCCATAATCACAATTTCTTCATTGATTAATTTTCTTACTTCTTGAATAATTTTTTTTGCAAGATTGGTTTGTAACAAAGACACCACCCCCAAGTTCCTTCTTCTTTTTAGAATAAAGGAATTGATGTGGGAATGAAAGTAGTAACTGATACATAGAGAAGGAATGAAGCCTAAGATACGTTGAGAAAGTGAATCTTGGTCGTCAAAGCGAAGGAATGAAGCCGAAGATGCATGAAAAAAGTAAATCTTGGTCGCCAAAGAAAAGGAATGAAACCCAAGATGCACGAAGAAAGTGAATCTTGGTCGCCAAAGAGGAGGAATAAATCCCAAGATGCATGAAGAAAGTAAATCTTGGTCGTCAAAGAGAAGGAATGAAGCCGAAGATGCATGAAGAAAGTAAATCTTGGTCGCCAAAGAGGAGGAATGAAGCCCAAGATGCATAAAAAAAGTGAATCTTGGTCGTCAAAGAGAAGGAATGAAACCCAAGATAGATAAAGAAAAAAATTTTTGTCCCAAAAAACTCAAAACGAAGGGCACGAAAAAATCGTGCCCACATTCGATGTTTATTGCATTTGGTTTCCATACGGAAATTGATTTGAATACCCTTGATGCTGCTGGAAGGATTGCTGAACTTTTTGTTGTTCTGCCGCTTCAAGTTTGTACCATCCGTTTTGAAACATTAAATTAAATAACTCACGTTGCTCGTTTTGTGTTTCGGTAAAGACGGATAGTAAATCTTGATATAATGCTTCATGACTTGCCTCATTCATCGCATTATTATAGGAAGCAGTCAAATATTTTTCCATTGATAATAGATCATTCACAAGATCGCGATCACTCATTCTTGGTGATTCCGGTACAGGTGTTTGCTGATTTTGTATTTTTTGCTGATTTTGCATTGTTAATCCTCCTATTACATAAATTGCTGGTTTTGTTGACTTCCCGGCTGTGTTTGTAGATGAGCTTGTAAATGATTGAGTATTTTATTGTAATGATTTTGATGCATTTGTCCGCATTTTTCGAGCGCATTTTTTACCGAAGCATCTTGGCAATGCATCGCAGCAAAATGCGCCTTTTTCATTGCAAGTAAATTCCAGGAAAGCATGTCATCGATATATGAAAGATCTTTTGTAGATAAAATATCAGGTGGTTGTGGCATAGACACCTGTTGATTTTGCTGATTATAAGGTTGCTGTTGCATACTTACATCATCCTCCAAACGGAATTATTTTTTATATTGATTATTTTGGCTATTCACTTTCCCGCCGCTATCTGCTTCCACCGTCGGCCCTGCATTCCCTTTTACACTAGCTGCACTCACACCAGCTTTCGAAGGATTTTTCTTACGTCTTGCCATTTTACTCACCTCCATAATAAGTATAGATTTTCCTATCTAAGACATATTATCCACCGTCATAAAAGAGTGGAAACGTAATTGTTTTTAGAAAATTTATCATTTTTAGAGATTAGTAATTGATAGTTTTGAAAAAATCATTTATATTATAGATAGTAAACTCATTCATGAGATATTTTTTTAAAAGAAAAATGAATGAGTATTCATTCAAGAAGGCATTGAAGGAGGAAATAGCATTGAGTAAAAGCATTAAAAAAGCGGCCGTCTTAGGTTCCGGAGTTATGGGATCAGGAATTGCTGCACATTTAGCGAATATTGGGATTCCAACCTTGCTATTGGATATCGTGCCCAAAGAATTATCAGACGAGGAGAAAGCAAAAGGGCTAACATTAGAAGATAAAGTTGTTCGTAATCGGTTTAGTGATCTTGCCTTAAAAAAATTACTTAAGCAAAAGCCAGCACCGCTAACAACAAAGGAAAATCTTGCACTTATTCAAGCTGGCAATTTAGAAGATGATCTAACGAAATTATCTGAGGTTGACTGGATTATAGAAGTTGTTGTTGAGAAATTAGAAATAAAAAAGAATGTTTTTGAAAAAGTTGATCAACATCGTAAACAAGGAAGCATTGTCAGTTCAAACACATCCGGAATTTCTGTAGAAGCAATGGTCGAGGGACGTTCAGAGGATTTCAAAAAGCATTTCCTTGGCACCCATTTTTTCAATCCACCAAGATATTTAAAGCTTCTTGAAATTATACCGACAAAACATACTGATCCAGAAGTTTTACAATTCATGAAAGTGTTCGGTGAAGATGTTCTTGGAAAAGGTGTCGTTGTTGCAAAGGATACACCGAATTTCATCGGAAACCGTATCGGCACATATGGACTTTTAGTAACCGTTCAAGAGATGCTCAAAGGCGGGTATAGTGTTGGTGAAGTAGATTCCGTAACAGGCCCTCTAATCGGACGTCCAAAAAGTGCTACCTTTAGAACGCTAGATGTCGTTGGATTAGATACATTTATTCATGTTGCCAACAATGTATATGAACAAGTAGATGGAAAAGAAAAAGAAGTATTCAATGTACCTGAATTTATGAAGAAAATGTTCGAAAATGGTTGGTTAGGAAGTAAAAGCGGCCAAGGCTTTTATTTGAAAAAAGGAAAAGAGATTTTAGAACTTGATCCACACACACTTGAATACGGAGAACGAAAAAAATTAAAAGCACCTTCATTAGAAATGGTGAAGCAAATTAAAGGTTCAGCAAATAAAATGAAAGCGCTTGTTTATGCAGAGGACAAAGTAGGCTCACTACTTTGGAATATCTTCGCGCCTGTGCTCATTTACTCAGCCGAGTTAGTCAATGTGATTGCAGATGATATTGTCTCCATTGATAATGCGATGAAATGGGGATTTGGTTGGAAACAAGGTCCTTTTGAAGTATGGGATGCAATCGGGGTTGAAAAATCAGTAGCGAAAATGAAGCAAGAAGGAATTGAAATCCCAGCTTGGGTGAAGGAGATGTTAAATAAAGGGGTTACATCCTTCTATAAGGAAGAAAATGATGGAACCTACTTTTACCACGCCGGAGAATATAAAAAGATTGAACAAAATCCTAAAGTAATTAATTTAAAGCAATTAAAAAATCAAGGGAAACTCATCAAGAAAAATACAGGTGCAAGCTTGATTGATATAGGAGATGGCGTCGCACTATTAGAATTCCATTCACCAAATAATGCAATCGGTTTAGATATTATTCAAATGATTAACTTTTCCGTTGATGAAGTGGCGAAAAACTATAAAGGCTTGGTGATTGGGAACCAAGGGAAGAATTTCTGTGTTGGGGCCAATTTAGCGTTGATGCTTATGGAAGCACAGGATGATAACTTCTTTGAACTTGATATGGTCATTAGGCAATTCCAAAATGCGATGATGAAAATCAAATATAGCCCCAAACCTGTTGTGACCGCACCTTTTGCAATGACATTAGGTGGCGGGGCTGAAGTATGTTTACCTTCTGCACACATCCAAGCAACAATGGAAACGTATATGGGATTAGTAGAGTGTGGTGTAGGGTTGCTGCCGGGTGGCGGGGGAAATAAAGAGCTCTATATTAAACACTTGAAAAACATTCCAAATGGTGTTGATTTTGACTTACAAAAAGTGGCGAATAAAGTATTTGAAACGATTGCGATGGCGAAAGTATCTACTTCCGGGGAAGAAGCAAGACTTAATAATTTCCTAAGTAATGCTGATGGCATAAGTGTGAATCCGGATCATCAATTATATGATGCAAAACAGGCAGTGCTTGCATTGGATGCAAAAGGGTATAAACCACCTGTCAGACAAAAAGTGCCAGTCGTAGGTGAAACGGGCTATGCGACATTATTATTAGGTGCAGAAGGAATGTATTTATCAGGTTATATTTCTGAGCATGATTTAAAAATTGCAAAGAAAATTGCCTATGTCATTGCCGGCGGAAAAGTGCCATACGGTTCAAAAGTGGATGAACAATACTTACTTGACTTAGAAAGAGAAGCTTTCCTAAGTTTAATTGCTGAACCGAAAACACAACAACGTATGCAACACATGCTTGTAAAAGGGAAACCGTTAAGAAACTAAGCCTATCTATTAACGATTAGATATGAATTGCTATATGAAAGAGGGGAATCAAATGCGTGAGGCAGTAATCGTAGCAGGTGCTAGAACACCGGTTGGAAAAGCTAGCAAAGGGACACTCGCAAATGTTAGACCAGACGATTTAGGTGCACTAGTTGTTAAAGAAACTTTGAAACGTGCGGGGAATTATGAAGGGAATATTGATGATTTAATTATTGGCTGTGCGATGCCGGAGGCAGAACAAGGATTAAATATGGCACGTAATATTGGTGCATTGGCAGGCCTTCCAAATACGGTACCTGCGGTAACGGTTAACCGTTACTGTTCATCAGGTCTTCAATCCATTGCCTACGGTGCGGAAAGAATTATGCTTGGATCATCAGATACAGTACTAGCAGGTGGAGCGGAATCTATGAGTCTAGTACCAATGATGGGCCATGTTGTCCGCCCGAATGCTACTTTAGCAGAAACGGCTCCCGAATATTATATGGGAATGGGGCATACAGCTGAACAAGTTGCCCAGAAGTTCGGCGTTTCACGTGAAGATCAAGATGCATTTGCAGTGAGAAGTCATCAAAAGGCGGCAAAAGCGATTGCTGAAGGAAAATTTGCCGATGAAATCGTACCTGTAGATGTCACACTTCGTTCTGTCGGTGCAGATAATAAATTGGTAGAGAAACATGTGGTATTTAGTAAGGATGAAGGGGTTCGTCCTGAATCGAGTGTAGAAGTACTTGGAAAATTAAGACCGGCATTTAATCTTAAAGGATCCGTGACGGCAGGCAACTCTTCCCAAACGAGTGACGGGGCAGCCGCCGTGTTATTAATGGATCGTGAAAAAGCTGTGTCACATGGACTTGCGCCAATGGCTAAATTTCGTTCATTTGCAGTAGCCGGTGTGCCACCGGAAATTATGGGAATTGGGCCAGTTGAGGCGATTCCAAGAGCATTAAAAATTGCGGGATTAGAACTAGCTGATATTGGTTTATTCGAATTGAATGAAGCTTTTGCTTCTCAATCGATTCAAGTTATTCGCCAGTTAGGTTTGGATGAGGAAATTGTCAATGTAAACGGTGGTGCAATTGCCCTGGGACATCCACTAGGTTGCACAGGGACAAAATTAACATTATCGTTGATTCATGAAATGAAAAGACGCAATGTGCAATTTGGTGTTGTGACTATGTGTATTGGCGGCGGCATGGGAGCTGCGGGTGTTTTTGAATTAATCTAGAAAATTAACATCGTTTAGGAGGAAGAAAAAATGGCTAATCAAACAGATAAATTAATTAAGGGTGGAAGCTTTTTAATTGAGGATATTTCTTATGAGCAAATGTTTACTCCCGAGGATTATTCCGACGAACAAAAAATGATCGCAAAAACAACGGAGGATTATGTAAATAATGAGGTTGTCCCGCAAGTAGAATATTTGGAAAAACATGAATTTGACCGCTCTGTTAAACTATTAAAATCTGCAGGTGATCTAGGTTTGTTAGGTGCAGACGTACCTGAAGAATATGGCGGTTTAGAATTAGATAAAGTAAGCTCAGCGTTAATTTCTGAAAAAATGGCCAAAGTCGGCGGTTTCTCCATTTCTCATGGTGCACATGTTGGGATTGGATCCTTACCTATCGTGTTGTTCGGGAATGAAGAACAAAAGAAAAAATATTTGCCACTCCTTGCAACAGGTGAAAAACTAGCGGCCTATGCATTAACAGAACCAAGCTCAGGATCCGACGCATTAGGGGCAAAAACGACTGCAAAATTAAATGAAGCAGGGACACATTATATTTTGAATGGTGAAAAACAATGGATTACCAATGCTGGATTTGCGGATGTATTTGTTGTATACGCAAAAATCGATGGGGATAAATTTTCAGCCTTTATCGTAGAACGCGAATACCCAGGAGTATCAACAGGTGCAGAAGAAAAGAAAATGGGAATTAAGAGCTCTTCGACACGTACATTAATTTTAGAAGATGCAGAAGTTCCTGTTGAAAATTTACTTGGTGAGGTTGGTAAAGGGCATAAAATCGCATTTAACATCTTAAATATTGGCCGCTACAAATTGGGAGTAGGTACAGTTGGCGGTTCAAAAAGCGCATTTGAAATTACTGTGAAATATGCAAATCAACGTAAACAATTTAAAACACCGATTTCAGCATTCAATTTAACAAAAGAAAAATTAGCAACAATGGCTTCGAAAATTTATGCTGCTGAAAGTTCTGTATACCGTACAGTAGGTCTTTTTGACGAAAGAATGAGCCATGTCGATGTAAAAGATGGTCAAGAGATTGCTAATTCTATTGCTGAATATGCAATTGAATGTTCATTAAACAAAGTATTTGGCTCAGAAGTTCTTGATTATGTAGTAGATGAAGGTGTCCAAATCCATGGTGGTTATGGATTTATGGATGAATATGAAATTTCACGAGCTTACCGCGATTCTCGTATTAACCGTATTTTTGAAGGAACAAATGAAATCAACCGCTTAATCGTACCTGGAACATTAATGAAAAAGGCAATGAAGGGCGAGTTACCACTACTTCAAAAAGTGCAAAGCTTACAGGAAGAACTTATGATGATGATGCCGGAAGAAATTGGAGATGGCGCATTAGATCAAGAAAAATATTTAACACGCAGTGCGAAAAAAGTGGCGCTTATGGTTGCTGGACTTGGCGCACAAAAATTCGGAACGAAACTTGAACAAGAGCAAGAAGTTCTTGTTAATGTGGCGGATATTATTTCTTTAGCCTATGCAATGGAATCTGTCGTTCTTCGTACAGAAAAAGCAATTGCTAAAGAAGGTGTTGAAAAGAGCCAGCAAAAAATTCTTTATACACAAATCTTCTGTCAGGAATCAATCAATGAAATTGAACAATTGGCAAAAGAATCAGTTGTTGCCATTGAAGATGGTGATACATTACGAATGATGCTATCTGCACTTCGAAAATTGACTCGCCATACACCAATTAATGTCATTGCTAAAAAACGTGAGGCATCTGTGAAGCTTATTGAAGCTGAACGTTTTGTCCTTTAATAAAATTCATGAAAATCCCTGATATCGCATCAGGGATTTTTTTAAATTAAATGTCACATGATAAAATTAATGACTGTATAAAGTTGTTGTTTACAATTTGGAGGCATTTAAATCCACAACTCGTGGAATCTTCTCAATAAACTCCAGCAAAAAATTTATATAACCGTCAAGTTTAAATTTTGGGTAAGCCATTTCATCGCTTTACTTTGGATGGCTTTTTCTGTAATTATTTCTTTTCCTTGGATTCATGATTTAGCAAAAATTGTTACTTATCCTATAGCAATAGCAATTATTTCCGGAATCTCTTATATTCCAGGATATTTAAATGCATTTCTAATTATCAGTTTATTGTTCGATAAACAACCCAAATTTAAAAATGAAAATCCAACAGAACCAGTTACTATTTTAATTGCAGCATTTAACGAAGAAAAAAGAATTTACAATACGTTAAAATACATTAAGAACCAAGATTATCATGGAAAGATTACTATCCTGGTAATTGATAATGCATCAAACGATCAAACGGTGGCAGAAGTAAATAGAGCGATAGACGAATTACAATTGAATATTAAATTGTTACATGAGAAGAGACGCGGAAAATTTTATGCATTAAATTATGGATTACAGTGGGCGAAAACCAACTTTGTCATCACATTGGATGCAGATACCATCCTCCATTCATCTGCGGTAAGAAATCTTATCGCAAGAATAGAAAGTAGTCCAAATGATGTCGCCGCTGTTGCAGGTTCAATACTCGTCCGAAACAGTCGTGAGAATCTATGGACGAAAATTCAGGAATGGGATTATTTCTTAGGCATAGCTTCAATTAAAAGACTGCAAGGCTTATACCAAGGAACATTAGTAGCACAAGGTGCGTTTAGCATATATCGCATAAAGGATTTGAAAGAAATTGGTGGATGGCCAAATGCAATTGGCGAAGACATTGTGGTCACTTGGAGATTACTCGAAAAAAAGAGAAAAATATATTTTGAACCTCTTGCAGTAGCTTTCACCGATGTTCCCGCTTCTTTGATACAATTTATTCGCCAACGTTCAAGATGGGCAAGAGGAATGATTGAAGGATTACAAGCAATAAAACCTTGGGAACAACCGCAACTATATACAAAATATTTAACGGGTGTAAATTTGATCATGCCTTTTTTAGATATCACTTACACACTTTTTTGGATACCGGGATTAATTTTAGCATTGTTTGGACATTATTGGATTGTCGGACCGATGACATTACTTGTTTTACCGTTAACTTTAATTAGCTTTGGAGTACTTTACCTATATCAAAAGCGATTTGTGTTTCGTCCATTAAACTTAAAAATAAGAAACAATACAATTGGTTTTATTTGTTTTATTCTTTTCTACCAAATCATAATGTCCCCGGTTTCGACGTATGGATATATACAAGAGTTTTTAAAAATGGAACGGAAATGGAAATGATGCTTTTTATATTAAAGAATTGTTAAAGTTCGGTGTTAATTTTGACGCCATGTTGATTTCAGCGGAAATCAACAATCTTGTTTAAGTGCTTATAATTAAAATAATACCTTTGAATTTCAATAAATAAGAAGGTAAAATAAAATTAGTGTCGAATCATATATTTGATTAGTAGGTGGTGAATCATGATGGCATTAACATTTTATTGGTACCCAAAATGTGGGACATGTCGAAAAGCAAAAAAGTGGTTAGAAGAACATAATATTTCCTTTGAAGCCATACATATTTCTGAAAATCCACCGACTCAAAAGGAATTAGAAGAACTTTATAAAAAAAGTGGCCTAGAGTTAAAGAAGTTTTTCAACACTTCAGGGCAAAAATATCGTGAACTTGGAATGAAGGATCGGATAAAAACGGCATCTGAAGATGAGCTGTTAGCCCTTCTTGCATCAGATGGAATGCTCATTAAACGCCCCATTCTAACAGATCACGATAAAGTGACAGTCGGTTTTAATGAAGAGATGTATGAAAAGACATGGCTCTAGTTTAGCACCAGTTAGCCTACTTACGTTTGGGAATTAGGTAACTATTTTTTCAAAATAATCATTGGAGGTATTTCTACTATGAGTTTACCAAGTGAATTACGTTATTCTGAAGAACATGAATGGGTGAAAGAAGAAGGGAAAAGTTTGCGAATCGGAATCACCGATTTTGCTCAAGCTGAGCTTGGCGACATCGTTTTCGTTGAACTACCTGAAGTAGGGGACGAAGTAAAAGCTAACGAACCATTCGGCAGCGTTGAATCTGTAAAAACAGTCTCTGAATTATATGCACCAGTTAGCGGGAAAGTTGTTGCCGTAAATGAGGAATTAAGTGACAGCCCGGAATTTGTCAATGAATCACCATATGAAAAAGCATGGATGATTGTTGTTGAACCAACTAATACGGCTGAATTAGACGAGTTAATGTCAGCTGAACAATATGGAGAAATGATTAAAGAAGATTAATAAATATTAATAAATGAAAACACCTTGGGGTTAGATCCAAGGTGTTTGTTATATAAAGGATGAAATATTTTTATGAAAGAATGGACAAAGGAAGAAGTTATTCAAAATACAGAGAACGCCGATAATCTTGCACTTTATTTTTACACTCCACTTTGCGGAACATGCCAGGTAGCAGGAAAAATGCTCGATATAGTAGAAAAAATCGTTCCTGAATTTGAATATAGCAAAGCTGATTTAAATTATATGCCCGAAATCGCCGAACAGTATTCTATAGAAAGTGTTCCTTGCTTATTGATATTCCAAAATGGAGAATGTAAGGAAAAAATATATGCATTTCAATCGGTTACGAATTTATATGATGTGTTAAAGAAATTCTGATTGTTTCTCGACAAATTTCTTGGGAAATAACTAGATAGTTCCTTGTTTTGACAAGATAAGCTATCTATTTTTTTATTTTTAAAAACATTGTTGAACGATTGCTAAAGGATATATCGTTTGTTTCGTGAATTAATAATGTAAAAAGCATAGGGTGGGGATCTGTGTGGACACATTATTCAAACGGGTATTAGTTGAAATAAATAGAAGAAGTCATTTACAAACACTCCTTCCAAGGCATCAAATTTCAATAATGTTCAAATGTGAAGATAGAACATGGGGTATGAATCTTTCAAGGGTCCAAAGCAATTATACATCACATATGGATGAAAAAGCTGACTTAGAAATACATGTTTCTAAACAAGCATTACCATTACTTTTAAATGGAGATATTCGTCTATATCAATTGGTTAAATATGGTGAAGTTCAAGTGAAAGGATCATATCGGTATTCGTTGCTAGTAGAATCTTTATTATGGTTATGCAGAGAATACAAAATCGCATAAAAACTTTTTATTTGACGTTAAGGGGGCTATCCAATGCTCCTCCACTTTTGTTCTTGACGCATTTACCCTGTTTTAAATAAATAATCATTAAAAGAAGGCTTCGGTTTATCATACCGGAGCATTCTTTACTATAATGAAGGATTCGTAATGATTTTTAAGTATACGTAAAATAATTTTGCCATCAAGCTCTTAAAACGTTTGATGAAGTAAATAAACCTTTCATATGCCTTTTGTTTGTTTTATTGATGTTTGTTACGATTGTATTCGTAAGTTTTAAAGCAAATATGGAAGGGATGATTCGTTATTAACTCTCTTGAGTTACAGTACACAAATGACATGGAAAAGGCATTACAAGGTGCACATGGAGTTGGATATGAGGTGTACAAAAGAAGGCATAAAGTGAGAATGCTCGTTGAAAGAAGAAGAGAGCGGGAATATATCAAGTCCCAACGAATGGCAGCAGACCTTGGACGAAAGATGTTAAGTAATTTATAATATAAAAGTAGGAGAAACCAGTGTTGACTACACTGGTTTTTTCCTTCTATACAATGACCAAATACATAATCTTTTTAACGAATTAACAACTTGAATGAATTGCTATATAAAGGTAAAACTATAGTGATTAAATGAGGACTTTCAAAGAAAATCAAAGGGCGGACTTTCCTTATTGCTTATAGTTTTAATTTGTTATAAGATTATAATGAGAATAAATTGAGAATGAGTTTTGAAATTTTCATATACAACGGAGGTATAATCATGGCAGGTTCTACACTTATCATTAAAGATCTACATGTTGAGATCGAAGGTAAAGAAATTTTAAAAGGTGTTAACTTAGAGATTAAGGGCGGCGAATTTCACGCAATTATGGGTCCAAATGGTACTGGTAAGTCAACATTATCATCTGCTATTATGGGCCATCCTAAATATATCGTAACAAAAGGCAGCATCACACTTGATGGTAAAGATGTTTTAGAGATGGAAGTTGATGAAAGAGCACGTGCAGGTCTCTTTTTAGCGATGCAATATCCAAGTGAAATAAGCGGTGTAACAAATGCTGAATTTTTACGTTCTTCCATCAATTCACGTCGTGAAGAAGGCAATGAAATTTCTTTAATGAAATTCATTCGTGAAATGGATAAAAAAATGGAATTGCTTGAAATGGATCCAAATATGGCACAACGTTATCTTAATGAAGGTTTCTCCGGCGGAGAGAAAAAGCGTAACGAAATTCTTCAATTAATGATGATCGAACCAAAAATTGCAATTCTTGACGAAATCGATTCAGGTCTAGATATCGATGCACTTAAAGTTGTTTCAAAAGGAATCAATGAAATGCGTAGCAATGATTTTGGTTGCTTAATCATTACTCACTATCAACGTTTATTAAACTATATTACTCCTGACTATGTTCACGTAATGATGCAAGGTCGTGTCGTTAAATCCGGCGGTCCGGAATTGGCAGCTCGCTTGGAATCTGAAGGATATGACTGGATTAAGCATGAACTTGGAATTGAAGACGAAACAGTAGGGCAAGAAGCATAAAGTTGGGAGGACTTAACATGACTGTAGAAACAAATCTTTCAGTAGATCAGGCTTATGTTCGCTCCTTCTCAGAAGGAAAGGGTGAACCTGATTGGTTTACGGAGCTTCGTATTCAAGCATTTGCTAAATCGGAAGAGCTTCCGATGCCTAAGCCTGATAAAACAAGAATTACTAGATGGAATTTTACTCAATTTACACAGCATACGATCGAAAGTGATACCTATCAAACATTAGATTCACTACCTGAAGCGGTAAAATCCTTAATTGATTTAGAAAATGCGAATAAAAACTTATATATTCAACATAATCAAACTGCTGCATTTTTAACTTTATCAGATGAGCTAAAAGATAAAGGTGTTATTTTTACAGATATTTTAACTGCTGTAAAACAACACGCTGATCTTGTTCAAAAATATTTTATGAAAGATGCAGTAAAAGTTGATGAACATAAATTAACAGCATTACATGCGGCACTTATGAACGGTGGAGTATTCCTATACGTTCCTAAAAATGTAGAAGTTACTGAGCCAATCCAAACAATTTATGTACATGATCATACCGAGGCACCACTATTTAACCACGTACTTGTTGTTGCCGATGATAATAGTTCAGTAACATATGTTGAAAACTATATTTCAACAAATGAACAAGCTAAAGGTATTGCGAATATCATTACTGAAATCATTGCAAACGGCAATGCTAAAATTGAGTATGGTTCCGTTGATAATTTAGCGGAAGGTGTAACTACCTATGTAAACCGTCGCGGAGTTGCTTATCGTGATGCCAATATTGAATGGGCATTGGGGATGATGAACGATGGTGATACGATTTCTAATAATACGACGAATTTAATGGGAGACGGTTCTTCTTCCCACTCAAAAACTGTCGTTGTTGGCCGTGGTAGTCAAACACAAAACTTTACAACACAAATTACTCACTTTGGTAAAAACACCGAAGGCTTCATTTTAAAACATGGTGTTATGAAAGATGCCGCTTCATCTATTTTTAACGGAATCGGAAAAATCGAACATGGTGCTTCTAAATCAGATGCTGAACAAGAATCACGCGTTTTAATGTTAAGTGAAAAAGCACGTGGTGATGCCAACCCAATGCTTTTAATCGATGAAGATGATGTAATGGCTGGACATGCTGCATCTGTTGGCCGTGTTGATCCAGTACAGCTTTATTATTTAATGAGCCGTGGAATTTCGAAAAAAGAAGCAGAACGATTAATCATTCATGGATTCCTTGCTCCTGTAGTAAATCAATTGCCTATCGAAGGTGTAAAACGTGCACTTATAGAGGTAATTGAAAGGAAAGTTAAGTAATGAATGCGAAAGAGATTCGTAAATTATTTCCGATTCTTGACCAAGAAGTCAATGGACATCCGCTTGTATACCTAGATAGTGCTGCGACATCTCAAAAGCCTTATTCTGTCATTGAAGCGATTGATAGTTATTATAAAGAAGATAATTCTAATGTTCACCGCGGTGTTCATACATTAGGTACAAGAGCCACGGATAAATATGAAGGTGCAAGAGAGAAGGTTCGCCGATTCATTAATGCTTCTTCGACAAGTGAAGTGATCTTTACACGCGGTACAACAACGTCAATAAATACCATTGCAAATAGCTTTGGCCGTGATAATGTTAAAGAGGGAGATGAAATAGTCATCTCCTATATGGAACATCATAGTAATTTAATCCCATGGCAACAACTTGCCAAACGCAAAGGGGCTACATTGAAATATATCCCGATGCAGGAAGATGGAACAATTACGCTTGAGGATGTACGTAAAACAGTAACCTCCCAAACAAAAATTGTTGCCATAATGTATGTGTCTAATGTTCTTGGTACAATTAATCCAATTAAAGAAATTACGAAAATTGCCCATGAAAATGGAGCATATATCGTTGTAGACGGTGCTCAAAGTACGCCACATATGAAGGTGGATGTTCAAGACCTTGATTGTGATTTCTACGCATTTTCAGGTCATAAGATGTGTGCACCTACTGGAATTGGCGTATTATATGGCAAACGTGAACTTCTTGAAAACATGGAGCCAGTTGAATTTGGTGGAGAAATGATTGACTTTGTCGACCTTTATGATTCAACTTGGAAAGAGCTTCCATGGAAGTTTGAAGGTGGTACACCGATTATTGCAGGTGCGATTGGGTTAGGTGCGGCAATCGATTTCCTTGAAGAAATTGGAATGGATAATATTTTAAATCATGAACACGCCTTAGCGGAATATGCTTTAAATAAGCTATCTACTGTTGATGGCGTAACCATTTATGGACCGAAAGATGCAACGAAACGTGCAGGTGTGCTCACTTTTAATTTAGATGATGTCCACCCGCATGATGTCGCTACTGTACTTGATGCAGAAGGAATTGCCGTGAGGGCAGGACATCATTGTGCACAGCCACTAATGAAATGGTTAAAAGTTTCAGCTACTGCAAGAGCAAGCTTCTATCTGTACAATACAGAAGAAGATATTGACCGTTTTGTTGCTGGACTTTTAAAAACAAAGGAGTATTTCAGCGATGTCTTTTAACAATCTAGATACTCTCTATCGCCAAGTAATTATGGATCATTATAAAAACCCTCGAAATAAGGGGCATATTGATGAAAACAGTGTCATCATTGATATGAATAACCCAACTTGTGGAGATCGTATTCATTTAACGATGAAAGTAGAGGCTGGAAAAGTTGTCGACGCGAAGTTTGATGGAGAAGGATGTTCGATCTCAATGGCCTCTGCGTCGATGATGACTCAGGCGATTATCGGAAAAGATGCAGAAACCGCAGTTAAACTTTCACATATTTTTTCCGATATGATCCAAGGCAAGGAATATGACGAAGACGAAGATTTAGGTGATATTGAAGCATTACAAGGAGTATCGAAATTCCCAGCTCGCATTAAATGTGCAACATTGGCATGGAAAGCGATGGAAAAGGGATTAGATTCCAAGTAATTCCTAAACACTAATAAATAGAATATCCTCTAGTCAATAACTGGATTTCATAAATGTAAAACGAATAGGATGGAGGAATGATTGATATGGCAAAAAAAATGCCTGAAATCGGAGATTATAAATATGGCTTCCATGATAAGGACGTCTCCGTTTTCCGTTCAAAAAGAGGTTTAACTCGAGAAATCGTCGAAGAAATCTCACGAATGAAAAATGAACCACAATGGATGTTAGATTTTCGACTTAAATCACTTGAGCATTTTTATAATAAGCCAATGCCTCAATGGGGCGGCGATTTGAATGGTTTAGATTTCGATGAAATCACTTATTATGTTAAACCTTCAGAAGCTCAAGGACGTTCTTGGGATGAGGTTCCAGAAGAAATCAAAAATACATTTGATAAACTTGGAATTCCTGAAGCAGAACAAAAATATTTAGCAGGGGTATCTGCACAGTATGAATCAGAAGTCGTTTATCACAATATGAAAGAAGATCTTGAAAAGTTAGGAATTGTATTTAAAGATACGGATTCCGCTTTAAGAGAAAATGAAGATATCTTCCGTGAACATTGGGCAACCGTTATCCCGCCAACAGATAATAAATTTGCTGCATTAAACTCAGCAGTTTGGTCAGGTGGATCATTCATTTATGTCCCACCGGGTGTAAAAGTAGATACACCACTTCAAGCATATTTCCGTATTAATTCGGAAAATATGGGACAATTTGAACGTACACTAATTATTGTTGACGAAGGTGCACATGTTCATTACGTTGAAGGATGTACAGCTCCTGTCTACACAACAAACTCACTTCATAGTGCGGTTGTAGAAATTATTATTAAAAAGAATGCTTATTGCCGTTATACAACAATTCAAAACTGGGCAAATAACGTATACAACTTAGTAACAAAACGTGCGGTATGTGAAGAAAATGCAACGATGGAATGGATTGATGGAAACATCGGGTCAAAATTGACAATGAAATACCCAGCTGTCTTTCTTAAAGGTGAAGGTGCCCGTGGTATGACATTATCCATTGCGATTGCCGGAAAAGGCCAACACCAAGATGCAGGTGCGAAAATGATGCATTTAGCGCCAAACACATCTTCAACAATCGTTTCTAAGTCAATTTCAAAACACGGTGGGAAAGTAACGTACCGTGGAATCGTTCACTTCGGCCGTAAAGCTGAAGGCGCACGTTCAAATATTGAATGTGACACATTAATTATGGATAATCAATCAACTTCTGATACAATTCCATATAATGAAATTTTAAATGACAATATTTCATTAGAACATGAAGCGAAAGTTTCGAAAGTATCTGAAGAACAATTATTCTATTTAATGAGCCGTGGTATTTCAGAAGAAGAAGCGACTGAAATGATCGTAATGGGCTTCATTGAACCATTTACGAAAGAATTACCAATGGAATACGCTGTAGAAATGAACCGCCTGATCAAGTTCGAAATGGAAGGTTCTATCGGTTAATAAACTTTACGAAAAAATCACTTGGAGCTGATCCAAGTGATTTTTTTCGAATAAAAGGGCTTACCTTTACATCTTCTTTATGAAATTATGATACGATATCATGAAGGAAAGTAGGTGAATCGATTGATATACATAGGTTTAGCTGGATGGGGAGATCATGATGCAATTTACCCGAATGGGTCTTCACAAAAAGATAAGCTCAAGGAGTATGCAGCACATTTTCCAATTGTAGAAGTAGATTCGACTTTTTATGCTGTACCACCTGAGAACAGTGTTCAAAAATGGATTAATGACACACCTGACACTTTTCAATTTGTTGTCAAAGCATACCAAGGAATGACAGGACATGGGCGTGGGAAAAACCCTTTTTCTTCTAGAAAAGAAATGTTCGATGCTTTCAAAAAATCGATTCATCTTTTCAAAGAAGCTGGTAAGTTGAGTATGGTATTATTTCAGTTTCCACCGTGGTTTGATTGCACAAAAAGCCATGTGGATTACTTACGATATTGCAAAACAAAAATGAAAGAATTTCCGATCGCGCTGGAATTCAGACATCAATCATGGTATTACCCGCAATTTATTAAAAGTACTTTAGATTTTATGAAAAGTGAAGGCTGGATTCATAGTATTTGTGACGAACCACAGGCAGGGGTAGGCTCTATACCAATTATATTAGAAGCAACGAACACGTATAAATCACTTATTCGGTTTCATGGAAGAAATATTCATGGTTGGCGAAAACCAAATCAAGGCGATTGGAGAGAAGTTCGCTATTTGTATCGATACAACCAACATGAACTTTTGGAGTGGAAAAAGTATATTATCGAGCTAAATAAGCAATCTAAGGACCTCTATATAATATTTAATAATAACTCCGGTGGAGATGCTGCAGATAATGCGAAACAATTCATTGAGATGTTATCCATAGAATATCAAGGATTAGCACCAAGACAATTAGATTTATTTAGTGAAAACAGTTAGAACATTTAGGAGTGCAATGTATGATTGAAACTATTCATATTTACCATACAAATGATATACATAGTCATTTTGAAAATTGGCCAAGAATAAGAGATTTTCTTTTACATCAAAAGAAAATTAACGAAGAAAATGGTGAAGAAGTCTTTCTATTCGATATAGGCGATCATGTTGACCGATGGCATCCTTTGACTGAATCAACAGTAGGAAAGCAAAATATTCAATTACTAAATGAAGTAGGCTATACAGCTGTTACCATTGGAAATAATGAGGGCATCACCCTTCCATATAATGATTTGGACACTCTATACACCGAAGCTGAGTTTGATGTCATTTTAGCTAATTTATATAATCAACAAAATGAACGACCATCTTGGACAATCCCTTATCAAATCTATCAGACAGAAAAGGGAATAAAAGTGGGAATCACAGGTGTAACCGCCAATTTTAAAAAATTGTATTCTATTCTCGGATGGGATTTAAAAGATCCGATTGAAGAAATACAGCGCCAAGTTGAACGATTGAAAAAAGAATCGGATATCATCATATTGTTATCTCATTTAGGAATTCATGATGACGAGAAAATAGCGAAACTTTATCCTGAAATAGACATTATACTAGGTGGACATACCCATCATATTCTTGAAAACGGGAGATTAATAACAAATGCTCTCGGAACAACTTTATTGGGTGCTGCGGGGAAACATGGGAAGTTTGTTGGCCATGTACAGTTGAAAATAGATGTTGAAAAAAAGGAAATAAAAAATAAGAAAGCCCAATTATATAAGATAGAGAATTTACCCGCACCAATAAATGAAACGATTGAAATTGAAAAGTTTTATGAAGACGGCAGGAAATTGCTTTTTCAAGAAGTAGTCACAATACCCGAACCCCTTTCAGTGGAGTGGTTTCAAGATTCAATTCTTCCACATATTCTTTGTGAGGCGATTCAAGAATGGTGTAGTGCAGACTGTGCGATGATAAATGCCGGACTCTTACTCGATCATTTGGAGAAAGGGATTGTAACAAAATATGAAATCCATAAAATTCTTCCACATCCGATTAATCCATGTATGATAAAGCTAAGCGGGGCTGAGTTGAAAAGTGTTCTACAGCAATCATTTGATCCTAAATGGCCGCCATTAGAGTTAAAGGGATTAGGATTTCGCGGAACCATATTAGGAAATTTTGTTTACAATAATATTTCAATTAGAAAAAATGACCTGTTGATTAATGGAATGAAACTTGAGGAAGATAAAATGTATACATTAGGAACGGTTGATATGTATACATTTGGACACTTCTTTCCGGAATTTAATTCAGCAGAGAAGCAGTATTTTATGCCTGAATTTATCCGTGATGTGATGGAATGGAAGTTGAAAAAGTTATACAGTAATTAATCCGATATTGTAACCACTTTACGCCTATTCCATACACATAATAGTAGTTGGGATAAATGAAAGGAGCGAGGCGTTTGGTTACAATTGAACCAGTCGTAATTAATGGATATACATTTATTGCCACCACCGTAAATCTTCCAAAAACTACACTACTTACTGTGTCGAACGATAACGGGTATATTATGTGCGGTGCACTGGATGTTAGTTTGTTAAATGATAAATTAAAAGATCGAAAAATCATTGCAGGTAGAGCCGTTGGAGTCAAAACCATTGAACAATTACTTGAAGCTCCATTAGAATCAATTACCATTCAAGCGGAACAGATTGGCATTGAAAAAGGGATGATAGGTAAAGATGCATTGTTAAAAATGATATAAAAACATTTGTAAATGTAATCCTAGATCCCCTCTTACAAGCATACATATAGCTTGTAAGGGGGGATTTTAACTTGGGAAAATTTCGTTGTTTATGGCATTCTAGATATGTAGGGGATGGCAATTAATTTGTGCTGCCTAAAAAGTACCAGCACAAGCACAAATTAAAAACCACTTGTCAACATTCTTAAATACTACTACACTTCCTGTTGGGACAAAGTCATGCAGGAGGTATTTAAGGAGATGTTGGCAGTGGTGAAATCAATTATATCAGACAACAGGTTAACAATAAAGGTCATTTTGCGGTTATTCGGATGTAGCAAAAAGAACAGGTAGAGATCCTAGAACAGTTAAGAAATATGCGGATATGGAGGATTTCAACGAACAGCCAAAAAAGAAACAGACGAGAGTATCACCGGTTTTAGGACCAGTGAAGCCAGTAATAGATGAATGGATCAAGGAGGACTTGAAAAAGAAAAAGAAGTTTCGTAGAACAGCTAAGAGAATGTGGGAGCTCCTTAAGGAACAGTTCAATTTTAAGGGGTCTGACCGAACAGTTCGCGATTATGTTTCCAAGAGAAAAGAAGAATTATTAAACCAGGCAGATCAAGCAGCCTTACCACTTGAGGCCATCTCTGGAACAGCACAAGTCGATTTTGGAGAGGCCCCGTTTATTTATGGTGGGGAAGAAATAGTTTTGCCCTACTTAGTAATGTCATTTCCTTTTAGCAATGCTTTTTATTTTCAAGTCTTCCCTTCACAAAACAAGGAGTGTTTCCTAGAGGGGTTAAAAAGAGTGTTTCATCATATGGGTGGAGTGCCAAAGGCGATTCGCTTTGACAACCTCTCACCTGCCGTCAAAAAGATATTGCCAAATGGAGAACGGCATTTAACAGAGGAATTTCAAAACTTCGTTTTACATTATGGGTTTGAATGTGAATTCTGTAATCCCGCCAGCGGTAATGAAAAAGGACATGTAGAGGCAATGGTCAAGTATGTCAGGAATAACTTTCTCCTTCCTGGGCTCCATGTCATTGAATTGGATGAGTTAAATAAGGAACTGTGGGGGAAGGCAGAAAAAGACCGCTTGAGGAAGCATTACCAAAAGGATTGGGCCATATCAGAACTATTCGAGGAGGATAAGGCAGCCTTTCTACTATTGCCAGCAAAAGAATACGAGTGTGTAAGATATGAAACACTGAAGGCCGATAAATATGGCTATGTTAAGGTGGACCTCAATCTGTATTCCACTTCCCCAAGATTTGCATTAAACAGAGTTCTCGTAAAAATCTCATACAACACTGTTGAGATTTTGGATGATGAGCGTCAGCTTGTCGTTAGGCATTCACGGCTCTATGGACAGTACCGTAAGTCGATGAAGTGGCAGCCATATCTAAATTTAATGGCCAAACGGCCTACGGCACTTAAATATACTAGTTTCTACGACCAACTACCGGAGGAATGGAAAAACTATTTTCAGTCCTGTACTGTCGTAGAAAAGTCGGAAGCACTGAAACTATTATCGCTGATTTTGAAGGAACATGATTTCAGTCTTATAACAAAAGCGCTTGTCATCTCCTCTGAACACGGGCATCCCTCCGTGGATGCCATTAAACAAGTATTCTATCAGCTTATCATGGTAGTGGAATCCGAAGTGAAATTAAACCAAAAATAACGCTTCCCACCCTGCCTGAAGCAACGAGAGGACTCGAACGTTATGATCAACTCCATAAAGGGGTGATGCATAATGCACGAGGAAATTCATATACGCAAAACGATTAAAGCTTAGCTGGATTAAAGAGCATTATCGTGAAGTTGAAGCTACTTCCCATGAGGAGTTTTTATTAAAGCTATTTGAAGCAGAAATCCAGCGGCGAGAAGAACGCCGGACCAACCTCCTTTTAAACCAAGCGACTCTTCCAAAAGTACAGGGTAAACCTTTTGACTGGAGTGAGGTTCAAATTCCGGCAGGAATGACCAGGGAAAGTCTGTTAAACGGAGAATTTATTGAACAGCAGGAGAATACCATCTTTTACGGTGGTGTAGGTGCCGGCAAAACCTATCTGGCAACATTGATTGGCTTAAATGCCATACAAAAGTTTGGCAAGTCAGTAAAGTTCTATACAGTCGCTGGGTTGGTAAATCGGCTCCTTGAAGCAAACGAAAAAGGAACACTTTCTAAGGTCTTCAAGCAGATTGAAAAGCTGGACTGTCTGATCCTTGATGAGCTAGGCTACATACCGCTGCATAAACAAGGTGGAGAATTACTGTTCCAAGTTATATCTATGTGTTACGAGGCAAAGAGCATCATCATTACAACTAATCTACAGTTCGGTCAATGGAATCACGTCTTCGGAGATCCCATTTTGACGGAAGCAGTCATTGACCGACTGATTCATCATTCTCACTTGGTCGTATTCAATGGTGATAGTCATCGATATAAAGAATCTTTACTAAAAGCTTAAAATGAATGTTGGCAAAGTGGTTACATTTTTACAAGCATACATATACCTTGTAAGGGTGGATTTTAACTTGGGAAAATTTCGTCCACATAAATCCCGGCGCGGACCGTTGCCTGTTCGTTATGTTCTTCTGTTAACGTTTGTTTTTTTTACATTCTCGACAGTTATTGGTATATTACTCGTTAATAAAGGGATTAAACCAACATTAATCAAGTATGCAGAGAGTCAAAACCAAAAAATTGCTGCGAATGCTGTAAGCTATGCGATTGATAAATTAAAAAATGATCAAGAAACTCTAAATAAAATTATTAGTACTAGAGTCAATTTCATAATTGCTCTTTTTAAAAATACAGAATCCTACAGAATTTCTAAAATATATTTTTAAAAACAGAAATCATGCTACTTGTTGCTGATTTAATTGTACATTAATTCGGTCTGCGGCTAACTTTGAAGCATTATAAATAAGGGTTACCATGTCAAAATGAATTTTTGCACGTTTCCCAGTACGATAGCGAACATTGTTCAGTTGAAAGAATTCTTTCAGATAGGCATTAACCCGTTCTACGGCAGTACGACGTTTGAAAATGTTTTTCCATGCTTGTGACCCGCGTGCTGGTGCGGTATATCTGCGAAGGTCTGAAGTGATTTTCACTTTATAAACCTTTTGGCAAATACCTTCATTAGCTAAGGGACAGTCAGTCGCATTCCTTTGGTCTTGTGTATTTCAATGTTTCATATTTAGGATCAAAACTATCATAACGATAAGAATGCTCTCTGAAACAAGTTGGGGCAAAGTGTTTATCATAGCCAATGATTTCCCCTTCATTTCGCTTATTATACGCGATGACGGATTGTTGTCCCATTCGATGTACCTGCTCGTATATGGGTTCATAGTCATAGCCCGCATCCATTGTTTGATAACGTAATGGAAGGTGAAGGCGTTCCTGAATTCCTTTCAGTAAAGGGATAGCCTTACCATCATTTAGACTCCCAGATGAAAAAAGAGCCTGTAGAATGTATTGGCTTGATGTACCAACGGCTAAATGACCTTTGTAGCCAAACCAAAAACATTTTGTCCTTCTGAGTTCTTTTTCACGCCCCATTTAGGGTCTTGGGGAACTTCGGCACGTAGTTCGGCTAGGGGAACATCTAATTGGTACCACAATTTTTCTATCATATAAAGGTAAATTGGCTTCCGTTTCAGCTTGTTCTTTAAGCCACCCGTCACGCTCATCTTTTGATTTCCGACCACGTTTTTGGGGTTCAGATTTTGGCTTTTCTTCTTTTGGTTTGCGCTTGGTCTCGTGCTTCAAAATGGGTTGCATCATACCACTGTATCATCCGTGATGAAACCTTCTGCAATAGCCTGGAGGACCACTTTTTCTTGTTCTTTCTCAAGGATATCGCTTTCCTCCAATTTCGTTATGAGACGTGAATAGGAGGATTCTGAAGGCACATGATCAGAAACCAAAAAGCCACAATTTAACTTAAAAGCTAGATCATCATGAAGACGTTTTATAAGATCCTTCATCGTAGGGATGCGCTCTATGTATCTTACAAAGGTGGAGATAATCATGGTGATAGTTTAGTTCTTCCGGTGCACCCAACCGTGATTTTTTCGCCACTTGATGGTACATCGAATCCAAATCTACCGCTGAAATAATGGCTTCATATTTTTGGGTAGGTTCCATGTCAAATAATTCCTGTATGCCAAATAGGCTAGGTTGTCGTATAATAGTCATAAGAAGTACTCCTCCAGTCTTTTTATGGTTTGTGGTCAACGTAAGCCCGAATTATAAAAAATAAGTGTACCTTTCGGTACGCATCGTAAATAGCCGTAAATTCTGACTTTTTTAATCGAATTACGGCTATTTCATTTATTTGCTACATTCTGCCTGAATCATTTTTGACCAGGGCATGTATTGATCTAAAATTTCAGGGTTTTGTTGGACGCCGAGATTTGGTAAATCCGTAAAAAGTTTCTTTATATATTCATAGAAATCAACGCCGTTACTTTTGGCAGTTTCAGCAATACTTAAACAGATGGCATTCGCTTTTGCACCAGCTTCACTTACACTAAAGAGCCAATTTTTTCTTCCTATAACGTTGGGACGGATGGCGTTCTCGGCTGGATTATTATCCATTTCAATTCGCCCATCATTCAGGAATAATTTGAGTCCATTTGCCCTGTTTAATGTGTATTCAGCTGCTTTTGCTAACGCATTTTTTCCGTAAAATGGTGATGTTTCAACCCAGTGAAGGAATTCCTCCACGATTGGCTTCGAGTACTTTTGACGTTTTTTTCTTCGTTTACTCGGAGACAAACGTTTAAATTGCCTTTCTAGTCGATATAAATCATCACAATATTTCACACCGATTCTACCATTTTTGCTATCAGCTTTCAGCCAATAACGACGAACATGCGCCCAACAATTTGCGAAATTAACGCCTTCCAACTTATCATAAGCAGAATAACCATCACACACAATCGTTCCAGAAAAGCCTTCAATAAAACTTTCAAGGACAGATCGAGCTCGAGATAATGCGCTTTGAAAGAGAGTCATTGTTGGCCCTTGGCTTGGCAGCACACTTCGAAACACCCAATTATACGCATTGGCTTGGCCAGATTTCCCATCGGATCGGTTGATAATTTGTCCGTATGTTTCATCGACATGCAAAACCGATTTTGCCATCATCAACTCTTTCATTCGTTCGTATACAGGTAACAGCCAATCATGTGCTACACGGATAACCCAATTCGATAGGTTTTTATCATTGGTATTCAGTCCATAGCGATTCCATTCCTTTACCTGACGGTAAAGAGGTAAATATTGTGCAAATTTATCATAGATGACTTTGGCAAGTACGCTAGGACTTGCGATGCTACGCTGAATCGCTGGTTGTGGTGCTTTCCCGCGTTTGATTTGTGCTGGCTGTGATGAATCAACTTTGCAGTCTTTACATTCATACGCATGTTCAATGTGCTGTACTTTCATCATTTTTGCAGGAATAAATTTTGCTTCTTCACGTACAAGTGTACTACCAATTTCAATCATTTGCCCTTGGCAACAGTCACAGATTGTATTTTTCGGATGATGGTGAATAGCTTCTACTTCAATACCATCATGCAAGGAATCATTTCGTTTTTTTGATTTAACTTTTCGTACAACAGTATAAGAGATTGTCTGTTGGCTTTGTTCTTCTGTGTGCTCAGGTTCGCTAAAAGCCGGGTCATCATCAAATAATGAGCCTTGCCCATCTGGTACGTTGTATTTCGATTTTTCGGATTTCGATCCATATAAAAGTTTTGTTAAATGGCGAATTTGTTCAGTTAGCGCTTCAATCTGTTTAGTTGATTGATCTAGCTTTTTCGATAAGTCTTTGTTTTGTTGATTTGAATGAGCCAATTGTTCTTCGAGAAGTCGAATTAATTTCCCATATGGATTCTTGTTATTGGAAGAAGTATTAACCATTTATTTCACCACTTTTCGTTCACCATAAGTTAGTTATATTATAACATTTTTAACGTAGAAAGCGAAGTTGAAAATGGCTATAAACCAACATTTCTAGCTTGTTTAGAATACTCCTTTTTGTGATTTTTGAATGGCCTTTGGTTGCTGAATGGACAACCCTTCTAACAACCAGCGAACCTCCTGTTGCGAAAGTTTACGTACTTCATTTTCATCTTTTGGCCATTGAAGTTTTCCTCCATCTAGTCGCTTATAAAGCATGGCGAAACCATCGCCATCAAAATATAAACATTTATAACGGTCTTTACTCCAACCAGAGAAAAGGAAAATAGAATCTCCATATGGATCAAGTTCGAAAGAATCTTGAATTAGCGTTGCTAATCCATCAATTCCCTTCCTCATATCTGTTTTACCGCAAATAATATAAATGTTTTTTACACTGGTATAATCATGTTTCATAGATTTTTCAACTCCCTCATGACCGTTTGGATGATGTGCTCATCTACGCCGTTGAAGAAGGAAATTTCAGCAGCTTCAATTTTGATTGTGCAAAAGCTATTTGAAGGATCTTTCGAAGTTGTGGATGTTATAATATTTTTTTCTGGTTGTATTGAAACGGGGACGATTGTTAGTTTTTGTTGTGACATAGGAAAAGCACCTCCTTAATTGATACGATTATTGTACTAAGGGGTGCTGATCATTTATATGCGTTGTTTGAATGGGGGCTTACTGGTCAACTACCATTATACAAGATTTGGGGAGGTACTTCTTTTTTTATCTCTTAAACCCCTTGATACACAAGGGCTAAGAATTATGAAATTCATTCACTAAGGAAAATAATAAAGGAAATATCTCATCTATATCCATATATCCGGGGATAGGGAATAAAATAGCTGCACAAATTCAACAAGATATACAATCTTATTTAGACGGAGCAGAAGAAGGAAATATCCAAGGATTTACTGATTTGAAAAAGGACTCTAATTCAGGGGAACTTGTTTATTCTGTTCCAATTGGAAGAGCAACTGATAATATCCTACTTGGAAATCTGGGTCCTAATATTCCGATTAGATTACATGTGATTGGTGATGCTGCTGTAGATTTAAAACATGAAATGGGTGAAACAGGAATAAATGGAACTGAAATTAAATTAAATATTGATGTGAAGGTTAATGTCCAAACAATTATTCCATTTGCAACAGATGTTAAGGAATATTCTCAAACTGTTTCACTACTTACAGGTGCTTATCATATGGATGTTCCACAGTATTATAATGGAAACGGAGAATCATCCCCACCATCAATTCAATTAGATGGTGAAGAAAAAAAAGAAAAAGAATCAACAAAGAAAAAATAAGAGCCTCATTTTTTTGAGGCTCTTATTCTGTCTAAGCGTTCCCATTGTTTTAAATATGGATATGGATCAAATGACCATTCTGTGCGCCCGTTGTCTTTATACATACCGTAGTGTAAATGCGGAGGGAATTTTCCAGATGTTCCTGGAGGGCCGTAACCCGTACTTCCTACACTTCCAATCAATGTTCCCGGTTTCACAATTTGTCCAATCTTTAATCCTTTCGCGAATCCATTTAAATGGGCAAAATAATGATACGTATTATTAATATCGCGAATACCTACTCGCCAACCCCCAAATTTATTCCATCCCTTCATTTCAACAATACCGTAACTTGTGGATCGAACGGGGACGCCATATCCTGCGAAAATATCTGTACCCTCGTGTATTCTCCTGCCTCCCCAACCCCTAGAATCTCCCCAAGTATTGTGATACGTATAGTTATACCCTCTCGGTAAAGGAAATGTTTTATGATTTAAATCTAATCTGCCAAAATGTTTATAGAGCCTTGCTTTCTCCATGATGATACCAACGGTTTTATCCCTTTTATAATACTCCCATAAAGCAATTTTAAATTGATCTTCATCTATTCCGTAATTTAAAATATGATTGGCAAATGAAAATAGAATATCGACGTCATCATTTATGTTAGCCTTTCCATCGCCATTTCCATCGACACCTATTCCGTTAAAAAACTGAATAGATAACGGATGAACATCTTTCCTGTCAGGATTTAAAAGACCGCTCCATTGTTCGGGTTTAAAATAAATGCCTGTTATCCCTTTTGCTTTTGGCAAATCATTTCTAACTGAACGGATACTTCTTTCATAATGATCAACTGCAGCCATATAATACCAAGGAATATTTGTAACTGTTTCTACCCTTTTATATAATTCCATTCTTTTTTGAAAAATTTCTTCATCTGATAAAGTTTTGCTTGAAGCAAAACAAGTTGGCGAAATAAATGCAAGCAATAGAAGTGAACATAGTAGGATACGCACATTCTTTGCCTCCTTGTAACTTAATGATTGCTATCAATTATTATTTGAACGAACGAATATTTCATAAGTATAAAATAATGGTAAAAAAAACTGCGTCTATTACGACGCAGTTAATCACTATAAGTTCCCATTATCCATTCGTTCGCGGTATTCATCTTGATCTTCCGCTTTGTTTTTATGTTTATTAATAACTTCACCGTTTGGGTTTTCTCCATCATTTACTTTACGCCCTTGAGGTGAACGGCTTAACATTCTTTTAACGAGACCTTTAATGGTTTCTTCTTTATTTTGTGAATTTGAATCCATGTAGGCAATATTTTTAACATCTTGCCTTAATGATGTATCATCTGTAACATAAACATGAAACCATCTTGGAACCACTGACATGGCTGTTTTCTTCACTTGATCAGCTACTTCAAAGCGGTCTTTTTTGTCTTTAGCATCTGTTCGATAAGCAACCAATACCTCTTCGTCAGTAACAAGTACCGAAGCATCATGGACATTCGGAATGGTTACAAGCATATTGCTGATTGATTTAGCAACTTTTTCCCTGTTCATCGCGTTATCTTGATTGAAATTGACGTTTTTATTTGGTACTGGACTTTTTACTTGGCGAACAAAACCAAATTCTTTTTCTTTTTCAGATTGTGTATTCACCTTTTCCGGGTTGTACAAATCTTCGTCATTTTGTTTATTTATCGTATTTCCCGAGTGCTTATAAATTCCGGGACTTTCGGCAACATTTTTATTATTGGTACCACATGCAGTAAGAAGGGCTGTACCTAAAAGAGCAGCTGCAATTAATCGTTTTTGCAAAATAAAACACCTCCTATTTGTTATATTGCACTTGAATCAGTTTTTTTTTCTTAGTAATTGATGGGGATTAAGTTATAATTTTAATTAAGGGAAAATAAAAGAGGTGGTTAGATGATTAGTATTAATAATCAATCTTACGAGATTATTAAAGATTTTCGCAATGGTTTTAATGAAGAAGCATTCCGAAATCGGTTTAGTGACATATTATCAAGATATGATTATATAGTTGGTGATTGGGGTTATGGTCAATTAAGATTAAGGGGCTTCTTTGAAGATGAAAATCCTAAAGCAACGTTTGATACAAAAATTGGTACGTTGACCGAATACTTGTATGAATATTGTAATTTTGGCTGTGCCTATTTTGTAGCAAAAAAAATGCAAAACTAGCCCCGTTTAAGGGCTAGTTGCTTTCATCATATGGAGGTTCTTGATTAACCTCACCGTCATCATGTGTAGGATGAGCACCTGGGTATTCTCTTGGTAAATCTTGATGAAAGGACTTAAACTCATAATTAAATGCACTATATGGTCGTTGACCTTTTTTCCATGGAGTGGATTTTCCTTGGACAGGTTCATTCTCACCTCGAGGTGCTCCATACGAACCTTCGGGTAAATCCTCGGGTATGATAAAATTTTTTCTAGTCTCAACGGTTGATACATCTGTATAAGGAATATCTTCTTTATCTATATGTTCATATTTTTCATCCATATTGATACACTTCCTTTTTAGGAGTTAATCTTATTATGTGTTATTTACGTTTAAACAATCCTCAAGAAGGGGTAGCGTCAGGAAAATGCGGATTTACAACGTTAAGGAAATCAAAATATAAAAAGCCTAATTTCTCGGTGTTATAAGTGAAAAATTAGGCTTTAGTTACTTCATTAAAGCGCCTGATTGTTGAAGACTAAAGTTTATATTCACCAAGAAAATTGATGTGCTCTTATCCTAACAAATTTTATTTAGGACTTACATCGGATTAACCCCCGTATTTTGGACAGTATTTCTCTTAATCTCACTTTATCTTAAAATTACATTCTTTTTCGTTTCCTTTTGTCCTTTTGAGATCATAGCCATTGCTTCCATTCCTTCAAGGGTAAAGGCTTCGCCCGACTATCGTCGCCCTTGATTCCATTCCAGAAATGGCTGAAATAACTTTTGGGACAAAAGGAAGAAAAAATGGAAGGGGCGATTAAACCCGTACCCCTTTGATTTTCACGTTTTCACATTGTTGCTGTTCATAAAACTCATTTGGCGATAAGTCTAAAATACTAGAATGCATGCGTCTTTCGTTATAAAACACCATAAACTCTGCGACTGATTCATAGGCTTGTGCATACGTTTCAAATTGCCATCTTGATAAACAATCATCTTCAAAAATTCTATGAAAAGACTCAATGTGAGCATTCATATTTGGCGTTTTTGGTGGAATTCTTTCATGTTCTAGTGTATTTTTTTTACAAAATTCTTCAAAGGTATGGGAGATAAACTGTGGTCCATTGTCTGTGCGAATCACAGGTTTTTCCCTTTCATTTATCTACTGGCGCTTGAATAATGCCCGCAAAAGAGTTTGTTTTAGGTCTTTTGCTGTGCAAAACTTAATCCCATATAGTATTCGACAATACTACGATCATACACATCGATGATGGACAATACAAAGAAGAATCGGTCTTCACCTTCGATGTAGCCATATTTAATGTCAATTTCCCATAATTTGTTCGAACTTTTAATCGTCCGATTTCGTGCTAGTTTTCTAGGGTATGAGACTTTCTTTTGCCGTTGCGGGCGTAAAATATCAAGTTCTTTGCACAACCGGTAAACTTTTTTTCTTGTTAATGATAAGATGGTATTTTCGACGAAGTAATTTTGTTAATTTACGATAGCCATAGTTGAAGCCATCGCCTGCAATTTCTTCAAGTAGGTATTCTTTGATTTGTTCGTCAGATACCTTTTTACCGTCCTCTTTGATGGAATAACCGGGTGCTGGTACTGTCCCTCACTTACTTTCTTCTCTTCCACACGATAGTTCTTTTGATAATAGTATGTGGATCGAGAAATACCAATGATTTTCAGCACTTTTTGATCGGGTAGCCTTTTTGAATCCAACGATCGGCTACTTCAAGTTTTTCAGCAAGTGAGGGTTTTTCTTTTTTATAAGATCTCGTAGAATGGCGATTTCAAGGTCTTTTTCACCTAATATTATTTTTAGCTTTTCATTTTCCTCGGATAACTCTTTAGAATCAATATCTGGCAGCACAGTAACATCTACTTCACCGTATTTGCCATCTTTATATTCACGAATCCAACGACTTACCATGTTCGGATTCAGTTCGTATCGACGTGCTACTAACGAATTATTGCCTGTCTCAGTGGCTTCTTTTACGACTTGTAATTTGAAATCTTTTGAGTGTTTTGTTCGTTTCATTATGTCAGCCTCCTTGGTACATTAAGTAGTATAATATTTATTACTCTTACTGTCCAAGTTCATTTAGGGGCTATAGAGAAAGACATTATTTTGACGGAGTATACTCAATACTTGATTTACATCCAATTTGTTCTTTGTAAGTAACTTTCTGTCCATAACACCATCTCGAATGATGATGTTAGGATTGCCTAATAAGAGAGAACGTGTCGATTTATTTTTTAGAGTCATAAACTCTATTCCCAACATAAGAAACGTCCACAATCCGATGGCATATAAAAAATGAAAAATCCCTACCTTATCTTCATAAATGGTATTTCCTAAAAGATCTCCAAGTACTAACACAAAAACTAAGTGAAACGGGGTTAACTGATAGATGGATGTTCTGCCTGTTATGATAATGATAAAAAATAAAGTGGCAAAACCAACGATGACTTTGATCGTCAGTAAACCAATATTGACTTCTTCCAAAGTTTTTTCCTCCAATTTAAATTTTACTTAGTTGTAAGATCTTGAGGTTTAGATAAAGAGGCTAGTTTTAGTATTAAAGCTCGAGTTACAATTCCAACCATGATGTAATATATGAATGAATATCTGTATCTCCACTCTAAATAATTAACAAGTTTGACCCACTCGCAAAAGGGTTCACCTATATAGGCATATGTTAGTGCCATAATGATCTGGGCTAAAATAAAAGATTTCCATCTTCTAAAATATTGATATAACAACATGTAAGCTACAGGTACCATTGAAAAATCAAAAGGAAAGGCCCTGGGAATAAAAGGTAGGAATGCAATGGGTAATCCCAAAAACTGTATTGTGCACCAACTACATCTAATAAGGTTGTTGTTATGATAATTATGGTACCAAATAACAAAATTTCTAAAATAATGTATCGTTTAACAAGTTTAGCCCATATAACCCAAGGCACAACTAAAAAAACGACTAGTATCCACCATTCCCAAGTTAAAAACTCATTTTTAGCCAACCATTTAATTCTAAATGATAGAGCTTATCTTCTAATAAATGTATTTCCTTAAGATTTTCAAATATATTATCTATTGATATCACCTCTATATTTAAATGAAAAGGTAACAGATATTTTTGAATTCAAACTCTTTGAGCTGCCTTTTTAGTATTACCGTTTTTTAGTAATGAATTTCCATCGTAAATAAGAAAAAAACCATGTTGGAGTTCATCAACACTTGGGTCGTGTTAAGTCGGTGTTAGCGCTTTTGTTCCTAAAAATATGTTAATCAACTGTTCCAGTTCGCTTAATTTCCACCTTTATATTTGGTTTTATCTTTAGTGCTGAGTATTTTTGTCTTAAATCTTTCTCAGTTAAATGGGAATATTTTCTTACACTTCTTATTTTTCTTCCGATGCCAATGGGATCCGTATTTAAATTTTTGAACTCCTCAAGTATATTTCCAAATTCTTTGTTTAGGGCTTCACTAATTAATTGCTCCATTTTGTTTAGTGTTTCTTTATTATTCAAAGATGTAGTGGGTTGAAGTTCTAATGTTGAAACGGATATCGTTGCATTTAAATGAACCAATTCTTCGCTCTTTATTTCAATGTTACCTTTGTACTTTATTGGATGAAGTGTAATCTTATAACTATCGCTTTTAGGAAGGTTGAGTTCGGCCATACCCCTTTTCTCTAGTTCATCAGCAGCAATCTCTACAGTTATATCACCTAAAAATGCCTTTTTATTTGTGAATAATTTTATGTAAAGGGTGTTTATCAACGAAATAGACCCAACAATTTTATCTTCTTTGAATAATGCAACACCATCTATAGAAGGTGCTACCCCCTTTGAATTTTTTATGATGGGTAGGGTAGGATCGATACCAATTTCATATAGAGTGGTTATAAAATCATGTAAGTTGGAGTTGACTAACATTTCTTTCTCTTCATGTTTATTCAATAGTTGATAGATATAGGATCCCATTTCGGGATATTCTTCATAGTTTGTATTGTTAATCGTCTCCTCAGCATTATCAGTAATGGCCAAAAAGATTAAAGAACTGATCATGCTATCTCGTTGCGTTGTATCCAGAAAAGAAGAAATTCCTGTTTCTGCCATATTTTTATTAAACAGTATGGACCTTAATTGACCAGACGTAATGTCATGGCTTGTTTGTTCCTCTAGTTTTTGTCTGATTTGTTTATTAGTCGTTCCTTCAGCTGAAAGGGTTACACTGGTCTTTTCTTCTTTTCGGTCAAATTGTAACAAACTGATAGTGCCTTTGTATGTATTGTCATCAAGCAAGTCATAACCAATAATCGTTGAAATCCCTTGCGTTTCTATTATTTTTTCAGGGGCCATGCATGCAGTACAAAGAAGAGAACACAGCAGAATAACCATTTTTTTCATTTTATCAACTCCGTCTGGAACGAGTATTGATTTTTGATCTTATATAGATGATTACATATAAGAAAATTGGATAGATAAACCAGAGGAAAAATCCAGTTTTGCCAATTTGATCTATAAAATAATTAATATCTACTCTTTTCGTAATGAAAAAACTGCAGATAAAAAGGATAATCGAGATGAGCCATATTCCATGTTTTTGTTTTATATGAAAAATCTGTTTAATACCCTTTGAAGAAATATATAGAGTGATACATAGGTTTGGAAAAATAACTAAAATCCATAATGGAACCGCAACAAATTCAAAGCGTTCAATAAATGGAAAATGGACCGTGCTAATCATGCTGACAACAGGCCATACATTCTTCTCTAATTCTTTAGCGCTAAAAAACAAAATAGCAACTACAGTTGTTAGTAAAACAAGAATGGTTGTAAACCAGACTGCTATTTGACTAAATAGTTGAAGTTTATTTTTCTCCTTAATAAAGGGAAAAATAAATAGCAACGTCTCGAAACCTAACATTGTATAACTGCTCTTGAAAACTCCTTTCATAATTTCTGAAGGAGTTGTCGTCATTATAGGTAAAATCCTTGTTACGTTTATGGTTTCAAGAGGTTGGTACACAACAAATAGCAGCCATATAGTCATTAAAAAGGATAAGAAGCAAACACCGGTCACTACTCTGAATCCGCCTGATACAGCATAAATGGTTATCATTAATAAAGCCAATACCCCGACCCATTCATAGACTCCTTCATTTCCCCATGTTAGTGACAACTCGACATAACTAATGATGATCGAATAATTTACGGCGATAAAGTAAATGACAATAAGGAAGTTGAAAATACTACCAATCAAGCGTCCGAATATATGTTCATGAATTTCAAAAAGAGTATCACCTTCATTTTTTTTTAGGATAGAAATCATTAACCATGTAATCAAGCTAACGAATAAACCAGATAGTAAAATGGATATCCAAGCATCTTTTTTTGATTCTAGATAGATAATTCTTGGAATTCCAATAATTCCCATACCAATTTGCGAAGTGTGTATGATATAAAACGCCATAAAGGCGTTAACAAATCGTATATTTGATTTCATTTTGCACCTCAAAATTCATCTAAATCTGTTATATTTCTTAATCGCTCCTTTAGGCGAATGAAGTCTTTTGGTCGATTTACTAACGGTCGCCTCATATAAAAATGGTGGGGGAGACGTATTAAAAAATATTGCAAATCTTTCATTCTTAGCGGATATAGAGGTGCAAGATAAGGTTTATTTAAAGAAGTTAATTTTAACAAGTGAACCATTAGAATACATATACCAAAAATGATTCCATTTAACCCCCAAACACCTGCTAAAATAATGATTGGAAATCTAGCAATTCTGACAGCAGTGCCCATTTCATAAATAGGAGCCGAAAATGCCCCTAATGCACTAAATGCAACAATGATAATTAAAATATTGCTAGTTAATCCTGCCTCAACCGTTGCTTGGCCAATGACAAGACCTCCTACAATTGCCATTGTTTGTCCTACTTTTGTAGGAAGGCGGGCACCAGCTTCTCTAAGTAACTCAATTAACAATTCTAGTAAGAGTGCTTCTAATAAGGGCGGAAAAGGAACTTGTGAACGTGATTGTCCAATGATAAATAACAATTTAGATGGTATGAGTTCAAAATGATAAGTCATGGCAGCCACATAAATGGCTGTTAAAAAAATAGAACCTACCATAGCAAAAAATCGGATAAAACGAATAAATGTACTTAAAGACCATCTCAAATAGATATCTTCTGTTGATTCGAAAAATGAGAAAAAATTAGCAGGACCTATAATCCCTACTGGGCTACCATCTATAAAAACACCAATTCGCCCGTTTATAATCGAGTAGATGAATCGATCGGGCAGCTCTGTTAATATAAATTGTGGAAATAAAGAGTAATGATTATCTTCTAGGCATTGAGCCAAAACGGAACTGTCACTTATATTATCCGTTTTTAATTGTTTAATCCTTTCCTTAAGTGTCTGAAGAGTGTCATCGTTAGCAATATCTTTTATATATACAATTCTTACTTGCTTTTGAGCGCGTTCCCCAATCTTTATTTCATCCGTGCACAAATTATAATCATTTAGATTTTGTCTGATTATCTTAACGTTAGAAGTTAATGATTCAGTGAACGAAATTTTAGGTCCATATACTAACGATTCTGTTTCTGCTTTCTCAATAGAGCGTTCAATGGGATTTGCGCAGTTCACCATGAATGCCTTTTTCTCATCTAAAAAATAAATATAAGCAAATCCTTTTAATAGGGAAGAGATTACCTCTTGTTCCTCTAAATTTACCTTTATTTCTTCTATAGGTATGTTTTTCATTAAATAGGTGTAATGTAAGTATTCTACAGAAAGTTCTTCAATGTATTTAATGACATATTCATTTAGAATCTCTGGCTTAATTAAATTCTTCATGAAAATAATATGAATCCCCACTTGTCCAGCTTCAATCTTTCGACAATTCAAGTCGGGTGATTCATTAAGAATCGATTTAATTTTTTCATAACCTGGCAAGCTCTCATTATTATTACGCTCTGTCATTCTTATCATTTCCTTCAACGTTTTTTATAGTGTCTGTTAAAAAAATTATTTTATACAGAATATGGATAGAAGGATCGTAGAACCAATACATCATAATGGACAGCGTTAAACCATTATTGTGTCTAGTTTAAGAGGTTGGTTTCTTGTCAGTTATTACCCTTTTTCTCTCAGATTAATCCCAAATTTTATTTCTTCAATGTCCTTTTTTGGTTTTAACGTTAAACGTTGAAAGGATTTCCTTTTTTGTTTTGTTGTCATTTTTTCACCTTCTAAAATGTATGAAAAATTTGATGTTTAATAACAAAACAGTTCCTTTTTATGTATTAGACAAACCTTAATACGGCGACAAATGCATGCGTTTATCTTTGTTATTACATTTTCAATGTTAAATACCCATAAATAGGATGATTAAGAGGGAGAAACTCTTAAAACTTTGGGATAATATCCGAAAAATGGGAAAAATATTAGTCCTTTCAGGAAATACAATCATCTTATTTTATAAAGGTAGGGGTGTAAAAGAAATTGAAGTTGAGAAAAGAAAAAATGAAAAGTTATAAGAGCTATTGCTGTCAACGAGAAATAGAAGAAATGATGGGGATATGGAAAAGGGGTTATTATCGAAAAAATGGAGCTATACGTCAAAAATAATTTAGATTTAAATTTCCCAAAAATCATTGAATAAAAAATTCTCCATAAAGCAAAATAAAAGAGTAAAAAAAATTCAAGGAGGAAATTATCATGACAGTAATAAATGACGTTAAAACAGCTCTAGCAGGATTGAAAAGTGCTCAAGCTAGCTTTGAAACATTTGCTCTTAGTACAGATAATCAACAAGCTAAGCAACTTTACCAAGATGCAGCTAAGCAAACCCAATCCGTTGTAGACAGCATTGAACCACGTGTTCAACAAATCGAACAAGAAGAACCTCAATACAAACAACAGTAATTAGTAAGGCGAAAAAAGGTTGGCCTCTTAACCAACCTTTTTTCAGCTGTTTAAATAATGGAAAAAAATGGAGGTGTTTTTTTGAAAGATAAAATAACCACATTGAAAAACCTACTTTTTATTATAATGGTCATTGGTTTCGCATCAGGATGTAATGGTAATCAAAATGAATTTACTCAAGGTAATAGTACTTTTGGTATTTCACAAGTACATACAAGTAAGCCAATTGATCAATCCGTTGCCAATCATGCGAAAGAAAAGATAATTGCCAAGGAAGATATTACAGACGTAAAAGCTGTGAATACTGATAAAGAGCTTATGGCAGCGATTAAAGTTGAGAATTTTGATCGATTTCGATTAAAGAGTATCGAGAAGTCAGTAAAATCCGACTTAGAAAAAAAGTATCCCGACTATAAAGTTTTTGTTTCGACTGATAAAAAAATATTCTGGGAGCTTGAAAAGGTCGAGCAAAGACTGAAAAAAAACGATATGAATAAGAAGAACTTAAAAAATGATTTGAACAAACTGAAAAGTCTTATGAAGGAACAAACCTAAAGAGGAAGGATCGAGTTATGTCTAACAATCAAAAGAAACAACTTACTCCTGTGCAACAGGAATATCAAAAATTGCAAAAACAACGAGAGATCAAAAGACCGGTTGTTAAAAATTGTATTAAGGCCTTTTTAACCGGTGGACTTATTTGTTTGATTGGTCAGCTTATTTCAGACTTTTACATTTATTATTTCGATTTTACTGAGCAAACGGCCGGAAATCCGACGGTGGGTACGTTAATTTTTATTACAATGCTTCTTACTGGTTTTGGCGTATATGATCGAATGGCCCAATTTGGTGGGGCTGGAACAGCTGTACCTGTAACAGGTTTTGGCAATGCGGTCATATCACCTGCCATTGAACATCGAACCGAAGGATTTGTACTGGGCGTAGGCAGCAATATGTTTAAACTAGCCGGTTCTGTCATTTTATTTGGTGTGTTTTCTGCTTTTATCATTGCCTTAATTAAAACAATTTTAATCAGATGGGGTGGTTTATAATGCTAGCAGGTCATCGTACATGGATCTTCGAACAAAAGCCTGTCATTATCTCCACTGGAACCGTTGGTGGACCATTTGAAGCCAATGGTGCTATCCCAGATGATTTCGATACTCTTCATGCTGATTTATGGCTTGGGCAGGATTCCTATGAGAAAGCACATAAAATCCTTTTTGAAGAGGCTTGCCAAAAAGCCATGGAAAAAGGGGGCATACAAAAGGATCAAGTTCAATTTATCCTAGCTGGGGACTTAATCAATCAAATCACCCCAACAAGTTTCGCTAGCAGAACGATTGGAGCTCCTTATTTTGGCTTATTCGGTGCTTGCTCTACCTCGATGGAAGGACTGGCTCTAGGTGCTTATATTGTAAATACAAAAGGAGCGAAATATTTGTTAACAGGAGCTTCCAGTCATGATACAGCTGTTGAAAAACAATTTCGGTATCCAACTGAGTATGGTGGACAAAAGCCACCTACGGCACAATGGACGGTTACTGGTGCAGGTGCAGCCCTATTAAGTGATTCTGGGGAAGGACCTCATGTCACATCTGCCACAATTGGTCGTGTAATCGATATGGGATTGACAGATCCATTTAACATGGGAGGAGCTATGGCGCCAGCTGCGGTTGATACCATTGAAGCCCATTTAAAGGAACGAAATGTTGAGCCATCTTATTACGATTTAATTGTAACCGGTGACCTTGGCCAAATCGGACAGGAAGTGTCCATGGATCTATTTAAAAAGCATGGAACTCCTATTAGTGAAGAACAATACCAGGATTGTGGCCTTATGATTTATCGGGAAGGACAACCCGTTCTTGCAGGAGCAAGCGGTGCAGGCTGTTCAGCAACGGTAGTTTATGGGCATTTATTAAACCGCATGAAAAAAGGTGAATTTAAACGAATGTTAGTTGTGGCTACAGGTGCTTTGCTTTCACCGTTGTCCTTTCAGCAAAATGAAACAATTCCTTGTATCGCCCATGCAGTGTCAATTGAATACGGAGGTGAACAATTAACATGATCTATTTTTGGGCTTTTGTCGTAGGCGGTTTAATTTGTATCATTGGGCAAATTATGTTTGATGTATTTAAATTGACACCAGGTCATACCTTAAGTGCTCTTGTAGTGATTGGGGCGCTTTTAGATGGATTTGGACTATACGAGCCTTTGATTGATTTTGCTGGGGCAGGGGCTACCGTTCCGATTACAAGTTTTGGGAATTCGCTTGTTCATGGTGCGATGCAGGAAGCAGAAAAACATGGGTTAGTTGGTGTACTGACAGGAATGTTTGAAGTAACTAGTTCAGGTATTTCAGCTGCCATTGTTTTCGGCATGTTAGGAGCTTTAATTTTTAAACCAAAAGGATAAGGAGAATTTGGATGACAGTAGGATCAGATGTTAAACAGTGTTTTGCCAGTCTAAAAGGGGTAGAAGCAAGTCTCTCAAGTTTAGCATTACGGACTCTTGATGATGAATCGAAGCGAACTTTGCATGAGGCTATGATGGTCTTACACGAAGTAACAAAAGATTTAAAAAAAAGAGTCGGCGAGTTAGAAGGAGAGGAACTTCAGTACAAGGGTTTCTAGATAAACTTTATTTACAGGGGGTGTCAAGCAGTGCCTGAATGGTTAGATATAGCTGTACGGTCAGCAATATTTGTTGTTGTTTTATTTTTCATTACAAAGTGGTTAGGGAAAAAGCAAATGTCTGAACTATCTTTCTTTGAATATGTCACCGGTATGTCTATTGGAAGTATTGGTGCAGAAGTGGCTACGGGACTTGAACGGAACATTTTTCACGGAATTATTGGAATTGTCATTTTTGCGGCTATTCCCTTTTTCAGTGGTTTAATTTCCTTAAAAAGTAAAGGTTTTCGCAATTTTATAGAAGGAAAAGCAACTGTATTTATCAAAGATGGGAAGATTATGGAAGATAATTTAAAAAAGGAAAGATATACGACAGATGAACTGTTAGAGCTACTTCGCAGGAAGGATGTCTTTCAAGTCTCTGATGTAGAATTTGCTGTTTTAGAGGCAACAGGTGATTTATCTGTGATGCTAAAGAAAGAAAATCAACCTTTAACAGCAAAGGATATAAACTTGAAGGTTGCTTCAATCAAGGAGCCTCAGACCATTATTATGGATGGTACAATAATGGATGAACCACTAGCCACGATTGGACGAAGTCGGGCTTGGCTACAAACTGAATTAGAAAAACTAGGGGTAACGATTGAAAATGTATTTCTGGGACAGGTTAATTCTTACGGAGAGTTAACGATTGATCTGTTTGACGATAAATTACAAGTCGCACCCCCACAAGAAAGACCCTTAATTCTTTCAACCTTGAAAAAATGTCAAGCAGACTTAGAACTATTTGCTCTTGGAACGGAATCAAAAGACGCCAAACAAATGTATAGGTTAAACAGTGAAAAATTACAAGAAGCCATTGATAAAGTGACCCCTATTTTAAAAGGATAAGGATTTAGCTTAGATTCATACATGACGAAAAAAAGATACCATTTTTAATTGAAATAAGTTTAAAAACCTTAGTCCAATTTCGGACTAAGGTCGGATTAACCCCCGTATTTTGGACAGTATTTCTCTTAATCTCACTTTATCTTAAAATTACATTCTTTTTCGTTTCCTTTTGTCCTTTTGAGATCATAGCCATTGCTTCCATTCCTTCAAGGGTAAAGGCTTCGCCCGACTATCGTCGCCCTTGATTCCATTCCAGAAATGGCTGAAATAATTTTTGGGACAAAAGGAAGAAAAAATGGAAGGGGCGATTAAACCCGTACCCCTTTGATTTTCACGTTTTCACATTGTTGCTGTTCATAAAACTCATTTGGCGATAAGTCTAAAATACTAGAATGCATGCGTCTTTCGTTATAAAACACCATAAACTCTGCGACTGATTCATAGGCTTGTGCATACGTTTCAAATTGCCATCTTGATAAACAATCATCTTCAAAAATTCTAAAAGACTCAATGTGAGCATTCATATTTGGCGTTTTTGGTGGAATTCTTTCATGTTCTAGTGTATTTTTTTACAAAATTCTTCAAAGGTATGGGAGATAAACTGTAGTACCCATTGTCTGTGCGAATCACAGGTTTTTCCCTTTCATTTATCTGCTGGCGCTTGAATAATGCCCGCAAAAGAGTTTGTTTTAGGTCTTTTGCTGTGCAACTTAATCCCATATAGTATTCGACAATACTACGATCATACACATCGATGATGGACAATACAAAGAAGAATCGGTCTTCACCTTCGATGTAGCCATATTTAATGTCAATTTCCCATAATTTGTTCGAACTTTTAATCGTCCGATTTCGTGCTAGTTTTCTAGGGTATGAGACTTTCTTTTGCCGTTGCGGGCGTAAAATATCAAGTTCTTTGCACAACCGGTAAACTTTTTTTCTTGTTAATGATAAGATGGTATTTTCGACGAAGTAATTTTGTTAATTTACGATAGCCATAGTTGAAGCCATCGCCTGCAATTTCTTCAAGTAGGTATTCTTTGATTTGTTCATCAGATACCTTTTTACCGTCCTCTTTGATGGAATAACCGGGTGCTGGTAGTCCCTCACTTACTTTCTTCTCTTCCACACGATAGTTCTTTTGATAATAGTATGTGGATCGAGAAATACCAATGATTTTCAGCACTTTTTTGATCGGGTAGCCTTTTTGAATCCAACGATCGGCTACTTCAAGTTTTTCAGCAAGTGAGGGTTTTTCTTTTTTATAAGATCTCGTAGAATGGCGATTTCAAGGTCTTTTTCACCTAATATTATTTTTAGCTTTTCATTTTCCTCGGATAACTCTTTAGAATCAATATCTGGCAGCACAGTAACATCTACTTCACCGTATTTGCCATCTTTATATTCACGAATCCAACGACTTACCATGTTCGGATTCAGTTCGTATCGACGTGCTACTAACGAATTATTGCCTGTCTCAGTGGCTTCTTTTACGACTTGTAATTTGAAATCTTTTGAGTGTTTTGTTCGTTTCATATTGTCAGCCTCCTTGGTACATTAAGTAGTATAATATTTATTACTCTTACTGTCCAAGTTCATTTAGGGGCTATAGAGTTCCCTAATATATTTAATTTTTTATTGAGAGTCCCAACAACAAACGTGGAAACATACGCTAAGCAATATCGACATGAAGAAAGCCGATTTTTCCTACGGTGTAGTTAATGGGATGGGAATAATAAGCCTATAAGATTAGTGTTATGATTGTTTTTTTTAATTACATAAGTCTATTGTTGATGGGTATTTTAAAATTATTAGTTTATATTGCGGAGGAGTTTTATGAGGAAAAAAATTCGCTAATACTAATAGTGTTTTTAAGTACTTTCATTTTAACAATTACGGATCTTATTGGACCATTTAATACTATTGGCTCTGGTACAGCAGCCTTAAAGGAGAAAAATGATGAACTTTACAAAGAAATTAAAGTGTATAGAGAGGAACATAAAATTGAACCGATTGATGCAAAAGTCGATAGAGTGTGGAAGGCAATTCCTGGATACAATGGATTGGATGTAGATATTGAATCTAGTTATAAAAAAATGTAAGAGTCAAATAGAATACACCTATTAACATATATAGTACCTGTGAGATAATCTCTTCAAATCAAAGTTTGAGGAGGTTTTTTTATGTCCCAAAGAAATAATCCAGAATTGCGTAAGGAATGGGAGCGTAGGATCGCTCTTTTCAGAGCGAGTGGCCTCACCCAATCCAAATGGTGTGAAATCAATGAAATAAGTATTCATCAGTTAAAGTATTGGCTTTATAAAGCCGATAATTTCTATTCAACCCAAGATTCTAACAGCAAGTGGATTCCGGTTACATTAGAAGAATCTGAGCAACAGAATGAAACATTACATATAAATGTTGGTTCAGCATCCATCGTGGTTAAACCTGGCTTTAATCCAACACTACTGGCGGAAGTAGTTAAGGCATTGAAATCAGTATGCTAAAAGAAGTTACGGTTGATCGTGTCTACCTCGCACAAGGTGTCACAGATTTACGGAAATCTATCGATGGATTGGCTGCTCTTGTAAAAGAAGAATTCGAGTTAGATCTTTTTTCTTCGAGTTTATTTGTTTTTTGTAACCGGCAGCGAGACAAGTTGAAAATTCTTCAATGGGATCATAACGGTTTTTGGCTTTATTATCGCCGGCTGGAGAGAGGAAATTTTCATTGGCCATCAGATAATAATTCGGGTCCTCTGAAAATAAGTCCACGCCAATTAAGGTGGTTATTAGATGGATTATCATTGGAACAAAAACAGGCACACCCTGTTGTAACAGCAAGAACAGTAATTTAAATAATGAAAAATCAGGGGAATTTACCTATTTTATCGTATAATATATTTATGAAAAAGACAGCGAATTCAACTACCCCAACCCCTACAATTGAAGAACTCCTGCAACGCTTGGAAATGCTGGAGAAACAAAATGCGGAATTAGAGGCGAAGCTAAAAAAGCAGAGCGCGTTAGATACAAATTAAAATGGACTGAAGAACAGCTTCGCCTTCTGCAGAAAAATAGATTCGGCTTTTCCAGTGAAAAAACCAACCCCGATCAATTGGAACTTTTTAATGAAGTAGAAAATGAAGCTAATCCAGATTTGCCGGAACCTACTTTGGAATCTATTACTTATCAACGGCGCCGCAAAGTTCGCGTACCAACGTGAACTGATGTTAGAAAACTTGCCTGTGGAGACGATTGAATATCGTTTATCCCCTGAAGAGCAGGTTTGTTCGTGTTGCGGTGGAAATCTGCATGAAATGAGTACGCAAGTACGCCAGGAACTAAAATACATTCCTGCGGAATTGAAAGTTGTTAAACATGTTCAGTCCATTTACTCTTGCCGCCATTGTGAACGTGAAGAAATTGAAACTCCGGTTGTAACAGCACCAATGCCTAAACCGGTTCATTCAGGTAGTTTAGCATCTCCTTCTTTAATGGCACATATTATGAATCAAAAATATGTGGATGGGTACGCCATTATACCGGCAAGAAAAGCAATTTTCCAGATTGGGGTACCGTTATCACGCCAAACCCTTGCCAATTGGATGATTCACGGTACCAACCGGTGGTTGAGCCCACTTTATGATCGCATGCATCAACTTCTTTTGGAAAAGGATATTTTACATGCGGACGAATCGACCCTGCAGGTACTTCACGAACCCGGTCGGCCAGCCACCTCAAAATCATATCTCTGGCTCTACCGTACTGGAAAAGAAGGACCTTCAATCATCCTTTACGATTATCAGGAAACTAGGTCAGGCAAAAATGCCGAGAAATTCCTGTCAGGGTTTAAAGGATATTTACAGGTTGATGGATACGCCGGGTACCATAAGGTACCTAATGTAAAACTGGTCGGTTGCATGGCTCATGCTCGACGTAAATTTGATGAGGCTTTAAAAGTATTGCCTTCTTCAAAGCGTCTGACATCAGGAGTAGCAGCAATGGAAGGTCTCCCAATACTGTAACCAACTATATCGCATTGAGCGCGACCTAAAGGAGTTATCCTCTATGGAACGATACGAAAAACGATTAGAACGCAGCAAGCCAGTCTTGGATGCTTTTTTGTCATGGCTAAAAATACAGAAGCAAAAAGTGTTACCAAAAAGCGCTTTAGGTCAGGCGATTACCTACTGTCTCAATCAATGGAAGAAATTAGTGGCATTCCTAGAGGATGGACGATTAGAAATTGATAATAATAGAAGCGAGCGCTCAATAAAGCCCTTTGTTATTGGGAGAAAAAACTTCCTTTTTTCAAATACACCGAAAGGTGCAAGGGCTAGCGCAATCATTTATAGCATTGTGGAAACAGCAAAGGAAAATGGCCTAAACCCATATTATTACCTTCGCTATTTATTTGAGAAGTTACCTAACATTGATCTGACAGATAAAAATGCCCTGGATAAAGTACTGCCTTGGTCAACAACACTTCCAATCGTTTGCATAGATTTTAAAAACTTACCTAAATAATAACTCGATCCCCATCTGGTTGACAGGTGGGGATTATTTTACGCTTACAAAAAAATGAAATCAGATGGTAATTTTCACAAAAACAAAGTTGTTTATAAGGAAAAACCTCCAAATGTCCATTTAGAAAATCTAGCACCCATCCCTATTTATAAAGGAAATCCAGAAAAGCCTATGGTGGCGTTATTAATAAATGTTGCTTGGGGTAATGAGTACATTCCAACGATCCTTACCACACTAAAGGAATCCAAGGTCAAGGCGACATTTTTTTTCGATGGTAGCTGGGTTAAAAAGAATCCTGACCTAGCTAAGATGATCTATCGGGAAGGCCATGAAATTGGAAATCATGCTTATAGTCATCTAGATCTTAAGAAGCGATCTAAAAGTGATACCATACAAGAGTTAGAAAAGACGAATGCTCTCATTGAAGAAACCATTGGCATAAAACCGAAGTGGTTCGCACCTCCCAGCGGTTTGACAAACCCTCTGAGGATCTTCCAGTAAGAAGATCCTTTTTTGCTGCTTACTCAATTAATGTACCTTTTAGTTAAGTTAGTATTTTACAATCTTTCTTAGGTAAATACGGTTACTAAAAAGTTTATTTTAGTTTTTATAAATATTCGAATCTTTTCCTCAACGACTATAAACGCTTTCACATGTTCCAGGCGCTGGTTCATAAAAACAATGTTGTTTAAATCGACCAGCAAAAGGTTGGTTATACCATGTTGGAGGACACGGACCATATGGATTAAAGTACCAAAGAGCATATTTAGCTGGGTAATCTCTCCAATATTCCAAATTCTTTCTTGCTAATCTTCTCTCAGATTCTCTTGCTCTTTGATAAAATACATTACCTTTTTGAACAGCTTCAAAAGAGTAATTTCCTCCTTGTACGTGAAAAATGACATCTCTAATTGTTCTTAATTCCTTAAAGTCAGTACAATCTGCTACAACACGGTTAACAATGACATTTCCAACATATAGCATTCCTTGTGGTCCTTCGCCTTCAGCTTCTGCTCTCATCATCCTTGCCATTAAATCGACGTCTGCATTTCGGTAAGCTACTCTTGGCATTTTTCCACCTCCAAAATATAGTATGAAAAAAAGAATGCATTTATGTTCTTGTTTATAAAATAAGAATACTTGGTTTTTAAGTAAAATGAAAACTACGGCATTTTTTTACCTTTATTCCACTAAGGTACCACATATATACAGTATCCTCCAATATAAATTACCTCCCATATAACACACAAATATAGAAAAATATATATTATGGAACTGATATTTTGACAACAGTTCTCTTTATTGATTCATCACTTGTAATTGGTGGTAAATCATATTTATAACTAACATAATTGTTCATATAAGAAGTAAAGCCCAGAAATTAACATTTCGAGGCTTTTTTTGCAAAGTTTAATGGTTAATAGGTGATGGTTTATTTTAAAAGGAAAATAATCAATTGCAATAGGACAAGCACCGTTTCGTTAAAGGCGCCCATTTCTGTATGTTAAAGAAAATGAATAAGTCATTTTCCCTATAAGGCTATTCAAGTATTCGAATCAATTTAGGATTAATTAGTTGAATACTTATATAAAAAACAAAACTATGTGTTTAAAAGTAGCTTTATTATTTAATTTTTTAATGATTTGACACGTGAAAATAGCAAAATACATTTCAAAAAATGAGCAGTGATAGGCTACTACTGCTCTTCAGATAAGTTATAGTGTACTTTCTGCAAGCGATTTTAGTTCGCCATGAAACCACGACCAGAAGCCATGGCATCAGCTTTCGTTACGTGAACGGTACCATGTGGATGCTGAGGCGGCGCATAAATAGAGTATAGTTTTAGCGGGATATTACCTGTATTGGTTACATTATGCCATTTACCAGCAGGTACCATAATGGCAAAGTTTTCATAGACTTTTTCTGCAAAATCTAAATTATCTTTACGATCCCCCATTTGAACAATCCCTTGACCTTGTTCAATACGCAAGAATTGATCAACTGTGGGGTGAATTTCTAAACCGATATCTTCTCCAACATTGATACTCATCAAGGTAACTTGCAAATGTCTTCCTGTCCATAAAGCGGTACGATACGTATTGTTTTGCTTCGTAGCCTCCTGTATATTAACGATAAACGGTTCTGGTCCATAATCTTTTAATTCAATTTTATCTTTGCTCTTAAATGATTTTAAAAAGGACAATCGTTTAGCATGCTCCATTTCATCTGTGGAAGCACGTAGGAATACATCACCAACCGGTGAATTTTGCAGAAGCAAATAATCATTTCGATATTCTTCATAATTCGCTAATTCCGTTTCATAAGCTTTTTGCAGTCCTTCACGATAATTTCGAAAAGATACTTTCTCGATTTGGTACACAGGCTGTCTTCCAGTCATCGAAATATACAGATTTGTATGTTGCTGCCAATGTACCTTTTCGTCTTCTAAAATATTCAGAATGTCATTTTTATGCTTTTGATTTGGTGCTAAATTTACTAATCGGCTATATAAATCAATGGCTGAAGCTTCTCCTTTTATTCCGTCAAGTATTGCCTCAAATACTAGTCGATCCTTTCCTTGACTATTTCTTAACATCAAGTTTGAGTTATATATTGATGGGTTGACGTAATAAGGATATGGGTACGTGATTGGAACATTATACATTTTGGTCATTCCCTCATATTTTGATAAAATTATCATATTCCTATGTTTAGAGTTTGTGCTTTAATCCATAGTGCCTTAAGAAGGTCTCATTTGAAAAGAATTTACTCAGTTAATGGCCCGTTTGTTCAACAGGCAGGGATGGAGAGCACCATTCTCTCCATAAACTAAACTTTTTTAAATACCTCTGTATAAGCAACTAATTACTCACTAAGTTGTTTGTTATCACCTTCTAATTTCTTGGTCTTCCGTTTCAGTGATTCAATAAGGGCATGCATCCTTTCCTCATTTATTTCTCGTTAATATTGTTTTAGTATAGGTGATTGTTGCTGCCTTAGCGCTTCAATCCGTTCAATGAATATCGGCATTGTTGATAGCGTTGTGCTTGCGTGCACTTGATTCATTTAAGACACTTCTAAAATTAATTTTTCCATAATGGCTTCATCACCAATTTTACAAATATAAAGTTGGTATCAATCGCTAATTCATCAAGGAATTCATAAAGGTAATCATCAAACAAGAACTAGATGATTAACTCCCCTCTATCTATTTCAACTGAATTGGTGTCCATTTTTATGATCAAAAATAAAGTCCTCTATAAAGAGCGATAGTGCTCCTACAATTCTCAAACCTTTTTAAATAGCCGTTTAATAAGCAGTCAATCTCGTATGTTAGTTGTTACCTTATAAATCTACACAGCTAACTCGTTTCCTTTGCGTATCCAATGAACTCTTTAATATTGTCAAACCGGGGGTCATCCCGTTTTACGACAATAAGTTCGGAATCTTCATGGTGACTGATATTAAATTAAAAACTGTCCAAATTTTCTTTTCTATTGGCAGTAGGATTTATTAACCAGTAAAGATATTTGGAGAGACCATATAACCAAGCGTATATCCATCGGGTTCGCTGTTTGCTAATTCACCCCTACCAATCCAACCTTCACCTTTTTGACACAAAATACCCAAGAGAATTAAAAATGAAGTTATAAAGTTTGTTGATGTCAATGAAAAAACGTGTTAAGAATCGAAAAAGAAAGCTTGTATGTACCTGTGAAATACTTAAATCGTTATTATTTTCACCCAACTGATTCTGGCTTCCGTTACATCCTGATTCTATTCCGATAACCGTTAATACTAAAAGACTGATCTTTAATTTGTTTTATTTTATATATCATGAAAAATCACCTCTGTGTTTTATCCATTATTGAGAGAGTAAAAAAGGTTGGTTTACTCGACCAACCTTTTTTTGTCTTTTTAATTATTGTTGTTTGTATTGAGGTTCTTCTTGTTCGATTTGTTGAACGCGTGGTTCAAGGCTTTGTAGAACGGATTGGGTTTGTTTAGCAGCATCTTGGTAAAGCTGCTTCGCTTGTTCATTATCTGTACTAAGAGCAAATGTTTCAAAGCTAGCTTGAGCGCTTTTTAATCCGGCTAAAGCTGTTTTAACGTCATTTATGACTGTCATGAATAACACCTCCTATTATTTTTTTTTGAAACCTTTCTTAGAATGTTTGAAGATAGAAATATTTATTCATACATTTTCGGAAAAAATACTCTTGGCAAAAAAAACCAAGGAAGAGAGAATAGGGTAAATTTGACGGTTGTACTTTTGTAAAAGCTGATTAAAGTACAATTGTTTTACAATTCGAGGGGGATTTTCCTTTTCGAGAAGCAAGACTGGTATGGCTTATTTAGAAATGGAGTATTGATGCAGTTGGTATTTTTCATAAAATTAAAAAAGAGGTAGACGGAGTATGTATAAGGGCTATCCTGAAACGATTTATATGGACCAAAACCACGAGCAAGGTATAAGCAATTTAATAAAAATATAAATCAGTATTTTTCCAATCCTATTACATAAGGAAATTTACGCAGGTGGGGAGTATTTGTGGCTAAACTAAATATTAATTTATCCTATTCCAGATTCTGTCTAGGTCCAAGGCAACATATATTTTATCACCATTAATTTCAGTATTTAATGCTATCTAGAGGTGGGGGGGGCTTTAAAACTAGTCTAAAATACCTGCATATTTTTGACCGCTGTGTGGCAATCTACCAAGTGATTACAACATTGTTAACAAGGAGGAAACATCATGCAACAAATGCAGACGGGTATGAATAATCAACAAGCACAAGCTTTAATGACACAACCGCCTGAAATAATGTCAACAAAGGATCATCTCTATGTAAACGATATGTTAAGCTGGAATTTACTTGCGATGAAGAAAATGCATTTTTTCGCTCAACAATGTCAAAATCCCGAAGTAAGAGCAGCACTTGAACAAGCTGGACAAATGCATGATCGACACTATCAACAGCTGCTTCAACAGATGCAACAGTATGTAACTCAACCTTCACAAAATATGAATCAATAAGGAGGAAACTATAGTGGAAAATAATACTCCAAACAGGATTAAAAACCCTGAAACACCAGTCCCTAAGACGCCGCAAATGAACGATAGAGATTTTCTAAACGATGCCTTAACTACGGAAAAATATATATCTTCCTCATACTCGACTGCATTAAAAGAAGCTAGCCATGAATCGTTGTATCGTACAATAGCGTCTGTTTCCCAAGAAACAGAAGACTGTCACCGCAATCTATATAACTTAATGTTTAAAAACGGATGGTACGGTTTGGAAAAAGAAACTCCACAAACTATTCAACAATCGGTTCAGCAATTTTCTAACTACATGCAAAGTCAAGATCCATATAGAGGTAATGTAATACAATAAAAGAACACGTGTTTCAAGAAGAATAAACTCAAGGTAAAACAACAATAGTTATGCGAGACAAAAGGTTGGTTAGTTGTTAACCAACCTAGAAAATAATTTAGAATTTACAACAATCGAAAGGGCGGCGGTAAGATGAATCTTAAGTGGATGAAACTTTTATCAACGGTTTTTCTTTCAATTTTCTTGTTATTAGGGTGTAATAATGGAGATGACGATAATAATCCACCACCGGAGGATGTAACTCCAGGGACAGAGGAACCAATTGAAGATCCTATCGACGCAACAGATTCAGATACTATTGATCAACATAATGTCACCCCTGATGCAGAAGAACCAATTGAAGATCCGATCGATGCAACAGATCCAGATACTATTGATGAACATAATGTCACCCCTGATACAGAAGAATCAATTGAAGATCCTGAAGACGCAACAGATCCAGATACTATTGATGAATAAGTTTATACACCGTTTGTTCTCAAACGGTGTTCTTTATGTATCAAGATTCAAGGATGTTAATAAGAAATTTAATACTTATATTGCAGCATTTTCTAATAACAAATTTATAGAGGTGTCTCATGACAATATTACGAAAGTCCTTATTGGTTACTGTTTCCGTACTTATTCTTCTATCCATAGGGTTATTATTCATAGTACCAAATAACAAAGAGAATCCCGAAAATAAAACAGTTGCTGTCAAAAACAAATTTAATCCCCCTATAATCAATGTCCAAAATGTTGAATACAAAAAAATGTTCTTCAAATAAACAGCCTTTCCATGGGTCAAACCATCAAGAATCAATTAAAAAATGATCCTTCCGTTTTTCTAATTAAACACAATGAAAAAACTGAGAGTCATTATATTAAGAAAGAAGTAAACGTTACATTCAAGACTCTTCCCTCAACAAAGGAAATAAAAAGGATAACACAGGAAATAAATGGCACTATCATTAAAAAGCTAAATTCTACGATTGTTTTTCGTTCTAATACGCTTTCGACCAAGGAACTTATTGAATATTTTAACAGACAGGCTATGGTTGAATTTGCTGAACCCAATTATCTTTATCTGCAAAATTAAATTGGACTTCCTAATGATTTGCTATATAGAGAACAATACCAATGGAACTTATCGGCAATTCAAGCAGAAGCAGGCTGGGATATCACCAAAGGGGATGAACATATCATTATTGCTGTTATAGACACGGGCGTTGATCTGGACCATCCTGATTTGAGAAGACGAATTACAAATGGTTATAATGTACTGTTGAATAATAATTTCCCTGATGATGACAACGGGCATGGCACCCATGTAGCAGGAATCATTGCATCGGAAACAAACAACCATGAAGGTGTTGCAGGCATCACTTGGTATAACAAAATAATGCCTATAAAAGCAATGGGTGCTCGCGTGCTTTCTCCATTATTATAAGTTGAAAAAACCGGTATTATTTATCTTTCTGATTTTAATTAACATGTTGTAATATAAATATTTTAAAACATGAGGATTTTTGAAATCGAGTGAAATATAAAATGGAGGAATATATTTTGGGTGAAGTTTTTTTGGGTTTACTGACAATCAAAGTCATAGTAGGTTTTGTCACCTTATTTTTTATCATTATCATAACCGGTAGAACATCAATCTCTTAGTTAACCCCGTTTCACTTAGTTTTTGTATTAGTGCTTGGAGATTTTTTAGGAAATACCATTTATGAAAATAAGGTAGGGATTTTTCACTTTTTATATGCCATCGGATTGTGGACGCTTCTCATGTTGGGGATAGAGTTCTTGATTCTAAAAAATAAATCGACACGTTCTCTCTTATTGGGCATATAATTACATAACTGTGGGTTTTTGGTCATTTAAAATCAGGATAAAATTGGAAGTTATAAAAAATATTCTTATACATCATTCTAATAAAGTAAAAATTAAAGGCGGCGTTATTTATAACAGTAAAAAATGACGCAAAGACAGGGCTAGCTTCGAAACATTTGCAATCAACAAGCTAAGCAGCTTTACCAAGAGGCTACACACTCAATCCGTTCTACACAGCGTTGAACCACGCGTTCAACAAATCGAACAAGAAGAACCGCAATAAGCCCAAGATGGAAGCCAAGCTTCCCAAGGCAGTACGCAAGGAGCACAAAATCAATAAGGAAATGAGTTTACAAGCAAAAATAATGAACAACAAGTAAGACAACAAAACAAACAAGCCCAGTCTCATAAAAAAATAACTGAAGCACACGTTCGTAAAAATTACAATTCTAAGCTTTATGTCGCAACATTCTTGATATATTACAGAGAGCGAATAAAAACTAAGCTTTCTTACCAAGAGTTGTTTTATAAAAAATATAAAAGGAGCAAGTGTTATGCGATTACCCGAAGACTTTATAAGAGCTAGGCATAAAAAAGAAGGGTTAAGTTTAGATCAATGCTTTTCAAATCCTATCATACATAGGGAGATACATGGGAATAAGGTATTCGTTCCATTGGATTTAAAGAGAATTTGGAATCAATAAAAGTTTTTAGCAATGAAATATAGCAACCGTTTTGATTATAAGGCTATTTTATATATAAGGGATCCCACCAACAAAAAGCGCTTAAAACATACGCTAAGCATAATTCGTCATGAATAAAGCCGATTTTTCCTCAACTTACGAGAAATAATCGGCTTTATGGATAAGGGGACAATCGATTGTCAAAATGAATCCATTCCTAAATACTATTTAAAAACCGGTTGATGTGAAACCATTACCATAATCTAAAAAAAGAGTATTATTCGGGGTGACACAAAAATAATTTATTCAAGTGGATTAACGGACTAGTGCGCCTAATATATGTGATATATATAAAGATATCTTACCATAGTGTAACGGGAGGGTAGTGATTTAGTACAGGATATCTGATGTTAAAAAGACTCCGGCAGGAGGAACGCCGATCTGATATATAGGAGCATTCCTGTTAGAAGGATTTTCGGGGACTTGAACAAAAAGAGCCCTCTTGGTATGATGCGGGGTGTCAAATCGTCGATGAATTGACCCCTAATTTGTTAACCAAGGAGGACTCCATAATGGATTTTAAACAAAATCAGAAAATTAATCAAGTCACCGAAAAAACACTCGTTGTAGGGATCGATATCGCAAAGCGGACACATTACGCTTGCTTTGTAGACGATCGTGGCCGGGTGCTCCAAAAGTCTTTCTCAGTTTATCAATCTAATAACGGCTTTGAGTATTTATATCAACGTATTTTGACTGAAATGAAAGAAAGCGAAAAGACAGAAGTCATTGTCGGGATTGAACCTACTGGCCATTACTGGCTAAATTTAGCCTATTTCCTTGAAGAACGAGGCATTTCCTTAGTCATGACGAATCCGATGCATGTCAAACGGTCAAAAGAGTTGGATGACAATCTGCCAACCAAACATGACCGTAAAGATGCACTGGTAATCGCTCGTCTTGTAAAGGATGGACGCTTTAGTTATCCGCGAATCCTCAAAGGGATGGAAGCTGAACTTCGTGCTGGTTCTACATTCCGTAGTAAATTGACTGAGGAGCTAGGAGCCGTCAAAAACATGATAATTCGCTGGTTAGATCGCTATTTTCCAGAGTTCGTTCAAGTATTTCCGTCATTCGGAAAAATGGCTATGGCCGCACTTGAATGCACTCCATTTCCAAGTGATCTTCACCAGAAACACCCGGATGAAGTGTTATCCCTTTATCGAAAGGTCGAGGGACTAAAATCCCCCAAAGACCAAAAGCAGTGCGCCTTATCGAAGTCATGACTAGCTCTATCGGAGTAACGGAAGGATGTGAGAGATACCGTATTGAAATAGCCACACTTGTCCGCCGTTACCACCAGCTAGAAAAAGATATTGAGGGTATTACGGAGCGCTTAGTTGAGCTTGTAAAAATGTCAGTAGAATACGAATGGCTGTCAACGGTACCAGGGCTTGGAGATACGACAATCGTTGACCTATTAGCTGAAATCGGAAGTTTTTCACACTACGAAGATCCACGCCAACTAATCAAACTCGCGGGATTAACGTTACGTGAAAATTCCTCTGGTATGCACAAAGGGCAAAAAGAATCTCTAAACGGGGTAGAAGAAAGCTACGCGCTCTCCTGTTCCGAGTCATGATGCCGATGATCCGCCACAATGAAGCTTTTAGAAAGCTACATGAGTATTACACGAACCGTCAGGTTAATCCTTTACGCAAGAAACAATCCATCGTGGTTCTATGCGGTAAACTGTTAAAAGTATTACATGGAATTAGCACTAAGCACAAAGCGTTTGACGCACAGCGAATGATGAGGATATTCCAAGTCTCTTAGAGGCGACTTAAATCCCTACAGCCCCTTAACTAGACCTAGACAACAGGATGACACGGAGAAGCTGGCATTATTTTCACCATTCGACCTAGAGTCCCTATAGGAGCTTCGCTAGCCTCTGCCTTATGACTAGACCGAACGAAGGAATGTAGGCACATAGATGCCCAGAGACATGGGAGGGTACGTCATCATAAGCTACGCAGAGATCCATTGTGCATCGTATAATTCCCTATCACTACTTTCCATCATTATCCAGTAGTGACCGCGTAGCGTACCTATTTATTGGAATAGTTTCACATATTATGAAAATAAAGTTAGGGTCCGTGTCGAAAAATATTTTTTTGACACCCTACCAACGGGTCAAACCGTTGATGTATCAACATTTATAGAGGGAGTAATCTTAGGCAAAAACTCACCTCAAATCCAACAATTGGAAATAGAAACATCATGAGCTATAATTCCCTCAACAACTTCGTTCTATTCATCTGATATTAAGCTAGTCCTGGCTTATATCGGCCGGACTAACTTAGAGCAAGAAAAAAATGCTAAGCCCGTCACATCAAAGACTTAGCGTATATTTTGTTCATCCAGCCTAGTTATCCATTTTGATAAAACTTTAACGTGCTCGCAGTCAAGCAACCGTTTTCCCAACGAAACTACACATTTTCAATAATAATCCTTTGTGCTGTTCTCAGGTTGCGTTTTACAGTTCTCAACACATTTTCTTCTTCTGCGTAAGCACCTACTTGCACACCGTCAACAATTACACGTTTAATAGCCATATTTGCTTTTCAGATTAGTCGATTTTCTCTTCAAATTAAACGCGCGTGCTAACCCATTAACATGCCCTTGGGCAACCGCTTGCCGCCAATTCGGGTCTCTTAATTTTTGGGCATCGCTTGCATGATCAATAAATCCGTTCTCCGTTAATAAAGCGGGCATTCTGGTTTCTCGCAGTACATGGAAATCGGCCTTTTTTTTACCACGGTTATGCAAGTTATTTACTTTGACAATTTCTTCATGCATAATGTCCCGAATTAACGCTGTTCTCGATGAATCAGACAAACTGTTATGAATATAATCTTCATACCCATGAGCTGAACCGTTAAATGCATTAACGTGGATGGATAGAAAATAATCTGCACCCCAAGCATTCGCATCATCTGTACGTTCTTTCAAGCTGCGCGTAATATCTGCTGTTCTACTCATTTTAATTTGCAGGCCTTCATAATGGTTTTCCAAGAGATTTCGGATGCTATGGGAAATATTTAAGGTAATTTCTTTTTCCTGCATCCCATTGCCAATAGCTCCTGGGTCCACTCCCCCGTGACCAGGATCTAAATATAATTTAAACATTTTACACCACCTCGTACAAATACAATATGATCGAAGAGTAACGGAGGTATAGGCATTCGTCTGAGGTACATATAAAAATAGGTGATGATAGGCATTACATTTCATTGAATCAGATGATTTATTTTAAAGCTAAGAAATTTTCCAAATGCGAGACCATATGTATGAGCAGCAGGAATTAATGTTCCATATTTTTCGTGGGTCAGGCAAACTCTTGTTCATCTAGACAGTAGGCTGATTGATTATTGATGCTTCTTTCTTAACAAAACACCTAAGTGATTCTCTGTGCATATACTGTATCATTACTACAGGATTATGATTAAATACAACTCAATCCATACATAAAATAATCAAGGAGAGGTTAATTTTGAAAATTCCAAAGACAGCCAAAGTTAGTATCCCCTTTCCATCCGTATGGGGGATTGATGCTTCTATTGCGGGGAGATCCATTATTAGAGGTATACTTACCATTGATTCCATTGTAGACAACAAAGTAGTAGGTACAGTTAATTTTCGTGGTATACCTATTCCGATTAATGGGTATTGGGACGAAAGCGCTAAACAAATAAGTTTCGATTCACCATATGCCTCCTTTTTTGGCAACTTGACAATATTTGATGAGACCGCTATAAGCATTCTGCATTTCGTTTTAAGTGGACGGTTTATAACGAAACCTCCCTCTTTGCTGGCTGGTGAATATGGAAATTGGATTGCTACAACCTTTACAACCCGTTTGGGACCTCCCATATATACTAGTGTTTTACCACCTGCTGGTGCCTTTTCAGTCTCAAGTATGCTCTTGGGACAGCAATTGTTTTAATTAGACCATGACTTTATAAAAACAACCTTCCTTTGTGATTGACTAAGGTTGTTTTTTATAAAGTGTTCTCGAAAAATACAGCCTTGCTTTAAATCTGAGTTTAGGGTATATCTCCGTTAAAATGTACTCGGAACCCTTTGATGATCGTGCCTAGTTAGATAAACAAATATTGATACTTCCTTATAGAAATAGCCTGCTTGGTTAGGTACGTTGTTTCACAATCCCCGGAAATTTTTAATATAAGTAATGAATGCTTATTTTTTTCCTTCCGATAGCTTTCTATATAAAGAAGCTCTAGATACATTTGTAATTTCACAAATTTGATTTACAGTCATATTTCCTTCTTTATATAGCTTTACTGCATAATTCATTCCTGCGTGATTTTTATGATATTTCTTTAACCGTCCTTTAAACTTTCCTTCTTTCTTTGCGAGCTCAATTCCTTCACGCTGACGCATACGAATAAGGTCTCGCTCTAATTGGTTAACACCAGCCATTACCGTAATTAAGAATTGGCTATATGGATTATCTTCTGATAAATCTAGCCATGTATCCTTAAGTGATTTTAAGCGTGCCTTTTTATTTCGTATTAAATCAATCAATTCAAATAAATCTTGCGTACTTCGAGTGATCCGAGTTAAATCTGTAACATAAATAATGTCACCTTCCTGTAAATCCTCTAACATTTTTTGAAGTTGTTCACGATCTTTTGTGGCTCCTGAAATTTTTTCTTCATAAATAATATCCATTCCAATTTCGTTCAATTGCCGAAATTGCCTTGAAGGATTTTGGCTAATCGGACTGACGCGTACATAACCGATTTTCTGCAAAATTTCACCTCGTTTTTGAGACAAGTCTTATGAGACACTCTTAACTATGATTTTATCAGTCTACTTGTCACTTTAGGAGTTATTTTGCACCTATTTCAATCGTTATCTTGCACTATAAGTAAATATAAAAAAGCCCAATTTCTCAGCATTAAAATTGAGAAATTGGGCTTTTATCGTTACTCTGGTTTAATATTTACTTGATTCCGATTACTAAACTGTCTCGTGCGGCTTCAACAACTTCCGTTGTTATTGTTTCAAGCTTATTAATTTCGAGTATTCTTTCAATTTGAGTGAATAGTCTCTGTATGAGCCTAAAGTTCCCTCCAGTAATCTTTATTATGCTGGTTATTGCTTCATAATCGGAAAAGTCTTCAAGCTTTATAGAAAGTCCTAACTCTTCCCATTTATACTCTAGAATATGATGAGTTTCATCTTTACTTAGTTTATCAAATTCATGAGCAAATCCAATTCTAGAGTAGAGTTGAGGATATCGAGCTAATCGCTTCTCAATGCCAGGCATTCCAATTAATATCATTGCCAAGTCATTTCGATCATAGATATCTCTAAGCTGTTCTAAATTTTGCACTTTTAGTCTGTCTATTTCATCAACAATAATCAAGTCAATACCTTCATAAGCGTTAGTGGTGTAATCTTCTTCTTCTCCTTTAGTGAGTACTTTATACATAGTTCTTACCATATTCATTCTGTATTCAATAAGATTAATCTGTTCAGTCATTTTAGTCGCTCGTACTGCTGGAGCTGTATAAAAAATTGTTCTAGCTTCAAGTATCTTTTCATCTGCATCTAGGCCAATATTTTTTGCTGTTTTATAAGCTATTTGTTTTTCGATGGAATCCCAATTCGAATAGTACCTTGAAGACAATGTTTTTCCTACACCCGGTAATCCATAACAAATACCTATATATTTGTATCTAATACATGCATCACAGAACTCGGCAAACCTCTTATATTCTTTTGTTTCAATAAATTTTTGCCCTTTATTCATTGAAATACCTCTTTAGTTTCGGCTTTTTAGAATTAGGTTCATTCGTTTTATTCCCTAGCTCGTGTTGCTTTGATAAGACAATTTCTTCTGCAACTGTTTTTCCAGAATCAAGTTGTTTTTTTAGATTTCTCCGTACTTTATTTCGTGCTGAAACAATTTCTTTTAAATCTACTGTATAATCTGAAATCTCAGGGGAAATAGCAGTACATAGATATTTATCTTGATAAAACACTCGAATCTCCGCAATGTCTCTAGGATCATAACGAATAATGACTGTTTCACCAACGTATGCAGCTAGGTTTGTATCTAAATATCTCAATCCTTGAAAATGAATACCATCAGAATGAACCTTCCTTGGTTTTGCTACATTTAGCAATAATAAATCAAGACATTCCAAACTCTCAGGCATATTGGGAAGAAATCCAGAATTATTCCACGCCTGTATCGGTTCTTTTTTTGTTGTACCATGAACCCTATGATGGTAATTATATATGATGAAATTCAATAATTTTTCATCTAATTCCTTTAGGGTAAGAAGTGGAGTAGTAGTCTGATTCCCCAAGTATCCAGACAAATCTTGTAAAAACAATTGATTAACAGTTAAAAAGAATCTTTCTATTTTCCCTCGTCCTCTTGGAACACCAATTGCGGAAAAGACTAGATTAATTTTTAAATCAATTGCTACTTGCTCCAAATGGTTGGACGTAAAATCACTTCCATGGTCTGTATAAAAAATTTCTGGTATACCGCATATTTGCCAATCAGGATTATTTTTCCTCCATATTGCTTGATGTAAGACCAATGATGTGTTTATGGCAGAGGGATTTTGAAAAGTTAAGAAATACCCAGCAATTGCACGACTGTAATCATCTAAAATAATTGTTAGCCAAGGTCTTTCAGGTTTTCCTTTTTCATTTAAAACTATAATATCTAATGGAGTGTGATCAGCTTGCCAAATCTCATTGGGATAGCTTGATTCTCGTCGGTGAATTAAATCATATTGATTGTCATATGCTTTTTGACCATCATGCGCTAACTTTTTCAAGCTTGGCGAAAGGGATTGCGATACCTTATAAACTTGATAATAACTCGGTTGTTGCCAGCCTTTTTTCTGACATTGCTCACAAATCATTCGATGAATAGACGTTAGTGAATTCCTTCTGTACTTCAAAATCAGTCGCTCAATTGCCACAACTACTTCTGATTCTAAATGTATTTTGCCATCATCACTTCTTGTTTTTCGAATTAAACCTTTTAATCCGAATTTTTTATAATCTTGAATCCAGTATTGTAGGGTTCTTTTGGCAATGCCAGTTTCTTCTGTAATGGCCGTTAATCTTTTTTCGTTGATAAGATAAGGCGCAATAATTTTATACTTTACTACTGCTGCTTGCCGCTGTTCTTCTGAAAAAGCTGTTAATGGAGGTTGTTCATTTTGCATAGATATCAACCTTTCCGATTTATTGTTTTTCTAAATAGCGATAAATCGTAGTGCGAGACACACCCCACTTTTCCGCAACATCTTTAATCGGTGTGCCACTTTCAATTAAAGCTTTCATCATTTCAATATCTTTTGAACCATACTTTTCCGGGCGTCCACCTAGACGCCCACGTGCTTTTGCGGCTGCTCGTCCAGCAGCAGAGCGCTCCTCAATCAAATTACGTTCAAATTCCGCAAACGCTGCAAACAAGTGAAACATTAATTGCCCCGTTGCATTGCTTTTGTCCATTGTTAAGTTTTCTTGCAGGCTATGAAAGCCAATACCTCTCTCATTTAAGTTGTTCACTATTTGAATTAAATCTTGCATATTGCGACCTAGTCGATCCAATCGCCAAACGACAATTGTATCGCCTTTACGTGCATACTTAAGAGCTTCTTCTAAACCGGGACGTTGTTTTTTTGTTCCACTCATTTTATCGTGAAAAATTTTTGTACAACCATGTTGCGTTAAAGCATCTGATTGCAAATCCAAATTTTGTAATCCTGTTGACACACGTGCATATCCAATTAACACCAAAATCACTCTTTCCTCATTTTACCTTTGATTTCATTGTAACATAAGATGTTAAATATATGGTTAATGAACATAGATTAATGAACGGAGTTTTATTACATTCCAAACGGTAAAAAACGCCCCTTATAAATTAAAAAGGAGCGTGTTCAGAAAAGGACGAGTTTTGTTACAAGGGAATAAGAGGAATTCTATTCTAAATTAAATCAGTGTTCAAAATTTTTTATAAAGATACAGTTCATTTTTATCTTTCATTCAATTATTCACTTGAATATTGGTGAATAAAAAAGGGTATACTATATTCAAGTAAATAATTGAATGAGAACGGAGAGAGAAAATGAACAAGAAAGATACTTGTGAGATTTATTGTTATGACGAAGAAAAGGTCAATCGAATACAAAATGATTTACAAACAATTGATATTGTTAGTGTTACCCAAATTTTAAAATCTATCGCTGATGAAAATAGAGCGAAAATTACCTATGCTTTGTGTCAAGATGAAGAATTATGTGTATGTGATATAGCAAATATTATCGGTTCAACAGTTGCAAATGCTTCTAACCACTTACGAAAACTCCATAAGCAAGGGGTTGTGAAGTTTAGAAAAGAAGGAAAACTCGCGTTTTATTCGTTAGATGATGAAAATATCAAGCAGATAATGATGATTGCATTAGCACATAAAAAAGAGGTGAAGGTCAATGTCTGAGCAGCAAACAAAATTATCCGAACAAGAAATGAAAACATATCGTGTTCAAGGATTCACTTGTACAAACTGTGCATCCATTTTTGAAAATAATGTTAAAGAACTCCCTGGAGTTCAGGATGCGAAAGTAAACTTTGGAGCATCTAAAGTTTATGTTAAAGGAAATACAACGATTGAAGAACTAGAAAAAGCAGGAGCATTTGAAAATTTAAAAATTCGGAATGAAAAAGAACAGAGAGTAGAACGTGAACCTTTCTGGAAGCAAAAAGAAAACATTAAAGTATATATTTCAGCGTTATTACTTGTGATTAGTTGGTTTTTAGGGGAGCAATACGGAGAAGAGCATATTCTTCCGACAACTGGTTATGCAGCATCCATTTTAATTGGTGGATATTCGCTATTTATTAAAGGTCTTAAAAATTTAAGCAGATTAAATTTCGATATGAATACGTTGATGACTATTGCCATTCTAGGAGCTTGCAGTAATTGGTGAATGGGGTGAAGGAGCAACCGTTGTTATTCTCTTTGCTGTCAGTGAAGCCTTAGAGCGTTATTCAATGGATAAAGCTCGCCAATCCATTGAATCATTGATGGATATTGCTCCAAAAGAAGCGTTAATTCGCCGTGGAAATGCAGAAATGACGGTTCATGTTGAAGATATTAAAGTTGGCGATATTATGATTGTAAAGCCTGGTCAAAAATTGGCGATGGATGGAACTGTAATTAAAGGTACATCTACGTTAAATCAAGCTGCCATTACAGGGGAAAGTGTTCCAGTAAATAAAACAGTTGATGATGAAGTCTTTGCAGGAACTTTAAATGAAGAAGGGTTGCTTGAAGTTAAAGTAACAAAACGAGTGGAAGATACCACTCTTTCAAAAATCATTCATCTGGTCGAAGAAGCTCAAGCAGAACGAGCACCCTCTCAAGCGTTCGTTGATAAATTTGCGAAATACTATACACCAGCTATTATCATCTTGGCTCTTTTAATCGCTGTTGTTCCGCCATTGCTATTTGGTGGTGATTGGAGTGAATGGATTTATCAAGGTTTAGCTGTATTAGTGGTTGGCTGTCCGTGTGCTTTAGTTGTTTCAACGCCAGTGGCTGTTGTTACTGCAATAGGAAATGCTGCAAAAAATGGTGTTTTAATTAAAGGTGGTATTCATTTAGAACAAGCAGGAGCCCTTAAAGCCATTGCTTTTGATAAAACAGGAACATTAACAAAAGGTATTCCTGCTGTAACAGACATCGTAACGTATAGTGGGAATGAAAATGAATTGATGACTATAACAGCAGCCATTGAAAAAGGTTCGCAACATCCACTTGCTTCAGCGATTATACGAAAAGCAGAAGAAAATGAATTAAATTTTAATGGTGTGACGATTGAAGAATTCCAATCTATTACTGGTAAAGGCGTAAAAGCCAAAGTAAATAATGTTATGTATTATGTAGGAAGTCCAAATTTGTTTGAAGAATTGCATCAATCGATTGAAAGTGATAGAAAACAAAAGATTACTGAAATGCAAACCCAAGGAAAAACTGTAATGGTGTTAGGAACCGAAGAAGAAATCCTTTCATTAATTGCCGTAGCAGATGAAATGAGAGAATCTTCAAAAGAAGTGATCAGTAAATTGAACAATATAGGAATTGAAACAGTGATGCTGACAGGCGATAACAAACGAACTGCCACAGCCATTGGAAAACAAGTCGGTGTTTCTGATATTAAAGCTGATTTATTACCAGAAGATAAGCTGAATTTCATTAAAAAACTTCGTTCAAAGCATCAAAATGTAGCAATGGTTGGGGATGGCGTGAATGATGCGCCAGCGCTTGCGGCTTCCACGGTTGGTGTGGCGATGGGTGGTGCTGGGACTGATACAGCACTAGAAACAGCTGATATTGCCTTAATGTCTGATGATTTAAGTAAATTGCCATATACCATCAAATTGAGCCGTAAGGCTTTAGTGATCATCAAGCAAAACATTACCTTCTCTTTAGCGATTAAATTAGTCGCATTATTGTTGGTTATGCCTGGTTGGTTAACGCTATGGATAGCGATATTTGCCGATATGGGAGCAACATTACTTGTAACACTAAACAGTTTAAGGTTATTGAAAGTTAAAGAATAAAAATTTAAATCTGAACTAAGCACCTTTTGTGGAATAAGGCGAATTGAAACTTTATTTTAAAATTAAATGCTTAATTATTAACTCCATTTTGATCAATCTTTTTTCAAAATGGGGTTTTTGTATTTGTTGATAAATAAGGTTTAATGACATTTTTTAATCAATCTTTATTACAAAACTACACCCTTTTCATAAATTGATGTGCAAAATAACACTTGAAATATACGCAAATTATCGGTCAAAGTTACAGTCTACTATACTTGTATCAATAGAGTACACTCTATTGATATATAATTGAACTAATTAATTGAACTAATTAACTGAATAATTATGGAAATGGGATGATACTGAATGAAAATTGCGAGAGGTAGAGAATTGCTTACACTGGAACAGAGGCAGGATTTTATGCAAATCCCTGAAGATGAATGGATATTGGGGACCTACTTCACTTTTTCCAAACGGGATTTAGAAATAGTTAATAAGCGAAGGAGAGAAGAAAACCGTTTAGGGTTTGCTGTTCAATTAGCTGTTCTTCGGTATCCCGGTTGGCCATACACTCATATCAAAAGCATCCCGGAATCAGTCATACATTATATATCGAAACAAATCGGTGCCACTCCATCTTCGATTAGTCTTTATCCTCAAAGAGAAAATACACTTTGGGATCATTTGAAAGAACTTCGAAGTGAATACGACTTTGTAACTTTTACTCTAAGAGAATATCGAATAGCATTTAAGCATCTTCATCAATTAGCTTTTGAAAATGGCGATGCCATACATCTACTACATGAATGTATAGATTTTCTAAGAAAAAACAAAATCATACTGCCTGCTATTACTACACTTGAAAGAATGGTGTGGGAGGCAAGGGCAATGGCTGAAAAGAAACTGTTTAATACTGTTAGTCAATCTCTTACAAATGAACAAAAAGGAAAGCTTGAAGAGATCATTACTTCGCAGCATCCATCCGAATCCAATAAAACGATATTGGGTTGGTTAAAGGAACCGCCGGGTCATCCTTCACCCGAAACATTTCTAAAAGTAATAGAACGACTCGAATACATACGAGGAATGGAATTAGAAACGGTACAAATTAGTCATTTGCATCGCAATCGCCTGTTACAACTATCTCGCTTAGGCTCAAGATATGAGCCATATGCATTCCGTGACTTTCAAGAAAATAAGCGATATTCGATATTAACCGTCTATTTATTACATCTTACTCAAGAGTTAACGGATAAAGCTTTTGAAATTCATGATAGACAAATACTTAGTCTGTTATCAAAAAGCCGTAAGGCTCAAGAGGAAATTCAGAAACAAAACGGTAAAAAGCTGAATGAGAAAGTTATACACTTTACGAACATCGGACAAGCTTTAATCAAAGCAAAACAGGAAAAATTAGACGTTTTTGAGGTTTTAGAATCCGTTATCGAATGGAATTCTTTTGTCTCTTCGGTTGAAGAAGCCCAGGAGCTTGCACGCCCTGCTGATTATGATTATTTAGACTTACTGCAAAAACGATTTTATTCACTTAGAAAATATACGCCAACGCTATTAAGGGTACTGGAATTTCATTCTACAAAGGCAAATGAACCACTTTTACAAGCCGTAGAGATTATCTGAGGAATGAACGAATCCGGGAAGCGAAAAGTGCCTGATGACTCACCTGTGGATTTTATTTCAAAACGATGGAAAAAGCATTTATACGAGGATGATGGTACAACAATTAATCGTCATTACTATGAAATGGCTGTTTTAACAGAACTTCGGGAGCATGTTCGTGCGGGAGATGTTTCCATTGTTGGCAGCAGACAATATAGAGATTTTGAGGAATATTTGTTTTCAGAAGATAAATGGAGTCAAACGAAGGAGAATACAAGATTATCAGTTAGTTTATCATTCGAAGATTATATAACAGAGAGAACCAGCAGTCTTAATGAAAGGTTAAAGTGGTTAGCTGCCAATTCCAACAAGTTGGATGGAGTTTCTCTTGAAAAAGGAAAGCTGTCACTTGCACGCTTAGAAAAAGATGTTCCAGAAGAAGCAAAAAAGTTTAGCGCAAGCCTTTATCAGATGCTACCAAGAATAAAACTAACCGATTTACTCATGGATGTGGCTCATATAACAAGATTTCATGAGCAATTCACTCATGCTTCCAATAATCGAAAACCCGATAAGGAAGAAACGATCTTTATCATGGCTGCCCTTTTAGGAATGGGAATGAATATCGGATTGAGTAAAATGGCTGAAGCTACACCCGGACTTACATATAAGCAACTAGCCAATGTGTCTCAATGGCGTATGTATGAAGATGCCATGAATAAAGCCCAAGCCATATTAGTAAACTTTCATCATAAATTACAATTGCCTTTCTATTGGGGCGACGGTACAACATCTTCGTCAGATGGTATGAGAATGCAGCTAGGTGTTTCATCACTACATGCAGATGCAAATCCACATTATGGAACTGGAAAAGGAGCCACCATCTACCGATTTACAAGTGATCAATTCTCTTCTTACTACACAAAGATCATTCATACTAATTCAAGAGATGCGATTCATGTTTTGGATGGTTTGTTACATCATGAGACGGATCTAAACATAGAGGAGCATTATACAGACACGGCCGGTTACACGGACCAAATATTCGGACTGACTCATTTATTAGGATTTAAATTTGCCCCAAGAATAAGGGATTTATCGGACTCAAAATTATTTACGATAGATAAAGCAAGTGAGTATCCAAAACTAGAAGCCATTTTACGTGGACAAATAAATACAAAGGTCATTAAAGAAAATTATGAGGATGTTTTGCGATTAGCTCATTCTATAAGGGAGGGAACAGTTTCAGCATCCCTTATTATGGGGAAGCTAGGTTCCTATTCAAGACAAAACAGCTTAGCTACAGCCTTACGTGAGATGGGCCGAATAGAAAAAACGATCTTTATTTTGAATTATATATCGGATGAATCATTAAGAAGAAAAATACAAAGAGGATTGAATAAAGGAGAAGCCATGAATGGGTTGGCAAGAGCTATTTTCTTCGGAAAACAAGGTGAGCTTAGAGAACGCACCATACAGCATCAATTGCAAAGGGCCAGTGCCTTAAACATAATCATTAATGCCATCATTATATGGAATACCTTACATCTAACAAAAGCAGTTGAATATCAAAAACAGGCTGATAGTTTTAATGAAGAATTATTGCACCATATGTCGCCTCTAGGTTGGGAACATATTAATTTACTAGGAGAATATCATTTTAATTCAGATAAAATGGTCTCGTTAGATTCTTTAAGACCATTAAAACTTTCTTAACGTTGTTAAAAATGGGGGAATCGTCCCGAAAATGTGCTTAGCGTTGTAAATCCGCATTTTCCTGACGGTACCCCAAGAAGGAGAAATCGTTTAATGGGTATGATAAAATAAATATTGTAGGAAACAAGGAAAATGGAAGGGTGCGAAAGCAGTGTACTTTGTAGATCGGGAAAAAATCGAAACAACTTTACATTATATGGAGAACCGACTCCAGCTTTTAAATACAACTGAAAAATGGGAAACAGAACTTGAAAAATGCGCATTAGAAAGAATTGCCCATACAATAATTGAATCAATCCTTGATGTCGGCAACTCCATGATCGACGGTTTTATTATGAGAGATCCAGGCAGTTATGAAGATATAATTGACATCTTGCTTGATGAGAAAGTAATTAACGAAGAAATGGCAAAAGGATTAATGGAAATCATCATGTACCGAAAAATCCTTGTACAGCAATACATATCTATCGACCATGAAGAAATGAGTAAAATATTTTTAACGAATAAAAAAACACTTTCACACTTTGCTCCAAGTGTAAGAACCTATTTAGAAAATGAACTAGGACCAGTTTCCGCATTTAAAAATTAAAACGCTATCCTTCTGGAAGCGTTTTTTTTCAAGAATTGAATTTTAAATTTGATTAGCCGGAAAAACAATTTAGAAGTACTGAGCAGCCTGAATACACGTAGACTCCTGCGGGAAAAGTGAGGTATGTGAGACCCCGCAGTGAGGTACGAGCGAGGAGGCTCACAACTCACCCGCAGAAAGCGAAGTGTATTGAGGCTGCGGGTTATTGAGAATGAAAGAAAGGATAGAAAACATGAAACAATATAAAGGATATTTAATTGATTTAGATGGAACGATGTATCGTGGCAGTGAAAAAATTGATGCTGCCGGCGATTTTATTCATCGACTAAAGGCAAAAGGAATTCCATATCTTTTTGTAACGAATAACTCATCAAGAACACCTGAACAGGTAGCAAAAAAATTATGTGATTTTGATATACCTGCACAAGCTAATCAAGTCTTTACAACTTCAATGGCTACTGCCGAATACATATATAAGCAAAAAAAAGACGGTACCGTTTATGCAATTGGAGAAGAAGGCTTAAAAACGGCATTAAAAAATAAAGGATTACAATTTAACGATACCAATCCCGATTTTGTCGTCGTTGGAATCGACCGTGAAATTAATTACGAAAAATTAGCATTAGCTTGTTTAGCCGTTCGAAATGGAGCTACATTTATTTCAACGAATGCAGATATCGCATTACCGACGGAACGAGGCTTCTTACCGGGGAATGGTTCAATAACATCAGTAATTACTGTATCTACCCAAACAGAACCAATATTTATTGGAAAACCTGAATCCATAATCATGGACCAAGCATTAGCCTATTTAGGCACAAATAAAGAAGAGACAATCATGGTTGGCGATTTTTACGATACAGATATTCTAGCTGGAATGAGAGCGGGAATGGATACTCTCCTCGTTCATACCGGAGTTACAACGAAGGAAGCTCTATTGGAAAAAGACAAACAACCGACATATACAGTTAATTCCCTAGATGAATGGGAATTGTAAGAATAAACCAATAAATAGTTCCTTTCCGCTACAGGCACCAGCTTTTTCGCGGTATCCTTTCGATTCGGATATCGTCCTTCCTCTATCCCATAGGAGTTTGATGCCTTTTTGCTCCAATGGAAAAACAGGATTCGGGAAGATAAGGACAAGTAAAATAAATGAAATGCCAAAAAGAATGAGCGTACATTTACCCAAAAATGTACGCTTCCACTTTCAATCCTCATCAACTGCTCGGTGTGCCAATCTACTTGATGCTGCAGCAGCAATGGCCCCAACGATATCATCCAAAAAAGTATGACAATCTCCTGAGGAATGATCATTTAATTTTTGCAGAATACCTGGTTTTTGCTTATCGATGTATCCGTAATTAGTAAAACCAATCGATCCATACACATTCACAATGGAAAAGGCTAAAATTTCGTCCACTCCGTACAGACTTTCATCTACTTCAATGATGGATTGTAATGGTTCATCAAGCAACTTTTTTTCTGCCAAAATATCCAATTGAATACCTGTTAATATGGCATTTTGCACTTCCCGCTTTGATAAAACACGATTAATATTTTCGATACAATCCTCTATTTGTAAGTCAGGATGATATTTTTGCTGTAAAAACATGACCAATTCAGCAATATCTTCAATAGTAACTCCACGTTTATTTAGCCATTCTCTAGCCGTTTTTTCTGATAAGGTCATTTTTGGATTATTTGTCATAGCAATTCACCTTTTCTTTCGTATTTGATAAAAACAAAACAATGAGTTTAAATCCCTTATTTCATCATATATATTATTACTGGCAACTTTGATGAAAGGGGGAAGATCATGTCAGTTGATATTCTTAAAAAGTTTTTCAACGTCCAAGTCGAAAATTCATTCCTAGATGGGAAGTTCATTCGGTACATGGCAAATGATTCTATTTATACTCTCATTCCCGTCACTAATGTTAAAGAGGACGTACTTGTCGAATTATACGAAATGTCTGAGCATATAGCAGGTATGGGTGACAAGTATACTTCAAGATTTGTTCTCTCAACCGAAAACAAATACCTCATTACTTCAAATGAAGAGGATTATGTGTTGCTTCAAAATAAATCATCATCATTGCCGCGTCATATAAATTATGGAAGAAAACTTGCCAAGTTTCACTACCGAGGAAGGTCAATTCAAACCAATATTGAACATGTCAGTCGCGTAGGTCAGTGGAAATCATTTTGGGAAACCCGTCTAGATCAAATGGAAAAAGCTTGGTACCAATTAGTACAAGAACATCCTGATCAGGAATTTGAGCATTTATTCGTTGATTCATTTCCTTATTATATGGGTGTATGTGAAAATGCGATTCAATATCTCGTCGATACTGAAATAGATGATTCACCAGTTCAAATTGATACCGGAACGGTTTGCCATGAACGTTTCAATAAAAATTCATGGGGAAAGAACCAATGGATTCGTAATCCATTTGACTGGGTTTTTGATCATCCGAGCAGAGATATTGCCGAATGGATTCGTGATCAATATTTTCGCAACAAACGAACATTTTTACCAGATGTTCAAGATTTTTTAAGAAGCTATCAATCCGTTACACCACTTTCACCCTTTTCCTGGAGGCTTTTGTATGCTCGTTTATTATTTCCACTTCATTATTTTGAATGCATAGAAGAATATTTTATTACTAATTCTGAACAGCATCAAAAACATTTGGAGGAAAGATTAAGAAAGTATATGAGGGATTCAGTCGAATATGAAAAATTTTTAAGTGACTTTTTTCAGATAGCAGAAGTTTCGGGAAGGTTAAATGTTCCTGTAGTTGATTGGTTAATAAGTTAGAAGGTTTTTTTTACAAAAATAAAAAGCGATTCAACTTGAATCGCTCTTAATATTAAAAAACTTGTTCTACTTCTACTACACCAGGAACCTCTTCGAATAATGCACGTTCAATACCGGCTTTAAGTGTAATAGTTGAACTTGGGCATGTACCGCATGCACCTAAAAGGCGAAGCTTAACAATCCCATCTTCAACATCGACTAACTCACAGTCGCCGCCATCACGTAATAAGAACGGGCGTAATTTATCTAATACTTCTTGAACTTTTTCAATGATAGTTGGTTCTGACATCGAATATCGACTCCTTTCCATACTCCTATTATAATCAGTAATTGAAAAAAAATCTATCTATCTAACTTCATTCGTTACCCCCTTTTCATTTTCCAAATGTTGTGTACAATAATAGAAAGGGGAGAATTAAATAAGATGAAAAAACAAGCGGAACTTATTATATACGGTGCAGAAATCATTTGTGCAAGCTGTGTGAATTTACCGTCTTCAAGGGACACATTTGAATGGTTAGAAGCGGCCATTTCTCGAAAATATCCAAATCAACCAGTTACGATGCGTTTAATTGATATTTATAATCCACCCGAAGAAGAAAGTGTTAAACGCTTTGCTGAGAAAGTAATTGAAGAGGATATGTTCTATCCTGTTGTTACATTGGAAGGTAAGATTGTTGGAGAAGGAAACCCACGATTAAAAACTATTTATGCCGAATTGGAAAAATACGGCTATTCGCCTGTGAACGAAGGTCTATAATAATTGACTGTTAGGATGAAAAAGGGTAGGATAAACCTTGGTAGTGAGGTGACTATCTTTGAATCCTATAATAGAGTTTTGTGCGAGCAATCTTGCAAGTGGAGCATTTAAGGCTCTTGAAATTCTAGAAGAAGATCCAAATCTGGATATTGTAGAATATAGCTGCTTAGACTATTGCGATCTTTGTGGAATGGCACCTTTTGCGCTTGTAAATGGAGAATATGTAAAAGGTGAAACTTCAGAAGAGCTCGTCGAAAATATATATAAATATTTAGAAGAAAATCCGATGTTTTAAAAGCGAAAAGGGGGCTATTTATAGCCTCTTTTTCGTTTAACATTTATCATCAGACTATCAAAAGCGTAAAGGTTGAGTACAGTGTTTATAGGGTATATAATATAAAATAAATATTCAAATAAGCATAGAATGGATAGATAACATTTATTATGGAGGTGGAAAAATGACAAATGTTGTAGTGATTACTGAAGCAGCAGCTCTTCAAATAAAAGATATGATGAAGCAAAACGAAGAAGAAGGGTCATTCCTACGCGTATCAGTCAATGGTGGCGGATGTACAGGACTATCTTACGGAATGGGCTTTGATCAAGAGAAAAAAGCGGAAGATATGGAAGATAGCCAACATGGAATAGCTATTCTTGTCGATAAAGAAAGTGCACCAATACTTCAAGGAACAAAAATTGATTATAAGCAATCTCTTATGGGCGGCGGCTTTACCATCGATAATCCGAATGCGATCGCATCTTGCGGTTGTGGATCATCGTTTAGAACAGCGAAGGTAGCTGGAACACCGGAGAATTGTTAAAAAGGAAACCTAGGAAAAAATCCTAGGTTTTTCTTATGACGGAAATAATGACGTACTGTGCATTGGCTGCAAGCGGGCTTTTGGATCTATGTAAGCTTTGGCGTTACTTACAGCGGTAGGGGCTTCACCAAAACCAGTTGCTATTAATTTTATTTTTCCTTCAAATGTACAAATATCTCCAGCTGCATAGATTCCTGGAATGTTCGTTTCCATTTTCGAGTTAACAACGATTGAATTTTTCTCAATTTCAATGCCCCAATCTTTAATTGGACCAAGAGAAGAAACGAATCCGTAATTGACGATTAGTGAGTCAAAATCAACTGTTTCTTTTTTGTCACCACGAACTTCTTCTAGGACTAGCTGTTTTGCTTGATTTTCATCGCCAACTAATTCTACTGGAACAAATGGAGTGACAATCTCAACTTTAGAATTACGCAATGTTTCAACACTGTGCTCATGAGCACGGAACTTATCGCGACGGTGAATTAAGGAAACTTTTTCAGCAATTGGTTCTAACATTAATGCCCAGTCAACAGCGGAGTCTCCACCACCTAATATCGCTACTTTTTGACCTGCAAAGCTTTGAAGATCCTCAACAAAATAGTGTAAATTCTTTCCTTCATATTGAGCAGCATTTTCCAATTCTAAACGACGTGGTTGGAATGCACCAACACCAGCAGTTATGATGATTGTTTTGGAGTAATGGATTTCTTTATCTGTCGTCAGTTTAAATACTTCATCCTCTTGTTTTTCAACATTTTCAACAGCTTGTTCAAGACATATAGTAGGTGAGAACATGGCAATTTGTTCTTTTAAATTATTAACTAAATCATGTGCTTTAATTTTTGGGAATCCGGCAACATCATAAATATATTTTTCCGGATATAATGCGGTAAGCTGTCCACCTAATTGAGGCAGACTTTCAATGATCTTCACACTTGCTTGACGCATACCTCCGTAAAATGCGGTGAACAATCCAGTAGGTCCTCCGCCAATAATCGTTATATCATAAATTTTTTGATCTTCCTTCAAAAAAATTCCCTCCACATCATATAATTTCAATTCCATAATATCACATCCAAAATCATATAATCTAATGTTAGCATTTTGGGTACCGTTTTTGGAATTTTTCTAAGTTTCATTTTTCCTAAATAGATATTGAAAAAGACCTGCAAAAGGAATATTATTAGGTGTGGATAATATTAATTTTTTATGACAATTTTTATATGGGGCTTAGTTAATAATGTAGTTAGTTTAACAAAGCCTTATTTTACTATGTATTCATTAGTGAAATATATCACAAATGTTTTTTTGCATATTTATGGTGGTAAGCTATAAATACCATCACTAAAAAATTAAAAGGTGGAATTGATACTGTGAGAAAGCCAAGAGTTGTTATTTTGGGTGCAGGTTATGGCGGATTAATGACTGTAACTCGTTTACAAAAATTATTAGGGACGAATGATGCTGAGATAATTTTAATCAATAAAAATAAATATCATTATGAAACGACATGGCTTCATGAGGCGTCAGCAGGTACTCTCCATCATGATCGAGTACGTTATGATATTAAAAATGTCATAAATCCGGCAAAAGTTGAATTTATTCAAGCTACAATTGAAAAAGTAAATCCGGAAGAAAAGAAAGTAATTCTTGCAAATGGTGAAGTGGAATATGATTATTTAGTCATTTCTCTTGGTTCTGATTCAGAAACATTTGGCATTAAAGGTTTAGACAAATATGCATTTGCAATCACAAATGTAAATGCAGCAAGACAAATTCGTGAACACATCGAATACCAATTCGCAACATACAACACGGAAGTAGAAAAAGATGAAAAACGATTATCAATTGTTGTCGGTGGGGCAGGATTTACAGGTATTGAATTTTTAGGTGAATTAACAAATCGTATCCCTGAACTATGTGAAGAATACGATATTGATGCTAAAAAAGTAAGAATAACTTGTATTGAAGCTTCCCCTATGGTATTGCCACAATTTGATCGTGATCTAGTCAACTATGCGATCGCATTACTTGAAAGTAAAGGTGTAGAATTCCATATCGGTAATTCAGTACAAGAAGTCACTTCTGAAGGTGTGTTCTTCGGTAAAAAAGGTGAAGAACCACAGGAGATAAAAGCTGGAACCGTTATTTGGTCAGCAGGGGTTCGCGGTAATTCCGTTATTGATAAATCGGGATTTGAAACGATGCGTGGCAGAGTTAAAGTTAACGATGACCTTCGTATTCCGGGTTATGAAGATATTTTTGTCATTGGTGATTGCTCGCTAATTATTAACGAAGAAATTAATCGTCCATATCCACCTACTGCCCAAATTGCTATGCAGCATGGGGAAGTTTGTGCGCGAAATGTGGCGAAGCTTGTCCAAGGTAAAAACGATCTCGAAAACTTTGTTTTTGATGACAAAGGTACTGTTTGTTCACTCGGTGAAGACGATGCAATCGGAGTGGTTTTTGGAAAGAAAATCAAAGGTACGAAGGCTTCGGTCATGAAAAAAGTGATTGATAACCGTGCATTATTTATGGTTGGTGGTCCTTCATTAGTGATGAAAAAGGGCAAATTTAAATTATTATAATATGCAATGAAAAGATGGATGTAACTTATCCATCTTTTTCGTATTTTTAAAAAATTCAGTATTCAGGAGATATAGAAAGAAAAATAAGAAAAGCCGTCGTTGTATGCGCTTTCTTCCCTCGATTCGCTTGTTTACCATTTTATGAAAAGGTGATATATTATCAGAAAATTAAGAAACAAAATTTTAGACGAGGAGTTGAGTAAAATGAAGATAGCTACAGCGGAGAATAAAAAATGCACATATTGTTCTGGAAAAGGTTACTTTCAACTCATTCTAGGCGGTTCTGAAACATGTCCGTGTTGTGACGGTACAGGTAAGAAAAAATAGAAAATTGTTAAATAGATGAAGGGCTTCCTGAATGGGGCCTTTTTATTTTTGAGTGAACCCTTTACACAAAATGTTCATTTCTTTACCTTTCACTTTTATTGACGGGTGCCAAAACATTAAGTACACTTGAATTTAGTGTATTTTTATGAGAGAAATGAATATTTGGAGGTACGTGTTCGAATGCATATGGCATTACCGGTTTTAATTATTTCGATGTTATTATTTTTTGTTCTTTTCTTTGGCATTGGTTTCATTTTAAATATGCTATTAAGAATGACATGGTTAATGGCAATTGTTTATCCAATTGTTGCTATTTTGATTATTGATAATGTTCGTTTCCTTGAATACTTCACGAATTCAAGTCATGCTTTTCATGAATTAGGAAAAAAGATAACGGCCTTATTAGCACCTGACATTATGATATTATTAAGTGGTTTCATAGGTGCAATCGTAGCAGGAGTGGTTATGAAAATTTTACGTAAAAAAGGTTATCGCATGTTTTAATATAGTTTCTTTAAGCCTCTTAAAGGCTTTTTTTTTATTGAAAATTTTATTCAAAATTGGTTGAATTTTAAGTTTTCTCTCCTCGCCATGAATATTTCAAATCGTTTTAGGAAAGGAATAGATTTGGGAGGAGTGGAAAAACTATGTATATGAAAAAAATATTAAGGCGTTTCCTTATGACAATTTTATTTATAGGTGCTGTTTTAACAACATTTCAATCAATTTCTGGAGTTAAGGCTGAAACATTCGATTCAGATATGGTCTATGGATCGGGTAGCAAAATATCAAATAGTAATCAAAAATTAGAACGCGATTTTAGTAGTAAATCAATTGGATTATCATTAAAATCATTGAAAAAATCAGTGGCGACAACTACAAAAATTTCATCAAGTGAATCTGTAAAAGGGACAATACCAAAATTAGAAGAAGCGATTAATTGGTCAAAATATCCTACTAAAAAAGTTTTGGCGACTGGCTATACAGCAGGTGTGGAATCAACTGGTAAAAATCCAAATGATCCACAATATGGTATTACATATTCAGGTGTTAAAGTAAAAAGGGATTTATATTCAACGATTGCAGCAGACACAAACGTATTTCCGATAGGTTCTATTCTTTTTATTCCAGGTTATGGATATGGAGTCGTGGCCGATACTGGATCTGCTATTAAAGGAAATAGGTTGGACCTATATTATGAAACAGTTAACGATGTTTATGAGCAATGGGGAAAGAAGAGTGTAGAAGTTTATATTGTCGAAGTAGGTAAAGGAAAATTAACCGAGAAAGAATTAACAAAACTAAATGAAGATAAGACAATGCAAGTGTTTAGGCAACAATATATAAAAACAAAATTAGAATAGAATGTAGTGGGCTGATTATGTCAGCCCACTTTATATTTTTCGGGACTTTTCAAAATTGAGTTAATTTTTGATATGTGAACAATGTTATTGTAAAAGTTTTTCGCTATAATAAACAATGGAGGTGTTTTTAGAATGTTTAATATTAGTAGTTCAAATCCTTTTAATGACAGTCAGGAATGTTTACTAATCGGTTTAAAGGATACTCCTGAAAAGTTTTCTGGAATTTTAACAGAGTTGGATGCAAAATTTGAAAACGGCTTGACTGAGCTTGTTAAATCAGGAGATTTATCAGCTAAATTAAAGGAAATATCAAAAGTACATACATTGGGAAAAATTGCTTCTAAACGTTTAGTATTTATCGGTTTAGGAAAAGAGAAAGACTTAAAATTTGACGAAATAAAAGAGGCGTTTGGAAAGGCATTTAAATTTGTCAATAAGAATCGATTACAATCAGCCGCTGTCGCCCTTGATACGTTTGTAACGGAATCGCTTTCCCATGATGATGTGGCAAATGCATTAAGTGAAGCTTTTGCATTAGCCACATACGAATTTGCCGGATATAAACAAAAATCGAATGAACCGGAGAAGAAAATAGAACAATTAAGTATTTTCACGGAAGCAGACAAAGATGAGATTGAGGCGGCATTGACAGTTGGATATGCATTCGGGAAAGCAACAAACTCCGCACGTACGCTAGTCAATCTTCCCGGTAATATGCTAACAGCTACAGAGCTAGCTCATTATGCTGAAGAAGTAGCAAAAAAATATGAATTTGAAGTAGAAATCCTTGAAAAAGAAGAAATGGAAAAATTGGGAATGGGTGCTTTTTTAGCTGTAAACCAAGGATCCACAGAGCCTCCAAAAATGATTGTGCTAAAATATCAAGGGAAAGAAGAATGGAAAGATGTTATCGGTCTCGTCGGCAAAGGAGTTACCTTTGATACTGGGGGATATTCATTAAAAACAAAAGCCGGTATCGTTGGGATGAAAACCGATATGGGCGGTGCCGCTGCTGTTCTAGGGGCAATGGAGATCATTGGCGAGCTAAGACCTGAGCAAAACGTTGTAGCGGTTATTCCTTCTACAGATAATATGATTAGTGGTTCAGCATTTAAGCCGGACGATGTCATTACATCTATGAGTGGAAAAACGATCGAAGTATTGAATACTGATGCAGAAGGTAGATTAGCATTAGCAGATGCTATTACTTATGCGAAACATCATGGGGCAAACTATTTAGTTGATGTCGCTACATTAACAGGTGGTGTTATTACTGCGCTTGGCCTTGATAAAACAGGTGCTTTAACTAATCATGAAGGATTTTTTGAACAAGTATTAGAAGCATCAAGTGAATCCGGCGAATTTATTTGGCGCCTGCCACTAACTGAAAATGATAAAAAACGGGTTCGCGGAAGCAAAATTGCGGACTTAAATAATTCCCCAGGCAGTGAGGGTCATGCAATTATGGGAGGTGCTTTTGTCGGAGAATTTGCAGAAGATACCCCATGGGTCCATTTAGATATTGCCGGAACAGCCGTTACTAGTAAAGAGTACGATTTGGGGCCTTCCGGTGCAACCGGAGTTATGGTTCGTACATTGGCCTTACTTGTGGAAAGATTTGAACCAATCAAATAATTCGAGTCAAAAAAAACCGTATGATTACGGTTTTTTTTAATATCCGTGACCTTTCACGTATATTTGGGCAGTTAAAAGCCTATCCAAAATCGCGTTTGCCCATGCCATTCGCCCTTAACTCGCATAAAAATATAAAGAGTGTCTCTAAAAAGGAGGTATACCTAATGTATTATTATCGACAGGCACCCATCCCTCAAAATTCGAGAATGTTTCCTTTTCTTTTTGGCGCCCCACTAGTAGGGGGATTTATTGGCGGGCTTATTGGTGGTGGATTAGGTAGTGCGATATTTAGACCACGTCCTTATCCACTACCATACCCGCAGCCGTATCCGTATCCACAACCATATCCATACCCGCAATATGGGGGTTACGGTGCGAATGCATTCCCATATGTACCATATAGATAATATTGCGGCTTAAAGCTCTTCAATTTCGAAGAGCTTTATTCGATTACTATTTTTACTGCCCCCAGCGAATTTTTAATTGAAGCAGACAACAATTTGGTTCGCTTTTGCTATTTGAAAAGTTCAAAACAAGACCGCTTGGGGTAAAGCGGATGATCGGTATTGTTTTTACTCCAATACTAGAGATCATTTTTTTTACCTCATTTAATTTTGACTGTTGAGCAAAAGTCATTAGCCTTTTTGAAAAATCCTCCGATTTAGATATTTTTTCAACTATTTTTTCAGCGTCTTTTAAAATAACTAACGTTTTGTTAGCGGATTGAATAAATAATGATGGGTTCACTGGCTGATACTGGCGAGAGTAAGAAAAAGGGTATGGCTGATAGGGATTGGGGGGATACATCGGATAATTTGGGTAATTGTGGTTCAAAGTAATCGTCCCCTCCTTAATAATCATGAAACGAGAGTAAATACCTTCCTTTTCACAATATGCTGAAAGAACTGTAGTATGTGTAGCTAAATTTATATTATGATAAAAAATACGGAAGAAGGAGTTTCGGGAATCCTTCTTGAATAATAAGTTTAAGGAGGAAAGATAAAATGGATTATAAAAACACATTAATCGGGGCGTTAGGAATTGAATTTGTAGAGATTGGCAAAGGAAAAGTAGTAGCTACGATGCCTGTGAATGAAAGAACGAAGCAACCATTCGGTTATTTGCACGGAGGGGCATCGGTTGCTCTTGCGGAAACAGTGGCTAGTGTTGGAGCCGCAGCCATCATTGATCAAGAAAATGAAATATGTTTTGGTTTAGAAATAAACGCAAATCATATTCGATCAAAACGGGATGGTGTAGTAACTGCTTTTGCCGATGCAGTTCATGTTGGAAAAAGTACTCATGTATGGGAAATCAAAATTAAAGATGAAGAAGACCGGCTTATCTGTACGTCACGATGTACAATGGCCGTTGTACCAAAAAAATAACCTACAAGTGATGACACTTGTAGGTTATTTTTAGTATCTCTCTTTTAGCTGATGCCGATCGTGCTTAATACTATAAAGCAGTATTCCGAACGCAATTAAAAATAGTGCACTAGTCACATAAAATACGGATGAGATCCCGCTAAATCCCGAAATTAGTCCACCTAATACAGGTCCGATTACATTACCTAGAAATCGAAAACTTTGATTATAACCAAGTACTTCCCCTTGCATTTCAAGCGGTGCTTCTCTGCGAATAAAGGCAGTGATACTCGGAAGCATTCCACCGATGGCCATTCCAAAGAGAAAACGGAAAATGACTAGTTCCCAAAGCTGGTTGGCAAGTGCTTGGGGAATGATAAAAATCGAAGCAAGTATGAGTAAACACATTAATACTTTTTCATGGCCGATTTTATCCCCGAGCTTACCCCATTGACGTGTCATTAATAGATTACCGAAACCAGTAGCTGAAAACGCCATACCAGCTAACAAAGCGACACTTCCTGCACTGCTTAATTGACTCACATAAAGGGCGAGTAGTGGTTGGATACTAAAGTTTGCTACTTGAATAAGTAGCGCTATGATCATTACAGTAATTAAAATACGATGATTAAAAATTCTTTTTAAAACATCTTTACGGCTGAATTCTTTTTGACCTAGTTTGGCGATTCTTTCTTTTCTGTTCTCGACAATACCAAATAGTACGCCGGTTGTAGCAATGATAATGGAAATAGAGGTAATAATAAATGTGTACTTAAAGCCGAATGAGTCTGCCATTGCACCGCCAATTAACGGTCCGAATAATGTTCCTGAAACGGTTCCCATTTGCAATGTGCCTAAAACTTTCCCCGCACTTTCTTTAGGGGTTTGGGATGAAATGAGGGCAATGGATGTCGGGATAAATCCTGTTACAATCCCCATCATAAATCTTAAGATGAATAGACCGATTACATGGTGCATCATTCCCATGAAAAAGATACTGACGGCAATCCCATATCCCGTAATTAATAGAATTGGTTTAAATCCATATCGATCGCCAAATCTTCCCCAAATCGGAGAAATGAAAAAAGCCACCAAAAAGGTCACTCCAAAAACAAATCCCGCCCATCTTTGTACATATTCATCACTATAGTTTCCGAATGATTCAATGTATAAAGAAAGGAAAGGCATGATCATTGTTGTGCTTGCACCGACTAAGAAGTTGCAAATCCACATAATCAATAAATTACGCTTTTCGTTACTAATCAAAAACACCTTCTTTTTTGGTTATTTTCGTAAAGGTTGTTGTTGTAGGAAATAATGAAATGAACCGTTCCTTTCCGCTATAGGCACTTGCTTTCCGCGGGGCTGGCGATGAGCCTCCTCGTCGCTTCGCTCCTGCGGGGTCTCATCTGTCCAGCTGATCCCGCAGGAGTCAAGTGCCTTCCGCTCCAATCCACTCTGTGCTTATAACAGCAACAATCTTTTAGAAAAGAGCCTTTTATTTTTAATAACTTTCGTTTTTCTAATATTTAGTTTACCTAAGTATTATATTGATATTTTCTAAAATTTCAACTATGAAAGAGCCCATTTCGTTTTGTGAAACCGCTTCAATTATTGTGCTAACAAGGGAAGTACAAGAATAAAAAAAGAGATGATTCGTCATCATCTCCATGCATTAATTATCCCATTTAATATTGTACATTAATTCATATTCCCGTTGGATGCTTTTTAAACTTTCTATACTTTTTATGTTAAATTCAGATTTCTTAGCTGTGAGATCATTTAGCATTTTCTCAACAGATTGTTTGAGGGAATCATTATAATTTGGGACATCTCCTTCATAAGGTTTGACCATTTTTAACGGTATATTTGATTGTTCTCTGTAAGCTAATGCTTTTCTTTCGTGAAAAAAGGCAACGTCGGTTTCTTTCGGATGATGCAAATCGCCTTGCATCGGGTGTTTTAAAACAGCCAGTGTTCTGACAACATAATGATCGGGATAAATGCCTGTAATTTCACCTATGTATTTTCCTGTTTTATTAAAAAAAGTCACTATTTGTTCGAGTTCCATAATAATCTACCTCCTTATGACTATTATGATGGACTACAAGCAAAATGAAAAGAAAAGAAGATGAAAGTTGCATCATGGGATATGAATTTAGTAAAGTAAGTGAAGGAAGATATGTATTATCATAATAAATTTTAAATTATACATAAAGGAGTATATCAAATGACATATCCACAGCTTACAAATGAAGTGTTAGAAAACGAAAAGGTCATTGAAATGCAAACAAATATGGGAAATATTAAAATTAAATTATTTCCGGAACTTGCACCTAAAACAGTTGAAAATTTTGTAAAGCATAGTCAAGATGGGTACTATGAGGGAGTAACTTTCCACCGTATCATTAACGGATTTATGATTCAAGGTGGAGACCCGCAAGGAAACGGTACAGGTGGAGAAAGTATTTATGGAGCTCCATTTGAAGACGAATTTTCTCAACAATTATTTAACTTCCGCGGAGCATTATCAATGGCAAATGCAGGTCCTAACACTAATGGCAGTCAATTCTTTATCGTCCAAAGTGTTGCCGTTGATCCAAGAATGAAAGGCCAAATGGAAAGAGCGGGTTACCCAGAAGAAGTAATTAATGCATATATGGAAAACGGGGGAACTCCACATTTAGATTTCCGCCACACAGTATTTGGTCATGTGATTGAAGGTATGGATGTTGTTGATAAAATCGCTGAAGTGAAAACAGATATGCAAGACCGTCCAGTTCAATTCGATGTTGTTATTGAAAAAATAAATGTATTGAAATAAGGGGAAGCTGTCCAATCGGGCAGCTTTTTGTAATAAATTTGTCAAATCAAGCAATTGGTTTTACAAGGTGATAATTGGTATACTAGTTAAGAAAAGTTTTATAAGAAAGGGAGTTTCTCATGTTAAACTCTTTAAATATTTTCATACTAAATTTGTTTCTTTATTTTCCGGAAGATAAGAGAGAATATATTCCCGCATTTATTTCGTTTTCGATCTTTTTAATTCTATGCATCTTAACGTTTATGTTTATTCTTAGAGTAAATAAAAAACAATTAAAAAAAGCAAAGGAATTTGAAGAAAAAATTAAACATCTAAAATAATAGATGAGCCAATTCAACTAATGGATTGGCTTTTTGTTTTTTAAACGAATAGACAGGCTTTGTTCTGGCTAGAATTGTGAATAGATAACTAACAAATTTTGGAGGAATACATAATGAAATGGGCTGCAATTCTCTTAACGACGATACTATTGAGCGGGTGTACTCAAGGGAATCCGAAAGATACGGATGTTGATATAAAAAACGCTACAGGTGATAGTCTCGGAAAGATAAATTTGAAAGAGCAAGCGAAGGGTGTCATGTTAAAGATTAATCTAACTGGACTTCCGCCGGGTGAGCATGCGATTCATTTTCACGAAAAGGGAAGTTGTAAAGCTCCCACTTTCACTTCCGCCGGTAACCATTTTAATCCCGAAAAGAAAGAACACGGACTATTAAATCCAAAAGGCTCTCATGCAGGAGATCTTCCTAACTTAATTGTAAAAGATGATGGAAAAGCAAAATTAGACATTCTCGCCCCACAAGTTACAATGGACAGTGGTAAAAATTCGTTATTTACAAAGGACGGTACCTCCATTGTCATCCATGAATCCAAAGATGACGGGATGACTCAACCTTCAGGTGATGCTGGAAACCGTATTGCATGTGGAGTAATAAAAAATAAATAACTAAAAGGACCGTTAAGAAGTTCTTTTTTTATTAAGAATGACTATTTCTCTCCAAATAAGGATTGCAAACCTATAAACCGGTCATAGCCGAGTATGAATTGGAAGTATCAAAAGAACTTTGAGACTTTTTATTAACTTATTAATAGTAAGGAATTTTTAAGGTAAGGGGTAGGTAGCCTCCACATTGCTTAAAAATAGATTAAAAGATTTTAAAGAAAAAATTCTCGACCTCCACCAATGATAAGAATTTGACAAATACAATACGGGGACATTTTTAGTTCTCATTGCCTTTCCCCTTTATCAACTATGAATAACCTTTTATAAATAACAAATACTAAAGCCTAGTAAAATCAATTAAAAAGTTTAATACATGTAAATGCAAATTGAATCCAATTGTAATTATATTTAAAGGAGTGTTTATATGAGATTTATTTCAGTATTTTTTATTGGGTTTATACTTCTATTCAATATTCAAGGTAATCAAGTAAATGCAAAAACTAATGATCCTATCCGCTCGTTTAAAATTACCTTAAAAAATGATGGCTATGTTTCATTAAACAAAGCAATATCTACTTACGAGAATAAAGAGAAAGTAAATGTACTAATACCGGATATTCCAATAAATTACAATTATAAGGTGGGAAAAGCATATAAAAATGAACTCAAATTAATATGGTATGATTTAAATTCAATTACTTCTAATAATTTCATTTTAAATATTAAACCAGCTAAGAAAAAAGAAGTAACATTTTTGCCATTAGATAAATCAGAAAAGGTAATTCTTAAGAACGGGATTGAAGGATATTTTTTTAAAGATAACTTTTATATGTTTGCCTTCATTAAGGACCAAGTGGAATATTGCTATACTTTAAAAAAATCAACTCTAACAAAAGAAGGATTCATTGAAATTGCCAATACATTTAATTGAAATTAATCTAAATGGATTTTTATCATTTTTTCAATTCTTCTTTAGGCAGTTACTCGTTAGTGTTTAAATAGTTAAGCCAATTAAACTATTTTTTTATTCCTTGGAAAAAAAGCGTAAAAACTTTAAAAAAATAAAGGATTATTTCTAAATAAAATAGAAATATACCATTAGTAAATATACGAAGAAAGGTTTGTGTTATCTAATGGTAAAAAAAATGATGATTGTTGCGGCTACATTTTTGGTTATTATGGGTACATCAATGTTCGGTACGACTAACACAGCTGGGGCGGCTATTATTTCTTGTTCCGGAAATTCAAGATGTGTTGATATTTCTATGAAGTATGGTGTAGCTCAATATTGGTCTACACCAAAAATATATTTTTCTAAAGGTGAAGAGTTTAAGTATGATTTTGGAACAACAAATAAAAGTCTTTTTCATGTGGCTTTTGCGGTTTTTCGATTAAGTGACGGAAAGCAAATAACACCTTGGAGTTATGCAGCAGGTAAAGGTGGAATTGACTATAGCTATGGTGATATTCCAAGCACAGGTTATTATTATATGATGGCCGCTTGTAAGGGTGGAGATGATACACGATGTGAAGGCGGAGGAACGCTTAAGAAGTGGTAATTACCAAAAGATAATCATTAAAAATACCCCTAAAAAGTTTTAGAACTTATTCTAAGGGGTATTTCTTTTTTAGAAAAACCTTGTTTTAGGGTGGAAGGCGCAGGATAGGGTTAATCGGCGATAGCAAAATGGAACTAGTCCCTTCTGTTAAAGTTAGATGCGGGGTGATTTCTCAGCCGACAGTAAAATTAGAACTACTGAATTCACCCATGGTGGAACATATTGGTCAAAACTCAGAACGTCTGTCTCTAGTAAAGGAATTGCTAGAGCAGTATATGAAGCAGACAACCAGTCAACCAATGCCGTTATGGTTTGGTAGTATTCTCTAGGTCGTGAGAGAACCTCACGACCTTTTATCTTTATTCACTCAAAAATTCGAGGATGACATAAGGTATTTTTTTAAGAAGGAGGAGTTGAAATGAAACGAAGAAAATTGTATTTATTAATAATTTTATTAGTACTAATAGTCATAGCTTTTTATGGAATTCGATTATTCCAATCAAAAAGTTCATCAGCAACAAACTCTAAATCGCTGCAAAAAACACAGATTTATGATAAAGATCTTAATGTGAATATTAATTTACCGTATAAAGAAATATCCTCTTATGACTCTTATGGAGACAATGTTTATTTGAGTGCTGCTGATAAAAGTCCTTCTGGAATGGCTAATAAAATCATTCAATATAACAGGAAAACAAAGAAAACTGTGCAGCTATTTACAACTAAATTTGATAGTTCTTCTGTACAAGGAGTAAAAGCTAATGGTCGATGGCTTACTTGGGTAGATAGTGATGATTTTGGGGATCAGAAAAATATATATATCATGAATACAAAAACAAAGGAAATTAAACCTGTTACAAAAGAAAATGATAAGTCAATCAAAAATGAATTCCCTGTTTTAGCTGATAATCATATAGCATGGATTTATTATGATCAAAAGAAAAATCAATCTTATGTAATGTTACGGGATCTTAATTCACATAGTAATAAAATAATTTTTAATTTAAAAACACATACACTTGAAAATGCGTTTTTATCTATACAAAAAGGAAAACTTCTCTTTACTGATATAAGAGGGGGAAAAGGCTACTGTTATATATACGATATTTCAAAACAAAAATTGGAAAGGTTTAAGAGTCCACATAAGAAAATTGGTTGGGGGGAATTATTAAATGATCACCAAATTGTTTACTTAGCTTTCTTTTCTAACTCTTTTGCGGATAACAAACTAGTTCTTTATGATACTCGAACGATGAAGGCTAAAGAATTTTCGAGTAAGTATATGGAGGTTAACAGACTTAGGGTAGATGCTAGTAATCATGTATTTGTTGGTATGGGTGGAGACAGGTATTTCCACAAGTTTCAAATTGATAATAATCTAATTAAGAAACAGGGAAAAATTAATGATAAAGATATTTTTGATATGACAGCTAATAATGGAGTTATTTAATGAAAGTTGAGGATAAGAATAAAGAAGAGAAACTGATAATTACAACTAAGTTACCTTAATAATTAATCGCTGTCATACTTCTAATGTGTATTACACAAAACCGGGAGATTAATTTCCCGGTTTTGTATTTAATGTCCAGCTCCAGGGACTGGTCAAGGCGCTTCCGCTTATTTTATAAACTCACAAATGTTTTGGTAAACTTCTTTAGCTTTTTCCTCCGGGATTAAATGCCCCGCTTCCTTTAAAACGACGAGTTTTGCATTCGGTATTTCCGTTGCTAATCGTTTTCCGATGTGAAGGGGAACGACTCGATCAAATTCCCCCCAAATTAATAGACAGGGAGTTGTGATAGTCTTTAATCTATCGGATGTTAAATCTCCTTCCCGATCTCTTACCATTCTTGACAAACCACGAAATATTTCATTATTTAAAAACGGCTGCTCGTAGCCTTTTAACATGTCATCGTCAATAATCATTTTATTATGTACGACATTTTCTACATTTTTCTGCACACCAGATTTTTCTAAGTATCGCTTTACAAAATAATGAAAAAACGGCAAGTAACTTAGTAGTTTTAATGATTGCTTAGAAGCTTCTAAATAGCCGGAACTGCAAAGAAGAATTCCTTTTTTTACTAAACTAGGATTTTGGAGCATTATATTCAAAGCGATTTGTCCGCCCATCGAATGGCCGATAAGATACACGCCCCGGTATCCAAGCTGATTGATTAAAGAAATAACGGTCGCAGCCAAATTATGATAAGAATATTGATAGTGTGCATGTTTTCCGCTTTGGCCAAATGGGGGTAAGTCAATGGTAATCACGTTGAATTTTTGCGTTAAATAAGGAATGAGTTTTCTAAAACTAAAAGATGATGAGAGAAAGCCGTGTAATAATACGAAGGTTTCTTTAGCGTTTTTATTGCGATGTATTTCAAAATATAAATCGATTCCTTTTATATTTTTTTTGTGTGTTGAAACAGAAATTGACATGATTTTCACTCCCGTAAGAGAAAATGGCAAAAAAAAGGACGAGCATTATATCTCGTCAAAAAAATAAAAAGGGGGAATACTAGTGTATAGTATGCTATAAAACTTAACAGTACTATACAGAAAGCCTTGTAATTATAGAATATCCACATTTGTACATTTTTAATCAAATTTATAAAAAATTATTTCGATGGAGTTAATTCGGAGGCCGGCACATCTAAAACCGTTGATAATTTTAAAATCGTTTGTGTATTAGGAACTTGCTCACCAGATTCGTATTTTTCAATCGTTTTCGTTCCCAATCTAGCTTTTAATGCTAATTCTTCTTGTGTTAGATTATGTTGTTCACGATGAAATTTTAGATTTTGTGCAAATGAAGTCATCAAAATCCCTCCAATAATCAGAATTCTTTTCTTTTATTGTATCATATAATCGTTTTTAGTCTTAAATATGCTTCTTGAATTTTTTGTGAGCGTTTTATATTATACGTATTTTTTGATTATCAATCTTGACTGTGGTATAATTTTTTATTGCGTATATATAGGAGAAAAATTTAGATAAATAGGAGTGTTTCGATGACGACAAAATACGAAATTGGAAGTGTGTTAACAGGTAAGGTAGCTGGTATTCAACCATATGGAGCTTTTATCGCACTTGATGAGGAAACTCAAGGATTAGTTCATATTTCAGAAATTAAACACGGTTATGTTAAAGATATTAATGATCATTTAAAAATTGGTGACGAAGTGAAAGTTAAAGTGCTTTCAGTTGACGAAGAAAATGGCAAGATCAGCTTGTCTATCCGTGCCACTGAAGAAGCGCCAAAACAAGAGAAAAAACAACCTCGTCGTCGTCAAGCAAGTGTTATTTCTGAAGAGCCAACAGAAGGATTTAATACTTTAAAAGACAAATTACAAGAATGGATTGATCAATCCGATTTAATCAAAAAATAATAATAAAAAATCCGCTCTAGGTTGGAGCGGATTTTTTATTTATGGTTTTTCAATTCCATATTTCCGAATGCGATATTGCAGATTTTGACGACTCATTTGAAGTGCCTGAGCCGTTTTTGTAATGTTATATTGATGGTATTGCAGTCCTTTTTGGATATAATATTTTTCCGCTTCTTGGATGTATTCATCAAACGGTTTAATTGGATTCTTTTGAATTAGCAATTGATGATCGTGTGAAATTCGGTGCCTAAAATTAGTTGGCAAATGATGAAACTGCAGCAATTCCTCATTATCAAGTATCTTCATTGAATTTTTAATGACATGTTCTAATTCCTTTATATTACCCGGCCAATCATAATCAGAAAAGCTTTCGAGACAATCGTTCGATATTTTTTTAACATTCAGATGATAACGTTCATTATATTTTTTTAAAAAGAATTTAATAATCGAAGGAAGTGTATTTATTCGTTCTCTTAATGGTGGAATAAAAATTGTGAGTTCACTCAAATGATAATATAATGTTTTATTTAATTTTCCACTTCCTATTAAATCTATAGGATCCTTCCCTAGTGTACAAATAATTTTATACGTTCGTTCAGTAGAAATCATGTTAAGAAAATGCAACTGGCTAGCTGGTGGAAGATAATAAATATCCTCAATTACTAATGTGCCCCCTTTTTCATTTTCTAAAAGATTCATTGAATCGATTAGTACTTGCTCAATCATTGAGACAGGCAATGAGGCACAATTTTGAATGATTAAACGTTTTTCTGCCTGGTAATTCTCATGATGAATACATTCTGAAAGGATATGTTTGCCTGTACCTGATTCGCCAATGATTAATACTGTAGAGGAATTCTTTGCTGCTTGTTTTCCGGTATCGATCACCTTTTTCGGGAAAAAGGATCTTTCGGATATATTATCAAAGGTATGTGTAGAAGGTGTTTCTCTTTGCGTATTTTTTTTCATCATTCTTTCCAATTTGGTTACGTCGCGGACGATTTCCACTGCGCCAACTACCGTATTTTGATCAAATATCGGATAAGTATTGTTCACTGTTTTTATTTCTTGCCCTTTATTATTAAAGTACATTTGTTGAACGTTAAGAATAGGCTCTTTCGTATGCAAAACCTTTAATAAAGTACTATCTTCCCCTTGATAAAACTGAAATACATCCAAAATATTTTTATCTAATACATCTTCAATATCTGTTCCTTCAATTTCAATCATTTTTTTATTGTACAAAATCGTTCTTCCATTCTCATCAATGACATGGACCCCTACATCGATGAGGTCAAGAACTGTTTTATAAATAGTCATTTCATTTTTAAGTTGCATAATATGCCAACCCCTCAAAAAATTCAAAAGAATAAATAAAAAATACTTGAAAAATGCAATATCTTTTTGCATTATTATATATGTAAGGGTTTTCTAGTGCAAATAATTTTTGCACTATCAGTGTCAGAAATGAAAGTTATGATACTATAAAAAATTACTAAAAGCTTTTGGAGGAGGAAGAAAGATTAATGATTCCTTATAAACATGAACCATTCACAGATTTCAGTAAACCGGAAAATCAACAAGCTTTTCAAGAAGGCTTGAAATTAGTAGAAAGCTATTTAGGACAAGATTACCCACTTGTAATTGGTGGCGAAAGAATAACTACTGAAGATAAAATTGTATCTATTAACCCTGCAGATAAAAGTGAAGTAATTGGACGCGTGTCCAAAGCAAATAAAGAATTAGCTGAAAAAGCAATGACAACAGCATATGAAACATTTCAAACGTGGAAAAAAGTAAAACCGGAAGTACGGGCGGATATTTTATTTAAAGCAGCTGCAATCGTACGTCGTCGTAAGCATGAATTTTCTGCTCTATTAGTAAAGGAAGCAGGTAAGCCTTGGAATGAAGCAGATGCTGATACTGCTGAAGGTATTGACTTCATGGAATATTATGGTCGCCAAATGTTGAAATTAAAGGATGGCCTTCCTGTTGAAAGCCGTCCCGGTGAGTTTAATCGTTTTGGCTACATTCCTCTAGGAGTAGGTGTTGTTATTTCTCCATGGAACTTTGCCTTTGCAATTATGGCTGGTACAACGGTTGCGGCACTTGTGACAGGTAATACTGTACTATTAAAACCTGCATCTGCAACACCTATTATTGCAGCAAAATTTGTTGAAGTTCTTGAAGAAGCGGGACTACCTAAAGGAGTATTAAACTATGTACCGGGTAGCGGCTCTGAAGTGGGAGATTATTTAGTTGATCATCCAAAAACTCGTTTCATCAGCTTTACTGGATCACGTGATGTAGGTCTACGCATTTATGAGCGTGCATCTAAATTAAACGAGGGTCAAATTTGGTTGAAACGTGTGATCGCTGAAATGGGCGGAAAAGATACGATTGTTGTTGATGCAGAGGCAGATCTTGAATTAGCAGCTCAATCGATCGTTGCATCTTCATTCGGCTTCTCAGGACAAAAATGTTCAGCATGCTCTCGTGCAGTTATTGTTGAGGATGTATATGATAAAGTCCTAAATCGCGCAGTAGAGTTAACAAAAGAATTAACTGTTGGAAATCCGGTTGATCGTAGTAATTATATGGGACCCGTTGTCGACCAAGCTGCATACGATAAAATTATGAGCTATATTGAAATTGGTAAATCAGAAGGCAAATTGATGACTGGTGGAGAAGGCGACGCTTCGAAAGGTTATTTTGTACAACCAACCATTTTTGCCGATGTTGATGAAAATGCACGTTTAATGAAAGAGGAAATTTTTGGACCTGTTGTTGCATTCTGTAAAGCGAAAGATTTTTCACACGCTATAGACATTGCAAATAACACTGAGTATGGCTTGACAGGTGCGGTTATCACAACGAATAGAGAACATATGGAACAAGCACGTGAAGATTTCCATGTAGGTAACCTATACTTCAATCGTGGATGCACAGGTGCCATCGTTGGCTACCAGCCATTTGGTGGATTTAATATGTCAGGAACTGACTCAAAAGCTGGTGGTCCTGATTACTTGGCACTTCATATGCAAGGAAAAACAACTTCTGAAATGTTGTAAGTGAAGTTTTGAATTTCATTTTTATAAGGGCCTTCTTTTTTGAGAAGGCTCTATTTTAAGATAGGGGGGAATTTTTTATGGTAACAAAGTCGGAGGCAATTATCGAGCAAACGGAAAACTATGGAGCTCATAACTATCATCCACTGCCGGTTGTTATATCTGAAGCTGAAGGTGTTTGGGTAAAGGATCCAGAGGGTAATAAATACATGGATATGTTAAGTGCTTACTCTGCTGTGAATCAAGGCCATCGTCATCCGAAAATTATTGAAGCGCTTAAACAACAAGCAGATCGTGTGACTTTAACTTCACGTGCTTTTCATAATGACCAACTTGGTCCATGGTTTGAAAAAGTATGTAAGTTAACGAATAAGGAAATGGCATTACCGATGAACACAGGTGCTGAGGCAGTTGAAACCGCCATTAAAGCGGCAAGACGATGGGCATATGATGTAAAAGGTGTAGCAGAGAACCAAGCTGAAATTATCGGATGTGAAGGTAATTTTCACGGGAGAACAATGACCGCCGTATCCCTATCTTCCGAGGAAGAGTATAAACGGGGATTTGGTCCAATGCTACCAGGTATTAAACTTGTCCCATATGGTGACTTAGAAGCTTTAAAAGCGGCCATAACACCAAATACAGCAGCGTTTATTATTGAGCCAATTCAAGGAGAGGCGGGAATTGTTATTCCACCGGAAGGTTTCTTAAAAGCTGCTTACCAATTATGTAAAGAAAATAATGTATTATTTATTGCAGATGAAATTCAATCAGGCTTAGCGCGTTCCGGAAAAATGTTTGCATGTGATTGGGAAGATGTCGACCCTGATGTTTATATTCTCGGAAAGGCTCTTGGCGGTGGTGTTTTCCCAATTTCCTGTGTCGTTGCTAATAAAGATATTTTAGGCGTTTTTAACCCAGGTTCTCACGGTTCTACCTTCGGAGGAAATCCGATGGCCTGTGCTGTTTCCATTGCAGCTCTAAATGTGCTTGTTGAAGAAAAATTAAGTGAAAAGTCTCTAGAGCTTGGAGAATATTTTATGGGGCAATTAAAAGAAATTCAGAACCCAATTATTAAAGAAGTGCGCGGTAAAGGATTATTTATTGGTGTTGTTTTAGGAGAGCCTGCAAGAAAATATTGTGAGGCATTAAAATTAGAGGGACTCCTATGTAAAGAAACACATGAGAATGTCATTCGTTTTGCGCCGCCACTTGTCATTACAAAAGAAGAACTTGATTGGGCCATTGGACGTATAAAAAAAGTTCTCTCTTAATATTTCTTGGAAGTTACAGTCTTTCACACGATCATATAGTAAAGAGGAGAATTCGATGGAAAATCTAAATTTATTTACATCTACTCAGGATGTTATTCAGGAAGCCCTTTCGAAATTGGGATTTAATAATGAGATGTATGAACTGTTAAAAGAACCATTACGAATTTTGACTGTCCGAATGCCAATTAGAATGGATGACGGAACGATTAAAGTCTTTACAGGGTATCGTTCTCAACATAATGATGCTGTTGGACCTACAAAAGGGGGAGTTCGCTTTCACCCTGAAGTAAATGAGGATGAAGTAAAGGCATTATCGATGTGGATGACAATTAAATGTGGAATTGTTGATCTTCCGTATGGCGGAGGAAAAGGTGGAATTGTTTGCGATCCACGAACAATGTCAATGGGAGAAATTGAACGATTAAGCCGTGGATATGTTCGTGCGATCAGTCAAATCGTCGGCCCGACAAAAGATATTCCTGCTCCGGATGTGTATACGAACTCACAAATTATGGCATGGATGATGGATGAGTATAGTAGTTTGCGTGAAAATGATTCTCCAGGTTTTATTACAGGGAAACCGATTGTACTTGGCGGGTCTGAAGGCCGGGATAAAGCAACAGCACAAGGTGTGACCATCTGCATTGAAGAGGCAGCTAAGAAAAAAGGATTTGATTTAAAGGGCGCGCGTGTTGTCATTCAAGGCTTCGGAAATGCAGGTAGCTTTCTAGCGAAGTTTCTCCATGATGAAGGTGCAAAGGTCATCGGAATTTCCGATGCATACGGTGCCCTGCACGATCCTAATGGTTTAGATATCGATTATTTACTTGATCGTCGTGATAGTTTTGGGACGGTAACGACATTATTTGAAAACACGATAACGAATAAAGAACTTTTAGAACTTGATTGTGATATTTTAGTTCCGGCTGCAATTTCAAATCAAATTACTTCGGAAAATGCTAGTAATATTAGAGCATCCATCGTTGTTGAGGCAGCCAATGGACCTACAACAGCAGAAGCTACAAAAATCCTAACAGAAAGAGGAATTCTACTAGTGCCGGATGTTCTTGCGAGCTCTGGTGGTGTAACGGTTTCTTACTTTGAATGGGTACAAAATAACCAAGGGTATTACTGGACAGAAGATGAAGTAAATGAAAAGTTACGAAAAAAACTTGTAGATGCCTTTAATAATGTATATACAACTGCAGAGACACGTAAACTTAATATGCGTTTAGCAGCGTATATGGTTGGATTAAGAAACGCTGCTGAAGCGTCCAAGTTTAGAGGTTGGATATAATCGATAATTGAATGAAAAAAGAGGCTGGGACATAACTAGCTTCAAATAGTGAAAAAGGTGAATTTGAGTGTACTCAAATTCACCTTTTTCTTTTTTTTACGTGTAATTCTTCTATTACCTTAGTTGTTGGGCAGTGTATTTTCTTAAATTCACTGCCATTAATGCAAAGCCCATTTCATTTTCTACCTTCGATTTTCCTCGTACGGAAAATCGTGTGAAACGCAAATTAGCCTTCAAGAATCCAAAAACTGGTTCCACATCGATTTTGCGTTTTCGATAGATCGCACCCGTTCTCTCTTCTGAAAGCTTCGTTCTTACATATTCTTTTTGTTGTTCCCATGTTTCATTCACCATTCGTTTTCGATTGTTGCCTTCTTTTGCTTTGGTACAGGAGGAACGGAATGGGCAGTCCGAACAGTCTTCGCACTCGTAGATTTTAAACTTCCGTTGGAATCCTGTACGATCAGTACGGACAGAATAATCGTGAAATGTAAGATGTTTCTGGTTTGGACATGTATAGGTATCTGTTTCTTCATCGTACGGCCAGTTGTCTGGATTGAATAGGTTTTGTTTGTAGGTTTTCTTTTTTTCCTTCATATACAGCGTATAAGGAATAAGTGCTTCACGTTTTCTGTTCAAAAGGATATCATTATAATTTTCTTCACTACCATAACTTGCATCTGTGACGATGTGTTCCGGTAACTCGAAATAATCCTGCTCAATCTCATCTAGAAAGGGAATTAACGTACGTGTGTCTGTTGGGTTTGAGAATAATCCATAGGCAAGCGCATATTGACCTTCCGTTGCGATTTGTGTATTATAACCAGCCTTCAATTGTCCATTTTTCATATAATCATCTTTCATTCGCATAAATGTCGCATCTGGATCTGTTTTAGAATAGCTATTACGTGTACCAAAGATTTCAAGGTCTCGTTGGTATTTCTGTTTTCGTACGATAAAATCAATCAACTGTTTACGCACTTTTTTCGGATATTTGCGTTCATTTCTTAAAGCTTTTCGTTCTGGAACATCCGATGATGCTTCAATTTGTTTATCATACTCGTTTACGACATCATCCACTTTTTGAACCAATTGAGCGAGCTCTTCCAATGATAACTGTTCATCGCTTTCACGTTCGATTTCAGGTATGATTTCATTCTCAAGAAGCTCATCATATAGCTGGTTTGACTTTTCAATTAAACTTTGATGATACTTCTCAATCGACTTCTTCCAGACAAACGTAAATTTATTTGCATTCGCTTCAATCTTTGTACCATCGATAAAAATTGCTTCTTGATCGATCAGTTTTTCTTCAATTAATTGGCAACGGAATTGGACGAAACATTGGCGAATTAAATTTTTCACTTCTGGTTGAACACGGAATCGGTTGATTGTTCGGTAGCTTGGTTCATGCCCTTGAGCTAGCCACATCATACGGATACTGTCTTTTAATAGGGCTTCAATTTTTCGCCCTGAAAAAACAGATTGCGTGTAGGCACATAAGATAATTTTAAGCATCATGCGTGGATGGTAGGCAGGACAGCCATCATTTCTCTGAAATGATTCGAACGCTTCATGAGGGATACTTTCAACTAAATGATGAACATGGAAGGCAATATCATTTTTTTGTAACTTTACTTCTAAATCTAAAGGCAAAACTAATTGATTCATGGTATAATTTTTAAACATAAGGATCCTTCTTTCTGATTTTATTTGGTGTGGTAACTTAATTTTATCAGAAGTGGTCCTTATTTTTATTCAAAAAATAATCAAAGCCGGTGAAATTTTACTCGTCGTAAAAATTCACCGGCTTTTTCATCTCAGAGGTGGGTTTTGTCCCAGCCTCTTTTTATTACCTATTAGTTCTTGCTTCCGGAGAGCGTTCAAACTCTTCAATCGGTTTAAATAAAATACCTAAATTAATCAACCCGGCAATTCCTACTAGCCCATAAATAATACGAGTTAATATCGTTGTATTACCAAAAATAGAAGCAACTAAATTAAAATGAAAAAATCCGATGAGACCCCAATTGATCGCTCCGATAATTGTCAATACTAATGCAATTCGTTGAATGGCACCCATCTAATTCCTCCTTTCGAGCTTAGTTTGAATCATATACATAAAATTTATTCATTTGGTCATCATTAACCTTGAGTATAAGCTTAGTTTCTTGAAAAAATGAAGGGCATTCGATAAAGTGAATAAAGTAGTTGAAAATCTTTTATTGGAGCATTCCTGTTAGAAGGATTTTCGGGGACTTGAACAAAAAGAGCCCTCTTGGTATGATGCGGGGTGTCAAATCGTCGATGAATTGACCCCTAATTTGTTAACCAAGGAGGACTCCATAATGGATTTTAAACAAAATCAGAAAATTAATCAAGTCACCGAAAAAACACTCGTTGTAGGGATCGATATCGCAAAGCGGACACATTACGCTTGCTTTGTAGACGATCGTGGCCGGGTGCTCCAAAAGTCTTTCTCAGTTTATCAATCTAATAACGGCTTTGAGTATTTATATCAACGTATTTTGACTGAAATGAAAGAAAGCGAAAAGACAGAAGTCATTGTCGGGATTGAACCTACTGGCCATTACTGGCTAAATTTAGCCTATTTCCTTGAAGAACGAGGCATTTCCTTAGTCATGACGAATCCGATGCATGTCAAACGGTCAAAAGAGTTGGATGACAATCTGCCAACCAAACATGACCGTAAAGATGCACTGGTAATCGCTCGTCTTGTAAAGGATGGACGCTTTAGTTATCCGCGAATCCTCAAAGGGATGGAAGCTGAACTTCGTGCTGGTTCTACATTCCGTAGTAAATTGACTGAGGAGCTAGGAGCCGTCAAAAACATGATAATTCGCTGGTTAGATCGCTATTTTCCAGAGTTCGTTCAAGTATTTCCGTCATTCGGAAAAATGGCTATGGACGCACTTGAATGCACTCCATTTCCAAGTGATCTTCACCAGAAACACCCGGATGAAGTGTTATCCCTTTATCGAAAGGTCGAGGGACTAAAATCCCCCAAAGACCAAAAGCAGTGCGCCTTATCGAAGTCGACTAGCTCTATCGGAGTAACGGAAGGATGTGAGATACCGTATTGAAATAGCCACACTTGTCCGCCGTTACCACCAGCTAGAAAAAGATATTGAGGGTATTACGGAGCGCTTAGTTGAGCTTGTAAAAATGTCAGTAGAATACGAATGGCTGTCAACGGTACCAGGGCTTGGAGATACGACAATCGTTGACCTATTAGCTGAAATCGGAAGTTTTTCACACTACGAAGATCCACGCCAACTAATCAAACTCGCGGGATTAACGTTACGTGAAAATTCCTCTGGTATGCACAAAGGGCAAAAACGAATCTCTAAACGGGTAGAAGAAAGCTACGCGCTCTCCTGTTCCGAGTCATGATGCCGATGATCCGCCACAATGAAGCTTTTAGAAAGCTACATGAGTATTACACGAACCGTCAGGTTAATCCTTTACGCAAGAAACAATCCATCGTGGTTCTATGCGGTAAACTGTTAAAAGTATTACATGGAATTAGCACTAAGCACAAAGCGTTTGACGCACAGCGAATGATGAGGGATATTCCAAGTCTCTTAGAGGCAGCTTAAATCCCTACAGCCCCTTAACTAGACCTAGACAACAGGATGACACGGAGAAGCTGGCATTATTTTCACCATTCGACCTAGAGTCCCTATAGGAGCTTCGCTAGCCTCTGCCTTATGACTAGACCGAACGAAGGAATGTAGGCACATAGATGCCCAGAGACATGGGAGGGTACGTCATCATAAGCTACGCAGAGATCCATTGTGCATCGTATAATTCCCTATCACTACTTTCCATCATTATCCAGTAGTGACCGCGTAGCGTACCTATTTATTGGAATAGTTTCACATATTATGAAAATAAAGTTAGGGTCCGTGTCGAAAAATATTTTTTTGACACCCTACCAACGGGTCAAACCGTTGATGTATCAACATTTATAGAGGGAGGAATCTCTATGACACATATTCAATTTGATTATTCAAAAGCGTTATCCTTTTTTGGTGAGCATGAACTAACAAATTTAGAACCGGCGGTAAAGGCTGCCCACCAATCTTTACATAATAAAACTGGTGCAGGAAATGACTTTTTAGGTTGGATAGATCTTCCTGTAGAATATGATAAAGAAGAATTTCAACGGATATTAAATGCTTCGGAAAAAATTAAAAATGATTCGGATGTCCTATTAGTTATAGGAATTGGCGGTTCATATTTAGGGGCACGTGCGGCCATTGAAATGTTAAATCATAGTTTTTATAATACGCAATCAAAAGACAAACGAAAAACTCCGCAAATACTATTTGTAGGAAACAATATTAGTTCATCATATATGACTGATGTAATTGATCTTTTAGAAGGAAAAGATTTTTCAATTAATGTTATATCAAAATCAGGTACAACTACAGAACCTGCGATTGCATTCCGTATTTTTAGTAAGCTATTGAAGAAGAAATACGGTGAGGAAGGTGCGAAACATCGTATCTTTGCAACGACAGATAAAGCAAAAGGCGCATTAAAAACATTGGCTAATGAGGAAGGTTATGAAACATTTGTTATTCCTGATGATGTCGGTGGACGGTACTCCGTATTAACCGCTGTTGGCTTGCTTCCAATTGCCGTTAGTGGTGTGAATATTCAAGAGATGATGGATGGGGCAGCACAAGCAAGAAGTGATTTCAATAATGAAAATATAAAAGAAAATATTGCTTATCAATATGCGGCTGTTCGTAATGTTCTTTATAATAAAGGAAAAACGATTGAAATGTTGATTAATTATGAACCGGGATTACAATATTTTTCTGAATGGTGGAAGCAATTATTTGGAGAAAGTGAAGGAAAGGACCAAAAAGGAATTTTTCCTTCCTCTGCTAATTTCTCGACTGATTTGCATTCGTTAGGTCAATACATTCAAGAAGGCCGTCGTGACTTATTTGAAACAGTCATTAAAGTGGCTAAAGCTAGACATGAGTTAGTGATTGAAGAAGAAGAACATGATTTAGACGGCCTTAATTATCTTGCAGGAAAAACCGTTGATTTCGTCAATAATAAAGCATTTGAAGGAACTCTATTAGCACATACAGACGGAAATGTTCCTAATTTAATCGTAGAAATTCCAGAAATGAATGCCTACACATTCGGATATTTAGTCTATTTCTTTGAAAAAGCTTGTGCAATAAGCGGATATCTTCTCGGTGTAAATCCATTCGATCAACCTGGGGTTGAGGCATATAAAGTAAATATGTTTGCGCTTCTTGGAAAACCAGGATACGAAGCTAAAAAGGCTGAATTAGAAAATAGATTAAAATAAAAAATCCCCAATTGGGGATTTTTTTATTAAAGAATATGATTGTACTTTATGAGAGAAGCTAAGAAAAAAGGGGTGCGATCATCCATGTATAAAATTCCCTCAAAAATTGAAGGAAAGCAATTTCAGCTGTATAAGCTTGAGCAACTTTTAAAACCAAAAGGTTATTCCATTGGTGGTGGTTGGGACTATGATCAAGGCTATTTTGATATGAAAATGGCGAATGATGATGGCTATCAATTTTTAAGAGTTCCATTCACTCCAGTCGATGGTCAGCTTGATACAAGAGGTGTAGTTGTTCAACTCGGGATCCCATTTATTTTGAATCATGTTTATCAAAATGACGTTGACGACGATGCGGGTGTAGGTTACGCCGCGGCAGCCTTTGATCAATTTGCTGAGCCGAAAGATGAAGATGGGAATATCCCTAAAAAATATATCGACTATGGAAAAGAATTAGTCCGTGAATTAGAACATATTCTATTTTCTTAAGTTCATTTAGAGATAACAAGGAGCTCATCATCGTTCGTAATTTTACGGTTGAGGGGAGGATTAATCATCGTATCCTCTCCTGTTTTTAATCCAATGAGTAATTTTCGATCCTCTTGTAAAAGATTACCTAATGCTTGAAATGTTAAACCAACCCATTCTGGTTTGATAGGAATAAATGTTAAATGATTGTCATTTAAATGATCCATCATTGAGAGGATAGTTTCTGACATTCCGTGAGAGAGGATACTATTCATCATTACGTATGATGTCTGCATATTCGTTTGAACAACTTCATTTGCGCCTCCTCGTTTCGCGTTCAAGAAGTTTTCGATCGTTAAAATTTCAACTGTACAATACACATCTGGATTAATACCTTTAACAGCAAGTAATGTCAAAATTGTCCCCATATCAGCATGTATTTCTGTTTTATGTTGATCAGAAGTAATTAGCACAAAATCCGCGTAGGCAATATTTGCTTTTTTCAAAACTTCATCAATATAAGGTTTTCCTCTAATAAAGTGAACTTGGCGGTTTAGATATGGATTTTGGTCAAGTGTATCGTCGATTAAGACGATGGGATGTTGATTATGCGTTTGTAATAATTGTTGAATTACACTTTTAGATCGCCCATTCCATCCGATGATAATGATATGATTTTTTCCGTTAAACATCGTTTTTCCTTTTATATGAGAATTTTGTAATCTGATTGTTGATGCAGCAAGTGATGCGAAATATGCGGATACTAAGCCCGCCCCGACAAACACAAGAAGGATTCCTAGAAGTCTTCCTTTAATCGTTACAGGATAGACATCTCCATACCCAACTGTTGCCGTTGTAATCACTGCCCACCAAATACCAACGAAAATGGAGGGAAACGATTTCGGTTCGATAAAATGGATAGCCGCTCCGAAAAAGATAATAACTGAGATAGCTAATAATAATACCCTCAAAATAACCGGCCAACGAAGAAATCGGTAATAGAATTGCTGAAACATTCTATCAGCTCCTTTAAACACTCATCCATTATCTCCATATGGTTACAAAACTATAACTCATTAGGATAAAATTCTCTTGCAGTTTTTATAAAATTGAATATAATAAAAGAATAGAAAAGGGGGCATTAGCTCAGCTGGGAGAGCGTTTGGCTGGCAGCCAAAAGGTCAGGGGTTCGAGCCCCCTATGCTCCATATTAAAAACACTATCCGGAATGGTTAGTGTTTTTTTATGTTCTTTTAAATTCATCATTTTAAAAAATTAATTAGCAAACCGAAATGTTTTTTTGTACAATTAATGATGAGATTAAAAATGAAGGGGGATATTAAACTGAATTTGAATACAGAAGGCCTTCAGTTAATGAAAAGTACTGAAAAAATTTGGACGAGGGACTTTATATTAATTTGCTTAGCCAATTTTTTTATTTTTCTTGGTTTTCAAATGACATTACCGACAATCCCGTTGTTTGTCGAACATTTAGGTGGAAATGATCAACTAATTGGTTTTGTAGTGGGGATATTTACCTTTTCAGCACTACTTCTTCGACCATTTGCTGGCCATGCACTTGAATCAAAAGGCAGACGTTTTGTCTACTTATTTGGTTTGACAATATTTGTACTATCAGTCGGCTCATTTGGATTCGCTATGAGTATTATGTTTTTATTTGCTCTACGAATTATTCAAGGGGTTGGATGGGGATTTTCAACGACTGCATCAGGAACGATAGCAACTGATCTAATTCCGGCTACAAGACGTGGAGAAGGTATGGGATACTATGGTTTATCGGGTAACCTAGCATTGGCTTTCGGACCATCACTTGGCCTCGCATTAGCAGGAGTACTTACCTTTAAGCAATTGTTTTTTATTTGTGCGGGATTAGGAATTGCGGCATTATTATTATCTTCTAAAATTCGATACAAAAAGGTAGAGAAATCTGAGTCGGCTGCGGTAACAGTTAAATGGGACTTTTATGAAAAAACAGCCCTCTCCCCATCCTTACTATTATTTTTTATTACCGTTACGTTTGGGGGAATTGCGTCCTTCTTACCGTTGTATACCGAACAAAAGGGGATAGCGGGTATTCAATGGTATTTCCTTATTTATGCATTGGCATTGATGTTGACAAGAACTTTTGCAGGGAAATTATATGATAAAAGAGGACATCAAGCAGTATTCATCCCAGGAGCATTGTTAATCATTGTGGCGATGGTTTTATTAGCGTGGTTACCAAATAGCTCAATTTTATTTGTTGCAGCTTTTCTTTATGGATTCGGTTTTGGATCAGTTCAACCGGCATTGCAAGCATGGTCCATTGAGAAAGCACCAAAGAATAGAAAGGGAATGGCGAACGCAACTTTCTTTTCATTTTTTGACCTCGGGGTTGGTGTTGGGGCAATGGCGTTCGGACAAATTGGACATCTATTTGGATACGGAAGTATTTACAAAACAGCCGCTGTTTCGGTAATCATTTCGATCATCTTATATTTAATCATCTTACGAAAAGAAAAAAGTTTAAGCTCTAAGATAAATACTTTGAAGGGGAACTGACGCCGATCAGCCCCCTTTTTTTATGCCAAAGGTTATTTGCTTGTCGGGGCTGACCAAGGCGCTTTTCTAATTAACTTTCTATTTCAGTTCCTTTAACTTCATCCAAGTTGGATACGAGGTGGAAAATTTCCGTTGTTGGTCTTCTATAACTTGTGACCGCTTTTAATACGACTAAATACCCATCGTTTTGAAGATCTTTAATGCGAACACCCTCAATGGTTATTTTATTATCCTCGAGTTGAGCGATTACTTTATCTATACTCATTTTATCGTTTACTGTAATTCGTAACTGGATATCTTTTTTTCTAAGTTGTTTAGGACCGATTTTTGATAAGATAGATGGAATAATTTCAACACTAATCATAAGTAAAATAACACCGGCAGCTGCTTCAAAGTAAAAGCCGGCACCTACTGCGATCCCAATACCTCCAGCTCCCCATATCATAGCCGCGGTTGTTAAACCTGTAATATTATCATTTCCTTTTTTTAAAATAACACCTGCTCCAAGAAAACCAATACCTGAAACAATTTGTGCTGCTAGTCTTAAAGGATCCATTTGTATAGGAACTCCATTTGAGTGTGGAAAAAGGTATGCTGATTGAATGGATACGATTGTTAATAGGCAGCTAATTATAGAGATAACGAGACTCGTTTTCAATCCTAATGGTTTTCGCTTTAACTCTCTTTCTAATCCGATTATTAATCCTAGTACCGCTGATATACATAGTTTAAATAATATATTAACGTCTAATAACTCCATTGTAATCCCCTTTCGATGCTTAACTGTTGAAACGATGATAGAAAATAGGGTGAAAAGATTATAGAATAAGTGTATATATTTTATCATAATTTTCATACGGCATAAGGAGAGTTATATGAATAATCCAAAAGTTAATCCATACTTCGCCCTTGTTGTAGGGGTACTTACCGTTTCAACTTCCGCTATACTAGTGAAACTTTGTACATCAGGTGCAGGAGCAATCGCATTCTATCGTCTATTTTTCTCAGTTATTATTATGTTCCCGTTTTTTTTATCGAAGAATGTTAACGAATTAATGAAAATATCGAAAAAGGACTGGCTTTTTTCGGGCATATCCGGCGCCTGTTTAGCATTTCATTTTATCCTCTGGTTCGAATCTTTAAATTATACTTCCGTTGCTAGTTCTACTGTTTTGGTCACACTGCAACCTTTATTTGCTTTTGCTGGAACCTTTTTATTTTTTAAAGAGTCCTTTACGCTAAAAGCAATAATCTGTGGTGTTTTTGCGATTATAGGGAGCGTTGTTATTAGTTGGGGAGATTTCTCGATTAGTGGAATGGCATTGTTTGGAGATTTATTAGCTTTTTTAGCATGCATGTTAGTTACTGCCTATTTATTGTTTGGCCAAAATGTTAGAAAACGCATGTCCCTAATGTCATACACATTTATCGTTTATACTATTAGTTCACTGATTCTATTAATCTATGTATTAGTAAAAGGTGAAGCATTGATCCCCACGGATAATATGGACTGGATTTACTTTTTACTTTTAGCTATTCTTCCAACATTATTAGGGCACACACTTTTCAATTGGACGATTAAATGGTTAAGCACATCGGTTATTTCAATGGCAATTTTATTCGAACCAATTGGTGCTTCAATTTTGGCTTATTTTATTTTAAAGGAAAATATCATCTGGACACAAATTATCGGTGGATTTATTATCCTTCTTAGCATAACCCTTTTCATTATTGATGAGAAAAAAGCTAAGTCCAAATCAATTGAAACAAATAAATTTCAAATACAATAAAAATCTTTCAGGATTTAAATAAATAGATAAGTCAATCCTGAAAAGACAAACGCCATAATTAAGGTGAAAATTAAAGTAGTATAATGTTGAAAGCTTATATTTTCAATCTTTATTTCAAAAATTAGTGTGTAAATAAATAAGTAAACTGCCATTGAAAATGATAGTACTAATGCGATAATAATTATTCATTACTCCTTCCCAAATAATATTAACTTTGATAATATATATTTAATGATTGTCCTAAGTATGATAATAAGGTCTAAAAGATTTCAAAAAAAAGTATTGCAACGCGAAAATATCCATGATATATTATTAAACGTCCGATACAGAAAATGTTATTAAAAACAATTAAATAAACATTTTATTTAAAAAAAGTGTTGACTGTTAATCGGAAAGGTGATAACATTAAAAAGTCGCCTCAAAAAGCGAAAAATTGATCTTTGAAAACTGAACAAAACGAAACGTCAATTAATTTATTTTTTAACTAGAGCTATTTCAAACATCTTTTTGGAGAGTTTGATCCTGGCTCAGGACGAACGCTGGCGGCGTGCCTAATACATGCAAGTCGAGCGAACTTGATGGGAGCTTGCTCCCTGAAAGTTAGCGGCGGACGGGTGAGTAACACGTGGGTAACCTGCCTGTAAGACTGGGATAACTCCGGGAAACCGGGGCTAATACCGGATAACTTTTTTCTTCGCATGAAGGAGAATTGAAAGATGGCTCCGGCTATCACTTACAGATGGACCCGCGGCGCATTAGCTAGTTGGTGAGGTAACGGCTCACCAAGGCGACGATGCGTAGCCGACTTGAGAGGGTGATCGGCCACACTGGGACTGAGACACGGCCCAGACTCCTACGGGAGGCAGCAGTAGGGAATCTTCCGCAATGGACGAAAGTCTGACGGAGCAACGCCGCGTGAGTGATGAAGGTTTTCGGATCGTAAAACTCTGTTGTTAGGGAAGAACAAGTATCGTTCGAATAGGGCGGTACCTTGACGGTACCTAACCAGAAAGCCACGGCTAACTACGTGCCAGCAGCCGCGGTAATACGTAGGTGGCAAGCGTTGTCCGGAATTATTGGGCGTAAAGCGCGCGCAGGCGGTTTCTTAAGTCTGATGTGAAAGCCCACGGCTCAACCGTGGAGGGTCATTGGAAACTGGGAGACTTGAGTGCAGAAGAGAAGAGCGGAATTCCACGTGTAGCGGTGAAATGCGTAGAGATGTGGAGGAACACCAGTGGCGAAGGCGGCTCTTTGGTCTGTAACTGACGCTGAGGCGCGAAAGCGTGGGGAGCGAACAGGATTAGATACCCTGGTAGTCCACGCCGTAAACGATGAGTGCTAAGTGTTAGAGGGTTTCCGCCCTTTAGTGCTGCAGCTAACGCATTAAGCACTCCGCCTGGGGAGTACGGCCGCAAGGCTGAAACTCAAAGGAATTGACGGGGGCCCGCACAAGCGGTGGAGCATGTGGTTTAATTCGAAGCAACGCGAAGAACCTTACCAGGTCTTGACATCCTCTTGCCCTCCCTAGAGATAGGGATTTCCCTTCGGGGACAAGAGTGACAGGTGGTGCATGGTTGTCGTCAGCTCGTGTCGTGAGATGTTGGGTTAAGTCCCGCAACGAGCGCAACCCTTGACCTTAGTTGCCAGCATTCAGTTGGGCACTCTAAGGTGACTGCCGGTGACAAACCGGAGGAAGGTGGGGATGACGTCAAATCATCATGCCCCTTATGACCTGGGCTACACACGTGCTACAATGGATGGTACAAAGGGTTGCTAGACCGCGAGGTTACGCCAATCCCATAAAACCATTCTCAGTTCGGATTGTAGGCTGCAACTCGCCTACATGAAGCCGGAATCGCTAGTAATCGCGGATCAGCATGCCGCGGTGAATACGTTCCCGGGCCTTGTACACACCGCCCGTCACACCACGAGAGTTTGTAACACCCGAAGTCGGTGAGGTAACCTTTTGGAGCCAGCCGCCGAAGGTGGGACAGATGATTGGGGTGAAGTCGTAACAAGGTAGCCGTATCGGAAGGTGCGGCTGGATCACCTCCTTTCTAAGGAATATGGAAGACCACTGTCGTGGTTACAACGAATGACGTTCTCGTTTTGTTCAGTTTTGAAAGGTTAATTCCTTTCAAACTACTTGTTCCTTGAAAACTAGATAAAATGAGAAATAACCAAGTAATAACCGAGAATCGCCACTTTATGGATTACAATCCATTTTTGAAGACTGGCGAAGGAGGAACGAGCTATGCAAGGAAGCGAACTCTTCGAGGAGCGGAGTGTATGGGTTTAATACATGAGCACCGCAGAAGAGGAAGCTGACGCAGCAGAGCGAAGTTCATCGTTCGCCAGGAGGTTAAGTTAGTAAGGGCGCACGGTGAATGCCTTGGCACTAGGAGCCGATGAAGGACGGGACTAACACCGATATGCTTCGGGGAGCTGTAAGCAAGCTTTGATCCGGAGATTTCCGAATGGGGGAACCCACTGCCCGTAATGGGGCAGTATCCTTACTTGAATACATAGAGTATGGAAGGCAGACCCGGGGAACTGAAACATCTAAGTACCCGGAGGAAGAGAAAGCAAACGCGATTTCCTGAGTAGCGGCGAGCGAAACGGAAGAAGCCCAAACCAAGAGGCTTGCCTCTTGGGGTTGTAGGACACTCTATGTCAGGAGTTACAAAGGAACGGAGTAAATGAAGAGGTCTGGAAAGGCCCGTCAAAGAAGGTAACAACCCTGTAGTTGAAACTTCGTTCCCTCCAGAGTGGATCCTGAGTACGGCGGGACACGTGAAATCCCGTCGGAAGCAGGGAGGACCATCTCCCAAGGCTAAATACTCCCTAGTGACCGATAGTGAACCAGTACCGTGAGGGAAAGGTGAAAAGCACCCCGGAAGGGGAGTGAAAGAGAACCTGAAACCGTGTGCCTACAAGTAGTTAGAGCCCTGTGCGTATTTCCTTCGGAAAGACGCCGGGTGATAGCTTGCCTTTTGTAGAATGAACCGGCGAGTTACGATTTCAAGCGAGGTTAAGCTGAAGAGGCGGAGCCGCAGCGAAAGCGAGTCTTAATAGGGCGAATGAGTTTGAGGTCGTAGACCCGAAACCAGGTGATCTACCCATGTCCAGGGTGAAGGTAAGGTAACACTTACTGGAGGCCCGAACCCACGCACGTTGAAAAGTGCGGGGATGAGGTGTGGGTAGCGGAGAAATTCCAATCGAACTTGGAGATAGCTGGTTCTCTCCGAAATAGCTTTAGGGCTAGCCTTAAGGTAAGAGTCTTGGAGGTAGAGCACTGTTTGGACTAGGGGCCCTCATCGGGTTACCGAATTCAGACAAACTCCGAATGCCAATGACTTATCCTTAGGAGTCAGACTGCGAGTGATAAGATCCGTAGTCAAAAGGGAAACAGCCCAGACCACCAGCTAAGGTCCCAAAGTATACGTTAAGTGGAAAAGGATGTGGAGTTGCTTAGACAACCAGGATGTTGGCTTAGAAGCAGCCACCATTTAAAGAGTGCGTAATAGCTCACTGGTCGAGTGACTCTGCGCCGAAAATGTACCGGGGCTAAACGTATCACCGAAGCTGTGGATGGACACCGTTGGTGTCCGTGGTAGGAGAGCGTTCTAAGGGCTGAGAAGCTAGACCGTAAGGACTGGTGGAGCGCTTAGAAGTGAGAATGCCGGTATGAGTAGCGAAAGAAGGGTGAGAATCCCTTCCACCGAATGCCTAAGGTTTCCTGAGGAAGGCTCGTCCGCTCAGGGTTAGTCGGGACCTAAGCCGAGGCCGAAAGGCGTAGGCGATGGACAACAGGTTGATATTCCTGTACCACCTCTTCACCGTTTGAACGATGGGGGGACGCAGGAGGATAGGGTAAGCGCGCTGCTGGAATAGCGCGTCCAAGCAGTTAGAGGGGTGACGAGGCAAATCCCGTCACCATGTACCTTGAGCTGTGATGGCGAGGGAAATATAGTACCGAAGTTCCTGATTCCACACTGCCTAGAAAATCCTCTAGTGAGGTGAAAGGTGCCCGTACCGCAAACCGACACAGGTAGGCGAGGAGAGAATCCTAAGGTGAGCGAGAGAACTCTCGTTAAGGAACTCGGCAAAATGACCCCGTAACTTCGGGAGAAGGGGTGCTCTGTTAGGGTGCAAGCCCGAGAGAGCCGCAGTGAATAGGCCCAGGCGACTGTTTAGCAAAAACACAGGTCTCTGCGAAGCCGTAAGGCGAAGTATAGGGGCTGACGCCTGCCCGGTGCTGGAAGGTTAAGAGGAGAGGTTAGCGTAAGCGAAGCTTTGAATTGAAGCCCCAGTAAACGGCGGCCGTAACTATAACGGTCCTAAGGTAGCGAAATTCCTTGTCAGGTAAGTTCTGACCCGCACGAAAGGCGCAACGATCTGGGCACTGTCTCAACGAGAGACTCGGTGAAATTATAGTACCTGTGAAGATGCAGGTTACCCGCGACAGGACGGAAAGACCCCGTGGAGCTTTACTGCAGCCTGATATTGAATTTTGGTACAGCTTGTACAGGATAGGTAGGAGCCTTTGAAGCCGGAGCGCCAGCTTCGGTGGAGGCGTCGGTGGGATACTACCCTGGCTGTATTGAAATTCTAACCCGCACCCCTGAATCGGGGTGGGAGACAGTGTCAGGCAGGCAGTTTGACTGGGGCGGTCGCCTCCTAAAAGGTAACGGAGGCGCCCAAAGGTTCCCTCAGAATGGTTGGAAATCATTCGCAGAGTGTAAAGGCACAAGGGAGCTTGACTGCGAGACCTACAAGTCGAGCAGGGACGAAAGTCGGGCTTAGTGATCCGGTGGTTCCGCATGGAAGGGCCATCGCTCAACGGATAAAAGCTACCCCGGGGATAACAGGCTTATCTCCCCCAAGAGTCCACATCGACGGGGAGGTTTGGCACCTCGATGTCGGCTCATCGCATCCTGGGGCTGTAGTCGGTCCCAAGGGTTGGGCTGTTCGCCCATTAAAGCGGTACGCGAGCTGGGTTCAGAACGTCGTGAGACAGTTCGGTCCCTATCCGTCGTGGGCGTAGGAAATTTGAGAGGAGCTGTCCTTAGTACGAGAGGACCGGGATGGACGCACCGCTGGTGTACCAGTTGTCTTGCCAAAGGCATCGCTGGGTAGCTATGTGCGGAAGGGATAAGTGCTGAAAGCATCTAAGCATGAAGCCCCCCTCAAGATGAGATTTCCCTTAGTTTATCTAAATAAGACCCCTGAAAGATGATCAGGTTGATAGGTTCGAGGTGGAAGTGTGGTGACACATGGAGCTGACGAATACTAATCGGTCGAAGACTTATCCTAATTAGAAAAGCGAAGGGCGCTTGCCCATCGGCGAAACTCACTGGAGCTTCTGGCGGAGAAGTCTGGAAGACTTCGACAGAAGAAGTGAAGTGACGCGAGCCGATAGCGCCCGCAGCTGGACAGGTTGATTCAACGTTATTACTGTTTCTCATCTATCTAGTTTTGAGGGAACAATCCCTTAAATAAATAGTCTGGTAACTATGGCGAGAAGGTCACACCCGTTCCCATCCCGAACACGGAAGTTAAGCTTCTCAGCGCCGATGGTAGTTGGGGGCTCTCCCCCTGCAAGAGTAGGACGTTGCCAGGCAATTAGAAAAGCGGAAGACGCTTGCTCATCGGCGAAACTCGCTGGAGGGCTGACGAGGAAGGTTGTTTTTCAAAACTTCCACGGCAGCTTGAAGCGATGCAAGCCGATAGCGTCTGAAGCTAGACAATAATGGAGGATTAGCTCAGCTGGGAGAGCACCTGCCTTACAAGCAGGGGGTCGGCGGTTCGATCCCGTCATCCTCCACCATATTTATTTAAATATAAAAAATGATCGTATGCCGGCCTAGCTCAATTGGTAGAGCACGACCGAATAAGCTTCATTGAAATGCTTCAGCGTACAGCTTGAGCTGCTACTTGAATCAGCATTCTGAAAGCTGGACGACAGTTCAAATTTAAATTAAATTAAAGGAATACGATCATAATAAGCCGGCCTAGCTCAATTGGTAGAGCAACTGACTTGTAATCAGTAGGTTGGGGGTTCAAGTCCTCTGGCCGGCACCATATTTTAAAAGAAATGAGCCATTAGCTCAGTCGGTAGAGCATCTGACTTTTAATCAGAGGGTCGAAGGTTCGAGTCCTTCATGGCTCACCATTTAAATTATACGCGGGTGTGGCGGAATTGGCAGACGCACCAGACTTAGGATCTGGCGCCGCAAGGCGTGGGGGTTCGACTCCCTTCACCCGCATTATAATTAATTAAGTCGCGGAAGTAGTTCAGTGGTAGAACACCACCTTGCCAAGGTGGGGGTCGCGGGTTCGAATCCCGTCTTCCGCTCCAGACAACCCTTGCCGGGGTGGCGGAACTGGCAGACGCACAGGACTTAAAATCCTGCGGTAGGTGACTACCGTACCGGTTCGATTCCGGTCCTCGGCACCATAGTTTTTTTGCAAAGCAAAATAATTTTCATAATATGCGCCCGTAGCTCAATTGGATAGAGCGTTTGACTACGGATCAAAAGGTTAGGGGTTCGACTCCTCTCGGGCGCGCCATTACTAGAAGTGAGAAGTTGGAAATTAGAAGTTAGAATGTAAGTTTTATCTTCGAAGCAACACTAGAGATACTCTAACCTCGATAATCCAATCTCTAACATCTAAATCGGGAAGTAGCTCAGCTTGGTAGAGCACATGGTTTGGGACCATGGGGTCGCAGGTTCGAATCCTGTCTTCCCGACCATTCAAAATATACAAATAGTATTATGGGGCCTTAGCTCAGCTGGGAGAGCGCCTGCTTTGCACGCAGGAGGTCAGCGGTTCGATCCCGCTAGGCTCCACCAAAAAATATTAAATATAACTATATGGCGGCGTAGCTCAGCTGGCTAGAGCGTACGGTTCATACCCGTGAGGTCGTGGGTTCGATCCCCTCCGCCGCTACCATATAGGACCTTTAGCTCAGCTGGTTAGAGCAGACGGCTCATAACCGTCCGGTCGTAGGTTCGAGTCCTACAAGGTCCACCATAGAATTTCGGAGGAATACCCAAGTCTGGCTGAAGGGATCGGTCTTGAAAACCGACAGGCGGGTTACACCGCGCGGGGGTTCGAATCCCTCTTCCTCCGCCATATAAACGTATAATATTGCCGCGGGGTGGAGCAGTCTGGTAGCTCGTCGGGCTCATAACCCGAAGGTCGCAGGTTCAAATCCTGCCTCCGCAATCATTTAAGTAAACTTTATACTTGATTAAAAAAATGGTCCGGTAGTTCAGCTGGTTAGAATGCCTGCCTGTCACGCAGGAGGTCGCGGGTTCGAGTCCCGTCCGGACCGCCATTTTACAACATACATTACATAATTGGCTCGGTAGCTCAGTCGGTAGAGCACGATCGAATAAGCTACAAAGCGACGCTTCAGCGTACCAATCGAGCTGCATCTTGTATAACTTCCCGAGATTGGGACGATGGCGAACTTCATGCTAGATAAGGAAAATAAATTAAAAATGGCTCGGTAGCTCAGTCGGTAGAGCAATGGACTGAAAATCCATGTGTCGGCGGTTCGATTCCGTCCCGAGCCACCATTTAAAGTAACTAAGAAACGTATTTAACAAATATGGCGGCTATGGCGAAGTGGTTAACGCATCGGATTGTGGTTCCGACATGCGTGGGTTCGATTCCCACTAGCCGCCCCATATATTGCGGGTGTAGTTTAGTGGTAAAACTACAGCCTTCCAAGCTGTTGTCGTGGGTTCGATTCCCATCACCCGCTCCATATTTTTTTTATGGGCCTATAGCTCAGCTGGTTAGAGCGCACGCCTGATAAGCGTGAGGTCGATGGTTCGAGTCCATTTAGGCCCATTTTATTCCGCAGTAGCTCAGTGGTAGAGCTATCGGCTGTTAACCGATCGGTCGTAGGTTCGAATCCTACCTGCGGAGCCATTTTATTTTTAAAAGAAATATTGGAGAAGTACTCAAGTGGCTGAAGAGGCGCCCCTGCTAAGGGTGTAGGTCGGGTAACCGGCGCGAGGGTTCAAATCCCTCCTTCTCCGCCAGTAGGCCCGTTGGTCAAGCGGTTAAGACACCGCCCTTTCACGGCGGTAACACGGGTTCGAATCCCGTACGGGTCATAATATATTCGATTTTATAAGTTAGGAGTTTAAAAGATATTTCTTTTAAACTCCTTTTTCTTTTTAGAAAATTTCCTAATCAAAAGATATAGGTCACCAATTCTATATTAAATATTTAACGTATAAAATGGGGAAGATAAGATGTGTTCATTGACTCTATTCTATTAGAGGTGTATCTTAAAGATTGGACATAAAAATTAAAAAAGATTCGTCATTTGCACGGTTGTTTTTAGGGGAGATAATTTTGATGAAAATGGAACAGATGGACATAGTAGATGAATACAAGATTGCTTTAACAAAAGCTAAAAACAAGAACAAAACACTATTATTTAGTTATACTGAACAATTAAATAATATTGACCCCCTATCATTTTATTCATCTGCAAAAGCGATATTTCAAGGAGAACGATTTTTCTGGAAGGTTCCAAATGATGAGATGATTATAGTCGGTTTAGGCAGTGCACATACCTTTCAAACGGAAGTGGGAGAAGGTCGATTTGAGTATATTGAACGAGAATGGAATCAATTCATACATGATGCTCATGTATATAATCCTTTTGATGTTCAAGGAACCGGTCCAGTTATATTTGGCGGTTTCTCATTCGATCCATTAAGTATGAAAGAGTCTGAGTGGACTCCGTTTTACAATGCATTATTTCATTTGCCAAAACTAATGCTTATTATAAATAAACAAGAGGTTTTTCTTACGACTAATATATTATGCCATTCAAATGATAATTTAGATAAACTAAATCATTATCTAAAACTAAAAAGGGAAATTTTTGAAGGCAAAGATTCTAAGAGTATAGAAAATATCAATATAAAACAAGAACATGAATTGAATCAACAAGCTTGGATAGACTCGGTCGCAGAAGTGGTTGATCTTCTTAAAAAAGAAAAAAAATTAAATAAAGTCGTTATGGCGAGAAAAATGAATATTGAATTTAATGATAAAGTAGCCGCTGAAAAGGTATTAGAGAATTTATGGGAAGAGCAACATGAAAGCTATATTTTTGCGTTAGAGACCGACGATCGCTGTTTTACAGGTGCATCGCCTGAAAGATTGGTTAAGAAGAATGGGAACACTATTGTATCCGCATGCCTTGCCGGATCAATAAAGCGAGGGAACTCGATAAGTGAGGATGAGGCGTTAGCTGAGGCACTATTTAATGATGAAAAAAATCGCCATGAACATCAGCTCGTCGTGTCAATGATCGCAGAGGTCATTCGTAAATATTGCTTAAATGTTGACATTCCAGAACTACCTTCAGTCATGAAAATGAGAGATATCCAGCATTTGTTTACACCAGTTAACGGAATAATTAAGGATGATCACATTTCTATTTTCCCATTAGTAAAAGATCTTCATCCAACACCTGCTATGGGGGGAGTTCCAACTATTGAAGCTTTACAAATCATTCGCGAAAAGGAAAAAATGGATCGTGGATTCTATGCATCTCCGATTGGTTGGGTCGATTACCGGGGAAATGGAGAGTTCGCTGTAGCTATTCGATCCGGATTAATTAAAGAGAATGAAGCATTTTTGTATGCTGGGTGTGGTGTAGTATCAGACTCAAACCCAGAGGATGAATATTTTGAAACAAAAATTAAATTTCGTCCGATGCTTCGTGCATTAGGAGGAAAAAAATTATGAATCATCAAGAAACACTAACAACATATTTAGCTAGTTTTATTCAGGAATTATCAAATTCAGGTGTTCGGGATGTTGTCATAAGTCCCGGCTCACGCTCAACACCTTTAGCTTTGTTAATTGCTGAGCATCCTACACTAAAATATCATATAAATATTGATGAGCGTTCAGCTGCTTTTTTTGCATTGGGGATTGCCAAACAAACGAGGAAGCCAGTTGCACTGTTATGTACTTCCGGAACTGCAGCTGCTAACTATTTTCCTGCAATCGTAGAGGCAAAGCTTTCAAGAATTCCATTAATCGTATTAACAGCTGATCGCCCACATGAATTACGAGATATTGGGGCACCACAAGCAATCGATCAAATTCATTTATATGGAAAGCATGTAAAATGGTTTGTTGAAATGGCACTTCCTGAAATAGGAGAAGAGATGACATATTATGCGAGAACAACAGCTACAAGAGCAATTAGTACGTCTTTACAACAACCGGCAGGACCGGTACATTTAAATTTCCCCATTCGAGAGCCATTACTACCAAGATTGGACCCTTCTCCCTTTGAAGAATTGGAGAATCGACCGGCAATTACAGTAAAGCAAGGTGATACTCTTCTTGAATCGGGGGAAATGAAAAAGATTTCCGAACGACTGAAAAGGATCGAAAAGGGCGTTATTGTATGTGGAGTCATTGATTACCCACAATTTGCAACAGCGGTTTTAGCATTAGCCGATGCATTAGGCTATCCAATTATTGCAGATCCACTTTCACAGCTTCGAAGTGGGTCATTCTCAGAGGAATATATCATTGATAGTTACGATGCAATATTAAAAGAGATTGTTTCGGATGAAATGTTATATCCCGATGTTATTATACGATTTGGCGGCATGCCAGTTTCCAAGCCTTTAACGAAATTTATGAAACGTCTAGCTGGAACGGAACAATATATGATTGAAGCAGGAAATAGCTGGCGTGATCCGATCAATGCTGCTACTCAAATGATCTATTGCGATGAAACACTATTTTGTGAGGGATTATTAAAACAATTAGATGAAAAAAGGCATTCAAATTGGTTGGAAATGTGGCAAAATTTGAATCGGATTGCTCGAAATACAATTATTAACGAAATAAGTGATATTACTGAATTAGATGAAGGAAAGCTCGTCCTAGAACTAGTAAAACGATTGCCGCAAAATAGCCATTTATTTGTAGGTAATAGTATGCCAATTCGTGATGTGGATACATTTTTCCATTTTAACCAACAAAATATACGGGTATTAGCGAATCGCGGTGCGAATGGTATTGACGGTGTCGTTTCAAGTGCATTAGGAGCAAGTTTATATGGAGAACCGCTATTTTTATTAATCGGCGATTTATCTTTTTTCCATGATTTAAATGGGTTATTAGCAGCAAAAATGCATCAATTAAATATCACGATTATCGTCATTAATAATAATGGGGGAGGAATTTTTTCTTTCTTGCCACAATCGAATGAACCAAAGCATTTCGAAGCACTATTTGGTACGCCTACAGATATTGATTTTGAATATGCTGTAAAAATGTATAGTGGCAGATACAGCAAAGTTCGTAATTGGGATGAATTTCATCATTCAATGAATGAAGCGATTACATTGAAAGGTTTAAATGTGATAGAAGTTCCTACTAATCGTAATGCGAATGTAGACATTCATCGTAAAATGTGGAAACGAGTTTCTGCGGAAATTGAACAATATGTTCATGGTGAAAAGGAATGATGATTGAAGTAAATGATGTAAATTATCATGTGAATATTGTTGGAAAAGGTGAACCAATCGTCATGTTACATGGTTTTACCGGTGATATGTCTAGTTGGGATGCGATTAATCCATATTTAGAGGAAGAATATCAATTAATACTGATTGATATTCTTGGGCATGGTAAGACAGAGATTCCACTAAATTATGAGCGATATCATATTGAAAAAGTTGCTAAAGATATTAGGGAAATACTCATTCATTTAAAAATAATAAAGACGAATCTTTTAGGTTATTCAATGGGTGGAAGACTCGCTCTAACATTTACTATTTTATATCCTAACATGGTCAATAAGCTCATTTTAGAAAGTGCCTCTCCGGGTATAGAAACTGAAGAGGGAAGAAAATTACGGCGTGAAAATGATGAAAAATTGGCTAATAAAATCGTGAATGAAGGGATAGAATCATTTGTTCAATATTGGACAAATATTCCCCTGTTTAAATCCCAAAAAAGACTTGATTATTCAATGCAAGAAAAAGTTAGACAGCAAAGATTACGAAATGATCCAATTGGACTTGCTAATAGTTTAAAAGGGATGGGAACAGGGAGCATGCCTTCATTATGGGGTAGGCTTCATGAACTGGAAATACCAGTGCTTATTTTGTCCGGTAGTTTAGATGAAAAGTATTGTGAGATCGGAAAAAAGATGGAAAATAACCTTTCACAGGCAATGCATTATATTATTGAAGACATCGGACATGCAATTCATGTGGAAGATTCTCAAAAGTTTGGTACAATAATAAAGGAGTTTTTGTCGAATAAATGATTGACTCGACATGAATTTAATTTTTAAAGGGAGGATGTTACATGGCTGTAGAATGGCAAACAGAAAGAGAATATGATGAAATTCTTTATGAATCTTATAATGGAATTGCCAAAATAACAATTAATCGTCCACATGTACATAATGCATTTACCCCAAAAACAGTTAACGAAATGATTGATGCATTTTCTCGTGCACGTGATGATTCAAAGATAGGTGTTATTATCTTAACTGGTATGGGTGAGAAAGCATTTTGCTCTGGAGGAGATCAAAAGGTTCGCGGTCACGGTGGATATGTAGGTGAAGACAATATTCCACGACTAAATGTTCTCGATTTACAAAGATTAATTCGTTTTACCCCAAAACCGGTCATTGCTATGGTAGCAGGTTATGCAATTGGTGGTGGTCATGTATTACATATTGTTTGTGATCTTACAATTGCTGCTGACAACGCTATTTTTGGACAAACTGGCCCTAAAGTAGGCAGCTTTGATGCCGGATATGGCGCAGGCTATTTAGCGCGTATTGTTGGTCATAAGAAAGCAAGAGAAATTTGGTACTTATGCCGTCAATACAATGCACAGGAAGCATTAGACATGGGGCTTGTTAATACAGTTGTACCTCTTGAAAAACTTGAGGAAGAAACGATTAAATGGTGTGAAGAAATTCTTGAGAAAAGCTCAACTGCGCTCCGTTTCTTAAAAGCTTCGTTTAATGCTGATACAGATGGTTTAGCTGGCCTTCAACAATTTGGTGGGGATGCTACATTATTGTATTATACAACTGACGAAGCAAAAGAAGGACGCGATGCATTTAAGGAAAAACGTAAGCCTGATTTCGGAAAATTTCCTCGTTTCCCTTGATTTAAATTGAAAAGTTTTAAAAAGCTTGATGGTTACTCCATCAAGCTTTTTTATAGAAATTCTACAAAAAGGTGATATGTATGAACAATATAATACCAAACTTTTTAAAGCATAGAGCATTTTTAACACCGAAACGAAAGGCCCTTCTATTTGACAATAAAGAGTGGAGCTTTTCAGAACTGTATAAAGAAGTTGAAGTATATGCAAAGAAAATTGCATCACTAGGTGTGAAAAGAAAAGATACAGTTGCGCTTCTTTTGGCGAATCGTCCGCATACAGTAATAATTATTCATGCATTACAGCAATTAGGTATTACCACCGTATTCTTGAATCATCGACTAACCGCAAGTGAAATGGTTTTTCAATTAAAAGATAGTCAAACAGCTTTAGTAATTGGTGAAAAAGATTTAGAAAATAAACTAGCAGAAATACATGACATATATCCAACTCTAGTAATAAAGACAGTTGAAGAAGTTAAAAAACAAAAGGAAGAAAACTATCCAATTGTTAATGAATATTTAATGGATGATGTATGTTCAATCATGTACACCTCAGGAACGACCGGCAACCCTAAAGGAGTACTTCAAACATACGGGAATCATTGGTGGAGTGCGATAGGCTCAGCCTTAAATCTTGGATTAGGGGAAGATGACGGTTGGCTATGTGCGGTCCCTTTGTTTCATATAAGCGGATTATCCATTTTAATGAGAAGTGTTATTTATGGAATGCCGGTTTATTTATATGAACAATTTAATGAGAAAATCATTAATGAGAGGTTGCAATCAGGCAGTGTGACGATTATGTCAGTAGTAAGTACAATGCTTTATCGATTGCTTGAAAATTTGAAAGAAAATCGATACCATGAACGTTTCCGCTGCATGCTTTTAGGAGGCGGCCCTGCACCTAAATCATTGCTTGAGGCATGTTTAGAGAAAAATATTCCTGTCTTTCAATCGTACGGTATGACTGAAACTTCCTCTCAAATTGTCACTTTATCTCCCGAAGATAGTTTATTAAAGATTGGTTCAGCGGGTAAGCCGTTATTCCCTTCACAGCTGAAAATAATGTCAGATGGAAAACAATTAGCTGCTAATCAACCGGGCGAAATCGTTGTGAAAGGCCCCAATATTACGATTGGATATTTAAATCGAATGGAAGCCAATCGTAAACATTTTAAAAACGGATGGTTTTTCACGGGTGATATAGGTTATGTAGATGAAGAGGGGTATTTATTTGTTCTTGATCGACGTTCGGATTTAATTATTTCTGGCGGAGAGAATATTTATCCTGCTGAAATTGAAGATGTATTGTTATCACATCCAAACGTTGTGGAAGCGGGTGTAACAGGTATCGACCATTCATTATGGGGCCAGGTTCCAATTGGGTTTGTTGTTTGTAAACAATTCATTGAGGAAGCTGAATTAATTACGTATTGTCAGGAAAGACTTGCTAAATATAAAATTCCGAGCAAAATTTATTTTGTCAGTGAATTGCCTAGAAATGCATCGAATAAATTACTCCGTCGAAAATTAAAAGAGCTAATTCCAAGAGGATGATCATATGAGAATTCACGAAGTAAATATTTTCATTATTAAAATGCCTTTAAAACAGCCGTTTACTACAGCATTAGAAACGGTCAACGAACGAGAAGGAATCATTTTGGAAGTAATTGATGAACAAGGGGAAAAAGGCTATGGAGAAGTTGTCGCATTTTCCACGCCATGGTACACAGAAGAAACGGTTAAAACTTGTTATCACATGTTAAAGGATCTTTTAATCCCATTAGTTTTGGATAAACAAATAAATCATCCAAATGATCTCCAAATGATTTTTAACCATATTAGAGGAAACCATATGGCAAAGGCGGGGCTTGAAACAGCTATATGGGACTTATATTCAAAACTTGTATCAAAACCGCTTTGGACAGTGGTTAATGGTGTTCGAGATGAAGTGCTTGCTGGAGTAGTTGTTGGAACAGCTAATATAAATGATGCGATTGAACAAATACACGTTTATTTAGAAGATGGATATGAACGAGTTAAAGTAAAAATTAAACCTGGGAAAGATTATCAGCTTATTAAAGAAATTCGCACATATTTCCCTGATCTCGCTTTAATGGCAGATGCTAATTCTTCTTACACATTAAATGATATAGATGTATTAAAATCGCTTGACAAGTTTAATTTGTTAATGATTGAGCAGCCATTAGCCGTTGATGATATTGTTAAACATTCGATTTTACAAAAAGAATTGAAAACTCCAATTTGCCTTGATGAAAGTATCATTACTTATCATGATGCTGAAAGTGCAATTCGGCTTAATAGTTGCGGTGTCATTAATATTAAAATTGGCCGTGTTGGCGGTTTACACAATGCAATTGCTATACATGATTTATGTCAAAAAAACAATATTCAAGTCTGGTGCGGAGGAATGATTGAGTTTGGAGTGTCCAGAGCACATAATATAGCTCTTTCTACAAAAGAGGGTTTTACCATTCCAGGAGATCTTTCTGCATCCAATCGCTTTTGGGAAGAGGATATCATATATCCTCAAGTAGAAGTAGCTAATGGAAAAGTAAAAGTTCCGAATCAGCCAGGAATTGGTTTTGATATAAATTTTAATCGGCTTCATCAAGTGACTACCTATCACGAAAATATAAACTGCAAGCACTAAAGTAGTACTTGCAGTTTTATATTACCAGTTACCTTCAGGTTTAAATGTTTTGCAATCAGTTTCTTCTGTATTTTTTGCTTGATCCCCTTTATGGCTAACTACGTATATTTCATCTGCAGAACAGCGATTTCCCTTTGCCCAATAATGACAATTTTTCACTTCACATAATACATCTTTTGCCATTGTACCTCACCCCTTAAAAGGTTTTTATGATACAAAATTAGTTTCTGTATTAGTGGGAAGATCTATGATTGGAAAGTAACGCCATTCATTATTAATCATTTCGGGGATGTTTCTTTTTTTCAGGAACTGGATCAAAACCGCCCGGATGTAAGGGATGGCATTTAAGTATTCTTTTAATGGTTAAAAAGCCCCCATGAAATGCACCAAATCGTTTTATCGCCTCGAGTCCATATTGAGAACATGTCGGGTAAAAGCGGCATGTTGGCGGCTTAAGTGGGGATATAACAATTTGATAAAATCGAATTATTTTAATAAAAATAAATTTTATCATAAGAAGTAGGACATCCTTGTAAAAAAATTATTTGTACAATTGAGGAAATAATTAAGAATCGCTCTTTTTGTTTATTTCATCATTATTTGTTTTGATATTAGGATTATTTTCAATAGGATCTATTGTATGCTTGTACGAATACGCTTTTGAAGTTGTTAGAGCGGATGCGAGAATAATCACGATAATAATTAAAATCGATACAATCATAATGAATGTGTACAATGGATTAAACCTCCTAATTAAATATCTAACCTATATTTTAGCATGTAAATTCATTTTTTGTGAAAGATATAACTAGATGTTTAAACAAATTTGTGAAAGGGTATATACATTTTAGGAGGAGATACATATGGAAAAACAATTACAAGAAGTCCAAGAGGTATTAAATAAACAAGTAGCAAACTGGACAGTACTTTATACAAAGCTCCATCATTTTCATTGGTATGTAAAAGGTCATCATTTCTTTTCACTTCATGAAAAATTAGAGGAGTTATACAATAAAGCAGATTCCGTTATTGATGAATTCGCTGAAAGGTTACTTGCTATTAATGGCAAACCAGTATCCACGTTGAAAGGTTCATTGGAATTATCGAGTATAAAAGAAGCCGAAACCATTCCGACAGCTGATGAAATGGTGAAAGAAGTTGTAAATGATTTTACCATCCTTATCGGTGAATTGAAGGAAGGAATTGCTTTAACTAATGATGCAAAAGATGAAGTAACAGGAGATATGTTTATTTCGCTTCAAGGCGAATTAGAAAAACATGTTTGGATGTTAAAAGCATATTTAGGATAAAAATAGAGGAAACTGTTATGATGAACAGTTTCCTTCTTTAATGCAAAAATTTCGATTTCGTATGGTGGGTTACATCGGTAGTATGACCGGCAAATTTGTTTTTAAGGCTTTCAATTAAATAGAGACTAATAAAGTATTGGAACTCCTCGTCATTCATGTCTTCAACTATTTTCATTAAATCATTTCGATCCGATTCTTCAAGTACTGCATATGCAATGATATCAATATCTTCGTCGTCTCCAGTCAAACGATTTTGATAAAATTCAAATAGCTCATCGACAAGTCTCACACTAATCATCCTTTTTTCATGACTTAAGAATATTTTTGCTTAATTTGTGGGAAACGATACATATAGAATAAATTTATCTTTACGTGAGGAGTGCAGGAATGGATCAGCAAAAAAACACCTATTATATTAATGTCGGCAGTGGAGAAATATCGAGGAGCTCAACTGATTCTCCATGGAATTTTAAAATAGAAGCAACTGATGAGGAGATTACTCGTTTAAGGCAAATTTTTGATGCTAATTATGATGAGGAAATAGACGGATTTTGGCGGGCACATATTCCTTTTAGGGAGTATCATCATGATCGCTCGAATGATGAATATGATAAACACATGCTTAAAGTGTATCAAATGATTTATGAATTAGGGGATCAAGAGGCAAAGCAGCATATTGACAATATTGGTATTTTAAAGGATTTTACGTCGGAATAACGAAAATCCAGTAACTTTAGCAAGTTGCTGGATGATAAATTAATTAATTTTTTTGGCAGTATCTTTTACTTCTTTAGGAACTTTAATTTCATTTACTTTATTGTAATTTGAGTACGTTCCTTTCATTTCTTGCTTTAAATTTATTTTTTGGCCTTCCATAGCCATTTCCATTTCTTGCGTCATGTTTAATGAATTAACATTAAATGTCTTTTTATCAATAAATATTTCATAGTTAACATTTTTAAAGGTAATGTTATTAAGTGCATCGACATTTTCTTTAAGACCATCTGGCATCATTTGTTTGGCATTTTCCTTTAAAAACTGATCAAACTTCTCTCCGGATGCTTTCAAATTCAAAATATATTGGTTATCATCTTGTTTGAATGAGAAATCATCAGTAAATTGTTGTAATTGTTTAAGTTGTTCAGCAGGGTTTGCTTGTTGTTCAGGCATTTGTAATATTTGCTTTGATAGCTCTTCAGGCATTTGCATCCATTGTTTTGATGCTGGATCATATAAAAAGAAACCTTCCTTCGTCAAATATGACTCCATATCCATAGCTTGGTTTTGAGTGGCGTCATCCCCGCCTTCAACATTCATTTTCATTTTTTGGTACATCGCTAACGGATTCAACACCATATCAATAGACATATTTGAATTAATATTCATTGGTGTTGGTTGACTTGGTGCCGTCATTTCTTGCTTAAGATCCATATCCATATGCACACTTTTTAAATTTTTAGATGCGTCTGTCGTTTTTTCAAATACTTCCTTAAGAGTTAGACTATCCTTCTTCTGAGGTTTGACTTTTGAATCGACTGGATCGGCTGTCTCGCTACAAGCAGCTAAGCTGAATATAAACATAACTGAAACGAGACTAATTAATAATTTTTTCATAAAACGAATATCACTCCTTTTTGTTATCACTTATATGTACGATATCATCCGAAAAAGGTTTCATAAAAAATTCGCCGATTATAAAAAATCGACGAATTTTCATGAATCTTTTTTCACTAATTTTTTTTCTAATATAGCAACTAATTGGTACATAATTGTAGCAATGACAGCAACAATCATTAATGAAAGCATAACTAAGGTGAAATTAAATACTTGGAAGCCGTAGATGATTAAATAACCAAGACCTTTTGATGCAACTAAATACTCACCGACAATAACACCAACCCAAGATAATCCAACATTTACTTTTAAGGTTGAGATAATAGTTGGAAAAGTTGCAGGAAGAATGGCCTCTTTAAACTTTTGTCCCCTCGAAGCACCAAATGTTTGTAATACTTTTATATAGTTTGGGTCGACATCACGAAATGCTGTATAGATAACGATGGTTGTTACGATAACTGAAATAATGATGCCCATCGCAATACTGGAATTTAAACCTGTTCCGAAAATAACAATTAACATTGGACCAAATGCAACTTTTGGCATCGCATTAAAAACAACGAGATAAGGGTCGAGAATTTTTGAGAGTTTTGGAGACCACCAAAGAATACCAGCTAATATAGCACCTAAAAGAGTTCCAAGTATGAATCCCAGCATCGTTTCATATACAGTCACCCCGGTATGCAAATACAAACTGCCATCTTGAAGTTTACTAATGAATAATTTCCATATTTTTGACGGTGAACTAAAGATAAGCGGGTTAATCCAATGGTAACGACTGGCTACTTCCCATAAAGCGAAAAATGCAAATAAGATGATAATTTGATATAGACGAACCAATCTTTTTTCTTTTCTCAAGTGATGAAGATATTGTTGATGAAGGAGTTCGGTATTATCCGTCATTTTCAAGTGACTCCAACTCCTTCCAAATTTCTTGAAATAATATTGAATACGCTTCTTTACTTCTTACATCAAATGGACGGAGATTGCGCAATTCCTCTGGAACGGAGAATACTTTGTGTAATCTTCCCGGCTTAGCATTAAATAATAATATTCGGTCACTCATCGAAATGGCTTCTCCAATGTCATGGGTGACAAGGACTGCTGTTTTTCGATAGGCTTTAAGCGTATCAAAGACTAAATCCTCTAATTTTAATTTTGTTTGGTAATCTAATGCAGAGAAAGGCTCATCTAAAAATAATATTTTCGGATTGATCGCAAGTGTTCGCACTAATGCGACCCTTTGTCTCATTCCACCTGAAAGCTGTTTAGGATATTGCATTTCAATTCCACTTAAACCGATTTCTTTAAGGAGTCCGAGCGTTTTCTCCTTTTTTTCCGCGGTTAGTTGATTTTGAAGTTTTAACCCTAGTAAAATATTTTCTTCGATTGTTTTCCACGGAAATAAATAATCTTGTTGGAGCATATATCCAATTGAAGTCGTTTGCGAATTAGGTAACCTGCCATCAATCAATACTTTTCCTTCCGTTGGTGAAATTAAACCAGACAGTATGGATAACATTGTTGTTTTTCCGCAGCCACTAGGTCCTACTAAGGAAATAAACTCCCCTTCCTCTATGTCAAAACTTATATTTTGTAAGGCGTTTGTCACTGATTTCGGTGTGAAGTAACTATGGTGGACATTTTCGACGGTTAGGAAGCTCATAGTATAAGAAAACCTCCTTATTATTTTGTAAAGCTTTTTCAGCGATGGAAGTATTGACTAGTGTTTTATAGTCGACTCTTTTTGGTAATTCACCAGCTTCTTCCATGATATCTTGTAGGTGATTCCAGCCTTCTTCATTTAATATTAAATCTGTTCCAAATGAACCTTGCTTTTGATATCGTTCAATGGAAGAGGCTAAGATTTCAACATCAACATCTTCAAAGAATGGTTGAACGACTTCGGCCACTTCTTTAGGATCATTTTCTTCTACCCATTTAGCTGCCTTATAAATAGCACGAACAAATTTTTCAAGTGTATCTTTATTTTTTTTAAGAAAACTTTCTTTCGCCATGTAATCGGTGTAGGGCACACTACCGGATTCCTTACCGAAAGAGGCAACAATATGACCTTTCCCTTCTTTTTCAAAAACGGATGCCGTCGGCTCGAATAATTGAACATAGTCCCCGGTTCCGGAAGCAAAAGCGTTTGCGACATTAGCAAAATCAATGTTTTGAATTAATTTCAAATCCTTATGTGGTTCGATTCCCTTATCTTTTAGTACAAATTCGCCAACCATTTGCGGCATACCGCCTTTACGCTGACCGAGGAAAGTGGACCCTTTTAATTGATCCCATGAGAAGTTTTCCTTTTTTTCACGAGAAACTAAGAAGGTTCCATCTGTTCTCGTTAGTTGGGCAAAATTAATGACCGGATCTTCAGCGCCTTGTGCATAAACGTAAATGGACGTTTCTGAACCAACTAATGCTACATCGGCTCCATCAGACAATAAAGTCGTCATCGTTTTATCTCCACCAGCTGTTGTTTTTAAATCAATGTCCAGTCCTTCATCTTTAAAAAAACCTTTTTCAATTGCGACATATTGTGGTGTGTAGAAAACCGAACGTGTAACTTCTGCCACTCGAACTTTCTTTAAGGAATCTGTTTTGGAACAGGCACCTAGGGAAAAAATAAGAATGGCGGTCATTAATAGTGAGAAGCTAATTTTTAGCCCTTTTTTCATGACCCATTATCCTCCTTTTTGTTACTAATTCTGATAAAGTATCGTATGATAAACATAAAAATGTGTGAATGTCTATTTTTTAGAGGTTAGAGGTTGGAGGTTAGAATGTAATGCAAAATAGTATCAGTTCATACGTAATTGAAAAGCAGCCTTTTCCTTCACCGAATCCAAACGTTCGAATGTGTATGATAACCTATGTGTCAGATGGGTTGAAGGTTAAGGGGTTATTAGCTGAGCCACGAGATGATAAAGAATATGATGGTTTTCTCTATTTAAGAGGGGGGATTAAAAACGTCGGTATGGTAAGACCAGCTCGTATTGGGCAATTTGCAGCAGAGGGATTTATTGTATTTGCCCCTTTTTATCGAGGAAATCGCGGTGGGGAAGGGAATGAAGATTTTGGGGGAGAAGATCGAAAAGATGCATATACTGCTTTTGATCTTTTGAAGCAATACCGAAGAGTAAAAAGTAATCAAATACATATTTTTGGATTTTCAAGAGGAGGGATAATGGCTCTTCATACTGCGATCAATCGAAATGATGCTAAATCGGTAGTGACATGGGGAGGTGTATCCGATATGTTCCTTACTTATTATGAAAGAAAAGATTTACGTAAAATGTTGAAACGAGTAATTGGCGGGACACCGAAAAAATATCCGGAACTTTATCAAGAGCGAACCCCTTTATATTCGATCGACAAACTTAATCAACCAGTATTAATTATTCACGGAGTAAAAGACAGGAATGTTTCAATTGAACATGCAATAAGATTGGAAGAAAGGTTAAAAGTTTATAAAAAAGAAGTTGAGACATGGTATTTTCCAAATTATACTCATTATTTTCCACCTGTAATAAACCGTCAAATTGTTACTGATTTATGCTCCTGGATGAAAAGCAGGTCATAAACATGGTAAAATAAAAGGAATATTATGTTCGAAAGGGAGGCCGTAACGATGGGGATGCCATTAGAATTAAATACAATGATCATAACTAAAGGAAATGAAAAAAGATTAGAAGAAAACTTATTCATATTGGAAAAGGAAGGATACCGTTTGTATCCAATTGATATTCCAATGGATATACGTAAAACGAAAGAAAGTGAAACAAGAGGAACTGCGGTAATTAGAAAGCTTGAGTGGGAAAGTGAAAAAACGAAAATCACATACCAACTAATTTCATTGAATTCAAGTAATTAATGATAATCGATATAAATAAAGGGACTGGTAGGAAAATGTTAGTCATTTTCTTCCAGTCCCTTTAATTTATATTATTTTATAATTGGACCGCCATGCATTTCAATTTCTTGTGAAAGATGACCGAATTTCTTAAAGTTTTCTTTGAACTTTGTGGCAAGCTCTTGTGCTTTTTCATCATATGCCTGCCTGTTTTCCCAAGTTTTATTAGGAATTAACACTTCATCAGGCACTCCGGGTACATGTAATGGAATGTGCAATCCGAAAATATCATCCTGTTTCGTTTCGACCGATTGAAGTTCTCCTTCTAATGCAGCCTGAACCATTGCTCTTGTATAACTTAATTTCATCCGGCTTCCTACCCCATATTCTCCGCCAGTCCAACCTGTATTGACTAAGAAGACTTGAACCCCATGCTCATCAATCTTTTTCCCTAGCATTTCAGCGTATACTGTAGCCGGCAAAGGTAAAAATGGTGAACCAAAACAAGTTGAGAAAGTGGCTTCTGGAGAAGTAACTCCACGTTCTGTTCCCGCTAGTTTGGAAGTATACCCACTTAGGAAATGATACATTGCTTGCTCTTTTGTTAATTTGCTGATTGGAGGTAATACCCCGAAAGCATCTGCTGTTAAAAAGACAATTGTTTGTGGGTGTCCAGCAATACTTGGTTCAATGATATTGTCAATTGCTTGGATTTGGTATGCAGCACGTGTATTTTCAGTTAATGTCGCATCATCATATAATGGTTCACGAGTCAATTCGTCGACCATTACATTTTCTAAAACCGCACCGAATCGAATTGCATCATAGATTTGTGGCTCTTTTTCGCGAGTAAGACCGATGCATTTTGCATAGCATCCACCTTCTATATTAAATACACCATTTGATGACCATCCATGTTCATCATCACCAATTAGGCGTCGATTTGGATCCGCAGATAACGTCGTTTTGCCCGTTCCGGATAATCCGAAGAATAAAGCGACATCTCCTTCAGCACCTACATTTGCGGAACAATGCATCGGTAGAATATCATTTTGAGGTAAAAGATAATTCATGATTGAAAAAATACTTTTCTTCATTTCACCGGCATACTCAGTACCGCCTATAAGAATAATCCGACGTTCAAACGAAACAACGACAAACGTTTCCGAATTAGTCCCATCTGTTAATGGATCCGCTTTCACATTGGGAGCAGATAAAATAGTAAATTGTGCTTCATGGGTTTTTAGTTCCTCTTCGGTTGGTCGAATAAATAATTGTTGCGCAAATAGATTATGCCAAGCATATTCATTTACCACTTGGATCGGTAATTGATTTCTTTTGTCAGCACCCGCAAATCCTTTAAAAACAAATACTTCTTCTTGCTCTTGTAAGTAATTAATCACCTTTGTATATAATTTATTAAATGATTCCTCGGAAATTGGTTGATTTACAGAACCCCAATCGATTGCATCTTTTGAAGAAGCTTCTTCAACAATATATTTATCTTTAGGGGAACGGCCAGTATATTTTCCAGTTTCAGCACGGACCGCACCTGTTGATGTTAAGATTCCTTCACCCCGTTCTAATACCTTTTCCACTAATTGAGGTACAGCTAATTGAGTAAGGACGTTTTTTCCGGCTAAAACATTTGTTAATGTATTTGAAAAAGTAGCTGATTTCATTTATACTAACCTTCCTTTATAAAAAATTTAAGTATCCTTTTATTCGTTAATTAGTATAACACAATTATATATATAGTCTATACTATATGTGCGCATTTTTTTAAAATATATGAAATTGTTAAATTAAAAGTTTTTTCAATTCCACAATATAATAAGGAAGTCAATTGTACAAGTTTAAAATAGAAAAATTATTTATTGACACCATCCAACAAATTGCGTAATATTTTACCTTGAACGGATACTCTTATCCCGAGCTGGTGGAGGGACAGGCCCAATGAAACCCGGCAACCGACATTCTATAGTTAGTGATTTGGAAGTTAGAAAGAGAAGCAGGTTTTGCTCCTCAAAATTCTAACCTCTTACTTCTAACAGCTAGGACGCACGGTGCTAACCTGAGGCAAGGTAAAATCCTTGAACGATAAGAGTGAAAGGCATGGGTAATGAACCTTTCCTCACATAGTACATATGATGGGGAAGGGTTTTATTCATTTTTGATATTACCCACTTTCGAAACCTATGAACCCGGATTTTTATGTTTAGGATACAATCTGTGGTTTATTTCATACTATTAGGGAATGAGTACCGTGAGGCGTAAAAATAGATAGTAATTGTATGAGGGAGGAATAAAAATGTCAAATAAGCGTCGTTTATTCACGTCTGAATCCGTGACTGAGGGACATCCAGATAAAATCTGTGACCAAATTTCAGATGCCATTTTAGATGCAATCTTAGAAAAAGATCCGAATGCCCGTGTAGCTTGTGAAACTTCAGTTACGACAGGTCTTGTGTTAGTAGCTGGAGAAATTACAACTAATACATATGTCGACATTCCAAAAATTGTTCGTGGAACAATTAAAGATATCGGATATACACGTGCAAAATATGGCTTTGATTCAGAAACATGTGCAGTCCTAACATCAATCGATGAACAATCAGCGGATATTGCTATGGGTGTCGATAAAGCATTGGAAGCACGCGAAGGTCAAATGTCTGATGATGAAATTGAAGCAATCGGTGCAGGTGACCAAGGCTTAATGTTTGGTTTTGCTTGCAATGAAACGAAAGAACTTATGCCGTTACCGATTTCTCTAGCACATAAATTAGCTCGTCGGATTGCAGAGGTGCGTAAGGAAGAAATATTGCCATATTTACGACCTGATGCAAAAACACAAGTAACAGTAGAATATGATGAAAATGATCGACCAATTCGTATTGATACAATCGTCGTTTCTACCCAACACCATCCTGAAATTAGCTTGGAACAAATTCAACGCAATATTAAAGAACACGTAATTAATCCAGTTGTTCCTAGTGAGTTAATTGACGAGGAAACGAAATACTTTATTAATCCTACAGGCCGTTTCGTTATTGGCGGACCTCAAGGTGATGCTGGGCTAACTGGCCGAAAAATCATTGTTGATACGTATGGCGGTTATGCGCGTCATGGCGGAGGAGCATTCTCCGGAAAAGATCCAACAAAAGTTGACCGCTCTGCTGCTTATGCGGCACGATATGTAGCTAAAAACATTGTTGCAGCGGGATTAGCTGATAAATGTGAAGTCCAACTTGCCTATGCAATTGGGGTTGCTCAACCGGTATCTATTTCCATTGATACATTTGGTACCGGAAAAGCATCTGAAGATGTATTAATTGATGCAGTACGTAAACATTTTGATTTACGCCCGGCAGGAATTATTAAAATGTTAGATTTACGTCGCCCAATTTATAAACAAACAGCTGCTTACGGTCATTTCGGACGTCATGATCTTGACCTTCCATGGGAAAGAACAGATAAAGCCGAAAACTTACGTAAAGAAACTTTAAATAAATAATACTTTTGCAAGTGGAGTTACAGTATTTGTAACTCCACTTACTTTTGTAAAAATAAGTATTCGCAGTTCTTACCAATAAATTATATATATTGTCTACTGCAAAAAGGAAAAAAAATGATAGTATAATATGGTGTGAAAAATGTTGAATACTTGCCCATTATGGCAGGTCATTGGAATCACGTATTAAATAAAATATAAAATAGCAATAAATAAGTATGTTAATTTGGAATGGAGTAGGTGACATACATAATGTGTGGATTTGTTGGTTGTATACATGACAACGAGGTTGGATTAAGAGAAACAGACAGACAACTATTTAAAAACATGAATGATATTATTACTCATCGTGGTCCTGATGATGAAGGATTTTTTGAAGATGAGCATATTCAATTTGGTTTCCGCAGATTGAGTATTATTGATATAGAAAGCGGACACCAGCCGCTAACATATGAAAATGAACGATATTGGATTATTTTTAATGGTGAAATTTATAACTATGTGGAATTACGAAATGAATTGATTGAAGCGGGGCTAACTTTTGAAACGGCTTCTGATACGGAAGTTATCATTGCACTGTACAGCTACTATAAAGAAGACGCAGTTTCTAAGCTTCGCGGCATGTTTGCTTTTACTATTTGGGATAAACAGGAGCAAACATTGATTGGTGCTCGCGATCCATTTGGTATTAAGCCATTCTTTTATAAAGAAGAAAAAGGACGTACATTCTTTGCTTCTGAAAAGAAAAGTATTCTGCTCGCAATGGAGCATGAAGAATTAAATTATGAAGCTGCTCAACATTATATGACGTTTCAATTTGTGCCGGAACCGGAAACCATGACAGCAGGAATCAAAAAACTAGAACCAGGCCATTATTTTATTAAAAAATTAGGAAAACCAATGGAGATCAAACGCTATTGGAAAGCGTCCTTCCAGCCTGTACAAAAATCTGAAGATGAATTTATTAAGGAAATTAGAGACGTCTTATTTGATTCTGTCAACGTTCATATGAGAAGTGACGTACCAGTAGGTTCATTCTTATCTGGTGGGATTGATTCTTCGATTATTGCGTCCATTGCGAAGCAATATCATCCAAACATCAAAACATTCTCAGTCGGATTTGAACACAATGGCTTCAGTGAAATTGATGTAGCAAAAGAAACAGCGGATAAACTTGGTGTCGAAAATATTAGTTATATAATTACCCCGGATGAATATATGAAGGAATTGCCAAAAATTATTTGGCATTTAGATGATCCGTTAGCGGACCCTGCATGCGTTCCTTTGTATTTCGTGGCACGTGAAGCAAGAAAGCATGTAACAGTTGTTTTATCTGGTGAAGGTGCGGATGAATTATTTGGCGGTTATAATATTTATAGAGAACCGCAATCACTAGAAGTATTTAATAAAATTCCTGCCGTTGGTAAGTCTTTATTAAAAGCATTAGCGAAAATTTTACCTGAAGGTGTGAAAGGGAAAAGCTTTATTGAGCGTGGAGTAACACCGATGGAACAAAGATATATTGGAAATGCAAAGATGTACAGTGAATCCGAGAAAAAGGATCTGCTAGCACAATATCGGTCAGGATTAGAATATACAGACATTACAAAACAACTGTATGCTGAAACGAAAAATTACGATCCGGTTGATCGAATGCAGTACATTGATATTCATACATGGATGCGCGGTGATATTTTATTAAAAGCGGATAAAATGACGATGGCACATTCATTAGAATTAAGGGTTCCATTTTTAGATAAAGAAGTCTTTAAAATTGCTTCCAAAATACCGACAAGTTTAAAAACAGCAAATAATACAACGAAATACATCTTAAGAAAAGCGGCTGAAGGCGTCGTTCCGGATCATGTGTTAACTCGAAAGAAACTTGGCTTCCCGGTACCAATCCGTCATTGGCTAAAAGATGAAATGCATGATTGGGCAAAACAAATTATTCATGAAAGTGGCACCGATCACATCATTAATAAGCATTATGTTTTAAATCTTTTAGAGGAACATTGCCAAGGGAAAATGGATCATAGTCGTAAAATATGGACTGTCCTCATCTTTATGATATGGCATGCAGTATACTTAGAAGAAAAATATGATTTTCAAAAACAATTTAAGCTCCAAACTGAAGGGGTTAATATTTAAAATAGCAGCCGCGGTTTACATATCTATTCGTGGTATGTAATCGCTTGGCTGCCCATCTGCACCCAGGCTTCTTTAAAGTCGTTAATGGGTGCTTTTTTATTTTTCTTACCAGTCAGTGGATCGTTGAAATAAATAAAGTTTTTATCGTAACCTGTAATTAATACTGAATGTTCTTTACTAGTAATGCGGATGGCACCTTTTTTTGTATGCCATGTTGTAAAATAGGAATCAGGGAGCTTTTTGTATTGTGTATTAATAATTACCCAGATTGGTTGTCCGTTTGATAAAGGTATTTTTAATTCATCAAATGAGCTTTTCGTTAGGTTAATTATTTTACCAGGCAAATATTTATTCGCTAATCCAATTATTGGTTGAACATAAACACCAAGTCCCGGTTTACTATACGTATATATATCGCCGACAAATCCGTCGTTTGGGTGCCCATAATAAATGTTGTTGTTAATTATTTTGCGTGGTGTCGGATCTTTTTTAATTTGTTTTGCAAGGGTCATTTTATCACTTTTGATACCTGCTGAATTTAGTAACATAGACAAGCTAGTTACTTCGCATCCACGAGCTAATTCTGGGAATTGGGAAGTGACGGGAATATTTAAAAGAACCTTGTCCTTTATTTTCACAATCGAATATTGTTTTGAATTTTGGTTGTTTAAATCAATTGTTCGGTCCGCCATTTCACTAGCATGTTCAAAATTTTGATAACCATAAATAAAAATAATTATAAAAAATAGAAATGCTGTAAAACCTGCTATAATAGATTTCATAAAATCACCTTTACATTATCCTTACTATATACATCGGCATTTTTCGTCAATATTAAAGTTTTTATTATAAAGTAAATAAAAAAAGAGCGATCCATTTTATTTTTTCATTTATATAAATGGGTACAATATAAAAGGCTCTTTTCCTATTTTGCTTTTTTCTTTTATAATTAGGAAGAGATTACTATGCTTGAATTAAGGAGGTATCAGATATGTGGAAATGGGAAGCGGATCAAGGTCCAAAAGCTATTATCGTAATGGTCCATGGTGCGATGGAGCATCATGGGAGATATAGTTGGCTCATTGAAATGTGGCGTTCATCAGGCTACCATGTAATAATGGGAGATTTGCCAGGACAAGGAATGACAACAAGATCCCAAAGAGGTCATATCGATTCCTTTGATGAATATATTTTCGAAATAAAAGATTGGGTACAAACGGCCTATCAATTTGATGTACCAGTATTTCTATTTGGACATAGTATGGGAGGTTTGGCGGTCATTCGGACCCTTCAAGAAGAAAGATTAAATCTTGCGGGCGTAATTTTATCCGCTCCATGTTTAGATTTAGTTACCTATCCTTCGAAATTTTTAAGTTTTCTATCAGTATTAATGAATAAAGTTGCTCCGAAAGTGAAATTTTCCAGTGGCTTAACGATAGAGGATGTAACAAGAAATGAGGAAGCACGAGAGCTCGCTTTAAATGATTCTTTATATGTAACAAAAATTTCTGTCAGATGGTACAGAGAATTAGTACAGGCAATGAAACTGGCCTTCACAAATATGTCGAAAATACCAGATATTCCTTTTTTGGTTTTACAAGGTGGAAATGATAAAATTGTAAATAAACAAGCTGTAAACGATTGGTTTAATAAAGTAACACTTTCCGAGAAACAATATAAAGTTTGGCCAAATAGCTTTCATGAAATATTTAATGAACCGGAACGGGAAGAAGCTTTCCAATATGCAAAGAATTTTGTCGAAACAAGACTTCGCGCTTTAGGCTATATAATTAATTGAGGTGATTTTTAAAGATGTCCGTCCCTTCGAATCCATTTTCATTGATGAATCAGGTGTACAGGAAAGTTTTTCCGACTGTTCATCGTGAATTAATGTACTGGAAAGAAAAAGCTGCATCAATCCCCAACCAAGAACTTAGAAACCAAGCATTAGCTAGTATTGAGCATAAAACTTTTCATTGTGAAGGTGGTTCCATTCTTGCATTATTAGCTCTTGATCGTAGGGATGAGGCAATAAAGTTTATTGTAGCGTATCAAACAATTAGTGATTACTTGGATAATCTTTGTGACAGAAGCACCTCTTTAGATCCCGCTGATTTTGAAGCGTTACACGAGTCGATGAGAGATTCGTTATCGATTCAGGCAAAAACGAAAAATTATTATCGACTTCGGGATGATCAAGATGATGGCGGCTATTTAGAGGAATTGGTCTTAACATGCCAAAAAGTGTTATCTTCGTTAACAAAATATGATCTAATAAGAGATTCTTTATTAGAATTATGCCAGTATTACTGTGATTTACAAGTACATAAGCATGTAAAAGTTGAGGAAAGAGAGCCTCGTTTACAATCATGGTTCAAAACATATCAATCATCCTTACCGCAAATGGGATGGCATGAATTTTCCGCATGCTCCGGTTCCACATTGGGAATATTTTGTCTCGTATCTTATTGTTTCCGAAAAGATTTTATTGAGGACCACGCAAAGAGCATTCGTGAAGGGTATTTTCCTTATATTCAAGGTTTGCACATCCTTCTTGATTATTTTATCGATCAGGATGAAGATCGAGAAGGTGGAGATTTAAACTTCTGTTTCTATTATGATAATAATGAAGAAATGTTTGAACGATTAACACACTTTTTAACAGAGGCAGATATACATACGGAAAAATTGCCTGATCAGAAATTCCATAAATTTATTAATCGAGGGCTTTTAGCTGTTTATTTATCTGATGATAAAGTGAGTAAACAAAAAGATGTTCAAAAAATAGCGAGAGAATTAATTAAACATGGGGGATCAATTAGCTACTTTTTTTATTGGAATGGACGAGCATACCGAAAAATAAAAAGTTTAATCCCGACAGGCGTTTTAAAAGCTTTGTTAAAAACGAAAAAAAGAAGTGCAGAGCTACACTAAGAAAAGCGGAAAGCTAGGCTACTTGCGCTGGACAGCAAAAAAAAACGATAACCGATATTGGTTATCGTTTTTCAATAGCGATGATAAATGGCGGGTTATTTATTTGATTAATGAACTCGTATTTTAAAACATGGGCCTTTTTTTGATCGATACTTTTTACAAAATTCATCACTTCATCTTTTTCAATTGCACCTTCCGGATGACCGTGATAAATGACAACAACAATCATTGCTTCGGGACTCATTATTTCTAAAAGCTGTTCGACTGCTGCAATAGTTGTTGAGGAATGTGTAACAATTTGTTTATCCCCGCCAGGCAAGTACCCTAAATTAAAAATAGCGGCGGAAATTTTTCCAAAATGGTGTGAAGGAATGGTATCTTTAATCGTTTCGTGCCCTTTGTTAAAAAGAGTAATATTAGTTAACAGGTTTGCCTTGTCCAAATAGTCTCGCGCATGCATCAATGCCTCTTCCTGAATATCAAAGCCATATACATGCCCATTTTGTCCAACCAATTTTGCTAAAAACTCGGTATCATGCCCGTTGCCTACCGTAGCATCCACGACAATGTCATTGGGGGAAATTGCTTTTTTAAGTAACGTATGGGAAAAGTCTAAAATTTTTTGAAGTTTCACAATTACACCTCTAAATATTTGAATTTCTTTAATGATACAAGTCTAATTTATTTCCTCGAAATTGCCAACATAGTCCGTAAACAAATGAACAAAATAATGTTGAGGCATGCTATGCCTTAAAACTCCGTCATATAAAAGGAGGAGTCATAAATTGGCAACAAGACAATCTGTTAGCGAACATATTCAACGATGTGAAGAAGCGATTAGCTATGCAAAAGAACAGTTTATCGAAGGAAGCAGGCAGGAGCATTACTACGATAATGAATATCAATATGCAATGCAGCAGCTTGAAGGTTCATACAATGAATTAGCCCAGCTTGCAAATAGTGCCAATTCCCAACAAAGAGAACAATTACATCGAATGAGATTACAGATTCAACAGCTGCAAAATCAAATGACTCTATTAAATCATGACCGACCACAATAATTCTTTATTTACGGAGGATATTATGAAAAAACGATCAAAACAAAATAACCCGGAACAAAAAACAAAAAACGGTATAAATAATCAAGATATGGAAGTTGGGCAAGATTACGATCCAGTTAAAGAATTGAAGAAACAAAATTCCAAAAAGAGTCAGCCAATACGCTCTAAACAACATATCGAAAATCCTGATTAAACAAGTGAAAATAATAAAGGAGTGAGCGACAAGCTCGCTCTTTTTTACATTTTTGTCCTGCTCCAACTGCCTAGAAAGGCGCTCTCATCTTTCTAATGATTAACAGAATATTATGTGTATGCTTTTTTGAGATTTGCCACTTGAAGCAAGTTATAAAAAGAAATAAAATGATGTAGGAATGTAAATATTGGGGAGGAAGGGAGCGATTTTCATGCCTAGATCCTTATGGCTTTTAGTGATCGGTATGATGGTGAATGTTACTGGCTCTTCTTTTTTATGGCCGTTAAATGCTATTTATATTCATGATCACTTGGGGAAATCATTATCGGTTGCAGGAATTGTTTTAATGTTAAATTCGGCTGCAAGCGTAATAGGAAATTTAATTGGTGGAAACTTATACGATAAAATCGGCGGTTTTCGTTCGATTTTACTTGGAATAATGATTACAATCTTATCTTTAATCGGAATGACTTTTTGGCATGGATGGCCGCTATATCCAATCTTTTTAACAATTATTGGGCTTGGAGCGGGTATCATTGTACCGGCGATGTTTGCGATGGCAGGTGCAGTCTGGAAAGAAGGGGGAAGAAAAGCTTTTAATGCCGTTTATATTGCGCAAAATTTTGGTGTTGCAGTTGGTTCGGCACTGTACTGCACCCCAAAAGTTAGAGTAAAAATCTAACTTTTGGAGTGTTTATTTATGGCTAAATATAGTGAGAAATTTAAACTGATGGTAGTTAAAGAATATCTAGAAGGAAATCTTGGATACAAGCTCTTAGCCCGTAAACATGGTGTGAAGTCACATAAGCAGATTATTAACTGGGTAAAAAATTACGAAAATTTTGGTGCCGAAAGCTTAATGAGCAAGAAACATGAGAAATCATATTCTGTTCAATTTAAGCTAGATGTATTAAGATTTATGAAGAGAACAGGTTCTTCAGTGATTGATTCAGCCCTTCAATTTGGGATAACTAACCCTCCGATGATATCTAGATGGAAAAAGGAATTTCTTGAAGGTGGTGCTGAAGCCCTGGGTAAACCGAAAGGACGGTCACCCATGTCTGATAAAGGTACGAGTAAGAGTAATAAAAACAAACACGTGGAAGAAAAAGAAATGACATACGAACAAAAACTAGAAAGAGAAAATGAGCTTCTTCGTTTGGAGGTAGAATATCTAAAAAAAAAAGTTGCGAGCTTTTCAGATGGATCCGGAGGGCTATCTAGAAAAGCACAGGCAAAGCATTATCATTCGAACTCAAAGAAGAATTTAAATTAAGGGATGTATTACATGTAGTCGGCATCCCTGAATCCTCCTACCACTATCATATAAAGATGATGAAAAAGGTTAATCCGGATCAAGGACTAGAAGATCTTATCCAATCCATTTTCGAAGAAAATGACGGAAATTATGGTTACCGTCGTATTCATCTTGAATTGGGAAATCGGGGCTATAAAGTGAATCATAAGAGGATTCAACGTATCATGAAGAAACTAGGACTAAAAGGAAAAAGTTCTGGAGAAAAACACGCAAGTATAGTTCTTACAAAGGTACTGTTGGAAAAGTTGCGAAGAACCTTATTAATCGTAGATTTTATTCTAATGTGCCCCATCAAAAGTTAACTACAGATATCACTGAGTTTAAATGTACTAATGGAGAAAAATTATATTTAAATCCAATCATGGACATGTTTAATGGTGAAATACTTTCACATGAAATAGCTAAGCATCCAAGTTTAGAACTTGTGATGAAACCCTTGGGAAAAGCATTAGAAATCGTAAAAGAATCAAAATACAGAACAACTATTCATTCTGACCAAGGATGGCATTATCAACATAGAAAATGGGTGAAAACACTTAAGAAAAATAAAGTTTTTCAAAGTATGTCTAGAAAAGGAAACTGCTTAGATAATTCACCAATGGAAAACTTCTTTGGTTTATTAAAACAAGAGATGTATCATGGAGAGGCATTGTGTTCTTTTGAAGAATTAAAGAGCAAGATTGAAAGATATATAGATTATTATAATAACAAACGTATCAAACAAAAATTGGCCGGTATGTCTCCGGTTCAATACCGCATTCATACCAGCCAATTAGCTGCTTGATATAAACTCTAACTTTTCGGGGTCACAACATTAAGGGTGGTTTTTTTAGAAGGACGATAGCAGAAGTAAAAGCTGTAGATGATGTTAGTTTTGAAATAAATAAAGGCGAAACACTAGGGTTAGTTGGTGAATCAGGCTGTGGAAAGTCTACTGCCGGAAGAACGATATTAAAGCTGTTAGACCCAACCTCAGGTAAAATATTTTTTGATGGAAAAGACATTACAAAGTTACGAGGAAAAGAATTAAGATTAGCTAGAAAAGATTTTCAAATGGTTTTTCAAGATCCATACGCATCTTTAAATCCAAAGCAAATGGTTGGAGACATTGTATCTGAGCCAATAAGAAATTTCTCTAATAAAAGCATGAAAGAATTAAAAGATGAAGTAATGGAACTATTAACAAAGGTGGGATTACCGGGGGATGCATATTATAAATATCCACATGAGTTCTCTGGTGGACAGCGGCAAAGAATTGGGATTGCAAGAGCGTTAGCTTTAAAACCAAAATTAATTGTCGCAGATGAACCAGTCTCCGCTCTTGATGTATCCGTTCAATCGCAAGTACTGAATCTATTAAAAGAACTTCAAGATGAATTTGATTTAACCTATTTATTTATTGCTCATGATTTGAGTGTAGTTAAGCATATGAGTGATCGCATAGGGGTTATGTATCTTGGTAACTTAGTTGAAATAGCAGATAAAAATAGTTTATATGCAGAACCGCTACATCCATATACACAGGCATTAATTTCAGCAATACCGGAACCTGATCCTCGTAAACAGAAAGAACGTATCATTTTGCAAGGCGATGTACCGAGCCCGGTAAATCCTCCTTCAGGTTGCCCGTTCCATACGAGATGTCCAGTTGCGAAAGAGGAATGTTCCAGGGTGAAACCGACTTTAAAGGAGGTGAAGCCTGGTCACCAAGTTGCTTGTGTACTTTATAATTAATAAATAAATATTTGGGGGGAATAACATTGAGAAGAAAATCGATATTGCTATTGACAGCGCTAATGCTTATGTTGTCGATCTTTCTTGCTGCCTGTGGTGGAAAGGATAAGGCAAATACAAATGAAAAAGGCAAAGACACAGATAAACAAGGCGAAAATGCAAGCGCTCCTAAAGATGGAGGAACATTGGTTTATGCACTTGATAGTGCTCCAAAAGGGTTGTTCAATATAAATTTTGAAAAAGATACAGTAGATCATGAGGTTGTTGACTTTTTTGATGATGACTTAATTAAATATGATGATCAATTAAAAGCACAGCCAAATATTGCTTCATGGGAAACTAAAGATAATAAAGTATATAAATTTACATTTAAAAAAGGTGTTAAATGGCATAATGGGGAAGAATTAACTGTTGATGATTGGATTTTTGCTATAGAAACACTTGCAAATAAAGATTATGAAGGTCCACGTTATGAAAATGTAAAAAATATTGAAGGTGCACCTGCATATCGTAATAAAAAAGCAAAAACAATTACTGGATTGAAAAAAATTGACGACTATAACATAGAAATTACTTTTGATAAAGCACGTGTAAACAACTTAGAAAATCTTTGGACACATCCAATGTCTAGAAAAGAATTTGAAGGTATAGCTGTAAAAGATATGATGTCATCTCCTCAAGTTCGTCAAAAACCAATCGGGACAGGACCATTTAAAGTAAATAAAATTGTCCCTGGGGAATCAATTGAATTTGTTCGAAATGAGGATTACTGGCAAGGTAAACCACATATTGAAAAGATTATATTAAAAGTTATTGATCCTAGTCTTGTTGTTGGTGAACTTAAAAATGAAAAACTTGATTTAACTAAATTTCATATGAGTATTTACGATGAAGTTAAAAAGCTTAATAATGTCGAAGTGTTAAAAGCTCCAGGTTTATCTTATTTCTATGTTGGATTTAGGTTAGGTACATGGGATGGAGATAAAAATAAAAATGTAATGAATTTTGATAAATATCAAAATAAAAAATTACGTCAGGCGATGGCTTATGCGATTAATCGTGAAGAATGGACAAAGGCTTTCTTCTTCGGATTAGGAAAACCTGTTAATCGTCCTGTACCATCAGCACACTGGATTGCTGCTGACAATAGTGAGTTACCAAATCAGTATGAATACGATCCAGAAAAAGCAAAGAAATTGTTAGATGAAGCCGGTTATAAAGATACGAACGGAGATGGTTTCCGTGAAGATCCTAACGGTAAGGAATTTGTCGTAAACTTCAGTCACTATGCAACAGATAACCCAACATTTGAGTCCCGAGCAAAAGCATTAACTCAATATTGGGAAGCAGTAGGACTGAAAACGAAGTTAAAAATGATTGATTCAAATCTTTACTATGACATGCTTGATAAAGCAGATAAAAGCCTAGAAGTATTCTACGGTGGTTGGAGTACTGGTACGGACCCAGATCCATCTGGACTTTGGACTTCTGATGCACTTTGGAACTATCCTCGTTGGGTAAATGAACAAAACGATAAATTATTAGCTGATGCATTAGATGTTAAAATTGTTGGAACAGATCAAGAAAAACGTAAACAATTGTATGTTGAATGGCAAAAACTGGTTAACGAAGAACTACCAATGATACCTATTGGTGAAACTGATGAAGTATATGCAGTAAGTAAACGTTTAAAAGGTGTTAAATTAGATGTATCCGGAACGAATAGACCACATGAATGGTGGATTGAACAATAATTTACTTTTAGTGGTAATAGATAAGGAGAATGAACATGTTGAAGTATAGCATAAGAAGAATTTTGGGCATGATTCCAATGTTACTCCTTATCTCCATTGTGGTGTTTACCCTGGCAAAGTTAATGCCAGGGGATTCCTTCAGTGGAGAAATTGATCCAACAAATACGAATCCAGAATATATTAAAGAAATGCGTGAAAAATTAGGATATTATGATCCGATCCATGTTCAGTATTTTCGTTGGGTTTCTAATTTTGTTCAAGGGGATTTTGGGAATTCCTCACGTTATAAAATGCCTGTTTCTGATCTAATAGGTGAAAGAATTCCAAATACTATTTTTCTAGGATTTTCGTCGCTTTTAATTACCTACATATTAGCTTTTATTATGGGCATATATGCTGGTCGAAAACCTTATACAATTGGTGATCATTTAATTGGCGGTTTGAATTATTTAGGTCTAGCTATTCCATCATTTGTTGCTGCTGTATTTGCAATATACTTTTTTTCATTTCAATTAAATATTTTTCCATCAAATGGTTCGGTTGATATTATGTATTCTACTGGTACATTGGATTATTGGTTAAGTAGAGTTCATCATGTTGTCTTACCAGCGGTTGTTCTCGGTCTTTTAAGTACAGCCAGTTATACACAATTTTTGCGAAATGATATTATTGAAAATAGTCGTAAAGACTTTGTACGCACAGCAAGAGCAAAGGGTACTAGAGAAAGTAAAATCTATAATGTTCATATTTTAAGGAATTCAATAATCCCGCTAGTCACATTTTTAGGATTTGATGTTGTATCCGTTATTAGTGGTGCAATCATAACTGAAACAATTTTTACTTATCCTGGTATTGGACAACTATTCATTGAATCAGTTTCAACGAATGATTATCCAGTATTAATGACTTTGACAATGATGTTCTCGTTTTTAACATTATTCGGGAATTTAATTGCTGATATATTGTATGGGGTCGTTGATCCGCGAATTCGAATAGAATAGGGGGGGAAGACATGGAAATTGTAACTAAGAAATCAAGTCAGAATGTAGGCGGTGTTCAAAAAAGTCTTTCCCCTTGGGCAGTTGCAAGGCGGAAATTTGTAAAAAATAAATTGGCTATGGTGAGTTTAATATTTTTGTTGGCTGTAACAATTGTTTCGATAATTGCACCATTCGTTTTAACTCAAGACATAACAAAGGTTAATATTGGACAAATGTCTTTATCTCCATCATCCGAGCACTTTTTAGGAACCGATAAAAGTGGGAGAGATGTATTTACACGTCTACTATATGGTGGCAGGGTTTCCTTATTAGTTGGAATAACTTGTACATTTTTTGTCATACTATTTGGAACAATCATTGGTTCTCTTGCAGGATATTTTGGTGGTGCAATAGATAGCGTTTTAATGCGTTTTACCGATTTTATATTAAATTTCCCATTTCTTGTTTTCGTTATTGTTCTAAGTGCTATTTTATTCGGTAAATTATCAGGTGTTTGGGTAATTATTATCGTCATTAGTTTTCTTAGCTGGGGTGGCGTTGCCCGTATTGTTCGAAGCAAAATATTAGCTGAAAAAGAAAACGAATATGTATTGGCATCGAAATCGATTGGTTGCTCATCCTCTAAAATTATTATTAAGCATTTATTACCTAATGTACTTTCTACCATAATTGTTCAAGCTAGTATAACTTTTGCTAGTATGATTGTTGCGGAAGCTGGTCTAAGTTATTTAGGTTTCGGAATTCCACAAGAGGTTCCGAGCTGGGGAAATATGTTGTCTTCTTCAAAGGAGCCTGACGTTCTCCAATATAAACCTTGGATATGGGCGCCACCGGCGATAATTATTACACTTACTATTCTTTCTATTAACTTCATTGGTGAAGGCTTAAAAGATGCACTGAATCCAAAAAATTAGAAAATATCCGATGAAAAACTCCAATCGTTTGATTGGAGTTTTTCATTCTCTTTTTATTCCTTAGAGTGAATGATTTATATGTAAATCAAGGAATAATTTTACTAAAGTATGCCCATACTGATTGTTAAATAGTTGATGCAAGGGGGTAATAATTGATGCTATATCTACATGATGTATGGGTGAATTGGTTTGAAGGGGAAGAGAATAGCTATAACATTTGTCATTTCCACGAATGGAGAAGGGATGACACGATCGAATTATTAGATCAAGTTCCGTTATTATTGGTGGATTCTTTATTGTTTCATTACATAGAAAATGATTTGAGTGACTTACCGCAGGAACTAATGAATGATGTCTATCAAAAGGCCTATTCAAGAAAAAATCATGAACGGGTACAATTGGAATATTGTTTTGTTGTAACGGATGGAAACGGAATTTTAGCTGTAGATACGATAGGATATAATATTCCGATTAGAAAAAGCCGATTAATCCCTCGGCAAGAACAGCTTGTATATGATATGATTGAACAGCATGAACCAATTAATTATCAATTTGAAGGGGGAGTTGGAGAAAAAGAACATCATATCTTATCTCCAGACCCAGCGAGCATGTATGGTTTAACAAGGAAAGAAAGGCAATTAAAGCAGTTGCTTTTTATGGCTTTAGATCAACTTCATTCTTCAAACAACGCAGCTGAAATTCGTTATTGGTATACAGAGTGGGCTCCGGAACAGTATCAAGAAATTCAGGTTATGGATTTTAATGATGTTTGGAATCGTCTATTTGAAGAAGTGAAAAGAGGTTGGAGTGAAAAACACGAAAATCTCTGTGAAAATTTAATTAAAGGACAACCATTTTTTGAAAAGCTTTGGGAATTGGAACATGGTCCAAAGGTCAATTAATGGAAAAGTAAAGGTACACCGATTTAACTGGTGCACCTTTACTTTTTTTACTTTCGCTTTCTTCCAAGTCCCATTGCATTTTCCATTTTCTTTAGCATCTTATTCGCTGCTTTGTTGGCCTTTTCTGCGCCCATGTCTAATATACGATCAAGTTCATCCGATTCAACTAATGAAAGGTATTTTTCTTGAATCGCAGAAAGTTTTTTTATGAGTACTTGAGCGAGATCATTTTTAAATTCTCCGTAACCTTTTCCTTCATATTCCCGAACGATTTCATCAATGGATCGATTTTCGATAATGGAATAAATGGAAAGCAGATTCGAAATTCCAGGCTTATTTTCTTTATCGTATTTAACAATTCCATCCGAATCTGTGACGGAACTTTTGATTTTTTTCTCAATCGTTTTTGGATCGTCAAGGATCGAAATAAATCCTTTCGTATTTGGATCAGATTTACTCATTTTCTTTGTTGGATCTTGCAATGACATGATTCTTGCACCGACTTTAGGAATTCTAACGTCTGGGATCGTAAAGATGTCATTGTATTTTTTATTAAATCTTTCGGCTAAATCTCTTGTTAACTCCAAATGTTGTTTTTGGTCTTCACCAACAGGAACTAAATCGGTGTTATATAATAATATATCGGCGGCCATTAATGGCGGATATGTGAGTAAGCCTGCTGATACAGACTCTTTACCAGAAGATTTATCCTTAAATTGTGTCATACGTTCCAGCTCACCAATACTTGCTACACATTGTAACATCCATCCTGCTTGAGCATGGGCAGGCACTTCTGATTGAATAAACAAAGTTGCTTTTTCAGGATCTATTCCAACAGCAATATATAGAGCTGCTAAATTTCGAATGTTTTTGCGCAATTGTAAGCGATCTTGGGGAACAGTTATCGCATGTTGATCAACAATACAGAAATAACAATTATATTCCTCTTGTAATTCAACAAATTGCATTAACGCTCCAATATAATTACCAAGTGTAATTGTCCCGCTTGGTTGAATCCCTGAAAATATTGTTTTCATTTACAATTCCTCCTCGAATTAAGTTTAGATTTCCTTTTTAGGCAAAATAAAAAACCATCCGTCGCCTAAATAATAGGGACGAATGGTTGATTCCGCGGTGCCACCCTAAGTGCACAAGTAAACTATTGTGCCTCTTAGTTCCATGAAATAATTCATGGAATCCCATTAACGTGGGATTACTCGCCAAAAACTAATAAGAGGAATCCTCTGTTCATTTTTAGTGCTCCAAAGTCCATTCCATAAGTTTTGTTTGTTTGTTTTCACCAGCCACAAACTCTCTACAAAACAAAAACAAATGTACTACTCTTTATCATTGCTATTTCGGTATTTTAAAATTTATCATATTATATCTAAGTGCAATGACTAAGTCAAGATATGAAAAATTTTAATTATGTTTTAATGATAATTTAAGAATGATCTAGTATTCTGTGTATGTCGACTCGTTTGGCCACATGACATAATCAAAAAGGCAAATGAGATTGATAATCATTTAAGTAAAGTTAGCCGAAAAGGGGGGCGAAAAAAGAATAAAAGAGATGGTTTAAAGGCTGATTACAGGGGTAAATAGACTATAAGTCTAATGTCACAGTGTTGTCATTTTTATAAATGTCTGGACTCATTTTTAGAAAAACTATATTCATTGTTGTACAAATAGTGTATAATACATAATATAGATTTTTTATTTAAAGTAATTTTAATTTGGCTATGTTAAAGTTCAATGTTGATTTGTCACTATTTGATTGAAGCGGAAAGTGAGCACCTGTAGCGGAAAACAACAGTCAAATTTAACAGCGCCTTTAATTTAAATAATTAATCCTTGAAGGATTATGAAACTAAATTTATAGATAAGGAGTGTGAATGATAAATGGTAACATTATACACTTCACCTAGTTGTACATCATGTAGGAAAGCAAGAGCCTGGCTTGAGGAAAATAATATTGAATATAAAGAGCGAAATATCTTTTCGGAACCTTTAAGTTTGGAAGAAATAAAAGAAATATTAAGAATGACTGAGGATGGTACAGATGAAATCATATCTACACGCTCAAAAACCTTCCAAAAGTTAAACGTTGATTTAGATACGTATCCGTTACAAAAATTATATAAGTTAATTCAAAAAAATCCGGGACTACTTAGACGTCCAATTATGGTTGATGAAAAACGTTTGCAAGTTGGGTATAACGAAGATGAAATTCGTCGTTTCTTACCACGAAAAGTTCGCTCATATCAATTACTTGAAGCTCAAAAACTTGTTAATTAATATTTTTCATAAATAGAAATAGGTAATATAAAACGCCTTCATACCAGCATTGATTGGAATGGAGGCGTTTTATTTCAAAGATAAAAATATGTTTACTGAAAATTTAGTCTTGAATGTTTGGTGCATATCCGCTAAAATGAGCAAAACAATAATTTTTTTTAGAAAAAAACCTTTGGGTATTAGTGGAATTTAAAATTGGGAAGAGTTTTTGTTTCCAATTAACATCTTTTTATCATAAAATAGAAGTACAAGAGTAGAATATTATTTATTATGAAATTTTCTACACTTTTACCTAAGCAGTTTAGCATACACTTAGCCTTATATGGGGGAACAAGTCCCTTCATAACTTTCAAATAGAAGGGAGAGTTGATGTATGGAAATCGAACGTATTAATGAAAATACAGTTAAGTTTTATATTTCTTATGGTGATATAGAAGAAAGAGGATTTAATCGCGAAGAAATTTGGTATGATCGAGAGAGAAGTGAGGAACTTTTTTGGGAAATGATGGATGAAATTCATCATGAAGAAGAGTTTGTACCAGAAGGTCCATTGTGGATTCAAGTTCAGGCGCTTGATAAAGGACTTGAAGTATTGGTAACAAAAGCACAGTTATCTAAAGATGGACAGCGTTTTGAACTGCCGATATCAGAAGAAAAGCTTAAGGAATTACCGATTAACGACCGACTTGAAGAATTTCTTGATGAGCATTTTCAATCAAAGGGTCTTCAGGAAGAAGATGAAATATTAGACTTTATGTTGGCATTCAAAGATTTTGAAGATGTCATTTCTTTATCTAAGCAATCCGGTTTAGACGACATCATCACTAAGCTTTTGTCATACAACAATAAATATTATTTATATGTTGAGTTTCCTGAAGAAGTGTTTGACGAAGAGTCGATTGATAACGTTTTAAGTATTTTGCTTGAATACGGAGAAGAGTCATCTTTTACCGTACATCGTCTCCAAGAATATGGAAATACGATCATCGATGGAAATGTATTTGATACGATACAAAAGTACTTTAAATAAATATAAATGCCGATTTCATAATGAAATTGGTATTTTTTTTGTATTGGAAGGAGGATAAACTAACTGCCTAATTGAATATTTATGGGAGGAGGGTGAAGTAGAAATGCTTACAGCTATTACAAAAAATAGAGAATTGTATTGCTTGTTGTATCCCGAAAGTAAAGAAAAGCTAATGAAAATAAGAGGCAAAACACCTTTATATTGTCCTCAATGTTATGAAGAAGTAATTGTAAAGATTGGCAAGATTAAAATACCTCACTTCGCACATAAAACTAACACGAATTGCACAAGTTCAGAACCCGAAAGTGAACGCCATTTACAAGGGAAAATTGATTTGTTTTGTTGGTTAAAAGCTCAAGGGTTGAACGTTGAAATGGAGAAATTCTTCCCGGAAATTAACCAACGCTCGGATCTATATGTTCAAAAGCATGGAAAAAAATATGCTATTGAGTTTCAATGTTCAGCTATTCCGACAGAGGAAATTGAAAAACGGACGGAGGGTTATTCCTCAATTGATATAGTTCCAGTTTGGTTACTTGGTGGTGAACCTTACCAAAAAAAGTTAACCCTAATTGACAACGTATTTAAAGTATCTGATTTTCAATGGTCGTTAGCACAGTATAATTCTACAAATGGAATGCATATTTACAGCTACTCACCCGAAACCAAAAATATAACAATCCTTTCGCAGTTAGCACCTATCTCGATTAGAAAAGTTTTTGCTCAACAGATGACATATCCATTAGCTTCAGTTGATTTTCCACTCAACCTACCAAATAAAAACGACAAAAAATTTGATTGGAACTTTTGGTTCCATGAAAAGAAAAATATGCTCCAAAATAAAATCATCTACGCTTCAAATTTAAAGGATTCATTTCTTGCCACAGCGTATTACAATAGACATTCACCTATTTTATTCCCTCCTTTGATCGGAATTCCTGTTAAGTTTATGGAAATTTGTAAAACACATGTATCCATTTGGCAATATTTTATCTGGTGTGATAATTTCAAGCATCTAAATAAGGGGAATGAAACGTCTCTTGCTTTAGTGGTCGGAAAATTTGAAGAACGGGTTTTGAATGGAGACATCCAATTACGAAAGTTTCCTTTAATACATGTGAAATTTTTAAAGCAAATGATTTATCACTACTTAAAACTCTTATCTAAATTTGGATATTTAGAAGAAACTCGAAAAGGGAGGTTTGCAATGAATAAATCAATACCCTTTCCAAACAATATAGAGGAAGCTGCACGTATGGAAAATGAGTTTATGAATACATTTTATAAATGAGTAATTTAATTATTTGCAGGAATTCAAATGTTTAATTAAAATAAAGAAGAATGAAAAAATTTTGTTTATTAATATCCTTTTTTAACATTTTTTAACGTTAAAATGTGTATTGAAAATTAGCTTTTTAAAAAGAATGGAGGAAAAATAATGACTGCTGGAACATCTACTAAATCACTTCCAAATCGTAATGAAGTAGCTGAAGAATTAACTTGGAGATTGGAAGATATATTTGCAAGCGATGATTTATGGGCAAAGGAATATAAGGATGTTAAAACATTATTACCAAAAGCTGACCAATTCAAAGGGAAGCTTGGCGAAAGTGCTGATCAATTATATGAGGCATTAAAATTTCAAGATGAGGTATCTGAAAGATTAGGCAAATTGTATACATACGCACATATGCGCAATGATCAAGACACCGGAAATTCCTTTTATCAAGGCCAAGAAAGCCAAATGAGAAGTTTATTAGCAGAGGCAGGAAGTGTATTTGCCTATTTAGTACCTGAAATTTTGTCGATCGATGAAAATAAACTAAAAAGCTTTATTAATGAGAAAAGTGAATTGAAATTGTATGAGCATGTATTAGAACAATTAAATCTTCAACGCCCACATGTTCTATCCGCTGATCAAGAAGCACTGCTTGCCCAAGCATCTGAGGTTATGGATGCATCAAGCAATACATTTGGAATGCTGAACAATGCCGATCTAGAATTTCCATCTATTAAAGACGAGGATGGTGAAGAGGTTCAAATTACACATGGGCGTTACTCTCGATTTTTAGAGAGCTCTGACCAAAGAGTAAGAAAAGAAGCTTTTGAGAAAGTGTATGAGACATACGGGAATTTCCGAAATACTTTTGCGAGTACATTAAGCGGGCAAGTAAAAAAGGATAATTTCAATGCAAAAGTACGTAATTATGATTCTGCACGCCATGCTGCACTATCAGCGAACAATATTCCTGAAAGTGTTTACGATAATCTCGTGAATACGGTGAATGACAACCTCCATCTCTTACACAAATACATTAAACTTCGTAAAAAAGTTCTCGGAGTTAAGGAATTGCATATGTATGATCTTTATACTCCACTTGTAAAAGATGTGGAGATGAAAATTCCTTACAATGAGGCTAAAGAGATAGTGCTAAAAGGTCTTGCTCCACTTGGTGAAGAATATTTAGGTATTTTGAAAGAGGGCTTTGAAAATCGCTGGGTAGATGTTGTTGAAAATAAGGGCAAAAGAAGTGGAGCCTATTCATCCGGTGCATACGGCACAAATCCGTACATCTTGATGAACTGGCAAGATAATGTTAACAATCTTTTTACGTTAGCACATGAATTTGGCCATAGTGTTCACAGTTATTATACAAGGAAAAATCAACCATTTACCTATGGTGATTACTCAATTTTCGTTGCCGAAGTAGCTTCTACATGCAATGAGGCCTTATTAAATGATTATTTACTCAAAACAATTGATGATGAAAAGAAAAGAATATATTTATTAAATCATTATTTAGAAGGATTCCGCGGAACTGTTTTCCGTCAAACGATGTTTGCTGAATTCGAGCATTTAATTCACCAAAAAGAACAAAATGGTGAAGCATTAACGGCGGAATTATTAACGAAGGAATACTATGATCTAAATAAAAAATACTTTGGTGAAGAGGATATTGTTATTGATGAACAAATTGGATTAGAATGGTCAAGAATTCCCCATTTCTATTACAATTATTATGTTTATCAATATGCAACTGGTTTTAGTGCAGCAACTGCGTTAAGTGCGCAAATTCTGGAAGAAGGAAAACCTGCTGTTGAACGCTATATCGGGTTCTTGTCAGCCGGAAGTTCCGACTACCCAATTGAAGTGTTAAAAAAGGCAGGAGTGGATATGACATCACCAAGTCCAATCGAAGAAGCTCTTAAAGTATTTGAAGAAAAATTAAATGAACTTGAGCGTTTATTATCGTAGTAAAATCAATCTAAATAGGAAAAGGTCAAGCAAAATTGCTTGACCTTTTCTTATTATTTAAATCCTCGAAAATGATTTCTTCTGTTTAAATAAAGGACAAAAATGAACAGTGTCAGAAATAGCATTGGTGAGGTAATGAAAAGTGGAAGGAGTTTCATAAGCCCCAGAATGTTAATACAAAAAGCAAGGAGGATCACAAAGAAAAAAATTGGAAAAACAAACTTTTGCATAGAAATACTCCTTCCATAAAAACCTGACTAGTATATATTTATGTACTAATCAGATTAATTATCACTTGTTTTTGACAATATTGTGAAGGTCTTAACATATACTTGCACATACAAGTCATAACATGCTATAGTTAGGACGTGAAGTTGATCACAAACAAACATATACCCCTTTGTTTGACCGTGAAAAATTTCTCCCATCCCCTTTGTTCGTGTTGAAAAAGGTCTTGCTGATGCAAGGCCTTTTTCTTATAATGATTCGAAAAACTCATCAACTTCGACAACTACAAAAAAAGGATATAGTATTAACTATACCCTTATCTAATATTATTCTTCTTTTTCAATATACTTCCAATACGTACCGTGTTTTCCGTGGATGGCTTTCACCTTTTGTTGTAACACCCATTTTTTTAGCTTTTTCTCTACATCTGCTATAGTCATATCATAGACGATGGCAATTTCTTTTGAAGGAGCTACTTTATAAATTTTTAGAAATATTTCTAATGGTGGCAAAGGGTTTGGTTTTGTTTTCGCACCTAACATTTCTTGAAGAATTTGTACATACACACTATATTCATAAAACCCAGTGATTTTTAACCCTTCATCTTCAATATTTTCATTAAAAAAAACAAGGGAAGGGAATTCATCGACTTCCATTTCCGATAAAATTTTCAAATCACATTGAAATGCTTTAGCAGCACTCTCCGAATGAATATCATTTAAAAATTCTTCAGTATCCAAGTTAATACTGTTTGCACATTTAACGAGAACATCTATATTAGTAACATTTTGCTTTTCTAAAAATAACACTTCCTGTATTTTTCTCAAAAAACGAATTCCGGCTCTTCTTCCTTGCAATTCAGCAGCTTTAATCGCAATCGATGTTATATATGGAGCAGTAATTGAATTTTCAAACCAGAGGCTCCCATCGCAGGGCATTCCGGTTTTTGAGGCCGTTTTCTCCCAAAGTTGAGCAAGGGCATCCATTTTTTTAGAGTTTACATTTAATCTTGTTAAACTGCTGCTTAAAACATGTTTCAAGGAGAAAAATTGTCCATATTCTAGTTGTAACTTTTTTATAATAGGTTCTAATGCCCAGCATTCGGAACATAACGGATCGACAAACATATAAATTTCTAGAGGCTTTTTATCAGAATTACAAAAACAATGGTAATTTGAAACTAGAATATCTTTGTCTTTCAATTTATTTCACCCGATAATTCATCTGGAGTATTTACCATATGCCTGGCAGTCAAAACTAATCTAGAAAAAAACTCTTCTCGTATTGTTCCTTCTAAATTTACTTCATCCATTGCTTCACTCATACATGATAACCATGCTTTTGCTCGTTTTGGCGTTATTTCATGTGGAAGATGACGTGCACGCATCATCGGATGACCATATGCATTTGTATATAATTGAGGCCCACCCAAGTATTGTGTTAAAAACATTTTTTGCTTTTTTGCGACTTCGGATAAGTCCTTCGGAAATATTGGGATTAGATCGGGATGTTTCGCGACTCTCGAATAAAATGCATCGACTAGTTGGTGCAGCGTTTTTTCCCCGATTACCTCATACGGCACTATGCGTTTCTCTACCATATGAAAAGCTCCTTTAAAAAGATTTTTATTGTGTATATTCATTTTAGCAGGTGAACGTCTAATAACTCAAACAAATAGCCTTTTCAATTATTATATTTTGCAAAGCAATGAATAATATCCCAGAGGATTAATAGAAAAAAACGCTATTCTTTTGAATAACGTTTAACTATAAAAAGAGTTTGTTATATTTTTTACATAATTTTGGGTTTCTTTAAATGGTGGAATTCCTCCGAAACGGTCGACATTGCCCGGTCCGGCGTTATATGCAGCAAGTGCTAAATTGATATCGCCATCATAACGATCAAGCATATTTTTTAAATATTTACTACCGGCAAATATATTTTGCTCCGGGTCAAAAACATTTGTCACTCCTAGACTTTTGGCAGTTGAAGGCATTAATTGCATTAGACCAGATGCACCGGATTTACTAACTGCATTTGCATTAAAGCTAGATTCATGTTGAATGACTGATTTAATTAATTCTTTAGGTATATTGTATTTTTCACTTGCCTTTTGAATAATTGAATCAAGATCTTTTGGAGCATTGATTGGTTTTTGATTGGTTGGAAAATGAATATTCACGGGTAATGTCTGATTTAACGTACTATATAAATTAGTTGTACTACTTTCTGTTTTTCCATTAATTGAACTTTCAAGCGCTGATGTTAACAATTGTTGGAAAAGGGAATTTGTATCCGATGATTGGGTACTAGATGGATTTGTAAAACTTTGAAGTGCTTGTATTTCAAGCAATGTTTTAATTTGATTAACTGTTGTCATTCATTTTTCCTCACTTAAACATTGTTCTTTTGCTTTATAAAACCTAACAATTTTATTTTCAGTTTCACGAATAGGAATATTTAATCGGTTCATCAACTCTTGAAAATTTTTTTCACCTATTATTCTATCATTTACTTCATATTCTATCTCATAATCGTTCTTATTTAAATAGGAACTACAATCAAAAACAAGTAAGCCGTCTAAATAATTTATTTCAGCTCTATTTGTTGTCAATGAACCAAAATAACGGATGGAATGTAATGGGAAATTGGTTTGAAGTAATTTGTTTTTTACTTCTCCTTCAGGCAGTTCTCCATATGTAATCATTTGATTGGCTTGTTGTTCATTAATTATTTCATTCGTTTCTAACAAGCCGATCTCGGCAGGCTGCTTTAGCGTAAGTTCAAATTGATTCTTTTTCTTTCGAATCCGCAGTGCACAGCCTATTTGTTTTAATTTAAAAGTAGGGGAGTCAAAATAATGATTGATTTGCTTAGTAAAATCATTTTCTTTAATAGAAAACTCATTTTTGATCCGGATAAATTCATCTTTCGTTACGATATTTTTTAATTCGATTTCAATTACACTGCCCATTTTTATTATCGCTCCCTTTTTCCTTTAGTCACTGTTTGCATTTTATCAATTGTAGTCTTGCATTAGCAAACAAGAAATATGGTAAAATGGAAATGGATTTTATGATAGGTAAAGTTCTGCTCTTGATTTGTTAGTTAGAGGTGATGTTAGTGAACCATTGGGACCAATTTTTAGCTCCTTATAAACAAGCTGTAGATGAATTGAAAATTAAATTAAAAGGTATGCGCACCCAGTTCGAACAGGAGCATATCCACTCTCCAATTGAATTTGTAACTGGTCGTGTGAAACCGATTGCTAGTATTTTGGATAAAGCGACGCAAAAAGAAATTCCGCTCGATCAATTAGAAACCCAGATGCAGGACATCGCAGGACTTAGGATGATGTGCCAATTTGTTGATGATATAAAAAAAGTGGTCGAGTTATTAAGAATGCGGAATGATTTTAAAATTATTGAAGAACGGGATTATATTTCAAATAATAAGCCGAGTGGCTATCGCTCGTACCATGTCGTGATCGAATACCCCGTTCAAACCATTCACGGCGAAAAAAAGATTCTTTGTGAAATTCAAATTCGTACACTTGCAATGAATTTTTGGGCGACAATTGAGCATTCACTAAATTATAAATATCGCGGACAGTTTCCGGAGGACATTAAAATGCGCCTACAACGTGCAGCTGAAGCCGCTTTCTTATTGGATGAAGAAATGTCTGAAATTCGAGAAGAAATTCAGGAAGCTCAAGTTTTTTTTACAAAAAATAAAGAACAGCATAAAAATACGAGGAAAAAGAATTAGTAGATCAAGAATCAAATCTATAGGGAGATGGTGATTGAACTTGAAATTTTCGATTACATCAAAAGGAAATGCAAAGTCAAATACGTTGATGCATAAAATTAGTACATATTTACAAGATTTTGGACTTGAGTATGATGAGGCAAAACCTGATATCGTTATTTCGGTTGGTGGGGATGGGACATTGCTTTATGCCTTCCATCGTTATAGTTCAAGGTTAGATAAAACCGCTTTTGTAGGAGTGCATACTGGCCATCTTGGCTTCTATGCAGACTGGGTTCCCGAAGAAATCGAGAAGCTTGTGATAGCGATCGCCAAAACTCCTTATCAGGTTGTTGAATATCCACTTCTTGAAGTAATCATTCGTTATCAGCATGGCGGCAAAGAAACAAGGTATTTAGCATTAAACGAGTCAACAGTAAAATGTGTGGAAGGCACATTGGTCATGGATATTGATGTCCGCGGCCAACATTTTGAACGTTTTCGCGGGGATGGGCTATGTCTTTCAACTCCATCTGGAAGTACTGCTTATAATAAAGCGTTGGGTGGTGCGATCATTCATCCTTCAATAAAGGCGATACAATTAGCGGAGATGGCTTCTATTAATAATAAAGTATTTAGAACAATCGGATCGCCATTGATTTTTCCGGGGCACCATACATGCACCCTTAGGCCTGTTCGCGAGCAGGATTTCATGATTACCATTGATCATCTTACATTGCTGCATAAAGATGTGAAATCGATTCAATTCCGTGTTGCCGATGAGAAAGTTCGCTTTGCTCGTTTTCGCCCTTTCCCGTTTTGGAAAAGGGTTCATGATTCATTTATTTCAGATTAAAGAGAGGGAGCATGATGGCTTCGTATTCCTTGCAATGGACAATCGTTCAAAAAGATGAAGAGAAAATTATTAGACAATTTTTAAGTGAAAAAGATATTTCACGACGAGCGTTAACAGATATCAAATTCGCTGGTGGTCAAATAACGGTCAACGAGCGTGAAGAAAATGTTTTGTATCAATTAAAATGTGGTGATCGACTTGAGGTTACTTTTCCACCCGAAAAAAGCAGTGAAACGCTGGTGGGGGAGGATATTCCGCTTCATATTATTTTTGAAGATAAAGACCTGCTAGTGATTGATAAACCCGCATTTATGAATACAATCCCTTCAAGAGAGCATCCGAAGGGGAGTCTTGCCAATGCGTTAATTGGGTATTATCAAAAACAATCCATTGATGCAACTGTCCATATCGTTACCCGTTTGGATAGAAATACATCCGGTCTAGTTCTTGTGGCGAAGCATCGATATATCCATCATTTGTTAAGTCAAATGCAGCAAAAAAGAATGATTAAACGCACTTATGAGGCATTGGTAGAAGGGGTTTTAAGCAAAGATGATGGAACGATTGATGCACCGATTGGCCGTAAAGAGTCAAGCATTATTGAGAGAGAAGTAAGAGCAGATGGGAAAGCTGCACGCACACATTATCACGTGTTGAAACGTCGTTCGAAGTTTTGTCATATCAGATTGTCGCTTGATACAGGAAGAACGCATCAAATTCGTGTCCATATGTCTTATATTGGTCACCCGCTGTTAGGTGATGATCTTTATGGAGGAAGTACGGATATATATGAGCGGCAAGCCCTGCACTGCAGCAACCTTACTTTTTATCATCCGACTCTAGAAAAGGAAATGAATTTTCATAGTGATTTTCCGTTTGAGGTGTGAAAACAATGGACTTTAGCGTAAAAGGCTAAAGTCCATTGTTTGTTACTCAAAACTCCTAAATTTCTCTTCCACAAAAGGCATCGTAGAATCAACAGAAACAGTCTCCATTTCAGGATAGCGCAGTGCTGTTAACTTTCCACCGAATACAGCACCAGTATCGATATTGACAGTTTTTCCAACAAACCTAGGTTTTTTAACAGGTGTATGTCCATAGACAATCCATGCATCACCAAAGTAATTTTTAGCCCAATCTCTTCTTACTGGTGAGCCATCCTCATGCTTTTCTCCAGTTATATCACCATATAGTACAAACGTTTTAACACTTTTATTGGACAATCCAATATAATCTTCACGAATTCCTGCGTGTGCAATGATTAATTTATTTTCATCGATTATTTGGTACAGTGGTGCCTCTTCATATAATTGCATAAACATTTTTTTATAATGATTTTCCTCTTTTCTTGTGCAGGCCTTTAGCTCAGCAACAGTTGTTTCTAAACCATGCGATATTTGTACATTTCTTCCTAAAAAATAACGATAAAGTTTATTGCAATGATTTCCGGGAACATAATAGGCAAGATTTTTCTCGCGAAGTTTCCATACGGTCTCAATAACTTTTAAAGATTGTGGACCGCGATCAGTGAGATCACCGACAAATCCTAATATTCGATTACCTGGATGAATCGGAATTTCATTTTCAAACTTATATCCTAAAGCAGTCACTAAACGAACAAATTCATCATAACAGCCGTGAATATCCCCAATAATATCAATTTTCATTTTGTATCCTTTCTTTACTAAAGTGATTATTAATTATTTTAAAGATATTTTAAAAAAGTATGTGGAAAACTATATTCAAATTACAATACAAATGGATAAAGTTTTGTTAGGATATGTAGTATGTAATTTTAGAAATGAGGTGATGGTTAGTGGGTGAAAACTCATTGGAGCAAAACGAACTTCATCAGCAGGCGTTATTGAATTCTGCATTAGAAAATAAAGAAATTCACAATTTCCGTGATGAATTTTTAAGCTTACATCCCTATGATCAAGCACAGTTTTTTATTGGCATTGATCCTGTACATAGAAAACAAGTTTATTATTTTTTGTCTCCGGAAGAAATGGCATTTTTATTTGAACAGCTTGAAATTGAGGATGATGAATATCAAAAACTATTATCCGAAATGAATCCTCAATATGCGGCAGATGTCCTTTCTTATATGTTTACCGATAATGCGGTCGATGTGTTAAATCTTCTTGAAAAAGATCAAGTTGCAAGTTACTTAACGATGATGGATCAGAAGGAAGCACAAGAAATTAAAGATTTGCTTCATTATGAAGAATACACTGCCGGTAGTATTATGACAACTGAGTATGTCGCAATCGAGGCAAGTCAAACCGTTCGTTCAGCCATGTTTATTTTAAAGAATGAAGCTGCCAAAGCGGAAATGATTTATTATTTATATGTCGTTGATCATGATAAAAAGCTTGTCGGCGTTATTTCACTTCGCGACTTAATTATTGAAGATGACGATACGATGATTACGGAAATTATGAATGATCGGGTCGTGTTCGTATCGGTCGGTGATGATCAGGAAGATATCGCTAGAAAAATGAAGGATTATAATTTCTTAGCGATTCCAGTAGTGGATTTTCAAAGACATTTATTGGGGATTATAACAATTGATGATATCGTCGATGTCATTGATGAAGAGGCATCTGAAGATTACTCCAAGCTTGCCGCAGTTAGCGATATGGATTCACCAAGTAAAAGTCCGTTTGCAGCTGCAAAAAAGAGATTGCCTTGGCTTATTGTCCTGCTTTTTCTAGGAATGTTTACTGCGAGTCTGATTGGCCGTTTTGAAGATACATTGAAACAGGTAGCGTTATTGGCAGTTTTTATCCCGTTAATTGGCGGGATGGCGGGTAATACCGGGACACAGGCTTTAGCTGTAGCTGTGAGGGGTATTGCAACCGGGGATGTAAATGAAGAGAGTAAATGGAAGCTCGTTCTAAGGGAAGCAGGAACAGGACTTATAACGGGTGCTACATGTGGTATTTTGATTATGATTATCGTGTACTTATGGAAAGGGGAACTATTTCTTGGCCTATTAGTAGGGATATCGATATTAGCTTCGTTAGTTGTTGCAACGATGTCAGGTTCGTTAATTCCACTTCTTATGGATAAACTAAATATTGACCCTGCAGTAGCATCAGGACCTTTTATTACGACGATAAACGATATTATCTCAATTCTTATATATTTTGGAATGGCTAATTTATTTATGAGTCATTTAACTTGAAGAAATTTGAAAAAAATAGCTTTTAAAAAGGGGAGGAAGTATGGAAGGATCACTTACATCTGTTGTTATAGTAGTTATTGCTGCATTTCTTACACCACTTTTATTACATCGCTTTAAGCTTAATGTTATACCTGTTGTAATTGGTGAAATTATCGTTGGATTGATTATTGGGAAAAGTGGTTTTGATTTAATTGAAAAGGATATGTGGCTGCAGACATTATCAACATTAGGCTTTATTTTTCTCATGTTTTTAAGTGGAGTTGAAATTGACTTTTCCGCATTTTCCGGAGGGAAAAATGCCGCCGCCTTGCCTAATGGAAAAAAAGAACCGAATCGATTGAAGGTTGCAATTGTAATCTTTATCGGAATACTTATTATATCTGTATTACTTTCTTACTTATTTGTCTTTGCCGGTTTAGTAGACGATGTATTTTTACTAACATTAATTATTTCCACCATCTCGCTAGGTGTTGTCGTTCCAACATTGAAGGACGCTCACATTATGAAAACAGCTATAGGACAAATCATTCTTCTTATCGCTGTCATCGCTGACCTTGTAACGATGATTTTGTTAACGGTCTACGTATCGCTAACCGGTGGCGGCGGTGGAAACATGTGGCTGCTCTTAATTCTATTTGCTGCTGGTGTTCTGCTCTATTTCATAGGGAGCCGATTTAAACAAAAAACATTCTTCGAGAAACTTTCAAGAGGGACGACGCAAATCGGGACTCGAGCAGTTTTTACCCTCATACTTGTTCTAGTCGGTCTTTCAGAATCAGTCGGCGCAGAAAACATTTTAGGGGCATTTCTTGCGGGTACCCTCGTATCTTTATTAGCACCAAATCCAGAAATGGTACGTCAGCTTGATTCGTTTGGCTACGGATTTTTAATTCCGATTTTCTTTGTTATGGTCGGTGTTGACCTTGATCTATGGTCATTATTTAGTGATAAAAAATTATTAATATTAATTCCTTTACTCATTATTGCCTTTTTATTATCGAAATTCATACCGGTATTCTTACTAAAAAAATGGTATGACACAAAGACGGTCATTTCATCAGCTTTTTTGCTTACCTCAACTTTATCATTGGTTATTGCTGCAGCAAAAATAGCTGAACGTATTGGGGCAATTACAAAAGAAATGAGTGGAATGTTTATTTTAGTAGCGGTTATCACATGCGTCATTACACCAATTTTATTTAGAAAATTGTTTCCTCGGGAAAACTTACAAGAAAGAAAGCGTAAAGTTTCCTTAGTTGGTGCTAACCAGCTCACTTTACCTGTTACGAGAGAATTAAGCCCGAAATTATATGATGTTACACTATACCATACGAAACTAGATAAAGCGGATAAACAAATTGCTAATTCTCTTTTCAAAGTAAAAGAAATAAACGATTACGAAGTAGTAACATTGGAAGAAGAGGGGATCTTTACATCGGATATTATTGTATTTATGACCGGAGATGAAGAGATCAATACACCATTGGCAGTTGAAGCAAAGAATCGCAAAGTAGATCGAGTAATTGCCCGAATTGAGTCACCACAATTACAAGACGAGGTACGTGAACATGATGTAGAAGTATTTTCAACTCTTCTATCTACTCAAGCATTGCTACGATCACTTATCGAATCACCAGCAGTCATGAGAATATTAACTAATCAGGAAAATTCACTATTTGAAATCAACATGTTAAATAGTCAATTTGAAGGGATGACTCTTCGAAAATTTCCTTTTACTGGTGATGTTATTTTCGTCCGAATCTTTCGCGGCGGAGAATCGATCATTCCGCATGGGGATACAGAGCTCCATATAAATGATCGGTTGATTGTTACAGGTTCAACAGAATATGTAGATGAACTTAAACGTGAATTAGAATTATGTGAATGGTATTAAATTTAAATATAGACTTTTAATAAGAGAATGAATCATGTAAAATTAGCACTAGGTACTAATAACTTGTGATAAACTTATACATAATCCATTCTAGGAGGAAAATAAAATGAATCTTTCTTTACAAGGGAAAACCTATGTAGTCATGGGAGTTGCGAATAAACGCAGTATTGCTTGGGGAATTGCTCGATCTCTTCATGCAGCAGGAGCACGTTTAATTTTCACATATGGCCGTGAGCGTACGGAAAAAAGTGTAAAGCAGTTAGCTGAAACACTTGAAACGGATAATTCCATTATTCTTCAATGTGATGTGACAAGTGACGAACAAATCCATACATGTTTTAGCAAAATTAAAGAAGAAGTTGGCACTATTCATGGGATCGCTCATTGTGTAGCTTTTGCTAATAAAGAGGAACTCAGTGGAGAGTATTTGAATGTTACACGTGAAGGATTTTTATTGGCGCAAAATATTAGCGCATATTCACTTTCCGCTATCGCTAAAGAAGTGAAAAATTTAGAATTAATGGCTGAGGGAGGAAGTTTCATTACTTTATCCTATCTCGGTGGAGAGCGAGTTATGACGAACTATAACGTGATGGGAGTTGCGAAGGCATCATTAGAGGCAAGTGTAAAATATTTAGCAAGTAATCTTGGTAAATATGGAATTCGTGTAAATTCCATTTCAGCTGGACCGATTCGTACCCTTTCAGCAAAAGGTGTCAGTGACTTCAATACAATTTTAAAAGAAGTAGAGGAAAAATCACCGCTTCGTCGTTGTACAACACCAGAGGAAGTAGGAGATACAGCTGTATTCCTTTTCAGTGATATGGCAAGAGGAATTACTGGAGAAAACATCCATGTTGATTCAGGCTATCATGTAATAGGTTATTAACTAATACTAAATGGTTATTAAAAAGTCTCGTTTCATTAGAAATGAGACTTTTTTCTTTCCCTAAATAATACCCATTATCTTAAATTGGATGATCTACATAGTGACTATCGCACTTACTCATTCTTGTTTTCTTCATATCATAAAGTAACTCAGAATTTCCTTCTATATGTAAATCAAGTAAAAATCCTATCGAAAATAGTACAAATAATGGTTTTTGATAGAATTTCATTAAAAATAGTGAATTGTACCTTTCGAAATAAATTCTCAAACATAATTTGTAAAAGAACATTTTAGAAAGGGGCAACAAAGTGATACAAGACAAAACACCAAAAGTAGCAGTTATCGGTTTAGGGTTTGTAGGGCTTCCACTAGCGATGCTATTAGTTTCAAAGGGTTTTAAAGTGACTGGGTTGGATATAGATGTCAAAAAAATTTCATCAATTAATAATGGGAAAAGCTATATTTCCGATATTAGCAATGAAACCTTAGTAAATGCTCTTGGGTCAAATCAATTTAGTGCGACTTCGAATACTGAAGTACTTGAAAAAGTCGATATTATTATTATTTGTGTTCCAACGCCATTAAAAGAGGACAAATCTCCTAATTTAAAATACGTGCAATCAGCAGCAGAAATGATTCAGAAGAGGATGAAAAAAGGACAATTAATCGTATTAGAAAGCTCAACCTATCCGGGAACGACAAGGGATATTGTAAAACCAATACTTGAAAAAAGTGGTCTTCTCGTTGGACGCGATTTTCACCTCGCCTATTCTCCTGAGCGAGTAGATCCTGGCAATAAACAATTTGAGTTAGAAAATACGCCAAAAGTAGTTGGGGGAATAACTGTAGATTGCAAAGAAGTGGCAGTTGAACTTTATACGAAGATTTATAGTGATGTAGTCCCCGTTTCATCAACGGAGGCGGCTGAGTTTACAAAGCTATTAGAAAATACCTATCGATTTGTAAACATCTCTTTTATGAATGAAATGGCGATAATGTGTAATGAAATAGGTGTCAATCTATGGGAAGTTATCGATGCAGCAAGTACAAAGCCTTATGGATATCATCCTTTTTATCCAGGTCCAGGAATAAGTGGACATTGCATTCCGGTTGATCCGCTTTACTTACAATTTATCATGAAACAAAAAGGTTTATCTAGCCAGTTTATACATTTATCCGATCAAATGAATAAAGACATAGTTGATTTTATCGTTCATCGTACTTTTGAGATCGCCGAAAAAGAAAAACCATCTGTCCTTATTTATGGATTGACTTACAAAAAGGATATTAGTGATATAAGAGATTCACGAGCGATAGATATTTTCGCACAATTAATCGAAAAAGGGGCACAGGTTGCTTATCATGATCCATTTATACCAGAAGTTGAAATTAGTGGTGAAAGAAAACAATGCATTGCCCTAGATCCCCAATCAATAAGCGAAAATGATATCGTCCTTATTTTAACAGATCATTCGGAAATACCTTCCGACTTAATCGCAAAACATGCTAAGGCCATCTATGATACTAGAGCCGTTTATAAGGATGATTCATTAAGTAAAGGGAACATCAAGCAACTAGGAAATGGATTACTAGTATAGGATTTGTTAAGTTCAGTATTGCTGTTAACACCATGTTGATTGGAGCGGATAGTAGAATAATTTAGAAAGGACGATGGTGAGTATGGAAAATAATTCGATACTAAAAGATACGATTCAAACCGTTCAACAAGAGATAAAAACAATGACTAATCAAATCACGAGCCAAATTACTAATAATATTTCACAAGGATTCGAGGCTTTTTCATGGCAACTTCCCCGAACAAAAGCTGCAGCAATAACTTCTAAAATAAAAGAATTCCAAGTTGATCCACAAATTGTAGAGAGATTTTTAAAAAGAAAAAATGAATTAAAAGCAATAATTGAAAACATGGCTAATGAGAAACTGCCTGTAAATAAACAAACTATAGCCAATATATTAGACGGTAAAATTGACTTATGCGATATAGCAAAAATATTCAAAAATGATAAATTAAACGTTGTTAAATCAGTTGTAGCCAATTTTTTAATCAGAAGAAATGAAATGAATACATTAGTAAAAACAATTGATAAAAACGAAGTCCGAGAATCAACCAAAATGGATAAACTATTGAATAAAGATAGTGTAAATGTAAGTGAATTAAAGAAACAACTTAACTCATTGGTTGATCGACAAATACAAATAGAAACATCATCAGGCACTATTTCCGGGACATTATTATCGGTGGAACAGGATTATATTATCGTTGGATACACTACCCTTATTCCTCTTAACCGAATTGAAGCAGTTTATGAATTGTCGGGGAGGGAAGACTAATGCCTGAAGAATATTTTATTAATGAATTAGCATCCTATATCGGGTCCGACATAGAAATTAATACGAATAGGGATGCTATTGATGGATTATTGGAAGAAGTTAGAGGTAAACGTGTTACAATTGTTGAATTGGTCGATTACAATTCAAAGAAGCATACGGATTTTTCAATAGACGAAATAAACTTTGTTCGTATTCTTTAATTTCATAGCATATTTTATTTTTTCAAAAAATCATTCTGCTTTTGGAATGATTTTTTTTGTTTTGTTAAACTTGGTTGTTAATTTCTACTCTATGTTAAAACATAGATAAAAATAGGGCAGGGTAGCTGCACGGTTAAACGTTGAAATACATACTCTGTATACAGAGAGGGCATTTTCAAAACGAATGTTAAAAGTGTAGGTAAAGGAGACCAATAACTATGTCAAATACGTCCACTGGCTATCTAACTGCCGAGGAACTTTCTATTCAAAACCATATATGTGTATTACCTTGCGGTGACTTATCCGAAGTTGATACGATCGACTGGTCGAAAGAGGATTTAGAACATTACCAATATTATTTCGTTGATGGCAAACCAGTTGACAAAATGTTCCGTGCTTTTATATTTAATCCTATTCAAATGAGGAAAGATTATTTTATCCATGTCATGCATACAGGGATTGGGAAGCCAGCCAGAAATAATGATTGGCAAATGGCAATTGATCATTTATTTAAGGAAAATGTAAATTTTAGCGCATTAGCACAAAATACGAAGAAGGGAGACACAACAGATATTTGGGTTACGATCCCTTACCCTAACCCATTACAAGAAAACTTCGGTAAAGTTCTAGGCAACAAGCTAGATTTTTCTAACGAGACTGATCAAATAAAGGCGATTCAATGGTGGATTGATAGTTTTATCATGCGATGGGAAAAAGAAACTCACCTACATGATACATTATCATTTAAAGGGTTTGTATGGCAAAGAAGCTCAATTAATGAAGGTGATGAAAATTTAGTAAAAGAAACAAATGATTACATCCATAATCGCGGCTTCCTTTCACTATGGTTATTTAATTATGGTTCATCAGGATGTTTGGCATGGAGTGATTTCAAATTTGATGCCGCATGTGCAAATCCTAACTATTATGGAAATACCAACATAGATATAAGCTGGATTAAAAATAGTACAGCTTTTGCTAGTCATTACCATACGGGTATGCAAATTATTTATGGCAAAGGCAAATTATTTAATGATACCCATATATATGACTATTTGAATTTAGGAGTAAGTCATGGATATATGAATAATAGTTTAGTAGTCTTTCAATTTCCAAACCAAACGATGAAGATGATTTACGACAATGATCGTATTGCGTATGTCCATATATACTCCTTTTTAAAGAAAATTTATCAACATTACTCATATCCTGGGATTTCCTATTAATCGTTTTTGAAATGAAAAAAGCAACCTGCTTGTAAGATTTTCTTCTCACAAATCAGGTTGCTTTTTTTACTTGATAAATTTTCATAGCTGAGCATAGATATCTAAAAGCTGATCGGCAATAATATGATGATCATGTACTCTAGATACATAATCCCTTCCGAGTATTCCTAACTGTTGACGTAAAATTGGATTGTCTAATAATAATTTTACTTGATCGTATAGATTGTCGGGATTTGCATTGACAATTGGTAAATCGTCAGGGAAAGTACTGATAAGATCTGGACGTATATAAGTAACTACTGGCTTACCAAGCGCCATAGACTCAACACTTAATAGCCCATATGATCCACAAAGAACTTGATCAATAATGATATCCGCTTCCTCATAAAGTTTAATAACTTCTTTATGATTCATTCCTTCAATTCTTCTATAGTCAAAATTATGGGTTTTCCTCAATTCTTCTATAACATTCTCTATAAAAGCCGTTCCTTTAAAATAGGGGTTTGTTGGTGCGTGTAAAATTAAAGGTTTTTCCTTTGTGACTTGTGGAAAACGTGGGGTGAATTGACTTAAATTTATAGCAATGGGAACGACATGAACTTTATCATAATAATCCTTTACATATTCATATACTTCGTAATCTTGCACGATGGCTTCTTTTATATGAGCAGAAAGTTTTGTTAGCACCTGATCAATTACATCATTTGGAGGGGAATCCCACGTATTTACGTACGGGTTATTCACTTTTGCCTTGTCATGGAATCTTACATCATTTCCCCAATGGTGCATCAGCATTTTTTTATGTTTCTTTTGAATGAGAGGCAGATCTTCAAAAGAAGGATTTAATGTTTTAGCGTAATGAAAATGGAAAATATCAAAGTATTCTATAAGCTCTTCCTGTTTTTCTGAGAGGTAATCAAAATTCGTATTTATGAGGTAGTCTTCATAACCTAAATACGAAAAATAGGTATTGTAGCCGATAGAATAGTGGCCTTTTTTTTGCAATGCATCACTTAAAATCCCCATTTGACCTGCAATTTCTACTGTCCCATGAAAAATTTTCATCATGTTTCACCTCGTTTTAGCCATGCAAATGTTTTAGTTAGACCAGAGTGGATATCATTCGTACATTTCCAACCTAAATCGATTAATTTATTGTTATCCAGACATCTCCTTTGAACAATATCAACATCTCTCTTTGCTCCAAATTGGAGTGCTACATGTTCTAAACCGCAAATCCCACTAATTTCTTCAGCGAGCTCAATTACACTTGTTTCTTTTCCAGTACTTACATTATATACCTGACCGATTGCTTTATTTTGTGTAGCAGCTAAAACGATCGCTTCTAAAGCATCATCGATGTAAGTGAAATCCCTAGTTTGCTTTCCATCTCCGAAAATAGTCATTGGTTTCCCGTGTTTAGCTGAGTCAAAAAATTTAGCCACAACTCCGCAATAAGGATTACTTATTAATTGGCCTGGTCCATACACATTTGATAAGCGAAGTATGGTAACTGGTAAACTATATATATGGTGATATACATGGCAATAATGTTCTGTTGAAAATTTACTAGCTGAATAGGGAAGTTTGATATTATAATAGGATTCCGGGGTTGGCAGAATTGTTGCATTTCCATAGACAGATGCCGTAGACGTATAAATAAATCTTTTTAATTTAGGTGATAAGCTCTGCGATTTTTGGAGTAATAATAAACCACCATATAGATTGGTTTCAAAATCATCCCGTATGTTGTTATAGGATAAGACGAGGTTTTTACATGCTAAATGAAAAATGTAATCTACTTTTGGAAGCACCTCATCTAAAATATCTTCGTTTGTTATACTGTCATGATAAAATGTTATTTTTGAATCTTTAGGTATTGAAGATCGATTACCTGTAGACAGGTCATCGATAATATAAATATGATCGGATAAAGGAAGCATTTTCTGTACTAATTGTGATCCTAAAAATCCCGCTCCGCCAGTAATTAATATCTTACCGAAATTCATTCCGATCCTCCTTCATTTTTCATATTTGCTGTAGAAAAACTGTTTAATGGAAGATCAATCACCTTTTTTGTTAAATATGATTGATAAATAGCAAAAATAGTTTCTAGCGCCTTTTTTCCTTCATATCCATCAATAAGTAGTTTTTCATCTCCATATTGTACGGTGTGAATAAAATTTTCGTACATATATACTTGTTCGTTATTATCTTTCAATAGTTCATTTAGATGTTCATAATCCGTTTCTTCATCAACGATATACCATCGGCTTATTTGATTTAATGAAGGTCCTTCTAAAGAAATACAGCCTTTTTCGCCGAATATTGATAGTTGATAGCCTAAATTTTTTGGTTGAGTGATCACATTTGCTTCGATTAATCCTTTTGTCTTGTTTGAAAAGGTAAGGACGCCAAGGGCGATATCTTCCGTTTCTTTTGTCTTCGAAAAAGAAGAAATATCACCATACACTTTTTCTACATCCCCTAAAAACCATTGCATTAAATCAATCAGATGAATCCCTTGGTTTACGAGCATTCCGCCATCATTTTCCCAATCACCGCGCCAAGGAGCTGATGCATAGTAATCAGGTGAACGGTTTAGTCGAATGGATACGATACCTAAATACGGTTTTCCGATTTTCCCATCTTGAATCACCTGTTTTATTTTTTTCATGATGGGCTTAAATCGCATTTGATGACAAACGACAATTTTACATTGGTTCGCCTTTGCTAGTTGATTCAATTCATCTGCCTCTTTAAGGGATAATGTCATTGGTTTTTCGAGAATCACATGTTTTCCCGCAATTAACGCAATTTTAGCGATTTCAGCATGAAGACCTGAAATCGTACAAATGACAACTGCATCTACTTCATCACTTTCTATCAATTCGGTGTAGTTTTCATAAAGATGTATTGGATGATGTTCATTTGCAAGGTTTGTATATTGAAGAGCAGCTTCCTTCATTCTATCTTTTTGAAGGTCGCTAACTGCAACGAGTTTGGCATCTTTACATGTCGCTAAAGACTCTATATGACGTTTGGAAATATATCCGCAACCAATTATCCCAAAATGAATAGTCACTTTATCCCTTCACCTCATTTAATAGCACATCTATCACATAATTTTGATCTTCTTCTGATAGAAAAGGAGACATAGGAAGTGCAAATAATGTTTTTGAGAGTGATTCAGCTATTGGGAAATCGCCATACTTGTACGGTAAATGCGAGTACACATCTTGTAAATGCAGACAAAGCGGATAATATATTCCCGATTGAATATTATTTGCTTGTAATAACTTCAAAAATTTCTCGCGATTATCTGAACCTACACAAAATAAATGATAGATGTGGGAGCAATCAGTTTTTACAATTGGAAGTTTTAGCGTATTTGTTTGTGAAAGTTTTTCATAATACCGTTTTGCTACATCATTTCTTTTGCTGTTCCAGTGATCTATTTTGTTTAGGATTACTAATAAAATAGCAGCATGTATTTCATCCAGTCGACTATTGTAACCAATAGAATCATGGAAATACTTTTTCGTTGTTCCATGTGTACGAAGCTTTCTTATTTGCTTGGCTAAGCCTAAATCAGAAGTGGTAATGATGCCTCCATCCCCAAGTGTACCTAGATTTTTGGTAGGGAAAAAAGAAAAGCACGCAGCATCACCTAAGGAACCAACTGGAGCCCCTTTATAGGTGGCCCCAAATGCTTGACAGGCATCTTCAATAACGATTAAGTTATGTTTCTTTGCAATTTTCATTATTTCATCCATATCCGCTGATTGACCAAATAAATGTACTGGAATAATTGCCTTTGTTGCGGAAGTGATTTTTTCTTCAATCTTTAAAGGATCAATATTGTACGATTCCGGATCTACGTCTACAAATACCGGGGTAGCCCCTACACGGGATATTGCTTCAGCGCTTGCGAAAAAAGTAAATGGAGAGGTGATTACTTCATCCCCGGCACTAATTCCATAAGCATCCAATGTTAAAACTAAAGCATCTGTTCCATTACCAACAGCGATTGCATCTAACGTACCAAGTTTATTAGAAATCTTTTTTTCTAATTCATCAACTTTAGGGCCAAGAACATATTGACCGCTTTCTAGAACATTTTCAATTTCTTGTAATATTTCTGTTTTAACAGAAAAAAATTGCTTTTTTAAATCTATTAATTGAATCATTATTTTCCTCCTTACTTTTGATGTCATCATCATATCTTATGTTAGTATTGATTTCGTCGTAACGGCATGTAAACTAGAATAATTACATTATTAAATTAAGTGAAATACAAGAAATTTGCTGATAATACAAAAAACTACCATAGGAATGGCAGCTAAAAAAGTTTTGTGTTTATTTTTGATTAATTCCCAGCTTTTTCTCGAGTAACTTTTTATTATGCAGGATTCTCTCGTCTTTTGGACGAAAATCATATGCTTTTTCATTATGTTCGTACGATTTTTGGAAATCTCCTAGATTATAATAACAAACGCACATTTGCAAATGCGGGTACCAAGTATAATAAGCAGGGTAGGAGAAACTCCATTGATTAGAGTCAGGTTCTGATTTCGTAGCGATATCATACCAAAATACTGCCGGAATATATTCTTTTTTTCTTTGGAAATTGTAACCAATTCTACTGCATGTCTCCGGGCGTGGTGTTTTCGAATACTCGAATGATTGAAATAAGCTCTTTAGCTCATTATCCAAATCCCCTAAAAAACGATAGCAATCCGCTTTATTAATACAAGCATATACTTTGTCTTCGATCCAACCCGACTTTAACGCAATATTTTTGTTATAACTTTCAATTGCTTTTTCATAATGTCCATTTTCTCTTAGTTCATTCCCATAATAAAAATAATCTCTTGCTGAAAAGATATCTCCTCTATCAATTTTTGTTTGATAAATATTGAGGTTACGTCCTGTAGAATGGCTGATTTTTTTATGTGTTACTGATATATCTGAATTAATTACCTTTCCATATACCTCAAGGTAATTATGACAATCGCCCTTCCATATAAAATTTTTTTCCGTTTTAATCAGACGATTTCTACGATAACGCAGTGTAACATTTCCATATTCATCTGTACCTGCATTATAGAACATGGAAACGGAATCAACAGATGGATCTAAGGATTGTTTTAATTCTTTTAACTTTTTTTGATCTTCTTCTAATAAAACATCATCCGCATCAAGATAAAGAATATATTCTTTCGTTGCATATTTAAAAGACTCATTTCTAGCATCTGCAAAATTCCCCGTCCATTCAAAAAAATATACGCGATCGGTATATTCTTTAGCAATTTCAACTGTTCGATCAGTGGATCCTGTATCGACAATATTGATTTCATCGACAATGTCTTTGACCGTATCTAATCCTCTTGCAAGTACGTCTTCTTCGTTTTTTACAATCATACAAAGGCTTATCGTTACCAAAAAAAGCAACTCCTTTTGAATTATTATTAGTTCCATATATTAGTTTACTCAATACCAAAATGAATGTTTGGATTGGAACCTATGAATAGTAGGAAAGGGCTTTAGAAGGCGGTTTTCTTATTAACATATATCAAATTAGACATTAGACAGTTTCTTACCGGAATATAAATCATAAGGTATTAGTGGGATTTAAATTAATACTCTAGAGGGGCAATTAAAAGGAGGACTAAAATGAGTGAAAAAGAAAATTTAATATTAAAAACTTTACATGACAATGATCTAATTCTTGCAAATAAGCTCCTTAAGCAATATGAATCTGAACAAATAAACCAATCATCTTATTATTTTTTAAATGCATGTTTTTTTATTAAAAAAGGAAATTTAACAAACGGATGGCTATGGTTATGGAGGGGACTAGAATTATTTCCAGAGGATAAAAAATTATTATATTTAATGTGGATGATATCTCAACTTTTAGGAAGGAGAGGACAAGAACAAGTTTATAAGGAAAAAAAAGAGTTACTTAATAATAATATCGAAATAGCTTTTCAATTACCTTTCGATCTTGATTCTTATGAAAAAGAAAATATACAGAGTAGCTTTTCTGTCCTTCAAGGAAGTATGGAAATTGCTAATCAAATGAATACATTATCGCAGGGTTTAAAAAGACTTGGAATTAGCTCACATACATTAAACTATTATCCTTACTACTTAAACTATGTTTCCGATTATGAATGGTCCTTAATTGGTCAACGGAGTACACCTACCATCAATACACAATTGAGAAAGTTGACAGAAGAATTCTTGCTAAATTACGACGTTTTTCATTTTCATTGGGGAACAAGCCTGACACTGGATTGGTCCGATATTCCGATATTAAAAGCATCAGAAAAGGAAATAGTTATGCAGCATTGGGGAAGTGATGTACGTCTAATTTCAGAAGCGAAAAAATTAAATCCTTATGCATTAGTTAAAAATGCAAATGAGGATCTTATTAAATGGAATCTACAAAAACTTTCACAGCAAATAAAACATTGTGTAGTATTTGATATGGAACTGTACCATTATGTTAAAGATTATTATGAAAATGTATCAGTCATTCCAGCAATGGTAGATATGGACCAGTACCAGCCTTCTGTAAATGAGAAGAAAAAGAATAAATTACTCATTGCTCATGCCCCAACTTCCCCCTATATAAAAGGAACCCAATATATATTAAAAGCTATAGAATCTTTAAAAGACCAATATAACTTTGATTTTATTACGGTTCAGGGAAAGAGCCATGAAGAAGCTATACAAATTTATAGAGAGGCTGATCTTATAATTGATCAACTCCATATTGGGAGCTATGGGCTTTTTGCGATTGAAACAATGGCGATGTCTAAACCAGTAATTTGTTGGATTAGTGATTATATGAAAGAAAACTACCCAAAAGACCTTCCGATTATAATAGCTAATCCCGATACGATAAAAGATTGTATTGAAAATGCACTTAAAAACTTAGATATGCTTCCCGAAATAGGCAAAAGAGGGAGGGCATATGTAGAAAAAAATCATGACATGGTTAAAAATAGTAAACAAATGCTTTCATTGTATAGGACAATTCAAAAAAATTAATGTTCAAAGTCATTACTTCTTTTTTAAAAAGGTAATGACTTTTTGTGTAGGTATATAATTTTATAAGTATAAAAAGACTTGTAGAAAAAATTCTCTACAAGTCTTTTGTTAAATCACTTTATTAGAAACACTAAATAACCACAAATACACATTATGGTCCAGTAGGCCCAGTTACGCCAGTAGGTCCAGTTACGCCAGTAGGTCCAGTCACGCCAGTAGGTCCAGTTACGCCAGTAGGTCCAGTTACGCCAGTAGGCCCAATCACGCCAGTAGGCCCAGTCACGCCAGTAGGTCCAGTCACGCCAGTAGGTCCAGTTACGCCGGTAGTCCCAGTCACGCCAGTAGGTCCAGTTACGCCAGTACCAGTCACCCCGGTAGGTCCAGTCACCCCGGTAGGTCCAGTCACGCCAGTACCAGTCACGCCAGTAGGTCCAGTTACGCCAGTAGGTCCAGTCACGCCGGTATTCAGTCACGCCAGTAGGTCCAGTTACGCCAGTATACCCAGTCACCCCGGTAGGTCCAGTCACGCCGGTAGGTCCAGTCACGCCAGTATACCAGTCACGCCAGTAGGTCCAGTCACGCCAGTAGGTCCAGTCACGCCAGTAGGCCCAGTTACGCCAGTAGTCCCAGTTACGCCAGTAGGCCCAGTTACGCCAGTAGGCCCAGTCACGCCAGTAGGTCCAGTTACGCCAGTAGGCCCAGTCACGCCGGTAGGTCCAGTTACCCCGGTAGGTCCAGTCACGCCAGTAGGTCCAGTCACGCCAGTAGGTCCAGTCACGCCAGTAGGCCCAGTTACGCCAGTAGGCCCAGTTACGCCAGTAGGCCCAGTCACGCCGGTAGGTCCAGTCACGCCAGTAGGTCCGGTAGGCCCAGTAGGTCCTGGTGATCCCATAGCTTCGGAAAGAAGCAGAGAAACATCATCTACTAGAATATCTGCACTTCCAGTAAGAGGGAGTTTGTTTATTAAGACAAATGCTTGAGTGGTTCCTGCTGGAGCTGGAGAAGTAGTTTGATAGACTTCTAGCCAAGTTACATTGTTCTCAACATTGGGCACACGTTCAGTTGCAATATTTGTGAGTTTACCGAATCCAAGAAAGTTAAATAGACTGTCAAAATAGGTTACTTGTATAGTTACGGGTGGTGAGGGGTTAACTCCTATTTTGGATAATGAAACAATTAATTCAAAACTTTGTCCCGCACTTGCTGGAACAAATTGTCCAATAAAAGAGTTTAAATCTCCTCCAAATAGTTGCGCAGAAAAATATCCAGAATGAGAGAAAGTAACGGTGGTAGATGCGTTTAATATAATCCAAGGAGATAATGTGCCTGATTCGAAGTCACCATTAACAATTAAATCTCTAATAGCCATATATCTACTTATACCTCCTTTCTTAATAATTCCTTCAAGTCTTCTATTAAGAAGTTGAAGATATCCTATTCTATGTGAAGTTCTTTTAAGAGCACCGACGTATTCACTATTAATTAGGAAGTTATAAAAAATAGTAAAAGTCCCCAAGGTTGAAATAATCCTTTTCAACGGGGGACCGTGAACAATTTTGCCTATTTTAAAGAAGAAAAATTATAATCTCAGGTATATTACTTTATCGATAAAAAGCTGGTATTTAATTTAACAATCTACCTGGATTTCCAACCACTGTTTTGTTTGAAGGAACATCCTTTATTACTACGGCACCTGCACCAACAATTGAATTTTCCCCAATAATAATAGCAGGAAGAAGTATAGCATTATTACCGATTTTTGCTCCTTTTTTCACGATTGGACCTTGATGTTCAAAATTTCCCATTCCCATATATTTATCATTAGATGTTGAGCAGCAAGGGCCAAAGAAAACTTCATCTTCAATGATCATATCCGCCGTAATATAACATCCGGTTTGAATCGTAACTCGTTTTCCAATGGTTGTTTTATTTTCAACGATAACATTCCTGCCAATAATGCTATCCATACCCACAGTGACATTTTCGCGAATGCTTGATAAATCTCCCACAAACACACCTTTTTTAAGCAAAACGGTTCGATAAATAACACAGTTGCATCCGATGATGACATCATCCTCAATGACTAAGGGATCCGCACTATTAGAAGGTTTTCTAGCCATTTTCTTATTTGTAGATGTCCCTTTACCTAAAATGGATAAATCATTTATTTGAACACCGTTCCCAATCTTCGTGTTTGCTTTAATGGTAACGTTGTTTCCGATTTTCACATTATCACCAATTACGACATTTTCTTCTATTATTATATTTTCTCCGAAGATTACATTTTTGCCGAAGACTACCGATTCATGAATCATTAAATAATTCCTCCGTTTAATTCATTTCTTTTTTACAACTCTTTGTATATATTAATAAGTTGTTTTACGACCTTATTAGCTGCATGATACTCTGCAACATATTTTCTTCCCTGTTGGCCGAGTTCGTTGCGTTTCTTAGGATTGTTAATTAAATCGGCTAATACTTCCTGTATATTGTCAGGTGTAGCATTAACGATTGGCAGTTCAAGCGGTAATTGATTGCGAACATCATCCCGGATAAATCCAACGACAACCTTCCCCATTGCCATTGCTTCTACAGCGAGCATGCCGTATGTTCCGACTAGCAGTTGGTCGATGATAATATCGGCTTCTTTATAAATTTCAAGTGCTTCGTTATGACTCATTTTTTCAATCAGTTTAAAAGTGAAACTTTCCTTCTCTTTTAAATTTGCAATTGCTTGTTCAATATACTCTGATCCTTTAAATTCACGATTCGTTGGTGCATGGATAAGTAATGGATTGTCATTATCAATTCGTGGATAAGATGGTTCATATTTATGAATATCAAAAGCAAGGGGCATGACATGCACATTTTTATAATAATCTTTTACATACGGTAATAACTCGTAGTCTTGAACAATAGCTGTGTCAATATATTTTGAGGTAGTTTCCAGCCGCGCGTGAATTTCATCGTCGGAAAAATAACTTGGAGGAAGCGGATATGGACTTAGTTTCTTTGTTATTTCGGTATTTCGAACATCACTTCCCCAATGATGCATCAACATTTTCTTTCCTGCCTTTTTAATAAGCGGTAAGTCGCCAAATTCTTGTACAAATGACTCTCCATTATGAAAATGAAAGATGTCCATGTGCTTTATATAATTTGGTATTTCCGGTCCGATTTCAAATAGATCGGTGTTAATGATATGATTTTTATAATTCAAGTACGTGTGAAACCAATTATACCCTCCAACAAGATAACCATTTTTACGCAATTGATTACAAAGAATCCCTATTTGACCCGCTATTTCAGTCGGTCCATGAATAATTCTCATTAAGATCACTCCTTCCTCTATACAATATTCAATTATAGAAATAGTGAAATCAGACAACAGCATAGTTTTGAGTAAGTAAGTTTATAAAAGATAATTTTATAGACTCCTTCCTATTTTCAATAGTTAATAGCAATAGAATAATAGGCATATCACCTTTTAAACTAGTAAAAATATGCGAATGCACTCCGTTATTTGCGGAAACGGATTGTACATAAGATTAATACCCTATAAGTAGTAGTCAAGGAGGTGATGGTTAATGAATGAGGAGATGAGAGGAAAAGATGGTGAATTTCAAATGAGTGTTGACGGAGATTCATTATCAAATCTTAACCAAGACCAAGTAAACCAAATCGTGGAATCAGTTAATCAGAGTATTGAAAAGGCAATTGCTGCAGTAAATGAAAATTTAGCTAATTTGTTTGGCGGCCAGAATATAAATAAACTTAAAAAGGAAAATTCTCAGATAGATTTATCTCAAGTAATATCGGGCCTATCAAGCTCCAACTTATTATCAAAATTGGCATCTTCCAGCTGGAAAGGGAAAATGCCAGTTATTAAAACAGATAACGGGAAACTAAGTGTTCTATTAAATGAGAAGAAGCTATTTGAAATGGATTTACCGAATCAAGAAAACAAGGAGTAAAATCAACGATAACCCTACTATAAATGCGGATACAACTAAACTATAAAAACATAGATTATATTATCAAGGACAGGAGGTGAAAGTTATGAGTAGAATGAAGCCTTATCGAATCTATGATTGTGATCCAATAAATAATGAAAATGATGACAAACGCGACCGTCAAAATAATGATGATGATAAAAGTAATGGCAACGGTAATGGTAATGGCAATGATGTTGTTAAAATTCAAGGAATTATTAATGAGTATGGAGACTTAACATCTACAGGGGGCAATGGTGGAACTGCCTTAGCTACTGCTGCAAATAATTTTGCCGTCTTAGCGAATAGTAACGCAACGGCAGCTGGAGGAGCTGGAGGAGCTGGAGGTCTAATCGCGCCAATTAATCCAGTTACGAATGTTCCTGTAAGTTTCTTAGATGGAAGCTTAAATGGCAACCTCAATGGATTGTTAAATGATAATTTAAATGATAACTTAAACGATAATTTTAGCGATAATTTAAATGGCAATTTAAATAGAAACTTTAGTGAAAACGAAAATAAAGCAATTGATAACGATGGGATTGATGTAGCTTAATTCGTCTTTTCCATATCGTCCAATAGAAAGGAGTGAAAAGATGAGCGAAATTGATAAGGTACAACTGGCAAAAGAAAAATTAATGGATTTAGGCATATCTGGTGAGGTTGCAGCAACATTAGCTGAAACCATCATTGACGGATCAAACCCATCTGTAAATTCACATGCACAAGGTGGCAGAGGGGGGCATGCGATCAATTTAACATATGTTGATAATTATTCTACCTTAATGCTCGTTTATACATTCCTCCTGAATTCTTTGGACAATAAGGATGATTCTGAATCGAGCTTATTAAATAAATCCTTGTTAACGACATTGCAAACGGTCATTAATGAGCAACAGAAATATCGAGATGCTTTTTTGGAAGCAATAAGAAATTTAAATAAATATTAAAAAAAACTCCCCTTCAATCCAATGAAGGGGAGATCTCAAACGATGTAATAAGTTGAAGATAAAAATTATATATATACTAAGACAGTATTTAACGAATACCTCCTTAAATTGTATTTAATCCATATAGGCACCTTCCTCATTTTATTGCATACAAATAAAATGTAATATTTACTTATTTCGAACGGAGGTGCCTTGTTTGAGTACTAGTAAAGATCATTATGAAAAAAGAAAACCTCTTTTATATATTATCCAACCAGAATCGAAACCCGTATCAGTGAATATGCAGACGACTTTTTCAAGTAAGATTTCAACAAAAGAAAGTGAAACAATGGAAGCAATTGCTTCACCCAAAATTGAAGATGATAGTGAATTAAACACTGAATTGGACAATGAAAATGATCGTGGCAAAGAAATAAACGGTGATCCAGTTAATGAAGATGAAAAAATCAAAGGCGAGCAAATTGAAGGTAATTCAAAAGAAGTACCTGAAAACGGAAAAACAATGCATACAATGATTGAGAATTCTCCGCAGCAAAATACAGGATATCAAAGAAGATCGTTTAGAGAAATGAATGTAACTGAAAAGATATATTTTTTAGTTAATAAGCCTGGGTATATTCCTAGAGTAATTGTTGAAATCCAGACGGAAGACAATAATTATACTGGTGTTGTTTTAAATTATAGGGATGGAATCGTTGTATTTGATCAATTGAAAATGGGCGAGCATCCAATTCAATTAAATGAAGCAGAAATCAAAGATATTAAAATTTTTACAAAATAAAGGAAAAGTCGATAAGCTCATTCTTATCGACTTTCCGTAAATAAATACTAAGAATATTTGAATGGAAATCAATCATTTGTTTAAGTTTCTTTCTTGTTAGCAGTCTGGTAAATGAATGTCATCTAAGCATTGAATGGCAATGAATTTTCTCAGATCGACTGTAATACATGAATCTGAAAGCCTTAAATTTTCTTGTGGTCTGTCAACTTGCGGGCAAGGGCTAGTTGTACATTCAGGTTCTAATACACGTAATACTGCACAGCACCCTTCAACATTCTCGACTCTAAAGAAAATTGATTTACAGAAGAAATCAATTTTGTCATGAATCTTTTTGCCATCCTTATCACATGGGCAGTCATGGCAACCTTCATTTGGTTTAAAGAATGCTTCGAATGGATTACCATCTTCAGTAAAGAGAATGAATGGACGTGTGTTTTTTCTGTGGTGATGTTTGTTATTTGTATTAGCACCTAACACTGGGTTTAAACAATTGGTTGGGCAATTGTTTTCATCTTCCTCAGCAGCATCTTGTAAATCATTTATAAAGTTTACTACATCGCATACACAATTTAAGCGATCATCATGATCTCTGTAACTCATTTAAATTTCAACTCCTTAATTTTTTGTAATGTACATCACATTAATAGAATATTGAAAATGACCTCAATTTGTTACGAATGTCTTGGCTTTTTTTGAAAAATAGGCATAGGATTTTATCCTATATACCAATAAGGATTCGAATTCCTCCTGTTTTACTAGATTTTTGCCTAGTAAAACTAGGGGAGCTACATAGTCTGATGGATGAAGGAGTTTTCATAAAAGGGGAATGTTGAATGATACAGTCGTCTTGGTTTTTATTAATAATATTCGGTTTAGCAAGTTTCCGGTTAACTCGGTTAATTGTATCGGATAGTATTACCGCGTTTATACGGAAACCTTTTCATAATGAAGTAGAAATGGCTGATGATGAAGGAAATATGTCAACGTATATTCAAATAAAAGGAACAGGGATTAGAGCTTGGATCGGTGAGTTATTGAGCTGTTATTGGTGTACCGGCGTTTGGTGCTCGTTTGTCTTGTATGTGACATGGTTAATGTGGCCATTTGTAGTCGAACCGGTCATCATTGTTCTTGCTATTGCAGGAATCGCGGGGATCATTGAATCGATTATTACAAAAATCCTAGACTAGTGCACGAACAACCCGTTTTTTACAACATAATATAAAATATGGGGCTATATATTAGAAAGGATGTTGTGAATTGAAGAAACAAAATGGAAAAATTCCAGTATTACCAAATTATCAATTAGGACAAAATCAAGTAAACTCCAAAGGGGCAGGGACTTTGGTCAAAAAAGGTGGCTGCGGTTGCGGTAAGAAAAAGAAAAAATAACGGGCATATCGCCTGTTATTTTTTTTGACGTTCATTTTTCCTACCTTTAATTTCCATATCATAATTAAAATATTTCAGTTAAAAATAATGGTAGCTACGAAATTAATTTGAGGGGAATTATGATGAAAAATTCATTGCTAATAAAAACTTGGTTGTTAATCATCGTTCTAATAATGATGGGGTGCAGTCACGAACACGATAGTAAAGAAAGTCGTTTAGCTTTAATGAAAACGACACAGCCTGCTCCGGTAAAGATAAGGGATCAACAAGAACGCTCTATCTCAGAGCAAGTAAAAAATGAGGTGTTGCAAAACAAGGCGATATATGATGCCGCAGTCATTGAAGGCGACAAAAGGATTCTTGTTGCATATAAGGTGAAACATTTTTATCGCTTTAAAATGAAAAGAATTGAAAAAAATCTTCAAAAACAACTGAAACATCATTTTCCGAAAAAAAAATTTATCGTATCAAGTGATTACAAAATATTTCTTGAATCGGTTCGCCTTAAAGAAGCAATCAGTGATCGAACGATTTCTCAAAAAGAAGCGAAAAAAAGATTTAACGAAATTATTAAATTAACGGAAGAATTAACATAGAAAGAGTGTGTGTTAAATGGCAAATATAAATAAGACGAAAACGCCTCAACAAATTCAATATGATCAATTAGAAAAAAAGCATGAAATTAAGCGTCCACTTCTAAAAAATTGTATTCGTGCATTCTTTATTGGAGGTTTAATTTGTGTCATTGGACAAGCAGTAACCTATTTCTATATTTACTTTTTTAATTTTACCGAACAAACTGCCGGAAATCCTACGGTTGCCACAATGGTATTTTTTGCTATGTTGTTAACTGGGTTTGGAATGTATGACAAGCTTGGTCAATTTTCAGGTGCCGGAAGTGCTGTGCCTGTTACAGGATTCGGCAATGCTGTCATTTCAGCAGCTATCGAGCATCAAACTGAAGGCTATGTTTTAGGAGTAGGAGGTAATATTTTTAAATTAGCCGGATCGGTCATTGTTTTTGGTGTGTTTTCAGCATTTGTTGTTGCTTTAATTAAAACGATCCTTATTCGGTATTGTAAAAAGTTCTATGAAAACTAAATAGTTGTTTAGGTTACTTTCCATTTATTAGGTGGGGAGCTCCCGCAATCGCTCTTGACAAACACGCCAATGGTTTGATCCAAGGTTAACAAGGGCGAAGGGGACAAAAAGAAGGCATACCAAATAAGCCCTTGGTATTTTCATTTTAAACCATTGGCAAGTTCGGTTTGTCAAGAGTTCGCTCCGCCGATTGCTAAATTTGTCCAAGGGCTCTGCTAAACAAAAAGTTAGGCGGATCTTTGTTCGACTATCCATCGTTGAGCTAACTCGATGAGCTTTGTCCAACGCGCAGGCATGGTAGGAAGTCCTGATAACTTTGGATTCACAACGGGTACCTTGCCCTCTAGGGATGCATGTGGTCGTAGAAAGTTAAAATACGCCGCAAACAAGGTGACAAAAGAAACAGATCCATGATCCGATCCAAATCCTTGTGTAGAGCGATAATTTCCTTTAAATGTGCGATTCAGTCTTTCAATAATCTGTTTTAACGGTCTGTATTCGGTTGAGATTGGATCTTCATTTGTCAGCCCGATTACTTGCTTCACATCAAAAGAAATATCATTCTGAGCGAAGAAATGCTGGGCTAGAAGATAGATTGGATTTCCATCTACTACGAATGTAAGGTTTTCAGGGATCTCTTCCATCTTCAGTAGGACGTCGTTTATCGCTTGAATGGCGGATGCTGTATCACGATTAGGCGACACTCGGTACGAAAGGATGATCTTTTTCACCGCGTCAAAGAAGAAAAAGAGATAATGCCATTTTCCATTGACCCGGATATAGGTTTCGTCACCACAGAATTGATCTGAAAGCTCATAAGGATAGTGATCCACGTATGGTTTAAGCAAAAGAGCCACACTATTTTCGTAGTTCAGTATCGTCTGATGGGAAATAGTCACGCCATGAACATCCTGCATGATGGCAGCTGTCCTTCGTGCGGAAAGACCATAATTTACATGGTAGGTTAAAATTAAGCCTAGTGTATGCGGTGAAGCATAGATTCTAGACAAATCAACCACTGGCAACTCTGGGGAATTCTTAGACAATGGTTGAAAATCAATGTGAAATTGGCGAAAAATGTACCTTAGCTTAAACGATTGGGGATCCTTTTTAAATTGTTTCTTTTCTTTGGAAGACATGCCGTTTAATTTTTTTTTGATAATACGGACAGTCGTCATTTTTGCACTTGAACACATTGAAATCTTTACGCTCTTTGATCTTCTCTAGAGTTTTAGAACAATGAGGGCACTTCAAAATGGCTTCTTTCGAAAAACGATTCTTATCGCTGAAGAGACAAGAACATACCTTGCATTGATACTGTCCTTTTTCACCATTATTGGCATAAAGATAGTCAGATGGTGCACCACACTTAGGACATTTCATTGCTTTAGGTACCGTCACTTTTGCGTTCTTTCGTCTTTGAACTGGTTTAAGGGATTTCCCATGCTTCTCTTGGTACTCCGTTAGGAGATTTCGATAATTCAGCTTTTCCGGGATTTCGATAATGGGAAGATCATCAACTTGTAGTTTTCGATAAGGTTTGTTAACAGGCTGCTGATCTTTCGGTTTATCAAACATACTCTTCCCAATAAGTAGGGTGAGTAATGTTCGAATCATTTGTTCTTGGAATTTTATAAAAGTTAGTAAATAGGTTATAATTTGAGGGTACAACTTGTCACTTCCTTTTTAGGAATTTTAGTGTTGTGTGGTAACCTCACTATTTCCTAAAATTCAGGGGGTGGCAATTTTTTTGCTCAAAAATCCCTCTATCAAGGTATTTTATAGCCTGTTTAATATAAAAGTTTTTACAATACGCCTTATTCAATGGGGGGGATTGTAATGTTAAAGGGCTCACAAACGTGGGTATTTGCCAATCATCCGGTTATTTCTTCAACAGGGGTTGTTGGCGGCCCATTTGAGAAAAATGGAAATCTTGCAGATGATTTTGATAAGTTACATGACAATCTTTGGATGGGGCAAGATTCATATGAAAAAGCGCAAAGAGTATTGATAGAAGATGCAGTGGACATTATTTTAAAGAAAACAGGACTAAAGGAAGAAAAAATTCAATTTTTCTTAGCAGGTGATTTAATTAATCAAATTACACCGTCAAGCTTTGCTGCTAGAACTAATCAAATTGCCAATCTTGGCTTATTTAGCGCATGTGCAACCTCTATGGAAGGACTTGCACTTGCTTCATTTATTATTAATTATCAAGGGGCAGAAAAAATCATTACAGGAGCGTCGAGTCATAATGCATCAGCGGAAAAACAATTTCGATATCCAACTGAATATGGCGGACAAAAGCCTCCAACTGCCCAATGGACAGTAACGGGTGCAGGATTTGCATTAGTCTCATCCGGTATAAATGAAACAAAACCACATCCGAGGGTTACATCTGCAACGATTGGAAAAGTAATTGATCTCGGTATTTCTGATCCCTTTAACATGGGTGGGGCGATGGCTCCTGCAGCGGTTGATACAATCGAAAGACATTTTCAAGATTTGCAAATTGATCCTTCTTATTACGATCTTATCGTTACAGGGGATTTGGCAACTATTGGTCGGAATATTGCCTTAGATTTATTTCAGCAAAAGGGACTTAAAATTAATGAAGATAAGTTTAATGACTGTGGGTTATTAATTTATAAAAAAGACCAGCCAGTACAGTCCGGCGCAAGTGGACCTGCCTGTTCTGCAACTGTATTATATGGGCATTTATTAAATCAAATGAAAAAAGGTGTGTACAAACGAATTTTAGTTGTCGCCACTGGTGCATTACTTTCCCCATTGTCTTTTCAACAAAAGGAAACAATCCCTTGTATCGCTCATGCGGTTTCCATTGAGTATATGTAAATATTGAATAGAAAGGCGGTATTTAACATGTTAGCAATGTTTTTTTGGGCATTTATTATTGGAGGGATCATTTGTTTAATCGGTCAATTATTATTTGATGTTGCCAAATTAACTCCGGGTCATACATTAAGTTTAATGGTAGTTATCGGAGCTGTTTTATCGGGTTTTGGGTTGTATGAACCATTAATTGATTTTGCAGGAGCGGGTGCAACGATTCCAATTACGAGCTTTGGGAATTCACTTGTCGAAGGTGCAATGAATGAAGCAAATAAACACGGGATTGTCGGAGTGTTAACCGGTATGTTTGAGGTTACTTCATCGGGAATTTCCGCTGCCATCATTTTTGGATTTATTGGTGCATTGATATTTAAACCGAAAGGATAACCCTTTTCTTTTTTAGTGCCCATACACATTTATCACACCTAACATATTCTATTAGTGAAAACAGATAAGTGAGGTGAGAGTAAATGTTCGGATACGGCGGATACGGTTGTGTAGGCGGCTGTGGTTATGGCGGATATGGCTACGCCGGTGGATTTGGCGGCGGAAGCACATTTGTATTGATTGTAGTGTTATTTATTTTGTTAATTATCGTAGGAGCAAGCTTTTGCTAATATAAAATTAGAATAAGGATGGGGTAAAACAAATTGTTTTACTTCATCTTATTTTTTTGTACATAAAGGTAATGACAATCGTTGTTTTTAATCTCGTCCGCTATTGTCTTTCACCTTTTTAATCCTTCTTTCATAACATAATGTAGTTGAAAGGGAGGGCGAGAAAAAGTATGGAAAATAATTTTTTTAAAAATATTGAGAAAAAAACGGGTGTGAATATGAAAGAAATCTTTGAATTGGCCAATTCTTTACAAAACGCAAATTTTAAAGATGAAAAAACGGTTCGTGGCATCATTCAAAGGGTTTCACAAATTGCAAATAAACCCGTTTCAAAAGAAATGGAAGATAAAATGGTCAATTCTATTGTCAAAGATGGCAAAAACATTGATATGAATACGATCTCAAAAATGATTAACAATAAAAAATAATTTCAGAAGGGCTTGCATTTTTTATGCAGGTCTTTCGTATGTTTTTATAGAATGTTTTAGGGTAAAGATGGATACATGATGAAGGAGGATTGTCATGGGATATCGTTTACCATTAGTTCATGAAGCTTATACTCAATACAAAATCCGTATGTATCAGAAACCGAAAGACTATATCAAGTTACATCATACCTCAAAGATTTCAAACCCACCAAACCAAAAAGAATCACAAACTAAAAATAATTTAGTTCAAAAAACGATAGCTGACCTTACAGGAAAGGGAAAAATCATTAACAAATATATTTAATGGTCAAATTCGTTTTTTGTAAAATATAGGTTTGATAAATATGCAAGCGGATGGAGATTCTAAGACATGTAAAGCTTTTTGGAAGGAAGAGTTGTCATGTCTGAGAAAAAACCATCAAATTTAACGGTAATAGCAATTGGATCGATTCCATTAATTATGACATTAGGAAACTCCATGCTTGTACCGATTTTGCCAAAAATGAAATCGGAGCTCCACCTATCACAATTACAGGTAAGTTTAACGATTACCGTATTTTCAATCGTTGCGGCTATTTTTATCCCAATACTAGGGTACCTATCAGATCGATTTTCCAGGAAAGTTATTATTGTCCCTGCATTATTTCTATACGGAATCGGCGGATTATTAGCCGGTTTTGCATCTGCATGGTTTTCACATGCATTTGTATGGATATTAATCGGCCGAAGTTTACAAGGGATTGGTGCAGCAGGAACAGCACCGATTGCTATGGCACTTGCAGGGGATCTCTTTAAAGGTGCACAAGAAAGTCGAGTATTAGGGCTAATAGAAGCTTCAAACGGATTTGGGAAGGTGCTATCACCATATTAGGTTCGTTAATTGCTATTTTAGCGTGGTACGGAGTATTTTTTGCTTTTCCCGCTATTTGTGTCATTTCGATCCTTTTAACGTGGATATTTATTAAAGAGAAATCAAAGAAAAAGGCCCCGCCTCCATTTGGAAAATATGTAAAAGGTCTGCTTTCCGTTTATAAAGAGGAAGGACGCTGGCTATTTACAACCTATTTAGCAGGGGCAACTTGCCTATTCACATTATTTGGAATTTTATTTTATTTATCTGATGTTTTAGAAAAACAGCATCATATTAATGGTGTAATAAAGGGATTAATACTAGCTATTCCTTTATTGGTTATGTGTACAACGTCTTATGTTACAGGTAGTAAAATAGGGAAAAACCAGCCGATAATGAAAAAGTTAATTGTTTTAGGATTTTTATTTATGACGATATCTTATGGACTTTTAACTTTTATTAAACCATTGGTTCTCTTTATTTCCATTCTTGCATTAAGCAGCTTAGGTACAGGATTTGTGCTCCCATGTATAAATAGCTTAATTACAAATGCAGTAGGTGCTCAAAGAAGAGGTTTTGTCACTTCACTGTATGGTTCTGTGCGTTTTCTAGGGGTTGCTATTGGTCCACCTGTATTTAGTCGGCTTATGGAGTGGTCAAAACTAGGTATGTTTCTATCAATAGCTAGTCTAACTTTTGTTGTTGGTCTGTTAGCTTTACTACTCATACATCCAAACAAAGAGGGAGCAAAGTAAAAATAAAAAGGAAAGTAACAACTTTACTAGCTTACAACCGGTTGAAGGTAGATAATAGTGTGAAATCAATTGCTTCTACTTTTTTCGATATTGTGGCTGCAAAAATGATATGATATTCGGTGGAACTTGGAGATGAAAAATCCAATCAATAACCTTTGTGGAAAACCATTGACAAATAATGGCTTGTACAACAATTTGCCAACTAATAATATAGGAAATAATGATAAAAATTACCCCATTTATTAAAAATAATGGTTTCCCTGGGGGGATTTTTCTTAATTTTGAAATAATAAGTGCAAGAATTCCGATTCCTCCATGTGTTCCCATCCTTAAGAATAATTACCCGATCTGCTAACGAAACCGCTTCTTCCACATCATGGGTAACTAAAAGTGCAGTAAATTTTTTTTGTAACCAAATTTGCTCAATTAGACCTTGCATATCTAATCTTGTCAATGCATCAAGGGCTCCTAATGGTTCATCTAATAAAAGAAGACGTGGTTTATGGATGAGAGCCCGTGCGAGTGCTACGCGCTGTTTTTGCCCACCGGAAAGTTTTTCAGGCCATTCATGAATCCGGTTATCAAGATCAACGCTGCGAAGAACTTCTTTAACTTCCTTACTCGATTCACGGGTGAGACCTAATGCTACATTTTCGCCAACCGTTTTCCAAGGGAGTAAGCGACCGTCTTGAAACATTAATCGAGACTCGTGATTTAACTTTTCTAGTTTATTACCACTTATTTCTATAGCTCCACTATCCGGCTTTTCCAAACCTGATAAGAGACGAAGTAATGTGCTTTTTCCACATCCGCTTTTACCAACAATCGCAATAAATTCTCCTTCTTGAATTGTGAGACTAAGATTTTTTAAAACTGCTACATTTTTATAACTTTTATTAATATGTGTAAGTCTTAAATAACCTTTTTTGACTTTGCTTCTCATTTAATCAATCCTCCTTTGTTGATAGTTTGGATGCCATTGAAGCCATTTTTTTTCAAAAAACTTGGCAATGATATCGGATGCCTTTCCTAATAAGGCATATAGAAGAATGCTTAATACAATGATATCCATTTGCATAAATTCTCTTGCGGTCATCGCCATATAGCCGATTCCCGAAGTAGAAGATATAGTTTCTGCTACAATAAGTGTCACCCACATAATCCCTAAAGAGAAACGGACACCGACAAGAATGGAGGAAAGGGCACCAGGGAAAATGATGTGAACAAAGAGGGGGAAACCTTTTAGTCCATAACTTTTTCCCATTTCGATTAATCCCTTATCGACATTTTTTATACCATGATAGGTATTAAGATATATAGGGAATAGAACACCAGTCGCAACGAGAAATATTTTTGCCTCCTCTTCAATTCCAAACCATAGAATCACTAACGGCACGAGGGCAAGATGTGGGATATTCCTCAGCATTTGTATCGAAGTATCTAATAATGTTTCAGACGTTCGAAAGATGCCATTCAACAGTCCGAGGATAAAACCGATACTTCCACCAATGAAAAAACCAAGTAAAGCCCTCCATAAACTAACCCATACATTATGAAATAACTCTCCGTTATTGATTAAATGAAATGCCGCCACAAACACATCGGAAGGGGCTGGTAAAAAGTTGGTAGACAAGATGTGAAACTTTGTGAAAAACTGCCAGCATACAACGATTAGAACGGGAATTCCCCAAGGCACTAGTTTCTTTATGAATGTTTTCACGTATAGGCATCCTTTCGTTTCTAGTTTTCGTTTAAATTGAGGACATTCTCCTTTATGTTTACTTTTTTCGGAATAATTTTTAATTCGTAAAATGTATCAGCGATATGTTGCTGTTCGTTGATTACTTCATCTGTTATTTTTTCAACACCGTATGTTCTTCTTTCAATCGCCTTGAGCATGGAGGACTCCTCAATTCCGAGAAGATTTGAAAGTAGCTCGGCTGCTTCTTTTTGATGACTATTCGCCCAGTCTGACGATTTTTGTACTTCCTTTAAAACGACTTTAATAATGTCAGGATGGGCCTTCGCAAACGTAGAGGATGCAACAAAATAATCGCGATCGGAAGTAAGTCCTTTTCCATTCACTAGAAATTTTGTATTAGGTAATTTTTCAGCATCTGCCGTAAATGGGTCCCAAACAACCCAAGCGTCTACTTTATTTTGTTCGAAAGCTATTCTTGCATCTCCTGGTGCTAAATAGGCGGGTTCAATATCGTTTATAGATATATTCGCTTTTTTCAACGCATTAATGAGTAAAAAATGGGAGCTGGAACCCTTTGCAAATGCAATCTTTTTCCCCTTTAGATCAGCTAAGCTTTTGATTTGTCCATCATTTTTGACTAGAATACCTGAGCCTTGATATTTAGAGATCCCAGAGGCAACATATCGTAATGTAGAACCCGCTGCTTGTGCAAAAATTGGTGGTGAATCGCCCGTTCTACCGAAATCAATACTGCCGGCACTTAATGCTTCAAGTAGTGCTGGACCCGCTTGGAATTCAGACCACTTTACCTTATAGCCGTGAGATTTTAATTCCTTCTCCAACGTACCGAGCTCTTTCAGAATAACTAAAGGACAATTTTTCTGATAACCGATCCGCAGAACCTTGTCATCTGAAGAAGAAGCTGCCTTTGGATTCCCTTTATTACACCCACTCATAATTGTTGATATGAATAAGATGAAAAGTAAAAATGGGATAAAATATACATATTTTCTTTTCAGATTCATCGCATCCTTTCATTGTGCTAATGCCTAGGCAAATTGTTCAATATAACATATGTTAAAGCGATAATTAGGTACCTGAATTTTAAAAGTTTGTTGGGAGAGAAAAGTAATTGAGGCAACAAAAAAAACCAGTAAACTGGTTTTTATACATTTCCTTTTACGATTTGATTGATTTCTTCCAGTAGGTAGCGAATATCTTCTCCTTCGGTTAAGTTGATTTTTATTTCTTTTAGTGCCTTTTCTTTTATGATGTCAGTTTTTTTCTCTTTTTTCTCTGAGCCATTAATTAAACTTTTGTTGCCTTCTTGGTCTAGAATCCAAAAAATATAATTTAAATTTGGATTTTCTTCGGGATGACTAAAAATAATAATAAAATGTATATCGAAGTATTGATCAAAATATTGCATAACACCTCGTACATAATTTTCCTCATTTGTTGAAGAGGAAAGAGAAACACGATAATTATTATTTAATCCAATTTGTTCCAATTCATCTAGTATGTATTCAATAAACAGTTTCATAATATCCTCCTTCAGTAGTAAGTTTTCCTAAAGAAGGTTCTTTTATAAAAGAAAAATAAAATGAGGGCATCTTTTGATACCCTCATTCATTAAATGCGTTTTTCCATCGTTTTATGTGGAATTCCCGCATCCATAAATTCTTCTGATATTACTTTATAGCCTAATTTTTCATAAAAAGGGATGGCATGTGTTTGCGCATTAAGCTTTAAGACGTGAACATCTTGCTGCGCTGCATATTGTTCAATTGCATCCATTACTATTTTGCCGGCACCTTTGCCACGATATGCAGGTAGAATACATATTCGTTCTACCTTTCCCTTCCCATCAAGGATTCGGAAACGCCCGGCTCCGGCCGCATTATTTTCATCATATAAAACAAAATGCTCCGAATTTTCTTCGTATTGATCAATTTCTTCCTCAACATCGACATGCTGTTCTTCGACAAAGACTTTTTTTCTAATAGTAAATGCATCATTTAACTGTTCTTCTGTTTCTACTTGAATGACTTTCACTGTGCAATTATTCCTCTCCTAGGCGATATGTTTCATAAACGGTCCATTGACCACTTTCAAGTTGATATAAAAGGTGAAAACGGTCGATCACTTCTTCATGCTCGATTCCAACCATACTTAGCTGTCCATAAATATCAGAATGTTCGTCATTTGATAACTTTTGACCAATGGTAATATGTGGTACAAAAGAATACTCTGGTTCTTCTCCAGGTAGCTCACTGTACAATTCTTTGTTTAATTGTTCTAGTTCTGGTGTCGGCTCGACTTTGAAATAAATTGTATTATTTACAGGTTGAAATGTACTAACCTTTGATACATGAATCTTCATTGGATGATGCTGTTTAGATAATTGATTAAGTTTACGTGAAACAGTCTTAATTTCATCATCCGAAGATTCAAATACATGTTTTAGAGTAATATGAGGAGGAATCAGCGCATAATGAGGATCATATCTTTTTCTGTAGGAATTCACAAGATCTTGTAGTTTCTTTGATGGAAACATGACAATACCATATTTCATTTGTTATTACCTCCTTAAAAAATACTTAATTAATATTATTATAACAATTTTTCGGAAAATTTAACATAATAAACTATATATCGGTCTATAATGCATGTTTTAACGCTCTTTTTAAATCGGGCTGCCAAAACTTCCATGTATGATTTCCTTCAAATTCCTCATAAAAGTTTTGAAAACCTTTTTCTTCAAATAATTCATGAAGTTCACGGTTTGGTGTTAAAAAATCTTGAATAGTTCCATTTGTAGTGGTAACTTCGGTTTCTCCCTTGCCAATAATATGATAAATATCTAACAGATGGGGGTTTGGGTGATTTTTCACAAGTTGTAGCACTTGATCATTGACCAATGGCGATTGCAAAATAACTTTTCCAAAAATATTTGGATATTTCACAGCAGTCATTAATGAAACGGTCGCCCCAAGCGAATCTCCAATTAAGATTCTCCCATTCCCAACTTGATATGTAGGATATTTTTCATCCAAAAATGGAACGAGTTCATGTGCTAAAAATCGAATATAGGCATCGTTTTGCTCACCTTCGGGATGATATTTCTTTCGTCGATCATGGACATTTTGATACGGAATTCCCACGATAATAACGTTTTCAATTTCTGCATTATCCAGCAACTCATCCGCCACTCGCGCTATTCTTCCTAGTTGAAAATAATCTTTCCCATCTTGCGCAATTAATAAATTATATTTATACAGTGGGGAGTAATTGGCAGGTAAATAAACTAAGACAGTTAAATTTTCCCCTAATACTTTACTCTCAAACATTATTTCTGTAATCGTGCTTTTTTGTGTACTCAATTTGCTGCCTCCTATCTATTTACTTTTAATTTTACTTCGAACTACTTAAAAAGGAAAATAATTTTATATAACAAAAAAACAGTTGACAGAAGAGAGGAAGCATAATATATTTATTATTGTTCTACATAATATTACGATCTGTTAGCTCAGTTGGGAGAGCACAACCTTGACAGGGTTGGGGTCGGGGGTTCAAGTCCCTCACAGGTCATAAATCCAATCGTATCAAGGGTTGAATACCATTTATAAAAAGTTAAAAATGTAGTGGTTGGAGATAAAATTCTTTCACTACGACTAGACCACTTCACAAATAATTTGAGGTGGTTTTTTTATGCTTATCAAATTTCCCATTCAAGATTTTTTAGATGATAAGGAATTTAAAAATTTATCATCTACTACTATTCAAGCCTGCAAAAATATTCTTGGACAGTTTCAACAATATTGTTCTGAAAATGAAATATTAAATGTTCAAGATATTACCACTAACATTTGTAAGAAATATCTTCTCCATTGTCAAAGATTAGTTAATAATCCAGCTGGTGGTTATGTTGTTGCAACAGGATCATTTACCAGGGGTGCTAAAGAGTATAATGCAGCCCTTCTTATCGAGAAGGGCTGCATTATTATTCATCATTATTCTGTAATTCAATTAGCGGTTGTTCCTTTTTAAATGTAACTTCATTTGTTTTTTATCGTAATGATAAATACGAATTACATCATCTCCATAATCAGATTCACTGGTTAATACTCCAAAGTCACCATTTCCAAAATCTATCATGTTAGTAGATGAAAACTTGGGGTATATTTCTTGAGAATCATTATTAATATTTTGAGTATTGTCCCTACTACATGTTGAAAGGGTTAAAACAATTGTCAGCACAACAAGTGTAATACGAATATTTCTTAATTCTGATAAAAAATTTAAATTCATAATACTTACTCCTTATTTTATGTACTTTATTCGGTTCATCAAGTTCTAAAACTTAAATATCTTGATTTAAAATATCTTCAGTTGTTTTTTCTACAATCCTTTCTTATAGTTCATCCACTTTAACTTAATAGCTCTGCAATATCATAAAGCTCCGGTACTGAAGGGAAACTATTACCGGTACACCAATTTGATATTGTATTAAGTAATTTTCCATATCTGTCTTTTAAAAATTCCCTATTGTGTTCATCCTTCTTTATTAGCCAGCCCCTATATTACTTTTAACTTTTTTCATTTTCATCACCTAATATTAGTATTCTATCTCACTTGAATTATTTCCTTTTACGAAAATATTGACCAAAAACAAATTTAATTGTTTTTTTTGGCATTAGTCCAGGGTTTCGCCTCTGATATTGAATGTGTTAAAGCAAGTGGGGAATGCAGTATGAAAATTTATCCATAATTTTAGAGGGATCTTTTCTCCTGTGTCGAATGAACTATGTAAAGGAGGAATTATTGTAAATGAAAAAATTATTAATGACGTTTGGCGTATTACTATTTGTTCTATCAATTCTTCTAGGTACTTCATCAAAACAAGCATTTGCACACCATAATGTTATTTGGGGAAATATGCTAGTGAAAAAAGATCAGATTGGTAAAGTAGATATTAAGAAAAATACCAATATCTATAAGATGAAAAATAAGAAACTTGTATATTATAAGAAGGTAAAACCAAAGAGTGTTTATCGAGTTTATAAAGTTGATAAGAAACAAAAAACTTACTACATTGGTTCAAGTCAATATATAAAGATGAATACTAAATCGGTGAAATACACTGCAGTTCCCAAAAGCATTCTTAATAAAATGAAAAAAGTTCATCCTTATGCTACAAGAGGAACATATTGGGGAGACTCACAAAAACAAGTTAAGAAAGTAGAAAAGGCAAAATTAATAAGTAAAGATAAAGAGTTTCTTATTTATAAAACTAAAAAGTATGGATACAATACAAATTTAGTATATCAATTTGACAATAATAAATTGATAATGGTTATGTATAGCTTAGATTTAGGAAAAAAATATCATAGTTGGAATGAAATGAGTAGAATTCACGACTCTCTTGCTAAAAAAGTTAAAAAGGAAGAAAAAATTAAGGTGAAAGGATTTTATTATTCCGATGATTACAGTACACAAAGTACAATGTGGGAAGAGAAAAAGAGAACGGTATTTTTAACAATTGATGATAAGAATATAGAAACCAGTGCTAGTGTATCTTTTCATCCACAAGATTAAAATAAAATCTATTTTGTAAGTTTGTCTTTTAATTTCGACATGAATATAAGACGATTCATTAATTGGATTTATTGATTTTAAAGATTAAAAGGCGTATCGTCGGAAAAATAAGAAGATTTCAATAATGGAGTTGATAGAATGAACCCTATGCTTAAAGAGTTTCCGGAAGAATTTTCAACTGAAAGATTAGTTATTCGAATGCCAAGACCAGGAGACGGAAAGGTTGTATTTGATGCTATTATAGCATCTATAAATGAGCTTAAACCATGGATGCCATTCGCTCAAAAAGAACAATCTGAACAGGATGTTGAATTAAATATAAGGTCATCGTATATATCCTTTTTAAAAAGAGAGGACTTAAGATTATTAGTCTTTTTAAAGGAAACTGGAGAATTTATTGCATCTTCCGGATTACATAGAATAGATTGGTCTATTCCAAAGTTTGAAATAGGATATTGGATTGATAGCCGTTTTAGTGGAAAAGGGTATATGACAGAAGCGGTTAAGGGTATTGCAGATTTTGCTTTCCATGAATTGGGTGCAAGAAGAGTTGAAATTAGGTGCGATGAAAAAAACGTTAAGAGTAGAGCGATTCCGGAAAGATTAGGGTTTACTTTGGAAGGGATATTAAAAAACGATGACGTATCTCCTGATACCAACGAATTACGCGATACTTGCATATATGCAAAAATAGTTTAGTAGTAAACTTTCCAAATCTACAAATGATATAATAACAAAATAAAGTAAAATAATCCACTTTTGTATATAAGAAGGCGGGAAATGTCCATTGTTGAAGAAAGTTTATTTCAGTAGGATTCAACATTTTGGGACTGATATAGGTATAGCTAAAACATCTGTATTTATTAGGATACTATCTCAATTACAATTTTAGTACAAAATATAAATAAAAAAGGGGTAAATAGTATTAATCTAATATCCTCATGCATTAACGCTTTAAAGTGTGTAAAATGTACTTATAAGATTTTTTCTTTTCTTATCCCCTATTTTTATAAAACTTTTTTGTATCCAGTCTATGACTGGATATTTTTTTGCTCTGTTATCAGCCACTAGTATTCTTCGTGGAAATTTGATGTTCACAATTAAACGAATGAAAATAAGATTTTAACGGTTTTTCTAAATTTTTTATATAACGAATGAATTTCATAATTCTTAGCCCTTGTGTATCAAGGGGTTTAAGAGATAAAAAAAGAAGTACCTCCCCAAATCTTGTATAATGGTAGTTGACCAGTAAGCCCCCATTCAAACAACGCATATAAATGATCAGCACCCCTTAGTACAATAATCGTATCAATTAAGGAGGTGCTTTTCCTATGTCACAACAAAAACTAACAATCGTCCCCGTTTCAATACAACCAGAAAAAAATATTATAACATCCACAACTTCGAAAGATCCTTCAAATAGCTTTTGCACAATCAAAATTGAAGCTGCTGAAATTTCCTTCTTCAACGGCGTAGATGAGCACATCATCCAAACGGTCATGAGGGAGTTGAAAAATCTATGAAACATGATTATACCAGTGTAAAAAACATTTATATTATTTGCGGTAAAACAGATATGAGGAAGGGAATTGATGGATTAGCAACGCTAATTCAAGATTCTTTCGAACTTGATCCATATGGAGATTCTATTTTCCTTTTCTCTGGTTGGAGTAAAGACCGTTATAAATGTTTATATTTTGATGGCGATGGTTTCGCCATGCTTTATAAGCGACTAGATGGAGGAAAACTTCAATGGCCAAAAGATGAAAATGAAGTACGTAAACTTTCGCAACAGGAGGTTCGCTGGTTGTTAGAAGGGTTGTCCATTCAGCAACCAAAGGCCATTCAAAAATCACAAAAAGGAGTATTCTAAACAAGCTAGAAATGTTGGTTTATAGCCATTTTCAACTTCGCTTTCTACGTTAAAAATGTTATAATATAACTAACTTATGGTGAACGAAAAGTGGTGAAATAAATGGTTAATACTTCTTCCAATAACAAGAATCCATATGGGAAATTAATTCGACTTCTCGAAGAACAATTGGCTCATTCAAATCAACAAAACAAAGACTTATCGAAAAAGCTAGATCAATCAACTAAACAGATTGAAGCGCTAACTGAACAAATTCGCCATTTAACAAAACTTTTATATGGATCGAAATCCGAAAAATCGAAATACAACGTACCAGATGGGCAAGGCTCATTATTTGATGATGACCCGGCTTTTAGCGAACCTGAGCACACAGAAGAACAAAGCCAACAGACAATCTCTTATACTGTTGTACGAAAAGTTAAATCAAAAAAACGAAATGATTCCTTGCATGATGGTATTGAAGTAGAAGCTATTCACCATCATCCGAAAAATACAATCTGTGACTGTTGCCAAGGGCAAATGATTGAAATTGGTAGTACACTTGTACGTGAAGAAGCAAAATTTATTCCTGCAAAAATGATGAAAGTACAGCACATTGAACATGCGTATGAATGTAAAGACTGCAAAGTTGATTCATCACAGCCAGCACAAATCAAACGCGGGAAAGCACCACAACCAGCGATTCAGCGTAGCATCGCAAGTCCTAGCGTACTTGCCAAAGTCATCTATGATAAATTTGCACAATATTTACCTCTTTACCGTCAGGTAAAGGAATGGAATCGCTATGGACTGAATACCAATGATAAAAACCTATCGAATTGGGTTATCCGTGTAGCACATGATTGGCTGTTACCTGTATACGAACGAATGAAAGAGTTGATGATGGCAAAATCGGTTTTGCATGTCGATGAAACATACGGACAAATTATCAACCGATCCGATGGGAAATCTGGCCAAGCCAATGCGTATAATTGGGTGTTTCGAAGTGTGCCAAAGCCTAACAATGACTCTCTTTCAAAGCGCATTATCTCGAGCTCGATCTGTCCTTGAAAGTTTTATTGAAGGCTTTTCTGGAACGATTGTGTGTGATGGTTATTCTGCTTATGATAAGTTGGAAGGCGTTAATTTCGCAAATTGTTGGGCGCATGTTCGTCGTTATTGGCTGAAAGCTGATAGCAAAAATGGTAGAATCGGTGTGAAATATTGTGATGATTTATATCGACTAGAAAGGCAATTTAAACGTTTGTCTCCGAGTAAACGAAGAAAAAAAAACGTCAAAAGTACTCGAAGCCAATCGTGGAGGAATTCCTTCACTGGGTTGAAACATCACCATTTTACGGAAAAATGCGTTAGCAAAAGCGACTGAATACACATTAAACAGGGCAAATGGACTCAAATTATTCCTGAATGATGGGCGAATTGAAATGGATAATAATCCAGCCGAGAACGCCATCCGTCCCAACGTTATAGGAAGAAAAAATTGGCTCTTTAGTGTAAGTGAAGCTGGTGCAAAAGCGAATGCCATCTGTTTAAGTATTGCTGAAACTGCCAAAAGTAACGGCGTTGATTTCTATGAATATATAAAGAAACTTTTTACGGATTTACCAAATCTCGGCGTCCAACAAAACCCTGAAATTTTAGATCAATACATGCCCTGGTCAAAAATGATTCAGGCAGAATGTAGCAAATAAATGAAATAGCCGTAATTCGATTAAAAAAGTCAGAATTTACGGCTATTTACGATGCGTACCGAAAGGTACACTTATTTTTTATAATTCGGGCTTACGTTGACCACAAACCATAAAAAGACTGGAGGAGTACTTCTTATGACTATTATACGACAACCTAGCCTATTTGGCATACAGGAATTATTTGACATGGAACCTACCCAAAAATATGAAGCCATTATTTCAGCGGTAGATTTGGATTCGATGTACCATCAAGTGGCGAAAAAATCACGGTTGGGTGCACCGGAAGAACTAAACTATGCAGCCATGATTATCTCCACCTTTGTAAGATACATAGAGCGCATCCCTACGATGAAGGATCTTATAAAACGTCTTCATGATGATCTAGCTTTTAAGTTAAATTGTGGCTTTTTGGTTTCTGATCATGTGCCTTCAGAATCCTCCTATTCACGTCTCATAACGAAATTGGAGGAAAGCGATATCCTTGAGAAAGAACAAGAAAAAGTGGTCCTCCAGGCTATTGCAGAAGGTTTCATCACGGATGATACAGTGGCCATTGATGCAACCCATTTTGAAGCACGAGACCAAGCGCAGCCAAAAGAAGAAAAGCCAAAATCTGAACCCCAAAAACGTGGTCGGAAATCAAAAGATGAGCGTGACGGGTGGCTTAAAGAACAAGCTGAAACGGAAGCCAATTTACCTTTATATGATAGAAAAATTGTGGCCCAATTAGATGTTCCCCTAGCCGAACTACGTGCCGAAGTTCCCCAAGACCCTAAATGGGGCGTGAAAAAGAACTCAGAAGGACAAAATGTTTTTTGGTTTGGCTACAAAGGTCATTTAGCCGTTGGTACATCAAGCCAATACATTCTACAGGCTCTTTTTTCATCTGGGAGTCTAAATGATGGTAAGGCAGCTATCCCTTTACTGAAAGGAATTCAGGAACGCCTTCACCTTCCATTACGTTATCAAACAATGGATGCGGGCTATGACTATGAACCCATATACGAGCAGGTACATCGAATGGGACAACAATCCGTCATCGCGTATAATAAGCGAAATGAAGGGGAAATCATTGGCTATGATAAACACTTTGCCCCAACTTGTTTCAGAGAGCATTCTTATCGTTATGATAGTTTTGATCCTAAATATGAAACATTGAAATACACAAGACCAAAGGAATGCAGCGACTGTCCCTTAGCTAATGAAGGTATTTGCCAAAAGGTTTATAAAGTGAAAATCACTTCAGACCTTCGCAGATATACCGCACCAGCACGCGGGTCACAAGCATGGAAAAACATTTTCAAACGTCGTACTGCCGTAGAACGGGTTAATGCCTATCTGAAAGAATTCTTTCAACTGAACAATGTTCGCTATCGTACTGGGAAACGTGCAAAAATTCATTTTGACATGGTAACCCTTATTTATAATGCTTCAAAGTTAGCCGCAGACCGAATTAATGTACAATTAAATCAGCAACAAGTAGCATGATTTCTGTTTTTAAAAATATATTTTAGAAATTCTGTAGGATTCTGTATTTTTAAAAAGAGCAATTATGAAATTGACTCTAACGTATGAATGAAAAATATGATAAAATATTGAACGGGTGAGAATGATTAAAGGAAGGATTAAAAATCATGGACACGAATCGAAAAAAGAACTTGAAGGTGTTGTGGAAGTTAACTCGTCCTCATACTTTAACAGCTTCATTTGTACCTGTTCTTATCGGTACAGCTGCTGCAAGATTCTATAATCATATTAATATTTGGCTTTTTCTAGCTATGCTATTTTCTTGTTTATTTATACAAATTGCTACGAACTTATTTAATGAGTACTATGATTTCAAAAGGGGACTGGATACAGCTGATTCGGTTGGTATCGGCGGGGCAATTGTACGAGAAGGAATGAAACCTAAAACTGTCCTGAATTTAGCTATTTTATGCTATGCAATCGCAATTATATTTGGCTTTTATATTTGTATGGCAAGCAGCTGGTGGTTAGCATTAATTGGAGTGGTTGGCATGGCAATCGGTTATTTATACACTGGTGGTCCGCTCCCAATTGCTTATACACCATTCGGCGAGTTATTTGCTGGAGTATGTATGGGATCTATGTTTATTTTGATTTCATTCTTTATCCAAACGGGGTATGTTAATCAACAAAGTGTTTTATTATCCATTCCTATTGCAATTTTAGTTGGGGCAATCAATTTGGCTAATAATATTCGAGATATAGAGGAAGATACGCTCGGTGGAAGAAAAACATTAGCCATTTTAATTGGCCGGAAAAATGCAATCTATGTATTAGGTGTTGCATTTGCGCTTGCTTATTTATGGATATTGTTATTAGTTGTGATGAATATTGTAAGTCCGTGGACTTGTTTTGTCTTTTTAAGTCTGCCGATTCCGGTTAAAGCAATTAAAGGATTCGTAGGCGGTGGAGTTGGCATTAAAATGATTACAGCGATGAAATCGACAGCACAAACGAATACATTTTTTGGACTTTTGTTGGCCATCGGATTATTTATAGGTCAATAGTGAGAGCAAAGCTCAATTGCGATGCAGTTGGGCTTTTTTTATGGTGAAATTTATATCTCATTTTGGATAAAAACTGTTTTTTAAGTCAAATACTAATGTGAAGCGGTTATTTTATTATAAATGGGGTGCTGTAATTGCCAAATAGATTATTCAATTTTATTAAAGGAAGTTGGACAGAAGTAATGTATGAAGAAATGGAAGAAGAAGAGCTTCCGGAAAGCATAATAGACGAATGGGATGATAGGACAGAACTATTGGAAATTGAGGATCCAAATATCATACACCTAAAAAAATAAGGGATTCAGGAAATCGAAGGTACTATATACTAAGAAAGAATGGATAGGGAATTTCGTATCTCATGGAGGTGTTTGCAGCACGGTTCTTACCTTTGAGGGGCCGTTTCAGCGGGTTCTGGGCAACTATCGTCCCGCTTACCCCTAAACCGGTACCATAGCTGCGTGAATCGCGTAATCATCGTCCCGCTTACCCCTAAACCGGTACCATAGCTGCGTGAATCGCGTAATCATCGTACCACTTCACCCAATACCGGTACCATAGCTGCGTGAATCGCGTAATCATCGTCCCGCTTGCCCCAATACCGGTACCATAGCTGTGTGAATCGCGTAATCATCGTCCCGCTTGCCCCAATACCGGTACCATAGCTGTGTGAATCGCGTAATCATCGTCCCGCTTACCCCTAAACCGGTACCATAGCTGTGTGAATCGCGTAATCATCGTACCACTTCACCCTAAACCGGTACCATAGCTATGTGAATCGAGTAATCATTGTCCCGCTTCTACCTATACCTGTACCATAGCTGCAAGATTTGCATTATCATCGTCCCATCTCGCTCACTTCACAGCTCATAACCAAAATAAGTTTTTCTTATCAGATTGGTTCTGAAAACCAGTCCAGTCTATTATTAATCATCATTTTCATTACCTATATCTTCCTGTTATTGGATAGGGTTTGAAGTACAAAAAAATCCAGCAAGCTGGATTTTTCGGGGGGAAGTATCTATTATATCGGATACAAACTAATCATAATAAATAGATACTAATATTTCGTTAAATAAATATTAATAATTTGTTAAGATTGTTCGCTTGCTAATTTTGGTTCTTTGTTTTCTTTTTATTGATCATACTTGCACTGAAAGCAATAATGAAAACACTAAATGAGAATCCAAATCCTATAAATGGAAGATAGGCTTCTATTAATTTTATTATGTACATCAATCTATGTTATCCTTTCCAAACTCTTCATTCTTTAATTGGATATCATCCCTTTTATTCTTTGTTTTTAGTATTACCGAAAAAATAGATTTAATGTGAAGAAATTGATTATAAAAAAATAAACATAAAAAATGGCTGCGTTTTATGCAGCCATATACGGGTTATGTATTTGTATTTTTAGGAAAAAGGGTAAAGCTCCATCACAAAAATAAAAATTAGCACGAGAATGACGATAGTTATGATAGCGCCTAGAGCAATTTTTTTCACTTGAGTTCCCCCAAAATATGATAATCAAATAGTATTAAATTCCTATTAAAAAAGCTAATCTTTCACTTGAAATTAAAAAGGAGTGTATGAAGAAATTTAGACAATTGAGCGAAAAGAAAGTTCATGATCCGGATTTATTACATTACTAAGCAACTGAATATCCTTAAGAATATCTTTTCGGATTTCTTCACATTCACAATGATTGAAATCTTCAAAAAGGCGACCAAGTTCTTTAATAAATAGTAAATGTTCATCTTCTCTTATCATCGTATTTTTCGCCCCCTAAGTATATAGTCATAATCATTATATAGTAACTATGTACCATAAGTGAAGGGGAAAATGAAATATGGTTCTGAAATACGAGTGAATATTATACCAGCACAAAATCCGTGAAACGTGAAACTAGTTATAGTTCAGGCTCGTTTCATGGATTCTATGAAAAAATTTATTTATCCGATTGAAAGATAATATTATTTTGCTTTCTAACCGTTTCAGTAATCGATAGTATTGTTTCACTAATTTGAGTTAGTTCTGAATAGGCTGTTTGATCATTATTCTCGATAATATTGGTAAACGTATCGATTTCATAGATCATATCTAATTCTTCTTGATCTACACCAATAGATTTTCTTTCTTTTGTTTTATTATTTATCAACTCTAAACTCGTTGGTGTTGCGCTATCCATAAGGATTGATCCAGTCTCCCCATGAATCTCGTTTTGAATATATGAGTGAGAAATCTTAGAACAAATAATTGTACAAACAAACTCTTTATACCGGAGAATAAGAGTTCCATTTCCATCCACACCACTTCGAAGTATAGTTGGATGATATGAATAGGATAATGGCTTTCCAAAAAGTTTAATTGCGACGGAAAGTGGATAAACTCCTAAATCAACCAATGCTCCCCCGGAAAATTCTGTTGAAAAAACATTTGGAGTTTCCCCATCTAAAAAGGCATCATAGCGAGATGAATACTGTACATAATGCAATAGTGCGCTTCTTATCGTTCCGATTTTGGGCAATTGCTTCATTAACTGGTTTATATTTGGGGTATGGATGTTCCGAATAGCTTCAAATAAATAAACTCCATGATCATTAGCTATTTTGTGAGCTTCTGTAAACTCTTTCATATTAGAAAAAATCGGTTTTTCACAAATGACATGTTTATTATTTTCTAATAATAGTTTTGCATGTTCAAAATGCAATGAATTTGGTGAGGCAATATAGACGATATCAATTTCCGGGTGTTTCGCTAATTCCGTTATATCGTTAAAATATAATGGAACGGAATGCTTTGCAGCAAATTCTTTTGCTTTATTAATAGACCTTGAATAGACCGCTTTCAACGTAAGTTTTCCAGATTTGTGGGCAGATTCAATAAAAGTGGACGTAATCCAATTAGTTCCAATCGTTGCAAATTTCATGTGATTTCTCTCCTTGTATAATATAGTTATATGAACCCATTTTACACTTTTAGCGGGGATCAGTCATTTTTTTGAATAAAAAAATGGCAGCTAGCGGCTGCCAAAAGTGGTAAGTTTTAGCTTGGATCTACTTCATCCCAAGAAAAAGTTGTTACATTTGTGTATTCCCCTTTTTCAATTTCTTCGGGGGTAGCCTCTCTATCTAATTCTTCAGCATCGTCCATTCCAGGGGCAATTGACGGTTTTTGATTTTTCTTCATCTTTCAATCCTCCTTCTCTATTCATCAATAGTTTTTCCGAAGGAGGGATTTTTAGAATAGAAAAAATGAGTTTAATTACATCCGTTAATTCTCAATCCCGATAATTGCTTCTAAACCAATTTCAACATTACCTTGAATAGCTCTTGAAATCATACAGCTTTTTTCTGCCCGTTCAGCAAGCACTTTCACTTTTTCTACTTGATCCGCCGAACATTCTTTTTTCAAGACGACATTTGGGCGATGAATAATTTTTTTATATGTAATAACTCCTTTATCTACTTCTACTATTCCTTCTGAATGTTGCGTTAAACTTGCAACAGGAATATTTCGTCTTTCTAGCATTGCTGCAAGCGTAATAATATAGCATGTTGCTGCAGCACCAAGGAGCATTTCATCCGGATTTGTTCCAATACCTGGACCATCCATTTCAGGGGGGATCGATATTTGTGTTTTTAAGTTTCCCGCATTAATTTCACCAACACTATTTCTTCCACCGGTCCAATTTGCTGTTAAATGAAAACGATGTTCTTCCATTTGTACATTCCTCCTCATAAATGATTATACATGATTATTCGAAAAAATAATGCGTATGACTATTGTATTTCAAAATATTCTAATATAATAGAAGAGTGAAATTGAAAATAGGAGAGATCTTTCATGAATACATATGGCAATGCTAAAGAAACAATGGAGTTAATCAAACAGCTCGTATCGATTCCAAGTCCATCGGGAAATACAAAAAAAGTGATCGACTTTTGTGAGCAATATTTAAAAGATTCAAATGTTGAAATGTATAGAAATCGTAAAGGCGGACTCATTGCTACATTACCAGGGAAAAACACGGAACAGCACCGTATGTTAACTGCGCATGTCGATACATTAGGAGCAATGGTAAAGGAAGTAAAAGCCAATGGCCGATTAAAGTTAACGATGATCGGTGGTTTCCGTTGGAATTCCGTTGAAGGGGAATATTGTAAAATTGAAACCTCTTTAGGAAAAGTATATTCAGGAACAATTCTTATGCATCAGCAATCCGTTCATGTATATAAAGATGCCGGAAAAGCAGAGCGTAATGAGGAAAATATTGAAGTTCGTATTGATGAAAAAGTATTAAATGAACAAGATGTACGTGCACTTGGTATTGAAGAAGGAGATTTTGTTTCATTTGAACCACGTGTAGAAATTACGGAATCAGGATACATTAAATCTCGTCATCTTGATGATAAAGCAAGTGCTGCGATTCTTTTACGACTAATTAAATTCATTAAGGAAAATAATGTTGAACTACCATACACAACACATTTTCTCATTTCTAATAACGAAGAGATCGGCTATGGAGGAAATTCAAATATTACTCCTGAAACCGTAGAATATTTAGCGGTCGATATGGGCGCTCTTGGTGACGGCCAGTCCTCCGATGAATATACTGTTTCTATCTGTGCAAAAGATTCTAGCGGTCCATATCATTATGGTTTACGTAAACATTTAGTCAATTTAGCGAAGGAAAACAATATTGAATATAAAGTAGATATTTATCCTTTCTACGGATCCGATGCTTCAGCAGCTATTCGTGCCGGATTTGATATCGTTCATGGTCTTGTTGGACCCGGAATTGAATCTTCTCACGCATTTGAACGCACACATGAATCATCCATCCGCAACACAGAACAATTACTATTTGCTTATGTACAATCAGACATCGTCCCACAATAAGTTTTTTAGAGCCTTAATTTTTTTATAGGATAAATTAAGGTTCTTTTTATATAGCCGAAAGGGGGGACTTTATGTCAATATCGTTTGAACAGCTTCTTTCAAAATGCAAAGAAATAATGCGAGGAAAGCATTTATTTATCGTGCAAGACTTACTTGTATTAAAAATAATTAATGATTTATTTGAAAAAGAAAGACGGGAGATAAGAAAAGATTTTTTGGTAAGAGGTATTTGTAGTAAAGAAGTAGATGGACTAATCGAAGAGCCGGAATATTTTAAAGGTTTTTACATACCGCAATCAGCTCGATGGCACAATTTAACTAGACTCCAAAAAGAGGCTAGTCTCGATATTTACCATGCCCTTAACGATATAGTAGAAAAAAATGATATAGATATTCCATTGTTCAATACTAAACGATTATCTATCCCTTCTGGACAAAGTTTAAGATTAGTAAAGTTAATAGATTTTTATAACTTCTCGCCTGAAAATATAAAAGAAATGTATAGGATTATTCATAATTGGAGTCAGGAAAACGAAATATCATCGAATTCGTTGATGTTATTACAGGCATGAACGTAGGATGGGGGAATGAAAATGAAAGCGCGTGAAATTGGAATTAAAGTAGGAAGCCTTCCGACAGGTATGAACAATTGCATAACGGATGTTAAAGGCGTGCAGGTAGGACATATAACCTTAATGGAAGATTTAAATGATGAATGTATTCGAACAGGTGTAACGGCGATTTTGCCGCATGATGGGAACTTATTTTTGGAAAAAGTTTCAGCTGCAACGTATGTGGCAAACGGTTTTGGAAAAACAACTGGGCTTATTCAAATTGAGGAACTTGGTTGCCTTGAGTCACCAATTATGTTAACGAATACTTTTAGTGTGGGACCGGTCTTGCATGGCACACTTCAGTATATGCTACAAGAGAATCGGAAAATCGGAGATACGACAAGTTCAATTAATATTGTAGTGGGTGAGTGTAATGATAGTTATTTAAACTCCGCTCGACTCCTTGCGGTAAAGCCGGAACATGCAATTGAAGCAATTCAAAATGCAACTAGCAATCAAGCGGAAGAAGGAGCTGTCGGTGCTGGTACAGGAACGATGTGTTTTGGGTATAAAGGTGGAATTGGAAGCTCATCCCGAATGATTTCATTTGAGGAATTAACATTTACAGTAGGAATGTTAGTGCAAAGTAATTTTGGGAAAAAAGAAGAATTCCGTTATGCAAAATCAGTAGAAGAAGATCATACAGAGCGACCGGATGGATCGATTATGATGGTTTTAGCAACGGATGCCCCTCTTTCCGATCGGCAATTAAAGAGATTGGCAAAAAGATGTATTGTTGGATTGAGTAGAACTGGGAGTCATATTCATAATGGGAGCGGTGATGTTGTCATCGCATTTTCTAACGCTGAAAAGATTCCTCACGATACCAAGGAAGCAATTGAACAGAGAAAAATATTACGAGATGATCATCCGATCATGAATCTTCTTTTCCAGGCGGCAGCAGAAGCAACAGAGGAAGCTATACTAAATTCATTAACCCAAGCGGAAATGACAACGGGAAGAAAAGGACGAATCGGTGAAACAGTTCCAATTGGTGCTATGTAAATAAGAAGTAAAGAAGGGACCGTAGTTTGTTCCTTCTATTATTTTTTGCAAATTGGATAATTTGTTTTTTTCTCGGACACTTTTCCCTTATAATATAATGTGACTGGAGGACAGGAAATGAAAATTCGTAAAACGATGTTCAATGATAAAGAAATGAACCTATTTATATATGAAAACAAAAAAGATGAATATTTTGTTGTTGCTATTCCTGCAATAGAATGGTCTACAACTTATACATATGATGACTTTGGTGAGAAGTTATTGGAGAAATTAATTGACTCACTTAAGGTGAAATTGACAGATGAAGATGCAATTGCTTTAGCACATCGAATTAATCAATGGACAAGAGAAATGTAGAAAGGTAAACAGGTGATTCCAATGTAAAAAACATAAAAATTCCATAGAAATTAAATTTTGAATCTACAAACGAAAGGATTTTACAACATGACTTCTTTGAAAGACGAGGTTTTATCAAGACGAACCTTTGCTATTATTTCCCATCCGGATGCTGGGAAAACAACATTAACCGAGCAATTACTTCTTTTTGGCGGCGCAATCCGTGCAGCGGGTACGGTTAAAGGGAAGAAATCAGGAAAATTTGCGACTTCAGACTGGATGGAAATTGAAAAGCAACGGGGAATTTCAGTAACATCTTCCGTTATGCAATTTGAATATGATGGAAAAAGGGTTAATATACTCGATACTCCAGGGCACCAAGATTTCAGTGAAGATACGTATCGTACATTAATGGCGGTAGACAGTGCAGTAATGATTATTGATGCCGCAAAAGGGATTGAAGAGCAAACACTGAAATTGTTTAAAGTTTGTCGGATGAGAGGGATTCCGATTTTTACCTTTATTAATAAGTTGGATAGACAAGGGAAAACCCCTTTAGAGTTATTAGCGGAATTAGAAGAAGTACTGGGAATTGAATCGTATCCAATGAATTGGCCGATCGGAATGGGGAAAGAATTTCTCGGGATATATGACCGTTTCCATAATAGAATTGAACAGTTTCGTGTTGAAGAGAACGAACGATTTATTCCACTTAATGAAGAGGGAGAAATTGACGGGGATTCACCAATTAAACAATCTGGACTTTATGAGCAAGCGCTTGAAGAAATTTTATTATTAAATGAAGCGGGTAATGAATTCTCAAATGAACGAATTGCCAATGGGACATTAACACCCGTATTTTTCGGAAGTGCTTTAACAAACTTTGGGGTCCAAACCTTTCTTGAAACGTATCTGCAATTTGCACCATCACCGCAACCGAGAAATTCAGATGCAGGGGTCATCGATCCTACTGATGAAAATTTTTCTGGGTTTGTCTTTAAAATTCAGGCGAATATGAATCCTGCACACCGTGATCGTATTGCCTTCGTACGAATTTGCTCAGGACAATTTGACCGTGGAATGAATGTCACTTTATCAAGAACAGGTAAATCGATGAAATTATCGCAATCAACCCAATTTCTTGCAGATGATCGCAGCACGGTAAATACCGCGGTAAGTGGAGATATTATCGGGTTGTACGATACAGGAACTTACCAAATTGGGGATACAATCACATCTGGAAAGCAATTAATTAATTATGAAAAGCTTCCACAATTTACACCTGAACTTTTTGTTAAAGTATCTGCAAAAAACGTTATGAAACAAAAACATTTTCATAAAGGGGTTCATCAGCTCGTTCAAGAAGGTGCAATCCAGTTATATAAAACGTATCGAATGGAAGATTATATTCTAGGTGCCGTTGGGCAATTGCAATTTGAAGTATTCGTTCATCGTATGAAAAATGAATATAATTCAGATGTTATTATGGAGCCAATCGGATCGAAAATCGCTCGCTGGATTGATGAGGATCAAGTAAACGAATCACTTTCAAGCTCAAGGAGCCTTTTAGTAAAAGATCGTTTCGATAAACCATTATTTTTATTTGAAAATGATTTTGCACTTAGATGGTTCCAAGATAAAAATCCGGATATTCGGCTAACAAATCCGATGGAATAATGAATGGGACAGGTGTAACAGCCTGTCCAAAAAATTAACTCTTGATTAATTCGAATTTCATGGTATATTATATTCAAATACTTTATTACTTAAAAGCGTCTAAGTGTAAAAGTCAATAATGATGATCCAGAAAACGGACATAAGTAATTCTATTGAATGCAGCAAGAAGAGACTGAATGGGAGCTGAAAATTCAGGCAGCAATAGATATGAAATACACCGTTGCTAAACATTTTGGATAAAAGAGTGAATGATTTCGGTCATTAAATAGGGTGGTACCGCGGAGAGCCTCTTCGTCCCTTTTTTAGGGATGAAGAGGCTCTTTCTATTAAAATCGAGGAGGTAATCAACATGTTAAATCATAAAAAAGCTCATTCGCCATCCGTTATAGAGGCAATAATACTTATAATGATTATTGTAGGATTAATGAGTATTAGTTTAATGAAATATTCTGCTGCACCTCATATCCCTATTTTATTATCAATTTTAATGCTTATATCCTATGGCCTAATGAAGAAAGTGCCGTTTAAAATTCTTGAAGAAGGGATGGTAAATGGAGCGAAATCAGGTCTATCCGCTGTATTTCTTTTTTTCTTAATTGGAATTTTGATTGCTGCATGGATGCTAAGTGGGACAATTCCAACTTTAGTTTTTGTTGGCTTTAAAATTGTAACTGTTCATTTCTTCTATGCGATTGTTTTCGTTGTTACGGCTATTGTGGGAATGGCGATCGGCAGCTCGTTAACAACTTCAGCGACTCTCGGTGTTGCCTTTATTGGAATTGCCTCCGCCCTTGATGCGTCATTAGCGTTAACAGCGGGAGCAATTGTTTCAGGAGCTTTTTTTGGAGATAAAATGTCACCATTATCCGATACGACGAACATCGCATCAACAATGATGAGCGTCGATTTATTTGAGCATATTCGAAACATGGCATGGACTACTGTACCAGCATTTATTATAAGTTTTATCATTTATGCCGTATGTTCACCGAGTGTATCGGCAGCGAACTTAAATAAGTTAACTAGTATTCAAGAAGCACTAATACAAACCAATTTAGTACATTGGTATAGCCTCATTCCGGTAGTTGTACTCGCAATTTTCGCTTATAAAAAAATATCAGCATTTTTAACATTAGCACTAAATTCACTGCTTGCCATTATTCTTTCACTTTTTCATCATATACCAAGTGGACAAGAACTTTTCCAAATTCTTTTTAATGGTTACGTTTCGAAAACGGGCAATGAAGCAATAGATAGTTTGTTAACAAGAGGCGGAATGAATAGTATGATGTTTACTGTTTCACTTGTGATACTTGCGTTAAGTATGGGTGGATTATTGTTTACTTTAGAAATTATTCCAGTTTTATTAAAGGCTTTAGCAAAAGTATTAAACAAAATTGGATCAGTCATCACAGCAGCTGCATTTACAGCTATTGGGGTAAATATTTTAATTGGAGAACAATATTTATCTATTATTCTAACGGGAGAAGCATTTCAAAAACCATTTGAAAAACTTGGACTTGCAAACAAAAATCTTTCAAGAGTTTTAGAGGATGCTGGAACAGTTGTAAATCCATTAATCCCTTGGAGTGTGTGTGGAGTATTTTTAACGAATGTACTGGGGGTTTCAACAATGGACTATTTACCATTTTCCTTTTTTTGCTTACTGTCACCATTGTTAACAATCATCTTTGGTTGGACTGGAAAAACAATAACAGTGAATAAAAGTAAATTGACTGCATAATCGATTGAATTGTTATCACAATGTTCCATATCTTGACACACTTTGAATATATAGCTATAGTGAAATATGTATTAAATGAATAGTGAGAAAAATAGGTTGATAGATAGGAAGAAATAGTTGTCATTTCTTCTATCGATCATGAAAAGGGAAGTCCGGTGAAATTCCGGCGCGGTCCCGCCACTGTAAATGGGAGCTCCTTAAGCAATACCACTATCTCCGGATGGGAAGGTTTTAAGGGGTGTTGAGCATGAGCCAGGAGACCTGCCTATTTTTTTACACCGAACAACCTACGTGGATAGGGTGGTGTTGAACTTGAGGGTATTTTTTCACATTCCTCAGTCAAACCACGCATCTCCACTACGGAGATGTTTTTTTATTTATTTTAATTGGGGGGGAAACACGTGAAACAAAGGATTTTTCAAAGGCGAATACTTGCTATTTTGACCGCAGTGCTACTTCTTTCATTACAGTGGTCACTATTCGGCGGGCAAAAGGCGTCAGCTGCAAACGTTGATAATGCTGCAATGGTGAAAGTTGTTGATGACAATGGTAAAGAGCTATTACCTTTAACAATTGTAAAGTTATCGAAAAATGAAACCGCATTTAATGTTTTAGAGAATTTAAAAAAGGATAAAAAAATTGATTTCCAATTTACTGTTGATCCAACATACGGAGAGTTTATAACAAGTATTGGGAAATTTATTCCCAAAAATCAAGATTACTGGGGATTTTTTGTTAATGGTATAGATCCTAATGTTGGAGCTTCAGGCTATAAAGTGAATGATGGTGATGATTTACTATTTAAAGTAGTAAGTTATCCACCAGAAACAGTAAAGGTTAATGTTGAGGCAAAAGATAAAAAAGGTAATACTATTTTAAAAGAAGAAGATGTAGAGTTGATAAATGGTGCGAATGCATACGATGCTCTAAAGCAAGCGGCAAGCAAAAAGAATGTAAAATTGGAGTCTTCAATCGATTCTAGCTATTTCGCATTTATCAGCAACATTGGCAATACGAAACTTGCTGAAGGTGATTATTGGTCAATTTCTCTTAACGGAAAACCTATGGAAGTTGGTTTATCCTCTTATGAAATTAAGGATAAAGATAAAATTCAATTAAATGTAGTTGGAACTGAACCTCCTACCGATACAAATGATAAAAATGAAAATCCTGATAAGAGCAATAACTCAGATGGGAAAATAGATGATACACAAACAAAGATTTCAAAGAAACAAGTAGAAGCACTGCTTAAATCAACGGCCAATTATGTATTAAAAAATGGTGGAAGCAATGAATTTGAGATTGTTGGATTGAAAAAATCCGGTCATCCTGTACCAGATTCCTATTTGAAAAATATTGAAAGCTTACTTAAAGAAAATGATGGAACTTTCCGTAACGTAACTGATTATGAAAGATTAGCAATTGGTATTACAGCTGCGGGAAAAGATGCATCTAATTTCGCTGGGTACAACTTAATTAAGAAGATATATGAGAATGAACGAATGACCAATCAAGGTACAAATGGTATTATTTATGCCTTATTAGCGTTAGATAGTGGTAAGTATAAAATTCCGACTGACGCCGAATGGACTAGAGAGAAATTGGTCGATTACCTGGTTAAAAATCAGTTAAAAGATGGTGGTTGGCCACTATATGGCGATAGTGCAAGTGTAGATATTACGGCGATGGCACTTGCTGCGCTGTCTCCATATAAAAGTCAAGAAAAGGTAAAATCCGCTATTGACAGTGCCGTGGAATGGCTATCGAGAAAACAGGATAAAAATGGCGGCTTTAGTAGCACTATTAATGGTGGGGATGCCAGTGAAACGACATCACAAGTGATAATTGGTTTAACAGCCATTGGCGTAGATCCGAATGGGAAACAGTTTACAAAATCAGGAGTAAATCTAGTTCAGCATTTACTTTCTTTTAAACAAAAAGATGGCGGATTTGCACATATTATAACTGACAATGAATCTAACATTATTGCAACAGTACAAGCATTATTAGGGTTATCGGCTTACAATGAATATTTAGATGGCAAAGGCTCGATTTATCAATTTGCAGGAAGTCAATCATCTAATAAACCAAATGAAAAGCCAAATGAAAAATTAAATGAAAAACCAAAAACAACTAACGATAATCTACCGAAAGATTCGAATCAGCAATCGGAAAAAACAACTAAAGGTGAACGATTACCAAATACAGCGACAAATACGTACAATATTCTTATTTTTGGTGTGGTCTTAATTATTTTAGGCGGTGTATTGTATGTAAATGCTCGCAAAAAGAGAGTATGATATAAAATGAAAAAAATTTCAGCACTGATTCTTTTGATAGCGGGTCTATTTTGTGTGTTTTTCAGTGGCTGGAAAATTTTGAAGAGCCAACACTCGCAAGTGCTGGCTCTTCAGCAAGCTAGGGAACTCACGCCAATAAAATTTTTAGAAAAACCCGGAATTAATAGGACTGTACAATCTGTTGATAAACATGTATTAGGGATATTAGAAGTTCCAACATTGAATGCAGAGCTTCCAATTGTAGAAGGAACGACTGACGAACAGCTTAAAAAGGGAGTTGGTCATTTTAGTAAATCAGCACTTCCTGGGGGAAATGACCAAATTGTCCTTTCCGGTCATCGTGATACTGTATTTAGACGTTTTGGTGAGTTGAAAGAAGGAGATCCACTGATTGTTACTTATCAAGGTGAAATTTTTACTTATATAGTGGAACGGACAAAGGTAGTAGATGCAGAAGATCGAACAATCATCCATTCAACAGCACCTAAAGAAGAGCTTGTACTCACAACTTGTTATCCTTTTCATTTTATTGGAAACGCGCCGAATAGGTATATTATTTATGCTTATCCAAAAACAACATAGGAGATGGATTGAATGAAACTGTTGAAATCTTTCGCCGTTTTGCTACTTACATCTTTGACTATTTTTTTTATCGCAGGATGTCAAAAGGATGAAGTAAAACCTATAACGGAAGATAGCAAAGCAACTAACATTACAGCAAGTAATACAAACGAAAATGGTTTACAAAAGGAAGCGGACAATAGTAGTGATGAAAGAGAAAAAAAGCAAGAAGTGCAAACGTCTAAATCAACTACGAATGAAAGCAGTAATAAGAAAGAAGAAAAAACGAATAGCCAAAATGTGAGTAAAACGAATAAAGATAGTAACATGAATAGTAGTAAAACTACTACTGAAAAGAAGCCAAAATCTGCTGAAAGAAAACAAGCTTCAATAGAGAATAAGACCAAAGAAACGAAAAAGGAAACAAGAAAACAAACAAAAAAACAAACGTCTCAACCGAAAGAAACGGCAAAACAGCAAAATAATCATCCGAAAAAGGCGGCAACCCCACTATCAAGTGTTCAGATAAGTATTGAAGGGGATAAAAAAACAGGAACGATTCTTTCGCAAACAAAAGTAGTTATAAATAACGGTGATACAATGCTTACAGCAACGAGAAAAATCCTTAAAGAAAAGGGAATCCCCATAAGTGTGACAGGAAGCGGTGCGACCGCCTATGTACAAGGGATAGCGAACCTTTTTGAATTTGATTTAGGTCCAATGAGCGGTTGGACAGTTAAAAAAAATGGCGTATTATTAAATCGTAGTGCTGGAGTAGTAACTGTAAAGAATGGTGATCGAATTGAGTGGATCTATACGACAGACTATAGTAAAAAATAATAGGGGATTCCGATCGTTTCATCCTTTCGTATGTTTTCTTTACTACATCGGGGCTGCGGCACTGGTTATGCTTTCAAAGCATCCAGTGTTTTTGTTTGTTGGAGCAATCATTCTCATTGGTGTAAATATTAGTTTAGATAGGGGAAAAGCAATTAGACAATGGTGGAAAATGCTACTCTTTGTTTCAATGTTCTTTATAATCATTAATCCTCTTATTAATCATCGTGGTACATATATCTTATTTTATCTTGGACAAAATCCGATCATGCTTGAAGCGGTTATTCAAGGGGTTATTTTTTCACTTTCACTATTATGCTTAATGATATTATTCGCTTCTTATAATCTTGTGATAACAGCGAATAAATTTCTTTTTTTATTTTCAAAATGGCTACCACAATGGGCATTACTAGCTATGTTAGCTATACGATTTGTTCCGTTGTTAAAACGAAGACTGCAGGAAATTCAACAGGTTCAAAAAGGAAGGGGTCTATCTGTAGCGGAAGGTCCTTTAAAATTACGCGCAAAAAATGGTGTTCAACTAGTTCAAATTTTGTTAACTTGGTCATTAGAAGAAGCGATCCAAACAGCAGATTCGATGATTGCAAGAGGGTACGGGGTGAAAAAAAGAAGCCGGTATACACCGTATCAAATGCATAGCAAAGATTGGCTAGCTTTAGGATTTATTGTCATACTAGGAAGCATTTCAATTTTCGGATGGTATCTAGGTGATAATGTTCTAGCGATTAATCCTATTTTGGAAACTGTAAGATTAATCGGTAGAGAGTGGTTTTTCCTTATAATATTTATGTTGTACATTAGTTTTCCACTGATAATAGAAGGCAGGGAGGCATTAAGATGGCATTATTGGAAGCGAAAAATATAAGTTTTCATTATCCGGAAGAACGAAGTCCCGCACTGGACAATGTGTCATTTTATGTAAATGAAGGCGACTTCATTGTCTTATGTGGAGCATCTGGAAGTGGAAAATCTACCCTCCTGCGTTTATTAAAAAAGGAAGTGTCTCCCCATGGGAAAGTTTCCGGTGATATTTACTATAATGACCAACCAATCTTTCAATTAGATTCTGAAGTAGCGGCAAGAGAGCTCGGTATGGTCTTTCAAGATCCGGAATATCAATTAGTGATGGATCAAGTAATGGAAGAATTAATATTTGGAATGGAAAATATCGGTTTTTCGACTGAATATATGAGGAAAAAAGTAGCTGAGATGGTCCACTTTTTTGGCTTAGATGATCTGTTGGAAAAAAAGACATATGAGATTTCAGGTGGTCAAAAGCAACTTGTCAATTTAGCTTCAATCCTCCTATTAGAGCCAAGGATATTATTGCTTGATGAACCAACAGCCCAATTGGATCCAGTTGCGGCTAAGGAATTTATCGGAATGCTGCATCGTATGAACGAGGAATTTGGAATTACTGTTATTATTGCTGAACATCGCTTAGAAGAATTATTTGCACTGGCCGATCGAGCAATAATACTCGAGCAAGGAAAAGTCATTTTTGATAGTACACCTCGCAATGTTTCACTAAGGATTGGTAATAATGCTGAAAATAAACTGTACTCATACTTACCTAGTCCCGCCATTTTGTATTTGGAGCATTCATTAAATATCCAAGAAAGAGAGCTTCCTCTTACAGTTAAAGAAGGAAAACTGTGGGTAAAACAACTTAATATTGAAGAGGTACGAACGAATAGTAAAGAAGAAATTCCTGAAGGTACGCCTTTATTGCAAATGAAAAATATTGATTTTCAATATACTAAAGATCAACGAAAAATACTGGATCGTACGTCTCTTTCGGTCTTTGAGGGAGAGGCACTGGCGATTGTTGGTGCAAACGGGACAGGAAAGTCTACCCTTTTAAAAATCATGGCGGGAATAGAAAAGCCCCAAGGGGGATCGATTCTTTATAAAGGGAAAAGAATGAAAAAACACGATCCTTTAAATATTGGATATTTACCGCAAAACCCTAAATTATTCTTTTTACACGACACATTGGAAGCTGAACTTGATGAAATTATTAAACAGCATAAACTAAATGAAGGAAAAACGAGAGCGAAGGAACTTCTTGAATGGTTTCAATTAGCCAGCCTAGCAAATAGACATCCATATGATTTGAGCGGTGGAGAATTACAAAAAGCAGCACTTGCTGGTGTATTGCTGACTAATCCAAAAGTACTGTTAATCGACGAACCGACAAAAGGTTTGGATCCCGATGCAAAAAAACGATTTGGAGAGTTATTAGTTCGTTTAAGGGAAAAAGGGGTGACAATTGTATTAATTACCCATGATATCGAATTTGCCGCGCAGTATGCGACAAGATGTGCAATGTTATTCCAAGGAAACATAACTGTAACCGCACCTGTACATAGTTTTTTTTCGGGAAATACTTTTTATACGACAACAATTAATCGAATGATTAGAGGAAGCAGTGCTCCAAATGTTTTGACAGTGGAGGAGGCAAGAACAAAATGGCGCGTCATCAAGTAATATTACTGAGCTCTGCGTTAATGCTGTCAATCATGCTTATTCTCGTAACACTTTTTATTCAGCATCATTTTATGCTTGTTAGCGTTTTATTCGTCATGCTAACGTTTTTACCATTCGTTATTCGATTTGAACGAAGAAAAGTATCGGGAAGAGAGCTTGTCTTACTCGCTGTACTTTCAGCGATTGCTGCTGTATCAAGAGTTCCATTTTCATCCATTCCTAGTGTTCAGCCAACGACATTTGTCATTATTATTACAGGTTTAGCCTTAGGTGCTGAAAGTGGTTTTGTTGTTGGCGCATTAGCTGCGCTAGTTTCAAATCTTTTTCTAGGCCAAGGTCCTTGGACCCCATGGCAAATGTATTCTTGGGGAATGATTGGCCTTGCAGCAGGTCTATTGCGCCACACAAAATTTATGAAATGGTCAATTGGGAGATACATATTTGGGTTTATTTCAGGAATATTATTTGGTTGGGTTATGAATATATGGTTTTTTGTGGGGAATATGGACCAAATTACGATTTCACATATTCTTGCTTCCTTTGGTACAAGTTTATACTTTGATCTAGCTCATGCGATTTCGAATGTTTTTTTTCTCGCTGTTTTTGGTAAAGCGTGGATTAAAATACTCCTTCGATTTAAAAAAAAATATGGGCTTCTGGATCGTTAAATTCATTTATAAAAAGCTCCGCTCCTAAGAACATTATTTTCTTTATTTGTTTCTTTCAATAAGAATAATTATTCGCTATTTGGTAATTATATGGTTATGATAGGAGGAAAAATTATGGGAAAAAATGACTGGAGAGAGTTGGATTTTTCAAGTTTTTGGATTGGTTATTTAAGCGATAGCTTTCCTGAAAGAATGACTACCTATGAGATGGAAGAGGAATTTACCCCTGTGCTTAATGATACAAAAACTACTGAATTTTCCTAAAAGTAATATGAAAAAAAACGAACCATTAGAAGCTATTCTGTGGAGTGTTGCTTTACCAGGATTTTCACAATTATTATCCGGCTCCTATATTAAAGGGATATTATTCGTAGGACTTGAATTTATAATAAATGTTAAAAGCCATTTTAATAAAGGTATTATGCTAAGTTTTTTGGGAAAAACATCCGAAGCCGCTAATATTATTGACTATCAGTGGTTAATGTTTTACCCTTGTTTGTATATGTTTGCAATGTGGGATGCTTATAAAGTGACACGGGAAAATCCAAAAAAATATGATTACCTCCCATTTGCATTTGGCGCTTATTTTGTTACAATTGGACTAATGTATTCGCCAATTGTAACGGTAAAAAGTATTTTTATCGGTCCTATCTTTCTACCAATGATTTTCTTAATTCCGGGTTTATTCATAGGTTTTATCATTCGCTATATCATTTTATGGACGAAAAAGGAAAACTATTAATTTTTTCAGAAATTTAGAGTTGTAATTTAGCGCAAACTCCCATATACTTTAAATATAATTAAATAGCTTTTGACGAATGTCAAAGGGGAGTAGCGTTAAATGATTTAAGACACGATAATTTGTGACTTAAACATTTAAAACAAAGTCGTCATTACATGGGTGTAAAATCCATCGGCTTTGTTGACATGAATAATGTCTAGCAAGACCTTTGCCTATAATAGGCAGAGGTCTTTTTGTCTTTATAGGGTTTTTCGTCACACTTCATTAAATTAAAAAGGGGAGAATCTTATATGGACGTTTCAATGTTATTAGAATATGGCTGGGTACTATTAATTTTAATTGGACTTGAAGGAATCCTAGCCGCAGATAATGCGGTAGTTATGGCTGTGATGGTTAAACACTTGCCTGAAAAAAAACAAAAAAAAGCTTTGTTTTATGGCCTTTTTGGAGCATTTGTGTTTCGGTTTACGGCATTATTCTTAATTTCATTATTAGTAAATGTATGGCAAATTCAAGCAATAGGAGCAGTATATTTGCTTTATATTGCGACACACCATATTGTTAAACACAAAACCGGTAAAACAAATATTAAAAATAAAGATAGTAAAAAGAAAGAGCCTTCTTTCTGGATGACTGTTTTAAAAGTAGAGATTGCTGATATTGCTTTTGCAATTGATTCAATGTTAGCAGCTGTTGCTCTAGCTGTAACGTTGAAACCAACTGGTTGGACGAAAATTGGCGGCATTGATGGTGGGCAGTTTTTAGTCATGCTGCTCGGAGGCATTATTGGTTTAGTCATCATACGTTTTGCCGCAAAATGGTTTGTTAATCTATTACAAAAATACCCTAGTCTTGAAACGGCAGCATTTTTAATTGTCGGTTGGGTAGGAGTTAAATTAGCAGTATTTACGTTGGCGCATCCAAGTGTGAATGTTTTAGATAAACATTTTCCAGAATCACTTGCATGGAAGCTTATTTTCTGGGTAGTACTCATAGGAATTGCCGTAAGCGGCTACTTAGTATCACGTAAAAAAGATCAACAACAAATTAGACAAAGTGCATAAGCTAAGGAAAAAAGAAAAACTGTTGGATTAATATGTTATTAATTTCCAATAGTTTTTCTTTTTGTTCTGTTAGAAACCCTCAAAAAAACGAAGTTGATTTTCGAAATGTATGGTGAAACAAATTTGTAAATAGATAGAAAACTTATTACGCACCTCTTCCATGCTATAATTAGTGGATAATGAGGTGAATTTTTCATGCTAAATTGTTTAGTGCAAGATCGGAAACAAATATCATTAGAAGAAATGGCTCTATTGGCCCAACATGGTGATGAAAATATATTAAATCAATTACTTCAAGACTACCAGCCATTCATCAAGAAGACTGTTTCTTCAGTATGTAAGCACTATATTAATGATAGTGATGATGAATTTAGCATTGGACTCATTGCCTTCCATGACTCGATACTTAAGTTTGATGAAAGTAAAGGTGCTTCTCTTTTATCTTTTGCAGAAGTCATTATTAAAAGAAGAGTGATTGATTATCTTAGAAGTAACAATAAATATAAAGATTTAAGCTTCGATGGAGGGATAAATGAGGATGAAAGCTCTCTGACTTTTGAAAATACATTATCTGTTGAGGAGTATAATCGAAACATAGATAACGAAAAGAGAAAAGACGAAATTAATCGATTTGCCAATCTTTTGCAGACGTTTGGATTAAAATTTAAGGATTTGATAAAACATTCACCTAAACATGAAGATGCTAGAATAAATGCGATACAAGTTGCCAAAACATTGGTTAATGATCCAGAGCTTCTACATTATTTGAATGATAAAAAAAGATTACCAATTAAAATGCTCGAAAGCAAAGTGAATGTCAGTCGGAAAACATTAGAACGTAATCGAAAATATATTATTGCCATCGCTTTAATTATTTCATTGGATTTTGTTTATTTAAGGGAGTACGTAAAAGGGCGGTTATCACAATGAAAAAGGGTGTCATATTAGAAATAAAGAGTAAGCACTTGGTCATGCTGACTCCTGAAGGGGAATTTATTAAAGGTAAGAAAACAGAAAATACATACGATATCGGGGAAGAAATTTATTTTGAAACAGATGAAAGAAAACTTGCGAGGCGGAGCAAATATACTTTATTGTCGTGCGCGTCCGCACTAGTTGCTATATTTATAATAGGTTTGATGCTTTTAAATCCATTTGAAAAAGATTCGGCATATGCTTATGTGACGATGGATATGAATCCAAGTATCGAGTTTGTATTAGATAAAAATTTCCATGTCATTCGAACGAATGCGTATAATGAGATAGGCGAGAAGGTATTAACATCTACTAAATTTGATAAAGATCAATCTTTTGCCAATGTTGCTAAAACAATTATGGATACATGTATTACAATGGGCTACATAAAACAAAAACAGAACATTGTCATAGCTTCTATAATAAACAAAGAAGAACAATCAAAGGATGATTTACTTGATCAAAAAATTCAAGAAGTTCAAACCGCCGCTAAAAAGATAGAAGCTAAAATTGAAGTCGTAAAAGGATCTATAAAAGAAAGAAAAACTGCACGTGAAAAAGGTATTTCTCCTGGTAAATTCATTGTAGAGAAAAAAAGAAAAAATAAATCAATAGATGACCAAAATTCAATTAAAAAAGAAACTCAAATTAAAAAAATTGAAAATGGGATTAAAATAACTCCAAATAAACATACGAATAAGAAAATAGATAAGTTGCCTGCAACAAAAATGAGTGCTTCTCCTGTTAAAAAAACAAAAAAAGAAAATCATTCTAAACGCTTTAATAATGTGATCAGGCATCATAAAGATTACAAAATAAAGAATCGGGAAAAAGTAAATAACCGAAAAAAAGATATTCATTCAGACTTAAAAAAAGACTACTTACATAAGGACTATGAAAAAAGTCACTGGAAACATAGAGAAAAGTATAGAAAAGGTAAATTTGATCCGCATCATACCGCTAAAGACAGACATAAACCGAGAAATAAGCATAAATATAAAATTGAAAGAAGCAATCATAAACCTAAACATAATATTCATGGGAAAAATCACAAAAATAAAGAGTAAGTCCTTGAAAGCGGATTACTCTTTATTTTTAATTTATTTTATTTACCGGAAAGTTCGGACTGAGCTTGTTTAACAAGACGTTTTGTAATTTCTCCGCCTACCGATCCATTTGCACGTGAAACGGTATCTGAACCAAGATTGACTCCAAATTCTTGGGCAATTTCATATTTCACTTGATCTAAATATTGTTCTACTCCTGGGATTAGTAATTTATTGCTGCTTCTTGCCATTTTTTAAATACCCCTTTCAAAAATTAATAAAAATCTTGTATTACTATTATGTTTAATAAATGTGATAAACATGAATGGTAAAAGGTTGTAATGAAGTTAAGTAGTTCTAAAATGTTATTGAAATAATTTTCCTTTTAATCGCAGCCATTCTTCTATATATTAGAAGGAGTAAGAATTTGATTCATTGGTAGGAAAGGAATCTTGTTTAATGAGACATTATTTACAAACGAAATTAAGAAAATTAACGCCGTTTCAATTAATTGTATATTATTATTTTTTAACTGTTTCTATTTCGTCGATCTTTCTTAGTCTTCCTTTTGCTCATAAACCAGGGGTCCATATTAGTGTCCTTGATACAATTTTTGTAGCAGCGAGTGCAGTAAGTGTAACAGGACTATCGACAATAAATATATCTGAGACATACAGTACAAGTGGAATATTTATATTAATGCTAATTCTGCAAATTGGTGGAATAGGAATTATGTCAATTACAACGTTTTTTTGGCTAATCCTCGGAAAGAAGATTGGTTTGAAACAGCGTAAACTTATTATGACAGACCAAAACCAAACAAATCTTTCTGGTTTAGTTAAAATGTTGAAATTAATTTTGGTTTTAATTTTAATGATTGAATTAAGCGGAGCCTTAATATTAGGGACATATTTTTTAACTTATTATTCTGATTGGAAAGATGCTTATTTGCACGGATTATTTGCTTCAGTAAGTGCAACCACGAATGCAGGATTTGATTTAACTGGACAATCGCTTATACCGTTTGCTAAAGATTATTTTGTACAATTTATTAATATGATCCTCATTACCCTTGGGGCAATTGGCTTTCCTGTTTTATTGGAGCTTAAAGAATTTTTATTACGCAAGAAAAACGCACCTAAATTTCACTTTTCATTATTTACGAAAATAACGACTTCAACCTATGGAATATTATTTGTTTTTGGAACAATAGCCATATTTTTGTTAGAAAAGGATTTATTTTTAAAAGGAAAGGATTGGTATGATGCTTTTTTCTATACTACCTTTCAATCAAATACAACGAGAAGCGCGGGCCTTTTAACAGCAGATATTAATCAATTTTCCTCTCCAACATTGTTAATTATGTCGGGATTAATGTTTATTGGTGCTTCGCCAAGTTCAGTTGGGGGAGGAATCCGGACAACAACGTTTGCGATAATTGTTTTATTTATTATTCATTTTGCAAAAGGAAATCGAAATATAAAGATTTTCAAGCGGGAAATTCATGAGATGGATGTATTAAAGGCATTAGCTGTATTTGTCATTGCTTCATTTATTTGTATCGTTTCGGTTATTCTTTTATCCATAACAGAACATCAAAGTTTGCTTTCAATAATTTTCGAGGTTTGTTCCGCATTTGGAACGACAGGAGCATCATTGGGAATAACTCCTGACTTGTCGATATTTGGTAAGTGCTTATTAATTGTTTTGATGTTTATTGGAAGAGTAGGAATTGTTTCGTTAATGTACATGATGGGTGGAAGAGATCAATCGAATAATTATCATTATCCTAAGGAACGACTAATAATTGGATAATCTCTTTTGGTTTATTCAAAATGGTTTTGGAAAAAACTATTGGTGTACCATAAAATAGTCAAAAGAGGGGATATAGATGGCAAAGCGAAAGGCTGAAGTGAATGCCGCAGTGAAACATAGTCATACACCAAAAAGGAATGTAGAAGAGGCTGAGTTTTCTGCGGAATTTGCGAATGGTGAAGAAACAGCAAAACATGCAAACCGAAATTCTAAACAAGGCCGTAAAGGAAAATGAAGAAAAACAACGGGAAAGGCAATGTTCAAGAAGAATTTGGTGTTGAAATAGGAGATCTAAATGCGATAAAGTTTTATGAGGCAGCAAAGGACGCCGGACGAAAAGAAAACGAGGAAAAGACTCCTAAAAAGGAAAAGTAGCCTGCATGAAGCGGCTACTTTTTTATTGAGCTAAAAATAGATGATTTTCCGGTCTTTGGATCAAAATAAACAAGCATATAACTATCTTCACGGTTTATTTTTTTTGTTGTGTGATAGTGATGTAAGTTAAATGGAATCTTTTCAATAATTGTATGTTTATTAAGATCTTTTTGCGTTAATTGAAGATGCTCGTAGTTCTCACCTAACTGTTGCGGATTCGTGTTGATATCGTTAAAGATAGTGTTTCTTTCATCTTTATTTACTCGATCCTCCCACCAGGATTTCCGAGGCTTGTATCTTTGATTAAGAAGGTAATCATATTTCATTAATCCTTCGATAATTTCAATATGTTCACTTGTTTCTTCGTTAGCTTTTAAGAAAGATAACAATCTTCTAAACAAATCTTCCAGTTGATGGCCAATTCTGCTCCATCCTTGTTCTTCCCAATAAGTACCAAATTGTTGGAAGAAATCGAATGGTGTTTCAAAAACATTTGTAACTAAATATTCAATCGTTTCATTCATACGATGATCATTCCAATATTTTTCTAATACATCTTCTACTTGTTTTATTCGAACTATATCATCAAATGAAAGAATATTATTCCCTAAAATTTCATAAGGGGCATGATCCATATAAATATAGTCATGTTCTTTTGCGCGAATCCTCAAACCTGTTCCGCGCAACATCTTAAGAAAGCCTAATTGAAGTTCTTCCGGACGTAATGCAAACACATCATTAAAGGTTTTTCGAAATGATTGGTAATCCTCTTCAGGAAGCCCTGCGATAAGGTCGAGATGCTGATCAATTTTACCTCCGTTTTTCACCATTGTAACGGTCCGCGTAAGTTTTTCGAAATTTTGTCTTCTTTTCACTAATTCATTCGTTAAATCATTTGTTGATTGAACACCAATTTCGAATCGGAATAATCCTTTTGGGGCATTTTTATTTAGAAAGTCAATTACTTCCGGACGCATTATATCTCCGGTTATTTCAAATTGAAAGACAGTTCCCGGTGTATGCTCATCAATGAGAAACTGAAACATTTCCATTGCATAACTTCTACTAATATTAAATGTTCGATCGACAAATTTAATTGTTTTTGCACCGTGTTTCATTAAGAAACGAATATCCTCTTTAATTTTTTCACGATTAAAATATCGAACGCCCACTTCAATAGATGAGAGACAGAATTGACAATTAAACGGACATCCGCGGCTTGTTTCAATATAGATCACTCGTTTTGAAAGATGGGGGAGATCCTCTTCAAATCGATAAGGTGATGGAAGCTCACGAAGATCAATTTTATTGCGAATCGGGTTGATAATCATCTTCCCATTTTCCATATAGCCAATGCCGTGAACTTGCTTGAAATCTTTCTTTCCTTGGATTTCATTAAGGAGCTGTTTAAATGTTTCTTCACCTTCACCCATTACGATGAAATCAACTTCCGGTAAACGCTTAAGCCAATACGTCGTATCATAGGATACTTCCGGTCCACCGAGTACAATCGTTAGTTCCGGCATAATTTTTTTTAACATTTGAATGACTCGAATGGTTTCTTCAATATTCCAAATGTAACAGCTGAACCCAAGGACATCAGGTTTTTTTGTAAATAAATCAGAAACAATATTCATCACGGGGTCTTTGATCGTGTATTCGGCAAGTTCAATATTATATTCCGGTGCTGCTGCAGCTTTTAAATAACGAATGGCCAAATTCGTGTGAATGTATTTAGCATTTAATGTACTTGCAATGATTTTCATGAATGTGTATTACCTCTTCTTTCAAATATGCATGAGATTTAAGTTACTATCTTATCCTAATATATTTTATAGGAGTCTGCACAAAACCTCAATGTTAATAGTTTTCATAAAAAGGGATTAATTTTTGTTTCTAATAGAATTTTTAGTAGAGAAACGTAAAAAAAGAGTGTAGAAAAATCGGGAATATTACGGAGAAATGTCGAAAAACAATCGTATTCTATGTAGAACTAAAGAAAATTTGTAAAAAGAATGTCTAATATTGCGAATCTATTTACTTTTATGAGTATACCTGCGATAATTCACAAGGTAGTCGAAAAAATTCGACATGAGAATGAAATTGAAGGAGAATGAAAAGTGTATACCTATAGTAATGCAATAAAAGAAAAAAGATATTTAAAACAAATTCAAGTAAAAAGGGAAGAAATGATTCAACTTGGAAAACGATATGGGTTAACAAATGATAAAACTATTTTTTGCTCTCAGGAATTAGACGAGCTTTTGAATGAATATCAAAAATTCCAACAATCAAAAGATAGAAGTATGAAACCAGTCGTTATCAGGGAAGCTTCATTTATTATATATAAAAATAAAAAGCTTAGTAATAAGAGAGTTGTGAAATATAACGTACTAAAAGCCATTTAAAAGAGTATTATATACCATGCATAACCCTCACTGATCATCAATGAACTAGACTCTATTAATCCCACCTTTAGTTTCATACATCACTGTATATAATTAAAAAGGTTAATCTCCTGTAAGAGTCAAATAGAATACACCTATTAACATATATAGTACCTGTGAGATAATCTCTTCAAATCAAAGTTTGAGGAGGTTTTTTTATGTCCCAAAGAAATAATCCAGAATTGCGTAAGGAATGGGAGCGTAGGATCGCTCTTTTCAGAGCGAGTGGCCTCACCCAATCCAAATGGTGTGAAATCAATGAAATAAGTATTCATCAGTTAAAGTATTGGCTTTATAAAGCCGATAATTTCTATTCAACCCAAGATTCTAACAGCAAGTGGATTCCGGTTACATTAGAAGAATCTGAGCAACAGAATGAAACATTACATATAAATGTTGGTTCAGCATCCATCGTGGTTAAACCTGGCTTTAATCCAACACTACTGGCGGAAGTAGTTAAGGCATTGAAATCAGTATGCTAAAAGAAGTTACGGTTGATCGTGTCTACCTCGCACAAGGTGTCACAGATTTACGGAAATCTATCGATGGATTGGTGCTCTTGTAAAAGAAGAATTCGAGTTAGATCTTTTTTTTCTTCGAGTTTATTTGTTTTTTGTAACCGGCGCGAGACAAGTTGAAAATTCTTCAATGGGATCATAACGGTTTTTGGCTTTATTATCGCCGGCTGGAGAGAGGAAATTTTCATTTACTTCATCAGATAATAATTCGGGTCCTCTGAAAATAAGTCCACGCCAATTAAGGTGGTTATTAGATGGATTATCATTGGAACAAAAACAGGCACACCCTGTTGTAACAGCAAGAACAGTAATTTAAATAATGAAAAATCAGGAATTTACCTATTTTATCGTATAATATATTTATGAAAAAGACAGCGAATTCAACTACCCCAACCCCTACAATTGAAGAACTCCTGCAACGCTTGGAAATGCTGGAGAAACAAAATGCGGAATTAGAGGCGAAGCTAAAAAGCAGAGCGCGTTAGAGGCCAAATTAAAATGGACTGAAGAACAGCTTCGCCTTCTGCAGAAAAATAGATTCGGCTTTTCCAGTGAAAAAACCAACCCCGATCAATTGGAACTTTTTAATGAAGTAGAAAATGAAGCTAATCCAGATTTGCCGGAACCTACTTTGGAATCTATTACTTATCAACGGCGCCGCAAAGTTCGCGGCCAACGTGAACTGATGTTAGAAAACTTGCCTGTGGAGACGATTGAATATCGTTTATCCCCTGAAGAGCAGGTTTGTTCGTGTTGCGGTGGAAATCTGCATGAAATGAGTACGCAAGTACGCCAGGAACTAAAATACATTCCTGCGGAATTGAAAGTTGTTAAACATGTTCAGTCCATTTACTCTTGCCGCCATTGTGAACGTGAAGAAATTGAAACTCCGGTTGTAACAGCACCAATGCCTAAACCGGTTCATTCAGGTAGTTTAGCATCTCCTTCTTTAATGGCACATATTATGAATCAAAAATATGTGGATGGGCTGCCATTATACCGGCAAGAAAAGCAATTTTCCAGATTGGGGGTACCGTTATCACGCCAAACCCTTGCCAATTGGATGATTCACGGGGCCAACCGGTGGTTGAGCCCACTTTATGATCGCATGCATCAACTTCTTTTGGAAAAGGATATTTTACATGCGGACGAATCGACCCTGCAGGTACTTCACGAACCCGGTCGGCCAGCCACCTCAAAATCATATCTCTGGCTCTACCGTACTGGAAAAGAAGGACCTTCAATCATCCTTTACGATTATCAGGAAACTAGGTCAGGCAAAAATGCCGAGAAATTCCTGTCAGGGTTTAAAGGATATTTACAGGTTGATGGATACGCCGGGTACCATAAGGTACCTAATGTAAAACTGGTCGGTTGCATGGCTCATGCTCGACGTAAATTTGATGAGGCTTTAAAAGTATTGCCTTCTTCAAAGCGTCTGACATCAGGAGTAGCAGCAATGGAAGGTCTCCAATACTGTAACCAACTATATCGCATTGAGCGCGACCTAAAGGAGTTATCCTCTATGGAACGATACGAAAAACGATTAGAACGCAGCAAGCCAGTCTTGGATGCTTTTTTGTCATGGCTAAAAATACAGAAGCAAAAAGTGTTACCAAAAAGCGCTTTAGGTCAGGCGATTACCTACTGTCTCAATCAATGGAAGAAATTAGTGGCATTCCTAGAGGATGGACGATTAGAAATTGATAATAATAGAAGCGAGCGCTCAATAAAGCCCTTTGTTATTGGGAGAAAAAACTTCCTTTTTTCAAATACACCGAAAGGTGCAAGGGCTAGCGCAATCATTTATAGCATTGTGGAAACAGCAAAGGAAAATGGCCTAAACCCATATTATTACCTTCGCTATTTATTTGAGAAGTTACCTAACATTGATCTGACAGATAAAAATGCCCTGGATAAAGTACTGCCTTGGTCAACAACACTTCCAATCGTTTGCATAGATTTTAAAAACTTACCTAAATAATAACTCGATCCCCATCTGGTTGACAGGTGGGGATTATTTTACGCTTACAATCTCCTAACCGAGATTAACCTTTATAAATAGGAAGGGTAATTAATACTTCTGTACCTTTATTTAATTCACTTTTTATTGACAAATTCCCATCAAATGATTCGATAATTCTTTTACATACGACTAAACCAAGACCAGTCCCGTTTTCCTTTGAAGTAAAAAAAGGCGTAAAGATTTTTTTTAAGTTTTCTGGGGAAATTCCTGTTCCATTATCAGAAATAGAAACATAAGCATGATTACTTTTTTTTTCTAGATTAAGTAACAATTTGCCTTCTGTTGGCATAGCTTCAAGGGCGTTTTTTGTTATATTTAGGACAACCTGTTTTAATTGGTCAATTGTTGCCAATACTGTTATTTCCTCAGATTTAATTTGATAAGAATAGTGGACATTATATAAATTTGCCTCGGAATAAATTAATGGGTTTAAGTCATTAATCACTTGGTCTAAATCAATTTTTTCCATTTTTTGAACGGTAGGCTTGCCGAGTATGAGGAATTCATTAACAATTTGATTGATTCGATTGATTTCCTTGTGTAAAACCGAAAAGTAAAATTGGTCTTTCGGATCTTTATATTTTTCTGATAATAATTGTACGAGTCCTTTAATACCAGTTAACGGATTTCGGATTTCATGGGCTGTACTCGCTGCAAGAGTACCTACAAGTTCTAACTTTTGAGCATCATTTTGAATTTTTTCACGTTCTGCTTGTCGTTTGATTGACAATGAATGGAAAAATAAATAAATAACATGTATGATAGTCGTAATGATTAAGAAAAATATAAACGTTTTAATGACAACAGATTTAATTTTTGTCGTTTTTGGAATTAATGTGATTTTCCAAGGTACCCTTTCCAGTGATGTACTGACATAATGTTTAGTTGGATTAAGCATTAATGAATCATCCGTTGAAAAAATAGGAACTCCCTGCTCACTTTCAACATGCACAAATGTATTAGGTGTTAACATTTGAATAATATTAACGATATAATCTGTGCGGATATGTGCCACGATTATTGCTTGTACGACATTATTCTTTATTACCGGTGTTACGATGGCGATGACTTTTTTATTGTTTGATAATGTTTCCACTTGATCGGATACGACGGATTGATGAGTCTGGTACACCGTCTTAATATAGCTTTGATTTTTAAGATTGTATTGTTTCAAATAGTCATTTGTTCCAGTTATGACATTTCCGTTCTTATCTAAAAAATAGATTCCTCCGTATCGCGGGTCTTTCCCGCTAATTGTATTAAGAGCTGTTTTCACATCGGAAACATTAGTAAAATTTGATTCAAATGTTATTGCCAATACCTCTAAACTTTTTATTGTTTCTCCAATTACTTGATCCAACTGTCTTTGATAAATGGATGCATCACGTTCTGTCTGCATAATTGATTTTTCATTATTTTTTTTAAAGCTATAGTACCCATATGATAGAGTCATCAATAGAGCAGGAACGAGAACTAAAGTAAAATATAGTGACATTTTTTTAAGATTATTTTTCATGGAAGTACCTCTATTTAGATAATTACTCTTTTATCATAGTATAAATTGTATTAAAATAATAGAAATCTTATAGTTTTTCATATGTAAAAGGTAAAGGAATGGATTGAATGGATAATGGAGTTCAGCAATCGTTAAAATTATTTATTGTATTATCTAGAGCATTTCGGGCCGTAAATGAATATACGAATGAATTTATTCAGAAAAACGGCTTAAATCCGACAGAATTTGCTGTACTAGAACTACTCTATCATAAAGGCGATCAGCCATTACAACAAATTGGGGATAAAATATTATTAGCTAGTGGAAGTATTACGTACGTAGTAGATAAATTGGAAAAGAAAAAACTTATTGAACGTGTAGGATGTGCAAATGATCGACGGGTTACATTTGCTCACATTACTGATCAAGGAAAACAATTTATCGAATCCATTTTCCCGGAACATCAAGATCGAATTCATCAAGTGATGTCCGTTTTAAGTCCGGATGAGAAGGAAGTAGCAATTGAATCGTTAAAAAAGATTGGATTAAATATTCCCCACTTATGATAGTGAAATGAGCATTTCTTGACCGAAGAAATGCTTTTTTCATTTAAAAGGAGGTATTCTAACTATCTATATCGAATAAATCATGGATTGAATAATTTTAGTGAGGTGTATGTAATGAGTGTGAAATTCGAGAATTATGAATACAAAAGACCGAATATGGAAGAAGTAGAAGCGTCTTTTCATAAAGAACTTGAAAAATTTAAACATGCAAAAAATGTAGAAGAGCAAAGTGAAGCAATGAAAAATATTAATAAAATAAGCAATGAGCTAGGAACGATGTTTAATCTTTGCTATATTCGTCATACGATTGATACGAATGATGAATTTTATAAAGCTGAAAACGATTATATGGATGAAGTTATGCCGTTGGTAGAAGGTCTATCATCTGAATACTACCAAGCGTTAGTATCATCTGAGTTTCGTACAGAACTTGAAAACAGGTGGGGGAAGCAGCTTTTTGATTTAGCAGAAGGAAAGTTAAAAACATTTTCTCCTGAGATTATTCCTTTATTACAAAAGGAGAATAAACTTACATCTGAGTATACTAAGCTAATTGCCTCTGCAAAAATTATGTTTGAAGGGGAGGAAAGAACCCTTGCACAAATTGATCCGTTTACAGAATCGAAAGACCGTGATACGAGGAAAAAGGCAGTAGAGGCGAAATTTGGATTTTTCGTTGCTCATGAGGATGAATTTGATCGTATTTATGATGAATTAGTAAAGATTAGAACCGAGATTGCATTAAAACTTGGTTTTGAAAATTTCGTTGAACTCGGTTATTATCGTATGTCACGCATTGATTATAATGCCGATATGGTGGCGAAATTCCGTGACCAAGTGAAGGAATATATTGTTCCGCTTGCGACTAAATTAAGAAAACGTCAACAAGAACGGATTGGTGTTGACTCTCTTAAGTTTTATGACGAAGGTTTTCAATTTGTATCAGGAAATGCTGTTCCGAAAGGATCTCCTGAATGGATTATTGATAATGGCAAAAAAATGTATTCGGAATTATCGAAGGAAACAGATGAATTCTTTACATTTATGAATGAGAATCATTTAATGGACTTAGTGGCGAAAAAAGGAAAGGCGGGCGGTGGCTATTGTACGTATATTGAGAATTACAAAGCACCGTATATTTTCTCAAACTTTAATGGTACTTCGGGTGATATTGATGTGTTAACACATGAAGCCGGCCATGCTTTCCAAGTTTATTCTAGTCGCCAATTTGAAATTCCTGAGTATAATTGGCCAACACATGAAGCTTGCGAAATCCATTCAATGAGTATGGAATTTTTCACATATCCATGGATGGAGTTATTCTTTAAAGAGGACACAGATAAGTATAAATTTGCCCATTTAAGCTCCGCACTTTTATTCTTACCTTATGGTGTCGCTGTGGATGAATTCCAGCATTTTGTTTATGAAAATCCAAAAGCAACTCCTGCGGAAAGAAAGCAAGCATGGAAAGATATTGAAGCGAAATATTTACCGCATCGTGATTATGACGGCCTAGAATATCTTGAAAAGGGCGGATTCTGGCAAAGACAAGGTCATATCTATGAATCACCATTCTACTATATAGATTATACACTTGCCCAAATTTGTGCATTTCAATTTTGGAAAAAGTCGCAAGAAAATCATGAAGAGGCATGGAAAGATTATATCCATTTATGCAAACAAGGTGGAAGCAAATCGTTTTTAGAACTAGTTAAAGAAGCAAATCTTATTTCGCCATTTGAGGATGGATGTGTGGAATCCGTCATTGGTACTATTCAACAATGGCTAGATCAAGTGGATGATAGCAAGTTATAACAAAAAAGGAGAAAAGCTTATCGCTTTTCTCCTTTTTTGTTAATTTTTAATGGAAACGCTGATTGTATTGTCTTTAAGAGTTGCTACTAATTCTTTTTGATCTGGATGATCTAAAATATAATCTGCAATGCGATCCTCTAATTGCTCTTGGATTACTCTGCGAAGCGGTCTTGCTCCGAATGCAGGGTGATATCCTAATTCCGCAAGTTTTTCTTTTACCTCATTTGTCACCTCTAATGAAATTTGCTGTTCGGCTAATGATTCATTTAATTCATTAATCATTAAATCAACAATTTCAAGTAGGTGTTCTTTCTTTAAAGATTGGAACTCAATAATATTATCGAACCGGTTTAAAAATTCGGGTTTAAAAAAGCTACCGAGTGAATCAAGAATGCTTGTTTCTTTGACGGCGTTATTTTGACCAAATCCGACATGTATTTCTTTAGTAGCTGTACCTGCATTGCTAGTCATGATAATAACTGTATCTTTAAAGCTTACTGTACGACCTTGGCTATCGGTTAGCCGTCCGTCTTCAAGGATTTGAAGGAACATATGCTGTACATCTGGATGTGCTTTTTCGATTTCATCTAACAGGATAATGCTATACGGATTTCTGCGAACTTTTTCCGTTAATTGTCCAGCTTCATCATGACCAACATATCCTGGAGGTGAACCGATTAATTTTGATACACTATGTTTCTCCATAAACTCACTCATATCAAGACGGATCATCGCATCTTTTGTACCAAATAATTCTTCGGCTAATGTTTTTGTTAGTTCGGTTTTACCGACACCAGTTGGACCTACGAAGAGGAAAGAACCAATAGGACGATTTTTTGATTTTAAACCTGCACGGCTGCGACGAATCGCTTTAGCAATTTTTTTCACTGCTTCCTCTTGGCCGATTACTTTTTTTGCTAAGTTTTTCTCAATGTTTTTCATTTTTTGTTGTTCGTCTTCTTGTAGTTTACCAACTGGAATTCCAGTTTTTTGTTCAATAATTTCCTGAATGAGGGATACATCGACAATTGCTGAATGATTCGTTTGATCATTTGCATTCAATGTTTTTTCTAATTTTTCCTCTTCATCACGTAATTTTGCGGCAGTTTCATAATCTTCTTTTTCTAATGCTTTTTGTTTTTCTGATTCTATTTCAACAAGCCGCTGTTTAATATCTGCACGATCGGTAGTACCGAAAGTTAAATTTAATTTCGAACCTGCTTCGTCCATTAAATCAATGGCTTTGTCAGGTAAATAACGATCTTGAATATAACGATGTGATAGGTTGACACATGCGTTTATTGCTTCGTCAGAATATTTTACTTGATGATAGTTTTCATATTTTTCTTTTAATCCGTTTAATATATTGATTGCTTGTTCGATTGTCGGTTCACTCACTTGAACAGGTTGGAATCGACGCTCCAATGCAGCATCTTTTTCTATTTGACGATATTCTTTTAATGTTGTCGCACCAATGACTTGAAGCTCACCTCTAGCCAAAGCAGGTTTTAATATATTTCCTGCATCCATAGAGCCTTCAGCGGAACCTGCACCAACAAGCAGATGGATTTCGTCTATAAATAAGAGAATGTTTTTTCTGCTCTGCAATTCTCCTATTAATTGTTTCATACGCTCTTCAAATTGGCCACGAATTCCAGTATTTGCAACTAGTGAGGCAACATCTAATAAATATACCTCTTTATTTTTTAATTTAGCCGGAACATTGTTTTCTGCAATTTTTAAGGCAAGTCCTTCTGCGATTGCTGTTTTACCAACACCAGGCTCACCAATTAATACTGGATTGTTTTTATTACGGCGGTTCAATATTTCTATTACACGATTAATTTCTTGATCCCGGCCGATAACAGGGTCGATTAGTCCAGCTTTAGCGATATTCGTTAAATTTTTACCGAATTTATCGAGAAAGCTGTTATTACCTGTATGTGACGCTTCTTGAGTGTTCATATTTACTTCAGAGAAATTTCCCAATCCTTTAAATAAATCTTCAAATCCGTTCATTGAAGGAATTCCACCAAATGGTGTTTTCTTCATTGCAAATTCCTTTTGATAACATTCGGAACAAAGATGGAGATTTTGTGTATGACCATTGATATTTACTCGTAATTGGACGTTTGCTAAGTTCATTTGACATTTTTGACATTTCATAAAAGCATTCCTCCTTAAATAGCAATGAAATGTTTTTCGAAAAAATTTGATTTTGACTAACTTTGACCTATTTGATCAAAAAAATGATGGTTTGTTTTTCTGACCATCTTTGACCTTATGAATTTATCATACACCCATTTTTATATTTTGTAAACTATTTTACTGACCTTTTTTGACCTTTTTATTAAAAATATATTGTTGTCGTAATTTTAATTGCTTGTACATATGGTTTAGTAGTGGATACAAATGTGAGGGGATGTTAATGAAAAAGTGGGTAGGGGCATGTCAAATTGCTGCAGTTTATGTTGGAACAGTAATTGGAGCCGGTTTTGCAACTGGAAGAGAAATAGTTGTGTTTTTTACGAAGTATGGATTTATCGGAATTTTATCTATTCTAATGGCGGGATATTTATTTATTGTATTAGGTTCAAAAATCATGGTGAAGGCCATTGATCTTAAAGCACATTCATATGAGATTTTTAATCAATATGTATTTGGAAAAAGCATTGCAAAGTTGATGAATATATTTATGTTGTTTATGTTGTTAGGTGTTTGTGGAGTTATGTTTTCAGGTGCAGGTTCCGTATTTGAAGATCATTTAGGAATCGATAAAAATATAGGAATATTTCTTACCATTGGATTAACGATACTCATTATGATTATTGGAACGAAGGGCGTATTTGCAGTTAATTCTTTCGTCGTACCGATGATGGTTCTATTTAATTTTATCATTATGACACAATCACTCGTAGCTCCAAATTTTGCTGATACATTTTTTCATATTCCGGAGATTGATAATGGATGGAAATTTTTTTTCTCACCATTTTCCTATGCAGCCCTTAATTTAACATTAGCTCAAGCTGTGCTGGTGCCAATTGCCTATGAAGTGAATGATAAAGAAATCGTCAAATGGGGGGGCGTTATCGGAGGCGTTTTATTAACCCTTATTTTAATATCCAGTCATATTACACTCATTATGCTACCGAACGTAACCGAGTATGATATTCCTATGGCGATTATTGTCCAAAATATGTTCAGCAGTATTTATTTTATTTATGTAGCAATAATTTATGGTGAAATTTTCACATCGATTATTGGGAATATTTATGGTCTAGGAAAACAACTGCGGCGATATCTCTCTTTGAAAATGTTCTGGATATATATAATGATCATTGCCGTTGTAACGTTAATTAGTAAGATTAATTATGGCACACTTCTCTCATTTTTATATCCATTATTCGGTTATATAAATCTATTATTTATCATTTTATTATGGCTAAAAAAAGACAAAATAGACCTCAAAAAATAGGCCGGTTCAAAAGCCTTTTTTTGAGGTTTAATGAAGTGGAAGAACAACGATTAGCAATAAATCAAAAATTAAATGGGAAATAACGACAAGCGGGATGCTTTTAAATTTATAATAAAGCGTACCCCACACAATGCCTCCAACTAATGCAGCGAACATTAAAACAATATTACCTGAATAGATAAACACAGATGCGTTTAAAATGGCAGTTATTAAAACAGGAATCCAACCTTGAATCTGTTTCATCAGTCTTTTTTGAATAAAGCCACGCCAAAAGATTTCTTCGCCGGGTGCCATAATAAATACTAAAACAAAATAATGCCAAACCCATTTTGGAGAAAGCAAATCATAAGTTTTGATTACTTTATTCTCTAAGTATGAAGAAACGATGGAGAAAAACCAGTCTCCAATCCAAAAGACTAAATATAATCCAATGCCCGAAGTAATCCCTTTAAACAAGTATTTCTTAGTCGATACATCATCATCGGTCTTTTCATTAACGATAGAATAGCTTATAAGTAATAGTGATACTGCAGTATATATGTACCAAAAGATTGATTTATCATGAAATGTAATATACAACAATACATGCGCTAACAATATCCCTAAAATCAGCTTAATATCTGCCGCGCTGCGTTTCATTTGTAAGTAAACTCCCCTCGACTATACGATAGAAAACAAAACAACTTATAAAGTATATTTTAACAAATGAATGAATTTCATAATTCTTAGCCCTTGTGTATCAAGGGGTTTAAGAGATAAAAAAAGAAGTACCTCCCCAAATCTTGTATAATGGTAGTTGACCAGTAAGCCCCCATTCAAACAACGCATATAAATGATCAGCACCCCTTAGTACAATAATCGTATCAATTAAGGAGGTGCTTTTCCTATGTCACAACAAAAACTAACAATCGTCCCCGTTTCAATACAACCAGAAAAAAATATTATAACATCCACAACTTCGAAAGATCCTTCAAATAGCTTTTGCACAATCAAAATTGAAGCTGCTGAAATTTCCTTCTTCAACGGCGTAGATGAGCACATCATCCAAACGGTCATGAGGGAGTTGAAAAATCTATGAAACATGATTATACCAGTGTAAAAAACATTTATATTATTTGCGGTAAAACAGATATGAGGAAGGGAATTGATGGATTAGCAACGCTAATTCAAGATTCTTTCGAACTTGATCCATATGGAGATTCTATTTTCCTTTTCTCTGGTTGGAGTAAAGACCGTTATAAATGTTTATATTTTGATGGCGATGGTTTCGCCATGCTTTATAAGCGACTAGATGGAGGAAAACTTCAATGGCCAAAAGATGAAAATGAAGTACGTAAACTTTCGCAACAGGAGGTTCGCTGGTTGTTAGAAGGGTTGTCCATTCAGCAACCAAAGGCCATTCAAAAATCACAAAAAGGAGTATTCTAAACAAGCTAGAAATGTTGGTTTATAGCCATTTTCAACTTCGCTTTCTACGTTAAAAATGTTATAATATAACTAACTTATGGTGAACGAAAAGTGGTGAAATAAATGGTTAATACTTCTTCCAATAACAAGAATCCATATGGGAAATTAATTCGACTTCTCGAAGAACAATTGGCTCATTCAAATCAACAAAACAAAGACTTATCGAAAAAGCTAGATCAATCAACTAAACAGATTGAAGCGCTAACTGAACAAATTCGCCATTTAACAAAACTTTTATATGGATCGAAATCCGAAAAATCGAAATACAACGTACCAGATGGGCAAGGCTCATTATTTGATGATGACCCGGCTTTTAGCGAACCTGAGCACACAGAAGAACAAAGCCAACAGACAATCTCTTATACTGTTGTACGAAAAGTTAAATCAAAAAACGAAATGATTCCTTGCATGATGGTATTGAAGTAGAAGCTATTCACCATCATCCGAAAAATACAATCTGTGACTGTTGCCAAGGGCAAATGATTGAAATTGGTAGTACACTTGTACGTGAAGAAGCAAAATTTATTCCTGCAAAAATGATGAAAGTACAGCACATTGAACATGCGTATGAATGTAAAGACTGCAAAGTTGATTCATCACAGCCAGCACAAATCAAACGCGGGAAAGCACCACAACCAGCGATTCAGCGTAGCATCGCAAGTCCTAGCGTACTTGCCAAAGTCATCTATGATAAATTTGCACAATATTTACCTCTTTACCGTCAGGTAAAGGAATGGAATCGCTATGGACTGAATACCAATGATAAAAACCTATCGAATTGGGTTATCCGTGTAGCACATGATTGGCTGTTACCTGTATACGAACGAATGAAAGAGTTGATGATGGCAAAATCGGTTTTGCATGTCGATGAAACATACGGACAAATTATCAACCGATCCGATGGGAAATCTGGCCAAGCCAATGCGTATAATTGGGTGTTTCGAAGTGTGCCAAGCCAAAGTACTAACAATGACTCTCTTTCAAAGCGCATTATCTCGAGCTCGATCTGTCCTTGAAAGTTTTATTGAAGGCTTTTCTGGAACGATTGTGTGTGATGGTTATTCTGCTTATGATAAGTTGGAAGGCGTTAATTTCGCAAATTGTTGGGCGCATGTTCGTCGTTATTGGCTGAAAGCTGATAGCAAAAATGGTAGAATCGGTGTGAAATATTGTGATGATTTATATCGACTAGAAAGGCAATTTAAACGTTTGTCTCCGAGTAAACGAAGAAAAAACGTCAAAAGTACTCGAAGCCAATCGTGGAGGAATTCCTTCACTGGGTTGAAACATCACCATTTTACGGAAAAATGCGTTAGCAAAAGCAACTGAATACACATTAAACAGGGCAAATGGACTCAAATTATTCCTGAATGATGGGCGAATTGAAATGGATAATAATCCAGCCGAGAACGCCATCCGTCCCAACGTTATAGGAAGAAAAAATTGGCTCTTTAGTGTAAGTGAAGCTGGTGCAAAAGCGAATGCCATCTGTTTAAGTATTGCTGAAACTGCCAAAAGTAACGGCGTTGATTTCTATGAATATATAAAGAAACTTTTACGGATTTACCAAATCTCGGCGTCCAACAAAACCCTGAAATTTTAGATCAATACATGCCCTGGTCAAAAATGATTCAGGCAGAATGTAGCAAATAAATGAAATAGCCGTAATTCGATTAAAAAGTCAGAATTTACGGCTATTTACGATGCGTACCGAAAGGTACACTTATTTTTTATAATTCGGGCTTACGTTGACCACAAACCATAAAAAGACTGGAGGAGTACTTCTTATGACTATTATACGACAACCTAGCCTATTTGGCATACAGGAATTATTTGACATGGAACCTACCCAAAAATATGAAGCCATTATTTCAGCGGTAGATTTGGATTCGATGTACCATCAAGTGGCGAAAAAATCACGGTTGGGTGCACCGGAAGAACTAAACTATGCGACCATGATTATCTCCACCTTTGTAAGATACATAGAGCGCATCCCTACGATGAAGGATCTTATAAAACGTCTTCATGATGATCTAGCTTTTAAGTTAAATTGTGGCTTTTTGGTTTCTGATCATGTGCCTTCAGAATCCTCCTATTCACGTCTCATAACGAAATTGGAGGAAAGCGATATCCTTGAGAAAGAACAAGAAAAAGTGGTCCTCCAGGCTATTGCAGAAGGTTTCATCACGGATGATACAGTAGTGATGCAACCCATTTTGAAGCACGAGACCAAGCGCTGACCAAAAGAAGAAAAGCCAAAATCTGAACCCCAAAAACGTGGTCGGAAATCAAAAGATGAGCGTGACGGGTGGCTTAAAGAACAAGCTGAAACGGAAGCCAATTTACCTTTATATGATAGAAAAATTGTGTATTTCAATTAGATGTTCCCTAGCCGAACTACGTGCCGAAGTTCCCCAAGACCCTAAATGGGGCGTGAAAAAGAACTCAGAAGGACAAAATGTTTTTGGTTTGGCTACAAAGGTCATTTAGCCGTTGGTACATCAAGCCAATACATTCTACAGGCTCTTTTTTCATCTGGGAGTCTAAATGATGGTAAGCTGCTATCCCTTTACTGAAAGGAATTCAGGAACGCCTTCACCTTCCATTACGTTATCAAACAATGGATGCGGGCTATGACTATGAACCCATATACGAGCAGGTACATCGAATGGGACAACAATCCGTCATCGCGTATAATAAGCGAAATGAAGGGGAAATCATTGGCTATGATAAACACTTTGCCCCAACTTGTTTCAGAGAGCATTCTTATCGTTATGATAGTTTTGATCCTAAATATGAAACATTGAAATACACAAGACCAAAGGAATGCAGCGACTGTCCCTTAGCTAATGAAGGTATTTGCCAAAAGGTTTATAAAGTGAAAATCACTTCAGACCTTCGCAGATATACCGCACCAGCACGCGGGTCACAAGCATGGAAAAACATTTTCAAACGTCGTACTGCCGTAGAACGGGTTAATGCCTATCTGAAAGAATTCTTTCAACTGAACAATGTTCGCTATCGTACTGGGAAACGTGCAAAAATTCATTTTGACATGGTAACCCTTATTTATAATGCTTCAAAGTTAGCCGCAGACCGAATTAATGTACAATTAAATCAGCAACAAGTAGCATGATTTCTGTTTTTAAAAATATATTTTAGAAATTCTGTAGGATTCTGTATTTTTAAAAAGAGCAATTATGAAATTGACTCAGATATATAGTTTTGAAAATATTTTAAATTTTTTATCAAAAAATAGTGCTAAAGTTGTAAAAATACATTATAATATGTATATATTTAACTATTTTTGTTGAAAAGGGGAGAAGAAAATGTCTGAAAAAATAATCGAGGAATTTGAAATTTCACCATTTACAATGGCTATTTTGCCGATTACGTATGGGTCTAAAATTTATTCAGAAATTATAGAGGTTGACAACCGATGTATATCTCCGTTTAAGCCGTTAGAAATTATGAAGAATAGTTGTGAGTATTATGGAGCTTCCTATGAAGGGAGGAAAAATGGGACAAGGCGCCTTATAGGGATTACTCATAAAGCACCTATTATGGTTGATCCTTATTCATCTATTTATTTTTTTCCAACTACATCACCAATGAATCCAGATTGTATATGGCTTTCACTTAATCATGTTCTTCACCACGAACGATCATCTTCTAATAACACCTTAGTCACTCTTCGTAATAAACAGACGCTAGAAATTCCAATCTCCTTAAGTTCATTCACCAACCAATTGCGAAGGGCTTCTCAACTACAAATAAAATATTATCAACATATAGAAAACATGGATAACAAATATAAACGTACAGGCTTTTATTTAAACATGGAGGCCTCAGAACGGAAAAGGGAATATGATTACAAAAGATTTTTTGAGGAATAAAATAGTCTGACAGATAAAGAAGAAGCAATCTTACTACTAATGATTGCTTCTTCTTTAAAAAGCAGTCTTACAGAGTATCCTGCAATGTTCAGCGCCTGAGCAAGGCGTTTCCGCTTTTCTTACTACGCTCTTTTTATAACTGAATCGTTTTGGAATCTTTGAAACAGGTAGTATTTCATTAATTCCTCCGATCGATTCCGCAGTCTTGGATTAAAATAATTGTGTGCTTCCTCATAACCTTTATAAAGAAACATATACATTGTAAAGGCATCATCCGATTTTATTTTTTCCACTTTAATTTGTTGCTGTTTCATATAACGCTTCACACCAGCTAATTCTTTTTGGATACATATCATCGTTTCTTCAATCCATTCGAGATAAGGCTTTTTAAGTTTGAATGGGCTGTTATTAATAATTTCCAAATCGCGATTTAATATAATCAATATCATTGGTAGATAAATTGCTTTCTCAATAATGTTTCGGTCATTTTCGGGTATTTTTGTCATTGAAGAGTCCTCCTTTTTAAAGGAACATGTGTTCGTAAATATTTTACTCGTGATTATCAAAAATATCAAGTTAATTATGACTGTAGTTTCTCCATAAAAATACAGATTATCGACACGATTACTTAAAGATTGTTACTTTCAACAATATCAAACGCACAGAGTGGATTGGAGCGGAAGGCAATTGACTCCTGCGGGATCAGCTGGACAGATGAGACCCCGCAAGAGCGAAGCGATGAGGAGGCTCATCGCCAGCCCCGCGGAAAGCAAGTGCCTGTAGCGGAAAGGAACGGTTCCTTAAAAAAGTGCCAAAATTAAAAAATAATTGCAGGGATAATGTTTTGGGTGGCGAAATAAATAAGTAGATAAGTAAGAATATATCAAATTCGACTGAATATGAGGAAAGGTGATCAAATGACAAAAAAAGGTATACAAGCCGAAGATTTATATGATTTGAAATCAATAGTTGATCCACAACTTTCTCCAAATGGGAATGAAGTGGTTTTTGTACAAACACATATTGAAAAAGAGAAAAAGGATTACGTATCAAATTTATATTATATGAATTTAAGTGATAAGCGGACAAAACAGTGGACATTTGGTAACCATCGCACTCATTCCCCACGCTGGTCTCCAAACGGAAATGAGCTTGCATTTGTATCAACAAGGGAAGGGAAATCCCAAATTTTTGTTCTATCAAAATTTGGAGGAGAAGCGAAACAAATTACATTTTGCAAAAATGGAGCCAAAAACCCGGTATGGTCTCCGTGTGGAAAGAAAATTGCCTTTTCAGTTGTAATTGGAAAAGAGGAATCGATCCATGATCAAGTGAAAAAGGAAACGGAGGAAGATAAAGAATTAAAACCATTAGAAGTTGAAAAGATGAAATATAAGTCCGATTCAAGTGGTTTCTTGGATCTTACACAATTTTCACATATTGGAATGGTGAATCTTGAAACAGGAGAAATTGAACAGTTAACAAACGGTGAGAATCATTACTCACTTGGCTCGTGGTCGCCAGATGGAAAATATGTAACATTTCTTGCCGATTTTTCTGAGGATAGTGATGCATCGTTTATTTCCGATGTCTATTTATTTAATCTAGAAACAAAAGAATCGATTTCAGTGACGAAAGGGACAGGTAGTTTTTGGCAAACCTCTTGGTCGCCTAATAGTCGTTATTTATCATTCCAAGGAAATGAGCAAGAGTTTAAAAATGCTACTCATAGTAAGGTTTGGATATATGATTTACAGACGAAGGAACTTAATTGTTTTACAAGTGAAATTGACGCACCGGTAGGGGATTATGCTGTTGGCGATTTCCAACAGGGAGCGGCTTTGCCAGGTGTACAGTGGGCAGAAGATAATGAAAGTTTTTATTTCGTCATTTCTGACCACGGAAACACGATTATTTATTATGGAAATATCTCGGGGGAAATTTATCCAGCATTACATGACGAGCAACATGTCTATGGATTCTCATTGCATCCAAAAGAACATACGGCAGTGGTTGCGATTAGTACTGCAACAGAGCCTGGCGAGTTATATTTCGTTAATTTACAAAATGGAGAAAAACAACAACTAACGTTTGTAAATCAGGAATTTTTGCAAACGAGAGTTCTTTCTGATGTCGAACCAATTGAATTCGAAAGTGAAGATGGATGGAACGTACATGGTTGGCTCATGAAACCAGTTGGATTTGAAGAAGGGAAAAAATATCCATTAATTTTAGAAATCCACGGTGGACCACATGCGATGTATGCGAACACCTATTTTAATGAGTTCCAAGTTTTGGCTGCACAAGGATTTGCCGTCCTATATGTAAATCCACGGGGCAGTCACGGCTACGGACAAAAGTTTGTCGATGCAGTTCGCGGCGACTATGGCGGAAATGACTATAAGGATTTAATGAATGCTGTGGACTATGTTTTAGATAAATATGAATTTATTGATAAAGATCGTCTCGGTGTAACAGGGGGCAGTTATGGCGGATTTATGACCAATTGGACCGTCGGGCATACGAATCGATTTAAAGCTGCCGTCACTCAACGGTCGATCTCCAATTGGATTAGTTTTTACGGTGTAAGTGATATCGGTTACTACTTTTCCGAGTGGCAAATTCTCGCAGATTTAAATGATATTGAAAAACTTTGGAAGCATTCCCCGCTTGCCTATGCGAAAGATATTGAAACACCATTGCTAATTATCCATAGTGAGAAAGATTATCGCTGTCCAATTGAACAAGCGGAACAATTATTTATTGCTCTTAAACGTCAACAAAAACAAACAAAATTTATCCGATTTCCCGAATCCAATCACGAACTATCAAGAAGCGGGAAACCTGACTTAAGAATAAAACGGTTAAATTATATTAAAGATTGGTTCTTGCAATATGTTTAATAATACTCATTAAAAAAACCTACAAAGGGACAATTAACAAATGTTTTGCAACAGCCCTTTTGTGGTTTTTTTTTTTCGGAAAAATCTTATTTTGGAATTATAATCCTTTCCCATTGTATGCTATACTTAAGAAAAAAATTTCTATTAGAAAGTAAATTGCGGTAATATTTTAAGAAAAGTGCCTGATAGAATAGGGGAAACAAGATGGATTTTCACTCACTTAAAGAATGGTTCACCATTGAAAATATGATGAATTTAATTGAGCAATATCGTTCATTCGGACCTTTACCAGGGATCTTATTAATAATAATTGAAGCGTTTTTGCCTTTCTTGCCACTGTTTTTAATTGTATTGGCAAATGCAAATGCATTTGGCCTATGGCTAGGCTTTTTAATATCTTGGGCAGGTGCCAGCGCAGGAGCAATTCTCGTTTTCTTAGTTATTCGTAGATTTGGAAAGAGTAGAATATTATCTTTTTTACATAGAAATCGACAAGTCGAAAAAATCACACGCTGGGTGGAACAACACGGATTTGGCCCTATTTTTCTGCTTCTTTGCTTTCCTTTCACCCCTTCAGCAGTCGTCAATATTGTTGCAGGTTTATCAAAAATCAATACTTTTCAATATATTTTAGCTGTTGTAACTGGAAAAATGGTTATGATTTTTATTATCAGTTTTGTTGGGCATGATGTTGTGTCATTAATATATAAACCAGTAAAAACGGCATCTGTTCTTCTTATCATCGTCATTCTATGGTTCATTGGCAAAAGAATTGAAGTAAGATTAGCAAAAAGATTGGAAAAGGAGAAGAAACTAGGAAAAAGCCAATAGGGAAAATTGAGCCAGTTTAAATGGCCCTAATTTCGCATAAAAGCATAAAAAAATAAAAATGCACCTCAAATACCATTTTGCGAGGTGCATTTTTATGGATATGCAGCTTGAACTATTACACTATACTTAGCTTCGATATGAAACTAACTGATTATATTAATCATGTCGATGATCTAATAGTATTTACTGCCTTTGCTCAATTTTGCCTTCTGTTCATTTTCTTCGTTTTACCTCATTTTTAAAGGATTTAATCAGCGAGAACATCATAAAAATTAGGATGAAGGCGAAAGGGAAAGCCGCGATAATTGACGCTGTTTGCAAAGCTGTCAATCCACCGGACCAAAGCAGAACCAATGCCGTAGCAGATACAAGAATTCCCCATATAATTTTAGTAAGATTTGGAGGATTTAAGCTTCCATTTGTCGTTTGCATACCGAGAACAAAGGTTGCTGAGTCAGCTGATGTAATGAAAAATATACTAATAAGTAAAATCGCTAATATAGATGTGATCGTGCTCAATGGGAAATGCGCCAATACGGAAAATAATGCAACTTCAGTACCTTGACTTTTGATCACGTCACCAAGATTTACATGCATGATCCTTTCTAAGTACATTCCGGAACCGCCAAAAATGGAGAACCATAATGTACAGAAAATAGTTGGAACAACTAAAACACCGATAATAAACTCCCGTACTGTACGTCCCTTTGAAACGCGGGCAATAAACGTCCCTACAAATGGAGCCCAAGCAATCCACCATGCCCAATAAAAGAGTGTCCAATTCTGCATCCATTCGCTATGTTGCTCATCAAATGGAGAAATATTCAAACTCATGCTCGGAAGTTTTTGAATATAATTTCCAAGGGTTGATGTAAAGTAATCAAGCAAAAAACCTGTATTTCCCGCAAATAATAAAAATAGCATCAAAATAATTGCAAAGGCTACATTCGCGTTACTCAGCCACTTTATTCCACGCCCTAACCCGGATACAGCTGATAATATAAATAAAACCGTAACGATTATAACAATAATAAATTGAACGGAAATGCTGTTTGGGATGTTAGGAGATATAAAATGCAAACCGCCGTTGATTTGGGCTGCACCTAGTCCTAATGATGTAGCGACACCAAATACCGTTGCCAAAACGGCAATAATGTCAATGAGTTTACCGATCCATCCTTTTACCTTATCTCCTAATAATGGATAAAACGTGGCACTAATTAATCCGGGTGCCCCTTTTCTAAATTTAAAATAGGCAAGGGCGAGAGCGATCACTGCGTATATTCCCCACGGATGAAGTCCCCAGTGGAAGAAGGAATACCTCATGGCATCGGCAGCGGCCTCCTTAGTACCGGGATCCCCATACGGCGGAGCCAAATAATCCTGCAATGGTTCGGCTACGCCATAGAAAACAATACCAATGCCCATTCCGGCACTAAATAACATGGCAAACCAACTGATAAGGCCATATTCGGGTTTTTCATCATCTTTTCCAAGTTTAATTTTCCCGTATTTAGAGAAGATTAAGTAAATCGCAAAAAGCAAAATGACACTTGCTACTATAAGATAGAACCACCCAAATTGCGTTTGCAGAAATTTTTGGATATCGCCTGTTACACTTGCCAGATTATCGGCAGCAAAGGCTCCCCAAAGAACAAATAAAATGGTAATAATAACTGAAATCGTAAAAACAATTGTTACTTTCTTCATCAAATCCACCTTTCAAACTTTTGCAGTTCACAACATGTCTCATACCATCGTCAATCTTCTAAGAGACTATATTGGAACTCCCATCTTTCACTATCGGTTAACTCTTCTAATGAGACTTCTAAATTGTTCCCTAAAAAGATCGTTCCACCGTTGATCGCAACGACCATCGCATCAATGAAATGATTGCCGCTGCGTTTTCTATATACATCACCGATATTTGGCATCTCACCTTTGAAACTATTTGCAGGTTGAGATTGATCGGAGATATTTACATCACTATCTTCCTTATTTTTATCTAAATAATCAATCGGGTGAGAATTCTTATCGCGGCCCGGAACCATTAATAAATATTCATTATGTTTGATCCCGTTAGATTTAGTGGTAATAACCCCTTTGGTTTCAACAGATGACACAATCTCAATTTCGTTTAATGAGTAGTGGTCAAGGTAATCGGGATTTGGGTTTGTAATTAAGATATAGTCCCCTTCTTCAGCTTTTTTTTCCTTATGTAGTGTAAAAGGCTTATTATTGAAAATAAAGCTGTCAAGATGCATCGGTTTATATCTTTCAACTTTCGAGGCATTCGTTAAATGCTGTGTCAAATCTTTTAGCTTGACAAGATGGACGGACTGTTTGTACATAGGCTTCACAGAATACACCCTGTGCAATTCGTTGTTAAAATATACAAATTGCCCTTTTCTTACTTGATACAGTTTCACGTATTATACTCTCCTTTCAGTGCTTTTAAATAATTAAAATGCTAAGAAAATTGATAGGTATAACCTAAGTGTATATGATATCATACTTTTCCGCAGAATGAGGGAATAGCGTATCGCCATTATGTAACAGTTTAAAGCTTATAACTGGAATTTTCGTAAATAATATAACAGAATCTCTTTTATTCCACATTTACGGAAAATTCCGCCTTTCGGGAAATATATTTTTTTCATTTTCCGGTATTGCGGAAAACATAGTTTAATAGACGTAAACAAGATGGCATAACAAAGCTTTAAAATATAGATATTTAGTGAACTATTTTAAAATTTTTTCTTTTGGCACAAATATTGCATCTTTAAAAAAGAGAATACTATTTTTTAGGGAGGGATTAGATTATAAAGGTTTTTGTAAGCGTTTACCAATAATAAAAAATAAAGGGGATAGGTATGGAAATTATTATTATTCTTTTAGCGCTTGGGATGTTAATGTTTGTGGCTTACCGTGGTTTTTCAGTTATTTTATTTGCACCAATTTGTGCGTTGTTTGCAGTTTTACTAACCGATCCTAGTCACGTATTGCCATTCTTTTCAAATGTATTTATGGAGAAAATGGTTGGTTTTATTAAATCCTATTTTCCTGTCTTTTTACTCGGAGCTATTTTTGGAAAAGTGGTAGAAATGTCCGGCTTAGCTGAATCCATTGCAAAGACAATTGTAAAAATTGTTGGCGCAAAAAGGGCCATTTTTGCAATTGTTTTATTAGGGGCTATTTTAACATATAGCGGGGTAAGTTTATTTGTAGCTGTATTCGCGATTTATCCATTCGCTGCCCATTTATTCCGTGAAGCAAATATACCGAAGCGTTTAATTCCTGGAACAATCGCATTAGGTTCATTCGCATTTACGATGGACGCCCTACCTGGGACACCGCAAATTCAAAACGTTATACCGACAACATTTTTTAAAACAGATATTTACGCAGCCCCAATTCTAGGGATTATCGGAACGATTTTTGTGTTAGTTTTAGGTCTTTGGTATTTAGAATCTAGAAGAAAAAAGGCTGCAAGAGCTGGTGAAGGGTATTTTGGGGTAAATAATGAGGAATTAGCGGCTGCAAATGATGCCGCTGCAAATATGAAAGCAGAAGCAGGTCCTGACCTCAGTTCGCAAACTTCGCTGAGCCGTCAAATACTTGCATTTGTTCCATTAGTATTAGTTGGTGTCATGAATAAAGTTTTTACTATCTTTATTCCCAAATGGTACCCTAACGGATTTGATTTTTCAGCTATTGGTTTAGATGCCTTCGGAAAAGTAGATGTTTCAGCAGTCGTAGCGATTTGGGCTGTTGAAATGGCATTAGTTGTAGGGATAGTAGCAACGATCCTTTATGACTGGAACCGTGTGAAGGTTAATTTTAAATCGGGTCTTAATACGAGTATTGGCGGTGCTCTGTTAGCGACAATGAATACAGGAGCAGAGTATGGTTTCGGCGGGATTATTGCTGCATTGCCAGGTTTTACAGCAATTAGTAATGGAATCTCACATACGTTTACTAATCCGTTAGTCAACGGTGCTGTTACGACAACGTCTCTAGCCGGGATTACAGGATCAGCATCGGGCGGGATGGGGATCGCTTTGAGTGCGATGGCTGATAAATACAATGCGGCTATTGCTCAATTTAATATTCCTCCTGAAGTTATGCACCGTGTTATTTCAATGGCATCTGGAGGAATGGACACACTTCCGCATAATGGAGCAGTCATTACTTTACTTGCTGTTACTGGATTAACACATAAACAATCCTATCGGGATATTTTTGCAATTACGATTATTAAAACCCTAGCTGTATTCTTCGTTATCGCTCTTTACACGTTAACAGGACTTGTCTAGAAAGCTAACCAATGAATCTTTATTAGAGAGATTCATTGGAATCTTTTAAAAAAAGATTCATTGGTCATTATTATTACAATAAGAAAATACAACATGAGGAGGAACAGTAAAATGAATAAAACATTGGATGGAAAAGTTGCCTTTATTACAGGAGCAGCAAGTGGAATCGGATTGGAAATTGCTAAAGTCTTTGCGGAAGAAGGAGCAAAAGTCGTTATTTCTGACATTAATGAAGAGAAGAGTGAAGGTGAGATTAAAGTTTTTCAACAAAAAGGCTATGAAGCTATAGCTCTTTCATGTGATGTAACAAATGAACAGGAATTTAAAGAAGCTATTCAGAAAACGGTACAATCATTTGGAAAGGTTGATATTTTAGTCAATAATGCAGGCTTACAGCATGTATCACCAATTGAAGAATTTCCGACTGAAAAATTTGAGCTGATTATGAAAATTATGTTAACTGCTCCGTTTATTGGAATTAAGCATGTATTTCCGATAATGAAAGAACAAGGATTTGGAAGAATCATAAATATGTCCTCAATTAATGGATTAATCGGATTTGCCGGAAAGGCAGCTTATAATAGTGCAAAGCACGGAGTGATTGGATTAACAAAAGTAGCGGCTTTAGAGGGTGCAGAACACGGGATTACAGTTAATGCCCTATGTCCTGGATATGTTGACACTCCTTTAGTTCAAAATCAATTAAAAGACCTCGCCAAAACTAGAAATGTTCCTTTCGAACGTGTCATTGAGGACGTTATTTATCCGCTTGTCCCCCAAAAGAGACTTCTAGATGTGTCTGAAATAGCTGATTATGCTGTCTTTCTTAGCAGTGATAAAGCGAGAGGAGTTACAGGGCAAGCAATCGTCTTGGATGGCGGATATACCGTACAGTAATATTCCTGTCTTAATTGTTAGAAAATACCGTAAGTTATTCCTCTTCTTTTGTTATAATAATTTATAATAAGAAAATTTTGAGGAGTAGTTTATAATGCAATTTGGATTTGATTATCTCCCATATAAATGGTTAGAAGAAATTATTAATCTAGCAGCTGAGAGAATTGTAGTTGTTGATTCGAACGGCTTGATACGCTATATAAATTCAGGTTATTGTGACTTCCTGGGAATCAAAGCTGAAGATGCAATCAATCAGCCAGTACAAAATATTATCGAAAATTCCCGAATGCATATTGTTGCAAAATCAGGACAAGCAGAGTTGTCCGCGATACAGCCAATAAAAGGTGGGGAAATGATAGCAAACCGCTATCCTCTTTTTGTTGAAGGAGAATTGGTAGGTGCAGTAGGAACAGTATTATTTCGTAATCAACAAGAATGGTGGGATTACTCTAAAAAGATCCAACCCCTTCTAGAAGAGTTGAATTATTACAAAATTAATTATGAAAATGGACTAAAAAGTAAATATAAATTTTCTGATATTATCGGTACAAGTACAAAATTTATGTTAGCAAAAAAAATGGCTGAAAAAATATCGGTCAGCAACTCAGCGGTTTTATTAACAGGTGAATCCGGTACAGGTAAAGAATTATTTGCTCATGCTATCCATCAAAATAGTTCTCGTGAACAATTCCCCTTTGTTCGAATTAATTGTGCATCGATACCAGAGCATTTATTGGAATCCGAACTTTTTGGCTATGATGAGGGTGCTTTTACCGGAGCTAAAAAAGGTGGAAAAAGAGGAAAGTTTGAGCTTGCTAATTTCGGTACTATATTTTTAGATGAAATTGGAGATATGCCTTTATCGATGCAAAGTAAACTTTTGCGGGTTTTACAAGAAGGAGAAGTTGAGCGGGTAGGAGGTCAGAAGCCGAAGACAATTGATGTCCGAATTATTGCAGCGACACATCGAAACCTAGAGAAAATGATTGAAGAAGGCACTTTTCGGCAAGATCTGTATTATCGGTTAAATGTGATTAAATTGGAAATTCCACCTCTCCGCGAAAGAAAAGAAGATATTCCATATATAGCGACGTACTTATTGAAAAAGCTTGAAAAAAAGTTTCATCAACACGGAATAAACCTGACCAATCGTGTTATTTCAAAGCTTCAACAACATAATTGGCCAGGAAATATCCGTGAATTAGAAAATGTATTGGAAAGAGCTGTTAATGTATTAGAGGGAAACACAATTGATATTGTTCATTTACCGTTATATTTACGCGAAAATGGTCATTTTCTATCCGAAAAACAAAAAGTGTATGTCGATTACAATAATCATTCGGATAGTTTCCCAACGTTGAAGGAAACTTTATCTTTAGTAGAAAAGCAGGCAATTATAAACGCTTTACAATTGAGTAACGGAAATAAACTTGAAGCTTCAAAGTTATTAGGAATAGGGAAAACTAGTTTATATGATAAATGTAAACAATATAATATTAAATAATCATACTTAAGGAGTAGTCCAACAATTGCCGGACTAACTCCTTTTTTTATCTATAGGCTGTTTTCGCAAACTTTGTTGCTATTGATCAGTATGAAGGTGATTAGGTCATTGTATTTAACAAATATGAACACGCAGAGTGGATTGGAGCGGAAGGAACCTGACTCCTGCGGGACATAGAGGAAAAGTCGAGACCCCACAGGCGCGTGCGCCGAGGAGGCTCGACTTCCTCCCCGCGGAAAGCAGGTTCCTGTAGCGGAAAGGAACGGTCTTTGTGCTGCCAGTTATTTCATCCATGAAAAAATGGGAGAAGATATATTATAATAGAAGAATACGAGTTTAAGTAGGAGATGAAATTATGTCTGTTCGCTTTGTCATTGGTCGTTCTGGAACGGGCAAAACAAGGTTTATTAATGAGGAAATTCGAACCAATCTATATGATAATCCTAATGGCACACCCATAATATATTTAGTCCCTGATCAAATGACTTTTTTATCTGAATATAGCTTAATCAAAACCCCAGGATTAGGGGGAATGATCCGTGCACAAGTGTTTAGCTTTTCTCGACTCGCCTGGAGAATTTTACAAGAAACAGGTGGATTCAATCGAATGCATATTACAAATGAAGGATTAAATATGTTAATTCGAAAAATCATTGAGGATAAAAAAGATGAATTAAAACTTTTTGGAAGAGCTGCCGATAAAACAGGGTTCATTCATCATGTAGAAATGATGTTAACAGAATTCAAACGATATTGTATACATCCGGAAGACATCGTCGTTAAGCGAGAAGAAATGGAGACGAATGGATCCAAGGTGCTTGCGGATAAATTGCATGATTTACAATTAATTTATCATGATTTTGAAAAGAGACTAGTAAATAAATACATTGATTCGGATGATTATTTAAATTTACTTGCAGAATCAATCCAATCCTCTCATTATTTACAAGATGCGGAGATTTATATCGACGGTTTTCATAGTTTTACACCACAAGAATATATGGTTATTGGACAACTAATGAAAGCTTGTAAACGTGTAACAATCGCATTGACATTAGATCGACCGTTCCGTAACGAATTACCAAACGATTTGCATTTATTTAGAATGACGGGTGAAACCTATTCAACATTAGTAGAGATGTCTACTGTGAATGGGGTGGAAGTAGAAGAAAATATTGTTTTAAAACAATTAGTTCGTTATAAAGATGAGAGTTTAGCCTATTTGGAAGCAAATTTTGAAACACTTCCTGTACAACCTTACGAGTATGAACCTCAAGCTGGGCTATTTCAGGCAGTCAATCGAAGGGCTGAAATTGAAGCAATAGCCCGAGAAATTCGTGAGCTCGTAAGAAAAAACAAGTATCGTTATCAGGACATAGCTGTTTTAGTTCGGAATGGTCACGAATATCAAGAGTTACTTGAAACTTGTTTTTTTGATCATCATATTCCTTATTTCATTGATCAAAAGCGATCAATGTTAAATCATCCTTTGATTGAACTCATTCGTTCTGTTTTAGAAATTATTACCGGGTCTTGGCGGTATGAAGCTGTGTTTCGAGCGGTGAAAACGGATTTGTTATTTCCTTTAAATCAGCATTCCGGAAGACTTAGAGAAAAGATGGACATGCTCGAAAATTATGTACTCGCATACGGAATCCAAGGATCGAAATGGACAAGTAAAGATCGCTGGAGTTATCGTAGATTCCGAGGGTTAGAGATGGAACATACGATACAAACGGACAAAGAAAAGGAAATGGAACAAGAAATTAATGATCTACGTTTATTAATTACAAATCCGATTGTTAAACTATCAAAAAGAATGAACAAAGGGGTAAACGGAAGGGAATTATGTGAGGCACTGTATTTATTTTTAGAAGAGTTGCAAATTCCTGCAAAGCTTGAAATGCTAAGAAATCAAGCGGAGGAAAAAGGTAACTTATTGTCTGCCGGGGAACATGATCAAGCATGGAATGCGGTGATGGAGTTATTAGATCAGTTTGTGGAAATTTTTGATGATGAAAATATAACGATAAAGAAGTTTGCAACTATTTTGGATGCGGGAATTGAAGCGATGGAGTTCTCCATTGTTCCGCCGGCTATTGATCAGGTAATAGTTGCAAATCTTGAGCAATCGCGGTTATCGGATATAAAAGTTGCATTCATCATCGGCCTAAATGATGGTGTGATGCCTGCCAAAATCAATGAGGAAGGTGTATTAGCTGATTCCGATCGCGAAGAGTTAATAAATAATGGAATGAAAATCGCATCGAGCAGCAAAACGAGATTACTTGATGAGGAATTTATTGCCTATAAAGCATTCACAACACCTTCCCAGAAATTATATCTATCGTACCCAATTGCAAATGAGGAGGGAAAAGCACTTCTACCATCTCCGTATATAAAAAGAATGAAAGAAATGTTTCCAAAATTGAACGAGAAAGTGATCGTAAATGATCCTTCCGAATTAATGGATGAGGAGCAAATTGATTACATCTCACATCCAAATTCGGCGATTGCCTTTTTAACATCACAGTTGCAATTAAAAATACGAAAGTACCCTGTTGCCGATATGTGGTGGGATGTTTACAATTTTTATTTTGAAGATTTATTCCAGAAACAGCGTGCTAAACATGTATTATCGAGCCTCTTTTATCAAAATCATGCAAAGAAACTTTCGGAAGAAACGAGTAAGGAGCTATATGGTGAAACGATATTAGCCAGTGTTTCGAGGATGGAGCTTTTTCATTCCTGTCCATTTGCACATTTTACAACCCACGGATTAAGACTTCGTGAACGAGAAATATTTAAGCTTGAGGCACCAGGTATCGGTGATCTATTCCATGGTGCATTAAAATGGATTTCAGATAATCTTCAAAAAAATGGATTTACCTGGTCGAATCTTACGGAAAAACAATGTCTACATCTAGCAAAAGAAGCAGTAGCATATTTGTCACCAAGACTTCAGCATCAAATATTGTTAAGCTCGAATCGTCATCATTATATTAAACGTAAGCTTGAACAAGTCATCGGAAGGGCTTCGCTCATATTAAGTGAGCATGCTAAAATTAGTGGATTTGCTCCTATTGGGATGGAGCTTGGATTTGGACCGAGAGCCGCCTTGCCGCCATTATCGTTTACTTTAAAAAATGGAACAAAAATGGAACTGCAAGGAAGAATTGACCGGGTGGACAAAGCCCAAGATCAAAATGGCGTTTATTTAAGAATTATTGATTATAAATCAAGCCCACGGGAGTTGGATTTAACTGAAGTATATTATGGTTTGGCATTGCAAATGCTGACTTATTTGGATATTGTCGTAACCCATTCAAAAAATTTAATCGGTACAGAAGGCTTACCGGCTGGTGTGTTATATTTTCATATGCACAATCCGATTATTAACAGTAATCGAATTTTAACAATGGATGAGATCGATGAGGAGATTTTTAAAAGATTTAAAATGAAAGGTTTGTTAGTAGAGGATCCGGATGTTATAAAGTTAATGGATCAAACATTAGAGACGGGAAGTTCAAAAATCGTTGCCGCCGAAATCAAAAAAGATGGTTCCTTATCAGCGCGTTCACAGGTCGCTTCAGCAAAGGATTTCTCGCTGATGAGTCATTATGTTAGAAATCGATATAAGAAATCGGGAAATGAAATTACATCTGGAAATGTCGATATTGCTCCGTACAAGCTTAAAAAGAAAACACCGTGTGAATATTGTTCATTCAAATCGGTTTGTCAATTTGACCAGTCATTAGAAGATAATGATTACAGAGTACTAACCCCAAGTAAACCGGAGGAAATTCTAGCGCGCATGAGAGAGGAGGTAAATCAATGAAAACATTCATACCATCTAAGCCACAGGATGTAACATGGACAGATGACCAGTGGAAAGCCATTTATGCAAAGGACCAAAATATATTAGTCGCTGCAGCAGCGGGATCGGGGAAAACGGCAGTATTAGTAGAAAGAATGATAAAAAAAATTATTGACGATGAAGACTCGATAGACGTTGATGAATTATTGGTTGTTACATTCACGAATGCATCTGCAGCTGAAATGAGACATCGAATAGGGGAAGCAATTGAAAAGGAAATTGTTAAAAACCCAAGTTCTAGCCGCTTGCGACGTCAACTCAGTCTCTTAAACAAAGCATCGATATCAACCCTTCATTCCTTCTGTTTGGAAGTGATACGAAAATATTATTATTTAATAGATATTGATCCAAGCTTTAGAATAGCTGATTCTACTGAAGCTGTTCTATTAAGGGATGAAGTACTTGACGAATTGTTTGAGGATGAGTATGGAAAAGAAGATAATGAGTCATTTTTTAAAGTTGTTGATACATTTACGAATGACCGTAGCGATTCTGCATTACAAGAGTTAATCCAAAAATTGTATGAATTCTCACGCTCTCATCCTTTTCCCGATAAGTGGTTAGATGATGTACTAACGATGTATCATGTCGATGAAGCAACAAAAATTGAAAACCTCCCGTTTATAAACATATTGCTTTTTGATATCAAACTCCAATTACAAGGCGCGAAAGAATCACTTGAGGAAGCCTATGAGATGACTAAGCTTCCTGCCGGACCTGCACCGCGTGCAGAAAATTATTTGAATGATATCGCTATTGTGGATCGTTTATTACAGGCAAGTGAATTGTCTTGGCAAGATCTTTACGATGAAATGAATGCCTGGAGTTTCACCCGTGCAAAAAGCTGCAGGGGGGACGACTTTGATAAACAACTTGTCAAAGAGGCGGATGATTTAAGAAAAGCTGCAAAAAAGGGGTTAGAAAAGTTAAAAGAAGAGTTTTTTTCACGGAAGCCGGAAAGTTTTCTAAAAGATATGTATGAGATGAAGGATGTTATCGCTTCACTTATCGAGCTTACCAAAAAATACGCAATTCGTTTTACAAATATAAAAAAAGAAAAAGGATTAGTCGACTTTTCGGATTTAGAGCATTATTGCCTTCAAATATTAATGGATTCCGAATCAAATATGGAAAGCCCTAAACCTTCTGTTGCAGCACTTGCCTATCGCAAGCAATTTAAGGAGGTACTTGTTGACGAATATCAAGATACGAATATGGTCCAAGAAACGATATTAAAGCTTGTTACAACGGACGGTGATTATGATGGGAATCTTTTTATGGTCGGTGATGTCAAACAATCCATCTACCGCTTCCGATTGGCGGAACCAAATCTCTTTTTAAGTAAATATAATCGTTTCTCCTCTGAAGGAGAAAATACTGGTTTAAAAATTGATCTTTCGCAAAATTTTCGAAGTAGATTAGAAGTGTTAGCAGGGACGAATTATTTATTTAAACAAATAATGGGTACGAAGGTAGGAGAAATTGAGTATGATTCACAAGCGGAGCTTGTGAAAGGTGCAGCATATCCGGAAGATGAAGACTATCCTGTTGAGCTTGTCCTAATTGATCAGGCAGATGAAAGTGTACAATCGGAAAGTGAAGAGGACACTGAAAATAATACAGATGAATTTGATCGTACAGAGTTAGAACAATCGCAACTGGAAGCTCGTTATATGGCGAGAAAAATTAAACACTTAATAGCGGAAAAAGTGCCCGTCTATAATCCGAAAACTAAAAGTTACCGTCCTATTCAATATCGTGATATTGTTATTCTTTTACGATCCATGCCATGGGCACCGGAAATTATGGAGCAGTTTAAACTTGAAGGAATTCCGATTTATGCGGATCTCCGGACAGGTTATTTCGATGCAACTGAAATATCAATCATGCTTTCCTTATTAAAGGTGATTGACAATCCATATCAAGACATTCCGATTGCGTCCGTTTTGCGTTCGCCTGTCTGTGGGTTAGACGAAGAAGAATTATCTACGATTCGTATTCATTCCAAGCACGGAACATTTTATGAGGCGGTAAAAAATTTCACGATAATAAAGCCAACCCCTGAAAATGGGGAACTTCATGAAAAGCTTAGCATGTTTATTAATCAACTAAATGATTGGAGAAGTTTGGCACGCCAAGGAGCCCTATCTGAACTTATTTGGCAATTATATCGCGACACCCATTTCTATGATTTTGTTGGTGGACTGCCTGGAGGAAAGCAAAGACAAGCGAATTTGCGTGCCTTTTATGATCGGGCAAGACAATATGAAGCAACATCATTTCGTGGCTTATTCCGTTTTCTTCGTTTTATTGAGAAAATGCAAGAGCGAGGGGATGATTTAGGGACAGCAAGGGCACTAAGTGAGCAAGAAGATGTTGTAAAATTAATGACCATTCACTCCAGTAAAGGATTAGAATTTCCGGTGGTATTTGTTGCTGGACTATCACGAAAGTTTAATATGATGGACATCAATCATTCTTATTTATTTGATAAAGAATTAGGATTTGCAACAAAATATGTGAATATAGCGAAACGAATTACCTATCCTTCTTTGCCACAACTAGCATTAAAGAGAAAGAAGAAATTAGAAACGATCTCAGAAGAAATGCGCGTGCTTTATGTTGCATTAACGCGGGCGAAGGAAAAGCTATATCTCGTAGGCTCCCTGAAAAATGCGGAGAAATCATTGAATCACTGGGGAAAAACGTTAAGACATACGGATTGGCTTTTAAAGGATAGCCTTCGAGCAAGAGCTTCCAATTATTTAGATTGGATTGGCCCTGCGATCATTCGACACGAACAAAGTGAAACATTTGGACTTACGAATGTAGAAAGAAATCCACTTATTCCTGAAGACATTACTAATCATATGTCTCGTTGGCATATCGAAATAATTAACAAATCAAGTCTTGTTGAAAGCCCTGTGGAAGACCTAGAAAACGATGATACATGGCTTGAAAATGTAAAGGAAGGCAAAACGGTTAATTTTAGCTCTTCACAAAAGAACGAGATATTTGATCGACTAGCATATAAATATCCGTATGAAGAGTCAACAAGTAAACGTTCAAAACAATCCGTTTCAGAAATTAAACGTTTGTATGAAATTCGGGATGCATCAGCGAGTACTGAGTTATTAAGACAAGTAAATAAACCAATTTTTAACCGTCCTCGCTTTATGAGAGAAAAATCATTATCTCCTGCTGAACGAGGAACGGCCATGCATATGGTAATGCAACATTTACCGTTAAATGCAACACCTACAGCCGATAGCATCAGAGAATTGTTAGAGGAAATGAAAAGAAAAGAGTTATTAACAGCAGAACAAATTGAAGTGATAAATATAGAGCAAATTCTGTCCCTTTTTTCTCAAGAAATCGGAAAAATGATGTTAGCGGCGAACAATATCCAAAGGGAAGTTCCTTTTAGTATGGCCATTCAGGATAAGGACATCTATTCAGATTATCAATTGAATGATGATACGATTCTCGTTCAAGGGGTAATTGATTGTATCATTGAAAACGATGAAGGGATTTATCTCCTTGATTATAAAACAGATGGGATTCATGATCGATATAAAGGTGGATTTGAGGAAGCAAAGCCGATCCTCGAAAATCGATACAGAGTCCAAATTGATATATACGAAAAAGCATTAAAGCAAATATTGAAAAAAGAAGTTGCGGGGAAGTACCTATACTTCTTTGATGGTGGACACTTAATAAAAATGTAGGCTTTAGCTACTATTCACTTCAATAAAAACGTAAAAAAATCGGCATTGCGCCGATTTTTTATTGTCCTCCACATTTACTTAGTTATTTCCCGCAATCGGTTGATCAACTAAATTGGTGTCAATGGTAGGATTGATACTAAATCCATTAGCAACATAGAAGAGGGCACCAGTATTTGTAGATCCCGATCCACTAGATGCTTTTGTACTGGTTTTAGGAGAAATAACCGCGGTATCACCAAAATGTACAACACCGTTGCCACCAACATTTACAATTTGTGTAGCTCCGACGATAGCAGGCATGAGACAACATCCTTTTTATAAAGAAAATAATTTACTATTATAGTTTATGATAGAGATGATGTTTTGTGTCTGTTTTCCTACCTATGTTCCAGCTGTCGAGTATGGTGAACTCTTGCTTCTAGATATGCTCTTTTCGTGTTTCCAATTTGAAAAATAGAACTTGTGGAGATCCCGATAATTCTCACTTTTGACACGTGAATAGTAGGATTCGCATTAAAGCGGTTAAATTGTAATTTTTCTGTAATTGGTGGGAGTGGAATTGGTTCCTTGAAATTGGCGAAGTCTTCGTAATCTGCTTCAAATCCATAAAATAGCTCTTGCTCCCTTTGAACGGCAAAAACCTTTGCAAAGGCATTAATATACGATGAATCTCCAATATTGAAACTTGATGCATAAAATATATCATTAATTTTTACTTGGTTGACAATCGAGCTTCGATTCGATTTAAACATTATTTCGGAACAAATGGGGTTAAAGGGCCAATTATTAGTGATTCAGCAGGCGTGTCAAAGGTGGCTGCCTGTTGAATCGTTTCAGCATCACCAATTAAGAATAATGATGAGCTTGCTATCCCAATAATCCGTACATTTTCAACATTAATATCTCGATTTACCACATTAAGCTCCATTCGGATCATCTCCATTCATATTTTGAGGTAACTTTGATATAAACATATAAACCGCTTGATCAATATCTGCTTTCATTCTTGCAAAAAGTTGATTCAATACTTCTTCCTGGGATTCATTTTTGTGATTTTCCCCAGCTAGTATATTAATAAAATAATCGATTCGCTGTGGAATTTGCTTTTGCAAATCAGCAATGATGAAATCGCGATATTGCGTATCAAGCCTATAGCCTAATTGATCTTCTGTTTCATGGATGACTGAATTTAGGTCTTTACTAATATATTGATTTACCCTTTCTAATAGGTTTTGTTTAAAGGCCGGGTTCATTAAAAAGGCTTGCGGCATTGGTGAGGATGGAACGTCCATATCCTCAATACTATTTAAGTCGGCGGGATTAACCCCAATATTTAAAGTGCCATCAAGTTTTTCAATTTTTAATTGGTCAAATTTATATTCTAGACGTTCAACATTTATAGGTGGCTTTTCTTTTAGAGATTGTATATCTTTAGTTAAGTTTTCTAATGTTTTTTCAAATTGGGAAATTTTTTTTTGCTGGTATTGGATATATTGATACAATTGTTGGATTTGTCTATTGTAATCGATCATTTGAAAACCTCCCTTTTGGTGTTCTACAATCCGACGGAACTTGAGCCATCAATTCCTAAATGGAACGACTAATGGAGGGATGCCTTCTGTACCTTGTGCATGACTAATCACAGGTGCGGGTTCTGTAAAGCATCCGGTATTATATAGGTAGGCAGCGGGTTTAATGATTCCTGCTGTACCAATTTGGAAAACAGATGCATTGGATATTCCACCAATTTTAATCATGCGTATTTGTATCGTTTGTTGCACACTAATTTTCATATAATCACCTGTTTAAAAGTAAGCGTAAAATAATCCCCACCTGTCAACCAGATGGGGATCGAGTTATTATTTAGGTAAGTTTTTAAAATCTATGCAAACGATTGGAAGTGTTGTTGACCAAGGCAGTACTTTATCCAGGGCATTTTTATCTGTCAGATCAATGTTAGGTAACTTCTCAAATAAATAGCGAAGGTAATAATATGGGTTTAGGCCATTTTCCTTTGCTGTTTCCACAATGCTATAAATGATTGCGCTAGCCCTTGCACCTTTCGGTGTATTTGAAAAAAGGAAGTTTTTTCTCCCAATAACAAAGGGCTTTATTGAGCGCTCGCTTCTATTATTATCAATTTCTAATCGTCCATCCTCTAGGAATGCCACTAATTTCTTCCATTGATTGAGACAGTAGGTAATCGCCTGACCTAAAGCGCTTTTTGGTAACACTTTTTGCTTCTGTATTTTTAGCCATGACAAAAAAGCATCCAAGACTGGCTTTCGCGTTCTAATCGTTTTCGTATCGTTCCATAGAGGATAACTCCTTTAGGTCGCGCTCAATGCGATATAGTTGGTTACAGTATTGAGACCTTCCATTGTCGCTACTCCTGATGTCAGACGCTTTGAAGAAGGCAATACTTTTAAAGCCTCATCAAATTTACGTCGAGCATGAGCCATGCAACCGACCAGTTTTACATTAGGTACCTTATGGTACCCGGCGTATCCATCAACCTGTAAATATCCTTTAAACCCTGACAGGAATTTCTCGGCATTTTTGCCTGACCTAGTTTCCTGATAATCGTAAAGGATGATTGAAGGTCCTTCTTTTCCAGTACGGTAGAGCCAGAGATATGATTTTGAGGTGGCTGGTACTGACCGGGTTCGTGAAGTACCTGCAGGGTCGATTCGTCCGCATGTAAAATATCCTTTTCAAAAGAAGTTGATGCATGCGATCATAAAGTGGGCTCAACCACCGGTTACCCGTGAATCATCCAATTGGCAAGGGTTTGGCGTGATAACGGTACCCCCAATCTGGAAAATTGCTTTTCTTGCCGGTATAATGGGCCCATCCACATATTTTTGATTCATAATATGTGCCATTAAAGAAGGAGATGCTAAACTACCTGAATGAACCGGTTTAGGCATTGGTGCTGTTACAACCGGAGTTTCAATTTCTTCACGTTCACAATGGCGGCAAGAGTAAATGGACTGAACATGTTTAACAACTTTCAATTCCGCAGGAATGTATTTTAGTTCCTGGCGTACTTGCGTACTCATTTCATGCAGATTTCCACCGCAACACGAACAAACCTGCTCTTCAGGGGATAAACGATATTCAATCGTCTCCACAGGCAAGTTTTCTAACATCAGTTCACGTTGGCCGCGAACTTTGCGGCGCCGTTGATAAGTAATAGATTCCAAAGTAGGTTCCGGCAAATCTGGATTAGCTTCATTTTCTACTTCATTAAAAAGTTCCAATTGATCGGGGTTGGTTTTTTCACTGGAAAAGCCGAATCTATTTTTCTGCAGAAGGCGAAGCTGTTCTTCAGTCCATTTTAATTTACTCTAACGCGCTCTGCTTTTTTAGCTTCGCCTCTAATTCCGCATTTTGTTTCTCCAGCATTTCCAAGCGTTGCAGGAGTTCTTCAATTGTAGGGGTTGGGGTAGTTGAATTCGCTGTCTTTTTCATAAATATATTATACGATAAAATAGGTAAATTCCTGATTTTTCATTATTTAAATTACTGTTCTTGCTGTTACAACAGGGTGTGCCTGTTTTTGTTCCAATGATAATCCATCTAATAACCACCTTAATTGGCGTGGACTTATTTTCAGAGGACCCGAATTATTATCTGATACTAATGAAAATTTCCTCTCTCCAGCCGGCGATAATAAAGCCAAAAACCGTTATGATCCCATTGAAGAATTTTCAACTTGTCTCGCGCGGTTACAAAAAACAAATAAACTCGAAGAAAAAGATCTAACTCGAATTCTTCTTTTACAAGAGCAGCCAATCCATCGATAGATTTCCGTAAATCTGTGACACCTTGTGCGAGGTAGACACGATCAACCGTAACTTCTTTTAGCATACTGATTTCAATGCCTTAACTACTTCCGCCAGTAGTGTTGGATTAAAGCCAGGTTTAACCACGATGGATGCTGAACCAACATTTATATGTAATGTTTCATTCTGTTGCTCAGATTCTTCTAATGTAACCGGAATCCACTTGCTGTTAGAATCTTGGGTTGAATAGAAATTATCGGCTTTATAAAGCCAATACTTTAACTGATGAATACTTATTTCATTGATTTCACACCATTTGGATTGGGTGAGGCCACTCGCTCTGAAAAGAGCGATCCTACGCTCCCATTCCTTACGCAATTCTGGATTATTTCTTTGGGACATAAAAAAACCTCCTCAAACTTTGATTTGAAGAGATTATCTCACAGGTACTATATATGTTAATAGGTGTATTCTATTTGACTCTTACGTTTAAAATGGCTATCACACATTAAAATTAATTCCTTGATCGATGCCATCATTATCAAACGTATTTGTTGCGGATTGATAATTCTGAATGGCTAAAGTTTCTCCTGTATTAAATGAACCAGCTCCTGCAAATGTTTTTGCAGTTGAAATGGGAGTAAGTTGAAAAACATCACCGATATGAAAAACACCGCTCGAACCAATGTTCATAACTTGAACGGCGCCGACGATTGCAGGCATGACCGTTCACATCCTTAAAATAATTTATAAAATATCATATGAGTAATCGATTGAAATGTGATTCATTCGCCTAAATTATGAAGTCATTGTAAAATAAAAAGAAGAACAAAATTTTATTAAGATGGTGACATGATGGAAAATAAGTTATACCCAACCCAATTCTTCGAAAGGATCTCTTCGTTAGATGGATTACGTGGATTTAGTTTATTGGGGATATTTCTCATTAATATGATGTCCTATGAATCTCCAATATTATATTATAATCCAAAAGAATGGTGGCAAGGAACAGATCAATCATTATACAATTGGATTGAATTATTTGTACAAGCTAGCTTCTATCCAATCTTTGCTATGCTGTTTGGTTATGGGTTAGTTTTAATTAGAAATCGGACAATTGAAAAGGGGGGTGAATTTAAGAAAATTGCCGTAAAACGACTTTTTATTTTATTAATTATCGGAATTATCCATGCTTTTTTGATTTGGTCAGGCGACGTCCTAATCAATTATGCTATATTTGGTTTCATATTAATTTTTTTGCTGAAATTATCCGGGAAATCTCTTATGATTATTGGTTTGTCTCTGTTTGTCATTCCTAATCTGTTTTTTAGTTTGTATCTTATGATCATAACTTTAGTGTCTTCTCAGGATATGAGCATGTATACTGATATTATGAATCTCACAAAATCTATGGATATATATTCATCGAGTAATTATTGGAATATTACCGTCCAAAGATTTAAGGATTGGATGCTGGTTAACGGATCTTCAAATATAATCTTTATCCTTTTTTCTGTCATTCCGTTAATGATGATTGGAGCTGGTGCCGCTAAACTAAAATGGTTACAAAGTGCGCAAAGCGAAAGAAAGAAATGGTTATTCATTTTGATTATATCTCTCCCTTTAGGTCTATTCCTGAAATCACTGCCTATGTTTGTTGATTCCAATCTTGCGTTTAAGTATATTGAACAATCATTAGGGGGCACCATTCTTAGTTTTGCATATGTAGCGATAATTGCTCTGTTCATGTCGTATAAATGGACTGGAAGATTACTGAAACCATTCGCGGCATCTGGGAGAATGTCATTAACAATTTATATTACCCAATCTATTGTTGGAACGTTCATTTTTTACGGATATGGTTTAGGATTATATAGTAAACTTACACTGGGAACAAGTATGTTATTAGCAATAGGAATATTTATCATTCAAGTTGTACTTGCGGAAATTTGGTTTATGAAGTTTAAATATGGACCATTGGAAAAAATTTGGCGGTATTTCACATACGGAAAAAGTGTCTAAGTTAATAATTATGATGAGGTGATTGGAAAATGAAATTTGTTAGTTTTGAATGGAATGGCATTGAACAATATGGTGTGATTGATGAACAAACAAATGATATATTAAATCTTTCATCAGTTGTTGAAAATAAAGAAAATTTTAGTTTACCGCTTACCCTTATAGAGGGGATTAAACAAGGAGATTCTTTTGTTGCTGAAGTAGATAGGGCATTAAGAAAATTAGAGAAAGAAAAGGAAACTTTTTTAGTAAAAAGTGATTCTATTACTTGGCTTTCACCGATTCCACATCCTACGAAAAACATTATGTGTGTTGGAAAGAATTATCGAGATCATGCGATTGAAATGGGAAGTGAAGCAGATATTCCGGAACATGTGATGGTCTTTACGAAAGCTCCAACAGCTGTGACTGGTCATCTATCACCGATTGACGCACATTCAGAAATTACAAATGAACTTGACTATGAAGGGGAGCTAGCTGTTGTTATTGGTGTTGGAGGAAAAAATATTAAAAGGGAAAACGCACTCCAACATGTATTTGGCTATACCATCTTAAACGATATCACGGCAAGAGACCTTCAAGATCGCCATAAACAATTTTTTATTGGAAAAAGCTTAGATACGTCTTGCCCTATCGGACCATGGATTGTTCACCATTCGCAAATTAATAATGCCAATCAATTAAATATCACAACGAAGGTGAATAATGAAATCCGCCAAAATTCGAATACGAAACATTTTATCTTTCCAATAGAGGAGATTATATCAACACTTTCCAAAGGAATGACACTTGAGCCGGGGGATATTATTGCAACAGGAACTCCAGCTGGTGTCGGTAAAGGTTTCAAGCCGCCTATTTTCTTGAAAAAAGACGATGTGATTGAAATAAGTATTGAAGGGATTGGAACTTTGACAAATAAGGTACAATAATCCAAAATCATATTAAAAGGCCCATCATTATGATAAGATATTTGAAACACTAATAAAAGGAGGTTAATTACATATGTATACTACTCATGCACATATTACTACTTGGGTTGTAGCAGTCATTTTATTTGTTATTGCCCTTGTACTTATTAAAAGTGGAAATGCAAAAGGTACAAAAATTGTTCATATGATATTGCGTTTATTCTATATTCTAACTATCGTTACAGGTGCATTTTTATTCTTTAAATTTCAATCGGCTAACCCGGCATTATATGGAATTAAATTGTTAGGCGGATTACTAGTGATAGGTATGATGGAAATGATTTTATCAAGAATGAAGAAAGGAAAAGGCACAGGTCTTTTCTGGATCTTGCTAATTATTTTCTTCGTTGGTGTACTTTATCTAGGTTTTGTTAAACTTCCATTATAAATTCTATTTTGAAATGGCGGGACCATGGATTAGTCCACTGTTCCGCATAACTTAAGTCTTGAAAAAAACGAGGGATCCCTCGTTTTTATTTTTGCATTTTATCGATAATTAATCGTTTTCCTGTGCTTAAGGTGAATTCAAAACGATCTTGTTGTGTATTTTCGCGAATAAAATAATGATGTACAGCCAATACAACCTCTCCATTATCAAAAATAAGGATATTAACACCTTTTTTCTTATCATTTGAATCTAAAAAAGAAAGATGGTTATGACTAAATATGCAATCATAAACAGAAAACTCAAGTGAATTTAATGTATTTATGAAGTGGAAAAATATATCATCACTTAATTCATCAAGGAGCATATCAAATGAGAACACAATTTGTTTTCTAATCCTCAGTTTCATTTTATCTAAAAGAAAGATTGTTTCATTTTTATGTAGAATCCGTCCATTCGGCTCTAATTTTCCTTTCATCCATTTATGATGATAATAAACCTCTATTTCTTGATTAACATAGTGTTCTAGCATGGTCGCCTCATCTGTTTCGTTATCAAAAAATACCCATTGATCATTGATATTTTCAATGTCTCCCTCTAAAAAAGCGCGGGATTGATGTTCTATTAATTGTAATCTCTGCAATTGATCCAACAAATTACCTCCATTCATCATCATCTAACATCGTTTTAGACAAACAGAAGGAATTTCATACATAATATATGTCATATAAATTTCAAACTTTTTTTGATATTTTCTTAGATTCATTTGAATCAGTTTGACGTGATAAACGAGAAAGGATAATCTTATGTCGTGAGGAATAATTAGGAGGACGAAAAATGTTGAAAAAAGCTTTGGCATTTTGTTTCATTTTCATTTTGCTTTTTCAAACTGTTCCGGCAAATGCTGCTGAAAAAGTAAAACGAAACTGGCAAGATGAGACAATCTATTTTTTAATGGTTGATCGATATAATAATGGCGACTCGACAAATGATCGTAACGTAAAAGTTCTTGATCCAGTGGGCTTTCAAGGTGGAGATTTTAAAGGTATTATTGATAAATTAGATTTTATTAAAGATCAAGGTTTTACAACAGTGATGCTTACACCTATCTTTAAAAATGATGACAGGGGATATGATGGGTATCGGATTACCGACTTTTATAAAACAGATGACCACTTTGGCACCATCAATGAGTTTAAAAAATTAGTTAGTGAAGTACATAAGAAAAAAATGAAGATTATCATTGATTTTCCAACGAATCAAGTAAGTGCAAGTAGTTCTATAGTTAAGGATCCAAAGAAGAAGAATTGGTTCTCCGGGAAAACAAATGATCAATTAATTTCATTTGATCACACAAATTCAGAAGTAAATCAATATCTAATTGATGCGGCGAAATGGTGGGTAACAAAAACGGATATTGATGGGTATTTACTAAGCAATGCAAATCAATCGCCGACACAATTTTGGAAGCAATTTTCTAGTAGTGTGAAATCAGTTAAAAAAGATTTCTATTTATTAGGTGAAGTCAATTCTAAAGACAGTAAATTGGTGAAGCAATATCAACAGGCCGGGCTTGATGGGACGTTGGATTTTCGGTTAAATCAGCCTTTGCGTGATTCATTTGCAACTATTAATCAATCACTTAAAAAAGTACTTTCCATTGAAGCTGACAATAGAAAAGAATTTGATCAACCTTCCTTAATGGGCGCTTTTTTCGATAACCATAATATGAAAAGATATACGAGAGATATGGTGATAAACAAACAATTTCCGGGTACTAGATGGAAATTAGCATTAACATATTTATATACTCAGCCTGAAATTCCGATTGTTTATTACGGAACTGAAATAGCTGAGGATAGTGGCGGAGTTCCCGAAAATCGCAAAATGATGAATTTCAGAACGGAAAAAGAATTGATTGATTATATTACGATGATCGGTGAAATTCGTCAGCAGCAACCGGCATTGACAAAGGGATCAATGGAAATTCTCTATGAAAAAAATGGGATGGTCGTTTTCAAGCGTAAGTATAAAGATCATGTTAATATTATCGGTATAAATAATACAGACAAAACGCAAGTGATTAAGTTATCTAAAGATCAATTGCAGAATGATAAAGAGGAATTACGAGGATTAATTAGCGGCGGTGTCGTCCGAGCAGAAAATGGAACGTTTAAGCTAGCCTTCGAAAGAGAAACTTCCGAAATCTATAATGTTGTTGAGAAAACAGGCATAAACTTTATGTTTATCGCAATTTTAGTTCTTATTTGGATCGTATTTTTTGCCTTTTTATTTATCGCTTGGAAGCGTGGAAAACAGAAAAAAATACAATAAAACCTGCCTTGTGGCAGGTTTTTTGATGTTTACCCATTGACAATCGTTCCGCCGTTAACATGTAAAATTTGACCGGATACATAGCTTGAATCCTCGGACGCTAAATAAACATAGGTAGGCGCAAGTTCATAAGGTTGACCTGGCCGTGATAACGGAACGTTGGAACCGAATGTTTCTACTTCATCTTCTGTGAATGTGGAAGGAATGAGCGGTGTCCAAATAGGACCTGGCGCCACTCCATTTACCCGAATTCCTTTACTCGCTAATGAGAGAGCTAATGATCTTGTAAAAGAAACAATGGCCCCTTTTGTTGCAGAATAATCGATCAATGTTTTATGACCTTTATATGCTGTTACGGAAGCTGTATTAATAATGGAGCTCCCTTTTTTTAAATAAGGAAGAGATGCTTGTACCATATAAAAGTATGAAAAAATATTTGTCTGAAATGTTTTCAATAGCTGACTGGACGTTATATTTAAAATGGTCTGCTGCGGATGCTGCTCCCCGGCATTATTAACTAAAATATCGATGTGACCAAAATGATCAATCACTTGCTTCACTGTGGATTGACAATGTTTTTCTTCACCCACATCACCGGGAATAAGTAAGCATTTTCTATTTTCTTTTTCAATTAATTCTTTTGTTGCTGATGCATCCTCATTTTCGTTTAAGTAACAAATGGCGACATCAGCGCCTTCTTTAGCAAAATAAATAGCAATCGCTTTTCCTATGCCGCTATCACCACCGGTAATAATGGCAACTTTACCTTGAAGTTTCCCGCTTCCTTTATATGAGGGATCAATTGATTTAGGAAGTGGATTCATTTCTGATTCAATTCCTGGCTGCTGATTTTGATGTTGTTTTGGCATCGTTTTTTTTGGTTGATTATTCATCAAATCACTCCTTCATTTGCTAAAATAGGATAGAAAGGGGGGAGTGCAAATGGATATTTCTATCCGTGAAATAAATAGAGAAGACGCTGAAGCTCTTCTTCATCACACTCAATTAGTGTTTACCCAATCTTCGTTCTTATTAACAACTCCGGAGGAATTTGTATTAAACGTAGAGAAGCAACGGGAATGGATCATCCAACAATCAACCTTAGGAAATCTATTATTGGGTTGTGAAGTGAATGGTAAAATCGTGGGTTTTTTAAATGCTTCTCGTTCGCAACGGAAACGAGTAAGTCATAATTGTATGTTTGGCATTAGCATTCAAAAAGATTATTGGAATATGGGAATTGGAAGAAAAATGCTGAATTATATGATTGAATGGGCTGAAAATCATCCAATGATCGAAAAAGTATCTTTAGAAGTATTTTCCCATAACGAAAGAGCGATTTATTTATATAAATCATTAGACTTTTCTGAGGAGGGGAGAAAGAAAAGACATATCAAATTTGAGGATGGCACGTATGTTGATGAAATACTAATGTCTAGGTTTGTAAAATAGGCCACCTAGCTTAAAGATTGGGAGGAAAAAAGTATATTTCCTCCTTGTTGTCTTTGGAAACTTAGACCGTTATTTACGCTACAGGAGTAAATGATGCGACAATAAGTAATTATTTTTTATTTTTTAATTCTAAAAGTATAGGTACTATATTTAGTAAGATAGAAACAATTGTCAAAAACCATAATGCCTTTTCCATAGTAGGTACAACATCCAATAAAGCTGACCAATCTTCACCTTTTACCCAATTAGATACAAGGCTATGTTCTGCACAGAGTGTCAATACTGTAAATGATAATCCCATTGCCATCGCAAGTTTATAATCTTTTCCTGTTTTATACATATAAAGATTTATAAAAGTTGCTACTATGGCAATAAGTCCTAATATTAACCACAAAATTATTTCCCCCATTATATTTTTATTTAAGATGAACATTTTTCTAAAAATATATTTTAAAAGGTCAGTTATCCTATTTTGATGGCTTGTTTGCTGAATAAGCCATTTACTTATAATCTATTTTAGTACAAAATTTTATAACCTAAATAAGTAAGTCGCGATTTTAGGGCTGTTGAACGAGTAGTTAGGATCAGTACTTCCCAATTACGGGTATGATAATTTGTACCTACACTTGAGAGCTATGACGACCAAGTTCCCATTTGAATTCCGATCTTGGGCTGCATTCTCTCGCTATGACGACCAAATTCCCATTTGAATACTAATCTTGGGCTGCATTCTCCCGTTATGACGACCAAGTCCCTTTATGAATACTAATCTTGGGCTGCATTCTCTCGCTATGACGACCAAGTTCCCATTTGAATACTAATCTTGGGCTGCATTCTCCCGTTATGACGACCAAGTTCCCTTTTGAATTCTAATCTTGGGAGGCATTCTCTCGCTATGACGACCAAGTCCCTTTTTGAATACTAATCTTGGGCTGCATTCTCCCGTTATGACGACCAAGTCCCATTTGAATTCCGATCTTGGGAGGCATTCTCTCGCTATGACAACTAGTTCCCTTTGGTCATCGGATCTTGGGAAATAGTCAAAGCGGCTAATTATTTCAATAAAACACCACCAGACATCTAAATTGATCTAGTGGTGTTTACTATTATTATATTTGTTCCTAAAATGTAATTTTTCACTTATATCCGGAACGGAGTCTTAAACCATCAGGAATTGTGTCCACATTTGGTATGTTTTTTAATGTTATCTTCCCACGTTCCGAACCCGTTAGTTGAATTACCCATTCTTTTATCTCATCTATAATTTACAAATTGAACATCAATCGGAAAGTCTGCTTCACGGATAGCTGCAATTATTTTTTGTAGATCGTCTCGGCTTTTTCCGGTTACACGAATTTGATCATCTTGAATTTGGCTTTTTACTTTTACGCCGCTATCTTTAATGATGGCGTTAATCTTTTTTGCGTTATCCTTATCAATGCCTTGAATAAGTTTCGCACGTTGGCGTACAGTACCTCCTGAAGCCTTTTCTATTTTGCTATAGTCAAGATTTTTAACGGGTACGCCTCGCTTAATTAATTTACTAAAGAGAACATCCTTTAATTGATTCATTTTAAATTCATCATCTGAAACGAGCACCAATTCCTCTTTATCCAGACTGATTTCACTTTTGCTGCCTTTAAAATCATAACGAGTTTGAATTTCCTTCGTTGCCAAATTAATTGCATTGGTCACTTCAGAGAAATCAACATTTGATACAATATCAAACGAACTATCTTTTGCCATGAATATCCTCCCAATTACGTAAAGTTTAATTAGAAAATATCAAATTATAAGTGGAAAGTCCAACCATTCATTTGTTCGCCAGTAATTTCACTCTAAAGAAATACGCTTGGTCATATTTTTTTACTTTTTTCTCTATTTCAGCGTTTGAGTTATAGTGAGAAATATCTTGTGCTTCTATTCTTCCATCCTTCGATTCGATGATCATTCCGACTGTTATTGGTTTCCCTACTTGTAATTGTTTGCTTTCCTGTATAGCGACCGATAACTCGCCACTATTTTGATTAGAAACAGGTACTTCAAAGTCCATTTTTGTATATCCGCTCTCATCAATTACAGAGATAAAAAAGTCCTCTGATTTTTTATTTTCATCCGGTTTTGATTCTTTATAAAAGATAATTTTATATTTCTTATTTTCATCTTTTTTTCTCCATTCGGTACCAGTTTCACTACCTTTAGTTAAGGTTTCGATCTTTTTTCCTTTTTCATAATGATCGACCCAATATTCCAAGTACGACGATTTCTCGGTTAATTGAACATCAAATATAAATTGTTTTTCAATGCCAACTGCCTCTAGCAAGCCTGCTTCTGATTTTGTTAATTTTGCAGGTTTTATTGTGTTTTTCTTTGCGGTTTCTCCTTGATTTGAACAACTTGCTATTAAGCATAAACAAATAATTAATAATATGTTTTTTCCTTTTTTCATGTTTCCCCCATAGTTAAATATTTATATGTATAATTATATTACGATTGGTAGGCATTGGCAAAAGAAAAAACAAGGCGAGATATGCCTTGTTTTTTCTATAAATGGTCTGTTTTTTTCGAGTACTGATTTTTCCCTGCTTGGCGATTTTTTTCTCTTTGCATGTTTTTTTCATGCCTTAGTGCATTATTGTCTTTTGCTTTTTTATCATTATCAGATGTATGTGGCATTAGTGTCATTCTCCTTTCAAAGTATAGCTTTTCCTTTTGAAAGAAGAATATGAACGCTATTTTTTTGCGTTTAAGAAGAAGAGAGCAAGTGTCCCTGGTCCCGCGTGGGAACCGACCGCAGCACCGATAATATTAATATAAAAATCTTTTGTACCAAAGCGTTCTTGAATCAATGATTTTAATTCAAGTGCCGATTGCTCATCGTCACCATGGCTAATTCCAATTAGTTGATTTTCTAAATCAACGCCTCTTTCTTCCATCACATCAAGCATTCTTTTAAGAAGTTTTTTCTTTCCGCGATGTTTTTCAATTGGTATAAGTTTCCCGTCTTCCACATGAAGAAGGGGTTTAATATTTAATAGCCCGCCGAGGAATGCTGATGCTTTCGAAAGACGACCGCCTTTAGCTAGGAAGTCAAGATCATCAACTGTAAATAAGTGCTCCATATGCTGAGATCGGAACTGGATATCCTCGATAATTTCTTCTTTAGATGCTCCGGACTTTACTAAATCAGCAGCAGCTTTCACAACAAGACCAAATCCGACGGAAGCGCATTTCGTATCGATGATTGTTAAATCTAATTCGGGATATTCTTCTTTTACCTGTTCCTGAACCATTACGGCCGTTTGGTATGTTCCTGATAATGCGGATGAAAAAGCTATATAAATTCCTGATTCATTTGATTTTGCCAGTTCAGTAAATAATTTATGAAAATCCTCCGGAGTTGGCTGAGATGTTTTTGGCATTTTACCTGCTTTAATTTCTTGAAATACTTGTGTAGGATCAATTGTTTTCAAATCTTCATATTCTGTGCCATCTATGTATACGCGTAGAGGAATTAAAGCAACTTGGTTTTCTTCAAAAAAGGATAGTGGCATATCGCTTGCACTATCAGCAAATAGTTTTACAGTCATTTGTTTCACCCCTTAATGAAAAGATAATTTCACATTCAGTTTACCATTTTCGGGGAAAATCACAATCATTTCAGTATGAACTTTAGAGAATTGGGTAAATCAATAATGAGAAGGAGGCCGCTTATGAAAATCGATTCGCTTTCGGAGCATATTAAAAAACTTGTTATCGTATTTATTGGGGCTATTTTAAATGCCTTTGCAATGAATTATTTTTTAAAACCAGCGAATGTTTATGCAAGTGGATTTACAGGAATTGCTCAATTATTATCGAAAATTATCACTCAATTTACTCCATTAAACGTATCAACTGGATTACTATTGTTCCTATTAAATATTCCAGTCGCTATTTTAGGGTGGAGAAAGATCGGTAAAATGTTTACATTATACAGTTTTATATCAGTTATATTTATGTCTCTCTTTCTCGAAATCATCCCAATTCAGAAATCATCTAACGATATCTTGCTTTATTCCATTTTTGGAGGAGTCATTTCCGCTGCCGGTGTCGGAATTACTTTAAAGTTCGGTGCATCTACCGGTGGGCTTGATATTATTGCAATGGTTTTATCACGAATGAAGGATAAACCGGTCGGAAATTACTTTTTTATCCTCAATGCAGGAATTATCATAACAGCAGGTGCTGTTTATGGATGGGATAAAGCATTGTATACGCTTTTATCATTATATGCATCAACGAGGGTAATTGATGCCATCCATACACGATTCCAGAAGCTTACTGCTATGATTGTTACGAAAAAATCGGACGAACTGAAAAAAGCCATACATGGAAAATTGGTTCGAGGAATTACGATGATTCCAGTAAAAGGGGCATTCTCAAATGAAGAACGGCAAATGCTGATGATTGTTATTACGAGATATGAGCTGTATGATTTAGAACACATTATCAAAGACGTTGACCCACAAGCCTTTTACAAATATTGTTCAAACAACTGCAATTTTTGGTTTCTTTCGAAAGGATTAAGAAGTAAACTATGGAGGAAGGAAAGTTACAATTGAAAAAATTAATTGTGTTTTTCTCAATACTTATTACCTGCTTGATACCTTTACAAGCAAAGGCTGAAAGGGATGGTTTAATGATATCGTGGAATGTCCATCTAACACCTAAGCCGAATCAACTAGACATTGAATTTATAGTAAGCAACAATGGGGATAGTGATGTCACATTGGAGTTTCCAACTAGTCAGTATTATGATTATTCTATTTATGATGCTAGTAATAAAGAGGTTTTTCGATTTAGTAAAGGACGGTATTTTTTGCAAGCGTTTCAATATGTCAACATCCCAAAAGGAACGAAAAAAGTTTGGAAAAGCAGCTGGGATTATACAGCACAAGGTAAAAAGCTGGAAGATGGACTGTATATGTTAAAAGCAACTTTACTTCCAACCAAAATTAATGGTGAACGTCCGACGAAAAAATTTGTGGCGACTTCGGAATTTTCAATCCCATTATTTAAAGATTTTACTATTGAAAAATTGGAAAATGGTGTACTCGTAACAGGAAAGACATTTCATCCATTGACAGGATATTCATACTCCGTTGATGATGGTCATAACGAATTAATAAAGAAAACATCTTTAAATACAAAGAACGGGGAATTTTCTTTGGAGCTTCCTCTTCAAAGTAATTCGTATATTCTTACCATTTATAATGAAGAGGGAAATCCGGTTTATGTTGGAAGTTTTTAAGTAAAAATAGCTGCCATGAAGGCAGCTATTTCAATTGATTTAATTCATTTTGAAGCTCTTGTAATTGTTGTTGTTCAGCAAAAGTAGAATTTGCACGAGCGGATGATAAAGCGTTTTTAGCTTTCGCAATCATCTCATGCTGACCGCTGCCGGTAGCATCCTTCGCTAGTTCTACCATTTGTCTCGCTTGTTGAAACAATCTATTCGCCATTATTCTATTCCTCCTAATGAGGATTCTTTCATATATTCAACCTGACGTTCTTCGGCTTCAGCTAACGTAGAGCGATATGGAAAGCGCTCAGCGTGTTTAGATACCGCGTCTTTTCCTTGTTGAACAAAGCGTTTAGACTTGTTTCTTTTACCCAAACGAAACACCGCCTTTTAAATTTTCTTTAATGAACGGAAAGTGGCCCCGTTCGTTAATTAGTATGAAACACTTTAAATGAATTACAACGAGAAAAAAATGGGATTTCAAATTTTTTATAATGTTGTACAGCTATAGCACCTAGCCCCTCGAGATCGAAGAATATTTGCTTGTCAGGCTGATCAAGGCGCTTTCGCTTTTCTTATTTTAGCTTAAAAAAGTCCTCCAAAAAGACAGAAACCCCGTCATCCATATTGGAAAAAGTGACTTCGTTTGCAATGTCTTTTAAATGTTTAATGCCATTTCCCATTGCTACCCCAATGCCGGCGTATTCAATCATTTCTAAATCATTATCCTCATCACCGAAAGCAATGATATTCTTCTGTTCAATATTATAATGCTTAGCCACACGTTGAATACCGACCGCTTTATTCAATCCTGATTTGACAATTTCAATAATATGCCATGGCGCTCCCCAACGACGGTGATCAATAACCTCGGCATGAACCTCACTTAAATGTTCACGAATATAAGGGACATCTTTTTCTTCTGCATGAATTAACATTGATGTTGGGTTATCGGTCAAAAACTCGCCAAGATTACCAGTAGTAATTTTCGGATTCCCCATATTAAATACATCGAGAAGTTTTTCATCATGATAATGGAGATAAACATTATCCAAAACTTCAGCGACAATATTATGTATACGATATTGATTACATGATTCAACTATTTCCTTTGCTGTATTTAATGACATTGGGCTATGATACAAACCCCAGTTTGCATCCTTTGGATGATGAACGAAAGCACCATTAAAGTTTACAATAGGTGTATTTAATCCTAATTCATGATAATATTTAACACTAGAACGGAAAGGTCTTCCTGTTGATATCATCACGATATGCCCTTCCTGTTGAAGTTTTTTTATTGTTTTTAACGTTCTTTCAGAAATTATTTTATCATCAGTTAAAAGAGTTCCATCCAAATCTAATGCGATTAAATATTGATTGGTCATAATTGTCTCCTTTATTATGTAATATTGAAAAATTAACTGTTTACTACAATATACTAAATTATCCAATCAATTAGAAGGATAACATCCTAGAAGGAGAGAGAAAAGTGATAATAGTAGATCATCCGGTAATTGATTCAGTTCCCGTCTTACACGTAGTGAAAGAGGAGTTAAAAGAAAGAAAACTTCCGTTTATCATTTTTGTACATGGATTTGAATCAGCTAAAGAACATAATTTACATTATGCCTATCTATTAGCGGAAAAAGGATTTCGAGTGGTTTTACCTGAAAGTTTATATCATGGTGAAAGGTCTGCAGAACTTAATCAGCATGACTTAATGTTTCGTTTCTGGGAAGTGATCATTCAGACAATTCATGAACTAAATATACTGAAAAATCATTATGTACATATTGGACTTGCAGACGAAGATAAAATCGGTGTAGTCGGTACCTCAATGGGTGGAATTGTCACATTGGGTGCATTAACACAGTACGACTGGATAAAAGCTGCAGTAAGCTTAATGGGAAGTCCTTATTATGTGGAATTTGCGAAAGGACAAGTTAGACATTTTCAGGAATTGGATGTACATATTCCATTTACAGAAGATGAGCTTAATGAACAATATGAAGCATTAATTCCCTACGATTTAAGTAAACATATAGAAAAGCTGCAAAATCGTCCCTTAATGTTTTGGCATGGTAAAAAAGATCAAACAGTTCCATATAATCCAACTTTTCATTTTTACAATAAAATTAAAGAAAGATACAACGAGCACCCGGAAAAACTGCTATTTCTAGCGGATGAAAAATCAGGACATAAAGTTTCCCGTGAAGGCTTGCTCAAAACGGTTGAATGGTTTGATACTTGGTTGTCTTAGGTCTGTTGTTTTAACTATTTAGATTTTTTTGTTATGATATTAGGAAAAGCGCAAGCGCCTTGACCAGCGCTGGAGCTAAACATTAAAAAAAGGAGTGAATCAAATGGATGAGGAATTAAAAGAAAGTATTCTTGGAGCACTAGAACAAGTGATTGATCCGGAATTAGGGATTGATATCGTTAATTTAGGGCTTGTTTACGATATAGAAATGGATGAAGAAGGCAAAGTAACAGTTACGATGACTTTAACTGCAATGGGTTGTCCGTTAGCAGGCATCATTGTTGATCAAGTTCAATTAGCCCTTAAAGACTTGCCGGAAGTAAAAGAAACGGAAGTAAATATTGTTTGGAATCCGCCATGGTCTAAAGACCGGATGTCACGCTATGCGAAAATTGCATTAGGAATAACTGACTAATCCTTTTTCTATTATTTTCCTCGTTATAAACAATATTAATTACACAAAATAATATTGTGATTGATAAATAAGGGGGATAACAAATGGGACAAAGTCATCGTTTTCGATCTGGAGATAAAGCACCAAATAATGGGATATATATTGAAGTTGGGGAAACGGGGAGCAATGTCAAAAACCCGAAACAAATAAAATTAAAAGCCGGCGATCCTTTCCCTGAATCATCGAATGATGATCGTCAATGGACGTATAAAAGAAAACCATAAACCATCCATTTGGATGGTTTTTTCCTTCATAATTGTGGAACTGTATAATATAGCTGTTATACTCATTTTAAAGAGGTGAGATTATTGGATATTCAAAAGTTTACCTATACTGTTCAGGAAGCACTTGCTGCAGCTCAACAATTATGTGTGGAATACGAACACCCTGAAATAGATATTATCCATGTATGGTCGGCATTATTAGATAAGCCGGACAGCTTATTAACGAGTGTTTATAATCGTTTAGGAATTTCAACAGAAGAATTAAGACAGCTGTTTAAACAACTTTTATCAAAAAAACCTCAAGTTACTGGAAGTACTCAAAATTTTTACATATCTGCACAGCTAACTACATTATTTAATGATGCAGAAAAGGAATCGAAACAATTTGAGGATGAGTATGTTTCAGTAGAACATCTTATTCTTGCATTAATGAAACAGCCTTCCAATGAAATCGTACAATATTTAAGCAAACGAAAGATAACAAAAGACGCGTTAAAAAAGGAAATAATGAATATAAGGGGGAATCAACGAGTGACATCACAAAACCCTGAATCTACATATGAAACGTTAAAAAAATATGGCCGTGATTTAGTTTCAGCGGTTAAGGAAGGAAAAATTGATCCTGTTATTGGGCGAGATAGTGAAATCCGTAATGTAATTCGAATATTATCGAGAAAAACAAAAAACAATCCTGTTTTAATAGGGGAACCCGGAGTTGGTAAAACAGCGATTGCTGAAGGATTGGCTCAGAGGATCGTTAGAAAAGATGTCCCCGAAGGACTAAAAGATAAAACGATCTTTGCTTTAGATATGGGGTCACTTATTGCAGGAGCTAAATTTCGCGGTGAGTTTGAAGAAAGACTGAAAGCAGTATTGCAAGAAATTAAGAAAAGTAACGGTCAAATCCTATTATTTATCGATGAACTTCATACGATTGTAGGTGCTGGAAAAACGGAAGGGGCAATGGATGCCGGAAATATGCTAAAACCAATGTTAGCAAGAGGTGAGCTCCATTGTATCGGTGCGACAACACTTGACGAATATCGGAAATATATTGAAAAAGATCCAGCATTGGAACGAAGATTTCAACAAGTATTAGTGGAAGAACCAAATGTTGAAGATACCGTTTCCATTTTACGTGGATTAAAAGAACGATTTGAAGTGCATCATGGTGTTAAAATTCATGACCGTGCACTTGTTGCAGCTGCAACTTTATCGAATCGTTATATTACTGATCGGTTTTTACCAGATAAGGCGATTGATTTAGTGGATGAAGCATGTGCCACAATCAGAGTCGAAATTGATTCGATGCCAAGTGAATTAGATGAAGTCACTAGACGCGTCATGCAGCTTGAAATTGAGGAAGCGGCTTTAACTAAGGAATCTGATGAAGCGAGCAAAGAGCGTTTAGCCATTTTGCAAAAGGATTTAGCTGATTTAAAGGAAAAAGCGAATGAAATGAAAGCAAAATGGCAATTAGAGAAAAAAGAGCTTCAAAGTATTCAAGAAAAGAGAGAGCAGTTAGAAAAACTAAGAAGGCAACTTGAGGATGCCGAAAATAATTACGATTTAAATAAAGCAGCAGAATTAAGGCATGGAAAAATCCCTGCTTTAGAAAAAGAATTAACAAGTTTAGAAGCATCCATGTCAAACGAAGATGATAATAAATTGCTCCGGGAAGAAGTTACGGAAGAAGAAATCGCAGAAATTGTTGGACGTTGGACTGGAATCCCTGTAACAAGGCTAGTTGAGGGCGAACGGGAAAAATTATTACGATTGGAACAAATTTTACATGAACGGGTAATTGGGCAGGATGAAGCGGTTAGACTTGTCAGTGATGCTGTCATTAGGGCAAGGGCAGGCATTAAAGATCCTAATCGTCCCATTGGCTCTTTTATCTTCTTAGGTCCTACAGGTGTCGGCAAAACGGAACTTGCCAAAGCGTTAGCGAAAAGTTTATTCGATAGTGAAGAACAAATGATTCGACTGGATATGTCCGAATATATGGAGAAACATACAGTATCAAGGCTTATTGGAGCACCTCCAGGATATGTTGGTTATGAAGAAGGCGGTCAATTAACTGAAGCTGTTAGGCGTAAACCGTATTCCGTTATTTTATTGGATGAAATTGAAAAAGCACATCCGGAAGTTTTTAATGTACTTCTTCAAATACTCGATGATGGGCGTGTGACAGATTCTCAAGGTCGAATGGTTGATTTTAAAAATACCGTCATCATAATGACATCAAATCTCGGTTCTTCCTTTTTATTGGAAAGGGATAACTTGGGAGAGGAAATTACGGAAGAAACGAAAGAGAAAGTATTAAGTCATTTACGGGCATCATTTAGACCGGAATTTTTAAACCGTGTCGATGACATTGTTATTTTTAAACCATTAACAATTGGCAATATAAAAGGAATCGTCTCAAAACTAATTCATGAATTACAATCGCGGCTAAGTGGACAACATATTCAATTGGATATAACGGAAGAAGCAAAAGAATGGATCGCGAAATCAGCATATGACCCTATTTATGGTGCCCGTCCGTTAAAACGGTATATTCAACATCATATTGAAACGGAACTGGCCCGAGAAATCATTCGTGGGAATATACATCCACAAACCAAAATTATGATTGATGTTGAAAATAATATGTTAAAAATAAGAAAATAAAAACCTCGCTAAGGCGAGGTTTTTATTTTCTTATTTTTAATGAGTTTCAACAGATGGTTTCGGAATTATTGCAGCAAGAACAGCAATAAGTACAGTAGCAATTACACCAATGATTGAAATGGTTTGTATACTATATTCTGTATTCGTCATTGAGCTTGCAACATATCCTAAAACTTGTACAAGGATAAATGTCCAAAATAAAGTGGCTATTAATTTCATTCAATTCACCTCATTTAAATAAACTATGTATTTTAACAGTATATACTAATAAATATCCCAATTTATATTAACATAGCTTGATTAAATTATAAATGGATTTCACAAAAATTCTACAAAGATTAATTTATCAATAATCTAGGCATTTTCCCTGTCTAAAGATACTTGGCATGCATACATTATAATGACCAAATCCGTATTTCTGAATACATGTCCAAAACGGAAAAAACAGTAGAAATAATTATACAAGGAGTTTTCTAAAATGTTGAGAACACTTCTGTTCGATCAACAATGGTGTATGCTTCATTATCCCGAACAACCAAATGGTTTTGCCATCTTTATCATCGGAGATCAGCAGCATTATGTTAATGAAGAATCCAGTTTTTGGATCGATAATATTGGACGCAAACAAATGATAGAAAGATTAACACAAGCGGGATATTTTGTCTATTACTCTAATTTATTTGAAAAAAACTGGGGAAATCAACAATCTGTTGAACATTCATATAATCTATATCAACTAATTATGAGAAAAGAAATATTAAATCAAAAAATTCATATATTGGCAGAAGGAATGGGAATACTTACGGCTGCACAGTTAATTCCGCTCATGGAGGATAACATCCGGTCAATTGTTTTATTTGCCCCATGCATTTCATTAGAAAAACATATTGAACAAGAACAAACTAGAAAGTTCTACTACAAAAAATTAATGAAAGAAATAAAGGCCGCCTTTAATGAAGAAAGTGTTCATATAAACACAGAAAAGCCAATCGAGGAAATGAAGGAATCTTTATTCATTATTCAAGTAATTGACCAAAATCGCTATAAAGATCAACTTGAATTGATTCATCAGCTGTTGCTTAAGCGGAAGGAAAAAAAACTGCCCGTCGAAATTCATTATATTCTGCTTGAAAATCGTCAATACATTACAGAAAAAATCATACGGTTTTTAAAAGAAAATGAAAAAGTTTTATAGTACTATGAGGAGGTATTGATATGGATCAAGCAATTGTTTTTGCTGCCCAGCAATTTCTTGGTTTTGAGATTTGTAAAGAATTATTGAATCAAGGTTATGAAGTGATGGCAATTGAGCATGAACAAATGGTAAATGATGACAGTAATGAAAAATGGCTTGAAATTGGAAGAAATGCAAACGTTACTTATCAACCTCTCAATACGAATATTGACTTTAACGATCAATCCTATATTTGGTTTATACCTTTATACGATTTATTTACTGTAAAAAATGAGAAACTTATAATGGATTGGACCATTAACTTGCAAAGGCTTTATGAAGAATCAAAATCATCTATTGAGAGGATTATTTTCATAACTCCAGTGAAATGGTCCTCAAATGAACGTAAAGCTAATGAACATTTTTATAAGAAATTGAAAAATGAAGTAATTAATAGTGAAGAAACTCCAGTCATTGAATTTCAATTGCCAACTATTTTTGGTCCATGGCAGCCCAATTGTTTTTTATTTCAGCAAATCATTTCAGAATCTGAATTGAATAGCTATTTTGATGATCTAATGGATGCGATTTATGTTGAGGATGCTGTCCATTCAATTCTTGAAAATATGGATGATAAGTTCTATGGTAAAACCGTTTATTTGCAAAGTGAGACAGGGGATAACTGGAGGAAATGTGTTCTTTATCTCAACCCCTCTTATCCATTACCAGAGCAAAGTGAATCAATGAACCGTAACAATGTGGAAATTCTTAAAGTAAAAGAATCAATATCATTTAAGGAAGGTATTGATAAACAAATCGCTTGCTATTCTCGAAAAAAACAATAAATCTTTTCATATTTTTAGCATACAAGTAAAATAAGAAAGAATTTATTTGTATGTTTTTGTGCTGCTTGAAAAAGGAGTTGCTTACTATTTGAAGAAAAAAGTAGTATTATTCGTTCTCGTTATGCTTCTGGCCAGTTGCTCGAATCCTATTGAAAAGGGTAAAATAAAAAAGGTTGGACTGCTCGTTCCCGAAACGATAAATGATCAAGTTTGGGGTACAAAAGGGTATAAAGGGATATTAAATATTCAAAATGATTTCAATGTAGATGTATATTATCGGGAAGGCATTGAAAGTGATTACGCGATTAAACAAGCTGTCCAGGAATTAAGTCAAAAGGGAGTGAACTTAATTTTTGGTCATGGTGCTGAATATGCAAATACCTTTAATGAAATTGCAAATAAGTATCCGAACATTCATTTTGTTAGTTTTAACGGGGAAGCCAAAAAAAAGAATACAACAAGCATTAAATTTGAAGGACATGCGATGGGCTTTTTCGGCGGGATGACCGCAGCACATATGAGTTCCAAAAAAAAGATTGGAATTATTGGAACACATAGTTGGCAACCGGAAATAAAAGGGTTTGTTAACGGTGCGAAATTTGAAGATCCTCAAACAAAGGTGAAAATTATTTACACAGACAATTGGGATGATGGTCAAAAAGCATTAGCTCTACTCGATCAATTAATCGCTGAAGGTGTAGATGTTGTTTATCCTGCGGGAGATGGATTTAATATACCCGTTATTGAAAGGTTAAAGGAAAAAGGGCTTTATGCAATAGGCTATGTTTCAGACCAAGCTGAATTAGGGAAAAATACCGTCTTAACGAGTACTGTGCAACAAGTAAGTAAACTGTACGATATTGTTGCAAGAAAATATGCCGAAGGTGAACTTCCATCCGGAAATCTTTCATTTGACTTTCAAGATGGTGTAATTGTTATGGGGAAATTTAGTCCACTAGTTGATAAAAAATTTCAAAACAAAATTCGTGACAATGTTCAAAAATACAAAAAAACAGGAAAATTACCTAGTTAGAAAAAGTGGAGGATGTAATAATGGATCAAGACAAATCAATGGAATTTATGCAAATTGCAATGAAATACTTACCAGAGGCAAAAGAGAAATTGGATCAAGCTGGTGTTGAAATTTCTTTTGAATTACTACAACCATTCATGGAGCTCTTTACTAAAGTAATGAATGAAGCCTATGAATTAGGGAAAAAGGACGCATTAAGTAAATAGAGTACGTAAAAAGAGGCTTTCATTTGCGAAGGCCTCTTTCTTATCCATACCTATTCTTTTGAATTCTGAATAAACTTGCTAATTAAGGGGGAAACTTTTTGAAACATCGGTTTTAATTCACCGAGGGATGTCATTAAATTATCAACATGCGTCATCATTTCATCTAAATTGATGTTTTTAAGATTTGGATGATTTAATATACTGCTTAACATATCATTTTCGTTCGCTGTTTCATTGGAACGTTCTGTTTGTTGAACTGGTCGATCAAATAAAGGGCGTCTGTTCCCGGGTCCACCACCACCAAAAAACATTCGATCAAATGGATGAAGAGTTTCTTCTTCTTTTTTCTCTTCTTCAATCTTTTCAATATTATCTTCCACTTCAGGGGTAATTTCTTCACTCATTTTCACATACACCTCCTTTTTAAAGTCTCTTTTAAAATTCTCATCGATATAAAATATGCAAAAAATTATTTTGGGAATAGATGAATATCATGCTTTCTCCAAAACAGATAAGTGACAAAAATAAAATTAACTGCTATAATTAGGAGCAGGTCATAAGAATAACTATAAATAATATTTTTGCCTTTAAAAAGGAGATGTACGTGATGAACGCAGGAATAATTGGAGTTGGGAAGTTCAGTCCTGAGAAGGTTTTAACAAATTTTGATTTAGAAAAAATGATGGATACATCGGATGAATGGATTCGTACACGTACCGGTATTGAGGAACGTCGAATAGCAGATAAAGACATGGATACATCTGACATGGCGTATGAAGCAGCATTAAAAGCAATCGAAGATGCAGAAATAAAGCCGGAAGAGATTGATTTAATCCTTGTTGCGACAGTTACACCCGACCAGCCATTTCCATCTGTTGCTTGCATGCTTCAAGATCGTTTAGGAGCGAAAAAAGCAGCTGCAATGGACGTCAGTGCAGCCTGCGCCGGATTCATGTATGGAGTAATTACTGCAAAACAATTTATTGAAACAAATGCATATAAATATGTGCTCATTATAGGTGTTGAAAAATTATCAAAAATTACGAATTGGGAAGATCGTAATACGGCTGTTCTTTTCGGTGATGGAGCAGGTGCAGCTGTTATGGGGCCAGTTTCTGAAGGAAGAGGAGTTCTAGCTTTCGAACTAGGTGCTGACGGCTCGGGTGGAAAATATTTGTACGAAGACGAAAACAAACATATCATTATGAATGGGAGAGAAGTCTTCAAATTTGCTGTTAGGCAAATGGGCGAATCATGTGTCAATGTAATTGAAAAAGCAGGCTTAACGAAGGAGGATGTAAACTTCCTTATCCCCCATCAAGCAAATATTAGAATTATGGAAGCATCTAGACAACGTTTAGATCTACCAATTGAAAAGATGTCTAAGACGGTCCATAAATATGGGAATACATCATCTGCCTCTATTCCAATGGCACTTGTTGAAGAATATGAAGCAGGTAAAATTAAAGATGATGATGTCATCGTTCTAGTCGGTTTTGGCGGCGGGCTTACATGGGGTGCCATCGCATTAAAATGGGGCCGGTAGGTGTTACTGGAAATTTCGATAAGTAAAGGGTATTATGTAAAAAGGATATAATAAATAGAAAATCTTCTTGATTTGGAAGGAGATCCGAAAATGGAAAACAAACGTGTAGTTGTTACTGGTATTGGAGCAGTATCTCCTGTTGGAAATGATGCAAAAACTACTTGGGAAAATATCATTGCAGGTAAATCTGGTATTGGCCCATTAACAAGAGTGAATGCGGATGACTATCCAGCAAAAGTAGCAGCGGAAGTTAAAGATTTTGATATTGAGCAGTTTATTGAGAGAAAAGAAGCAAGAAAGATGGATCGATTTACGCATTATGCAATTGCTGCATCGATGATGGCTGTAAAAGATGCTCATTTAACTATAAATGAAGAAAACGCAAATCGGGTTGGAGTTTGGATCGGTTCGGGTATTGGTGGAATGGAAACATTTGAAAACCAATTTGAAACATTCCAAAAACGTGGTTATCGTCGTGTAAGTCCATTTTTTGTCCCGATGATGATCCCTGATATGGCTGCGGGCCAAGTATCAATTTTTCTTGGAGCAAAAGGAATAAATTCATGTACGGTAACGGCTTGTGCCACTGGAACAAACTCTATTGGTGATGCGTTTAAAGTTATTCAACGCGGTGATGCGGACGTCATGATTACAGGTGGTGCCGAGGCTCCAATCACTCGAATGTCTGTTGCAGGTTTCTGTGCAAATACCGCTTTATCCACAAATCCTGATGCTCAAACAGCTAGTCGCCCATTTGATTTAAATCGTGATGGATTTGTCATTGGTGAAGGTGCAGGTATCGTTATTTTAGAAGAATTAGACCATGCACTTTCTAGAGGAGCAACGATTTATGCAGAAATCGTAGGGTATGGTGCAACAGGTGATGCCCATCATATTACAGCACCCGCACCAGGTGGTGAAGGTGGCGTCCGTGCAATGCAGGCGGCACTTAATGATGGCAATATTAAACCTGAGGAACTCGATTATATTAATGCTCACGGTACAAGCACAGAATACAATGATAAATATGAAACGATGGCAATTAAAGAAGTATTTGGTGAACATGCCTACAAACTAGCTGTAAGTTCAACGAAATCAATGACAGGCCATTTACTTGGTGCTGCCGGTGGAGTAGAGGCAATCCTGACAGTACTTGCAATTAAAGAAGGAATTATTCCGCCGACAATTAATTTAGTTACACCTGACCCGGAATGCGATCTTGATTACGTTTCCGACGGAGCTCGCAAACAAGATGTTAACGTTGCTCTAAGTAACTCTTTAGGTTTTGGCGGTCATAACGCAACAATCGTCTTTAGAAAATATGAATAATGTTTGATAAAGGACAGGGATAATTCTCTGTCCTTTCTTTATATTTTAGTAATTTAGACTGTACAAAGAATGAGCAGGGTGTACTTTTAGGCTAATAAATCAGTATAAGGTAGAATAAGAATAAGAGCGGTCCGAAGGTGAAGGAAAGCGTGTGGTTATGGTACCGGAAAGGAGTGAAGTGGTCCGAAGGTGAAGGAAGTCATGTGGCTATGGTACCGGAAAGAGGAGAAGCGGTCCTATGGAGAAGGTAAGAGTGAGGCTATGGGTCCGGAAAGAGGAGAAGCGGTTCGATGGAGAAGGAAGTCATAGTCAAGTCCATATTATTGTGTAAAAGTGTTAACAATGTTTTCTTGATATAAAACTATTTTCATATAAAAAGCTACAATTATTTTGAATTTACATTGAGGGGCGGGTGTGATAGCCTGGAGGGCAAGCCAGGAGTTGTTAAACTTCTGGCTTCCTGGCTTTATATCATGCCCGCCGGAGGCTCAATGTCAATTCAAAATTAGGCCATACCACTTTCAGAGTTAGAGTTGGTTTTCCATTTAATTTTTAAGGTAAGGGGTTTTATTTTTATTCCAGTCTTCTTCAATATCCATTAATACCGAACCAATAATCCTAATAGCTGATTGTTCGTTCGTAAAAATTCGAATGACTTTTTCCCTTCTGCGAACTTCCTGGTTTACACGCTCCAGCATGTTTGTGGTACGCAAATGTTTATGATACCCAACAGGGTGAGAAAGAAATTGTATAGCATCTTCAAATCCATCGTCTAAAATATCAATGGCTTTGGAAAAACCTTTTGTGCCCTCGTATTTATTTGTAAACCGTGTTTTTAATTCTCTTACGACTTCTAAATCTGAATTTCGAAATAGATCTTTTAGTTCTTGTCGAGCTTCAGATGTTCCCTTTTTAGGTAAAGTATCCACGATGTTTTTTTAAAAAATGGACACAACATCTTTGCCACGCAGTTCCTAAAAAGGATTCTTTTATGGAAGTAACCAAGCCACCATGGGCATCAGAAATAACCATTTTAGGTGATTGAAGACCTCTAGACTTTAAATAGTCAAAAAATGAAGTCCAGCTTTCAGTAGACTCAGTGTGATTAATTTTTAAGCCAATAATTTCTCTATGACCAGTTTCGTTCACACCAACAGCAATATGAACGCTTTTAGAAACCACTTTTCTGTTCTCACGAACTTTAATATACATGGCATCTACATAAATGTATGGATAATAATATGTGTTGAGAGGGCGATTTTTCCAATCATTAATAATAGGATCTAAGGATTTGATTAGATTGGAAACAAGCGATTTTGAAACACTCGTGCCACATAATTCCTCTACAATTTTAGTAACTTTTCGCGTTGAAACACCATTCACAACCATTTCAACCATAGAAAGAATTAAAGCTTGATCGCATCGTTTGTATTTTTCGAAAATCGTTGTAGAAAATTCGCCGTCTCTAGAACGAGGAACTTTTAACTTAAGTGAACCAACTCCAGTGATCAATTCACGCTCATAATAACCGTTACGATAACCTTTACGCTCATCAGTCCTTTCGTGGGAAAGAGCATTGATGTATTCATCTCTTTCCTTTTCCATTAAGGAATTCAAAATAAGAGCTAATGAAGCCTTCACAGGTGATTCAAGCGAACTTTTTTCTACTTTGTCTTTGAGATCTTCTAAGTTTATAGTAATATTGATTTGGGTCATCATCATGTCCTCCGTTTATGGTTTTCTTGGTCGAAAACATTGTAACACGGATCATGATGATGACCTTTCTTTTTACACAATTATATGGACTTAATCGAAGTCATGTGGCTATGGGTCCGGAAAGAAGAGAAGCGGTCCGATGGAAAAGGAACACGTGAGGCTATGGGTCCGGAAAGAAGAAAAGCAGTCCGATGGAAAAGGAACACGTGTGTCTATGGGTCTGGAAAGAAGAAAAGCGGTCCGATGGAAAAGGAACACGTATGGCTATGGGTCTGGAAAGAAGAAAAGCGGTCCGATGGAAAAGGAACACGTATGGCTATGGGTCCGGAAAGAGAAGAACGGTCCGATGGAGAAGGAACACGTGTGTCTATGGGGCTGGAAAGAAGAAAAGCGGTCCGATGGAAAAGGAACATGTATGGCTATGGGTCCGGTAAGAGGAGTAGCGGTCCGATGGGCAGGAAGAATGGGTAGTAATGGGAACGCCTAATTAGATGAACTGTCAAATTACTACCACACCTTCTCAAAAAACATGTTAATTACCTTGTTTTACATAGTGTGTTGATACACTCTTACCTAATTGTTTGTAATTACTTGTAAGAATGCGTTTGATTGTTTTATGGGATGCAATTTTACACCATTCTTGGATCGTATTTTTAGTTATTTTCCTATCAGGAAAAAGCAGAGAAAATTCATCGATACTACGTATAACTGCATTTGTAATATTTTCTTTAAATCCACAATGATTGCATCTAATCGTTGTTTTTTGGTATCTCTCTATAAATGCATCACAGTTAGCACAAGTAATCCCTTTTGTAAGCTGATCAAATGTATAATCTGGTAGTCTGAAGTACGAAGGTTCTTTTATATGAAGGTTTAATAACTGATTTGCTAATTTTATATGATTTTCATTTATTTTAGAATTGTTTAAACTATTAAGTTTATCCATCATACGGTTAAGTTGTGTGGGGTAAGTAATAGGTAAATACATGGAAGCATTGTAAAGATGAAATTCAGGATTTACAAATACAAGGTGTTCAACTATTTGGGTATTTATACGGAGTTCTTGAAGGAGTCCTCTTAGTAAGGTTGTACTTCTCTTTAGTTGATGAAGTGGATTTTTTATTTCCTTCTTTGGACTTTTATACCATAGATCATTATCAATATAATAATCACCTTCATTATTTTTAATTTCGAAAAAGTGTATGGTATTTGAAAGAAATAGAAGAGAATCGATTTGGAATTTGGTGTTATTGTGTTCAAGTAATAAGTCATTTAATACAATATGCTCAATAGAAATATGCTCTTTAATCATATTGTCAAACTTTTTCTCACCAGCAAAGCCTTTTTCAAGATAGTTAAAGTAAGATAAGTCAGCCTCTAATAATTTCATCCTCTTGTTTAGATACCGGAATGAAAGTAATTCTTTGGATTCCTTGCGAGCTTTAATAATATTGCACTCCCTTCTTGTTAATTTCCATCATTTTAAATGATAAATCAAATCTGTACAAGTAATTTAGCGAAAATTGCAATAAAACTTTAAGTAATATCCACATATGATAAAAGTAAATATTGCGAGGTGACGACAAATGGGGTAGTTCGAACAGATGCATGGTTAGAGGATATAATTGATCAACCGGAGGAAATATGTAAAAAAATCGATCCAGCCGTAAAAAATGCCAGAGCGTACTATGATTACTTGTTGTTTTTTGGTATGTACAGACCATCTAAAATGTCAAAAGTCATTTTCAAACAATTAAAGACTGCAAACGCATGGGAGAAAATAAACGAGTTTTATAAAAAGTATAAAAAGTTATGGAATGGACCGGAAATCAATATTTATATTTTGCCCATAAACGGATTAAATCGATCGCTTATCCGACAAACAAATGGAAAATCGGGTGTAACGTTTAAAGAAAAAATGATCTTATTTCTTGGACCTACAGAAGATTTAAAGGAATGGGAATCACTTTTTGTCCATGAATACAATCATGCAACAAGGATGTCCTATATGTCTGGGGATCCTTTAAATTATTCATTACTCGATTCACTAATATTGGAGGGATTGGCGGAATATGCAGTGGAACATTATTGCGGAGAAAAGTACTTAGCACCATGGACAAGAGCCTATTCGGACAAATTACTTAAACGATTTTGGAATAGTGATTTTAAAGACAGATTAACGATCAAAAAGAAAGATCCTACACATGATAACCTCCTCTTCGGAAGAAAATTTGTTCCAACGATGATGGGATATGCGATTGGTTATAAAATAATTTCGGAATATAGCAAAAATAATATATATTCAATAGGTGAAATGTTTTCAAGTACTTCTGAAAATTTTATCACACGTAATATTTTTGATGACTAAACCCATGTGTAATGGGTTTTTTTAATTAACTAATACCATTTAGCAGTCCTTTCCAGTTGATGGAAATATTTTTATCTAGTTATTAATCAATTAAAACATTCACCCACATTTTAAATTTTAAAAAGTTCTTGCAATTGTAATCTTATTGTAATAAAATTTTATTTAAATATAATAACATTCAGAATAATAAAAGAGTTTGAGGTGTATCGATGAGTACAAAAACAAACTTCAATAATCAATTACCAATTTTAGAAGTGAAGAACTTACAAACAGCATTTGAAATAGATGGTGAACTACATAATGCAGTTGATGATGTTTCCTTTAGTGTTAAGCCAAAGCAAATTGTCGGTGTTGTTGGGGAATCAGGTTGTGGTAAGAGTGTTATGTCTTTATCCGTTATGAAACTTTTACCAAAGGGAATCGGACAGATTCGTGCAGGTGAAGTTATATTTGATGGGAGAAACATAGAAAAGCTATCTGACAAAGAAATGAATAAATTTCGTGGAAAAGATGTTTCTATGATATTCCAAGAACCTATGACATCATTAAATCCAGTCTTTACAATTGGTTATCAACTTCAGGAAACTCTTTTCAATCACATGGAAATTACTAAAAAAGAAGCTAGATTAAAAAGTATTGCTCTTTTGAAAAGTGTCGGAATCTCTCGACCGGAAAAAATCGTTGATGAATATCCTCACCAATTATCAGGCGGGATGAGGCAACGTGTCATGATAGCCATTGCTATAGCATGCCAACCAAAACTACTAATTGCAGATGAACCAACAACTGCTTTGGACGTTACTGTACAAGCTCAAATTCTTGATTTATTAAAGGAAATTCAAGAAATAAATAATATGGCAATCATTTTAATTACCCATGATTTGGGTGTAGTTGCGGAAATGTGTGATGAAGTTATCGTAATGTATGCTGGGAAGATCGTTGAAAGAACGGATGTAGATACATTATTTCATAATCCAAAGCACCCATACACAGAGCTTTTAATGGGCGCTATCCCGAAAATGGATGAAGATGTGGAAGTACTTAGTTCAATTGAGGGAATTGTACCTTCATTGAAAAATATGCCTAAAGTAGGCTGTCGATTTGCTAATAGATGTCCGAAAGCAATGCCGGAATGCAAAAGCATTACTCCACAGCTTGCCGAAACAGATGCAGGTCATGAGGTTTCATGCTTACTATATGAGACTAGCATGCCGAAAGAAGGGGCGAAATTACAATGAGCAATACTGCTACAAAAAATCAGGTAAAGGAAGAATTAAATCCGGAATCATTATTAGCCATTCAAAATCTCAAAACCTATTATCCGGTTATGTACTGCACCCCAAAAGTTAGAGTAAAAATCTAACTTTTGGAGTGTTTATTTATGGCTAAATATAGTGAGAAATTTAAACTGATGGTAGTTAAAGAATATCTAGAAGGAAATCTTGGATACAAGCTCTTAGCCCGTAAACATGGTGTGAAGTCACATAAGCAGATTATTAACTGGGTAAAAAATTACGAAAATTTTGGTGCCGAAAGCTTAATGAGCAAGAAACATGAGAAATCATATTCTGTTCAATTTAAGCTAGATGTATTAAGATTTATGAAGAGAACAGGTTCTTCAGTGATTGATTCAGCCCTTCAATTTGGGATAACTAACCCTCCGATGATATCTAGATGGAAAAAGGAATTTCTTGAAGGTGGTGCTGAAGCCCTGGGTAAACCGAAAGGACGGTCACCCATGTCTGATAAAGGTACGAGTAAGAGTAATAAAAACAAACACGTGGAAGAAAAAGAAATGACATACGAACAAAAACTAGAAAGAGAAAATGAGCTTCTTCGTTTGGAGGTAGAATATCTAAAAAAGTTGCGAGCTTTTCAGATGGATCCGGAGGGCTATCTAGAAAAGCACAGGCAGCATTATCATTCGAACTCAAAGAAGAATTTAAATTAAGGGATGTATTACATGTAGTCGGCATCCCTGAATCCTCCTACCACTATCATATAAAGATGATGAAAAAGGTTAATCCGGATCAAGGACTAGAAGATCTTATCCAATCCATTTTCGAAGAAAATGACGGAAATTATGGTTACCGTCGTATTCATCTTGAATTGGGAAATCGGGGCTATAAAGTGAATCATAAGAGGATTCAACGTATCATGAAGAAACTAGGACTAAAAGGAAAAAAGTTCTGGAGAAAAACACGCAAGTATAGTTCTTACAAAGGTACTGTTGGAAAAGTTGCGAAGAACCTTATTAATCGTAGATTTTATTCTAATGTGCCCCATCAAAAGTTAACTACAGATATCACTGAGTTTAAATGTACTAATGGAGAAAAATTATATTTAAATCCAATCATGGACATGTTTAATGGTGAAATACTTTCACATGAAATAGCTAAGCATCCAAGTTTAGAACTTGTGATGAAACCCTTGGGAAAAGCATTAGAAATCGTAAAAGAATCAAAATACAGAACAACTATTCATTCTGACCAAGGATGGCATTATCAACATAGAAAATGGGTGAAAACACTTAAGAAAAATAAAGTTTTTCAAAGTATGTCTAGAAAAGGAAACTGCTTAGATAATTCACCAATGGAAAACTTCTTTGGTTTATTAAAACAAGAGATGTATCATGGAGAGGCATTGTGTTCTTTTGAAGAATTAAAGAGCAAGATTGAAAGATATATAGATTATTATAATAACAAACGTATCAAACAAAAATTGGCCGGTATGTCTCCGGTTCAATACCGCATTCATACCAGCCAATTAGCTGCTTGATATAAACTCTAACTTTTCGGGGTCACAACACACTTGGTGGTTTTGTTGCTTCTTTTTCTTTTGATTATATCTTTCTTGCTAACTTAATTATGTTTATTGTCTTTTTCTTGATTGCCTTTTTCGGTTATCGAAAAATTAACATTGATCGAGGAAACTATACTTCAGTCATTCAAGAGAAAAAAGTCGTGAAAAGCGGAACAAAATTAATCGCTCTGTTGATTTTGTGCAGCGGCTACTTATTATGTTGGGTCGGATATGTGCAATGGCAGTCTACGATTTCCACATACACGCAAGAAATAAATATTTCACTTGGACAATATAGTATGCTGTGGACGATTAATGGCGCATTAATTGTTTTGGGGCAGCCATTATTAAATCCAATCGTAAAACGTTTTGGAACCAATTTAAAAGCACCCATCATTACGGGAATTATTATTTTTATGATTTCGTTTGGTATTGCCGGTTATGCATCAAATTTCAAAGGATTTTTAGCTGCAATGATCATTTTAACCATTGGTGAGATGTTTGTATGGCCGACCGTTCCTACTATTGCCGATAGTTTAGCGCCAAAAGGAAAAGAAGGCTTCTTTCAAGGGATTGTTAATAGTACAGCGACTGGCGGACGAATGATTGGTCCATTATTGGGCGGTATTTTAGTCGATTTATATTCGATGTCCATATTATTTAAAGTATTGCTAATTCTATTGGTTATATCCATTGTTCTATCTTTAATCTATGACCGTCCTTTAAAATCAAAAGAGGAAAAACAGTCCATTTCGATGTGAGTGTTAAAAAGGGCTTGAAAGATTGAATAAAATTGGATAGAATGGTAAATACAATTATCAGATAGTTTAACGTTGATAAGGAATAGTAATGATGTCCCCTTGATTAAGAGAGTTGGCGGCCGGTGTAAGCCAACCAAGACCATCATGAACTCACCTTTGAGTTGCAAATGTGAACATCCATCTTTAGGATTAAGTAGTATTTGCCGTTTTCCGCGTTAAGGATGAATGAAGTGAGTGGTGTTTACACTAATTTGGGTGGTACCGCGGGAGAAAATTTTACCTCTCGTCCCTTTATTGGGATGAGGGGTTTTTTGTATGAAAAAATTAGGAGGTCGTGATTCATGAGCTTTAATCATCATGAAATTGAAGAAAAATGGCAAAAGTATTGGGAACAAAACAATACATTTCGAACAACTGAGGATGAGAATAAGAAAAATTTCTATGCACTAGACATGTTTCCTTATCCATCCGGGGCAGGCCTACATGTAGGACACCCTGAAGGCTATACAGCAACAGATATCGTTTCAAGAATGAAACGTATGCAAGGATATAATGTTCTTCATCCAATGGGATGGGATGCATTTGGTTTACCTGCTGAGCAATATGCGATTGATACAGGGAATGATCCTGCGGAATTCACAAAACACAATATTGAAACGTTTCGACGTCAAATAAAAGCACTTGGGTTCTCATATGATTGGGAACGTGAAGTGAATACGACCGATACCGATTATTATAAATGGACGCAATGGATTTTCCTAAAGCTGTATGAAAAAGGTCTTGCCTATATTGATGAAGTAGCAGTGAATTGGTGTCCTGCTCTTGGTACAGTACTGGCAAATGAGGAAGTTATTGATGGGAAAAGTGAACGCGGCGGCCATCCGGTAGAACGCCGTCCGATGAAACAATGGATGCTTAAAATTACTGCCTATGCTGATCGTTTACTAGATGATTTGGATGAGCTAGATTGGCCGGAAAACTTAAAAGAAATGCAAAGAAATTGGATTGGCCGTTCTGAAGGAGCAGAGGTTACTTTCAAAATTGAAAATACAGAAGAAACATTTACAGTATTTACAACGCGCCCGGATACTTTGTTTGGTGCAACATATGCTGTTCTTGCTCCAGAACATCCACTAGTTGATGTAATTTCTACAGAAGCACAAAAATCAGCAATTGCTACATATTTGGAGCAAATTAAATCAAAAAGCGATCTTGAACGAACAGATTTAGCGAAAAATAAAACAGGTGTGTTTACTGGTGCATACGCAATTAATCCTGTGAATAATGAAAAAATGCCAATCTGGATCGCAGATTATGTGCTTATGAGCTATGGAACAGGAGCGATTATGGCGGTTCCTGCACATGATGAAAGGGATTATGAATTTGCAAAAAAATTCGGGCTTGAAATAAAAGCCGTTCTTTCCGGTGGTGACATCGAGAAGGAAGCATACACAGGTGATGGTGAACATATTAATTCAGAATTCCTCGATGGTCTTAACAAACAAGAAGCAATTGAAAAAATGATTGCGTGGCTTGAAGAAAAAAATGTGGGAACGAAGAAAGTAACCTATCGCCTTCGTGACTGGTTATTTAGCCGTCAACGTTATTGGGGGGAACCAATTCCTATTATTCATTGGGAAGATGGGACAATGACACCAGTGCCTGAAGATGAACTTCCGTTAACTCTTCCGGTAACAAAGGAAATTAAGCCATCTGGTACAGGGGAATCACCTTTAGCAAATATTGCCGACTGGGTAAATGTTGAAGATCCCGCTTCCGGTAAGAAAGGTAGACGTGAAACGAATACGATGCCGCAATGGGCTGGAAGCAGCTGGTATTTCTTGCGCTATATTGATCCTAAAAATGATAAAGCAATTGCAGATTTTGATAAATTAAAAAAATGGTTGCCAGTAGATATTTATATAGGTGGTCAGGAACATGCAGTACTCCACCTATTGTATGCAAGATTTTGGCATAAATTTTTGTACGATATCGGTGTAGTACCTACGAAAGAACCATTCCAAAAGCTATTTAACCAAGGAATGATTCTAGGCGAAAATAATGAAAAAATGAGTAAATCAAAAGGGAATGTCGTCAACCCTGATAAAATCATAGATAGTCATGGCGCAGATACGCTACGCCTTTATGAAATGTTTATGGGTCCATTAGATGCATCGATTGCCTGGTCGACAAATGGATTAGACGGTGCAAGAAGATTCCTTGACCGTATCTGGAGATTGTTAGTCGATGAAGATGGCCAAATCTCTAATAAAGTTCAAACCGGTAATAGTGAAGTTCTTGAAAAAGTATACCATCAAACCGTTAAGAAAGTTACAGAAGACTACGAAAACTTAGGTTTTAATACTGCTATTTCGCAAATGATGGTATTTATCAATGATGCATACAAAGTGGATGTTTTACCAAAAGCGTATATTGAAGGATTTGTTAAATTACTTTCACCGATCTGTCCACATATTTCAGAAGAACTTTGGAGTAAACTAGGTCATAGTGAAACAATTTCATACGAACCATGGCCAACATATGACGAATCAAAACTAGTTGATTCAGAGGTTGAAATCGTTATTCAGCTAAATGGAAAAGTTCGTTCAAAAATGATGGTTTCTCGTGAAATCACTCGTGAACAGCTAGAATCAGAAGTAATGAATGATGCTAAAGTAAAAGAATTAATTGAAGGGAAAATGGTCCGAAAAGTGATAGCCGTTCCCGGAAAGCTCGTAAATATTGTTGCGAACTAACTAAAATAGCGGATAAAGCGGTATATTTATCCAAATAAAAATTTTTATTCTTTGAAATTCTACATGCAGACCCTTATAAATGAAGGGTTCTGCATGTTTTTTTGTTTGCAAAAAATTCCGTATTATAATACAAAATTTTCTGTATGTCAATTCTATCTAAAAAATTATTTATCGGTTATTGTAAAAAAAGGTTCATAATTGACATTTAGGGGGAGCAAGAATTTGAAAAGAATTTTATTATTCATTGCAGCAATTTTTCTTTGTTTTACGGTTTTACCGAAAGTAAGTTTTGCAGCACCAAATAAAGCGGAGCTTCAAACATATTTAGAAAGTATCGGGATGACTGAAAAAGAGCTAAATGAGCATTTGGAGTATTTTTACAATACATCGATTAAATCTTTTTCAACTATAAACGATATTAAAAAACTAGTAGGTGAGCCGCTTACAGAAAATAATTTGCAAAAATTGATTAAGAAATATGAGTTTAAAGATGAAACGGATGTTAAGAACTTTTTAGTTAAAAATGGGGAAATGGGTAAAACCGACAATATTTATGATGTTTATCATTTTACCAATGCCCTTGATGATGCTGTTTCTTTCTATATTGGAACACCAATAACAGATAAAAACCTAAAAGAATTATTGAAAGAGTATGATATGACATACGATGAAATGGTCAATTTATTGAAGAGTAATGGTGATTCAATTGATAACTATGAATTCATTGAGGATCTTGAAGATGCACTTATCTCTTATTCAGATGATTCGATATCAGATATCTTTTCCGATATTTTTGATAAAGTTGGCCTTACTGATGAGGAAGTAGGGAATTTACTTAATCATTTTATGTCCCTTAAGTTGGATGAAAATGTAGAAAATAAGCTAAATAAATTATCGGAACGTATGATGGCCATTGGAGACTTTGAAAGTAAATCGGATTTATCGGAAAAGGAAATAAACGAAATCGTAAATGTTTATCAAGAAATGCTTAACATATTTAAATTAAATACTAAATTTTATTTAGTGAAAGGTTCCGATAAAAAGCCGATTTCATTGAATGAACTAGCTCAATTAACTTCAACAAATGGATATAATTTATTAATCGAAATTTATGATAATAATGGCAAATTATTAGCTGACTTAATTTTAACTCCTGATATGTTTGGTTCGGAACTAATTAAAGATACAGCTGAAAAGGTCAAAAAGGTTGAAAAAGCTATTACAACACCTATGAAAAAAACAGTTAGAGGCGGTAAGTTACCAAATACTGCTGGACATTATGGAGATTATTTATTAGGTGGACTATTATTATTGGCAATGGGCATATTTTTGTTCCGTAGGTGGCGATCAATAAATATATGAAAGTAACAAAAAAACGAGTATACTTCGCTTGTTGTATCGGAGTAATAGTCGCGGGATTATTGATGATAAGTATAAATGGCTATAAATTATTAAAACCCGAAGCTTCGGAGAAGAAATTTGTTGCGCAGAAAAAGCCCTTTCACTTGAAAACAGCTGAACCACTATACAAAAGGGCGCCTGTTAAAGGGGAAATAATCGGTCAATTAATCATTCCGAAAATCAATGCGGATTTACAAATATATGAAGGTGCAGACGAAGACGAACTGGAAAAAGGTGTTGGACATTTTTCTCAAAGTGTCTTGCCAGGTGAAAAAGATAATTCAGTATTATCAGGTCATCGAGATACCGTGTTTCGAAAGCTTGGACAAATGAAAAAAAACGACATATTAATTGTAAAAACAAACGCGGGACAATTTAAGTATAAAATTAAAAAAACGAGAATTGTTGATGCAGATGATCGCACAGTTATTGTACCAAAGCCAAGAGCGACATTAACCGTGACCACCTGCTACCCATTTAACTTTATTGGCGATGCACCACAACGGTTTATTATAGAGGCTGTTTTAATACACTAAGTAAGGCATCAAAAATATGTATTTCCTTTCTATGATGATATAATGGTGAAAGTATAATAACAGAAAAGAAAGGAAGACAATCAATGAGTGATTTTCGTACAATTACACCGGATGAGTTAAAGGACAAGCTAAATAAAGGTGAAAAGTTAAATCTAATTGATGTTCGTGAACATGATGAGGTTGCTGAAGGAATGATTGAACAAGCTAAACATATCCCGATGGGCGAAATTCCTGATTCACTTGATCAATTAGACAAAAATAAAGAATATATAATGATATGCCGATCTGGTGGCCGAAGCGGCCGTGTATGCGAATATCTTCATCAAAATGGCTATAAAGTCATTAATATGGAAGGCGGCATGCTGAACTGGACAGGAGAAACAAAGCCGAAGCTATAAATTTAATGAGCCGACTAAACACATGTTTAGTTGGCTTTTTTTTTAAGGCCGAAGCGGTTTTGTGAATTTATTGTGTCCGATGTTCGGAAAGAAGAGAAGCGGTTCGATGTGGAAGGCAAATGTAAGTCTATGGGTCCGGAAAGAGGAGAAGCGGTCCGATGAGGAAGTCAAGCGTAAGTCTATGGGTCCGAAAAGAAGAGAAGCCGTCCGATGGCTCCATAATCATTGCATCTAATCGTTATTTTTTGTATGTCACTATAAATTCAACACAGTTAGAACATGTAATTCCTATTTTTAATTTATGCGGAATGTTTTGAAAATTATCCTTTCTGTCTAGAATAGTAGTAACTAGATGGAGAGGAAGATAAAAAATGATCCAAGTAAAATTGTTTGATTATGAGCATGAAAAAGATTTAGAAGCGGATGTTAATCTATTTTTAAAAGATATTGAGGAAAATAAATTATTAGATATTAAGTATCATGTAGCAGTTACTTCAGAGGATGAAGACGAACAAATTTATTGTTTCAGTGCTATGGTTTTATACAGAAAATAAACGGAGTCCTAATTGGACTCCGTTACTATATTTGCTGCGTTCATTCCTGCTAATCTTCCTGTTACTAATGCCGAGGTTATATTATATCCTCCCGTGTATCCGTAAATATCCAATACTTCCCCGCAGAAATAAAGACCTTGAACAAATTTTGAAGCCATTGTTTTTGGCTCGATTTCCTTGACTGAAACTCCTCCACCAGTGACAAACGCCTTTTCTAATGGAAGTGTCCCGTTAACTTTAAATTGAAATTGTTTGCATGCCTTTGCAAAGTTTCTTAATTGATCCGTAGAAATAGTAGTGCCTTGTGAATCAGGAGAGATATCGTTTTGTTCGAATAAAAACAGTAAATAACGCTCAGGTACAATTCCTTTTAACGAATTTTTTATTGCTTTTTTTGGCTCGTCTTTTACTAACTTCATTACTTTCTGAAATAATTCTTCTTCATTTAATGACGGAATAGCATCAATATTCATTGTTACATGTTTCAAGTTCCATTTTTTCATTGCTTTCACAACAAACTGGCTACATCTTAAAACAGCCGGACCGGAAATTCCAAAATGGGTAAAGATCATGTCCATTTGATGTGTAATTAATGGTTTCCCTTTAGGATTTAATACACTAACTGCAACATCTCTTAATGACAATCCTTGTAATGTCTTTGCTTTGATAAAGGGCTCTTCCGATGTTACGGGTACTTCTGTTGGAAAAAGCTCGGAAATGGTATGACCAGCCTTTTCGGCCCATGGAAAGCCGTCACCGGTCGAACCTGTATGGGGAACGGACTTACCTCCAACAGCAATGACAACTGAATGCGTCGTAAGCATACTCCCATCCATTAACTCAACACTTTCAACTGCTCCATTAGAAAAATGTAGATCTTTAACAGTCGTATTCGTCCGAATTTCTACATCTAATTCTGCTAAGCGTCTAAGTAATGCATCAACGACAGACTGTGCCTTATTAGATACCGGAAACATTCGTCCATGATCTTCTTCCTTTAGTTCAATGCCTAATTTTTCAAAAAAACGGATAATGTCTTCATTATTAAAAATGGAGAACGCACTATATAAAAATCTTCCGTTGCCAGGAATATGCTTAACGATTTCATCGATAGGCAGCCGATTCGTTACGTTGCATCTTCCACCGCCAGATATCGCAAGCTTGCGCCCTAGCTTATTTCCTTTATCAATTAATAAAACTTTTGCCTTTTTTTCACCTGCTGCAATGGAAGCCATTAATCCAGATGGCCCTCCACCGATAATAATTACATCGTACGTCATTACGAAACACCTTTTTCTGTCAAATTTCTGTATTAAAAAAAGAATTAACGAATAAATTGTCAATTTTTTAAGTAAGAGGTAAACTACATATTAGTGTGTAAATTAAATTTTATTGATTGAGGGATTATATGTCTTCAAAACTAATACGCGGTACGTTTATATTAACATTAGGAACGATTATATCAAAGATAATTGGATTGTTTTACGTTATTCCATTTCATGCTATTGTAGGAGGTTCCGAGCCGGAAGCACTATATCAATTTGGATATGTACCTTATACGTTGTTTATCAGTATTGCCACAGCGGGTGTCCCACTTGCTGTATCAAAATATATCGCTAAATATAATGCTTTAGAGGAGTATGCAGTAGGACGAAAATTATTTAAATCAGGTATTTTATTAATGCTAATAACTGGGATTGTCAGTTTTTTAGTAATGTATGTATTTGCCCCTACATTCGCTGAGCTTAGCATGACGGGAGTAGAATCAAAAAAATTCTCAATCGAAGATGTAACAACGGTCATCCGTGCTGTAAGCTTTGCGTTAATTATTATTCCTGTAATGAGCTTAATAAGGGGATATTTTCAAGGTCATCAATCAATGGGCCCATCAGCAGTTTCACAGGTTATTGAACAATTAGTTCGAATCGTATTTCTATTATTAGGGGCATTTTTTGTCTTGCATGTTTTCCATGGAAAAATGGTTACTGCTATTAGTGTTGCAACATTTGCAGCATTTATTGGAGGCATTGCGAGTTTATTCGTGTTATTTTGGTATTGGAGAAAAAGAAAATCTCATTTTGATGAATTATTAAACTATGATAAAGGTACGATGCATGTTTCTTTAAGGGAAATGTATAAAGAAATTTTTATCTATGCCCTGCCGTTTGTTTTTGTCGGTATTGCGAATTCACTTTATCAATATATTGATCAATTAACATTTAATCGAGGAATGGCTGCTATCGGAAAAGGAAAAGAGGCACTTGAAGCGATTGGAATTCTCAACTTCGATTCACATAAACTTGTCATCATCCCGGTATCACTTGCTACGTCATTTTCCTTAACACTTGTACCACTCATTACTGAATCATTTGCTAAAGGAAGACGTTCTGAATTGGTACGTCAAGTTGATCAAACCTTTCAAGTTTTGTTATTTTTAACGGTTCCTGCAGCAATCGGTTTATCGTTGCTTGCACATCCGATTTTTACTGTATTTTATGAACCAAATAAATTAGGTACAGACGTATTAGGGCATTATGCGCCGGTTGCCATTCTATTTGCTTTGTATTCTGTCACAGCGGCTATTTTACAAGGGATTAATGAACAAAGGTTTACTATATTAAGTCTATTAGTTGGTTTGTTGCTTAAATTAACTTTTAATATTCCATTAATCAAGCTTTTTGAAACTAACGGAGCGGTTTATGCAACAGTGCTAGGTTATTCAGCATCTATAATCATCAATCTTTTCGTCATAAAAGTGTTTGCACAGTATCCATTTAAAACGATTTTTAGAAGAGCTATTTTAATTTTATTGATGAATGCGATTATGGCTGGAATTGTCATTATTGTTTATAAACTTATCACGCTAGTATTAGTTCCTGATGCAAAGCTGCAAGCATTAATTATTACCATTATTTGTGGCGCAGTTGGTGCAATTGTTTATGGATATTTAGGATTAAGGTCGAAATTAGCTGAAAAATTATTTGGTTCTAGGATCAGTAGGATTAAATCAAGATTGCATATAGGATAGAAAAAGGAGGTCATGAGTGGCCTCCTTTAAAAATAGGGATAAAGAGGTGTTAAAATGAGAATGGATAAATTTCTAGCAAATGCGGGATTAGGTAGTAGAAAAGAAGTGAAACAGATTTTAAAGAAAAACATCGTTAAAGTAAATGGTGTAATTGTAAAGGATAGTAAAGCCCATATTGATCCTCAGCAAGACGAGGTGACCGTTAGAGGAGAGAAAGTCGACTATAAGGAATACATTTACTTAATGATGAATAAACCTGCTGGTGTAATTTCAGCAACAGAGGATAAACATGATGAAACAGTTATCGACCTTTTAGAAGTGAATGATACGATATTAAATCCCTTTCCAGTTGGACGCTTAGATAAAGATACGGAAGGACTATTATTGCTAACGAATGATGGACAGCTTTCACATCAGCTGCTTTCACCAAAGAAACATGTACCAAAAACCTATTTTGCAGTAATTAAAGGTGAAGTGACTGATCAAGATATTTCTGCGTTCAGTAAAGGAGTAATACTGGATGATGGCTACCATACGAAACCCGGAGAACTAGTTATTTTAAAATCCGGGATCCATTCTGATATTGAATTAACAATTATGGAAGGTAAATTTCATCAAGTGAAGCGGATGTTTGAAGCAGTTGGAAAAAAGGTCATTTATTTAAAAAGAATTTCGATGGGACCATTAGCTTTAGATGAAACACTTGAGTTAGGTGATTATCGTGAGCTTACTGAAGAGGAAGTTTTATTATTAAAGGAATACGAACCAAAAGCATAGAAAGGAGCTGACAACTGAATGCAGCTCCTTTCTTGTATATTTTATTTAATTTTTTGCTTATGAAGACATCTTAACTCTCTTTTCTGTTGTTGTCCATTTCCCACGGTGTGGGCTTATGATTAAGTCATTGTATGCTAACACATTCAAATCTCTTTGAATGGTGCGAGGTGTGATGCCGAACTCTTCTACAATGTCCTGCGTTGTAACAGTCCCATTTTCTTTAATAAACATGTAGATAGATTTAATTCGGGTTAGCATGCGATTTGTTGAAGGTTTCAAAAAACCACTCCCTCATCTTTATTCCAAAGACCAAGTTACGGACGGCTTATTTAGTTGGATATTGGCCACAATACTTGTATGATTCATACAAATAGTGATAATGAAACTCCAATATCGCTAGAAAAGATGTAATATTATCCGGACAGACAGCTCCTTTTTTCTGAAGGCAGATTTCATTTCGAAAAAAGCCTTATTGATTTTTATCATCTAAGATGTCAGACAATTACATTGTACACCTTCCTTTTTAATTTATCTAGGGATAGGATTCAAAAATTTGTTTCGTTCCCTTTAATAATGTATATGAAAGGTATGTATAGATATTATAATTTTCAGATAACCATTTCTCAAATTGTGATAATTTCACGAAAAGATTTATTAAATGGAGGAAAAGGAGTAATATTAATTAAGGTATGAATAATTCGGAATACATAAAATTCCTTAATAGGAGTGATAACATGGAGAAAATAAATTGGACTGAGGAAGTACTAAAAAGAAAAGATTATCTAATTGATGATTTGAAACAGTTGTTAAAAATAAAAAGTGTTTTAGATGAAGAAAATGCAACTGAGGATGCACCGTTAGGTAAAGGGGTTAAAGAGGCATTACAATATTTATTAGATTTAGGAGAAAAAGATGGCTTCACTGCTAAAAATGTCGGTAATTTGGCAGGCCATTTAGAAATGGGACAAGGAAATGAGTTAATCGGTATCTTATGTCATGTCGATGTAGTTCCTGAAGGAGATGGCTGGAGTGTTGACCCATACGGTGGCGAAGTACTAGATGGCAAAATATATGCTAGAGGAGCAAGTGATGATAAAGGCCCCACGATGGCTGCCTATTATGCAATGAAAATTGTTAAAGAATTAGGAATTCCTTTGGAAAAGCGTGTACGAATGATCATTGGAACAGATGAAGAAAGCAATTGGCGTTGTGTGGAACATTATTTCCAACATGAAGAAATGCCGACAATGGGTTTTGCGCCAGATGCAGATTTTCCTATCATTAATGCCGAAAAAGGAATCGCTGATTACGATATCGTTTTGCCGGCAAAAATGGATGATCAGCAAGCGAAAAATACTCTTTTATCATTTCAATCTGGGCGAAGATATAATATGGTTCCCGATTTTGCAGAAGCAGTCATCACATTTGAAGGAGAACAAACTGATTTATTTCAGCAGTTCACAAGCTTTTTAGAGGAAAATGAACTAAAAGGGAAGTATTTTGTGGAAAATGGGGAGCTGCATTTCGAATTGGAAGGTGTATCTGCTCATGGAATGGAACCGAGAAACGGAAAAAATGCCGGATTGTTTTTAACAAAGTTTTTATCTACATTGGAACTAAATCAACATGGTAAGAAATTTGTGGATTTTGCTGTAAACGTATTGCTTGATCAGTCGCGTGGGGAAGGCTTAGGTGTTCAATTCAGCGATGATATTACAGGTGACTTGACAATTAATGTAGGAAAAATGAATTATGACCAAGAAAAAGGCGGAAGTTTCGGGATTAATATGCGCTATCCCGTAACGTTTAACATGGATAAAGGAAAAGAAACAATTACTGCAAAAGCATCAGAACACGGATTTTCAATTGAAAACTTTTCTGACTCCAAACCACATCATGTAGATGCAAACGATGAGCTAATCAAAACATTACAAAAGGTTTATGAAGAGCAAACAGGAGAAAAAGCTGAACTTCTATCCATTGGAGGAGGAACCTATGCACGCTCGTTAAAATCCGGTGTAGCATTTGGTGCACTTTTCCCCGGACGACCGGATGTTATGCATCAAAAGGATGAATACATGCCAGTCGATGATTTATTAAAAGCAACAGCAATTTATGCTCAAGCCATTTATGAATTAGCCAGATAATAATCAGAATTCAAAGGGGAGTTTCGTATGGAGAACATTATATTTAATGGGGAAATTATTGAACGTTCAAAGGTAAATATTGATATTGAGGACCGTGGATATCAGTTTGGTGACGGAGTCTATGAAGTCATTCGAGTGTATAATGGAAAACTTTTTACGAAGGAAGAACATATTAATCGTTTATATGAAAGTGCGGAGAAAATTTCGATTCAAATTCCTTATGAAAAATTGGAACTCATTCAAACATTAGAGGAATTAGTTCAAGTAAATCAGCTCGACACTGGAATTATATATTTACAACTAACCCGTGGAAGTTTTCCAAGACAACATGGGTTCCCTAAATCAGACGTACCGCCAGTTTATGTTGCATATACACGTGAAATGCCAATTCCGAAAGTTTCTATGGATGAAGGGGTCAAAGGATTATTAATAGAGGATATTCGTTGGTTAAGATGCGATATTAAAAGTTTAAACTTATTAGGCAATATTTTAGCTAAACAAAAAGCTGCGGAGTCCGGTTGCTTTGAGGCGATTCAACACAGAGGAGAAGAAGTTACAGAAGGTTCTTCATCAAATGTGTTTATTGTGAAAGATAATTGTTTAATTACACGACCAGTCTCAAATTTAATCTTAAATGGAATTACAAGACAAGTGATTATTAAATTATGCCAGGAAAATGGTATTTCTTTTAAGGAAGAAATATTTACAATTGATGATTTACTAGAAGCAGATGAAGTATTTATCTCAAGTACAACTTCAGAAGTTATGCCAATCATTCAAGTAAATGAAAAAGTGATATCAACAGGAAAACCCGGAAAAATAACAAGAAAACTTCAACAACTGTTTCAACAAAAAATTGGCATGTAATCGTCGTTATGTTTTCGGAAAAAATAAACCAGCATTGCTGGTTTATTTTATTTTTTTCATTTAGATTAATAATTTGTAGTATTACTGAAGAATTTTGATAAACTAAGAATATCAAAAAAAAGGGTGATGAAATTGTCGAATAAACATTATTTTTTTGCTGTTCCATTACCTCCTGATATTAAGGAATCCCTTTTCCAACTATGCGAAAATATAAAGATAGACCATCCATTTAAGCGTTGGGTACACAAAGAAGATTACCATATTACATTAGCTTTTTTAGGGGATGCGGATCATACTCAATTAATGGAAGCAATACATGTAATAAAAGAAAGTCTAGCTAGTTCTTCTTCGTTTAATATAAAAATAAACCATCTCGGCATTTTTGGAAGAGAAAAGGCTCCGCGGATTTTTTGGGCAGGATTACTTGAGTCTCCTGAGTTAAATATGCTTAGAGGAAAGGTTTATGAAAGTTGTTTAAAGGCGGGATTTCAATTAGATAAGAAACCTTTTAACCCACATATCACTTTAGCGAGAAAATGGGATGAAACGAAGCAAAATTTTACTTTAGAGAAACTTAAAGAGATCAATTTAAATGCACTGAGCTTTCCGGTAAATCAGGTTGTATTATATGAAACAAATATTGAAGCTACTCCAAAGTATCAAAAAAAGGCTGTCATGCATTTGGGTGACGACTAGTAAAGGAAGAAAAATATATGGGTCAGTTAATAAAACTTCAGGATTATATATCCCGTTATGAGATGGATCCGTTTCGGTATCCAGCACAGTATGTAAGATTAAAAAAACAACAATGGCAAAAATTAAAACTCGATTGGGAGAATCAATCAACTAGTACAAATGAAATACATGAAGTGGAAGAAGAAAATAATCCAAGGCCTTTAAACGTAATTAAAAGATTATTTCAGAAATCAACTAGTGAAAAAGATGAATGGATTCAAGAGAATACACAACCAACTGAACCGATGTTTCAATTTGCCCCAAAGTTAGCATATTATCCGGATTCGATAGATGAGTTAAAGCAAATGTTTCTTGATCAGTTATTTTCGTTTCAAATGAAATGGGCAAGCTCAACCATTATTGAAAAGTCTTTTATAGATAAAAGCTATTTTAGAAATGAAAAGCTAAAATATTTATTACAACGTTTTCCTGATACTTTTTTATTTTTATACGAACCGATTTTTTTATTGAAGAAGGCTCCGGTTGAAATGGAGGTTCTTTTAATCACGCCTACAGAAGTTTGGTGTATCATTTTTCTAGAAGAAGAGAATGAAGCGGTATATTTAGGATCTAAGGAACGGTTTTGGATCAAAAGAGCAAATCGGAATGAAAGCAAGATTTTAAATCCGATGATTTCATTAAATCGGATGGCGAAAATTATTATGCAACTATTAAACTACCATCAAATAGACATACCAATGAAAAAGGCCATTATTAGTCGCAATGGGTATATTGATTACCCTAATGCACCTATTGACGTTGCTTTATTGGAAAAGAGAAAGTATCCAGAATGGTTTAAGCAACAAAGGAACCATCTTTCTCCTTTAAAACATATTCAATTAAAAACGGCAAAAGTTCTTTTAGATTATTGCCAAACGACAAGTGCGAAAAGACCTGAATGGAATAATAGGGGTGGAATAGAAGAAAATCCTTTTGATATTTTAAAGGATTAAACATTCGTTTCTAATAATTAGCTTGACGAAAAATGTCATAAAGAATAAAATTTATTAAAGATACTTTTCTATACTTATTAAAATAATATACTTTTGTTGAAATATTTTTTCAAATGAGTCAATTTCATAATTGCTCTTTTTAAAAATACAGAATCCTACAGAATTTCTAAAATATATTTTTAAAAACAGAAATCATGCTACTTGTTGCTGATTTAATTGTACATTAATTCGGTCTGCGGCTAACTTTGAAGCATTATAAATAAGGGTTACCATGTCAAAATGAATTTTTGCACGTTTCCCAGTACGATAGCGAACATTGTTCAGTTGAAAGAATTCTTTCAGATAGGCATTAACCCGTTCTACGGCAGTACGACGTTTGAAAATGTTTTTCCATGCTTGTGACCCGCGTGCTGGTGCGGTATATCTGCGAAGGTCTGAAGTGATTTTCACTTTATAAACCTTTTGGCAAATACCTTCATTAGCTAAGGGACAGTCGCTGCATTCCTTTGGTCTTGTGTATTTCAATGTTTCATATTTAGGATCAAAACTATCATAACGATAAGAATGCTCTCTGAAACAAGTTGGGGCAAAGTGTTTATCATAGCCAATGATTTCCCCTTCATTTCGCTTATTATACGCGATGACGGATTGTTGTCCCATTCGATGTACCTGCTCGTATATGGGTTCATAGTCATAGCCCGCATCCATTGTTTGATAACGTAATGGAAGGTGAAGGCGTTCCTGAATTCCTTTCAGTAAAGGGATATTTGCCTTACCATCATTTAGACTCCCAGATGAAAAAAGAGCCTGTAGAATGTATTGGCTTGATGTACCAACGGCTAAATGACCTTTGTAGCCAAACCAAAAACATTTTGTCCTTCTGAGTTCTTTTTCACGCCCCATTTAGGGTCTTGGGGAACTTCGGCACGTAGTTCGGCTAGGGAACATCTAATTGTATTGCACAATTTTTCTATCATATAAAGGTAAATTGGCTTCCGTTTCAGCTTGTTCTTTAAGCCACCCGTCACGCTCATCTTTTGATTTCCGACCACGTTTTTGGGGTTCAGATTTTGGCTTTTTTCTTCTTTTGGCGCGCTTGGTCTCGTGCTTCAAAATGGGTTGCATCATACCACTGTATCATCCGTGATGAAACCTTCTGCAATAGCCTGGAGGACCACTTTTTCTTGTTCTTTCTCAAGGATATCGCTTTCCTCCAATTTCGTTATGAGACGTGAATAGGAGGATTCTGAAGGCACATGATCAGAAACCAAAAAGCCACAATTTAACTTAAAAGCTAGATCATCATGAAGACGTTTTATAAGATCCTTCATCGTAGGGATGCGCTCTATGTATCTTACAAAGGTGGAGATAATCATGGCTGCATAGTTTAGTTCTTCCGGTGCACCCAACCGTGATTTTTTCGCCACTTGATGGTACATCGAATCCAAATCTACCGCTGAAATAATGGCTTCATATTTTTGGGTAGGTTCCATGTCAAATAATTCCTGTATGCCAAATAGGCTAGGTTGTCGTATAATAGTCATAAGAAGTACTCCTCCAGTCTTTTTATGGTTTGTGGTCAACGTAAGCCCGAATTATAAAAAATAAGTGTACCTTTCGGTACGCATCGTAAATAGCCGTAAATTCTGACTTTTTTAATCGAATTACGGCTATTTCATTTATTTGCTACATTCTGCCTGAATCATTTTTGACCAGGGCATGTATTGATCTAAAATTTCAGGGTTTTGTTGGACGCCGAGATTTGGTAAATCCGTAAAAAGTTTCTTTATATATTCATAGAAATCAACGCCGTTACTTTTGGCAGTTTCAGCAATACTTAAACAGATGGCATTCGCTTTTGCACCAGCTTCACTTACACTAAAGAGCCAATTTTTCTTCCTATAACGTTGGGACGGATGGCGTTCTCGGCTGGATTATTATCCATTTCAATTCGCCCATCATTCAGGAATAATTTGAGTCCATTTGCCCTGTTTAATGTGTATTCAGCTGCTTTTGCTAACGCATTTTTTCCGTAAAATGGTGATGTTTCAACCCAGTGAAGGAATTCCTCCACGATTGGCTTCGAGTACTTTTGACGTTTTTCTTCGTTTACTCGGAGACAAACGTTTAAATTGCCTTTCTAGTCGATATAAATCATCACAATATTTCACACCGATTCTACCATTTTTGCTATCAGCTTTCAGCCAATAACGACGAACATGCGCCCAACAATTTGCGAAATTAACGCCTTCCAACTTATCATAAGCAGAATAACCATCACACACAATCGTTCCAGAAAAGCCTTCAATAAAACTTTCAAGGACAGATCGAGCTCGAGATAATGCGCTTTGAAAGAGAGTCATTGTTTACTTGGCTTGGCACACTTCGAAACACCCAATTATACGCATTGGCTTTTACCAGATTTCCCATCGGATCGGTTGATAATTTGTCCGTATGTTTCATCGACATGCAAAACCGATTTTGCCATCATCAACTCTTTCATTCGTTCGTATACAGGTAACAGCCAATCATGTGCTACACGGATAACCCAATTCGATAGGTTTTTATCATTGGTATTCAGTCCATAGCGATTCCATTCCTTTACCTGACGGTAAAGAGGTAAATATTGTGCAAATTTATCATAGATGACTTTGGCAAGTACGCTAGGACTTGCGATGCTACGCTGAATCGCTGGTTGTGGTGCTTTCCCGCGTTTGATTTGTGCTGGCTGTGATGAATCAACTTTGCAGTCTTTACATTCATACGCATGTTCAATGTGCTGTACTTTCATCATTTTTGCAGGAATAAATTTTGCTTCTTCACGTACAAGTGTACTACCAATTTCAATCATTTGCCCTTGGCAACAGTCACAGATTGTATTTTTCGGATGATGGTGAATAGCTTCTACTTCAATACCATCATGCAAGGAATCATTTCGTTTTTTTGATTTAACTTTTCGTACAACAGTATAAGAGATTGTCTGTTGGCTTTGTTCTTCTGTGTGCTCAGGTTCGCTAAAAGCCGGGTCATCATCAAATAATGAGCCTTGCCCATCTGGTACGTTGTATTTCGATTTTTCGGATTTCGATCCATATAAAAGTTTTGTTAAATGGCGAATTTGTTCAGTTAGCGCTTCAATCTGTTTAGTTGATTGATCTAGCTTTTTCGATAAGTCTTTGTTTTGTTGATTTGAATGAGCCAATTGTTCTTCGAGAAGTCGAATTAATTTCCCATATGGATTCTTGTTATTGGAAGAAGTATTAACCATTTATTTCACCACTTTTCGTTCACCATAAGTTAGTTATATTATAACATTTTTAACGTAGAAAGCGAAGTTGAAAATGGCTATAAACCAACATTTCTAGCTTGTTTAGAATACTCCTTTTTGTGATTTTTGAATGGCCTTTGGTTGCTGAATGGACAACCCTTCTAACAACCAGCGAACCTCCTGTTGCGAAAGTTTACGTACTTCATTTTCATCTTTTGGCCATTGAAGTTTTCCTCCATCTAGTCGCTTATAAAGCATGGCGAAACCATCGCCATCAAAATATAAACATTTATAACGGTCTTTACTCCAACCAGAGAAAAGGAAAATAGAATCTCCATATGGATCAAGTTCGAAAGAATCTTGAATTAGCGTTGCTAATCCATCAATTCCCTTCCTCATATCTGTTTTACCGCAAATAATATAAATGTTTTTTACACTGGTATAATCATGTTTCATAGATTTTTCAACTCCCTCATGACCGTTTGGATGATGTGCTCATCTACGCCGTTGAAGAAGGAAATTTCAGCAGCTTCAATTTTGATTGTGCAAAAGCTATTTGAAGGATCTTTCGAAGTTGTGGATGTTATAATATTTTTTTCTGGTTGTATTGAAACGGGGACGATTGTTAGTTTTTGTTGTGACATAGGAAAAGCACCTCCTTAATTGATACGATTATTGTACTAAGGGGTGCTGATCATTTATATGCGTTGTTTGAATGGGGGCTTACTGGTCAACTACCATTATACAAGATTTGGGGAGGTACTTCTTTTTTTATCTCTTAAACCCCTTGATACACAAGGGCTAAGAATTATGAAATTCATTCAAATAATAGTAAACTTAATTTTGTCATTGAAAATTTAACATAATCGCAACAATTTTTTTGAAATCAGTTTATTAAAGTTGGCTATTGTTGTCTGCTAAATTTCAATAGCTATCTTTTTTTTTGACTATGTAATGATATTTTGAGCGCCATAGTTGATGGGCGAATTAATTGAAGGTGAATGATGTTGGAACACATACTTGGTCAAGGTTGGGAAGTGATCCCGGCCGGAGGGGCAACTGGAGAAGCATTCTTTGCCAAACATCAAGATCAAAAATTATTTTTAAAAAGAAACTCATCTCCTTTTTTAGCTGTTTTGTCGGCAGAGGGTATTGTCCCGAAGCTTGTTTGGACCAAACGAACAGAAAATGGTGATGTCATAACAGCACAACAATGGCTGAGCGGGAGAGAATTAAAGCCAGATGAAATGAGCCAAGATCGTGTTGCCAAGCTTTTAAAAAAAATTCACGATTCAGCCCCTCTACTTTCTATGCTCTTAAGATTGGGGAAAACACCATTTGAACCAGAGATGATGCTTACTCAAATTGAAACGGAATTGGATGAGGAACTTTTGAACTTACCAATTATTGATTCATCTCTACGTTTTATCCAACAAGAAGTCGAAAATATAAAAACGGATAATTATGTTGTTTGTCATAATGATATAAATCATAACAACTGGCTGCTAACAGATGACAACCAGCTGTATTTAATTGATTGGGATGGCCAAATGATCGCTGATCCTGCACTAGATATCGGGATGCTTCTTTATTTATATATCGATTCTAAAAAATGGAATGAATGGTTCATACAATATGGAATACATGCGGATGAACAGCTTCTATTAAGAATGAAATGGTACTTTGTTGCTCAATCACTATTGTTTGTACAATGGCATAGAACTAAGGATCGATTAATGGAAATGGAACAGTGGATTAATAGGCTTCAAGCGATTATTTAAAAGTTTATATTTATCTGATCTACCCACTGGGATAAATTGTCTTGATTGGCTTCAATATGTGAATTCAAGTGTTGTGTATATTGGCCATGTTGACTATAATTGTAAACCTCTTGAAGAACTGGTTTCACGGAAGCATCTATATTTGGATCCACCAGTAGAGATTTGACAAGACGTTCCAATTGTTCACATTCTGAAACAGAACCACAGCAATCAACTTGGTGATTGTTTAATATATCTTTTAATAAAGTAATTTGGTCTAGATGGGATAGTGGCATACGAAACATCCTTTCAATTTTTGTAATATAAAAAAGGAATCCACAGTTATTTTGTGAATTCCTTTTATCTTTATTCATTAAAATCAAACTGAGGTGTAAATACATGCGTTTAAGACACAAACCGTGGGCGGCCGATAAATTAATGCAATACCCGCAATATGTGATACAAAACCCTGAACAGCATAAAGGTCAATGGAGTAAAGTTTTTGGAAATGATCATCCACTTCACATTGAAGTAGGGACAGGAAAAGGGCAATTTATTGTTGGAATGGCAAAGGCAAATCCGGAGATAAATTATATAGGAATTGAACTGCAAAATAGTGTAATTGTATCTGCTTTAGATCGAATCATTGAAGAAGAATTGCCAAATGTAAAGTTATTAAACGTAGATGGAGAGAAATTGCGAGAGTTTTTTGAAAAAGGGGATGTTAGCCGAGTTTATTTGAATTTTTCCGATCCTTGGCCAAAGAATCGCCATGAAAAGAGACGATTAACGTACAAAACGTTTTTAAAATTATATGAAGATGTATTGGTGGATGGCGGGGAAATCCATTTTAAAACAGATAACCAAGGTCTGTTTGAATATTCATTAACAAGCTTTTCAGAATATGGATTACTACTTAAATATGTAAGTTTAGATTTACACAATAGTGATTATCCGGATAATATTATGACGGAATATGAAGAGAAATTTTCTGCAAGAGGTCAACGGATTTATCGCTGTGAGGTAAAATATCCTACAAATAATCGAGAAGCTGAATAAAAGGGAAATATAAAACTTTTTGAGATTAATGTTCCTGAAAAAGTATCTGCTTTGTCTAGCTCCAGCGCCTATCGACTAGAAAACTTCAGGACTTTTCCCTACGATAAGTCAACATCGATTCGCCTTGCAGGCTCATCGTGTTTCCTTTATCTCACTCAAAGTCCTTCCAGTTTTTACGTCGATGAGCGAGGCGCTTCCGCTTTTCTTACTTCTAACGAATTATTCAAAATGTTACAATTAAAACGAGGAGGGATAAGCATGGAGAAATTAACGGTTGGGGATTTAACAATTTGGTGGTTAAACGGAGGAGTAACGTTTATGGATGGCGGGGCTATGTTTGGCGTCGTACCAAAACCATTGTGGTCAAAAAAATATCCGGTCAATGACAAAAACCAAATTGAATTACGGACAGATCCAATGTTTCTTCAATTGAATGGAAAAAATATATTAATCGAAGCCGGCATTGGAAAAGGAAAGCTTACGGAAAAACAAAAAAGAAATTATGGCGTTGTTGAGGAAACAGCTATTGAGGAATCATTACGGGAACTTGGTTTAACAACTGCCGATATCGATATTATTTGTATGACACATTTACATTTTGATCATGCGTGTGGATTAACTATATGGGAAAATGATCAATTAATTCCGGTGTTTCCGAATGCAACGATCTATACTTCGCAAGTGGAATGGGATGAAATGAGAAATCCGAATATTCGATCACGAAATACATATTGGCCGGAAAACTGGGAGCCTATTCAGCATCAGGTCAAAACATTTGAAAACATGATAATGATTGAAGATCGTATAAAAATGATTCATACAGGTGGTCATAGTGATGGACATTCGATCATTCAAATCGAAAGTAATGGGGAAAAACTGATTCATATGGCGGATTTAATGCCAACCCATGCACATAAAAATCCATTGTGGGTTTTAGCATATGATGATTATCCAATGACATCTATTTTTGCAAAGGAAAAATTCATTTCTGAAGCAATAAATGAAAACTCATGGTTTACTTTTTACCATGATGCGTTTTACCGTGCATTAAAATGGGATAAAGAAGGAAATATAATTGCAGAAGTAAAAAAGCAATAATCCAAGAAAAAGGTTCCTTTCGAAGGAGCCTTTTTCCATACAACTTTATTTTAATGGATAAACATCTAAAATCGACCCGGTATAAGCATCAGCAATGAATTCGTATTGCTTTCTTTCGTTCCCAATCCGGCAAGTAATGCCGCCACGATAAATTTTCGTTTTAATAGGAAATTTCTCATAATCTTCCTTCATAATTTGAATCCAAGATCCTTCAACGGTCGTCTCTTCTTTAAAAGCCTTTTTCACTTTCGATAAAACCGCATCACTTGAAATATAGGTTTTACTCTTTACTGCCTCATTAACTAAATATCCACTTACTGCACCAACAGCAATTCCCGTAACAAATGATTTCCACTTCATAAGCAATACCCTCCCATTTTTATTTAGTTTACCATATTCATTAGTGAAAAAAATTTATTTATCTTGTAAAAAGCTACCTTTTTTTCTTACAATGGAGAAAGGAAAGGATGGATTGAATGAAAAAATTAAATGGTTTTTCCTTATACATATTAGCTGTACTATTATTATGGATTAAAACCCTCATTATTTACTTTTTTGAATTTGATTTAAGAACGGGCACAGTTTTAGATACATTGATATTATTGATAAATCCTATCGGTTCAATTGCGCTATTTCTTAGTATCGGTCTGTTTTTTGCAAAGAAAATGAGGAAAACAGCAATTTTTGTAATATATATACTCTTAACCGGTGTTTTATATGGAAATATTTTGTATTATCGTTTTTACATAGATTTTATCACTGTTCCTGTATTATTCCAATTTCAAAATGTAGGAGGTTTGAGCCAAAGTACATTAGAACTAATCAATTGGACAGATCCCCTTCTTTTTGTAGATGTTGTCATATTAATTTGGTTATTAGTGAAAAGAACGGATATCGGTTTACCTTTATTAAAAAGAAGAAAACTACAAATTGTCGGTACAAGCTTCGTTTTAATAACTGTAGTCATTGTTAGCGGGATTATTGAAAACCCCCGTATTTTGAAAAAGTCATATGATCGAGAAGCATTAGTAAAAACGCTTGGAAGCTATAATTACCATATATATGATATCATCTTTAATTCAAAAATGTTTGTTCAGCAAGCGCTTGCAGATAGTGCTGATATAAAAGAAGTAAAGAACTATTTAAAGAGTCGGAATAATCATGAAAATAGTCAATCTCCATTAAGCGGCAGTGGTAAAGGGAAAAATATTATTGTCATTTCATTGGAATCTACTCAGCAATTAGTAATTAATCGGAAAATAAATGGGGAGGAAATTACACCATTTTTAAATTCATTAATTAAAGATAGCTTATATTTTCCAAATGTATATCATCAAACTGCGCAAGGAAAAACGTCTGATGCTGAGTTTATGATTGATAACGGTTTATATCCTTTATCGGGGGGATCTGTGTTTGTAAGACGACCGCGAAATGAGTTTTATTCATTACCACAGATTTTGCAAGAGAAGGGCTATTATAGTGCCGTTTTTCATAGTAATGATGAAACATTTTGGAATCGTGAAAATATGTATCACTCACTTGGATATAATAAGTTCTTTTCTAAAACTTCATACCATGTAAATGAGGAGAACAGTGTTAACTATGGTCTAAAAGATATCCCATTTTTTAAACAGTCCATTCCATTATTAGAAAAGTTGCCTCAGCCTTTTTATGCAAAGTTTTTGACGTTAACAAATCATTTTCCATTTTTGTTAAACGAAGAAGATCAATATTTGAATGACGAGGAAGAAAACCCTGATTTAGTTCATCGCTATTTTCGGACAGTTAGGTATGAAGATGAAGCCATCAAAACTTTTATAAATGGGCTTAAAAAAAGTGGTCTTTATGATCAGTCGGTTATTGTCTTATACGGAGATCACTACGGGATTTCGAAGAGTTATCACAAACAATTAGAACCTGTTCTTGGAAAAGAAATTACACCCAATGAGCAAGTAGAACTTCAAAAAGTTCCATTGATTATTCATATCCCAGGACAAAAGGCGCAAGAAATTAAGTCGATTGGCGGTCAAACAGATATTAGACAAACGATTTTAGATATATTAGGTGTCAGGCCGCAGAAAAATGTCATTGATTTCGGTCAAAGCTTAATTTCTAACAAGGAAAAGGATTTTGTAATCTTTCGTGATGGAACGTTTGTAACGAATAAATACACATATACTGAAAATACATGCTTTAACAAAAGATCAGGCAAAAAAGTAAAAATGAACAAATGCACACCTTATTTTGACCGTGTTCAAAATGAACTAAACCTATCGGACAATGTCATCTTCGGAGACTTATTGCGTTTTAAAGATGAAGATAGAAAGTATAATAAAAAAGACGAACAATCAGAAAACTAGAAAGGCGTATGAAAGTTCTGTAAAATAAAAGCGTGAAAAAAATAATTTTTAAGGGGAATGCAGATGGAACGCGAAACACTAGAATTATTTAAAACCTTAACTGAATTACCCGGAGCGTCGGGAAACGAGCATGCAGTCAGAAACTTTATGAGATCTGAATTAGAAAAATATGCTGATGAAGTAGTCCAAGATCGTCTTGGAGGCATCTTTGGTGTTAAACGCGGAAAAACGGATGGTCCGACTATTATGGTAGCTGGACATATGGATGAAGTAGGATTCATGGTAACATCGGTAACAGAAAACGGGATGATTCGCTTTCAAACATTAGGTGGATGGTGGAGTCAAGTTCTATTGGCACAAAGAGTTGAAATCATCACAGATAATGGACCTGTTATTGGTGTAATTGGATCCGTTCCACCTCATTTATTAAGTGATAATCAACGTAATAAACCAATGGATATAAAAAATATGTTAATTGATATTGGTGCTGATAATCGTGAAGATGTAAAGCGTATTGGTGTTAAACCAGGCCAGCAAATTGTTCCAATTTGCCCATTTACACCGATGGCTAATGACAAGAAAATATTGGCTAAAGCGTGGGACAATCGTTATGGCTGCGGACTTTCAATCGAGTTGTTAAAAGAACTGCAGGGTGAAGATATTCCAAGCATCCTCTATTCAGGCGCCAATGTACAAGAAGAAGTTGGTTTGCGCGGTGCACAAGCATCTGCGAATATGATTAAACCTGATTTATTCTTTGCTTTAGATGCAAGCCCGGCAAATGACATGTCAGGGGACAAAAATGAGTTTGGCCAACTAGGAAAAGGGGCATTGCTGCGCATTATGGATAAATCAATGATCACACATAAAGGAATGCGTGAATTGATTTTAGATACAGCAGAAAGCAATAATATCCCTTATCAATATTTCGTTTCCCAAGGCGGAACGGATGCAGGACGAGTACATACATCCAATGAAGGCATCCCTAGTGCAGTAGTTGGTATTTGTTCGAGATACATTCATACCCATGCTTCAATCATTCATGTTGATGATTATGCAGCAGCGAAGGCATTATTAGTAAAATTAATTAAAACATGTGACCAATCGACAGTTAATACTATTCTTGCAAAATAGGGGGGCGATGGCCTCCCTTTCGTTAAAAAGGGGATTGAAACATGAAAATTGCAGTAGGATCTACTAACCCTGCGAAGATAAAAGCAGTAGAAACAGGATTTAAGCTAAGAGAAATAAACGTATCAGTTATCCCACTTAAAGTACCATCAGATGTTAGTGAACAGCCTTTCTCAGATGAAGAAACAATTAAAGGTGCTATAAACAGAGCGGAGAATTGTTTAAAAGGATTAGATGTACAAATTGGCATTGGACTTGAGGGTGGAGTGACTGAAACTCCATTTGGCTTATGTGTTTGTAATTGGGGAGCTCTTATAGAAAAAGGCCAGCCACCGAGGAGGTGCACGGTTTCTATTGCCTGAAGAGATTGCGGTAAGGCTGCGAAACGGAGAAGAGTTAGGGCCGGTCATGGATGACTTTTCACAAAAGAAAAATGTTCGAAAAAAAGAAGGAGCTATTGGCATTTTTACAAACGGAAATGTTACAAGAGATGAAATGTTTTTGCACGTTATGAAAATATTAATTGGTCAATATGAATACGGAAAGATTTAAGTTAAGTTATTGTCAGTGGAAAGGATGATACATGTGAATAAATTAACCTCGATTGAAGAATTTCAACAATTAAAAAGCAATGGGAAACATATTTTTATGTTTTCGGCAGATTGGTGTCCTGATTGTCGTGTGATTGAACCAGTTTTACCGGAAATAGAGGATAAGTTTAAGGAATTTACCTTTATTTATGTTGACCGAGACCAATTTATTGATTTATGTGCCGATCTTGGGATTTTTGGCATACCAAGCTTTGTTGCCTTCGCAGATGGGAAGGAACTTGGGAGGTTTGTAAGTAAGGATCGAAAAACAAAAGAAGAAATTGAAAACTTTATAAAAGGGCTATAATCCTTCATCTTTGTGATGGAGGTTTTTTTCATGTAATATAGTTACAGGCAATCCAACAAAAGGCGGGGAACCAAATGAAAATGGATACAATGAAAATGAAACGGGAACTGGAAAATAGACTCCGATCCGAAAAAAGAAGCTTGAAATATGATCGTGATAAAGAAACACTTAGAATAGAAAATGTGGAAACAGGTAAGGGAATAAATGTCTCATTACCTAATATCGTCTCTAAATGGCACGAAAAGAAAGAATCAGCAATCGATGAGGTAGTTTATTATGTTGAAGAAGCACTGGATGTTATGGGTGTACAACAATCAATGAGTGGCAAGGAAAATCTAATATTCCCAGTGATCCGATCCACTTCTTTTCCAATCGAATCTTCAGATGGAATTCCATTTTTTACAGAGAATCATACGGCGGAAACACGCATTTTCTATGCACTCGATTTAGGGAGTACATATCGTTTAATTGATGAAGTGATGCTGGAAAAGGAACAATGGGATAAAGAAGAAATTAAGCAAATGGCTCGATTCAATCTTCGCTCTCTTTCAACGGAAACAAAAGAAGATACTGTTGCGGGAAATAAATTTTATTTTTTAAATACGAATGATGGATATGATGCAAGTAGAATATTAAATGATAAATTTTTAAAGGAGATGTCTCTAAGAATAACGGGCGATATGACAGTCTCTGTTCCACATCAAGATGTACTTATCATCGGAGATATTCAAAATGAAACAGGCTACGATGTCCTGGCACAAATGACAATGAGCTTTTTTACTAATGGTCATGTTCCGATAACAGCCCTTTCATTCATCTATGAGGATGGTCAATTTGAACCGATTTTTATTATGGGGAAAAATAGAAAACAATAAAAGGTCAGCTTCCATGAAAGCTGACCTTTTAATAATTATTTATCTAGCATTAGGGAATATTCTTTGAACTGTTTGGTTGAATTGATCGAACAGTCCACTAATAGGATGGCCATTACGGAGTTCATTTCCGTAGTCAGTCATTCTATCGTAGAAATCCGGGTTAACCGAAACATAGACACATAGACATTATCGATATCTTTGTCGGCTTTTCGAACTTCTTTAGCAATTTTATTTTCGACTGTTTTTGATAATTCATTACGTGAGCGATCGGTTAACATAACTGCTACATATGCATTATTATCAGTTACGATAACATTTGCACGATCCACTTCTTTTAATTTTGCAACCCTGTCAGCAGCTTCATCGGCAACTCTCATTTTATTGTTGACGTTAACGTTACGATCGTCATTGTTATAGCGGACAGGGCTCACATAGTTTCGTTTCGTTCCATTGTTATCATTATTTGTACCACATCCCATTAATAACCCTGAAACAACACCTACACAAATTATCGTTTTTGCTATTTTCAAGTTTGACTCCTCCTTTTTTTTAAAGTCATTACTAATTTTCCATGCGCGAGAAATTTTATGCTGACTAAATTAAGGATATTTGTCCAATTCGTAATGTAAATATCATCTAAAAATCCTCGAAAAAAAATATTTTACTTGTATAATGAAAGAAGCAGTTCTTTTAAATACGCTTTGTAATTAGAGAATTGCACCCTAATTTATTTTTTATTAATGAAAGAGTGATTTAATAGTGAGCTGGATAAAAAAATTAGTAAATCTTTTTACTGTAGAAGTAGAAGATGATGAAGACGTGAATATCGTTCAAAAAAAAGTAAATTCTAATCGAAATGATACATATAGAAATATTGAAACGCGGATGAAATATGAGTACCCAAAAGGAAAATTTCGTTTTCCGGCTATTCCTGATGAGGTACGGGTTAATTCAAAGAAGGTCCAGGAGCGTTCCCAAAAGCAACATTCGATCATTCAGCCTAAAAACACAGAACGACCATTGAAAAAAACAGTGATTGAAAAACCAGTTCAACCGGTTAAACCAGTTATTACAAAGAAAATAGAACCAACCAATAAACGGCCATTTAAACCGACAGAAATCCCTTCTCCTGTATATGGATTTAAACGACCGCCTAAAAAAGAAGAGAAAGGGAATGATTTTGAATTTGAATTAACAAGTCTAACAAGTAACAATTCCTTAAATGAAGGTGATTTAGGGGGAAATATTCCTTCCGAAAAAAATACGGTAATCATCCAGGAAAAAAGATCAGAACCATTAATTCCAAAAGAGAAAGAAGAAGTTGTAAACCAAGAAATCAAAGAGGAAGTTTTTGATAATAACTTCATAATTGAAGAGTGTCAAAATGAGCTTGTTCAAGATGACGATAACGAATTTTTAAATGAAGAAGAAACAATTGAAATAGAAGATCAAGAAAAACTCGAAATAGAGGATGAAAGCGCGGTTGATGAAGAAGATGAACAACCGGAGACGAAAATAAATGAAGAAACGGAAACAACTTCTAGATCACATATTCCTTTCAATGTCTTAATGTTAAAACAGGACCGGCAAAAATGGGAAGAAAAAAATCGAAAAGAGGTTGATTCGAAAAAGGAAATAAAACAGGAACCAATCGATCATCATGAAATAAATGAATCATTTGTTTTTCCTTCTTATCAATTATTACTGCCGCCTGTAAAATCCGATGTAGATGGTGAGTGGGTTAACAAACAGAGCGATATTTTAAATGAAACATTATTAAATTTTAATGTAAGAGCAAAAGTGGTAAATGTTAGTCAAGGTCCTTCGGTTACAAGATTTGAAATCCAACCTGAACCGGGTGTTAAGGTAAATAAAATAACTAATTTGAGTGATGATCTAAAACTAAGCCTTGCTGCCAAAGATATAAGGATTGAGGCACCGATACCGGGAAAACATACGGTCGGAATTGAAATTCCTAATATGAATAGCAGACCTGTTATGATTAGTGAAATCATTCTAAATTCCGTTTTTAAAGAAAGTAAATCTCCGTTAACTGCGGCACTAGGGCTTGATATTTCCGGTAACCCAATCATTACTGATTTAAGAAAAATGCCGCATGGTTTAATTGCCGGGGCTACAGGTTCAGGAAAAAGTGTTTGCATTAACTCGATACTTGTTAGTTTATTATATAAAGCAACACCGAAAGAGCTAAAACTATTATTAATTGACCCAAAAATGGTGGAGCTTGCACCATATAATCACATTCCTCATTTAGTTAGTCCTGTTATAACTGACGTCAAAGCGGCAACAGCAGCATTGAAATGGGCCGTTGAGGAAATGGAACGACGGTATGAGTTATTTGCCCATATAGGGGTTAGAGATATTCAACGCTTTAATGAATTAGCTGAAGCTCATCGACAATTCAATGATAAACTTCCTTACATTGTTATCGTCATTGATGAGTTGGCTGATTTAATGATGATGTCTCCGGCAGACGTCGAAGAAGCAATTTGCCGTATTGCTCAAAAAGCACGCGCATGTGGAATTCATTTAATTATCGCTACGCAAAGACCATCTGTAGACGTTATAACCGGCTTGATAAAAGCAAATGTGCCAACGAGAATTGCTTTCTCCGTATCTTCACAAGTTGATTCACGAACGATTATTGATATTAGTGGGGCTGAAAAACTTCTTGGAAGAGGGGATATGCTGTTTTTGGAAAATGGTTCTTCAAAACCAGTAAGACTTCAAGGGACATTTGTGTCGGATGAAGAGATCGATCGGGTTGTTCATCATGTACGACAAGAGGAAAAACCGAATTATCTATTTGAACAAGAAGAATTGCTGAAAAAGGCACAAATAGAGGATGAGGAAGATGAAATATTTTTCGAAGCTTGTGAATTTGTCGTTGATCAAGGCGGTGCTTCCACTTCATTATTGCAAAGAAATTTTCGAATCGGATATAATCGAGCGGCTCGACTAATTGAAATGATGGAACAACAAGGGATTATTTCAGAAGCGAAAGGAAGCAAACCGAGGGATGTCTTAATTTCTAGAACAGACTTAGAAGCGCTACATGAAGCACCTTCTAGTTATTAACAGTTTTAAAGGGCGGAGCTATTGCTCTGCTTTTTAGATTTATTTTATCTTTTATGAAAAAGTGATACTGTAATAAAGATGTTATACATATCATAGGCATGAAATATAAAAAGTGATATAATATTGGAATATGAACAATTTATTTTTAAAAAATGTTCACATAAACTATTTTCGGCTAGGAATACACTATTTAGTTTTTCTTAGCAAATGATATACATATATCATATACTGTTTTTACATATAGACATTGTTGGAGGTTCTATTATGAATGTGTACCATTTCGTAGGTATTAAAGGATCCGGTATGAGTGCATTGGCGCAAATACTACACGATATGGGTTATGAAGTGCAAGGATCAGACGTTGAAAAGTATTTTTTTACTCAAAAAGGTTTGGAAGAATCGGGAATTAAAATATTGCCGTTTAGCCGTGAAAACATTAATCAGGGACTAACTGTTATTGCAGGAAATGCCTTTAGTGATACTCATGAAGAAATTGATGAAGCAATGAAAATGGGAATTCCAGTCATTAGATACCATAAATTTTTAGGGGAATTTATGCAAAAGTTCACAAGTATTGCTATTGCAGGTGCCCATGGAAAAACATCTACTACTGGGTTGCTTTCCCATGTAATTTCAGGATCTAAACCGACATCGTATTTAATCGGGGACGGTACAGGACATGGTGAAAAGGACGCACAATATTTTGTCTTCGAAGCATGTGAGTACAGGCGCCACTTTTTATCGTACTATCCTGACTATGCGATAATGACAAATATTGATTTTGATCATCCGGACTATTTTGCAAATATTGATGATGTCTTTTCTGCTTTTCAAGAGATGGCCATGCATGTAAAAAAAGGCATTTTTGCATATGGGGATGATGAGCAACTACAAAAGATTCAAGCAAAAGTACCAGTACTTTTCTACGGGTTCCAAGAGGAAAATGACTTTCAAGCAACAAATATCGAAAAGACGACATTCGGTACGAAATTTGATGTTTTTGTCCGTAATAATTTCTATGCAAGTTTTGAAATACCAACCTTTGGAAACCATAATGTGTTAAATGCATTATCCGTAATTGCACTATGTCATTATGAAGAAATTAATACTGAAACAACGAAAGAATACTTAAAAACATTCCAAGGTGTAAAACGTAGATTTACTGAAAAACAAGTGGGGTCGCAAATTATAATTGATGATTACGCACATCATCCAACTGAAATTAAAGCGACGATTGATTCTGCAAGACAAAAGTATCCGGATAAAGAAATCATTGCTGTGTTCCAGCCGCATACATTTACAAGAACACAGACATTTTTAATGGAATTTGCTCAAAGTCTTAGTGAAGCTGATCGTGTTTTTCTATGTGAAATATTTGGTTCAGCTAGAGAAATCCATGGACAGTTGACAGTCAATGATTTAAAAGACAAAATTAGCGGAGCACAAATTCTTCAAGAGGAAGATATGTCACCACTTCTTCAACTTAAAGATAGTGTTATTATCTTTATGGGTGCCGGCGATATCCAAAAATATCAACGGGCATATGAAGTACTTCTAGAAACCAACTAAAAAAACAGGCTTCGTAACGGAGCCTGTTTTTTTTATTAGGCTCCTCCCTGCGGAAAGCAAGCTCCTGCAGCGGAAAGGAACGGGCTATAGTTTAATCACATAAAAACATTTGGCGAAAATGATGGAATATGAGAAAATAAAGTAGAAAAATGATGTAAGCGTACATAATTTGGTTTGTATTTTTTTCATTTGGGTATTGTTTAAAAAAGGAGGGGTATTGTTTAATGATTATTATTCTGTATTTAAGCGTTGCATTAATTGCTATTGCCTTTCTAGTCCTAGTAATTAGTGTTTCGAAAACTTTAAATTCAGTAAAGGAAACATTAAATCAAGTATCAAAAACGATGGAAGGCATTGAAGGCCAAATGCAAGGAATCACCGGTGAAACAACGATGTTGTTGCATAAAACAAATGCACTGGCTGAAGACATTCAACAAAAATCCGAAAAGCTCAACACAGTTGTCTACGCTGTCCAAGATGTTGGTACGACGATTAAATCGCTTAATGAATCCATCAGAAGAGTAACTAATAATGTGACACATCAAGTAGAAAAGAACCAAGATAAAATTACACAAGTAATCCAGTGGAGCAATGTATTTAAAGAAATTAAGGACAAGTGGTCTGAGAAAAGAGAAAAGAAGCTAATCAAGCAATCAATTACTAATAACAATGAAAATGAACCCCAATTACGTGAAGTCAGAAGAGCGAGAGGCTAAAATTTCTGAGGAGGAATGTAACATGGCGAATAATGAAGTGAAACAATTAGAAGAACAATACGAAGGGAAATCAAAAGATTTTATAATCGGTGCAATCATTGGCGGAGCCGTTGGTGCTTTAACTGCTTTACTTTTAGCTCCTAAATCAGGTAAGGAATTACGCAATGATCTAGCAGATCAGGTCGAAACGATAAAAGGAAAGACAGACCATTTACGCATTGCTGTAACCCAAAAAGGAAATGACTTAGCAGCAGCAACAAAAGAAAAAACGATTCAACTAAAAGATTTAGCTGTTGATAAAGGAAGTCAACTCGTAGGAACAGTAAAGGATAAAGCTGAAAAGCTGCAAAATAAAGTTGAAAACGAAGAAAAGGAAGAAAAAGACGAAAGTTATGATGAAGAATTCATTTAAAAACTCGGAGGTTCATAACCTCCGGGTTTTTATTTAATAATATACAGAAGGCCAAATAATTTCCAACTGATCACCTTCAGAAATGGTATCATAAAAAGTGACAGATTCTTTATTATTTAAAAGTTCAAATTTTCCGTTGCTATTGTGAGGCATACTTATATCAACATATCGAAAAATATCTTGAAAAATAAATGGTTCTATTTTATAAAACTTTAACTCAATTTCATCCCCATAAAGAATATATTCATCCGATGACAATGGTTGACCCGATCTAATAATTTCGGTTAACGGCTTACTTATTTTTACTTTCTCACCATTAAAATAAACATGAATATAGTTTTCTAATTGCAAATTTTTAAGTTTGGCAAAATCTTTTACCGTTAGAGGATGTCTTCTTTCGATAGTGATACGATCCATATGATGAAATAGACTGGATAACTTAGCATCCTCAGAATTAATGGTGATTTTAGCTGATTGGAACGGAAAAAATGTTTCTTTGCCATTAACTTTCAGGCGGAATGGTTTTAATTCATGTAGTATATCAATCATGTTTAATGTATGAAGTAATTCTTCTATATTAGTCGGAAAGAATAATTCAATTGAATCCCCATCAGCAAGGATTTCCTCAAATGAAACGATGTCTCCATTTTTTTTAATCACTGTAGAAATGGTTACAGGCTTTTCGTTAATATATACTTGTTTACTTGGAATCTCATCAAGGAGATCTTTAATTTTTACATGCGGAGGCAGTCCATCTTTCCCTTTGATAATGTTAATTTGATCCCCATTATTTATGAATGTATCTAGTGTGGATAGTTCCCCATTTTTCATAATAATAGGTGGTTCCCCATGGTCACCCGGAATCGTAATCTGCCGCCCATTAAGTGTAACGACAATTCCCATACCAGGCTTTCCGTGGATTGAGTTAAGTTTAATTCCTGAACCTAATATACAATCCCCAATTGTTAATTCTCTTACCTCAAATAATCTAACTGGTTGTTCGTTTACATATGCAGTTACGTAGTGGACGGGTGAGGCTTGAGCCGCAATTGCAATGCCGATTGGAGTAATAAATTCCGGACCTTTCGGAATATCCGTTGCGATTGTCAGACTTTGAATGGCATCTGTCCCTCTGATGGCGACCCTATTCATAGGTAATTGCAAATGGTTTGAAATTCTACTACAAATTTCCGGAGTTTGACTTCCACCTCCGACGAGCATAACTGCTTTTGGTGCTTTCCCGTTATTGAGTAATAAAATTTCATCGGATATCGCCTTTGCTAGTTTGTCAATTGCAGGTGATATTTGCTCAATCATCTTTTCTTTCGTTATTTCTGATTCGAATCCTAGAATATCATTTATTCGAATCAAATCATTGTCGATTAATTGCCGTTTGGTTTTTTCTGCATCAGGGAAGTCTAGCAAAAATTGATCACTAATCGCCTCCGTAATTTCATCCCCGGCAATCGGCACCATTCCATAGGCAATAACTGTGCCAAAATCTGTTATTGCAATATCAGATGTTCCTGCACCAATATCTACAAGTGCAACATTCAGCCTTCTCATGGATGTAGGAACTAAAACATTAATCGCCGCAATTGGTTCGAGTGTTAATGCATCCATTTCTAAGTCGGCTCTTTGTAACGCTGCAATCAATGATTCTACTACGACTCTCGGGAGGAATGTAGCAATAATTTCAACCGCCGCTTCGTCCCCTTGCTGATCGATAAGGTTCCCAATCTCCTCTCCGTCTAAACGATATTGAAAAACCGAATAACCAACACAATAGTAAAATTGACTTTGTTGGGAAGAATACTTTTCTGCTGCTTGTGACTGTGCTTTTTGAACAGCACTTAGTTCTAGATGCAAAATATCTTGTTTTGTCATCATCGGCTTTCCTTTTATAGAAATGGAAACCTCCGCCTTTTCAGTTTTAAGCGCACGCCCTGCAGCTGCGACGCATACTTTGCTTAACGGCCCATGATGTTCTTCTAAATCTTCTTTTACTTCTTTAATAATATTTGAAACAGAAACAACATCATGAATTTGTCCATCAAGCATTGCTCTTTCTGAATGTTCCTTCACTAATACATCAGCAACATAATAGTGTTGATCTGCTTCTTCTAGAATAATTCCAACGACAGATCGTGTACCAATGTCCAATGCAAATATCTTCTTTTTATCTTGCAAATGATACACCTTCTTTAATATATTTCATAAAATACTTTATTACTTAAAAGCGTTTAATTATTAAAGTTATTATAGTGACATTTTGAATGCAATGAATTATAATTATGCCTAATAAATATTTTAAACTCTTTGGTGATATGACATAATCCTTTTTAAAATGTATCATAAAGGTGAATAAAATTAAACTTACTTTGTCATTTCATTAGTATGTTAACAACTTGAGCTTGAAAGTGTTCAGTAAGAGATGCTATTTATATGAGAGAGGATGAAAGGAATGGGAAATCAGGAGCTAGATCAATTACGTAAACAGATTGAGGATTTGAATTTACAGCTTTTAGAGTTAATTAACCAAAGAGCTGAATTAGTGCAGAAAATTGGACGAGTAAAAGAAACTGGAGGCGTAAATCGCTTTGATCCAGTTCGTGAAAGATCGATGCTCAACTTGATTAAGGAAAATAATCATGGACCATTCGAAAACTCTACGGTAGAACATATTTTTAAAGAAATTTTTAAAGCGAGTCTCGACCTTCAACAAGATGACCATCAAAAAGCACTTCTTGTTTCTCGGAAAAAGAAACCTGAAGATACGATCATAAATATTAAGGGTGCAACGATTGGTGATGGAAATCCTCATTTTGTATTTGGACCATGTGCAGTTGAGTCATATGAACAAGTTGCACAGGTAGCGCAGTCTGTAAAAGAAAAAGGACTAACGCTTTTAAGAGGTGGAGCATTTAAGCCGCGTACTTCACCATATGATTTTCAAGGATTAGGTTTTGAGGGGTTAAAAATTCTTAAACAGATTGCAGATGAATTTGGCTTAGCAGTGATTAGTGAAATCGTCTCACCGGAAGACATCGAAAAAGCGGTTGATTATTTAGATGTTATTCAAATTGGTGCTCGTAATATGCAAAACTTCGAATTACTAAAAGCGGCGGGTGCGGTAAAGAAGCCGATATTATTGAAGCGGGGCATCGCTGCGACCATTGATGAATTTATCAATGCAGCTGAATATATTATGTCGCAAGGAAACGGTCAAATTATTCTTTGTGAACGTGGAATTCGAACATATGAAAGAGCCACTCGAAATACATTAGATATTACGGCAGTACCGATTTTAAAACAAGAAACACATTTACCGGTATTTGTTGATGTGACACATTCAACAGGAAGAAGAGATTTATTATTACCAGCTGCTAAAGCCGCTCTAGCAATTGGTGCTGATGGGGTCATGGCTGAAGTCCATCCAGATCCAGCTGTAGCACTTTCCGACGCTGCACAACAAATGGACCTAAATCAATTTGACCAATTTTATAAACAATTACAAGCGTCACGTGGTGCGGCAAAAGTCTTCTAATTTTTTAGAAGGCTTTTTTCATAGCTGTCCGGCTCAAGAGGCTAAACAAGAATCCTATCTAATACTTTTGAATATATTTAAAAATTGTCAAATTGGTGTTATTCATTGCATGATATATCAGTCTATCGTATGATTATAATAGATTTTTTCAATTCGTTTAAAATAAATGATTAGAATTATGATTACTGTTAAAAACTATCAATGTATAGTGTAAATATTGGAGCGTGAATATGGCATGAATATAACAATTTATGATGTAGCACGGGAAGCTAATGTTTCTATGGCCACCGTGTCTAGGGTGGTAAATGGAAATCCAAATGTTAAACCTGCTACTAGAAAAAAAGTTGTAGAAGTAATAGAAAGACTAGGATACCGTCCAAATGCAGTTGCACGAGGTCTAGCTAGTAAGAAGACCACAACAGTTGGGGTAATTATTCCCGATATTTCAAATATTTTCTTTGCTGAGTTAGCTAGAGGAATTGAAGATATTGCAACGATGTATAAATACAATATTATTTTGAGCAACTCTGATCAAAATAAGGAAAAAGAATTACATTTATTAAATACGATGCTGGGAAAACAAGTGGATGGAATTGTGTTTATGAGTGGAAATATTTCAGAAGAGCATGTGACTGAATTTGAACGATCACCTGTTCCAATTGTTTTAGCGGGCTCAATCGAGCCATTCAATAAAATCCCTTCCGTTAATATCAATTATAAAGAGGCAGCTTTTGATGCGACAACTGAATTTATTGAAAAAGGACATAAGCATATAGCATTTGTTGTAGGTCCATTGCATAACCCTATTAATAAAGAACAAAAATTAGAAGGATATAAGGAAGCGCTTAGTAAAGCTGGAATTCCTTTTAATGAGGAATATGTGATTGAAGGCGACTACACATATGACTCTGGAATTGAAGCTTGGCAGAAATTAAATACGTTACCGGAAAGACCAACTGCAATATATGTTGGAAATGATGAAATGGCTTTGGGAGTTATCCACGGGGCACAAGATTCGGGTCTTATCATTCCTGAACAAGTGGAAATCATAACTTCAGATAATACAAAATTAGCACAAATGGTTCGTCCACAGCTGACTTCTGTTGTTCAGCCGCTTTACGACATAGGTGCAGTAGCCATGCGTCTGTTAACTAAATATATGAACAAAGAGAAGGTTTCTGAGAATATTGTGATTCTTCCACATCGAATCGAACATAGGGATTCTACTAAATAAATTTGAATATCAAAAAAATAACTGCTAATGGTTTATCAATTTGCAGTTATTTTTTTATTAGAATATGATTAAAAAAATCCAAATTGCCACCTTGATCTATTTCTGATAATCTTAATATAAAAAAGTGCAGTGAAATAGACAATCTCTTTTGTTTGATTTCAAGAAGGAAGTGACTAATTTTGGGGAATAAGGCGAAGAAAGAACTTTATTCATGGATTAAATCGATTTTACTTGCCGCAGTTATTGTGTTTATTGTCCGGTATTTTGTTTTTACACCATCTATTGTTGTAGGTCAATCGATGATGCCGAATTTACAAGATGGCAATCGAATTATCGTAAGTAAGCTTAGTGATATTAAAAGATTCGATGAAATTGTTTTTCAGGCGCCTGATGCAGATGAACATTATGTAAAAAGAGTCATCGGTCTACCAGGTGACCATATAGAAATGAAAAATGATGTTTTATATATTAATGGAAAAGCATATAAGGAACCGTATTTGAAAGCAAACAAAGAAGACTTACCAGCATCGCAAAAATTAACAGAGGACTTTACTTTAGAAGATCAGATTGGAAAAAAGGAAGTGCCTAAAGGCTATTTATATGTACTAGGTGATAATCGATTAGTTAGTAAAGATAGTCGGATATTTGGCGTCATCCCAATGGACTCTGTCGTAGGGAAAGTGAAGATGCGTTTTTGGCCGTTTAATGAAATAAAGTTTTTTAAATAATACGCAAAAAAATAGTCCTCCTTTTTATATTAGGGGACTATTTTTTTGCGTATTTTGTTGTTGTAAAAAATGAAGGACCCTTTCTGCTGTTTTGAAATTTTTTTCAGTTATTTCTTGTTTTCTTGGGATTGGCTTATAAAGATCTTGTGGATCTTCCCAAGTAGTGGCAATAGGAATAGGAGCCTTCGTTTTCCATTTGTTTATCCATGAATCGGGCAGTTTCCCTGAAAGTGGGGGATGATTAATCATTTCTAGCCAAATCATCGACCATGCTCGCGGGACGACCCGCCAAATATCATACCCGCCGCCTCCAACAGCTATCCATTTCCCGTCACAATATTGATGTGCAAGTTCATGAGCAATTTTTGGTATTTCACGATAAATATTAATTGAAGCAGATAAATGCGTCAATGGATCATAATAATGAGCATCCGCACCATTTTGCGTTAATATAACATCGGGTTTAAAATAAGCCGCTACTTCTTTAATTGTCGTTGTAAAGCATTGAAGCCATGACTCATCTTCTGTAAATGCATCAATGGGAATGTTAAATGAATACCCATAGCCTATTCCATTTCCCCACTCATTGACATTGCCTGTCCCAGGAAATAAATACCGACCTGTTTCATGAATGGAGAAAGTGCATACGTTATTATCATCATAAAATGACCATTGCACCCCATCACCGTGATGGGCATCTGTATCTATATAAAGAACTCTAGCATGATATTTTTCTTGTATATATTTTATCGCAACGGAGCTATCATTATACACACAGAAGCCGGAAGCTTTGCCTCTAAATCCATGATGCAGCCCTCCGCCTAAATGTAATGCATGTGACGCCTGCCCCGTCATTACATAATCCACTGCGGTAAGTGTACCTCCAACTAACAGCGCACTTGCTTCATGCATCCCGGGGAACATCGGTGTATCTTCTGTTCCTAATCCATAATTTTCAGCTATATCTTCCGCCAAATGCCCTTCGCCCGCACTTTTTACAGCGGCAATATAGGCTGGATCGTGAATCAATTGAAGTTCCTCATCGGTTGCCATTCTAGGTTTAACAATATCATCTTTATGAATAACGTTTAATTCTTTTAAAAGATCAAGTGTTAATGTAAGGCGAAATTGGTTAAATGGATGTTCTTTTGAAAAGCGATAAGAAAGTAGTTCATCCGAATAAATAAAAACCGCATCTTTCATACTGACATACCCGGCATATTCGGCCATAATACAATATGTCCTTTTTCGTTAAGATGCTGAATAACTCGAATAGGATTCATTGTTTGAATCCGAAATACTAATATTTTTGATTGTGCGTCTTTCTTATCCGGATAAACAAGAACACTATGAACATTTACATGCATTTCACTGAAAATGGCTGTTATTTCATTGAGAATTCCCGTGCGATTGGGAACTTTAATTTCAATTTGTGAACCGGGTTGGTTCACACCTGTCAATTCCACCATTGTTCGGAGCAAGTCAGTACTTGTTATAATCCCGACGATTTTTTTATTTTGAACGATTGGTAGACAACCAATTCTATGTTCATAAAAAATGCCTGCCACTTCTTCAACAAAATCTAATGGATGCCCCGTTATCACATCGGTTTTCATTATATCGCCGATGGGGAAATTCAGTTCTTTTTCGAGTTGATCTTTTTTGAATAAAGGTGATGGTGTCGCATCCTTGATGTCCCTTTCGGTAATTAGGCCGACTAATTGTTCATGTTCATCAACGATCGGAATATGGCGGATTTTCTGTTTTCTCATCAATAATAGAGCTGAATGAATAGTATCTTCAGCATGTAACGTGATAACATCTGTCTTCATTGCTTCTTCAATAATCACAGAACTCAACTCCTAATAAGTAACTAATCCCGACTGCGTAACTTTGAATCTAGTACATAAATCGATTCATGAATCGTAATTGGTCGAATTTTTGAATAGATTCATTATCCACTCTATTTCCTATTTTGACCATTAAACAGTTGGCTGGATGTGAACTGATTTCCGGATCATCTGTTGCAAACCATTTTAATCCTCCAGCTCCCATCATTTTTTCCATTACCTTTCGATATTCCCAAACATTTAAGCCTGTTCCTTTTAAATCCCAATGCCAATAATATTCAGTTGTTATTATAATATAATCCTCCATCGCATCATCCATCATCGATACTTTTAATAAACTTTTCCCAACTGAACAACCCCTAAATTTCGGAATAACTTCAATAGCACCAAGTTCAATTAAATTTTCCATTTTTCCTTGTGACCAGCGCTCCAAAGGATCCGGGTAGAGGAAAGTAACATATCCGACGATTGTATTGAATTCTCTTGCGATAATAATTCGTCCCTCTGGTAAGTCGGCAATTTCAATTAATGCTTTATGTTGTTGTGCGGGTGGACGAAAGGCAACTAAGTCTTGATGAAATTCAAAGCTTGACAGCTGCTCAGAAGGAATAGGTCCTTCAATAATTAAGTTTCCTTTCGTTGTCTTTAACTCCATGGCATTATAAATTTTTTTATGCTCCATTTTGCCACTCCTATTACTTTTTTCTAAAGTAATTATACATAACTTTTCAAAAAGGGGGTTTGTGATGGATTTAAAAAGTTAGTTTTATATAGTCAAGCGCTTACAATCATTATACACGACAAAAACTAGTTTCTCTCTATTAATCAATAGGAATATATATAAAAATAAAAAATTTTTGTGAATTTTTTTATTTTGTACTATAATAATAGTGTGAATTTTTTTAACAAGGGGGACTTGTAATGGAATTGAGAACGCTGTCATCTGTGAATGGAAATTATAATCTACAAAGCTATGAGGATACATATAATAACTTCGATTGGAAGGAAGCAGAAAAGGCTTTTTTTTGGTATGAAACAGGAAAAGTGAATATGGCTTATGAAGCAATTGATAGACATGCAAATACTTTTCGAAAAAATAAAATAGCCCTCTACTTTCGAAATGAAACAAGAAATGAAAAATATACATTTAAAGAGTTAAAAGAGCTTTCAGATAAAGCAGGTAATGTATTTAAAGCAACTGGAAATGTTGAAAAGGGTGATAGAGTATTTATTTTTATGCCGCGTTCACCCGAGCTCTATATCGCTGCATTAGGAGCCATTAAAGTAGGAGCAATCGTTGGCCCTTTATTTGAAGCATTTATGGAAGGAGCAGTAAAAGATCGATTAGAAGATAGTGAAGCAAAAGTATTAGTAACAACTCCTGAACTTGTTGGACGTGTTCCTGTCGATCAGCTTCCTGCTTTAAAAACAATCTTTCTCGTAGGTACGGACGTTGAGGAAGATGACAAATATAAAGATTTTCTAAAACATTTAAAAACAGCTTCAAAGGATTTAGAGATCGAATGGATGGATCGCACAGATGGACTAATTCTTCATTACACCTCTGGCTCAACTGGCAAACCTAAAGGGGTATTACATGTTCATAATGCAATGATCCAACAATACCAAACATCTAAATGGGTCCTTGATTTAAAGGAGGAAGATGTATATTGGTGTACGGCTGATCCGGGCTGGGTTACTGGTACTTCTTATGGTATGTTTGGCCCTTGGTTAACAGGAACATCGAATGTTGTTGTAGGCGGCCGTTTTAAACCTGAAGATTGGTATAAAACGATTGAGGATTTTGGAGTAACTGTTTGGTATAGTGCACCAACCGCATTCCGTATGCTAATGGGTGCTGGTGATGAGATTATTAAGAAATTCAATTTAGATACTTTGCGTCACATATTAAGTGTAGGAGAACCACTTAATCCCGAGGTTATTCGCTGGGGAATGAAAGTCTTTAATAAACGCATTCATGATACGTGGTGGATGACGGAAACGGGTGCACATTTAATTTGTAACTATCCATGTATGGAAATCAAACCCGGTTCAATGGGGAAACCAATTCCGGGAGTGGAAGCGGCTATCGTTGATGACCAAGGGAATGTATTGCCTCCAAATCGCATGGGAAATTTAGCTATTAAAAAAGGTTGGCCGTCAATGATGTATGCGATTTGGAATAACCAGGCAAAATATGATTCCTATTTCTTACCTAATGACTGGTATGTGTCGGGTGATTCAGCGTATATGGATGAGGATGGTTATTTTTGGTTCCAAGGTCGTGTCGATGATGTCATTATGACTTCAGGAGAACGTGTCGGCCCATTCGAAGTGGAAAGTAAACTATTAGAACACCCGGCAATTGCTGAGGCAGGGGTAATTGGTAAACCTGACCCTGTTCGTGGGGAAATTATTAAAGCATTTGTTGCATTATTAGATGGGGTAGAGGAAACGGATGAGTTGAAGGAAGATATTCGTCAATTTGTGAAAAAAGGATTAGCTGCACATGCAGCACCGAGAGAAATCGAGTTCCGTGATAAACTTCCAAAAACAAGAAGTGGAAAAATTATGCGCAGAGTCTTAAAAGCATGGGAATTAGACTTACCGGCAGGCGATTTGTCAACAATGGAAGATTAAAACTAAGAAAAGAGAAAAGTACCTTATAATAAGCAAGATAAAGCCCGCATCGTGAATGCGGGCTTTTGTATTGCTTATTATATAGAAAATTTAAGGTTGATCAAGATTTCTTTTTGTTATTCTTGTCTTTCGTTCGATTTTTATCTTTTTCTTTTGCTTCTTTTGTATTTTCGTTTTTACTTTTATTTTTCTTCTCAACCTTGGATGTGTTGGCGCCAATTTTGACTTCGTTTGATGGACCTGATTGTTTACCGGCAATGTCCACTGCGACAACATAATAATTTCCATTTCCTACAGAGTAGGACAAATTGTTATCAGCTGGAATAGAGCCTACTTTTTTACCGCCGCTATAGATCCGATAACCAATTACATCTGGGCTTTTTGATCCTTGCCAAACAAGCTTGTTACCCGAAGCATTCAGTTTTATAGATGCCGGTGCTTTACCGTCATCACTTATTTTATCTTGTGGTGCAAGAATCTTTTTCCATAGCGGATCATTTGGTGGTATCAATTGCCCGGGATCAATATTACCATTAGATAACTTTTTGACAAAATCAGGGTTTAAAATTAATCCTGATTGAGCAAACTCTGCTGGTGTAGAATTAAGTGCTAAATATTTTTTTCCATGTATGATAACATATTTTCCTTGAATTAAACTGTTATCCGTTTGTGTAGGCACATATTTACTATTAAATAAATCTGTTTTTACAAGCCCGGCATTGGCACATCCTTTTGATGGAAGCATTCCAGATATTGCGCAAAAGGATCGTTGAACAATCCCACTTGGCATTTTGAATCTATCGTCCGGATCAATTAGTTTCGGATTTACATCATAGGCAGTATTGATTAATTTACTCCAAATTCGATAGTTTCTAATATTATAATCTCCATAACCAACAGCTTCTAAGCTGCTTGGTGTATCATAACCAATCCAAGTTCCGAATGTGACCTTTGGATTCGATGCCACGATCCACGAATCTTTATAATCGTTACTTGTTCCTGTTTTTCCCGCCCAATCAGCAGAAAATTTAAGCATACTAGGAACACTTGCAGCGGTACCATATCTGAAAACATCGCGCATCATATCAAGCATAAGATAAGTAGTTTGACTGCTAAATACGTTCACAGGCTTTGTTTTATGCTTGTATATTACTTTGCCATTCTTGTCTGTAATTTTATCAATTAAATAAGCATCGACAAATTTTCCATCATTTGCAAAGGTTGTAAAAGCATTAACGTTTTCTTCAACAGTGACGCCATTAGTAAGCCCACCTAATGCGGTCGCCAAGTTTTCATAATCACCGGGAACTAAATCCGAAAAGCCCATTTTCTTAAGATATTTTGCCGGTTTTTGATTAATCGTTCTCTGATATACTTTGACAGCAGTGACGTTATGTGATTTCGCTAAAGCCTCCCGGGTCGTTACTAACCCGTAATATCTTCCCGAATAATTGGTCGGCCATGCTCTGCCACCGGACCTAATTCCTGTATCTGAATCAGCAATCACGGTTCCAGGTGCAGTTACACCCATTTCCATCGCAGGTGCGTAAACGAGAAGCGGCTTCATCGTTGAACCATTTGGCCTTCTTGCTTGCGTAGCGTGGTTTAATTGTTCTTTTTTAAAATCTCTGCCGCCGACAAAGCTTAATATTTTCCCCGTTTTATTTTCAATTAATATTCCGCCGATTTGGACGGGTTCTGTTACTGATTTTTCTTCCCCGGTTTTTGGATCTACTTTTGTTACTGTTTTATTTGGTCCATAACCATCAAATTCATCTTTTGCTTTTTGCATTTTATCATAGATTTTTTTATCGATTGTTGTGTGAATATTATAGCCATTTTGTCGAATGTTACGATCGGCAAGTGTTGTGTATTTATCATATAATTTTTTATTTTTATTTAACTGAATGAATTTCATAATTCTTAGCCCTTGTGTATCAAGGGGTTTAAGAGATAAAAAAAGAAGTACCTCCCCAAATCTTGTATAATGGTAGTTGACCAGTAAGCCCCCATTCAAACAACGCATATAAATGATCAGCACCCCTTAGTACAATAATCGTATCAATTAAGGAGGTGCTTTTCCTATGTCACAACAAAAACTAACAATCGTCCCCGTTTCAATACAACCAGAAAAAAATATTATAACATCCACAACTTCGAAAGATCCTTCAAATAGCTTTTGCACAATCAAAATTGAAGCTGCTGAAATTTCCTTCTTCAACGGCGTAGATGAGCACATCATCCAAACGGTCATGAGGGAGTTGAAAAATCTATGAAACATGATTATACCAGTGTAAAAAACATTTATATTATTTGCGGTAAAACAGATATGAGGAAGGGAATTGATGGATTAGCAACGCTAATTCAAGATTCTTTCGAACTTGATCCATATGGAGATTCTATTTTCCTTTTCTCTGGTTGGAGTAAAGACCGTTATAAATGTTTATATTTTGATGGCGATGGTTTCGCCATGCTTTATAAGCGACTAGATGGAGGAAAACTTCAATGGCCAAAAGATGAAAATGAAGTACGTAAACTTTCGCAACAGGAGGTTCGCTGGTTGTTAGAAGGGTTGTCCATTCAGCAACCAAAGGCCATTCAAAAATCACAAAAAGGAGTATTCTAAACAAGCTAGAAATGTTGGTTTATAGCCATTTTCAACTTCGCTTTCTACGTTAAAAATGTTATAATATAACTAACTTATGGTGAACGAAAAGTGGTGAAATAAATGGTTAATACTTCTTCCAATAACAAGAATCCATATGGGAAATTAATTCGACTTCTCGAAGAACAATTGGCTCATTCAAATCAACAAAACAAAGACTTATCGAAAAAGCTAGATCAATCAACTAAACAGATTGAAGCGCTAACTGAACAAATTCGCCATTTAACAAAACTTTTATATGGATCGAAATCCGAAAAATCGAAATACAACGTACCAGATGGGCAAGGCTCATTATTTGATGATGACCCGGCTTTTAGCGAACCTGAGCACACAGAAGAACAAAGCCAACAGACAATCTCTTATACTGTTGTACGAAAAGTTAAATCAAAAAACGAAATGATTCCTTGCATGATGGTATTGAAGTAGAAGCTATTCACCATCATCCGAAAAATACAATCTGTGACTGTTGCCAAGGGCAAATGATTGAAATTGGTAGTACACTTGTACGTGAAGAAGCAAAATTTATTCCTGCAAAAATGATGAAAGTACAGCACATTGAACATGCGTATGAATGTAAAGACTGCAAAGTTGATTCATCACAGCCAGCACAAATCAAACGCGGGAAAGCACCACAACCAGCGATTCAGCGTAGCATCGCAAGTCCTAGCGTACTTGCCAAAGTCATCTATGATAAATTTGCACAATATTTACCTCTTTACCGTCAGGTAAAGGAATGGAATCGCTATGGACTGAATACCAATGATAAAAACCTATCGAATTGGGTTATCCGTGTAGCACATGATTGGCTGTTACCTGTATACGAACGAATGAAAGAGTTGATGATGGCAAAATCGGTTTTGCATGTCGATGAAACATACGGACAAATTATCAACCGATCCGATGGGAAATCTGGCCAAGCCAATGCGTATAATTGGGTGTTTCGAAGTGTGCCAAGCCAAGGGCCAACAATGACTCTCTTTCAAAGCGCATTATCTCGAGCTCGATCTGTCCTTGAAAGTTTTATTGAAGGCTTTTCTGGAACGATTGTGTGTGATGGTTATTCTGCTTATGATAAGTTGGAAGGCGTTAATTTCGCAAATTGTTGGGCGCATGTTCGTCGTTATTGGCTGAAAGCTGATAGCAAAAATGGTAGAATCGGTGTGAAATATTGTGATGATTTATATCGACTAGAAAGGCAATTTAAACGTTTGTCTCCGAGTAAACGAAGAAAAAAACGTCAAAAGTACTCGAAGCCAATCGTGGAGGAATTCCTTCACTGGGTTGAAACATCACCATTTTACGGAAAAAATGCGTTAGCAAAAGCAGCTGAATACACATTAAACAGGGCAAATGGACTCAAATTATTCCTGAATGATGGGCGAATTGAAATGGATAATAATCCAGCCGAGAACGCCATCCGTCCCAACGTTATAGGAAGAAAAAATTGGCTCTTTAGTGTAAGTGAAGCTGGTGCAAAAGCGAATGCCATCTGTTTAAGTATTGCTGAAACTGCCAAAAGTAACGGCGTTGATTTCTATGAATATATAAAGAAACTTTTACGGATTTACCAAATCTCGGCGTCCAACAAAACCCTGAAATTTTAGATCAATACATGCCCTGGTCAAAAATGATTCAGGCAGAATGTAGCAAATAAATGAAATAGCCGTAATTCGATTAAAAAGTCAGAATTTACGGCTATTTACGATGCGTACCGAAAGGTACACTTATTTTTTATAATTCGGGCTTACGTTGACCACAAACCATAAAAAGACTGGAGGAGTACTTCTTATGACTATTATACGACAACCTAGCCTATTTGGCATACAGGAATTATTTGACATGGAACCTACCCAAAAATATGAAGCCATTATTTCAGCGGTAGATTTGGATTCGATGTACCATCAAGTGGCGAAAAAATCACGGTTGGGTGCACCGGAAGAACTAAACTATGCAAACCATGATTATCTCCACCTTTGTAAGATACATAGAGCGCATCCCTACGATGAAGGATCTTATAAAACGTCTTCATGATGATCTAGCTTTTAAGTTAAATTGTGGCTTTTTGGTTTCTGATCATGTGCCTTCAGAATCCTCCTATTCACGTCTCATAACGAAATTGGAGGAAAGCGATATCCTTGAGAAAGAACAAGAAAAAGTGGTCCTCCAGGCTATTGCAGAAGGTTTCATCACGGATGATACAGTGGCTATTGATGCAACCCATTTTGAAGCACGAGACCAAGCGCTGACCAAAAGAAGAAAAGCCAAAATCTGAACCCCAAAAACGTGGTCGGAAATCAAAAGATGAGCGTGACGGGTGGCTTAAAGAACAAGCTGAAACGGAAGCCAATTTACCTTTATATGATAGAAAAATTGTATTTCAATTAGATGTTCCCCTAGCCGAACTACGTGCCGAAGTTCCCCAAGACCCTAAATGGGGCGTGAAAAAGAACTCAGAAGGACAAAATGTTTTTGGTTTGGCTACAAAGGTCATTTAGCCGTTGGTACATCAAGCCAATACATTCTACAGGCTCTTTTTTCATCTGGGAGTCTAAATGATGGTAAGGCAGCTATCCCTTTACTGAAAGGAATTCAGGAACGCCTTCACCTTCCATTACGTTATCAAACAATGGATGCGGGCTATGACTATGAACCCATATACGAGCAGGTACATCGAATGGGACAACAATCCGTCATCGCGTATAATAAGCGAAATGAAGGGGAAATCATTGGCTATGATAAACACTTTGCCCCAACTTGTTTCAGAGAGCATTCTTATCGTTATGATAGTTTTGATCCTAAATATGAAACATTGAAATACACAAGACCAAAGGAATGCAGCGACTGTCCCTTAGCTAATGAAGGTATTTGCCAAAAGGTTTATAAAGTGAAAATCACTTCAGACCTTCGCAGATATACCGCACCAGCACGCGGGTCACAAGCATGGAAAAACATTTTCAAACGTCGTACTGCCGTAGAACGGGTTAATGCCTATCTGAAAGAATTCTTTCAACTGAACAATGTTCGCTATCGTACTGGGAAACGTGCAAAAATTCATTTTGACATGGTAACCCTTATTTATAATGCTTCAAAGTTAGCCGCAGACCGAATTAATGTACAATTAAATCAGCAACAAGTAGCATGATTTCTGTTTTTAAAAATATATTTTAGAAATTCTGTAGGATTCTGTATTTTTAAAAAGAGCAATTATGAAATTGACTCAACTCTTTTTCTTTATATCCATCTTTTTGAGCCAGCATAATGGCTACGATATTTCGAGCGCGGTCTTCGATTTCATACGTTAACCATGGGTATTTTTCCCGTGGACTTTTTTGTGGTTTGATAAAATCTTTAACGATATTGTAATTCATCGCATCTTTATATTGCTTTTCTGAAATATAACCATTGTCCAGCATTCGATTTAGGACTAGTTTCATCCGATTGATACCCGGCTCTAATCCGTCTTTACTTTTAAGCTTGCCTCCATTTGTAAATGGGGTGTACATAAACGGGCTTTGTGGCAATCCTGCTATAAAAGCGGCTTGAGCAAGATTTAACTTTTTTGCCGACACTCCAAATATCCCTTTTGCAGCTGATTCAACACCTGCAATATTTTGGCCGGATGAATTTCTGCCAAACGTGGAGACGTTTAAATAAGCTTCAAGTATTTCATCTTTTTTAAAAAACTTTTCTAAGCGGAGAGCTAATAATACTTCTTTAGCCTTTCGATCAAACGATACTTCATTTGTTAATACTTGATTTTTGATAATTTGTTGTGTGAGCGTGCTACCGCCAGTTTGCGTTGAGGAATTGGTTACCTCTTGAAAAACAGCACGAAATAGCGCTTTTGGGACAACACCGTTATGCTCATAAAAATATTTATCTTCGGTAGCAATTAATGCATCTTTTAAAAATTGCGAAACATCTTTGATTTTCACTTCTTCGCGATCTAAATCCGACTTTACTTTTCCTAAATAGACCTTATTAGCGAAATAGAGTTGTGATGTCTCTTCATAATTGTATATGTCCTTCTTCATTTCATTATAAGGACGAACGGGTTCGTCTTTAACTAAAGCTGCAAAATATCCTGCAGCAACACCGCCAGCAAAGAAACCACCTACGACAATCACAATGAATAATATTAATAATAGATTCCAAATAACCCCAATTGTAATTCTAGAGTTTTTTTGTACCTTTTTGTTTTGAAAAATCGCTAGTGATTCCTTTAAACGTTCTAATAATCTAGTCATTTTTTCACCCATCATATTCCCCCTCAAAATCACATACATTATAGCATAAATTTATTATAGAAATGTTAAAATCATTATTTTTCTGAAAGCAATTGACTTTCTTTAGGAGGTATGTTTAAAATAGATTAACTTTTATAAGTACAAATTCATATGAAGAAGCGTTGAAAGGATAAAGTAGTCTAACTATCCATGTTTTAGAGAGTCGACGGTTGCTGAAAGTCGATACAAATAGTTATGATGAATTACATCCTGGAGCATTTACTGTGAAATGATCTAGTAGCAGTAAACGGTAGATACCGTTATATTTTTGAGTGGAGAACAAATCTGTTTCTCAAGTTGGGTGGTACCGCGAGCATTATCGTCCCTTCGTTTTATAAACGAAGGGGCTTTTTTATTTTACACAGAATGGAGTGATGTGAAATGGGTTTATTAGAAGATTTGCAATGGAGAGGGATTATTTATCAACAAACAGATGAAGAAGGAATTAAAGAGGTTCTAGATAAGGAAAAAATTTCGTTATACTGTGGGGTTGACCCGACAGCTGACAGTATGCATATCGGTCATTTGCTTCCATATCTTACATTAAGAAGATTCCAACAGGAAGGACATCGTCCAATTGTACTTGTTGGTGGTGCAACGGGCTTAATTGGAGATCCTAGTGGAAAAAAAGAAGAAAGAAAGCTGCAAACTTTAGAAGCGGTTGACCATAATGTTCGTGGGATTAAAAAGCAGCTTGAGCACATTTTCGACTTTGAAGGAGAAAATGGTGCAATCATGGTGAACAACTATGATTGGAACGGTACGATGGACTTAGTTACGTTCTTACGTGATTATGGAAAATTCATTGGTGTCAATTACATGTTAGCGAAGGATACCATTGCTTCACGCTTAGAAACAGGTATTTCATTTACTGAATTCACGTATACAATTTTACAAGCCATAGACTTTTTCCATTTATACAAAAATCATAACTGTAGAATGCAAATTGGTGGTAGTGATCAATGGGGAAATATCACAACAGGCTTAGAGCTTATTCGTAAAATGAGTCCAGATACTGAAAAGGCGTTCGGCTTAACGATTCCATTAGTGACAAAAGCCGATGGAACAAAATTCGGAAAAACAGAAGGCGGGTCCATCTGGCTTGATCCGGAAAAGACATCACCATATGAATTCTATCAATTTTGGATTAACACTGCTGATGCTGATGTTATTAAATACCTCAAATACTTTACGTTCTTATCACGGGAAGAAATTGAAGAATTAGAAAAAGCGGTTGAAGAGGAACCACATTTACGAAAAGCGCAAAAAACATTAGCGGAAGAAATGACTCGCTTAATTCATGGCGAAGATGCTTTAGAGCAAGCAATGAAGATTACACAAGCCCTTTTCAGCGGCGAGGTAAAGAACTTAACTGCGGATGAAATTAAGCAAGGATTTAAAGACGTTCCATCATTTGATTTCAAAGGAAATGAAGAAATCGCTCTAGTTGACTTATTAGTAGAAGCGAAAATTTCACCATCTAAACGCCAAGCCCGCGAAGATATTCAAAATGGAGCGATATATATAAATGGAGAACGAAATACAGACGTCCAATATATATTATCAATGAACGATCGAATTGAAGAACAATTTACGATTATAAGAAGAGGGAAGAAGAAGTATTTCTTAATTCGCTATTAAAAAATAAAAGACGAACCAAATTGGTTCGTCTTTTATTTTTAATTCAAAAGAAAACCACTTGTATAAATACAAGTGGTTTTAGAAAAATTAACGAGAATAGAACTCAACGATGAATGATTCGTTAATTTCAGCTGGTAATTCAGAACGTTCTGGTAAACGAGTGAATGTACCTTCAAGTTTATCTGCATCAAAAGTAAGGTATTCAGGTACGAAGTTGTTTACTTCGATTGATTCTTTGATAGTAGATAAGTTAGTAGATTTTTCACGAACACCAATTGTTTGACCAGGTGATACGCGGTAAGATGGAATATCAACACGTTTTCCATCTACAAGAATATGTCCGTGGTTTACAAGTTGACGTGCTTGACGACGAGTACGAGCTAAACCAAGACGATATACAAGGTTATCTAAACGAGATTCAAGAAGAATCATGAAGTTTTCACCGTGTTTACCTTGCATTTTTCCAGCTTTTAGGTAAGTGTTATGGAATTGGCGTTCATTCACTCCATACATATGGCGAAGCTTTTGCTTCTCTTGTAATTGAAGACCATATTCAGAAAGTTTTTTACGTTGGTTAGGACCATGTTGTCCAGGTGCATAAGGACGTTTTTCTAATTCCTTACCAGTTCCGCTTAATGAAATGCCAAGACGACGAGATAATTTCCAACTTGGACCAGTATAACGAGCCATTTAAGACTCCTCCTTTATTGTTTTTATTTTGAGTAAAATAAAAACCAGGTGTGAATAATCATTAAGTGTATGATGTTTTCATGTACCATCGCCCTAGCAGCAGAGGGTTACGCGATACACCACATTTTTAGAAGGAATTCTAAAAATGGGAACAACATACGATCATAAAGCTGTTCACAAAGGCTGCAATTATTTTACACAAAGAACATTATATGTTCTCTTATAAATAAAGTCAAGGCAATACTTCATATTAATGTGATTCGCAACACCTTAATGGTAGATTTTTCTATACAAAAAAAGAATCATATAGTATAATAGTACTATGCTATTAGAACCATTTAAGCGTTTGTTCATAATTAATATGAGAAAAAATCCATGAATACTATGCTCTTATAATGACAGGTGATTATACTATGGAAATTTGTGCTCAAAGTTTTATCCTATATTATAAATCTCGATTATTTGATCTTATGGAAGATAAACTAGAAAAACGTATTGCTAATTGGATAACTATTATCGCTGATTGTTTAGATGTAACACATGCTGTTTATTATAAACCGCAACAGGATAATAATAATCGGAATTGTTTTGAACATTCATTTTCTAAACAACCATTCGACTTCCCGAAATGCATCTCTACGAACACGTTACAGGCAATCTTTATCGAAAGTGATTATGTGGGGCACGATATATTAAGTATGCACCCACAATTGAGCATATTTAATTCAGCGTTTCATCTAAAGTATAACGAGATAGAAAAGGGCTATTTATTTTTACATGCTAATGAAGATAAATTAAGTGAATTCGTTTCTCCGAATGTAAACTCTTTTATATATGAAAGTGGAAAAACGATACAAATAATTGAAAAGCAATCAGATATTCTTAATGAAGAAGGTAGATATAAGGAGCTTTTTCGAGTTACAGAAAAATTCCACTCCTCAATGGATGTAGATATTGTTTTAAATGAAATTATTAAAGCGTTAAAAAAAGTTTTTCCCTACTTTACGTATAATTTATTACTTTCGAATGATTCAAAGCACGACAAAACGTTGCCCATTAAAGAACTTCAATTGGATCATATAGATGGCGCTGTTATGGATTCTTACGTTAGTGGCGAAATAAGAATTGAAAAAATTTGTACTGAAAATCATACGATATTATATGCCCCACTCTGTGGAAAACAGGGAGTTTATGGTGTATTGGAAGTTGCTACTTCTGCTTCGTTTGTTTTTCAAAATAGTGAAGTTGAGTTCATTCGCTTACTTGCCAATACTGGCGGCAGTGCGTTTGAAAATGCCAAATTATATGAACAATCACAAACGTTAATTAGAGATTTACAATTAATCAATGATACCTCTCATCGTTTAAATTCTTCAACTAGTTTGGATGAAACCGTTCAATTTTTAAAATCACAAATAAAAAAATCATTTAATACAGACGATATCGGATTTGTTCTATTAAAGGATACAGAGTTTACTATTCTCAATGGGAGCAACAGTGTTTTTCTTTCAGAGGTAGGGAAGAAATGCGTTGAGTTTATAGCAGAGAATATTCGGGTGAAGAAGGAGGCCCTTTTGTATAGCAATATACAGAATCAGTTAGCAGATGAAACTATACCTTTTTCCTCATTAATGGTTGTTCCAATGATTGAGAGTGATAGTTTAAAAGGTTTTTGTATAGTTTCACACAGTATTCCCTATTATTTCACATTCGATATGTTTAAATTATTTCAATCATTGATTCATCATTCGACTTTGGCAATTACAAACTCGATGCTAAGAGAAGAGCTAGAACGGATGGTGATCACAGATCAGTTAACACAACTATTTGCTAAAGGTTTTCTAAATGATGAAATTAAACAATCAATGGAAAAAGACGAGGAAGGTACATTTATTTTATTAGATATTGATAATTTTAAAAAAGTAAATGATACATTTGGACATCAAACAGGGGATGAAATACTCGTTCAAGTCGCTAACATTATTCAACAAAATATACGTTCTTCAGACATAGGTGCACGTTGGGGTGGAGAGGAATTGGCCATCTATCTTCCCGGTGCTTCGTTAAAAACAGGATCACAAGTTGCTCATCGGTTAGTGGAAGCGGTATATAAAAACACCAAGCCAAAGATTACCGTTTCCTGCGGCGTTTCCTACTGGAATAAGAAAAGAAAAGATCAAGTGGAAAGCCTTTTTAATCGTGCAGATGTCGGTCTTTATCATGCGAAAGAACGCGGGAAAAATCAAGTAGTCATTAAAGAAGATAAGAGCCCCTTTTAAGGGCTCTATTGTTTTAATTATAGATATGTCTCCAAAATTTCAACAAATTCTTTTAAATGAATTTCATCTGTCTCATCAAAACGATTTTTTTCAGGACTATCAATATCTAAAACACCGATGACTGAATCATTTTTAATGATAGGAATAACGATTTCCGATTGGGATGCAGAGTCACATGCAATATGTCCCGGGAACGTATTTACATCAGCTACTCTTAATGTTTTTCTTTTTTGAACAGCTGTCCCGCACACACCTCTACCGATTGGAATTCGGACACATGCCGGTAAACCTTGAAAAGGGCCTAATACAAGTTCGTTTCCATCCATTAAATAAAATCCAACCCAATTTATACGGTCGAGAAATTGGTTTAATAGTGCAGAGGCATTACTTAAATTGGCAATTTGATTTGGTTCGTCTTCAATTAATGCCTTTAGTTGTTTTTTTACTAAATCATATTTCTCTGACTGTGTCCCTTCATACTTAGCTGAATGAAACATATAATTCACCTTATTTCTACAAATTATTTTCGTAATTGCTGATTTTTGCTGATAATGTCGATATTTCCTTAAAGGAAAAGCCTGATATGAACAAGAAATAATATAAATGAATAGATCATTACTTGAATTACTTGTAGCATAAATATTTCTATTATTCAAGCAAAAAAGATTGAAATGAGGTGTATCTATGGTAAATAGGAAAAGTTCGACGAAGGATACAATCGTAGACGCGGCGATTCTTTTATTTAATATAAAAGGTTTTGACGGAACATCTATTCGAGATATTGCGAAAAAGGCAAAAGTAAATCCCGCCAATATATCGTATTATTTTGAAGGTAAGCAAGGCTTGCTTGAAAAATGCTTCATTCAATTTTTTGAAGCGTACATTGAATTTATAGAAGAAGAGGTAAATCTATTAAAAAATGACCGCCCTGACTATTGTATGAAACGGGCAGTGTATAAAATTTTAGCTTTTCAAAGTAAGAACCATCATCTATCACGCTTCGTTTGGCGGGAAGTATCAATCGATTCGCAGATTGTTCGTGAAATCACTTCATCCTATTTAATGAAGGAAAGGTATTTATACAAAAAATTAATCGAGGCAATTGTCCCTGATCACTATTTAGAATCCAATATAGGTTATTTAATCATCCAATTAAGAAGTCTCATGACGATGCCCTTTTTGAATAGTCAATATTTAAGGGAAGTATGGAACCTATTTCCGCAAGAAAATTATTTCGTAGAAAAATATTATGAGAAAATCGACGAATGGATCGAAACGAACATCATAAACCAGCCAAGAAAAATTAATATTCCAATTTAGCAACTCTGAAAATTTCCCCGGAGTTGTTTTTTTTCTATAAATATACTAAGAAAAATGTTGAATTTAATAGTCAAAAATTGTCGTTACATGGTATCATAAATACTACATACTAAAATAAGTAAAATCAAATCGATTAATTAAAAATATAGATCAGTTTTGGACGGAACAGGGGGCTTACGATGGTTTATGTCATCGGTGCAATCGTAATTGTACTCATATTCTTAGTAATTGGATTTATTACGAGAAAGAAATATTATAAAGAGATTGATAAATTAGAAGCATGGAAAATTGATATAATGAATCGCCCGGTCGTGGACGAGCTGGGAAAAGTAAAGCAGCTAAATATGACAGGCGAAACGGAAGAATTATTTGAAAGTTGGAGAAAAGCCTGGGATGATATTGTTGCTGTAGAACTTCCGGATATTGAGGACTTTCTGTTCGACTCAGAAGAATTCACAGATAAGTTCCGTTTTAAAAAGGCAAAAGAATCAAATCTGAAAATCGAAACCATTTTAACGAATGTGGAAAGTAAAATCGAAACGATTTTGGCGGAATTAAGAGATTTAATTAGCAGTGAAGAAGAAAGCCGCATTGAAATGGAAGAATTGAGTAATAAGTATAAAATGATAAAAAAGACGCTTTTAATTGAGCGGCATATATATGGCAAGTCCATTCAAAATTTAGAAATGAAATTGGATGCTATTTCAACTAAATTCCATCATTTTACCGAGCTGACAGAGAACGGAGATTACCTCAAAGGAAGGGAAGTAATCAATGTTTTAAAGGACGAAGTGCAAACGTTAATTGAAAAGGTCGAAAAAATTCCGGAATTAATTACAGAAGTAACGACAATACTCCCTTCACAATTGAATGAAATTGAAGAAGGGCATAAAGAAATGAAGGAACAAGGATTTATTTTAGATCATCTACAAATAGATAAGGAAATAGCTGACTTAAGGAAATCCTTGCAAACTTACGAGGAATTATTGGAAAAAACGGATGTTGATGAAGTAGATTCCGGAATCGCAGATCTTAAGGAAAAAATAGATATTTTGTATGTACTTTTAGAAAAAGAAGTGGATGCAAAACATTTTATTCATAAACATCATGACGAGACAAAAAATGATTTGACGCTTGTTAAGGAAACTAATGAAAAAATGAAAGAGGAAACGAATTTTGTGAAACAGAGTTATCAACTATTAGAAGGGGAATTGGAAATCCCTAATAGTCTTGATAAACAACTAGGAAAATTAATCAAGAGATTTGAAACACTCGAATTAAAAATAGCAGACGATAGTTCAGCATACACCACTTTAAGTGATGAATTAACTGATATTCGTGAAGCAATTGAGAAAGTAAAAGAAGACCAAAAAGAATTTACACTTCATTTACAAAATTTGCGAAAAGACGAACTTGAAGCACGTGAAAAATTAACTGAATTAAAAAAGAAAACGAGTGATGCATTAAAAATCATTTCAAAAAGCAATATTCCTGGCCTTCCGAATGATTTTGAACTATTTATGGAACAAGTCCATGAAAACATTCAAGATGTTTTTAAAAGCTTAAATGAAAAGCCATTAAATATTAAAGCAATTCAAACCTATTTACAGGAAGCGATAAATGCTGTTGATGCATTATATGATAAAACGATAGAACTTGTAGAGACTGTGGTGCTAGTGGAAAAAGTTATTCAGTATGGAAATCGCTATCGTGCGCGTAACCCAAAAGTAGCTGAAGGATTACGACAGGCTGAAGAATATTTTAGAAACTATGACTATCATTTAGCATTAGAGGAAGCCGCAACTGCCGTAGAGGAAGTAGAGCCGGGAGCACTGAAAAATATTGAAGAAATGATTAATCAAGAAGTAATATAAAACGAATGCGTTTTTCGCATTCGTTTTTGTCTTTCAGTAAATGAAGAGTAGCGATTCCTTCCATTTTCAATTTTCTTAACCTATGTTATGATTTATCATTGGAATGAACTAATTAGATGACATATTTGAAGGTGTTTATAAATGATTTATTTTGATAATAGTGCAACAACGAAGCCATATGATGAGGTGATTGATGCATTTGCGAAAGTGTCAAAGGAATACTACGCAAATCCTTCGTCCCTTCATAATTTTGGCGGGAAAGTAGAAACATTAGTAAACCAAGCAAGAAAACAAATTTCCAATCTGTTACATGTAAAAGAAAATGAAATATATTTTACATCTGGCGGAACAGAAGGTAATAATTTAGCCATTAAAGGAACAGCTCTTGCGTATCGTTCTCGCGGGAATCATATTATAACAACGAGGGTAGAACATCCTTCCGTATACGAAGCATGCGAACAGTTAAGTAAATTAGGTTTTGAAATTACGTATTTACCAGTAGATGAATATGGTCAAGTTGACATAAATGATCTTAGCTCTTCCATTAGGGACAATACAATACTCGTTTCAATTATGCATGTGAATAATGAAATGGGGGCAGTTCAGCCTATTGAAGAAATTGGGGAACTTTTGACGAATTACCCAAAAATATTATTCCATGTTGATCATGTTCAAGGAATTGGAAAGATCCCTTTACTTCTTCATCAAGCCAAAGTTGACTTATGCTCAATTTCCGCTCATAAATTCCATGGTCTAAAAGGAATTGGTGTTCTCTATATACGTGACGGAATACGTATTTCACCATTATTTTCAGGTGGAAACCAGGAAAATAAAGTTCGAAGTGGTACGGAGAATGTCAGTGGAATCGTAACGATGGCTAAAGCACTCCGTCTAACAGAAGAAAAACGTAAGCAAAAACGAACAGATATGTTGGCGATAAGGGATTATTTAATCTTAAACTTAAAAAAAATGCCTTCCATTAAGGTGAACACGAATCCAACGACATCTGCTCCCCATATTATTAATTTTTCCGCAATTGGTTTAAAGGGAGAAGTCATTGTTCACGCACTAGAAGCGGAAAATATTTATGTATCTACGACAAGTGCTTGTTCATCTAAACAAAAATCGATAAGCAGAACATTACAAGCGATGGGAGTTACTGATGAAGAAGCGATTGGAGCAGTTCGAATCAGTTTATCTTATGATAATACAATGGATGAAGCAAAAATATTTATAACAAAATTAGAAAGAATATTAACCAAACTGTATGAAGTAGTGGGGGACACAAAATGAAATATGATCGTATATTAATTAGATATGGAGAACTGTCTACAAAAGGGAAAAATAGAAATCATTTTATCACCCATTTGAAAAGAAATATTCGCGGTGTCCTTAAAGAATTTAAAAATATTACTATTCAAGGCGGACATGATCGGATGTTTATATTGTTAAATGGTGAAGATAGTGAACCGATTATGGAAGAATTGTCAAAAGTGTTCGGTATTCAATCATTCAGTTTAGCTGTAAAAGCGGAAAAACAAATTAATGAAATGAAGGAAGTTGGCTTAACACTTGTTAAGCAACTTTACCAAGAGGGTGCAACATTTAAAGTTTCTACAAGACGTGGTGATAAATCATTTGAATTGGATACAAACGATATAAACCATGCGATTGGATCCTATATTCTTACCAATCTCGAAGGTATCAAAGTAAATGTGAAAAATCCCGATATAAATCTTATCGTTGATGTCAGAAGAGATGGCGTCTACATGTCGAGTGAAATTATCCGTGGTGCAGGTGGGTTGCCAGTAGGTTCCTCAGGGAAGGCAATGCTTATGCTCTCAGGAGGAATTGATAGTCCTGTCGCCGGGTATTTAACGATGAAAAGAGGAGTGAAAGTGGAAGCTGTTCATTTTCACAGCCCTCCATTTACGAGTGAACGAGCGAAGCAAAAAGCGATCGATCTTGCACAAAAAATGGCTGCATATAATGGTTTTGTAAAAATGCATATTGTGCCATTTACAAAAATTCAAGAAATCATTCATAAGCAAATTCCTGAAGGCTATTCGATGACAGCAACGCGAAGAATGATGCTGCGAATTACCGATGAAATTAGACGAATGAATAGCGGTTTAGCGATTGTTACGGGGGAAAGCCTCGGTCAAGTAGCGAGTCAAACATTAGAAAGTATGATTGCGATTAACGATGTGACTGCGACACCAATTCTTCGTCCTTTAATTTCGATGGATAAGTTGGAAATTATCGATATTGCTAAACAAATCGATACATTTGAAATATCCAATTTACCATATGAGGATTGTTGTACGATCTTTACTCCTCCAGCTCCGAAAACGCGTCCAAAATTAGATAAAATGCAGTATTTTGAGACTAAAGTGGATTTTGAATCGCTTATTCAAGAGGCAGTCCAAAATGTAGAAACAATCATTGTTTCTACTGAAAGTAAGAGCCGTGAAGAGACTTTTTCTGATTTACTATAATATATTGGATAACTCTATATTTACAAGGAACAATTACCAATCAATAATTTGAATGAAGGCATGTGTTTTCGCACAATCTATACTCACAAGGAGGTGAAAACACATGCCGAACAATAATCAATTAGTAGCACCTGGTGCAGAACAAGCTCTTGATCAAATGAAATATGAAATTGCTCAAGAATTTGGTGTAAATCTTGGAGCTGATACAACTTCACGCGCTAACGGTTCTGTTGGTGGTGAAATTACAAAACGCCTAGTTTCAATGGCTGAACAACAACTTGGCGGTTTTCATCAACATTAATTAAATAATATGGCTATGAGGCTGGGACAAAACCCACCTCTGAGATGAAAAAGCCGGTGAATTTTTACGACGAGTAAAATTTCACCGGCTTTGATTATTTTTTGAATAAAAATAAGGACCACTTCTGATAAAATTAAGTTACCATACCAAATAAAATCAGAAAGAAGGATCCTTATGTTTAAAAATTATACCATGAATCAATTAGTTTTGCCTTTAGATTTAGAAGTAAAGTTACAAAAAAATGATATTGCCTTCCATGTTCATCATTTAGTTGAAAGTATCCCTCATGAAGCGTTCGAATCATTTCAGAGAAATGATGGCTGTCCTGCCTACCATCCACGCATGATGCTTAAAATTATCTTATGTGCCTACACGCAATCTGTTTTTTCAGGGCGAAAAATTGAAGCCCTATTAAAAGACAGTATCCGTATGATGTGGCTAGCTCAAGGGCATGAACCAAGCTACCGAACAATCAACCGATTCCGTGTTCAACCAGAAGTGAAAAATTTAATTCGCCAATGTTTCGTCCAATTCCGTTGCCAATTAATTGAAGAAAAACTGATCGATCAAGAAGCAATTTTTATCGATGGTACAAAGATTGAAGCGAATGCAAATAAATTTACGTTTGTCTGGAAGAAATCGATTGAGAAGTATCATCAAAGTTTAATTGAAAAGTCAAACCAGCTATATGATGAGCTTCTTGAGAATGAAATCATACCTGAAATCGAACGTGAAAGCGATGAACAGTTATCATTGGAAGAGCTCGCTCAATTGGTTCAAAAAGTGGATGATGTCGTAAACGAGTATGATAAACAAATTGAAGCATCATCGGATGTTCCAGAACGAAAAGCTTTAAGAAATGAACGCAAATATCCGAAAAAAGTGCGTAAACAGTTGATTGATTTTATCGTACGAAAACAGAAATACCAACGAGACCTTGAAATCTTTGGTACACGTAATAGCTATTCTAAAACAGATCCAGATGCGACATTTATGCGAATGAAAGATGATTATATGAAAAATGGACAATTGAAGGCTGGTTATAATACACAAATCGCAACGGAAGGTCAATATGCGCTTGCCTATGGATTATTCTCAAACCCAACAGACACACGTACGTTAATTCCCTTTCTAGATGAGATTGAGCAGGATTATTTCGAGTTACCGGAACACATCGTCACAGATGCAAGTTATGGTAGTGAAGAAAATTATAATGATATCCTTTTGAACAGAAAACGTGAAGCACTTATTCCTTATACGCTGTATATGAAGGAAAAAAAGAAAACCTACAAACAAAACCTATTCAATCCAGACAACTGGCCGTACGATGAAGAAACAGATACCTATACATGTCCAAACCAGAAACATCTTACATTTCACGATTATTCTGTCCGTACTGATCGTACAGGATTCCAACGGAAGTTTAAAATCTACGAGTGCAAAGACTGTTCGGACTGCCCATTCCGTTCCTCCTGTACCAAAGCAAAAGAAGGCAACAATCGAAAACGAATGGTGAATGAAACATGGGAACAACAAAAAGAATATGTAAGAACGAAGCTTTCAGAAGAGAGAACGGGTGCGATCTATCGAAAACGCAAAATCGATGTGGAACCAGTTTTTGGATTCTTGAAGGCTAATTTGCGTTTCACACGATTTTCCGTACGAGGAAAATCGAAGGTAGAAAATGAAATGGGCTTTGCATTAATGGCAGTGAATTTAAGAAAATACACTGCCCAACAACTAAGGTAATAGAAGAATTACACGTAAAAAAAAGAAAAAGGTGAATTTGAGTACACTCAAATTCACCTTTTTCACTATTTGAAGCTAGTTATGTCCCAGCCTCTTCTTTATTTGCCTCTTTGTTATTACTATTTAAAATCTTTAAATTATTTAGTATAATAGAACTAACTTTTTCGAGGAGGTATGATAAATGAACCGTGAAGACTTATTAGCACCTAAAGTGTACAATATTGTAGAAGAAGTAGAAAAATATGCATCTAATCCAAATAAAATTGCAATAAAATGGGAAAATGATTTAGGAGAAACGAAGGAAATTACATATAAAGATTTAATTAAGAGAGTCAATCAAATTGGGAATGTTTTCATAGAGAATGGACTACAAAAAGGGGATACGATCCTTATTATCGTTCCAAGATTAATCGAAGCCTATCAAGTATACCTAGCCGCACTAAAAACAGGTATTGTTGTCATACCAAGTTCTGAAATGTTAAAAACAAAAGATTTACAATATAGAATACAGCATGGTGATGTAAAAGGGATTGTTTCTTACTATCCATACGTCAATCAATTTGAAGAAGTAATTGAATCGCATCAATTAAAACGATTTGTAATAGGAAAAGAGATCAGTAATTGGCTATATTTAAATGAATTAGCAGATAAAGCAAGTGATTCCCTTGAAATCACTCGTACATCTAAAGATGATATGGCATTTTTATCCTACACTTCTGGGACGACAGGTAATCCAAAAGGTGTTGTCCATACCCATGGCTGGGGCTATGCCCATTTACGTACTGCAGCACCACACTGGTTATGCATAGAGGAAAATGATACAGTTTGGGCCACTGCAGGTCCGGGATGGCAAAAGTGGATTTGGAGTCCTTTCTTATCTGTTCTTGGCTCTGGGGCTACTGGATTTGTTTATAATGGAAAATTTGATCCGAAGACATACTTAAGTTTACTTGATAAACATGAAGTGAATGTTTTATGTTGCACGCCAACAGAATATAGGTTAATGGCGAAAGTTGATAATTTATCTGATTACCAGTTGAAACATATTCATAGTGCAGTATCTGCTGGGGAGCCATTAAATCGAGAGGTCATTGAGACATTCCAAAAATATTTCAATATTACTGTTCGAGATGGATATGGCCAAACTGAAAATACATTATTAGTAGGAATTACTAAAGATATGGAATTGAAACCCGGTTCAATGGGGAAGCCAACTCCAGGGAATAGGGTAGAAGTAATAAATGAACATGGACAGCCTTGCAAAGTAGGGGAAGTTGGGGATATTGCCGTTCACATCGAGACACCGGCTTTATTCAAAAATTATTATAAAGATCCGGAAAGAACTGCAATGCAATTTCGTGGAGATTATTATGTAACTGGCGATAAAGCAAAAAAGGATGAAGAAGGTTATTTGTGGTTTGAAGGACGCGGGGATGATATTATTATTAGTTCCGGATACACTATTGGGCCTTTTGAAGTGGAAGATGCACTTGTTAAACATCCGGATGTTAAGGAATGTGCCGTTGTCGCAAGTCCGGATGAAGTGCGAGGGAATATTGTAAAAGCTTTTGTCGTTTTGCAAGATGGAGTAGACCCTGAAAAGCCCGACTTAATCAAGTCTTTGCAAAATCATGTAAAAGATCTAACGGCTCCATACAAATATCCTCGTGAGATCGAATTTATTCAAGAACTTCCGAAAACAACATCAGGAAAAATTCGCCGAATTGAACTTCGGCAGCAAGAATTAGAAAAAGCAAAATAAATAATTTCATGAAAACAGATAGCTATATAAAAGCTATCTGTTCTCTTATTTTATAAAAATATCCGTTTCACTTTCTCCCAAAATGAATTATCTTTTAATTTTACCGTTTTGATGATTCTGTCACTTAGTTGGATATCGATTTTTTCGACATGGCGAATACTTAGTGCTTCATTATCCATTCCCATTGTAGGGTAATCATTCCCGGTTTGGACGACTTTCAATGACAATTTTCGGTGACCACTAAGAATAAAAGAGGAACCTAATGTCCGGTATTGATTATTGTTTAATGACGCAAGTTCACTGACTTGAAGACATGGCAGCAATGGATCAACAATCGCTCCATTTACCGATTTATTGTAAGCTGTGCTTCCTGTTGGAGTAGCAATCAGCATCCCGTCTCCTCTAAACGTTTCAAATGAGATGTCATCTATGTAAACATCCATAACAAATGTTTTAATGATCCCGGAGCGAATGCTAAATTCATTTAAACAATAAAATGATCCTTGTTGATTTATATTTACTTGAATGACAGGATATTTTCTCACTTCTATTTTGTCTAATTTCATTGCTTCGATCATCTCAGTCACATCATCTATGTGAAAGTCACAATACATTCCGAGACGGTCCTTTGTGGAAACACCTACATAAAGACAATCTTGCCTAAATCCCGACTTGCGAACGGCTTGCAAAAAGGTGCCATCACTTCCAACACTTATAATGATGTTTGCATCCATCACATGATCGACAACGGTGAAATCATATTTTTTTGCAGTATTTATTAAATGCGTAAGCTTATGTTCTAGCTCTTCTCGATTATTGTAATAAAGGTAAATGTTCTTTCTTTCTGACATTCATAATCACCTTTCTCTCTTGTAATTAGTGAATTTTGAAAACGATTTTTTCATTATTGTTTAAGACAAGTTTACCATTATTACGAAACTTTTTAAAAAGGAAGTCGTACAATATAGGAGTGTAAAAACACTGGCCATGAAATTTATATACATACACTATTATGTCCATAATAACAAATTAGTGGAAAGAAGGAGGATGTGAATAATGAATAAAAAAAGGTGGGGAGCTTTGGCGATTGCTGTACTGCTTTTTGGAGTATCAATTATTGTGAATTTTGCAAGTCTTGCATTTACAACAGACTTTACTAAATTTTTTGAAGAGACATTCACTACATCGGATGAAAACTTTTCAGAAGAAGTGATGGAGGATGGTGATGAATTTAAAAAAATCGCGATCCTAGAGGTAGATGGAGTCATTCAAGATACAGGTAGCAGTACTTCCTTACTGAAAGATGGTTCGTATAATCATCGAGATTTTATGAAGCAATTAAACTATGTGAAAGATAATAATGATGTAAAGGCGGTTATTTTACGGGTAAATTCACCAGGTGGTGGAGTAGTAGAATCTGCAGAAATTCATGATAAAATAGTCGAAATACAAAAAGAGGCGAAAAAGCCTGTGTATGTATCAATGGGAGCAACTGCTGCGTCAGGCGGTTATTACATATCAACCTCTGCAGATAAAATCTTTGCAAGTAAAGAGACAATGACAGGTTCTCTCGGGGTTATCATGCAAGGTGTTAACTATTCGGAATTAGCAAAGGATTTCGGGGTAGACTTTGTGACGATTAAAAGTGGTCCGTATAAAGATATTATGAGTCCTTCAAGGAAAATGACAAATGATGAGAAAAAGATCATTCAAAATATGGTGAATAATTCATATGATGGATTTGTTCAAGTTATCTCACAAGGAAGACATATGCCTGAGAATATAGTTCGAAAATTAGCGGATGGACGCGTTTATGATGGCAGACAAGCGAAAGAATTAAAATTAATCGATGATTTTGGATACTTGGAAGATGTAATTGATCATGTTCGTAAGGATTTTCATTTAAAAAATGCACAAGTTGTTCGCTATAAAAGTGATGCGGGCTTAGGTTCCCTATTTTCGATGGCAGCTCAAAAAATGATGGGGAAAGAAGCGGACGTAACAGGTTTAATGAAAATGTTGTCACAACCTAATGCCCCACGGCCCATGTACATCTATTCGGAGTAAGGAGGTAGCATATAATGACAGAAGAACAAGATATAGCTACTAATAAAAGCGATATAGCGGCAAATGACAAAACCTTAACTGTCGTTCAGAAATTCTCTTTTGCAGGATTTTGGATGAGATTTTGGGCGTATCTCCTCGATATTGTTGTAGTCGCTAGTATTAGTCGATTAATTATAAAGCCTGTTTTTCGAATCGTGGATATTCCTTTAACTGATTCTGGATTGTTTACACCCTATTCAATTGTAACGACCCTATTATTTTATCTGTACTTCATATTGATGACGAAATTTTTAAGTGCCACGATAGGAAAAATGGTGTTTGGATTAAAAGTGATTTCATTAAAAGAAAAGAAACTTTCATGGAGTACAATCATTTTCCGTGAAGGGATTGGACGATATATTTCTGTTTTTACAAAAATATTATACGTTGTTGTTGCTTTTACTCCGAATAAACAAGGCATTCATGACATATTTGCCGATACAACTGTCGTACATGAAAGAGCGGTAAAACAATTTCAATCAAAACCTGCATGACTCAAAGCTATTATTGAATAACAATCCTCAAATAAACCCGTATTACATTATGAGTAATGCGGGTTTATTTTTTTTCTATTTTGGCGAGAATGTAAGGCTGAAAGGTTGTGGAGAAATGATCGTTGCCACTGTTATAATAGGTATTTTTCTTCTATTCTTACTTGTTATTTGGTTTACAACTATCACTATCTTTATTGATTATTCACATAGAATCGACGATGATCATTTACGAGTTCAATTCATTATGTGGAAGTTTATTCGCTATAAATTGAAAATACCAACAATTAAAGTTGAAAAAGATGAGCCGACTATTACATATGAAAAGAAAACGAATACTGGAACACATGAACATGCAGAAATTACTACTAAAGAAATAACTGAGCGAATATCAGATTTTAAGGAATTACTAGAACATATTTTTGGGTTGAAAATTATCATACTAAAATTCTTAAAAAAGGTCAGAATTACTCAATTAGAGTGGCATTCTACAATTGGGTTTAAAGATGCGGCATTAACAGGGAAAATAACTGGAGTTGCAATAGCAGTAAAATCAATCATTATCGCCTTCATAAGCAAGCAAATGAACTTGATGCAATTCCCTAATTACTCGGTTACACCATCCTTTCAAATTCCCATTTCAGAAACTTTACTAAAATGTATGATTAAAATAAGAATCGGGAATGCTATTCTAGCAGGATTAAAAATAGTAAAGTTTTGGAGAGGCGGTAAAGGTTCTTTCAAAACAAAGCCATTAACAATGATTTCTAAAGAAGATTCTAATGAATCTTTGTAAGAGATAGGAGGATTACTATGGGTGAACATCCAATTGAAGGATTAATGTCAGCAGCAATGGAAAACTTAAAGGAAATGATTGATGTAAATACAATCATTGGTGATCCCGTTGAAACACCAGATGGTAGTGTAATCTTAACTGTATCAAAAGTAGGATTCGGGTTTGCCGCAGGTGGAAGTCAATTTAATGGACCTGATAAGTCTAGTTCAGGAGGACAAGGACAAAGCGGTCAAGGTGGTAAAACTGATCTTCCTTTTGGTGGCGGTAGTGGTGGAGGAGTTTCGATTACCCCTATTGCTTTTTTAATCGTTAACTCCCAAGGGGTAAAAATGCTTCATCTTGATGAAAGTACACATTTACTCGAAAAAATATTGGACGTAGCCCCGAGTGTTGTGGATAAAATTCAAAGTATGATAAAGAAAAATAATCAAAATACTAATTCAAATGGGTGGAAAAACCATCAGCCAACAAATCAAAAACAAGATTTTGATTTTTAAAACTCGCCATTGGCGAGTTTTTAATTGGTAAAATAGTTAAAAATTAAGTATGATTATTATAAATACATAAAAGGAGGAATTAAAACGATGACAAATGTAACGTTTAAAGGAAATCCGGTAACAGTACTTGGAAATGAAGTGAAAGTTGGAGATACTGCTCCTAATTTTACTGTATTGGCAAATGATTTATCAGAGGTCACACTAGATGACACGAAAGGGAAAGTTCGATTAATTAGTGTTGTACCGTCTATTGATACTGGTGTATGTGATGCACAGACACGTCGTTTTAATGAGGAAGCATCAAAATTAAACAATGTGGAAGTCTTAACAATTTCCTGTGATCTGCCATTTGCTCAAAGCAGATGGTGTGCTGCAAGTGGTTTGGAAAATGTTAAAACTTTATCTGATCATCGTGATCTTTCATTTGGGGAAGCATACGGAGTAATTATGAAAGAATTACGACTACTTGCCCGTTCCGTGTTTGTCGTTGATAGTAATGATAAAGTAGTTTATGTTGAATACGTAAGCGAAGGCACAAACCACCCTGACTATGAAAAAGCAATCGAAGCGGCGAAGCAAGCGAAGTAAACAAAAAATGTATTGAATCAGTGTCCCCGATACGAATCGGGGATTTTATGTTGGGAGGAAAAGACTGATGAATATTACTCCAATGGAAACGATTTTCAATGTTTTAAATGAAACAGCACTTATTCTACAAGAAGAACTTTCATGCACTTATTTAGAGGCACTTGCTGAGACAGGAGAAAACTTATTTCATGGGGATATCGTGCAAGAGGAGATAAGTGAATTAAATAAAAAAAGACTAAAGAAAAAATACGAGGAAATTAATCTTTCTTCATTTACCGAAGAACAAATTCGAAAAGCGTACCAATTAGCCATCCTAAAAGGAATGAAAGACAATGTTCAGCCAAATCATCAAATGACCCCTGATACAATTGGATTAGTGATGAGCTATTTAATTAAACGATTTACAGAACAAATAAAAACCTTTTCTATACTTGATCCGGCAGTTGGGACGGGTAATCTGCTAATGACAATCATGAATCAATTAGAGGATAACGTGATTTCCGCTTATGGAGTAGAAATCGATGATATTCTAATTAAACTAGCATACATCGGAGCAAATCTGCAAAGTCAACCGGTTCAGCTGTATAACCAAGATTCATTAGAACATTTGTTTATCGATCCTGTAGATGTAGTTGTAAGTGATTTACCAGTTGGGTACTATCCGAATGATAGTGGCGCTTCAAACTACCAGCTGAAGTCTGATAAAGGCCATTCCTATGCTCATCATCTATTCATCGAGCAAAGCATAAATTATACGAAGCCAGGTGGATATTTATTTTTTCTAATTCCCAATGGACTATTTGAATCAGAAGAAGCACCGAAATTACATAAATTTTTAGCGGAACAGGTACATATCCAAGGTGTGATTCAACTTCCGGTTTCCATCTTTAAAAATCCAAATGCGGCGAAAAGCATCTTGATTCTTCAAAAGAAGGATGATTCTGTAAAAGCTCCAAAACAAGTACTTATTGCAAATCTGCCGACATTATCCAATCAACATGCAATGGAGACAATGCTTGCAAAACTTGATAAATGGTTTCGGGAGAATAAAGAGTGATAAAAAATATCCGGTGTATACCGGTTATTTTTTTATGCATTATTTGTTCAAAATCATTCGAATAAACTTTCTTCTCTGTGTAAACGATTACTCTCTCCTTTATGCTTGAAAATATCTGTTTTGACAATTAAAATGAGAAGTCGTTAATAGTTATAGTTTGAAATGCAAAACCTAAAATAATGATAAAATTCATTAATCAGTAATGCAAAATAGATTACTTTCTTATATAGAAAGGAAAGGTAGTTATGTCAAAAATTATCGCAATTAATGCAGGTAGTTCCTCGCTTAAATTTCAATTATTTGAAATGCCTGAGGAACGTGTAATATCGAAAGGCCTTATTGAACGAATTGGATTGGCAAATTCAATTTTTACTATATCAGTAAACGATGAAAAATATAAAGAAGTCATGGATATTCCAAATCATGAGGTAGCAGTCAAACTTCTTTTGGACAAATTAACCGAATTAAATATCATTCAATCATTAAATGAAATAGAAGGAATTGGTCACCGTGTTGTACATGGGGGCGAAATTTTTAATGATTCCGTCCTTATTACAGAGGAAGTAGTGGAGCAACTAATTAAACTTTCAGATTTAGCTCCACTCCATAATCCGGCAAATATTATTGGAATACAGGCTTGTCATGCAGCATTGCCTAATGTTCCAGCAGTTGCTGTTTTTGATACTGCTTTTCATCAAACAATGCCTGAAAGCTCATTTTTATATAGCTTGCCATATGATTATTATAAAAAATACGGTATTCGCAAATATGGTTTTCATGGAACCTCTCATAAATATGTTTCTCGCCGTGCGGCTGAAATGCTTGGGCGTCCAATTGAACAACTTCGATTAATCTCTTGCCATTTAGGAAATGGAGCAAGTATAGCAGCAATTGAAGGTGGAAAATCAATTGATACGTCCATGGGATTCACACCATTGGCAGGTGTAGCGATGGGAACGAGATCGGGGAATATAGACCCTGCCTTAATACCATTTATCATGGACAAAACAGGGAAAACGGCAGATGAAGTGTTGGATGTACTTAATAAAAAATCGGGTATGCTCGGTGTTTCAGGATTTTCTAGTGATCTTCGGGACATTGAACAAGAAGCAGCGAAAGGAAATAATCGAGCAGAATTAGCTTTAGAAGTTTTTGCGAATCGAATTCATAAATATATTGGTTCCTATTCTGCAAGAATGTCTGGAGTTGATGCGATTATTTTTACAGCTGGAATTGGCGAAAATAGTGATCTTGTTCGTGCGAAAGTTCTTCACGGTCTAGAATTCATGGGAATTTATTGGGATCCAGCATTAAATAAAATTCGAGGAAAAGAAGCATTTATTAATTATCCACATTCACCGGTTAAGGTACTAGTCATTCCAACGAATGAAGAAGTAATGATAGCAAGAGATGTCGTAAGTTTAACAACAAAATAGTTATGAAAAGGCAAGCCATTTCGGTATTGCCTTTTTTTATTCGTGGCTCTTTCTTCTAGGCTGTATGGTATACTTAAGGATAATCATTCCTTATGAAGAGGTGAATTAGATGCAATGGACACAAAGAGATCAGGCTGTTTGGGATCAAATTCAGATATGGATAGAAACGTTGAACGAAGAGAAATCAAATGATTTCACAAATACATATGAAAAATGGATGGATCATGGATTTTCAATAATACCAGATCATATTAAAAAACCTTTTTTTGAAAAACTGGATACATGGCTATTTCATCTTCACTCTCTTATTCAAAGTACACAATTTCAAGAAGATGCAAGAAATCGAATATTAAGTACTGCAAGAGTTTTTGACGATGAGGTAAATACAATTCCAGAAATAAAAAACTTAACGATTGATCAAGTGTCTTATATTGCAGATCAGCATTCTGCACGTCATCGATTGTATGCCTTCATTCAAGGAGGGATTACAGGGACTGGAAAAACAATTCTTCTTAGTTCAGATTTTCTTGTAATGATTATATTAAATCTTCGAGCTGTTCAAATTATTGCTATGTCTTATGGCTATGATATAAAAACACCTTATGAAATGATGATCTCACTAAAAGTTTTTCATGCCGCAACACTTCCTAAACGATTAAAGGGAAATGCATGGGGTCTGTTAGTGCATGATTTAGGGGAACAACAATATTTTTATGATGGCACTGATCAAATAACAAGCTATCAATCGTTAGAAGGGCCGTTCAAACAATTAGTTAAAGTATATTTTATTTCCTTATTTCAAAAGGAAAAAGATTCTAAATGGACATTTATACCATTGGTAGTTGGTGCAGGTGCAAACTATCTATTTTCAAGAAAAGTTACTGATTTCGCTGATAAATATTATAAATTCCGTTATTTACAGGATAAAGGATGGGAGAAATGAGTATTTTCGCACATAAGCAAGCTTCGCCAACTAGTATTTGTTGTGGAATCATTACTGTAAGTGACACGAGAACAACAGAAACAGATAGAAGTGGTCACCTGATGATGGATTTATTAAAGGGTTATGGTCATTCAATTAATTTCTATCAAATAGTAAAGGATGATCAACATTTAATAAAAGAGGCGATTAAGAAAATAGCGGATATTGAGGGGATCAAAGCGATTTTAATAAATGGGGGAACGGGAATCGCAGCGAAGGATGTAACCATTGAATCAGTTTCGTCCCTTTTTGAAAAAGAAGTAACGGGATTTGGTGAACTTTTTCGGTATTTAAGCTATACGGAAGATATCGGACCTGCTGCGATGTTATCCCGTGCTACTGCAGGGACGTACAAAAATAAAATTATTTTCGTTACACCTGGTTCAACAGGTGCTGTACGGTTAGCTATGGAGAAACTCATTTTGCCGGAATTAGGTCACATCGTATATGAAATTGAGAAAGACAGAAAGTAAGAAAACCCTTCTTATGTTCCAATTTATGGTTTGTATATCTAAAAATAGATTTCGAACAATAGTAAATATAGGAAGGGGGCACTATTTTGAAAAAACAAGATCGTGAAAAAGAAATTATTTATAATGAGCAAGGCATCAATCAAACAACCAATCAAATTATGGGAGCGTATGCGAGCGGTGTGGTTGACCAACCAGATGGACAATTTCACATTTATGATCAAGATGAGGAAGCATAGAAGGTAAAAAAGAGGAATCAGCAATTGCTGATTCCTCTAATTATTTCACAATTTGCAATGATTTTGGATAGGCGGTTAAAATTTCAACTCCGTCTTTAGTCACGAACACATCATCTTCGATACGAACCCCTACTACATTTGGTACATAAATTCCAGGCTCAATTGTGAACACCATTCCTTCTTGAATGAGTAGTTCATTGGTGTTTGTTATGGAAGGATATTCATGCACACCAATTCCTAACCCATGGCCAAGTCGGTGTGGAAAATAATCTCCATACCCGGCGTCAGAAATAATATTTCTCGCAATCATATCTAATTCCTTTGCTGTTATTCCAGGCTTAACTGCTTTAATTGCTTCCTCTTCCGCTTGCAAAACGATATTGTAAATTTTTTCTTGGTCGTCATTTGTATGATCATAGGCTACTGTACGGGTAATATCAGAGCAGTATCCTTCATAAACGACACCTAAATCAAATAGGACTAAATCGCCTTTTTTAATTTTTGTTAAGCCGGGGTTCCCATGGGGAGAAGCGGCATTTGTACCAGTTAGCACCATTGTTGAAAAGGACATCTCAGAAATTCCTTTTTTCTTTAATTCGTACTCAATAGCTGCAATAATATCTAGTTCGGTTTTTCCTTCTTTTATTTCGTTAACACCAACTTGCACAGCAAAATCCGCGAATTCAGCTGCTTTTTTCAGGATTTCCTTTTCCTTCTCATCTTTAATTAAACGCAATTGACGAAGCTTTGCTTCTGCTGCAACGAATTTCGCACCATTAAAATGTTGAAGTAATAACTCATATCTTTCAATATTCATATGCTCTTTTTCTACCGCGATTGTTTGAATCTCATTTGTCCGTTTTTTAACTTGCTTTTCAAGTACTTCCCAAGGATTATCAGTATCTGAGCATCCAATGATTTCGTATTCCCAACCCGACGCTTTCGCATCAGTTACATCAAGTGCCGGGCAGATCATAAATGGTTCCTGATTTGGGAAAACAGCAATGCCAAGTAATCGCTCATGAGGATCACTTAGAAAACCACTGAAATAAAAAACATTTTCAGGGGCGGTGACAAATGCAAAATCAATCGTTTCTTGTTGTAGCCAACTAGTTAATTCTTGTAGTCTTTTGTTCATTTTTTTTCATCTCCTAATTGGGTATATATAAAGAATATCAGAATATACCTATCGTTTCTAATTTCTAGTATGGAAAACAAATAAAAATTACTTTTAAACAGATACCAAAAGGGGTATTTTGTATTGGAAAGAGGAGTTTTGGATTTTATATTGAATATGGTTGATAAACAATTTTTTTAAAAGGAGAGATAAAAAATGAAAGTATCTTATCATGGACACTCTATAGTAAAGGTAGAAACAAACGGAAAAACAATTCTGTTTGATCCGTTTATTAATGGTAATTCTCAAACTGATTTAAAAGTCGAGGAAGAGAAGCCTGATTATATTATTTTAACCCACGGTCATAACGATCATGTAGGTGATACTGTGCAAATTGCAAAACAAAGCGGAGCAGTAGTTATTGCTAATAATGAAATTGCAGATTATTTAAGCTGGCAAGGTTTAAACACCCATCCGATGCATATTGGAGGATCTTTTGAATTTGAATTCGGTAAGGTGAAGTTAACCCCTGCATTTCATGGCTCAGCATTAGTCACAGAAAATCAAGAGATTATTTATTTAGGAATGCCAACAGGTGTGTTGCTAATGGTTGAAGGGAAAACGATTTACCATGCAGGTGATACAGGATTGTTTTCCGATATGAAATTAATCGGAGAGCTTCACCCCATTGATCTAGCGTTTTTACCAATTGGTGATAACTTTACGATGGGACCGGAAGATGCTGCAATCGCTGCAAAATTTTTAAATGCCAAAACCGTTGTACCGATTCATTACAATACCTTTCCATTAATTAAGAAAGACCCACATCAATTCATTGATTTACTCGAAAAGAAAAATGGCAAGGTAATGAGTGCGGGTGAATTTATTGAATTATAACGAAAATGATACATCTGTTTAAAAGCAGATGTATTTTTGTGTTGGAATTCAATATAAGAGCATACAATAATACAAGCTTAAATACTGGAGGGAGTCCAATGAAAAATAGATATTTACTATGTATCTTATTAACCGCATTAATGCTCTATTATGCTTTACCTCATTTAGCTTTTTCTGTTCAACATGAGGCCGGTATTTTTTCCATTGCTTGGCTTGGTTTAGCTTTGCTTGTTTTTGCCGGCAATCTTACAGCGTGGCTTTATGCACCGAAAAAACAGCGAGCAAATAAAAATGTAGATAAACCGTTACCAAAACGTGTAAAGTCACATAATTAAGGAAGAGTCGTTAATAATTGAATTGTCAGGCTCCTCACCTTATAATAAATCTAACGAAAAAGTCGCGAAAAGGGTGAAGAGCTTGGCAACTAAACATGAACAAATACTTGAATACATCGATCACCTCCCCATTGGAGAGAAAATTTCCGTAAGACAAATTGCCAAGGCTTTAAATGTGAGTGAAGGAACGGCATATAGAGCAATTAAAGATGCTGAAAATAAAGGCTATGTTAGTACAATTGAACGAGTAGGTACGATTAGGATTGAAAGTAAGAAAAAGAATAATATTGAAAAACTGACATTTGCGGAGATTGTAAATATTATCGATGGACAGGTGCTTGGAGGGAAAAAAGGGTTACATAAAACATTAACTAAATTTGTTATCGGTGCAATGAAGCTGGAAGCGATGATGAAATACACGGGTGCAGGGAATCTATTAATCGTTGGAAATCGGACGAAAGCCCATGAACTGGCGCTTAGAGCGGGAGCAGCTGTGTTGATCACCGGTGGCTTTGATACTGAGGACGAGGTGAAAAAGCTGGCGGATGAATTAGAATTGCCGATTTTGACTACCAGCTATGATACGTTTACTGTTGCAACGATGATTAATCGTGCGATTTATGATCAATTAATTAAAAAGGAAATTATTTTAGTAGAAGATATTTTTACCCCAATAGACCAAACAGCTTATTTAACGATTCACGATCAAATAAGCACATGGTATGAAAAAAATAGAATCACTTCCCATAGCCGCTTTCCAGTTGTTGATCAAGGAATGAAAGTCGTTGGAATGGTCACTTCAAAAGATATAATAGAATTTGATCAGCACTTTACGATTGAAAAAGTAATGACAAAAAATCCGATATCCGTAGGTTTAAAGACAAGCGTGACTTCTGCTGCACATATGATGATCTGGGAGGGGATAGAGGTACTTCCGGTTGTTGATGACTATTATCGCTTATTTGGGATTATAAGCAGGCAGGATGTATTGAAGGCGCTGCAAATGACGCAACGACAGCCTCAAGTTGGTGAAACGATTGATGATATTATTACTACACAAATAGAGACAGCTGCTGAAACTGCAGAAAGAGAAAGTTATTTTTTTGAGGTTACTCCACAAATGACGAATCCGCTTGGAACAATTTCATATGGCGTTTTTACTACGCTTGTATATGAAGCGGCAACCCGAAAATTGAAGAAGCAAAAAAAGGGTGATATCGTTATTGAAAATATGACGATTTATTTTATCAAACCCGTTCAAATTGAAAGTACAATCGAAGTTGTTCCTACGATTCTCGAAGCGGGGAGAAAGTTTGGGAAAATTGATGTAGAAGTATTTAATCAAGGCCAGCTCGTCGGAAAAGCATTGTTAATGTGTCAATTAATAGATAAATAAAAAAAGCCATTCATTGGCTTTTTTATTAATTAATGTTGTTTCATTTCTTCTAATTCTTTAATAACGTATGGTCGGTAAAATCGCAGTGATTTTATTCCGGCCCAAACGCTAAAGAAGCCTAGGATAATAAAAATTGCACCGATAATATAGGTAATAGTTGATGGATGAAGAAACAATTGATTAATACCGAATAAACCAACGAAAAGTCCTAATGAAATCCCTGATTTTCCTGATAAATATTTTCGCTCCATTGGCAATGGGCTTCTTACAAATTTTATTTTATAGAATACATAGAATGACAATGATAATATAATGAAAAACACTACTATAGGCAAAATGTTCCCTCCAAATATAATATTCAACATTGTTTACATTGTAACGAGTTTTATATGAAAAAGCTACAAAGTTAATATGACAAATTAAAGAAGGTGTGAACTTATGAAGGATAAAATACTAGAAACAATAAAACAATATGAGACAATTATTGTTCATCGCCATGTTCGCCCAGACCCGGATGCTTACGGGTCACAAGGGGGACTAGTCGAAATTTTGCGTACCTCCTTTCCAAATAAACAAGTGTATGCTGTTGGTAAGCCCGATCCTTCACTTGAGTTTTTAAAAAAACTCGATGTAATCTCGGATGAAACCTTTCATGGAGCACTCGTTATTGTTTGTGATACGGCAAATGAAGAAAGAATATGTGATCGTCGCTATTCTTTAGGTGATAAGCTAATTAAAATTGATCATCACCCGAACGAAGATGCTTATGGTGATCTACTTTGGGTAGATACGACGGCATCATCTGTGAGTGAAATGATTTACGATTTCTATTTATTTGGTGCTGATAAAGGGCTGAAAATGAATGATGAAGCAGCACGATTGATTTATGGTGGTATCGTTGGGGATACGGGAAGATTTTTATACCCTAGCACAACGCAAAAAACATTTGATTACGCAGGGGAGTTAATCAAATATTCGTTCGATCGAAATGAATTATATGACAAATTGTATGAGCTAGATCCAAAAGTGATTAAATTACAAGGATATGTTTTGCAAAACTTTAAAATGTTTGAAGATGGTGCGGCAGTTGTGAAACTAAGTGCGGACATTCTTAAACAATTTGAAGTCATTCCTTCAGAAGCCTCATTACTTGTAAGTTCATTAGGGAATGTCCGAGGAATGAAAGCGTGGTGCTTCTTTATTGAAGAAGAGGACCAAATTAGGGTTCGATTACGCTCAAAAGGACCAGTTATCAACCAAATTGCAAAAAAATATAATGGCGGGGGCCATCCATTGGCTGCAGGTGCCTCTATTTATTCTTGGGATGAAGCCGAACATGTAATAAACGATTTAAAGGCTGTTTGCAAAGACTAGAGTTTATGCTCTAGTCTCTTTAATTCAGCCTTAATTCGAGTTCGATACTAATCGTTGTGTAAAAAATCATTGATTTTATGACATATCTATATGGACGATTATTAAATTTTACTGTCTTATTTTCAATTGCTTTTATTATTAACTCTTTATTTTTAACTGTATTGTTTAAGTCATTTGCAATTAATGATTTCAAGTCTTCCTTCACCTTATTCTCCGCTTCAATTTTACTTTGTAAATCGATATTATACTTTTCAAAGTCTGTTATTTTCACTTGTACATTTTGAATAATTAAGAGCTCCGCATTTTTTCGATTTAACTCTTTATACTCATCTTGCCAAATTTTTATGTCTTGTTTTAAATTATCGATTGTTTCTTGTTGGAATTTTATTTTCTTTGCATGTTTTTCCTGCATAACACCATACATAAATAAAAAGACAAGCCAACTAATACAGCCGCCGATAACGATGCCGGCAATGAATCTTTGCCATGAAGGACGATGATACAATGGTGGAATTCTCATTGGATTTCCTCCTGTGTTAACCATAGTATGATAAGCGCTGCAGTATTCGCCCCTCCCATTGCCGATAAGATTAATAGAAATTGTTTAAATAAATCTTTGATTTCTCCATTCAAAAAGCCTTTTTCAAAGCTATATACTGTATCAAATGTCCCGCCGATGGCTGCAATAATGGCCCAAATCCGCAAATTTTTTGAAATCTTCGTAATCCCCGTTAAAACTTGTTCTCCAGTGATAAATGTTGCCAAGCCGGCCCCAATTAAAGACCCGCCTATCATTACACCGAAGGCGATAAAAAAACTATTAAAAAAGGCAGGGAAGAATGCTTCGTCCATTGAAATCACTCCAAACTGTATAACCATTCACTATTAATATATATGGGACAACTAACGCTGATATGTAATGGAATCCGAAAAAATAAAAGTTAATATGGGAACATATTTTCTTTTTTTTAATGGAGGTCTTATAATATGAATAAAGATTTCAATTGAAAGGTGGGAAGAGAATGTCATTTGTCCATTTACAAATAACAACTGCATATAGCTTATTATCTAGCACTATCTCAATTAAAAAACTAGTTGAAAAAGCTAAAGAGCTTCAATATCATACATTGGCTATTACCGATCGAAATGTACTTTACGGTGTCATTCCGTTTTATAAAGAATGTATAAAAAATCAGATTAAGCCAATTATCGGATTAACAATAGATGTTATCAGTGAAATGGATAAAGAAACATCTTATCCACTCGTTCTATTAGCTAAAAATACAACGGGATATAATAATTTATTAAAACTTTCAAGTACAGTCCAAACAAAATCACCAAATGGTATTCCGATAAAATGGTTAAAAGGGTACCATAAAGGGTTATTTGGCTTTACACCCGGAATAAATGGCGAAATTGAACAGTATTTATTGCGCGGAGAAGAAGAAAAAGCTGAAAAAATCGCAACTATTTTTAAAAATATTTTTGAAGAGGATTCTTTCTATTTTTCTATACAGAATCATCAGCTTCCTGAAGAAAAGATAATAGAAGAAAAGCTCGTTCACCTTTCAAAAAAATGCAAGATAAAACTTATCGTTACGAATGATGTGCAATATTTGGAAAAGAGTGACAGCTTTAGTCATGAATGCTTACTTGCTATCAATGAAAATAAGAAACTTAGTGATGATGATCGAAAAAAACTTCCTTCAGAAGAATATGATTTGAAAGATAAACAAAGTATGGTTGAAGCGTTCTCCGAACATATAAACGCATTAGAAAATACAGTACTTGTAGCAAATTCGTGTCAATTACAAATTGAAATGGGGAGAAAACTTCTTCCAAAATTCCCATTACCACCGGGAGAAACCTCTGACCAAGCATTAAAGGAATACTGTGAACAGGGATTGCGAGAAAGATTTGATCACCCAGAACCGATTTATTGGGAACGTTTATCTTATGAATTAACGATAATTAATCAAATGAAATTTAGTGATTATTTCCTTATTGTTTCGGATTTTATGAAATTTGCCCGTAATAACGGAATATTAACTGGTCCTGGACGAGGTTCAGCAGCTGGCTCTCTTGTCGCCTATGTATTAAAAATTACGAATGTCGACCCAATTGAACACGACTTACTTTTTGAACGTTTTTTAAATCCTGAGCGAATTACAATGCCTGATATTGATATTGATTTTCCTGATCATCGCCGGGATGAGGTCATACAATATGTAACTGAAAAGTACGGGCAGTTACATGTAGCACAAATAATTACATTTGGAACATTTGCCGCTAAGGCTGCAGCAAGAGATGTCGCTAGGGTATTTGGCTTTAATACAAAGGAATTAGAGCAATTGTCAAGGATGATACCCAGTAAACTCGGTATAACATTAAAACAAGCGTTTAAGGAATCAAAGAAACTACAGGAATTTGTTGGAGAATCTGAATTACATCAAAAACTTTTTCAAACAGCATTAAAAATTGAAGGAATTCCACGTCATGTTTCAACACACGCAGCGGGTGTCGTCATCAGTGAAGAACCGCTAGTTAACCTTATCCCCATCCAAGATGGACATACAGGTAGTTATTTAACACAATATCCAATGGACATCTTAGAAGAGATTGGCTTATTAAAGATGGATTTTCTAGGACTGCGAAATTTATCATTAATTGAACGGATAGTAGCGAGTATTCAAAAAGGTACAGGCAGTAAAATAAATATCGATCAAATTCCTTTAGATGATGAAAAGACCTATCAATTATTAAGTGAAGGAAACACAACGGGTATTTTCCAGTTAGAATCGGAAGGGATGCGAAGTGTTTTAAAAAGGTTAAAACCAACTGATTTTGAGGATATTGTCGCAGTTAATGCGCTTTACCGTCCCGGTCCAATGGAAAATATCCCTTTATACATTGATCGAAAACATGGAAAAGAAATGATACAGTATCCACATCAAGATTTAGAACCAATTCTAAAGAAAACGTATGGCGTTATCATATACCAGGAGCAAATTATGCAAATTGCCTCAAGAATGGCTGGTTTTTCGTTAGGAGAAGCGGATTTACTTCGAAGGGCTGTAAGTAAAAAGAAGAAAGATGTGCTAGATCAGGAAAGGATTCATTTTGTAAAAGGGGCTATTAATAATGGTTATAACGAGAAAACAGCCAATGAAATATACGATTTAATTGTCCGATTTGCTAACTATGGATTTAACCGAAGCCATGCTGTTGCCTATAGCTTTATCGCATACCAACTCGCATATTTAAAAGCTCATTTCCCGCTATATTTTATGGCTTCATTATTAACATCAGCTATTGGAAATGCAGATAAGATTGCACAATATATACGAGAAGCGAAACAGATGAATATTCAAGTGCTTCCACCATCTATTAACAAAAGTCATTATTTTTTTAAAGTGGAAAAAGGTTCCATCCTTTTTAGTTTAGCGGCGATAAAAGGGCTAGGTGGTGTAGCACTAAAAGATATTTTACATGCAAGAGCATCGAAGCCTTTTAGTGATTTATTCGACTTTTGCATTCGAACGACACATCTTTCTATTAATCGGAAAACGATTGAAAATCTAGTGTTTTCCGGAGCGTTTGATGAGTTTCAGGTTGATCGTGCAACACTTTTGGCAAGTATTGATGTAGCCTTGCAACATGCTGAACTCGTCAATCCAAGTGACAATATGGAAGACTTATTTTCTGATGATGAATTTTTTCAAATTAAACCAAAGTATGTGGAAATGGAACCAATTAGTATTATCGATAAACTTTCTTTTGAAAAACAAGTACTCGGACTGTATTTATCAGACCACCCTATTCGTCCATTTCAAGATTTAATTAACAATTATACGAATGACACGATAATTTCTATTTCTAATCATCAAAAACACGTGAAACTAGGAGTTTACTTAAATGAAGTAAAAACCATCCGTACAAAAAAAGGGGAACAAATGTGTTTCGTTAAAATTAGTGATTCCAGTGGTGAAATGGAAGGGGTATTATTTCCGAAAAGTTATCGACAATACAGTAGATTATGTAAACAAGGGCAAGTAGCACTACTTGAAGGAACGGTTGAAGTAAGAAATGATTCAACACAATTAATTATACAAAAAATGATCGATATGAAAGATTTAGAAGACGCCAATAAGAAACTTTTTCTTCGTATTCCATATTTGTTTCAGTCCCATGAAAGTTTAAGCCGTATTAAGGAAATCATTCAATCACATCATGGGAGTGTTCCTGTTATTTTATTTTATGAACATACGCAAACAACGATTCAACTTCCTAGAATGGATTGGGTCAATCCTACTAATCAATGTTTAGAGGAGCTAGTCCGTTTATTAGGTAAGCAAAATGTGATTTTGCAATAGGATTCTACTTTTTTACGAATAATATCTTAAGTTCTGTAAACAAGTTTAATATTATTTTTCACTAAAAAGGGAAATATGTTATATTATTTAATAGACCAATGTGGTCAGACCACCTAATTGTTTATCGTTTGTAGTAAAAAGGAGTGGAAACTTTGACTTTGCGAGAAGAAGCGCTACATATGCATCGTATAAATAAAGGAAAACTAGAATCTAAATCAAAAGTTAATGTAAAGAATGCAAAAGATTTAAGTTTAGCATACTCACCGGGAGTAGCAGAACCATGTAAAATGATCTATGACAAACCTGAAACTGTATATGAATATACGATGAAAGGCAATATGGTTGCTGTTGTAACCGATGGAACGGCTGTTTTAGGATTAGGGAATATTGGACCGGAGGCAGCGTTACCTGTTATGGAAGGAAAAGCAGTATTATTCAAAAGTTTTGCCGGTGTTGATGCGTTTCCTATCTGTTTGAATTCAACGGATGTAGATAAAATTGTTGAAACGGTTAAACTGTTGGAGCCTACTTTTGGTGGTGTAAACTTAGAAGATATTGCTGCACCAAATTGTTTTGAGGTCGAAGAAAGACTGAAAAAAGAAGCGAATATTCCTGTTTTTCACGATGATCAGCATGGAACGGCGATCGTAACTGTTGCAGGTCTTGTTAATGCATTAAAACTCGTCGGTAAGAAAATGTCTGAAATAAAAGTAGTTGCCAGTGGTGCCGGAGCAGCCGGAATTGCCATTATTCGTCTCCTTTACCATTACGGTGTACGCGATATCATTATGTGTGATTCAAAAGGGGCTATTTTTGAAGGTAGAACTTTCGGAATGAATGATATCAAATCCGAAGTGGCGAAATACACAAATCGTGAGCGTAAAGAAGGAGCCCTTGCAGATGTCATTGAAGGCGCCGATGTATTTATTGGTGTTTCAGTAGCAGGTGCATTAACAAAAGAAATGGTAGAATCGATGAAAACAGATGCCATTATTTTTGCTATGGCAAATCCGGATCCGGAAATTATGCCGGACGATGCAAAACAAGCAGGTGCGAAAGTGATTGGGACAGGTCGTTCCGACTTTCCTAATCAAGTAAATAATGTTCTTGCTTTTCCTGGAATTTTCAGGGGAGCATTAGATGTTCGAGCAACACATATTAATGAGGAAATGAAAATAGCGGCTGTTGAAGCAATTGCTGAATTAATAAGTGAAACTGAATTAAACGCTGATTATGTTATCCCACGTCCTTTCGATCCACGTGTTGCACCTGCAGTAGCAGCGGCTGTTGCAAAAGCAGCAATGGAAACAGGTGTTGCGAGGATAAAAGTCGACCCCGAAGAAATTAGAGAAAGAACAAAGAGACTTGCTATTATTGGAAAAGGTGAGTGATTTGTTCGGTGAACAAAAATATAAGCAAAACGAAGGTATATCTTGAAATTGTCGACCAAATTCGTCAAATGATTTATGAAGATGGATTAGTTTCAGGTGATAAACTTCCTTCTGAGCGTGAACTCTCGGAGCGTCTCAAAGTTGGACGCTCCTCTGTAAGAGAAGGTCTGAGGGCCTTAGAGTTACTAGGCTTGATCGAAACTCGCCGAGGAGAAGGTACATTTCTCCGGGATTTCACAGACCACCATTTAGTTGATTTATTAAGTACGTTTATATTACAAGATGATAAAGTGAAAAATGATGTGAAAATAACGAAAGAACTAGTTGAAAAGGATGCAATAAGATTAGTAATTAATAATTTGGATCGTCCATCTATTGAATTGATAAAATATAAATTAGAACAAGGCGACCTTACATTAGAAGATGATTTTTTTCTTGAAATTGTACAACTTTCAAATATCCATCTTCTTTTTAAAATTTGGTTATTATTAAAAGAATATGCATCACAATTAAATGGCTCTCGCGAAATTAAGGATATAAAACCATATTTACAATTACTACATACAATAGTAGAAGAAAATTTGCCTTTATCATTGCAATTTTATGATGACTTAAAAAATATGTCGAAGTAAATACGACAAACTTTAGCAATATTTTCGTTCATCTTCAATTATATTGGACAAGAAGAATCTATTTATAAAAAATATTCTAAGCTATTTTGTGGTATCAGCCTTTTAAAGGAGGATTTACTTTTGCTGAAAGATTTTTTTACTAAACCAAAGAAAAGAAAGTATGCTACAATACCATCGGAAGCTGCTAAGCATGATGTGCCTGAAGGCATTATGTCAAAATGTCCAAACTGTCGTAAAATCCTATATACGAAAGAGCTTCAAAAAAATTTAAAAGTGTGTAATCATTGCGGTTATCATCATCAAATGAATGCATTTGAACGAGTAGAAAGCTTTATAGATGAAGGAACTTTTCAAGAATTTGATCGTCAGCTACTATCGGAGAACCCTCTAAATTTCCCTGATTATCTTGAGAAATTACAAAAAGATCAACAAAAAACAAATATGAATGAAGCTGTTTTAACTGGTAGTGGAAAAGTGAATGATCATCAAGTTGTTATTGCTATCATGGATTCAACTTTCCGTATGGGAAGTATGGGATCAGTTGTAGGTGAAAAAATTACAAGAGCAATTGAGGAAGCAGATAAACTGAGTGTGCCGTTTATTATTTTCACAGCTTCCGGTGGAGCAAGAATGCAAGAAGCCGTTCTGTCTTTAATGCAAATGGCGAAGACAAGCGCGGCATTAAAACGTTTTAGCGATAATGGGGGTCTCATTATTTCTATTATGACTCACCCAACTACCGGTGGTGTGTCAGCAAGCTTTGCTTCCTTAGGTGATTATAATTTTGCCGAGCCGGGAGCATTAATAGGCTTTGCTGGAAGAAGAATTATAGAGCAAACTGTTCGTGAAGAGCTTCCCGAAGATTTTCAGACTGCTGAATTTTTGTTAAAGCACGGACAACTGGACGCCGTAATTAACCGATTAGACTTAAAGGGAACAATTACGACAGTACTAGAAATTCATGAGCAAGTAGGTGAGTTGCCATGGTAAATGAGTTGGAATTTGAAAAACCATTAAGCGAGCTTCAGAAAAAAATCGCTGAGCTAAAAGAGTTTACAAAAAACTCAGATGTTGATTTATCAGATGAGATTGAGAAGCTTGAGACTAGATTAAAAAAATTAGAAGCCGATATTTACGAAAATATGCAACCATGGGACCGGGTACAAATAGCTAGACATCCAAATAGACCTACAACATTGGACTATATCCCTTATCTATTTTCTGATTTTATTGAGTTGCATGGTGATCGTTTTTTTGGCGATGATGAAGCGATTGTTGGCGGTATCGCAAAATATAAAGGTCTGCCGGTAACGATTATCGGACAGCAACGGGGAAAAGATACGAAGGAAAACATCCGTCGTAATTTTGGGATGCCCCATCCTGAAGGCTATCGAAAAGCACTTCGTTTAATGAAGCAGGCGGATAAATTTAATCGCCCAATTATCAGTTTTATCGATACGAAAGGCGCTTTTCCAGGGAAAGCTGCTGAAGAAAGAGGAATTTCAGAATCAATTGCCAAAAACTTATTTGAAATGGCTGGTCTCAAAGTACCTGTAATCTGTATCGTTATCGGTGAAGGGGCTAGTGGAGGAGCACTTGGTATCGGTGTAGGAAATCATATACACGTCTTAGAAAATTCTTGGTTCTCAGTCATTGCTCCGGAGTCAGCTGCAACGATTTTGTGGAAAGATTCATCCCAAGCAAAACGGGCAGCAGATATTATGAAAATTACTGCTCCTGATTTGAAAAAATTAGGTGTTATAGAAGAAGTAATTCCGGAAGTAAAAGGTGGCGCTCATAAAGATGTTGCTACCCAAGCCGAGTCTATTGACCATGTGTTGGAAAAATCACTAAAAGAATTAGTTGGTTTATCTGCTGAGGAACTTATTGAGCAGCGCTATAATAAATATCGAGTTATAGGAGAGTTTACTGAGTTAAAGGATATCGCAGAAATTTCAAAATCCTGATATCGATAATTGAGTATTAAACGAGCAATCGGACGAATCCGATTGCTTAGTTGTTTTTTCCTTTTTGACATATTATGTTTGTGGACTTACTTATAAAATGATATTTTAGAAATATTAACTAATACTCTTGTCGATAATATTGTTGTAATAAATATTTTTTGATTTTAATGATTACGATTTTACATATAAGAAATTTTGAGGTGACGAGAATGAAACGTATTGGTGTTTTAACTAGCGGTGGAGATGCGCCGGGAATGAATGCGGCCATTCGTGCGATTGTTCGTAAAGGAATTTATCATGGGTTAGAAGTGTTTGGTGTTTATAACGGTTATAGCGGCCTTATTAATGGGAAAATAGAAAAACTTGAGGTAGGCTCAGTTGGTGATATTATTCATCGCGGAGGAACAATGCTCCATTCTGCCCGATGTCTAGAATTTAAGACACAGGAAGGGCAGCAAAAAGGTATCGAGCAAATGAAAAGATTCGGGATTGAAGGTTTAGTCGTTATTGGTGGAGATGGTTCTTATCAAGGCGCAAAGGCTTTAACAGAACACGGCTTTCCATGTGTTGGAGTTCCGGGAACAATTGATAATGATATCCCGGGAACTGATTTTACGATTGGTTTTGATACAGCGATAAATACAGTGTTAGATGCGATTGATAAAATTCGTGATACTGCTTCATCACATGAAAGAACGTTTATAATTGAGGTAATGGGCAGGGACGCAGGCGATATTGCTCTTTGGTCCGGTTTAGCAGGTGGGGCTGAAACAATTCTAATCCCTGAAGACAATTATGACATGAATGAAATTGCGGAACGTTTACGAAAAGGGAATGACCGTGGAAAGAAACATAGTATTATAGTTGTTGCTGAAGGTGTGAAAAGCGGTAATGAATTTGCGAAAGAATTAGAGGAAGCAACTAATTTTGATACGAGGGTTTCCGTTTTAGGACATATTCAACGCGGCGGATCTCCTACTGCTAGCGATAGGGTTCTAGCAAGCAGACTTGGGGCAAGAGCTGTTGAATTATTATTGGAGGGTAAAGGTGGAAGAGCTGTTGGAATCGAAAATAATCAGCTTGTCGACTATGACATCCTTGAAATTTTAGGAACACCGCATAAAGTCGCTTTTGATATGTATCGTCTATCAAAGGAATTATCAATTTAAGCTTAAAGATTTGTTAAAGCGCACTGTTGCTTGTATTCAACAGCGAAGTTAAAAAAAGGGAGTAATTAACATGAAAAAAACAAAAATCGTTTGTACCATTGGTCCTGCAAGTGAAAGTATAGAAATGTTGGAAAAATTAATGAAAGCCGGAATGGATGTAGCTCGATTGAATTTTTCCCACGGTAGTCATGAGGAACACGAAGCAAGAATTAAAAACATCCGCACAGCAGCGGAAAACACAAATAAAACGGTAGCTATTTTACTTGATACAAAAGGTCCCGAAATCCGTACAAATGATATGGAAAATGGAGCAATTGAGCTTTGTGAAGGAAAAAACGTTACGATTTCAATGGAGGAAGTTTTAGGAACAAGCGAAAAGTTTTCTATCACATATGAAGGCCTTATTAACGATGTTGATAAAGGATCAAAAATCCTTCTAGATGATGGTCTAATTGAATTGGAAGTTACTTCTATTGACAAGGACAAAAAAGAAATTAACACGAAAATAATGAATAGTGGTGTATTAAAAAATAAAAAAGGTGTTAATGTACCAGGAGTATCCGTTAATTTGCCTGGGATTACAGAAAAAGATGCGAACGATATTTTATTCGGAATTAAACAAGGTGTTAACTTCATTGCTGCTTCTTTCGTTCGTCGTCCTTCAGATGTATTGGAAATTAGACAATTATTAGAAGAAAATAATGCTTTACATATCCACATTATTCCTAAGATCGAAAACCAAGAAGGTGTTGATAATATTGATGAAATCTTGGCAGTTTCTGATGGTCTAATGGTAGCCCGCGGTGATTTAGGGGTTGAGATTCCAACAGAAGCAGTTCCTCTTGTTCAAAAGGAATTAATAAAAAAATGTAATGAACTGGGTAAACCAGTAATTACCGCAACCCAAATGCTTGATTCAATGCAAAGAAATCCACGACCAACAAGAGCAGAAGCAAGTGATGTAGCTAATGCCATTTTTGATGGTACAGATGCCATTATGCTTTCAGGAGAAACTGCTGCAGGATCCTATCCTTCAGAAGCTGTTCAAACGATGTATAATATTGCTATTCATGCGGAAAAAGCGTTGAATCACAGTGCGATTTTAGGTGAACGCAGTAAAAATAGTGATCACAAAATGACAGATGCTATTTGTCAATCCGTCGCACATACGGCGATCAATTTAGATGTAAATGCCATTATTACACCGACGGAAAGTGGTCATACTGCACGGATGATTTCAAAATACCGTCCTAAAGCACCGATTATTGCTGTAACATCGAATGAATCGGTATGTTTAAGTCTTGCATTAGTATGGGGAGTGTATCCTAGAATTGGACAAAAAGTAGAAACAACCGATGAAATGTTAGAGCTAGCTGTTCAAGAGGGCTTAAATACAGATATTGTGAAGCACGGGGATTTAGTTATTATTACAGCGGGAGTACCGGTAGGTGAGGCAGGAACAACCAATTTAATGAAAGTTCATGTAGTTGGAGATATTGTTGCTAAAGGTCAAGGTGTTGGCAGAAAATCTGCATACGGTAAAGTAGTAACTGCCAAAAATGCTAATGATGCAAAAGAGCAAATTGTGCCCGGCTCAGTCCTTGTTACGTATGGTGTAGATAAAGACATGGTTCCGTTATTGAAAAAATGTACAGCACTCATTACTGAAGAAGGTGGTTTAACTAGTGATGCTGCTGTAGTTGGTATTAATTTAGGCATTCCGGTAATTGTTGGAGTGAAAAATGCTACGAATTTATTTACAAACGGACAAGAAATTACCGTAGATCCCGTACGTGGGGTTATCTACAATGGACATGCTAGCGTGTTATAATTTTACATTCTAAAAAGAAAAACGGTGTGAACTCACACCGTTTTTCTTTTTATTCAATTCGTTTTTTGTGGTTTTCCTACGATAAATTCCCATATGTCTCGAAATACATTGGCTTTATGTAATGTAGTAATGATGACAAGGGAGACCGGCCCAAGAATTAATCCGAGAAAACCGACAAGTTTAAATCCAACAAACAATGCTACTAAAGTGGCAAGTGGATTAAGTCCAATATTGGAGGACAAAATTTTTGGTTCCATCATTTGTCTTTGCACAACTACAACTGTATAAAGTACCCCTAAACCAATTGCAAGTGGAATATCCCCCGAAATCGCTTCGTAAATAATCCAAGGAATGAACACAACTCCGGTTCCTAAGTATGGAAGAATATCAACAATACCACTCACCAAAGCAATCGTAATGGCATAATCTACCCTTAAAATCAAAAGCCCAATTAATACGATAACTAAAGTAATGGAGATTAAAGTTAGTTGTGCTTTAATAAAACCGAACAATGCTTTTTTTAGATCATGTAGAACTGTTCTTCCACTTTTCATCGCACGATCAGGGAGAAACTTACTGCTCATTCTGGAAAGTCGATACCAATCTTTGCTAATAAAGAACGTAGCAAGTAATGAGAATACAAGAACTGTAGCGGCATTTGGAATCCATGAAACGAGAGCTGGAAGCTTTAAGAAAAAGTTTTGCAGGAAACTTCCGGCACTTGTAGCTATTTTTTGCCCTGCCGTTTGGATATTATTTATAATGGTATCCTGCTGTCCAACATCAAGACTTTTAAATAAACTGGCAGCTTGATTGTAGAGAGGAATTACCTGTCCGGCAATAAAGTTTTCCACAAACTCAACTAATGTATTAACATGCTTAGGAACAACATCTGCTAAATAATTTGTTCCGGAGACAATCTCGGCAATTAATAAAGTTATTAATCCTATAAATACACCAATTATTAAAATTATGGATATAATAACGGCGAGTGTGCGAGGAAGTTTTGCCTTATGAGATAAAAAATTTACTAAAGGATTAATCAGAAAGGCAATAGCAATGGCAATTAAAAAAGGGTAAGTAACTTTTGATACGAAATACAAAAGAATCGCGCCAACTATTACAATGCCTATAACTATTAAAAATCGAATGGTACGATATATATACTCAGGATTCAAACTTTCCCCTCCCATCTTTTAGTTTAATTTTACATGGAGTCGCTAGGAAAAAAAAGCTAAATGATAAACTTTTTCCAACAATACACATTGAAAGAAAGGATGTATTAAAAATGGTTCAGTCTTACCTTTTTCTAATATTATTACTGATTATTGGTTTGATTGCTAAAAATCAATCGTTAATGATTGCGATTGCTGTATTACTCATCTTAAAAATAATTGGAATCGATCAAAAAATGTTTAGTTTTATCCAATCGAAGGGTATAAATTGGGGAGTAACTGTTATTACTATCGCTGTGCTTGCACCAATAGCCAGCGGGCAAATTGGGTTTAAAGATTTGCTTGAATCATTGAAATCGCCATATGCTTGGATTGCTCTTGCCGCGGGTATGGCTGTAGCACTTATCGCTAAAAACGGTATTACTCTGTTAACGCAAGATCCACATATTACAGCAGCACTTGTACTAGGAACAATTCTAGCAGTAGCGGTTTTTAAAGGTGTGGCAGTTGGCCCATTGATAGGCGCCGGCATTGCTTATATGGGAATGAAGGTAGTTGAATTATTTACACAATAAATATTCAATTTACAGCGAAAAATTATTTGAGAATAAAAAACAAAACAATAAAATATTTGCAAAAAAATGTAGAATTTTATTATACATACTTACTAGATTTGATTATAATAAAGGATGAAAGCGAATAAATATTAGTCCTTTAAATGGACAAGTTTTTAAATTATATTATAATAGGATATGTGTGACCGTTTGCATTTGTTTTTACATAATGAGCAAATGCTTTAAATCGAATAGGCTTCGGTTTAAAAACTAATCTTTTTATATCATACCGCTGCTCAAATAAAAGAAATTGTTAAAGGAGAGATGATCATGACAGCAACAAAAGGTCTTGAAGGTATTGTAGCAACTACGTCATCAATAAGTTCAATCATCGAATGTAGGATACAATATTGATGATTTAGCGGAAAATGCTAGCTTCGAGGAAGTAATCTACTTACTATGGCATCTTAAATTACCAAACAAAAAGGAATTAGATGAATTAAAACAACAATTAGCAGACAATATGGAATTACCTAAAGAAGTGTTGGAAAGCTTTAAAACGTATCCTATTAATCAAGTTCATCCAATGGGTGCATTACGGACAGCTGTATCAGCACTTGGTTTATACGACGAAGAAGCAGATGTGATGGAAGAAGCAGCAAATTATCGTAAAGCAATCCGTTTACAAGCAAAAATGCCTGCTATTGTAGCTGCATTTTCACGTGTACGTAAAGGACTAGAACCAGTTGCACCACGAAAAGACTTAGGTTTTGCTGCTAACTTCCTTTATATGTTAACCGGCGAAGAACCTGAAGCTATTGCTGTTGAAGCGTTTAACAAAGCACTAGTATTGCATGCGGATCATGAGCTTAATGCATCTACATTCACTGCACGTGTTTGTGTTGCAACCCTTTCGGATGTTTATTCCGGTGTAACAGCAGCAATCGGAGCTTTAAAAGGACCTTTACACGGTGGAGCAAATGAACAAGTTATGAAAATGTTAACTGAAATTGGTTCAGTTGATAATGTTGATGCTTATATCCATGAAAAACTTGCTAATAAAGAGAAAATCATGGGATTCGGTCATCGCGTATATCGTAAAGGGGATCCTCGTGCGAAACACTTAAAAGCAATGTCTGAAAAATTAACAAAACTTACCGGTGAACCACAATACTATGAAATGTCTACAAAGATTGAAGATATTGTAACATCGGAAAAAGCACTGCCACCAAATGTTGACCACCAAATGTTGATTTTTACTCTGCATCTGTATACCATAGTTTAGGTATTGATCATGATCTATTTACACCAATATTCGCAGTAAGTCGTGTTTCCGGATGGTTGGCACATATACTTGAACAATATTCAAACAATCGCTTAATCCGTCCTCGTGCTGAATACACTGGCCCGGGAATGCAAACTTACGTGCCAATTGAAAATCGTTAATTAAAGATATTTACAAATGCGAAAAAAATTGTTCTAATAAATGATGTAGTTTGTGCGCTTTTAATTCGAACTGGAGGGAAAGAAATGTCACAAGGTGAAAAAATTACAGTAGAAAATGGCGTTTTAAAAACACCAAACAATCCAATTATCCCATTTATTGAAGGGGATGGAACAGGTCCTGATATTTGGGCAGCTTCTCAAAGAGTTCTTGATGCAGCTGTTGAGAAAGCGTATAAAGGTGAACGTAAAATTGAATGGAAAGAAGTATATGCTGGGGAAAAAGCATTTAACAAAACTGGCGAATGGCTTCCATCTGAAACTTTAGATGTTATCCGTGAATATTTAATTGCGATTAAAGGGCCTCTTACAACACCAGTTGGCGGCGGAATTCGTTCTTTAAATGTTGCTTTACGTCAAGAACTTGATCTTTTTGTATGCTTACGTCCTGTACGTTATTTCGACGGTGTACCATCTCCAGTAAAACGTCCTGAAGATACAAATATGGTAATCTTCCGTGAAAATACTGAAGATATTTATGCAGGTATTGAGTACAAAGAAGGTTCAGATGAAGTTAAGAAAGTAATTGACTTCCTTAAAAACGAAATGGGAGTAAATAAAATTCGCTTCCCTGAAACATCAGGTATCGGTATTAAACCAGTTTCTAAAGAAGGAACAGAACGCCTTGTACGTGCTGCATTAAATTATGCAATTAAAGAAGGTCGTAAATCTTTAACACTTGTACATAAAGGCAATATCATGAAATTCACTGAAGGTGCCTTTAAAAACTGGGGTTATGAATTAGCTGAAAAAGAATTCGGTGATAAAGTATTCACTTGGGCACAATACGATAAAATTAAAGAAGAACAAGGCACAGAAGCTGCAAATAAAGCACAATCAGATGCTGAAGCCGCTGGTAAAATCATCGTAAAAGATTCGATTGCTGATATTTTCTTACAACAAATTTTAACACGTCCACGTGAATTTGATGTAGTTGCTACAATGAACTTAAACGGTGATTATATATCTGATGCGTTAGCTGCACAAGTTGGCGGTATCGGTATTGCACCTGGAGCAAACATTAACTATGAAACAGGACATGCTATTTTCGAAGCAACACATGGTACAGCTCCTAAATATGCTGGTCTTGATAAAGTAAATCCTTCTTCTGTTATTCTTTCCGGGGTTCTTTTACTTGAGCACTTAGGTTGGAACGAAGCGGCTAACTTAATTACAAAGTCAATGGAAAAAACAATTGCATCTAAAGTTGTAACATATGACTTTGCCCGTTTAATGGATGGTGCTACAGAAGTGAAATGTTCTGAATTTGGAACTGAATTAATTAAAAATATGTAAAGCTAATAACACAGCCTGACAACAGGCAGATAAAATTGCCGGCTGATAGATTGTATTCTTTCACCGGCAATTTTTTTAGGTGCTAAAGTCTTCATTATATAATATCTAGAGGGGGACATAACAATGGCAATGAACAGAAAAAAGATCTCAGTAATCGGCGGTGGTTTCACAGGAGCTACTACAGCATTTTTGTTAGCACAAAAAGAACTTGGTGATGTAGTACTTGTTGATATCCCGCAAGCAGAAAATCCAACAAAAGGGAAAGCACTTGATATGCTTGAGGCAGGGCCGGTTCAAGGATTTGATGCAAATGTTATTGGTACTTCTAATTATGAGGATACAAAAGATTCTGATGTTGTTGTTATAACCGCTGGTATTGCCCGTAAACCAGGCATGAGCCGGGATGATTTAGTGCAAACAAACCAAAAGGTAATGAAAAGTGTTACGCAAGAAATAGTTAAATATTCTCCTAACTGCTATATCATTGTTTTAACTAATCCGGTTGATGCCATGACATATACAGTATTTAAAGAATCCGGTTTTCCTAAAAACCGTGTAATTGGTCAATCAGGTGTTCTTGATACTGCCCGTTTCCGTACCTTTGTAGCCCAAGAACTTAACATTTCAGTTAAAGATGTAACCGGTTTCGTTTTAGGTGGACATGGAGATGATATGGTTCCTCTAGTACGTTACTCATATGCGGGAGGAATTCCTTTAGAAACTTTGATTCCAAAAGATCGTCTTGATGCAATTGTTGAACGGACACGTAAGGGTGGAGGAGAAATTGTAAATTTATTAGGTAACGGGAGCGCTTATTATGCCCCTGCTGCTTCATTAGTTGAAATGGTCGAAGCCCTAGTGAAAGATCAACGCCGTGTTCTCCCTTCTATTGCTTATTTAGAAGGTGAATATGGATACGAAGGAATTTACCTTGGTGTGCCTACAGTACTAGGTGGAAATGGAATTGAAAAAATCATTGAATTGGACCTAACTATAGAAGAAAAAGCTGCATTAGATAAGTCTGTTGAATCTGTACAAAATGTAATGAAAGTTTTAGCATAATTGCTATTAGGTCAAACCACACTTTTGGTTTTGACCTAATTTTTTTGTGCAACAAAATAAAGCGTGCTATGATAGGAGTATGTCTTGCAACTGGTTACGAAAAAAGGGGAGTGCTGTGGATGCTGTTAGGGAAAAAGCGAAAACTTGGGAGAAAAATCGAGCAAATATCTGTAGGGGAAAAACTAATATTAACCGAAAATATTGAAGATAAAGATTTACTTTTATATTTAGGATTAACGAACGATGCCAATCCACTTTACATTCAACACGACTATGCCACACAAACACCATATGAAAAACCGATCGTACCTACAATTATGTTAACAGGTATTATCACATCCGCTATTTCTAAATATTTACCCGGACCGGGATCACATATAATAAAACAACAGCTGAATTTCCAAAAACCAGTCTATCACTATACATCAATTCAATTTCTATTCGAAGTCATTGCGGTAAATCATGAGCAGCATACGATAGATGTTTTTGTTGAAGCAAAAAATGAATCCAATGAAACAGTTATTAGTGGAAATATCACAGTTTGTCCGCCACATCGAATGGAAATGTTAAATGAAAAAGTATTAGATAATTTTTAAAATGGTCAGCCATGCTGGCCATTTTCCTTTTATGAAGTGTACATGCTAAAATGATAAAAGGCAGATATACGAAAAATGCGTATGATTTGGGAGGGAAGATGATTGAGTAACAAATTAATTTTAATTGATGGAAACAGCATTGCTTATCGTGCCTTTTTTGCTTTACCGCTATTGAATAATGAAAAAGGCATACATACGAATGCAATTTACGGATTTACAACAATGCTTATGAAAATTTTAAATGAAGAAAAACCGACTCATATTTTAGTAGCTTTTGATGCTGGAAAAACGACATTTCGCCATAAAACATTTAAAGAATACAAAGGCACTAGACAAAAAACACCACCGGAGCTTTCTGAACAATTCCCTTTTATTCGTGAACTATTAGATGCCTATGGTATTCAACGCTATGAGCTTGCTAATTATGAGGCCGACGATATTATTGGTACACTATCTCTTAAAGCTGAAAAAGAAGGCTTTGAAGTAAAGGTGATTTCGGGAGACAAAGACTTAACACAACTTAGTTCAAAGGAAACAACGGTCTGTATTACAAAAAAAGGCATAACAGATATCGAAGAATATACACCCGAACATATCAATGAAAAATACGGATTAACTCCGGAACAAATTATCGATATGAAAGGTTTAATGGGAGATGCTTCAGACAATATTCCCGGAGTACCGGGAATTGGTGAAAAAACAGCGATAAAGCTATTAAAAGAATTTAACACACTCGAGAATCTATTAGAATCGATCGAACATGTAAGTGGAAAAAAATTAAAAGAAAAGCTTGAGGAATATAAAGAACAAGCGATAATGAGTAAACAACTTGCAACAATTACGCGTGAAGCACCAATTACGATTGAACTTAATGAAACTAAATATAAAAATGAAAATGATGAAAAGCTCATTTCCCTATTTAAGGAGCTAGGATTTAATTCTCTTATTGATAAGCTCGATGTGAAGACTTCTCTTGAGCAAGAAGAAAAAATGAAAGATCTTCCTTACGAAATCGTTGAAAATATAACGGAAGAACTTTTCACTTCGGAATCATCACTCTATGTAGAAATTTTAGAAGATAACTATCATACGGGCGAAATTATTGGATTTGGGATGAGTAATCAAAATGGAACCTACTTTTTCCCTGCAGATGAAGCACTGAAATCACCCCTTTTTAAAAACTGGGCTGAGGATGAAACAAAGAAAAAATTTGTATATGACGGAAAAGCTGCGATTGTTTCTTTAAGACGGTTCGGAATTGATTTAAAAGGGATCGATTTTGATTTATTAATTGCTTCATATTTATTAAATCCTTCAGAAAATGTGGATGATTTTGCATCTGTAGCGAAACGGCATGGATTTACAGATATTCAAAGTGATGAACAGGTATACGGAAAAGGGGTCAAACAAAAAGTACCGGAGAAAAAGGTTCTTGCTGAACATGTGGCAAGAAAGGCAGTAGGAATATCATCCGTTGTTGACCATTGCTTAAAAGATTTAGAAGAAAACAATCAATTACAACTCTTCGAAGAACTAGAATTACCACTTTCATTTATTTTAGCAACAATGGAATCTACGGGAATAAAAGTAGATGTTCAACGGCTTAAAGAAATGGGTGAAGAAATACTCGGAAGATTACAAACGATTGAGGCAAAAATCTTTGATTTAGCGGGTGAAATGTTCAATATTAATTCACCAAAACAATTAGGCATTATTTTGTTTGAAAAACTTGAGCTACCTGTGATCAAAAAAACAAAAACTGGCTACTCAACTTCAGCGGATGTATTAGAAAAGCTTGAATCGAAACATGAAATCGTTCGAGAAATTCTTCATTATCGACAATTAGGCAAACTACAGTCGACTTATATTGAAGGATTACTTAAAGTAGTTCATTCAGATAATAGCAGAATCCACACAAGATTCAATCAAGTGCTTGCGCAAACAGGACGATTAAGTTCCGTAGACCCTAACTTGCAGAATATACCTATTCGGTTAGAGGAAGGGCGTAAATTACGACAAGCATTCATTCCTACTGAAAAAGATTGGTTGATTTTTTCAGCTGATTATTCACAAGTTGAATTACGAGTCCTTGCCCATATTGCAGGTGATGAAAAATTAATTGCTGCGTTTAATGAAAATATGGACATTCACACGAAAACAGCGATGGACGTTTTCCATGTAGATAAAGATGATGTAACAGATAATATGCGCAGACAAGCAAAAGCGGTAAATTTCGGGATTGTTTATGGAATAAGTGATTACGGGTTATCGCAAAATTTAGGAATAACAAGAAAAGAAGCGGCTAGCTTTATTGAGCGGTATTTTGCAAGCTATCCGGGTGTCAAAGAATATATGAATGATATTGTTCAAGATGCGAAAGAAAAGGGATATGTTTCAACAATCCTAAAGAGGAGACGTTATATTCCTGAAATAACAAGTCGGAATTTTAATATTCGCAGCTTTGCTGAAAGAACAGCTATGAACACACCGATCCAAGGAAGTGCTGCAGATATCATTAAGAAAGCAATGATTGATATGGCAGCCCGATTAAAAGAGGAAAAACTGCAAACAAGATTGTTATTACAAGTGCATGATGAATTAATATTCGAAGCACCAAGCGACGAAATTGAAATATTGAAGAAAATCGTTCCCGAAGTAATGGAAAATGCAGTGGATTTAGTTGTTCCTCTTAAGGTTGACTATGCATTTGGTCCAACTTGGTTTGATGCGAAATAACAGATTGAAAGTAATAAAGAGGTGTTAATTAGTGCCTGAATTACCAGAGGTTGAAACGATTCGTAGAACATTACAAGAGCTTGTTGTTGGAAAAACAATTAAAAACGTATCCGTATTTTGGCCGAAAATAATAAAAAAGCCAGTTGAAATTGAACAATTTACGGATGCTTTACAAGGGGAAACATTTACAGATATAAATAGAAGAGGGAAGTTCTTAATTATTAACACAAACACATATGCTCTTGTCTCACATCTTCGGATGGAAGGAAAGTATGGACTATTTAGCAAAGAGGAAACGATCGATAAACATACACATGTCATCTTTCATTTTACGGATGGGACTGAACTACGCTATCGGGATGTTCGTAAATTTGGGACGATGCATTTATTTCTTAAAGGCGAGGAAAATAATCAACTTCCACTGTTACAATTAGGACCTGAACCATTTTCATCTGATTTTACAAAAAAGTATTTGCAAGACAAGCTGCGAAAAACAGAACGAAAAATAAAACCTGCACTTTTGGATCAAACGGTTGTAACTGGTTTAGGAAATATTTACGTTGATGAGGCATTATTTCGTGCCCAAATTCATCCTGACAGAAAAGCTAATACATTAACTGGTAGAGAAATAACACTTCTCCACCGGGAAATCATTGAAACACTGTCTGAAGCAGTAGAAAAAGGTGGAAGTACGATTCGTTCATATGTAAATTCACAAGGTCAAATTGGTATGTTTCAATTAGAATTACTTGCATATGGGCGAAAAGGTGAACCTTGTAAACGATGTGGAACACCAATTGAAAAAACCGTGACAGGGGGCAGAGGAACACATTTTTGCCCAAAATGTCAAAAAATAAAGCAATAAACATTTTAACATTTGATAAGCTCCTTCCATATATTATAGGTAGTGATGTGAGAACAGGAAGGAGCTTTCTTATGGGCTTTCAGTTATCACTCTTAATGTTAGCTTTTGCAGTTAGTCTAGATAATTTTAGTGCTGGTTTTACTTATGGATTAAGGAAAATGAAAATTCCAATAAAGTCGGTAATTATTATTGGGATATGTTCAGGCTTTTCCCTTTTTATTGCCTGTTTGTTTGGGAATATTCTACAATCCTTTTTGGAACCAACTTTTGCCAATCGATTCGGTGGAGTAATCCTTATTTTGATTGGTATTTGGGTGTTATACCAATTTTTTCGACAGGAAAAAGAAGAAAACGATACAAGCGAAAAAGTTGTATTAAACCTTGAAATTCGTTCCTTAGGGGTTGTCATTAATATCTTAAAAAAGCCCACATCGGCTGACTTTGATAACTCTGGAACAATCAATGGAATTGAAGCATTTATGCTTGGTGTTGCCCTTTCATTGGACGCTTTTGGAGCGGGAATAGGTGCGTCAATGCTTGGATATGTACCAATCCATTTAAGTATTTCTGTAGCAGTTATGAGTATTTTATTTGTTGCTGTTGGATTAAAATTAGGAAAAATGTTCTCTCATCTCAATTGGATGCAAAAAATTTCATTCTTACCCGGGATTTTACTTATATTAATCGGACTTTTTAAATTTTAGTGAGGTAAAAGATATGGCAATGATTATAGGATTAACCGGTGGAATAGCGAGTGGAAAAAGCACAGTTTCAGCGATGCTTAAAGCTAAAGGATATACAATAGTTGACGCGGATATAGCTGCTAGGGAAGTTGTCAATATTGGTGAAGATGCTTACTACGGTATTATTGAAGCATTTGGGAAGGAAATTCTTCTTGAAGATGGCAATATTGATCGAAAAAAATTAGGATCTATCGTCTTTCATAATACAGAAAAGAGATTGCTTCTTAACAGTATCGTTCATCCTGCGGTAAGGAACTACATGCAAAAGAAAAAAGCGGAGGCAATCGAAGCTGGAAAACAAACAATAATAATGGATATTCCTCTTCTGTTTGAAAGTAAACTTACTTATATGGTCGATAAAACGATTCTCGTTTTTGTCGATCCAAATATACAAAAAGAAAGGCTAATGAAACGAAATCATTTATCTGAAGAAGATGCAATAGCGAGAATTCGTTCACAAATGCCATTGAAGGAGAAAATTCAATTATCGGATGCGGTAATTGATAATAATGAAACGTTGGAGGAAACGAAAAAACAATTAAATAAAATTATTAATGAATGGGATATGCATCCTTAATAGGATGTCATAAACAAGACACAAAAACACCGCTTTTTAATCAAAGTGGTGTTTTTTAGTGTATTTTTTTTAATATCATCATATTTATACTTACATAATTCAATTAATGTGTTATACTAATTTCAGAAAATGTTGTAATTGAGTATAACGTTAATATTGGAGGCTAGCATTGATGAGAACAAAAATAGCAATTAATGGATTTGGACGAATTGGTCGAATGGTATTTCGAAAAGCGATAGTAGAAAAAGATTTAGAGATAGTGGCTATTAATGCAAGTTATCCTGCTGAAACATTAGCGCATTTGATTAAATATGACACTACGCATGGAAAATTCGATGTAGATATTCTTTCAACCGATAATGAATTAATTGTTAATGGACATCGTATCCAATTACTTAACCAACGAAATCCAGTAGAACTTCCGTGGGAAAAACTTAATATAGATATCGTCATTGAAGCAACCGGAAAATTTAATGCAAGAGATAAAGCAGCTCAACATTTGCAAGCAGGTGCAAAAAAGGTCATTTTAACAGCCCCGGGCAAAAACGAGGATGTTACGATTGTGATGGGAGTAAATGAAAGCGCATTAAATATTGAAGAACACGATATTATTTCAAATGCGTCATGTACAACCAATTGTTTAGCGCCAGTTGTTAAAGTATTACATGAGCAATTCGGAATTGAAAATGGATTAATGACAACTGTTCATGCCTATACAAATGACCAAAAGAATATTGATAATCCACATAAAGACTTACGCCGCGCCCGCGCATGTGCGCAATCAATTATACCTACTACGACTGGTGCAGCGAAAGCTTTAGCATTGGTGTTACCTGAGCTAAAAGGAAAATTACACGGAATGGCATTAAGAGTACCTACACCAAATGTATCTCTTGTTGATTTAGTCGTAGATTTAAAGAAAGAAGTAACAGTAGAAGAAGTAAATAATGCTTTTATTACTGCTTCAACAGGATCGTTACAAGGGGTATTAGATTTCACGACAGAACCGCTTGTTTCTGTTGACTTTAATACAAATCCACACTCCGCAATCATTGACGGTTTATCAACGATCGTTATGGAAGGGAAAAAAGTAAAAGTCCTTGCATGGTATGATAACGAATGGGGCTACTCCTGCCGTGTCGTTGATTTAACAAAATATGTAGCTAAAGAATTAAATAATAAGTCAAAAGTGAAAATAAGTTAAATAAAAAAACTTGCTGAATTTACAGCAAGTTTTTTTACATATATGATTCTCAAATTAATTGAGAAATTTAAAATGATTATTGCAAAAAGAATTTAAACAAAGTATACTATTTTTCGTGATGTTGAAAATTTAATATTTGTGGCTACTTAAAGGGTTAGGACCTCTTTGGACTAACTTTCCCCCGTGGTAGTTACATAGTGAAACAGATCATATGTTTATTAACCACAAAAAATATTAAGTTTAAGGGGGAAACGATCATGGAAACAATGGGTCGTCATGTAATATCCGAATTATGGGGTTGCGATTTTGAAAAATTAAATAATATGGATTTTATTGAAAAGACGTTTGTAGAGGCAGCTTTAAAATCAGGTGCTGAAATTCGAGAAGTGGCATTTCATAAATTTGCCCCACAAGGTGTTAGTGGTGTAGTCATAATTTCTGAATCCCATTTAACAATCCACAGCTTTCCTGAACATGGATATGCTAGTATTGATGTGTACACATGCGGTAATTTAGATCCAAATATTGCCGCTAACTATATAGCTGAAAGCCTAAATGCCCAAAAACGAGAAACAATGGAACTTCCTCGTGGCATGGGTAAGGTGCAAGTAAAATAAGTAAAAGTAAACGCATGAATAGTAAAATAAAATAGTACAAAATAGCAAAGTAAACGAGGTGTATGTCCGTTCATCATACACCTCGTTTTTTCTTGTGATTTTCATCAATTTTCTATATCATGAAAGTAATAAAGCTATGAACGGAGCTGATGAAATGAAATGTCCATCATGTTCACATAACGGGACTCGTGTAGTTGATTCACGTCCAATTGACGAAGGACGTTCGATTCGCAGAAGGCGTGAATGTGAATTATGTACCTTTCGTTTTACTACTTTTGAAAAAGTAGAAGAGACCCCACTAATTGTTGTTAAGAAAGAAGGGGTAAGGGAAGAATTCAGCAGGGAAAAAATATTGCGCGGTCTTATTAGAGCTTGTGAAAAAAGACCAGTAACTCTTGCGGAATTAGAAAAAATAACTTTAGATATTGAAAAGCATTTAAGAAATTTGGGGCATTCTGAAATTAATTCAGATTTGATTGGTGAATTAGTTATGGACAAGCTAGCTAAAGTGGATGAAGTGGCATATGTCAGATTTGCATCTGTCTATCGACAATTTAAAGATATAAATGTTTTTTTAGAAGAATTAAAGGAATTAATTAAAAAAGAATAAAGGCAAGGCGAACTTTCCTTGCCAAAAAAAAGGCAAGGCGAACTTTCCTTGCCAAAAAGAGGCAAGGCGAACTTTCCTTGCCAAAAAGAGGCAAGGCGAACTTTCCTTGCCAAATAAAATCCTTGCCTAACAAGGCTAGAGCACTTGGCTAGTCTTTTGCTTTTTCTTATAAGGAAGTGTAAACCATGCATCAAATGTGGAGTGAGGTTCAACCTGTAGATCGGTATCAAGTGTCATTAAACGGTATTTTGCACGAATATGATCGGAAAGTAATATCGTTGTTATATCAGCCGCTTATTGGAACAAACTGTTACAGTCTGTACACAACACTTTGGAATGAAGTGGAAGATAATCGATTATTATCTGATGAGTGGACCCATTATCATTTAATGAATTTTTTATCGTTAAATTTAAGAGAAATTTATGAAGCTCGTTTAAAACTAGAAGGAATTGGTTTATTAAAAACGTACGTTAAACAAGTTGGAGAGGATCGAAAGTTTATCTATGAACTGCAACCACCGTTATCTCCTGAACAATTTTTCACGGATGGGATGCTGAATGTTTTTTTATACCGCCAATTAGGTCGTACACATTTTTTAAGATTAAAAAATTTATTTGCTGATCAAATGGTTGATAAACAGGAATATAAAGAAATTACTCGGACATTTCAAGAAGTGTATACAACTAGTGGAGATAATTTATTCCAAGATTCAGATGCTAACGATGCAAGTAAAATAGGAATGGACGAACAATTTATTTCTAGGTCTTCCACTAGTAAGATAAATATAGAAAACACCGACTTTGATTTTGAATTATTAATGGCGGGACTGAATGAGCTTATCATTCCAAAGAGTGCGATCACGAAACAGGTGAAAGCTGCTATCACTAACCTATCGTTTTTGTACAATATAAATGCTTTGGAAATGAAAAATTTATTGTTAAGTGCACTTAACGCAGAACAAGAGATTGATATTGAACAACTTCGAAAAGGGGCAAGAGATTGGTACCAATTAGAACATTCCCAACAATTACCTAAGCTTGTTGACCGATTACAACCCGTCCTCTACCGATCCAATATTGAGGAGACGAATACTCAGGAAGAAAAGTTGATTGTTTACTTAGAAACGATTTCACCAAGACAGCTTTTAATCGATATTTCTGATGGCAGTGAACCATCGAAATCCGATTTACAAGCGATAGAAGAGATCATGTTTCAACAACAACTTCCGCCGGGCGTCATAAATGTGCTCATTCAATATGTAATGCTTAAAACAGACATGAAACTTACTAAAAATTATTTAGAGAAGATTGCTTCCCACTGGTCAAGGAAAAAAGTGAAAACGGTCAAAGAAGCAATGGAATTGGCTAAAAATGAGCATAAACAATACCAGCAGTGGGCTGATAATAAAAATGACCGAAAAGAAAAACGGAAAAAACCGATACGTACGGAAAAAATTCCTGATTGGTTTAATGAAAAGGAGGATAAACCGGTAAATCAAGAGAATTCAGAGGATTTTAACGAAAAACTAAAACGGCTTGAAATGATAAAGCAACAATATAAAAAATAGGAGGTGAATCGAATGGAAAAAATCAATGATACATTAAAAAAATTGTCTATGCGAACAAATTTTAAACAGAGATATGAAGAAGAAAGAAATGAGATTTTAAAAAATGAAGATGTTCGCAAATTTCTATTGGAAAATGAAGGGCGAATTACAAGTTCAATGATTAATAATAGTTTAATGAAATTGTATGAATTTATTTCTCAATCGAAAAATTGTCAAAAATGCCAAAGCTTAGATCAATGTATAAATATGATGCAAGGTTATGAACCTGAACTTATTTTAACCGGAAACTCCATTGATATAACGTACCGGCCTTGTCATCGGAAAGTTTATCATGATGAAAGAAAGAAAACCGAAAAATTAATTCAAAGCATCTATGTTCCTAAAGATATTTTAAAAGCTCGAATCGCTGACTTTGATTTTAATGCGAACACCCCGGGTAGAGCGATCGCGTTTGAATATGCAGAAAAGTTCGCTAGGGAATATGAACCGGGAAATAATATGAAGGGTTTATATTTATTTGGCAGCTTTGGGGTTGGGAAATCGTATTTATTAGCTGCTATTGCTAACCATTTAGCGGAAACGAAACAAATTTCTTCACTCATAGTCTATGTGCCGGAGTTTTTCAGAGAAATGAAACAATCGCTTGGGGATCATACTGTAAATGAAAAAATGGAAATGGTAAAAAAATCACCTATCCTTATGCTTGATGATATTGGGGCGGAAGTTATGTCAAGCTGGACTCGAGATGAAATATTAGGGTCTATTTTACAATTTCGTATGCAAGAAAATTTACCAACATTCTTTTCATCGAATTTTGATTTTGATGCTTTACTGCACCATCTTACTTATTCACAGCGCGGAGAAGAGGAGAAAATGAAAGCGGCACGAATTATGGAGCGGATTAAATATCTTTCTACGCCTGTACGTATCGATGGACCGAATCGGCGACACTAGAAAACAACCCTTTTTATTCATACCATACTTCTAAATTGTCCAAGCAATCCATATATATATAACATGGATAATTCCATGTCAGGGGGGATATGCTTGGATTTTATTTTTAAAGATTTGGAAGATGCAATTTGGCTTCATGAATATTTTATTAAAAGAAATAAGGCGGTTTGGTTTCACGAAACGACTTTTCAAAATCAAAAACAATATTTTATAACAATTGACGTCAAATTAATTTCGATTACTGATATACAAGAGGGAATTATACAATTTATTGTATTGAAAAAACGATTAGATTGGGTTCGTGATATTCTAGATGAGTATTTTTATTATAAAGAGGAGTCAGAGCAGAATAATATCCTTGATATCGTTATTGAAATGTTCAATGGTGAACGTAAGGAATTAACTAATATCACAGGTGTTATTAATGATGAAGAAATGATACAGAAGGCTATTTTTCCTTTGTTGGAACAACATGAATCGGTTTCATTCGATTCGCTGCTTAAATTTAGATTAAAAGCCTACTTCGAACGATTGATCCAATACGTTGAGATGGCAATTGATGAATATAAAATGGAACAAGAATATCAAGTATTTGTTCAAACGTTAAGGGATTATTTAGAGAAACGAGAACCGAAAATAAAAATTGTAAGAATTTATTTTGAAGGTTACGGGAAATTTTTTGATGAGCATTTTAAAGAAATTACGAAGAAAGAAATAGCCGAATTAATGGATCGAAGATTGTTAACTAACCATCCTATTTATATTGATTCTGTTACCATCGCACCGTTATTATCCATTGCGCCAACGAAGATTTATGTATATATTGATTCGGAGGAAAATGGCTTAATTCGTACAATCCAAAATATATTCGAAGAAAGAGTAATCCTTTTAAAAAAGGAGCATTTTGCGAAAGATAAGCAGCTTGTAATGAAAAATATGATTAATCGGTAATATCACTCTTGATTTTCTCTTGTGAACCGTCTATAATAACGTACATATTAGTAAAGTACGAATTGGTACTAGTAAATAGTTTAAATGTAATGATGAGGACAACAGTATTCCTTTACGGTTCCCAGAGAGGAAAGATTTGGTGAAACTTTCCAACACGAAATGAGTACTTACCACCTCTAAACTTCAACTGCGAAAGAGCATTCTATTAGTAGTTGACGGAACCATTCCGTTAAAAATGATCCGAAGTCATATCATATTTCTGATATGTAAACTAGGGTGGAACCACGTGTATATAGCTCGTCCCTTTCCAGGGACGAGTTTTTTATTTGTATAATTTTTTAACAAAAGGAGTGTAAAAAACATGTCTGACATGATTAAGATGACTTTTCCAGATGGTGCTGTTAAGGAGTTTCCATCCGGAACAACAACTGAAGATATTGCAGCATCCATTAGTCCAGGGTTAAAGAAAAAAGCAATTGCCGGGAAAGTAAATGAAAAATTAATTGATTTTCGTACTCCAATTACCGTTGATGGATCAATTGAAATAGTCACACCAGACCATAAAGATGCTCTAGAGGTGCTTCGCCACAGTACTGCCCATTTAATGGCACAAGCTGTAAGAAGAATATTCGGACATGTTAAATTAGGTGTTGGACCTGTTATTGAAGATGGTTTCTTCTATGATATGGACCTTGAAGTGTCTATTACCCCAGAAGATCTACAAAAAATAGAAAAAGAAATGAAGAAAATTATTAGTGAAAATCTCGAAATCGTTCGTAAAGAAGTTACTCGCGATGAAGCGAAAGAACTGTTTGCGGGTGACAAATATAAGCAGGAATTAATCGACGCGATACCTGCAGATGAGAAAGTAACAATCTATGAGCAAGGTGAATTCTTTGATCTTTGTCGTGGGGTTCACGTTCCATCGACAGGAAAAATTAAGGAATTTAAACTGCTAAGCATTGCTGGTGCTTACTGGCGCGGAAATAGCGATAATAAGATGCTCCAACGTGTATATGGAACAGCCTTCTTTAAGAAAGAAGATTTAGAACAACATTTAAAATTTTTAGAAGAAGCAAAAGAAAGAGATCACCGTAAAATCGGAAAAGAATTAAATTTATTTACGACTTCCCAAAAGGTTGGACAAGGTCTTCCACTATGGATGCCAAAAGGTGCAACCATTCGTCGGACTGTTGAACGTTATATCGTCGACAAGGAAGAGCGTCTAGGTTATGATCATGTATACACACCAATTATGGGCAGTGTCGATTTATATAAAACAAGCGGTCACTGGGATCATTACCAAGAGGACATGTTCCCGGTTATGGAAATGGACAATGAACAATTAGTGCTTCGTCCAATGAACTGCCCTCATCATATGATGATATATAAAAACGGCATTCATAGTTATCGCGAATTGCCAATTCGTATTGCGGAGCTAGGTACGATGCACCGTTATGAAATGTCAGGAGCACTTTCAGGATTACAGCGTGTTCGTGGAATGACATTGAATGATGCACATATTTTTGTTCGTCCTGATCAAATCAAAGAGGAATTCCAACGGGTAGTTGAATTAATTATTGCCGTATATAAAGACTTTGATATTACAGATTATTCATTCCGCCTATCGTATCGTGATCCTGAAGATAAAGAAAAATACTTCGATGATGATGAAATGTGGAACAAAGCCCAAAGTATGCTTAAAGAGGCTATGGATGGTTTAGGACTAGAATATTTTGAAGCAGATGGAGAAGCAGCTTTTTACGGACCTAAATTGGATGTACAAGTGCGGACAGCATTAGGTAAAGATGAAACACTTTCAACTGTTCAGCTTGATTTCTTATTGCCGGAGCGCTTTGACTTAACATATGTTGGTGAAGATGGAAAGCCGCACCGCCCGGTTGTTATTCACCGTGGAGTTGTATCAACAATGGAACGTTTTGTAGCCTACTTAATTGAGGAGTACAAAGGTGCGTTTCCAACTTGGTTAGCTCCGATACAAGCGGTTGTTATTCCTGTTTCACCGGATGTTCACTTTGATTATGCGAAACAAGTGGAAGAAAAGCTTCGTTCTGAAGGATTTAGAGTTGAGTTAGACTCGCGAAATGAAAAAATTGGTTACAAAATTCGTGAGCATCAAATGCAAAAAATTCCTTATATGCTTGTTGTGGGAGATAATGAAGTAAGTGAAAACGCAGTCAACGTACGTAGATACGGTGAACAGAAATCAGAAACAATTCCTTTCGAACAATTTATTGCTCATTTGAAAAATGAAGTAGTGAAATAAATTTCAAAAAAATGTTGCGGAAGAAATAAGATTTTGATAATATAAATGATGTTGCAAAAAGAAATCGTAATAATTATAAGCCATTGACATCAAATTGCGATGTATGATATATTATCTAAGGTAAATTGAATATTAGTTTGAGGAAAAGAAGAAGCACCCGCTTCTCGCCTGATTGACGCAAGATTGCAGTTGGCAGGTTTCGAAATTCATCACATTCTTAACTATTCATGTGAATGTAAAGTGCGGGTTCTTTTTAAGTCCCGTACTTTTTTAATGCTTGTGAAACCGATGTTAACTAAAAATTGTGTTCAAAACGGTATGTCGGCTTAATTCTTCACCCAAATGATGTATTCTATTAATAGCGATCGGCTTAAAGCCGGGTCTGTGCAAAAAAACCTTGGAGGTGGCTAATTATTAGCAAAGATATGATGGTTAACGATGGCATTCGTGCTCGAGAAGTTCGTCTTATTGGTCAAAATGGCGAGCAGCTAGGTGTTAAATCTCGAAATGAAGCAATTGAGATCGCATCACGAGTGAATCTTGATCTTGTACTTGTTGCTCCAAATGCAAAACCACCAGTAGCCAAAATTATGGACTATGGGAAATATCGATTTGAACAACAAAAGAAAGATAAAGAAGCACGTAAAAATCAAAAAGTTATCAACTTAAAAGAGGTTCGATTGAGCCCAACGATTGATGAACATGACTTTAATACAAAGCTTCGCAATGCCCGTAAGTTTCTCGAAAAGGGCGATAAAGTAAAAGCTTCTATTCGTTTTAAAGGTCGTGCAATTACACATAAAGAAATCGGTCAAAAAGTTCTTGATCGTTTCGCAAAGGAATGTGAAGACCTAGGTACGATTGAATCGAAACCAAAAATGGACGGTCGAAGTATGTTCTTAGTATTAGCACCAAAAACTGAAAAGTAATGTCTGAAGGAGGAAATATCCTATGCCAAAAATGAAAACTCACCGCGGCTCAGCAAAGCGTTTCAAAAGAACAGGTTCAGGTAAATTAAAACGTTCTCATGCTTACAGAAGCCATATGTTTGCTAATAAAACAGTTAAACAAAAACGTAAGCTTCGTAAAGCAACACTTGTTTCTAAAGGTGATTTTAAACGTATTCGTCATATGCTTGACAATCTTAAGTAATGAGCGATTTATATAGGAGGGAAATAATATGCCACGTGTAAAAGGCGGAATAGTTAGCCGCAGACGTCGTAAAAAAGTATTAAAATTAGCAAAAGGTTATTTCGGTTCAAAACATACATTATATAAAACAGCTAATGAGCAAGTAATGAAATCTTATATGTATGCTTATCGTGACCGTCGTCAGAAAAAACGCGACTTCCGTAAGCTTTGGATTACTCGTATCAATGCAGCTGCACGTATAAATGGCCTTTCTTACAGCCGTTTAATGCACGGACTAAAGCTTGCTGGTATTGAAGTAAACCGCAAAATGCTTGCTGATTTAGCTATTCATGATGAAAAAGCATTCACTGAACTTGCTAACCAAGCAAAAGCTCAATTTACAAAATAATGCTATTTTGAAAGTCATCCTCTTTGTGAAGGATGGCTTTTTTTGTTTGTCATAACATAACAATTTATTAAATATCTTTTAGTAAAGTGTCTACATCAAGAATGACAAGAAGAGAGTGGTGAGAAAAATGAATGAGCAATTATTAATGTTATTTTCATTTGTAGAAGGTAGTGCAGTATTGGCTCCTTTTATGTTTATTCTTTTTCATGTGCTTAGGCAATTTTTATTTATTCCAGTGGCCGTAGTTTGTATGGCAGGGGGAATATTATTTGGAAGCTTACTTGGTATTATTTATTCATTAGCCGGATTAATGCTGCTTTCAGTCCTTTTCTATGGATGTATTAAGAAAATGCCGAAAACCTATGAAAAGCTATTAAAAATTAAATTAAAATGTTTTGGGCAGTATGCGAAGCTTACGATCGGGCAAATAGCTATCCTTCGTTTAATTCCTTTTTTTCATTATCATTTGCTAAATATTTGCTTGCTTGAAAGGAATCCTACATTTAAAAGTTATTTAAAAGGATCTTTTGTTACAAATATTCCACTCGTCGTGTTCTATACTGTTTTTGGACAGTTCATCTCCCGATTCACACCTTCACTGATTATAATTATCCTCATTGCATTGTCCATTCTGTTTTTTATATTAAGAGAAAAAGTGATTGTTATGAAATGGAAAGAATTTTTCCCTGGTACATAAAAAACTGCTGTAATATTCAGCAGTTTTCTTTATGTTTTCTAATAATTTCTTTGATAGGATTTTTCCAATCAATCACTGCATTCGGATATTTTAATTTAATTTCATTTTCCAAAAATAATAAGTCTTGATCGTCTAGTGCATTTAGTAATTGTAAATCATGCGGCCAAACAAAAATGGATAATACATTAGAGGATGTTTCTTTAGGTCCTAAATATTTTTCTCCTTCGAGTAAAACTCCTTTATATGTAATCAGAAAGTTTTTCCGAATATTTTCAGAGTCATCATAAAAAAAATAGCGCTTTCCATTATGTGCATGCTGTAATTTTCGCTTTGGATTACGTAGGTACTTAATAATTTTTGCAATAAAGTAAATCACTAAGGCAAGTATGGCAATTCTTATTAACCAAAGCATAATCTAAACCTCCAATGAATAATTACTACCTTTTGCATACGTGTATTACTTAAAAAGGATTCATTTTTTTTGATGCTTTCGTAAATTTTGTGAGAATAAACAATTGAACCGTTCCTTCCCGCTCCAGGCACTTGCTTTCCGCGGGGCTGGCGTTGAGCCTCCTCATCGCTTCGCTCTTGCGGGGTCTCATCTGTCCAGCTGATCCCGCAGGAGTCAAGTGCCTTCCGCTCCAATCCACTCTGTGCGTTTAAAATATTTAAAGTAACAATCTATTTTATGAAAAATATAGAGGTGAATTTTTGTATTTTTTTGATTTTATCTATTATAATAATTAGGGTACATACATATTAATATTGGAGGTCAATAAGATGGCAAAGCTTGATGAAACATTGACGATGCTCAAGGACTTAACGGATGCAAAGGGCATCGCGGGTAATGAAAAAGAAGCACGCGACGTAATGAAAAAATATATTGAACCGTTTTCAGATGAAATTACTGCAGATGGTCTAGGAAGTTTAATTGCTAAAAAAGTAGGAGATGAAAACGGTCCCAAAATTATGGTTGCTGGTCATTTAGACGAAGTTGGATTTATGGTAACCCAAGTTGATGACAAAGGATTTCTTCGATTCCAAACGGTCGGTGGCTGGTGGTCTCAAGTAATGCTTGCACAAAGAGTAACGATCGTTACAAGAAAAGGAGATCTTACTGGTGTCATCGGATCAAAACCACCACATGTCTTGTCTCCTGAAGCTAGGAAAAAGCCGTATGAAATTAAAGATATGTTTATTGATATCGGTGCTTCAAGCAAAGAAGAAGCTTTGGAATGGGGCGTACTTCCGGGGGATATGGTCGTTCCATACTTTGAATTTACCGTAATGAATAATGAAAAAATGCTTCTAGCAAAAGCGTGGGATAATCGTATTGGCTGTGCAATTGCAATTGATGTATTGAAAAATCTAAAGAACGAAAAGCATCCAAATATTGTTTACGGTGTCGGAAATGTTCAAGAAGAAGTTGGACTTCGCGGTGCAAAAACAGCCGCTATGAAAATTAAGCCTGATATTGGCTTTGGTGTCGATGTTGGAATTGCCGGCGATACACCAGGGATTACAGAAAAAGAAGCTTTAAGCAAAATGGGAGAAGGACCACAAATCATTTTATATGATGCATCAATGGTCTCTCATAAAGGTTTGCGCGATTTAGTTGTAGGGGTTGCAGAAGAATTAAGTATCCCATATCAATTCGATGCCATCCCAGGTGGAGGAACAGACGCAGGATCGATTCATTTAACAGCAAATGGAGTGCCATCACTTGCCATTACTATTGCAACACGTTATATTCACTCACATGCAGCCATGTTGCATCGTGATGATTATGAAAATACGGTGAAATTAATTACAGAAGTCATTAAACGTCTTGATCGTGAAACTGTGGATAAAATTACCTTTGAGTAATGATATAATAAAGGGCATAACCAAACGGATATGCCCTTTCCTATGTTTATTGCTTTAAGCCTTCTTCTAATGTCTCAAGCATCATATTCTTTTCTTGTTCATCCGCATGATTCCAAATTACTTCAAACAAAACACCTAAGCCGGGCAGCATTTTTTCTTCTCCTCTTTGAATCGCATCAACAATTGTATCCTTTAATTGTGCTTGGTCATTTCCGGATACATTATGAATAATGGCATTACGGAGATTTAAGTTCATTTTGTAGCACTCCTTTTATTATATTTCTTTAACATTTGCTATTAGCATGTCACGAATTAGAATGTTATATGTATATAAATTACGATATAATGAGATATTGATAAGTGAAGAGGAGAATACAAGTGAAATATATCGAGTCATTGAAAAATCCGCAAGTGAAACAGTGGAAAAAATTATTGACTAAAAAAGAACGTCAAAAAACGAATTCCTATTTAGTTGAAGGTTTCCATCTTGTTGAAGAAGCACTAAAATTTAAAGAGGACATCATTGAATTAATGTATAGTGAGGAAATCGAAATTCCTCAAGAATGGGATATTCATGGACTTCAAGTAACAAAAATTACTTCAGAAATTAGCAAAGCGATTTCGGATACAGAAACAGCCCAAGGCATTTTTGCCGTTTGTCAAATGAAAAATACTTCTGTTAATGAGTTGAATGGAAAATCATTTTTGCTATTGGATGCGGTCCAAGACCCAGGGAACATCGGAACGATGATCCGTACAGCAGATGCTGCTGGCTTGAATGCCGTTGTTTTAGGAGAAGGAACGGTTGATGCATATAATCCTAAAATCATTCGCTCTGCCCAAGGCAGCCATTTTCATATTAATATACTAACGGGACACCTGGATGAATGGATTAATAAGCTTCAACAAGAACAAATTCCTGTCTATGGAACGGCATTGGAAAACGGAATCCCTTTTAAACAAGTTCAGCCACAAGATTCTTTCGCGCTTATAGTTGGAAATGAAGGGAATGGGGTATCCAAACATTTATTAGAGTTGACAAAGCAAAATTTATATATCCCAATACACGGACAAGCAGAATCATTGAACGTTGCAGTAGCCGCTGGAATATTAATGTATTATTTAAAGAAATAAATTTGAATTTCATTTCACAAAATACTATAATATATACAATTGCATAAATGATAAAAGACAATGATAGGGAAAAGTAGTTTAATGGATCCATTTAGGGAGAAAATGCCAAAGACTGGGAGCATTTTTATGGAATATTAAGTGAAATTCACCCCTGGAGTCAGCATCGGGACCGTTTCTATTGAAATGTAAAGATGCCTCGGTGAAAAGCCGTTATTTAATGAAGTTGAGCATAATATTTTTTGATGCTAATTAGGGTGGTACCGCGATGATAACCTCGTCCCTTCTAAGGACGGGGTTTTTTTATGCTTATTTATTAAAGGAGGTAGAAAAGATGGAGCAAAAATTAAAAGATTTACAAGGAGAAGCCTTAGCAAAAATTGAGCAAGCGGAAGACTTAAAGTCTTTAAACGATGTTCGCGTTGCATATTTAGGAAAAAAAGGGCCGATAACAGAAGTTTTAAGAGGAATGGGGCAGCTTTCAGCTGAAGAACGTCCGAAAATGGGTGCCCTTGCCAATGAAGTAAGGGAAGTAATCAGCAAGCAAATCGAGTTAAAAAGTGAAGCATTAGAAAAAGCCGCAGTTGAAAAACAATTAGCGGAGGAAACGATCGATGTTACCCTTCCCGGTCGCCCAGTTAAAGTAGGTAATCACCATCCATTAACAAGAATAGTAGAAGAAATTGAAAATTTCTTTATCGGTATGGGATATACGATAGCTGAAGGACCGGAAGTAGAAAAGGATTACTACAATTTTGAAGCTTTAAACCTTCCAAAAGGACACCCAGCTCGTGATATGCAAGATTCCTTCTATATTACTGAAGATATTTTATTAAGAACACATACTTCCCCAGTTCAAGCGAGAACGATGGAAAAACATGAAGGAAAAGGACCAGTTAAAATTATTTGTCCTGGGAAAGTGTATCGTCGAGATAATGATGATGCAACCCATTCCCACCAATTTATGCAAATTGAAGGTCTTGTTGTAGATGAAAACATTACAATGGGGGATTTGAAGGGCACGTTAGAAGTATTTGCGAAAAAAATGTTCGGTGCTGAGCGCCAAATCCGCTTACGTCCAAGCTTTTTCCCATTTACAGAGCCATCTGTTGAAGTGGATGTATCTTGTTTCTCCTGTGGAGGAGAAGGCTGTAATGTATGTAAAAAAACAGGCTGGATTGAAATGCTAGGTGCCGGAATGGTTCACCCAAATGTTTTGCAAATGGCTGGATTTGATTCAACTAAGTATACAGGATTTGCATTTGGAATCGGTGCAGAACGAATTGCGATGTTGAAATACGGAATCGATGACATCCGCCATCTATACACGAATGATACTCGTTTCTTAAAACAATTTTCTGTACATGAGTAAAAGCTAGGGAGGAAAAGATATGTTAGTTTCATATAAATGGCTAAATGAATATGTAGACTTAAATGGTCTATCCGCAGAAGAATTAGCAGAAAAAATAACGAGAAGTGGAATTGAAGTAGAAAGTGTTGAACATAAAGCCGCCTCTATTAAAGGCGTCGTTGTCGGTCATGTATTAGAATGCGAAAAGCATCCAAATGCTGACAAATTAAATAAATGCTTAGTTGACCTTGGCGACGAAGCACCAGTACAAATTATTTGTGGGGCTAAAAATGTTGCCAAAGGACAAAAAGTAGCCGTTGCTACTGTTGGGGCTGTATTACCGGGAAACTTCAAAATTAAAAAATCAAAATTACGTGGTGAAGAATCAAATGGGATGATTTGTTCCCTGCAAGAACTTGGGATTGAAGGAAAGCTAATTCCGAAGGATTTTGCCGAAGGAATATTTGTATTTCCAAACGATGTAGAAGTGGGTTCTGATGCATTAGTATTGTTAAATTTAGATGATAAAATTCTTGAATTAGGTTTAACACCGAACCGTTCAGACTGTTTAAGCATGTTGGGTGTAGCCTATGAAGTAGCAGCTATTCTTGGTACGGAAGTTAAACTACCTGCTATCGAGAAAGCAACTGATTCTGAAGCTGCAAGCGATTATATTTCAATTAAAGTCGATGCACCGGAAGAAAATCCACTATATGTGGCGAAAATCATTAAAAATGTAAAAATCGGCCCTTCGCCATTGTGGGTGCAAACAAGATTAATGTCAGCCGGAATCCGTCCACATAATAATGTGGTGGATATTACAAATTACATTTTACTTGAATATGGTCAACCGTTACATGCCTTTGACTATAATAAATTAGGTTCAAAAGAAATTGTTGTTCGTTTAGCCCATGAAGGGGAAAAAATCACTACACTTGATGACACCGAAAGAACGTTAAAAGCTTCTCATTTAGTTATTACAAATGGAAAAGACCCAATTGCGATGGCGGGTGTTATGGGTGGTGCTAATTCTGAAGTTAGCGATTCTACGACAACCGTATTACTTGAATCGGCTTATTTTAACGGTCAAACCGTTCGTAATGCGTCTAAAGACCACGGATTACGCAGTGAAGCCAGTGCCCGTTTTGAAAAGGGTGTCGATCCGAACCGTATCCATGATGCAGCGGAGCGCGCTGCCGAATTAATGGAAAAATACGCATCCGGTGACGTTTTGTCTGGTGTAGTAGAAGTAAATACATTACGAGTTGAGCCTGCTGTTATTGAAATTACGTTAAGCAAAATAAATCAAACATTAGGAACAACCATTACTTCAAATGAAGTACTTGAAATTTTTAATCGTCTACAATTTGACGTAAAATTAGACGATGAAATTTTTACGATTACAATACCAACCCGCCGCGGAGATATTACGATTCAAGAAGATCTAATTGAGGAAGTAGCACGTCTATACGGATATGATAATCTTCCAACTACATTACCTTCGGGTGAAACAACACCGGGCGGATTAACTGAAAATCAAAGAAAACGTCGTGCAGCAAAAAGATTTTTAGAAGGTGCGGGTTTAAATCAAGCAATCACTTATTCATTAACAAGCGAAGAAAAATCTAAGAATTATGCAATTGAAAAAAGAGATCCGATACGTTTAGCGATGCCGATGAGTGAAGAAAGAAGCCACTTACGCTTAAGCATTTTACCTGGATTATTAGACGTTGTTTCCTATAATCTTGCTAGAAAAAATGATTCTGTATCTATATATGAAATAGGTTCAGTATTTTTGAAAACTACGGATCATGAGCAACCTGATGAATATGAACATTTAGCAGGAGCAATTACTGGATTATGGCATTCTCAACTATGGCAGGGTGAGAAAAAAGCAGTTGACTTTTATGTAGCAAAAGGTGTTGTTGAAGGGTTATTCGAAAAACTTGGTGTAAGTCAACATATCTCTTATCAAACTGCACAAATTGACGGCATGCATCCGGGAAGAACGGCTGAAATCGTTTTAGATAATGAAGTAATCGGTTTTATCGGTCAAATTCATCCACAAGTTCAAAAGGAATTGGATTTGAAAGAAACATATGTATTTGAACTAATGACGAAACCAGTATTTAGTTTCGATGTAAGGCCATTACAATATATGTCTATTCCGCGATTCCCTTCCATAACGAGGGATATTGCATTAGTCGTTGACAGCACAGTAAATGCTGGAACGTTAAAAGATATTATTGAAACAGCGGGTGGATCATTATTAAAAGAGGTTTCAATTTTTGACCTTTATGAAGGTGAACATATGGAACAAGGGAAAAAATCCATTGCATTTTCATTAAAATATTTTGATCCGGATCGTACATTAACAGATGACGAAGTTGTAAAAGCACATGAAAAAGTGCTTAAGGCAGTGAAAGAACAAACAGGTGCTGAATTAAGAGGGTAGAAAAAAACGCGGAGCTTCCGCGTTTTTTTATATTAACTTTAATGCCTTTTCCGTGTTAGCAAAATGAATTTTAGCAAAATCTTTTAAAGCAGGACGGCCTTTCTTTTTAATTAATCGTGCAGCAGCCTTATCGACCTGGTGTCCTGCCCCTTTTGGTAAGGTGAATCCTGCTTTTTCACTTAATTTATCAAATTCTTTTATAAATGCATATCTTGCTAAGATAGAGGCTGCTGCTACTGCAAGATGGACACTTTCTCCTTTCGTACTAAAGTAAACATTTTCGGTGCATATTTCTTTTTGTCCCTTTAAATGACGATAATACGTATCTGCTTCAACGAATTGATCAATCAAAATTGCTTCGGGTTTTTCGGGTATTTTTTTCAAAAGATTATTCAATGCTTTGTTATGTAATAATGCTTTCATTTTACCTTGTGTCATTCCACTTGCTTGCAATTGATTGTATTTTTCATTATGTAATATTAATAGACTGTAAGGAATGACGTGAAGCAAATCCTTGGCGATCGTGACAATTTGGGGGTCGGAAAGATCTTTAGAGTCCTTTACGCCCAACTCCTTTAGCAAAGGGATTTGTTCCTTTTTAACATAGGCACTAACAACTGTGATAGGTCCAAAATAATCACCTGTTCCTACTTCATCAGAGCCAATCAGTGACATTGTTGAAATGTCGGGCGGTAACGGTTTTCCAGATGTTTTATTTACCTTTGTCTTTTTTGGGATTGTTGAAGCTTCTCCCCATTTACTAGCTTCATCGGAATGGAAATTTCCTTGGAACATAACCTTTCCTGATCGGTAAGCTGTAATCGTGCAGCCATTTTGTTTAGCAGTAAAAATTGCTCCAGGTGGATTTTTTTCAAGGAGTGACTGTGAATAATAATCCTTCATTTTATTTATCATTTCATGGGAAACTTTTATGACAGTGTTTGACATATGAACAACCTCCATTAGTAATTATATAATATGTTGTATACGAAATTAGATACTTTCGACATTAATGGACAAAATCTTTCCAACTTATTCATTCCATGTTATTATAAACAATAGGATTTTTAAACCGAGGGGGCAAAAAAGATTGACTGAAAAAAATCGCATAACGGTCGGGATATATGGACAGCAATATACTATTGTCGGTACGGATTCGGCAAATCATATACGCCATGTTGCCTCATTAGTTGATGAGAAAATGCGTGATATTAGGTCCCAAAACCCCTCATTAGATACTAGTAAACTTGCTGTTTTAACAGCTGTAAACGCCGTACATGATTATTTAAAATTGCAGGAAAAAATAGAGATTCTCGAAAATCAACTTCAACAATTAAAGGACTGAAGTCATGGTTAATTTAGTTATTCTATTAATCTTAATCATTGGATTTTTTGTTGGTCTGAAGAGAGGATTTATTCTTCAGCTCATTCATATTACCGGTTTTATTATTGCATTTGCTGTAGCGTATATGTATTTTAAAGATTTAGCACCACATCTTAAACTATGGATACCGTATCCGGCATTGGATGAAAACAAATCGATATCCATGTTATTAAGTGGATTAAATCTAGAAGATGCCTATTATCGGGCAATTGCTTTTGCTATTATTTTCTTTGCAACAAAAATTATTTTACACATTATTGGATCGGCACTAGATTTTGTTGCACGTATTCCGATCTTAAAACAATTAAATGTTTGGGCTGGGGGCATATTAGGCTTTCTCGAAGTTTATTTAATTATCTTCATCATCTTATATATTGGAGCCCTGCTTCCGATCGAATCGATTCAACATGCACTTGATCAATCATTTATTGCCAAAGGAATAATTAAAAATACGCCAATACTTTCAAATCAAATTGAAAACTGGTGGATTAGCAATATTTCGTAGAAACTTCTCTTCATGGGGAAGTTTTTTCTTTTTACATGCCTTTTCAAATCATTTTTGCTAGTATATATGTAAATATACAAGCATAAGAGCTTTCTTCGACAGAAAGGAGATTGAATTTGTTATGGATAAAAAGTCGATTATTCGATTATTAGAACATATAGCTATTTATTTAGAAATAAAAGGAGAAAATTCCTTTAAGGTTTCGGCTTATCGCAAAGCGGCTAAGAGCTTGGAGGCTGATCGTAGAAGTTTAAGTGAAATAGAAGACTTTACAATTATTGAGGGAATTGGAAAAGGTACCGCAGAAGTAATAAAGGAATTTATCGAAACGGGAAAGTCCACACTACTTAAAAGTTTGCAGGACGAGCTGCCAACCGGATTGATCCCGCTCCTCCAACTTCCGGGATTAGGAGGGAAAAAAATTGCTGCTTTGTATCATGAATTAGGAATTACAGACGTTAATTCACTAAAAGATGCATGTGAAGAGGGCTTAGTCCAAAAATTAAAAGGATTCGGACCAAAAACGGAAGATAAAATTTTGAAATCAATTGAGGAATTTGGTTTAAAACCTAGTCGCTTTTCGATTCCATATATGTTGAAATATATTGAACTATTTGATGAGGTATTATCTACCATGGATAATGTCATTCAATTTTCTCGAGCAGGAAGTTTAAGAAGAGTACAAGAAACGATGAAGGATTTAGATTATGTAATTGCAACGGTAGAACCAAAACTAGTTAAAGAACAGTTATTTCGATTATTTGAAGTATCTGAGGCAATTGCTGATGGAGATACGAAAGTTACCCTCTGTGTTGCAGATACAGTTAATATAGATATTCGTCTCGTCCATCCTATAGAATTTGCTACCACATTGCATCATTTTACAGGTTCAAAAGAACATAATGTACGAATGCGTCAACTCGCCAAAAAACGTGGGGAGAAAATTAGTGAATATGGTGTTGAAAACCTAAAAACAGGTGAAGTACTTACGTTTGCCAATGAAACGGAATTTTTTCACCATTTCGGATTGCCATATATTCCACCGGAAATTCGAGAAGATGGCAATGAAGTGGATGATTTTACTTCCGATATACAATTAATCTCATTAAATGATATTATCGGTGATCTACATATGCATACGACTTGGTCTGACGGAGCAAATTCCTTGGAAGAAATGGTAAATGCTTGTAGGCAAAAGGGTTATAAATATATGGCGATTACAGACCACTCGAAATATTTAAAAGTAGCGAATGGATTAACAGTGGAAAGAATAAGAGAACAAAATGCAGAAATTAGAAAATTAAATGAGAAATATGATGATATCCTCATATTATCCGGGATTGAGATGGATATTCTCCCGGATGGTACACTTGATTTTGAAGATGAAGTATTAGCGGAATTGGATATCGTTATCGCTTCCATTCATTCTAATTTTAACCAGCCAAAATCAAAAATTATGGAAAGATTAAAGACTGCTTTGAATAATCCTCATGTTGATATTATAGCTCATCCAACCGGGCGCTTAATTGAGAGAAGGCAAGGCTACAGCGTTGATATAGATTTACTAATTGAATTAGCAAAGGAAACGAATACGGTTCTTGAATTAAATGCGAATCCTAATCGACTCGATTTAGCAGCGGAAAATGTTCGAAAAGCGCAAGCAAATGGCGTGAAAATAGTCATAAACACAGATGCACATAATATAAAAAACCTAGATTATATGGAATATGGTGTAGGTACGGCAAGAAAGGGTTGGATTGAAAAAGATACAGTAATTAATGCGATGGAACCAGAGGAACTATTGAAATTTTTGGGGAATAAACATCGTTAAAATGGTAATGGTTATAGGTTGAGATCGGAAACATCTTTTCATCCTTTCACCTCTAACCTCGAGAAATAGGAGGCTTGCAACTTGTTATGCAAGAAAAAATACTTAAAACATTAGAATTTAACAAAATTAAAGAATTGCTTTTGGAGCATGCATCCTCGTCACTTGGACAAGCTAAAATACGTGAATTAGTTCCATCTTCCTCATACGATGAGGTATTGGAAATACAGGCAGAAACAGATGAGGCCAGCCATGTACTTCGGCTAAAAGGTCATGCACCGTTAACAGGGATTTACGATATTCGACCACATATAAAAAGGGCTCAAATTGGCGGGATATTAAATGCTATGGAATTAGTTCAAACCGCCAGCACTATTTATGCAGCGCGAACAATGAAAAGATTTATCGAAGGTTTGCTTGAAAATGCAGTTGAGATTCCGATTCTTGAAGAAAAGGCGGAACAAATCACGATTCTTACACCACTTGAACACAAAATTAAAAACGCGATTGATGAAAATGGAGAAGTTCTTGATGGAGCGAGTGAAACGTTGCGACAAATCCGTCAAAAATTACGTTCAAATGAAAGTAGAATTCGTGAAAAACTTGAAAGCTTGATTCGTTCTCGAAATGCTGCCAAAATGCTTTCTGATGCAATCATAACAATAAGAAATGATCGTTACGTGATTCCTGTAAAACAAGAATATCGATCTAATTATGGTGGAATCGTTCATGATCAATCAGCATCTGGACAAACCCTTTTTATTGAGCCGCAATCTGTCGTAGAACTGAATAATCAGTTAAGAGAACTTCATATGAAGGAACAACAAGAAATTGAACGGATATTAAGCGAATTATCAGCAGAAGTTGCTGATTCGGGTGATGAGTTAGCTACCATGGTCGAAATCATGGGAGAATTTGATTTTATCTTTGCAAAAGCACGCTTCGGAAAAACAATTAAAGCGACAAAGCCAATCATAAACAATCAAGGGATTATCCAATTAAATAAAGCAAGACATCCGTTATTGCCTATCGATGAAGCAGTTGCAAATGATATCACCTTAGGGAAAGACTATACTTCTATTGTTATAACGGGGCCAAATACAGGTGGAAAAACCATTACACTTAAAACAATAGGGATTTGTACATTAATGGCACAAGCCGGATTACAAATTCCTGCTTTGGATGGTTCTGAAGTCTCTGTATTTAAAGAAGTATTCGCTGATATTGGTGATGAACAATCGATCGAGCAAAGCTTAAGTACCTTCTCCTCCCATATGGTAAATATTGTAGATATTTTGAAGCATGTTGATCATGAAAGCCTTGTCCTCTTCGATGAATTAGGTGCTGGAACCGATCCACAGGAAGGTGCAGCGCTGGCAATTTCAATTTTGGACGAAGTGTACGGACGAGGGGCAAAAGTGGTTGCTACTACTCATTATCCTGAGCTAAAGGCATATGGGTATAATCGAGAAGGAGTGATTAATGCAAGTGTTGAATTTAACGTGGAAACGTTAAGTCCAACTTATCGACTATTGATTGGTGTACCCGGAAGAAGTAATGCGTTTGAAATTTCGAAACGATTAGGGTTATCTGAACATGTTATTCAACATGCCAAATCATATATTGGTGCGGATACGAATCAAGTGGAAAATATGATTGCTTCTTTAGAAAAAAGCAAACGCGAAGCCGAAAGAGAACACCAAGAAGCACTCGACTATTTAAAAGATGCCGAAAAGCTACATAAAGATTTACAAAAACAAATGATCGAATTTTACGAACAACGAGACAAAATGTTTGAAAAGGCGGAATTAAAGGCGGCGAAGGTCATTGAGGAAGCAAAAGAAGAAGCGGAAGAAATTATCCGTTCTTTACGTAAGATGCGACTCAATAACCAAGCAGTGATAAAGGAACACGAGTTAATTGAAGCACGAAAACGTTTGGCAGATGCTGTACCTACACTTGAAAAGAAATCAGTTAAAAAATCAGTAAATAAAAAGCATCAATTTGTTCCCGGAGATGAAGTGAAAGTCATTAGTTTTAATCAAAAAGGCCACTTACTGGAAAAAGTTAATGATGAAGAATGGCAAGTACAAATGGGAATTATGAAAATGAAAGTAAAGGAATCCGACATGGAATTTATCCAATCACAGCAAAAAGTTGAAACAAAGCCTCTTGCAACTGTGAAGGGTAAAGATTATCATGTCGGATTAGAGCTTGACCTACGTGGTGAAAGATACGAGAACGCCCTACTTAAGGTAGAAAAGTATATTGATGATGCATTATTAGCAGGCTACCCGCGTGTATCAATTATTCACGGAAAAGGAACAGGGGCACTTCGTCAAGGAGTTCAAGAATATTTGAAACATCATCGCTCGGTAAAACGTATAAGATTAGGTGATGCAGGTGAAGGCGGAAGCGGAATTACTGTCGTTGAATTTAAGTAAAGACATACCTTTACCGAAAACCTATTCGAGATATTAAGGAGTCAATGAGTGATGATGAATCATTTTTGGGAAAATCCCTTTGTTTTAACAGCAGGATATTATAGTGTCGTAGTTTTATGTATGGTTGTGTTTTTAGTCATATTTGAAATCGTTACAAAGTATCGAAATTGGGAAGAGATTAAAAAGGGTAATGTTGCGGTAGCAATGGCAACTGGAGGAAAGATTTTCGGGATTGCCAATATTTTCAGATATTCAATACAACATCATGATTCTCTTTTTGTCATGATAGGATGGGGATTTTACGGATTCCTATTGCTACTAATAGGATATTTTATCTATGAATTTTTGACCCCAAAGTTTAAAATAGATGTTGAAATTGAAAAGGATAATCGAGCAGTTGGCTTAATTTCGATGATAATTTCAATTGGATTATCATTTGTTGTTGGAGAAAGCATTTCATAAGGTAACTTGGAAGGAAATAGGTGAGATAAGCAAATGGAAACATTAGCAAAAGTTTTACTCGCTGTATGTGCATGTTTCTTAGTAGTGGGTATAATCTATGTCATAATGACATAAATAATAATGAAAGACTGACATTTGTGTGCTCAGTCTTTTTTTATAGTCAAGGACCTGTAGCGGAAATGAATAAAAAATGAACAATGATTCATTTTCTATTCATTTCAAATTGTAACCATTTACGTAATAGTCTATAATAGAGTAATAAGTGAAAATTTTCTAACACCATTTGAGGAGGGGACATATGGAACAAAAGCCTTGGCTGTCACAGTATCCAAAGGAAATACCGGCAACGTTATCATATGAAGAAAAACCGGTCCATTCTTATTTAACGGAAGCAGCGAAGAATTACTCAAATAAAATAGCCGTTCATTTTATGGGAAAAAATATTACGTATCAGGAAATTTATGAATCCGCACTAAAATTTGCAAATTATTTAAGAAAACTAGGAATAAAAAAAGGCGACAGAGTTGCTATAATGCTGCCAAATGGTCCACAATCAGTTATCGGTTATTTTGGAGTATTATATGCAGGAGGAGTTGTAGTACAGACAAATCCTCTTTATACAGAAAGAGAATTGGAATATCAAATGGAAGATTCAGGAGCAGAAGTTATTTTAACATTGGATATTTTATTCCCCCGAGTGAGTAAAGTGATGGGAAAAACATCAATCAAACATATAATTGTAACCGCTGTCAAAGATTATTTGCCTTTCCCGAAAAACTTAATATATCCCTTTATTCAAAAGAAACAAACAGGGATAGCCGTGAATATTAATCATGAAGGTAACCATCATCTATTAAAGAGAATACTAACTGATATGCAGGCCATTCCGTTAGAAAATGAATTTGATTTTGAAAACGATCTCGCGTTGTTACAATATACAGGTGGGACGACGGGTTTTCCAAAAGGTGTTATGTTAACTCATAAAAACTTAATTGCAAATGCATCTATGTGTGATGCTTGGATTTATAAGGCAAAAAAGGGAGAAGAAACGGTTCTGGGCCTATTACCATTCTTCCATGTTTATGGAATGACAGCTGTCTTACTGCTTTCAGTCATGCAAGGATATAAAATGGTATTACTCCCTAAATTTGATGCAGAAACTACATTAAAAACGATTCAAAAACAGCGACCAACAATATTTCCTGGTGCTCCAACAATTTATATTGGTTTATTAAATCGTCCAAATATTGAAAAATACGATTTATCATCCATTAATTCATGTGTAAGCGGCTCAGCAGCCTTACCAATTGAAGTACAGCAAAAATTTGAAAAGGTTACTGGTGGAAAATTAGTTGAAGGATATGGTTTATCCGAATCCTCACCAATTACTCATGCCAATTTTTTATGGTCAGGAGAAAGGGTGAAAGGAAGTATTGGCGTTCCGTGGCCAGATACGGATGCTGCAATTTTTTCATTGGAGGATGGAAAGCCTTTACCGGCGGGTGAAATAGGAGAACTCGCAGTTAAAGGTCCACAAGTGATGAAAGGCTATTGGAATCGACCGGAAGAGACTGAGCAAGTATTAAAAGATGGCTGGTTATTTACTGGCGATGTGGGTTACATGGATGAACAAGGATATTTCTATATCGTTGATCGGAAAAAAGATATTATCATTGCGGGTGGTTATAATATATATCCTCGTGAAATTGAGGAAGTTTTATATGAGCATCCTGATATCCAAGAGGCTGTCGTAGCTGGTATACCTGATCCGTATAGAGGAGAGACTGTAAAAGCCTATGTTGTATTAAAAGAAAACGCAAAAGTAACTGAAGAAGAATTAAATAAATTTTCTCGAAAATATTTAGCCGCATATAAGGTGCCTAGATTGTATGAATTTAGGAATGAATTGCCAAAAACAGCAGTCGGAAAAATTTTAAGACGCTCATTAATAGATGAAGAACGCAAAAAGCTCGAAAAAGACGACAAATTAGGGTAAGCTAATTTTCTAGAGCCGTGCGTGGCTCTTCACTTTTTTAAGAAGTTGCTTGACAGAGAATGTGTTTCACATTATTATAAAACTATGAATGAATGGTCATTCATTTTTTAAAAGAAAATGAGAGTGTGTGGAATTAATTATTGTGGGAAAGCATTTTGACCTTCACCTCTCGCTTTAAATTGAAAGGTGTGGTGTAGGTTATATATGAAAACAAATAAACCGAAATACAGACAAATCATTGATGCAGCAGTTATAGTGATTGCCGAAAATGGTTATCATCAAGCACAAGTTTCCAAGATTGCGAAGCAAGCAGGTGTTGCAGATGGGACAATCTATTTATATTTTAAGAATAAAGAAGATATCCTCATTTCATTGTTTCAAGAGAAAATGGGAATGTTTATCGAAAAAATTGATGAAGAAATAGCAGGAAAACGGACAGCTGCGGAGAAGTTATTAGTAATGGTTGAAAGTCATTTCAAAATTTTGTCAGACGACCATCAATTGGCCATCGTTACCCAGCTAGAGCTCCGTCAATCGAATAAAGAACTTCGTTTGAAAATAAATGAAGTGTTAAAAGGGTACTTAAAATTAGTCGATAAGATCATTTATCACGGGATAGAAACCGGTGAATTCAAAAAGGATATTGAGGTACGCTTAGTTCGCCAAATGATTTTTGGTACGATTGATGAAACCGTGACAACATGGGTAATGAATGAGGAAAAATATGATTTAGTTGCACTTGCTCCGGCAGTTCAACAATTGCTTATCAATGGTTTTGGAGCATAAAAAATGTCATATCGGTGGGAAGCAACAATCTCACCGATTCACGCATAACAAAACGGCAAGGGGGATGGAAATGGAGTACATACAAATAAAGAAAGAAAATCAGGTAGCGTTCATTTCGATTAATCGGCCGCCGGCAAATGCTTTAGGTTCGGCACTAATAGAAGAATTATCACAACTTCTTGACCAAATAGAGGATGACTTTGACACTAGAGTTTTAGTTCTTCACGGGGAAGGACGCTTCTTTTCTGCAGGTGCTGATATTAAAGAATTTACGACCATTCAATCGAGCGATGATTTCGGAAGTTTGGGTGAAAAAGGTCAAACCCTTTTCGAAAGAATGGAAAGGTTCCCTAAACCAATTATTGCAGCAATACATGGTGCCGCATTAGGCGGTGGCTTGGAATTAGCTATGGCATGTCATATTCGTTTAGTAACGCAAAATGCCAAGCTAGGTTTACCTGAACTTCAATTAGGTTTAGTTCCCGGATTTGCCGGAACTCAAAGATTACCGAGATATGTTGGGATGGCAAAAGCGGCTGAAATGCTTTTTACGAGTGAACTGATAACAGGTGACGAAGCTGTCAAATGGGGACTTGCCAACCATGCTTATTCTGATGAAGAATTATTAAATAAAGCGAAAGAATTAGCAGAGAAAATCGCTAAGAAAAGTCCTGTATCCATTAAGGCTGCAATTGAACTATTAAACTATGGAAAAACGAATCAGTTTTACGATGGTGTAAAACGTGAATCTGAATTATTTGGCGAAGTTTTCAGTTCAAAAGATGGCCAGGAAGGGATCAGAGCATTTATTGAAAAAAGAGAGCCGCATTTTAAAGGTGAGTAAAGGGCATTGCCCTTTCAAATAAATTTAAATTGTTGAAGGAAATATTTGCAGTTTACATTAGTCTTTCAACTTAAGGTTAAAATTCAAAATCTTTAAAACAAATGAAATGTTTTTAAATTCTAGGAGGGACTCACATGAATATCTTCGTACTTTTGAAAAGAACATTTGACACAGAGGAAAAAATTACGATCTCGAATGGATCGATTAATGAAGATGGTGCCGAATTCATTATCAATCCTTATGATGAATATGCCGTTGAAGAAGCGATACAAGTTCGTGATGAACATGGTGGTGAAGTGACTGTTGTATCTGTTGGGAGTGAGGAAGCGGAGAAACAGTTACGTACAGCACTTGCTATGGGGGCAGATAAAGCAGTTCTAATCAATACTGAAGACGATTTGGAACATGCTGATCAATTTTCAACGGCAAAAATTCTTGCTGAATACTTAAAAGATAAAGAAGCCGACTTAATTATTGGTGGAAATGTTGCCATTGATGTAGGTTCAGGACAAGTTGGCCCACGTGTTGCGGATCTTCTAGGTATACCGTATGTGACAACGATTACAAAATTAGAGATAAATGGCGAAAATGTCACAGTTGTTCGTGATGTGGAAGGTGACTCGGAAGTAATTGAAACAAAATTACCTTTATTAGTGACTGCGCAACAAGGTTTAAATGAACCAAGATACCCTTCCTTGCCGGGAATAATGAAAGCGAAGAAAAAACCGTTAGAAGAATTAGAATTAGATGATCTAGATCTTGATGAAGATGATGTAGAAGCAAAAACGAAAACGATTGAAGTATTTTTGCCGCCTAAAAAAGAAGCGGGTCGTATTCTTGAAGGTGAATTAACAGATCAAGTTAGCGAACTTGTTAATCTTCTTCATAAAGAAGCAAAAGTCGTTTAATTTTCAATTTAGTTTCAAACAATTGACCAATCTATGTTCACTTACAGGAGGTAATTCAAATGGCTAGAAAAGTGTTAGTACTGGGAGAAGTTCGTGAAGGATCATTACGTAATGTTTCTTTTGAAGCTATCGCAGCAGGAAAAACGGTTGCTGAAGGTGGAGAAGTAGTTGCTGTTTTATTAGGTGATAATGTAAACGCTTTAGGACAAGAACTAATCCAATACGGTGCCGATCGTGTTGTTGTTGTTGAAGATGAAAAATTAAGTCAATACTCTTCAGACGGTTTTTCTCAAGCTTTTATGGCTGTAGTTGATTCCGAAAAACCTGATGGAATCGTATTTGGCCATACAGCGCTTGGAAAAGATTTATCACCAAAAATCGCAAGTAAATTAGAAACAGGATTAATTTCAGATGCTACTGATGTGGAGGTTGCTGGTGGAAATTTAGTTTTTACTAGACCAATTTATTCCGGAAAGGCATTTGAAAAGAAAATTGTTACTGACGGAGTGATCTTTGCAACCGTTCGTCCGAATAACATTGCACCTTTAGAAAAGGATGAGTCCAGGACTGGTGATGTTAGTAAAGTCACAGCCGAAATTAAAGATCTTCGTACAATTATTAAAGAAGTTGTACGTAAAGCGAGTGAAGGTGTTGACTTATCAGAAGCAAAGGTTGTCATTGCTGGGGGACGTGGAGTTAAGAGTGCAGATGGTTTCGAACCATTAAAAGAATTAGCGAATGTACTTGGTGGTGCAATTGGTGCTTCACGTGGTGCATGTGACGCAGATTATTGCGATTATTCCTTACAAATCGGCCAAACAGGTAAAGTAGTTACTCCAGATTTGTATATTGCATGTGGTATTTCAGGAGCTATTCAACATTTAGCTGGAATGTCTAACTCGAAAGTGATTGTTGCCATTAATAAAGATCCTGAAGCGAATATCTTCAAAGTAGCCGATTATGGGATTGTAGGAGATTTGTTCGAGGTTGTACCAATGCTAACAGAGGAATTCAAAAAATTAAAAGTAGCATCTTCATAATAAATAACACTTGGCAGAGAAAGAATTTTTCTTTCTCTGTTTTTTATTTTTTCGTAATCTAGGACAATACTTGTTCAATAAAATAGAAAGGAAGGTGTTTTGTTAAGGGAGGGATTAGCAAGATTGACCTATCAAATGATGATTTCCCAACAATTAAAATGGAATATTCCTTTTCTTATTATTTGTGTTTTAATTATTGGACTTTCCTATTTTTTTACAGGAAAAAGGCAGCTAAATCAGTTCATCCTTTTTAGTGGTGGAATGATTCTATTGTATTTATTACAAGGTTCTCCTCTTCGTACAATTAGTCATTTGACATTCACAACCCATATGCTACAAATTAGTCTATTATATTTTATTGTTCCTCAGTTCCTTTTACTAGGAATGACAACAACATTTTATCAAAAGGTAAGCCATTCATTACTAAAGCATATAAAAATAGATTCTTATTTTTTTATCATTCTCTTTTCCTTTTTCCTATATATTTACCATCTTCCCGTTGTTTTTACCTTTATCACTTCTCACAAAATTTATCACGATCTATCCATATGGATTTTATTCATCCTTGCCTTGCTAAAGTGGGCACCATATATATTCTCAAAAAAACAGCAAAATATTTGTTTTGAAGCTTCTTATAAAAAGATTAATGTGTGGCTTATTACACCAGCTTGCCTTTTGTTAATCATGCTTCCTGTTCAAGAGACTAACCCCTTACTGAACCAAATGATCAATTTATGTATTCCACCAAGTATAAATGTTGAATTTTTTAAACCAATGATAGACATCCAACTTGATCAACAAATTGCCGGAATTCTTATGTTTTTTATTCATAAATCTAGTTTTCTATGCGCAAGAAGTTTGGCAAAGTTAGAAATGAATAAGCAGGAAACGATATGTATCATCGATTTCTTTTTTAAACGACGGTTCTAGTCCATATTTATAAAAATAAACTAGTAATAAATATGGGCTAAAGTTGGGTGAAATGTATGGTTGAATCAATGCAAATAGATATTAAAGGGATGCATTGTAGTGCATGCGCAACGAGAATCGAAAAAGTAGTTACGAAAATGGACGGCGTACTAAAAGTTAATGTTAATTTAGCAACCGAAAAAGGAAGAGTGATGTTTGACCCTAATCAAACAAGTAAACTTCAAATCTTAAATAAAATAAAAAAAATTGGATTTGAACCGATTATTTCCAGAAATACAAGTCATTCTACCGAATCAAAAAGAAAGGAAATGGTTCGGTTAACGTGGAAATTTATCATCTCCGCGATTCTTTCAATCCCACTAATTTGGACAATGTTGTCACATATGAATCTTTCATTTATACCAATTCCGGAGATTTTTCTAAATCCTTTGTTTCAACTAACACTCGCCACACCTGTCCAATTTATTATTGCTTATCCTTTTTATGAAGGAGCATGGAGTGCAATTAAAAATCGACAGGCAAATATGGATGTATTGGTAGTCTTAAGTACCACTGCCGCTTATTTTTATAGTCACTTCTTAACATTTACACCATCAAATAATAATGGGCTCCATTATGAAACGAGTGTTTTAATCATTACGTTTGTTTTATTAGGAAAATTAATGGAAGCTAAAACGAAGAGAAAGACAATGGATGCAATAAAAAAGCTGAATCAATTACAAGTAAAGTCAGCAATAAAGTACGAGAACGGGGAAGAATCGGAAACGTTTATCCATCAAATTGTTCCAGGTGATGTACTACTCGTTAAACCGGGTGAAAAAATTCCAATTGATGGACAGGTTGTTGAAGGGACATCAACAGTTAATGAAGCAATGTTAACAGGGGAAAGCATTCCGGTTGAAAAAAGTATTGGTAATAATGTTTATTCTGGAACGATCAATGAAAATGGCGTATTGAAAATAAAAGCAACGAAAAAAGAATCAGAAACAATTCTATCAAAAATTATTGGAATTGTAGAAGAAGCTCAAATTTCCAAGCCACCCATCCAACATATTGCGGATAAATTTACCGGAATTTTTGTTCCTATCGTTATCATCATTGCGATTGCAACCTTTTTATTATGGTACGTAAATTTAAATCCTGGACAGATGGGAGATGCAATTGAGAAAGCGATAGCTGTATTAATTATTTCTTGTCCTTGTGCATTAGGATTGGCAACCCCAACATCAATAATGGTTGGAAGCGGAAGAGCTGCCCAATTAGGTATCCTTTTTAAAGAGGGGAAAATGATTGAACTCCTTTCAAAAAACAACATGGTTGTCCTTGATAAGACAGGAACAATTACAAAAGGTGAACCAGCAGTTACAGATATAATGGTGCGAAATTTAGAAGAAAAACTATTTCTCCAATTAATTGGAGCAATAGAAAAAAACACGAACCACCCAATTGCAAAAGCGATTGTTAAAGAGGTCGAAAAACGGGTGGATTTAATCCCGAATATTGGGAGCGCAACAACAATTCCGGGTCATGGAGTTAAAGCAACTGTAGATGGAAAACAAATTGTCATTGCGAACCCCTCGTATTTTAAAAAACAAGGAAATAGTACATTCAAGGATATTGAAAAAGATGTTAAGGGACTGGAGGACGAAGGGAAAACCGTTGTCCTTGTTTCAATGGAGGAGCAGATTCAAGGAATGATTGCAGTCGCAGATGAAATGAAGGATACTTCTGAAAAGGCAATAGCAAGACTAAAAAAGTTGGGGCTTTCCGTATCGATGCTATCTGGTGATAATAAAAACACAGCAAAATTAGTAGCGAAAAAAGCTGGAATTGAGCATTTTCAAGCTGAAGTTACTCCGCAAATGAAAGCGGAGTTAATCAAAAATTATCAAAATAAAGGACAAGGTGTAATCATGGTGGGTGATGGAATTAATGATGCACCCGCACTAACAGTTGCAAATATAGGGATGGCAATGGGGAATGGATCAGATATTGCCGTTGATTCCGGTGACATAACATTGTTAAACAATGATTTAAATCGAATAGCCGATGCGATTATTATTAGCAAAAAAACAATGTTGAATGTTAAGCAAAATTTCGTGTGGGCGTTTATTTATAATATTATTAGTATCCCACTTGCTATAACGGGTGTATTGCCCCCATGGTTTGCAAGTGCAACGATGGCTTTTAGCTCTGTTTCCGTTGTTTTAAATTCACTAAGGTTAAAAAATATAAGAATATAATCCATTTAGGAATATGCATAACAAAAAAAGTTGTGGGAAGTTTAAAATAGAAACAAATCATTAGCATATGAAAAAGAACGATGTTATACTTGCGTTAGAATTTGTAATATAGTTTTCATAGGAGGTTGTAATTCAATGGCAATTACACATGCAACTGATCAAAATTTTTCTTCAGAAACTTCTGAAGGATTAGTACTAACAGATTTTTGGGCTACATGGTGTGGACCATGTAAAATGATTGCACCGGTACTTGAAGAATTAGATAGTGAAATGGGAGATAAAGTCAAAATCGTTAAACTTGATGTTGATGAAAACCAAGAAACTGCAAGTAAATACGGCGTAATGAGTATCCCAACACTCATCTTAATGAAAGATGGCCAAGAAGTAGATAAAGTAATCGGCTACCAACCAAAAGAAGCATTAGTTGAATTAGTGAACAAACATCTTTAATAAATATAATCCGAGTCTACATCGACTCGGATTTTTTAAACAATTTCTCCCCACCTATTCCACATTCCAAAAATAACCCATCGATATTGAAAAAGGGGTAAAAAGTATGAATGAAAGAATTAAAAATAAATTAGCAATCCTTCCCGATCAGCCAGGCTGCTATTTAATGAAAGACAGACAAGGGACAATCATCTATGTTGGGAAGGCGAAAATATTAAAAAATCGTGTGAGATCCTATTTTACTGGCTCACATGATGGGAAAACACAAAGGCTTGTCAGTGAAATTGAAGACTTTGAATATATAATTACTTCATCTAATATTGAAGCACTCATCTTAGAAATCAATCTAATTAAAAAGCACGACCCAAAATACAATGTCATGTTAAAAGATGATAAAAGTTATCCTTATATTAAACTGACACATGAACGACATCCTAAATTGATAACGACAAGAAAAGTAAAACGTGATAAGGGCAAATACTTTGGCCCTTACCCGAATGTTCAAGCAGCAAATGAAACAAAGAAATTATTAGATCGTATTTACCCTCTCAGAAAATGCTCAACATTGCCTGATCGCGTTTGTTTGTATTATCACTTAGGACAATGCCTTGCACCGTGTGTGAATGAAGTAAAGGAAGAAACATATAAAGAAATAGTGGATGACATTACCCGATTTTTAAATGGCGGTTATAAAGAAATAAAACAAGAGCTTACGAAAAAGATGGAAGATGCTGCCGAAAACTTAGAATTTGAACGAGCAAAAGAATATAGAGACCAAATCATCAATATTGAAACGACAATGGAAAAACAAAAAATCACCATGAATGATTTCACAGATAGAGATGTATTTGGTTTTGCTGTTGATAAAGGGTGGATGTGTGTTCAAGTCTTTTTTATCCGTCAAGGAAAGCTAATTGAACGGGATGTTTCACTGTTTCCTTTTTATGATGAACCGGAAGAGGAATTTTTATCCTTCCTCGGACAATTTTATTTAATGCCGAATCACTTTAAACCTAAAGAAGTTTTACTACCGGAAAAAGTAGATTCAGATCTAGCAAATCAATTATTAGAAACAAAAGTGATTCAACCAAAAAGGGGACAAAAAAGAGAATTAATAAAGCTGGCCGAAAAAAATGCAGCCGTCGCTTTAAAAGAAAAATTTGCCTTAATCGAACGTGATGAAGAACGGACAATTAAAGCGGTCGAAAATCTTGGCGAAGCAATGGGTATTTATACGCCACATCGCATTGAGGCTTTTGATAATTCGAATATTCAAGGAACAAATCCAGTTTCTGCAATGGTTGTATTTGTTGATGGAAAGCCGGAAAAGAAAGAGTATCGAAAGTATAAAATAAAAACAGTTCAAGGTCCGGATGACTATGAATCGATGAGAGAAGTCGTTAGAAGAAGATATGGCAGGGCATTGCGTGAGGAGCTGCCGCTTCCCGATTTGATCATTATTGATGGTGGTAAAGGTCAAATAGAAGCGGCACGGGATATTTTAGAAAATGAACTTGGGTTAACGATCCCGCTAGCCGGATTGGCAAAGGATGAAAAACATAAAACCTCGCAACTATTGTCTGGGAATCCATTGGAGATTGTACCACTTGCAAGAAACAGTCAAGAATTCTACCTTTTACAAAGAATTCAAGATGAGGTTCATCGATTTGCAATTACATTCCACCGTCAGCTTAGAGGCAAAAATGCGTTTCAATCGATGTTAGATGACATTGCAGGAATAGGTCCGAAAAGAAAGAAACAGTTACTTCGCCATTTTGGATCAATGAAAAAAATGAAAGAGGCACCAATCGAAGAGTTTTTAGAACTTGGCATCCCACAAGCATCAGCGAAAGCATTGAAAGAAAAGCTAGATGCACAATAATTTGAAAACTGTGGAAAGTAAGGATAGTCAAGTAAATTTTAATGTGTTATAATGACTTAAAATTAAATCTAACTTTTATTTTAAAATAAGGGTAGAGGTGCGAAACTAAAGAGTAGAGGCTTGGAGAAGTATGAGATTCGATGAAAAGCTTTGAAAGGGAGTTTTGCCGAAGCAAAAACAAGGCTCATTCCTGTTTTTGCTGGTCTAAGCATTTAAGAAATGCTGGACTGTCAAGATGTGTGGTACATCTTGGAGAGCTATCTCGCATAAGGCTATTCGTAATCTGTATATTACGTCTCCTAAAGCAATGAGATAGGTATCTCATTGCTTTTTTTATGCGAAATAGGCGAGTAGCAGTAAAAACATAATTTTGAAAGAAGGCGAAAATTGTTGGCGCGAATCGTACTTAAATTTGGTGGAACCTCAGTTGGGGATGTAAATAGAATAAAAAATACAGCTAACCGAATTATTGATGAAAAAAAGAAAGGCAATCAAGTAGTTGTTGTCGTTTCGGCAATGGGAAAAACAACGGATCAACTCGTGAAGCTTTCAAAAGAAATTTCGTCCTATCCAAGTAAAAGAGAAATGGATATGCTGCTTTCAACAGGTGAACAAATTACTATTTCCCTATTATCGATGGCACTCGCTGAACTAGGTCATACGTCTATATCCTTCACAGGTTGGCAGGCGAATATCTTAACAGAAGATGTACATAGCAATGCTCGAATCATTGATATTAATCCACAAAAAATTACGAACCAATTACAAAATGATCAAATAGTTATTGTTGCAGGGTTTCAAGGTGTCACGACTAATGGCGAAATTACCACATTAGGAAGAGGAGGATCCGACACAACAGCAGTCGCATTAGCCGCAGCGCTGAAAGCTGAGAAATGTATAATTTATACGGATGTGACTGGTGTTTATACTTCTGATCCGCGATATATTCCTCATGCTCGAAAATTAGGCGCAATTTCCTATGATGAAATGTTAGAACTTGCAAATCTTGGAGCGGGGGTTTTACATGCCAGAGCTGTCGAATTCGCCAAAAATTACCAAATACCGTTAGAAGTTTGTTCGAGCTTAGTAAGAGAACCTGGAACAAACATTGAGGAGGAAGTAACAATGGAAAAAAGTTTAATTGTTCGTGGTGTAGCTTTTGAGGACAAAATTACGAGAATCACTATTTTTGGGTTAAAAAATGGATTTAAATACTTATCAACGATATTCACAAAATTAGCTAAACAAAATATTAATGTTGACATTATTATCCAAAATCAAACGGAAGGGGAAGATGCCTATCTCTCATTTTCAATAAAAAATGATGATTTACGTGATACGATTGAGATACTGGAGCAAAATCAAGAATCTTTAGGATTCGATAATTTTGAATATGAATCGGGTCTTGCAAAAGTCTCAATCATTGGTTCAGGGATGATTTCAAATCCGGGAGTTGCCGCTAAAATGTTTGACATTCTATCCATTAATAATATTGAAATAAAAATGGTTAGTACATCAGAAATTAAAGTATCTACGGTAATAGAAGAAAAATATATGATAGAAGCAACACAAGCTCTACATACCGCATTTGAGCTTGAGAAGGTTGAACTAGAGGTAAAATAAAAGAAAGAAAGAGGCTGGGACATAACTAGCTTCAAATAGTGAAAAAGGTGAATTTGAGTGTACTCAAATTCACCTTTTTCTTTTTTTTACGTGTAATTCTTCTATTACCTTAGTTGTTGGGCAGTGTATTTTCTTAAATTCACTGCCATTAATGCAAAGCCCATTTCATTTTCTACCTTCGATTTTCCTCGTACGGAAAATCGTGTGAAACGCAAATTAGCCTTCAAGAATCCAAAAACTGGTTCCACATCGATTTTGCGTTTTCGATAGATCGCACCCGTTCTCTCTTCTGAAAGCTTCGTTCTTACATATTCTTTTTGTTGTTCCCATGTTTCATTCACCATTCGTTTTCGATTGTTGCCTTCTTTTGCTTTGGTACAGGAGGAACGGAATGGGCAGTCCGAACAGTCTTTGCACTCGTAGATTTTAAACTTCCGTTGGAATCCTGTACGATCAGTACGGACAGAATAATCGTGAAATGTAAGATGTTTCTGGTTTGGACATGTATAGGTATCTGTTTCTTCATCGTACGGCCAGTTGTCTGGATTGAATAGGTTTTGTTTGTAGGTTTTCTTTTTTTTTCCTTCATATACAGCGTATAAGGAATAAGTGCTTCACGTTTTCTGTTCAAAAGGATATCATTATAATTTTCTTCACTACCATAACTTGCATCTGTGACGATGTGTTCCGGTAACTCGAAATAATCCTGCTCAATCTCATCTAGAAAGGGAATTAACGTACGTGTGTCTGTTGGGTTTGAGAATAATCCATAGGCAAGCGCATATTGACCTTCCGTTGCGATTTGTGTATTATAACCAGCCTTCAATTGTCCATTTTTCATATAATCATCTTTCATTCGCATAAATGTCGCATCTGGATCTGTTTTAGAATAGCTATTACGTGTACCAAAGATTTCAAGGTCTCGTTGGTATTTCTGTTTTCGTACGATAAAATCAATCAACTGTTTACGCACTTTTTTCGGATATTTGCGTTCATTTCTTAAAGCTTTTCGTTCTGGAACATCCGATGATGCTTCAATTTGTTTATCATACTCGTTTACGACATCATCCACTTTTTGAACCAATTGAGCGAGCTCTTCCAATGATAACTGTTCATCGCTTTCACGTTCGATTTCAGGTATGATTTCATTCTCAAGAAGCTCATCATATAGCTGGTTTGACTTTTCAATTAAACTTTGATGATACTTCTCAATCGATTTCTTCCAGACAAACGTAAATTTATTTGCATTCGCTTCAATCTTTGTACCATCGATAAAAATTGCTTCTTGATCGATCAGTTTTTCTTCAATTAATTGGCAACGGAATTGGACGAAACATTGGCGAATTAAATTTTTCACTTCTGGTTGAACACGGAATCGGTTGATTGTTCGGTAGCTTGGTTCATGCCCTTGAGCTAGCCACATCATACGGATACTGTCTTTTAATAGGGCTTCAATTTTTCGCCCTGAAAAAACAGATTGCGTGTAGGCACATAAGATAATTTTAAGCATCATGCGTGGATGGTAGGCAGGACAGCCATCATTTCTCTGAAATGATTCGAACGCTTCATGAGGGATACTTTCAACTAAATGATGAACATGGAAGGCAATATCATTTTTTTGTAACTTTACTTCTAAATCTAAAGGCAAAACTAATTGATTCATGGTATAATTTTTAAACATAAGGATCCTTCTTTCTGATTTTATTTGGTATGGTAACTTAATTTTATCAGAAGTGGTCCTTATTTTTATTCAAAAAATAATCAAAGCCGGTGAAATTTTACTCGTCGTAAAAATTCACCGGCTTTTTCATCTCAGAGGTGGGTTTTGTCCCAGCCTCTTTCTTAAACATCCGTATCTTTTAGATCCCATTGCACAATAATTTTAACTTTTTTATGACGTTTAACGATTTCTTCATATGCTTCTGTTCTTACTTTTTTCTGTGATTGAATTTGTTCGGCTAAAAAACCGGCTTCAAGTTTAAAACTTGATTCTGTTTTCAATTCAATTTGCCGACTAATTAATGGACTTGTTAGTTCCAATTCCATTCCTTTTTTTTCGTCTTTTGTAATTCGAAGGTTTCCCCAACCTGCTTCATCAAAAAAAGATATGATTTCATTTATCGACATAAGTGGGAATTTTCGAGCTAGTAGCTTACCTGACCAATAAAGAATATCCGGAGTTTCTTTCCCTAATATTTCGGGTAATAATATATCGCGAATTAATTCATAACCGAACGCCGGAATGGAAAGTTCATTATTTTCCGTATTTATTTCTAATTCTGCAGAAGATTTCACGTAATTCCCCTCTTTCTCTATAGTTATATTATATACAAAATTTTATTTCAGTTTAATATAAATTTTGGTAAGTTATTTGATTTAAATTTTTTCGGAAAATTTGAGACAAACTATATATTGGAGAAATTTAATGTATTATCAATGATTTACATGTTTGAAACAGCAAAAAAGCATCCCTTTTTTTGTCGAATTCGTGTATCCGTTTCCTTGACGCTTACCTAGTGCGGGAGTAAAATGGATATGTCACATAATTGTTATGAAATTGCATGGTATTCAAAATCTAATTTTGAATAATTTTGCTATGCACACGCTTTTATTATTAAGGGGGGTAAAATGTGGCCGGAAATCGTGAGTTTTTAAATCGCAGATTGCATTCATTACTAGGTGTTGTGCCAATTGGTATCTTTTTAATTGTCCACTTAGTTGTGAACCATTTTGCTACAGGCGGAGAGGAATCATTTAACAATGCCGTAGGCTTTATGGAAAGTCTTCCATTCCTCATTTTCGTTGAAATCATTGTAATTTATTTACCTTTGCTGTTTCACGCAATTTATGGACTATATATTGCATTCACAGCAAAAAACAATACGAGTAGATTAGGCTATTTTCGAAATTGGATGTTTTTATTCCAACGAATTTCTGGTGTAATTGTTTTGATTTTCCTTGCGTGGCACGTTTATGAAACTAGAATTCAAGTGGCTTTAGGAAATGCAACTCTTGATTTTAGTTTAATGGAGAATGTTTTCTCTAATCCTTGGATGATCGCATTTTACATAATTGGCCTAATTGCGACAACATTCCATTTCTCTAATGGATTATGGTCTTTCTGTGTTAGCTGGGGAATTACTCAATCACCACGTTCACAACAAATTACATCTTATGTTGTATTAGTTGTATTTGTTGTATTATCAATTATCGGTATTCGTGCTATCTTCGCTTTTGTATAAGACAAAGCGAAACAATCATGTTCGTAAACATGTTTAAAGAAGGAGTGAGTCTTGAGTGAGTAAAGGAAAAATCATCGTAGTCGGTGGAGGCTTAGCTGGCTTGATGTCAACAATAAAAGTAGCAGAAGCAGGAAAACAAGTGGACTTATTTTCATTGGTACCAGTAAAACGTTCTCACTCTGTATGTGCACAAGGTGGAATTAATGGTGCGGTGAATACGAAAGGTGAAGGAGATTCACCATGGATTCATTTTGATGATACAGTTTATGGCGGAGATTTCTTAGCAAATCAACCGCCAGTTAAAGCAATGTGTGATGCTGCTCCTGGAATTATTCATTTATTTGATCGTATGGGTGTAATGTTTAATCGTACACCAGAAGGTTTACTTGATTTCCGTCGTTTCGGTGGAACGCAACATCACCGTACAGCATTTGCAGGTGCAACGACAGGACAACAATTATTATATGCACTTGATGAACAAGTTCGTCGTCATGAAGTAGCTGGACTTGTTAATAAGTTCGAAGGATGGGAATTCCTGGGTATTGTTAAGGATGATGAAGGAGTTTGCCGAGGAATTGTTGCCCAAAATCTTACTTCAATGGAAATTCAATCTTTTGAAGCGGATGCGGTTATCGTCGCCTCAGGTGGTCCCGGAATTATCTTTGGTAAATCTACTAACTCAATTATTAATACTGGTTCTGCTGCATCTATTGTTTACCAACAAGGTGCAACTTATGCTAATGGTGAATTCATTCAAATCCATCCTACAGCAATTCCTGGTGATGACAAACTGCGCTTAATGAGTGAGTCTGCACGTGGTGAAGGTGGACGGGTTTGGACATATAAAGACGGTAAACCTTGGTATTTCTTAGAGGAGAGATATCCTGCTTACGGAAACCTAGTACCTCGTGATATCGCTACACGTGAAATATTTAACGTATGTGTAGATATGAAGCTTGGTATCAATGGAGAAAACATGGTTTATCTTGATCTTTCACATAAAGATCCGCATGAGCTTGATGTAAAACTCGGTGGAATCATTGAAATTTACGAAAAGTTCGTAGGTGAAGATCCACATAAAGTACCTATGAAAATCTTCCCTGCAGTTCACTACTCAATGGGCGGTTTATGGGTTGACTATAAACAACATACGAAAATTCAAGGATTATTTGCAGCAGGTGAGTGTGATTATTCACAACATGGTGCTAACCGTTTAGGTGCAAACTCATTATTATCTGCTATTTATGGCGGTATGGTTGCAGGTCCTGAAGCAGTTAATTATATTGATGGATTAGAAAAAAGTACAGATGGCTTGTCCTCTTCTATCTTTGATAAGGCTGTTAAAAAAGAAGAAGATAAATGGAATAATATCTTATCCTTAAATGGTACGGAAAATGCATATCTTCTTCATAAAGAACTTGGGGAATGGATGACTGAAAATGTAACGGTTGTTCGTTACAATGATCGTCTTCAAAAAACAGATGATAAAATTCTTGAATTAATGGAACGTTACAATAATATTAACGTGAATGATACGGCAAAATGGAGCAACCAAGCGGCAACATTTACACGCCAATTAAAAAATATGCTGCATCTAGCTCGTGTAATAACGATTGGTGCATTAAATCGTAATGAAAGCCGCGGTGCTCATTACAAGCCTGATTTTGCTAAACGTAATGATGAAGAATGGTTAAAAACTACTATGGCTGATTTCGATGCTTCTACTAATACTCCGAAATTTAGCTATGAGGATGTAGATGTATCCCTTATTAAGCCTCGTGAACGTGACTATACTAAGAAACATTAATTTCCGTATTAATGTTAAATCGATAAGCCTGTAAACGTGACTATACTATAATGAAAGAGGAGAAATAAGGATGAGTGAACAAAAAACGGTACGCTTTATTATAACTCGTCAAGATAATCCAAATTCTACTCCATATCAAGAAGAATTTGAATTACCGTATCGTCCAAATATGAACGTAATTTCATCATTGATGGAAATTCGCCGTAATCCAGTTAACGCAAAAGGCGAAAAAACGACTGCAGTCACTTGGGATATGAACTGTTTAGAAGAAGTTTGTGGCGCATGTTCTATGGTTATTAATGGGAAGCCAAGACAGTCATGTTCTGCACTAGTCGATAAATTAGAACAGCCGATTCGTCTTGAACCGATGCGTACATTCCCGGTTATCCGTGATCTCCAAGTAGACCGAAGCCGTATGTTTGATTCTTTGAAAAAGGTCAAAGCATGGATTCCGATTGATGGAACATATGATCTTGGTGAAGGACCACGTATGCCTGAGAAAAAACGTCAATGGGCATATGAACTTTCTAAATGTATGACATGTGGGGTTTGTTTAGAAGCTTGTCCGAATGTTAACAGTAAATCTAACTTCATTGGACCTGCACCACTTTCACAAGTTCGTTTATTCAACAGCCACCCAACCGGTGCGATGAATAAAGATGAACGTCTAGAAGCAATTATGGGAGATGGTGGACTTGCTAACTGTGGAAACTCACAAAACTGTGTGCAGTCTTGCCCGAAAGGTATTCCTTTAACAACGTCTATTGCTTCCCTAAATAGAGCAACGACATTCCAAATGTTCAAAAACTTCTTCGGAAGCGATCATATGGTAGACTAAGTATATAAGAAAAGCCTTCAAGCTAAATGTTTGAAGGCTTTTCTTTTTAATTTTCTTTCAACTATTTTATATTCTCGGTATAATAAAAGGAGAATGAATACTCATTCATTTCAAAAGGGGGAGAATTATATGAAGAAGATTTCTTATATTGAAGATGTTCATGAATGGCAAAAGGGTTTTACTTTTTATCATCCTGTTAAAGTTCGCTTTTCCGAAACAGATATGTATGGCCATTTAAATAATACCGTTCCATTTACATATTTTGAAGAAGCACGAATCGAATTTTTAAAGCAAATAGAATTTATGCAAGACTGGTTAAAAGAAGAAAGTGAAACAATTCCGGTAGTTGCTGATTTACAATGTGATTATATTCGTCAAGTGTTTTTTGATGAAAAACTAAAAGTTTTTGTCAAAGCAAATAAAATCGGTACATCTTCTGTTGATCTTCATTATATGGCAATTAATGAGCAAAATGATGTTTGTTTTGTTGGACGGGGTGTAATGGTGCAAATTTCTAAAAAGACAGGGAAGGGGGTTGCGTGGTCAGAAGAGGAAAAAGAAAAATTAATCTCAAATGGATAGGCTGCTGAAAGTTGAAATTTGAATTAAATATAGGTAACAACCTTAAATTATATAAATAATTTGCACATTTTTTCTGTTTTCTTCACTTCCTTGCCAATACGATGTCACTCTACTTATTTCTCTCACATATGATAATTTGACAACCATCCCCGCGGTTTAAAGCTGGCGAAGGCAAGGAGGGTTACAATAGTTGAAGGACAACGAATTCACACACAAACCGCTGCTTACAAAAAGAGAAAGAGAAGTGTTCGAGCTGTTAGTTCAAGATAAAACGACGAAAGAAATTGCAAGCGAATTGTTTATTAGCGAAAAAACAGTTCGAAATCATATTTCCAATGCCATGCAAAAGCTTGGAGTCAAGGGGCGTTCTCAAGCTGTGGTTGAACTTCTTCGCATGGGAGAGTTAAAGCTTTAACCGAAAAACCGGCTGCTAATTAGCAGTCGGTTTTGTCATATTATTAAAGGTTATTACTGCTATAAAACAAATCATGCTTGAATTTTTAATAAAAAAAGGTGACAATATTTTTAGTGGATTTTAAATAAAACCATCGTATAAATTTAAGATGCCAATGAAGTTAGGTTTTTCTTATAGAAATATGAGCAATTGGATTACGCCATTTTCTTCAAATCTGACTTCTAACTGATAGGGGGTTCTTCATTAATGAATAATGAAGGAAATGTACAAATACACGCAGCAGTGGATGTGGCAGCTATAGAAAAAGATTTACGGTATATAGCAGCGATCATCAAACAAAAGGGAAGAGAATTACTTAGTGAATATACAATTACACCTCCCCAATTCGTCGCTCTGCAATGGTTATTTGAAGACGGAGATATGACCATTGGTGAGCTGTCTAATAAAATGTATTTGGCTTTTAGCACGACGACCGATTTAATTGACCGTATGGAAAAAAACGAACTGGTTGTTCGTGTAAAAGACCCACACGATCGCAGAGTGGTACGAATTCACCTATTGGCTAAGGGAGAAAAGATGATTGAAGAAGTCATCCAAAAACGACAAGGATATTTGCAAGACATATTAATAAATTTTTCAGTTGATGAGGTTATTCATTTAAAGAAAAGCCTTATTAAATTACATCAAGAAATGAAAGCAGAATGAGGCGAGATTGTTGAACCAACCAATAGGTATTATTGATTCAGGTGTTGGAGGACTAACGGTTGTAAAAGAAGTGCTGAAACAATTGCCGAATGAAAGCATTATATACGTCGGTGATACTGCCCGTTGTCCATATGGTCCAAGACCTGTTGATGAAGTAAAGGCATATACATGGCAAATGACAAGATTTTTATTAAAAAGAAATATAAAAATGTTAGTCATTGCCTGTAACACCGCGACTGCTGTTGTTTTGGATGAAATTCGTACAGAGTTGAAAATACCTGTATTAGGTGTTATTTATCCGGGGGCAAGAGCAGCATTAAAAAATACAAAAGGATTTAATATCGGTGTGTTAGGGACGATTGGTACAATTAAAAGCGGTGCGTATGAAAAAGCGTTAAAATCTATAAATAGGAAGGTAAGTATTACATCACTTGCCTGTCCGAAATTTGTGCCTCTTGTTGAGAGTGGAGAGTACAAAAGCTCCATTGCAAAAAAAATTGTCGCTGAATCATTGGCTCCAATCCAAAAAAGCGGCATTGATACATTGATTCTAGGCTGCACACATTATCCTTTATTAGAAGGTTTAATAAAAAATGTAATGGGTAGTGAAGTGAAAGTCATTAGTTCCGGAGATGAAACAGCGCGTGAAATAAGTACAATCTTATATTTTCGGCATTTAATGAGTACAGAGAATGCATGTCCAAAACATCAATTTTTTACTACAGGTTCCAGCAGTATGTTTTCTCAAATTGCTACTGCATGGTTAGAACAAGAGATTGCGAATGTGGAAACCATTTATTTAGGAGACGAATAACTCCTGAATAAATGGATTTTTTTATGCAAAGAAAAAACGGTCTATTTTTTAATGAAGGCTCGTATAGATAGTAGTACAAACTGTCTTAGGAGGGTACAAAAATGTCTAAAAAAACAAAGGTGACAGTAGCAGTAACTATGCTTGCATCAAGTATGTATTTGTCAGGTTGTGGTTTATTTGGAGGTGACAAAACGGAAAAAATTGATCCACCGAAAACGGTAAGCTCATTAAAGAAAGGGGAATCAATAACAGGGGATAAAGATAAACAAACAAACGCAGTAGATGAAAAGAATACGATCATGACTGAATTGTATTTAATTGATAAAAATGGCTATGTCGTTTCACAAGCATTGCCATTGCCAAATGAAAAAGGTATAGCGACAAAAGCGTTAGAATACCTAGTCGTTGATGGACCGGGTCAAAATATTATCCCGAATGGATTTAGAGCCGTACTGCCTGCGGATACGAAAATAAGTGTGGATGTGAAAAAAGATGGGACAGCAGCGGTTGATTTTTCAAAGGAATTTAATGGTTATGATAAAAAAGACGAAGAGAAAATTATGCAATCAATCACATGGACATTAACACAATTTGATTCAATCGAACGAGTGACGTTAAGTGTAAATGGGCACCCATTAAAAGAAATGCCTGTTAATAAAACACCGATTAACCAAGAGGGATTAACAAGAGCAAATGGAATAAATACAGATCTTACCGGTGTAATTGATATTACAAATACGCATTCATTAACGGTCTATTACTTAGATGAAAATGATGGCAAGTCATACTATGTTCCTGTGACGAAAAGAATAAGTAATAAGGAAACAAATGATGTAAAGGCTGTAATAAATGAGTTAGTAAAGGGACCAAATCCGAATTCTTCACTTGTCAGTGCCTTTCAATCGGAAGTGGCCTTATTAGATGAACCAGTTGTTAAGGACGGGAAAGTAACATTGAATTTTAACGAAAATATTCTAGGTAGTTTTGAAGAAAACAAGATTTCGGAAAATGTTTTAAAACCTCTCGTCTATTCTTTAACGGAGCAAAAAGGTATTAAGAGTGTGGCTATTGAAGTAAACGGGAGCACGAAATTGTTAAATGAAGAAGGAAAACCACTATCAGAACCAGTGACTCGTCCAGAAAAGGTAAACGGTATTGTAAAAAGTTCTATGAAAACTAAATAGTTGTTTAGGTTACTTTCCATTTATTAGGTGGGGAGCTCCCGCAATCGCTCTTGACAAACACGCCAATGGTTTGATCCAAGGTTAACAAGGGCGAAGGGGACAAAAAGAAGGCATACCAAATAAGCCCTTGGTATTTTCATTTTAAACCATTGGCAAGTTCGGTTTGTCAAGAGTTCGCTCCGCCGATTGCTAAATTTGTCCAAGGGCTCTGCTAAACAAAAAGTTAGGCGGATCTTTGTTCGACTATCCATCGTTGAGCTAACTCGATGAGCTTTGTCCAACGCGCAGGCATGGTAGGAAGTCCTGATAACTTTGGATTCACAACGGGTACCTTGCCCTCTAGGGATGCATGTGGTCGTAGAAAGTTAAAATACGCCGCAAACAAGGTGACAAAAGAAACAGATCCATGATCCGATCCAAATCCTTGTGTAGAGCGATAATTTCCTTTAAATGTGCGATTCAGTCTTTCGATAATCTGTTTTAACGGTCTGTATTCGGTTGAGATGGGATCTTCATTTGTCAGCCCGATTACTTGCTTCACATCGAAAGAAATATTATTCTGAGCGAAGAAATGCTGGGCTAGAAGATAGATTGGATTTCCATCTACTACGAATGTAAGGTTTTCAGGGATCTCTTCCATCTTCAGTAGGACGTCGTTTATCGCTTGAATGGCGGATGCTGTATCACGATTAGGCGACACTCGGTACGAAAGGACGATCTTTTTCACCGCGTCAAAGAAGAAAAAGAGATAATGCCATTTTCCATTGACCCGGATATAGGTTTCGTCACCACAGAATTGATCTGAAAGCTCATAAGGATAGTGATCCACGTAAGGTTTAAGTAAAAGAGCCACACTATTTTCGTAGTTCAATATCGTCTGATGAGAAATAGCTACACCGTGAACATCCTGCATAAGGGCAGCGGTCCTTCTTGCGGAAAGACCGTAATTCACATGGTAGGTCAATATCAAACCTAACGTATGCGGAGAAGCATAGATTCTAGACAGATCAACAACTGGCAACTCCGGTGAATTCTTGGATAATGGTTGAAAATCAATGTGAAATTGGCGAAAAATATACCTTAACTTAAACGACTGGGGATCCTTTTTAAACTGTTTCTTTTCTTTGGAAGACATACCGTTTAATTTCTTTTGATAATACGGACAGTCGTCATTTTTACACTTAAACACATCGAAATCTTTTCGCTCCTTGATCTTATCGAGTGTTTTAGAACAATGAGGACATTTCAAAATGGCCTCTTTCGAAAAACGATTCTTATCGCTGAAAAGGCAAGAACATACCTTGCATTGATACTGTCCCTTATCACCATTATTGGCATAAAGATAATCAGATGGTGCACCACACTTAGGACATTTCATTCCTTTAGGTACCGACACTTTTGCGTTCTTGTGTCTTCGAACGGGTTTAAGAGATTTCCCATGCTTCTCTTGGTACTCCGTTAGGAGATTTCGATAATTCAGCTTTTCTGGGATTTCGATAATGGGAAGATCATCAACTTGTAGTTTTCGATAAGGTTTGTTAACAGGCTGCTGATCTTTCGGTTTATCAAACATACTCTTCCCAATAAGTAGGGTGAGTAATGTTCGAATTATTTGTTCTTGGAATTTTATAAAAGTTAGTAAATAGGTTATAATTTGAGGGTACAACTTGTCACTTCCTTTTCTAAGGTTGTTGGGTGTGTGGTAACCTCAATTATCCTTAGATTTAGGGGGGTGGCAATTTTTTTGCTCAAAAATCCCTCTATTAAGGTAGTTTATAGCCTATTTTATATAAAAGTTTTGACAAAACGAGGTAAACACAGGTAGTTTTTAATATGAAAAATTTGTTATACTATAAATAATAAAATTAAGAGGTAGGCTCGCACATCGTGAGCCACCTCTTCTTTCTTGGTTTAAAAAAGGAGGTCTACTGGTGAGAGTTGACGGTAGAGAAGCGTTACAATTAAGACCAATACATATAGAAACAGAATACTTAAAGCATCCGGAAGGATCTGTCCTCATTACTGTAGGAGATACGAAGGTAATATGTACAGCTAGTATTGAAGATCGAGTTCCACCTTTTATGCGAGGCAGCGGAAAAGGTTGGATAACAGCAGAGTATTCTATGCTTCCACGTGCAACAGAGCAACGCAATATACGTGAATCTTCTAAGGGTAAAGTGACTGGAAGGACGATGGAAATCCAACGATTAATCGGCCGTGCCTTGCGTGCAGTCGTACAACTGGATCAAATTGGGGAAAGAACTGTGTGGATAGACTGCGATGTCATCCAAGCGGATGGAGGAACTAGAACAGCTTCTATTACAGGTGCATTCGTTGCAATGGCACAAGCGCTCTCGAAATTACATGAAAATAAAGGAATGAAAAATTTTCCAATTACAGATTATTTAGCTGCAACTAGTGTTGGTATCATCAAAGATGCAGGTACAGTCCTCGATTTAAACTATGCCGAAGATAGCCAAGCTTTAGTAGATATGAATGTTGTAATGACTGGTGAGGGGAAATTTGTTGAATTACAAGGAACAGGGGAAGAAGCAACGTTTTCTCCAGAAGAGCTGCAACAATTAATTGAAGCTGCAAAGCATGGACTGAATGAGTTGTTCAGTATCCAAAAACAAGCACTAGGTGAAATTTCAGCGAAAATAGAAAATAATCGTGATGAGGAATAGAAAAATGGAAAAACAAGTGATTATTGCAACCAAAAATAAAGGTAAGGCAAAAGAATTTGAAAAAATGTTTTCAACCTTTAATATTAAAGTAAAGACTTTATTGGATTTTCCCGATGCAATTGACGTGGAAGAGACAGGCAGTACATTTGAGGAAAATGCAATCTTAAAAGCAGAAACGATATCACAACAATATAATATAATGACGATTGCAGATGATAGCGGCTTGGTTATTGATGCCCTAGATGGCAGACCTGGCATCTATTCTGCAAGATATGCAGGTGAAGATAAAGATGATGAGGCAAATATTGATAAGGTTTTAGCAGAAATGATTGATATACCAAATGATGATCGAAGTGCAAAATTTTACTGTGCATTAGCTATCGCTATTCCCGGGAAAGAAACGATTACTGTTTCCGGGACGTGTGAAGGTGAAATACTTCGCGAACGTAAAGGGGATAATGGTTTTGGGTATGATCCGATTTTTTTTATTAAAGATAAAGGACTTACAATGGCAGAATTATCATCAGAGGAAAAAAACCGAATTAGTCATCGAGCGAAAGCAGTAAACAAGCTTCCTGCAATTTTGCAAAATTTATTTGATTTAGGTGATCAAAAATGAAATTATTAATTGTTAGTGATAGCCACGGTTTACGCGAGGAATTAAAACAATTGAAAGAAAAATATGAAAATAAGGTCAATGCGATGATTCATTGCGGTGATTCGGAACTAATGGCAAATGACGAAGAAATAAGCGGCTATTTAGTCGTTCGAGGAAATTGTGATTATGACCGCCAATTTCCCCTTGATATAAAAGAAAATATTGATGGGAATAAAATATTTATTACGCATGGTCATCATTATAATGTGAAAATGACGCTTTTGAATCTTTCGTATAAAGCAAAAGAAGTAGGTGCGGATTTTGTCTTTTTTGGCCATTCGCATATGCTCGGTGCAGAGATGATTAATGGGACTTTATATTTAAATCCCGGCAGCTTACTAATGCCTCGAGGTCGTAAAGAAAAAACATATGCAATCGTTGAAAAAAATGATCATTCGATCACAACGAAATTCTTTTCTGATCTTCATGAAGAATTGGTCGACCTGCGACAAACATTTACATTATAGGTATTTTAAATTGCAGTCTGAAAGTCAGACTGCAATTTAAAATGAAAAAACGAAAAAACTGTTGACAGAACAAAACAACCCATATATAATTAAAAATGTCCTCGATGAACGCAATGATTTTTTGCAGTCGAGAATACATAATTATCTGTCCCAGTAGCTCAGCTGGATAGAGCAACAGCCTTCTAAGCTGTGGGTCGGGGGTTCGAATCCCTCCTGGGACGTCATATGAAAACAAAAAACTTACATTCGTGTAAGTTTTTTTGTTTTTTCACTAGTTTATGAACGATCACTAGGGTTTTTGTTTTGTAAATAAAAACATGCTAAACTTAAACTTGTCATTACTTGATGTTGGCTAAGAAACACATCGGAAAAGGCGGACTTATAATGGGAAAAAACAAAAATGAGAAAAGTGATCAAAAAATTGTACTTTTTCCAGGGTTAAAGGATCGTCTCTTGGAAATGGGGATAGCTCATTTAGATAATCATCAATTTGCTGAAGCAGTAGAGTTTTTAGGTCAAGCGAATGAAATAGATCCCGAAAATCCCGAAATTGGAACAGCCTATTTAATTGCATTATATGAAAGTGGCAATTATGAAAAGGCGAAAGAAGTATGTCATTATTTATTGCATCAAGGTATAGGAAACTATTTTGAAATTATTGATGTTTACTTAATGATTTTGATACAACTTAGCAATCATGAGGAAATCATACATACAATTAGTACTTTGCTAGATGAAAATGAAGTTCCTTTAGAAAAAATTGAGCATTATAAAAAACTACTGCAATTTAGTCAAAATCGATCCGAGTCGAATAACCTACAGTTTAATCAACAAGCGAATATTCCGGAGAATCCATTTTTTTTATCAGATAATATAAAAGAAAACATATACAAAGTTGCACAGCTCTCTAACCAGAATATTTATCCATACATAGATGAATTAACACAATACATAAGGAACAAGTCCGCACACCCTTTTTTAAAAACGATGATATTAAATGTCTTAAAAGAGCATGGTGTAGAAAAAGAAATTCAAGTAGAAAAATTTAATAATGAGGGTACGTTCATCCCAGTACAGTTACCGCAAATTTTTGAAACACCCTTTTATATCGTTTTACTTGAAAAATTAAAAGACGAGTTAGAAAACAATAATCCGACATTATATCAACAAATAAAAGACATCGTGGATCGACATTTTTTCTTACTTTATCCTTTTGAACTTGTGCCGGAAGATCCTATATTATGGTGTTTAACCTATCGATGTTTTGGACAAGAATTATACGGTGAAACATTGGATTTAGAAAAAATAGCTGAAGAGAAACAAGTAAATGCTGCAAGTCTAGCAAAAGCAATTACCTTTCTAAAAAAACTCGAAGAAATTTCTTTACCGATTATATAGCTACTTCTTGAAACAGAAAAAACGTATGTTATAATGAAAGGGTTGTAATGTGTTTTCATTTATATTAGTAATGGCAATCATTAAAAGTGTTATCTATTACATCTGTTCATTACACTATCAAAATATAGATCGTTGGAGGGAAAGGTATGTCAGCAAAATGGGAAAAGCTTGAAGGAAACCAAGGAGTACTGACAGTAGAAGTTGATGCTGAAACTGTAAAAACAGCTTTGGACGGTGCCTTCAAAAAAGTTGTAAAACAAGTAAATGTTCCGGGATTCCGTAAAGGGAAAATGCCTCGTGGAATGTTCGAACAACGTTTTGGTGTAGAATCTTTATACCAAGATGCGTTAGATATTCTTCTTCCGGATGCATATGCACAAGCGATTGAAGAAACTGGAATTGAACCAGTAGATCGCCCTGAAATCGATATCGAGCAAATGGAAAAAGGAAAAGAACTTATTTTCAAAGCGACAATCACTGTTAAACCTGAGGTTAAACTTGGCGAGTATAAAGGATTGGAAGTTGAAAAATTTGATACAGAAGTAACAGATGAAGATGTTGAAAATGAACTAAAAACATTACAAGAACGTCATGCTGAATTAGTCCTTAAAGAAGAAGGACCGGCTGAAAATGGTGACACTGTAGTCATCGACTTTGAAGGTTTTGTAAATGGTGAAGCATTTGAAGGCGGTAAAGCAGACAACTACTCACTAGTTCTTGGATCTAATAGCTTCATTCCAGGTTTTGAAGAACAATTAGTTGGAGCAAAAGCAGGCGAAGAAAAAGATGTGGAAGTAACATTCCCGGAAGAATACCATGCTGCTGAATTAGCAGGTCAACCAGCTACGTTTAAAGTAACTGTACATGAAATTAAAACAAAAGAACTACCTGAATTAGATGATGAGTTTGCAAAAGATGTTGATAGCGAAGTAGAAACACTTGCAGAACTTAAAGAAAAAACAAAAGCTAACTTAAAGCATTCTAAGGAGCATGAAGCAGAACATGCAATTCAAGATGCTGTTGTAGAAAAAGCTTCTGAAAATGCTGAAATGGATATTCCTGAAGCGATGATCAATACCGAAGTGGATCGCATGATGCAGGAATTCGAACAACGTTTACAAATGCAAGGTATGAACCTTGAGTTGTACTTCCAATTCTCTGGCCAAGATGAACAAGCACTTCGTGATCAAATGAAGGAAGATGCTGCGAAACGGGTTCGAATGAATCTTACTTTAGAAGCTATTGCTGAAACTGAAAAAATTGAAGTATCAGATGAAGAAGCTGAAGAAGAAATTAATAAAATGACTACTATGTACAATATGTCTGCAGACGATATTAAAAAAGCACTTGGCGGATTAGACACTGTAAAAAGAGACGTAAAAATTCGCAAAGCAGTTGAATTTCTTGTACAAAACAGCAAAACTGTAGAATAATATAAAATAATAGATATTAATATAAAACAAGGCACGACATATTCGTGTCTTGTTTTATAAAATACATAAGTTTTTTGCTACCAAGTAAAAAAAATATATACATACGAAGAATATAAAACTTATTTTCGGGAAAGTCTTGATTAAGTAGGAAAATAAACAATTAATGGCGAAATAAAATAAGTAAGCTTTAAAATTTCCTGTCCAACAAAGAAATATGTTACAATCCAATACATAACTATTTTTAAAGTGTTCCAACAAAGCCAGTTTCTTGAAAAGTATTAAGTAAATGGTTTTATCTTTCGATGAAGTGTAACAATTAATAAATGGATTGGTACTTTACAAAAGATAGTACACATTTAATTAATCTTTTTTGAAATATCGGTCAATTATTTCGAAAGTTTTTAATAAGGGGTGAATCTCATTGTTTAAATTCAACGATGAAAAGCAACAATTAAAATGTTCGTTTTGTGGTAAAACACAAGATCAGGTTCGAAAATTAGTAGCAGGACCAGGTGTATATATATGTGATGAATGTATTGAACTTTGTACAGAAATTGTAGAAGAAGAGCTCGGTACAGAAGAAGAGGTTGAATTTAAGGATATTCCAAAACCGTTGGAAATAAGGGAAATTTTAAAAGAATATGTAATTGGACAGGATCAAGCCAAAAAGTCATTAGCAGTAGCGGTGTATAACCACTATAAACGCATCAATTCCAACAGTAAAATTGATGATGTTGAACTTGCGAAAAGTAATATTTGTTTAATTGGACCTACAGGAAGCGGAAAAACATTACTTGCACAAACATTAGCACGAATTTTAAATGTACCATTTGCAATTGCTGATGCTACGTCATTAACAGAAGCAGGGTATGTAGGTGAAGATGTTGAAAACATCCTTTTAAAATTAATACAAGCTGCAGATTATGATGTAGAGAAAGCAGAAAAGGGAATCATCTATATTGATGAGATTGATAAAGTAGCCCGTAAATCTGAAAATCCATCAATTACTAGAGATGTTTCTGGAGAAGGTGTCCAACAGGCACTATTAAAAATTCTAGAGGGTACAGTTGCCAGTGTTCCTCCACAAGGTGGACGAAAGCACCCGCATCAAGAATTTATTCAAATTGATACAACAAATATTTTATTTATTTGTGGTGGCGCATTTGATGGCGTTGAACAAATTATTAAACGTCGCCTCGGGCAAAAAGTAATTGGTTTTAGCGGAGAGAATAAAGGCGCCGATATTGATGATAAAAAACTACTATCAAAAATATTGCCAGAGGACTTACTTAAATTTGGTTTAATTCCGGAGTTTATTGGCCGCCTTCCGGTTATTGCAAGTCTTGAACCACTAGATGAGGAAGCACTCATAGAAATTTTAACGAAACCAAAAAATGCTCTTGTTAAACAATATCGAAAAATGCTTGAGCTTGATGAGGTAGAATTAGAATTTGAAGAAGATGCCTTAAAAGAAATTGCCAAACGTGCGATTGAAAGAAAAACAGGTGCCCGCGGCTTACGATCAATTATTGAAAGTATCATGTTAGACGTAATGTTTGAATTACCGTCACGAGATGATATTAAAAAATGCATTGTTACGAAAGAAGCTGTTGTTAACAACGAACCTCCTAGATTGGTATTAGAAGATGGAACGATCGTCGAGGGAGACGAGCAATCAAAAACTGCTTGACCATAAAGCCTGGTAGACATGCATTGTCTGCTAGGCTTTTAAAATTTTCAATATCTAGCAAGGTTCCAGCCTTCCACAAAAAAATGGTTTATTCCCTTTAACTCCAGGAGATACTAAATTTATAATGAATCAAGCATCTTGGAGGGAATTCGATGAGTTGGACTGGGATAGCATTATTAATTCAATTATTTTTCGGAGTGATTATCGGTTTATATTTTTGGAATCTGCTTAAAGGACAGAAAACACAAAAAGTATCGATAGATCGAGAATCACGCAAAGAAATGGAACAATTAAGGAAAATGCGTTCCATTAAATTAACAGAACCCCTAGCAGAACGTGTACGTCCATCGAACTTTCAAGATATTGTTGGGCAAGAAGATGGTATTAAGTCATTGAAAGCGGCCCTTTGTGGACCTAATCCACAACATGTTATTGTTTATGGACCTCCAGGAGTAGGGAAGACTGCTGCAGCAAGATTAGTATTAGAAGAGGCAAAAAAGAATAGTAAATCGCCTTTTAAACAAAGCTCTGTCTTCATAGAGCTTGATGCGACGACGGCGAGATTTGACGAACGTGGGATTGCTGATCCACTTATTGGTTCTGTACATGACCCGATTTATCAAGGGGCGGGAGCAATGGGCCAAGCAGGTATTCCACAACCAAAACAAGGTGCTGTTACAAATGCACATGGTGGTGTTCTGTTTATTGATGAGATTGGTGAACTTCATCCAATACAAATGAACAAGCTATTAAAAGTGTTGGAGGATCGTAAAGTATTTTTAGATAGCGCCTATTATAGTGCTGAAAATTCTCAAATTCCATCGCATATTCATGATATTTTTCAAAACGGATTACCCGCGGATTTTCGCTTAATTGGGGCGACAACTAGAACACCTAATGAAATTCCACCTGCCATTCGATCAAGATGTATGGAAGTATTTTTCCGTGATCTTGAACAAGAGGAAATTGCTAAAGTTGCCAAAAAGGCTGCTGAAAAAGTAAATTTATCTCTTTCAGAATCAGGCATGCATATTTTAGCTTCCTATGCGAGAAATGGACGTGAAGCAGTAAATATGGTTCAAATTGCTGCAGGACTAGCGATTCAAGAAGATAGAACTTTTATTAGTGATGCAGATATCGAATGGATTATTCAATCAAGTCAACTAACACCGAGACTTGAAAAGAAAATTGGTGAGAAAGCTACTGTAGGGTTGGTAAATGGTCTGGCCGTGACAGGTCCCAATAGTGGAATATTGTTAGAAATTGAAGTAACCGTTATTCCCGCTAAAGAAAAAGGGTCTATCAATATTACAGGAATTGTCGAAGAGGAAAGTATTGGTGGGCAGGGGAAATCGATTCGCAGAAAAAGCATGGCAAAAGGATCTATTGAAAATGTAATAACTGTATTAAGAACAATGGGTGTCCCGGCTGATCAATATGATATACATGTGAATTTTCCGGGTGGAATCCCTATAGATGGACCATCTGCAGGGATTGCCATGGCAACAGGGATATACTCAGCAATCTACAAAATTCCTGTTGACCATTCTGTCGCTATGACAGGGGAAATAAGCATTCACGGTAACGTAAAGCCTGTCGGTGGCGTGTTTGCCAAAGTGAAGGCGGCTAAGCAAGCTGGTGTGAAAACGGTCATAATACCGGCTGAAAATATGCAATCAATATTAAATGATATAGAAGGAATAACGATTATACCAATTCATCAATTTGAAAAGGCAATTGAAATCGCATTAATGAACCATTTCGAAGGGGAATCACCTTTTGCCCCTCCAATAGAAGAAATGGATAAGAAAAGTGTATAAAATTTTGAATCTGAATCGATTTGGTTCATACCAAATCGATTTCTTAAATACGTTTGATAGTATAAAATGTGATTAACGTATTCTACAAAATGGACACGATTATTTAAATACGTTAGAATTGAAAAAAGATTCAACGTGTCATTTTTTGGAGGTGCACGATATTGACAAAGAAAATAGAAAACACCGTTCCTCTGTTACCACTCAGGGGATTGCTTGTGTACCCTACGATGGTCTTACATCTTGATGTTGGACGTGAACATTCTGTTCAAGCATTAGAACAAGCGATGATGAACGATCACCTCATCTTTTTAACAACACAAAAGGATGAAAGTATAAATGAACCAAATGAAGATGACCTTTTCCGTATGGGAACTCTTACCCAGGTAAAACAAATGCTTAAATTGCCGAACGGAACGATCCGAGTATTAGTTGAAGGGTTACATCGGGCAGAAATAGAAAACTTTTATGATAAAGAAACCTACTATGCAGTTTCTTTAAAGTCGTATGAAGATAATGAACAAACTGATGTAGAAACCGAAGCATTAATGAGAACCATGCTTGAATATTTCGAACAATACATAAAACTTTCTAAGAAAATTTCTGCGGAAAACTTTGAAACGGTGGCAGATATTGAAGAACCTGGAAGAATGGCCGACATAATTGCTTCGCATTTACCATTGAAATTACCACATAAACAAGAAGTCTTAGAGACAGTTGACATTAAACAACGTTTAAATAAAGTAATTGAAATCATTCATAATGAAAAAGAAGTTCTTAATTTAGAAAAGAAAATCGGTCAACGTGTGAAAAAATCAATGGAACGAACACAAAAGGAATACTATTTACGTGAACAAATGAGGGCGATTCAGAAAGAACTAGGCGATAAAGAAGGGAAAACAGGGGAAGTAGCTGAGTTCTCTGAAAAGATAGAAAACGCTGGAATGCCGGAACATGTAAAGAATACAGCGTTAAAAGAATTAGATCGCTATGAAAAGGTGCCAACTACTTCTGCGGAAAGTTCGGTTATACGCAACTATTTAGATTGGCTTATCTCTCTTCCATGGACAAATGCAACAGAAGATGATCTAGATATTATAAAAGCAGAAAAAATTTTAAATCGAGAACATTATGGATTGGAAAAGGTGAAGGAACGAGTACTTGAATATTTAGCAGTGCAAAAATTGACTCAAGCTTTACGAGGACCAATCCTTTGTCTAGCTGGACCACCTGGAGTTGGAAAAACAAGCTTAGCTCGATCAATCGCTGAATCGCTGGGGAGAAAGTTTGTAAGAATTTCACTAGGTGGTGTTCGGGATGAGTCCGAAATACGTGGGCACCGCAGGACATATGTCGGTGCAATGCCTGGTAGAATTATTCAAGGAATGAAAAAAGCTGGGACGATCAATCCCGTATTTTTACTCGATGAAATCGATAAAATGTCTAATGATTTTCGAGGCGATCCTTCAGCAGCTATGTTAGAAGTGTTAGATCCGGAGCAAAATAATAATTTTAGTGATCATTATATTGAAGAAACCTATGATCTTTCCAAAGTCATGTTTATAACAACGGCAAACGATCTTTCATCCATTCCTGGACCTTTACGGGATCGAATGGAGATTATTTCTATACCGGGCTATACCGAACTTGAAAAAATTCATATAGCGAAAGATCATTTACTGCAAAAAGAAATGCAAGAACATGGTCTATCAAAAGGACAATTACAAGTAAGAGATGAGGCATTCCAAGCCATCGTCCGATATTACACACGCGAAGCCGGAGTTAGAAGCTTAGAACGAGAAATTGCCTCGATTTGCAGAAAAACAGCAAAAATAATCGTTTCTTCTGAAAGAAAACGTCTAATTGTTACGGAAAAAAATCTAGAAGAATTTCTCGGTAAGAAACGATTCCGTTACGGTCTAGCAGAAGTAGAAGATCAAATTGGTGTCGCTACTGGATTAGCCTATACAACAGTTGGCGGCGATACATTACAAATTGAAGTTTCCCTGTCTCCGGGTAAAGGCAAGCTTGTTTTAACAGGAAAATTAGGGGACGTAATGAAGGAGTCTGCTCAAACAGCGTTTAGTTTTGTACGTTCTAAAGCTACAGAATTAGAATTAGAAGAAAATTTTCACGAAAAATATGATATACACATTCACGTTCCCGAAGGTGCTGTTCCTAAAGATGGACCTTCTGCAGGTATTACGATTGCCACTGCCTTAACTTCAGCGTTAACCGGTATCCCTATTCGGAAAGAAGTTGGTATGACAGGCGAAATTACACTAAGAGGCAGGGTGCTGCCAATCGGTGGTTTAAAAGAAAAAACATTAAGTGCTCATAGAGCAGGGTTAACAACAATTATTTTACCTAAAGACAATGAAAAGGATATTGATGACATTCCCGAAAGTGTGAGAAATGATCTGAAGTTAATACCTGTTTCACAAATGGACGAAGTCTTAAAGGTAGCATTAAGCAGGTGAAATCGAAATGAAAGTAAATAATGCAGAACTAGTAATAAGTGCAGTAAGGCAAGAGCAATACCCTGATGAACGGTTACCGGAATTTGCTTTAGCAGGACGTTCAAACGTAGGGAAATCTTCCTTTATTAATAAAATGATTAATCGTAAAGCATTAGCAAGAACCTCTTCAAAACCAGGAAAAACGCAAACGTTAAATTTTTATAAAATTGAAGAGTCATTATTCTTTGTCGATGTTCCTGGATATGGTTTTGCGAAAGTATCAAAATCTGAGCGTGAAGCGTGGGGAAAGATGATTGAAACGTATATTACAACAAGAGAACAGCTTTGCGCTGTTCTCCAAATTGTTGATTTACGTCATCCCCCTACGAAAGATGATATACTAATGTATGATTTTCTAAAACATTATCAAATTCCTTGTGTCATCATCGCAACGAAAGCAGATAAAATTCCTAAAGGAAAATGGCAAAAGCATTTAAAAATTACAAAAGAAACACTTAATTTTGATCCTCAAGACGATATTGTCGTATTCTCATCGGAAACAGGTGAAGGAAAAGACAAAGTATGGGGAATATTAAAAAAGTGGATGTGAATATTAAGACCCATTATGAATTTGTTCATTAATGGGTCTTTTTTTATTTTCGTTTTATAAACAATAAATATAAACCAATTGCAATCAATAGAAAAGGCCAAAAATTTATTATTGAAGCAGCTTTATTTTCCAATAATCCCATCCATTTTAATACCTCATCATAGAATAAGAGAACAATAGAAATGAATAAAAAGAGGATTCCGTGAAATAAGCCATTTCCTGTTTTTTGATAGCGTAATAGAAAACCTAATGAAATGATTAAAATAAAAACACCGATATGATCCGGCCAAATGGCAAGTTTACCTGCAATATGGAAATGAAGACCAAAACCAACGAGAATTACACCAGGTAAAATGGATTCAGCATCTTTTCCTCCGTAGCCCTGCCCTAAAAATGCGATTCCTACAATAATTAATAAAGTAGGCCATGTTAAATATTCTTTCAACATTGTGACATGATTGTTCTGTGTAAGAAAAAAATACAAACCAAAACCAAGTAAAATAATTCCCGGAAAAATTTTTTGATTTTTCATAAACAACCTACTTTCAAACTGTAAACTTGATTCCCAGTTCTTTTTTTGTTACTTTACTAATGGACTGTGAATTTAATATCTAATTTATAATTAATATAACATAAGTTTCATTATCTTTTCACATTTATTAAGAGTAGATGAAATTGGACATGATATAATAAGAATAGGGAAAGAAATTCGTGATTGAATTCTTTTTTATAAACTTTGGGGGTGCCATCTTAAAATGTACATCATAGCTGTTGGTTTAAATTATAAAACAGCCCCTGTTGAGATACGTGAAAGGCTGTCTTTTAATGAAGCGGATTTATCTGATGCTATGGCAGCGTTAAAAAATAAAAAAAGCATTTTAGAAAATGTAATTGTTTCTACATGTAATCGCACAGAGGTATATGCAGTTGTTGATCAATTGCATACGGGACGTTACTATATTAAAGATTTTCTATCAGAGTGGTTTCAAATTGATAAAGAGGAGTTTACATCTTACTTGTCAATTTACGAGCAGGACGGAGCAATTGAACACTTATTTAAGGTTGTTTGTGGATTGAATTCCATGGTCCTTGGAGAAACGCAAATTTTAGGACAGGTGAAGCATAGTTTCTTTATTGGCCAAGAAGTTGGTTCAACCGGAACAATCTTCAACCAGTTATTTAAACAAGCAATTACAACTGCGAAAAAGGCTCACTCAGAAACGGAAATCGGATCTAATGCTGTTTCAGTCAGTTATGCAGCAGTAGAACTGGCAAAAAAAGTGTTAGGGAACTTGAAAAATAAACATGTCCTCGTTGTGGGCGCCGGAAAAATGGGAAAACTAGCAATTGAAAACTTATATGGATCTGGAGCAACAAAAGTCTCTGTAATCAATCGTACATTTGAAAAAGCTCAAGATTTGGCGAAAGAATTTAACGGCCAAGCGAAAACTTTACAAGAACTTCAATGTGCGATCGTTGAAGCGGATATTTTAATTAGTTCTACAGGTGCGAAAGACTATATTGTTACGAAAGAAATGATGGTTAATGTCGAGGCAATGAGAAAGAAACGACCATTATTTATGGTTGATATTGCGGTTCCGCGTGACTTAGATCCTAAAATCGCTGAGTTGGAAAGCGTCTTTCTATATGATATTGATGACTTAGAAGGCATTGTTGAAGCCAATTTGGCAGAACGTAAAAAAGCTGCCGAAAAAATTATGATTAATATTGAAATGGAAATAGTTCAATTCAATGAATGGCTAAATATGTTAGGTGTTATTCCTGTCATTACAGCGTTACGTGAAAAAGCGTTGTCGATTCAGGAAGAAACGATGAAAAGCATCGAACGGAAAATGCCGAATCTTACAGATCGGGAACGAAAGATTTTAAGTAAACATACAAAAAGTATCGTCAATCAATTATTAAAGGATCCGATTTCACAGGTGAAAGAAATTGCGGCACAGCCGAATGCTGCTGAACAAATTGACTTATTTAAGAAAATTTTTAATGTAGAAACTGAGATAGAACAGAAAGTAAAACTAAACAAAAAAACTTCTGTTCAATTGAATGTTCAGCCTATATAAATATAGAAATCATTTTTAATCGTAAGAAATGGTGGGAAAGTTTATTTGTTCCCACCCTAATCCTTACCTTTTTAGAGAGGTTGAATGTTCATATGTTCGATATTGTCATGTCTAGGCTGCATGAGGTAATGATTGTTTTATACGCTATCAGTATTCTATTATATTTTATCGATTTCCTACATCAAAATAAGAAAGCAAATCAATTCGCTTTTTGGTTACTTGCAATTGTTTGGGTTCTTCAAACAATTTTTTTGTTTATGTATGTCTTTCAAACAGGCAGATTTCCAGTTCTTACATTATTTGAAGGTCTTTATTTTTATGCATGGGTATTAATTACACTATCACTTGCCATTAATAAAATATTGAGAGTCGATTTCACCGTTTTTTTTACAAATATCATCGGATTTATTTTTATGGCGATTCATACATTCGCTCCAGTGCAAATATCGGATGTGGCGATTTCGGAAAGATTAATTTCTGAGTTGCTATTTATACATATTACGATGGCAATCTTATCCTATGCAGCCTTTTCACTATCATTCGTTTTTTCATTAATGTATTTATTGCAATATACATTACTTAAGAAAAAAAGGTGGGGCCATCGTCTCTGGAGGTTGAATGATTTATCTAAACTTGAAAAGATGTCTTATGTATTAAATGCGATTGGTGTACCTATGCTGTTGTTAAGTTTAATCTTAGGGTTGCAATGGGCATTTATTAAACTATCTACCTTTCATTGGTATGATTCGAAAATAATCAGTTCATTTATCCTTTTAATTGTTTATAGTCTAATTCTTTACCTTCGAAACAAGAAAAGTATGTTCGGAAAATCATTAGCATTATGGAATATTGGTGCATTTCTAGTTGTTTTAATTAATTTCTTTTTATTTAGTCGTCTATCAGCATTTCATTTTTGGTATTCGTAGGAGGGTAAATTTAGTGAGAAAAATCATTATCGGTTCAAGAAGAAGTAAACTAGCATTAACTCAAACAAATTGGGTGGCAGATCAATTAAAAAAATTAGGCGTACCTTTCGAATTTGAAGTGAAAGAGATTGTGACAAAAGGTGACAAAATCTTAGATGTCACTTTATCAAAGGTTGGCGGAAAAGGTCTTTTTGTAAAAGAAATCGAGCAGGCCCTATTAAATAAAGAAATTGATATGGCTGTACATAGTATGAAAGATATGCCTGCGATCCTCCCACAAGGACTTACAATTGGTTGTATCCCGCCTCGTGAAGATTACAGAGACGTCATTATTTCAAAAGGGCATATGACATTAAGAGATCTTCCTAAAGGTGCCAAGGTTGGAACAAGCAGTTTGCGCCGAAGTGCCCAAATTCTTGCTGAATGTCCCGATTTAGATATTAAATGGATTCGCGGCAATATTGATACTCGTTTGAAAAAGCTAGAAAATGAAGATTATGATGCCATCGTATTGGCTGCAGCAGGTTTGTCCCGCATGGGGTGGAGCAGTGATGTTGTGACAGAATATTTGGATCCGGAAATTTGTCTCCCTGCTGTTGGTCAGGGGGCATTAGCGATTGAATGTCGGGAAGATGATAAAGAATTACTTGAACAACTAGCTAAATTAACTTGTGAAGAAACAAGAGAAACAGTTACTGCGGAAAGAGCATTCCTTCATAAAATGGAAGGTGGCTGCCAAGTGCCAATAGCAGGCTTCGCTAAATTAACTGATGATAAACAAATCGCATTAACAGCGCTTGTTGCAGATCCGAATGGCAAACAGATTTTTAAAGAAACAGTCATTGGAAAAGATCCAATGGTAGTTGGTGAACAAGCAGCTGAATTACTAACACAACAAGGTGCAAAAGATCTAATCGATCGTGTCAAGCGGGAGCTAGATGAATCATGATTGAACATTTGCCTTTATATGGCAAACATGTGTTAGTTACACGTGGTGGTGAAAAAGGAAAAAAACTTGCCGGGGAAATTATTAATTTAGGTGGGGTATCATATGTTACTCCTTTAATCGATTTCCAAGAAAATGATGATTCGAAGGCACAAACCTATGTGGAAAAATTGCATGAATATGAATGGATCATCTTTACAAGTCAAAATGGCGTTGATTATTTTTTCAACGAGTTAAAAAAACTTAAAGCTATATGTAAATTTGATAGCCTGACAAATCGTATTGCTGCTGTTGGAAGCAAAACGAAAGAGGCAATTGAAAAATACAATATAGAGGTAGAGTTTTTTCCAAAACAATTTAGTGCTACTGATTTTATTGCAGAATTTATAAAAGAAAAGGAAGTAGCTGGTCCTGTTTTGCTTCCAAAAGGAAATCTAGCAAGCAAAACGATTGCAAAGGGTTTGGAAGAAAAACGAATCCATGTAGATGAATGGATCGTTTATCAAACCTTTTTGCCGCCGGAAAGCATTGAAAAACTAGTCACAATCGTGAACGAAAATGAATTGGATTACGCAATGTTTACTAGTCCGTCATCTTTTCATCATTTTATGAACATCGTCAAAAACTATTCTTTGCAAAATAAAATACAAAAAATAGAGTTTGTTACAATTGGTGATGTAACGAAGAAAGCAGTAGAGGAATATGGATATAAGGTTGTAGCCAGTCCTGCAATCTATACGATTGACTGTATGCTTGAAAGTTTGTGCAAGTTACAGATCGCGAAGGAGGAACGAAAATGAAAGAGTTACAATTTAAACGTCATAGAAGATTACGTAGTTCTGCGAACATGAGAGCTTTAGTTCGTGAAACACATTTACATGTAGAAGATTTTATTTATCCGATCTTTGTTGCGGAAGGTGAAAATATTAAAAATCCTATCGCATCAATGCCTGGAATCTATCAATTATCCCTCGATCAATTAAAAGTGGAAATGGATGAAGTAGTTGAATTAGGGATTAAATCCGTTCTCTTATTTGGAATCCCTTTACATAAAGATGCGGAAGGTTCAGGTGCATTCCATAATCACGGGATCGTCCAAGAAGCTACCCGCTTTATTAAAAAAAATTATCCCGAAATTATTATAATTGCGGATACTTGTCTTTGTGAATATACCGATCATGGACATTGTGGCGTAATAGAAGATGGGAAAATTTTAAATGATCCAAGTCTTGATTTATTAGCAAAAACAGCGGTAAGTCAGGCGGAAGCAGGTGCTGATATTATTGCACCTTCCAATATGATGGACGGTTTTGTCGCAGCCATTCGTAAAGGATTGGATGAAGCGGGATTTGCCGACATTCCAATTATGTCTTATGCGGTGAAATATTCTTCAGCATTTTATGGCCCGTTTCGTGATGCGGCAGGAAGTGCGCCACAATTTGGGGATCGTAAAACGTATCAAATGGATCCGGCCAATCGTCTTGAAGCATTTAGGGAAGCGCAGTCAGACGTTGATGAGGGAGCGGATTTCTTAATCGTTAAGCCAACTTTATCTTATCTTGATATTGTCCGTGATGTGAAAAATGAATTCAATTTACCAGTTGTTGCTTACAATGTCAGCGGTGAGTATTCAATGGTGAAGGCAGCAGCGCAAAATGGATGGATTGATGAAAAATCTATTGTTCTAGAAATGTTAACGAGCATGAAAAGAGCAGGTTCTGATTTAATTATTACTTATTTTGCTAAAGATGCTGCAAAATGGATCGCCAAATAAAAATATTATCTAATTTATCATTATAGAATATGACCTTATGGAGGTTGTTAAAATGCGTTCATACGAAAAATCTAAACAGGCATTTCAAGAAGCGCTAAGCTTGATGCCAGGTGGCGTTAATAGCCCAGTACGTGCCTTTAAATCAGTAAATATGGATCCAATTTTTATGGAAAGAGGCAAAGGCTCAAAAATTTATGACATCGATGGAAATGAATATATCGACTATGTTCTATCTTGGGGACCTCTTATTTTAGGTCATACCAATGAACAAGTTGTAAATGCCTTGAAAAAAGTGGCTGAATATGGAACAAGTTTTGGCGCTCCAACACTTGCAGAAAACAAATTAGCCAAGCTTGTACAAGAGAGAGTACCATCGATTGAAATTATTCGTATGGTTTCATCAGGTACTGAAGCAACTATGAGTGCTTTACGCCTAGCTCGTGGATATACGGGACGTAGTAAAATTTTGAAATTTGAAGGCTGTTACCACGGTCATGGTGATTCACTCTTAATTAAAGCCGGTTCCGGAGTTGCTACACTTGGTTTGCCGGATAGTCCGGGAGTACCTGCGGGTATTGCTAGTAATACAATTGCCGTTCCTTATAATGATTTGGAAAGCGTAAAACTTGCTTTTGAACAATATGGGGATGATATCGCTTGTATCATTGTTGAACCTGTAGCTGGTAACATGGGAGTTGTCCCTCCACTACCTGGCTTTTTAGAAGGCTTACGTGAAATAACAAGTAAATATGGTTCATTATTAATTTTTGATGAAGTTATGACTGGTTTCCGTGTAGATTATCATTGCGCCCAAGGATACTTTGGAGTAACTCCGGATTTGACTTGTCTTGGTAAAGTTATTGGAGGAGGACTTCCAGTAGGTGCATTCGGTGGTAAAGCAGAAATCATGGAAAAAATTGCACCAAGCGGACCAATTTATCAAGCTGGAACATTATCTGGTAACCCGTTAGCTATGACTGCCGGATATGAAACATTAGTACAATTGACTCCAGATACGTATAAGGAGTTCATTAAAAAGGCAGATAAGCTAGAAAAAGGATTGCATGAGGCGGCTGCTAAATATGACGTACCTCATACGATTAATCGCGCTGGTTCTATGATCGGTATTTTCTTAACGAATGAAAAAGTAATTAACTATGAAACAGCAAAAACATCTGACTTAGAACTCTTTGCTGCCTACTACCGTGAAATGGCAAACAACGGAGTATTTCTACCACCATCCCAATTTGAAGGATTATTCCTATCAACCACCCTTACTGATGAGGATATTGACCATACAATAGAAGCCGTCGAAAAAACATTCAAAACAATTCGCGGATAAACATAGTCAACCACACCTAATTTAGGTGTGGTTTTTTGAATAGCCCGTTCCTTTCCGCTGCAGGAGCTTGCTTTCCGCAGGGAGGAAGTCGAGCCTCCTCATCGCTTCGCTCTTGCGGGTTCGATTAATTATTAATTACATCTATTAGAATTGTACCTTTGCGCAAAGAAAACTAACATAATTTCCTTCCTTTGTTCATAAAGTGTAAATGACATAGTCAGTTTGATTGAAAGGGAGGAATCCACCTTGTCTCAAAGTCAATCGTCCTTACGATTTTCATTAGAAGAGTCCATCTGGTTTAAAAAAGGACAGGAAGTAGATGAACTTCTATCCATTTCATTGGATCCGGAAATTACTATACAAGAACAAGAACAATACATCCAAATAATCGGAAACTTACAACTGTCTGGAGAATACAAAGGAAATGAAGAAGAAGAACAGGAACAAGAATTAGATTTGCATGGTAAATTTGCTCACCATGTCGAATACCGTACAACAGACGAAATTTATTATTTTGAACATCGCTTCCCTGTCGATGTCACGATTCCGAAAAGCAGAGTTGATCAAATCGCGGATATCGATGTAAATATTGACTCCTTTGATTACTTACTGCCCGAAAAAGGAAATTTAAAACTTAATGCAGATCTTTCCATTTTAGGAATACGTAACGAAGAAACAGTTCCTGAGGAAGAAAAAGAAGAAATCCCTATATCCGTACCACAAAGAAATTCATTACAAGAAGAAACCTCTGATGAATCAATCGAACATGTTGATGACGAGGAATCCGTTAATTTGTCAGAGGAAATGAACGATTGGCATTTAGAAAGCGACGAAGTGCAGGAATCAGATGAGCAAGAATCGAGAAATGTATCTACAACCAATGAGTCGAATGAACAAGAGTCATTTGCGCAAGAGGAATTTTTTCAACCATTTACAGTAGAAGCACGTAAAATTCAACAAGAAGAGGAAATTTCAATCAATATAGAAAATAAAAATGATGAGCCGACGATAAATCTTCATTCCTTCGATGAAGAGAAAATAAAAGAAGAACTTCTACAGTTCTCTCGGCAAGAGACTGAATCATCAGAAGAAATTGATGAAGATGAAGTTGAAGTCGAATCCCCGGCTGATATGGAAGAAGAGCATGAGGAACAAGAAGAAGAAACGAATAATAAGAAAAAGAAAAAATTTGGAAAGTATGAATCGATCTCCTTAGCTGACTTTTTTGCAAGAAAGACAGATGAAAAAGCAGCAAAATTAAAAGTTTGCATTGTCCAACAAGGGGAAACACTGGATGTTTTAGCGGAAAAATATGATATTAGTGTTCAACAAATTTTAAGAATGAATCATTTAGAAATAAATCAGGATGTATATGAAGGGCAAGTATTATATATTCCATCATATGCAACTACACTTAATAGTAAAATTGATTAATAGATGATTGGTTTTCTATCTTTCGCGCCCGTTCTTTTGTAGTGAAGAGGTTTAAATTTGGAGGCAGTTTAGGGCACCTAAGCAGGTGATAGGATGGATAAGAGTACACAATCCGAAATAAAAATGATTTTAAAACAATACGGTCTAAAAGTTAATTTTATCGAAAAGTACGGCAAGACCTATAAAATAGTTACGAGAGATGGAAACTTTGCCCTAAAACGAATTTCTCCTCAATTAGGAACAGATTTTGTTCGCAACGTACAAATGCTCTATCATCGAGGTTATAATCGGATTGTACCAATCTATCCGACGCTTGATGGAAGGTATGCCGTGCTTAATGAACACTATTTATATTATTTAATGCCATGGTTACCGAATGAAGAAAAAGAGGATCGCAATGAAAAGCATCAAAAGATGTTTAGGGAATTGGCTCGATTGCATACATTATCTGTTAAGGACATTCCGATAGCAAGTGAAGAAAGAAAGGAACACTTTGAGCTAACGAGTACACAGTTGGAAAGGGAATCCGAATTTTTCGAGGAATTTCTTGAACGTAGTGAAAAGAAAGTGTATATGTCTCCTTTCGAATTATTGTACTGTACATTTTACCAAGATATTATTCAGGCACTTGATTTTTCCAAACAAGAGATAAAGCAGTGGTATGAAGTTTCAAAAGAACTTGAAAAAGGAAGAACAGTAGTTGTTCACGGCAAAATTTCTACAGAGCATTTTCTATATGATGAACGAGGATATGGGTATTTTACGAATTTTGAAGATTCTAAAGTCTCCTCCCCCATTCATGATTTGCTCCCTTTTTTGGCAAGAACATTAACTACCTATCCAAAGAGATGGGATGATTGTGTAGAATGGGTCTATACTTATCTATCACATTTTCCTTTTAGAGAAGATGAAAAGCATCTTTTTCTCAGTTATTTAGCACATCCGGGTCACATGCATCGAATTGTTAAAGAATATTTCTTAAAGAAAACGAAGAAACCGGAAATAAGATTTGTGAAGCAATTGCAAAAACAATATTGGCTATTAAAAAATACCGAATATGTTGTAATGCGTATACGTGAAATGGAAAATCAGTCTAAAGGAACAGAAAGTAGCGGCCCTTCCTAAAAATTTATAAGGAAGGGCCTATTATTTTTCAAATCCACTCATTCTGGAATGCAAAAGCAATTAAAATAAAGATGGCTAATAATAAAACGTCGAAGGCAGTAGGCAATAAAATGGTTCGAATCGCTTGAAAAATGGTAAATGGAATAATTAGCTGCTTTCCGACACCTTTGAATGTTTTAAACCAAGATTGTAACGTATATTGATTAAACTTTTTTTTCATTCCTTTCACCTACCTATTCTCGGGGTCCTTATATAATAATGTATGGGATATGGGTGAATAGGTGTCAATCCCGCAAAAGCCGAATATTTTTTTTAATAATCGGCAATAATGATTGACGAAATGCAGTTGATTTAGATACTATAATAAGTAAATTAAATGAAATTTAAATGCAGTGATTGGGAATAGTACAATGGGATACTGCTTAAATAAGCTTGATAGTCAAGCTTACATTCAGAGAGGGAAATCAATAGCTGAGAGATTTCCTAAGAGTGAACATTGGAAGGTCGCCCATGAGTAGCTTCTGTGAAACATAAATTGGAGTAATTGAAGCCGGTGAAAAGCCGTTATCATAGTTAAGTGCCAGGCTTTAGTGTATGTAATAGCTATTGTCTGTGAAAAAAGGTGGTACCGCGAAAATCGCTCCCTTCGTCCTTTTGACGAGGGGAGTTTTTTATTTGTATTGGTATCAATGAGTATCAAGATAAAGAAAGCGAGGAAAATAGAATGGAAACACAAGAAATTCAAATGTCTACTAAATATGATCCGAATACGATTGAAAAAGATCGCTATGAATGGTGGGTAAAAGGGAAATTTTTCGAAGCAAAAGATGACCCAAATAAAGAACCATATACAATCGTTATTCCACCACCAAATGTTACTGGAAAACTGCATTTAGGTCATGCTTGGGATACGACTTTACAAGATATTTTAACAAGAATGAAGCGTATGCAAGGCTATGATGTTTTATGGTTACCTGGAATGGACCATGCAGGGATTGCCACACAAGCAAAAGTAGAAGCAAAATTACGTGAAGAAGGCGTATCAAAATACGATCTAGGCAGGGATAAATTTGTCGAAGAAACATGGAAATGGAAAGAAGAATATGCTGCATTCATTCGTAAACAATGGTCGAAAATCGGCTTAGGATTAGATTATTCCCGTGAACGTTTTACCTTGGATGAAGGATTATCAGATGCAGTGCGTAAAGTGTTTGTTACCCTCTATAAAAAAGGATTAATCTACCGCGGGGAATATATTATTAACTGGGACCCAGCTACAAAAACTGCTTTATCCGATATTGAAGTAATTTACAAGGATGTTCAAGGTGCATTCTATCATATGAAATATCCGTTAGCTGACGGAACAGGGTCAATTGAAATTGCAACCACTCGCCCTGAAACAATGCTTGGAGACACGGCTGTTGCTGTTCACCCCGAAGACGAAAGATATAAACATTTAATCGGAAAAACAGTGATTTTACCTATTACTGGTCGTGAAATTCCGATTGTCGGTGATGATTATGTCGATATGGAATTTGGATCTGGGGCGGTTAAAATTACGCCGGCACATGACCCTAATGATTTTGAAATTGGCAATCGTCATAATTTAGAACGAATATTAGTGATGAATGAAGACGGAACAATGAATGATAAGAGCGGCAAATATGAAGGCATGGATCGCTTCGAATGCCGTAAGCAAATTGTTAAGGATCTTCAAGAGCAAGGAGTTCTATTTAAAATAGAAGAACATATGCATTCGGTTGGTCACTCAGAAAGAAGTGGAGCGGTCGTTGAACCGTATTTATCTACTCAATGGTTTGTGAAAATGGCTCCATTAGCTGAAGCTGCCGTTTCTATGCAAGGTACAGATGCAGGTGTTCAATTTGTTCCTGAACGATTCGAGAAAACGTACTTACGCTGGATGGAAAATATTCGCGACTGGTGTATTTCCCGTCAGCTTTGGTGGGGACATCGTATTCCGGCATGGTATCATAAAGAAACAGGAGAGATTCATGTAGATATCGACCCGCCTAAAGATATTGAGAATTGGGAACAGGATAATGATGTATTAGATACTTGGTTCAGTTCTGCATTATGGCCATTTTCAACAATGGGCTGGCCCGATACGGACGCAGATGATTACAAACGTTATTATCCAACGAATGCATTAGTTACCGGATATGACATTATCTTCTTTTGGGTTGCACGGATGATTTTCCAAGCGAAAGAATTTACGGGGCAAATTCCTTTTAAAGATGTGTTAATTCACGGTCTTGTACGTGATGAACAAGGAAGAAAGATGAGTAAGTCCCTTGGTAATGGTGTTGATCCAATGGATGTCATCGATAAATACGGTGCAGATTCTTTGCGCTATTTCTTATCTACTGGCAGCTCACCAGGGCAAGACTTACGATTCAGTATGGAAAAAGTAGAGTCCATTTGGAACTTTGCGAATAAAATTTGGAATGCTTCCCGATTTGCACTGATGAATATGAATGGCTTAACATACGAAGAAATCGATTTAAGCGGAGAAAAATCAGTCGCTGACAAGTGGATTTTAACCCGGTTAAATGAAACGATTGAAACAGTAACAAAGCTTGCCGACAAGTATGAGTTTGGTGAGGTTGGTAGAGTTCTCTATAACTTCATTTGGGATGATTTCTGTGATTGGTATATTGAAATGGCGAAGTTACCGCTATATGGTGAGGATGAAGCGGAAAAACTTACCACTCGTTCCATTTTAGCTTATGTTTTAGACAATACGATGCGATTATTACATCCATTTATGCCGTTTATAACCGAAGAAATTTGGCAAAACCTACCGCATAAAGGGGAATCTATTACTGTTGCATCTTGGCCTGTAGCAAATGATGAGTTGCATGATGAAGCAGCAGCTGGAGAAATGAAATTATTAGTCGAAATTATTCGTTCAGTACGAAATATACGTTCTGAGGTAAATACACCACTAAGCAAAAAAATTAAGCTTATGTTAAAAGCAAAAGATAACCAAGTGCTGGAATCACTTAAAAAGAATCAATCATATATTGAGCGTTTCTGTAATCCGGATGAACTTACCATTGCTACTGAATTAGCTGCACCAGACAAAGCCATGACGGCAGTCGTAACAGGTGTAGAGTTATTCCTTCCATTAGAAGGGTTAATTAATATTGATGAGGAAATAGTACGACTTGAGAAAGAACTAGAAAAATGGACAAAAGAAGTTGACCGTGTTCAGAAAAAATTAGGTAATGAGAAATTTATCAGCAAAGCTCCACAGGCTGTAGTCGATGAAGAACGGGCGAAGGAAAAAGATTATCTAGAAAAGCAAGCTACAGTTAAAGCAAGAATTGAAGAATTAAAACATCATTAATTAAAAACAACGGAAGGCGAATTCGAACAATGAATTCGTCTTCCTACATAAAGAGGTCATGAAAATGCAAACGTATGAAGAAGCAATCGATTGGATTAATTCCAGATTAAAGTTTGGAATCAAACCGGGATTGGAACGAATGGAATGGATGATGAAAAAATTAGGATCACCCGAAAAAAAGTTAAAAGTTATTCATATTGGAGGAACCAATGGAAAAGGTTCTACTGTTACTTATTTACGATCAATACTTAATGAAGCCGGTTATCGAGTCGGAACATTTACTTCACCATATATTGAGACATTTAATGAACGAATAAGTGTGAATGGTCAACCGATAACGGATGAAGAAATTATTCAATTAGTTAACAGCATTCAGCCCTTTGTTGAGGAAATAGAAACTACCAATTTAGGATCTTTGACTGAATTCGAAGTGATTACGGTTATGGCCATTTATTATTTTGCTTATATGAACCCGATGGACATGACGATATTTGAAGTTGGTTTAGGAGGAAGACTGGATTCGACAAATATTTTACAGCCTATTTTAAGTATTATCACAAACATTGGAATGGATCATGTAAATATTCTAGGCCACACCGTTGCAGAAATAGCCTTTGAAAAGGCAGGAATTATTAAAAATGAAATTCCGGTTATTACTGGAGCAAAACAAAAAGAAGCATTAGAGGTAATTAAAAACAAATCAAAAGATATGAACGCGAAGCTTTTCATTAGTAAGGACGATTTCAAAGTTGAAAATATCCGAACACTTCATCGCGGAGAACAATTTACTTTTTCCTATTCAAATGGTCAATACCAAAATTTGGTGATAAATATGCTAGGGAAGCACCAAATTGAAAATGCTATATTAGCAATTGGGGCGGCAATCTTTTTACATATTGATGAACCGATGATACGGGAAGGGTTAAAAAAAGCGTTTTGGCCAGGAAGGATGGAAGTATTGAGCGAACATCCATTCGTTATTGTGGATGGGGCACATAATCCGGAAGGTATCAACTCTTTAATCAATACATTACAAGAACATTTTCCGTACAAAAAGAAGAAAATGATTTTTGCAGCCTTGAGTGATAAAGAATTAACGAATATGATCCAACCTCTTGCGAAATTAGATGCAGAAGTATATTTTACTGAATTTGATTTTCCGAGGGCAGCATCCGCGGAGCAACTATTTTCACTTCATTTACTTCCACAAGCGAAAGTGAATAAAAATTGGAAAAAGCTACTGGAAGAAATGTTTAATGCGTTAGAGGAAAATGAAATGCTCATTATTTCGGGTTCTTTATATTTTATTAGTAATGTAAAATTGTTTTTTAAGGAATTTACCCAAATCTAAAAAAAATAGTGATTTTGTAAATTAAATAGGAAAAAAGTAATGACAATAGTATTGCAATTTGATAAAATATTTTAGAAGATTATGACTTATTAACTATAAATCAGGGGGATTAAAATGGAACATCACGCTACTAAATTGAAGCTTCTTTTCATATGTTGGTTACTGCTTGTTCCGACAGGAATTATAGTAGCTTATCAGTTTTTCCCTTCTGAGCCAATGGAACTTTATTTAGTAGCAGCTTTTCTAGTTTTTGCGGGAATTGTCTCATATTTTCCGATTATTATTAATGAAACTCCTATTTTCCTGACTCAATGGATTACATTAGTTGCCTTTTTGTTACATGGATTATTTTATGAAATTCTTTTTTTACAATTTTCCATCATCATGTTAATGTTTTCGTTAAAAATAAAAAAAGATGAACTATATCGCTATTTTTTAAATTCAGTTATGTTTTTATTCGTCTCCTTAATAAGTGGGATTACTTTCTATGCAGTTGGAGGGGAGATTGGAAACCATACTTTTTCTGATTTGATTGGACCACTCATAATTTATCAACTCGTGAATTTTATCGCGAATCAAATACTATACCACTGGTCCGGGATATTTTTAGGCAAAAAAGAGCGCTTCTTTGCGAAAAATATGTTGTGGGATTTCTTTACATTAACAATGGTTTTCCCACTCGGAGTCGGTCTATATTTCTTATTTAACGATATTGGATATGTTGCCTTTTTAGTCATTGGTATTCCATTTATTAGTTTCGCCTATGTATTAAGAATGTACAATTCTTCAGAAAGAGTAAATGAATATTTACAAAGAGCTGCTGAAATAGGGCACCAATTAACGGAACGACTACAAGTAAATGAAGTACTTGATTTATTTATCAAGAAAATATCCCAAGTCCTCCCGGTTGATTACGGCTATATTCTCGATGTAATTGGTGATGAACTCGTTCTATTAAGAGGGGTTGAAAAAGGGGAGCAAAACATAGATATTATGCCGGCAATTAAGATAAATCAAGGAATAAGTGGTGTTGTCTGGGGGACGGGAAAAGCAGTGCTCTATAATGAAAAAGCTGAGTGGGAAAATAAATCCTATGGATACATGCCGGAAGGTGCCGAAAGTGTTTTGTGTATTCCTATTTTTAGACGGAAAAAAGTAGAAGGGGTTTTATTTTTAGTATCAACTAAAAAAAAGCAATATGAGAAATATCAGATTCCAATGATTGATATTTTATGTTCGTACTTCATTGTAGCTATTCAAAATGCAAAGCATTATGAAAAAACGAAAAGGATGAGCGAGCATTGTCAACTAACGAAATTATATAATTACCGCTATTTCGAGGAACTTCTTTCAAATGAATTTGAATTATTATCGAAAGGACAAAGAAATGAACTTTCTTTAATTATGCTTGATATCGATTATTTTAAAAGCGTAAATGATACATATGGACATCAAAGTGGGAATGAAATTCTCGTCCAAATGGCTAAAAGGATTAAAAGCTTAATAGGAAATCGGGGCACTGTTGCTCGCTACGGGGGAGAGGAATTTGTTATACTCCTACCGGATACAAATAAACAAGCAGCACTCCGTTTAGCGGAAATCGTCCGTTTAACAATTGCCAATCGTCCATTTGCAACACAGAATTTTTTAGATATAGGTGTGAAGCATGAAAGTATATCTATTACCGTAAGTATAGGTGTCGCAACTGCACCACAAGATGCCGATGATTCACTTGCGTTAATCAGGCATGCGGATCGCGCACTATACATAGGAGCAAAACAAGCCGGGAAAAATAGAGTAGCAGAATATATGAAATAAAAAGGTTGATTCGAAAAAATCAACCTCTATTTATAGATATAGTATTAAAGAACTATATAACATGCAATTATTAAATTACTATTATGCTAATTAAAATAGTCAAAAGAGGAGCACATGATAGAGATAGATCATTGGTTAAAATCACCAAAAGCGGTTCGAAATATACTTATCATGTTACTTTGTTAAAACGTAACTCGAAAAATAGATGCTAATGAAGATGATTTAAAGCGCAGTGCCGTAGTTGATATAAAAAAACTCAGTAAAAATAAGGAGATAGATTAATTGATAATAATCTTAATTTTCCTCTACGCCCTCCTCCTCGGCTCCTTCTTCAACGTCGTAGGACTGAGGGTACCGGTAAATCAATCAATCGTAAAACCTAGGTCAGCATGTTCACATTGTCATCGGACATTATCAGCAATGGAATTGATACCTGTTTTTTCATACTTAATCCAAGGGGGGAAATGTCGTCATTGTAAAGGGCGGCTTTCTCCGCTCTATCCATTAGGTGAGCTGATAACAGCCATACTTTTCGTATTTTCCTATGAACAGATTGGCTGGAATTTCGAAGTCATTATTGCTTGGACGTTGATATCATTAATTATTATTATTTTCATCTCAGATATAGCTTATATGATTATTCCTGACAAAATACTTTTAGTGTTTACAGGTATTTTTTTTATCGAAAGATTCCTTTCCCCGCTTGATCCATGGTGGGACTCACTGCTCGGTGGGGCAATTGGTTTTCTCCTACTTTTAGCGATCGCTTTTGTCAGCAAAGGCGGTATGGGTGGGGGAGATATAAAGCTATTTGGTGTCCTCGGTTTCGTGCTAGGGTTAAAATCTGTGCTTCTCTCATTTTTTCTTGCGACATTATTTGGTGCTGTAGTTGGGATAATTGGTATGAAGTTAGGAAGCTTTAAAAAAGGGAAACCAATCCCGTTCGGTCCGTTTATTGGTCTTGGGGCACTAGTTACTTATTTTTATGGCCAGATCATCATAGATTGGTATCTTTCACTATTAACTTAGTTATATTAAAGGAGTTTTTTCAATGGGGCTGCGTTTTTTCCAACGCGATCAAATACCATTGAATTTCAATTTTAACGATCGTGCAATCCGATATATAGAGCTGAAGCGGTGTTCACCACTTATTGTTCAACAATATGGGGAGCGTCTTCTTGATCGTGGGATTATTTAAGATGGCTGCATTATCGATAAACAGCATTTAACCCATATTTTACAAAATATCGTTGACGAATTAGGAGTGAAAAAACAAGTTTAAAGAGTACAACTGTAACTATCGCTGCCAAAATTGGAGGTGCCATCAGCAAGCGACAAACTCAATCCTTTTGTTCAATTCCCCGATATCCAGTGGAATAATGACGAAACTCCATAGCCTTTGGAAAGGCACGCATTTGCTATGTACAAAATAATAAGTAGAAATTTGACGAAATCCTTTACAGGCAAGACGACAAAAGTCTTGTTCTTTTTTTTTATCCTTATGTTAGCATATAACAAATATCGCGAACGGAAAGGGGACAAAAATGGACAAGCATCCGCAAAACCAGAAAATCAAGATCAAAATAAATGGAAAAGAACGTCCAGTCAATGAGGATATAGCTATTCATGATTGGAAGTCGGCAAAAGAAGAAACCGCTGTTGGAGCGGAGACAAAAGATGAACAATTCGAATGGATATTGCCCGACATTGAAGAAAATCAGGTTCAAGAATTTAAAAAAATCAATTATACGAAGAAAAGTACGGCATCTTATTCAAATAAACTAAAAAAAAATCAAAATAAACATGTAACAAAGTTATTTCTATCAATCGTAACTGCGGTGACTATTGGGGTATTAATCGGTTTATTTATGTTAAAAGTTGTTATTTATCAAAGCAATTCTGCGCAAAAAACACATTCAACCAACGTCCAAAATGGAAATTCCGCACAAAAAAATAGTCCGGGTAATTCTACTGCTATCCAGGTTCCAGCATTTACAACGGCGCTTATACAAGGTGGGATTTACAAAAATCCCGAACCAATCGTACAAGCCATTAAAGAAAAAGGATTGCCGGCGGTCGTTTTACCGATGTCTAATCAGCAATATATTTATATCGGTGTTGCAGGAGATCTCCAATCGGCCAAAAATTTAGCAAAACAGTATGAGAAAAAAGGGGTGGCTGTGTTTGCTAAGGAATTAACATTTGAGGGGAAAAGCATTCCTATTCAAACGAAAGATGAAGGAAAATTCATTTCTGCTTCGATACCGCTCTTTCAATCCCTTAGCAAAGAAATTGCTAATGCCTATCTTTCAGGGGATACAGACAAAGATGCGATTGCAGCACTGAAAACAAAACTAACCGATATTACAAATTTGAAGGATATAAAAAATAAACAGTTGGAAACAATGAAAATTAATCAAATGAAAAGCTTTCAAGCTTTAACTACTTATCAAAACAATCTAAATCAACAGGAATTAATAAAAGCACAAGATTCCTTACTTTCCTATCTTAAAGAAATTAACAAGCTAGAATAAAATTTTGGCTGATACGAACTCGTGTCAGCCAATTCGCAATTATTTCGCCAATTTTCGCATAATTTCGTTGTGTATGTACATTTTTTTTGCTACGATTAACATGTATCTCCTATTTATTCTGAAAGGTTAAGGTGGATTATGCCAGATTTAATTTTAGCTTCAGGTTCTCCTCGCAGAAAAGAACTTCTTGCCAAACTTCAAATCCCTTTTACTAGTGTAACAAGCAATGAAAACGAAGATTTCCAACATAATTTATTACCCCATGAAGTAGTTGTTGAATTAGCTTTAAGAAAAGCTAAATCAGTTTCAAAAGATTATCCGGAGGCAGTGATTATCGGTGCAGATACTATTGTCGTCCTTGAACAAGATGTACTTGGAAAACCAGTGAATCGGGAACACGCAAAACAAATGTTGGAACGATTATCTGGAAAAACACATTCCGTCTTCACAGGTGTAGCTATCGTTTTTAAGGAAAAAATTCATTGTTTTTATGAAAAAACCGATGTGACATTTTGGGAGCTTACACTTAAGGAAATTGAACATTATTTAAATAGCGGAGAATCGTTTGACAAAGCCGGGGGGTATGGCATTCAAGGGCTTGGTTCGCTATTCGTTCGATCTATTCAAGGTGACTACTTTTCAGTCGTTGGTCTTCCTATTTCTCGGCTTAACAGAGAACTGCATAAAATGATGCTATTTAAGTAATGATTCGCTACACACCTCCTAAATGCACATCTAATAGGAGCATTCCTGTTAGAAGGATTTTCGGGGACTTGAACAAAAAGAGCCCTCTTGGTATGATGCGGGGTGTCAAATCGTCGATGAATTGACCCCTAATTTGTTAACCAAGGAGGACTCCATAATGGATTTTAAACAAAATCAGAAAATTAATCAAGTCACCGAAAAAACACTCGTTGTAGGGATCGATATCGCAAAGCGGACACATTACGCTTGCTTTGTAGACGATCGTGGCCGGGTGCTCCAAAAGTCTTTCTCAGTTTATCAATCTAATAACGGCTTTGAGTATTTATATCAACGTATTTTGACTGAAATGAAAGAAAGCGAAAAGACAGAAGTCATTGTCGGGATTGAACCTACTGGCCATTACTGGCTAAATTTAGCCTATTTCCTTGAAGAACGAGGCATTTCCTTAGTCATGACGAATCCGATGCATGTCAAACGGTCAAAAGAGTTGGATGACAATCTGCCAACCAAACATGACCGTAAAGATGCACTGGTAATCGCTCGTCTTGTAAAGGATGGACGCTTTAGTTATCCGCGAATCCTCAAAGGGATGGAAGCTGAACTTCGTGCTGGTTCTACATTCCGTAGTAAATTGACTGAGGAGCTAGGAGCCGTCAAAAACATGATAATTCGCTGGTTAGATCGCTATTTTCCAGAGTTCGTTCAAGTATTTCCGTCATTCGGAAAAATGGCTATGGCCGCACTTGAATGCACTCCATTTCCAAGTGATCTTCACCAGAAACACCCGGATGAAGTGTTATCCCTTTATCGAAAGGTCGAGGGACTAAAATCCCCCCAAAGACCAAAAGCAGTGCGCCTTATCGAAGTCGCAGCTAGCTCTATCGGAGTAACGGAAGGATGTGAGATGGCCCGTATTGAAATAGCCACACTTGTCCGCCGTTACCACCAGCTAGAAAAAGATATTGAGGGTATTACGGAGCGCTTAGTTGAGCTTGTAAAAATGTCAGTAGAATACGAATGGCTGTCAACGGTACCAGGGCTTGGAGATACGACAATCGTTGACCTATTAGCTGAAATCGGAAGTTTTTCACACTACGAAGATCCACGCCAACTAATCAAACTCGCGGGATTAACGTTACGTGAAAATTCCTCTGGTATGCACAAAGGGCAAAAACGAATCTCTAAACGGGGTAGAAGAAAGCTACGCGCTCTCCTGTTCCGAGTCATGATGCCGATGATCCGCCACAATGAAGCTTTTAGAAAGCTACATGAGTATTACACGAACCGTCAGGTTAATCCTTTACGCAAGAAACAATCCATCGTGGTTCTATGCGGTAAACTGTTAAAAGTATTACATGGAATTAGCACTAAGCACAAAGCGTTTGACGCACAGCGAATGATGAGGGATATTCCAAGTCTCTTAGAGGCAGCTTAAATCCCTACAGCCCCTTAACTAGACCTAGACAACAGGATGACACGGAGAAGCTGGCATTATTTTCACCATTCGACCTAGAGTCCCTATAGGAGCTTCGCTAGCCTCTGCCTTATGACTAGACCGAACGAAGGAATGTAGGCACATAGATGCCCAGAGACATGGGAGGGTACGTCATCATAAGCTACGCAGAGATCCATTGTGCATCGTATAATTCCCTATCACTACTTTCCATCATTATCCAGTAGTGACCGCGTAGCGTACCTATTTATTGGAATAGTTTCACATATTATGAAAATAAAGTTAGGGTCCGTGTCGAAAAATATTTTTTTGACACCCTACCAACGGGTCAAACCGTTGATGTATCAACATTTATAGAGGGAGGTATGTCCAGAAATGGAAAAGTTAATGATACGTGATTATCCAGCCGATGAACGCCCTCGCGAACGGCTTGTAAAAAATGGAGCAAAAAGTCTATCAAATCAAGAACTGCTCGCAATTTTACTTAGAACGGGTACGAGAGAAGAATCGGTTATTCAAATGGCCAACAAGCTTTTGAAAAACTTCGAAGGTTTACGGTTACTAAAAGATGCATCTTTAGAAGAAATAATGGCTGTTAAAGGAATCGGATATGCAAAAGCAGTCCAAATTCTTGCAGCAGTTGAAATAGGCCGGAGAATTGGCAATCTCACCTATCAAGATCGTTATGTCATCCGCAGTCCTGAAGATGGCGCAAATTATGTTATGAATGATATGCGCTTTTTGTCACAGGAACATTTCGTATGTTTGTACCTTAACACGAAAAATCAAGTTCTCCACCAACAAACCATCTTTATCGGAAGCCTAAATGCCTTGATAGTACATCCACGCGAGGTGTTCAAAGAAGCTTTTCGACGTTCTGCTGCCTCCATCATTTGTCTTCATAACCATCCTTCCGGAGATCCCGCGCCATCGAGGGAAGATATAGAGGTAACAAAAAGGTTAGTTGAATGCGGAAAATTGATGGGAATTGATATTCTTGATCATATTATTATCGGTGATAAAAAATTTGTCAGTTTGAAGGAAAAAGGGTATTTATAACACTATGATTTTTGCTCATCTTACGATATAATAATGTTTATGATTTTTGCAGTGACTAGGGGTTTGTTAAATAAAAAAATATAATTTCACTTCAAAATACACATGCTAAAAAAATAAATGATGTTATTGAATGCTAGAAAAGGACATGTCTTCTGAAGCATTTCAGAGTAGAAAGGGAGATACATGAATGTTTGGTAGTAGAGATCTTGGGATCGATCTAGGTACAGCAAATACACTCGTTTTTATTAAAGGAAAAGGAATTGTTGTTCGTGAGCCTTCCGTTGTGGCAATACATACGGATACAAAGCAAATCGTTGCAGTGGGTAACGATGCGAAAAACATGATTGGTCGGACACCCGGAAATATTGTTGCCACAAGGCCAATGAAAGATGGCGTTATTGCCGATTATGAAACGACAGCAACAATGATGAAATACTATATTAAACAAGCAACAAAAAATAAAGGCGGAAGTTTTTCGCGAAAACCGTATGTGATGGTATGTGTGCCATCCGGTATTACTTCTGTTGAAGAAAGAGCAGTCATTGATGCGACTAGACAAGCGGGAGCACGTGATGCATTTCCTATCGAAGAACCATTTGCCGCTGCGATTGGTGCTAACCTTCCTGTATGGGAACCAACTGGGAGCATGGTTGTAGATATCGGTGGCGGTACGACAGAAGTTGCGATCATTTCTCTTGGGGGAATTGTTACAAGTCAGTCTATCCGGGTTGCCGGTGATGAGATTGATGATTCTATTATTAGTTATATACGTAAAACGTATAATTTATTGATAGGTGATCGAACAGCTGAAGCAATCAAAATGGAGATTGGATCTGCCGGAGAACCTGAAGGAATTGAACCGATGGAAATTCGTGGTCGAGACCTCTTAACTGGATTACCAAAAACAATTGAAATCACAGCAGAAGAAATTTCGATGGCACTTCATGACACAGTGCATGCCATTGTTGATGCGGTAAAAGGAACGTTAGAACAAACACCACCTGAACTTGCTGCAGACATTATGGACCGTGGGATTGTTTTAACTGGTGGAGGAGCATTACTCCGAAACCTTGATAAGGTTATTAGCAAAGAAACGAGTATGCCTGTTTTAATTGCTGAAAATCCTCTCGATTGTGTAGCGATTGGTACAGGGAATGCGTTAGAGCATATCGACTTATTCAAAAATAAAGTAAAAGAAAAATAAGTGGGGCGGGGCAATTTGCCCCTATCCCTATTTTTTTGAAACTAAAAATGACCAAGTATCGTCATAGTATAGTACGGAAAAAATAATCAAAATACGTAATTGGATTTTGTTAATGGGGTGGACAACATGCCACAATTCTTTTTAAATAAACGGTTAATTATTTTGCTTATCAGTATCATCTTGCTCGTGGCATTGATTGGATATTCCTTACGTGATCGTGAAAATGTTTCAAAGCCAGAACAGTTTGTAAGAGATGTCGTCGGATTTGGTCAATCGATCGTCGCTATTCCGACACATGGTATTTCAAATTTTATTGAAAGCGTCAAGGATATTCAGAATACATATACTGAAAACAAAAAATTAAAAGCGCGATTAGATGAGCTGCCAAAAATCACTGGTGAAATAGCTGATTTAAAAAGTGAAAACGAAGAATTGAAAAAAATATTAAAAAAACAAGATGATCTAAGAAATTTTTCATCCATTCAAGCGACAATTATTTCCCGAAATCCTGATCATTGGTATGAACAAATTTCGATTAATAAAGGTGGATCAAGCGGGGTTAAAAAGAACATGGCCATTATGACTTCAAAAGGTCTGTTAGGAAAAGTAATCAACACATCTCCTTCTTTTTCAACCGTCGAATTGTTAAGCTCATCTAATCCGAAAAATCGAATTTCTGCTGAAGTTCTAAGTAAAAAGAGAGAATACGGTTTAATCCAAGGATACGATGAAGAACATAAGGTATTATTATTGAAAACGATTGACTATGATGTAAGTATTAAAAAAGGCGATATCGTAAATACCTCCGGATTAGGTGGGATATTTCCAAAAGGTTTGCCGATAGGAACCGTTGAAAAATTAGTGCCTGATGAAAATGGGCTAACACAAACAGCTTGGGTGAAGCCATATGCGGACTTCTATGATATCGAAAATGTGCAGATTATCGAACGTTCCACTGTAAAACCAGATGAGGAGGGAGAATAATGAAGCGCATTGTTCTTCCTCTTATTTTAAGTCTATGTTTTATATTCGAAAGTATCTTTGTTCAGTATTTTCCTCATAATGCGTTTGGAGGACGATATATAATCGTTCCTCATTTTCTTTTAGTTGTTTTGTTATTAATGGGTATCTATTATATTCGAAATCGAGCGATATTATATGCTTTTATATTCGGTTTATTATTTGATATAAATTATACAGGCATTTTAGGTGTCTATATGTTTTTATTTCCATTTACGATTTATTTAACTTCAAAAATGATGAAAATTCTTCAAGCGAATATTTTTGTTGCTGCCCTTATTGTATTAGTTAATATAATCATAGTTGAATTTCTTGTTTATGAGTTGAATATTTTAATTAATCATGTCACGATGTCTATGGTGGATTTTTTATACGTTAGACTGATCCCAACTTTAGTCGTGAATCTAATCTTTTTTATCATTTTTTCCTATCCAATGAAAAAATGGCTTGAGAAAAGGAAAAAAGAAGTGTTGGATGAATAAAAAATTTATCGTTTCTCACTTTGAAAAGAGGAAAATCGTTGACTATTGTCGAATATTATAGCCACTGAGGTGAGCAATTTGCGATGAAAAAAAGACAAAATGTCATGATAAAGGGTACGAAGGATGGGCTAGTTCTTAGCTTAAATGATCAGTGCTCTTATCCTGAGTTATTAGACGAACTAGAGGAAAAACTTGTAATTCATCATGTGGAAAGTGAGGATAGCCCGTTGATTTCAGTAAGAATTCAACTGGGAAATCGTTATATATCACCAGAACAAGAAGAAGAATTAAAGGAATTAGTGAGAAATAAAAGAAATTTAGTCGTTGAAGAAGTCCAAAGTAATGTAATTACAAAAAAAAGAGCGAAACAAATTCAAGATGAAGAACAAATTTATTCGGTTGCTTCAATTATACGATCTGGACAAGTTCTTGAAGTTCCGGGTGATCTGTTATTAGTTGGTGATGTAAATCCCGGTGGTACCGTTATTGCAGGGGGAAATATTTATATCATGGGGGCATTAAAAGGAATTGCACATGCCGGTTACGGCGGCAAACAAAAATCTATCGTTGCTGCATCTTTAATGCTGCCGGCACAAATTAGAATTGCCGATTGTATTACTAGAGCTCCCGATCAGTATGGTAAACAAGAGCATCATGAAATGGAATGTGCTTACATAGATGATACCAATCAAATTGTTATTGATCGTATACAAGCATTAAAACATCTTAGACCAAATATTACTAGTTTTAAAGGGGGATACTAATCATGGGTGAGGCAATCGTTATAACTTCCGGTAAAGGTGGAGTCGGAAAAACGACCACATCTGCTAATTTAGGCACTGCACTTGCCCTCCAAGGAAAGAAGGTGTGTCTTGTTGACACCGATATCGGTCTTCGAAACTTGGATGTCGTGTTAGGCTTAGAAAATCGAATTATTTACGATTTGGTAGATGTTGTGAATGGCCGTTGTAAACCCCATCAAGCATTAGTAAAGGATAAAAGATTTGAAGATAAGTTATTTCTTCTCCCTGCCGCTCAAACAAGTGATAAATCAGCGGTAAATCCCGAGCAAATGAAAAAACTAATTGGTGAGTTAAAACAGGAATATGATTATATTATAATTGATTGCCCGGCCGGCATTGAACAAGGTTATAAAAATGCTGTTGCAGGAGCAGATCGAGCGATCGTAGTTACAACACCGGAAGTATCTGCCGTGCGTGATGCTGATCGAATTATCGGTTTACTAGAAAAAGAGGAACAAATCGAACCACCAAAATTAGTCATTAATCGAATTCGAAACCATATGATGTCAAGTGGAGAAATGTTGGATATTGATGAAATTACCAGCCATCTTTCGATAGATTTAATTGGAATCGTTTTAGATGATGAGGAAGTTATTAAGTGTTCGAATCAAGGCGAGCCAATTGCATTAAATCCTAATAGTAAAGCATCAATCGCTTATCGAAATATTGCTCGAAGAATTCTTGGTGAATCCATTCCGTTGCAACAATTAGAAGAGAATAAACCGGGAGTATTTGCCAAAATTAAAAGGCTTTTCGGTGTAAAGGCTTAAATTATTTAGACCTTCCAATAATGGAAGGTCTTTTTGCATATTAAAAGAAAAATAGATAGCTTGTCATATCGTGCAAAAGCTCATCATAGAATAGTACAAACTGTTTAAGGGAGAATGGTGATCGGATGGGAAATCGTGCGGATGAAATACGGCGACAAATGGCTAAAAAAAGGAAAACAAAATCATATCCACGAAAAAAAGAGAGTAAGCAAATTTCTTCTCCTCCCTATAGGGATGAGTTTGATGATTATCCGATTTTTGAGGCAGATCCACCTAGTAAAGTACATCCTTTATGGAATAAAGAACTATTCCTATTTAAAATATTAGTTTCAGCGGTTTTAGTTCTCTTTGTAGCGATTGTATTTAAAAGTTCGACTCCGAAGCTTGATCAGGTAAAAAGCTTTGTGAATAATACGATGACCTCAGAGTTTCAATTTGCAGCAGTTTCAAACTGGTATGAAAAACAATTCGGAAAACCTTTAGCCTTATTTCCGATTAAAAATGATGGGAAAGACAATAACTCAATCGCTAAGGAGGATTATGTGATGCCTGCATCTGGAAAGGTTCTTACGAATTTTTCCGCTGACGGACGCGGTGTAATGATTGAAACAAAATCTGATGAATCAGTTGATGCAATGGATGGAGGAAAAGTAATTTTTGCCGGTAAAAAAGAAGACCTTGGTAAGACTGTCATCATACAGCATCCGGATATGACTGAATCATGGTATGGAAATTTAGAAACAATTCAAGTGAAAGAATATGAAGAAGTGCATACGGGCAAAAAAGTCGGGACTGTTTCAAATGCAGCAGATGGTCTAACAGGAGAATTCTATTTTGCAATCAAGCAAGGAAAGAAATTTATCGATCCGATACAGGTGATAAAATTTGAATAATTTCATAGGGCTGTTACGAAAAATTCATATTCATCCATTATTTTGGATTATCGTAGGGATTGCTGTCATAACTGCCCGGTTTCATGAATTATTAATATTATTTAGTATTCTTTTTATCCATGAAATGGGACATAGTATCATGGCCCATTTTTTTTCTTGGAGAATAAAAAAAATCTCTATACTGCCATTCGGCGGTGTAGCGGAAATGGATGAACACGGTAATAGACCGCTAAAAGAAGAACTGCTTGTCATCCTTGCTGGACCGATTCAACACGTGTGGCTTGCAATAGTAATGTTTGTTTTATTCAAAATGCATATTATTTCGATTAGCTTCTTTCAGACATTTATGGACTATAATTTAATGATATTACTATTCAATTTACTACCTATTTGGCCATTAGACGGAGGTAAACTTTTGCATCTTTTATTTTCGGTCAATAAGCCATTTTTGCAGGCAATACGGATAACTTTATTTATTTCTTTACTTTTTTTACTAATTTTCCATGTAATTAGTATAATTATTACTCCGTTTAATTTAAATATTTGGATTGTCGTCATATATTTGTACATTTCCTTATGGGCTGAATGGAAACAAATGAATTTTGTTTTTATGCGATTTTTATTGGAACGATATTATGGGAAGAAAATGGATTTTAAACGATTGCGCCCTCTTAATATAAATGGCGAAGAATTCCTCTATGAAGTATTGGAAAAATTTCAACGTGGGAAAAAGCATCCGCTTTTAATTATGAAGGATGGGAAAGAAATCGGCCATCTTGATGAGAATGAAGTATTGCATGCTTATTTTGCAGAAAAGCAAATAGACGCCAAAGTGAAAGACCTTATGTATAGCTATTAACTGGTGTCCCTTGACGAATCATTTAAACCTATTTAAAGTTATAACTAGCCTGCCTATATATGAGCGGGCTTTATTGCTTATTAAGGGTAGGTGCAAGATGATGAATGAAATAGTTATTAATTATAAAACATCAGAAAAAAGATTTGCGACAGTAGAAAACGATAAAGTTACCAAAATATTTATTGAACAGCCACAAGATGAGACAAAAGTTGGTAATATATATGTTGGAAAAGTTATCGATGTTAAAAATGGAATGAATGCCTGTTTTGTAGATATCGGGACGGATAAACATGGGTATGTTCATCGTGATCAGCTCCCATCATACATACAAAATGAAGATCCTAATAAACAATATCTTTCTATTTCGAAATTTGTTCAAAAAGGCGAAAAGCTTATTGTCCAAGTAAAAAAAGATGAAACAACGATAAAAGGGCCATTGTTAACAGCCGTTATTGAACTTTCAGGGAAGAGAATGGTATACATTCCTGAAGGAGGTTATATAGCAGTATCTAAAAAGGGTGATGAAGAGAGCAGAAGAAAATGGCGAACTTTAGTACAAAAACATCAAATGAAACATGAAGGCTTTATTATTCGAACGAATGCATTCCATTCGAGTGAAGAAGAATGGCTTTCCGAATTAAACATGCTTCGTCAAAAATATGTGTACATCATTAAAGAATCGTATAATCTAAAACCACCTGCACTACTAGAAAAATCTTCAATGTTTGAAAATGAACTAATGAATGAGCTAACCCACTTAACGAATGGGAAGGTCATTTCAGATGATCAACAATTATTGCAACGTTTAAAACAAAATCATCATTCATCGGAATGGGAATTCTCCTTTCATTATAGTGATGAAAACATCTTTGCGACATATAAAATTGAATCGGAAATTGAGAAATCATTAAGGCGGGTAATATGGCTTGAAAATGGTTCGTATCTTGTTATAGATGAAACAGAAGCGCTTGTTAGCATTGATGTGAATACGGGGAAATTTTCCGGTACAAAGGACTTTCAAGATACAGTTTTGCAGACGAATATTTTAGCTGCTAAGGAAATGGTCAGGCAATTAATCATTAGAGATTACGGCGGCATAATATTAGTTGATTTTATAGATATGAAAAATGAAAAACATCGCCAGCTCGTTCAAAAAACGATTGAAGAGGAAGTAAAGAAGGATTCTAAATATACAAGACTAGTTGGGTTTACAACACTAGGGATCTTCCAACTGACTCGCAAAAAAACAAAGAAATCACTAGCTGAAACACTTTTAACACAATGTCCGGTTTGTGCAGGAAGAGGCAAGGTGGAAAGTCCTGAAACAATGGCTTTTCGCTTAGAAAGAGAACTTTTGGAAAAGCCTTTTAAAGAACATGAAGCTGTTTTAATTGAATTAACGGATGAGGTAAAAACAATTTTTTGCGGGGAAAATAATGTTCATTTAAAAAGAATTGAACAGTCATTACATGTACAGCTCTTCTTTTCAATTATACCATCCTGCCGCCCAATCTATTACATACGTCATTTTGGATCGAGAAAAGAAATATCCGCAAAGATGAATAACGGATATTGACATAAGAGTCTCATTTTGATAAGATTTTAATGTTATGTTTGTAGCACCCGTGCTACAACCGCACAATTCAGGTTTTAAGTGTTTGCTAATTGGCAAAACGCCTGCTTTTGGCGAGTCTGAGTTTATTAAGGAGGTGCAAGTATGTACGCGATTATTGAAACTGGTGGAAAACAAATCAAAGTTGAAGAAGGCCAAGCTATCACAATCGAAAAATTGAATGTTGCTGAAGGTGAAACTGTTACTTTCGACAAAGTTCTTTTCGTAGGTGGCGACTCTGTAAAAGTTGGAAGTCCTCTTGTTGCTGGAGCAACTGTAACTGCGAAAGTTCAAAAACAAGGACGTTCTAAGAAATTGGTTGTTTTCAAATATAAGCCAAAGAAAAACTATCACAAAAAACAAGGTCACCGTCAACCATTTACACAAGTTGTAATTGAAAAAATCAATGCATAAGGGTGACTGTGCATGATACATGTTCAAATCCGGCAAACATCTAATCGGAAAATTTCATCCTTTACGATGAAAGGTCATGCAGATTTTGCTACGAAAGGCCAAGATATCGTTTGTGCAGGTGCTTCAGCCGTTTCATTCGGTGCGATTAATGCGATTATGGAATTGACTAAGATTGAACCTTTGATTAAACAATCAAATGGCGGATATCTTGAATGTACAATTCCTGAGCAGTTACCTTCGGATGAGGAAGCGAAAGTACAATTACTGTTACAAGGTATGGTCGTTTCATTACAAACGATTGAACGCGATTATGGTAAATATATTAAAATAACCTTCAGGTAGGAGGTGGAACAAATGTTAAGATTAGATCTTCAATTTTTCGCATCTAAAAAGGGAGTAGGTTCTACTAAGAACGGTCGTGACTCTATCGCTAAGCGTTTAGGCGCTAAGCGTGCGGACGGTCAATTGGTAACTGGTGGATCCATCCTTTACCGTCAACGCGGAACTAAAATCTATCCAGGTGAAAACGTTGGCCGTGGCGGAGATGATACACTTTATGCAAAAGTTGATGGTATCGTACGTTTCGAACGTATGGGCCGCGACAAGAAAAAAGTGAGCGTATATCCTGTTGCACAAGAAGCTTAATATGACGATTAAAAAACTCTAATCGATCTTATCGGTTAGAGTTTTTTTTATACTAGAAATGCAATAAATATTTACTTTTGATATACTATCAAAAGAACGATAAGAATGTATGTATTAGGAGAGTCAATTAAATGGAAAAGTGGACGATTGTTGAAGTTCTTCGACATGCACGCCATGATTGGATGAATCAGCTTCAGCTTATTAAAGGAAATATTGCATTGAATAAACTAGACAATGTGAATCGAATAATGGACAAAATGATAGTAGAAGCACAACAAGAATCAAGACTATCGAATTTAAAACTCCCTCACTTTGCAGAAATCCTACTTACATTTAACTGGGAACCCCATCCATTTCAAATTGATTATGAAATATTAAGTGAAAATGGGGAGTTAACCGTCGATGACCAAATGTTATCAAATTGGATTCAATCATTTTTCCTCACTTTAGAAAAAGTCGTAGTTCCTTTACAAGAAAATAATTTATCCATTGCATTTGAACAATATCAGGGCCAAATACGTTTTGATTTCGAATTTAATGGAACAATAAAAGAAAATGGGCAGGAATTATTAAAAAAATGGTTAAATAATCAAGAAAAAATGATTAAGAGTGTAAACATAAATAAAATAAATTCAACCTATTTTTCTGTTGAAATAATCATGTAATTCACATTGATATAACAGTATTATAATTATAAGGGTGGTACTTCTATGTTTGTAGATCAGGTGAAAATATTTGTTAAGGGTGGCGATGGCGGAAACGGTATGGTCGCCTTCCGAAGGGAAAAATATGTTCCTAAAGGTGGTCCCGCTGGTGGTGATGGCGGAAGAGGTGCAGACGTAATATTTGTCGTCGAAGAAGGGTTAAGAACATTAATGGATTTCCGTTATCAACGACATTTTAAAGCCGATCGCGGGGAACATGGCATGTCAAAAGGACAGCACGGCCGCGGCGCAGAAGATATGGTTGTGAAAGTTCCTCCAGGTACAGTAGTTATTGATGATGACACAAAAGAAATCATCGCTGATTTAACCAAACACGGAGACCGTGCTGTTGTAGCAAAAGGTGGTCGTGGCGGTCGTGGAAATATTCGCTTTGCGACACCGGCGAACCCGGCACCGGAAATATCGGAAAATGGTGAACCGGGACAAGAACGATATATCGTTCTTGAATTAAAGGTGTTGGCCGATGTCGGATTAGTAGGGTTCCCAAGTGTCGGTAAATCAACCTTATTATCAATCGTTTCTGCAGCGAAACCGAAAATAGCTGAATATCATTTTACGACAATTGTTCCTAATTTAGGCGTAGTCGAAACAGAAGATGGTCGCAGCTTTGTAATGGCCGATTTACCGGGCTTAATTGAAGGTGCCCATGAAGGGGTTGGACTTGGTCATCAATTTCTTCGACATATTGAGAGAACGAGAGTAATCGTCCATGTTATAGATATGTCAGGACTTGAAGGAAGAGATCCGTATCAAGATTATGTCACGATTAACCAAGAATTAAAAGAATACAACTTACGATTGATGGAAAGACCGCAAATAATCGTTGCAAATAAGATGGACATGCCAGATGCGGAAGAAAATCTCGCTAAATTTAAAGAGCAGCTGAAGGAAGACTATCCAATCTATCCAATTTCTGCGATTACAAGACAAGGCTTACGAGATTTACTATTTGCAATTGCGGATTTACTTGAAACAACACCGGAATTTCCATTACATGAACTTGAAAAAGAAAAAGAGGAAGAACAGCGGGTTGTATATAAGTATGAAAAACAAGAACAAGAGTTTGATATTACGAGGGATCCTGATGGAAGCTTTGTTGTGACAGGAGATAAATTAGAAAAATTATTTAAAATGACTAATTTTTCACGAGATGAATCGGTTAGAAGATTTGCTCGACAATTACGTTCAATGGGCATCGATGATGCATTAAGACAGCGTGGCGCGTCTAATGGGGATATTGTGAAAATTATGGATTATGAATTCGAATTTGTTGAATAATCTTTCAATAATAAAATAGTAATTGAGCTTTAGACAAATAAATAACTAGCCAATTGCTATATATAATGCGATGGAACGCTTTGTATTTTGTATTGGGGGAGTGACCTTGGGGAAAAAAGAGATAGACTATAAATTCATTCTCGTCCGTGAAGATGTGTTGCCTGAGGCAATGAAAAAAACGTTGGAAGTAAAAGAACTTATAGAGCGCGGAAAAGCTGATTCTGTAGCAGATGCAGCACAAAGCGTTGATTTAAGTCGCAGTGCCTTTTATAAATACCGGGACACTGTATTTCCTTTCCATTCGATCGTTAAAGAACGAATGATTACTTTGTTTTTCCACTTAGAAGATCGGTCAGGGACACTGTTTGAATTACTTGGCGTCATCGCTAATCATTCGTGTAATGTATTAACTATCCATCAAACAATTCCGATACAGGGACGTGCGAATGTGACGATTACATTAGAAGTAACAGATATAACGATTGATCTTGATGAATTATTATCGAAATTACGTCGTTTGGATTTTATTGATAAGGTGGAAATTTTAGGTTCCGGAGCATGATAGTGGGGGATCGAGAGGGGGAATTTTTTAGATGAGAGCAGGATATTTAGGTCCAAAAGCCACTTTTACAGATATAGCAGTCCAAAATGCATTTCCTGATGTTGAACGAATAGCTTATACAACGATTCCCGATTGCTTCAAGGCCGTTAAAAATAAAGAAGTCGATATGGCTATTGTCCCTTTTGAAAATGCATTAGAAGGGTCAGTACACCTAACGACAGATTATTTATTTCATGAAACAAACCCTCCGATTAGAGCAGAAATTATTGTTCCTATTCAACAACATTTAATGGTGCATCCGATGCAATACAATAAGTGGAATGAGGTTGAACGTATTTTATCTCATCCCCATGCACTTGCCCAATGTCATAAATTTTTACATCAACAATTTCGTGGGGTAACTTTGGAACAAATGACATCAACGGCAGCTGCCGCTAAATATGTAAGTGAACATCCGGAATCGAACATGGCCGCTATTGCAAATGAATTAGCGGCTGAAAAATATAACTTGCAAATCGTGAAAGAAAACATCCATGATTACGATTTTAATCATACTCGTTTTATCGTTTTAGCACATAATGATACAGAAATATTACCTTCGCTTACGTCTACATATGAAAAAACGACAATAATGGTTACTCTTCCTTCAGATCGGGCCGGCTCTTTACATCAAGTGCTTTCTGCTTTCGCCTGGAGAAAAATAAATTTAAGTAAAATTGAATCGCGGCCATTGAAAACGGGTTTAGGTCATTATTTCTTTATGATTGATATTAATCAAACATATGAAGATCAGTTAGTGAAAAATGCAATCGAGGAAATTGAATCACTCGGTTGTCAGGTGAAAATTTTAGGAAGTTATTTTTCCTATCATACACAAAAATAAATCCAACAGCTGTCTGTTGGATTTAATTTTTATTCATTAGTATTAATTAAAAACCCGGCATTATTTAATGCGTTTTCGACATCTATAAGTTGTTGCTCACTTTTTGCAACAATTGTATGGATATGAATACCATGGGTTAAATTTGATAAGTAGACAGCTTTCGTCGCTTTAACTTTTTCAATAAACTGTTTGACTTGTCTACGATTAGATACCATGATTGATGCTGTTAGGTCACCATATACAGGATGTTCAATTTTTACATCTTTTACTGTAACGCCATGATCAACAATGAGATTTAGCTCATTTTCAGCCTGTTCTGGTGTGTGATTACATGCAATCGTTTTTTCATATTGATCCGAAACCTTTTGTTGTCGGAGATATAAATAGCCTTGACTTGTCGCTATTATTGGTTCACTTTTAGCTTTTAATAAGGTTATATCATTAACAATTACTTGACGACTGACATTAGCTATTTTCGCTAATTCTCCCCCAATAATTGGTTCATTACTTTCTTTTAGCAACTGTAAAAGAAAATCGCGCCTATTTTCACCAAGTAATTTTTTCTCTTCTAACACTCAGATAGACTCCCTTCAGCTTTATTCCTATTTGGATTCTAACATAATGTTTTGTACAGAACCAACTAATTGATATATGCCAAATTTTCTTTTGTTTATTTCATCTATTAACTATATTTACAAATAACCTAGCCTTCTTCCGGTAGTGAGAAGGTATATTTTTATCGTAAGAAACATAAATTTTTTTAGAAGAACATTAGCATTTTGCCCATTTTGACATAGACTATATGGACTTATGCCTGAGGAGGGGAACTTTAGTGAAGATCCATATTGTTCAAAAAGGCGATACTCTTTGGAATATTGCTAAAAAATATGGCGTTGATTTTGAAGAACTAAAGAAAATGAATGCCCAATTATCTAATCCGGAAATGATTATGCCTGGTATGAAAATAAAAGTACCTACAACCGGAGGAACAATTAAGAAAGAAGTGGCAATTCCTAAGAAGGAAACGCCAAAGGCTGTACATCCATATAAAGAACAGCCCGTGCCAACATTGCCCGTGCAAAAAGAAATCATTAAGGAGGTTCCAAAAAAGGAAACGATCTATACTCCTATTATGCCGCAGCCTGTCATCCCGGAAATTGATATAAATAACTATTATTCGATGCACATGTCACAAATGCAAGCGCAAATGCAAGCGCCGCCTCCAGTGAAAGAAGAAAAAGTAGAAAGCATTGAATCACCAGTTGAAATGCCAATGATGCCAGTTCAAGAGGAGTGTTTTGAAGTGTATCCAACCGTACCTTGTATGCCAATAGCTGATTGTGGATGTGGACCTACTCCGTACCCATACGGGTATCAAGCACCGATGGGACATTACCCAATGCAACAAGGATTTCCAATGGGTTATAACACACCAGTTATGCCGGAAGTCCAAGGAGCTATGTCTTATGCACCTGAAAACTATTATTATGGCCAAGGAGCTTATCCAACACAGGTTCCTGAGCATGGAGGCTGGATGCATGAAGAAGAAGAATCATCATCTATGCCGATGATGGCAAGCCATTCAATGCCGCAACAAGGAGTATTTATTCAATCTCAAGACGCTCAGTTTCACGGTATGCATTCCATGCCAAATGTCCAACAAGGTGCGTACTTACCTGCCCCGGATGGCCAATACTCTGGGATGCCATATAACCAATATGGTCAATTTGGAAATATGCCGCAGCAAGGTGTTAACATGAATTTTCCAGAAAGACCTGATAATCCACACTATGGAAGTCATGAATATTATGGAAGCCAACATGACTACCATCATCATCCGGATTACCATCAAGGACAGGGATATGGTCAAGGACATGAATATGGGCATGCTCATCATCATCATCATGGACATCACCCATACGGACATTATGGATATCATCCGTATAGTCATTTTTATGGTGTTCAACAAGGTTGGCATCCAGGATACGGAACCCCTTATATGGGATATGGTCAAGGCTATCCAGGTTACCCGGGGGGCTATCCCGGAGGTTACCCAAGACAGGAAGAAGATTGTGATGACTGCTAATAGAAGAAGTGACGGAGACGAATTCGAACATCGTCTCCTTCTTTATTTAACCTCGTTAACCGGAGAAACGTTTTTATATGTAAAAAAAATCAAAAATGGTATTTGGGTTTGTAAAACAGCTAAAAACACTTGGATTTTAAAGGAATTTCCAACTAAAGAAAAAATCGAAAATCAAATATATTTAACAAAACTTTTATTTATAAATGGCTTCCATTGGACTTATCGATTTCACCCAGTCCATGCGAAAAAAATTTGCTTTTTTGAGGATAGGATATTTGGATTAATTGAATTTATAAAAAAAGGGTCTTCATTTTCATATCAAACAAAAAATAACAGGATTCAAGCAATAAAGTTATTATCGAAATTCCATGAAAAAACCCAATTATTTGCTAATGAATTTTCGACTAAATTATCGTTTTTTAATCAGATTGAAAAATGGGAGACAAGATTAAATGATTTTATTTCTAATTTTCCTCAGTTAAAAAAGTTTATTCCACAATATTATATAGAGGTCTATGTTGAATGGGCAAAATGGTCATTACATATGTTGAAACAAAATAAAAATTATTTTAACCAACAAGCAAAATGTGTTATTCATGGTGATGTTGCCCATCATAACTTTATATATAATTTTGATCAACAACTTTTTTTGATTGATTTTGATCTAATACATTTAGGAAGCCCTGTCATTGATTATTTACAATTCACCAATCGAATTTTGCCTTATATTGAATGGTCGCATCATGAATTACAACAAATGGAAACAATTAAAGATTTATTAAATCATAAAGCTTTTGTCATTGCCCTTATCTATCCAACAGATGTTCTGAGGGAATGGAATCGATTTATCAGATCAAAAAACAAAAAGAATAAGGATCAATCGTTAGCTTACTTAAAGGAAATTACTTTTAATCAATATGAACAAAGGAAATCTTTTGCAAATGAAATGATAAAAAGAATATAAGGGACTTTTAGGTGAAATAACCAGTAACAAACGGAATAGAATGGACTCCACCTCACAAAATATAAATGAGCAAAAAATGCTCTAGGAGTAAAGTTAGGGGGAGTACTGTTTTGAGAAAGATACTTTTAGCAGCACCTATCTCACTCTTGATGGTATCGGGCTTGACAGCGTGTGGAAATAATGATCAAACAACGAACAGTTTCCATCAAGTCGGGTATCATACAAATGATGTAAATATGGTTGACCATGATGGCCCAATTACGGAACTATTGGACTATTCGCTTGGCAATGTGGATAACGTGAAAAAAAACAATAATCTTCTGCCATCGGGATATGTTGATGATTATGATCATCCAATTCAATCGCCTTTTACAGAATATAATACAAATAATCGGGGAGTGAACAACAACAGGATTCTCCGAGACATTAATTATCATGGTCATTTAAATCATCATAATGCGAAAGGAAAATCTTCCTACTATACCGCTTATGAAGGTGCTCTTGCCCAAAAGTTATCCGATGAGGCAATTAAAGTACCGAATGTTTCAGATGCGCGTGCGTTGATTAGCGATAATACAGTGTTACTGTCAATTGTTCTTAAAAATGACAAAGACAGTACGAAGACTAAAGCAAATGTTGAGCAAGCGATACGTCCATTTTTAAATGGACGACATTATTTGATTACTACAGATGCGGGAACGTATTATCGAGCAAGAGATATAGACAATGATTTAAAAGACGGCGGTCCCCGCGACACGATCAAAATGGATTTGAAAAATATGATCAAGTTACAGAAAAAACAACAATAATTTTTGATTGATGGAGAATAGAAAATCTGTTCTCCATTTTTCTTTCGATATATGGAAAAGCATTACCTTTTCATAAAAATAGGTTGGATATTTTTGTGAAATAACGGTCACACTAAGCATACGTACTAAAAAACGTATAGGGGTGACACAGCTATGAGATTTTTTGTTCGAATCGTCTTCATTGGCATATTCGCATTAGGAGCTTTCTATATTACCTTTTTACAAGATGATAGCGAACATGTAAAAGACTCGAAGACAACTCGTGAGCCTAAATCCATTGAAGTATCATCAACACCAAGTAAGAAAACGGTCATTCTGGAAAGAGTTTATGTAGATGGTGAAGTAAGTGAAGAGATTCTGTCTGAAAATGTTCATAACATTCACACAGTGAAAAATAAATATCGTGATTGGCAAATTGTACAAATGGATGAAGAGCAAATTGTACTGCAAAAGAAAATCAATGACATATCTCCCCTTCTTAAGGCGAATGGATATTTTGGTATCACTGATGATGGAACGATTTCTATTTTTAATGGAAAACCAATTAATGCGGATATCATCCAGTCATTTTTTCAAATTGATATAAAAAAGTTAGAAGGAAAGAAACATGAGGAACTAAAAAAAGGTATACCTATCAAAACAAAAGAGGAATTTGATAAAGTTTTAGAAACACTTAAACCATATTCAATACAAAAACAGCAAAAATTAACCGGTTCATGAGACCGGTTTTTTGTATGAGTATTTACCCAACTGATTTAAGATTATGATACAATGGAAGTTATGAACGTTGTTTACATATAGGGAGAGAACTGATTTGTACGAGTATATTAAAGGAACCGTCGAAATGGTGACTCCGGAATATATTGTTGTTGAAAACAATGGTATTGGATATCAAATATTTACTCCGAATCCATTTGTTTTTACAGTTAATCAAAGTATTTCGGAGAAAATTTTCATCTACCAGCATGTCCGAGAAGATGCACTTTCGCTTTTTGGATTTCATACACTTTCGGAAAAAACATTATTTAAAAAATTACTTAATGTTTCGGGAATCGGGCCTAAAGGTGCTTTAGCAATTCTTGCATTTGGTGAACCAAGTCAAGTAATTGAGGCAATTGAAAACGAAAATGAAACCTTTTTGACCAAATTTCCCGGGGTAGGAAAAAAGACCGCAAGACAAATGATTCTTGATTTAAAAGGGAAGCTTCAAGATATTGTTCCGGATTACTTTCCGAATCTATTTAATACGGATAAAGTTGAACAAGTTGCTCAGACTTCCGCACAGTTTGATGAAGCTATTTTGGCCTTAAAAGCGCTAGGCTATTCTGATAAAGAAATAAAGAAAATATCATCAGACTTACAAAAAGAAAAATTAACAACCGATCAATATATTAAAATGGCCCTTAAAAAGTTGGTAAAATAAAATGATTCGTGTAACTAGATCTTCGACAAAGGAGGGAGTTTAATGGAGGAGAAGGAGAGGATGGTTTCTAGGGAAGCCACTGAACTAGAGGAAACGTTTGAATTAAGTTTACGTCCACAGACTTTGCTGCAGTATATTGGTCAAGATAAGGTGAAAAACAATTTAGGAATCTTTATTGAAGCAGCAAAACAAAGACGTGAAACGTTAGATCACGTCTTATTATACGGACCTCCCGGGCTAGGGAAAACGACGCTAGCAACCGTTATTGCTAATGAAATGGGAGTAAATATTCGAACGACTTCTGGTCCTGCTATTGAGCGACCGGGAGATCTAGCTGCTATTCTCACTGCACTGGAGCCTGGTGATGTACTATTTATCGATGAAATTCATCGTTTACCACGCTCCATTGAAGAAATTCTCTACCCTGCAATGGAGGATTTTTGCTTGGATATTGTCATTGGAAAAGGACCAAGTGCCAGATCCGTTCGTTTGGATTTACCACCGTTCACCCTAGTCGGTGCTACAACTAGGGCAGGTGCCATTTCTGCTCCTTTAAGGGATCGATTCGGGGTGTTAGCCCGATTAGAATATTATACTGAACAACAGCTTACAGATATTGTTATAAGAACGGCAGAAATATTAAATACTAAAATTGATACGATTGGAGCAATTGAGATTGCTAGACGTTCACGGGGAACCCCAAGGATTGCCAATCGACTATTACGCCGTGTCCGAGATTTTGCACAAGTACGGGGAAATGGCATAATTACAAAGTCTTTAGCTGAGCATGCGCTTGAATTGTTGCAGGTGGACCGTTTAGGACTTGATCATATTGACCATAAATTATTAAAAGGAATTATTGAAAAATTCCGCGGTGGTCCCGTTGGGCTTGAGACGATTGCCGCAAGTATCGGTGAAGAGGCTGAAACGATTGAAGATGTGTATGAACCATATTTACTTCAAATTGGATTTTTACAACGTACACCGAGAGGAAGAATCGTTACAAACCTTGTGTACCATCATTTTCAAATGGAAGTTCCGACCAATATATCATAATATGAAGGTGACATCAGTGAAAGTTGATTTATTTGATTTTAATTTACCAGAATCTTTAATTGCACAAACACCGTTAAAAAACCGTTCAGATAGTCGTTTAATGGTATTAAATAAGGAAACAGGAGATATTAAGCATACCGTTTTCAAAAATATTACCGAGTATTTACAACCAGGTGATTGTTTAGTATTAAATGATACGAAAGTATTACCTGCAAGACTTTTTGGTATAAAAGAGGATACAGGAGCAAAGATAGAGGTTTTGTTATTAAAACAAACCGAAGATGATCGATGGGAAACACTTGTTAAGCCGGCGAAGCGAATTAAAATTGGTTCGGAAATCATCTTTGGAGATGGGAAGCTAAAAGCGACCTGTATCGAAGAAAAGGAACACGGTGGAAGAATCCTTGAATTTCAATATGAAGGTATTTTTTACGAAGTATTGGACGCACTTGGTGAAATGCCATTACCACCATATATTAAGGAGCAATTAGATGATCGCGATCGTTACCAAACGGTCTATGCGAAAGAGAGTGGTTCTGCTGCAGCTCCTACCGCCGGGTTACATTTTACAGAAGAGTTGCTTGAAGAAATTAAAAATATGGGTGTCCATATCGCTTTTATAACACTACATGTTGGCCTTGGAACTTTTCGCCCTGTTAGTGTAGAAGATGTTGATAAGCATTCGATGCATGCTGAATTTTATCAAGTAAACGAAGAGACAGCTGAGCTTATTAACAACGTGAAAAAGCAAGGTGGAAGAATTATTTCAGTTGGGACTACATCAACGAGAACATTGGAAACAATAGCCAGTGCAAATAATGGGCAAATTGTTTCAACTAGCGGCTGGACAGATATTTTTATATTCCCAGGCTACGAGTTTAAAGGGATTGATGGGATGATCACAAATTTTCATCTACCTAAATCAACGTTAATCATGCTTGTTAGTGCATTAGCAGGACGTGAACATGTACTACATGCCTATGAAGAAGCTGTAAATCAAAAATACCGTTTCTTTAGCTTTGGAGATGCAATGTTAATTATTTAGGAGTTTTTGTTTTTTAACTTGGAAGGAGAATTATCTTTGACAGCAATTAAATATGAATTAATTAAGACTTGTAAACAAACCGGTGCGCGCCTTGGGAAAATCCATACTCCTCATGGCTCCTATGATACGCCGATGTTTATGCCTGTAGGGACATTAGCAACTGTTAAAACAATGTCACCTGAAGAATTAAAGGAAATAGGTTCAGGCATTATTTTAAGCAATACGTACCATCTCTGGCTAAGACCAGGACACGAAATTGTCAAGGAAGCTGGAGGACTACATAAATTTATGAATTGGGATCAAGCAATTTTAACTGATTCCGGTGGATTTCAAGTATTTAGTTTAAGTCATTTTCGCAAAATTGAAGAAGAAGGTGTATTTTTCCGCAATCATTTAAATGGCGATAAGTTATTCCTTTCACCAGAAAAATCGATGGAAATTCAAAATGCACTTGGTTCGGACATTATGATGGCTTTTGATGAATGTCCGCCATTTCCGGCAACACATGATTATATGAAAAAATCGGTAGAAAGAACGTCCCGTTGGGCGGAACGTTGCCTATCCGCGCATTCTCGAACGGAAGATCAAGGTTTATTCGGTATTGTTCAAGGCGGAGAATATGAGGATTTAAGAAAACTAAGTGCCAAGGATTTAACTTCACTTGATTTTCCCGGCTACGCAGTTGGCGGTTTATCCGTAGGAGAACCTAAAGATGTTATGAACAGGGTGCTGGAATTTACAACACCATTACTGCCAACGAATAAACCGAGATATTTAATGGGCGTTGGCTCACCGGATTCCCTTATCGATGGGGCAATTCGAGGCATTGATATGTTTGATTGTGTTTTGCCAACAAGAATTGGTCGAAATGGAACATGTATGACGAGTACCGGCAGATTGGTCGTGAAAAATGCGAAGTATGCAAGAGATTTTAGACCACTCGATGAAAATTGTAATTGTCATACGTGTCAAAATTATTCACGTGCCTATATCCGCCATTTAATAAAATGTGACGAAACTTTCGGAATTAGACTTACAACTTACCATAATCTCCATTTTCTGATACAATTAATGCAACAAGTCAGACAAGCTATTAAAGAAGACAGACTTGGTGATTTCAGGGAAGAGTTTTTTGAGCAATATGGATTTAACCGTCCGGATGCGAAAAACTTCTAAAGGAAGGAGGGGGATTAATGCAAAGTTTAGGTGGATTACTACCCATTTTGTTAATGTTTGTGCTATTTTACTTTTTGCTCATTAGACCAAATCAAAAAAGACAAAAGAATGTTCAAATGATGCAAAACAATTTATCAAAAGGGGATAAAATAGTTACAATTGGTGGTTTACACGGCATTGTTGATGCGATTGACGAAAGACAAATTGTCATCAAATGCGGCGATGGCAGTCGTCTAACGTATGACCGCTCAGCTATCAGAGAGGTAGTGGAATCAGCTGCTACTGCTCAAACTGCTGAATAATAAAAGATAAGGAGAAGTACTTGACGTACTTCTCTTTTATCTTATCAAAGTGATTATGCTTTCCTCGTATGATCACTCATAATATTAACTCCTAATACCCCGCCCATCATCGCTGTTACAATATAACAAATATGATAAATCAGTTGTTCTCCTGAAAAAATATTTCCATACCCAAGAAATTGAAAAAGAAAGATTATTAATGTATAAGTAATTCCAGTGAGGCTTCCTGAAATCCACCCTTTTTGTTGTCCTTTGCCGCCGCAAACAAATCCTCCAATAAATAATGCAATAAACGAAATTATTGTCACTAATAATTTAACGGAATTCTCTTGAACTTCAGAATATCGCAAAATAGTTGACAAGATTAAGCTTGATATCGTGATTAAAACAAATATAGTTAATATTCCGTATAAAATACTAGATCCTAATTTTTTTGTTCCGATTGTTCGTCTCTCCCTTCATAAAATAGTTCTGTCCCTTAGTACAAGCATATTCACAAGTTTTAAAATTAGAATAAATTATTTAAAGAATGTCTTATCAGCGCTAACAAGCTTTTCCAAAATGTTAAAAAGAAAAATGGTCATACTAATGGCGAGTGAATGTGTATAGGAGGATACTGGATATGGATTTTTATCACTATTTTACAATTGGTTGGAAAACCGTTGTTTTATATCTTGTCATATTGGTTATTTTTAGATTTATGGGCAAGCGTGAGATTGGGGAATTAAGTGTATTGGATCTCGTTATTTTTATTATGATCGGTGAATTAGCAGCTGTAGCAATTGAAAATCATAAGGAACCGATTGCACATACGATCGAACCAATGGTCATATTACTAGGAATTCAGGTGGGGTTTGCACTTATTTCATTAAAGGTTCCTAAATTCCGTCAATTAATCGATGGGACACCATCAATTATTATTCGGAAGGGAAAAATTGATGAAAAGGCAATGAAAAAGCAACGTTATAATTTTGATGATTTATTAATGCAATTACGACAAAAGGATATTAATAACATTGCTGATGTGGAGTATGCAATTTTAGAAACATCAGGTGAACTATCTGTAATTAAAAAGGATAATAAAAAGAAACAGAAGATAACATATACATTACCACTTATTATAGATGGAGAAATTTCCAAAGAGAATTTGGCGAATCGAAATGTTTCAGAAATATGGTTACGTCGTGAATTAAGGAAAAGAGGATATAAGGATATTCACCAAATCTCATTTTGCAGCTTTCAAGATGGTGAGTTTTTTATTGATTTAAAAGATGATTAAGAGGTGGAAATTATATTTACTATAAAAGTAAACCAATTTTAATTTTGAAATTCGGAGTGGATTGGAGCGGAAGGCATTTGACTCCTACGGGAAATAGAGGAAAAGTCGAGACTCCACAGACGGAACGTCGAGGAGGCTCGACTTCCTCCCCGAGGAAAGCAAGTGCCTGCAGCGAAAAGGAACGGTCCAATTATTATCTACAAAAACCTTTTGATGATCGGAATATAAGCTAAGTCAGCCCTTTTTATAAGCTTTGTACAAAGCATGAATACTAGATAAATAATAGTAGTTAAAATGATCCCGATAATCAATTTAACAAATATACTTCCGTGTAATAAAAAGTGTTCCTTCCACCAAAAAACAATTAATCCTGTTGAGACTGTACCAACGATAAATTTAAAATACTCACGCACATAAATGGTGAATTGAATTTTTTTAATAACTGTAGCAAAATGCAGTAAAGTGACTAATAAAGTACTGGTCATTATTCCTAAAGCTGCCCCGGTAATTCCAAAGTCAGGTTTTGAGGCAAGGACAAAAATTAATCCAAGTTTTACAACAGCCCCGAGAAGACTATTAATCATCGCTGCTCTTGCAAGATCTAAAGCTTGCAAAGTCGCTTGTAATGGGCCTTGATAATATTGAAAAATGAAAAATGGTGCCATCAATTTAACTAAATTTGTCCCATTTGTAGATCCATACATCATTTGCATGATTGGCTCTGCAAAAAGATATAAAATAACGACTGATATTCCCCCAGCAAGAAGTGCAAACCGAAGTGCTTGTTGAAGGCGATGCTCAACTAAATAAAAATTTCGTTGAGATGTCGCTTCACTTATAGCAGGAACCAGTGCGGTAGAAAGTGAATGCGTAACAAAGGATGGCAGCATAAGTAACGGCAATGCAAAACCAGTTAAAACGCCATATTCTTTTGTAGCAAGGGCCGCGGTTAATCCAGCGATAGCAAGAGCATGTGATACAACAATTGGCTCGAGAAACCATGAAATATTTCCGATAAAACGACTACCAGTTGTCGGTAATGCAACTCTCATTAGTTCATAAAAGGTTTCCTTTCCAGCGCTAACTGCTTGAAAAAACTTCTTTCGCACTTTAAATTTCTTCCGTAATTTGAACATCGTAAACATATAGGCAAGTGATGCGAGTTCACCAACAATGGAAGCAATCATAGCTCCTGCGGCCGCATATTCTATTCCGTATTGTAAAAATGCTGTTGTTAGGACGGCGATTAAAATAATTCGTACAGATTGTTCAAGTACTTGTGATATAGCATACGGTTTCATATTTTGCATTCCTTGAAAATATCCTCTTAAAACGGCTGAAACCGCTACGATTGGTATGATCGGAGAGATTGCCACTAATGGATAATAAATTCTTGAGTCTGTAAATAAAGTTTTCGTTAAATAGGGCGCCGATAATATAAGTCCAGGTGTAAAAATTAATGATAAGGAAACGGTAATCGTTAAAGAAACGGCAAGAATTTTTTTTATTTTTTGTCTGTCCCCAATAGCTGCTGCTTCTGCAATACATTTCGAAATAGCTACAGGAAGACCTAGCTGTGTTATTGTAATAACTAACATTAAGGTAGGAAAAGCCATCATATAAAGACCTACACCTTCTCCTCCGATAGAGCGTGCGATGACCATTCGATTTATGAATCCTAAGACCCTTGTAAAAAGTCCGGCAATTAATAAAATCATTGTTCCTTTTAAAAACTTTGACATCCATGTTTACCTACCTTCTCAAATACAGGATTTTCATATACAATAAAATGTATATGCAACATAGTGGACAAAGCATGACAAGTTCATTTTTTTTGAAGGGGCGAAAGGGGATGCGGGAAGTCGATCAATTATACGATAAATATTTTAATTTGTTAGAACCAGCATTAAAAAGCAAATTAGATGAGTTTGATTTAATGGGATATGAACATGTAACAATGGAAGAATTGTGGAAGTACTTAACGAAGAAAAAATGGAAAAAAAGAAAAAGCGAGATTCATATTCACGAGCTTGTATCAGATATTCTCGCGTTAAAAGCAGGAGATTTTATGAATTTTGCGGCAATTGAGGCTTACCGATCACCAAACTGGTTTGCCGAATTAAATGAGGATGAACTTCAGGAATTATTGAAACCAAATGATTAGTTTGCGAAATATCTACAAATAAAAAGAAAAATTGACACATTTTTTTTTCTACTTCATAATGTTAATAACTGTTTATTTTTATAATTGTTAGCCAAGCTACATATAAGTTGTGGTGCTTTTCTAATTTGCTAGGGAGGATTTACATAATGGTAAAAAGAAGTCGTATCGTCGCCTTTTTCTTAATTGTCCTACTATTTGCGGGATTAATGGGCGGAACAACTAATAAGATTTTGAAACATATTAACCTCGGATTGGATTTACAAGGCGGCTTTGAAGTTCTTTATAAAGTTGAGCCTGCCAAAAAAGGCCAAAAAATTACTAGTGATGTGTTGAAAAACACCGTCGAAGCATTGGACAGACGTGTTAACGCACTAGGCGTAAATGAACCGAGTATCCAAATTGAAGGGAAAGACCAGATTCGTGTTCAGCTTGCTGGGGTAAAAGACCAAAAAGAAGCTCGCGATATATTAGCTACAACTGCTAATATTTCTTTCCGTGATGTAAATGATAAAAAATTGATGGATGGAACGGATTTAGTAGAAGGGAAAGCGAAACAATCCTATACTGAAACAGGGAAACCGAATGTAGTTTTACAAGTAAAGGATCGTAAAACATTCCATGATGTGACGAAGAAAGTATTGGATATGGCCCCAAATAACCAATTAATTATTTGGCTTGATTTTGAAGAAGGGAAAGATTCTTATAAAAAAGAAGTAACGAAGAAAAATCCTAAATTCCTTTCAAATCCAAATGTAAATCAAGTATTTAATACGGATACGGTCACAATCGAAGGGAACTTTACGGTAGAAGAAGCTCAAAACCTTGCTTCATTATTAAAAGCAGGTGCACTTCCTGTGAAACTAAAAGAAACGTATTCGACATCAGTTGGTGCCCAATTTGGTGAGCATGCGTTAAATAAAACGATTGATGCAGGGATTATCGGTGTAGCCATTGTATTTTTATTTATGTTAGTTTATTATCGCTTCCCAGGTTTAATCGCCGTTGTTACACTTGCAATTTACATTTATTTAACTTTACTTGTATTTCAATTAATTCACGGAGTATTAACCTTGCCAGGAATTGCCGCTTTAATCCTCGGGGTCGGTATGGCCGTCGATGCGAATATTATTACCTATGAACGGGTGAAAGAGGAATTAAAAGTCGGCCGATCGGTTAAGGCTGCCTTTGCAGCAGGAAATAAATCCTCATTTATGACGATTTTTGATGCGAATATTACAACGATTTTAGCTGCTGTTATATTATTCGTTTATGGGTCAAGCTCTGTAAAAGGTTTTGCAACCCTTTTAATTATAAGTATTTTACTAAGCTTTGTTACAGCCGTTTACGGTACTAGACTATTATTAGGTTTATGGGTAAATAGTAATATCTTTAAGAAAAGACCGGGCTGGTTTGGTGTAAATAAAAAGGATATCCATGATATAACTGAAAATATGGATGCACATAAGCTTTCAACCCATTTTGACCGCTTTGATTTTGTTAAACATCATAATAAATTTTTTGTGTTTTCCATTGCGCTGACTATTATAGGAATCATCGCATTATCGGTTTTTCGCTTGAATTTAAGTATTGATTATACAAGTGGTACCCGTGTAGAAGTTCTTGCGAAACAATCTTTAACACCATCACAGCTACAATCTGATTTGAAAACATTAAAATTAACTCCTGAAGATGTAGTATTGTCAGGAAATAAAAATGAGATTGGTGTTATGCGATTTAAAGGTGCCTTTAATAAAGCAGAAGTAGCGCATATTACTGATTATTTTACAAAAAAATATGGTCCGACGAATGTAAGTACTGTTTCTCCGACAGTTGGGAAGGAACTTGCGAAAAATGCGTTCATTTCTCTTATTCTTGCAGCAATCGGAATCATCATTTATGTTGCTTTCCGGTTTGAATGGCGGATGGGTGTTGCGGCGGTTATCGCCTTATTACATGATGCATTTTTGATGGTAACATTCTTTAGTATTACAAGACTTGAAGTTGATTTAACATTTATTGCCGCAATCTTGACCATTATTGGTTACTCAATTAATGATACGATCGTTACATTTGATCGTATTCGGGATCATTCAAGATTTCAAGGCCGCTTTAAAACGGCTGAAGATATTGCAGCAGTTGTAAATGTTGGTTTACGCCAAACAATGACACGTTCAATTAACACTGTATTAACAGTTGTTATTACGGCTGCGGCACTATTTATTTTCGGTAGTGAGTCGATTCGAAACTTCTCGATTGCCTTACTTGTTGGTTTGATTATGGGTTGTTATTCTTCGATTTTCATTGCAGCACAGCTTTGGTACGTATTTAAAAAGCGTGAATTAAAGAAAAAAGGACCTATCAAAACAGTAAAGGAAAAACGTAAATGGTCTGATGAGCCTCAAGTATAATTAATAAAAAAAGCTATCTGATGAATCAAAGTCAGATAGCTTTTTTGTTGTTTATACGAAGTATTGATGGAAGTTACTTCTAATGTTAACCGCTTCAATCATTAGTGACAGCATGTTTTGTAAATTGTATAATAGGAAAGGTTAAAGGGGTGTAAATATGTTAAAGTCAAAAACCCGTTGGATTGTACGGAATACAGAAGAAAATGCTAAAGAACATCTCGTAAAAGAATTAAACATCACTCCGCTCGTAGCCACATTATTGGTTAATCGTGGAATTACTGAACTAGAAGAAGCCCGTCTCTATTTATTTAGTGAAGGGGAGGCTTTTCATGACCCATTTCTCATTCATAGTATGGAAAAAGCAGTTAAGAGAATTCGCCAAGCAATTGATGAAGGCGAACAAATTTTAGTATATGGCGATTATGACGCCGATGGTGTGACAAGTACTTCTGTTATGATGACCGTGTTGCGTGAATTAGGTGCAGATGTTGAATTTTATATCCCAAACCGATTTACGGAAGGATACGGCCCAAATGAAGAGGCTTTTCGCTGGGCTTCATCGATTGGAATCAAGCTAATTATTACGGTTGATACCGGAATTGCAGCTATACATGAGGCCGGCGTCGCAAAAGAATTAGGTATGGACTTAATTATTACGGATCATCATGAACCAGGTCCAATTTTGCCAGATGCCTTGGCGATCGTTCATCCGAATCATCCTGAAAGCATTTATCCTTTTAAAGAACTTGCTGGTGTTGGCGTAGCATTTAAAGTTGCACACGCATTATATGGACATGTTCCGGAACATTTGTTAGATTTAGCATCAATTGGGACAATCGCTGATTTAGTTCCTTTGCGAGGAGAAAACCGATTGATCGTTAAACAGGGGTTGAAAAAAATATCCCAAACAGAGCGGCCGGGCTTACATGCATTATTTGAAATTACCAATACAAAACAATCAGATATAAATGAGGAAACGATAGGATTTGTCATCGGTCCACGCTTAAATGCGGCTGGTAGATTGGATAGTGCCGATCCTGCAGTCGAATTACTTTTGAGTAATGAGCGTCAGGCAGCTTTAAATATTGCAAAAGAAATTGATGAAATGAATAAAGAACGCCAAGCTATCGTCAATGAAATAACGAATGAAGCAATGGAAATGGTTGAAAATAACTCTGATTTAAAAGATAGCTATGTATTAGTTATAGGTAAAGAAGGTTGGAACGCAGGAGTTATCGGGATTGTCGCGTCCCGATTAGTTGATAAATATTATCGCCCAACAATCGTCTTAAGTTATGACCGAACGACAAATTTAGCGAAGGGTTCTGCTCGCAGTATTGCAGGATTTGATTTATTTAAAAATTTATCTACCTGCCGGGATATTCTACCCCATTTTGGTGGACATACGATGGCAGCGGGTATGACGTTGAATATAAATGATGTTGCAGATTTACGTGTACGTTTAAATGAGTTAGCACGAGATATTTTAACGAAAGAGGACTTTGTTCCTTTAACGGAAATCGATGCCACTATTCCGTTAGAAGATATTCATCTTGAATCGATCCAACAACTTCGCTTACTTGAACCATATGGAATGGCAAACCCTAAGCCGAAAGTATTAGTGAAGGATGTGTCAATTCAGCAAATTCGGCAAATTGGTGCAGATCATAACCATTTAAAAGTAGTACTTGAAAAATCGGGTATCGAATTGGATGGAGTAGGATTTGGGTTAGGCAATTATGCACGCGATATTTCTCCGTTAGCTACCGTTTCCGTAATAGGTGAATTGGCGATCAATGAATGGAATAATAATCGGAAACCGCAAATCTTTTTAAAGGATTTATGTATAGATGAGTGGCAACTTTTCGATGTACGAGGCAACAAACCATTGAAAAAATGGATACAAGATATTCCAGAAACAAATAGCTTCTTTATTGTTTTTAATGAAGAAACACTTAATAAAATTCCTAAAGGTGAAATAAATGGTGAAATTATTCACTTGAAGGATTTAAACGAAATAAAGAACGATGATATAAATGGCGGAAACATCGTCTTGCTTGATTTCCCACCAAATAAAGAAATATTAGAAACATTTATAAAAAAATGTAAACCAGCGCGCATTTATACGTATTTTTACCAAAAACAAAACCACTTTTTTAGTACGATTCCGACTCGGGAGCATTTTAAATGGTTTTATGCCTTTTTAAGAAAGCGAGGATCATTTAATCTACAAAAGTTTGGGGAAGAATTAGCTGCGCATCGTGGTTGGTCGGTAGAAACAATTGATTTTATGTCAAAGGTGTTTTTTGAATTAAATTTTGTTACAATAGAGAATGGGCTTATTTCACTCAATCATGTTCCTTCAAAAAGGGATTTATTGGAGTCGATAACCTACCAAGAAAAATTAGAAAAAATTAAGTTAGAAAATGAATTGTTATTTTCATCCTATCAAGACCTAAAATCATGGTTTGATGAAAGAATGACTTGTTCTGAGAAGCTTGAGGAGGAAATAAAGCAATGGACTTAAAACAATACGTTACTATTGTTCCAGATTGGCCTAAAGAAGGCATAGTATTTAAAGATATAACGACTTTAATGGATAATGGACAAGCATACAAATACGCAACAGACCAAATTGTAAAATATGCAAAAGAAAGAGAGATAGACCTTGTTGTAGGACCCGAAGCGAGAGGTTTTATAATTGGCTGTCCAGTTGCATATGCACTTGAAGTAGGATTTGCCCCTGTAAGAAAGCCGGGAAAACTTCCTCGTGAAACGATTAAAGTGGAGTATGGTTTAGAGTATGGGAAAGATGCTTTAACAATACATAAGGATGCCATTAAACCTGGTCAACGTGTATTGATTACAGACGATTTACTTGCAACTGGCGGAACCATTGAGGCAACGATTAAATTAGTTGAGGAACTCGGAGGTATTGTTGCGGGTATTGCCTTTCTTATTGAACTTTCATATCTTGAAGGAAGAAAAAAACTTGAAGGTTATGATGTTTTAACATTAATGAAATACTAATTTTTTACAGTAAGAAAGCACTCTTTGCGAGTGCTTTTTATCGTATAGTTAAGAATAAAAGACAATAATTGCTAGTTAATCGACAATAATTCGTCATTTTCGAGAAAAATCTATCACAACCACTTTACTTTATTCAATTTTTTTATTATAATAGTAATTATAATCATTTTAAAAATGGACTTATTATTTATTCCATTCATACTAATTTTACACTACTAATTTAAAGGTGATTTTATATATGGCGAAGGATCAAATATTATCCGCCGAGCAAGTGATTGAACGAACAACTGAATATTTAAATGAAGAACATGTTTCATTAGTCCGAAAAGCTTTTGAGTTTGCTGCAGAAGCACATAAAGAGCAGTTTCGGAAATCCGGTGAGCCGTATATCATTCATCCTGTGCAGGTAGCGGGTATTTTAGCCGATTTGGAAATGGATCCTTCTACTGTTGCTGCCGGTTTTTTACATGATGTTGTAGAAGATACGGAAGTGACACTAGACGAATTACGGGAAACATTTAATGAAGAAGTTGCCATGCTTGTCGATGGTGTAACAAAGCTTGGGAAAATTAAGTATAAATCACATGAGGAGCAGCAAGCGGAAAACCATCGCAAAATGTTTGTTGCTATGGCCCAAGACATTCGTGTCATTTTGATCAAGCTTGCCGACCGTCTTCATAATATGAGAACGCTAAAGCATTTACCGATTGAAAAACAACGCAGAATTGCAAACGAAACTCTCGAAATTTTTGCACCTTTAGCACATCGTCTTGGTATATCGAAAATCAAATGGGAATTAGAAGATACTGCATTACGCTATTTAAATCCGCAGCAATATTATCGAATCGTAAATTTGATGAAGAGAAAGCGTGCTGAACGTGAGCAATATTTGGAAGACGTAATCGAAGAAGTAAATGAACGACTTGAAGATGTATCAATTAAAGCAGAAATTTCTGGTCGTCCGAAACACATTTACTCCATTTATCGAAAAATGGTTCTTCAGCATAAACAATTTAATGAAATTTATGATTTATTAGCTGTTCGAATTATCGTAAATAGTATTAAGGATTGCTATGCTGTATTAGGTATTATTCATACATGTTGGAAGCCGATGCCAGGTAGATTTAAAGACTATATTGCGATGCCGAAGCCAAACATGTACCAATCTCTTCATACGACTGTTATCGGCCCTAAAGGAGATCCTTTAGAAGTACAGATTCGGACAATTGAGATGCATCGAATTTCGGAATACGGGGTTGCTGCCCATTGGGCTTATAAAGAAGGAAAAACTGTTAATAGTAAAACTTCTTTTGAAAAAAAGTTATCTTGGTTTAGAGAAATATTGGAATTCCAAAATGAATCTGAAAATGCTGAAGAATTTATGGAATCGTTAAAAATAGATTTGTTTTCGGATATGGTGTATGTCTTTACGCCTAAAGGTGATGTAATTGAGTTGGCATCAGGTTCCGTTCCAAGCGATTTTGCTTATCGTGTCCATTCGGAAATTGGTAATAAAACAATTGGAGCCAAAGTAAACGGGAAAATGGTCACACTTGATTATAAATTAAAGACTGGAGACATTATTGAAATTTTAACTTCCAAACATTCTTACGGTCCAAGTCAAGACTGGATTAAAATGGCTCAAACCTCACAAGCAAAAAATAAAATTCGCCAATTTTTTAAACGTCAGCGAAAAGAAGAGAATATTATTAAAGGCAGAGAGCTAGTAGAAAAAGAAATTAAAAATATGGATTTTGATTTAAAAGAAATCCTTACAAATGAAAACATTAAACGTGTTGCTGAAAAATTTAATTTTATGAATGAAGAAGATATGTATGCTGCCGTTGGATATAACGGAATTACTGCATTACAAATTGCGAATCGCTTAACGGAAAAATTAAGACGAAAACGTGATCAAGAAGAAGCGGTGAATGAAATCGTTTCTGAGATGAAAACACCTACGAAGCAAAAGAAACGGGTTACAGGTGTAACAGTTAAAGGGATTGATAATTTACTTATCCGTTTATCCAGATGTTGTAATCCTGTGCCGGGTGACGATATCGTCGGCTTTATTACGAAGGGACGCGGCGTCAGTGTTCACCGCACGGATTGTCCGAATGTTACTTCCGAAGATTTACAAAATCGATTAATTGAAGTTGAATGGGAAACAGATGGAACGAACAGTAAAGAATATAATGTAGAAATTGAAATATCAGGTTATGATCGTCGAGGTTTATTAAACGAAGTTCTTCAAACTGTTAATGAAACAAAGACAAATATTACTGCTGTTAGTGGACGGTCAGATAGAAATAAAATGGCAACAATTCTTATGTCTATTTCTATACAAAATATTAGTCATCTTCATAAAGTTGTTGAACGGATAAAACAAATTCCTGATATTTATGCTGTCCGACGGATAATGAGTTAAAGGGGTTTATTTAGTAATGAGAGTCGTTTTACAAAGAAGTAAACAAGCGAATGTTAAAGTAAACGGTGAGGTTGTCGGAGAAATTACAAATGGTTTTGTATTACTTGTAGGTATTACTCATAATGATACAGAGGCGGATGTTAAATATCTTGCTGATAAAATTGTCAATTTGCGCATCTTTGAAGACGAAAATGAAAAGATGAACTATTCGTTATTAGATGTAGGCGGACAAATTCTATCAGTTTCACAGTTCACGTTATATGGTGATTGTAGAAAAGGAAGACGCCCGAATTTTATGGATGCCGCGAAACCTGAAAAGGCGGAAATTTTATACAATCTTTTTAATCATATGTTAAGGGACAAAGGTGTTTTTGTTGCTACAGGGCAATTTGGCTCAATGATGGATGTGTCTCTTATAAATGACGGACCGGTTACTTTAATAGTGGAAAGTTAAAGAGAGAGCAAATAGTATTATTCCGTACGAGGGAATAATACTATAACTGCTCTCTCTTTTATTTAAGCTGTTTTTTTAAAAATTGTTGAATTAAAGAATAAAATAATATTGAAATGCAGATTGGAGCGGAAATCACCTTCATACTAATCAATAGCAACAAAGTTTGCGAAAACAGCCTTTATTTAAAATAATCAACTAATCCATTATAAATTCCTTTAGTAATTGACTCTTGGTAATCCTGACTATTGATTGCTATTTCTTGTAACGGATTGCTTAAATATCCAAGTTCTAAAAGAACGGCAGGCTGTGTATTTTCACGAATGACGTGAAAGTTTCCAAACTTTACCCCTCTGTCTTTTAAAACTGTTTCATTGGAAATGCCCCGATTAATGTTCTGCGCAAGTATTTTTTGCATTGAATGATAATAATAACTCGTATGTCCGGTAATGCTTTGATCATTAATACTATCATAATGAAGACTAATAAAAGCATCCGCATGATTGATTTTGGAGACACTTACCCTTGAAGGCAGGGAAACATATCGGTCATCTTCTCTAGTTAAAAATACATTAGCTCCAGCATTTCTTAGTTTATTTGCTAAAAGTTCAGCTGTTTTAAGTGTTACATTTTTTTCAAGCGTATTTGTGATCCCAATTGTCCCTGAATCTCTACCTCCATGTCCTGGATCAATGACAATCGTTTTTCCTTTCAAACCTTTTGTATTCACTTTATTAGACTTGGTCCGATTCATTTTTACGGTGGATGAAACGACCCAGGATGCTACATAAGCAGTCTTGCCCCCGTTAAGTTTAATTTTATACCAATCATTATCTTTTTCAATGACAGAAAACGTTTCTCCACTATTTCCGATTTCAACAATACTAGACTGAATAGAAGGTTCGCTGCGCAAGTTTGTTCCATTGTTTAAAATAGTCACCATTTCTCCATTACTTGTAACCGAACTTTTTGAAGTCAATCGAATATAGTTACTACTCACCCAACCCGTAGAACCTTCTACGGTGATTTTAAACCACTCATTATTTGTTTCAAGAATTTGGACACGCTGACCAGTCTGCAGTTTTTGGATAATAGAGCTTGATAGTTCAGGAGAGGTACGCAAGTTTAAGTCATTAACAGTTACAATTCCGGATGTAGCTTTTGACTGACTGTTAACAGTGACCAACCAACTAGCAACCCAACCCTTTTTTTCATTAGACAATTGGACCTCGTACCAATCATCCTTCGTTTGCAACAATGTAAAGCGATCTCCTGCTTTTCCTTTTTGTATTATCGGATAGGAAAGCCCGGGACCGCTACGAATGTTTAAAATATTGGCATTCACCGTTACCTTTTGTGAATCTGCATATACCTTTGGTTTAGAAGTTATTACTGTCCCGACTAATAAAAAAATAATGAATACGAAAACGCATTTCTTCAATTGTTTTAAACACCACCTTTTGAATCTCATTGTTAGTAAATAACTTGTCCTTTTCTTAATTCTCGAAAATAATTAAAACTCCTTTTTTTAAGAAAGAAAAAATCGTTGTTTGGATACACTAACAATATGACAACAAAAGATACTTCTAGTTAATTTTTGAGGAGTTTCTCACCTATTCGACGGATTGAATAAAAGCTAACTAAAGCTAGTTCGTGGTATTTTCACTCGAAATGTGAAGAAAAATTTATTGGAAATTACGTATTAACATAGCCAAAAAAGTAAGGAGAATGAACATGCGTGCTAATGAAAAAAACCAATTAGTATCAGATGGCAGTAATCAAATTTTTGGAACCAATTTACATGAGTTTATTCAAAAAGAAAATCAAGCTTCATCCATGGAGCTTGCATCCGAATTTGGACTATCATTAGGAGATGTAAAATTATTGAAAAAGAAATTAGAGCGGTCATGAAATTTTTTCTCAAAGCGTACCTTGACAACGTGGAACTAGCCTCGTATTATTATATAAATAAATATAAAATTATAAAAAACCAATGATAAAGCACAGTAATTAAGAAACACATGAAAAGAGAAGAAATGTCTTAGGCTGAAAGCATTTCTACATGATGACTTAATGAATGAACACTTTGTAGGTTTCATCCTGAACGGATTTATCTTAATAGGGATGAACGTAGAACAGGCGTTAACTGTTTCGAGTGGAAGCATTTTGCTTCAATTAGGGTGGCACCACGGGAAACAACTCTCGTCCCTTGTATTAATACAAGGGATTGAGGGTTGTTTTTTATTTTACATAAAAAAGGAGGAGCTAATTTATGTCAATTCAAATTCCTCGCGGTACCCAGGATATATTACCTGGCGAAGTTGAGAAATGGCAGTTTGTAGAAGATACGGCAAAAGAAATTTGTAGAACCTATCAATATAAAGAAATCCGTACACCGATTTTTGAACATACAGAGCTCTTTCAAAAAGGTGTAGGAGATACGACAGACATAGTTCAAAAAGAAATGTATACATTTGAAGATCGTGGCGGGAGAAGTTTAACATTACGGCCTGAAGGAACAGCATCTGTTGTTCGCTCATTTACTCAACATAAAATGTTCGGCCAACCGAATCAACCGGTGAAACTATTTTACAATGGTCCGATGTTTCGATATGAAAGACCGCAAGCAGGTAGATTCCGTCAATTTGTACAATTTGGAGTCGAAGCACTTGGCAGCGAAGATCCGGCAATAGATGCAGAAGTGATCTCTTTAGCGATGACCCTTTACAAAAAACTAGGGTTAAAGTCATTGAAACTTGTTATTAATAGTTTGGGTGATAAAGAAAGCCGAATTTCTCACCGAACAGCTTTAATCAATCATTTTCAACCTAGAATTGAAGAATTTTGTTCTGATTGTCAAAATCGACTTGAGAAAAATCCGCTTCGTATTTTGGATTGTAAAAAAGACCGCGACCATGAACTGATGAAGTCAGCACCCTCAATATTAGATTATTTAAATAATGAATCAAAAGCCTATTTTGATAAAGTTTTATTGTATTTAAAAGAATTAGGAATCGAGTATGAAGTCGATCCAACGCTTGTTAGAGGGTTAGATTATTATAATCACACTGCGTTTGAAATTATGAGTAGTGCAGAAGGCTTTGGTGCCATTACAACACTTTGTGGCGGTGGTCGCTATAATGGATTAGTTCAAGAAATGGGTGGACCTGAAACACCTGGAATCGGTTTTGCGTTAAGTATTGAACGTTTACTTGCCGCGTTAGAAGCAGAAAATATTCAACTGCCATATGAAAATCCAGTTGATTGCTTTATCGTTGCATTAGGTGAAGAGGCAAAACTTAAAGCGGCTGTATTATTACAACAATTAAGACAACATAGTTTTTCGGCTGATATGGATTATCTTGATCGAAAAATGAAAGCACAGTTTAAAGCTGCTGACCGTGTCCACGCGAAATATGTTGCTATTTTAGGCGAAGATGAGCTTCAAAAAAGGATCATTAATCTAAAAAACATGGAAACCGGTGAGCAAAAAGAAGTGGCTATAACTGATTTTGTAAATCAATTTATACAGCTAAGTAAATAGGGGGCATAAATAGAATGTTTGGACGAACATATTATTGTGGTGAAGTAACAGAACAGCATATTGGTGAAAGTATTACACTAAAAGGCTGGGTGCAGAAAAGAAGAGACCTTGGTGGATTAATTTTTATTGATTTACGCGACCGAACAGGAATCGTTCAAATTGTTTTTAACCCGGATATTTCTGCGGAAGCTCTTGCTATTGCGGAAAAAATTCGCTCCGAATATGTATTAGATGTTAAAGGTACAGTCGTAGCAAGAGATGCTTCAACAGTAAATGAAAACTTAAAGACCGGGAAAATTGAAATTAAAGTCGACCAGGTGACAATTATAAATGAAGCAAAGACACCGCCATTTATGATTGAAAATAAAACAGAAGTCGCTGAAGATGTTCGTTTAAAATACCGTTATCTTGATTTACGCAGGCCTGTTATGTATGAAACATTTAAAATGCGTCATGATGTGACAAAAACGATTCGTCGCTTTTTAGATGAAGAAGGATTTTTGGATGTTGAAACACCGATTTTAACAAAAAGTACTCCTGAAGGAGCACGTGATTATTTAGTACCTAGTCGCGTACATCCGGGTGAATTTTATGCGTTGCCACAGTCACCGCAAATTTTTAAACAATTATTAATGGTTTCCGGATTTGATAAATACTATCAAATTGCCCGTTGTTTCCGTGACGAGGACTTACGTGCAGATCGTCAACCAGAATTTACACAAATTGATATTGAAACAAGTTTTTATAGTCAAGAAGACATTATGGATATGACGGAAAAAATGATGGTCCGATTAATGAAAGATGTGAAAGGGATTGATATCAGTACACCGCTACCAAGATTGACATATGATGAAGCGATGAGTCGATATGGTTCAGATAAACCTGACACACGTTTTGAAATGGAACTAGTGGACTTATCTGAAATAGTTAAAGAATCGGGATTTAAAGTATTTTCAGCTGCAGTTACAAATGGTGGCCAAGTGAAGGCAATCAATGTGAAAGGCGGAGCTACTAAATATTCTCGAAAAGATATTGATGGTCTAACTGAATTTGTATCACGTTATGGTGCCAAAGGTTTGGCATGGCTAAAGGTGGAAGAAGATGGTTTGAAAGGACCGATTGCAAAATTCTTCTCCGAAGAGGAGCAACAACAGTTCAAATCAATATTAGAATCATCTACGGGTGACTTATTATTATTTGTTGCAGACAAAACCTCAGTTGTTGCAGATGCTTTAGGAGCGCTAAGGTTAAAACTTGGTAAAGAACTAGGGCTAATTGACGAATCCAAATTTAATTTCCTGTGGGTAACAGACTGGCCATTACTTGAGTATGACGAAGAAGAAGGACGTTACTATGCAGCTCATCACCCATTCACGATGCCTTTTAGAGAAGATATCGAAAAACTTGAAAGTGATCCGAAAAATGTAAAAGCTCAAGCATATGACTTAGTTCTAAATGGTTATGAGTTAGGTGGTGGATCATTACGTATTTTTGAAAGAGACATTCAAGAAAAAATGTTTAAAGTCCTTGGATTTACAGAGGAGCAAGCAAGGGAACAATTTGGTTTCCTCTTGGACGCTTTTGAATATGGAACACCTCCACACGGTGGAATTGCTTTAGGGTTGGATCGAATTGTTATGCTATTATCTGGACGTACAAATTTACGCGATACAATTGCCTTTCCAAAAACAGCGAGTGCAAGTTGCTTGTTAACTGAAGCACCAGGCGAGGTAAGTGAGCTACAATTACAAGACTTACATCTTTCTTTGAACCTTAAAGAAAAATAAATAATGAGATTTTTGTCAAATATCGTATGATTTTTCCAACTATAGTAATATTGAAAAAATAAAATTCCTATGATACTATTTAAATAATACGATAAGTCCTGATGTGTTCGTTTTTGTACCTATTCGTTTTGACCGAACATATTACCTACGGGAGTTTGGCGTTTTCATGCCGCATACATGCCTTTTTATAAAGGACGTATAAAGCTGAAACAGAACACCCACCTGCCAAGTGCGGGTTCAAAACACTAGGATTTTGCGACGGCATGATTGGGGCTTATCATTTTAATTGAAACTTAAACTCTCTTTTATAGAGGGTTTTTATTTTGCACTAAATTGGACAAATATTGATTTTAAGCGACAAATTGTTTATCCTTATCCAAGGAAGATAAAGTAGAATTTTGGAGATGATACATGTGCTTCACCAGTTTTCACGAAATGAATTAGCTCTGGGAAAAGAAGGATTAGAAAAATTAAAAAATAGTACGGTTGCCATACTTGGTATAGGTGGAGTTGGATCGTTTGCTGTTGAAGCGTTGGCACGATCCGGCGTCGGGAAATTAATTTTAGTTGATAAAGATTCAGTAGATATTACAAATATAAATCGACAATTGCCTGCATTGCTTTCTACAATTGGACAACCGAAAGCCGACATAATGAAGGAGCGGATCAAGGATATTAATCAAGAATGCGAAGTCATCTCTTTGAACATGTTTTATACAGAAGAAACATATGAGCAGTTTTTCGCAGAACAACCGGATTTTATCGTTGATGCATCCGACACGATTTCTTATAAAATTCATTTAATTAAAGAATGCTTAAAACGTAATATTCCAATTATTTCAAGTATGGGTGCAGCGAATAAAATGGATCCTACAAGACTGAAAATAGCAGATATTTTCAAAACACATACAGATCCAATTGCCAAAGTTATTCGTACGAGACTTCGTAAGGAAGGAATTCGCAAAGGAATTCCTGTTGTATTTTCAGATGAAAGTCCAATCATTATTCGCGAAGATGTTAGAAAAGTTGTTGGGAATGATGAAGCAGAAATCCGTAAAGCAAAAATGCCGCCTTCATCGAATGCTTTTGTTCCATCAACAGCCGGATTATTCATGGCAAGCTATGTTGTTAAAGAAATAGTAAAAGATATTCCGCTAAAGCGTGTCAAAGATAAATAAAAGATTTTTACTGGGAAAAATTATAAAAAACCGCCATTGGCGGTTTTTTTATTTAGAGTAAGGTGAAAAAATTTCCAAAAAAGGTATTGACGGTTAATTTTGCAGTAGTGTACTGTTTTGATAGTACATAATTTTATAGAAACGTTGAAGGCGAACTAAAGGAGGGAGTTATCTGTTTCTAAATGTTTAAAAAGAAACTGGATAATATTAAGTTGAATGGAGGAAACAAATGATGAAATCAGCGGTTGAATTAAAAAATGTAACGAAAGTAATTAAAGGCAAAAAAATTATTGATAATTTATCGTTTACGATAAACGAAGGTGAAGTATTCGGTTTCTTAGGACCGAATGGTGCAGGTAAAACAACGACGATTCGTATGATTGTAGGACTAATGGGGATTACATCAGGTGATATCGTCATTTGTGGAAAGAATGTAAAAAATGAATATGAGGAAGCATTACGAAATATCGGCGGGATTGTTGAAAATCCGGAAATGTATAAGTTTTTAACAGGGTATCAAAACTTAATGCAGTATGCGCGGATGATAAAAGGAATTACGAAAGAAAAAATAAATGAAGTTATTGAACTTGTCGGTTTAAAAGATCGTATTAACGACAAAGTCAAAACTTATTCATTAGGTATGAGACAACGATTAGGATTAGCACAAAGTCTACTGCATGATCCGAAAGTAATGATCCTTGATGAACCGACCAATGGCCTTGATCCTGCGGGAATCCGAGAAATTAGGGATCATTTACGGAAATTATCAAAAGAAAAAGGCATGGCGGTTATCGTTTCCAGTCACTTATTATCGGAAATGGAAATGATGTGTGATCGAATTGCGATTATTCAAAAAGGAAAATTAATCGACGTGCAAAACGTCCACGACTTTGTGTATGAAGATCAGAAGCAAAAGTATTTTATAGAAATAGATAGTGGTGCAACACTTGAGTCAATTAGCGGATATTCATTTACCCAAATTGACCATGGAATTGAAGTAGAATTAGAAAAAGAACAAGTTCCGGATTTTATTCAAACACTTGTTTCAACAGGAATACGAATCTATGAAGTAAAACTCATTTCTAAATCATTGGAAGACCGATTCTTAGAAATTACAAAGGAGGAAGTAGCACATGCTTAATCTTGTCTATAATGAATGGATTAAAATATTCAAGCGTGCCGGTTCCTATGTGATGATTGGCTTAATCATCTTAGGTGTCATCGGCAGTGGAGCATTAACAAAATATTATGAAGGAAAATTGGATAAAGGTACGCAAAGAGATTGGAAAGCGGAAGTAACTGCTGAGATTAAAGCAGATGAACAACAGCTTAAAGAAATGCTGGCAACAGCGGCAAGTGCAAAAAAATTTTATGAAAAAAATATTGAAATAAACAAATATCGTCTTGCACATAATATGGCACCATCTGATCAATCAAGCGGTTTTTCATTTATTAATGATAATACGATGTTTATTTCCTTCGTTGGTTTATTCACAATTATTATTGCAGCGGGAATCGTAGCAAGCGAATTTAGTTGGGGGACAATTAAACTATTATTAATCCGCCCGTTAAAAAGATCAAAAATATTACTATCGAAATATATAACAGTAATCGTATTTGGTATTTTCATGTTAGCAATCCTATTTGTCACTTCGGCCATTGTCGGATTTATCTTGTTTGGTTCCGGAAGTGGAGATAATGTTCACCTTGCCTATACTAATGGACATGTCGTTGAACAAAACATGCTATGGTATTTAATCAAAACGTATTTATTATCCTCCATTGATGTAATCATGTTAATTACGATGGCATTTATGATATCAGCCGTATTCCGTAACAGCTCTTTAGCAATTGGGATTTCCGTATTCCTTCTACTCATGGGCGGAAACATTACTCAGCTCCTTGCAGCAAAATTCGAATGGGCAAAATTTATTCTATTTGCCAACACAAATTTAATGCAATACTTTGATGGCATCCCACTTGTAGAAGGAATGACACTCGGTTTCTCCATTATCACGCTGCTCGTATACTTTATTATTTTTATTGTACTGGCATTTGGTGTATTTATGAAAAGGGATGTTGCAGCATAATAGTAAATAAAAAAGGGATGTTAATTACTCGACATCCCTTTTTTTGCTATTATTAGGCGTATAAATTTTCAACCTACAATATTAAAGTTATAATTGATATTAAATATTTGTTTGGGGGCTGTAAATGTGTACGGAGAACCACTTGCTTTTCGAATGCGACCGACAACAATTGATGAAATTGTTGGGCAAAAGGAAATCATCGGCAAACAAACAAGCCTTTATAAAATGATAAAAAATGGACATGTTCCATCGATGCTCTTGTATGGAGAACCGGGCATAGGGAAGACATCGATTGCACATGCGATTGCGGGAACGACTAAAATTCCTTTTATTGCATTGAACGCCACAACATCCGGGAAAAAAGATGTAGAGATGGTTGTTGATGAAACAAGATTAACGGGAAAAGTGATTTTATTTTTAGATGAAATTCACCGTTTTAATAAAGCGCAGCAAGATTATTTATTGCCACATGTTGAGAATGGTTCGATTATCTTAATTGGAGCGACGACCGAAAATCCGTTTCATGATGTCAATCCAGCGATTCGCAGCCGATGCGGACAAATTAAGCAATTAACACGATTAACTTCAGAGGATATTTATGAGTTATTACAGCGTGCTGTTCACGATGAAAATAAAGGATTGGGGAAAATGTCAATCCAAATAACCGAAGACCAATTAAGAAAAATCGCTTCTGGTTCAGGTGGAGATGCGAGGAAGTCATTAACCCTTCTTGAATCAATTGTGTATTCATCCAATAAAGAAAATGATACATATATTGTTCAAGACCAAACAATCGATGACTTAGTTGGAAACGTAGGTGTGTATGGAGATAAAAAAGGATCTCACTTTTATAATTTACTCTCCAGCTTGCAAAAAAGTATTAGAGGTAGTGATGTGGATGCGTCACTTTATTATTTGGCACATTTATTGGAAACTGGTGATTTAGTTGCAGTTAACCGCCGCTTACTTGTTATCGCATTTGAGGATATCGGCTTAGCTAATACGTCAGTCGGTACAAACGTATTAGCTGCAGTGACAGCAAGTGAGCGATTGGGGCTTCCGGAAGCACGTATTCCATTAGCTGTTGCGGTCGTGGAAATGTGTCTATCTTCAAAATCCAATTCAGCATATGCAGCATTAGATAAAGCAATAACAGATATTCGTAATGGAAAAGTTGGCGATATTCCAAAGCATTTGCGTGATGGACATTACGCCGGTTCAAAAGTTTTAGGTCATGTCGGTTACAAATATCCCCATGATACACCGATTGGAACTTTCGGTGGTTGGGTTCATCAAGAGTATCTGCCGAGTAATTTAAAAGGTACAAAATATTATGAGCCAGTCGAAGCAGGAGAAGAGAAACGTTTAGCTGCGATTTATCGTCGACTCGAGGAATTTAAAAAAGGAAATGAAAGTTAAATAAAAACCGAGTTAATGGGTATGCTTTCATTCATTTCGTCTTCCAAATATGCTATAATGTCAAGAGCCATTTATAAATAAGAAAGTGGAGGAACGTATATTGAATAATAATCATCAATTAGTATTTCGCTTTTTTATTTTTTGTCTAGGTTTGCTCATTATGGCATTTGGTTTGGATTTATTAATTATTGCAGATCTTGGAGTGACTCCTTGGGACGTATTACACATCGGTCTATATAAACAAATCGGACTGACAATTGGTTCTTGGTCAATCATTGTCGGATTTTTTGTTTTAGGCATTTCAGCAGCCATCATGCGTAAAATCCCAAAAATTGGAGCCTATTTAAATATGCTCTTGTTAGGCTCGTTTATGGATATATTTTTACATTTTTTATCAAATGTTGAGTTTACTTCACTACTTGAAAAAATTATTGTCCTTATATTAGGAATTATTATTAATGCAATTGGAATGGGAATCTATATTTCTGCTCAATTAGGTGCAGGTCCCCGAGACAGCTTTATGCTAGCTGTTACTTCGAAAACGGGCTGGAAAATTTCCCACGTACGTCGAGGAATGGAAGCAATCGTCCTAATTATTGGCTGGTTATGTGGGGGACCCGTATTTATCGGTACAATTATTTTTGTACTAACGATCGGAACACTTGTTGGGATTGCATTGCCGCTATGTCAAACGCTCACAGATAAATTCCTTAAAAAATTTGAAAAAAGAAAAGAAGAAATAAATCGAGGTGCAAGTCTATGAAAATTTCAACAAAGGGTCGTTACGGACTAACAATTATGATTGAACTAGGAAAAAGATTTGGGGAAGGACCAACATCTTTGAAAACCATTGCCCAAATGCATGATTTGTCGGAGCATTATTTAGAACAATTAATTGCTCCTTTAAGAAATGCAGGTCTCGTTAAAAGTGTCAGAGGAGCATATGGTGGCTATACACTTGCTTCAGAGCCAGCCAAAATTACAGCAGGTGATATCATTCGAGTTTTAGAAGGACCAATCAGTCCGGTTGAAGGAATTGAAGATGAAGAACCAGTTAAACGTTCACTTTGGATAAAAATTCGTGATGCTGTAAAGGATGTATTAGATAACACAACGATTGAAGACCTTGTAAATTACAAAGACGATGGAGAAACGGATTCTTACATGTTTTATATTTAGAAGAAATTTTTGTAAGAATTGACCATCTTTAGAGGTGAAAAAAATGGAACGAATTTATCTCGATCACTCGGCAACATCTCCCGTTCATCCGAAAGTGATCGATACAATGATTAATGTGCTAAACCAGTCATTTGGAAACCCATCAAGTATTCATTCTTATGGGCGAGAAGCAAGAGCTTTACTTGATGAAGCGAGAACGATTATTGCTGGGAGCATTGGCGCACATTTTAATGAAATCGTGTTTACTAGTGGTGGAACAGAAGCGGATAATTTTGCGATTTTAGGGATTGCTGAGGCAATGAAAGAAAAAGGAAAGCATATTATTACGTCAAATATTGAACATCATGCAGTGCTTCATACATGTGAGTATCTTGAAAAACATGGATATGACGTAACTTACCTAGATGTAAACGAAAATGGGCAAGTTTCTGTCGAAGATGTGAAAGCTGCTCTTCGTGAGGATACGATCCTAGTAACGATCATGTACGGAAACAATGAAGTAGGCACGATCCAGCCTATTCATGAAATCGGTCTTCTATTAAAAGATCATCAAGCTTATTTCCATACAGATGCTGTGCAAGCATACGGAGTAGTAAAGTTAAATGTTCATGAATTGAACGTTGATTTATTATCTGTATCCTCCCATAAAATTAATGGGCCAAAAGGAATTGGTTTTCTTTATATAAAAGCAGGCACAAGAATTGTCAATCGTTTTTACGGTGGGGAACAGGAACTGAAACGTCGTGCAGGTACAGAGAATATTAGCTCCATTGTAGGATTTGCAGAAGCTGTAAAAATAGCTCAAGAACAAATGGAAGAAAAACAGAAACGATATCAAGATTTTAAAATGAAATTTTTAAATATATTAACGGCACAACATGTTGATTTTCATATTAATGGGTTTACTGATCATCACTCACTTCCACATGTATTAAATTTAAGCTTTCCTGGTACTGATGTAGAAGCGATGCTCGTTAATTTAGATATAGCAGGCATAGCCGCTTCAAGCGGTTCTGCATGTACAGCAGGCTCAATTGAACCATCACATGTTCTTGTCGCAATGTTTGGAAAAGAGTCGGAGCGATTAAGAAATTCGATTCGATTTAGTTTTGGTTTAAATAATACGAGTCAAGAAATTGAAAAAGCTGCGAATGAAGTCGCAAAAATTGTTCAACGATTGAACAAGGCAAATAGAAAGTAGGGAAATATATGAAGAAAGCACCTCAAGATACGAGAGTCGTCGTTGGGATGTCGGGTGGTGTGGATTCATCTGTTGCTGCTCTTTTATTAAAAGAGCAAGGCTATGATGTCATCGGTATTTTTATGAAAAATTGGGATGATACAGATGAATTTGGTGTATGCACAGCTACCGAAGACTATAATGATGTCATTCGTGTTTGTAATCAAATTGGAATCCCATATTATGCAGTTAATTTCGAAAAACAATATTGGGATAAAGTATTTACTTATTTTCTTGATGAATATAAAGCAGGACGTACACCAAATCCTGATGTAATGTGTAATAAAGAAATTAAATTTAAAGCCTTTTTGGAGCATGCCATGAATCTTGGGGCAGATTATTTAGCAACAGGTCACTATGCTAGAGTTGCCTTTCAAGATGGAGAATACAAAATGTTGCGTGGGATTGATGAGAATAAGGATCAAACATATTTTTTAAATCAGCTGACCCATGAACAGTTGGAAAAAGTTATGTTCCCAATAGGAGATATAGATAAAAAGCGTGTTAGAGAAATAGCACTTGAAGCTGGACTTGCCACTGCAAAGAAAAAAGACAGTACAGGCATTTGCTTTATTGGCGAAAGAAATTTTAAAGAATTTCTCAGCAATTATTTGCCGGCTCAAAAAGGGATAATGAAAACATTATCAGGTAAAAAGATGGGTGAGCACGATGGCCTTATGTATTATACGATTGGTCAACGACATGGATTAGGGATTGGAGGATCCGGTGAACCTTGGTTTGTCGTTGGTAAAGATTTAAAAGAAAATGTCTTATTTGTTGAACAAGGATTTAATCACGACTCCCTTTACTCTAATTCCATCACTGCTGTGAATACGAGTTGGGTGTCCAATCACGAAATCAAAAGTGAATTTACATGTACGGCTAAATTTCGTTATCGCCAGCCGGATAACAAAGTAACTGTTAGAGTTTTGGACAATAACGAAGTAGAAGTTATTTTTGATGAGCCGATTCGTGCGGTCACACCTGGACAAGCAGTCGTCTTTTACGATGGAGAAGTTTGTTTAGGAGGAGCAACAATCGATAAAGTCTTCAAAAATAATGAGCAACTAATGTATGTTGGCTAAGTAAAGTGCCTCATCCCATATATTTAAGGGATGAGGTTTTTACTTTACAGCTAAAAAGGGAAGAACTTATGTTATAATTTCGATAGAAAATAATTGAGTTTTTGAGGTGTCATACTTTGGATAAAAACAAAAAGGGTATCGAATGTTTACAAGAAGGCAAGTTTGAAGAAGCCATTAAATATTTCTCAGAGGCGATTGAAGAAAATCCGACCGATCCTGTAGCTTATATAAATTTTGGGAATGTTTTAGTTGCAGTCAAGGAAATAGAACGTGCTGTGAAATTTTTTGAAAAAGCCATTGAATTGGATGAACAAGCATCCGCTGCTTATTATTGCTTAGGTAATTTATATTATGAACAAGAACAATATGAATTAGCAGTCAATTACTTCGAAAAGGCAAAGAACAAAGGATTAAATAATAATGATATTTATTTCATGATCGGAATGTGTTTTGTACAGCTGGGAAACCCGAAGTTGGCCTTACCGTACTTACAGAGAAGTGTTGAACTAAATGCAGACGATATCGAAGCGAGATTTCAATATGCACTAGTGCTAGCACAGTCAGAAGTGTATGATGAAGCCATTCATCAATTTACAATAGTGGTGAATCAAGATTCGCAGCATGCAGATGCATATTACAATTTAGGTGTAGCTTATTTAGGGTATAAAGAGGATCCAGTGAAGGCGGAAGAGTTTTTTAATAAAGCAATAAACATACAACCAGATCATGTATTATCAGGATATGGGATAAAAATGATTGAAAAAATGAGGGAAACGGACGAATAATATCCCGCTTTATAAGGGGGGCTCATGTTGGAGCAACAAAATACGCTTAATTTATTTGAAAATGACGAGAAATATGTAAAAGGACGGCATCTTGTTACGATTTTTCACAATGAACAAAATTTATATTCGGTTATACGAATAAGAATTGATGAAACCAATTTAGAAACAGATGAGAAAGAGGCAGTCATTACTGGACATTTCCCTAAAATACATGAGCAGGAAACCTATATTTTTTATGGGGATATGCAAGAACATCCTAAGTTCGGACCTCAATTTCAAGCAAAGCATTTTAAAAAAGAAATCCCGCAAACGAAGCAAGGCATTATCACATACTTATCGAGTGAAATGTTTAGCGGTATCGGAAAAAAAACGGCGGAACGGATTGTTGACGCCTTAGGAGAAAATGCAATAAGCAAAATTTTGGATCAGCCATCCTTGCTTGATACCATTCCTAAATTACCACCTGATAAGGCAAAAACATTATATGACAAATTAATTGAACATCAAGGGCTAGAACGGGTCATGATTGGTTTAAATCAATTGGGATTTGGACCACAAATTTCAATGAAAATTTATCAAGTATATCAGGAACAGGCATTAGATATCATTCAAAAAAATCCGTATCAATTAGTTGAATCAGTAGAAGGCATTGGTTTTGGCCGTGCCGATGAAATAGGGAAGCAATTAGGCATTGTTGGGAATCATCCAGATCGAATAAAAGCGGGTTGTATGTACACGCTAGAGGTAGAATGTTTACAAAATGGACATGTATATATGGAATCAAAAGAACTTTTGCCGAAAGTGAAATTATTGTTAGAGGAATCACAGCCAATTTCCATTGAATACTCGGATATTTCTAATGAGATTATAAAACTTGGTGAAGAAAGCAAAATTGTGGTTGAAAACAATAAAGTTTATATTCCTTCCTTATATTTTTCAGAAAAAGGGATTGTATCAAATATTCAACGTATTTTAGCTCAGGAGGATTATAAGGACCAATTTCCCGAATCGGAATTTTTACTTGCGTTAGGGGAGCTTGAAGATCGAATCGGTGTTCAATATGCCCCTTCTCAAAAAGAGGCGATTCAAACCGCATTAATGTCTCCAATGATGCTCTTAACTGGCGGACCGGGAACCGGGAAAACAACGGTAATCAAAGGAATTGTTGAATTGTATGCAGAGCTGAATGGTTGTTCTTTAGATCCGAAAGATTATAGTAAAGAAAATCCTTTTCCGATTATTTTAACCGCTCCTACGGGTAGGGCGGCGAAAAGAATGTCTGAGTCTACAGGGTTACCGGCAATGACAATCCACCGCCTCCTCGGTATGACTGGACAGGAAGATGTTGATGTCGATGAGGACAAGCAAATTAATGGAAAAATTGTTATCGTCGATGAAATGTCGATGGTCGATACATGGCTCGCTCATCAGTTACTAAAAGCAATGCCGGAACAAATCCAAGTCATCTTCGTTGGAGATGAAGATCAACTTCCATCTGTTGGACCTGGTCAAGTGTTAAAAGATTTATTACGGTCAAAAGTGATCCCAACGGTGCAATTAACAGATATTTATCGTCAGGAAGGCGGTTCATCGATCATCGAATTAGCGCATGACATTAAAAATGGACGTATCCCTCAAGACGTAACAAAACAACAAAAGGATCGGTCATTCATCCGATGCACCACCCAGCAAATTCCGGAAGTAATTGAAAAGATTGTTTCTAGTGCAAAAAGAAAAGGATATACACAGAAGGATGTTCAAGTACTGGCACCTATGTATAGAGGTGCTGCCGGTATCGATCGTTTGAATGTTTTATTGCAGGAAATATTCAACCCAAATAAGACGGGGGAGAGAAAGGAATTAAGTTTCGGCGATATAAAATATCGAATTGGAGATAAAGTATTACAGCTTGTAAATCAACCAGAACAACATGTTTTCAATGGTGATATTGGCGAAATCATATCAATTTTTTACGCGAAAGAAAATACTGAAAAACAAGACTTGATACTCATATCCTTTGACGGAATAGAAGTCACCTATACGAGACAGGATTTTCATCAATTTACCCATGCATATTGTTGTTCAATCCATAAGTCACAAGGAAGTGAATTTCCAATTGTTATTTTACCTGTTGTAAAAAGTTATTACCGAATGCTCCGAAGAAATTTACTATATACGGCGATCACAAGAAGTAAACAATCATTAATTATTTGTGGGGAGCAAGAAGCTTTTCGATTAGGGATAGAACGAGTAGATGACCAATTAAGAAAAACAAATCTCTATGATAAATTAAAAATTTTAGCAGAAGTGACTAATGCGGAAAAAATAGTCGAATTATCAAATGAAACAATCATGGAAATCGATCCAATGATCGGAATGGAAAACGTTACACCTTATGATTTCATGTAAATAACAGACACTATAAATGTTCGAAAAAGGTGGGGGTGCTTTTTGAGAACATTGTCTCTTTTAAAAGGAATACCTGTATATAGCACAGAGGGCCAAAAAAAGGGAGAGGTTTGCGATTTAGGTATTTCCGATAAAGGGAAAATAAACTGTCTGCTAATTAAGTCGAAAAGTTTATTTAACACGCTATATCGCTTGCCTATTTCTAAAGTAGATAATTTTGGGCAGCAAGGGATCATTTTACGAAAAGACACCAAGCTTGAAAAATACAAGGCAATAGATGAAGAATATACATTATGTCATTCAAAACCACTATTAAAAAAATTAGCGATCTCACGTAGTGGTGATCAGCTAGGGTTGCTTGAGGACGTATATTTTTCGGAAGAAATGGGCACTATCATAGGGTACGAACTAACAGATGGCTTCTTTACAGATATACTGGAAGGAAAGAAAGTTGTCCATACAGATGGGCCGCCTAAGGTTGGAAAAGATGCCATCATCGTTTCGATAAATCAAACGCAAGGTGGCGAAACCTATGATGAAATGCCCGAATTGCCAAAGTAAAGATCTTGGTAAAATTGGCATCAACCAATATTATTGCTGGAACTGCTTCATTGAACTTTCAATTGGAAAAGATATGATTTTTACCCATCAAGTAGAGGAAGATGGAACATTAAGTTCATTAGATGATTTATTTGATGAAGAGTCGCGAAGATTAAGTTAAATGGAAGGGGTGCATTGTTTTGAATAAAACATTCGTCTCCTTGCTAGGCTTCGGAGCAGGGATAGCAGCAACAGCAATCTCTCAACGACAAGGATATTTCGATAATAAACAAATGAAAAAAATGACGAAACGTATACGTAAAGCATTTCGTTAAATGAAAGCTATCCCATTGTGGGATAGCTTTTTTTTGGATAAAAACCATCATAACTCGAATACTAGAAAAAGGAGGGATGGATGTTGCGAAAACCCCGTTGGAATTGGATTTTTAATCTTGGCATTATACTATTATTAATGATCATTTTGTATTTTTGTCTTCTTTTAAAACCATTTTGGATGCCCATACTAAAAATTTTTTTATCTGCATTTATCCCTTTACTTATCGCCGCTTTCTTTACGTACTTATTACATCCTCTTGTAGAAAAACTGCATGAGCTTGGTATACATAGGGGATTGGCAACTTTTATTATATATATCGTTTTTTTTGGCGGCACTGGATATTTGATCTATTTAGGCATCCCTATTTTGATTGAACAAATTAAAGATTTATCAGACCATATTCCGGAATTTGCGAATCAATACCGTACGTGGATTGAAAATCTACATGATTCAACATCGAGATGGCCCGACGGAATTCAAGATCAGATTGAGCAGAGAATCGATAAATTTGAATCATGGTTAAGTAGTTTTCTTTCAAAAGCAATAAACGCGTTAATGAAAATTGTCAACTTCATATTTATATTGGCAATTATTCCATTCATCTCATTTTATTTACTGAAAGATATAGAGAAAGTTAAACAGACAGCGTGGTATTTTACTCCAAAGAGATGGCGCAACCAGGCGAAACTAATGGTGAAAGATGTTGATGAATCAATCGGTGGATATATAAGGGGTCAACTTCTCGTTTGCTTATTAGTTGGAACCATTTCTACCATTGCATTTTGGTTAATCGGAGTAAAATATCCCATACTACTAGGTTTAATTGTTGGAATTACGGATATTATCCCTTACTTTGGCCCAATTATTGGTGCAGTTCCTGTAGCTATAATCGCAGCCACCATGTCAGTAAAATATTTAATTTATGTTCTTATCGTAATTGTAGTATTACAATTTCTTGAAGGAAATATATTATCCCCTTTGATCGTTGGCAAGTCCTTGCATATGCATCCGTTATTTATTATTCTTGCACTGACAATCGGAGGTGAAATAGGGGGAGTTATCGGACTAATTATTGCTGTCCCTTTCTTAGCCATACTAAAAGTTATTTTAATACAAGTAAAAAACTATATTTCAGTAAATATTCATTCACAAGATTGACAAAGCATAATAAAGTTTTTTATAATTCGACTATAAAGGATAAACAATGAAAATGTTGAAGGATCAAGTATGTTATAGTCCATCTGAGAGTTGAATTACTCAAAAGAGAGGAATTTCCACGGCTGAAAGAAATTCTAGATGAAGGATAACAGAAAGCTAATCTGGAGTGCAGGTAAAAACTGCCGTCTTGCCCCGTTATAGGCACCCAAGAGAAAGATAACATACATTCGTTATCTTTAATCAGGGTGGTACCGCGAGTAAGTCTCTCGTCCCTGTCCAGGGATGGAGGCTTTTTTTATTTCTCAAGATTCATTTCTATAATATTGTAGCTTTTAACAATATTAAACGCACAGAGTGGATTGGAGCGGAAGGTACGAGACTCCTGCGGGTTCAGCTGGACAGATGAGACCCCGCAGGAAGCGAAGCGACGAGGAGGCTTATCGCCAGCCCCGCGGAAAGCGAGTACCTGTAGCGGAAAGGAACGGTTCATTGTAGATTCCCAAAAACAACAAACTTTACTAAAACTGCCTTTCTCAAAAATACATATGGAGGTTTTAATATGAAAAAATTAACAGGCGCACAAATTCGCCGAATGTTTTTAGACTTTTTCCAAGAAAAAGGACATAAAGTGGAACCTAGTGCTTCACTTGTACCACATGATGACCCATCACTACTATGGATCAATAGTGGGGTAGCAACATTAAAAAAATATTTTGATGGACGGGTCATTCCAGAAAATCCACGTATAACGAATGCTCAAAAGGCAATTCGCACAAATGATATCGAAAACGTAGGAAAAACAGCAAGACACCATACATTCTTTGAAATGCTCGGAAACTTTTCAATTGGAGATTATTTTAAAGAAGAAGCAATAGAATGGGCTTGGGAATTTCTTACTAGCCCAAAATGGATTGGCTTTGAACCGGAAAAGCTTTCCGTTACGATTCATCCCGAGGATGACGAAGCACATGAATTATGGAATAAAAAAATTGGACTGCCAGAAGAAAGAATTATTCGCTTAGAAGAAAACTTTTGGGATATCGGAGAAGGGCCAAGTGGACCAAATACAGAGATTTTCTATGACCGTGGACCAGAGTTTGGTGACGATGAAAATGACCCTGAATTATATCCCGGTGGCGAAAATGAAAGATATTTAGAAGTATGGAACCTTGTTTTCTCTCAGTTTAATCATAACCCTGACGGAACATATACTCCATTACCAAAGAAAAATATTGATACAGGTATGGGATTAGAACGAATGGCGTCTGTTATTCAAGAAGTGCCAACAAATTTTGATACAGATTTGTTTATGCCAATAATTCATGAAACAGAAAAGCTTTCAGGAGAAAAATACCGCGTTGATACTGAAAAGGACGTAGCCTTTAAAGTGATTGCAGACCATATCCGAACCGTTTCATTTGCTGTAAGCGATGGGGCATTGCCATCAAACGAAGGGCGTGGCTATGTTTTACGTAGACTACTGCGCAGGGCAGTAAGATATGCAAAAACGATCAATATTAACGAACCATTTATGTATAAATTAGTTCCTGTCGTAGCAGGAATTATGGTAGATTTTTACCCTCAAGTAAAAGAAAATACAGAATTCATTCAAAAAGTAGTGAAAAATGAAGAAGAACGTTTCCATGAAACATTGCACGAAGGTTTAGCTATTCTTTCATCGGTTATGGAGAAAGCAAAAGCAGAAGGAACAGGTAAAATCTCCGGTGAAGATGTTTTCCGTTTATATGATACGTATGGTTTCCCAGTAGAACTTACCGAAGAATATGCTGAGGACCAAGGTTTGAAAATTGATCTCGAAGGCTTTGAAAGAGAAATGGAAAACCAACGGGAGCGTGCACGTAATGCAAGACAAGATGTCGGATCAATGCAGGTTCAAGGCGGTATATTAGGAGATATTAAAGAAAAAAGTGAATTTGTTGGCTATGATACGTTAACAAAAACAACGAAAGTATCGGTTATCATTAAGGATGGCGCATTAATTGATCAAGCAGCTACGGGAGATGAAATTCAATTTATCCTTGAAGAAACCCCTTTCTACGCAGAAAGCGGCGGTCAAATAGCTGATGAAGGGAAATTGGAAGCTGATGGGCTTCTAGTAATTGTTTCCGATGTTCAAAAAGCACCGAATGGCCAACACTTACAACGAGGAATTATTAAAGAAGGTACTTTAACTACAGGTCAAGAAGTGGAAGCAATCGTTAATGCAGCAAGCAGAAATAAAACCATTAAAAATCACTCAGCTACGCATCTGCTTCATCAAGCATTAAAGGATGTATTAGGGACACATGTCAATCAGGCTGGTTCATTAGTTGAACCGAATAGACTTCGTTTCGACTTCTCACATTTCGGTCAAATTACTTCTGAGGAGCTAGAGAAGATCGAAGAAATTGTAAACGAAAAAATTTGGGCTAGTATTCCAGTAGTAATTCAAAATAAAAATTTAGAAGAAGCAAAAGCGATGGGTGCTATGGCGTTATTCGGTGAAAAATATGGTCAAGTCGTTCGTGTCGTTTCAATGGGCGATTATAGTTTAGAGCTATGTGGAGGTTGCCACGTTCAAAATACATCATCGATTGGAATTTTTAAAATCGTTTCAGAAAGTGGAATTGGCGCAGGTACTAGACGAATTGAAGCAGTGACTGGGGAAGCAGCATATCATTTAATGAATGAACAAATCCATCGTTTAAATGAGGCTGCAGCTAAACTAAAAGCAAATCCAAAGGATCTAGTAACTAGAATCGACAATTTATTACAGGAGCTTAAAGATTTACAAAGAGAAAACGAATCACTATCTGCTAAATTATCGAATATTGAAGCAGGGAGCTTAATCGATAACAAGTTTAGTGTGAATGGGGTAAACGTACTCGCAAGCAAAGTTCAAGGTGTAGATATGAATAATCTACGGAATATGGTCGATGATTTGAAACAAAAAATAGAATCAGGTATTGTTGTTCTAGGTTCTGTGCAAGATGATAAAGTAAATATTATCGCTGGTGTCACAAAAGATTTAATTGAAAAAGGATATCATGCGGGAAAACTAGTAAAAGAAGTCGCATCACGTTGCGGTGGCGGTGGTGGTGGCCGTCCGGATATGGCTCAAGCTGGTGGGAAAGATCCTGACAAACTAGATTCTGCGCTTGAATTTGTAGGTGATTGGGTAAAATCCATTTGATTCAAGCAAAAAGTGTTGTACAATAAAGATAGGAAATAGTGCCTTGAAGGAAAAAATGATAGAACTATCCTTTTTTCCTTCCTCCTATGATCGACAACATTTTATTTATACTGCCCATTTTTTCTTGTTTAAAGAAGATTTGCGTATAAATATTTATATGGAGGTTTTTTGAGCGAGAATGCTATTGGGTGAGCTTTTGAATAGGTACTAAGTAAAATAATGCTTGTTTTTATTTAGGACAAGCGGTTAAAGAGAGGTGCTGTATAATGAGCTCTTTTGACAAAACGATGCGATTTAATTTTTCGGAAGAACCTTTAGAGCATGATGTGAAAGAAGTATTGTTACAAGTATTTGAAGCATTACAAGAAAAAGGTTATAATCCGATTAATCAAATCGTCGGTTACCTTCTATCTGGTGATCCTGCATATATTCCTCGCCATCAGGATGCACGTAACATCATCCGAAAGTTAGAACGCGATGAAATCATTGAAGTGTTGGTGAAATCTTATTTGAAACAGCATCGTGGGGGATATTAATTTGCGAGTTATGGGTCTTGATGTTGGATCTAAAACAGTCGGAGTGGCCGTTAGTGATGAGCTTGGATGGACAGCACAAGGAATTGAAACCATTTCGATTGATGAGGAAAAAGAAAAATTTGGATTCGAACGTGTAGCGGAAATTGTTAAACTTTATGATGTGCAAAAAATCGTCGTCGGCTTTCCTAAAAATATGAATAATACTATTGGTCCGCGAGGAGAAGCTTCAAAAGCATATGCGGAGAAGTTAAAGGTACTTCTAAATCTGCCTGTTATTATGTGGGACGAGCGATTAAGTACAATGGCGGCCGAAAGGGTTCTATTAGAAGCTGATGTAAGCCGAAAAAAACGTAAAAAAGTTATTGATAAAATGGCTGCCAGTATGATCTTACAAGGTTATCTTGATAGTCAAAATTAATGAGGTGAAAAGATGGAACATGGTGAAAAACATATTACAGTAATTGATGAAGATGGAAATGAACAGCTTTTTGAAGTATTATTTACATTTGAATCAGAAGAATTTGGAAAATCTTATGTCCTATACTTCCCGGTAGGTGCAGAAGAAGATGAAAATGAAGAAATTGAAATTCACGCATCTTCATTTATCCAAAAAGAAGATGGAGAAGAAGGCGACCTTCAACCAATTGAAACGGATGAAGAATGGGACATGATTGAGGAAATGTTAAATACATTCCTTGACGAACAAGAAGAAGAATAAACTAGACTCCCTATACTATATATAATTACCTTTCCTGGTAACCGGGAAAGGTTTTTTTCTTATACCTACTCAGCATATTTTAAATAGGTCCTTATTTTAAAGATTGTTGCAAACAATAAATAATATTGAAAACGCTGAGTGGATTGGAGCGGAAGGAGCTTGACTCCAGCGGGACATAGAGGAAAGGTCGAGACCCCACAGGCGTAGCCGAGGAGGCTCGACTTCTCACCGCGAAAAAGCAAGCTCCTGAAGCGGAAAGTAACGGGCATTGTTTATTTCTACAAACAACAAACATTACGAAGCCATTCATCATTCGAAGAAAAATAAGTAATAATAGAGGAAATATAGTATAATGTACTGGATAAAAGGGACTACTCCATTATGTTATTGGATTGATTGTTTGAAAGGGTGATGGATCAATTGACTGATCAAAAAGATAAGAAGATAAATAAAGACGATATTTATAAAAAGCTGTTAGTTAAAAGTGATGAAGCAAAAACCATTCGTAAAATAGTTGGAATCATTTGTTTAACGATTATATTAATTATTGCTGGAGGTATATTAGCCACATATATATACATTCAATCAGCATTAAAGCCAGTTGAACCAAAAAATACTAAAACGAAAAATGTAGAAATCCCTATAGGCTCTACTGTATCCACGATTGGAACAATTCTAGAAGAAGACGGAATGATTAAAAATAAATTAATCTTCAAATACTATGTAAAATTAAATAATGAAACTGGCTTTCAAGCGGGTACATACAAATTATCACCTTCCATGAATTTAAAACAAATCATAACACAATTGAAAACGGGAACGGTGTTAAAGAAAGCAACAGTAAAGTTTACGATACCAGAAGGTTTGCAACTGAGCCAAATTACAGCGATCATTGCAAAACATTCGGGTATTGATAAAAAAGAAATTGATAAAAAACTCGACGATCCTAAGTATATAAAAAAACTTATTAAAAAATACCCATTACTAATCTCAAAAAAAGTCCTTAAAAAAGATGTTCTACATCCATTAGAAGGGTATTTATTTCCGGCAACATATTCATTCTACGATAAAAAACCGTCTATAGATCAAATAGTAAACAAAATGTTAATAAAAACAAACTCAGTTATGGAAAAATATAAAGAACAAATTCAGAAGTCTAATCTTGATCAATATGAAATTTTAACAATGGCTTCTTTAATTGAAGAAGAGGCAACAGAAAAGGCAGACCGCCATAAAATCTCAAGTGTATTTTATAATCGTATGAAAGTAAATATGCCATTACAAACAGACCCGACCGTTCTTTACTCTTTAGGAAAACATAAAAAACAAGTAACATATGACGATCTTAAAGTAAATTCGCCATATAACACCTATAAAATTCAAGGACTGCCCCCGAGCCCAATAGCAAGTGCTGGGGAGATGTCTATCGAAGCGGCTATTAATCCGGCGAAAACAGATTATCTATATTTTCTTGCAGCTACGAAAACAGGAACAGTTTATTATTCCAAGACGTTAGCTGAACATAATCGCTTAAAAGAAAAATATATTACAAGTTCTCAAAAGTAATTAACACTAAAATTAGCGTTTCAAGAAAAATTATGTTAAAATAACAACGTGTTTTTACATTAACGAATCGATAACAACATAAAAAGTAGAAAGCTGTATATGAAAGCTTTCTACTTTTCATGTTAGCTCCTTTTCGCTAGGAGGAAAAAAATGAAAGATGAAATCCATTCTTATATTGAATCTTTAATAAAAGAAAGGGATCCGTTATTTAAAGAGATGGAGCAATTCGCTATTCAACATAATGTGCCGATCATGGAATTGGCAGGTATTGAAGTTTTGTTACAGCTCCTAAACATGCAACGTCCCGCGAGAATATTAGAAATCGGTACGGCTATTGGGTATTCGGCTATGAGGATGGCAGCTGCTCTTCCGGAGGCGGAAATTGTCACTATTGAAAGAGATAATGAAAGATATGAGCAAGCTGTTTTAAATATTTCCAAATCTGAATACCAACATCAAATAAATATTCTAAAAGGCGATGCACTTGAAATAGTGAATGAAGTAAAAGATTTTGGTTCATTTGATGCAATATTCATTGATGCAGCAAAGGGTCAATATATGAGGTTTTTCGAATTATATACTCCCTTCCTTTCAAAAAATGGTTATGTTTATACAGATAATGTCCTATTTAAAGGTTTGGTTGTTAATGATCATATTGAAAATAAAAGAATTCGAAATCTTGTTAAGAAAATCAAGAGTTACAATGAATGGCTAATGAATCATGAACAATATTCAACAACCATCATACCAGTCGGTGATGGTTTAGCCATCAGTAGAAAACAAAATTAATAATTAATCTTTTTTCTCATTTTTGTAAACAGATTCGAAAGGGGAACAGCTAGTCAATGAGAAGTAAGCCGGCAGTCATTGGTGTCGCAGGTGGATCAGGATCAGGAAAAACGAGTGTCACCAATGCAATATACGACCATTTTAAAGGGCATTCCATTCTTGTATTGGAACAAGATTATTACTATAAAGATCAAAGCAGTTTACCATTTGAAGAAAGATTAAAAACTAATTATGACCATCCGCTTGCGTTTGATAATAATTTATTAATTGAGCATATCGAGAAGCTTTTAAATTATCAATCAATTGAGAAACCTGTGTATGACTATACACTACATACACGTTCCAATAAAACCATTATTGTAGAACCGAAGGATGTAATCATTTTAGAAGGAATATTAGTATTAGAAGATGAAAGATTGCGCAATTTAATGGATATCAAACTTTATGTTGATACGGATGCCGATTTAAGAATTATGCGTAGGATGTTAAGGGACATTGAAGATCGTGGGAGAACAATGCATTCAGTGATTGAACAATATACTAATGTTGTAAGACCGATGCATAATCAATTCATCGAACCAACAAAACGCTACGCAGATGTAATTATTCCTGAAGGTGGCCAAAACCATGTGGCAATCGATTTAGTGGTTACTAAAATTCAAACAATTCTTGAACAAAAGTCATTTTTGTAATACGATAGTCTAGATAATAATATATTTATAAACGCGCGCCCTATTTATAGGACGCGCTATGATGTATTTTCTAACACCTTTTATACAAATAGAAAATTAGGAGTGAAGGGAATTGGCAGTAGAAAAAGTATTTCCTATGACGCAAGCAGGAAAAGAAAAATTAGAACAAGAACTTGAATATTTGAAAACGGTTAAACGTAAAGAAGTCGTTGAACGTATAAAAATTGCTCGTAGTTTCGGGGACTTATCCGAGAACTCTGAATATGACTCAGCGAAAGAGGAACAGGCTTTTGTTGAAGGACGTATAACTACAATAGAGAACATGATTCGAAATGCGAAAATCATTGAAGATGATGGTTCAAATTCCGATACTGTAACACTTGGTAAATCAGTAACATTTATTGAATTACCGGATGGAGACGAAGAGACTTATGCCATTGTTGGAAGTGCTGAAGCAGATCCGTTTGAAGGGAAAATTTCTAACGACTCTCCAATTGCCAAAAGCCTGTTAGGCAAGAAAATAAATGAAGAGGTAACTGTGCAAACTCCAGGTGGAGAAATGAAAGTGAGAATTATTTCAATTAAATAATAGATATCATCGAAAAAAGTCGAATTCTTAAAGAATTCGGCTTTTTTTGTTTCATAGTAGATGGTTATGAACTGAAAATTCTGTCAAGAATGAAAGGGTGTACGTGTTAGAATCGAGGTGAGTATATGCGTAGAAAAAGGTATTTTGTTTTAGCCAGTAGTATTCTTTTGATTTTTAGCTTGCTTTTAGCAAGACTTGTTCAACTTCAATTAGTAGATACAGAATCTTTTTCAAAACATCATATTAATCTTCTCGAAGAAAGTGTATCCCAAAGGACACAAGAAATTATTATTGATGACGGACGAGGGCAATTTACTGATCGGAATGGCAAACCGCTAACCTACAAGGAAAAATCGGTATTGGTGCTTTTTCCTTTTTTAAAAACAATACAATGGGATTCAGAAAAAGTAGCTAGCATATTAAATATTTCGGAAGATCAACTTTTCGCAGAATTAGAAACTGCGAAGGCTCCATTCATATTTCATGGAAAAACACCATATATATTATCGGACAAACAGTTAAACGAGATAAATATGTTGAAAATACCCGGCGTGTTTGCCGTGAGAAAAAAATATACCGAATCTGACATATCTGCCGCCCAATTAATTGGAATAATTGGAGAAGATGCTAATACCTTTTTAAAAAGATATCCCGATAAAAAAGGTATGCAAAATCAAAAAATTGGGATTACAGGTTTGCAAAAGCAATTTGATGAATTTTTATTACCTGAAGGAGAGTCGAAACTAGTTTTTCATGTAGATGCCATGGGGGGCCCTCTTTTTGGAATTAACGTTAAATATACAGGTTCCGGTAATTCTAACTATCCCGTTACTATACAAACAACCTTAAATAAAACGTTACAAGAACAAATTGACAAAAAAGTTGACGAGTATGAGATTCAAAAAGGCGGGGTCTTATTATTAGATATCGAAACTAATGAAATTTTAGCTAATGTGTCACGCCCGAAAATGGATGTAAAGGATCCATATAAAAATAATAGTGTGGAAAATGTTATGTTATCACAGCAGATACCAGGATCAATTTTCAAAACTGTTGTCGCAGCTGCATCTATTGAAACGTCTGCTGTGAATGAAACAGAAAAATTTCCGTGTAACGAAGATTTATACGGAAAGCCGGCTGAGAGACAGCTTGGTGATCTAACTTTTGACGAAAGCTTCGCCCAAAGTTGTAATCGAACATTTAGTGAACTAGCAAAAAGATTAAAAAAAGAAAACCCAAATTTGTTAGAAGAATATGCTAGTAAATTAGGCCTAATCGGAGAAATTGGTTGGCAAGGCGACGTCTTTCATTTTAAAAACTTTAAACAGCTAAAAGAGGATCAAGGGCAAATTTTTGCTAAATTAGAAAGTAGGAAAGATGATAATTTAGTGGCGCAAACGGGAATAGGTCAACAGGAAGTAAGACTTACCCCTTTAGCGATTGCAAATATGATGGCTACCATCGCAAGGGGCGGGGAATTACAATCGGTCCAAGCTGTTTCCGCAATTAAATATCATGATGATACGCCGATGATACATTTTTCAAGTCATGATTTGCCTTACAAACCAATTTCAAAAATTACTGCAATGAAACTTCAAAAAATGTTAAGACATGTCGTAACGAATGAAAATGGTACGGGAAGATGGTTTAAAGATCTACCTTATGAAGTAGCCGGAAAATCAGGAACGGCAGAAACAGGCATATATGAAAATAAGGTACAGTTACACAATAAATGGTTTGCCGGATATTTTCCATTTAAAAACCCTAAATATGCATTAGTTGTTGTGAACTTAGGAGTCCCGGAAGATAAAGGGGGGATCAATCAACTATTTAGTGATATCGTTCAATTAATTCACGAAAATGACACAAATCAAAATAGTAAAGACTAACAAATTATTTGCTTCATCTTTTCCTATGTATAAAGTCATGTTATGATAGAGTCAATGTCTAAAAAGAGAAATCATTAGCATGGACGAAAAGTTCGCACTAATGATTAAACCTTTTGTTTTAATAAGGGGGATTTGAACATGGCAAATAATTTTGACAATCAATATCGTTCCCGATCAGATCAAAGATCAAAACGCCGAAAAACAAACTTAATTTTAAATTCATTAATCGTCATCGTGGTTGTATTGATAATCGTTGTTGCTAGCACGATCTTTTATGGTGGTCGAAACGATGAGAAAAATGCTTCTGCAGCAAAAAACAAAGTATCTCAACATACAAAAAATAATGATAAATCGACAGTAACAAATAATGATAATCAAGATAACACAGTAACAGATGAATCGACAACTGATGATAATAAAGAAAGTAATGAAGAAGCTGATGATGAAAGTCAGCAAGGCCTTGAAAGTAAAGATATTGTTGCTGAAGATAGTAATGAACCTAATGTGAAAAAATCTTACACGAATCCTAATTGGAAAAGTGTTGGAACAGAACAAACAAACGGTCATCAATATTCTTCTGACTCAAACTCTATTGATTGGAAAGAAAAAGAAAAAGCCCTTTCCTATGCAACAGGTATTCCTGTAGACAATATGACTATTTGGTATTTAAGCCGAAATGGTTCTGATAATGAGGTAGTTGGAACGATTACTCCAAAAGACCAATCAAAAGTTTATCGTGTGTATTTAAGTTGGGTAGATGGTCAAGGATGGAAACCGACAAAAGTTTTAGAACTAAAAGAAAATGATATGCGTTAAAGAAGTAGCTATCCGTTCATTGAACGGATAGCTTTATTTATGGTGTATATGATTTTTTTAGTACTTTGTTTTATAATAGGTTAGAACTTATTAATGAAAGAGGTATTGATTGAATGAAGATTGCTATCATCGGGGCTATGGAAGAAGAAGTAGCCATATTAAGAGAAAATATAATCGAAAGAAACGTCGAAACGATTGCTGGATATGAATTTACAACAGGGAAAATGTATGATAAAGATGTCGTACTACTTCGCTCGGGAATAGGTAAAGTGAATGCGGCAATGTCCACTTCCATACTCTTACACCATTTTAAACCGGGTGCAATTATTAATACCGGTTCTGCAGGTGGCTTTAATCCCGACTTGACGGTTGGTGATGTTGTTATTTCTTCAGAGGTACGTCATCACGATGTAGATGCGACGATTTTTGGATATGAATACGGCCAAGTACCGCAAATGCCCCCTGCATTTATGGCAAATAAGGATTTAATAAACGTGGCAGAGGAATGTGCAAAAAATATTAAAGAGATTCAAGTGATAAAAGGCTTGATAGCAACAGGTGATTCATTTATGAATGACCCGGCAAGAGTCGAATTTGTTCGAGAGAAATTCCCGCAACTTCAAGCAGCAGAAATGGAAGCGGCGGCAATTGCACAAGTTGCTTATCAATTTAACATACCATTTGTAATTATTCGCTCTTTATCAGATATTGCCGGGAAAGAGTCGAATATATCGTTTGATCAATTTTTAGAAACTGCGGCATTACATTCAGCATCACTCGTTATGGATATTGTTAAACATATCAATTGATTAACTTCCCTCCATATTTTCCTTTTATTACATGACGAAACATCTAAAAATCTATGATAAAGTATTTATATATTCATAGAGAAAGTTAGGTGTTAGCATGGATAAAGCAAAATCTCTTTTTGATAAAATGAACGATTATAAAAGATTTGGATTATCACTAATTGCATTATCTGCTTTCTTATATTTAGGTGTGGTCATGCCTATTGATGGAAAAACAGTTTTGAAAACATATATATTAATGGGTGGAACGATTAGCTTATTACTAATAGCTACTGTTTTCTTTTTAATATCCATACAATGTAAAAAGATTCTTCTCGAAATCGAGGAAAAGGAAGAATAATACATGTTTAAAAATAACGCAAAAAATGCGTTATTTTTTTGTTGACAAAATCATGTGTAAGTATGATATTATATTTTACGTTCATTTATTTCGTATACGAAATATTAAGTGCCGTAAATATTCCTTTAGTTAAAGATAAAATTTGAAAGGGGAGGAAAATAATTGAGGAAAGTTTTATCAGTGCAGTGCTAAAATCATTTTCTCAAATCCACACTCCGTTTAAATGAGTAAAAAAAGGTTAAAGTATTTAAATAAAACGACATTTAAAAAGCTATAATTCACAAGTAAATTAACTAGTTAGGGAGGAACAAGTCATCTATGAATGCAAAACGAATGATTTTAGTTAACGTGATTTTACTAATAATTTTAGTTGGTGGGGGATTTACTGGTTATTATTTTTATAATCGTTCAGTTACTTATTTAAGTACAGATAACGCGCAAATTGCTGGACAACAAGTAAGTATTGCTTCACCAGCAAGTGGAAAATTAGTTGATTGGAATGCAAAAACTGGCGATACATTCTCAAAAAACGATAAAATTGGAACCGTACAAACAATGGGAGATAATGGTCCCGTTAATATGGACATTAAAGCTCCGGCTAACGGAACGATTGTACAAACAAGCGGAGTAAAAAATACAGTCGTTGCTGCAGGTTCACCGCTTGCCATTTCTTATGATTTAACAAAATTATGGGTAACAGCAAATATTGAGGAAACAAAAATTGATGATGTTGAAATTGGCCAAGATGTAGATATTTATGTTGATGCATTTCCAAATACGACAATAAAAGGTAAAGTTGAAGAAATCGGTTTAGCAACAGCAGGAACTTTCTCATTATTACCAAGTAATAATGCTTCAGGGAATTATACGAAGGAAGTACAAGTAATTCCTGTCAAAATATCAATTGATAGCAATCTTGATTTAGTTCCTGGTATGAATGTGACTGTGCGAATTCATAAGTAGGTGATGACATGTCAATATATATCGCAGGTTATATTCTGATTTCAGTGATTGTATTGTTTATAGCGAATTTCTTATTACGTAAGAATAAAGCAAGACCACAATTACAAAATCCACAAACCGTACAAACTGAAAAGGCGGAAAACCACCAACTACAAGAAGAAATTAAAAGTAATGAAATAACCGAAACTGATGAAATAATTAATGAAACCCTTCAAACATCTGCTAATACAGAACCGGCATTAGAATATGTAACAGATCCAGAAGGTTTAGTAAATGACGAAGAAAATAAAGCAATACCGGAAGAAAAAGCAGAAGAAGAACCGGAAGAAGAACCGGAAGAAAAACCAGTTGATAAGCCGGTACAGCGTCCTAGTCAAGGAAGCCCCGATGCAAATCAATTTGAAGGTACTAGAGGAAAAATCATTGTAGCAGTTATGCTAGGTGCATTTGTGGCCATTCTCAATCAAACCCTTTTAAATGTGGCTATTCCGCATATAATGAATGATTTGAATGTTTCTGCAAATACAGTTCAATGGCTATCAACCGGCTACATGCTAACTAACGGAATTTTTATTCCGATAACCGCTTTCTTAATTGCGAAATTAGGGACAAGGAAATTATTGCTTTTTGCCATGTTGGCATTTACCATTGGATCGTTTGTTTGCTCGATCTCCACAAGTTTTTCATTACTAATGGTTGGTCGTGTAATACAAGCAGCCGGAGCAGGTGTCATTATGCCATTATTAATGACCGTTATGTTAACCATTTTTCCACCGGAAAAGCGAGGAGCGGCAATGGGAATTATGGGTGTTGCGATGATTTTTGCACCTGCCATTGGACCGACACTTTCAGGTTGGTTAATTGGACACTACTCTTGGCGCGTGTTATTTGATATTGTTGTTCCATTTGGTATTTTGGATTTAATTATTGCAGCTGTATGGATGAAGGATGTTACGAAAGTAACGAATCCTAAATTTGATACAGCAGGGTTTATCTTTTCAGCAATTGGATTAGGTTTCCTTTTGTATGGATTTAGTGAAGCAGGTAATGATGGGTGGAGCAGTGTTACTGTAATCGTGTCGTTGCTCATCGGTATCATTGGCCTAATCTTGTTTGTATGGAGAGAATTGACTACGGATAAACCAATGTTAGATATCCGGGTGTTCAAATATGATATTTTTGCTTTAACAACAGTAATTAGTATGGTCATCAATATGGCCATGTTCGCAGCAATGATTTTATTACCGATTTACTTACAAAACATTCGAGGTTTCACAGCGTTAGAATCTGGAATCCTCATGTTGCCGGGTGCAATCGTCATGGGAATCATGTCTCCAATATCCGGCATGCTGTTTGACCGTGTCGGCTCAAGACCATTGGCCATTATTGGTTTAATTATTACGGTTCTTACTACATGGCAATTTACCCAATTAACAATGCAAACTACGTATGGGCATATTATGTTACTTTATGTTTTACGATCTTTTGGGATGTCGTTCTTAATGACAACGGTTATGACAGAAGGGATGAATCAAATACCACTGCACTTAGCAAGTCACGGAACAGCTGCTTCTAACACTGCTAGAACGGTTGCAGGTAGTATTGGAACAGCCTTTTTAGTCACAGTAATGTCCACCCGTTCTTCTTATCACGAAGCTAATTTTGGAAATATTATTACGAGTTCCAATGGATATTTAGCTAATAAGTTGAATGAGCTTGGTCAAGGAATAGCCGGTATGACTGGGCTGCCTCCGCAAGTAGGTCACAGCTTAGCGACCAGCACCATTTACGGAAAGGTAATGCAGCAATCGACTATAAGTGGAATTAATGATGCGTTTGTTGTAGCAACAGGAATTGCTGCTGTTGCATTAATACTAGCATTCTTTATTAAACGATCGAAAACATCTACAAGTAAATAATTTGGAAAAACCAAAGAAGAAATTGCATCTTCTTTGGTTTTTTTATTTATTTGAATGAATTTCATAATTCTTAGCCCTTGTGTATCAAGGGGTTTAAGAGATAAAAAAAGAAGTACCTCCCCAAATCTTGTATAATGGTAGTTGACCAGTAAGCCCCCATTCAAACAACGCATATAAATGATCAGCACCCCTTAGTACAATAATCGTATCAATTAAGGAGGTGCTTTTCCTATGTCACAACAAAAACTAACAATCGTCCCCGTTTCAATACAACCAGAAAAAAATATTATAACATCCACAACTTCGAAAGATCCTTCAAATAGCTTTTGCACAATCAAAATTGAAGCTGCTGAAATTTCCTTCTTCAACGGCGTAGATGAGCACATCATCCAAACGGTCATGAGGGAGTTGAAAAATCTATGAAACATGATTATACCAGTGTAAAAAACATTTATATTATTTGCGGTAAAACAGATATGAGGAAGGGAATTGATGGATTAGCAACGCTAATTCAAGATTCTTTCGAACTTGATCCATATGGAGATTCTATTTTCCTTTTCTCTGGTTGGAGTAAAGACCGTTATAAATGTTTATATTTTGATGGCGATGGTTTCGCCATGCTTTATAAGCGACTAGATGGAGGAAAACTTCAATGGCCAAAAGATGAAAATGAAGTACGTAAACTTTCGCAACAGGAGGTTCGCTGGTTGTTAGAAGGGTTGTCCATTCAGCAACCAAAGGCCATTCAAAAATCACAAAAAGGAGTATTCTAAACAAGCTAGAAATGTTGGTTTATAGCCATTTTCAACTTCGCTTTCTACGTTAAAAATGTTATAATATAACTAACTTATGGTGAACGAAAAGTGGTGAAATAAATGGTTAATACTTCTTCCAATAACAAGAATCCATATGGGAAATTAATTCGACTTCTCGAAGAACAATTGGCTCATTCAAATCAACAAAACAAAGACTTATCGAAAAAGCTAGATCAATCAACTAAACAGATTGAAGCGCTAACTGAACAAATTCGCCATTTAACAAAACTTTTATATGGATCGAAATCCGAAAAATCGAAATACAACGTACCAGATGGGCAAGGCTCATTATTTGATGATGACCCGGCTTTTAGCGAACCTGAGCACACAGAAGAACAAAGCCAACAGACAATCTCTTATACTGTTGTACGAAAAGTTAAATCAAAAAAACGAAATGATTCCTTGCATGATGGTATTGAAGTAGAAGCTATTCACCATCATCCGAAAAATACAATCTGTGACTGTTGCCAAGGGCAAATGATTGAAATTGGTAGTACACTTGTACGTGAAGAAGCAAAATTTATTCCTGCAAAAATGATGAAAGTACAGCACATTGAACATGCGTATGAATGTAAAGACTGCAAAGTTGATTCATCACAGCCAGCACAAATCAAACGCGGGAAAGCACCACAACCAGCGATTCAGCGTAGCATCGCAAGTCCTAGCGTACTTGCCAAAGTCATCTATGATAAATTTGCACAATATTTACCTCTTTACCGTCAGGTAAAGGAATGGAATCGCTATGGACTGAATACCAATGATAAAAACCTATCGAATTGGGTTATCCGTGTAGCACATGATTGGCTGTTACCTGTATACGAACGAATGAAAGAGTTGATGATGGCAAAATCGGTTTTGCATGTCGATGAAACATACGGACAAATTATCAACCGATCCGATGGGAAATCTGGCCAAGCCAATGCGTATAATTGGGTGTTTCGAAGTGTGCCAAGCCAAGGGCCAACAATGACTCTCTTTCAAAGCGCATTATCTCGAGCTCGATCTGTCCTTGAAAGTTTTATTGAAGGCTTTTCTGGAACGATTGTGTGTGATGGTTATTCTGCTTATGATAAGTTGGAAGGCGTTAATTTCGCAAATTGTTGGGCGCATGTTCGTCGTTATTGGCTGAAAGCTGATAGCAAAAATGGTAGAATCGGTGTGAAATATTGTGATGATTTATATCGACTAGAAAGGCAATTTAAACGTTTGTCTCCGAGTAAACGAAGAAAAAAACGTCAAAAGTACTCGAAGCCAATCGTGGAGGAATTCCTTCACTGGGTTGAAACATCACCATTTTACGGAAAAAATGCGTTAGCAAAAGCAGCTGAATACACATTAAACAGGGCAAATGGACTCAAATTATTCCTGAATGATGGGCGAATTGAAATGGATAATAATCCAGCCGAGAACGCCATCCGTCCCAACGTTATAGGAAGAAAAAATTGGCTCTTTAGTGTAAGTGAAGCTGGTGCAAAAGCGAATGCCATCTGTTTAAGTATTGCTGAAACTGCCAAAAGTAACGGCGTTGATTTCTATGAATATATAAAGAAACTTTTTACGGATTTACCAAATCTCGGCGTCCAACAAAACCCTGAAATTTTAGATCAATACATGCCCTGGTCAAAAATGATTCAGGCAGAATGTAGCAAATAAATGAAATAGCCGTAATTCGATTAAAAAAGTCAGAATTTACGGCTATTTACGATGCGTACCGAAAGGTACACTTATTTTTTATAATTCGGGCTTACGTTGACCACAAACCATAAAAAGACTGGAGGAGTACTTCTTATGACTATTATACGACAACCTAGCCTATTTGGCATACAGGAATTATTTGACATGGAACCTACCCAAAAATATGAAGCCATTATTTCAGCGGTAGATTTGGATTCGATGTACCATCAAGTGGCGAAAAAATCACGGTTGGGTGCACCGGAAGAACTAAACTATGCAAACCATGATTATCTCCACCTTTGTAAGATACATAGAGCGCATCCCTACGATGAAGGATCTTATAAAACGTCTTCATGATGATCTAGCTTTTAAGTTAAATTGTGGCTTTTTGGTTTCTGATCATGTGCCTTCAGAATCCTCCTATTCACGTCTCATAACGAAATTGGAGGAAAGCGATATCCTTGAGAAAGAACAAGAAAAAGTGGTCCTCCAGGCTATTGCAGAAGGTTTCATCACGGATGATACAGTAGTATTGATGCAACCCATTTTGAAGCACGAGACCAAGCGCGACCAAAAGAAGAAAAGCCAAAATCTGAACCCCAAAAACGTGGTCGGAAATCAAAAGATGAGCGTGACGGGTGGCTTAAAGAACAAGCTGAAACGGAAGCCAATTTACCTTTATATGATAGAAAAATTGTATTTCAATTAGATGTTCCCTAGCCGAACTACGTGCCGAAGTTCCCCAAGACCCTAAATGGGGCGTGAAAAAGAACTCAGAAGGACAAAATGTTTTTGGTTTGGCTACAAAGGTCATTTAGCCGTTGGTACATCAAGCCAATACATTCTACAGGCTCTTTTTTCATCTGGGAGTCTAAATGATGGTAAGGCAATGACTATCCCTTTACTGAAAGGAATTCAGGAACGCCTTCACCTTCCATTACGTTATCAAACAATGGATGCGGGCTATGACTATGAACCCATATACGAGCAGGTACATCGAATGGGACAACAATCCGTCATCGCGTATAATAAGCGAAATGAAGGGGAAATCATTGGCTATGATAAACACTTTGCCCCAACTTGTTTCAGAGAGCATTCTTATCGTTATGATAGTTTTGATCCTAAATATGAAACATTGAAATACACAAGACCAAAGGAATGCGCTGACTGTCCCTTAGCTAATGAAGGTATTTGCCAAAAGGTTTATAAAGTGAAAATCACTTCAGACCTTCGCAGATATACCGCACCAGCACGCGGGTCACAAGCATGGAAAAACATTTTCAAACGTCGTACTGCCGTAGAACGGGTTAATGCCTATCTGAAAGAATTCTTTCAACTGAACAATGTTCGCTATCGTACTGGGAAACGTGCAAAAATTCATTTTGACATGGTAACCCTTATTTATAATGCTTCAAAGTTAGCCGCAGACCGAATTAATGTACAATTAAATCAGCAACAAGTAGCATGATTTCTGTTTTTAAAAATATATTTTAGAAATTCTGTAGGATTCTGTATTTTTAAAAAGAGCAATTATGAAATTGACTCATTTTATAAAATTTTAAAAATAATGTTTACAAAACTATTCATTTTGGATATACTTACCTACGTAAGCAAAATATTCTTGAAAAGGGAGGTCGATTATTGTGAAAAAATTAGTTGCCTTATTTGTTAGCAAAAACTTAATACGTATCATCCATTCGACCTTGCCGAAATTAGTTGTGTATTAATTTAACTGATATTTTGTGCCGCAGGGAGAATGATTCCTGCGGCTTTTTGCTGCCATTTATTAGCTATTACCGCAGGGGAATCATGTTTTCCTGCGGTTTTTTATTTCATAAAAAATCCTTTAAAGGAGGTGAATACTATGACATTGAATCTTATATTTATTACTGTAACCATTAAAAAGAGAACGAAAACAATTGAAGAATGTATGAATGAAGAAAGAATTAATAAAATTATTGAACAATACAAAATGAAGCATACTGAAATTTTTACAAGAGTTCTGTAATTTTAATAAATAAAATAAGAAGGGAGAGTATGACGATGAACATTTTTCAAAATAAACGATTAAATTCTTTCTGGGTGGAGAAAGATTCCACCTAGATAGATATAAAGGGGTGAATCAATTGTTTCTACAAATCATGCTATTAACGATATCATTTCATAAACGCAAAGAGAAAGTTGGTCCATAATATGGATCAACTTTTTTTATAATACGAACAGGAATATATTTCCTAATAATTTTCTAAATGGGACAGACACGAACAACTAATGACTTACATAAGCATTAGTAATAGGCAGAAGCCTAATGGAGGTGAGAAAAATGTCCGGAATTTTTACCGCAATAGGTTATCTTTTTAAAGAGCTCTTATTTCTTGTGTCATATGTGAAAAATAATGCTTTTCCTCAGCCGCTCTCAGCCAGCGAAGAACGGAAATATTTAAAACAAATGGCTGGTGGCGATGAAGAAGCCCGGAACATTTTGATTGAGCACAATCTTCGACTTGTCGCCCATATAGTGAAGAAATTTGAAAATACTGGTGAGGATGTCGAGGATTTAATTTCAATTGGGACGATTGGGCTTATTAAAGCGATTGAAAGTTATTCAGAAGGGAAAGGAACCAAACTAGCCACATATGCCGCAAGATGTATTGAAAACGAAATACTCATGCATTTACGAGCCCTGAAAAAAACAAAAAAAGATGTGTCCCTTCATGATCCAATAGGCCAGGACAAAGAAGGAAATGAAATTTCATTAATTGACGTCTTGAAGTCAGATACGGAAGATGTTTTTGAAACGATTCAATTAAGTATGGAATTAGAAAAAGTAAAGGAATATATTGATGTTCTTGATATGAGGGAGAAGGAAGTAATTATCGGCAGATTTGGCCTCGATTTACAAAAGGAAAAAACACAACGAGAAATAGCAAAAGAATTAGGGATATCTAGGAGCTATGTATCAAGAATTGAAAAAAGAGCCCTCATGAAAATGTTTCATGAATTCTATCGAGCGGAGAAAGAAAAGAAGAAGAAACAACAAGAGTGAAGCTGGCTGTCTTAGAGGCAGTTTCGCTTCACTCTTGTAAATTCTATGGGGATAATCGTTATCCCTCCATTTCAACGGTAACTTCAGCACTAATAACTAAGGCAACAGCAGTACAAAGAACAAGTCCGATAACGACAGCAAACATGTTTTTCACTCCTTTTTAAGTGATCCTTCTTTACCTTAAATGTATCATACACGCATATTTTTGGATGAGACAAAATTGAACAGATCTTTTCGAATCGGTGGCAAAATTGTGAATATTACATTTCGGTTTCTATTTCATTTCAAATATTAGAAAAATTCGGGTAGTTCCTTTATAATAGGAAGGTACGAATATACATACGAGGGAGGAAATACTTTGACTACTGCCGCATATACATTAACTTGGGATTTAGATGTTTTCTTTAAGGATGGAAGTCACTCAGTGGAATTTGAAAGTTTTTTAAAAGAAATAAATGAGGCAATGACAGGATTTGAAGTTGAGGTAAAAAAATGGGATGCTTCAAACGTTTTACGAGAAAAAAATGATTTTCTTATGCTTTTACATTCATTACAAACAAATTCTCAAATGTTAAGGCAAGCAGGAGCTTTTGTTAATTGTTTGCAAGCCCAAAATATGCATGATACGAAGGCGAACGAACTTCGAGGGAAAGTTTCAAATCATCTCGCTCGGCTAAACACAATATTAACGATTTTCGATGATAAATTAAAAACGATTAGTGAGAAAAATTGGCATCAGCTTCTTCAAATGGATGAATTAAAAGAATTATATTTTGTTTTAAATGAGCGAAGAGAAATGGCTAAAGAAATGCTTCCAAAAGAACAGGAGGCGTTAATTAATGCTCTAAGTGTTGATGGGTACCACGGGTGGGGCGAAATGTACGATACATTAGTGAGCCAAGTAAAAATACCATATGAGGAAAATGGTGAAGTTGTTGAGTTATCCGTAGGTCAAGCACATAATAAATTTTCCCATCCAGATAGAAATGTTCGTGCAAAAATATTTGAAAACTGGGAGAAAGCATGGGATGAAAAGGCTGAACTTTTTGCTGCAACTTTGAATCATTTAGCTGGTTTCCGTCTTTCTATATACGAAAATAGAAAATGGAATGAAGTATTGAAAGAACCATTAAGCTATAACAGAATGCAGAAAGAAACGTTAGAAAGTATGTGGGAAGTCATTAGTGAATTTAAAAAGCCACTGACAGAGTATTTAAAAAGAAAGGCGGAGTTATTAGGTGTTGAAAAGCTCAGCTGGTACGATTTAGATGCTCCAATCGGAGAAGTAAATAGTCATTTTAGTTATCAAGAAGGAGCAGAGTTTATTATTCAGCATTTCAGTGAATTTGGAGACCAATTGGCTCGGTTTACGAAAAAAGCTTTTGAAGATAGCTGGATTGAAGCGGAGGATCGCCCAGGAAAACGTCCCGGAGGCTTTTGTACGTCGTTCCCTGTAAGCGGTCAGTCAAGAATATTTATGACCTATTCCGGTACCCCTTCAAATGTTTCCACCCTTGCACATGAGCTTGGACATGCGTTTCATTCGTATGCATTAAAGGATGTCCATCCGTTAAATAGAAATTATGCAATGAACGTCGCTGAAACAGCATCTACTTTTGCTGAAATGATCGTCGCGGACGCTTCCGTGAAAAACGCGAAAAACGATGAAGAAAGATTGGCACTTTTAGAAGATAAAATTCAGCGTACGGTTGCTTTACTTATGAATATTCATGCTCGTTTCCTATTCGAAACTAAATTTTACGAAGAACGGAAAAAAGGGATTGTTGGAAAAGATCGGCTAAACGAGCTAATGTTGGAAGCACAAAAAGAAGCATATGGTGACTGCCTTGAAGAGTATCATCCATTATTCTGGGCTTCAAAACTTCATTTCTTTATCACTGGTGTTCCTTTTTATAATTTCCCATATACGTTTGGTTATTTATTTTCATTAGGTATTTATGCGCAAGCACAAAAAGAAGGAAAGGGATATGAGGATAAGTATATGGCTTTGTTAAGAGATACAGGTTCGATGAAAGTTGAAGACCTCGCTAAAAAACATTTGAATGTTGACCTTTCTAAACGCGATTTTTGGGAAGAAGGCGTAAAGCTTTGTATAAAAGATATTGACGAATTTTTAGAAGCGACAAAGAACTAACAAAAAGCCGGCTTTCGAAGCCGGCTTTTCATTTGTCATTCTTAAAACTTTTTTAATCTGAATGAAGCAATCATAAAAAGTGCTAAAATAAGAATAATAAATAGATATAAATGCGATGGAAGGATTGGTAATGCAAGATAGCTTAATGTAGCAAGACAGCCTGCAGCAGTAATTGGTAGACCAGTAAAAAATCCATTGCTTTCTGTAATGTTAAAGCGAGCTAATCGGAATGCACCACAGCCAATATAAAAGACAGTGAAAAATAAACCAGGATAACCAAATGAATGCAATACTCCTTGATATAATAAAATGGCCGGTGCTACACCAAATGAAACAATATCACTCATGGAGTCTAATTGTTTACCCAAATCGGATTCTATATTTAGTTTTCTTGCGATTAAGCCGTCAAAACGATCGGCAAGTGCAGCAATAAATATTAAAATAACACTTAAATTTAATTGTCCATTTATTGCAACCAATGTAGCAAATCCGCCTAATCCTAAATTTAATAGAGTTAGTAAGTTTGCGGTTTGAGATCTTAGTTTTTTGATTGTTTGATCGATAACATTAGAATGAAACAACTGTTTTCACCTCCTGTAAAAATTAAAGGATTAACATTTTTCTATTTTATTATATAATAATATTTTATTATATAGTGAAAAAACCTTAAAGTTAAGAGGATATTTTAAAAAGTGGAGGAAAAGTCTTGAAAAAATGGATTTATCGTTTCTTGATTGAATTAACCAATCACCAATTTTTATCAAAGCTGCTAAAGAGTTTTACACAATCGAAAATAAGTAAGCCGTTTATTAAATCATATGCTAAATTATATGAATTAAATCAAGATGAAATGATGAATGAATTACATACATATTCAACATTACATGATTTGTTTACTCGAAAGTTAAAATTACATGCACGTGAAATTACACAAGATCAGAATGCTGTTACGAGCCCGGTAGACGGAGTCATCGAGGATTATGGTACGATAACCCCCAGCAAAGAAATCATCGTTAAAGGCAAATCGTACTCCATACAAGAAATGATCGGTGACAAGACAAAGATTGATAAATATATTGGTGGTGATTTTATCATCCTATATTTAAGTCCTAAACATTATCATCGGATCCATAGTCCCGTCACAGGAAAGCTTATTAAGCAGTACGCTTTAGGGACGAAATCATATCCAGTAAATCGGCTTGGGTTAAAATATGGACGGTCACCACTAGCTAAAAATTATCGAGTGGTATCCGAGGTGGATCATAATAAGGGATCCTTGCTTATCGTAAAAGTTGGAGCTATGTTTATTAATTCTGTAGAATGCACAGCCTTGTCCGATACATGGGTAAAAGGAGAGGAAATTGCCTATTTTTCGTTTGGTTCAACAGTTGTCCTTTTATTCGAAAAGAACACTTTTTCATTAAATAAAGACATCCAGACACCGAAAGATGTAAAAATGGGTGAGCTGTTAGGATATTTAATTGATTAAGGAAGCATGACTTTCACACATAAAAATATCCCTACATATTAGTAGGGATCATATTTACGAAGACAGCTTCATGCGGTTTGATAAAGAGCGTCGATGAATTTCCGATTCTAAGAGGCGTATAAAATCCTGGCTTAACTTTAATTCTTTTGCTTTAAAGTAGGATTCAATTAATAATTCATCTGATAATTTTCTCATTATAAGCCATCACCTCCAAAAAAAGTGTTCTAAAGTTAATTCATTATAAATAAACTAGTATGTTAATCATGTTGTACCCTAACTCTATCAGAGATAAACGTAGAGAACAAGCGTTCTTTTTATCCACAAAGAGAAGTGGATAACTTGTGATTAATTTGTACATAAATCTTTTTAAGGTAGATAAGACAATGTGAATTTTGTGTATAAAGTTATCCACAGTGTTGGGATTTGATGGATTTTGTCGAAATTTTTTAGTGTTCAGTTTTAATATTGTATTTTTATTTTGAATAAGGAATTAAAATTGGTATGATAAAGTGTAATGAAAATTTCTTTTTGTAGGCCATATGTTCGTTGAATTTAGATTGGAGTGTCTATGATTGTTGTTGAAAAAATTTTTGCCAAATGAACATGTAAAAAATGTCTTCTTCATTAAACCAGAATCACTAAAAGAAAAAGGGATTAAAGCGATTATTACCGATTTAGATAATACATTAGTGGAATGGGATAGACCAAATGCAACACCTCAGCTCATTCAATGGTTTGAAGAAATGAAAAAACATAATATCCAAGTAACGATTGTATCGAATAATAATGAAAAAAGAGTAAAGGAATTTGCCGATCCTTTAGGTATTCCCTTTATTTTTTTGGCGAGGAAACCATTAACAAAGGCTTTTAATCGTGCAGTTAAATTGATGGGGGTTAGGAAGGAAGAAACCGTTGTAATTGGTGACCAATTACTTACGGACGTACTTGGTGGAAACCGTAGTGGTTTTTATACGATCCTTGTCATTCCTGTGGCACAATCTGATGGATTCATGACTCGTTTTAATCGGAAAATAGAAAGACGAATCATGTCATCGTTTAAGCGAAAAGGATTAATTAATTGGGAGGATTAACATTGACAGAATATACGTGTATTGGTTGTGGAGTAGCCGTACAAACAGAAAATCCGAATGAACTTGGTTACGCTCCACCGTCTAGTTTAAATAAGGAAACATTAATTTGCCAGCGTTGTTTCCGTTTAAAACATTATAATGAGGTACAGGATGTATCGCTTACTGACGACGATTTTTTAAAAATACTAAATGGTCTTGGAACCATGGATGGGTTAATTGTTAAAATCGTTGATATCTTCGATTTTAATGGAAGCTGGTTACCTGGTCTTCATCGTTTTGTCGGAAAGAATCCAATCCTTCTTATCGGTAATAAAGAAGATTTATTGCCTAAATCTGTTAAGCGTGCTAAGCTTACAAACTGGATGAAACAACAGGCGAAACAGTTAGGACTTCAGCCAGTGGATGTTCTGCTCGTCAGCGCGACAAAAGGTCATTCCATTGATGAAGCAATGGAGGCAATAGATCATTATCGGGAAGGTAAGGATGTCTATGTAGTTGGATGTACAAACGTCGGGAAATCTACGTTTATCAATCGAATTATAAAAAATGTTACTGGGGAAAATGATGTGATTACAACCTCTCACTTTCCGGGTACAACATTGGATATGATTGAAATTCCACTAAGTGACGGCAGTGCATTAATTGATACACCGGGAATTATTAATCATCATCAAATGGCCCATTTCGTTCATAAGAAAGACTTAAAGGTCATTACACCGAAAAAAGAAATTAAGCCAACCATTTTTCAATTAAATGAAGGACAAACATTATTTTTTGGTGGGCTGGCACGTTTAGATTACCTAACTGGTGGAAGAAGATCACTTGTTTGTTACGTATCTAATGAATTGAAAATTCATCGGACGAAAGTAGATAATGCTGATCAACTATATGAGAAACATGTTGGGGACATGCTGCAACCTCCAAGAAAAAATGATTTGGACGAATTTCCTCAGTTAGTCCGTCATGAATTTATGATTAAAGAGGGGAAAACGGATATTGTCTTTTCCGGACTTGGGTGGGTAACCATCAATGAGCCGGGGGCAAAGATTGCTGCATACGTACCAAAAGGCGTTAACGTGATGATTAGGCCATCACTTATATAGACAATAAATATCATTAAAAGGGGTAATGGCTATGGGAAACTTATATGGGGTTATCGGAGATCCAATTGCACATTCTTTGTCACCGCTAATGCATAATGATGCATTTCGATCTTTACAGTTAGATCATGTTTATTATCCTTTTCATGTTACTCCTAGTCATTTAACAGATGCAGTAAAAGGAATGAAGGCACTTGGAATAAATGGTTTTAATGTGACCATTCCCCATAAAGTTACTATTCTTCCTTTACTAGACAAAATTGATCCATTAGCAAAAGCAATTGGTGCAGTGAATACCGTTGTCCGCGAAAAGAATGAATTAGTTGGCTATAATTCTGATGGATTAGGATTTATTCGTGCATTAAAAGAAGAATGGAAAACGGATCTTGAAAATGAAAAGGTATTAATTATTGGAGCAGGCGGTGCAGCAAAGGCAATTTTCTATTCGCTTGTTTATGATGGCGTACGAACGATTGATATTTGTAACCGTACACCTGAACGTGCGACACAACTTGTTCAGTCCTGCCCTTTTCCTTCGCGGACAAATGTATTGTTGATGGAGGAAGCAGAAGAAAAGTTAGGGGAATACACTTTACTAATCCAGACGACATCTATCGGGATGAGTCCGAATATTACTGTCTCACCGATTTCAATACATAATATAAAACCGGGTACACATGTAGTGGATATTATTTATAATCCTTTTGAAACGATGATTTTAAAAGAAGCAAAGCTAAAAGGTGCTACAACTAGTAATGGACTTGGAATGTTTATTTACCAAGGGGCGATCGCCTTTGAGAAATGGACCAGTCAAACTCCAAATATTAATCGAATGAAAAAAATAGTAACAAATCATTTAGGAGGAAATATTCATGTTAACAGGTAAACAAAAGCGATTTTTACGTTCAAAGGCCCATCATTTAAATCCTATTTTTCAAGTTGGAAAAGGCGGAGTGAATGATAATATGATTAAACAAATTTCAGAGGCACTAGAAGCTCGTGAATTAATCAAAGTAAGTATTTTGCAAAATTGTGATGAAGATCGCGATACTGTAGCAAAAAGTCTATCAGAAGGATCAAAAGCCGAGTTAGTTCAAATTATCGGAAACATGATTGTCCTTTATAAAGAATCAAATGAAAATAAGCAAATCACGCTTCCCTAGGTAGTATTATGAAGAAACGAGTCGGAATTTTAGGTGGCACATTTGATCCGCCGCATCTTGGGCATTTAATTGTGGCAAATGAAGTTTGGCAGGCTTTAAAGTTAGATGAAGTACGTTTCATGCCAAATCAAGAACCACCCCATAAAGAACGGAAAAGTAATGTGACAAATGAGGATCGAAAAAAAATGCTTTCGATGTCAATTGCAGATCACCCTCATTTTTCCATTGAACTCATTGAATATGAAAGGGATGGACGTTCATATACATATGACACGATGAAGTTGTTAAAGTCGCGAGAACCAGATGTGGATTTTTTCTTTATTATTGGTGCGGATATGATTGAATATTTACCGAAGTGGTACAATATTGAAAAGCTTAGCGAGCTAGTCCAATTTGTAGGAGTAAATAGGCCAGGGCATTCAGAGCAAACCCAATATCCAATAATAAATATTAGAATTCCTGATATTAATTTATCCTCGACGATTATTCGAAATAAGATTCAGATGAGACAATCCATCAAATATTTAGTAAAAGATGAAGTCGTGGAATATATAAAGGAGCACGAATTATATGGAAAGGAATAAAGCGTTACAATTAGTAGCTGAACAACTTACGGAAAAGCGCTATATCCATACATTAGGAGTGGCGGATACGGCTGTTCACTTAGCTGAAAAATATCAAGTGGATGTAAAAAAGGCTGAATTGGCGGCAATTTTTCATGATTATGCCAAATTTCGACCTCTCAATGAAATGAAACAAATTATCGTTCAACAAAAATTTGATGAACAACTACTACATTATAATCCCGAATTATGGCATGCACCTGTTGGAGCTTATTTAGTTCAACAAGAAGCTGGAATTCAAGATTTAGATATATTGGATGCCATTCGTTATCATACTTCTGGCAGAAAAAATATGACTGATCTGGAAAAGGTCATTTATATTGCCGATTATATTGAACCTGGTCGGAGTTTTCCGGGAGTGGAGGAAGCAAGAAAAATTGCTGATAAAGATTTGGATGAAGCATTATTGTTTTCAGTACGAAATACGATTCAATTTTTGATAAGTAAACATCAAGCTGTGTACCCGGATACTTTTGAATTATATAATGATATCGTCATGAAAAAGGAGAGATATATGCATGGAGAAAAATGAACTATTATTGATGGCAGTTAAAGCAGCAGATGATAAACGAGCAGAGGACATCGTCGTTTTAAATATGAAAGGAATCTCACTAATTGCCGATTATTTTTTAATTTGTCATGGGAACTCAGACAAGCAAGTACAAGCAATTGCTAATGAGTTAAAAGATAAGGCGGAGGAAACCGGCTATCATGTAAGAAGAATGGAAGGTTATGATGAAGGGAAATGGGTGTTAATCGACCTTGGAGATGTTGTCGCCCACGTCTTCCATCGTGATGAACGGACATATTATAATTTAGAACGCCTTTGGGGTGATGCACCAACTGTAGATGTTCAAAGTGAGCTAACACCATGAATTATGGGGACTTTGCCTATGTGTATGATTTCCTCATGCAAGATGTCCCATATGACAAATGGCTAGAATTCTTTCAAAAGAAGGCAAACATATATAATGCTCCAGGAAAAAAAGTAATGGATTTGGCATGTGGCACCGGCGAATTGTCAATAAGATTAGCCAAATTAGGCTATCAAGTTACGGGTGTTGATTTGTCAGAAGATATGTTAATGGTTACCAGTCAAAAAGCAAATAAGGAGTCTGTTCAACTAAGTTTATTTCAGCAAAATATGAGCCAGTTAGAGGGACTCGGAGTATATGATGTTATTACCGTTTTTTGCGATTCTTTAAACTACTTGTCTTCTCCTCATGAAGTGCAAGAATCATTTAAGAGAATTCATGATCATTTACAGGTGAATGGTTTGTTTTTCTTCGACATTCATTCGATTTATAAGATGGAGCATATTTTTTCCAATCAAACGTTTACGGAAATCGAGGATGAAGTTTCATACATATGGAATTGTTTTGAAGGAGAAAATCCGTATTCGGTTGAACATGAATTAACTTTTTTCGTATTGGATGAAAAAACGGATCAATATTCAAGATTTGATGAACTACATAAACAAAGAACATATACTGAAGATGATTATCATTTATGGTTGAATGAAGCGGGTTTTGACGTTCTGGAAGTCTCAGCTGATTTTGCAAATGAAAAACCAAAAGAGGATTCAGAAAGAATCTTTTTTGTATGCAGGAAAAAATAAACATGACTAAAAGTCGGTTTTCAAAAATATTTTGTGAAAACCGACTTTTTTTGAAGGAATTTCTCAATGATTGTCGAAAGTATTATTAGTAAATTGTTTGTTCACTAACTCTAAATCCTCTTTGAACTTTTCGTGTGTCGCTTCAAAAAGTTTTTCGAATACATCGCCAAGCTCCGCCTCAAGAACCTTAATGCCTTCTCCGGTAATTCCGCCTTTAACACATACTTTTTCTTGTAAGGTTGGCAATGAATAGTACCCAATTTTAAGTAATTCACCTAGACCTACTAACATTTCACCGGTTAAGATTGTTGCCGTTGTTTGATCAATATCTGTTTTTGCCACTGCCCCATCAATAAATCGTTGCGAAATATAACTAAAAAAAGCTGGTCCGCAACTGACGATATCTGAGGACACCCTTGTAATCTTTTGGTCAATTTCTATCGGTTTAGAAATGTAGGAAAATAACTCTTGTATTTTTCTTTTCCAATGTTCATCGCATTTTTCACTAAAAGAAAGTAAGGAAACTCCCGACAATGCTCGATTCGTAATACTCGGTATTGCTCTTGCACAAGCTGTATCTAAAACCGAATCTAATTGTTCGACAGATATTGGACTCGTAATTGAAACAACACATTTATCAGTAGTAAATAAAGGTTGGTTTTGTTTTATTAATGGGTATATGTCATGTGGTTTAACACAAATAAAGATTAACTCCGAATGTTTAATGACATCAGCCGAATTTTCGCAAACATGTATCGTTGGATACTTATCTTGAAGGATTTCCGCTTTCGTCCGAGTTCGGTTAGTTATATAGAAATCGGAAGGTGAAATTGCCTTACCATGTATAAATGATTCAACAAGTATACTCCCCATGTTTCCAGTTCCAATGATACCTACTTTCATTTTCAACACTCCTTGAATTCTATATCCTACATCCATCCAAATTTAGTTATCTACTCATAAAACTCTATGTTTCCATATCTGTCAGTATTCATGAAATTAAAAATAGAGGTGATTAGTTTGAGGAAAATTGTTGAACAATATAAGTTTCCACTTATCGTAATTGGAATTTTAGCTGTTGCATTTTATCTTTTTGTTAATAATTCTCATGATGAGATAAACGACAGCAATGAATTTTCAAATACTTTTATTGAAAAAGAAACCGGAAAACCTCAAGAAGAAAAAGAAAGCAGCAATGAGTTGTCCAGAATCGTTGTTGATGTTAAAGGAGAGGTGATGAACCCGGGTATATATGAAGCAAGACCTGATGAACGGATTCAAGATCTTATAACGAGAGCAGGCGGATTTAAGAAAAAGGCCGATCAATCGAAAGTGAACTTAGCACAAAAAATAAAAGATGAGATGGTGATTTACGTTCCGAAAATCGGTGAAAAAACACCGGATATTTCCCTAAATAGTCCAACAGATTCTGTTGATGGTACAGAAAAAGTGAATATAAATAATGCGACGAGTGAACAACTCCAAACTATATCGGGAATTGGTCCAGCTAAAGCTGCAGCTATTATCGAGTATAGGGAGAAGCAAGGTTTATTTAAAAGAATAGAGGACATTAAAAATGTGACCGGCATAGGGGATAAAACATTTGAAAAGTTAAAGGATGCTATTACAGTGGATTAGTCAATCCTAAGCCATAATTTATTGTTTGACGAATAAAGATAGTTGACGCTACACTATATGCAATAGGGGAATTTGTCGAATACTTGCTTGAAAGGAAGAAAAATATGGAAAGAATTTCATGGCATCAATATTTTATGGCGCAAAGTCATCTATTATCCTATCGAAGTACTTGCACTAGATTGACGGTAGGTGCGACGATTGTACGTGATAAACGAATTATTGCAGGCGGTTATAATGGTTCAATTGCAGGTGGAGAGCATTGCATTGATGAGGGGTGTTATGTGATTGATAATCATTGTGTAAGAACGATTCATGCCGAAATAAATGCGATCTTGCAATGTGCAAAATTCGGTGTTCCTACTAAAGATGCTGAACTTTATGTGACTCATTACCCATGCTTGCAGTGTTGCAAATCGATTATTCAAGCTGGGATTAAATCAGTCTATTATGCAGAGGATTACAAAAATCATCCATATGCAAGTGAATTATATGATAAAGCGGGTGTACATGTCGAACAAGTTCCATTTGATAAAACTATCTTCGCTAATATTGTGGAAAAATGAATCACTCCATCCTAATTAAAGGAGGTACTATGAGAGGTTATTGGGTGTTCTTGGCGATTGTGGCTCTTTCTGGTTGTTCTATTTCATTGGACATCCATTGGGGGCTTGTTATCCTTTTTCATTTAATTTGGATTCGAATTATCTTCTTTAAAAAACGTTATTTAATTTATTCCTCGATTATTGTTTATGTTCTATTTATTTTGATCAGCTTTTGGATGTACGAGCATCGATCCACAGTTCTAAATCCCTCCCAAACAACGTTTACTGTTTTTTTTAACGAAACTCCACAAATTGACGGAAATCAATTAAAATCAATCGTCAAAACTAAACAAAATGAAAAGATTGTATTAAAATATAAAATTCAAACAGAAGAAGAAAAAGAAAGACTTAAAAAAACGATAAAAAATGGACAATATTGTACAATAACCGGCGAGTTAATCCAACCTGAGGCGAACAGAAATGAAAACTTATTTAATTATAAACAATATTTATTTATAAACAATATTCACTGGATATTAAATGGATCAACAATATTAGGATGTAAAGATACGAATAAAAATATAATAACGAAGATAAAGCAACTTCGAGAACAAGGGATGAAAAATATAGATCATTCATTCTCTAAAGAAACTGCTCCATATGCGAAAGCACTAATATTTGGTGATAGCAGCAGTTTTAATGATGAAATTTATTCTTTATATCAACGATTAGGGATTGTTCATTTATTAGCTATTTCCGGTCTTCACGTAAGTATAATCACCGCAGCGATTTTTTATCTTCTTATTCGAATTGGATTTTCAAGAGAGTTTGCAAGCTATGCGTTACTTGCTCTTCTCCCCATTTATACATTACTTACCGGGGCGAATCCTCCGGTAGTCCGTGCAGCAAGCATGTCAATGTTAGTAATTATTTCAATGCAAAAGAAATCTCCGTTCTCCTCATTAGATGCACTCTCGATAAGTTTTATACTATTTCTCGTAAAGGATCCCTTTATCCTTTTTAATATTGGCTTTCAGTTATCCTTTACCGTTTGTTTTTCAATTATTTTAGCTTCTAAATCTATCCTTCCAATGTATAAACATTATTTAACAAAATCAATGATGGTTTCTTTCGTTTCTCAAGTAGCGGCTATTCCGATTTTGGCTGTCCACTTTTTTGAATTTTCTATTATAAGTGTTATTAGCAATGTTATGTATGTTCCTTTTTATACATTTATCGTCTTGCCATTATTAATTATTACGTATATTTCTGCATTTATTTATTTTCCTATTTTCACTATTTTCGAGAAGGTTTCCGGCTGGATGATTTTCCTATCCGAGAAGATAGGTCAATTAATTGATGTAAAAGGGTCAGTTTTAATTATTGGAAAGCCGGGTATAATCGTATTATTATTACTGATCGTGACATCACAATGGATGTTTTTTATGTTAGAAAAAGGCTATTCGGTAGTAAAATCATTAGCCCCTCTTGTTTTTGTAATAGCGCTGATAAAAACATGCCAAATATACTCACCAATTGGAGAAGTAACATTTATTGATGTTGGTCAAGGCGATAGCATTTTAATTCGTCTTCCATTTCATCGAGGTACCTATTTAATTGACACGGGTGGACAAATGGATTTTCAACAAGATGAATGGAAGAATAGAACAAAGAAATTTGAAATTGGCAATGATATTATTATTCCTTTATTAAAAAGTAAAGGAATAACAACAATTGATAAAATGGTATTAACACATAGTGATGCAGATCATATTGGTGCTGCAAAAAAAATTATTGAGAATCTTTCAGTTAAGCAAATTTTTTTGTCGCCCAACTCATGGGAGAAACCATTAATGAACAATACACTGGATGCAGCGAAAAAACATAATATCCCGATAAAGGCTGTAAAAGCTGGAGCAAAATGGTCGAATGCGTCGGGAGTTTTTCAGTTTGTCTCTCCGTTTGATGATTCATACGAAGGAAATAATGATTCATTGGTGCTCTACGCACAAGTAGGGGGAAAACGATGGTTATTTACTGGAGATTTAGAAGAACAAGGGGAAATGGAACTTTTAAACAACTACAAATTTGAAATTGATGTACTAAAAGTTGGGCATCATGGAAGTATAAGTTCAACTTCGGAAGCGTTTATTAACGTATTAAAACCTAAATTTGCCATCATCTCCGCAGGCAAAAATAATCGATATGGTCATCCCCGGGAAGAAGTTCTTGCCTTGCTGGCTAATCACCATATCCAAATTTTTCGTACAGATCAGCAAGGGGCAATTCAATATAAATTTTATCAAAATAAAGGAACCTTTCATACTGTTCTTCCATAGAATAAAGTAGTTAAACTTATCGGATTAATGATACATGGAAGGATTCATTAAATGAAAGAGGGAGTTTGCAAAAGCAAACTCCCTCACAAATTCATCTTATTCGCCGACAAATTTGATGACAGTTGCGATGATGAACATAACAGCAAAAAGTGCAAATGAAACACCAAAGCCAACTCCCGAATCGATAGCATCGTTGCGCTTTGACTGTACATCTTTTTCGAATTGGTTCACAACTACCCCTCCCTCTATAAATGTTGATACATCAACGGTTTGACCCGTTGGTAGGGTGTCAAAAAAATATTTTTCGACACGGACCCTAACTTTATTTTCATAATATGTGAAACTATTCCAATAAATAGGTACGCTACGCGGTCACTACTGGATAATTATGGAAAGTAGTGATAGGGAATTATACGATGCACAATGGATCTCTGCGTAGCTTATGATGACGTACCCTCCCATGTCTCTGGGCATCTATGTGCCTACATTCCTTCGTTCGGTCTAGTCATAAGGCAGAGGCTAGCGAAGCTCCTATAGGGACTCTAGGTCGAATGGTGAAAATAATGCCAGCTTCTCCGTGTCATCCTGTTGTCTAGGTCTAGTTAAGGGGCTGTAGGGATTTAAGCTGCCTCTAAGAGACTTGGAATATCCCTCATCATTCGCTGTGCGTCAAACGCTTTGTGCTTAGTGCTAATTCCATGTAATACTTTTAACAGTTTACCGCATAGAACCACGATGGATTGTTTCTTGCGTAAAGGATTAACCTGACGGTTCGTGTAATACTCATGTAGCTTTCTAAAAGCTTCATTGTGGCGGATCATCGGCATCATGACTCGGAACAGGAGAGCGCGTAGCTTTCTTCTACCCCGTTTAGAGATTCGTTTTTGCCCTTTGTGCATACCAGAGGAATTTTCACGTAACGTTAATCCCGCGAGTTTGATTAGTTGGCGTGGATCTTCGTAGTGTGAAAAACTTCCGATTTCAGCTAATAGGTCAACGATTGTCGTATCTCCAAGCCCTGGTACCGTTGACAGCCATTCGTATTCTACTGACATTTTTACAAGCTCAACTAAGCGCTCCGTAATACCCTCAATATCTTTTTCTAGCTGGTGGTAACGGCGGACAAGTGTGGCTATTTCAATACGGGCCATCTCACATCCTTCCGTTACTCCGATAGAGCTAGCTGCGACTTCGATAAGGCGCACTGCTTTTGGTCTTTGGGGGGATTTTAGTCCCTCGACCTTTCGATAAAGGGATAACACTTCATCCGGGTGTTTCTGGTGAAGATCACTTGGAAATGGAGTGCATTCAAGTGCGGCCATAGCCATTTTTCCGAATGACGGAAATACTTGAACGAACTCTGGAAAATAGCGATCTAACCAGCGAATTATCATGTTTTTGACGGCTCCTAGCTCCTCAGTCAATTTACTACGGAATGTAGAACCAGCACGAAGTTCAGCTTCCATCCCTTTGAGGATTCGCGGATAACTAAAGCGTCCATCCTTTACAAGACGAGCGATTACCAGTGCATCTTTACGGTCATGTTTGGTTGGCAGATTGTCATCCAACTCTTTTGACCGTTTGACATGCATCGGATTCGTCATGACTAAGGAAATGCCTCGTTCTTCAAGGAAATAGGCTAAATTTAGCCAGTAATGGCCAGTAGGTTCAATCCCGACAATGACTTCTGTCTTTTCGCTTTCTTTCATTTCAGTCAAAATACGTTGATATAAATACTCAAAGCCGTTATTAGATTGATAAACTGAGAAAGACTTTTGGAGCACCCGGCCACGATCGTCTACAAAGCAAGCGTAATGTGTCCGCTTTGCGATATCGATCCCTACAACGAGTGTTTTTTCGGTGACTTGATTAATTTTCTGATTTTGTTTAAAATCCATTATGGAGTCCTCCTTGGTTAACAAATTAGGGGTCAATTCATCGACGATTTGACACCCCGCATCATACCAAGAGGGCTCTTTTTGTTCAAGTCCCCGAAAATCCTTCTAACAGGAATGCTCCTATTACCACTTTAGTATAGACTATTTGATTAAAAAAATCTATATATCAATCAAATGCCTACATTGACAAGAGTTTACACATATACTTTTAAGTAATTCGGTGAAAATATATTTAGTGGCTACCGTTGATAAAGAAGTTTCCTAGGCCTTTTTTATCAACGTTAACTATAGATTTGGGGATTTGACTTCTTAAGGAGCAAGTCCCCTTTAATATGTCTGCTGTCCAGCTCCAGCGCCTAGCCCCTCGAGGTCAAATAACCTTAGGCAATAAAAGTCAAAGAGCGGACTTTTTTTGCCTAAGAACATTTGCTTGTCGGGGCTGACCAAGGCGCTTCCGCTTTTCTAGATATAATACTTGTCAAAATCCAATTCCTTTTTTACGATAGTATATATAATTCCTTTTAGAAAGAAGGATTCCAGATGATTGACCTATGGAAACAGATTGAGAAAAAGCAATTTTCACCGATATATCTATTATATGGAATAGAAAGCTATTTAATCAATGAGACAAAACAAAAATTAGTGAATAATGTGTTAACAGATGAGGAAATGGACTTTAATTTAGCTAATTATGACCTTGAGGAGACTTCTATTGAGGTAGCACTAGAAGATGCTGAAACGTTTCCATTTATGGGTGAAAAAAGATTAATTTTCTTACATAATGCTTTTTTTCTAACCGCTGAAAAGGGAAAACAACGCGTCGAACACAATATTCAAAAACTGGAAGAATATATACAAAATCCGCCTTCCTATACCGTTTTAGTTATAATTGCTCCTTATGAAAAACTTGATGAACGAAAAAAAATAACGAAACAATTAAAGAAACAAGCAGCCCTGTTAGAAGCTAAGAAATTAAATGAAATGGATCTAAAAAAATGGGTGTTCCAAAAAGTGGCGGAAAATGGAGTTCAAATAGATGATAATGCTGTAGATTTATTAATAACTTTAGCGGGTACAAATTTGATGATGCTTTCAGCTGAAATTGATAAGCTCTCACTATTTGTAGGTGTTTCAAATGCTATTAGTAGTGAAACAGTAGAAAATCTTACATCAAGATCATTAGAACAAAATATTTTTTCCTTAGTAGATAAAGTAGTCCATCGAAAAATAAATGAAGCGCTAAGAATTTACTATGATCTTTTAAAACAAAATGAAGAACCGATTAAAATATTATCAATACTAGCCAATCAATTTCGCCTGCTTTACCAAACGAAGGAACTGCAAAGAAGGGGATATGGACAGCAGCAAATGGCTTCTTATTTAAAAGTTCATCCTTTTCGAATAAAACTTGCTGCAGGACAAGCTAAATTATTTTCAGAAGAAGAGTTGAAAAGAATCATGTTATTATGTGCGGACAGTGATTACCAAATGAAGACAAGCGGCATGAACAAGGTAATGATTACCGAAATGCTTCTTTTTAAACTGAGTAAAAGTGCATAAAAAAACGATCCTCGTTTAGGATCGTTTTTTTTCAGTTACAGACCAATTTATTATGCATTTACAGTGTTTAATTTTTTCATTAAACGTGCTTTTTGTCTGTCCGCAGTGTTTTTATGGATAAGACCTTTTGATGCTGCTTTATCAAGTTGACTAACAGCGGTAATTAATAGGTCTTTTGCGTTTTCATCTTTATTTACAACAGCAGCTTCGAATTTCTTCACAGCAGTACGCATAGTTGATTTCATAGCAGAGTTGTGTGCATTGCTTTCAGTGCTAGTTTTTACACGTTTGATTGCAGATTTGATATTTGGCATTTCTTTCACCTCCTACGAGTAACAACATTATTACTCGACTTTCACAATCCTTAACAATAAGAACAAGTGATATTTTATCAAACGAACCTTGATAATGCAATACTTACAGCTGAAAAAACAAATTCTCTCATGAATTGTAGTGAGGTTTAATAGCGATTACATCCATAATAAATGAATGAATTTATATAAAATAGGAAAAGATAAACAGTATGTAGAAAATATTCCACCAATGTTTATGTTTACATAAGGAGGTTATTTCCGATGACAAAAGATAATCAACTTGATTTAAGCTTATATTCAGTACGAACCGATTTAGCTGTTGAAGCGAAAGATATGGCAGTAGAAGAGAAATCAAAGAAGAATGAAAAAGGGACGGATATAGAAGGAGTAATAGTTAAGGAAAGGGAAGAAGGAGGAATTAAAATCTCCAGTGTTGAGATTACACAGCAGGCGGAACAAACAATCGGCAAAAAGGCAGGGAATTATTTAACAATTGAAGTGCAAGGAATCCGCCAACAAGATGCCGACTTACAACAACAAGTGGAAGAGGTATTTGCAAAGGAATTTAGTCGATTTTTACAATCCTCCAATATTCCAAGTGATGCAAGCTGTTTAATCGTTGGTTTAGGAAATTGGAATGTTACACCCGACTCATTAGGTCCTCTTGTTTGTGAAAATGTCATCGTCACTCGTCATTTATTTTCGTTACAGCCTGAGAATGTCGAGGAGGGCTACCGTTCAGTTAGCGCGATAGCACCCGGGGTCATGGGTCTAACAGGGATAGAAACTAGCGATATTATTTTTGGAGTAGTTGAAAAATCCAAGCCCGATTTCATTATTGCTATTGATGCGCTTGCATCACGTTCTATCGAAAGGGTAAACGCAACAATTCAAATCTCTGACACCGGAATTCACCCCGGGTCAGGTGTAGGAAATAAAAGAAAAGAGCTAAGTAAAGAAACATTGGGAGTACCTGTTATTGCTATTGGTGTTCCAACCGTTGTAGATGCTGTCTCTATTACAAGTGATACGATTGATTATTTGTTAAAACATTTTGGCAGAGAAATGAAAGAAGGCAACCGGCCGTCCAGTTCATTAGCACCATCGGGAATGACATTTGGAGAAAAGCGGGAATTGACGGAGGAAGATTTACCGGGAGAACAACACCGGAAAATGTTTATGGGGATTATTGGCACACTTGATGAGGATGAAAAACGAACATTAATTCATGAGGTGTTAGCCCCCCTCGGTCATAACCTAATGGTAACTCCGAAGGAAGTAGATGTTTTTATAGAAGATATGGCGAATCTATTAGCTACAGGATTAAATTCCAGCCTCCATCATGCAGTAAATCAAGAAAATGTTGGCTATAAAACGAGATAGGAGTATAGTACGATCTTATATTAATGAATGTAAATCGTTCTTCTAATTTGTTCTACTTTTTCTAGTAAAAACATACATTACTTATAAAATTACTAGAAAGGGTGGAACAATGAAATCCTTAAAAAATCGTAGCTATGTTCTTACTGTTAATATTTCTACTGTTATTAAAGCAGGGTTTATTTGTATATTAACTTTCATTATCATGTTTTCTCTATCTGGGATTATATCCTCGCTAAAACCGGGATTTCAAGTGAATTCAACGATTATTCACAAAGCAACAAAAAACATATCGAGTAAACTATTATTTCAGTTTTTGGCAGCGGATACTCAAATGATTAATGCGTCAATTTCTTCAAGAGAGAAGCTTCCAAGCATTTTTACTATTTTATTAAATTCGGCGACAAATATAAGCTTTAAAGATCCAAGAAGTTTTTTGGGTAGAGAACTTCCGGGCTTTACTTTTTTTGATAGTGAAATATTAGTTGCAGGTGAAGGGACTAATTTCACCAACCTGCCAATCGAATCGGTGCCTTCAGATAAAGTTTTTAAATCAAAAAAAGATCCAAAATTAAAAAACAATGTACATTTAGATGAAAAAGATAATAAAGAGGACAAAAAAGTATTATCTAAAAGTGATAAACCTTCTGTATTTATTTATTTTACACATACTCGTGAATCCTTCTTACCTTATTTAGATGGAGTAGACGATCCAAACGCTGCACAGCATTCCAAAGTAAACGTGACAAAGTTAGGAACAAAGTTAAAAGAACAATTAGAAGATAGAGGAATTGGAACGTTGGTGGACAGTACGGATGTTCAAACTGAATTGTTGGCAAAAGGATGGAAATATCCTCAATCGTATCAAGAATCACGTGAATTAGTACAAACAGCAATGGCTAGAAACAGAAATCTTCAATATTTTATCGATATACATCGGGATTCTCGAAGAAAAAAGGATACGACGATCTCAATTAATGGTAAATCATATGCGAAAATCGCATTCGTAATTGGTGGGAATAATCCAAACTATGAAAAAAATGCACGCTTAGCGAAACAATTAGACAATCGATTAAAGAAAAATTATAAAGGTTTGTCTAGAGGGGTTATTAAAAAAGAAGGAGCGCTAACGAATGGAAAGTTTAATCAGGATTTATCGGGCAATGCTTTCCTAATAGAGATTGGTGGGGTGGATAACACTTTTGATGAAATGTACCGTACTACTGCTGCACTTGCAGATGTATTTAGTGAATATTATTGGCAAGCTGAAAAAGTTAATGGAAATCAGTCTGATCCTCCTGCAGCGAAATAGCGAGGGAATGAATACGTATTAAAGGGGTGATTTGCGCGTGAAGCGTTTTATGCTGAAATGTGTGCTAATATGCGGAGCTTTATTCATCGGTGTGTTAATGGGGATGCAAAAAGCAAATGTAAGTATGGTAGAAATGAAAGGTTATCATGATGAGAGCTTCAAATCACCTCTAACGATTGAAGAAAGGGAGAACGGTGAAGTAGAAGCATCTGTATTAGGGAAAAACGTTTCTTCTCATGACCTAGAAAAGAAACATGAAAAATTAAAAGAAATACATGCTTTTAATTTTTTCTCATCTCTAGGAAAAACGATAGCAAATATTATTTCTAGTCTGACTGAAAAGGTGATTCAACTTATTTCTTCCTTCATATAGCTATTTAAGTGTATTCGAAAAAGGAGTACACTTTTTTATTTTCTTGATTCTCCAACATATAATTCAATTGAATCTTATATTTCCTACTGATATAATCAAAAATAGTTTACATGTGGCGTTTAACAGGAGTGAAGATAAAAATGAATAATGAAGATAGATTAAAAAGGCAAGAACGGATTCGCAATTTTTCTATTATTGCCCATATCGACCATGGAAAATCAACCTTGGCTGATCGTATATTAGAAAAAACGAATGCACTTACTTCCCGTGAAATGAAGGCACAGTTACTAGATTCCATGGATTTAGAACGGGAACGCGGGATTACGATTAAATTAAATGCAGTGCAATTAAAATATAGAGCAAAAGATGGAAATGAATATATATTACACTTAATCGATACACCTGGACATGTCGATTTTACGTACGAAGTTTCTCGAAGCCTTGCTGCTTGTGAAGGGGCAATCCTAGTTGTTGACGCTGCGCAAGGAATTGAAGCACAAACATTAGCGAATGTTTATCTTGCATTAGACAATAATTTGGAAATATTACCAATAATTAATAAAATCGATTTACCTGCTGCAGATCCTGAACGGGTACGTCAGGAGGTTGAGGATGTCATTGGTCTAGATGCCTCTGAAGCGGTCTTAGCATCGGCTAAGGCGGGAATCGGGATTGAAGAAATACTAGAACAAATAGTAGAAAAAGTCCCGGCTCCATCAGGTAATCCTGAAGCGCCATTAAAAGCATTAATATTTGATTCCTTGTATGATGCCTATCGTGGGGTAGTTGCTTATATACGTGTTGTAGAAGGCACAGTTAAAGTTGGAGATAAAATAAAAATGATGGCAACAGGTAAAGAATTTGAAGTAACTGAAGTCGGGGTTCATGATCCGAAACAAGTTCAATGTGATGAACTAACTGTTGGTGATGTCGGATATTTAACTGCTTCAATTAAAAATGTTGGAGATACCCGTGTCGGTGATACGATTACAAGTGCGAAGAATCCAGCAACAGAGGCATTACCGGGATATCGCAAACTAAATCCGATGGTATATTGTGGACTATATCCGATCGATTCAGCTAAATTTAATGATTTAAGAGATGCATTGGAAAAGCTGGAATTAAATGATTCATCCTTACAATTTGAACCGGAAACATCACAAGCTTTAGGGTTTGGCTTCCGATGTGGTTTCCTTGGTCTCCTACACATGGAAATTATCCAAGAACGAATTGAACGTGAATTTAAAATTGATTTAATCACAACAGCACCGAGTGTTATTTATAAAGTTTCATTAACTGACGGCGAAGAATTTAATGTGGATAATCCATCCAATATGCCTGATCCTCAAAAAATTGAGAAAGTGGAAGAACCATATGTACGAGCTTCAATTATGGTCCCTAATGATTATGTTGGTGCAGTGATGGAGTTATCACAAGCAAAGCGCGGTACCTTTATTGATATGAAATACTTAGATGATATTCGAGTTAATGTAATCTATGAGATACCGCTATCGGAAATTGTGTATGACTTTTTTGATCAATTGAAGTCTAGTACGAAGGGATATGCATCCTTTGATTATGAACTTATCGGTTATAAACCTTCAAAATTGGTGAAAATGGATATTTTATTAAATGCTGAGAAGGTAGATGCTTTAAGCTTTATCGTTCACCGTGATTTTGCCTATGAACGTGGAAAGGTAATCGTTGAAAAATTAAAGGAAATTATTCCAAGACAACAATTTGAAGTTCCAGTACAAGCTGCTATCGGGCAAAAAATCGTTGCACGTTCTACGATAAAGGCGATGCGAAAAAATGTCCTTGCTAAATGTTATGGCGGAGATATTTCTCGAAAAAGAAAACTTCTTGAAAAACAAAAAGAAGGTAAAAAACGCATGAAGCAAGTTGGGTCTGTCGAAGTTCCACAAGAAGCATTCATGGCCGTTCTTAAAATGGATGATACAAACACGAAATAGAGATAATTCGAGGGAGTAAGCCTGATTAAGGTCATGCGTAGCTCCCTCTTTTTCTTTCATTCTTAATTAATCAGGAGATGATTTCAATGCAAGTAGAGTCTGCCTATATTCATATTCCTTTTTGCGAACATATTTGTTATTACTGCGACTTTAACAAAGTATTCTTAAAAGGACAGCCAGTCGATGATTACGTGGATAAGCTGGTGGAAGAAATGAAATATACGATTGCCAACAATCCAACGAATCAACTTAAGACTATTTTTGTAGGCGGTGGAACCCCTACTGTACTAAATGAAAATCAATTAAAAAAATTATGTGAAGGTATTCGTACAAATCTTCCATTTGAAGATGGTGAATTTACCTTTGAAGCAAATCCGGGTGATCTTTCTGAGGATAAGCTGCGAATCTTAAAAGAATACGGTGTGAATCGATTAAGTTTTGGTGTCCAGTCTTTTAATGATGAGTTATTGAAAAAAATCGGCAGAACCCATACATCTAAAGAGGTGTATCAAACTGTTCATAAAGCTCAAAGCGCTGGATTTACAAATATAAGCATCGATTTAATCTATAGTTTACCTGGTCAAACAGAAGAAGATTTTAAAGATACGTTAAGTAAAGCTTTTCAATTAGAGCTTCCGCATTATTCTAGTTATTCATTAATCGTTGAGCCAAAGACGATTTTTTATAACTTGATGAAAAAAGGTAAATTACATCTACCGTCTGAAGAGTCAGAAGCAAATATGTATAGTTTATTAATGGATGAAATGGGTAAACACGGATACGAGCAATATGAAATCAGTAATTTTTCAAAACCGGGCTATGAAAGCAGGCATAATCTTGTTTATTGGAATAATGAGGAATATTATGGCTTCGGTGCAGGAGCCCATGGTTATGTAGATGGAATGAGACAATCAAACATCGGTCCAATAAAAAAATATATTGAGAAAATCCAGGATAAACAATTACCTATATTTGAAACAAACGTTTTGACACCTGCTGAAATGATGGAAGAGCATATGTTTTTAGGACTAAGAAAAAATGAAGGAATAAGCATTAGTCAGTTCAATAATCGATTTGATAAGCCATTGTTAACGGTCTTTGAAAAACCAATAAAAGAAATGATTGAAAAAGGTTGGTTAGAAATTGTTGAAGGATATGTTCGCCTGACAAAAACGGGACGATTTTTTGGAAATGAAGTTTTTCAGTCCTTTTTAGTATTGTGACTTTTATTCTATGTCGTAACTAAAAATAATTTTAGGATAATAGAAACTTGATATAGGGTAAAAATAATTGACACCGAAGTGTAGTTTTGATAATTTATTATTAGAATTAGCACTCAGGGTTGATGAGTGCTAACAGAGGTGATAAAAGTTGCTATCGGATCGTCAGCTTCTTATTTTACAAGTTATAATCGATGACTTTATTCGATCTGCACAACCTGTCGGCTCAAGAACTCTTTCTAAAAAAGATGAGATTTCCTTAAGCTCAGCGACGATACGTAATGAAATGGCAGACTTAGAAGAAATGGGCTATATTGAAAAAACCCATACATCTTCAGGCAGAATTCCTTCTGAAAAAGGGTACAGATATTATGTTGACCATATTTTAGCTCCACAAAAGCTAAATTCAATCGAAATATCACGTATCCATTCCATTTTTGCAGAAAGAATTTATGAACTGGAGAAAGTTGTACAAAAGTCAGCAAAGATTCTTTCTGAGTTAACGAATTACACGTCCATTCTACTAGGACCGCGGGTAAAGGAAACAAAGCTTAAACGACTGCAAATTGTACCATTAAATAACGATACAGCCGTAGCAATAATGATAACCGATACAGGTCATGTTGAGAATCGAATATTTTCCATTCCATCGGGATTTAATCTTACTGATTTGGAAAAAATGGTGAATATTTTGAATGAAAGATTGACGAATGTTCCTATTTCGGATTTGAAAGGCAAGATATATAAGGAAGTTGCCGTGTTGTTAAAGCAGCATATTCAAAATTATGATGCCATGCTGCATACGCTGTTAGAAACAATCAGTGTAAATGATCATGAAAAATTATTTTTTGGTGGAAAAGCCAATATCTTAAATCAACCGGAATTCCGCGATATTCAAAAAATCCATTCTTTGATGGAAATGATTGAGCGTGAAAGTGGATTTTATGATTTAGTTAAACAAATCCCGCATGGAATTCATGTGAAAATCGGAAAAGAAAATGAAAGATCTGAAATGGAAGACTGCAGTTTAATTACTGCGACATACTCTATTGGTGATGAGCCTGTAGGAACTATTGCCATTTTAGGCCCAACGAGAATGGAATATTCCAGAGTCATTAGTTTATTGGATTTTTTAAGTACAGATATGTCAAAAGCATTGACCAATTTGTATCATAGTTAATGGAAGTGGATATATTGTTAATGGAGAACAACTGGAAATTAGCAATAAACTCTGCTGATTTCTAGTCTTTTTTCGTTGGCTATGTTAATATTCATTGTTGATTTTTTCTTTTTTCCACGCGGAACGGAAAAAATCAGCAAGCTCGTTTATTTTAAGGGAGGTGAAAGCAATGGCAGAAGAGATCAAACAGGAAAATCAACAGGAACAAATTTTTGCTGAAGAAGAAACAAATTCTGATGAGCAAGTTGATTCAGTTGAAACAGAAAAAAATGAAAAAAATCCTGAAGATGAAATAATAAAGGAACTCCAAGCAAAACTTGAGGAATCAGAAAATCGTTACTTACGTTTACGTGCTGATTTTGATAATTTCCGCAGAAGGGTTCAAATCGATAAAGAAGCAAATGAAAAATATAGAGCGCAAAATCTTGCGACCAATTTATTACCGGCCATTGATAATTTAGAACGCGCAATGCAAATAACACCTGAAAATGAACAAACAAAACAATTGCTACAAGGTGTTGAGATGGTATACCGTAATATTATCGATGCATTGAAGCAAGAAGGAATTGAAATGATTGAGGCGGTAGGAAAAGAATTTGATCCGAATTTCCATCAAGCTATTATGCAAGGTGAAGATGAGAGCTTCGGTTCTAATATTGTTATCGAAGAGTTCCAAAAAGGTTATATTTTGAAGGATCGTGTTATTCGTCCTTCAATGGTGAAAGTGAATCAATAATGATATTTTTACATTTTTTCCATGTGAAAAATAGAATGTAGTTACATATGATAGTAGGAGGTTAATAAGTATGAGTAAAATCATAGGTATCGATTTAGGGACAACAAACTCATGTGTCGCTGTCCTTGAAGGTGGGGAACCAAAAGTAATTCCAAATCCGGAAGGTAACCGAACAACACCTTCAGTAGTATCATTTAAAAATGGAGAAAGACAAGTTGGGGAAGTAGCAAAACGGCAAGCAATTACAAACCCTAATACAATCATTTCAATTAAACGCCATATGGGTACTAACCATAAAGAAACGATTGAAGGTAAGGAATATACTCCGCAAGAAGTATCAGCGATGATTCTGCAATACATTAAATCATATGCGGAAGAATATTTAGGTGAAACTGTTGATAAAGCGGTTATCACTGTGCCTGCATATTTTAACGATGCAGAACGTCAAGCAACAAAAGATGCTGGTAAAATTGCAGGATTAGAAGTTGAACGTATTATTAATGAGCCGACTGCAGCTGCGTTAGCATACGGGCTTGATAAAATGGATGAAGATCAAACAATTTTAGTATATGACCTTGGTGGCGGAACATTTGACGTGTCAATCCTTGAATTAGGTGACGGTGTGTTTGAAGTTCGTGCTACTGCTGGGGATAATAAACTTGGTGGGGACGACTTTGACCAAGTGATTATTGACTACTTAGTTGCTGAATTTAAAAAAGAAAATGGCATTGATTTATCTAAAGATAAAATGGCAATGCAACGTCTTAAAGATGCAGCTGAAAAAGCGAAGAAAGATCTTTCAGGTGTGACTTCAACACAAATTTCATTGCCATTCATCACAGCAGGTGAAGCTGGTCCATTACATTTAGAAGTAAACTTAACTCGTGCGAAATTTGAAGAAATTTCAGCAGACCTTGTTGAAAGAACAATGGGACCTACACGTCGCGCATTACAAGATGCTGGATTATCACCAAATGAAATCGATAAAGTAATTCTTGTTGGTGGTTCAACTCGTATCCCAGCTGTACAAGAAGCGATTCGCAAAGAAACAGGAAAAGACCCACATAAAGGGGTAAACCCGGATGAAGTTGTTGCAATGGGTGCTGCAATCCAAGGTGGAGTACTAACTGGTGACGTAAAAGATGTAGTATTATTAGACGTTACACCACTTTCATTAGGGATTGAAACAATGGGTGGCGTATTTACAAAACTTATCGAACGTAATACAACCATTCCAACTTCGAAGTCGCAAGTATTCTCTACTGCTGCAGATAACCAAACAGCTGTAGATATTCACGTACTTCAAGGGGAACGTCCAATGGCTGCAGATAACAAAACATTAGGTCGTTTCCAATTATCTGATATTCCGCCTGCACCACGTGGAATTCCACAAATTGAAGTAACCTTTGATATTGATAAAAACGGTATCGTAAATGTTAGTGCAAAAGACTTAGGAACTGGAAAACAACAAAATATCACAATTAAATCTTCTTCAGGATTATCTGATGATGAAATTGAACGTATGGTAAAAGAAGCAGAAGAAAATGCGGATGCAGATAAAAAACGTAAAGAAGAAGTTGAATTACGCAATGAAGCGGATCAGCTAGTTTTCACTACTGAAAAAACGTTAAAAGATCTCGAAGGTAAAGTTGACGAAACAGAAGTGAAAAAAGCGGAAGAAGCAAAAGAGGCATTAAAGGCAGCAATTGAGAAAAACGAATTATCTGAAATCCGTGAAAAGAAAGAAGCACTACAAGAAATCGTACAAAACCTTTCAATGAAACTTTATGAAGAAGCTGCAAAGCAAGCACAAGCAGGGCAGCAAAACGCTGAAGGTCAAGACGGCAAAAAAGACGATGATGTAGTAGATGCAGAATTCGAAGAAGTAAAAGACGATAAATAATATGATTTCAGTTAAGATTTAATTCGAAAAGTCAAAGTCAGGTACATTCTTGACTTTGGCTTTTTGTATTTAAACTTGTTTCATCGTCTTTTTATTGATTGTTCCTGATGTCAATGTTAAAATAACCTTTATGCGAAAGGATTCGGGAGTGTGGATGAATGAGTAAAAGGGACTATTATGAAGTATTAGGTCTAGATAAAAATGCTTCAAAAGAAGAGATTAAAAAAGCATATCGAAAACTATCTAAAAAATACCATCCGGACATTAATAAAGAAGCGGATGCAGCTGATAAATTTAAAGAAGTAAAAGAAGCCTACGAAGTACTATCAGACGACCAAAAACGTGATCAATATGATCGATTTGGCCACACTGATCCAAATCAAGGATTTGGTGGATTTGGTGGGGACGGAGATTTCGGTGGATTTGGCGGATTTGAAGATATCTTTAGTACATTCTTTGGTGGTGGATCATCAAGAAGACGTGATCCAAATGCTCCTCGGCAAGGTGCAGACCTTCAGTATACGATGACATTAACATTTAAAGAAGCGGTGTTTGGAAAAGAAACGGAAATTGAAATTCCAAGAGAAGAAACATGTGACACTTGTCATGGTTCAGGAGCGAAACCTGGTACACAGCCAGAAACATGTTCGCATTGTCATGGTTCTGGACAAATAAACACTGAACAAAATACGCCATTTGGTAAAATTGTTAATCGCCGTGTTTGTCATTATTGTAACGGTACAGGTAAGATGATCAAAAATAAATGTAAAACATGTGGCGGTACTGGAAAAGTGAAAAAACGTCGTCGAATCAATGTGAAAATACCAGCTGGAGTAGATGATGGACAACAGTTACGTGTTTCCGGTCAAGGTGAGCCGGGGGTAAACGGTGGACCTGCTGGTGATCTTTACGTTGTTTTCCACGTAAGAGAGCATGAATTCTTTGAACGTGATGGGGATGACATTTATTGTGAAATACCGATTACATTCGCCCAAGCTGCATTGGGAGACGAAATCGAAGTACCAACTTTACACGGCAAAGTGAAATTGAAGGTGCCTGCTGGAACACAAACGGGAACCAAATTTAGACTTCGCGGTAAAGGTGTACCAAATGTCAGAGGATATGGTACGGGAGACCAACATATTCATGTGAAAGTGATTACACCAACAAAGCTAACAGATAAGCAAAAACAATTATTAAGGGAATTTTCGGAGACTGAAGGTTCGACACCAGATGAGCATAACGAATCCTTCATCGACAAAATGAAGAAAGCTTTCAAAGGGGAATAATTTATAATGGAGTTGGTAGAAAATGAAATGGTCCGAAATTATGATCCACACGACAAATGAAGCAATCGAACCAATCTCAAATATATTGCATGAGGCAGGTGCTAGCGGGGTTGTAATAGAAGATCCGTTTGATTTAGTAAAAGAAAGAGAAGATCAATTCGGTGAAATCTACCAACTCAATCCAGATGACTACCCTGAAGAAGGGGTAATTATTAAAGCTTATTTATCCGTTAACAGCTTTTTAGGTGAAACAGTGGAAGAGATTAAGCAAGCTATTAATAATCTTGCATTATTCAATATCGATATCGGTCAAAATCATGTGACAATAAGTGAAGTAAATGAGGAAGAATGGGCAACAGCATGGAAAAAGTACTACAATCCTGTGAAAATTTCAGAAAAGTTCACGATTGTTCCAACATGGGAAAAGTACGAAGCTGTTAGTAGCGATGAATTAATTATTGAATTAGATCCCGGGATGGCTTTCGGAACAGGGACCCACCCTACTACGGTAATGTGTATTCAAGCGTTGGAACGAACAGTGAAACAGAATGACACCGTAATAGATGTTGGTACTGGTTCCGGAGTGCTAAGTATTGCTGCAGCACTTTTAGGAGCGTCACAAGTTACTGCTTTAGACTTAGATGAAGTCGCGGTGCAATCGGCAAAACTTAATGTGAAATTAAATAAAGTTCAAGATAAAGTGACTGTATCGAAAAATGATCTATTAAATGGAATGAATGGCCAGGTTGATGTTGTTGTTTCCAATATTCTAGCCGAGGTCATTATGAGCTTCACCGATGATGTTGCTAAAGCTGTTAAGCCGAATGGCTATTTTATCGCTTCGGGTATTATTCAACAGAAGAAAGACCAAGTAAAAGATGCGATTATTTCATCCGGATTTACTATTGTGGAAACAATCGTGATGGAAGACTGGATAGCTTTTATTGCAAAGCGTGGGTGATGAATAATGCAAAGATACTTCATTGGCAGTTCATATGAAGGAGAAGATGAAATTCATCTAACGGGGGACATATTTCATCATATTTCCCATGTTATGAGAATGAAACTAAATGATGAATTTTACGTTGTTTTTACAGATGAAAAGGCTGGAATTGCCAAAATAGCGGATATTACCAATGAAGAAATAATTGCTCATATTGTAAAATGGGAAGAAGCGAATAAAGAGTTACCGGTTAAAGTGGCGATTGCGAGCGGATTGCCTAAAGGGGATAAATTGGAATATATTATTCAAAAAGGTACAGAGCTTGGAGCATATCAATTTGTCCCTTTTATTGCGGATCGCTCGATTGTGAAATGGGATTCAAAGAAAGAAAAGAAGAAACTTGATCGATGGCAAAAAATTGCTTTAGAAGCAGCTGAACAATCCCATCGTCAGCATATGCCGATTATTCATGCTCCCCATACATTTAAAGCTTTATTAGAGTACAGTAAATCATTTAATCATAAAATCGTAGCATTTGAAGAAAGTGCTAAAAGCGGAGAGACTTCCAATTTCGTGAGAACAATAAATCATTTTTCTCCGGGAGATTCTGTATTGATTGTATTTGGTCCAGAAGGTGGTCTTTCAAAAAATGAAGTTCAATATATGGAAGAAAGCGGATTTCAACTATGTGGATTAGGTCCTAGAATATTAAGAACAGAGACAGCCCCTTTATATGCTTTATCCGCGATATCTTACCAATTAGAATTAATGAGGTGATTGTAATGTCACAGGTGGCATTTCATACTTTAGGATGTAAAGTTAATCATTATGAAACGGAAGCAATCTGGCAGTTATTTAAAGGACAAGGGTATGAACGTGTCGATTTTGAATCAACAGCAGATGTGTACGTCATTAATACATGTACAGTTACGAATACAGGAGATAAAAAAAGCCGTCAAGTAATTAGACGAGCAGTTAGAAAAAATCCGGATGCAGTTATTTGTGTAACCGGATGCTATGCACAAACATCTCCTGCAGAAATTATGGCTATACCAGGAGTCGACATCGTTGTAGGAACACAAGACCGTGTAAAAATGCTTGAGTATATTGAACAATTTAAACAAGAACGCCAGCCGATTAATGGCGTTGGGAACATTATGAAGAATCGTGTATATGAAGAGTTAGACGTTCCTGCTTTTACTGACAGAACACGAGCTTCGTTAAAAATTCAAGAAGGCTGCAATAATTTTTGTACATTTTGTATCATTCCCTGGGCACGTGGCTTAATGCGTTCTCGTGATCCTAAAGAAGTTATCCGCCAAGCGCAGCAATTAGTCGACGCTGGCTATAAAGAAATTGTATTGACAGGGATTCACACAGGCGGTTATGGACAAGATATGAAAGATTATAATTTGGCGATGCTCCTTAGTGATATGGAAGCACAAGTTAAAGGATTAAAACGAATTCGTATTTCTTCTATTGAGGCTAGTCAATTGACTGATGAAGTTATTGAAGTCATAAACAAATCGAAATTAATCGTTCGCCATATGCACATCCCTCTTCAATCAGGTTCAGATACTGTTTTAAAGAGAATGAGACGGAAATACACGATGGCTGAATATGCCGAAAGACTTGTAAAATTGAAAAAAGCTTTACCAGGACTTGCAGTAACATCTGATGTAATCGTTGGCTTCCCAGGTGAAACTGAAGAAGAATTTATGGAAACCTATAATTTTATTAAAGATCATAAGTTTTCTGAACTTCATGTTTTCCCTTATTCAAAACGTACAGGAACACCAGCTGCACGAATGGAAGATCAAATTGATGAAAATGTAAAAAATGAGCGTGTTCACCGTTTGATCTCATTATCAGATCAATTAGCTAAAGAATATGCTTCACGTTTTGAAAACGAAGTATTAGAAGTGATTCCTGAAGAAAAATATAAAGAAGATCCATCCAGTGGTTTATATGAAGGGTATACGGATAATTATTTGAAAGTCGTTTTCCCTGCTACAGAGGATATGGTTGGTAAATTAGTGAAAGTAAAAATCACAAAACCAGGATATCCATATAATGAGGGACAATTTGTCCGAGTAATAGATGATATTGAAGAAGCGCAACAAGAAGCAATATAAAACTGCAGCTAACCCTGCAGTTTTTTTATTAATTGGAAATACTATATGACAATGGTATAGTAATAGAGGTACGTACAACATGCATAAAAGGAGAATTAAAATGACAAATAATATTGCAAAAATGATTGATCATACATTGCTTAAACCTGAAGCGACTGAACAACAAATTCAAACTTTATGTGAAGAAGCGAAGCAATATTCATTTGCTTCTGTTTGTGTTAATCCTACATGGGTTGCATTTGCAGCTGAAAAATTAAAGGGAACACATGTCAAAGTTTGTACCGTTATCGGTTTTCCTCTTGGGGCAACAACATCTGAAACAAAAGCGTTCGAAACAAAAAATGCCATTGAAAATGGCGCAACAGAAGTGGATATGGTTATTAATATTGGTGCACTTAAAAGCGGTAATTTTGACCTAGTAGAAAAGGATATACTTGCTGTTACTTCCGCAGCAAAAGGAAAAGCGCTCACAAAAGTTATTATTGAGACATGTCTTTTAACAGAAGAAGAAAAGGTTCGTGCTTGTGAGCTTTCTGTAAAAGCGGGTGCAGATTATGTGAAAACATCTACCGGCTTTTCTACAGGTGGTGCGACTGTCGAGGATATCGCCCTTATGAGGAAAACAGTTGGTCCAGATAAAGGTGTAAAGGCTTCAGGCGGTGTACGTAGTCCAGAAGATGCACAAAACATGATAGAAGCGGGCGCAACACGTATAGGAGCCAGTTCCGGAGTGAAAATTGTTCAAGGATTATCAAGTGATAGTGATTATTAAACTAATGCAGTAAGCCCAGGATACCCCTGGGCTTTTTATATGCTTTTCTTCCCATGAAGTCGAATGATAAAACGACCGAATTTCGTTGCGAATGGGAGAACAAGTATGGAGCACACAACATTAAATATAACACTTGCATGTGCCAGCTGAGTTTCAATATTTGCTGTTAAACTTTGGCTAAAATCAGCTAAATAAGGAATAAATGGAATAAAAGAAATAGCCCCTACTACATTAAGCCAAATATGGGCATATGCAGTTAATCTGGCTTCCTCTCCGGCACCAATACTTGCTAATAACCCTGTTATGCATGTCCCAATATTTGCCCCTAGCATAATGACTATCCCTGTTTCTAAAGGGAAAATACCTGCACTTAAAAAGCTCATTGCAATCCCAGTCATCACAGTACTGGATTGAATACAGGCAGTTAGAAAGATTGAAAATAAAAACCCGAAAAAAATATGGTCATTCATTAAATAGAGAACTTTTTGGACAAGATCTAACTGAGTTAACGGTGTAGCTAACCATTCAAATGCGCGCATTGCACTAATGATAATAGCAAATCCTGTTAAAATAAATCCTAAACTTTTTATTTTTTCATGTTTAAAAAGTAAAAAAAGTAAACCTGAAAGAAGAAACGGAATGATTATACTGGATAAATCATAAGATAAGAATTCTAAAGTAAAGGTTGTCCCGATATTGGTGCCTAAAATGATTCCAATCGTTTGCGGAAACGATAATACTCTTGCGGCGACCAACCCGACAGTAATGACCATTACAGCAGAACTACTCTGCAAAATTGCTGTCATTATTATACCAATGATCATCCCTTTAATCGGCGTACTAGTAACCTTTTTTAACCATTGTTCCATTGCTTTACCAGAAATATTAAACAACCCAACACGGAGCCAAGTCATTCCTAGAAGAAAACTGCCTACTAATCCTACAAATAATCCAATATAAAGCATGTCCCCACCTCTTAATTCATCATATGGTAAAAATGGCGTAAAAATGACGAGAACATGTAAAATAACGTAAAGTTTATTGACCTGCTCATAAGTATATATTATAATTGCAAAGTACAGGTTTTCATGTGTTGCCATGATACCGTAGTGTGTGTTCGGAGGGAGGGAAAGAGAGATGTCAAAAACAGTTGTTCGTAAAAACGAATCGCTTGAAGATGCTCTTCGCCGCTTCAAACGTACAGTTTCTAAAACAGGAACTTTACAAGAATATAGAAAGCGCGAATTTTATGAAAAACCAAGCGTAAAACGTAAGAAAAAATCTGAAGCTGCTAGAAAGCGTAAGTTCTAAGAGAGGGTGGAATAATGGGTCTTCTCGAGCGTTTAAATGAAGATATGAAACAAGCGATGAAAAACAAAGAAAAAGAAAAACTCTCTGTTATCCGTATGCTTAAAGCTTCTTTGCAAAATGAGGCGATTAGGCTTGGTAAGGATCAATTGTCAGAAGAAGAAGAACTGACAATCCTTTCTCGCGAAGTGAAGCAACGCAAAGACTCCCTCCAGGAATTTCAAAATGCAGGTCGTGAAGATCTCGTTGAAAAAATTCAGACGGAATTAACTTTTGTAGATATATATTTACCCGAACAGTTAACAGAAGAAGAACTAACAAAAATTGTTATAGAAACAATTAATGAAGTTGGTGCAACTTCAAAAGCTGAAATGGGAAAAGTGATGAGTGCCATTATGCCGAAAGTAAAAGGAAAAGCAGATGGTTCAACTGTAAATAATATCGTTAAGCAGCAACTATCCTAATAAAAGCCGGGAAGTATTTTACTTCCCGGCTTTTTTCATAGCGGGCAGTACTATAAAAATAATGAAACTTTTGTGCTATTCAATCGTAAAATAATAAACAACATCTAAATTAGAAAGGGGTGAGAATTTGAAAAAAGGCCTGTTCTTTATTGGCTGTTTCATATTAGTAGTTTTTTTCTCTATCCTCCCTGTTACAGCAAGTAATAATGAAAATACGGTAATAATTATTCCTATTGAAGAAGATGTAGAAAAAGGATTACACGCTTTTTTAAAGAGAGCTGTCAATACGGCTGAGGAAAAACACGCAGATGTTATCATTTTTGATATTAATACACCAGGTGGTGCAGTAGATGCGGCAAGTGAGATTGGAAAACTGCTAAATAGTACTAAAATAAAGAAAATAGCTTTCGTAAATAATAAGGCTTTGTCTGCAGGTGCATATATTTCTCTTTTTGCTGACGAAATTTATATGGTGCCGGATGGGACAATGGGTGCAGCAGCAATTATCGATCAAAAGGGAAACACCGCGGGAAAAAAAGCAGAAAGCTATTGGCGGTCTGCTATGAACGCAGCAGCAAGCCAACATGGACGTAATCCAATATATGCAGAAGCGATGGCTGTTGAAAACATTAATCTACCTGATTTAGAAGTTAAAAAGGGTGGATTGCTGACACTTACTGCTGAACAAGCTGTTAAAGTTGGCTATTCCGAAGGAACCGTTAAAAATATGGATGAACTACTCGCGAAATTAGGTTATGAACATGCGAATATTGAACATATTAATAGTAGTTTTGCTGAAAAAGTTGCGAGATTTTTAACAAATCCTATTGTTGTCCCGATATTGTTATCAATTGCAAGCCTTGGTTTAGTGATAGAATTGTATTCTCCGGGCTTCGGCATCCCTGGTACAATGGGAATCACGGCACTTCTATTGTTTTTTTATGGACATTTAGTCGCAGGGCTAGCGGGATATGAATCTCTCATTTTGTTTATTATTGGTATTGTTCTTATTATTGCGGAGTTCTTTTTACCTGGAGCAATTGCAGGAATTCTTGGTACTGCAGCAATAGTAGGCAGCTTACTAATAGCAGGTGGGAACATTTTTTACATGGGTATTTCCATCATCATTGCTATTTTAGTAGCAATAATTGGTATGATAATAATGGTAAAGGTGTTAGGAAAACGTATGAAACTATTTAAGAAGATTATCTTATCCGATTCTACTAGCACAGATAAAGGTTATGTTTCAAATGTTAATCGTTTAGAATTAGTAGGGAAGACAGGAATTACAATGACACCGCTTCGACCTGCTGGTACAATGACAATTAATGATGAACGTTTAGACGTCGTCAGTGAAGGCGGGTACATCGATAAGGGAATAAAAGTGAAAATAATCAAGGTAGAAGGCTCACGTATTGTCGTTAGAGTAGATAATTAGTTTTATTTAAGGGGGAAATAAGTATGCCATTAGATCCAGGTACAATTCTCGTATTATTAGCGATTGTTGCTGGTATTATTGTTCTAGCAATATTATTAACATTTGTTCCAGTTATGCTTTGGATATCTGCACTTGCAGCAGGAGTGAAAATTGGAATTTTCACATTAATTGGGATGAGGCTTCGTCGAGTTATTCCAAGCCGTATTATTAATCCGTTAATTAAAGCCCGGAAAGCGGGTATTGAAGTTGGAATTAATCAACTTGAAAGTCACTACTTAGCGGGTGGTAATGTTGATCGTGTCGTAAATGCATTAATTGCAGCGCATCGTGCGAATATTGAGCTAACATTTGAGCGCTGTGCAGCTATCGATTTAGCGGGCCGTAACGTGTTAGAAGCGGTTCAAATGAGTGTAAATCCAAAAGTAATTGAAACGCCGTTTATTGCCGGAGTTGCAATGAATGGAATTGAAGTTAAGGCAAAAGCAAGAATTACGGTTCGAGCGAATATCGAAAGATTAGTAGGTGGGGCCGGTGAAGAGACAATCATAGCTCGTGTAGGTGAAGGGATTGTTAGTACAATTGGTTCATCAGACCATCATAAAAAAGTATTAGAAAATCCTGATCTTATTTCTCAAACGGTATTAGCAAAAGGCTTGGACGCAGGTACAGCATTTGAAATTCTATCCATCGATATTGCTGATGTGGACATCGGCAAAAACATCGGTGCGGAGCTGCAAACAGAGCAAGCGGAAGCTGATAAGAAAATTGCCCAAGCAAAAGCGGAAGAACGCCGTGCGATGGCTGTTGCATCTGAACAAGAAATGAAAGCCCGTGTACAAGAAATGAGAGCGAAAGTTGTTGAAGCAGAAGCGGATGTACCATTAGCAATGGCTGAAGCACTTCGTACAGGTAATATTGGTGTGATGGACTATATGAATTTCAAAAACATCGAATCCGATACAGATATGCGAGGCTCCATCGGAAAAATGACAACAGATAAAAAAGATCAACAAAAGCCTGAATAAAACCAAAGGTAAGGAGGAATTCCTTTGGAACTCATTATAGCAATAATTGTAGGGATAATCGGCTATATCGTAAAAAGGAAGACAGAAACACAAGAAACTGACAAGAGACCGACTCCTAGACATGTTTATTCGCCTGCAAAGCCTTCGGATACAACGCAACAAAAGATAAAAAAAGTTGCTTCAACTATTGAGACCTCGTATAAAAATGAAAAAGCTTCATTACTTGAAAAAATAGAGGAAAATATAGAGCGTACCAATGAAGCACAAATCATAAAAGAATACGAAGAAGTGACATCTTTGCAAAAAGAGTATCAAGAAAAAACGAAGAAAATAGCTATTGATGAAACTGATCTTTTAAAAGGAATTATACTAGCGGAAGTTCTTGGTCCTCCTAGAGCAAAAAAACCATTTAAAAGTAAATAAGTTGTTCCAAAACCGTATCATAAAAAAATGATACGGTTTTTCTTATTAAAAAGAGTGCTGAATCCCCGTTCTTATTCATAAATATGAGATGAAAGGGGGTTCTTTTTTATGGCAAAAAAATGGAGCCGAATACTTCGAAGTTGGATGACGAATAAAATGGAGCTGCCACAGGATGTCATGATGGATCTCCCTCGAATTACCATGATCGGACAAATCCATATTTATATAGAAAATCATCGTGGGTTGTTAACCTTTTCAGACCGGGAGGTACGTCTATTACTTAAACAAGGACAGCTACTTATAAAAGGTCAATCCTTTGTAATTAAAACGATCTTACCAGAAGAGATATTACTTGAAGGAAAAATTGATGAAGTAATTTATTTAAATGATAAGGAGTGACTACTTTTGAAAAACCATTGGTTTACATTTTTTGGAGGAACGATTCTTGTGAAGGTTGAAGGAAAGGGGGTTGAGAGATTTATTAATCAGCTTACTCGCTCTAGTTTGATCGTATGGAATGTGAAACGACAAGGTACCTCAGCTATTACCTTTTATATTCGTCTTCAAGATGTGCATAAATTAAGACAACACGTTCGAAAATTTGATTGCAAAGTATCGTTTTTGAGTGGACAAGGTGCCCCATTTCTATGGAAAAGAACCTTGAAGAATGCTGGATTTTTCGCGGGCTTTTTCCTTTTCTTTGTTGTTATTACGCTGTTATCAAATATCGTATGGGGGATAAATATAAACGGTGCTAGCCCGCAAATGGAGCATCAAATTCGCAAGGAATTAGATCATCTTGGTGTTCATGTAGGGAAACTCCAATTTTTTATTGATGATGTTGAAACCATTCAACGAAAATTAGAAGACCGGATCCCGAATATTACGTGGGTAGGTGTTGATTTAAACGGGACAACCTACCACTTTCAAGTTGTTGAAAAAAACATTCCGGAACAACCGGAGAAACAATCACCACAAAATCTTGTAGCAAATAAAAAAGCAGTAATCGTTGACATGTTTGTAGAAAATGGACAACCGGTGGTGAAGGTCAATCAATATGTAAAAAAAGGGCAGCTTCTAGTTTCTGGTACAATTGGTAATGAACATAATGAAAAGAAAGTTGCGGCAGTAGGGAAAGTAATAGGGAAAACATGGTACAAAGTAGACGTTAATATGCCTTTTCAATCCGAATTTCAAGTTTATACAGGGAATGAAAAGCGAAAATATTCTTTGAAAATTGGTTCTGTTAGTATTCCATTATGGGGATTTGGAAAAATAGAATATAAGGACTATGATAAAGAAACTGAATCGCATAAAATCAAATTTCTAAAATGGTCTCTTCCAATAAAATATGAAAACACAACGATTAGGGAAAATGAAAAAGTGGAAAGAAATTATACAAAAAATGAAGCGATAAATGCTGCAAAAGAAATTGCACTAAGTGATTTAAAAGCAAAAATTCCATCAGATGCAAAGATTATTGATGAATATGTTTTGCATCAAAAAGTCGAGAATGGTAAAGTGGATTTATCAATATATTTCCAAGTAACCGAAAATATTGCGAAAGCAAAACCAATTATTCAAGGAGACGCTGAATGACAGAAGACTCAATTACATCAAACCTTCAATTACAAAATGCGAATGAGGCGATTGCTTTATTTGGGATATCAGATGCAAATTTGAAATTACTCGAACAAGAATATGAAGTAACAATTGTTACTCGAGGGGAAACGATCGATGTTTCCGGAAATGAAAGCAATGTGGAGAGAGTGTACCATGTTTTGTTTCAACTGTTAAAAGTAATTAGAAAAGCTATCAACATTAGTCAACGTGATGTTGTCTATGCAATCCAAATGGAGAAGAAAGGTACACTTGAGTATTTTACAGAAATATATGAAGAAGAAATAACTAAAAATGCAAAAGGCAAACCGATTCGAGTAAAGACTTTAGGACAAAGACAGTATATTGCTGCAATTAAAAAGAAAGATTTAGTCTTTGGAATTGGTCCAGCGGGTACAGGGAAAACATATTTAGCCGTTGTCATGGCAGTAAGTGCGTTAAAAAGCGGCCTTGTCAAACGGATCATACTAACAAGACCTGCTGTAGAAGCGGGAGAAAGTCTGGGATTCTTACCGGGCGACTTGAAAGAAAAAGTAGATCCCTACCTACGACCTCTGTACGATGCATTAAATGATGTGTTAGGCAGTGAACATACAAACCGATTGATTGAACGAGAAACGATTGAAATCGCGCCCCTCGCCTATATGAGAGGGAGAACATTAGACGATGCCTTTGTCATTCTTGATGAGGCCCAAAATACAACACAAGCGCAAATGAAAATGTTTTTAACTCGCTTAGGCTTTAATTCAAAAATGGTAATAAACGGAGATCGAACACAGGTGGATTTACCAAAAGGGGTTCAATCAGGTCTCGTTGCTGCGGAAAAGATATTAAACAATGTTCATGACATTTCATTTATATATTTAGAACAAAGTGATGTTGTTAGGCACCCGCTTGTCGCAAAAATTATTGATGCCTATAATAATTATTCTCTCTAACCCGACCAATGAATCGGGTTATTTTTTATTAATTAATTAATAGGTGCAATTTGGTACAAAAACTGATATGATTTTACATAATTAGGGAAGGAAACACCGCAAAACATAAAATTGGTGGTGGGAGTTTAATGAATTTTCAAGATTATATTGGCAAGATCCGCACTTTTTTAAGTTACAAAGTGTTTACACTCATTTGTTTTTTGTTATTAGCTATCGTCCTTTACGGAGTACTTTTTTACAATGTAAAGCCGCAAACGTATGATGTAGAACTGTTTTCCGTTTCAGATAAAACGATTCGTTCTCCAAAAACAATTGTTGATGAGGAGAGAACGAAAGAAGAACAGCAAAAAGCCGCTGATGCAGTAGAAAAGGTATATACATTTAAAAAGGAAAAACAACAAAATCGAGTTTCTTTAATTGATTCTATTTTTGAATTTGTTCTGGATATTAATGAAGAAACCTCGATTGGTAAAGGAAAAACTGACGGAAAACCTGAAAAAAAGCCAATTGAAGAAAAACTTGAATTATTAAAATCAAACTTAACTGCAAATGTAAATGAGGATGTTACGAAATCCATTCCTGATGAAGTATTCCTAGCACTATTAAAATCAAATATAAATGAATTAGAGCGGGCACGAACGATTGTAGTTGGCCAAGTCGAAACATTAATGAGTGAAAAAATCCGTGAAGAAAATGTTCCACATTATAAAAATTTAATTTCCGATCGAATCGGACTTACTAGTTTGCACAGCAGTTTAAAAGATGCAAGTGTTGAATTAGGCAAATATGCAATCGTAGCAAACGAAATTTATGATCCTGAACAAACAGAAGAACGAAAAAAACAGGCGATCCAAAGTGTGGAGCCGGTAAAGATTTTACAAGGACAGGTTATTGCACAAGAAGGTCATCTTATCGATCATGAAACATATCATCAACTACAACTTCTTGGTTTACTAAAAAGTAATCCAAGTGTTAAGCCATACATAGGTCTCGGTATTTTTGTATTTTTAATTATCGGTTCTTTATTTTTATACTTTACAACTTTTCGTGTGAAAGAAGAAAAAAAGCAAAATTATTTAATTCTTTTAAGCTTTATTTTTATTATTAGAGTCAATTTCATAATTGCTCTTTTTAAAAATACAGAATCCTACAGAATTTCTAAAATATATTTTTAAAAACAGAAATCATGCTACTTGTTGCTGATTTAATTGTACATTAATTCGGTCTGCGGCTAACTTTGAAGCATTATAAATAAGGGTTACCATGTCAAAATGAATTTTTGCACGTTTCCCAGTACGATAGCGAACATTGTTCAGTTGAAAGAATTCTTTCAGATAGGCATTAACCCGTTCTACGGCAGTACGACGTTTGAAAATGTTTTTCCATGCTTGTGACCCGCGTGCTGGTGCGGTATATCTGCGAAGGTCTGAAGTGATTTTCACTTTATAAACCTTTTGGCAAATACCTTCATTAGCTAAGGGACAGTCGCTGCATTCCTTTGGTCTTGTGTATTTCAATGTTTCATATTTAGGATCAAAACTATCATAACGATAAGAATGCTCTCTGAAACAAGTTGGGGCAAAGTGTTTATCATAGCCAATGATTTCCCCTTCATTTCGCTTATTATACGCGATGACGGATTGTTGTCCCATTCGATGTACCTGCTCGTATATGGGTTCATAGTCATAGCCCGCATCCATTGTTTGATAACGTAATGGAAGGTGAAGGCGTTCCTGAATTCCTTTCAGTAAAGGGATAGCCTTACCATCATTTAGACTCCCAGATGAAAAAAGAGCCTGTAGAATGTATTGGCTTGATGTACCAACGGCTAAATGACCTTTGTAGCCAAAACCAAAAACATTTTGTCCTTCTGAGTTCTTTTTCACGCCCCATTTAGGGTCTTGGGGAACTTCGGCACGTAGTTCGGCTAGGGAAACATCTAATTTACCACAATTTTTCTATCATATAAAGGTAAATTGGCTTCCGTTTCAGCTTGTTCTTTAAGCCACCCGTCACGCTCATCTTTTGATTTCCGACCACGTTTTTGGGGTTCAGATTTTGGCTTTTCTTCTTTTGGCTGCGCTTGGTCTCGTGCTTCAAAATGGGTTGCATCAATGACCACTGTATCATCCGTGATGAAACCTTCTGCAATAGCCTGGAGGACCACTTTTTCTTGTTCTTTCTCAAGGATATCGCTTTCCTCCAATTTCGTTATGAGACGTGAATAGGAGGATTCTGAAGGCACATGATCAGAAACCAAAAAGCCACAATTTAACTTAAAAGCTAGATCATCATGAAGACGTTTTATAAGATCCTTCATCGTAGGGATGCGCTCTATGTATCTTACAAAGGTGGAGATAATCATGGCTGCATAGTTTAGTTCTTCCGGTGCACCCAACCGTGATTTTTTCGCCACTTGATGGTACATCGAATCCAAATCTACCGCTGAAATAATGGCTTCATATTTTTGGGTAGGTTCCATGTCAAATAATTCCTGTATGCCAAATAGGCTAGGTTGTCGTATAATAGTCATAAGAAGTACTCCTCCAGTCTTTTTATGGTTTGTGGTCAACGTAAGCCCGAATTATAAAAAAAATAAGTGTACCTTTCGGTACGCATCGTAAATAGCCGTAAATTCTGACTTTTTAATCGAATTACGGCTATTTCATTTATTTGCTACATTCTGCCTGAATCATTTTTGACCAGGGCATGTATTGATCTAAAATTTCAGGGTTTTGTTGGACGCCGAGATTTGGTAAATCCGTAAAAAGTTTCTTTATATATTCATAGAAATCAACGCCGTTACTTTTGGCAGTTTCAGCAATACTTAAACAGATGGCATTCGCTTTTGCACCAGCTTCACTTACACTAAAGAGCCAATTTTTTCTTCCTATAACGTTGGGACGGATGGCGTTCTCGGCTGGATTATTATCCATTTCAATTCGCCCATCATTCAGGAATAATTTGAGTCCATTTGCCCTGTTTAATGTGTATTCAGTCGCTTTTGCTAACGCATTTTTCCGTAAAATGGTGATGTTTCAACCCAGTGAAGGAATTCCTCCACGATTGGCTTCGAGTACTTTTGACGTTTTTTTCTTCGTTTACTCGGAGACAAACGTTTAAATTGCCTTTCTAGTCGATATAAATCATCACAATATTTCACACCGATTCTACCATTTTTGCTATCAGCTTTCAGCCAATAACGACGAACATGCGCCCAACAATTTGCGAAATTAACGCCTTCCAACTTATCATAAGCAGAATAACCATCACACACAATCGTTCCAGAAAAGCCTTCAATAAAACTTTCAAGGACAGATCGAGCTCGAGATAATGCGCTTTGAAAGAGAGTCATTGTTACTTTTTGGCTTGGCACACTTCGAAACACCCAATTATACGCATTGGTTTTACCAGATTTCCCATCGGATCGGTTGATAATTTGTCCGTATGTTTCATCGACATGCAAAACCGATTTTGCCATCATCAACTCTTTCATTCGTTCGTATACAGGTAACAGCCAATCATGTGCTACACGGATAACCCAATTCGATAGGTTTTTATCATTGGTATTCAGTCCATAGCGATTCCATTCCTTTACCTGACGGTAAAGAGGTAAATATTGTGCAAATTTATCATAGATGACTTTGGCAAGTACGCTAGGACTTGCGATGCTACGCTGAATCGCTGGTTGTGGTGCTTTCCCGCGTTTGATTTGTGCTGGCTGTGATGAATCAACTTTGCAGTCTTTACATTCATACGCATGTTCAATGTGCTGTACTTTCATCATTTTTGCAGGAATAAATTTTGCTTCTTCACGTACAAGTGTACTACCAATTTCAATCATTTGCCCTTGGCAACAGTCACAGATTGTATTTTTCGGATGATGGTGAATAGCTTCTACTTCAATACCATCATGCAAGGAATCATTTCGTTTTTTTGATTTAACTTTTCGTACAACAGTATAAGAGATTGTCTGTTGGCTTTGTTCTTCTGTGTGCTCAGGTTCGCTAAAAGCCGGGTCATCATCAAATAATGAGCCTTGCCCATCTGGTACGTTGTATTTCGATTTTTCGGATTTCGATCCATATAAAAGTTTTGTTAAATGGCGAATTTGTTCAGTTAGCGCTTCAATCTGTTTAGTTGATTGATCTAGCTTTTTCGATAAGTCTTTGTTTTGTTGATTTGAATGAGCCAATTGTTCTTCGAGAAGTCGAATTAATTTCCCATATGGATTCTTGTTATTGGAAGAAGTATTAACCATTTATTTCACCACTTTTCGTTCACCATAAGTTAGTTATATTATAACATTTTTAACGTAGAAAGCGAAGTTGAAAATGGCTATAAACCAACATTTCTAGCTTGTTTAGAATACTCCTTTTTGTGATTTTTGAATGGCCTTTGGTTGCTGAATGGACAACCCTTCTAACAACCAGCGAACCTCCTGTTGCGAAAGTTTACGTACTTCATTTTCATCTTTTGGCCATTGAAGTTTTCCTCCATCTAGTCGCTTATAAAGCATGGCGAAACCATCGCCATCAAAATATAAACATTTATAACGGTCTTTACTCCAACCAGAGAAAAGGAAAATAGAATCTCCATATGGATCAAGTTCGAAAGAATCTTGAATTAGCGTTGCTAATCCATCAATTCCCTTCCTCATATCTGTTTTACCGCAAATAATATAAATGTTTTTTACACTGGTATAATCATGTTTCATAGATTTTTCAACTCCCTCATGACCGTTTGGATGATGTGCTCATCTACGCCGTTGAAGAAGGAAATTTCAGCAGCTTCAATTTTGATTGTGCAAAAGCTATTTGAAGGATCTTTCGAAGTTGTGGATGTTATAATATTTTTTTCTGGTTGTATTGAAACGGGGACGATTGTTAGTTTTTGTTGTGACATAGGAAAAGCACCTCCTTAATTGATACGATTATTGTACTAAGGGGTGCTGATCATTTATATGCGTTGTTTGAATGGGGGCTTACTGGTCAACTACCATTATACAAGATTTGGGGAGGTACTTCTTTTTTTATCTCTTAAACCCCTTGATACACAAGGGCTAAGAATTATGAAATTCATTCATTAGTTTAATTTTAATGAAAATTGTGGGAATTATATCCGATTTGGAATTGGATAATATCGGATATATATTTCCTGCCGCAATGGCCCCGATGCTTATACGAATTTTGCTTAATGAAAGATTTGCCTTTATATTAACGATTATCCTAGCAGCATGTGGGAGTATCATTTTTCACGATGAAATTGCGGGATCAATTAATGTAGAAATTGCGATCTATATTTTGTTTAGTGGTACAGCAGGTATTTTACTGTTAACCAATCGAAATCGAAGATCCAATATATTACAAACTGGTTTTTATGTATCGATTATTAATGTGTTTATTATATTCTTTTTGCTATTTCTCGGTAATGGACAATTAACTAAGATAGAATATGTTTACTATTTAACTTTTGCATTTGTTTCAGGATTACTGTCTGCGATTTTAACAATCGGGTTATTGCCATTTTTTGAAGCGGGCTTTGGGATACTATCTACATTAAAACTAATCGAACTTTCAAACCCTAATCATCCGTTATTGAAAAAGATACTAATGGAAGCACCGGGAACGTATCATCATAGTGTTATGGTTGCCAATTTAGCGGAATCTGCTTGCGAGGCGGTTGGGGCAAATGGTCTTTTAGCACGTGTTGGATGTTATTATCATGATATTGGGAAAACGAGAAGACCTCAGTTTTTTATTGAGAATCAAATGAATATCGAAAATCCTCATAACCATCTTTCGCCCGAATCAAGTAGAGATATCATTATTGCACATGCGAAAGATGGAGCTGAGATGCTCAAAAAGCACAAGCTTCCAAAGGAGATTGTTGATATAGCTGAACAACACCATGGGACCACTTTATTAAAATATTTTTATTATAAAGCTAAGGAAGAGAATGAAGGAATAAATGAAGCAGACTTTCGCTATCCTGGGCCGAAGCCGCAAACAAAAGAGGCAGCAATTATTAGTATAGCGGATAGTGTGGAAGCTGCGGTTCGTTCGATGTCACGTCCAACACTAGAGCAAATTAAAGAAGTCATTCAATCTATTGTTCAAGACCGATTGCAGGATGACCAATTGAATGAATGTGATATCACTCTTAAAGAGTTAGAAGTAATTAAAAAAACGTTCTGTGAAACACTTAACGGGATTTTTCATTCGCGAATTGAATACCCAAATTCTAAGTAAAGGAAAAAGGATGAATGAATATGTTGATAATTGATTTTAATGATGAGACGAATGAGATTACTAAGCAAAATCAAGAACTAGTTGAAGATTTATTGAACTTTGCCTCCAAAAAATTCGAAATTCAAGACGGAAGTGAAATTTCAGTTACTTTTGTAACAAATGAAAAAATTCAAGAAATAAATCGTGATTATCGTGGTAAAGATCAACCGACCGATGTTATCTCATTCGCGATGGAAGAATTGGGAGAGGATGAATTAGCCATTCAAGGAATAGAAATGCCTCGAGTACTTGGTGATATTATTATTTCTGTGCCAAAAACGAAGGAACAGGCTGCTGAGTTTGGCCATTCTTTTGAGAGGGAATTAGGCTTTTTGGCTGTTCATTCATTATTACATTTACTTGGGTATGATCATATGACAGAAGAAGAAGAAAAAGAAATGTTCGGATTACAAAGGGAAATTCTTGATGAATATGGACTTAAAAGGTAGAAACCGTTTTTGGAAATCGTTTATATTTGCCTTCAGTGGAATTTATCATGCATTCAAGACCGAAAAAAATTTACGTTTCCATTTTGCTGCATCTATTATAGTAACGATCTTTAGTATTGCATTCCATTTACAATTGGTTGAATGGCTATTTGTAATAATTTGTATCTTCGGGATGTTTTCTCTAGAGCTAATTAATACGGCAATAGAAAGAATTGTTGATCTAGCCTCTCCGGCCTATCATCCTTTAGCGAAACAAGCTAAAGACGTTGCAGCAGCGGCTGTCCTTTGTTTTGCTTTTATGACAATAATTATTGGCTGCATCATATTTATCCCTAAGATTGTCCATTTTATAAGGCTGTATTTTGGCTAGTAGTATTTTATACTGCTAGCTTTTTCGTATATTTGCAAAAGAGATATTCTTTACGGTAAAATATTTTCAAAGCTTATTTAGTTCAGAGTCTAATTTCGAACTTTTAAAATTTTCTAAACAAAATAAAAATATTCCATAACTTTATGGTGAATTTGTAGTAAAATATAATTAAAGGGGAAGACAAAATGAAAATAGAGGAATTAATTAAAGAAGCAGAAGCTGCAAGAAATAAAGCGTACGTTCCATACTCAAAGTTTCCGGTAGGTGCTGCTTTGTTAACTGAGGATGGGAAGGTATACCACGGTTGTAATATTGAGAACGCTGCTTACAGCGTAGGAAATTGTGCTGAACGTACAGCACTTTTTAAAGCGTATTCTGAAGGAGATACGAAGTTTGCCGCTTTAGTCGTAACGGCAAATACTGACCGACCTGTTTCCCCATGTGGTGCTTGTCGTCAAGTAATCTCAGAATTATGTCCGAAAGATATGAAAGTGATCTTAACTAATTTAAATGGAGACATCCAAGAAATTACAGTAGAAGAACTCTTACCCGGAGCCTTTTCACCGGAGGATTTACATGCATAATCAGACCTCTGAACAAAAGTATAAATCCGGGTTTGTCTCAATTATCGGCCGTCCGAATGTCGGTAAATCCACATATATTAATCAGGTAATCGGACAAAAAATTGCGATTATGAGTGACAAACCGCAAACAACTAGAAACAAAGTACAAGGAGTACTTACAACAAATGAAGCACAAATAATACTTATTGATACTCCGGGAATTCATAAGCCAAAACATAAATTAGGCGATTTTATGATGCGAGTAGCCACTAATACATTAAGAGAAGTTGATTTAATTTTATTTATGATAAATGCAGTAGAAGGATATGGAAGAGGGGACGAATTTATCATTGAAAAACTTAAAGGTGTCCAAACTCCAGTTTTCCTAGTTATAAATAAAATTGATCAGATTCATCCGGATCAATTACTGTCAATAATTGAACAATATAAAGGTTTATACAATTTTGCCGAAATTGTACCAATTTCCGCATTAGAAGGACAGAATACCGATCGGTTACTTCAACAAATTAAAGAATATTTACCGGAGGGACCTCAATATTACCCAGCTGATCAAGTAACAGACCATCCTGAACGATTTATTGTATCAGAGTTAATAAGAGAAAAGGTGTTACATTTGACAAGGGAGGAAGTTCCCCATTCAATTGCAGTTGTTATTGAGAAAATGCAAAAAAGGGAAGATAGCGAAAAAATCCATGTGATGGCAGCAATTATTGTTGAACGTTCCTCTCAAAAAGGAATAATCATTGGTAAGCAAGGTAGTATGTTAAAAGAAATTGGGAAAAGGGCTAGGTTAGACATTGAGAACCTACTTGGATCGAAAGTGTATTTAGAACTTTGGGTGAAGGTCCAAAAAGATTGGAGAAACAAAGTCACACAGCTTCGTGATTTTGGCTTTAGAGAAGATGAATATTAAGTTTTTTGGTCATGAAAGATGATTATACATCCTTTTTGATTAGCAATATTTACATCACATGTTCCATGAAGTCCTGGTAAAGCTATTTAATAAAGGCTTTACAAAATTATTTCATGATTTTTTCAACATGAAAGGCGGGAATAATATTATGATTGAATTTACCTGGAAAGTCTTTGAGGAAACTGGAAGTATTGATACGTATTTGCTATTTAAAGAGTTAGAAAAAGATCGTCAAGATGAGCCGTTAAATACAGATCACGAATTTTCTGAATTGGATTTTCCCATTTCATAGACGTGGTTTGTTTTCACCCAAAGTATTAAGTGCTTTGGAAGGATGAAAACTATGCTACAAAAATGTGAAGGCATTGTCATTAGGTCAACAGATTATGGTGAAACAAATAAAATAGTAACAGTATATACGCGTGAATTCGGGAAAATAGGAGTAATGGCAAGGGGGGCGAAAAAGCCTAATAGTCGCCTCTCAGCCATTTCTCAAATTTTTACATACGGATATTTTTTAATTCAGACAAGTACTGGATTAGGTACGATGCAACAAGGTGAAATGATTTCTTCGATGCGTACAATTCGTGAAGACATTTTCAAAACTGGTTATGCAGCGTATATTGTCGATCTCTTAGATAAAGGTGTAGACGATAAAAATCCAAATCCTTTTCTTTTCGAACTTTTAATGCAGACATTAAATTATATAAATGATGATTATGATAACGAAATCATAACGAATATTTTTGAAATGAAAATGTTAAATGTTCTAGGTTTATATCCAGTAATGGATCAATGTGCAATTTGTGGTAATCAAGATGGAAAATTTGCATTTTCTATTCGTGAAAATGGATTAATTTGTCATAGATGTTTTGAACGAGATCCTTATCGAATTTCGCTTTCCCAAAGTACGCTTAAATTGTTACGATTATTTTATTATTTTGATCTATCACGACTTGGTCAAATTTCAGTAAAGGAAGAAACAAAAAAAGAATTACGAATGATTATTTCAATGTATTATGACGAATATTCGGGTTTACACTTAAAATCCAAAAAGTTTTTAGAGCAAATTGATAAATTTAAAGACATGAGTCAATTTCATAATTGCTCTTTTTAAAAATACAGAATCCTACAGAATTTCTAAAATATATTTTTAAAAACAGAAATCATGCTACTTGTTGCTGATTTAATTGTACATTAATTCGGTCTGCGGCTAACTTTGAAGCATTATAAATAAGGGTTACCATGTCAAAATGAATTTTTGCACGTTTCCCAGTACGATAGCGAACATTGTTCAGTTGAAAGAATTCTTTCAGATAGGCATTAACCCGTTCTACGGCAGTACGACGTTTGAAAATGTTTTTCCATGCTTGTGACCCGCGTGCTGGTGCGGTATATCTGCGAAGGTCTGAAGTGATTTTCACTTTATAAACCTTTTGGCAAATACCTTCATTAGCTAAGGGACAGTCGCTGCATTCCTTTGGTCTTGTGTATTTCAATGTTTCATATTTAGGATCAAAACTATCATAACGATAAGAATGCTCTCTGAAACAAGTTGGGGCAAAGTGTTTATCATAGCCAATGATTTCCCCTTCATTTCGCTTATTATACGCGATGACGGATTGTTGTCCCATTCGATGTACCTGCTCGTATATGGGTTCATAGTCATAGCCCGCATCCATTGTTTGATAACGTAATGGAAGGTGAAGGCGTTCCTGAATTCCTTTCAGTAAAGGGATAGCTGCCTTACCATCATTTAGACTCCCAGATGAAAAAAGAGCCTGTAGAATGTATTGGCTTGATGTACCAACGGCTAAATGACCTTTGTAGCCAAACCAAAAAACATTTTGTCCTTCTGAGTTCTTTTTCACGCCCCATTTAGGGTCTTGGGGAACTTCGGCACGTAGTTCGGCTAGGGGAACATCTAATTGGGCCACAATTTTTCTATCATATAAAGGTAAATTGGCTTCCGTTTCAGCTTGTTCTTTAAGCCACCCGTCACGCTCATCTTTTGATTTCCGACCACGTTTTTGGGGTTCAGATTTTGGCTTTTCTTCTTTTGGCTGCGCTTGGTCTCGTGCTTCAAAATGGGTTGCATCAATGGCCACTGTATCATCCGTGATGAAACCTTCTGCAATAGCCTGGAGGACCACTTTTTCTTGTTCTTTCTCAAGGATATCGCTTTCCTCCAATTTCGTTATGAGACGTGAATAGGAGGATTCTGAAGGCACATGATCAGAAACCAAAAAGCCACAATTTAACTTAAAAGCTAGATCATCATGAAGACGTTTTATAAGATCCTTCATCGTAGGGATGCGCTCTATGTATCTTACAAAGGTGGAGATAATCATGGCTGCATAGTTTAGTTCTTCCGGTGCACCCAACCGTGATTTTTTCGCCACTTGATGGTACATCGAATCCAAATCTACCGCTGAAATAATGGCTTCATATTTTTGGGTAGGTTCCATGTCAAATAATTCCTGTATGCCAAATAGGCTAGGTTGTCGTATAATAGTCATAAGAAGTACTCCTCCAGTCTTTTTATGGTTTGTGGTCAACGTAAGCCCGAATTATAAAAAATAAGTGTACCTTTCGGTACGCATCGTAAATAGCCGTAAATTCTGACTTTTTTAATCGAATTACGGCTATTTCATTTATTTGCTACATTCTGCCTGAATCATTTTTGACCAGGGCATGTATTGATCTAAAATTTCAGGGTTTTGTTGGACGCCGAGATTTGGTAAATCCGTAAAAAGTTTCTTTATATATTCATAGAAATCAACGCCGTTACTTTTGGCAGTTTCAGCAATACTTAAACAGATGGCATTCGCTTTTGCACCAGCTTCACTTACACTAAAGAGCCAATTTTTTCTTCCTATAACGTTGGGACGGATGGCGTTCTCGGCTGGATTATTATCCATTTCAATTCGCCCATCATTCAGGAATAATTTGAGTCCATTTGCCCTGTTTAATGTGTATTCAGCTGCTTTTGCTAACGCATTTTTTCCGTAAAATGGTGATGTTTCAACCCAGTGAAGGAATTCCTCCACGATTGGCTTCGAGTACTTTTGACGTTTTTTTCTTCGTTTACTCGGAGACAAACGTTTAAATTGCCTTTCTAGTCGATATAAATCATCACAATATTTCACACCGATTCTACCATTTTTGCTATCAGCTTTCAGCCAATAACGACGAACATGCGCCCAACAATTTGCGAAATTAACGCCTTCCAACTTATCATAAGCAGAATAACCATCACACACAATCGTTCCAGAAAAGCCTTCAATAAAACTTTCAAGGACAGATCGAGCTCGAGATAATGCGCTTTGAAAGAGAGTCATTGTTGGCCCTTGGCTTGGCACACTTCGAAACACCCAATTATACGCATTGGCTTGGCCAGATTTCCCATCGGATCGGTTGATAATTTGTCCGTATGTTTCATCGACATGCAAAACCGATTTTGCCATCATCAACTCTTTCATTCGTTCGTATACAGGTAACAGCCAATCATGTGCTACACGGATAACCCAATTCGATAGGTTTTTATCATTGGTATTCAGTCCATAGCGATTCCATTCCTTTACCTGACGGTAAAGAGGTAAATATTGTGCAAATTTATCATAGATGACTTTGGCAAGTACGCTAGGACTTGCGATGCTACGCTGAATCGCTGGTTGTGGTGCTTTCCCGCGTTTGATTTGTGCTGGCTGTGATGAATCAACTTTGCAGTCTTTACATTCATACGCATGTTCAATGTGCTGTACTTTCATCATTTTTGCAGGAATAAATTTTGCTTCTTCACGTACAAGTGTACTACCAATTTCAATCATTTGCCCTTGGCAACAGTCACAGATTGTATTTTTCGGATGATGGTGAATAGCTTCTACTTCAATACCATCATGCAAGGAATCATTTCGTTTTTTTGATTTAACTTTTCGTACAACAGTATAAGAGATTGTCTGTTGGCTTTGTTCTTCTGTGTGCTCAGGTTCGCTAAAAGCCGGGTCATCATCAAATAATGAGCCTTGCCCATCTGGTACGTTGTATTTCGATTTTTCGGATTTCGATCCATATAAAAGTTTTGTTAAATGGCGAATTTGTTCAGTTAGCGCTTCAATCTGTTTAGTTGATTGATCTAGCTTTTTCGATAAGTCTTTGTTTTGTTGATTTGAATGAGCCAATTGTTCTTCGAGAAGTCGAATTAATTTCCCATATGGATTCTTGTTATTGGAAGAAGTATTAACCATTTATTTCACCACTTTTCGTTCACCATAAGTTAGTTATATTATAACATTTTTAACGTAGAAAGCGAAGTTGAAAATGGCTATAAACCAACATTTCTAGCTTGTTTAGAATACTCCTTTTTGTGATTTTTGAATGGCCTTTGGTTGCTGAATGGACAACCCTTCTAACAACCAGCGAACCTCCTGTTGCGAAAGTTTACGTACTTCATTTTCATCTTTTGGCCATTGAAGTTTTCCTCCATCTAGTCGCTTATAAAGCATGGCGAAACCATCGCCATCAAAATATAAACATTTATAACGGTCTTTACTCCAACCAGAGAAAAGGAAAATAGAATCTCCATATGGATCAAGTTCGAAAGAATCTTGAATTAGCGTTGCTAATCCATCAATTCCCTTCCTCATATCTGTTTTACCGCAAATAATATAAATGTTTTTTTACACTGGTATAATCATGTTTCATAGATTTTTCAACTCCCTCATGACCGTTTGGATGATGTGCTCATCTACGCCGTTGAAGAAGGAAATTTCAGCAGCTTCAATTTTGATTGTGCAAAAGCTATTTGAAGGATCTTTCGAAGTTGTGGATGTTATAATATTTTTTTCTGGTTGTATTGAAACGGGGACGATTGTTAGTTTTTGTTGTGACATAGGAAAAGCACCTCCTTAATTGATACGATTATTGTACTAAGGGGTGCTGATCATTTATATGCGTTGTTTGAATGGGGGCTTACTGGTCAACTACCATTATACAAGATTTGGGGAGGTACTTCTTTTTTTATCTCTTAAACCCCTTGATACACAAGGGCTAAGAATTATGAAATTCATTCACATGCTATAATAATAAAACTCTCGCTTAAATATAATGTCGAGGGTTTTATTTTTTTGGATTTAGCAAAAATCTTTTCAATACTGTTAAATAGTATATAATAATTAAAGTATAAGTATAACTCTTTAACGATTTTTTTATGTTAGGTGGTGAAGAAAATAGAACTAAACAAAAGGCAGGAGACAATATTACAAATTGTTAAAGATAATGGTCCTATAACTGGTGAACATATTGCAGAAAAGTTAAATCTTACGAGGGCAACGTTAAGACCGGATTTAGCTATTTTAACGATGGCTGGATATTTGGATGCAAGGCCTAGAGTTGGTTATTTCTATACAGGAAAATCGAGTGCCCAGCTATTAACGGAAAGTTTAAAGAACATTTTTGTTAAAGACTATCAGTCGATGCCGGTTGTGGTTAATGAAAACATATCGGTATATGATGCAATTGTTACGGTTTTTTTGGAGGATGTTGGTACACTATTTGTCGTTGACGAAAATCTTTTATTAGTTGGTGTCCTTTCCCGGAAAGATTTGTTACGGGCAAGTATCGGAAAGCAAGAACTCTCTTCTTTACCAGTGAATATTATAATGACAAGAATGCCGAATATTACGATGTGTAAAAAAGATGATTTACTAATCGATGTTGCAAAAAAATTAATTGAAAAACAAATCGATTCAATTCCGGTTGTAAAAGAAACGACAACAAATGGTTATGAGGTAATTGGCAGAATAACGAAAACAAATATAACAAAAGCATTTGTAGCACTAGCAGATGAAGATTTATAGTAAAGGATGGTGACCTTTAAATGACAAGACCAATTATATATGTTGTTTCCGATTCAGTTGGCGAAACAGCTGAATTAGTAACAAAGGCTGCCATTAGTCAATTTAATGGAAAAGATGCAGAAATTAAACGTTTTCCATATGTAGAAGATTACCAGCATATTGATGAGGTAGTTTCATTGGCTAAGCTGAATCATGGAGTAATTATCCATACTTTAGTTAAGCCGCAAATGAGAGTATATTTAAAAAAACAGGCCTTAGATCAAAAAGTAAATGAAGTTGACATTATTGGTCCATTAATGGATAAATTCCAAGAATTGTATCATAAAGAACCGTTGTGTGAGCCAGGATTAGTTAGAAAATTGGATGATGATTATTTTAAAAAGGTTGAAGCGATTGAGTTTGCTGTAAAGTATGATGATGGCCGAGATCCGAGAGGGATTCTTCGGGCAGATATCATTTTAGTCGGTGTTTCAAGAACATCAAAAACCCCGTTATCACAGTACCTCGCGCATAAACGTTTTAAAGTGGCTAATGTACCTCTTGTTCCGGAAGTGGATCCACCCGAAGAACTTTTTAAAGTATCTCCTGAAAAATGCTTTGGACTCAAAATTAGCCCCGAAAAACTTAATTATATTCGAAAAGAACGACTACTAGCACTTGGCTTAAATGATGAAGCAAGTTATGCAAATATTAATCGTATTAAAACGGAGTTGAATTATTTCGATTCAATTGTTTCAAAAATCGGATGTAATGTCATTGATGTAACAAATAAAGCGGTAGAAGAAACAGCGAATATCATTATTAATATGAAGCGACTATAGAATTAAGAGGATGTCTGATAAGTATTTCATTATGCTATTGGACATCCTCGTAATTTTATAGCGGTCTGAAGTAGTAATTTTTTGTTAAAATGAAAATTAAAGATATAAGTAAAAATATATGGTCAAGAATGAGAAAATATACTATAATAAAAAATTGTGATAAAAATGTATTTAAAATAGGTTTAGAGTCATGGATTAAGGAATAAACTAACTATTGGGATATGTCAAGTTTCTAAACCTAGAAAAATTCGACAAAAATAAAAAAATACAATCAGAGTTTGGAAAAGAAAGAAGGATTCTGTGGAGTGATGTAGAATAGTTACTAATACAGAAAGAAAAGGAACAACTATTTTTGTTGATGCGGATGCATGTCCAGTAAAACAAGAAATCATATCAGTAGCAATAAAATATAGTTTGCCTTATTTATTTATCGCTTCATATGCGCATAAATCAAATAAACATGATGAACGATGGATATATGTTGATCCAGACAAGGAATCAGCAGATCTTTATATTATGAATCATGTTAAAAAAAATGACATAGTTATCACACAAGATATTGGGCTTGCAAGTCTCGTGCTACCTAAGCGGGTATTTGCTCTTTCTCCTAGAGGCAAGGAATATAAGGAAGAAGCAATCCAAACAGCACTTGACTTTCGGTATTTGGCTGCAAAAGCTAGACGTAGAGGGAAATATGAAAAAGGACCAAAACCCTTTACAGAACATGATAGGCAATCCTTTATTAATAAATTTGAGGAGATTTTGTCGAATATTGTAGTAAAGTAGAAATATTAAATTTAATTGGGGATGTTTTCGTGGTTGGAATTATTCCTGAGGATAAAATCAATGAAATACGTCAATCAATAGATATAGTAGATATTATCGGGGAATATGTACATCTAAAAAAACAGGGCAGAAATTATTTTGGCCTATGTCCCTTCCATGGTGAAAATACTCCATCCTTTTCAGTTTCAACTGATAAGCAAATATACCATTGCTTTGGCTGCGGTGCTGGTGGGAATGTTATTTCATTTTTAATGGATATTGATGGATTGAGTTTTCAAGAAGCTGTAATGAAGCTTGCAGAAAAAGGTAAGGTACATTTAGAACTTGAGAAAGGATTAAATGACCATACTTCTAAAACAAAAGACACTTCAGAAGAGAAACAAATGAAGGAAGCATATGAGCTTCTCCAAAAGTTTTACCATCATTTATTGGTAAATACTACTGAAGGTCAACATGCGTTAGAATATCTTCTTGGGCGTGGTTTTTCAAAAGACAGTATTGAAAAATTCCAAATTGGTTATTCCCTTCCAAGTTGGGATTTTACTGTGAAATGGTTAAACAAGCGTGGATTTCAATTACCTTTATTAGAAAAAGCTGGTCTCATAATAAAAAGAGAAAGCGATGAATCATATTTTGATCGTTTTCGAAATAGAATTATGTTTCCAATCCAAAATTCGAAAGGGGAAACGATAGCCTTTGCCGGTAGAGCTATTGAAAAAGAAGACCAACCTAAATATTTAAATAGTCCAGAAACAATCCTTTTTAATAAAAGTAATATTTTATACAACTATTACCGTGCGAAAGGATTTATTAAAAAACAGCAGCAGGCCATTTTATTTGAAGGTTTCGCTGATGTTATATCTGCTGATACAGCTGAAATTTTTAATGGTATAGCTACGATGGGTACATCTTTAACAGAACAGCACGTTCAGTTAATTAGAAGAATGACAGATTCTGTTACGATTTGTTATGATTCGGATTTTGCAGGTATTGAAGCAGCTTATAGAGCCGGGAAAATGCTCTCTGAGCAAAACTGTAATATTCGTATAGCAAGGATGCCCGAAGGATTAGACCCTGATGACTACATAAAAAAATACGGAGCCGAAAAGTTTCGTCAAGATGTAATAGGGGCAAGTCTAACGTTTATGTCCTTCAAAATGGAATATTTCCGTTTAGGAAAAAATCTTCAAAATGAAGGAGAAAAGCTACAATATATAGAAAAGATTATAGAAGAAATTACAAATCTTGATAAAGCAGTAGAAAGAGATCATTACTTAAGGCAGTTGGCAGATGAATTTTCGATATCTTTAGATGCATTAAAACAACAACAGAAACAAATATTTTATGCAACTAAAAAAAATCGGCATCACCAAAAAGAGGTAAAGACGAAAAGATTTTATACTGAACAAAAAAATCGTTTATTTCCGGCTCATCATACTGCGGAAAGACGTTTACTTGCCCACATGCTGCAAGATGCTGATGTAGCATTTAAAATAAAAGAATTATTAAATGGAATTATTCTATACTATGATGAACATCAAGCGATTCTGACCTATTTACTTGGTTTTTATGAGGAAGGAAATGAGCCTGATACGAGTAAGTTTTTACTCATTCTTCCTGATGAAAAATTGCGAGGAATCGTAACTGAACTTGAAATGATGCCGCTAAATAGCGAAGTTACTGATCGTGAAATTGAGGATTATGTATATCAAGTGTTGAAACATCAAAAGATGTTAAAAATAAAGGAAAAAGAAAACTTGCAAAAGAAAGCAGAGCAAGAAAATGATAGGGAAAAGGCGTTGAGCCTTGCAGTTGAAATCTTACAACTCCGGAAATCCTTATAAATTCTGTAGTTGGTTGAAATACTTGGAAGGAGGGGGACAAATGGCTGAAAAATCAGCTCGTTCCAAAGAAATTGAATCCGAATTAACTCTTGATCAAGCTAAAGAGCAATTAGTTGAGCGTGGTAAAAAAAGAGGTATATTAACATATGAAATAATCTCAAGTAAATTAGGTCATTTCGAATTAGATTCTGAGCAAATGGATGAATTTTATGAATATTTAGGTGACCAAGGGATTGAGATTACAGAAGAAAATGATGATGAAGATGAGGATGCTCCAAACATTCATGAACTTGAGAAAGATGATGAAGAGTTTGATCTAAATGATTTAAGTGTTCCTCCAGGTGTAAAAATAAATGACCCGGTCCGAATGTACTTAAAGGAAATTGGCCGAGTAGACTTACTTTCTGCTGAAGAAGAGATCTCTCTTGCTAAACGTATTGAACAAGGCGATGAAGAAGCGAAAAGACGACTTGCAGAAGCAAATTTACGTTTAGTAGTTAGTATTGCTAAAAGATACGTTGGGCGCGGTATGCTTTTCTTGGACCTAATTCAAGAAGGTAATATGGGACTAATTAAAGCAGTTGAAAAATTTGATTATGATAAAGGGTTTAAATTTAGTACGTATGCAACTTGGTGGATACGTCAAGCGATTACACGTGCGATTGCGGACCAAGCCCGTACGATTCGTATTCCGGTTCACATGGTTGAGACAATTAATAAATTAATTCGCGTTCAACGACAATTATTACAAGACTTAGGTCGTGAACCATCTCCTGAAGAAATAGCAGAAGAAATGGATTTAACTCCGGAAAAGGTAAGAGAAATCTTAAAGATTGCTCAAGAGCCAGTTTCATTGGAGACTCCAATAGGTGAAGAAGACGATTCCCATCTAGGTGATTTTATCGAAGATCAAGACGCAACTTCACCATCTGAACATGCTGCATATGAATTATTAAAAGAACAATTAGAAGATGTTTTAGACACGTTAACTGATCGTGAAGAAAATGTTCTCCGACTTCGTTTTGGACTTGATGACGGCCGTACAAGAACCCTTGAAGAAGTAGGCAAGGTATTCGGTGTTACTCGAGAAAGAATACGTCAAATTGAAGCCAAAGCCCTACGCAAACTTCGTCATCCAAGCAGAAGTAAACGATTAAAGGATTTCTTAGAATAATACTAAATTTGAAATAGTTTACTTCTTCGGAAGTAAGCTATTTTTTTGAAAAGAAAAAAGGATATTTCACGCTTTTTGTCGAAAGTTTTTAACAGGATGTGTTGCATATTGGATTCTTCACGAAAAGAAGTAATAATTAATGAAATCATTTATTGGAAAAACCATAAAATGCTACCGGACCATTATTGCGATTATTTACTTGCCTTGTATAGTGAAGGTGAGCTAAATAATGAAATAAGTGACGTTAACAAAAGAAAACATGGAGGAAAGTTTGGTATTTTTCTTTTCATCCTTTGTTTAATTGTCAGCGTATCATTATTTGTCATTTATTTTACTGAATTAGCTTTTATTTTGCAAACGATGATTTTGACAAGTTTTGTCGTTTTTTTACTAATTTTAGGTTTTTATTATTCTAACAAAGAATTTTGGTATTCTATTTTTTATATTGGAGCTGCATTTTTATTTTTACTTTTATCTATCCATATTATTGAAAAGTTATTTAATAATAATTCATTAGCACTTTATATTACGCTTTTTTTTAATTGCTTTATTTGGTTACTAACGGGATGGCGGATGAAATTACTTTATTTTATTATCTCTGGTGTATTAGGTATTTTAGTATTAATTATTTATCTTAATATAACAGGATAATTTTTAAAGCTTTAAAAAGTTGAGAATATTCTTCTACTTACATTATAATGTTAAATGAAAGCGGCTTCAAGAAAAAAGGGGGATATGTGCAATGGATTTTAGTCTTACAGCAGAACAAGCAATGATCCGGCGAACAATTAAAGAGTTTGCCGCGGAAGAAGTTGAAAAAGGGGCATTGGAAAGAGATAGTAATAAAGAGTTCCCAAAGGAAATATTTAATAAATTATCGGATTTAGGGATGATGGGTCTGCCATTTCCTGAAGAATATGGTGGAGCAGGTGCAGATACAATAAGTTTTGCCATTGTAGTCGAAGAATTAAGTAAAGCTTGCGGCTCAACAGGTATCACTTACTCTGCCCATATATCTTTAGGCGGGGCACCCATTAATATGTTTGGAACGAAGGCTCAAAAAGAGAAATACTTAGTTCCAATCTGTACAGGCGAATCACTCGGTGCCTTTGGGTTGACTGAACCAACTGCTGGATCAGATGCCGGCGGAACACAAACAACAGCAGTCGAGGACGGAGATAACTTTGTAATTAATGGGAATAAGTGCTTTATTACGAATGCTAGCTATGCTAAATACTTAGCGTTAACTGCTGTTACCGGTATGGAAAACAATAAAAAAGAAATAAGCGCAATCATTGTTCCAACTGATTCTGAAGGATTTTCAGTAATAAATAATTATGAAAAAATGGGGCTTCATGCTTCAAATACAACGGAATTAGTTTTGGAAGAGGTAAGAGTGCCAAAAGAAAATCTGTTAGGTGAACGAGGACAAGGATTTAAACAATTTTTGGCTACTTTAGACGGTGGAAGAATAGGGATTGGTGCGATGGCAGTTGGTATCGCACAAGCCGCTTATGAAAAAGCATTACAATATGCAAAAGAAAGAAAGCAATTTGGTCGTTCTCTATCACAATTTCAAGTAACACAATTTAAAATTGCCGATATGGCAATGAAAATTGAACTTGCAAGAAATATGGTTTATAAGGCTGCTTGGCTTAAAGATCAAGGCAAACCATTCTCTAAAGAAGCAGCAATGTGCAAACTCTATGCTTCAGAAATATGTATGGAAATAACGAACCAAGCTGTACAAATACATGGTGGGAACGGGTATATGAAAGATTATCATGTAGAGCGATTTATGAGGGATGCAAAACTTCTTGAAATTGGAGAGGGAACATCAGAAGTACAAAGAATGGTCATTTCACGTGAAGTTGGCTGCTATTAACAAAATTATTTAGGGCTTCAATGAAAAAATATCTTTGGAAATAATATTTTTGCACATACTAAATAAGGAAAAAGTCAAAACTTCATCAAAATTTGATGGAGTTTTTGTCTAATTTCCGAAAAAATATGGAATCTTTCTCGTTAGGGCTTTCCCTCCCAATGTTTTTCGAGTAAAATAAAGTTGTTTGTATAATGTATTTATTTATTAGGTTTCTTACATAAGGAGGTATATCATGAAACGTAATCCAGTAATACCTTATCTTTTGATTTGTGTATTGGGAATTGTGCTTGTTTTCTTTTTATCTGTTAAAGGATTAGGTGATGCGAAAGAAATCGCAAAAGAAAAAGAAAACGGGGGAAAAGAAAAGGTAACAGAAAAATTTGAACCAGAGGCTTTTGCAAAGCAAACATGTATTGGTTGCCATGGTAACAACTTAGAAGGTGGAGCAGGTCCGAATTTACACGGTCTTGGAGCGAAACTTGGTAAAGACAAGGTGAAAGATGTTTTAGCAAACGGAACTTCCGGCGGTATGCCTGGTGGACTAGTTAAACCTGAAAATATTGATGCAATGGCAGATTGGCTTGTAAAGCTTAAATAATTATGTCAATTGTTCAAGTTTGTTTATAAAAAGAGTTCTTTGCATTGTGCAAAGAGCTTTTTTTTGTATATTATATAAAGTAATTCAGTTAAATTAATGATTAAAGTGGTGAAATGATGAATATAGACAAGCTTTCAATAAGGCTGGAGACGGTAAGCAAATACATAATTAAGGATTCAATTTTTGCGGATATAGGATCTGACCATGCTTATTTACCTTGTTATGCAATTAATAAAGGATTGGCCAAGGCAGCGATTGCCGGTGAAATTGTTGATGGACCTTATCAAACTGCCCTCCAACAAGTAAAAGAAGCGAAACTTGAAAACAAAATTTCCGTACGCAAAGGTGACGGACTTGAAGTGATCGAAGCTAATGAAGTTGATTGTATCACTATTGCAGGGATGGGTGGTGGACTGATTACTTCTATTCTTGAAAAAGGGGCAGAACGTTTAGAAGGCGTACAACGATTAATTCTACAACCTAATATTGGTGCACATCATATCCGTAATTGGTGTGTACAAAATAATTGGGAGCTAATAAATGAGGAAATAATTGAAGAAGACGAAAAAATTTATGAAATATTAGTTGCTAGTAAAATTCAAACGAATGAGTCATACAAACTAACCGATGCAAGTTTATTGTTGGGACCGTTTCTTATGAAGGAAAAAAATGAGGCGTTTAAAAAGAAATGGACAGAGGAATTAAAGCAATGGAAGAATATTTTAGAAAAAATGAACGAAGCCGAAGATCCCGACAAAATCTCTGAAAGAAAAGAACAGTTAAAGAAAAACATCATGCTAGTGAAAGAGGTATTAAAATGAAAACAGTAAATGGTTATGAAATCATTCAATTGTTCGAAAGCTTTTCTCCGAAAAAATATGCCATGGAAGGGGATCCAATTGGATTACAAATTGGCAAATTGAATAAACCGATTAAAAATGTAATGATCGCCTTAGATATTTTGGATGAAGTAGTCGATGAAGCGATTGAAAAGAATGTCCAATTAATTATCGCGCATCATCCTCTTATTTTTCGTCCTTTAAAAAACCTATTGACAGATCAGGCACAAGGGAAAATAATTGAAAAATTGATTAAACATGATATTGCCGTCTATGCAGCCCATACAAACTTAGATGTTGCGATTGGAGGTGTAAATGATTTACTAGCAGAAGCCCTTCAATTGCAAAATACAGAAGTGTTAGATCCTACATACGAAGATAAATTAAAAAAATTAGTTGTATATGTTCCGGTTGATTATGAAGAAGAGGTACGAAATGCAATCGGTAAGGCCGGCGCGGGTGCGATTGGACAATATAGTCATTGTTCTTTTTCTTCAGAAGGGACGGGACGTTTTTTACCAAGTGAACATTCCTCACCATTTATTGGGGCAAAAGGAAAGTTAGAGTCCGTAAAGGAAAATAAAATTGAAACGATCATTCCCGCATCGATTGAAAAAAGAGTTATTACGGCGATGATAAAAGCACATCCATATGAAGAAGTGGCATACGATATATACCCACTAGAAAATAAAGGGCAAGTTTTAGGTTTAGGCAGAATCGGTATGTTAAATGAAGAAATGTCGCTGGAGCAATTTGCAGAACATGTGAAGAAAACGTTAGAAGTGAATACAGTAAGGGTTGTTGGGGATTTACATGCTCGAATTAATAAAGTAGCTGTTTTAGGCGGCGACGGCAATAAATACTTTTCGAAGGCGAAGTTTAAAGGTGCGGATGTCTTCGTTACGGGTGACTTTTATTATCATAATGCCCATGATGCGATGCAAATGGGACTCAATATTATCGATCCCGGGCATAATGTTGAAAAGGTAATGAAAAAAGGGGTTGCTGAGAGATTAAGCAAAATGTGTAAGGATAAAGGATACAGTGTTCAATTTATCCCCTCAACGATTCATACAGACCCATTTACATTTGTATAAAAAATAAAAATCCCAAATGGGATTTTTATTTTTGAGTTAATTTTTTTACCTTTGGCAGTATTTTATTTAATGGAACCTTTTTTTCACGATGCCAAGTTTCTTCATTGGCTGGATCAAATTGATCGATAAAGGCGATTACTTCACGGACAATTGGTGTAGGCGTAGATGCACCGGCAGTAACAGCAACTTTTTTAGCGTCTTTAATCCATTCAATTTGGATTTCAGATATATCGGCAATACGATATGCTTTCGTGTGGGCAATTTGTTCGGAAACTTGTGCTAGACGGTTTGAATTATTGCTTTTTGGATCACCAACAACAATGAGAACATCGGCTTCCCCAGCTTGTTCGGCAACTGCTTCTTGTCTTACTTGTGTAGCTAAACAGATCTCTTTATGCTGCTCAACATAAGGGTATTTCTCTTTGACTTTCTCCATGATGTCGAGAACATCCCATTGGCTCATTGTTGTCTGGTTTGTAACAATCAATTTTTTATTTTGAACTTCTAACTGCTCTACATCCTCAAGAGTTTCAACTAAATGGACAATTTCAGGCGCAACTCCGACAGCTCCTTCTGGTTCTGGGTGTCCTTTTTTGCCAATATAGATTACATCATAGCCTTCAGCCTTTTTTTGACGAATGAGGTCATGTGTTTTCGTTACATCGGGACAAGTTGCATCAATCGTAACGAGTCCTTTTTTCTTGGCTATTTCTCTTACTTCTGGTGAAACACCGTGCGCAGTAAATATAACTGTGCCTTTTTCTACTTTTTCGAGAATTTCTTTACGATTCTTTCCGTCTAGAGTAATAATTCCTTCTTCAGCGAAAGCATCTGTTACATGTTTATTATGAACAATCATACCCAATATATAGATTGGGCGTGGTAAAGTCTTATCTAAAGCAGCGTTTCGTGCAATAACCATTGCATCGACAACACCATAGCAATATCCACGGGGGGAAATTTTCATTACCTCCATGTTTCATCCTCCTGACTAAAGGTATGTCATTGTTGCGAATACTATTTATCTAGTACATCCTTTACATTATATTAAAATTCCAATGATAATACAAAAGAAAGATTAGAAATGAGCTGGAAATAGAAAAAACCGCTATGAAAAAACTTCATAACGGCTGTATAATAAATTATATATATAATTTAGGTACAGATTCACCTGTTACATTTTTTTTTGGTGTTGAAGTAGTCTTCGATTTAATTTTAACTGTTTGTGAACTAGTTTTTCTCTTCTTTCCTGTTTTACTTGATTTTGATTTTGTATCATTTACTACGTGGGTACTAGATTCTTCATTCGATTCATTTCCAATTGTACTTTCATTTGTTTCATCTTCAACGTCATCATTATCATCTTCTGTATCTGTACTTTTTAGACCTTTGTACATTTTCCACATGGCAGGTAAATTTTTAACTAGTGGTCCGTATTGTTGAACCATAGGACCGATTTGCTGAGCCGTTCTGAGCACATTTTGGGTATTATTTAAAAATGTACCGATTTTACCCGGATTAGCAATATTCCCTATATTACTAAGAAGACCTCCTCCACTGCCAGCGCGCTGAAAACCCGCGGCTGCATTGGCTATATTGCCTGCTTGGGATGTTGCTCCGCGTTGAAACAAGCGCGAAAGTAACCCACCACCACTTGCAGGATTGGGACTACCACCGGGAAATCCTCTCATACCAAATGGAGATGAACGACCTATTGCCTGCATGGGTCCTTGAAACATACCGCCCGAATTCATCGGTGGCCGCGGCATATTGCCTCCAAAAAATCTTGGCATCGGAGCATTATTCATCTGAGGAAATATATTTGGCGGCGGCAAAAGTTTTCCTCCTTTCTTATTAAATTTACTTCTATATTACAATATGCACATTTTTATAAAACGTCTTTTACTTTTGTGGGAGTGGAAGTTTTAGTTATTGTCGATTATAATAACAAAATGGACTTCGGTAATGGAAAATGTCCTTTATAAGGAGAGTGTAATATGAACGATAATAAATTTTCGATGTTTCAGTTTAATTCCTATATAGATAAGGCGATAAGTGAGTTAGGCTTTTATGAACCAACAGAAATTCAAAAAAAGATGATCCCAACTATTTTACGAGGGGAAAGTGCGATCGGACAATCCCAAACGGGGACGGGGAAAACGCACGCATACCTATTGCCGATCATTCAATCGATTAATCCGGAAGTACAGGAAGTACAAGCAGTTATAACAGCTCCAACACGGGAGCTTGCTAATCAAATCTATCATGAAATTTTAAAGATAACGAAGTTTTATGAGGATCAATCGATTATTTCCCGTTGTTTTATAGGTGGGACGGATAAACAGCGTACGATTGAAAAGTTGAAAAACCAGCCACAAATTGTTGTAGGTACTCCGGGGAGAATTAATGACTTAATTCGAGAGCAGGCATTATTTGTCCATACGGCAAAAACATTAGTCGTAGATGAAGCAGATTTAATGTTAGATATGGGCTTCCTTTATGATGTCGATCAAATTGCGGGCCGTATGCCTAAAGAATTGCAAATCCTTGTTTTTTCAGCAACAATTCCGGAAAAATTAAAACCATTCCTTAAAAAGTATATGGAAAATCCAATATATGAGCATGTTCAGCCGAAGCATATATCAGCCGAAAATATTAAACATCTTTTAATCCCTTTACGAAGCAGGGAAAAAATCGATTTATTGACAGATATGTTAAAAACATTTAATCCATATTTGGCAATTGTATTTACGAATACGAAATCGATGGCAGATGAGGTGGCCGATAAATTGATCGAAAAGGGATTAAAAGTTGGTAGAATCCATGGAGATTTATCGCCGCGTGAACGGACAAAAATGATGAAACAAATTAGAAACCTTGATTATCAATATATCCTAGCAACAGATCTTGCAGCACGCGGAATCGATATCGAAGGCATAAGCCATGTAATTAATTATGAGCTTCCACAAGATCTTGATTTTTATGTACACCGTGCAGGTAGAACAGCAAGAGCGGGGCATTCAGGAATTTCAGCAACGATTTATACACCATCTGATGAAGATGCATTAAATCGCCTTGAAAAAATGGGCATTATTTTTGAGTATAAGGATTTACAAAAAGGTGAATGGGTAGCCATTACCGAAAGAAATAAAAGAAAGAATCGAAAAAAACAGTCTGATGAAATTGAAAATAAGGCAAGAAATTTAGTAAGGAAACCAAAGAAGGTAAAACCTGGATATAAAAAGAAAATTAATCAACAAGTCGAGCAAATTAAAAAGCGAGAAAGAAAGCTGCAAAAGCGTAAATAGATTATTTTTAGGGAGTGTGGAGAATGTTAAAACTTGGATCACATGTATCAATGAGTGGTAAGAAAATGTTGCTTGGAGCAAGTGAAGAGGCTGTTTCTTATGGTGCAAATACGTTTATGATATATACGGGAGCTCCACAAAATACGCGACGTAAAAAGATAGAAGATCTTAATATTGAAGCGGGTATTTCCCATATGAAAGAAAACGGTATTGATGAAATTATCGTACATGCACCATACATCATTAATATTGGAAATACAGTAAATCCTTCTACTTATGAACTAGGAGTAAATTTCTTACGTTCTGAAATCGAAAGAACAGAAGCGATTGGAGCTAGGCAAATTGTGCTTCACCCTGGGGCACATGTCGGTGAAGGAGCAGATAAGGGGATTGAACAAATAATTAAAGGCTTAAATGAAGTTCTTACTGCAGACCAAAATGTTCAAATCGCACTTGAAACAATGGCTGGTAAAGGTTCTGAATGTGGTAGATCTTTTGAGGAACTGGCAAAAATTATTGATGGTGTTCATTTAAATGATAAGTTATCTATTTGTTTTGACACATGTCACACACATGATGCTGGTTATGATATTGTAAATAATTTTGATGGTGTTCTTGAAGAGTTTGATCGTTTAATTGGGATTGATCGAATTAAAGTATTACACATAAATGACAGTAAAAATGTGACAGGGGCAAGGAAAGATAGACATGAAAATATTGGATTTGGACATATTGGATTCAAAGCTTTAAATGATATTGTTCATCATCCACAACTAGAAGATATTCCGAAGATATTAGAAACTCCTTTTGTCGGAGAGGATAAGGCAAATAAAAAAGCCCCATATAAGTATGAAATAGCAATGTTAAAAAATAAGCAGTTTAATGAGAAGATGATTGAAGAAATTATTAATCATTAAGATTTAGCATTCACAATAAAGCATTGAGGGATTTTTCCCTCAATGCTTTATTACTTCGTGAATTGAACAAATATTCGGTTGATTTCTTTTGCTGTTTCAGGCCCAGTAATTTTCGCTACTTCTTTTATCAGTTTGGTTCGTTGTTTATCGTCAAATATGTTATAAGATTTTCCTCGTAAATATGCAGCAATCTTATTTGCGTCACTTTTAGATAGCCGGACATTAAATTGTTTTGCATATTTTAATAATTCTTCTCCTGTGATTATGTTAATTTTGTAATTAATCACATTTTGTAGTAATTTCATCTGCACATCACTCCTCTTTTGATACATATGAATAGGACAAACGAAATGTTCCAATTCATTTTGTTTTTTAGGAAGTCTCTGTGAAACTAGGATGTTGATTTCCGCTGCAGGTACTCGCTTTCCGCGGGGCGGGCGGTGAGCCTCCTCAACGCTTCGCGTCTGCGGGGTCTCACCTGTCCCGCTGATCCCGCAGGAGTCTCGTACCTTCCGCTCCAATCAACATAGTGTCAATTTTAAATATCGTACTTTTAACAAAGCCTTAAGTAAAAGCAACTAGAGTGAGTAAGTTTACATTAAGGAAAATCTCATGTATAATTTTTTTATGGAATAAATCGTAATCATTCTTAATAGCATTCATTAAAGTAGGTGTTATATAAAATGCATGTTACTAGTGCGATTCAAACATTGAAAGACAAAGGGTTTAAGCATACCGGAAAACGGGAACAAATGCTAGAATTATTTGCTGCTAATAACAAGTATTTAACAGCACGGGATGTTCTGGAATATATGAAAGATGATTATCCAGGATTGAGCTTCGATACTATATATAGAAATTTATCTTTATTTGTTGAATTAGGGATTCTTGAAGCAACGGAATTATCGGGGGAAAAGAATTTTCGTTTTAGCTGTTCAACAAATAATCACCATCATCATTTTATTTGTTTAGAATGTGGAAAAACGAAAGAAATTCAAACGTGTCCGATGAATATTTTGGATGAAGACTTAGTAGGATATAATGTTTCAGGTCATAAATTTGAAATTTATGGAAAATGTCCGGATTGCATAAAATAAAAAATCATAAGATCCTGTCTTATGATTTTTTATTTATACTTAGTTTGTTACTTTACTTTTCATCTTCAACCATTTTTCTACCCATATTTCAGCTTCATGCCAATTTTTTACCCGAACGACTCCTTCAGGAATAGGATCTTGATTATAAGGTGTATCGAATAAAATAACTGGTATTTGTAATTGTTCATGTATCATTACTGCATTGTCATGTTTATCCTCAAAAAAGAGATCAACCTGATATTTTTTTGCTACTTCTACTTTATTATGTGATCCGATTAATTCAATGTGGTGGTAAAATAAATCATTTGTATTAAACCAATTTTCTGTAACATCGATTAAATTCGAACTTCTCGCACTTATGAAATATAGCTCAAACTTTTCTTTCCATTTTGTTAAAACTTCTTTTGCCCCTTTAGCAAGCGGTGATTCACCATACATCCTCGGTTCTGTTTTAACAAACCATTCATAAAAAGCTTTTGGGTCAACGTCAATGACATTTGTGAGTTCGTATTCTGTAATATCATCTAAAGTTAATTGTAATTGAAACGCTTCATTTATATAGGGAAGTAAAGAATTTGGGTGGGTTACAGTTCCGTCAATGTCGATTCCAAATTTCATTTTCATCAAATAACTACTCCTTTATAAGCTCAATAAAAATTTACACCATAAAAAGTGTATCATACTATTATAAAACTGAACAAAAATTACATCATTCATTGCTGGAAAAGATTGTTATGATGAAACAATAACATTCAGTACACAATAATAATGCTCCTGCTCTTACGATTCGAAAGTGAGGGATATTATGAATGATGAAACGCGTTATGACAAGCTAGAAGAAAATCATCATGATGAAAAAGATAATCATGAGTATCGTGAAGAAACGGCTGCTGAAATAGCTGCACCTGTCTCTTGGGATCGTAGTAACGATCGTGATCGTGATCGCGATGAAGATAAGGACCATGAACATGCTCATGTAAGTGGGAAAGTTATTGGCTGGTCTGCATTAGCTTTATCAGTTCTATCCCTATTTTTCTTACCAGTAGTATTAGGGGCCGTAGGGATCATTCTTGGTTTTGTTGCAAGAAGAAGGAACGCCAAAACATTAGGTGCATGGAGTATAGGGATAGGTGTTGTTTCTCTTATTATTGGGATATTCGTACTACCATTTTTTTAATGTTTATATCTTAATCACTACCATAAATGTGGGAGCTGTAATAAAAAAGAAAAGTGCGGATCCACTCCGCACTTTTCTATGCTTTTTGTTCACTTTCTTGTTTCTTATAATATTCTTCAGCAATTAAATCAATTTCTTTTTTCAATTCTTCTACCATTGTTTCTTCAGGGACTTTTCTTACGATTTTTCCTTTACGGAAAAGCAAACCTTCACCACGAGCCCCCGCGATTCCAATATCCGCTTCACGAGCTTCACCAGGACCGTTTACGGCACAGCCTAATACTGACACCTTAATTGGTGCTTTAATCGTTGAAATATACTCTTCAACCTCATTGGCAATACTAATTAAATCGATTTCGATTCTTCCACAAGTGGGGCATGAAATCAATGTTGCCGCATTTGAAGATAACCCGAACACTTTTAACAATTCTCTAGCTACTTTTACTTCTTCGACTGGGTCGGCACTTAAAGAAATACGTAGTGTATTACCGATACCTTTACTTAAGATAGCTCCTAAACCAGCAGCACTTTTTACAGTTCCGGAGAAAAGTGTTCCGGATTCAGTAATTCCTAAGTGTAAAGGATAGTCAAAAGCGCGAGCAGCCTTTTCATACGCCTCAATTGCAAGATTCACATCGGATGCTTTCATTGAGACAATAATATCGTGGAAATCTAGATCTTCTAAAATTTTTATATGGTGTAAAGCACTTTCAACCATACCATCTGCAGTTGGATAACCATATTTTTGTAAAAATTGTTTTTCAAGACTTCCCGCATTTACACCTATACGTATAGGTATACCTTTTGCTTTAGCCGCCTTAACAACTGCTTCTACTTTTTCGCGTTTCCCAATATTTCCGGGGTTAATACGTATTTTATCCGCACCGCCTTCAATTGCTTTTAAGGCGAGACGATAATCAAAATGAATATCAACAACTAATGGAATATTGATTCGCTTTTTTATTTCAGGAATTGCTTCAGCTGCACGTTCGTCTGGACATGCAACCCGAACAATTTGACAACCAGCTTCTTCCAAACGTTTAATTTGGGCAACTGTTGCTTCCACGTCATGTGTTTTTGTTGTTGTCATACTTTGAATAAAAAGTTCATTGCTTCCCCCGATAGTTAGATTACCAACCTTAACGGGGCGTGTTTTTGAACGATGTATAATTTCACCCAAGGGTAATTCGCTCCTTTATTAAGTACAAATCAGTTTGTATTTTAATTTATAACAAATGTATTGTATCAATATTTGACGGTAATTGACAAGGAAATGAAGTTCGTCATTTTATTTATATATTGGAAATTTGTAAACCTGACCAATTTGAATTTCCTCGGGTGCGATATTATGATTAAATTTTTTGAAGTCAATGATTACTTGTTTTATCGGAACGGTTAATGGAGATTTATTGATTTTTTCCACGATGGACAAAACGGTGTCACCGGGATTCACTTTCTTATTTATATATGGAGCAGGCTTTTCTATCGTTGCGTTCTTTTCTGATTTTACTGTTGTTTGCGAAACAACAGGGATGGTTCCGAAATTGATATCAATATAGACACTATAAATAATAATAATTACTGCGACGAATGCTAGGAATTTTTTCAAGATTAGCGCCTCCTTTTTGTCATATATATGCTTGTCCTTAACTGCTTATGACTAAAAAGGAAAAAAACTGACTTGAATGTCAGTTTTTCTATTACTATGCTTTAACTTTAGGTTTCGGAATCTCTCTAACGGTTAAATAAAGGAAGATTAAACAAATAATCCAGTTGATTAATAATCCACCCGGAACGACTGTTTTTAATGCATCCATTAATGCAAAAAATACTGTCGGTAAGGTAATGCAGTGGGCAGTAATTCTCCAGCTATTTCGATATTGGAGGTTTCTGTCAAATGTCCTTGCAAATAAAATTCCAATGCCTGCGAAAATTGAAATTTTAATAAATCCTATAGCAGAGGTAAATAAGTACATAATAATAAATACGATGGGTAATACAATCCAAAGTACGCCGTTTATAGAAGACAAAAATTTATCAATATCTTTGTTTTGTAATTTCATCCCCTCAAGGGCTGAATAAGGAAAGTTTTGGACATTTCGATCGTTGACAACAACGAATTCGTTTTTTAGTAATGCGACAACATTACCTTCTTTTTCAATATCTTGCTTGGAGATTTTTCCAGTTGGATCGAGTATGATTTGAAAATCGGACTTTTGCAATGTAAAGGGTTCTTTAATATTTGATGTAAGATTTCCGTTTTCAATTTGAAATGGAGGCAATTCTTCCATAAAGATTTGTTTACCTTCATTTAATGCAGTAATTGTCATTTTTGAAAAATGATATAATCCAGGTAAAGTGGATAAAAACATAAGTAAAAAAACGTACAAAATCGTTTTTCCGATTCCTAAAAAGCGATATTTTGCAATATCTTTAGGGGAATAAAGACTTTTAATAAAGCGTTGAAAAATATTCAAAACAATCGTCACTTCCTTTTTTGCGTTTTCCTTAATATGTACAACTATTTATCATTGTAGGTTTTTTTTTAGTAAATGTCATTTGAAATACGTAAAAACGTTGAGAAATAAATGCATAATCCTATTAGAAGAGGTGTTAGTTATGGACTGGTTATACTGGACGATCATAATTGTAATGATGCTCGTTGCCTTTATTGGTTTAATTTATCCAATAATTCCTAGTGTTCTTTTTCTTTTTGGTTCCTTTATATTATACGGCTTATTTTTTTCCTTTCATTCATTTAATTGGCTTTTTTGGACAATTCAAATCCTGTTTGTTATTTTACTTTTTGGAGCAGACTATCTATCCAATCTAATTGGTGTGAAAAAATTCGGAGGATCGAAAGCCGGTGTGTGGGGGAGTACAATTGGATTGTTAGTTGGCCCTTTTATTATCCCGGTTATAGGAATTCTAATTGGCCCTTTTTTAGGCGCTGTCATCGGGGAGTTGATTGTAAACCGGACGCCGTTTATTAAGGCGATGAAAATTGGAATGGGGTCACTAATCGGTTTCGTTAGTAGTGTGGTCGTGAAAGGGTTAATTCAACTCGTAATGGTCGTTTATTTTTTTATTAGTATCTAGTCGTTGAAAAATTTTTAGAAAAACTAGGCAATTTATTTGCCTGCTACTTATAACTTTGGTAATCTTAAATTGAAATTACATGAATCACTTTGATTCAAAACATTTACATAGGGAGGAATTTTACCATGGCATTTGAATTACCACAATTACCTTATGCATATGACGCTCTTGAGCCTCATATTGACAAAGAAACAATGAATATCCATCACACAAAACACCATAACACATATGTAACGAACTTAAATGCAGCACTTGAAGGAAATGAAGAACTTCTTAGCAAATCCGTAGAAGAAGTAATTGCAAATCTTGATGCAGTTCCTGAAGCAAAGCGTACTGCAGTTCGTAATAATGGTGGCGGACATGCAAACCACTCATTATTCTGGAAACTTCTTTCTCCAAACGGAGGCGGAGAGCCAACTGGTGAATTAGCAGATGCAATTAATAAAAAATTTGGCAGCCTAGATAAATTTAAAGAAGAATTTGCTGCTGCTGGTGCTGGCCGCTTTGGATCAGGTTGGGCTTGGTTAGTCGTTAATAATGGTGAATTAGAAGTAACTAGCACTCCAAACCAAGATAATCCATTAATGGAAGGAAAAACTCCTATCCTTGGCTTAGACGTTTGGGAGCATGCATACTACTTAAATTATCAAAATCGCCGTCCTGACTACATTAAAGCATTCTGGAATGTAGTAAACTGGGATGAAGTTGCAAAATTATACGCTGCTGCAAAATAATAAATAAAAAAGCATTGGAATCTTCCGGTGCTTTTTTTATTGCACAGATAACGAATAGAAAAATGTATAATATCACTCCTTTTTCAAAAGCTATAAAGGATGAAAAAGGGGAGTTTATCATGATATTTCGAAAATGGTTAGGTGAAATAGAATTAACAAAAGACTTATCTTTGTTACTCTATATCGGAGGAATATACTCATTAAGTGTGGCTTTATCTAATACGTTTGTAAATATTTATTTATGGAAACAATCAGGGGAGTTTATTGATTTAGCCATTTACAATCTTTCAGTTGTTGTTTTTCAGCCGCTCACATTTATTTTAGCTGGGAGATGGGCGAAGAAGGTAGATAGGGTCATTGTGCTGCGAATTGGTGTTATTTTTTTAGCATTGTTTTATTTATCTGTACTGTTTTTCGGTAGTCATGCATCACACTATTTAGTTGTATTAGGTGGTCTACTAGGGATTGGATATGGTTTTTATTGGCTTGCGTTTAATGTGCTTACCTTTGAAATAACTGAACCTGAAACGAGAGATTTTTTTAATGGATTTTTAGGTAGCCTTACTTCATGTGGTGGAATGATCGGTCCCATTTTAGCCGGATTTATTATTTCACGTTTTTCATCCAATATTGGATATACCATTGTTTTTGGGTTTTCACTTACACTTTTCGCATTAGCTGTCGTTTTAAGCTTTTTTATTAAAAGGCGTCCTGCTCATGGAAGATATTTGCTTACTCGAATATTAGGTGAGAGAAAAAATAATCGAAATTGGCGATTAATAACAAATGCACATTTTTTTCAAGGATTACGAGATGGAATATTTGCATTTATTATTTCTGTATTTGTTTTTGTCTCAACAGGCAGTGAATTTGCATTAGGCACGTTCGGGCTCATTAATTCAGGAATATCGTTTTTAGGGTATTCTTTAGTTACACGACTTATTAAAAGAAAATATCGAAAAAGAGCGATACTGTTAGGGGGATTCCTTTTATATGCGGGGATATTTATTATCGTATTTGATTTTAGTTACGCAAGATTATTGATATATGCAGCTGTAATTGCAATTGCATATCCGATTATTCTAGTGCCATATATTTCAATGACATATGACGTAATCGGCAGAGGGTGGCAGGCGGCTGAAGCTAGAATTGAATATATAGTCGTTCGCGAATTGTTTTTAAATACCGGTCGAATAGTTTCAATTTTAGCCTTTATAGGAGCGATTACTTTTTTTAATGATAAACAAAGCATTCCCTACTTGCTCATGATTTTAGGTGCTGGATATATTTGTGTTTCATTTCTTTTAAAAAGAGTGTCTACATAAATATCTGTATCGTAAAAAAAGGCATTATGTCATGCCTTTTTTTATTTATTTAAAATTTTTATTCAATTAGTTGGACTTTTCCTTTACAATGAAATAAAGGTAAATAGAGGAAAAGGGGATTAATAAATGAAAAAGAAGAAAAAGAAGTTAGTCGTTCCTGTTAGAATGAATATTATCTTTTTTGTTGTCTTTCTTTTATTTTCGTCACTTATTTTTCGATTAGGGGTTGTCCAAATTGTCCACGGGGAAAAGTATAAAAATGAGATAAAGAAAACAAGTGACGTGACGATTCAAATACCAGTTCCACGGGGAAAAATATTAGATAGAAATGGAAATTTAATCGTTGGAAATAAACCGCTAAAGGCGATTACATATACAAGGCCGACATCTATTAAACCGGAAGAAATGCTTGGAATTGCTGAAAAATTGGCTAAATTCATTAAAAAAGATACAAAAGAAGACCTTAAGGCAATTACTGAAAGAGATCGTAAAGATTTTTGGATTTTACACCATCAAAATGAGGCAAAAAGTAAAATTACGAAACAAGATGAAAAAAGTTTAAAGCAAAAAAAATTAGCTGAAAAAGATTATGATAAAGAAATTTATCATCTCATGTTAGAAAGAATTACTGAACAAGAGATGAATTCTTTTTCGAAGAAAGATCTTGAAATACTGGCAATCTATCGAGAAATGTTAAGCGGATATCCGCTGACACCACAAATTATTAAAAATAAAAATGTGACAAAAGAAGAAATAGCGATAATTGCTGAAAACTTGGATGCATTACCAGGAGTTGATATAACAACCGATTGGGACCGCTATAATAGTTATAAAATTGATGGATTTGCACCGCTTGCAACAATTTTAGGGAAAATTACAACAGCAAAAGAAGGTTTGCCGAGTGAAAAAGCTGAATATTATTCAGCACTAGGTTATAGCCGAAACGATCGTGTTGGGAAAAGTTACTTAGAATATCAATATGAAGACGTTCTAAGAGGGAAAAAAGAAAAAATCGAAAACAAAATGGATAAATCCGGGAAAGTCATTGATTCGGTAGTTGTTAGAAAAGGCCAACGTGGAAATGATTTAGTGTTATCTGTTGATATGGAATTTCAGAAAAAGGTTGAAGAAATTATTACAAATAAATTATCCCATTTATCTCAACCTTATTTGGATCGAACATTTGTCACAGTAATGAATCCGAATACAGGTGAAATATTAGCAATGGCAGGAAAACTACGAGAAACAAATGAAAAAACGGGTGCGAGAGAATATAATGATTTTGCTTTAGGAAATATGATTACCTCTTATGCGATGGGCTCGGCTGTAAAGGGAGCAATGGTTTTGACAGGCTACCAAACCGGGGCAATTACAATGAATAATAGGGTCATTAGAGATGAGCCCTTAGTATTTAAAGATACGAAATCAAAAAGCTCTTGGAGTACGTCAGCTTTTGGAGATATTGATGACTTATATGCGTTAAAGAGATCTTCCAATGTTTATATGTTTAAATTAGCGATGAGAATTGGCGGTCAGCAATATTATATTCCTAATGGATCACTTAGTATCGATAAAGTAAAAGCAATCGATACATTAAGGTATAATTTTGCGCAATTCGGATTAGGAGTCAAGACAGGTATCGATCTTCCTGGCGAGCAGGTCGGATTTGGCGGAAGGATTCCAGATTTCGCAGGTAATGTATTGGACTTCGGAATCGGACAATTTGATACGTATACACCGTTGCAATTAGTTCAATACATTTCTACGATTGCTAATGGCGGAAGCCGGATCAGGCCCCATTTAGTTAAAGAAATTCGCGAACCAAGTGATGATATTCATAAACTTGGTCCAGTAGCCCACGAGCTTGGATCGAATGTATTAAATAAAATAGGGGCGAATAAAGATGAAATTAAACGTGTAAAAGAGGGTTTACGATTAGTTGTATATGATCCGAACGGAACCGGATACGGCTCAATTAAAAATAAGCAATTAAAGATCGCAGGAAAAACAGGAACAGCAGAAGCGCTTTATGATGGTCCTGTTCCACATAGTCCGGGGTTGATGCTTTGGAACTTAACATTTGCCGGCTATGCACCGTATGACAATCCAGAAATCGCCCTCTCTGTTGTTGTTCCTTGGTCTACGACAGATAAAATGCATCCAAATTTAGATATAGCGGATGACGTGTTTAAAGCATATTTTGATTTAAAAAAGAAACGTGAGAAAAAGGATACAAATTCTCCTAATAAAATAATAAATATAAAAAAGGCAGAAAAAGAACAAAATGAAATAGATGATTCTAGTTCAGAATAAACAAATTAGTACTTTTTTAGAGCTTAGATATTCTAGGCTCTTTTTCTAATTTATATTATGAAGAATAAAATAAAGCTCTTTCCTTATATTTCTGCATTTAATTTATAGAAATTCTTTTGTCTTTCCGTTAAAATGTAGAGTGATGTAAAAAGTGGGAGGGTTTTGTCATTTGAAGAAAACGAAAAAGAAAAAAAGAGCGTTTGTCTCCTTACGAATGAATATATTATTTTTTGTAGTCTTTATACTCTTCTCTCTCCTTATTCTTCGACTTGGGATTGTCCAAATTGTTTACGGTGATGATTACAAGCGGGAAATTGATAGAAAAGAGAATGTAACGGTTAATACGTCCGTGCCACGGGGAAAAATTTTAGATAGAAATGGGAAAATTGTTGTTGGAAACAAACCGTTAAATGCAATCACTTATACGAGACCGAAAAATATTAAACAAGAAGATATATTAAAGGTCGCAGAAGATTTAGCTAAGTTAATCAAAAAAGACACAAAAGCGGATTTCAAAGCGATAACAGAAAGAGACAAAAAAGATTTTTGGATTTTGAAACATCCTGGTGAAGCAGAGGCGAAAGTTTCAAAAGCAGAAATTAAAAAATTAAAAAATGATAATTCGAAAATTTATAAATTAACACTTGATCGAATTACCGAAAAAGAGATCAATTCTTTCACAAAACAAGAATTGGAAGTATTAGCGATTTATCGAGAAATGATTGGAGGTTATCCGTTATCGCCTCAAGTCATCAAAAATAAAAATGTTACGCCAAAGGAATTTGCTGTTGTTAGTGAAAATCTTGATAAATTACCTGGTGTAGATACAACTACTGACTGGGACCGTTATAATGTTTACAAGGACAAAGAAGGCAATGAAACATTAGGATCGGTAATAGGAAAAATCTCATCCTCGAAAGAAGGCTTGCCCAAGGATTTGGTCGACTATTATTTAGCACGCGATTATAGTAGAAACGATCGTGTTGGGAAAAGCTATATCGAATACCAGTATGAGGATATTTTGCAAGGGAAAAAGGAGAAAGTTAAAAATGTTACAGATAAAGTGGGAAACGTACTAGATTCTGAAGTAGTAAGAGAGGGAAAAAGAGGGGACGATTTAGTCTTATCTATTGATATCGATTTACAACGTAAAGTTGAAAAAATTATTAAAGAAAAATTAGGTAGTGCGAGAATAGGTCAGCCCTATATGGATAGAGCATTTGTTACTGTTATGAACCCATATACAGGGGAAGTTTTATCGATGGCTGGTAAACAATATGAGCGGGATAAAAAAACGGGAAAAACCGATATTAATGATTATGCATTGGGAAATATGACGACATCGTATTCAATGGGATCCGTCGTCAAAGGTGCAACGGTATTAACGGGTTACCAAACTGGTGCGATTTCACCGGGAGATGTATTGAATGATAGACCTTTGAATTTCCTGCATACAAAAGTAAAAAAATCTTGGAATACGTCAGGATTTGGACCAATAAATGATCTTTATGCATTGAAAAGATCTTCAAACGTATATATGTTTTTAACAGCAATGAAATTAGGAGGACAACAAACATATATTCCAAATGGCCCTTTAAGCATCGATAAAGTGGCTGCAATTGAAAAGTTTAGGAAAAACTTTGCTCAATTTGGTTTAGGTGTGAAAACAGGAATTGATTTACCTGGTGAACAAATCGGCTTCGGTGTCGGACAAATACCACCCGAAGCAGGGAAAGTATTGGACTTTGCTATTGGGCAGTATGACACATACACACCATTGCAAGTTGTACAATATATGTCAACTATTGCAAACGGTGGGTATCGAGTTCAGCCACATATAGCAAAAGAAATTCGCGAACCAAATAGTAAAATGGATGAGATGGGTCCGGTTATTCAAGAAATTAAACCAAAGGTTCTAAATAAGGTTGATATGAAAGATGAGTGGATTAACCGTGTGAAACTCGGCCTTGAGCAAGTAGTGAATGATCCACTTGGAACAGGATACGGAACAATTAAAAATAAAAAATATAAAATTGCTGGGAAAACGGGTACAGCCCAAGCTCTTTATGATGGTCCTGTTTCACACAGTCCAGGCCTTATGCTTTGGAACGTAACATTCGCCGGGTATGCTCCATATGATAATCCCGAAATTGCGGTATCAGTAGTAGTACCATGGTCAACAACTGATAAAACACACGTCAATTTAGAAATAGCAGATGAAGTGTTTAAAGCTTATTTCGAGTTAAAAGAAAAACGAGAAAAAGATGGTTTAGATACAGCAACATCAACAAAAAAAGTTGAAAATATTAAAAGTGCGAAAGAAAAGCAATCAGAATAATACACAAAAAACCACTTAGGACTTACATCCTAAGTGGTTTTTTGTGTATTATTATCTTCCTTTCGTAAGGACTACTGCTAACTTTTTGAAATCCATTTTATTGGTAACATCAAATTTACCTAACTGGATTTTTTCATGATATTTATGTTTGATTAAATATTGGACAAATTTGTCATCGTCTTTAATGATTTTCGCTGATTTTAATTGTTCAGCAATTTCGTAAGGTCTCATTCCAGACTTAATCGTGATGCGATACTTAATAGTTCCATCATTTTGTTTTTCATCTTTTTTAGATGATGCTTGATTTTTTTCTTCACTTGTTGCTTTATCATTATTTTTCGCTAATAGAGCATTGTATTTTTCTTCTAATTGCGCTTTTTCTTGTTGTAATTGTTTAAGATCTGTTTTCTTTATCTGTTCATAGCCTTCTTTAACGGTACTTTCCTTATGTACAGTATCAAACGGTTTGAATACGAGGATTAGTATAGCCGAAAGTAAAAGTCCGAGTGCGAAGGCTCTCGTTGTTTGTTTGCTCATTCACTCTCACCCGCTTCCATTACTGCTCTAAAAAGTCAGCAATGACATTTTTTACTTCTGATTGAGCTAATGCTGACTGTTTAGCTATTTGCTCAACAGTTAACCCTTGTTTAAATAATGCGATTACTTGGTTTTTTAATATTTCATTTACAACAGGTTTCGCTGACTTAGACAATTCTTTTTTCATAAGTTGATCATCTACTAGCAATTCTTCCTCTAAAACCTTTATCCGTTTATTTATTTGATAGGTTTCTTGGTAGAGATTCATAGATAGATCTTCTACTTCTTTTTTTAAGTTTGTGGAATGATCCTTTTGAAAAAAGGAAATAATAAACAACAAGATAGATAAAATGAGCAACAATATAATTAGTGTACTCATAACCTCACCCTTTCATTTTTGCTCTTTTCATTTATAGCATAAACAAGCCATTACTTCCATCAATATGATGAATTATTATTTTGGAAGGTTTGCCCATTCGCCTAATTAGTGAACATTTCATGTCATAAAAACGATAAGAAAAAATCATACTAGCAATTCAACTAGAAAAATGATATTATAGAAAAGTCGTATGAATAGTAATGAATGCAATGAAGTTTGGAGGGATAAACATGCGTGTAAATATAACATTAGCTTGCACAGATTGCGGTGAGCGTAACTATATTTCAACAAAAAATAAGCGTAATAATCCAGACCGTATTGAGCTTAAAAAATACTGTCCAAGAGAAAAACGTGCAACAGTACATCGCGAAACAAAGTAAGCAGCCGGGAATTCCCGCTGCTTTTTTTTATCATTTTTTGTGGAGGGAAGAAAGTGGAGAAAAAAGAGTTGCGAGAATGTCTAAAAAAAGATTTATCATCAATTGATCGGTGTACATATGAACAAAACTCCTATTTAATTGCTAAACAATTATTTGGACATCCAAAATTTAATGCTGCATCTACTGTTGCCATCACTTTATCTCGTTTCCCTGAAGTTGATACATGGCAAATTATTCGTAAAGGATGGGAAGTAGGAAAACGAATGGTCGTTCCAAAATGCATACCAAAAACAAAAGAAATGGTGTTTAAAGAAATTACTTCTTTTAAACAATTAGAAAGCGTGTATTTTGGCCTTTTTGAACCAATTGATGGTCAAACAACTGAAGTCAAGAAAGAAGAGTTGGATCTAATTATCGTTCCGGGGATCGCATTCACTCGTAATGGTTATCGACTTGGCTTTGGTGGCGGTTATTACGATCGCTTTTTGCATAACTATCAGGGGATGACAATCTCATTAGCCTTTTCATCACAAATACAATCAGAGCTCCCTATTGAAAAACATGATATTCCTGTCCAAAGAATAATAACTGAAAATGAAACAATTCATTGTTCTGAATAAAGTATATTTTTAAAGACACACTATAAACATATTCATATTGAGTTTAGTGGTTTGGTATGAAATGGAGGGTATGTCATAGTGAATAGTATCTTTAAATGGTTATTATCAGGATTAATTGTTTATAGTGTTTTTAAGTATCGTTATAAATTGTTGAACTTCTTACTTGGAAGCTACTGGATTAGAAAAATGGGTATCAAAATTGCAATGAATATCCCGGGATTTAAAACGAGGATCCTACAAAGTACATTTAAATAAAAGAAGGATCTTATAAAAAACAGACGAACTGTCAAGTAATGAAATACTTTACAGTACGTCTGTTTTTTCGTTATAGTTAATACAATGTACTATTCAAAAGGGAAAGCGAGGAGTATTGTTGAGCAATAGAGAAGATTATTTATTTTGGAAATTAGCTCGAATATTTACAGATAAAGGCTATTCCTTAATGCATATGAGTGAGGATCATAATGAATTATGGCTTGAGGATACAACAAATAAACATGCCCAAGTAATAAGACTATTGCGAAGTGATTTGGATTGGGGAAAAAAACTACAGCGTGATGTCCATCATAGTGCAGTACAAGCAGAAAATATCCGAAAACATTTAATGAAGCGTCAACTAAATGTTTTAAACATATATATCAGTATGCATTTACCAGTAGATGAGTTTGAATCTTATATTCAACGTCCCATACAAGTCAATAAGAAAACGTTATTACATAGTGTGATAATCGACCAAGAAAACGTTGAAAATGGTATATCACATGTATCGAAAATACTTAATGATGACATCACTATTCAATTAAATGATGAGTATGAAGACCAAGATGTCATGGAATTAAAATCGCTAGTACTAAAGAATGTGGTTTCAAAGTCAAAGCAAGAACAACAGTTTTTTGAAAATGGCAAACCATTTTTCACCTATGTGTTTCTTGCGATTCAAATTGCCATGTTTATTTTGTTGGAAATGACAGGCGGAAGTAATAATCAAGAAAATTTGATTCGGTACGGCGCGAAATTTAATCCGTTAATATTAGAAGGGGAATGGTGGCGGTTTATTACGCCGATTTTTCTTCACATTGGATTTCTTCATATCCTAATGAATTCATTAGCCTTATATTATTTAGGACCGACAGTAGAGCAAATTTTCGGCCGGATTAGATTTGTTTGGATCTATCTTTTCTCAGGATTTGCCGGCGTACTAGCTAGTTTCTTATTCAGTAGTCATCTATCTGCCGGGGCAAGTGGTGCAATATTCGGCTGTTTTGGTGCCTTGCTGTATATTGGTGCGGCAAATCCGAAATTATTTTTCCGAACAATGGGTATGAATGTGATCATAGTTATCATCATTAATCTCGTGTTTGGATTTAGTGTGTCGGGAATTGATAATTATGGTCATCTCGGCGGACTTGTCGGGGGATTTCTTGCAGCGGCAATTGTTCATTTTCCAAAGCAACACAAATGGTTTACTCAAATTGGAGCACTTTTATTGGCTGCAATTGTTACTGGCGGATTATTATTTATGGGTTTCAACAATGAATCGCCGGAAGTTATTAACGGCCTCGCCCAACAAAAATTAAATGATGAAAACTACGAAGATGCTTATAAATTGCTTAATCAGTTAGTCGAAAAAGGTAAGGGCGATGCAGTAACTTATTTTCAGCTTTCATATTCTGAAATTCAACTTCAAAAATTGGAGAAAGCAAAAGAACATCTGCAAAAGACGATCGAACTAGATCCGAAATTTCATCAGGCATATTATAATCTAGCATTATTGTATGCGAACGAGGGCAATTTTACAAAAGCAAAAGAGCTCGTTCAAAAAGCATTAGAATTCTCTAAAGATAAGAAATATGAAGAACTGCTGAACAAAATGAATCAAGCTAGTTAATGATTTGTTTTAAAAGATAAGGTTCCTGAGATTTAGTGATAAATATAATTAATAATTCTTTGTTGTTTTTATTAAATAATAAAAGCGGGACTGTACTTCCAATTAATGATTCGGAAGTTCCGTCCTCTTTTTTTATCCCTAGTAAATAATTTTTATATAAACCTTCCCAAAGTTTCCCGATAATTTCCTGTGATTTATTTTTTGTAAATCCAGGCAGTGGCCGATCATTATAATTAGGAAGTGAGCTTAAAGGAATGGTGCGATATTGACTACGATTAATTCCCAGCTTAGAAATTGCTTGTATCCATAATTGATCTAATTGTTTTTTATTCATTTGATTAAATGTATCCTCCCATTGCTTTTCCTCTTTTGTTGCAGCTGAATGGAAAGATAGTAAGTTTGGTGTAAATTTTGAATCAATCACATAGAGCTTATCGAACGACATTCTTTGAACGCTGCTGATCATGCCCTTTTCTTGAATTTCACCGTAATGGAAAGAAATCGCTTCATAATACCCACTATCCCTTTCATTGACTGTATCATTTAATGTTAATTTTGAAGAATGTTGCTGCCATTTTTTTATCCCAATTGGTTTGATTAATCTTCCGTTTTTAAATAGCAATCCGATATCTTGCCTTAAGTATGCTTTTCGATCTAATTTTGAATATATCTCGTATTCGATTTTGTATTTTGATTTGTTTTGTTTATTAGGTATAAGGGTAAGCATCGTTTCGGCATCAATAAATTGAGCGTTTTTATGAAGAGGAAAAAAGGTGATTGTCTCTTGTACGGGATGTTTAGCTGTTTTTATGATTAGGAAAAGAATAACGATAAAAATGCCTATAACGATAGCGTATTTCTTTTTCATGCTTTCTCATCCTTCGGTTGTCCATTTTTATTTCAATATACGTGAACGTTTTGTATTTATGCTTACTAATTTTTAATAGTTTCGGAACTTGTTCATTATCTAAATATATTTTATAATGTTTAATAATTGTGGAGTTTATGTAAATACAAGGGTGTGGAGTTTTGAAAACGTTTTACGATGTACAGCAGTTATTAAAAAAATATGGAATCATTATTTATGTAGGGGATCGTTTAGGAGATATAAAATTAATGGAGATAGAAATAAGAGAATTATATAAATTGCAATTAATCGACAGTGACGTATTTACGACGGCCATTTTAGTATTGCGTCAGGAAATGCGAAACTGCAAAAAATTGTAAGGGGGAAGAAGAAATGACAGAGAAATGGATTGCAGGAATTGATTTAGGTGGAACGACAACGAAATTAGCTTTTATAAATGAAAATGGTGATATTGTTCACAAATGGGAAATTGATACGGATAATTCAGAAAAGGGGAAAAATATTTTAAAGAATATTTCTGATTCAATTGACCAAAAATTAGAAAGACTAAATAAAGAAAAGGAAATTCTTCTAGGAATTGGAATCGGTGTGCCAGGTGCAGTTGATTTGAAAAAAGGTATTATTTACGAAGCTGTAAATCTTGGCTGGGAAGATAATTTACCAGTTGTTCAAGCTTTAGGTGAATTGACCGGTTTACCAGTTGCTATTGACAATGATGCAAACTGTGCAGCGCTTGGTGAAATGTGGAAAGGTGCAGGACAAGGTGCTAAAGATCTACTATGTGTGACACTTGGTACGGGTGTCGGTGGTGGAGTCATTGTTAATAAGCAGATTGTCCACGGGGTAAAAGGGGCAGCAGGTGAAATAGGACATATTACTGTTATCCCTGAGAATGGATCACCATGTAATTGTGGAAAAACCGGATGTTTGGAAACAGTTGCTTCTGCAACCGGTATTTCACGAATAGCAACAGAAAACTTACATACATATAAGAATGATTCCCGTATGAAAGACATATTTGCCAAACAGGGCCGTCTAAGTGCGAAGGATGTATTTGATTGTGCAAACGAGAATGATCAATTAGCAAAGAAAATTGTTGATCAAGTTGCATTTTATTTAGGTTTGACACTTGCGAATATAGGAAATAGTTTAAATCCGGAAAAAATCGTTATCGGGGGTGGAGTTTCAAAAGCTGGAGATACATTGCTTGCGCCAATTTCCTCCTATTTTCGAAAATTTGCTTTCTCAACGGTTGCTCAATCAACTTCACTTCACTTAGCAACATTAGGCAATGATGCAGGAGTAATTGGCGCGGCTTGGTTAATAAAAAGCAAATAAATCTTAAGAAACTTGGACAAACTTGCAACTTTTTCTTGGTTTTGGACGTCTATTATACGGGGTAAATAAATTTCGAAAATGTTTTTTTGTTAAATAACATTTTTCTTACTTGATTTTCTCTTCATTTCAAGTAAGAGGGAGGTTTTCATATTTACATGTTAAACTCAAAAAAAATAACGTTTTTATTCCCCATTGTCGCGGCTATTTTTCTATGGATGAAAACATATATTGTCTATAAGACTGGATTCCATATGAAAATTGAAAACTGGATGCAGGAGCTTATTTTATTCATTAATCCGGCGAGTTTTTTATTTTTTATTTTTGGTTTATCACTGTTTTTTAAGTCGGAAAAAATTCGAAACATCTACATTTTTGTCATGAGCTTTCTTTTATCCTTTATTATCTATGCAAATGTTGTGTTTTATCGGTTTTTCTCTGATTTTTTAACATTGCCAGTTTTGTTTCAAACAAATAATTTTTCCGATTTAGGTGATAGTGCGTTAGCCGAAATAAATTGGTGGGATTTTGTCTATTTCATCGACCTTTTCCTTTTACTTGTTGTCATCAAACTGAAACCAAAATGGATCAACTTTCACTCACCTTCTCGTGTTAATCGAAGAGCTTACTTTCTTGTGACTGCAGCAACCCTTTTTTTAAACTTAGGCCTTTCAGAAGCAGAACGACCTCAATTACTATCACGCACATTCGATCGAGAAATTTTAGTGAAAAATATTGGATCGTTTAATTATCATATATACGATATTTTCCTGCAATCGAAAACGTCAGCGCAAAAAGCATTAGCCGATGGAAGTAACTTAGTGGAAGTTGAAAATTATGTAAGAGCCAATTATGTGAAACCAAATAAAGAATTATTTGGTATAGCTAAAAATAGAAATGTTATTCTCATCTCACTTGAATCAACCCAAAGCTTCGTTATCAATTCAAAGGTTAACGGCCAAGTCATTACACCATATTTAAATAAGTTTATTAAAGACAGTTATTATTTTAATAACTTTTACCACCAAACAGGTCAAGGAAAAACATCCGATGCTGAGTTTTTAGTAGAAAATTCACTTTATCCCTTGAATAGAGGGGCAGTATTCTTTACTCATGCGGGAAATGAATATCATTCAATGGCGGAAAGATTAAATGAGAATGGCTATTATACTGCTGGAATGCATGCCAATAATAAAAGTTTTTGGAATCGCGATCTAATGTATAAATCATTGGGCTATCAACAATTCTATTCATCCAGTTCATACGACATAACAGACGATAATTCGGTTGGGTGGGGGATGAAGGATATTCCGTTTTTTGAACAATCTGTAGATTTAATGAAAGATATGCCAAAACCATTTTACGTAAAGATGTTAACATTAACGAACCACCATCCTTTTACACTTGATGATTCAGATAAACTAATCAATGAGTATACATCGAATGACAAAACGGTTAATCGTTATTTCACTACTGTGCGTTACCAGGATGAAGCGATTAAGGCATTCATTAATAAATTAAAGGAAGAAGGATTATATGATAATTCAATCATCATCATGTATGGTGATCATTATGGAATTTCGGATAATCACACGACTGCTATGAGTCAATATTTAGGAAAGGAAATCACTCCACTAGTTAATGTCGAGCTTCAAAAAGTCCCATTTATTATTCATATTCCTGGCGTTACGGATAAAGGAAAAGGGAAGGTGATGACAGAAGTAGCGGGACAGATTGATATTAGACCGACCATTCTTCATTTATTAGGGATTGATACAAAAAAAGATTTGCAATTCGGTGAGGATCTATTTTCACCGGAACATCGAAACTTCGCTGTTTTTCGAGACGGTCAAATTGTAACAGATCAATATGTTTGGTCGAGTAATACATGCTATTCGAAAAAAACGGGGGAACAAGTAGATAAAAGTGCTTGTCAAAAATTCGTGGAAAAAGCAACTAATGAGCTTGATTTTTCCGATCAAATCATTTACGGTGATTTGCTTAGGTTTTATGGAAAAAAATCAATTAATTAGTAAGAGTAAATAATAAAACTCGCGGTTGCGGGTTTTATTAATTTCATGACTAATACGAAAGAAGAGGTAAATGCAATGAAGAAAAAACAAAAACGGCATACTTCTTTTTTTATTTTATTTTTTTTGTTCCTAATTGCTTTCATCTTATGTGGGTGCCAACAACAAAAATCAAATCAGTCGCCGAAACAAAAGGAAACAAATATAAATCAAATCATTCCATTAACGGTAAATGAAAATCAATTTGAAAAAATAGTAGGATGGCTAAGTAATAATACCGTTGTGTACATAAAACATCAAAATAGAAAAAATTATGTTTATTCTTACCAACTTGAGACAGGAACGAGTGAATTACTTTTTAAAAGTAATGATCCTATTAAAAATGTGATTATTAGTCCAAATCATAAGAAAGTGTTAGTTCAAACCGCTCCTTCAACTTATTTGGCAAAATTATATATGGTGGATAGAAAAGGGAAACTTCTTTTTTCAAAGGAAGTAAAATCTTTTGATCTATCATATGATTGGAATGAAAATAATCCCAATATATTAGCGATTTCGGTCTTTTATGAGGATTGGACATTTAATGTATTAACTTTAGATATAAATAATGAATCTTTAACGAAACATAATTTTTCAGACCCTTTTATTAAATGGTTCGGCAAAAATGAAGTTCTCTTTCAAAAATGGGATAAACTAGCTAACGAAACGGACGCTCCGCTCATGTCCTATTCAATGAATAATCCAAAAGGAACAAAAACTTTGCTCAATAATATTTATCAATTTGATACATTTAACCATTTTTTAATGACGATTACGTTAGATCCCGAAAATAAGGAAAATGCAATGTATCATTTCTACAATGAATCGTTGATTGAGCAATACTCTTTCCCAGTTCCCCATTTCGGTCAATTTAGTGATGGGCTTGTCCCTTATCATGATTTTATAATAAAGGAGAACAAATTCATAACCTTTGTTCCTTATGAAAATAGATCAATAGATGATAATGAGGGGAACTTTAAGTTAATGGAGTACGATATACTAAAAAAATCTAAAAATGTTATGTTCGATCAATTACCCAATGAACCATTATCATGCTCTCCCAATGGAAAAGTTTGTTTATATGGCTTTCAGTTTGAAAAATTAGTAGACGTACAAAATAAAAAGATCATACCGTTAGTGAAATTAGAAAAGAAAATAGAGCAGTAAGAATACTGCTCTTTCGTGAAAAACGAGGTTAAATTGTTGATGGGTATCCTGAGTGAATAACTGTCATAACAGTGAACCAGCCAAATACACCTAGCGTAATTAGTCCAAAAACGATTCCAAATGGATTTTTATTTTTGAATGCACTAATTGTTCCAAATAACGCAAGTAATGTTACTAAGGTAAAAATGATAACTGTACCCATTTGTAACAGACCCCTTCCTTAATTAAAAATGTCTTTTTTACGTATGTAAATTAATAATAGCACTCATACATATTCTACAATTATAAGCTGAATTTGTCGAGGTGAAAAAGTGAAAGTTATTTGACTTATATAAATCTTAATTAGTTTTAGTATACCCTAAACTAAAAACGATACATTCTATTTTTTTTACTATATTTTTGATACGATAGGATGTGAAGACTGGTGGTATTGGAGGAATAGTATGAAATGGCAACGAATTCCTTTAGGGATTTTGCAAACGAATTGTTATTTGTTATCAAATGAAAATAAAGAATGCATCGTAATTGATCCGGGTGAAGAAGGAGAAAAGCTGCAATCTATCATCAATGCACAAAAATTGAAACCAATTGCAATTTTATTAACTCATGCGCATTTTGATCATATCGGTGCAGTCGATATGATTAGGGATACATATCATATTCCTGTTTATGTCCATAAGAAAGAAGCAGCATGGCTTTCAGATCCGGCACTTAATGGTTCTGAAAGATTTATGATGGGAAAGGCTGTGCGGCAAGAGCCTGCTGACCATTTAATTGACCAAGAATTAAAGCTATCTATTGGATCATTTAGTTTCGATGTCTTTGAAACTCCGGGACATTCACCTGGTAGTATTTCCTTTTATGTAAAAGAATTAAATGTAGTTTTTTCAGGGGATGCTTTATTTCAAAATAGTGTAGGGCGAACAGATCTGCCTGGTGGCAACCATCAGCAGTTAATCAGCAGTATAAAAAACAAATTATTCGCATTACCTGATGTGACAATGGTGTTATCTGGTCATGGGCCGGAAACAATTATTGATCACGAAAAACGAAACAACCCATTTTTATGATCAATGTAAACAAAAAAACTCTTGAACATGTTCAAGAGTTTTTTTGTAAAGCTTAGTGTTCTACACCAGGCACTAGTATGAATGTAGTATAGTATGTAAAGCCTGCGAAGAAGATAGTAAGGTACGCTCCAAAAATATACATATACATACGTTCAGATAATTTTAAATAGCTTAGTAAAACAAAAAATGCAGTTTGTCCTAGGAATAATAATGCAAGAGCTTTTAAGTCACCAAGATAAAGCATAACTGTAAAGATACCAGTCCAAAATCCTAATACTCTGTACATACGATCCATATGTATCCCTCCTTTTATACCTTTACTCCATCAATTTATTATTATAAATGAAAAGTATAGCTAATGTAAATAACCTCATATTTTAGTTTGTGACATTTACGTGATAAATAATCAAATTAAATGATTAAAAATTTTATCAAAAAAATTCTTATTTTTTGCAGGAAAATAAGAGTATTTGTCGAAACAATATAAAAAAAGAAAAGGTGGTGGCTTATGGTATATGACAATAGAAAAAATAGCAGATTTATTGCTAGATCAAGCGTTGAAATTAAACGCAACGGATGTGCATATCATTCCGAGAAAAGATGATTATCATGTCCAACTTCGTTTCAACGGAAGACTAACTCCGTATCGGGAACTAACAGTTGAAATTGGTGAAAGGCTTATCTCCCATTTTAAATTTATGTCTGCCATGGATATCAGTGAAAAAAGAAAACCTCAAAGCGGCTCCTTCCATTTATTTGTTCACCAAAAGAAAACATCTTTACGAATTTCTACCTTACCTACTGCATTATTAAAAGAAAGTTTAGTTATTCGGATTTTACCTCAAAATCAATCGGTAACCATCGATGAAATTTCCTTATTTCCTACATTCACAAAAAGATTAAAAGCTTTATTAATGCACTCTCATGGGATGATTATTTTTACAGGACCAACCGGCAGCGGCAAATCCACTACGATGTACACCCTTGTTGAGCATTGTTCCAATCAACTGAAAAGAAATGTGATTACACTAGAAGATCCCGTGGAGCAGCAGAATAGCTCGTTTTTACAAGTGCAAGTGAATGAAAAGGCGGGGATTACGTATAGTACGGGATTAAAAGCTATTTTAAGACATGATCCCGATATTATTATGGTAGGAGAAATCCGTGATAGTGAAACGGCGAAAATCGCTATAAGGGCAGCATTAACGGGGCATTTAGTCCTTAGTACATTGCATACAAGAGATGCGAAAGGAGCTATTTATCGCTTGTTAGAATTTGGGGTGCAATGGCACGAAATTGAGCAAACATTAATTGCAGTAACCGCGCAAAGGCTAGTGAAATTGAAATGTCCGTTTTGTGGTAATGTATGTTCAACATATTGTAGAAATTATATTAAGAAAAACCGGACAGCCGTTTATGAAATGATTTCGGGAAAGACATTGAAAAATGTTTTAAGTGAAGCGAATGGAAATCGGATAAAGACTAAATATAAAACATTGAAAGAGATTATACGAAAGGGGATTGCACTTGGATATATTTCAACAAATGAATACTATCGGTGGGTTTTTGATGAAGAGGAAGAATCGAATCCCTATCAAAACTCAAGGAATGTTTTTGAGTAGAATTGGGGAAATGCTTGAAAACGGATTTACTTTAGCAGAAGCTATTGATTTTTTAGATCATCTTGATTCAACAGCTTCGTTGCACTCTCAAGAAATGCTCAAAGATTTACAAAACGGTATTCCATTTTATGAGGTTCTAAGTCAAAGAAATTTTGATAAAAAGGCCTGTACACAACTTTATTTTGCCGATAAGCACGGCAATCTATCGAATGTACTGGTAGAAGCTGGAGGGTATTTAATAAAAAAACACCAAGATCGTTTAACATTTTTGAAATTGCTTCAATATCCAGTGATTCTTATCTTCCTCTTGATATTTGTACTATTGCTGCTTAAAAATTTTTTACTTCCTCAATTCGAAATTTTATACTCTTCGATGAATTATCGTCCAACAAAAATTGTAAGTATTTTTATCTACTTGATGAATAACGCTCAATTTTTTATAGGCTGTATCCTCAGTTTATTCATCATCTTTAGCCTTCTCATCTATTTTGCACTGAGCAAAAAAACATCAATTCAAAAAGCAACTTTGATTTCCAAAATACCGATTGTTCGATTTTATTATAAATTGTTTACGTGTCAGTTTTTGGCCCGCGAATGGAGTTATTTACTCCAAGGTGGATTTTCGATTATTGAAATATTAGAAATGATGAGATCGCAAGGTTTCCGTCCGCTTATTAGAGAAATCGCTGAAAAAATACGAATTGATCTAACAACAGGGCTTTCTTTTTCCCATTCTCTCTCCGACATGGCGTTTCTCGATCAGCAATTTATTACCGTTACAATACATGGTGAAAAAAATGGTCGATTAGATCATGAGCTGCTATTTTATAGCAAATATTGTTTACTGCGTATGGAGGAAAACATCCAAAAAATATTTCGAATATTGCAGCCAATCATGTTTATTTTTATAGGCTGTATGATCATTGCTGTTTATTTGTCTATCTTATTACCAATGTTTGAGATGATTGATTCAATTTAAATGGGGTGAAATGTGATGAAAAATAATAAAGGATTTACATTAATAGAAATGTTAGTCGTACTGCTTATCATTACAATATTAATTTTCGTAGCGATACCAAATATTACGAAGCACAGTACATCAATAAATAATAAAGGCTGTGAAGCGTATATTTCGATGGTTCAAGGACAAGTGGAAGCTTATGAAATGGAATTCCACCAACTTCCTAAAGATACAGCAGAGTTAGTGTCGAAAGACTATCTTACTTCTGGAAAAACAAAATGTCCAAATGGAAACGAAATATCAATTGATTCAAATGGAAAAGTTTCGGAAGTGAAGAGTCAAAAGTAATGATGATAAAAAATAATAGGGGATTTACTTTAATGGAAGTCCTTATTGTATTACTTGTGCTTTCCATTTTTATCGGGCTTGGATTTACAAGCATGAAACCTATTTGGCGTTCGTTAGAAAAAGGAATGTTTATTTCTCAAATGGAAGCGGATCTTTACTATGTGCAATCATATGCTGTGAATCGACATGAATCTGTTGTTGTTCAGTTCTATCCATATAATGACCGCTACATCGCCACTTCAGTAACTTCAAAAAGTAAAATTGTTGATCGAACATTGCCTGCTTCCGTTGATATGATGAATGGTTCCTTCACATCATTTATGATTACACCGGACGGAAATACTAATAAATTTGGCACGTTGAAATTTAAACACAGTGGAAAGGAAATGAAGCTGATTTTCAATATTGGGAGGGGAAGATTCCGTATTGAAGAATAATAAAGGTTTTATAGTTGCGGAAGGGCTTGTTTCATTGAGTGCGATACTTTTAATTGCAACAAGCCTGTTTCCTCTAATGTTTTTAATTATTCAAAAACAAGAGGAAGGTAAACGGGATTTAATTGCAGCTAGGTTAATGTACGAAAGAACCGAAGCGAATTTAATGACAGGTCAGTCGCAAGATCAATTATACATCGTTGATGGAAGACAATATACGATCACGTTTCAACAGGGCAATGAATTTGAATGGAAGGTTTGTGTTAATTATGATAAGAAGCAACAATGCATTGTCGAGGAGTATGAACGAGAAAGGGTTCTCACTGATTGAATGTATTTTTTCCTTACTAATTTTATCGACGATTCTTGCTTTTTTTCCACTTTTAATAAAAGCATATGAACGGATTGACCATGCATACTCAACCGAAAAAGATTTTGAATTGAATCTTTTTCTAATGGAATTAAGGAAAGAGTTAAGAACAAGTAATGGATGGGTAGTTACAGGAAACAGCCTATATTTAAATAGGGGCCAAGAAGTAGTCGTTTATGAAAAATATAATCAATCGATTCGAAGAAGGGTAGATGGGAAAGGACATGAGGTGGTTTTGCAAAAAGTAAAGCAAATTAATTTTAATAGTAATAAAAATGAAATTATTCTGCATGTACAATTTGTAAATAATCATTCTAGAGAAGCCCATTTATTTTTTTCTTTACGAGAAAATGAGGAATAAGAAATGAAAATAAATAATGAAAAAGGGTATATTTTTCCGTTAACTTTAGGGATTGTCGTTACGTGCCTATTTGTGTTAACAACGTCTATTGAGATCTTTTTATCAGAAAAAAGATATTTGAAAGAAATGGAGGAATATTATTTAGTTAATAGTATGAGTTCAATGGCGGTTAAAAAAATAGTAGATTCGATAAATAAAGAAGATTATTTGTCTGCGGGGAAATTTTCCTATAATAAAGGAACAGTGAACTTTACCATTCATGAGAAGGAGAAGAATATGTATTCCATTATGTTGGGAATAAACTTAGATAATCATTTATCTATAAAAAGCGAAGTTATTTATAATCAACAAGAAAAACGTATATTAAGATGGGAAGAAAAGTAATTTTGCTTTAATTATGAATAAATAATTTCATTAGTGGGCAAACTAGATATGATGAAGGTGGTGTATAGTTTATGTCTACAAATGATTATATCAAATTCATTACACAAACCTTTGTAAAGCATTTTGATACGCCGAAATTGGATAGAAAACAGCATAGAATCCAAAGAAAAGAGGAAAAAGCACCTTTTCTTTATCGATGGTTCGGGATTCTACCGTATTCAATAATAATGGTATTTAAACGGAAATAGGAGAGAAATACACTCTCCTATTTTTCTTTTCTTAAATTTGATTACTTGCTAAATAGAATAGACCGCCATTAATAATTTCAATTGTAATATTCGGTTCGTACTGGTCTTGTAACGCCTGTTTTTCGATTAAATAAGCCTCTGGTTTTTCATCCAAATCTTCATAAAAGTGATTTAATAATGCTAAATCTTCTTCCCATCGCTTTTTTGCTTGTTCGGCCCATGTGTGATCCTCGTTCATAATTTCTTGATTTAAAAATGTTTCAATTCTTGTCAAACCACTTTTAGGCATAATGATGGGCGTTAGCGTAAAAAATAAGTCCGGAATTTTCGGGGATAATGCTCGTTTTTTTATTTTTTCATGAAAGTCTTCAACTAATGTTCCATTGATTAAATTTAATCCGAAAGAACGAAAAACATCTCTTTTGCGATCACATTGATAGGAAATTTTTATATTTACTCCAAGCCAAGGATATAATGGAGTTTGTTGGTTTGCTTTCGGTGTGATATTTTCATACAAGCGAATGTATTTCGCAAATTTTTTCGTTGACTGAAATATTTGATGCAATCGTGGTGCACCAAAATGAATGACTTCACCCTTAATATGATCAGGACATCGTTCTTGATCGGTAATAATCGTTAATTTAGATGGATTTGGTATTCCCCCCGTTTTCTCTAGATAATGCCAATAAAAGGGACGATTCATGAGTTCTTTATCCAGTTCAATCGTTAATTGAACAGTCATATATCCGTCTTTATTCTCTAGTATTTCACACTCATTCGCTTCAAAATATTGATTAAGATATTGATGTATTTCCTGCTGCTGCATCGAAACGATCTCCTTCATTTTCTTTTATGTTCTCGGCGAATTGAATCATTTCCGTTAAGTTCTCCATTTTAATTTTCATCTCACCTTCTGTTCGAGAAAGCTGAAAGATATCGTGTAAATGGTCTTCTAATTTTCCAAATTCTAATCGTGTTAATATATCGTCTAATTCACCAATAACCCTTTCAAATAAATTAATCTTCTCATACAATAATTTTAAAATATGATCCTCTATCGTATTTTTTGTTGCGAAATTATAGATATGAACATCTTCTTGTTGACCAAGACGATGCACCCTTCCAATTCGTTGTTCAAGTCTCATTGGATTCCACGGTAAGTCAAAATTAATCATATGATGGCAAAATTGAAGGTTGATTCCTTCCCCTCCGGCTTCAGTTGCAATTAATACTTGGGCATGCTTCTGGAACAATTCGCGCATCCAATCTTTTTTTCCTCTTTTAAATCCGCCGCGAAACGGTACCGAACTGATTCCGTGCTGTTTTAAAAACCATTGTAAATATAGCTGGGTCGCTCGATATTCGGTGAAAATAATCACTTTATCGTTGATTTGTTTGATTAATTTTACCGCTTCTTCCGCCTTGGAATTTTGCTTGACAGCTTCAATTTTTTTTATCATAAATTGAATCTTTTGCTCGAGTTCAGGGGACGGATTCTCAGCTTTTTTTAACATATTTTTTAATGTGTAGTATACGGATTCTCTGCTGCTACAAGCCTCCCGCTGTAATGTCATCATTGAAAAACCACTATTACCGAATGAGTGAGAACCATTTTTAAAGATTTGAATCGAATCATATAAATCTCTTTCTTCTTTAGAAAAATCAATTAAAATGGTTTTGACATGACGTTTCGTCCATTCAATCCCGGTATCTGTTCTGCGATTTCGAATCATTACTTTATTTACTAGTTCACGCAGGCGCTCATCGTCTTTCGCCGATCGATTACTGCTTTTATATTTTTCAATAAATCCGGACTGACTGCCAAGATGCCCGGGCTTCAAAAGGGATACTAAATGAAAAATTTCATCTACACGATTTTGTATAGGTGTGGCAGTTAATAATAGGCAAAACTTTTTCTTTAAGTTTTGAACAAATTCATAGTTTTTAGTTTTATGATTCTTTAATTTATGGGCCTCATCAATAATAACTAAGTCATAATTTTGTTCGTAAATTTTTTCACGGTGAGGACTCCGTTTCGCCGTATCAATGGATGAGATCACACAGTCAAATTGATCCCACACATAGCTTTTTTTCTGTGCTACAGCAGGGATATGAAACTTCGTATTTAGTTCAAATGCCCATTGCGACACTAATGATGCAGGGACGAGGATTAATACCTTTTTCACGAGACGACGTATCATATATTCTTTTAAAATGAGCCCAGCCTCAATCGTTTTTCCAAGTCCAACTTCATCGGCCAAAATAGCTTTTCCATTCATGTTTTCCACTACTTGTTGGGCTACCTCAAGTTGATGAGGCAATGGTTTTAAGTTTGCTAAATGCTTCGGAGCTTGCAATCCCTCAAACTCTGGAATGATTTGATGTTTCTCCATTTCAATGGCTAATTGATACAATTGCCAATTTCCCCAAGGTCCATCTTTATAAAATCTTTCTGTTAACCCTTCTCCCCAAGAGTGATCAAAATGAATATTAATCGACATAATTCCACTCCTTATGAAATAGAATTGAAATGTGAGTATTATATTTTACGTATAATAAAAGGAAATCATAGAGTATTGTTCGTCTTTTATTATATTTGTTCGAATGAATCCCCTTACAACTATCAGATAAAATGCAAAAAGTGGTTATTTTATTCAAAATTGCTTGAAAAATGATTGATGAAAAAGCTGAATAATGTTAGGATGTAGTTAGCTTTACAAGGGTGTTAGCGCAAAATAAATCTTTTATGCTAGTATATCCATTTTTCAATTAAATATAGGCGAATGATTTCAGGGGGAGAGACTGCTTAAATGCAGAGCCGAAGGAGCAAGTAATGGATCATTATGAATCTCTCAGGCAAAAAGACTTCTGATTGACGCAACTCTGGAGAGTGCTTCGAATATTGAAGCCACCCAAGGGGACAGCCGTTTAGGTAAACTTTCAGGTGCCAGGACAGAGACAACCAGTATATTAAAATTGGTTTTTTCTGTCTTTTTTTTATGTGCATTGAGTTTTTTGCTGTGAAATTGAAAGAAGGAATTAGAATATTGATTGGAGGATCATCAATGTCAAATTTGAAAAGAACCCCACTTTTTGAGATTTATAAGGAATATGGTGGAAAGACGATTGATTTCGGTGGATGGGAGTTGCCTGTTCAATTTTCTAGTATAAAAGAAGAACATGAAGCAGTACGTACAAGAGCAGGCTTATTTGATGTTTCCCATATGGGAGAAATAACTGTAAAAGGAAAAGATAGCACCCTTTATTTACAGAAAATGATGACAAATGATATTTCAAAGGTTCAAATCGGCGGTGCACAGTACACGGCGATGTGCTATCCAAATGGTGGTACCGTTGATGATCTTTTAGTTTATAAAATTGCTGATGATAATTATTTACTCGTAGTAAATGCAGGAAATATTGAAAAAGATTTTTCGTGGCTTCAAAAACATATCGAGGGCAATGTAGAAGTAGAAAATATATCCGCAAGTATTGGACAGCTGGCTATTCAAGGTCCAATTGCGGAACAAATTCTTCAAAAGGTAACAGATAAAAATTTAGAAGAGATTAAGTTTTTTAAATTTGATGAAAATGTAAATGTAAAAGGTGTTAAAGCTTTCGTTTCAAGAACAGGATATACAGGTGAAGATGGATTTGAAATCTATTGTAAAGCTGAAGATACCGTATTTTTATGGAGGGAACTATTAGCGGCAGGAAAAGATGAAGGTCTTCTTCCATGTGGACTTGGTGCGAGAGATACCCTTCGTTTTGAAGCAACTCTTCCACTTTACGGGCAGGAACTTTCTGAAGATATTAGCCCTTTAGAGGCAGGGATTGGTTTTGCCGTTAAGGTTGCAAAAGATACTGATTTCATTGGGAAGAGCGCATTAAAAGAACAAAAAGAAAACGGTTTAGCGAGAAAAATTGTTGGGATAGAAATGATTGATCGCGGAATCCCTCGTCATGGATATAAAATTTTTTCCGGTGATGAAGAAATTGGTTCAATCACAACGGGCACACAGTCCCCGACATTAAAGAAAAATATCGGATTAGGGATTGTCGATATTCAGTTTACTGATATTGATCAAATGGTTGATGTCGAGATTCGCAACAAACGATTAAAAGCAAAAGTAATTTCAACGCCATTTTATAAACGACCTAAAAAGTAGGATGGGAGAGAGAATTATGACAAAGCATCGCTATTTACCGATGACAGATCAAGACCAGCAGGAAATGCTAGAAACAATTGGAGTACCTTCTGTCGATGACCTTTTCAGTGATATTCCTGAAAAAGTCCGTTTTAAAGGCTTATATAATATTAAAGAAGCAAAATCAGAAACAGCTTTGTTAAAAGAGTTAAGCCAAATGGCTGCTAAAAATGCGGATGTAAAACAGAATGTATCGTTTTTAGGCGCTGGTGTTTATGATCATTACATTCCAACGATTGTTGATCATGTTATTAGCCGATCTGAATTTTATACTGCATATACACCTTATCAACCTGAAATCTCCCAAGGGGAATTACAAGCGATATTTGAATTTCAAACGATGATTTGTGAGTTAACAGGAATGGATGTAGCGAATTCCTCGATGTATGATGGGGGTACAGCTTTAGCCGAAGCCGCTATGTTAAGCTGTGGACAAACACGTAGAAAAAAAATACTTATTTCTGAAACTGTTCATCCGGAATCGCGGGAAGTATTAAAAACATATGCAAAAGGTCAATTTATTGAAGTAGTTGAAATTCCTCATAAAAACGGTGTGACAGACTTACAAGCATTACAAGCTGAATTAAGCGAAGAGGTAGCTGCCGTTGTCGTTCAATATCCAAATTTCTTCGGTCAAATTGAGCCGTTAAAAGAAATTGAACCATTGGCACATCAGCATAAAGGATTATTTATCGTATCAAGTAATCCGCTGGCGCTAGGGGCGATCACACCTCCGGGGAAATTTGGTGCAGATATTGTTGTTGGTGATGCACAAGTATTCGGTATCCCTCAAAGTTTTGGTGGACCACATTGTGGTTATTTTGCAGTAACAACGAAATTAATGAGAAAAGTTCCTGGTCGCTTAGTTGGCGAAACGGTTGATGAAAATGGGAAAAGAGGCTATGTTTTAACCCTGCAAGCCCGTGAACAGCATATTCGACGCGATAAAGCGACATCTAATATTTGTTCCAATCAAGCCCTAAATGCATTAGCTGCATCAGTCGCTATGACTGCTCTAGGCAAAAAAGGTGTTAAGGAAATGGCTGTCCAAAATATTCAAAAAGCATATTATGCTAAAAAAGCATTTAAGCAAGAAGGTTTTAAAATCGAATTTGAAGGTCCAAGTTTTAATGAATTTGTTATTCGATTGAATAAACCTGTTAAAGAGCTTAATAAACATCTTTTGAGTAAAGGAATTATTGGTGGCTATGATTTAAGTAGAGATTATCCTCTACTGGAGAATTGCATGCTTGTAGCTGTTACTGAATTACGAACGAAAGATGAAATCGATCAATTGATTAAAGAATTGAGGGATAGCCATGAATAAGGAGAACCAACCATTAATTTTTGAAATCACGAAACCAGGCAGAATTGGTTATAGCCTTCCTGACCTTGACGTTCCTGAGATTGATATTAACGATTACCTTCCTTCCGACTATATTCGTGATGAAGAAGTGCATTTACCTGAGGTTTCCGAACTTGATATTATGCGTCATTATACCGCTTTATCAAGAAAGAACCATGGAGTGGATTCAGGGTTCTATCCACTTGGGTCATGTACAATGAAATATAATCCTAAAATAAATGAATCGGTGGCACGTTACCCTGGTTTTGCTCATATACATCCACTACAAGATGAAAGCTCTGTCCAAGGTGCTCTGGAATTAATGTACGATTTACAACAACATTTAATTGAGATCACCGGAATGGATGAAGTGACTCTCCAACCGGCAGCAGGAGCTCACGGTGAATGGACAGGTTTAATGATGATTCGTGCCTATCACAAAGCAAATGGTGACCATAATCGGACTAAAGTAATTGTTCCCGATTCCGCCCATGGAACAAACCCAGCATCCGCTAGTGTTGCAGGACTTGAAACGGTAACGGTTAAATCGGATGAAAATGGACTTGTTGATTTAGAAGATTTAAGAAGATTAGTAGATTCAAATACAGCTGCTCTAATGCTAACAAACCCGAATACTTTAGGATTATTTGAAGAAAATATTTTGGAAATGGCAGAAATCGTTCATAGTGCAGGTGGTAAACTATACTATGATGGTGCTAACTTAAACGCAGTGCTATCAAAAGCTCGCCCGGGGGATATGGGATTTGATGTTGTTCATTTAAATCTTCACAAAACATTTACTGGCCCGCACGGCGGTGGTGGTCCAGGTTCTGGTCCGGTCGGGGTGAAAAAAGATTTAATCCCATTTTTACCAAAGCCAGTGCTTGTGAAAGAAAACGATGTTTATAAGTTCGATTATGAACGCCCACTTTCCATCGGTAGAGTAAAGCCATACTATGGTAACTTCGGGATAAATGTAAGAGCATATACGTATATTCGAACAATGGGACCGGATGGTTTAAAAGCTGTAACCGAAAATGCAGTGCTAAATGCAAACTATATGATGAGAAGGTTAGCAGAATACTATGATCTACCTTATGACCGTCATTGTAAGCATGAATTTGTTTTAAGTGCAAAACGCCAAAAGAAATTAGGTGTTCGCGCATTAGATATTGCTAAACGTCTGTTAGACTTTGGCTATCATCCACCAACTATTTACTTCCCGTTAAACGTTGAGGAATGTATGATGATCGAGCCTACTGAAACAGAATCAAAAGAAACTTTGGATTCCTTTATCGATGCGATGATACAAATTGCAAAGGAAACAGAAGAGAATCCTGAAATCGTTCAAGAGGCTCCACATACAACCGTTATCAAACGTTTAGATGAAGCACAAGCGGCCCGTAAACCAGTATTACGCTATAATAATCAAAGATAAAGATAAAAAGCCTCTTCCGAATGGAAGAGGCTTTAAACATGTATTCATTTATTTAGATTTAATTTTACCAGTCCATTTTTTAAATCCGCCTTGTAATTGGTAAAGATCTTTATAACCTTTACGGTAAAGCATTTGAGCAGCACGACCACTGCGCATCCCGCTTTGGCAATATAAGTATACAGGTTTATCAGGACGAATTTCTTTCATTCTCATTTTCAATTGCGATAATGGAATATTTCTTGAACCTAATATATGTCCTCCATCGAACTCATTCGCTTCTCGAACGTCGATTAATTGTGCCTTCCGATAGCCCGCTTTAAATTCTTCTTCAGTTAAAGTTTTAACCGCTCTCTTTTGAGAAAAATAATTATAGAGCGTATAGGCAATGACTGCTACTATGACAATAATAAGAAAATATAAACTACCCACTAAACTTTCTCCTTTCTTCGATACACCACTATCTTCTATTATATTCATCAATGGAAGAGGAATCAAAACTTTTTGCTATAAAAATATTTATTTTTGAAAGAAAGGGGTAGTATCTTTGATATACCTATCTTTCATTTGCTTCAAAAATATGCAACCGTGGAAATTTTCAAATTTACCCTAAATTTAATTCTATAACTCTCTTTTTCTCCTCTTTTCTCTTTATTTTATTTATTTTTCGATTTGACAAAAAGGAACAAAGTTTAACCATTTCACAATATATAGTATTTTTCTTAGTATTAATAACACTATATATTGTATTTATTTATTGATTTTCTATAAGTGAATATGATAACTTATAGAAGAATACAACAAGAGTACTCAAGCTAGATTTTATGCTAGAAAGATAGAAGGAGTTGTCAAAATGTCTGTTGCGTTTACAAATGAATTGAAGATTAATGAGGAACAATTAAACAAAGATATCAAATTGTTTCCACAGGTACATCCTGTTACACCAGATATGAAAATCACACATAAAGGTGTATCACGTTTAGTAATGATTGACCGCTATGCATTCAAAGATACCGAAAAGCTTACATTATCGAATGGTGATTTTGTCGTTTTGACCATCAAGGAAGATCCGAAATTTCCTGCAAGAGGACTAGGATTTATCAAAAATATTGATTGGGAACAAAAATTAGCAGATGTACTAGTTGATGAAGAATATCGGAGTGCTTTAGAAGATCCGAAAGAAATTGAAACAGGACTTATTACTAGACCACTAGATATTATCGAAAAGCCATTGGAAGTTTATTATGAGCAAATTGCCAAAAGGAACGCAACAGGTTTGGCTTCAGTTGAAACAACCGAGGAAAAACGTCAAGAATGGTTCGAAAAGTTTTATCAAGAACTTGTGAACTTAAATTTTGTACCTGCTGGACGTGTACTTTATGGTGCTGGTGCAGATACAGAAGTAACCTATTTTAATTGTTACGTTATGCCGTTCGTACCAGATTCTCGTGAAGGGATATCAGAACATAGAAAACAAGTAATGGAAATTATGAGCAGAGGTGGCGGAGTAGGAACAAATGGCTCGACATTAAGGCCAAGAAACACTTTGGCTCGCGGCGTAAACGGCAAGTCATCAGGTTCTGTATCATGGCTTGATGATATTGCGAAATTAACACATTTGGTTGAGCAGGGTGGATCCCGTTAAACACTCCAATGGCGGGATTAAAATCTCGTGAATTGCTGGAACACCCTTAGAGCTTTATCAACCACAACGTGACTGGCAACGGTGAGCGTGAAGGTTTGAAAATGATAAGGATTGGGCAATCAGCAGCGAAGCATCTCTGGAAACGGAGATGAACGTTCAACGACTATTGAAACTCCCTAATTCTTACTAAAAACATAAAAAAGGTGTAAATTAAATGGAAGAAATGGGAGGAGTAAATCATATGGTATGGAAACGACCTTATGAGGCGCGAGACAAGGAAGAGTTAATTAAAAAAATTTATATATCTCCATAATCATGGATATAGCTACGATTTTTTCTTCCTTGATGAGATAGTCTGATCTCATGTGAAAGCATGAGAGCTAGGCAGAAATGACCTAGCCACTCTTAGCCTGAGTGTAACAAAATAGCGTGGAGCTCAAATGATAATGTTAGCGGATTAAAAAGATGCCTTAGTCCGCGTCGTTCAGAAAATGAACGACTAAAAAATCGGGTGAATTGCGGGAAAATCCTTAGAGACTTACAAGCTACAACGTGTCCGGAAACGGTGAACGTGAATGCTATAAAAATTGTGAGTATTGGACAATCTGCAGCCAAGCGTCATAGGGCATAGGTTATGGCGAAGGTTCAACGACTAGAGGTTGAGTCCCAACAATAAAACCTCATAAGCGCCCGGCCCCTAACAGATCATGCTGAGGGTGATGATATAGTCTAGTCCGTTTTGCAAAAGCAGAGTAAATATCCTGAAAAGGACGGTAAAATACGTGGCATCCGGATATCATAGAATTTATTATTTCAAAGATGCAAAATCCAAGAATTTTGCGATTTTTAATTGAAAATACAAAAGATGAAACGATTAAAAAACTAGCGAAAGACAAATTGAAGTTTACACCTTTAACAATGCAAGAAATTGCTATATATCAAGGAATTATAAACTATAAAAATATTCCTGGGTATGGTGGCTTTAGTGAAAATATCATTGCTGAAGCTGAAGAGAAATTAGCTGTTGGTGGCAATTACACAGTCCATAATCCAGAGTTCTTAACGGGTGCAAACATTTCTGTTTGCCTAACAAAGGAATTTATGGAAGCAGTTGAAAATGATGGAGAGTATGAACTTCGTTTCCCTTATGTTGAACATTATAATGAAGAGGAAATGAATATTTATAATGAGAAATGGCACAAAATCGGAGATGTCCGTGAGTGGGAAAAACTTGGATATAAAGTGCGCGTCTACAAAAAAATTAAGGCAAAAGAACTTTGGAACTTAATCAATATATGCGCCACCTACTCAGCAGAACCAGGAATTTTCTTCATCGATAATGCCAACGATATGACAAATGCTAAAGCATATGGTCAACAAGTTGTTGCTACAAATCCGTGTGGTAAATTGCTTGCCTCACGTTAAAAACTCGACCTAATTGACTTGGAACCCTAACAGGTTATGCTGAGGGCAACAGGGGGCAAGGGTAATGCCAGCCTGAGAGACTAAAGCGGTTGAGCCAGTATATTATACTATTATACTGTAAGCGATAGTCCGATCCTCTTAGAAATAAGAGAGCGAGATATGGAGCAACCTCTCGCACCATTTTCCGTCTGCAACCTTGCAGCAGTGAACCTTGCTGAGATGGCGGATAAGGTAAATAAAACGGTTAATTTTGAAAAGTTAATGAAAACAGTAGCAGTCGGCGTCCGCATGCAGGATAACGTTATAAACGCTACACCTTATTTCTTAGACGAAAATAAAAAGCAGGCGCTTGGCGAGCGTCGAGTTGGTCTTGGTGTCATGGGTCTTGCAGACTTACTGATCTATTGTGAGAAAGAATATGGTTCAGAAGAAGGCAACCAATTGGTTGATAAAGTAATGGAAACGATCGCGACAACAGCTTATCGTACATCCATCGAATTAGCAAAGGAAAAAGGAAGCTTCCCATTTTTACAAGGGGAGACTGATGAAGAAACAATTCGTTTACGAGAAGCGTTTATCCGAACTGGATTTATGAAAAAAATGCCTGAGGACATTCGTCAATCGATATTAGAAAACGGTATTAGAAATTCTCATTTGCTAACTGTTGCTCCAACTGGATCGACTGGTACGATGATTGGATGTTCAACTGGCCTAGAACCATATTTCTCATTTACTTATTACAGAAGTGGTCGACTAGGTAGATTTATTGAAGTAAAGGCGGAAATTGTCGAAGAGTATTTAAAGACAAATCCGGATGTAAATGCTGATCAATTGCCAAATTGGTTTGTGACAGCAATGGAATTACGACCAGAAGCACATGCTGATGTGCAATGTATTATTCAACGCTGGATTGATAGCTCAATCTCTAAAACAGTAAATGCACCGCGGGGTTATGCTGTTGAACAGGTTCAAAAAGTATATGAACGTCTATATAAAGGTGGAGCTAAAGGCGGCACAGTATATGTTGATGGAAGCCGTGATTCACAAGTATTAACTTTAAAAGCCGAAGAAAATCAAGTCGAAAATAGCATTGAGCCAATAAAGGATAAACAAACAGTTGTAATAGTTGATACGATTCAGGATTTGCGCTCAACGAGTGTAACAATTGGTTCGGAAATTGGCAATACATGTCCTGTTTGCCGTAAGGGGAAAGTTAAAGAAATTGGTGGTTGTAATACATGTGACAACTGTAATGCACAATTAAAATGTGGATTATAAGTAATGGGAGATAGGCAAAAGCCTATCTCTTTTTCTTTTTTTGTTCTATTTTCTTAAACACCATCTTAAAAATATAACATGAGGATCGACACCAAAGGAGATGCGAACATGGATATAGATGGAGTGTTTTCAGGAGGTGGCATAAAAGGTTTAGCACTAATCGGTGCTTATGAAGAATTAGAATCACAAGGCTTTACATTTAATCGTGTAGCAGGGACAAGTGCTGGGTCAATTATAGCCGGTTTCATTGCAGCTGGTTACTCTAGTCAAGAGATGAAAAATCTTTTTTCACAGGTGCCATATGAAAGTTTATTGGATTCATGGAAAACATGGATGCCTATTCCAAAACAAATTTCAAAATGGATTTTTCTGTATTGGCGCTTAGGCCTGTATAGAGGGAAAGCGTTGGAAGATTGGTTACGAGAGATGTTAGGTGCAAAAGGGATATATACGTTTGCAGATTTACCGAAAGATTCCTTAAAAGTTGTTGCGTCTGATTTAAGCAATGGCCGTCTGCTTGTTCTTCCCGATGATCTTGTTCAGTACGGTATACCGATTGATAGTTTTCCTGTCGCTAGAGCAATCCGAATGAGCTGTAGCATTCCATATTTTTTTGAACCAGTGAAGTTGAAAAGTTTAGAAGGAATAAGTGTCATCGTTGATGGTGGTGTTTTAAGCAATTTTCCAATGTGGATTTTCGTTAATAATGAAACGAAAAAAAAGCGGCCAGTTGTTGGCGTATCGTTAAGTTATGATTTAAAAGAGCATCCAAAACATATGATAAAAAACGGAATACAATTATTCAATGCATTATTTGAAACGATGAAGGAAGCGCATGATTCTAGATATATATCAAGAAAACATGAAAAGGATATTGTTTTTATTTCTGCGGAAAACTATGTTTCGACAGACTTTCAAATATCCGAAGAAAAAAAAGACGCCCTCATCAAGTTAGGGCGAATGAAAACTAAGGAATTTTTAAAAACGTGGACATACTGATCAATTGAGAATAATCGAGTTTAGTATATCGCTCGATTTTTCTTTTTGCCTTTTTTTCCTTCAATTACAGTTAATTTTGCTTGAGACTTTTTTCGTATTGGCTTTTTCAAAGCATTAATCTGCGTACTAGCAGTAGCTTGTCGATTTTTTATTCGTTTTTTCGATCGTCGTGCGGCTTTTAGAAAAGCCCTTTTATTTTGATGAGAAGGACGTTTCCCTGACCATAATCGATAAATTAGATAAATACAACAAATAATAACAGCCCAAATAAGTAATTGTTTAAATAATGCTCCGGGCTGTTGAATTACATTTGATCCAAGCCCAATTAATGCAAGCAGAAAAACTAGTCCGATCAACCATTTTTTTGCAACCAAGAAAGCCACCTCCTTACGAGCATCATAAGCATTTTGTCCGTAAATTCATCCTTTTATACCATTTTTTTCACATATTTATATCTTTTCAAACATGCAAATAAAGACTTGGATAAAGTTTAGGCTTGAAATGCTTCATGTTACATTTGCAAAGACTGTGAATCCTCTTTAGACGTTGTTTGATTTTCTTCCAGTTTCAAAAGCTCATTAAAAGATGCAATGGCCACTTCTACTTGATCATCAGTAGGTTCTTTTGTTGTAAGTAACTGTAGCCATAGACCAGGGTATCCTAAATAACGGAGAACGGGTATCTCTCTTAACTTATTTGTAAATTGCAGAACTTCAAAAGAAATTCCTAATACAACGGGTATTAATGCAATCCGATCGACTAAGCGTAACCATAGTGGATTTGTTGGTACTAACATATAAATAAAAACGCCAATGATTACTGTAAAAAGAATAAAACTGCTTCCACATCGATAATGAAGTCTTGATTGTGATTGGACATTTTCAATGGTAAGTTCTAAATTATTTTCGAATGTATTGATGACTTTATGCTCCGCACCATGATATTGAAACACACGTTTAATAAGAGGCGTTAACGATACAAAGTAAATATAGGCCAATAAAAGGATTAGCTTTATTAATCCTTCAATTAGTACTTGAGCCACATCACTTGAAAAGATTGGCTTTGTGAATGATGCGAGTATTGCCGGTACAAGAGTAAACACAAATTTCCCAAAAATAAATGATAGAACGCCAAGTGTAGCAACACCTATAATCATCGTCGTTTTAGAAACTTTTTCTTCTTCAATATATTGATCATTTTCAGGATCTTGATCATACCGTTCACTTGAAAAATTTAAATGTTGTGAACCATTCGCACTCGCTTCAAGTATCGCAATAATCCCTCTTAAAAAGGGAATTTTTTTAAGCTTTTGCAATGTGGGGTGTGATTTCCTCGGTAAATAAAAATAATCTATTGTATGATCTTTACGACGGATTGCAGTAACAGTTTGGCTCTTCCCACCAAACATTACTCCTTCTATTACAGCTTGCCCACCATATGCGGGCTTTTTTTGACTTTCCACTAATTTTTCACCAACCATTTCTTTGAATGCAAGACTTATTAAGCTTATTTTACTAAAAAAACAAAATTACGACTAGCTCCATTACTTGTGGTTATTCTATAAATAATACATGTAATTGGGGGTGCATTATGTCAAATCATAAAGATGAGGTAGAATTTCCGAAAATGTCTTTTCTATTAATGACTGTCACAACAGGGTTTGTTGGCGGAATATTATGGAGTTTAATTGGTTATTTATGTTACTATTTTAGCTTTTCGACAATTGAACCCAATATTTTATTAGAGCCATTTACTGTAGGAACATGGCGAGAAAGCTGGATAGGGATTATTCTTACAATCATATTGTACGGAATTATCTCGATCGGTGTAGCGTTAGTGTATTATATTCTATTAAAGAAATTAAATACAATGTGGGTCGGAATCGGTTATGGTTTCGTTCTATTTTTAGTTGTTTTTATGATCTTAAACCCAATATTTCCAAGTATGAAACCATTTTTTCAAATTGATATAAATACTTTAATTGCCGCTGCATGTGTGTACATTTTATATGGTCTTTTTATTGGGTACTCGATTTCCTATGAACATAATGAACTAAAATATTTTAAAGAAAATGAATTGAAGCGATAATTTTTATGATAAAATGTGTTGTGTAGAAAATTCTTAACAATTTCTACAAATACCATTTTTAAAGGTGCGTTTGATTATGAAAATCTTATTATTAAATGGACCTAATTTAAATTTATTAGGTAAAAGAGAACCGGATGTGTATGGAAAGAATTCGCTAAAAACTTTATATGAGCGCTTTAGTGAATTGGAAAAAGAATATAATGTAGAAGTCGTTTCAATGCAATCCAACCATGAGGGTGAACTTATTGACAAATTGCATGAAACAAATAATGGGGACTTTTTAGGGGTTATTTTCAATCCCGGCGCATTTACCCACTATAGTTACGCGATTCGTGATGCGATTGCTTCGATTGATGTACCTGTCATTGAAGTGCATATTTCAAATGTACATAATCGCGAGGAATTCCGCAGGGTATCCGTCATTTCACCGGTGACAGCTGGACAAATTGTCGGATTAGGACTATTTGGTTATGAATTAGCGTTAAAAGCATTAGTAGAATACATAGGCAAGGGAGAGTAAACAATGCAAAAATTAGAGAACTTGCGCAATCAATTTTCTAAACAAGGGATTGATGGGATTTTAATAACAAGTCCATATAATCGGCGATACATGACTAATTTTACGGGAACAGCAGGTGTCGTGCTAATTTCAGAAACAAAAGCACTTTTTATTACCGATTTTCGTTATGTAGAACAAGCTGCAAAACAAGCACAAGATTTTGAAATTATTCAGCACAAAGGAATTGTCCATGAGGAAATTGCACAGCAGCTTACTGCTTTAGGAATTAAAAAACTTGGATTCGAACAAGACTACGTGAATTATTCCGACTATATTCTGTATGAAAAATCTTTTTCTGTAGAATTAGTTCCAGTTTCAAGTTTAATTGAAAATTTACGCTTGATTAAGACCGAATCAGAGATTAAGATATTAAAGGAAGCAGCCGACATTGCTGATGCTGCATTTAAACATATATTAGATTATATTAAGCCTGGTGTTACTGAGCTTGAAGTATCCAATGAACTTGAGTTTTTCATGAGAAAAGCAGGTGCAACTTCTTCATCCTTCAATACAATTGTTGCTTCTGGAACAAGATCAGCACTTCCGCATGGAGTTGCCTCCGATAAGGTGATTGAAAAAGGTGATTTCGTTACTTTAGATTACGGTGCACTTCATAAAGGATATGTTTCTGATATTACTCGTACGGTCGCAGTGGGGAAACCATCAGACAAGTTGAAAGAAATTTACGATGTTGTTTTAGAATCACAATTGCTTGCGATGGAAAACATTAAACCAGGAATGACAGGTATTGAAGCTGATGCCATCGCAAGAAATTATATTTCTGAAAGAGGCTACGGTGAATATTTTGGTCATTCTCTCGGACATGGAATTGGTTTAGAAGTTCATGAAGGACCTGCGTTATCAGTAAGATCTGATATTGTCCTACGACCTGGCATGGTTGTGACTGTTGAACCTGGTATTTATTTACCAGGTATTGGTGGAGTTCGTATCGAAGATGACACATTAATAACAGAGGATTCGAATGAAAAACTAACTCATTCAACAAAAGACTTAATTATTCTTTAATATGATTTTGAACCTCAGTATATTAAGGATTGATTCCTTAATTCTGAATAAATAGGAGGAAGAAACAACATGATATCAGTTAATGATTTTCGAACTGGTTTAACAATCGAAGTAGATGGTGGAATATGGAGAGTAATGGACTTTCAACATGTTAAGCCTGGTAAGGGAGCAGCGTTTGTTCGTTCTAAATTACGTAACTTAAGAACTGGTGCCATTCAAGAAAAAACATTCCGTGCTGGTGAAAAAGTAGGGAAAGCACAAATTGATAATCGCAGAATGCAATATCTTTATGCAAACGGTGATCAACACGTTTTTATGGACAATGAATCATACGAACAAATTGAATTAAGTTCTGCAGCAATTGATTATGAATTGAAGTTTCTTAAAGAAAACATGGAAGTACACATTATGATGTATCAAGGGGAAACACTTGGGGTTGAACTTCCAAACACAGTTGAACTTACCGTAACTGAAACAGAACCGGGAATTAAGGGAGATACAGCATCAGGCGGTTCGAAACCGGCTAAAGTTGAAACTGGTTTAATTGTACAAGTTCCTTTCTTTGTTAACGAAGGAGATAAATTAATCATTAATACAACAGATGGCTCTTACGTATCACGTGCATAATAGGAGTGCAAAGCTGTTCAAAAGGTTACATATAACCCTTTTGAACAGCTTTTTTTTATGTCTTTTTAGTCATACTCCCAAGTAGGATGAATACATATTAATATCGGGAGTACAAGCATTTTAAAACTTATTAAAGCAGCAACATAAGGAGGAACGAACGTTGGAAAATATACTTGCATTCTTGCCAAAACAAATTTCAGAAAAAATCCGCGAATTGCCAGCTCCCATTTTAAATACAATGGAGGAAATAAGAATTCGAATTAACCGACCTCTTGAGGTTTCGACTAGAGGGAAGCCATACTTCCTCCCATATCTTGTTTCAGAGCAAGATGCGGAACAGTTAATTAACAAGTTAGCTAATTATTCGTTTTATACATTAGAAGAGGAATTACAAAAAGGTTATATTACAATCCCCGGCGGCCATCGGGTTGGATTAGCAGGAAAGGTCATTCTAGAAAATGGATCAGTGAAAGCAATTAGAAATTTAGCATCTTTTAATTTTAGAATTGCAAGAGAAAAAATCGGTATTTCTGAACCATTTCTTCCATTTCTATATCAAGGAAAATGGAAACATACGATGATCATCGGCGCCCCGCAAACAGGAAAAACAACTTTGTTACGGGATATTGCTAGAGTTATTTCAACAGGAAGTAAAGAAAAAGGGATTCCACCTTTAAAGGTGGGAATAGTCGATGAGCGCTCCGAAATCGCCGGTTGTGTGCGAGGGATTCCTCAATTAACCTTTGGTCCGAGGATTGACATTTTGGACGCATGTCCGAAAGCTGAAGGGATGATGATGCTTATTCGTTCGATGAGTCCGGACGTTCTTATCGTGGATGAAATAGGCAGAGAAGAAGATAGTATCGCGATTATGGAAGCGATTAATGCGGGAATTACATTGATTATGACTACACATGGAAACTCGTTTGAAGAGATCAAAAAACGGCCTATATTAAGGGATATTTTGGACCAGCATGTATTTGAAAATTACCTTGAACTTTCCAGGAAAAATGGTCCCGGAACTATTAAAAAGTTTCTTAATGCAAATGGTGATGAAAAGAAATTTAAAGCTGGTGTTATGAGTGGTTAGTGTGATTGGAGCTATATTTATTATTCTTTCTACAACATGGGCAGGATTTGAACTTTCAAGACATTTAAGTGAGAGACCGAAGCAGTTAAGGATGCTTCGAACGGCATTACAATCATTAGAAGCAGAAATCATGTATGGTCATACACCTTTACATGAAGCATCTAGAAAATTAGCTGCACAATTACCTAAACCAATCTCCATTATTTTTGAGAGATTCTCACAAAAGTTAACGACTATGGAAACGACGGTTAAAATTGCTTGGGAAGAAAGCTTACAAGAAATTTGGAAAATAACTGCATTAAAAAAAAGTGAATACGAAATTCTTATTCAATTTGGTGAAACGCTAGGTAAGCATGATCGTGCAACAGAACAGAAACAAATTATTCTCACATTAACACATTTGGAACGTGAGGAGTCGGAGGCACGTGATAAACAACAAAAATATGAAAAAATGATGAAAAGCTTAGGTTTTCTTTCGGGTCTTTTAATCGTAATTTTGCTCTTGTAGGAGGAATAGGTTGTGGGGATAGACGTAGATGTAATCTTTAAAATAGCTGGTGTAGGTATTGTCGTTGCATTTTTGCACACGATATTAGATCAAGTTGGAAAAAAGGAATACGCTCAGTGGGTTACATTATTTGGTTTTTTATATATTTTGTTTTTAGTAGCCTCAATCGTCGATGATTTATTTCAAAAAATAAAGTCAGTATTCTTATTTCAAGGCTAGAGGAGGGATTAAGGATTGAAATCTTAAAAATAGTAGGGATTGCCTTAATCACAACTTTTCTTGCATTAATTATAAAAGAACAGAAACCTAATTTTGCGTTTTTATTAGTTTTATTTGTTGGATGTGGGATATTCATCTTTTTAGTCGACCAAGTTTACGCGATTATACAGATGGTAGAACGAATCGCTGCAAATGCGAACGTCAATACAATCTATGTAAAAACCATCCTAAAAATCATTGGCATAGCGTATATTGCGGAATTTGCATCACATATTTCAAAAGATGCCGGACAGGGAACAATGGCAGCAAAGGTAGAACTTGCCGGGAAAATATTGATTTTAGCAATGGCCATACCTATTTTGACAGTTTTAATTGAAACTGTAATTAATTTAGTTCCGAAAGGATAGACCGAGTGATGAGGTGAAAAAATTTGAGGCAATGGTTCCCGATTTTCACTATACTACTGATTTTTTTTATTGGACAAGATACCGTTCATGCAGCCTCTTCGAGCGAAAACAATACGACCATTCAAGATGAACTTGTTGAAAAACAGATGGACGATTTAGGTGTAAATGAATTAAAGCAGTATTGGGAAACAATCGTCGACGAATATGGCGGTTATTTACCGGATAGTCAAAAAGGAAGCTTAATTGACTTTATTAAAGGTGATAAAGATTTTTCGCTAAATCAATGGTTTCATGGTATTTTAAAATTTTTTTTCCATGAACTGATTGCCAATGGTAAATTACTAGGATCGTTAATCATTTTAACTATTTTTAGCATGTTTCTTCAGTCACTTCATAACGCATTTGAACAGGGGACAATAAGTAAGGTTGCCTATGCAATCGTATTTATCGTAATAATTATTTTAGCTTTAAATAGTTTTCATGTAGCAATTGATTACGCCAAAAATGCCATAACGATGATGATTAACTTCATTGTAGCAATTATTCCTCTTTTATTGGCATTAATATCAACCTCAGGCGGTGTTACTTCTGCGGCATTTTTTCATCCGGTTATTCTCTTTCTCATGAATACAAGCGGTATACTCGTTCAATATATCGTCTTACCATTATTATTATTGTCTACTGTTCTTAGTATTGTAAGTACGTTATCAGAGTATAAGGCGACACAATTAGCGCAATTATTAAGGAACTGCAGTATTGGGTTACTTGGAATCTTTATGACTATCTTTTTAGGCGTCATTTCCGTTCAAGGAACAGCAACTGCAGTTGCAGATGGAATTACGATAAGAACGGCAAAGTTTGTAACCGGGAATTTTATTCCTGTCGTGGGAAGGATGTTTACGGACGCTGCAGACACAGTCATTAGTGCTTCTGCATTATTGAAAAACACATTAGGAATTGCTGGGGTGGCGATCGTTCTTATTATTGCAGCATTTCCTGCAATCAAAATTTTGGTCCTTGCTTTTATGTTTAAATTTACAGCAGCAATTATACAGCCAATTGGAAATGGTCCGGTCATTCGCTGCCTTGATACAATCAGCAAAAATATGGTCTATGTTTTTGCTGCATTAGCCATTGTTGCTTTTATGTTTTTTTTATGCATCACCATTATAATTACAGCCGGAAATATTACAATCATGATGCGCTAGATTAAATAAACATATATGAATAGGGAGGGGTGACGTTTTTGTCCTTTATTACCGAATGGATTATGAATATTGTAGTATTCATCTTGCTGGCGATGATTGTGGATATGCTCCTACCAAACTCGGCAATGAAAAAGTATACAAAAATGGTAACCGGCCTGTTGTTGATTGCGATTATTCTAACCCCTCTTCTAAAGGTGGTAGCAAAAGATTTCGATCAGGTCGTTGCATCGTTTTCAAACAAAAAAATAATAGACAGTAACAAAGTAGAAAATTTAATAGAATCGAAAAAAAAAGAAATACAAGCAGGACAAGTTGAATATACATTAAAACAAGTGGGTGAAAAAATGAAAAATGATGTTAAAGAGGAGTTGATAGACAGATTTGACAAAGATATTCAACAAATAAAGATAGATTCTAAAGACCGAGTTGCAGAAAACGAAAATCCGATAGAAAAGGTGATTGTTTATCTCTCGGAAAAAAAGAAAGATGATTCCGTTCCAATCATTAAACCAGTTAATATTAGCATTGGTGAAGAAGAGCCGGAAGAAGGGATGGGAAGTAGAGAAAATGAAAGCATATTATCTATGTTATCCGAACGCTGGGGAATAGCTCCCGACCAAATTGAACTCAATAACGGAGAGGGGGGTTCTAGACCGGAATGAGTAATAATAAAGGTCCAGTCGATTGGATTAAGGAAAAACTATTTCAGACAAACGAAAAAGATCCAAGTAAAAAAAGTAAAAAGTATCAATATTTTTTAATTGTATTAGTATGTGGAATTGCTTTCATGCTCATCAGTGATATATGGAAAAGTGGGAAAAAGGAAACATCCACATCCGTCTATAGTGCGGCAAATAATCAAAAAGATGTAGAAACATTTGGTTCTGGTAATAAAAATCAGAATAAATCGATGAAAGATTATGAAATGCAATTTGAAACTGAGTTAAAGGATGCGTTAGAACAAATATCAGGTGTTGGAAAGGTCCGGGTGATTGTGAATCTAGAAGCAACTGAGAGTAAAGTGTATGAGAAAAATACAGTCATCCAAAATCAAACAACAACTGAAACAGATCCAAATGGTGGTGAGCGTAAAATTGAAGATTTATCGAAGGATGAAAAGCTCGTTGTAATTAGGGATGGAGATAAAGAAATACCAATAATTACTGAAACAAAAAAACCAGCTATTCGAGGCGTTCTTGTTATTGCAGATGGCGCGAAAAATATATTCATTAAAAGCACCATTATTGAAGCAGTTTCAAGAGTTTTAGATGTTCCGAGCCACCGTGTATCTGTTCAACCTAAAAAAAGCTAAGGGGGATTTATCTATGTTATTAAAAAAACAAACAGTATGGTTATTAACAATGCTAAGCTTAGTTGTTGTTTTATCAGTCTATTATGTCACTTCCGAGCCAAAACAATCGGATATGGCAGCAGTTGAGAATAAAGATGGCAAAGAAGCAACAAAGAATCAAGACACTACTAAAAAAGGAAAAAATAAAAGTGTGGTAACTGAATCTGCAGATAATGAAGTATTTGAACAAATCCGCTTACAAGTTCAAGATGCTAGAAGTAAACTAAGAGAAGATTTAACTGCAAAAGCAGCTTCAACCGATTTATCTGCCGATGAAAGAAGTAAAGCGGTAGATGAAATGAAAAAATTAACAGAAATAGCTCAAACAGAAAAGGTTTTGGAAAACTTAATTAAATCAAAAGGATATGAGGACGTTTTAGTTCATGCAGATGGAGATGATATGAAAATCACGGTGAAGGCAAAAGAACACGATACAAAAGCGGCAAACCAAATTGTTCGACTCGTAACTGAACAATTAGGTAGCTTACAAAATGTTGCCGTAAATTTTCAACCTTAAAATACATGAAAGTCCCTTATTGATAAGGGGCTTTTTAAATTCTTTTGAGATTGATTCGTGGGGATATTCGATTGTTCCTATTCAGTTATTGAATTTTGACTAACTATTATCGTATGATATTAGTAGCTAGTCATAAGCTACCAAAATCTAATTTTTTATTAGATGTTTGACATTGTCAGACTTTCAGCGGGATAATAGTAATAGCTGAAAAATTCAAAAAGAGGTGTAATTCAATATGAAAATACAAGAAATTCGTGAATTAATCAAACTTGTTGATCAATCAAGTATTGATGAAATTGAAATTGAAAATGATGGTTCAATTATTAAAATGAAGAAACAATCCGGAGTAACTCTAGTTGAAACACCACTTGTTGCTAACGTTCCAACTCAGCAAGTCGCACAAGTACCAGTATCTCAACCTGCTGTAGCAGAAGTGAAAAAAGAAGCTGAACAAGTTCAACCACAAGCGGCTGCTGACGAAAATTTACATAAAATTGTTTCGCCAATGGTTGGTACATTCTATCAATCACCTTCACCAGATAGTGATGTATATGTAAAGGTTGGTTCAAAAGTTCAACCGGATACTGTTGTTTGTATCGTCGAAGCAATGAAACTATTTAATGAAATCGAAGCTGAAGTTGAAGGAGAAATCGTCGAAATTCTAGTAAAGGATGGTCAACTTGTTGAATATGGACAACCTTTATTCTTGGTGAAGTCTAAGTAAGGAGCGAACTTCAATGATAAAAAAAGTGTTAATCGCAAATCGCGGTGAGATAGCCGTTCGAATTATTCGTGCTTGTCGTGATTTAGGAATCGAAGCAGTGGCTGTTTATTCGGAGGCTGATAAAGATGCTTTGCATGTACAATTAGCTGATGAAGCCTATTGCATAGGTCCAAAATCATCAAAAGACAGCTATTTAAACGTAACAAATATTATAAGTGTTGCGAAATTAACTGGATGCGATGCAATCCATCCAGGATATGGTTTCCTTGCTGAAAATGCTGATTTTGCAGAATTATGCAGAGAATGCAATATTATCTTCATCGGTCCAAGTCCGGAAGCAATTTCTAAAATGGGAACGAAGGATATTGCTAGAGAAACAATGAAGGAAGCTGGTGTTCCGATTGTTCCCGGGTCCAATGGGATTATTAACAACATAGAAGAAGCGATTGAATTAGCTAATTCAATGGATTATCCAGTCATTATAAAAGCGACTGCAGGGGGCGGCGGTAAAGGAATCCGCGTTGCAAACAATGAAGACGAATTAATTAAAGGGATTAATATTACTCAACAAGAGGCAGCAACAGCTTTTGGAAATCCAGGGGTTTATATTGAAAAATATATTCAAGACTTCCGACATGTTGAGATTCAAGTGATGGCAGATCAACATGGAAATGTGATCCATTTAGGTGAAAGGGATTGCACAATACAAAGAAGGTTACAAAAATTACTAGAAGAGTCGCCTTCACCTGCACTCACTCCGGAAATACGTGAAAAAATGGGTGAAGCAGCTGTTAAAGCAGCGAAAGCAGTAGATTATACTGGCGCTGGAACAATTGAATTTATTTATGATCATCGTAATCAAATTTTCTATTTCATGGAAATGAATACACGAATTCAAGTAGAACATCCGGTTACTGAATTAGTTACAGGTGTTGACCTAGTTAAAGAACAAATACTTGTTGCTTCTGGAAAGCCATTGTCCATTAAACAAGAAGATGTAACATTTTCCGGTTGGGCAATTGAATGCAGAATAAATGCTGAAAACCCTGCTAAAAATTTTATGCCATCAGCGGGAAAAATTGAAATGTATTTACCACCAGGTGGTTTAGGTATTCGAATTGATTCAGCTGCATATCCTGGTTATGAGATCCCTCCATATTATGATTCGATGATTGCTAAAGTAATATCGTATGGCTCAACGAGGGAAAAAGCCATTGCAAGAATGAAGCGAGCCTTAAGTGAATTTGCAGTTGAAGGTGTTCACACTACAATTCCCTTTCATTTAAGATTATTAGAACATGAGACTTTTGTTAAAGGTGACTTTAATACAAAATTTTTAGAGATATACGATCTAATGAAATAATTAATTGTACGGAGGTGCTTAATCATATGGTTGAGACAAATTCAATGCTAGAAATGGATTACGGGCACGATGGATTAGGTAAAGTTGAAATTGCACCAGAAGTTATCGAGGTTATTGCTGGAATCGCCGCTTCTGAGGTCGAGGGTGTCGCACAGATGCGTGGGAATTTCGCTTCGGGTGTTGCTGAAAAACTCGGAAGGAAAAATCATGGAAAAGGCGTAAAGGTAGACTTAACGGATGAAGGAATTATTATTGATGTATATTGCTCCATGAACTTTGGCATTTCAATCCCAACAGTGGCGCAAAAGATACAAGATAATATTAGGCAAGCATTATTGAATATGACAGCACTGGAAACAAAAGAAATAAATATTCATATTGTAGGGATTCAATTTGAAACCCAAAAACCTGAAACGGATTTCGAATCAGAAATGATGTAATTAGAAAAGGTAATCCAAAATCTATTTTGGATTACCTTTTTAATTTGTTGAACGATGTTAAAATTCAATCTTCTCATGATAAATGTGCTTTCTTAGTTGTTTTTGTGATATTATCTTTTTAGGAAATGTGTAATTTTACAATGTAACTGGCGATAATGATATTATTCATGACTAGTTTAAAAGGAGTTTTATGTAAAGATGAAAAGAAGAACTGCTAGAGAAAAAGCACTTCAAGCATTATTTCAAATAGATATAAACGAGGCTGCTCCAGAAGAAGCAATTAAGAATATCTTAAGAGATGAACAAAATGATGAATACTTAAACACTTTGGTAAACGGAACATGTGGGCATATTAAAGAAATTGACGACACCATTTCACGCCATTTAGAAAAGTGGACAATCGAACGTTTAGCTAAAGTAGATTTAAATATTTTACGACTTGGAGTATTTGAACTTGTTTATGTACCCGAAGTTCCAGCAAATGTGGCGATTAACGAAGCGTTAGAGGTCTCTAAGCGATTTGGTGATGAACGTTCAAGTAAATTTATTAATGGAGTGCTTTCAAAAATAAAAGATTCGATCGAAAAGTAATTTAAACTTCGTAAATACGGTGATTAAGTTGTATAATGTAAACAAAAGCTGTCTTCCGTGGAAGCAGCTTTTGTTTTGTAACGTAATTTTTGAGATTAAGGATGTTTTTGAATGACAACAAAACCCTATCTTACAGTCCATGCATTAACAAAATATATAAAAAGAAAATTTGATGTTGATCCACATCTTGTTGATATTCATGTAAAAGGTGAAATTTCTAACTATAAGCAACATTCTAGCGGTCATATGTATTTTACATTAAAGGATGACAAAGCTAGAATATTAGCAGTGATGTTTTCAAAATCAAATAAAGGATTGAAATTCAAACCTGAAAATGGCATGAACGTTCTCATTCAGGGTCAGATTACCGTGTATGAAGGTAGCGGGCAATATCAATTATACGTAAAGCAAATGCAGCCGGATGGAATTGGTGAATTATATTTAGCCTATGAACAACTTAAAACTAAACTTAGTCAGGAAGGCTTATTTGCGCTAGAAAGAAAAAGAAAATTACCCCCATACCCGAAAAATATTGGTGTTATTACCTCTCCTACCGGTGCGGCCGTTAGAGACATCATTTCAACGATAAAACGTCGATATCCGATCGGCAAAATCAAATTAATACCTGCATTAGTTCAAGGTGAAAATGCAGCAAAATCGATTGCAAATGCGATTGAAAAAATGAATGAAATGAAAGAAATAGATGTATTGATCGTTGGTCGTGGTGGGGGATCAATTGAAGAGCTTTGGGCATTTAATGAAGAAATTGTTGCTCGAGCGATTTTTAACTCAAAGATACCTATTATATCTGCGGTTGGACATGAAACAGACTTCACAATAGCAGATTTTGTTGCTGACCTACGTGCACCAACTCCAACTGGTGCCGCTGAATTAGCTGTGCCGCATATCGAAGAAATTATGGAAAAATTATTAAATAGAAAATCAAGACTAATTAGGGGATTTTCCGAAATCGTTCAGCATCAACGAAAAAGGCTGCAATTTATTAAACGATCCTATGTTTTTCGCAACCCAAACAGATTGTATGAGCAAAAAATGGAGTATATGGATCACCTTACGGAACGATTGACACGGCAAATGAACAAAACGTTGCAACACGAAATGACAAGATATGAACAACTAGCGAAAAGACTACAAAGAAATCAGCCTCATCAGTTACTTGAGCGGGGAAAAGAAAAACATGTACGGTTAAATAAAGAATTAAGGAGTCGTTTGCAAGCAATTTTACAAACGAAACAACAAGAGTTTTCAAAAGCAATTACTGCACTGGAGGCTTTAAGTCCCCTTAAAGTAATGGAACGAGGATATAGCCTCGCATATACTCCAGAAAAAGAAATTATAAAAAGCATCGAACAAACCTCTAAAGGTGAAGAAATTCAAGTAATGGTTTCGGATGGGAAAATCATCTGTTCGGTTGAAAACATTGAAAAGGGATGAGAGAAAAATGGAAAAGCAATTATCTTTTGAAGAAGCAATGGAACAGTTAGAAGTAATTGTCCAGCGGTTAGAAGAAGGAGACGTTCCATTAGAGGAGGCACTTACAATCTATAAAAAAGGAATGGGTCTTTCAAAGCTTTGTCATGATAAATTAAAAATGGTAGAAGAACAATTAACTAGTGTAATTACTGAAAATGGAGAAGAGGAGTTTAGCATCAAAGAGGAGGAGTAGAATTGGATTTACATAAATTAAGATCATTTATGAAGAAAGTGAACGAACGATTAGAAACAGAACTTTCTCAGGCTATTGTGAAATTACATGCTCCTCAAAAAATAAAGGATGCTATGGCTTATTCGCTTCAAGCAGGTGGTAAACGAATCCGTCCGACATTGCTTTTAGCTACCTTACATGCCTTTGGAAAAGAAATGAAGTATGGAATAAAAACAGCTTGTGCATTAGAAATGGTTCATACATACTCACTAATTCATGATGATTTACCCGCGATGGATAACGATGATCTACGACGTGGAAAGCCAACGAATCATAAAGTATTTGGTGAGGCCTATTCGATTTTAGCGGGTGATGGTCTACTCACATATAGCTTTCAAATGATTGCGCAGGATTCAACTTTAACGAGCGAACAAAAGGTAAAGATCATTGAACTTCTGGCGATTGCTGCCGGTCCTGAAGGCATGGTTGGTGGACAAGTTGCAGATATGCTTGGTGAAAAACAAGAATTATCAATAGAAGAATTAGAATATATTCACAGAAATAAGACCGGTAAACTTCTAACATTCAGTGCGGTAGCAGGTGCTATAATAGCAGGTGCATCGAGTGAACAAATAGATTTGTTAAAAAAATATGCAGAAAATATCGGCCTTGCCTTTCAAATCCGTGATGATATTTTAGATATTGAAGGAAAAGAAGAAATCATTGGTAAGCCGGTGGGAAGCGATGAAGGAAATGTGAAAAGCACATACCCATCCTTATTAACGTTAGATGGTGCGAAGGAACGTCTCCATTATCATACGAATCTTGCAAAAGATATGCTGCGGGATCTAAATCTTGATACTAAGCTTTTAGAAGAACTTGCTGAATTAATTGTAGTAAGAAATCATTAAAATAGGTATAGAATGAGTATGTAAGTAAAATATGTTATAATACAGTAATCTAACTATCCGTTACAATTATAAAAATCAAGACATCAACAGTAAAATCTATGAAATGAAAGTGAGTGATCCATTTTGGATCTATTATCAATTAAGGACCCTTCCTTTCTAAAAGATATGAATATTGACCAGTTAAAAGAACTAAGTAATGATATTCGTCATTTTTTAATTGAAAATCTATCTAAAACGGGTGGGCATATTGGCCCTAATTTGGGTGTAGTAGAATTAACTATCGCCTTGCATAAATGTTTTAATAGTCCGAATGATAAATTTATTTGGGATGTGGGTCATCAATCTTATGTTCACAAAATATTAACCGGTCGTGCAGATCAATTTTCTACGTTAAGGCAGTATCAGGGGTTATCCGGATTCCCGAAAATGTGTGAAAGTGAGCATGATGTGTGGGAAACAGGACACTCTTCCACATCCCTATCCGCTGCAATGGGAATGGCTATTGCCCGAGATTTAAAAGGTGAAAAGTCATTTATAGTTCCAATTATTGGGGATGGTGCCTTGACTGGCGGAATGGCCTTAGAAGCATTAAATCATATTGGACACGAAAAAAAGGATTTACTTGTTATTTTAAATGATAATGAAATGTCCATCGCTCCTAATGTAGGTGCTTTGCATAATATTTTAGGACGACTCCGTACAGCAAATAAATATCAATGGGCGAAAGACGAACTTGAGAATTTGCTCAAAAAGATTCCTGCAGTTGGTGGAAAACTCGCTGCTACAGCTGAAAGGCTTAAAGATAGTATGAAGTATTTTCTTGTCTCAGGAATGTTTTTTGAGGAATTAGGCTTCACTTATTTAGGTCCTGTAGATGGACACAATTTCGAAGCACTATTTGAACAATTACAATATGCAAAGAAAACGAAGGGGCCAATTCTATTACACGTAATAACGAAAAAAGGTAAAGGATATAAGCCTGCTGAAAACGATACGATAGGTACTTGGCATGGTACTGGACAATACAAAATTGAAACTGGTGATTTAATTAAACCGGTAAATGCACCACCTGCATGGAGTAAACTTGTAAGTGACACAGTTTTAAAACTTGCTAAAAAAGATGAGCGGATTGTCGCAATAACACCTGCAATGCCTGTAGGATCTAAACTTGAAAAATTTGCTGAAGAATTTCCTAATCGTATGTATGATGTTGGAATTGCAGAACAACATGCTGCAACTGTAGCTGCTGGATTAGCCACACAGAACATGAAACCGTTTTTAGCAATTTATTCTACATTTTTACAACGTGCATATGATCAAGTCGTACATGATATATGTCGGCAAAATCTTAATGTTTTCATTGGTATTGATCGTGCGGGATTAGTAGGTGCAGATGGAGAAACACATCAAGGTGTGTTCGATATTGCATTTCTTCGTCATATTCCCAATATAGTACTTATGATGCCAAAAGATGAAAATGAAGGACAACATATGGTTAATACGGCGATTAAGTACAATGATGGTCCAATTGCGATGAGATTTCCTCGTGGAAATGGATATGGCGTTCCAATGGATGAAACATTAAGGACGATACCGATTGGGACATGGGAAACGCTCCGTGAAGGAAAGGATGCAGCAATTTTGACGTTTGGTACAACAATTCCTATGGCACTTGAAGCGGCTAATCTCCTTCAAAAACAAGGGTTTTCCGTCAAAGTAATCAATGCACGTTTTATTAAACCATTAGATGAAAAAATGTTAAAAGAATTGTTAGATACAAATATGCCGATTTTAACGATCGAAGAAGCTGTGTTACAAGGTGGATTTGGCAGTGCTGTACTTGAATTTGCGCATAGTCACGGATTTACAAATGTAATTGATTGTATGGGTATTCCAGATAAATTTATTGAACATGGAAGTGTCAATGAATTACTTAGAGAAATTGGTTTAACAAAGGAAGAGGTTGTAAAAAGAATTCAAGCTTTTTCACCTAAAATACAAAAAAGGGCATGACATATGAAAAGCAAAAAACAACGAATTGATACTCTTTTAGTTGAAAGAGGATTAATTGAAACGAGAGAAAAAGCAAAACGTGCGATAATGGCGGGATTAGTCTACTCAAATGAAGAGCGTCTCGATAAACCCGGCGAGAAAGTAAATGAGGATATTCCGTTAACGATTAAGGGGAAAATGATACCCTATGTAAGCCGGGGAGGATTAAAGCTTGAAAAGGCATTACGTGTTTTCGAGCTTTCTGTAAAAGATAAAATCTTATTAGATATTGGAGCATCTACAGGTGGCTTTACAGATTGTGCCTTGCAAAATGGTGCGAAAATGTCATATGCACTAGATGTTGGTTACAATCAATTAGCTTGGAAGCTTAGACAGGATGAACGAGTAGTCGTTATGGAGAGAACGAATTTTCGTTACGTGACTCCGAAAGATTTAGTACGTGAAATGCCTAATTTTGCTACAATTGATGTTTCGTTTATATCTTTATCGCTCATTTTACCAGTTTTAAAAACATTATTGGTTCCATCGAGTGATGTTATAGCCCTGATTAAACCACAATTTGAAGCTGGAAAAGATCAGGTCGGAAAAAAAGGGATTGTAAGGGATAAAAAGGTTCACGAATCCGTTATTGAAAAAATTGTCCAGCTATCCCTCACCGAAGGCTATGATGTAATAAATTTATCCTTTTCCCCAATAACTGGAGGAGAAGGAAATATTGAATTTTTAATCCATTTAAAATGGACTGGTTCAAATAAAAAAGAAAATGGATCAAATGCGCTTGATTTTACAATTAAAGATGTAGTAAACGCAGCACATAACGAGTTAACAGGAAGATCAGATCAATAATAGGATCTGTTCTTTTTTCTTGTGTTTTTGCCACCATTCGTGTTAATTATGTACATTTTGACAAAAATAAGCTAACATTGTAGTAAAAAGCATGGTGGGATATGTCAGTATTATTGTTAAAGAAACTGTCAGTGTAACTTTGTAAAGGTGGATGAGGATGAATAAAGGACAAAGACTCATTAAAATAAGAGAAATAATCGCAAATTTTGACATTGAAACTCAAGATGAACTAGTTGATCATTTAAAAAATGCTGGTTTCAATGTTACACAGGCAACGATTTCTCGTGATATAAAGGAATTACATTTAGTAAAAGTACCACTTATGGATGGCAGATATAAATATAGTCTGCCGGCAGATCAACGTTTTAACCCAATGCAAAAATTAAAAAGAACATTAACAGATGCTTTTATCAGCATAGATTTTGCCGGCCATTTAATTGTCTTAAAAACATTACCCGGTAATGCCCATGCATTAGGCGCCTTAATTGATATTCTTGAATGGGAAGAAATTATTGGTACGTTATGCGGAGATGATACATGTTTAATCATTTGCAAGGACCAAGAAAAATCAGAAATGGTTTCACAACGCTTTTTAGATATGTTATAAAACAAAGAATTAAACGGGTAATTGAAAAAATGGGGTGAAGTTTTCATTGTTACAAGAATTATCGATCAAAAATTTTGCCATCATTGATGAACTTTATTTGTCTATAGAAAAAGGATTAACGGTATTAACAGGAGAAACCGGAGCAGGAAAATCGATTATCATTGATGCGGTAAATTTATTAGTTGGCGGAAGAGGTTCTTCAGAATTCGTTCGTCACGGTGAAAAAAAAGCTGAAATAGAAGGACTTTTTATCTTAAATGACGAGTCACATCCATGTTATAATCGTGCAAACGAATTTGGAATTGACATTGAAGAAGGAATGATTATCCTTCATCGTGATATTTCCGTTTCCGGAAAAAGCGTCTGTAGAATTAATGGGAAATTAGTGACGATTTCAATTTTGCGTGAAATTGGCAGTACACTAATTGATATTCATGGCCAGCACGAACACCAAGAATTAATGAATGAAACCCATCATTTAAGGCTTCTTGACCAATATGGGGGTAAAGAGATTAAGACTGCTCTTGATAATTATCGTGTAATATACAAACAATATGAGCAAATCGTTTCAAAACTTAAAGGATTAAGTGAAAATGAACAACAAATGGCCCACCGATTAGATCTTATTCAATTTCAACTTCAAGAAATCCAAAAGGCAAATCTTCAAATAGACGAAGACACCATTCTCTTGGAAGAAAAGAAAAAATTAATGAATTTTGAACGGCTATTCGATTCATTGAAAACGAGTTACGGTGCATTGCAGGGTGAACAAAAAGGAATTGATTGGATAGGGCTGGTTATGAGTCAGTTAGAAACAGCTGCTGAAATTGAGCCTGATTTTAAGCCACTACTAGAATCTGTTTCAAATTGTTTTTATATCCTTGAAGATGCCGCAAGTACGATTCGCAATGATTTAGATAGCTTGGAGTTTAACCCTGAACGGTTAAATGAGATTGAAAGCCGCCTAAACGAAATAAACCAATTAAAAAGAAAATATGGTGGCACATTGGAAGATATATTGGAATATAGTTCGAAAATAGAAGAAGAAATTGAAACGATTATTAATCGTGAAAGCCATATTGATAAATTACAAATAACATTAACACAACTTGAGAAAGACTTGTATTTAGAAGCTAAACAACTTAGTGATTTAAGAAAAAAATGCTCAAAAAAATTAATTAATGCAATCCATAAAGAACTAAAGCAAATGTATATGGATAAAACAGTATTTGAGGTGAAGTTCCTTCAATCAGCTGAGGACTATAAAAATGAAGGAAATCTTCCATTTCGAAAAGATGGCTTGGATGTAGTTGAATTTTATATATCAACAAATCCGGGTGAGCCTTTAAAACCATTAAATAAAGTTGCTTCAGGCGGTGAATTATCGAGAATGATGCTGGCGTTGAAGACGATTTTCTCAAAACATCAAGGCATTACTTCGATCATTTTCGATGAGGTAGATACCGGTGTAAGTGGAAGGGTTGCTCAAGCAATTGGAGAGAAAATTTATCAAGTTTCAGAGCATTCACAAGTTTTATGTATTTCCCATCTTCCGCAAGTTGCAGCTATGGCAGATACACATTTGTTTATCATGAAGGAAACCATTGATGGACGAACACGAACAAAGGTGAAAACACTTGAATTGGAAGAAAAAATTAATGAAGTTAGTCGCATGATTGCAGGTGTTGAAATAACCGATAAAGCAATAGAACATGCACAAGAATTGCTACAACTTGCCTATGCAAAAAAATTCACTTGAAAAGCTATCCATCAATGGGTAGCTTTTTTCTTAATCCCTTGTTATATTTCCGCCGTATCAAGGCTAAATTAAAATTGTAACCAAAAAAATAAAAAGGTTACTCTTTAAAAGTGGACTAGAAGCGAGGAGAGTGAAAAGTTTTGAAATTGGATCATCTAAGAAAAGTAATTGGTGGGTTTCTCCTTGTTTCACTTTGTTTAATAGGATTTTCAAAACCGTTTCAAAATTATCTTCATATACCAACCGATATCACATTATTTGAAGGTGACGTTTTAAATATTGCGAAAGCGGCAAATGTGTCTGCTAAAGTAACATCCAAAGGCGAAAGTATTGACGTGTTTGCACAAAAGAAATCACTAGACATAAAAGGTAATTCTGCGGGAAAAGATGAAGTATTTTTCGAATTAGCTGGACTGCCAATAAAAAAAGTGGATGTAAAAGTAATTAAGGATTTCAAGGTAATTCCGGGTGGACAATCGATTGGTGTTAAATTAAATACACTTGGCGTTTTAGTAGTAGGACATCATCTTGTCGAAACAAAATCAGGCAAGATTTCACCGGGAGAAAAGGCTGGAATTAAAGTAGGGGATATTATTACACAAATTAATGGGGAAAAAATAGAAAAGCTGTCAGATGTAGCTCCATTAGTAGAAAAAGCGGGCAAAGATGGGACCCCTTTAAATATCACCATCCAAAGAGAACAGCAAAAAATAAATACTTCTTTAAATCCACAAAAGGATCAGTCAGAACAAACGTATAAACTTGGCTTATATATTAGGGACTCGGCCGCAGGAATTGGAACAATGACCTTTATCGATCCAAAAACAAAAAAATATGGAGCACTTGGCCATGTTATCTCAGACATGGACACGAAAAAAGCAATTTTGGTCGAAAAAGGGCAAATATTAAATTCGACAGTAACGTCTATTGAAAAAGGCAGTGACGGAAAACCCGGAGAGAAACTTGCGCGCTTTTCTTCAGACCATGAAGTTATTGGTGATATTACACGAAATAGTTCCTTTGGGATATTTGGAAAGTTAGATAAGAAAATAAAAAATGAAAAGTATGACAAACCGATGCCAATCGCATTATCCTATCAAGTAAAAGAAGGTCCGGCAAAAATTTTGACAGTCGTTGAAGGAAATAAAGTAGAGGAATATGATATTGAGATAATAAATGCCATTCCTCAAAAGTTTCCAGCAACGAAAGGGATGATAATAAAAATTACTGATCCCAAATTATTGAAGAAAACAGGCGGAATTGTTCAAGGAATGAGTGGTAGTCCAATTATTCAAAACGGAAAGATCATCGGAGCAGTTACTCATGTATTTGTTAATGACCCAACGTCAGGATATGGCGTTCACATCGAATGGATGCTTCGAGAAGCGGGAATAAATATTTATCAAAAAAGAAATGAAGAAAAGGCAAGCTGATAGAGAAATTTCTCTTCAGCTTTCTTTTTTGCATTTTTAGTACGAATGAAATAATGATGAAAATAAAGATAATTCGACAAATATATAATTAAAAATCGAAAGAGGTCGAAATCGAGAGAAATAAAGAGAAAAATAGAGAAAATATAGTTTTTTTAATAAATTTTCAAATATAAGAAGGAATTTATAAGGCATTGTCGAAAATGTGATAAGAGAATAAGATATGAAAAAAAGTGGTTATAATTGAGGAGGAAACAAGGAGTGAACAACAAAATTAAAGTTTGTATCGTAGATGATAATCGTGAGTTAGTTGCTTTATTAGAAGAATTTATTTCTTCTCAAGATGATATGGAAATTAGCGGTGTTGCGTATAATGGGCAAGAGTGCTTAGAAATGTTACAAGATGCTTCACCAAATGTGCTAATATTGGATATTATTATGCCTCATCTCGATGGATTAGGAGTTCTTGAAAAGTTAAGACAAAAAAGTGAAATGCCAAACGTAATCATGCTGACTGCATTTGGACAAGAGGATGTTACGAAAAAGGCGGTTGAACTCGGAGCTTCATATTTTATTTTAAAACCTTTTGACATGAATAATCTTGCAAACCAAATTCGGCAAGTTAGCGGGAAGCCAAGTCCAATTTTGAAAAAGGAAAATCATTCCTTTATTAGATCTAATAATGAAGAGAAACCAAAAAATTTAGATGCAAGTATCACCAGCATTATCCATGAAATCGGTGTACCCGCACATATTAAAGGGTATTTGTATTTAAGAGAAGCCATTTCCATGGTATATAATGATATAGAGCTTCTCGGATCAATTACCAAAGTATTATATCCTGATATCGCGAAAAAATTTAATACGACTGCAAGTCGTGTAGAACGTGCAATCCGCCATGCGATAGAAGTTGCATGGAGTCGCGGAAATATTGATTCGATCTCTTCCTTATTTGGTTATACAGTAAGCATGTCCAAAGCTAAACCGACAAATAGTGAATTTATCGCAATGGTTGCGGATAAACTACGTTTGGAACATAAAGCGTCCTAATAAATATTATTTTTCTAAATTGTATTTAAAAAGGGTCCTAACGTAAGGACCCTTTTTTGATGGATATTATTTTCGTCTTATATCGATTAAACGATGATTTTTATATTTGATTTTTACTTTTTCCCCAATTGAATATTGTACATACGTATCGCATTCCATTTCTAGAATTTTTCCGTTATCAAATTCCATTAAGCATGCTGCCTTTCCATTTGGAGTTGATATTACTGGTATACTTTTCTTAGTTTTCACTCCTTTTGCTTTTCCTTTTGATTGGGGAGTGTAATATTTTTCAATAATTACTACCTTTTTGTAACTAGTTGAAGGACGAGATAATAAAAAGAAAAGGACGATCAATAATAGACATAGTACGACGATTTTTAATAAAACCTTTTTCATCATGCACTCCTTATGACAAGTATTTCGTTTATACTATGTATATTGATTGGAATGTGGAATATGCATTGGTAAAATAACAAGTAAATTAATCAATTAAGTAAAATTTCTTCCATATGGATGTTATTGTTCATACTGTGTAATAGACTAGAAATAAAAAAAGCCAAGGAAGTGACTACATGACCTTTATATTTGCACACCGTGGATCGGCAGGAACACATCCTGAAAATACGATGGAATCATTTATTGCTGCTGAAAAATCAGGTGCAGAAGGGCTTGAACTTGATGTTCATCTATCTAAAGATGGAGAAATTGTCGTTATTCACGATGAAACGGTGGATCGCACAACAAACGGAAAAGGGTTTGTTCATCAGTTGACGGTAGCGGAACTAAAAGAATTGAATGCAAGCTATAAATTTAAAACCTTCCAGTCCTTTATTAGAAGTCCCAAAATACCTACTTTAAAAGAAGTGTTTGAGTGGATGAGAGGAAATAATCTCCTATGTAATATTGAAATGAAAAATGGAAAAATCATGTATCCGTTATTAGAAGAAAAAGTGATCCAACTGATAAGAGATTATCGGTACGAGGAACGAATCATTATTTCTTCGTTTAATCACTATTCGCTTGTACGCTGCTATCAATTGGCTCCTGAATTAGAAACCGCCCCATTATACTCGGATGGCTTATATATGCCGTGGATATACGCTAAAGCGATTCATTCGAAAGGATTGCATCCAAACTTTAAGGCAGCACCGAATATGATTATACAAGAGGCCATGGCTAATGGGATAGCCGTTCGCCCATATACAGTGAATAAAGAAAGTGACATGGAAAGATTAATCGCCATTCAGTGTTCAGCGATTATTACTGACTATCCGGAAAAGGCATTTAAAATAAGAAAAAAACTATCAAAATAAAAAAATCTGCTCAATACACGCAGATTTTTTTATTTAAAACTTTTTCTAAACCGTTTTTGGACTTTATTTCGTTTTCGATCACGATAAAAAACAAATCCTGCAATAAATCCTAATCCTCCAATAAATAAAACGAGACCTACAAGAAATTGAAGCCACAAATATGGAAATGGAGGTTGGAGGATTCCAAACAACATATCCCGCATTAATTTAATACCAAGCGCCGCGAAACATCCCGGTATTACCATTATTAATAAAGCAATAAGACGTATCATAAAGGTTCTCCTTAAGTAAATAAACTTAGGTAAATGTTTTATCCAACAAAAAAATCATATAACAACGAAATTATTTGTCAAGCAATCGACCCGTTATAAAACTTGAATTTACCTTTAACTATTCATAAAATAAAAGTATGAAATATATTGCATTGTTAGGGGGCTCGAAACTTGCAAAACGTATTATTGGTTGGTGGTGGTAAGGGTGGTGCGGCTATTTTAAAAATGCTCGTCGGCAGCAGCATGTTTAAAGTGATAGCGGTTACCGACCCAAACAACAATGCAGAAGGAATCCAATTGGCTAAAAAAAGGGGCATACAAACAGGGGAGAACTGGAAAGATTTTTTAGATGATTCCATTGATATCATTATCGAAGTTACGGGAGATGAAGCTGTTTTTCAAGAAATTCTTCAAGTTCGTAATAAACACACTGTTTTAATTCCTGGGAGTGTTGCTTATTTAATCGCAACATTGATGGAGGAAAAAGAAGAGCTGATATCAACTTTACAAGATGAAACGTATAAGCATAATCTGATATTTAATTCAACAGATGAAGCTATGGTTGTAATAGACACGGAAGAAAAGATTATATTTTTTAACAAAAGTGCTGAAAGAATGACAGAAGTTCCGATCGCAGATGCGATAGGTAAACATATTGTCGATGTTATTCCGAAAAGTCAATTACCTAGGGTAATTTCAACTAGAAGAATTGAAGCAAATCAAGAAACAGTGCTTGATAATGGACTGAAAATTATAACGACGCGGATACCGATTATAAATGAAAAGAATATTGTTATTGGTGCGATTGCTGTTTTTAAAGATATTACTGAAGTAGTCAATTTAGCCGAAGAAATTACAAATTTAAAAGAAATTCAAACGATGTTAGAAGCAATTATTCATTCAAGTGATGATGCAATATCTGTAGTTGATGAAAATGGACGAGGAATATTAATTAACCCCGCTTATACCCGAATCACTGGATTAACGAAGGAGCAAGTAATCGGAAAACCGGCAACTATTGATATTTCCGAAGGGGAAAGTATGCATTTAAAGGTCATACAAACGAGAAAAGCGATTCGTGGAACGAAAATGCGCGTAGGACCAATGAAAAAAGAAGTCATTGTAAATGTCGCTCCAATTATTGTCGATGGAATTTTAAAAGGGAGTGTTGGGGTTATTCATGACGTTACAGAAATTCAATCGCTGACAAAAGAATTGGACCGGGCACGGCAAATTATTAGAAATTTAGAAGCAAAATATACATTTGAGGATATTATCTCCAATTCGGAAGAAATGGATATTGCAGTTGAACAAGCAAAATTAGGGGCAAAAACCCCTGTAACGATTTTACTAAGGGGAGAGTCAGGAACTGGGAAGGAACTTTTTGCTCATGCGATACATAATGCAAGCGATCGAAAGTATAATAAATTCATTCGTGTGAATTGTGCCGCAATCTCGGAATCATTATTGGAAAGTGAATTATTTGGTTACGAAGAAGGAGCATTTTCAGGAGCAAAGAGAGGTGGCAAAAGGGGACTTTTCGAAGAAGCGAACAACGGGAGTATCTTTTTAGATGAAATTGGCGAACTAAGTGCTAATACGCAAGCAAAATTGCTAAGGGTTTTGCAGGAAAATGAGATTGTCCGCGTCGGTGGGACTAAACCTATCCCAATCAATGTTAGAATTATTGCGGCAACACATGTAAATTTAGAAAAGGCGATTGCAGATAAATCATTTCGTGAAGATCTTTATTATCGAATAAATAGAATGCCGATTCAAATTCCTCCCCTAAGAAATAGGAAAACGGAAATACCGCTTTTATGCCAAAAGCTAATTCAAAAGCTTAATCAGGATTATGGAAGAAATGTAGAGGGGATTACGAAAGAGGCCTTGGTAAAACTAATGGATTACGATTGGCCGGGAAATGTTCGTGAATTGGAGAATATTTTAAGTCGAGCAATCATTTTTATGGGCTATAATGAAGCACAAATTGATCAGCAACATATTCTTGTATTATCCAATAAAAAAGATATTCAACATGCCTCCACCTACTCCGAAACAACGACAGCTGAACAAGATTTAACTACTCTTGTAGAGAGCTATGAGAGAAATGTCATTCAACAAGTATTGGAGAAAAACAATGGAAATAAGACAGCAACAGCAAAGCAACTAGGTGTATCAATTAGAAATTTATATTACAAGTTAGAAAAATTTAAGCTTGCAAATAATAACATGCAATAATTTGCGTAGTTTGAAAAAAATTGCACGAGTTTTGGTAGTTAAAATTTTATTAATACTGATTTAAATGCTATAATTTAATTGGCATGAAAATTGCATCAGTACATAGAGTACGGATTTTTATATAAAGGGGTTGAGGCAGCACATATGGATTTAGACACAATACTTAACCGTGCAACCCAACAAAATAAAGTAAAAGTAGCAATTGCAGCTGCGAGAAGATTACGAGGTATTGGAAGCGGTTTCATTTGAGACGAAAAGAATTATATTTATTAGCACTAGCGATTTGTTCTGCTAAATTATAAAGAGATGGAGAGATTGAAATGAAAATTTTTGAATATATGGGAAAATACGATTATGAACAATTATTATTTTGTCAAGATGAACAATCTGGCTTAAAAGCAATTATTGCGATTCATGATACTACTTTAGGACCTGCATTAGGTGGGACAAGGATGTGGACATATGCTTCTGAGGATGCAGCCATTGAAGATGCACTACGTTTAGCTAGAGGGATGACATACAAAAATGCAGCAGCTGGGCTAAACTTAGGCGGAGGGAAAACAGTTATTATTGGTGACCCTCGCAAAGATAAAAATGAAGAAATGTTTCGGGCATTTGGCCGTTTCATCCAAGGTTTAAACGGTCGCTATATTACTGCAGAAGATGTAGGTACAACTGTTGCTGATATGGATTTAATACATGAGGAAACAAATTTTGTTACAGGTATTTCACCAGCATTTGGTTCTTCCGGTAACCCATCACCAGTAACTGCTTATGGATGTTATGTTGGCATGAAAGCTGCAGCAAATGAAGCATTTGGAACGGATTCACTTGAAGGACTAACGGTTTCTGTTCAAGGTGTAGGAAACGTTGCTTTTGAACTTTGCCGTTATTTACATGAAGAAGGCGCGAAATTAATCGTGACGGATATTAACAAAGAAGCTGTGCAAAGAGCTGTGGAACAATTTGGTGCCGAAGCTGTCGATCCTAATGATATTTATGGTGTAAACAGCGATATTTTTGCGCCATGTGCATTGGGTGCGATTATTAATGATGAAACAATTCCTCAATTAAAAGCAAAGGTAATTGCAGGTTCAGCTAATAATCAATTAAAAGAAACACGTCATGGTGACCAAATTCATAAAATGGGAATTGTTTATGCACCAGATTACGTTATCAATGCTGGTGGAGTAATCAATGTTGCGGATGAATTATATGGATATAATCCTGAACGTGCGATGAAAAAAGTTGAAGGAATTTATAATAATGTGGCAAAAGTAATCGAAATTTCAAAACGTGACGGCATTCCAACATACGTAGCTGCTGATAGAATGGCGGAAGAGCGAATTGCTAAAGTATCCAAATCAAGAAGTCAATTTTTACTAAATAACCGTCATATTTTAAGTTATCGTGCTTAGTCAATAAATATCAATGAATCAGCTTAGCTGATTCATTGATATTTATTTCTTCATAGGTGTGGAAAATGTGAAGGTATATCAGAATGTAATGAGAAAAATGAATTTAAAATAGAATGTTTTTATAGGAATGGAGGAATAAGCTTGGCACAGGAATATGATTTAGTCATTCTTGGCGGTGGCACAGGTGGTTATGTAGCTGCGATTCGGGCATCACAATTAGGTCTTAAAACAGCAATCGTTGAAAAAGGACTTTTAGGCGGAACCTGTTTACATAAAGGATGTATACCTAGCAAAGCCTTACTACGCAGTGCAGAAGTATATGCGACAGCGAAAAAAAGTGAGGAATATGGTATTTCAATTGGTGACATCCAACTTAATTTCTCCCATGTGCAAGAACGAAAAGAAAAGATAGTCGAGCAATTACATCGCGGTGTTCAACATTTAATGAAACAGGGAAAAATCGATGTTTATGAAGGAATAGGAAGAATATTAGGACCATCAATTTTTTCTCCAATGCCTGGAACGATATCTGTTGAATTAAATAATGGGAAAGAAAATGAGATGCTCATTCCAAAAAACGTGATCATTGCTACCGGATCTCGTCCAAGATCTCTTCCGGGATTGGATATTGATGGTTCCTTTGTTCTTTCATCAGATGAAGCACTACAACTAAAAGAATTACCTAAATCTATGATTATCGTAGGTGGCGGTGTGATTGGGATAGAATGGGCTTCCATGTTAAATGATTTTGGTGTCGATGTAACCGTTATTGAATATGCTGATCGTATTGTACCAACAGAAGATCATGAAATATCAAAAGAAGCAGCGAGAATTCTCAAAAAGAAAGGCATTAAAATTGTTACCTCAGCTAAAGTTTTATCAGAAACTTTAGTTAAGGAAGATGACCAAGTGTCAATATCTGCTGAAATTAAAGGTGAGAACCAAACTTTTACCGGGGAAAAGATTTTAGTGTCTGTCGGCAGAATCGCCAACACCGAAAATATTGGTTTGCAAAATACGGAAATTAAAGTAGAAAAAGGCTACATCCAAGTAAATGAATATTACCAGACAAAGGAAACTCATATTTATGCGATTGGTGATGTTATTGGCGGATTGCAGCTTGCACATGTAGCTTCACATGAAGGAATTGTAGCGGTTGAGCACATGGCGAGTAAGAAACCAACACCTATCGATTATTCGCTAGTATCGAAGTGTATTTATAGTAATCCGGAAATGGCAAGTGTTGGATTAACAGAAAACGAAGCAAAAGAAAAAGGATATAATGTTAAAATTGGTAAATTCTCATTTAAAGCAATTGGAAAAGCATTAGTATATGGCGAATCCGATGGTTTTGTGAAAATTATTGCTGATAAAGATACAGATGATATTCTTGGTGTCCATATGATTGGACCTCATGTGACAGATATGATATCCGAGGCTGGCTTAGCAAGAGTATTAGATGCAACACCGTGGGAAATCGGGCATACGATCCACCCGCATCCATCCTTAAGTGAAGCGATTGGTGAAGCTGCTTTAGCTGTAGATGGTAAAGCAATCCATTCGTAATATGAATAAAATAAGAAATTTAGGAGGTAAAAAGTGATGGCTGAAAACCGACATAAAGAACTAGGTTTGAGTGACGAAACCGTATTGGAAATGTATGAAACGATGTTGTTGGCACGCCGTATCGATGAAAGGATGTGGCTTTTAAACCGCTCAGGAAAAATTCCATTTGTTATTTCTTGTCAAGGTCAAGAAGCTGCACAAGTTGGTGCTGCCTTTGCATTAGATCGTAATAAGGATTATGTATTACCGTATTATCGTGATCTTGGTGTCGTTTTAACCTTTGGTATGACTCCAAAGGAATTAATGTTATCGGGATTTGCTAAAGCAGAAGACCCGAATTCTGGTGGCCGTCAAATGCCGGGACATTTTGGTCAAAAGAAGAACCGTATTGTAACAGGATCGTCTCCGGTTACAACCCAAGTGCCACATGCAGTTGGTATTGCTCTGGCGGGTAAAATGGAAAATAAAGACTTAGTTACATTTGTGACATTCGGTGAAGGTTCATCAAACCAAGGGGACTTCCATGAAGGAGCAAACTTTGCTGGAGTACATAAGTTGCCGGTAATTTTCATGTGTGAAAACAATAAATATGCTATATCTGTTCCAATCGAAAAACAGTTAGCATGTGAGAAAGTATCTGATCGAGCGATTGGATATGGCATGCCTGGTGTTACTGTTGATGGTAATAATCCATTAGACGTATATAGAGCGGTTAAGGAAGCAGCAGAAAGAGGGCGACGTGGTGAAGGTCCGACACTTATCGAAGCTGTATCTTACCGTTTAACTGCACACTCTTCAGATGATGATGATCGCTCATATCGTTCGCCTGATGAAGTCGCGGAAGCAAAAACGAAAGATTCTATTATCACGTTCGGTGCCTATTTAAAAGAAACAGGTATTATGAATGATGAGCTTGAAAAAGAAATCAATGATCGTGTAATGAAAATTGTCAATGAAGCAACTGATTATGCTGAAAATGCTCCTTATGCAGATGCAGAGGACGCATTAAAATATGTATACGGGAACGAATAATAAATGAGACGTGAGAACAGGAGGGAAATAAAATGCCAGTGATGTCATATATTGATGCAGTAACTACTGCAATACGTGAAGAAATGGAAAGGGATCCGAAGGTTTTCGTACTTGGTGAAGACGTTGGGAAAAAAGGTGGAGTGTTTAAAGCGACTCACGGTTTATACGATCAATTCGGTGAAGATCGTGTTATAGATACGCCATTAGCGGAATCAGCGATAGTAGGTGTTGGGATTGGTGCAGCAATGTATGGAATGAGACCGATAGCGGAAATGCAATTTGCTGATTTCATTATGCCGGCTGTCAATCAAATTATTTCTGAAGCAGCAAAAATTAGATACCGTTCAAACAATGATTGGAATTGCCCAATCGTCATTCGGGCGCCATATGGTGGCGGAGTCCATGGAGCCTTGTATCATTCTCAGTCTGTCGAAGCCGTATTTGCTAATCAACCAGGCTTGAAAATTGTGATGCCTTCTACTCCTTATGATGTGAAAGGATTATTAAAAGCTGCGATTCGAGATGAAGATCCTGTTCTTTTCTTTGAGCATAAACGTGCGTATCGCTTAATTAAAGGAGAAGTTCCAGACGATGATTATGTCTTACCAATCGGAAAAGCGGATGTCAAACGCCAAGGTGAGGATATCACGGTTATTACATACGGTTTATCCGTCCATTTCGCTCTTCAAGCGGCTGAGCGCTTAGCTCAAGATGGAATAGAAGCCCATATATTAGATCTTCGTACAGTCTATCCACTCGATAAAGAAGCAATCATCGAGGCTGCATCTAAAACAGGAAAAGTTTTACTTGTAACAGAAGACAATAAAGAAGGCAGCATTATGAGTGAAGTATCCGCAATTATAGCAGAAAATTGTTTATTCGATCTTGATGCACCGATTATGAGATTGGCCGGCCCAGATGTTCCAGCAATGCCATATGCACCAACAATGGAAAAATATTTTATGATCAATCCAGATAAAGTTGAAAAAGCGATGAGAGAATTGGCTGAATACTAATCCAATGTCTTAAAAGGAGGTTACTTAAATTGCCATTAGAAAAGATAACGATGCCTCAATTAGGTGAAAGTGTAACAGAGGGTACTATTAGTAAATGGTTAGTATCCCCGGGGGATCACGTTAACAAATACGATCCAATCGCAGAAGTGATGACAGATAAAGTGAATGCAGAAGTACCTTCTTCATTTACTGGGGTGATAAAAGAATTAATCGCCGACGAAGGAGATACGTTAGAAGTCGGTGAAGTGATTTGTATGATGGATGTAGAAGGCAGTAATGGTGCACCATCTGAAAAAGTAGACACGCCTACAGAGGAAAAAGTGAATGAGTCCACACAAGATAAGAACGAAACGACTGTTGCGAAAAATGACAAAGGAAAAGTTCGCTATTCCCCAGCCGTTCTTAAACTTTCACAGGAGCATGATATTGACCTTTCTTTAGTAAATGGTACCGGCAAGGACGGAAGAATTACACGTAAAGATTTACTTAAAATTATTGAATCCGGTCATATTCCAACTACAAATACCGTATCTGAAAAAGAAGTATCTGAAGGTAAGCAACCTGCTGCATCAAAACCAGCTGCACCAGCGGTAAACATTCCTACATTACCTGGTGATATTGAAATTCCAGTAAGTGGTGTAAGAAAAGCGATTGCAAGTAATATGCTAAGAAGTAAACATGAAGCACCACATGCTTGGACAATGATGGAAGTGGATGTAACGAATCTTGTTGAATACCGCGATTCGATTAAAGGCGACTTTAAAAAGCGAGAAGGCTTTAATATCACCTATTTTGCGTTCTTCGTTAAAGCAGTTGCACAAGCATTGAAAGAATTTCCACAAATCAATTCTATGTGGGCAGGAGACAAAATTATTCAAAAGAAAGATATTAATATTTCAATTGCCGTTGCAACGGACGATGCCTTATTCGTACCTGTTATTAAAAATGCAGATGATAAGTCTGTTAAAGGAATTGCTCGTGATATTTTTGAACTTGCCAATAAAGTTCGTACAGGAACATTGAAGGCAGATGAAATGCAGGGTGGTACTTTTACAGTAAATAATACGGGTTCGTTTGGTTCTGTTCAATCAATGGGAATTATTAACTACCCACAAGCTGCGATTCTTCAAGTAGAATCAATCGTCAAACGTCCGGTCGTAATGAACAATGGAATGATAGCTGTACGTGATATGGTAAATATATGTATGTCACTCGATCACCGTGTACTCGATGGATTAATTTGTGGCCGCTTCCTCCAACGTGTGAAGCAAATCCTTGAAAACATATCTAAAGAAACATCAGTCTATTGATCAAAATGTCCCAAAAGCAATCAATGCTTTTTGGGACATTTTCTATTATTTAAAGAAAGAATGCTTTTTAGATGACTTCAAAATATCTCCCGTCCAACCTTTCATTTTTAAATAAAAATAAAGAATGAGAGTAGTAACTGCAATCACAATAAGCGAGTATAAATAGCCGAATTTTAAATCCAATTCCGGCATAAATTTGAAATTCATCCCCCAGAGTGCACCCCATGCAGCAATTGGGGTAAATAAAGTTGTTAACACAGTTAAAGTTTTCATTATTTCATTTCCACGATGTGATGAAACGACTACTTCAAAGTCAACTAAAGCATCGATCTCTTGCTGGTATTCTTTTAACAAATGTAATGTTCTCTCGATTCTTTTGTTCGTTCGTTTACAAGCAGTAAATGAAGTAAGCTCTTCACCAAACACTTCCTCCATACCTATTTGTATTTCTTTAATAGGAATCATTAAATTTTTCCAAATTAGAATTTCATGCCGCGCATGATGGATCCTTTCTAATATTTCAATATTATTTTTTTCCTTTAAGTCCCAAAGTAGTTGATTAAGTCTTAATTCGAAGTCATCAATTTTTGCTAAATAATTTTTGATCATTTCACCTATTAGAATAAAAAAACCTTCTATCGCAGTAGAGGTGTATTCCATTTCCATTAACATTTCTGAAACAACTGTTTCCGGTAGATTTGAAAAGTCTAAATCTACAGTAATAAAATATTCCTTTGTAATAAAAAAATGAAACAAATCATTTTCATTTTGCACTTTACTATTTTGTAGATATATAATTGATCCACTTAAATATAAATATTCGGGATTAAAGGTAGAAACTTCAAGGTAATTAGATTCATTATTATTGATTCGATTAATCCAATAATTACAATACTGAGGATGATCTACAAGCTTTTTTAGTTCGGACATATTATCACTTTCCATGCGATACCATTCCCAATTTGATGTGGAATATATTTTCTTCATCCATATATTCACCTCGCAATACTATTATCAACTTAAAGTTCCCTAAAAAGTTGAAATCAAAACAATTATTAATCGTTTTTTACTCGAAAAAGATGGGTAGAAAAATAAAAACGATAGATTATGATATGAGGGGATATATTTGGGCATATTTTTTATTTTAATATATTTAACAATTGTAATGGTTGTAATAGAAATTAATGTTGTGCTTTTTACTTTAACAGGGCTTGATAACAATATTTCTAGATTTCAAGTTATTTCAATGTTGACTGGTACCGGATTTACGACGAGCGAATCCGAATTAATCATCGAGCATCCACTTCGAAGAAAGCTTGGCGCTTTTTTAATTTTATTTGGCGCATTTTCGTTAGCAGTTATTATTTCAGTTGTTAGCAGCATTCTTTCTGACAATTTTCGAACGAAGGAAATCTCTTATTTGGCTGTAGTTTTAATCATTATCTTTTATATTTTAAAAATTCCGCTCTCCAAAAAGCTTTATCGAAACATTTAAAGAAAAGTATTAAACATACGTACAAAACTCATGAACTCCCGATTAAAGACGTATTGTTAAAAAATAAGGGCGATGCCTTTTTAGAGGTGGAATTGAAAAAATCATCCCCATTTATCGCTAAAACCTGTGCTGAAATAATGAACGAAAGCGACGATTATTTATTAATTTTACTTAAAAGGGGAGAAGTATTAATACGAAAAGATTGTATGAAAGAAAAACTGCAGGCCGGAGATCACTTATACTTATATGGAAATAAAGAAGCGATTCAATCGGCTTTTCAAGAAGATTTACGAGATGAGAAATAAATAATCATCATGTAAATCTAGATTGAATGTTATTTTTATATTAAAATAATGATAGGCAATTCCTAATTTAAATTATTTTGTAAAAATTGCAATCGGTTACATCGAGAAGTGGGGGGAGAAGCATGGGTGAAAATGTAAAGGAATTAAAAAATCAAACGTTTCAAGCCTATTCAGTTATGGATTGGGAAGATGCAGCAAATCAAACGTTAAAAAATAGAAATATAGATTCTTTGTCCCGAAGCACATATGAAAATATTATGCTCAAACCTTTGTATACAAAGGAGGATATCGAACATTTATCAATCGAGCAATACCCTCGTTCAGGGTTAAATACTAGGGGATTTGACGAGTTCGAAAACAGTCAAAATAAGTGGCAAATTGCTCAAAAGCTTACGAAAACAAAGTGGGCGGACTTACATCCCATTGTGGCTGATGTATTGAAACGTGGTCAGGAAGTTTTAGCTATAGATATTGATAGGCTAAATGACATTGACCAAGTAAATTTTATGGATATAGAGGAACTTGATTTATCCCGAACGCCCATCTTTATTCAAACAAAGTTCCATTTTAAAACGATGCTAGCGAAATTAAGAGAGATTCCAAATAAAGAACAATTAAAAGGGATATTGGGCACAGATATTATTTCAAAAGAAGTTGAAAACGGGGATATTCCGAATTCATTAAGTAGTGAAATGAATAATTGGTTGCAGCAAATTAAACTTGCAGATCAAGAATATAATGCCTTAAAAACGGTTTTAATTGACACTACTCCTTACCATAACGGGGGGGCGAATGCAGTTCAAGAAATTGCGATCGCGCTTTCCGAAGCGGTTTATTATATTGAACGATTGAAAGAAGCAAATTGGGAACCCGGAAAGACAGCAAGAAAATTAGTGTTTCATTTTTCAATTGGCGGTAATTTCTTTATGGAGATTGCTAAATTACGAGCTTTTCGGAAGCTTTGGTCGACGATTGGCAATGCATATGAAATGACATTAGATGAGCAGGCTGTACCGATAAGTGCGGAAACCTCCATGATAACAAAATCGAAATTAGATCCTTATGTGAATATCCTTCGTGCAGGGAATGAAGCATTTTCGGCAATATTAGGCGGAGTCAATTTATTACATGTATCGGCTTTTGATGAAATTTATAAGGAAACAAATGAATTTTCAGCAAGAATCTCCAGGAATATTCAGTTACTTCTTAGGGAAGAAGCACACTTAAACAAAGTAAGTGATCCTGCGGGCGGTTCTTATTATATTGAAACATTAACGAATGAACTAGTGAAGAAGTCTTGGGAACTTTTCCAATTAATTGATCGAAAGGGAGGTATCGTTGAAGTTCTTCAATCTAGCTGGCTTCAACAAGAAATTAAGAACATCCGCGATCAGCGATTAACAGATGTTGCCACGAGAAAGCAATCGCTTATTGGAACAAATGTATATGCAAATCTGGCTGAACAAGTGCCCTATGTAAATAAACGTCAATCAACCAATGTCAGTTCGAATAAAGTATTACCTTCAGTAAGATTGGCTGAAGCGTTTGAAAATCTTAGAGAACATGCAAAAGGGTTAGAAGAAACTGGTCGTGCTCCGATTGCTGGATTAATTTGTTTAGATAAATTAAAACATCATAAAGCAAGAGCAGATTTTGTTACAGGATTTTTAGCTACAGGGGGAATAAAATCCGTATGGAGCCCTGAATGTACTAAATTAGAAGATATACAAACGTTTGTTAAAGAAACAAATTTTTCCTATTATTGCCTTTGCGGTAATGATGAAGCATACGAAGGGTTAAACGAGAAAATTATTGAATGGTTTCAAGGACAAACTTCACATTTTATTCTCGATATTGCTGGGAAAATATCGGGTGAAAAATGGATAGCAATGAAATCAGCTGGTGTATCTGATGCAATATATAAAAATCAAAATGCAATTGAAAAACTAACATCATTATTAACCTTGTGGGAGGTGAAATAAATGAAAAATAAACCGAATTTTCAAATGATCCAACCTGGTGAAGACATGCCAAATTTTGAACAAGAAAGAAAAGATGATGAGTTTCAAGCAAATTTGTTTGAAACAAATGAGAAAATTATGGTTAAACCACTTTATACAAAGAAGGATCTACATTCACTTGAACATCTAGATGATAAGCCGGGGCTAGAACCTTTTACAAGAGGCCCTTATCCAACAATGTATGTCAATCGACCATGGACAGTTAGGCAATATGCCGGGTTTTCTACAGCTGAGGAGAGCAATGCGTTCTATCGCCGAAATTTAGCGATGGGACAAAAAGGATTATCTGTTGCTTTTGATCTGGCTACGCATCGAGGATACGATTCAGATCATCCTCGTGTAGTTGGTGATGTAGGAAAAGCCGGAGTAGCGATAGATTCGATTTTAGATATGAAAATATTGTTTGAAGGAATCCCTTTAGATCAAATGTCTGTTTCCATGACAATGAATGGTGCAGTATTGCCAATTCTTGCATTTTATATCGTTACAGCAGAGGAACAAGGAGTTCCACCGGAAAAATTATCCGGTACGATTCAAAATGATATTTTAAAAGAATATATGGTTCGTAATACGTATATTTATCCACCGGAGATGTCTATGAAAATAATTGCGGATATATTTGAGTATACGTCTAAAAAGATGCCGAAATTTAATAGTATTTCAATCTCAGGCTATCATATGCAAGAAGCAGGTGCTCCGGCTGATCTTGAACTTGCTTATACATTAGCAGATGGTCTGGAGTATGTTCGTACAGGAATTAAAGCAGGAATCGATATCGATTCTTTCGCTCCAAGATTATCATTTTTTTGGGCAATAGGGATGAATTATTTTATGGAAGTGGCAAAAATGCGTGCTGCACGAAGAATTTGGGCACAGTTGATGAAGCCATTTAACCCGCAAAATTCAAAATCCCTTGCTTTGCGTACGCATTCACAGACTTCCGGTTGGAGCTTAACCGAACAAGATCCATTTAATAATGTAACAAGAACGCTTATCGAGGCTCACGCGGCTGCGATGGGGCATACTCAGTCCCTGCATACAAATGCCCTTGATGAAGCGATTGCTTTGCCTACTGATTTTTCCGCAAGAATTGCGCGCAATACTCAGCTGTATTTACAAGAAGAGACAGGAATAACCAATGTAATCGATCCTTGGGGAGGGTCTTATTATGTCGAATCCCTTACAAATGAATTAATGAAGAAAGCATGGGAGCATATTGAAGAAATTGAAAGTTTGGGAGGTATGACAAAAGCGATTGAAACGGGGTTACCAAAGATGAGAATTGAGGAGGCCTCTACTAGAAGACAGGCGCTTATTGATTCGGGAACAGAAACGATTATCGGTGTGAATCGTTACCGCTTAGAGAAGGAAGAACCATTAGATATATTAAATATTGATAATACCGTTGTAAGGAAGAAGCAAATTGAACGTTTGCATGAGCTTAAAGCATCTCGGAATGAGGAAGAAGTTCAAAGCAGGCTCTACGAGATTACTAGCGCAGCAAGAACAGGAAAGGGTAATCTATTAGAACTTGCAGTTTGTGCAGCTCGTGCCAGGGCTACATTAGGTGAAATATCAGATGCAATCGAAGCGGTTTCCGGAAGACATAAAGCAGTTATTCGATCCGTGAGTGGAGTGTATAGCTCTCATTTTTCAAATGACGAAGAAATTAAAGAAGTATTAGAAATGACAGACCAATTTTTGGAGAATGAAGGAAGAAGACCGCGCATATTAATTGCGAAAATGGGCCAGGATGGTCATGATCGTGGGGCAAAAATTATCGCCACGGCATTTGCCGATTTAGGCTTTGATGTTGATATCGGTCATTTATTTCAAACGCCGGATGAAACTGCTAAACAAGCCGCAGAGAATGATGTTCATGTCATCGGTGTGAGCTCTTTAGCGGCAGGTCATAAGACATTATTGCCGCAGTTAATTTCAGAATTAAAAAAAATCGGCAGAGAAGATATTGTAGTAGTAATTGGCGGAGTCATCCCAGCACAGGATTATGAATTTTTAAAAGAAAACGGTGCGGCGGCTATCTTCGGACCAGGCACTGTTATTCCGGTAGCTGCGGGTAAGGTGATTGAAGAAATTTATCATCGTTTAGGCTATGAGGAAGTGAATGATTAAATGATGAATTCAAGGCGTCCTGAATGGTCTGATTCAAAGCATGAGACATCATCTTACATGCCGGGAATTCCGTCCACACATGATGGGGTTCATAAGTCTTCAAAAAAATCATATCAAAAGCGAAAAAATGATGAGATTTCAGTGGATACTTTAGTGAAAAAGGTGCTTAGTGGAGATCGAATGATGCTGGCAAAAGCAATTACATTAATTGAAAGCAATGCATCACATCATGTTAGCCAAGCGCAACAAATGTTAGGACAATTGCTTCCCCATACAGGTAAATCGATTCGCATCGGAATTACGGGGGTTCCCGGAGCAGGTAAGAGTACGTTTATTGAGGAATTCGGTTCACTATTGTGTGAGCGGGGACACCGGGTGGCAGTACTTGCGATTGATCCAAGTTCTACTATTAGTGGAGGAAGTATTTTAGGGGATAAAACGAGGATGGAGCGGCTTGTACGTAATAACAATGCTTTTATTAGGCCATCGCCATCTTCAGGCACGCTAGGTGGTGTTCATCGGAAAACGAGGGAAACCATTTTAGCGTGTGAGGCAGCGGGTTTTGATATTATAATTGTTGAAACAGTTGGAGTAGGCCAAAGTGAAGTCATTGTTAGAGGAATGGTTGACTTTTTTATGCTCCTTACCATTACAGGTGCTGGTGATCAACTGCAAGGGATGAAAAAAGGAATCATGGAGTTGGCTGACGCAGTTGTTGTAAACAAGGCGGATGGGGAAAATAAACCATTAGCAGAAAAAACACGTCGAGAATATAATCAGATTCTCCATTTTCTGATGCCTCCAACAAAAGGTTGGGAAACGAAAGCATATACATGTTCATCTATTAATGGAGATGGAATGGAAGAAATTTGGGATGTTATAACAAAATTTAAAAAGATTACGGAACAAAGTGGTGTTTTTATAGAAAGAAGAAAAGGGCAAGCGAAGGAATGGATGGCCACACAAATAACCGAACGACTCCATTATACGTTTTATCAGCACCCTGAAATAAAAAAATTACTACCGTATTTCCAACAGGCAGTCATTAACGGTGATACTACCGTTTCACTAGCTGTGGACAGTTTATTTGAGCAATATTTTAATAAATAATAGATAATCACTTACATTAAAAAAGGACAGCGATAATCGCTATCCAAAAAAACATCTAGGGAGTTTAGGGGTATGGATCTAGATGTATTATTATCATACCCGTTTTCAAAATACTTAATCTTATTTTTTTATAAAGTTGCTAACAATTTAACTATTTTCTTATTGGGGATTTGATTATTTGTATAATTAAAAGAAAACCTGCTATTATGAGAAAGTAGATATTGTATGGAAGGAAGCGAGAATATGAGTATGGATTTTAATTTATTCATGAATGATGTAGTACGACAAGCTCGAGAAGAGGCGACTGCATCTGGTTATAAAGAGCTAAAAACAGTCGAAGAAGTGGACGAGGCATTAACGAAAAAAGGGACAACATTAGTGCTTGTAAATTCTGTATGTGGGTGTGCCGGCGGAATTGCGCGTCCTGCTGCCGCACATGCTATTCATCACGATAAGCGGCCAGAACAATTAGTAACTGTATTTGCAGGGCAAGATAAGGAAGCAACGGCAAAAGCAAGAAGTTATTTTGAAGGCTATCCACCGTCCTCACCATCATTTGCGCTATTAAAAGATGGAAAACTATTGACAATGGTTGAACGTCATGAAATTGAAGGACATGACCCAATGTCAGTTGTTAATAAGCTCCAAGAATATTTCGATCAATATTGTGAAGAAATTTAAGTTTGATAAGATCCGGTTCATAACCGGATTTTTTTGTGACAATCTATTATAAAAGAGTAATAAATGGGAGTTAAATTATGTTTAAAATCGGCTATCGTACAATGAAAACCGCTATTGCCACACCAGTTGCTATCTATATTGCGCAAATATTCGATTTACAGAATTATTTTTCTGCGGGAATATTAGCCATTCTTTGCATCCAAAGCACGAAGAAAAAATCAGTAAAAGCGGCATGGAGCAGGTTTGCTGCCTGTGTAATTGCGATGATCTTATCAACATTATTTTTCACCATACTTGGACAGCATCCATTTGTCAGCGGTCTTGTTTTGCTTATATTTATTCCGGTTACAGTCATGTTAAAAATAAATGAAGGGGTTGTATCAAGTAGTGTCATTATTTTACATTTTCTTGCAGCTTCATCCATCGATTCACATCTTGTTGTAAATGAATTTGCGATTATTCTTATTGGAATTGGTGTAGCGTTAGTCATGAATTTATACATGCCAAGTCTTGATCGTCAATTATTAAAATACCAAGAGAAAATTGAAGGGAATTTCCGCTTAATCTTTGAAGAAATTATTCAATATTTGAGGACAAATAAAAATACATGGGATGGAAAAGAAATAACGGAAACGGCTGAAATTATTGAAAATGCAAAGCTTCTTGCTTTTCGTGATGTTGAAAATCGTTTTACTACTAACGAATCGTTTTACTATTCCTATTTTAAAATGAGAGAAAAGCAATTTGAGATTATCGAGAGATCGCTTCCTATTATTACATCAATTTCATCTATGGTAGAACAAAGAATGATGATGGCGGATTTTATAGAAGACTTAAAGGAAAATATTAAACCGAAAAACACAGCTTTAGAAAGATTAAAAAAGCTTTATTCTATGCAAAGGAAAATTCAACAAATGGATCTTCCCAAAACAAGAGAGGAATTTGAGGCGAGAGCCACTTTATTCCAATTTATGCGAGAAATGGAACAATACTTAATGATTAAAAGCAATTTTAAAGTAGATAAAAATCTACAAAAAAAGTCCCTAGCTAAGAATTAAATTAACTAGGGCTTTTTTATTATAGTAACCATGCTAGTCCAGCAAGTACAGTTGAAGCAAGCATTGCAAATAACATCAAATAAATAACAATCTTTTGCGCTTTTTTTGGCATAATCATCTTCACTCCTTGTTACTCTTAATACTATTCTATTAATTTATAGATGAGAAGACAACCATTAATCCTAATTAAATAAGGCATTTTTATTAATTATTGCAGGATTTTCAACACTTTATGTATAAGTATATAATTGTACAACTTGGGGAGGGATTCAGAAATGAAAAAGGTGGATCATATTGGGATCGCCGTTCATTCAATTAATGAGGTATTGCCGTTTTATACGAAAACGCTTCCATTTCATTGTTTACATATTGAAGAGGTTCCATCAGAAAATATTCGGGTTGCCTTCATTGATGCGGGAAACGTGAAATTGGAATTATTAGAGCCGATCAACGAATCGAGCACGATTGCGAAATTTTTAGAAAAACGAGGTCAAGGGATCCATCATGTCGCCTTTAGTGTAGACGACATTCAAACGCGGATAAGAGAGCTTAGAGACAAAGGTGTGCAAATGATACAAGATACCCCAAAACTAGGGGCTGGCGGTGCACAAGTCGCATTTCTTCATCCGAAATCAGGACATGGTGTTTTATATGAACTATGTGAGAAGAACGAGAAATAGTTATTTGATTTGATTACTTACATCAGGGAGGGATCAAAGTGACAGATATATATGAGAAAATTAATGAATTATATGACAGGAAACGAGAAATTGAGCGCGGTGGCGGCGATGAAAAAATCGATAAACAACATCAAAAAGGTAAATTAACGGCACGAGAAAGAATTGATTTATTGGTTGACCCGGGTTCATTTGTCGAATTACAACCGTTTATTGAGCATCGGAGTCATGATTTTGGATTGGACAAGGTAAAAGGACCCGGTGATGGTGTGGTCACAGGGTACGCAAAAATAAATGGACGACCAATCTATTTATTTTCCCAAGACTTTACAGTATTTGGTGGTGCACTTGGCGAAATGCATGCTGAGAAAATAGCAAATGTAATGGATTTAGCGGCAAAAAACGGTGCACCATTTATTGGATTAAATGACTCCGGCGGAGCAAGAATTCAAGAAGGTGTCGTATCATTGGATGGCTACGGGCATGTTTTTTATCGCAATGCGATATATTCAGGTGTTATTCCGCAAATATCCGTTATTATGGGTCCTTGTGCCGGTGGGGCCGTTTATTCTCCAGCTATTACGGATTTTGTCTTTATGGTTGATGAATCAAGTCAAATGTTCATCACTGGTCCAAAAGTGATTGAGACTGTGACTGGAGAAAAGATCTCTTCAGAAGATTTAGGCGGCTCAAAAGTGCATAATACAATCAGTGGAAATGCTCATTTCCGTCATAACAATGAAGAAGATGTATTAGAAATGGTACGTACACTTTTATCTTATTTGCCACAGAATAATGAAGAAAAGCCGCCTAAACTAGCAGTTGATGAAACAGATCATTATCGACCGGATTTAACGGATATCATTCCATTTGATGCAGTTAGGCCTTATGATATTAGAAAGGTTATTGATCAAGTGGTAGATGATGGATCATTTTTTGAAGTCCAAAAAGAATTTGCGAAAAATATTGTTATTGGATTTGCACGGTTAAATGGGGAATCTGTTGGACTTGTTTGTAATCAACCGAAGTTTATGGCTGGCGGGTTAGATATTGATTCTTCAGACAAAGCAGCTCGCTTTATCCGTTTCTGTGATTCTTTTAATATACCAATTATTACTTTTGAGGATGTAACAGGTTTCTTTCCTGGGATTAAGCAAGAACATGGCGGAATTATTCGTCATGGTGCAAAAATCTTATATGCGTATTCTGAAGCGACCGTTCCGAAAATAACCGTTATTTTGAGAAAAGCTTTTGGCGGAGCGTATGTTGCCTTAAATAGTAAATCAATCGGTGCTGATTTAGTATACGCATGGCCAAATGCGGAGATTGCCGTCATGGGACCTGAAGGCGCAGCCAATATTATTTTTGCCAAAGAAATTCAAAATAGTCCTAATCCTGAAGAAACGAGAAAACAAAAAATTGACGAATACCGAGAAAAATTCGCTAATCCATATGTTGCTGCCTCACGGGGAATGGTAGATGATGTCATTGATCCGCGGGAAACAAGAATGAAATTAATTCAAGGACTAGATATAATGCGCCATAAAAAAGAAGAAAGACCAAATAAAAAACACGGAAATATTCCACTATAATTGTCCGTATTTAAAAATAGGGATATACTTATAAGGAAGCGTACATATTTTATTGGAGGTCTTTATAGATGGCTAATCAAGAACGATTACTTAATGAATTTCTAGAATTAGTTCAAATTGATTCAGAAACAAAAAATGAAGGAAATATTTCTAAAGTTCTAAAGAAAAAATTTCAAGATTTAGGTGTAGAAGTGTTTGAAGATGATACGATGTCTCAAACAGGTCATGGTGCGGGAAATCTGATTTGTACATTAAAAGGAACAAAGCAAGATGCCGATACAATTTACTTTACTTCACATATGGATACGGTTGTTCCGGGAAATGGTGTTAAACCGTCTATTAAAGATGGGTATGTCGTTACTGATGGGACAACCATTCTTGGTGCTGATGACAAAGCAGGACTTGCTGCCATGTTTGAAGCTTTACGTGTATTAAAAGAGGAAAATATTGAACATGGTACAATCCAGTTCATTATTACAGTCGGCGAAGAGTCCGGTCTTGTTGGCGCAAAAGTGTTAGATCCATCATTGTTGAAAGCTAAATACGGTTTTGCTTTAGATAGTGACGGAAAGGTTGGTAATATCGTTGTTGCTGCACCAACACAAGCAAAAGTGAAGGCAGTTATTCATGGGAAAACGGCGCATGCCGGCGTAGCACCGGAAAAAGGTGTATCGGCTATTTCCATCGCTGCAAAAGCAATTTCAAGAATGCCGCTTGGACGAATTGATGAAGAAACGACTGCAAATATCGGAAGATTCGAAGGCGGCCAAGCAACAAATATTGTTTGCGACCGTGTAGATATTTTAGCTGAGGCTCGTTCATTGGTTCCTGATAAAATGGAGAAACAAGTTGCCAAAATGAAAGAAGCATTCGAACAAGCTGCTGTTGAAATGGGCGGTAAAGCAAATGTAGAAGTTCAGGTTATGTATCCAGGATTTAAATTTGCTGACGGCGATCAAGTCGTTGAAATTGCGAAAAAAGCTGCAGCTAAAATAGGCAGAGATTGCAAGCTTGAGCAAAGTGGTGGAGGTAGTGATGCGAACGTAATCGCCGGATTTGGTATCCCTACTGTCAATCTAGCTGTTGGTTATGAAGAAATTCATACAACAAACGAACGCATGCCTGTCGAAGAACTCGTTAAATTGACAGAAATGGTTGTAGCTATTGTTCAAGAAGTTGCAAATGCATAATTTTTAGAAGAAGCTAGACCATGGAAAATGGTCTAGTTTCTAAAATGACAGTGGAGGATTATAGGTGTGGCTGTAAATGAAAAAGCAATTATCTTTCAAATTGGTAACGAAGAATACGGAATTTCTGTTGATTATGTCATTTCAATAGAAAAATTTGAAAATATAACATTGATTCCAAATTTACCCCCATTCGTCAGGGGTATAGTAAAATCAAGAGGAGAACTGATTCCAGTCATCGATTTCGAACATGTATTATATGGTCATCTCCTACAACAAAATGAACAATCACGATTAATTGTGTTAAATACAGAAGAATTATCTGTCGGCTTACTAGTAAAAGAAGCGAAAGAAATTCTCGATATACCAAATGACGCATTAACACAAATCGGATTGGTCGCCTATCAAAAAACGAAATATATGAGTAGTGTAGCAAATTTAGAATCTCGCTTAATTACGATGATTGATCCGAATCTTTTAGTTCATTCATTAGAAGGAATTAAAGATATACTAGAATATATGAAAGAACCGCAAGTCAATTGATGCATGTGCAAACATGCATTTTTGCTTGTATAAATATAAAAAGAAAAAACGCCTACTTTAAAAAAGGAAATGATTTAGGTGAAACAATATTACCCAAAAAACGGACGTGTCATTTTACATGTTGATATGAATAGCTTTTTTGCCTCTGTTGAAATGGCCTATGATGCATCACTAAAGGGGAAGCCGATCGCGGTAGCCGGGAATCCCGAGGAGAGGAAAGGGATCGTTGTAACATGCAGTTATGAAGCACGTAAATTTGGTGTAAAAACAACGATGACTGTTTGGGAAGCAAAAAAACGATGCCCGCAATTAATTATATTGAGACCTAATTTTACGAGATACCGTGAGGCATCAGAAGCGATGTTTCATATTTTACGTCAATATTCCGATCTAGTAGAACCTGTTTCTATTGACGAAGGATATATTGATATTACGGAAAGCTATGAATTAGGGACACCTTACGAAATTGCTACAATGATTCAGCAACAATTAGTAAATGAATTAGATCTGCCCTGCAGTATCGGTATAGCCCCAAATAAATTTTTGGCTAAAATGGCCTCAGATATGAAAAAACCAATGGGAATTACCATTTTGAGAAAACGTGACATCCCCGAAAAAATATGGCTGCTCCCAGTAATTGAAATGCACGGCATTGGCAAAAAAACAGCAGACAAACTAGTTGATGCAGGGATACAAACAATTAAAGATCTAGCTCACACAAATGACTTACAACTTGAAAAATTATTAGGTATAAGAGGACTGAAATTGAAAGAAAAGGCGAATGGTGTTGATTTACGAGTAGTCGATCCAAATGCTGCGAATGATTATAAAAGTGTAGGAAGTTCCACAACCCTACCAAAGGATTCCACGAACCAACAAGAATTATTAAAGGTTTTAGAAAAATTATCTTCGGAAACGGCTACGCGTATGAAAAAGAAGGGTTACTTAACAAACAATGTCTCGATCACGATTAAATATAAAAATCGCAGCACTATAACGAGGAGCCGAAAACTAAACAATCCGGTTGTTCAGCAAAAAGATATATATAGCGCTGCGAAAATGCTTTTCCTTAAACATTGGAATGGAAATCCAGTTCGGTTACTCGGAGTAACAGGGCAAGATCTAGTAGAACAACAAGATGCTGTTGAACAATTAAACTTATTTTCCTATGAGAAAGTAGCTATGAAAGAACCACTGTATCAAGCGATCGATAAACTGCGTGAAAAATACGGCGAAAATGCTGTGCAAAGAGGGGTGAATAAAAATAAAAAATGAGAATTATTTCTTTTTAATAAGCACCCCTTTTAAGGAGGACCAGAGCCCTTCTTTTTTAACTGTCTCTGTTTGTTGATTGCTTGCCTTTGTTATATAGATATTTTCCTTATTAATCGCATAATCCAGCGCCAGTACAAGACCAATCGGGGTATTGGAATCGTTATTCGTAACGATGGAATACGAATGATTATGTTTTCTTGCCAGTTGAATATATTTAGTTAAAAAAGTATAAGATAAATCTCCATTTAATAACAGCTTTGCTTTTGGATTTTTTTTCATTAAATCTTCTACTTCGGAATAGATTTGCTTTTCCATTACTTGACTTTTCTTTAAAGCGACAACGATACGTTCTCGAAATGTTCCAAGATATTTTCTTTTTTCATCAGGTTTTAATTGTTTTTCACCATACATTCCTTTTTGCAAATAATCATCCAAATTTGGTTGACGTGACATCCGTTAAACCTCCTCATAAAAAAACTGTTCCTTTATTACAAAGTAAGCATAAGTGTAAAATATGTTCCATAAAAAAAGAAACCCATGAAGCGACATGGGTTTAATATGAATATACGTTTTTAGTCACAATTTTCTACATCAAGATCATTGAGGTTCCACCAGAAGAATCCATCGTTTTCGATAAGCTTTTCTGCTTCTTCCGGACCCATTGTACCAGAAGCATATTTTGGGATTTCCGAATTCGTTTGTTCCCATACTTCTGAAATCTTATCAACAAATTTCCAAGACAATGCTACTTCATCCCAATGAGTAAAGTTTGTTGCATCACCATGTAAGCAATCGTAAAGTAATTTTTCATATGCCTCAGGTGTATTGATTCCATTGGAACCTTCATTTGAAAAATTCAATTTAACAGGATTGGTTTGCATGTTTTGTCCTGATTTTTTCGCGTTAAGATGCAAAGTAATCCCTTCGTCCGGTTGAATATGAATGACAAGTAGATTTGGCTGAAGCTGCTCATTATTATTATAAAGATTCATCGGAATATCTTTAAATTGAATGACAATTTTCGTTGATTTCGTCGTCATGCGCTTTCCTGTTCGAATATAGAAAGGAACACCGGCCCATCTAAAGTTATCAATCATTAATTTCCCTGCTACGAATGTTTCAGTTTGTGAATCAGGATCAACATTCATTTCATCGCGGTAACCGACAACTTCATTTTTGTCAATTGTTCCCGGGCCATATTGTCCGCGAACAAAGTACTCATTAACCTCGTTTCCTTCTATTGGTCGGAGAGCACGAAATACTTTAACTTTTTCACTTCGAATCTCATCTGTAGTTAAACGAATCGGTGGTTCCATTGCTAACAACGCCAACATTTGTAACATATGATTTTGCACCATATCCCTTAGAGCACCGCTTGTTTCATAATATCTTGCACGTTCTTCAACCCCTAATTTTTCACTTGAGGTAATTTGGATATTTGAAATGTAACGATTATTCCAAAGAGGTTCAAAAAAAGCATTTGCAAATCGAATAACCTCAATATTTTGTACCATCGCTTTTCCTAAATAGTGATCGATACGATAAATTTCTTCTTCAGGGAAAGATTGACGAATTTGCGCATTTAACTGTTCAGCAGATTCTAAATCATGACCGAATGGCTTTTCAATAACAAGTCGCTTAAAGCCCGTTGTATCAGTCAATCCATCAGCTTTTAAATGATCAGCAATCGTTCCAAAAAATTCAGGTGCCATCGCAAGATAGAAGATTCGATTTCCTTGTAAAGAGTACTTTGTATCCAGCTCTTCCGCTAATGTCTTTAATTGTATGTATGAGTCTGAGTCAGTGACATCATGTGGTTGGTAATAGAAATGGGAGCTGAAATCATCAATTTGTTCATCTGCTCCAACGAATGAATGAATCGAGTCTTTAATATTTTCTCTAAATTCTTCGTGTGACCATGGTCGTCTTGCAGTACCGATCACCGCAAAATGATCCGCTAATTTTCCTTTTTGTACAGATGATAAAGGGAAGGGTAAAGTTTTCTCTTCGCTAAATCTCCGGTCGCACCGAATATCATAATTAATGAAGTTGAAGAATCATTTGAATTCATTGTTGTTCATTCTCTCCTTTTTACTTGCTATTTATAGGATACCAATTATTATCGGTAATACTTAGTAATGAAAAAAATTTTTTTCACAAGATTAGTATATCCAAGTATTAAATTTACTCCATTTATAGATGAAATAGCAAATGATATGCAATTAACGCACTAAAGGCTATTTTTAAAAGTTTATGGTAAAATAAGCAGATAGTAATATATGGGAGGGTTCCTCTTTGGATCTTTTATTTTTAGGAACAGGCGCAGGAATACCTGCAAAGCTACGAAATGTAACTTCAATTGCACTGAAAATGTTGGAAGAGAGAAAAACGATATGGCTGTTTGATTGTGGGGAAGCGACACAACATCAGATTTTACATACATCATTGAAGCCACGGAAAATCGAAAAAATTTTTATCACTCATTTACATGGTGATCATATATACGGTTTACCAGGACTACTCGGTAGCCGCTCTTTTCAAGCTGGTCATTCAGAACTTACTGTATATGGTCCAAAAGGGATAAAAGAATATATAGATGTGTCACTTAAGGTGAGTGAGACACATTTGCAATACCCGCTTGTTATTGAAGAATTCAAGGAGGGAATTGTTTTTGAAGATGATCAATTCGTTGTGGAGGCTGCCGTTTTAGAACATGGTATTCATAGTTTTGGTTACCGTATTACTGAAAAGGATAGGAAAGGTACGTTGGATGTCGATAAGCTTCGTAACGATGGAATAATGCCGGGCCCGATTTACGCGAAATTAAAAAGCGGTGAGACCGTTCAATTAGAAGACGGCCGGATCATTAATGGGAACGATTATGTAGGGCCTGACCAAAAGGGGAAAATCATCACTATTTTAGGCGATACGAGATATTGCGAAAATGCACGTAACTTAGCCCAAAATGCGGATGTTCTTGTTCATGAAGCTACTTTTTCAGCTGAGAATGAAGAACTTGCATTTGACTACTTTCATTCTACAACGAAACAAGCAGCAACTATTGCTTCTGAAGCCAATGTAAGGACTTTATGTTTAACACATATTAGTTCAAGATATGGAAAAGACGATTGGCCACAACTAGTGAAGGAAGCCGAAAAAGTATTTCCTAATAGTTTAATTGCACATGATTTTATGGAGATAAAAATCAAATAATGGTTTAAAAAAAAATAAGCCGTTAAGGCTTATTTTTTAATTCCATCCCCGTTCATATTGCTTTGGACTTTCAATTTTGGCACCAAGTTCTTTCGCTGCTCGGCGTGGCCAGTAGGGATCTCTTAATAATTCCCGAGCTAATAAAACTAAATCAGCACGTCCATTTTGCAGGATTTCCTCCGCTTGTAATGGGGAGGTGATTAATCCAACTGCTCCTGTATCAATAGCTGCTTCTTCTTTAATTTTTTGAGCATATGGAACTTGATAACTAGGGAATACAGAGATTCTTGCTGGAACAACTGCCCCTGAACTTACATCAATTAAGTCTACCCCTTGGTCCTTCATCCACTTACCAAATTGAACATAATCTTCTGGTGCAAGTCCTTCAGGATGATAATCATTTGCTGATACACGCACCATTAATGGGCCGTCCCATATCGATTTCACTTCTTCAATGATTTCCTTTAAGAAGCGATAGCGATTTTCCGCAGAACCACCATACTCATCTGTTCTTTGGTTAGAAAGTGGAGATAAGAATTCATTAATTAAATAACCATGTGCGCCATGAAGTTCGATGACCTCGAAGCCGGCTTTTTTTGCTCGCAAAACTCCCTGTTTAAAAGCTTCCACTGTTTCTTTGATCTCTTCTTTACTCATTTCTTTCGGTGTTTTAATTTTTTCATTGAAAGCAATAGCTGAAGGAGCTACAATTTCTCCCTCAAGTTCAGCTTTTCTTCCAGCATGGGCGATTTGAATACCAGCAACCGATCCATGTGATTTGATCATTCGCACTAAATCGGCTAAGCCTTCAATATGATCATCGCTCCAAATCCCTAAATCTTGGGGACTAATTCTTCCTTGTGGGGTTACGGCTGTTGCTTCAAGAATGATCAATCCTACTTGACCGACTGCACGGCTCGTATAGTGTGTTCGGTGCCAGTCATTAACGATGCCATCTTCATTTTCGCAAGAATACATACACATCGGTGACATAACAATCCTATTTTTTAATGTAACATTTTTTAGTGTATATGGTTCAAATAATTTTACAGTCAAAAGTTATTCCCTCCTTAAATCTTTCTTGAATACAAATTATAGCAATGTGAGTTGGTTAAGGAAAGAAACTTGCTTGTTAAACTATAGTTATTTCTTACTATTTATTTGTGCGAGTCTTTTCGATTGTGTCGTCGCTTCTTTGATGCAATGAATAAATGCTTCCTTTACATGACTGTTATCCAAGACACGAATACCCGCTTCTGTTGTTCCGCCTGGGCTTGTTACCGACTTCCGTAAATCGGCCGGTGATTTTCCGGATAACTCCAACATTTCCGCTGCACCTAGTAATGTTTGGATAATTAATTTTTTCGCTTCTGTTTTTTCCAATCCTATTTCTTGTGCTGATTGTTCCATTGCTTCTGCAATATAGTAAATATAAGCCGGGCCACTACCAGATAATCCTGTTATTGCATCAAGCTTCTCTTCCTCAACGATAGTAGTTTTACCTATGGATGATAATAAATTTATGGTGATATTTAGCTGTTCATTTGAAACTTTATTATTATAAGCAATGGCTGTTGCTGACTTTCCGACTGCAGCAGATGTGTTTGGCATAGCCCGGATAATCGGACTATTTAACATTGATTCAATATAGGAAATCGATATACCTGCTAAAACGGAAATGACCAACGTCGTTGAATGAAGATAGGGGCGAATAGCTAGCAATGCATCTTTGGCGTCTTTCGGTTTAACAGCAAGGAAGACGATGTCTGTTTGTTCTAGGAGATTTTTCATACTATATGTTGTTTGTATTTTATATTTTTCCTTTAATGTAAACAGTTTTACATCGTCTGAACGATTTGTTACATAAATATTTTTATGATCGATCAATTTCTTTTGAGTCATGCCGCTAATAATTGCTTCAGCCATAGATCCAGCACCGACAAATGAAATTTTCATCTATATCCCTCCAAAATTTTGATGTAAAATAAAAACCCTCTCATCCAAAAAGGACGAAAGGGTTATTCGCGGTACCACCTTTATTAAATGTAAAAAACTTTTTTACATTCATCTCATGCCGTTAACGCCGGAGACGTATTGGTTTGCCAATAAGCTCTCAAGGTAGGTTCAATAAAAAAGCGGATGGTGAAGTCTTTCAGCCGATGAACTTCACTCTCTATCATCATTTTTTATTTACTAGCCTTGGTCATTGCGATTATTTTTTAAATTATATAGATTATGCAAAAGAAATGGCTTGTTTGTCAAGTGTTAATTTTTATAATTTTCTGCATTTTTATATTAATATAATGACATTTTTCATTCTTATCGGTACAATATATGTATTAATCATTTAGAATATTATAGAAATATAAAATAAGGGGATGCAAACAAATGGTTTCATGGATTGGTAATATTGCGAAAATCTCATTGCCTACACCTTTTGCCGTAGGGGACGTCAATGTGTATATTATTAAAGGGGATGTATTAACACTTATCGATGCAGGGGTAAAAACAAAGGAAGCATGGGAATCCTTTACATATCAACTATCGCAATTAGGATATACACCGAATGATATTGAACAAGTTATTTTAACCCATCACCATCCCGATCATGTAGGATTGCTAGAGTGGTTGCCTCAAGAGATTAAGATTTTCGGGCATCAATACTGCAAGCCGTATCTTTCTTTTGATGAAGCGTTTTTTAGCGCACATGATCAATTTTATTTAACCTTATTTCATGAATTTGGTGTACATGGTGAATTTGCTCAGTTATTAAAAAAATGGAAATCGCCATTAAGGTTTTCTGCTAGCCGTTCGTTAACCGATATAATAAATGAAGGAGATCACATTCCTGGATTCGAGGATTGGAACATACTTGAAACGCTTGGACACGCGCAAAGTCATCTATCCTTTTATCGTGAAAAGGATGGCACGATGATTTCAGGTGACCATATACTTGCGAAAATCTCATCTAATCCATTATTGGAACCACCACTATCAAAAAAGAGCGAGCGTCCAAAGCCTCAATTGCAATATAATGCTTCTTTAAAGAAGCTTTTTGATTATGATATTTCCATAGCTTTTACCGGGCATGGAGCGGAAGTAAAAGATGTCCATGCTTTGGTTGAACGCAGGCTGCAAAGACAGCATGATCGTGCGATGCAAGTAAGAGAAATGATTAAAGAGAAGGCTTTAACGACATTTGAAATCTGTCAAAGGCTCTTCCCTGCAGTTTATCAAAAAGAATTAGGACTGACTTTATCGGAAACGACCGCTCAATTAGACTTCTTGCTCTCAAAAGAAGCCATCAAGAAAGTAGTGAATGAAGAAGGTATCGCTTATTTTTGTGCGTAATAGGAGTGAACGAAATGACGAATCATCGTCTTCAAAACAAAACCATTGTCATTACAGGGGCATCCGGAGGTTTAGGTGAACAGATTGCCTGCAAATGTGCAAAAGATAGGGCCAATCTTGTCCTTTTGGCTCGCAATATTGAAAAATTGAAGGTGATGAAACGTAATATAGAAGAAAAATATTCAATAAAATGTAGCATTCAATTTTTAGATGTTTCCGCACATGAACAGATTCCTACTGTTTTTCAAAAAATTCGAGAGGAGTTTGGAAACATTGATGTGTTAGTTAATAATGCGGGATACGGTGTTTTTGAAGAGGCGCATTCTGCCTCTATGTCCGATATTAAAGGAATGTTTGATGTGAATGTCGTTGGATTAATGGCCTGTACGAAAGAGGTCATCCCATCAATGCGAACGAACAAATCCGGACATATCATTAATATTGCCTCCCAAGCTGGGAAAATGGCCACTCCTAAATCAAGTGTCTATGCAGCAACAAAGTTCGCCGTTATCGGATATTCTAATAGCATAAGAATGGAATTGTCGCCATATAACGTCTTTGTGACAACAGTTAATCCTGGCCCGATTGCGACTAATTTTTTTCAAGTAGCTGATAAATCCGGAACTTACGCAAAAAGTGTTGAAAAATATATGCTGAATCCGGAAAAGTTAGCGAAGAAAATTGTTGACAGCATGCTGACAAAACGCAGAGAAATCAATGCGCCCGGCTGGATGAATGCGGGAAGCCTTATCTACACTTTATTTCCTCGAACTGTAGAACGGCTAGGGAGAAAGGCGTTTTTCAAAAAGTAAGGACGTAACCCGGATCGATTTGTATCCGGGTTTTTTCTATTGAGAAGCAATAAATGTGAAAACACTAAAACTTTTTTAAAGACTCAAATGTCTAATGAATGAAAGGGGGAAGCAGATGGATATTATTTCTCTAGTGAAGAAAGCGAAAAAAGGTGATGATGCCGCCTTTTATCAGCTATTGCTTGAGCATAAAGAGCAGCTTTATCGGATTGCTCTTTCCTATATGAAAAATGAAGAAGCTGCCCTTGAAGCTGTTCAGGAAACATCCTTTCGAAGCTTTAAAGCGATTAAGAAATTAAAAAATCCTCAATTTTTTTCAACATGGCTCATTCGGATATTAATAAATTATTGCAATGATGAATTAAAAAAACGTAATCGTGTTATTCATTATGATGATATGTCACACATTGCAGGTGGAAAAGAAGATCTAATGAATCTAGATCTCTATGAAGCTGTTAGACAATTAGATGATAAACAAAGTCATGTAATTATTTTAAAATACTTTCATGATATGAAAATCTCTGATATCGCTAAACTATTGAACTGCCCGGAAAGCACGGTAAAGACATGGCTTTATAAAGGACTCCGACAATTAAAGCTTCATTTAGAAGAGGGAGGGGTAGAAAATCATGTTTGAAAAAGAAGAAAAGCAGCTGCAAAGTGTGAAACAGGAGATCGATACGGCAACGATTCCTGAAGAGCAATTAAATCAAGCAATTTTTACTGGAATACAAAAAGCAAAACGTCGGAAAAAACACTACTCTCTCTGGAAAAAAACAATTATTTTGGCTGCCTCCTTTATCATTATTTTTCTCGGTTCTATACGGGTGTCTGATACATTTGCCTCCTATATAAAAAAATTCCTGGAATGGAGCATATTGTCGAATTGGTTCAAGATAATAAGGGATTACTAGCCGCTGTGGATAACGAGTATTTTCAAAAAGTGAATCGTTCCGATGAGCATCATGGATTTAAAGTGACTCTTGATTCCATTATTACAGACGAGGAACAATTGGTTGTTTTCTATTCTTTTAAATCGAGCAAGAAACTTCCCAAACAAGTTTGGTCTAAGGATGTATATATTGAAAAGGAAAATGGAGAGAAATTAAAAACAGGTTCTTCCTCTTGCTGTGGGGGAGATCGCCGCAATCAATATGAAACCAGCATTTCGGATGGCACTTTTGAATTCGCTGAACCGATTCCTAAAGGAAAATTAACTCTTGTTATGAAATTTGAAAAATATAATGAGGAGTGGAGAATTCCTTTTTCTATCGACCAAAATAAAATCGGCAAGAAAAAAACAATTCCAATGAAAAAGACAGTGACTGTTGAGAATCAACAAATTCTTATTGATCACATCACTTTTTCCCCGACAAGAGTAGGAATTAATGTGAAATTCCCTACACAAAACTCAAAAGAGATTTTTGATATTCAAGATCTCCGGTTTGTTGATGAGAATGGTGAAGCCTGGTCAAAAATCCAAAACGGAATTGTTGCCCATGGGGGAAATGATGAAAAGACTTATTTTTTGCAAAGTAATTATTTTGAACAGCCAAAGAAACTTTTCTTAGTTTTTAATAAAATAAGAGCTCTAGACAAAGATGAATTGAATGTTGTTATCGACCCATTTAAAAAGAAAATTATTCAAGCTCCCAAAGACGGGCAGTTGCACAAAGTTGAATTTGGTGCATTCGATGATTCGACTGATCTTTTGATGTTTTATTTAAATGAGAAATTCAATGGCCAAATTTTTGATAGCTATACGGATTTTACTGGAAAAATGCATCGACTTTCCACTTATATTTGGGAAGCTGATGGGGAAAAAATCGGTTTTCCATACAAAATAAATAATGCGATTTCCAAAAAGCCGATTACATTAAAACTCATTGATTATCCTGCTTATATCAATACGGATGTGAAAATTCAAATAAAGTAAGTAAAAACTCGTCTATTTTAGTAACGGGTGTACTTGTGAGGTGCAGAACGGTAAGTTACAGACCAAACTTCACAGTCAAAAAGGCTTAGAGCTGTAAATGTCTCTAAGCCTTTTTTTCACAAAACCATAAGTGCATTAAGATGCTAAAATGAGTTTGATAAATAAGCGGAAAAATTTCTCTTAATTAGAGAATAGCACTGAAAATAGCTTAAATAGACGGAAGTTTTCCGGCTATTGACTCTAAAAACGTAAAAAAGGGTAATTTTTCTTTGCTTAATCGGAAAATCTCCGCCTATATCCCCCAAACCGAGCTCTATTCTACTGTATAACCGAAGAATTTCCGCTTATTTTAAATTAGTTTAAAATATAATCCATATTAACTATGAACAGGGTGGACTTTTTTCCTAATTTCCAAAAAATGATGATTGAACACGAACGTATATTCGAATAAAATAATACATATAATAAGAACTAACGTTCCTATTCAGAGGCAAAATTATATAATTGAAAAAGGGTGAAGAGCGTGACGGTTGATTACAATACGTTACCACATCATCAGATTTTATGTGTAGATATGAAAAGCTTTTATGCGAGTTGTTCTGCTGTAATGGAGGGGGAGGATCCATTAAGCTGCTATTTAGCGGTAGTTGGGAACAAAGAACAGCAAGGAAGTGTCGTGCTTGCTGCTTCACCAAAATTAAAAAAGGATTTTGGAATTAAAACAGGCTCTCGACTGTTTGAAATTCCAGATGATCCTTGTATTAAAATTGTTGAAGCAAAAATGGCAACTTATCTACGCATTGCAACCGAGATTACCCGTTTATTTAACCGATACGTACCAAAGGAAGCGATACATGTATATAGTGTCGATGAAAGTTTTATCAAAGTGGATAAGGCAGATCTTCTTTGGGGAGATGCAAAAACGATTGCTGCAAAAATAAAAGATGAGCTTGAACGGGAGTTTCAGCTTCCGTGTGCAATTGGCATTGGTCCAAATATACTCATGTCAAAGCTTTGTCTAGATATTGATGCAAAGAAGCAGGGCATTTCCGAATGGACCTATGAGGATGTTCCTGAAAAGCTGTGGGGGATTTCTCCATTAAAAGAAATGTGGGGAATTGGGAGACAACTTGAAAAGCGGCTCAATCGGATGGGGATTTTTTCTGTCGGACAGCTTGCACATTATGACCTCGCGAAGTTAGAAAAGGAATTTGGTATTATTGGCAATCAGCTCTATTACCATGCCTGGGGCATAGATTTATCTGAATTAGGAGCTCCTATTATGGAAGGGCAGGTAAGCTTTGGAAAAAGCCAAATTTTATTACGGGACTACAAAGAAGAACCTGAAATCAAACATGTCATTTTAGAAATGTGTGAAGAAGTAGCCCAAAGAACCCGAGTACATGGAAAGGCTGGACGAACGATTAGTTTAGGAATAGGGTACAGTGACTCTGATTTCGGTGGAGGATTTTACCGTTCACACACGATTAATGAACCAACAAATGTGACGATGAAGATATATCAAGTATGTTTAAAATTATTTCACCTTCATTATTCGGGGAAAAATGTTCGACAGATTACTATTGCCGTTTCGAATCTTATCGATGATCGGGTCCTTCAGCTTAGTTTATTTGAACCGAATCGTGTTAAACAGCATGAACTAGGATTTGTCGTTGATCGAATTCGTCAAAAGTATGGAGCAGGCTCACTGCTTCGAGCGGTTTCTTATACACAAGCGGGAACAGCAAGAAAACGTGCCGCATTAGTAGGTGGTCATAAAGCATAACAATGAATAGAGGTGACAAAGATGATACGTGATCGCGGTCGAATCAAGTGGAATTCACTTATGCTTCCTGAGCATGTAAAAATGCTTCGGGATTGGGCAGAGGAAGATACGTATGAACAGCAAAAATACATGGATGAACAACAACTTGAACGAATGGACGATATAATGAACGAAGCAATAGAATGTGGAAAAACGGTAACCATCACTCATTATCGCAATCATCACCATGAGCTTGTGCTAGGATTGATTAAACGCTACAAGCCATTAGAGGGAAAACTGGATATTATTGATAGATTTGATGAGGTGCATACAATTTTTCTTGAAAATATTGTGGATGTTCAGATGATCGAAGACGAAATATAAGTTGTTACATTAATTATTAAAGGGTGGGCTAATAACCATCCTTATTGACCTCTATTAGTGGTTTTCTTATTATGCACTCGACTATTTCGTTTAGTAATCAGGATATGTGGCTATGGTAAACCCAAAGAGAGGAGAAAAGTACGTGAAGATTGAAATGAAAGAAACACTTTCTAAAAAAATCCTTACAGAAGCAAAAGGTTATTTAGATGTCGGATTTACACATTCATTGAATCCCTATAGTGGGTGTGCGTTTTCTTGCAGATACTGTTATGTAAGGGAAATGCCGATTCAGAGATTCAAAGAAATTCCTTGGGGAGAATGGCTGGACATAAAAACAAATGCAGCTGAAAATTACCGGAATGAAATCATCAAACTTCGGAGGAAGAACAAACCCGTAAATATATTTATGTCCTCTGCAACGGACCCTTATCAACCAATAGAACGTAAGGCAAACATTACAAGAGCGATCTTAGCAGAAATGATTGAGAATCCTCCTGATTTTCTTCAAATTCAAACACGAAGCCCACTTATCACAAGGGATATCGATTTGATAATTAGATTGAAAGAAAAATGTGAAGTTTTAGTATCTATGACAATCGAAACGGACAGAGAAGAGATTAAGCAAATATTCGCATCATATGCACCGGGAATTAAAATCCGGCTAAAAGCCTTAAAGGAAATTCATGATGCCGGAATACCTACACAAGCTTCGATTTCCCCGGTGTTACCTTTTACACCTGATTTTCCAAAACAATTGAAGGGTATCGTAAACCATGTTTGGATCGATACTTTAAGTATTGGTGATGGATCAATGGGAAAGCGTTCAGAGAGATTAGGAATGCCAAAAGTATTTGAAGAGCATGATTTATCCAAGTGGTATCGTAAAGATATACATGTAATGGTAGAAAAATATTTTCATAAATACTTTCCTAGTGAAATGATAAGAGTTTCAAAAAAAGAAGCCTTTCCAAAATAAAAAGATTAGATCATGAAGCGAACCCCCCTAAGTTGGACTAAGAATCAAACTTAAGGGGGTTTTTACATAACAAAAAGTTATGTACGGGATTATCTGTTGGTGAATCACCAAAACTACTCTGCACGAACAACGGACTCAAAATTCCCTTTATGGGAGCCATCGCAAAATGGCTTTTTATTTGATAAGCCACAGCGGCATAATGAAAAAGATGGTTTCGTTTCAAATACATTTCCTTCCGCATCAACTAGTTCCACATCGCCTGTTACACGGTAAGATCCATTATCATTGACTTTAATTTGTACTTTAGACATCATCATCATCCTTTCTAAAATTAGACAATCTACTATTTATGGTATAAGGAAAAATACAAAAAAGCAACAAAGTATATGGAAAGAAATTGCTACTATATTAATTTGCGGGCTTTAAAGTTATTTTCTTGGACGAACCAATTTTGAGGAAAGGGGGTTCCCAGTACCCAATAGCTGATTCCTCTGAGACGATAGTTATTAACGACATCAAATTTTGCTTGGGCACTTCTTGCATCTTCAAACCAAACCTCATGCTGCTGACCATTTTCATCAGTATAGCGGAAGAAGGGAGATTGGTAGGTTGTATTGTATTCAATGGTTGCTCCATATTTCTGGGCTAACTGAATCGCTCTTTGGGGACTAACGGTTTTTGCGAGAGTTCCTTCCTGCCACGGAATTTTCCAATCACGTCCATATAACGGTGCACCCATCATAATTTTATTTCGTGGGATCACTGTTACGGCATAATCAAGAACTTTTTTCACTTCATTAATTGGCGCGATAGCCCATGGCCGTCCCCCTGCCCAGCCCCATTCATATGTCATTAGTATAATGAAATCAACAATCTTTCCTTGAGCTTCATAATCATGTGCCTCATAAAGAATCCCTTTTTGTTCGGACGTAAGTTTCGGAGCTAATGCAGTTGAAACTAAAAAGCCTTGCGGATGGAGCTGTGACACGACACGACTGAGAAAAGAATTGTAGTTTTCACGATCCTCAGGATAGATGTATTCAAAGTCAAAATTAACGGCATTATATCCTTTCTCCTGCATTATAGATAGGAGATTCTGAATAAGAAGATCTTGAACCGATTGGTTTCTTAAAAGGCTCGCAGCCAAATCAGAATTAAAATTTTGATTAACAAAATTTGTTACAACTAATAAAGGGGAGACATGTTCAGAACGGGCAGCGCGAATAACAGCAGTGTCATTCAGTTCTGTCAAACTGCCATCCTCTTTAATTGAATAGGTGAATGGTGCCAGGTAAGTAAAATATCTCCCAAGTTGATGAATGTTTTCAGTAGCGCTTGCATCTAGCGTTGTTATATACGCATTTACCTCTTTAAATGGGCGAGTCCTTTCCGGAATTCGCAGTACTTGACCAATATAGAGAGTGTATGGGCTTGCTATGTGGTTCACTTCAGTAATATCTGAAGGATTTACATTATATGCTTGAGCAATCGACCAAAGTGATTCACCAGGGCGAACAGTATGATAGTGGATAGGGATAAATAATACTTGACCAATGGAAATATCAATTGGATTGGATAGTTGATTGGCTACAGCAATTGCTTGCACTGATGTTCCAAACCGCTGTGCAATCGCCCATAGATTGTCTCCAGGCTGAATAATATATTCATAACCGGGTGAAGGAATAACAAGTGCTTGACCGATCACTAACGTATCAGGATTTTTCAATTGGTTAGCCGTTGAAATTTGAGTTATGTTCACTCCATATCGCTTGGAAATAGCCTGAAGACTTTCTCCTTTTTTTACTACATGAATATTCATTTGGATCTCTCCCTAGTTATTTTCCCTATAGATACTGTATTCAGATACAAGTACAAATGTTTAAAAAAATCACTAGAAAGAGAAATTTTTTATGCATTTTGCTTAGAAAAATTTTGATCTTTCACATATTTCATAAGAAATTCATCCACTGTTCTTTCATAATCTTCACGATTCTCATTAAAGGATTGGGCGTGCATACCGTTGACAGCAAGATAGAGCATTTTTTCACCTTTCTTCTTTTTAAATAAAGCTTTCGTCATTTCTGGTAATATATAATCATCTTTTTCACTATGTACAAATAATATCGGTTTCTTTATATTTTCAATAACATTAATTGGAGAAACGTTTTTTAAAGAATACCCGTCACGAAATTTAATAAATAGGTTAGCAAGAGGAAGTAGCCATTTTCCAGGTAGTTTAATTTCACATGAGATTTGATACGCCAAAAGTTCACGAAAATCGGAAAAAGGGCAGTCGACGATATAAAAATTAGCCCGATCCTCAAGGCTTCCCGCATATAAAAGAGTTGTTGCAGCTCCCATTGATTCCCCATGAATACCAAAAAAGACATTTTCTCCTTCAACAGAAATAAGATAATCTACTACGGCTTTTAAATCATGCTTTTCATAATAGCCATAGCTAGTCGTTTTTCCACCGCTTTCACCATGTCTTCGATGATCATAAATAATCGCATTAAAGCCTCTTTCAATAAATATGTTCATATATTTGATAGAATTTGTTTTATTTTCGGTAACCCCATGACAAAAAATCATGTATTTCTTCACATTTGGGTATGGGCGGACGAACATAGCCTTTATGTTATAACCGAAAGGAGAAGGAATCCATACCTCTTGCTTTGGCAAAGCTTCAAACGAATGGGGATCAAGACGCTTTGCTTGGACTTCTCGATCGAAAACAAACTGTTTATCTTTTCGAGCAATATGCATAATTCTTTCTGAAAGATAAAATCCTAACCCAGTCGTTGCAAGGATCGTCGCACCGCCAAGAATGGAAAATTGTTTTTTCAATTTGCACGCCTCCATCGCTTTTTTTGATTATTTTACCATAAATATAAAAAAAGAAACTGACGAATCAAGTCAGCTTCCATGAAGCAATTACTGTTCTGAATTTTGTCGATTAGTAGGGTGGATCGCTTTATTTAATTCTTCTGCAGCGATCGTTTGTTTTGTCGTATCCGCAGTTGGTTTCCCTTTTTGACTATAGCCTTTTTCACGTTGTTTTGTCATTTGTAGTCATCCTCCTTAAACAATAGCCGATAACATTAAAATGAGCAAAACGGGAAAAATTATACTTATTTCTTAGAAAGCTGATAATAACCACTTTCAATTTTTCGGGATAGAGCAGGTGATACAGTATCAATCGCTTCGACAAGCTTAGTTAAATCGATACCTGTACTAATTCCCATTCTTTCGAGCATATAAACGACATCCTCCGTCGCTACATTTCCAGTGGCACCAGGTGCAAACGGACAGCCGCCAAGACCTCCGGCAGAAGTATCAAAACGGTCAATACCAGCCTGTAAAGCCGCAAAGATATTGGCAAGAGCCATTTTCCTCGTATCATGAAAATGTGCAGTTAAAAGAACATTCGGCAGTCGCTCTTTTAAGGAAGAAAACAATGAAAAAGATTCCGATGGAGCTGCCATTCCAATCGTATCTGCTACACTTAACTCATCAACTCCAGCAGCAACAAATTCTTCACACAAACGAAGTGTGTCGCTTTCTGCGACTTTTCCTTCAAACGGACAATAAAAGGCAGTGGAAATACATGCCCTAACAAAAATGTCTTTTTTCTTTAATTCAGTGATAATTGGTTTTAATTCTTCTAGACTTTCCTTTGTGCTTTTATTAATATTTTTTTTATTAAAACTGTTACTTACCCCTACGAAAACAGCGACTGAACGGCAACCTAGTTCCAAAGCTCGATCAATGCCTTTACGGTTTGGAGCTAAGACGATATTTGTAGGGATATCAGGGGGTGAAGCAACAATTTCAGTTGCATCCTGCATTTGCGGCACCCATTTAGGAGAAACGAAAGAAGTTAATTCCATTTCTTTAATTCCAGCTCCAGCAAGTTTATTGATAAACATTAATTTTGTCTCTGTTGGAACAAAATTCTTTTCGTTTTGTAATCCATCACGCGGACCGACTTCAATAATAGTAACTTCCTTTGGTAATGACAACATAAATTTCTCCCTCCCATTTTCTATTGTAGTGACAGTTAGTGGATAATTGCAAGAATTATGTGAAATGAAAGAAAGTAGGTGGTAGTCCGCATGAAAAAAACGGTAAAGATTACCGCTTTTTCGAATTACGATTTTAAATTCAATAGCTTTTGCTTTAATTCGTTTTCCATCGTCATTAATTCTTGTTCTGCTTGATAACGTTTTGCTCGACCTTCTTGTTGAATTCGAAGTGTTTCTTCTAACGTAGAAACGAGATTTTCTTGTGTTTTCTTTAATGTTTCAATATCAACAAGTCCACGCTCATTTTCCCGAGCTGTTTCTAATGTGTTTTGTTTCAGCATTTCGGCATTTTTAAGTAGAAGGTCATTCGTTGTTTTAGACACCTGCTTCTGTGCTTCAACGGCACTTCGCTGGCGGATTAATGTTAAGGCAATGGCAATTTGATTTTTCCACAATGGAATTGCTGTCATGATGGATGACTGAATCTTTTCAGCAAGCGCCTGATTCGTATTTTGAATTAAACGAATTTGTGGGGCGCTTTGAATCGTTATTTGTCTGCTTAATTTCAAATCATGAAGCCTTTTTTCAAGACGGTCGGCGAACTGAATCATGTCATTGACATCTTGGACAGCCATTTGATCTCCGGTTGCAGCAGCTTTGTTTTTTAGTTCCGGAATGGTTTTAGATTGCAATTCCTCAAGCTTCAGTTCACCGGCTGCAATATAAATGTTTAACGCATGAAAATAATCTTTATTTTTTTCATATAACTGCTCCAGCATTTGCACGTCGGCTAATAATGTTTTTTTCGAATGATCGAGCTTTACACTTATTCGATCAATTTGGGCACCTGTTTTCTGATATTTTGAAAGGACTTCCTGAACCGAATTAGAGATTTTTCCAAACATACGAGAGAAAAGACCTTTCTTCTCAGGGGACAATTCATCAGGATTGACATCGTGCAATTTTTTCATTAAGTCACTCAAAATATCCCCGATTTCGCCAATGTCTTTCTTTTGAACATGATCGAGCATTGAATGAGAAAAATTCAACAGCTTGGATTGTGCTTGCGTCCCGTACAAAATGATTGATTGATGGTTTTTCGGGTCAATCTGTTCAGCTAATTGGACCGCTTTTTGCCGGTTTTCTTCCGGTAATACATCAATTAATCGGGTCGGTTTGTCCGTTTGATTTTGTGTAGGTGTGTCATTAATGATGAGCTCCTTATCTCCAAATGGATTTGCGAGGAGGTCATCCATGCCGGTACTTATATCTTCTTGCCATAAGTTGTCTTTTGTTTCACTCATTTGATTGTTCTCCTTTCATCGTCTTTTGACAGTGGATTTTTTAATGTTTTTAATGAGTGTTTAGCTACGTCTAATTCCATTTCTAGATGATCAATATCACTTGATAGTACTTCATATAAATCTTTCTCGATGGATCTCTTTAAATCCTTTAAAGTATCCCGCGTTTCGTTTAAGGAAAAAGAGAGTTTATCATTTTTTGCTGGTTGTGAGGCCAAAAATGTATATTTTTCAGAAAGCTCAACAATCGAATCTAAATGATAGAAATAAAACTTCTCAGCTTTAAAAAAGCGCCCAGGTTCTTTTTTGATGATCGTTTGGATTCGTTTTGTGAGTCGAATAATTTCAAACATTTGTTTAAACGCACCGATATTACGCATACTGAAAAACACTTTTTGCAGCCGTTGTATTTTCTTTTGTGCTTCTTTTAAATTTTTGACAATATAAGCATACTCTTTTCTAGTTAAACGGTGTCTTTTCAAATAATGGTGGCTTGTATACCATTTGATCACCGAATAGACAATTGCGCCACCGCCTAGTGCAAAGAGGGACGCCAGCCAATAGGGTTGGGAATATACAAAGAAGCTAATTAACCAGATGGCCACAGTAGTAGGTAGTGTGATAATCAATCGTAACAAAAACGCTAAGAATGGATGCATTCCAATCGACTCCTGTCTAAAGAACTATTACATTATTTCATACGATTATCGTAAAATAAAGATTCATTGCATACTATTATAAAGGAGAATGCTTATGAAATAAATACATCTAGAGGTGTAGAGAATGCTACTTCGCAAGAATCAGGAACCTTTTTTTAAAAGGGAATTTTAAAAAAATAGAGGAATTCCGCACTTTTTATCGAAGAAGTAGTGAGTAACGTCATTTTTTGACGAATGAAGGTAGACATTAGTAACTACAGCTGGGAGGAGAACGATGGGAAATCAAGAGGTAGTCATTGTAAGTGCCGTAAGAACGGCGATTGGCAGTTTCAATGGAACATTAAAAAATACACCAGCAACCGAACTCGGTGCAATTGTTATTAAACAGGCATTAGCAAAAGCGGGAGTAAAAGGCGAACAAGTAGATGAAATTATCATGGGAAATGTTTTGCAAGCAGGATTAGGACAAAATCCAGCGCGTCAGGCAGCCATTAAAGCGGGCGTTCCTGAAAGCGTTTCCTCGATGACGATTAATAAAGTTTGCGGATCGGGATTAAAAGCAGTTCACTTGGCAACACAGGCAATTTTAGCGGGCGATGCCGATATTATTGTAGCCGGCGGAATGGAAAATATGAGCAGGGCTCCATATCTTTTAAACAATGCAAGAGATGGTTTCAAAATGGGAGATCAAAAGCTCGTCGATAGCATGATTCAAGATGGCCTATGGTGTGCGTTTAACGATTACCATATGGGCATTACAGCTGAAAATCTTTGTGACCAATATCAAATAAGTCGCGAGGAACAAGATCAATTTTCCGCTAATAGTCAGACAAAAGCAGTAAAAGCGATTGAAGAGGGAAAATTTAAAGAAGAAATCGTTCCAGTAGAAATTCCACAACGAAAAGGCGATCCGATCATTTTTGATACGGACGAATATCCGAAAAAAGGTACATCTGTAGAAAAATTAGCGAGCTTAAGACCAGCCTTTAAAAAGGACGGGTCAGTTACAGCGGGCAATGCATCAGGAATAAATGATGGGGCAGCAGCTGTTGTTGTCATGTCTAGAAAAAAAGCGGAAGAACTAGGGATAACTCCACTCGTTACGATTAAAGCGAATGCAAATGCAGGAGTCGATCCGAGTATCATGGGAATAGGACCTGTTACAGCAGTGAAAAAGGCGCTTGAAAAAGCGAATGTATCATTAGAGGAAATTGATTTGATTGAAGCAAATGAAGCGTTTGCAGCCCAGTCACTAGCTGTCGATCGTGAACTTCATTTCAACCAAGAGATTTTAAATGTAAATGGCGGGGCAATTGCTTTAGGACACCCAATTGGGGCAAGCGGAGCAAGAATTCTTGTTACGTTAATTCATGAAATGAAAAAAAGACAAGCAAAGAAAGGGTTAGCGACTCTATGTATTGGTGGGGGCCAAGGCGTTGCAACAATTGTCGAACTAGTTTAAAGAAAAGCGGAGGCGACTGTTAAGCCCCGACAAGCATAAGTCATCTTACGTAGTGGCTTGCTCTGTAGCCACGCAGTAAGATGACTTATGACCTCGAGGGGCTAGGAGCCGCAGCTGGACAAAATTGATTAGGAGGTAAGGCTAAAAATGAAACAAGTTCACACATCCTTTCAAGAAGCAGTTGCCGATATTCATGATGGAGCTACATTAATGGTTGGCGGCTTTGGACTTTGCGGGATTCCCGAAAATTTAATTCAAGCATTAGTTGAAAAAGGGGTCAAAGATTTAACGGTCATTTCAAATAACTGTGGGATCGATGACTGGGGATTAGGTCCATTATTGAAAAATAAGCAAATTAAAAAAATGATTGGATCCTATGTGGGAGAAAATAAAGAATTTGAACGCCAAGTATTGGCGGGAGAATTAGAAGTAGAATTAACGCCGCAAGGAACATTAGCGGAAAAAATTCGTGCCGGTGGTTCGGGCATTCCGGCATTTTATACACCTGCGGGAGTAGGGACACCCATTGCAGAGGGAAAAGAAACCCGAGAATTTTATGGAAAAGAATATTTATTAGAAGAGGCCCTAACAGCTGACTTTAGCCTAATTCGAGCGTGGAAAGGCGATAAAATGGGCAATTTGGTGTATAACAAAACGGCCCGCAACTTCAATCCGATGATCGCAGCAGCAGGTAAGGTAACGATAGCTGAAGTAGAGGAACTCTATGAAACAGGTGAACTGGACGCAAACTTTATCCATACGCCAAGTATTTACGTTCAAAGGATTATCCAAGGGGATCAAGAAAAACGGATTGAAAGAAGAACCATTTCGAAATAAATAGATACATAGGGAAAGGAGTGTTTCTAATTGGCGGAAGATAAATTTCTAGTACGGGAAAAAATAGCGAAGAGAGCGGAAAAGGAAATAGAAGATGGATTCTACGTGAATCTTGGGATTGGTATGCCTACTTTAGTAGCAAACTATATATCTGAAAATAAGCAAGTCGTTTTGCAATCGGAAAATGGATTGCTCGGAATCGGCCCATATCCAACAGAAGAAAATATTGATGCTGACTTAATAAATGCTGGCAAAGAAACGGTAACAGCCATTCCTGGTTCAGCCTATTTTGATAGTGCAGAATCATTCGCGATGATTCGTGGCGGACATATTAATATCGCCATTCTAGGTGGAATGGAAGTTTCAGAAAACGGCGATTTGGCCAACTGGATGATTCCAGGAAAAATGATTAAAGGCATGGGCGGAGCGATGGACCTTGTCCATGGAGCCCAAAAAATTATCGTCATTATGGATCACGTCAATAAAAATGGCGATGCGAAAATATTAAAAAAATGCAGCTTACCTTTAACAGGCAAAGGCGTTGTGAACCGAATTATTACGGAACGAGCAGTCATTGATGTAACCGATCAAGGTCTTGTCTTAAAAGAAGTGGCAAAAGGATATTCGGTGGAAGATGTTCTTACTTCTACAGAGCCCAAGCTGCACGTACCCGAAGATGTGAAACTAGAGGCTTATTGATATTTGTAGTAAAATAAGGAGGAATTAGCGAAAATATGCTAATCCTCTTTCTTATTATTTTTAAAGGAGTATTTCTGATGGCTAAGAAAAAGAATAAACAACCGAAAACGAAGAAAACAGATGATCATTTGACATTGCAAGATACATTAAATCAAGATATTCTTTTAAAATTAAAACAAACGCAACAACAATTAAAAGATGAAGAAGAAACTAAAAAGCTAAAAGAAGCAGAACGAAAACGTGAGGAACGAAGACAAAAGGAAAAAAATAAATCATTTGAAGAATTGTTAAATGAAAGCTCAATGGATTGGAAAAAATATAAACAATAGTAGGGTGTATGTGGCTACATCCTATTATTATTTTGATGAATGTTGGACAGGCAGTGCCGTAATAATGTAACGATTTGGAGCATCCCCTATGTAAGAAAAAGGATAACAGGTTGTTATGGTCAACACCTCTTCAGGTGCTGTTGATTGAATGACACTGCGATCATCTACGTCAACGATTTTTGTCTCTTTGATTTTATAGGAAAATGTTCCATAGGGGAGCTTAATAGTCAGAATATCCCCTATGCGCAATTCTCCCATTTTTCGAAACACTGTATCCCGATGGCCGGATAGAACAATTTGATCCTTGTCCATTGGATATGCGGTTCCTTTATAATGTCCGACCCCTTTTTCTAAATCATCTTCATCCGTTCCTTCTACAATTGGCAGCTCTGCATTGATTTGCGGGATGGACAATATCCCTACGACATCATTTTGCTTTGGTTTAAAATCAGCTTTTTTTTGTGATTTATGTTTTTTCATATCATCAGTATGTTTTTCTAAATCATCCGTTTGTTTTAATAATTGCTGAGCCTTTTTAATGCTTTCACTATGGGTATGTTGAGTTTTGAAAAATTGATATCCACCAATGCCGATAAAGAGAAGGCCAAACAAAATAATAATGAAAGATAATGATTTAATCATCCGCTTTTATGTAAATCTCGTAAAAAGGCTTGATTAGTCGTTTTCGTTATTTCAAGAAAGTGACGAATTTCATTCGGAGTAATCCCTAAATTCCTTGCTTCCTCTAATAATTTTCGCCATTCTTCTCGTTGATCAATCGATTCATTTTTTTCTTTTAATTCCATCCCCATTTGCCAATCCTCCTAGTTTTTTTCTTTTCTTTCCAATGTTTAAAGATGAAAAATTCTTGGAGTGTTTGAAAATCTTCTTTATTTAATCCGTTATTAATCGCATGATTCAACAGCTTCTGCCATTCTTCATCAATAAGCTTCATTTCGCTTTCATTCTCTATATTTTCATGAAGAAGAAATTCAATTGTTGTATCAAGTGGTTTAGCAATCTTACCAAGGAACTCAAGAGAAGGATTATTTCGCAAATCCCGTTCGATATAGCTTAAATAAGATTTAGAAATTCCGGCAAGTGCCGCTAATTGTGTAATGGAATATCCCTTTTCCATTCGCAATTTCTTTATTCGTTCACCAATCATCTCTCTCTCCTCAAATCATTATGAATTTAAACAGTATGATGGTTTATTTCGTTCATTATAAAAGACGTTTTGTTCTTTATAAAGTTGTGAAATAGTGAGAAAGAACGAGCATAACCTAGATAATGAACGAAAAATGTTCTTTATATAGAAAAATAGGTTAAATTTACGATTTTTCCAAATAGTTAAAACGAACTAAAATTACAATAAGTGTTCTTAATTGGAAACGAATCTTAAAGAACGGCATCAATGCGTATAATTAAGGACTCAATATTAAAGGGAGGGGCTTAATAATGAGTATTAAAAAGAAGCTTGGCATGGGGATGGCAACAGCTGCACTTGGGCTATCTTTAATTGGTGGAGGAACATATGCTTATTTTAGTGATACGGCTGAGGCAACAGGAAGTTTTACAAATGGTACATTGGATCTAGGGATAAATAAAACAACGATTGTGGATATTAGTAATTTAAAGCCGGGAGATTATATGTTTAGAGATTTCCAATTATCTAATGACGGATCTCTTGATATGAAACAGGTGTTATTAAATTCATCTTATGAGGTTATTGATGCAAATAAAGATAATGGTACGGAAGACTTTGGAGATCATATTATGGTTGAGTATCTTTATAAAGTAGAAGGAAAGGAAAATGTAGTTTTTAGAAAAACTCTATCAGAGTTAAAGAATAACCCTATAGAAGTTTTGAAGAATGTTCCTGCAGGGAAAAAACAAATCAAATTTACTGTTCAATTTAAGTTTCTAGATAATGGGGAGGATCAAAATAAATTCCAAGGTGATTCATTGAAACTGAAATGGAATTTTGAAGCGAAGCAAAAAGATGGTGAAGCAAGATAAAACAAACAGGTGCAAAAGCTAAGCTTTTGCGCCTTTTTGTTTGTACTTTATAAAAAATAATTTCATTAAAAAATTATAAAAAAGTAAGGAAATAAGAGATAAAACGCGATAAAGAACATTATCTGTTCTTTTTAAAGAAAATACGGACCTTTTTACGATTTTTCAAACTAATCTAAATGTCCTATACTCAAAATAAATATTCGTTAAAACGAACAATAAAGAACAACTATGAAGAACAAATACTGTTTGCAACTTCTTATGATCATCATAAGGGTTCAAAATAAAAAAATTTCTAGGGAGAAAGAGGAGGAAACAAAATGAGTCTTAAAAAGAAACTAGGTATGGGCGTAGCATCAGCGGCACTAGGATTAGCACTAATCGGGGGAGGTACATATGCGTATTTCAGTGATACAGCGGAAGCAAGTGCTAACTTTGCAGCTGGAACACTTGATTTAGTTGCAAATCCAACAACTATTATTGATGTAAAAAATATTAAGCCAGGAGATTGGATGGATCGGGAATTTACTCTTCAAAATAATGGATCATTAGATATTTCAAAGGTTTTATTAGAAACAGATTACGAAGTAATTGATGCAAAAGGAGATAATGCGGAGGATTTTGGTAAATATATTGAAGTCTCATTCTTATTAGTAAATAAGGATAAAAAGACTGAGGTAGTATATAAAACAACATTAGACAAATTGAAAAACGATAAAGATGACGTTGTAGAAAGAGATCTTCTTGGTTGGGTTTTAGGTGGAGAGCCAAGTGGGCTTAAAGCTGGTACATCAGACAAATTCTCGGTTAGATATAAGTTTGTAGATAACGGTAAAGATCAAAACGAATTTCAAGGTGATCAACTTAAACTTACATGGAAATTCAATGCTAAACAAACAGCAGGTCAATCCAAATAATAAATTTACATTGAAGGTGGGATCTTCCCACCTTCTTAATAGATATTAAAATTATTCCTTTAAAAAATCATTAAATAAACGAGAACTTTAAGATTTTTTATAAGGAATAAAATCCTCATAAGCATTGGTTTTTGGCAGGAAACAGGATGTAGGGAGGGATATAAAATTAGAAGATTAAGAGTCCATAGATTCGGAAAGAAAACAAAAAAGTTACAATTGCTTGTGAAATTAGTTGCGATTTGGTACATAGCACTATTCACCGGTTCATACCTAACCTCCAACACTGGAGCCTATTTCAACGATTCAGATGATATAAAAGGTACGATAATTGCAGGAACTTGGGAAGTAGATGATGGGAAATGGGATAAGAGTTTGCTGAAATTTCTTGGTGAAAAAGATCAAACAATTAAAAGCTGTGTGAAAACAACTATTTCTGCAGCGATCAAGAATACTGGAAATAATATGAAGGATACATCCAAGTTTGAAGTCTATTCCGCTAAAAAAGGAAATCCAAAAGATGGATCGAAAATTGGCGAAGGCACCATACCAAAGCTAGCAACCAACAAATCAATGAATCTTACATTTGCTGTAAAGGAACCTGGTAACTATAAGTTTAAAGCGCTCCAAAGACCGGGACATCCGGGTAAAGGTGAGTTATGGAGTGAAACAATTACTGTAAACGCTAAAATAAAAGTTGACCACTTTAGCGCAATTCGCTAACCAAAAAGTTGACCACCCTTAACACCCAATCCCTTATCATAGAGTTTGTCGAGAACTTCATGATTCGGGAGGAAAAAAAGGATGTTAAAGATGGCTAATATAGAGCTTATCAGAAAATTGCACTTTAAAGAAGGTCGTTCTATACGACAATTAGCGAAAGATCTTACATTATCAAGACAAACCATTCGAAAAGCTTTACAACAGAATGAAATTCCAACCTATCAACGATCAAAGCCGGTTACCAATCCGGTCATCGACCCCGTTAAACCAATTATTATCCGATGGTTAACGGACGATGAAACAGCCCCCTAAAACAGCGTCACAGTCTTTGCTCAAATCCACAGACGCTTGGTGAAAGAATATGGCTTTAAAGGTGGAGAATCCACTGTACGCCGTTTTGTACGCCAATATAAGCGGACTCAAAGAAACTCCTAATTCCTCTATACCGTTGGAATTCGATCCCGGTGAATTTGCCCAATTTGATTGGGGGGAAATCATTGTGCTTTTAAATGGGATTGAAACGAAGGTAATGCTTTTTTGTATGAGACTTTTGTATAGCCGTAAGATTTTTGTAAAAGTGTTTCAGCATCAACGGCAGGAGGCGTTATTTCAAGGTCACGCAGATGCCTTTGATTATTTCGGTGGTGTCCCGAAAACGATTGTCTATGACAATATGAAAACAGCGGTAAAGAAGGTGTTAGAAGGGACCAAGCGTGAAGAACAGGAGGCCTTTATCCAGTTTCGATCATACTATCTTTTTGATGCCCAATTTTGTGCACCCGCAAAAGGAAATGAAAAAGGACAAGTAGAGAAACTAGTTCAAACAGCACGAGCTCAATTTTTAGTTCCCGTTCCACAGGTAAGTGACTTACAGGTACTTAATCACTATCTTTTAGAACAATGTGATGCCTATGAAGAAACCTATGTTCCAAAAACGAAAGAACAGGTGGGTGAACGATTTTTACAAGAGAAGCAACAGCTTCTGCCGATTATTGGTACTCATCCTTGCGCAAGGAAGGTAAGAGCCTCTGTCAACAGTCTTTCGCTTGTTAATTTTGAAACAAACGCCTATTCGGTACCTACTAGGTATGCCGGTCGGAAAGATGCACAAATAAATGCTTATGTAAATCACATTGAAATAAACATTGACGGAAACTGTGTAGCCAAACATGAGCGTTCATACGAAAAGCTTCAAGAAATTTTTGAAGTGGATCATTACTTGGATGAACTGGAGAGAAAACCAAGGGCCATCCAGCATGCGCGCCCAGTTCGAAGAGCTAATCTTCCACCAAGTTATCAAGAATTTTATAAGAGAAGTCTTTCAAAGTATGGGCATGGAAAAGAGTTTATTAAACTATTAAAACTCCATCGGGAGTTTACGATGGAAACAGTAGAAAGGGCAGTGGCAAGTTGTGTAAAAGAGCAAACTATATACAGCTGATAGTGTAAGGCATTATCTTTACCTCATGACTCAGCCGGAAGCAACAAAGCCAGCCCCAATAAAATATGAAATGGAGCAGTCCGTCACCGTCAAGGCTCCTACATTTAGCCCGTATGACCAACTATTACAGAAAGGGAGGTATATTCACTGAATACACACCGTTATCAAATGGATGAATATCTAAAAGGTCGCGCTTGCCGACTATACGTGAACAAGTTGACGCTTATTTGCGCGAAGCAAATGAGCAACAAATTACCTATGAAGAATTTCTCTTTCAATTATTATCGATTGAAATAGCTGAGCGAGAAATCAAAAAGAAAGAGTTAGCCAGAAAAAGGCGCAATTCCTGTACATAGGACCTCCTCTCTTTTCAATTTGAGGAGGCTCCCACGTACCAAAAAGACGCATTCTGGACATCTTTCAAGGGGAGTACATTCAGCAGAAAAGGAATGTCATTTTTATTGGGAACTCAGGTACAGGAAAGTCGCATTTATCAATTGCGTTAGGGAAGAGGCGATTAATCAAGGCTATACTGTCAAATATTATACGGCCGCCCGCCTATCGAATGAACTGATGGAAGCCCAAGACGAAAAAAGGCTCCTCCAGTTGGAGAAACAATGGTTGGCTGCAGATGTCACGATTATTGATGAACTTGGCTATATCCCCTACCACCAGAGAGCAGCCGAATTACTGTTTCAATTTTTTTCTACTCGTTATGAAAGAGGAAGCATGATTATCACTAGCAATCGGGAGTTTAGCCGATGGGTAGAAGTTTTTCACGATGAACAGATGACCGCCGCCTTGTTAGATCGAGTGACTCACAAGGCCCACATTATCCCAATGAACGGAGAGAGTTATCGTCTCAAAGAAACATATTCGAAGTAACAAAAGGGTGGTCAACTTTTACATGAGCGACATGGTCAACTTTTGGGTTGACATTTACACAATTACAATTGACTGTAATAAAACGAAAACTACAACGACAGATAAAGATGAAAATGCAAAAGACGATAAGAAAAATGAAACGAATACCCCGGAAAAACAACAATCAAATAGCGAAGATAAAAAAGGCACAACTGATAAACAAGAAAACAGTAAAAATACAAATGAAAAACAAGATCCAAAAAATTCAAACGGTAATACAAATGAAAAACAAAATCCTAAAAACTTAAACGATAATACCAACCAAAAACAAGAACCAAAAGATCCTTCGTCTGATGGAAAAGAAAAAACAACCGCTAGTGAACCAAAAGATGATGGGGATGCAAATATAAAATCGGATGGTGATCAGAAATGAAGGCAAAAAGAATAAAAAAATGGATTAGTTCTATTATCACAACAATTTTATTTCTCGTCCTAGTTTTTATGCTATTCGTTGTGATTTCATCGAAAGCGTCGGGCGGTGAACCACAATTTTTAGGATATCAATTAAAAACGGTTTTATCTGGATCGATGGAACCAGGCATTAAAACAGGATCAATTATCGCAGTAAAGCCAGCTGAAGATAAAACCCATTTTAAAAAAGGTGACGTGATTACCTTTAAAGCGGATGAAAAAACAATAGTGACACATCGAATTATTGAAGTAAATAAAAATGGCACTGACGTAATATATAGAACAAAAGGCGATAATAATAAAACAGCAGATATGGAACCGGTCCTTTCGCAAAATGTATTAGCTAAATATACCGGATTTACTTTACCATACGTAGGCTATTTCATTAATTTTTCACAATCAAAAAATGGAAGTGCATTATTGCTCATTCTACCGGGATTATTATTGCTTGGCTATTCAATCATCTCCATTTGGAGAGCGATTGCCCAAATTGATGATAAAAAGACTCCTCCGGAAAACATTGAAAAGTCAGCCTAATCAATTAGATGGGGAAAATCCCATCTAATATATTTTTTTACAGAATTTTCCGAACGAGAAAGCCCACTCCTTTAGGGGTGGGATGAGAGAGAGGTCAGATACGGAGTGCCACGAAAACAGAATGTTTGTAGTACTTCAAGTATCTGAAAAATATCGTAAAAACTTGGGCATGTCCCTTGTTCTTTTATATTCAAAATAATATAATTATAGAAACATATGTTCGAATTGTAGGTGTTCACGAATGGCAAAAATATCTTCACCGAGTTTCGTATTATCGTTAGAGTTAAAGAAAAACCCTCTTTTATTTTCCGTAGCTTTTGATGAATTAGAAATTTGTAGAGCAATGTACAATACGATATTGAGCCAGTATTTGAAATTAGAAAAACAAATGAAACGGGAAAAACGTTATAAAAAACTTATTCGTCAATTGAAAGCTGTTTCGAAAAAATTAGAGAAAGATGAACAAAATAAAGCGTTGATAAAAGATAAAAAACAAATTAAAGATGACTTAAAAACATTAAGAGAAAAATACCACCTAACGGAATATTCTTCTCATGTATGGGTGAAGCCGATTCGTGAACACTTCGGTAATAGAGTGAATGCAGCTGTTGCTCAAAAAATAGCGACAAGAGCCTGGAATACTTTTAGTAGAAAATTGTTCGGGAAAGCTAAAAAGGGTCGTTTCATTCGAAAAGATGAAATGGATAGTTTTGAAGGCAAAACCAACAAAACAGGGTGGAGATACATCGATGGAAATATTGTATATAAAGATTTACAATCTCCATTAATCTTGAAAAAGAAAGACCAATATGCTTTAGAAATCATTCGTCATTTAGAAAAGAAAACAGAGTTTTCTTTTAAAGTAACCTCTAAAGGGGAAACAAAAACCGTTCAGGATTTTTATCGTGTCAAATATGTTCGTATCGTCAAGAAAGAAATTCGGGGAAAAGTGCGTTTATTTGCTGATCTAGTCATTGCTGGTTATCCACCGTCAAAAAACAGAAAACTTGGTAAAGGAAAAGTAGGTTTAGATATTGGTATCTCCACCGTCGCTGTTTCAGCTTTAACAAAAGTTTCATTGGTAAATTTAGCCGAGCAAGTAAAAGAGATATCCCGTGAAATTACGCTAACCCAAAGAAAGATGGATCGTTCAAAGCGTACCACAAATCCACAAAACTTTCATGTTGATGGGACCATTAAAAAGGGTAAGAAATACTGGGTGTTTTCAACGCGTTATAAAAAGCTTCGCGCGAAACTAAAAGAGTTTCATCGGAAACAAGCGGTTATTCGAACATTATCTCATCGAACATTAGCGAACAGACTGTTAGAATTAGGCGACACTTTCTATATTGAAACAATGAATTTTAAAGCACTGCAAAAGCGAAAAAAGGAAACTGAAGTTTCTGTAAAGACTGGTAAATATAAACGTAAAAAGAGGTTTGGAAAATCACTAGGACATCGAGCACCGGCAAAAAGATGCTGTTGGTAATGGAAACGAATGTTTCTTTGACAGCGAGTGTTCTTGAGAAAATTGTCTCAGTATCTGCAACCCTAAATGCCGAGCATACATTTTGTACGATCTGTGGCTGCCGGTCAGATGAAAGCAATAGATTCAGAACCCCACTGCTTTAGCTGTGGGAGTATCGGGAGGGTGGAGAGTGAATGAAAAAAATTCGAAAGTGGTTCCCTCTAATATTATTGGTTCTTATCCTTTTGCCAATAAATCATGTCGATGCACAAACAAGCGAAAATGAAATTAATATTGAGACGTCCCCGCATAAAATCTTATTCGACGTCGATAATATGAAACCCGGTGATTGGGCGATAAGGGACTATACTATTTTTAACAAAGGAAAACAGGATTTTGAATATACAGCTTCTGCTCAGTTTAAGTCGGGTTCAAAAAAGTTGTTTAAACAATTGGAAATTGAAATATCTGACAAGAACGGCGTATTATATAGTGGGAAAATTAAAGATTTTGATGGATTGGATTATCGAAAATTAGCCAAATCGGATGAAGAAACGCTTACGTTCAGAGTGGATTTTCCGGCAGAACTTGGAAATGAATATCAAGGTTTAACGAGTAAATTTACAATTAAGCTGTATGTTAGAGGAACTTTAGGCGGACTTTTACCAGCGGATGGAGGGGTCTTGCCGAATACAGCAACTAATATGTTTAACTTTATTGTCGGAGGCTTGATTTTAGTCATAGGTGGTGCGACAATGTATTTGTACCAACGAAGAAAATCAATCGATCTAAAAAAGATATAATAAGATGCGTATTCATTGAATACGCTATTTTTATAAATGCAATTTAAGAAAAAGAGGGAACTTAAGATGAAGCAAATCATAACATTAGTGATAACAATTTCTATAATCATCTTGGCCTATACACAAAAAGAAGGGATGCTTCATCTTATCGAATCAGGAGAAAGCACGGCCATAATTATTAGCCTACTTTTTGTTGCTTTGCTCGTATTCTTTCCTGTTACGCCGTTTGCGATTGTAGCGGGGATAATTGGTTCTGTGTTTGGGGTTTGGACGGGCTCGATTATTTCATTGTGCGGAAGTGTTTTCGGTTCGTTGATTATGTTCTTCGTGGCAAGATACGGATTCCAGCAATGGGTGCAAAAAGTACTTAATAAATATCCGAAAGCGAAGGAATACGAAAGCATTTTTCAAAAAAATGCATTTCTTGGAATTTTATTATTTCGTATAGCCCCCGTCATACCTGCGCCATTGCTGAATGTTCTCTGTGGTGTCAGCATGATTAGGTGGCCTATTTTCTTTATTGCTACTTTAATAGGAAAGTTTCCTTCAATTGTTATTTTTACGTTTGCAGGCAGTTTATTCGCTAGCAATAAATTACTCTCAGTCATAATTTATGGGACTTATTTTGTCATTATCGCAATAATCACAACTATTCATATCCAAAAAAGAAAAATACAAATGTGAATGGGGAGGTTCTATGATTGTTGCCTTTCATTGTTTGGCAGCACTAAATATCATTGATGCAGTAATTACGTTTATTGGTCTAAAGTTAGGTATGATAAAAGAGGCAAACCCATTAATGGATTATATATACAATCAACATTCAATCTTGTTTTTAGCAGTGAAACTGTCGTTTTCCTTCATATTATATAGTTTTCTATATGTAAAAAAAGTACCTGCAAAAAACATAGTAAAATACACGGCGTATATGGCCGTTTTGATTTACTCGTTTGTATTTTCACTTCATTTATATTGGATTGTAAAAATATAAAAGCGTCCAACTGAACGCTTTTATTTATTATTATTTAATTTCCATTTGAATGAATTTCATAATTCTTAGCCCTTGTGTATCAAGGGGTTTAAGAGATAAAAAAAGAAGTACCTCCCCAAATCTTGTATAATGGTAGTTGACCAGTAAGCCCCCATTCAAACAACGCATATAAATGATCAGCACCCCTTAGTACAATAATCGTATCAATTAAGGAGGTGCTTTTCCTATGTCACAACAAAAACTAACAATCGTCCCCGTTTCAATACAACCAGAAAAAAATATTATAACATCCACAACTTCGAAAGATCCTTCAAATAGCTTTTGCACAATCAAAATTGAAGCTGCTGAAATTTCCTTCTTCAACGGCGTAGATGAGCACATCATCCAAACGGTCATGAGGGAGTTGAAAAATCTATGAAACATGATTATACCAGTGTAAAAAACATTTATATTATTTGCGGTAAAACAGATATGAGGAAGGGAATTGATGGATTAGCAACGCTAATTCAAGATTCTTTCGAACTTGATCCATATGGAGATTCTATTTTCCTTTTCTCTGGTTGGAGTAAAGACCGTTATAAATGTTTATATTTTGATGGCGATGGTTTCGCCATGCTTTATAAGCGACTAGATGGAGGAAAACTTCAATGGCCAAAAGATGAAAATGAAGTACGTAAACTTTCGCAACAGGAGGTTCGCTGGTTGTTAGAAGGGTTGTCCATTCAGCAACCAAAGGCCATTCAAAAATCACAAAAAGGAGTATTCTAAACAAGCTAGAAATGTTGGTTTATAGCCATTTTCAACTTCGCTTTCTACGTTAAAAATGTTATAATATAACTAACTTATGGTGAACGAAAAGTGGTGAAATAAATGGTTAATACTTCTTCCAATAACAAGAATCCATATGGGAAATTAATTCGACTTCTCGAAGAACAATTGGCTCATTCAAATCAACAAAACAAAGACTTATCGAAAAAGCTAGATCAATCAACTAAACAGATTGAAGCGCTAACTGAACAAATTCGCCATTTAACAAAACTTTTATATGGATCGAAATCCGAAAAATCGAAATACAACGTACCAGATGGGCAAGGCTCATTATTTGATGATGACCCGGCTTTTAGCGAACCTGAGCACACAGAAGAACAAAGCCAACAGACAATCTCTTATACTGTTGTACGAAAAGTTAAATCAAAAAAACGAAATGATTCCTTGCATGATGGTATTGAAGTAGAAGCTATTCACCATCATCCGAAAAATACAATCTGTGACTGTTGCCAAGGGCAAATGATTGAAATTGGTAGTACACTTGTACGTGAAGAAGCAAAATTTATTCCTGCAAAAATGATGAAAGTACAGCACATTGAACATGCGTATGAATGTAAAGACTGCAAAGTTGATTCATCACAGCCAGCACAAATCAAACGCGGGAAAGCACCACAACCAGCGATTCAGCGTAGCATCGCAAGTCCTAGCGTACTTGCCAAAGTCATCTATGATAAATTTGCACAATATTTACCTCTTTACCGTCAGGTAAAGGAATGGAATCGCTATGGACTGAATACCAATGATAAAAACCTATCGAATTGGGTTATCCGTGTAGCACATGATTGGCTGTTACCTGTATACGAACGAATGAAAGAGTTGATGATGGCAAAATCGGTTTTGCATGTCGATGAAACATACGGACAAATTATCAACCGATCCGATGGGAAATCTGGCCAAGCCAATGCGTATAATTGGGTGTTTCGAAGTGTGCCAAGCCAAAAGTACTAACAATGACTCTCTTTCAAAGCGCATTATCTCGAGCTCGATCTGTCCTTGAAAGTTTTATTGAAGGCTTTTCTGGAACGATTGTGTGTGATGGTTATTCTGCTTATGATAAGTTGGAAGGCGTTAATTTCGCAAATTGTTGGGCGCATGTTCGTCGTTATTGGCTGAAAGCTGATAGCAAAAATGGTAGAATCGGTGTGAAATATTGTGATGATTTATATCGACTAGAAAGGCAATTTAAACGTTTGTCTCCGAGTAAACGAAGAAAAAAACGTCAAAAGTACTCGAAGCCAATCGTGGAGGAATTCCTTCACTGGGTTGAAACATCACCATTTTACGGAAAAAATGCGTTAGCAAAAGCGACTGAATACACATTAAACAGGGCAAATGGACTCAAATTATTCCTGAATGATGGGCGAATTGAAATGGATAATAATCCAGCCGAGAACGCCATCCGTCCCAACGTTATAGGAAGAAAAAATTGGCTCTTTAGTGTAAGTGAAGCTGGTGCAAAAGCGAATGCCATCTGTTTAAGTATTGCTGAAACTGCCAAAAGTAACGGCGTTGATTTCTATGAATATATAAAGAAACTTTTTACGGATTTACCAAATCTCGGCGTCCAACAAAACCCTGAAATTTTAGATCAATACATGCCCTGGTCAAAAATGATTCAGGCAGAATGTAGCAAATAAATGAAATAGCCGTAATTCGATTAAAAAGTCAGAATTTACGGCTATTTACGATGCGTACCGAAAGGTACACTTATTTTTATAATTCGGGCTTACGTTGACCACAAACCATAAAAAGACTGGAGGAGTACTTCTTATGACTATTATACGACAACCTAGCCTATTTGGCATACAGGAATTATTTGACATGGAACCTACCCAAAAATATGAAGCCATTATTTCAGCGGTAGATTTGGATTCGATGTACCATCAAGTGGCGAAAAAATCACGGTTGGGTGCACCGGAAGAACTAAACTATGCGACCATGATTATCTCCACCTTTGTAAGATACATAGAGCGCATCCCTACGATGAAGGATCTTATAAAACGTCTTCATGATGATCTAGCTTTTAAGTTAAATTGTGGCTTTTGGTTTCTGATCATGTGCCTTCAGAATCCTCCTATTCACGTCTCATAACGAAATTGGAGGAAAGCGATATCCTTGAGAAAGAACAAGAAAAAGTGGTCCTCCAGGCTATTGCAGAAGGTTTCATCACGGATGATACAGTGGTAGTGATGCAACCCATTTTGAAGCACGAGACCAAGCGCATGACCAAAAGAAGAAAAGCCAAAATCTGAACCCCAAAAACGTGGTCGGAAATCAAAAGATGAGCGTGACGGGTGGCTTAAAGAACAAGCTGAAACGGAAGCCAATTTACCTTTATATGATAGAAAAATTGTACCAATTAGATGTTCCCTAGCCGAACTACGTGCCGAAGTTCCCCAAGACCCTAAATGGGGCGTGAAAAAGAACTCAGAAGGACAAAATGTTTTTTGGTTTGGCTACAAAGGTCATTTAGCCGTTGGTACATCAAGCCAATACATTCTACAGGCTCTTTTTTCATCTGGGAGTCTAAATGATGGTAAGGCGACTATCCCTTTACTGAAAGGAATTCAGGAACGCCTTCACCTTCCATTACGTTATCAAACAATGGATGCGGGCTATGACTATGAACCCATATACGAGCAGGTACATCGAATGGGACAACAATCCGTCATCGCGTATAATAAGCGAAATGAAGGGGAAATCATTGGCTATGATAAACACTTTGCCCCAACTTGTTTCAGAGAGCATTCTTATCGTTATGATAGTTTTGATCCTAAATATGAAACATTGAAATACACAAGACCAAAGGAATGCGCGACTGTCCCTTAGCTAATGAAGGTATTTGCCAAAAGGTTTATAAAGTGAAAATCACTTCAGACCTTCGCAGATATACCGCACCAGCACGCGGGTCACAAGCATGGAAAAACATTTTCAAACGTCGTACTGCCGTAGAACGGGTTAATGCCTATCTGAAAGAATTCTTTCAACTGAACAATGTTCGCTATCGTACTGGGAAACGTGCAAAAATTCATTTTGACATGGTAACCCTTATTTATAATGCTTCAAAGTTAGCCGCAGACCGAATTAATGTACAATTAAATCAGCAACAAGTAGCATGATTTCTGTTTTTAAAAATATATTTTAGAAATTCTGTAGGATTCTGTATTTTTAAAAAGAGCAATTATGAAATTGACTCATTTATTAAATTCTATAAACTCACGGAACTCATCTTTCGATACACCAGAATTCATTGCTTCACGAACGAGAAGTTCCCAGTCTGAATCAAGTTCGTTTTCATCCGTTTTTTCAATCTCCTCATGTAATAAGGAGTTCACGGAAATTCCTAAAACGGCGGCAATTTTTTCAAGAAATTGAACAGAAGGATTGGATTGGATATTTCGCTCAATGGAGCTTAAATATGATTTCGCAACTCCAGCCTTTTCCGCAAGTTCTGATAAAGATAATTGTTTTTGAAGTCGAAAATTTTTAATACGCTGACCAATCATACACTTCTCACCTTCCTCCGAATTATTATAACATATAGCGAAGGAATTGTTTCATATTTAGAACAAAAAATACGCCTAACATATGAACTATGTACCCATTTTTTAAAATTTAACCTCCAGTTTATTTTTTGAAAAGTATTCTTTAATATCAGAAATACTTATTCCCATATCTATTGCATCCAAAATTAAGTTAACCCATTCTTGATCTAACGACTTTTCATCTACCTTCATTTGATTTTCCATTTTTATCCCCCTAAAATACGATGCGTATTGTAAAAACTTTTATATTAAACAGGCTATAAAATACCTTGATAGAGGGATTTTTGAGCAAAAAAATTGCCACCCCCTGAATTTTAGGAAATAGTGAGGTTACCACACAACACTAAAATTCCTAAAAAGGAAGTGACAAGTTGTACCCTCAAATTATAACCTATTTACTAACTTTTATAAAATTCCAAGAACAAATGATTCGAACATTACTCACCCTACTTATTGGGAAGAGTATGTTTGATAAACCGAAAGATCAGCAGCCTGTTAACAAACCTTATCGAAAACTACAAGTTGATGATCTTCCCATTATCGAAATCCCGGAAAAGCTGAATTATCGAAATCTCCTAACGGAGTACCAAGAGAAGCATGGGAAATCCCTTAAACCAGTTCAAAGACGAAAGAACGCAAAAGTGACGGTACCTAAAGCAATGAAATGTCCTAAGTGTGGTGCACCATCTGACTATCTTTATGCCAATAATGGTGAAAAAGGACAGTATCAATGCAAGGTATGTTCTTGTCTCTTCAGCGATAAGAATCGTTTTTCGAAAGAAGCCATTTTGAAGTGCCCTCATTGTTCTAAAACTCTAGAGAAGATCAAAGAGCGTAAAGATTTCAATGTGTTCAAGTGCAAAAATGACGACTGTCCGTATTATCAAAAAAAAATTAAACGGCATGTCTTCCAAAGAAAAGAAACAATTTAAAAAGGATCCCCAATCGTTTAAGCTAAGGTACATTTTTCGCCAATTTCACATTGATTTTCAACCATTGTCTAAGAATTCCCCAGAGTTGCCAGTGGTTGATTTGTCTAGAATCTATGCTTCACCGCATACACTAGGCTTAATTTTAACCTACCATGTAAATTATGGTCTTTCCGCACGAAGGACAGCTGCCATCATGCAGGATGTTCATGGCGTGACTATTTCCCATCAGACGATACTGAACTACGAAAATAGTGTGGCTCTTTTGCTTAAACCATACGTGGATCACTATCCTTATGAGCTTTCAGATCAATTCTGTGGTGACGAAACCTATATCCGGGTCAATGGAAAATGGCATTATCTCTTTTTCTTCTTTGACGCGGTGAAAAAGATCATCCTTTCGTACCGAGTGTCGCCTAATCGTGATACAGCATCCGCCATTCAAGCGATAAACGACGTCCTACTGAAGATGGAAGAGATCCCTGAAAACCTTACATTCGTAGTAGATGGAAATCCAATCTATCTTCTAGCCCAGCATTTCTTCGCTCAGAATGATATTTCTTTTGATGTGAAGCAAGTAATCGGGCTGACAAATGAAGATCCAATCTCAACCGAATACAGACCGTTAAAACAGATTATTGAAAGACTGAATCGCACATTTAAAGGAAATTATCGCTCTACACAAGGATTTGGATCGGATCATGGATCTGTTTCTTTTGTCACCTTGTTTGCGGCGTATTTTAACTTTCTACGACCACATGCATCCCTAGAGGGCAAGGTACCCGTTGTGAATCCAAAGTTATCAGGACTTCCTACCATGCCTGCGCGTTGGACAAAGCTCATCGAGTTAGCTCAACGATGGATAGTCGAACAAAGATCCGCCTAACTTTTTGTTTAGCAGAGCCCTTGGACAAATTTAGCAATCGGCGGAGCGAACTCTTGACAAACCGAACTTGCCAATGGTTTAAAATGAAAATACCAAGGGCTTATTTGGTATGCCTTCTTTTTGTCCCCTTCGCCCTTGTTAACCTTGGATCAAACCATTGGCGTGTTTGTCAAGAGCGATTGCGGGAGCTCCCCACCTAATAAATGGAAAGTAACCTAAACAACTATTTAGTTTTCATAGAACTTTTTACAATACCATACGATGATAGTATTTAGGTAGTCCAGCCACCATAGTCGGGACACCGGGTTTCGCCTAGTATCCCAATCCTTAGATCTGTGACTTTGCGTCCCTATTTTTCAATAGGTTTGCCCTTTTCTGATGAAAATTACCTTCATTTTTGCTATTACTTATTGTCTATTCCCTACAAACCTGAGTATAAAGGATTAGATAGTTGGATACTCGTGGAATTTGTCGATGTCGAAAATACATTAATTTGCAGCAGATTGAATCAAATCTTGTAGATAATCAAAGAATTTTGTATTTTGATGTAAATTAAAGTCGATTTACTAACTTATTTATGTAACTTGACCGTCAAAGGCTTCTAAAAATAATACTTAAAAGTAATATATTTTGTCGAAAGTCATATATAGATGTAGAAATGTTTTTTTAGGATTATTCTGTTTATTTTTAAAAAAAGCTTTTTGTGAATGATCAAATCATCTGTGGTCTGTGTATTTATTTTGTTTAGTCAACTTAATTAATAAATCGCGTTCTTCTTTAGATAATGGACTCTTCTCAACTGCTTTGGCATTTTCCCTAATTTGTTCCGCGTTGCTGGCACCGGTAATTACGGAAGCAACTGATTCATTAGCTAAATTATACTGCAGAGCAAGTTCTGTCATTTTGCGGTTTCCCAGCAATAATTTATCCTTGATTTCTTGCATTAATTCAACTAATTCCTGATAGGAATAATCCAAATACCCTTTTTCCGAAATCTTTTCTATGCTTCTTTCGCTTAATATCCCTTTCGCAACAGGTCCTCTTGTCACCGCACTAACAGAATGTTCTTTTAAAAGAGGGAGTATGTCCTCTTCTGGACGACGATCTAGCAAACTATACTGGATCATTACGCTTACAATATTCGATTTTTGCACATATTCTCGGATGACATTTGGGCGAATGGAAGAGATTCCATAATATCTAATTAATCCTTCTTTTTTTAGTTCCTCAAAAGCTTCAATTGTTTCATCAATCGGATCTTGAATTGTCCCGCCGTGCAATTGATATAAATCGATATAATCTGTTTGTAGACGGTGAAGACTATTTTTTACCGCTTCTTTAATATAAGCTTTTGAGGGATCCCAATGCCAACTCGTTTTATCATCATTCCAGCGATTACCTACCTTAGTTGCGATAATGACCTGATCACGTACCGGTTTTAGTGATTTTCCAACTATCTCTTCATTTAAACCAAAGTCATAAAGATCAGCTGTATCGAAGTAATTAATTCCTACATCAACAGCGGCTTTCACAATCTCTTTTGCGGCAATTTCATTCGTCCCTAAAGACATACATCCAAGCCCTAACTTTGATACATATAATTCGGATGTTCCTAATTGATTTTTCTGCATGAAATTTAGTCCTTTCTTTCATTAGTAGAACTTATTTTATCGAAAAAAAGTGAGAAAAACCACTAATTGCTATTGTCCGGTTTTTTTAATCCAATCACTAACGTATTTATGCTTTTTCGCATAAAATTTAAGACTCTCTCTAATTTCCCAAGCCTTCCCACTTAAAATAATCCCTTTTGGTTGAATATAAATTTTCACTTGTATTCGCTCCTTGAAAAAACTCTAAGATTTTTTCGCATTTTTCTTTTTGTGTTAAAATGTATGAATGATGTCCAAGATTAGAACAGGGAGCAGATAAAATGCATAAATTCACTGAAAAAACATTGAAGACTGAAAAAATCTTTGAAGGAAAAGTGGTTCATTTACAAGTTGATGAGGTTGAACTTCCAAACGGAAAAACATCAAAGCGTGAAATCATTAAACATCCAGGTGCAGTTGCGATCTTAGCTGTTACCGATCAAAACAAAATTATTTTAGTTGAACAATTTAGAAAACCAATGGACAGGGCAATGATTGAGATTCCTGCTGGTAAATTAGAGCCAGGGGAAGAGCCGGAAATTACCGCTGTTCGGGAACTGGAAGAAGAAACGGGCTATGAATGCGATGCGTTAGAGCATATCACCTCCTTCTATACTGCACCGGGATTTGCTGATGAAATTTTACATTTATATTTAGCAAAAGGGTTAAAAAAGAAAGAACATCCTAAAGGTGCAGATGAAGATGAATTTGTTGAATTGATGGAGGTGACATTGGAAGAAGCAGTCAAATTGGTCGAGCAACAAAAAATTTGTGATGCGAAAACAGCCTATGCAATCCAATATTTACAATTAAAAGAGGCGAAAAAGAATTGAAGAAATACTTTGTTGATCTACATATTCATATCGGCCGTACAAAAACGGGTAAACCAGTTAAAATTACAGCTTCAAAAACATTGACACTTACAAATATTTTACATGCTGCAAAATTGCCAATAGGACTCGATATGATAGGGATCATTGATTGTCATTCACCAGAAGTGATCGCCGAAATTGAAGATTTATTACAAAACGAAGAACTAGTTGAAATGGAAGATGGAGGTTTTAGCTTTCAAGATTCTGTCACACTTATTCCCGGTGTTGAAATAGAAGTGAATGATGAGAATTGTAAAGGTCCGCTCCATGTACTAGGTTATTTTCCTTCTCTTAAGAAAATAAAGGAATTTTCCAATTGGTATACTGGAAAAGTGAAAAATAATCAGTTAAGCACACAGCGAATTCGTGAAGATGCACGGAGTTTGCAGAAAAAAATCAAATCATTGGATGGCATTTTTATTCCAGCTCATGTATTTACCCCATTTAAAAGCCTTTATGGAAAAGGTGTAGAGTCATCACTAACAGAAGTATTAGATCCGAATTTAATTGATGCTATTGAGCTTGGCCTAAGTTCCAATACAGAAATGGCGGATCATATAAAGGAATTGCATGATTATACATTCGTTAGTAATTCCGATGCACATTCACTAGCGAAAATTGCCCGTGAATATCAAGTAATGAAATTAGAAGAACCGACCTTTCTTGCCCTAAAAAAAGCACTTCATCATAAGGATGGAAATGAAATTGTTGCGAATTATGGATTAAATCCTTACTTAGGAAAATATCATGAAACAACCTGTGCCAAATGCTTTACGAAAAAGATTGGTGATACATGCGAACAATGCGGTTCTACGAAGTTTACTAAAGGGGTGGCAGATCGAATTAAGGAATTAACAACTGCAAATTCAGTACCAGATCGACCACCATATATTCACCAAGTGCCACTAGATTTCTTGCCGGGTCTAGGACCAAAAACGATGGCAAAATTACTTGATCATTTTGGGACAGAAATGAATATTCTTCATAATGTCCCGAAAGAGGAAATCGAAAAACTAGTAAAAATGGACTTAGCTGAATTGATTATCAAAGCGAGAAATGGTGACCTACAGTTATCTGCTGGCGGCGGTGGACAGTACGGGAAAGTGTCTGATAAACAATAAATATTTAGACGCGTTTTAGTCCACCTTGTGAAATTACGGAGGGTTTTATGAAAGATAAAAATTATTTAGAATTAATTAAAGAAATCACAGTACGTCTTGTTGAGGAAAAAATTCCATATCATTTTATCGATTCCACATCGTTATGGCTGCAAGGTGTAGAAGTAGACCATTCGGAATCGGTTTTTGTTCAAGTTCAGTGGGATCTTTTTGACAATTGCTATCAGATTTTTCAAGATTTTGAACAAATAGGTAGGGAGAGAAATGAAAGATCTGCACTTTTTAAAGTGAAAAGTGCAGATTACACGATTCTTGTTCATTGTGATTTTAATACGACGATAAAAACAGATCCTTATCGAATCGAAATAATGAAGGAAAATCAATTATTTTACTGTATTTCTTTATATAAATATCTTTATTTTAACTCGAAAAAGATAAATACGCTCGAAATAGAAGCATATTTATCAAAAGAACAAGCTTTGGTAACCGAGCAAAATGAAGCAGCTTGGAATCAAAATAATTACGCTGCCCTTTTAAATCGCTATGGTGCGCCCGAAGAGATAGCAAATAAAATAATTGAAAATCCAAAATGGAGACTCCATCCTTTTTATAAATATCTCGACCCTTTAGCTAATAAGAAAGTGCTTCATTTATTAGGGTCAAATGGGATCAAGGGAGTGGCGATGTCATTACTTGGAGCAGATGTAACGGTAGTTGATTTTTCAAAAGAAAATGAAATGTTTGCGTTGGAACTAAGCGAAGCAGCAGGGACTAATCTTTCATATGTAGTTTCAGACGTACTATCACTACCTAACGAGCAATTTCATGACCAATTCGATATTGTCCTAATGGAGCTTGGAGTGTTGCATTATTTTATTAATTTGAATGAATTTCATAATTCTTAGCCCTTGTGTATCAAGGGGTTTAAGAGATAAAAAAAGAAGTACCTCCCCAAATCTTGTATAATGGTAGTTGACCAGTAAGCCCCCATTCAAACAACGCATATAAATGATCAGCACCCCTTAGTACAATAATCGTATCAATTAAGGAGGTGCTTTTCCTATGTCACAACAAAAACTAACAATCGTCCCCGTTTCAATACAACCAGAAAAAAATATTATAACATCCACAACTTCGAAAGATCCTTCAAATAGCTTTTGCACAATCAAAATTGAAGCTGCTGAAATTTCCTTCTTCAACGGCGTAGATGAGCACATCATCCAAACGGTCATGAGGGAGTTGAAAAATCTATGAAACATGATTATACCAGTGTAAAAAACATTTATATTATTTGCGGTAAAACAGATATGAGGAAGGGAATTGATGGATTAGCAACGCTAATTCAAGATTCTTTCGAACTTGATCCATATGGAGATTCTATTTTCCTTTTCTCTGGTTGGAGTAAAGACCGTTATAAATGTTTATATTTTGATGGCGATGGTTTCGCCATGCTTTATAAGCGACTAGATGGAGGAAAACTTCAATGGTAAAAGATGAAAATGAAGTACGTAAACTTTCGCAACAGGAGGTTCGCTGGTTGTTAGAAGGGTTGTCCATTCAGCAACCAAAGGCCATTCAAAAATCACAAAAAGGAGTATTCTAAACAAGCTAGAAATGTTGGTTTATAGCCATTTTCAACTTCGCTTTCTACGTTAAAAATGTTATAATATAACTAACTTATGGTGAACGAAAAGTGGTGAAATAAATGGTTAATACTTCTTCCAATAACAAGAATCCATATGGGAAATTAATTCGACTTCTCGAAGAACAATTGGCTCATTCAAATCAACAAAACAAAGACTTATCGAAAAAGCTAGATCAATCAACTAAACAGATTGAAGCGCTAACTGAACAAATTCGCCATTTAACAAAACTTTTATATGGATCGAAATCCGAAAAATCGAAATACAACGTACCAGATGGGCAAGGCTCATTATTTGATGATGACCCGGCTTTTAGCGAACCTGAGCACACAGAAGAACAAAGCCAACAGACAATCTCTTATACTGTTGTACGAAAAGTTAAATCAAAAAAACGAAATGATTCCTTGCATGATGGTATTGAAGTAGAAGCTATTCACCATCATCCGAAAAATACAATCTGTGACTGTTGCCAAGGGCAAATGATTGAAATTGGTAGTACACTTGTACGTGAAGAAGCAAAATTTATTCCTGCAAAAATGATGAAAGTACAGCACATTGAACATGCGTATGAATGTAAAGACTGCAAAGTTGATTCATCACAGCCAGCACAAATCAAACGCGGGAAAGCACCACAACCAGCGATTCAGCGTAGCATCGCAAGTCCTAGCGTACTTGCCAAAGTCATCTATGATAAATTTGCACAATATTTACCTCTTTACCGTCAGGTAAAGGAATGGAATCGCTATGGACTGAATACCAATGATAAAAACCTATCGAATTGGGTTATCCGTGTAGCACATGATTGGCTGTTACCTGTATACGAACGAATGAAAGAGTTGATGATGGCAAAATCGGTTTTGCATGTCGATGAAACATACGGACAAATTATCAACCGATCCGATGGGAAATCTGGCCAAGCCAATGCGTATAATTGGGTGTTTCGAAGTGTGCCAAGCCAAGGGCCAACAATGACTCTCTTTCAAAGCGCATTATCTCGAGCTCGATCTGTCCTTGAAAGTTTTATTGAAGGCTTTTCTGGAACGATTGTGTGTGATGGTTATTCTGCTTATGATAAGTTGGAAGGCGTTAATTTCGCAAATTGTTGGGCGCATGTTCGTCGTTATTGGCTGAAAGCTGATAGCAAAAATGGTAGAATCGGTGTGAAATATTGTGATGATTTATATCGACTAGAAAGGCAATTTAAACGTTTGTCTCCGAGTAAACGAAGAAAAAAACGTCAAAAGTACTCGAAGCCAATCGTGGAGGAATTCCTTCACTGGGTTGAAACATCACCATTTTACGGAAAAAATGCGTTAGCAAAAGCAAACTGAATACACATTAAACAGGGCAAATGGACTCAAATTATTCCTGAATGATGGGCGAATTGAAATGGATAATAATCCAGCCGAGAACGCCATCCGTCCCAACGTTATAGGAAGAAAAAATTGGCTCTTTAGTGTAAGTGAAGCTGGTGCAAAAGCGAATGCCATCTGTTTAAGTATTGCTGAAACTGCCAAAAGTAACGGCGTTGATTTCTATGAATATATAAAGAAACTTTTTACGGATTTACCAAATCTCGGCGTCCAACAAAACCCTGAAATTTTAGATCAATACATGCCCTGGTCAAAAATGATTCAGGCAGAATGTAGCAAATAAATGAAATAGCCGTAATTCGATTAAAAAGTCAGAATTTACGGCTATTTACGATGCGTACCGAAAGGTACACTTATTTTTTATAATTCGGGCTTACGTTGACCACAAACCATAAAAAGACTGGAGGAGTACTTCTTATGACTATTATACGACAACCTAGCCTATTTGGCATACAGGAATTATTTGACATGGAACCTACCCAAAAATATGAAGCCATTATTTCAGCGGTAGATTTGGATTCGATGTACCATCAAGTGGCGAAAAATCACGGTTGGGTGCACCGGAAGAACTAAACTATGCAGCCATGATTATCTCCACCTTTGTAAGATACATAGAGCGCATCCCTACGATGAAGGATCTTATAAAACGTCTTCATGATGATCTAGCTTTTAAGTTAAATTGTGGCTTTTTGGTTTCTGATCATGTGCCTTCAGAATCCTCCTATTCACGTCTCATAACGAAATTGGAGGAAAGCGATATCCTTGAGAAAGAACAAGAAAAAGTGGTCCTCCAGGCTATTGCAGAAGGTTTCATCACGGATGATACAGTGGCTATTGATGCAACCCATTTTGAAGCACGAGACCAAGCGCAGCCAAAAGAAGAAAAGCCAAAATCTGAACCCCAAAAACGTGGTCGGAAATCAAAAGATGAGCGTGACGGGTGGCTTAAAGAACAAGCTGAAACGGAAGCCAATTTACCTTTATATGATAGAAAAATTGTATTTCAATTAGATGTTCCCTAGCCGAACTACGTGCCGAAGTTCCCAAGACCCTAAATGGGGCGTGAAAAAGAACTCAGAAGGACAAAATGTTTTTTGGTTTGGCTACAAAGGTCATTTAGCCGTTGGTACATCAAGCCAATACATTCTACAGGCTCTTTTTTCATCTGGGAGTCTAAATGATGGTAAGGGCTATCCCTTTACTGAAAGGAATTCAGGAACGCCTTCACCTTCCATTACGTTATCAAACAATGGATGCGGGCTATGACTATGAACCCATATACGAGCAGGTACATCGAATGGGACAACAATCCGTCATCGCGTATAATAAGCGAAATGAAGGGGAAATCATTGGCTATGATAAACACTTTGCCCCAACTTGTTTCAGAGAGCATTCTTATCGTTATGATAGTTTTGATCCTAAATATGAAACATTGAAATACACAAGACCAAAGGAATGCAGCGACTGTCCCTTAGCTAATGAAGGTATTTGCCAAAAGGTTTATAAAGTGAAAATCACTTCAGACCTTCGCAGATATACCGCACCAGCACGCGGGTCACAAGCATGGAAAAACATTTTCAAACGTCGTACTGCCGTAGAACGGGTTAATGCCTATCTGAAAGAATTCTTTCAACTGAACAATGTTCGCTATCGTACTGGGAAACGTGCAAAAATTCATTTTGACATGGTAACCCTTATTTATAATGCTTCAAAGTTAGCCGCAGACCGAATTAATGTACAATTAAATCAGCAACAAGTAGCATGATTTCTGTTTTTAAAAATATATTTTAGAAATTCTGTAGGATTCTGTATTTTTAAAAAGAGCAATTATGAAATTGACTCATTTGAATGAATTAATGCAAAAAATCTATCAACTATTACGAAAGAATGGTCGTTTTGTTTTGCATGAGTTCCATCCGATTTCAACAAAACTAATCACTTCAACAGGGAAGAAACATAAAGTGACAGGTAACTACTTTGATCCATCTATTGAAAAAAATCATGTCGCCTTTACAAAACATATGCCGGAGGATGAAAAAGCAAATTTACAACATGTTCTCCAACGAAAATGGACATTAGGTGAAATCATAACCTCTGCAGGGAGTTCTCAACTAGTTATTGAAACGTTAGAAGAAGAACCGAACCATAAAATTTCAGATATTGGCTTGCCAAAAACATTTACATTAGTTGCTAAAAAGCTGTAGCCCTATTAATAGGTACCTACAGTTTTTTAGTTAATATTTTCTTCAAAAAAAATTGATAGATTAGCATAAGATTGCATATCCTGCATAAGGTGATAATAAGAGATTTTGTTATCTAATTTAGTAGGAGGAAGTAAAAATGCGGAAAAAACAGTCGTTCTCTAATCCTATCATTCGTCATGTACAAGAATATTCCTCAATTTACTCATTTATCATTGTTCTGTTTTTAATGGGAGTCGTATTCGGGGCGGTTATTGTTAATAGCTTATCCTTTGATCAGAAAGAAGACTTATACTATTATTTAAACCAATTTTTTGGACAAGTATCGGATGGGAAAGTGGCTGCTCCCTCTGATTTATTTCGCTTAAGCTTTCTCCATAATGTGAAATTTCTAGGGTTAATGTGGATATTGGGAATTTCGATTATTGGTTTACCGCTTATCCTTATATTATTGTTTATTAAAGGGATTGTCGTCGGATTTTCTGTTGGTTTTCTTGTTAGTCAAATGCATTGGGGAGGTTTTTTGCTTTCATTTGTTACGGTTTTGCCACAAAATCTTTTTATTATCCCGATGTTTATTTTTATCGCAGTGGTTTCCGTAGGGGTATCACTAAAATTAATACGCAAAATCTTTATTAAACAAAATATAGGTTTTCACATTTTTCCAATGCTTGCCCAGTATGTCATTGCTTTTGTTTTCGCTGTAGGGATCATTTCGTTAGCAGCAGGTGTCGAGGCCTATCTTTCACCAACTTTGATGAAAAGTGTCATGTCATATGTTAATAAATAATGATTATTAAATAATAAAAGCTACTCTTTAAATGTAATAATAATTTTATTTTGCATCTTTTCTCTTGCTTCTGTTATAATTAAAACGATAGTGGCGAGGGAGGATACTTCAATGGAAAGTCGTGTTGATAGAATAAAAAAACAATTGCATTCTGCAAGTTATAAACTAACTCCGCAACGTGAAGCGACGGTAAGAGTGTTGTTGGAAAATGAAGAAGATCATTTGAGTGCAGAAGATGTTTACCTCCTTGTTAAAGAAAAGTCGCCAGAGATTGGGCTAGCAACCGTTTATCGTACATTAGAACTACTAACAGAACTAAAGGTTGTAGATAAGATTAATTTTGGTGATGGTGTATCACGATATGATTTAAGACAAGAGGGAGCTGCACACTTTCATCATCATTTAGTTTGTATTGAATGTGGTGCGGTGGATGAAATCCAAGAAGATTTACTTGAAGATGTTGAAGCAATTGTTGAAAAACGCTGGAATTTTAAAATTAAAGACCATCGCTTAACCTTTCATGGGATTTGCTGGCGCTGTCAAGATAAAAAATAAAGAAGACGAATCTTAAAAAAACCTTTTCATTAATGAAAAGGTTTTTTAGGTATAATTTTTTGTTCCTTTGGCATAGCTTGTATTAGAATAGACAAATTATTTAGCGAAGGGAACGGACAATTTCATGTCTTGGATTAAAGTGATTGTACGTACATTAAAGGTTTTTATTTTATTTACTGGATGCACATTGCTATTTTATTATGGTATTATGTGGGTAAATCAAGAATATGAGGATTATCATCGTTATGATGAACCAAAAGGTACGGCGGTAAAAGTAAATTCGGTAAATCAGGAAGGTCCCAATTGGTTTAACCGCTTATTATTGTTTTATTTAGATGGGGAGTAATAGAATGCTTGATCGTTTAAGAGATTTTATTCATTTTATGATAGTAGAAAAAGGATTATCGAAAAACACGATTGTATCGTATGAAAGAGATTTAAAAAGCTATATAAACTATATGCAAAAAGTGGAACAGCTGGAAACATTAAATGAAATTACTCGTGTGCATATCGTCCATTTTTTAAATCATTTAAAACAACAAGGAAAGTCGGCGAAAACACTTGCACGACATGTTGCATCTGTCAGATCATTTCACCAATTTCTTTTAAGAGAAAAAGCAACCGACAATGATCCATCTGTTCATATAGAAACTCCGCAGACGGAGAGAAATTTACCAAAAGTACTAAGTTTATCAGAAGTAGAGGCCCTATTAGATGCGCCATCAGAAACAGGGATATTACCGTTAAGGGATAAGGCGATGTTAGAATTATTATATGCGACCGGAATTCGTGTAAGTGAACTGATAAATCTTAATTTAGATGATCTTCATTTAACAATGGGCTTTGTAAGATGTATAGGAAAAGGGAATAAAGAAAGAATTATTCCGATTGGTAAAACTGCTTCAACGATACTAGAATCCTACTTAAAAGATAGTAGACCAAAGCTTCGATCGAAACAATATCAAACAGAGGCCCTCTTTTTAAATCATCATGGCAATCGCTTAACAAGACAAGGTTTTTGGAAAATACTTAAAAGCCTTGCTAAAAAAGCAAATATCGAAAAAGAACTTACACCACATACATTGCGCCATTCGTTTGCGACCCACTTGTTGGAAAATGGTGCTGATTTAAGAGCAGTTCAAGAAATGCTCGGGCATGCAGATATATCGACGACACAAATATATACGCATGTATCGAAAACAAGATTAAAAGATGTATATTCGAAACATCATCCTCGTGCTTAATAGATTGCGAGAACCACTATTTTTTAGTGGTTTTTTCAATTGAAGGATTTAGTTGTAGAGTTGCTCTCTCCTTTGGTAAAATAGAGTTGTCAGACCTCTTACCTTGAAATACGATCAGCTTAATCGCTGGTTAACTTTTCGCACGAAGGGTAAGATATCTTTGTTAGAATGTAACCGTTTTAAATATTATTTGAAAGGAATGAAATAACTTGGGTAATTATACATACAAGCGAGTTCATCTTATTGTAATGGATTCTGTTGGAATTGGTGAAGCACCAGATGCAGAAAAATTTAATGATTTAGGTGCGGATACCTTCGGACATATTGCTGAAAAAATGAATGGTCTTAACATGCCAAATATGGGGAAATTAGGACTTTCCAATATACGTGAGATTCAAGGGATTAAAAAAGCGGATAAACCCCTTGCTTATTATACAAAAATGCAAGAAGCATCGAATGGGAAAGATACAATGACTGGTCACTGGGAGATCATGGGGTTAAATATTTCTACTCCATTTCAAGTCTTTCCTAATGGTTTTCCAGATGAATTAATTTCTGAATTAGAACAAAAATCCGGTCGTAAAATAATCGGAAATAAACCGGCGAGTGGGACGGAAATTTTAGATGAACTAGGTAAAGAACATATGGAAACAGGTGCCTTAATTGTTTATACATCGGCGGATTCTGTATTACAAATAGCTGCCCATGAAGAAATCGTTCCATTGGACGAACTTTATAGAATATGTGAGATTGCCAGAAAATTAACATTAGACCCCAAATATATGGTAGGACGTATTATTGCTCGTCCGTTTATTGGTGAGCCGGGCAATTTCACGAGAACACCGAATCGTCATGATTACGCACTAAAGCCGTTTGCTCGTACCGTAATGAATGAGTTAAAGGATAATGACTTTGATGTTATTGCTCTAGGGAAAATTTCAGATATTTATGATGGCGAAGGTGTAACAGAAGCGATTCGTACAAAATCCAATATGGATGGAATGGATAAATTTATTCAAACATTTGATAAGGAATTTACTGGATTGAGCTTCATTAATTTAGTTGATTTCGATGCTTTATACGGTCACCGTCGTGATCCAATCGGATACGGAAAAGCATTAGAAGAATATGATGCTCGTTTACCTGAGGTTTTTGAAAAAATGACTGATGATGATCTTCTTATTATTACTGCTGACCATGGGAATGATCCTATCCATCATGGAACTGATCATACTCGGGAATATGTTCCGTTACTCATTTATTCAAAACGTTTTAATGGCGGGGCAGAACTTCCACTCAGAAAGACATTTGCAGATATAGGGGCAACCATTGCAGATAATTTCAATGTGAAGCTACCTGAATTTGGAACGAGTTTCCTAAAGGATATTCAAGGATAGAGGGGGAAAACCGGTGGAATACAATTTAATTGAACAAGCATCATTATTTTTAAAAGAAAAGTTTAGTAATCAACCAAAGATTGGACTTATTTTAGGTTCCGGCCTTGGAGTTCTGGCAGATGAAATTGAAAACCCGTTAAAAATTCAATATAAAGACATTCCTAATTTTCCTATTTCAACCGTTGAAGGGCATGCTGGTCAATTAGTATTTGGAAAGTTAAGTGGAAAAGATGTTGTTGCGATGCAAGGAAGATTCCATTATTACGAAGGGTATTCATTTGATCAAGTAACATTTCCGGTTCGAGTGATGAAAGAACTTGGTGTTGAAGTGTTAGTTGTAACAAATGCTGCAGGTGGAGTAAACAAAGATTACGAACCTGGGGATCTCATGATTATTTCTGATCATATTAATAATATGGGCAGTAACCCTCTTATCGGTCCGAATGATTCAAGGTTCGGCGCGCGCTTTCCTGATATGTCTGAGGCATATAATAAAGAATTACGCTCTCAAGCTAAAGAAATAGCAAATCAACTTAATATTAAAATTCAAGAAGGGGTATATGTAGGAAATACCGGTCCAACCTATGAAACTCCAGCAGAAGTTCGGATGATTAGAACACTGGGTGGAGATGCTGTAGGGATGTCGACGGTTCCGGAAGTCATTGTCGCTAGACATGCCGGCTTAAAAGTTCTAGGAATATCCTGTATTTCCAATATGGCCTCCGGGATATTAGATCAGCCATTAACACATGATGAAGTCATTGAAACGACGGAGAAAGTCCGAGCTGATTTTTTAACTTTTGTGAAAGAGATTGTCAAAAACATACAAGTTGGTGAAGAAAAATGAGAATGGTTGATTTAATAGAAAAAAAACGGGATGGCAAGGAACTCACGACTGAGGAAATTCAATTTATTATAGAAGGTTACACAAATAATACGATTCCGGATTATCAAATGAGTGCATTGACGATGGCGATTTATTTCCAAGGAATGAATGAACGTGAACGAGCAGATTTAACGATGGCGATGGTTCATTCAGGAGATACCATTGATTTATCTGCGATTGAAGGGATTAAAGTAGATAAACACTCAACCGGCGGTGTTGGAGATACAACAACATTGGTTCTAGGACCTTTAGTAGCAGCCTTAGGCGTACCAGTAGCAAAAATGAGTGGTAGAGGCCTAGGGCATACTGGTGGTACGATTGACAAACTAGAAGCAGTTAAAGGATTTCACGTTGAAATCGAAAATGATGAATTTATCCGACTTGTCAATGAAAATAAAATTGCCGTTATTGGTCAAAGTGGCAATTTAACTCCAGCAGATAAAAAGTTATACGCACTAAGAGATGTGACTGGAACTGTCAATAGCATTCCATTAATCGCGAGTTCAATTATGAGTAAAAAAATCGCAGCAGGTGCCGATGCCATTTGTTTAGACGTGAAAACCGGCGCCGGTGCATTTATGAAAACAATTGAAGATTCACGTGAGTTAGCCAAGGCGATGGTGAATATTGGGAACAATGTAGGCAGAAAAACGATGGCAGTTATTTCAGATATGAGCCAACCACTCGGTTATGCAATTGGAAATGCACTTGAAGTGAAAGAAGCGATTGATACATTACGTGGGGAAGGTCCGGAAGACTTAACCGAATTATGTTTGACACTTGGAAGTCATATGGTTTACCTTGCTGGAAAGGCAGCAACTCTGGAAGAAGCGCGCCAAAAACTATTAGAAGTTATTTCAAATGGAAAGGCGTTGGAATCATTTAAAATATTTTTACAATCTCAAGGTGGGGACCCTGAGGTAGTTGACAATCCTTCCAAATTACCACAAGCAAAATATACATTCGATTTACCTTCACTTGAAGATGGATATGTTTCGGAAATTATTGCGGATGAAATTGGAACGGCAGCAATGATGCTAGGAGCAGGACGTGCAACAAAAGAATCAGTCATTGATTTAGCAGTTGGAATTGTTCTTCATAAAAAAATTGGAGACGAAGTGAAAAAAGGGGAATCTTTACTAACAATATATGCTAACCAAGAACAATTTGAAGATGTAAAAGAAAAGCTCTATGCCAATATTAAAATTTCAAAACAAAAAGTTACCGCTCCAATCTTGATTCATGAAGAGATTGGAAAGGATTAATTTCTTTTTTACTGGATAAAAATGGGTCAGTTCATTTATGAACTGACCCATTTTTTATTTTTTTAGCTGTATAAAAAAACTAGAGATGGAAAAAATGGTGCTATGTATCTTGTTTAAAAAGAAAATCTTTGGAGGGGTCCAAATGAAAAAAGGTTTAAGTATTCTCGTTATTTATTTTTTAATGGTATCCATTCTCACTTCACAAGTGAAAGCTGCCGAAAAAACGACCGAATTAGCTTCGGATGCGAAATCTGCTATTTTAATCGAACGGGACACAGGAACAGTTCTATATGATAAAAATAGTCATGAAAAACTTCCACCCGCATCGATGACAAAAGTGATGACAATGATTTTAATAATGGAAGCGCTTGAGCAGAAAAAGATCTCTTTAAATGAAAAAGTGCGAACTAGTGAATTTGCCGCTTCGATGGGAGGCTCTCAAATATTTCTTGAACCAGGGGAAGAAATGACGGTTGAAGAAATGTTGAGAGGCATTTCGATTGGTTCAGCAAACGATGCATCTGTCGCAATGGCTGAGAAGATTGCCGGCAGTGAAGAAGAGTTTGTAGAAATGATGAATAAAAAAGCTGCTGAACTTGGACTTAAAGATACGAAATTCCAAAATGCTACAGGTCTTCCTGAAAAGGACCATTATAGTTCGGCTTATGATATGGCCATAATGGCCAAAGACCTATTAAGACATGAAAACATTACAAATTTCACCGGAAAATATGAATCCTATTTACGCGAAAATACGGATAAAAAGTTTTGGCTCGTAAATACAAATAAACTTGTAAAATTTTATCCAGGTGTAGATGGTCTTAAAACTGGATTCACAAATGAAGCGAAATTTTGCTTAACAGCCACTGCGAAGAAAAACGGAATGCGTGTCATTGCTGTTGTATTTGGAGCACCTTCGACAAAAGTTAGAAATGCACAAGTAACGAAAATGCTAGATTACGCTTTTGCTATGTACACGACACACCCGTTATATAAAAAAGGACAATCATTAGGGAATGTAAAGGTTAGCAAAGGTGATACGAAACAAATACAAGCCATTACAAGTGAACCGATTTCGGTTTTAACTAAAAAAGGTGAAAAAGTCGATCACCTTAAAAAATCGATTAAATTGAATGGAAAATTAAAAGCACCAATCAAAAAAGGTGACCAAATAGGTACAATAACTGTGAAAAAAGATGGGAAAACACTTGTTCAATCAAAACTTGTTGCTAATAAAGATGTAAAACAAGCCGGTTGGTGGAAATTATTTAAACGTTCCTTTGGTATGTTTACTAATAGCTAATTAAAATAAATGGTTTGCCTTGCTCGAGGCCTAGTCAAGGCACTTACGCTTTTCTAACGTCGAACGAAGACTAATTATGACGATATACTTCTAGTTTTGTCAGGAAGAAGGATTATTGCAGTAAAAAATCGAATTGACTCAATATAAAGCTAAAAGGAGGCTTCGAAATTGAGTCTATCGATTGATTTAGAAGTGAAAAAAGATGTTCTTTGCATCCGGTTAAAAGGAGAATTAGATCATCATACAGCAGAAACATTAAGGGAAAATGTATCAAGTGCAATTGAAAAATTTCATATCCAACACCTTGTCTTGAATCTTGAGCAATTATCATTTATGGACAGCTCTGGTCTAGGCGTCATTTTAGGAAGATATAAACAAATCAAACAAAAAAATGGCGAAATGGTCGTTTGCGCAATCTCACCAGCGGTAAAACGTCTTTTTGAAATGTCTGGACTATTTAAAATTATACGTTTAGATGAATCAGAACAGTTTGCGCTGGAAAGATTGGGGGTTGCGTAATCGATGAGAAATGAAATGCAAATTCAATTCACCGCCTTAAGTCAAAATGAGTCCTTTGCCAGGGTCACTGTAGCAGCATTTATTGCTCAATTGGATCCTACCATTGATGAACTTACTGAAATAAAAACAGTTGTTTCCGAAGCAGTAACAAATGCTATTATTCATGGATATGAAGGGAATCCTGCAGGTATGGTCTATATTTCAGCAGCCATTGAAGATGGTGTTGTTGAATTAGTGATTCGTGATGAGGGGATTGGAATTCCTGATATTGAGGAAGCAAGACAACCACTATTTACAACGAAGCCGGAATTAGAACGTTCCGGAATGGGATTTACCATTATGGAAAACTTTATGGACGACATAGAAATAGAATCACAACCTAGAGTAGGCACCATTATTCGTTTAAAAAAGCATTTGGCCTTCAAAAAAGCCTTATGTAATTAAGGAGTCGTGCCTATGGATGTGGAACTTAAGAAAGAGAAAACTCAAGGCTTTCTGAAGGATCATGAAGTAAAAGAGTTAATTCACAAAAGCCAGGAAGGCGATCAAGATGCGCGCGACCAACTAGTCGAAAAGAATATTCGCCTTGTTTGGTCGGTCGTGCAACGTTTTTTAAATCGCGGCTATGATCCGGATGATTTATTTCAAATAGGCTGTATTGGATTATTGAAATCTGTAGATAAATTTGATTTATCATATGATGTTAAGTTTTCGACATATGCAGTTCCGATGATTATCGGAGAAATACAACGCTTTTTACGTGATGATGGTACAGTTAAGGTAAGTAGATCTTTAAAGGAAATTGGTAACCGTATCAGAAAAGCGAAAGACGAATTAACGAAAAGTTTTGGAAGGGTACCAACTGTAAATGAAATTGCCGACTTCCTTGAAATTTCTGCTGAAGATGTCATTATGGCTCAAGAGGCAGGCAGGACGCCATCTTCGATTCATGAAACAGTTTATGAAAACGATGGAGATCCCATTACACTTTTGGATCAAATTGCCGATCAAAATGATCAGAAATGGTTCGATAAAATTGCCTTAAAGGAAGCCATTAGAGGACTGGATGAACGGGAACGATTAATCGTTTATTTGCGATATTATAAGGATCAAACACAATCCGAGGTCGCAGAAAGATTAGGGATTTCACAAGTACAGGTATCTAGATTAGAGAAAAAAATATTAGAGCAGATGAAAGATCGCATGGGTTCATAGCCTGTGCGATTTTTTTCATGAATGAAAATGAGGCATTTCCACATACTACTATGTATCAAACACAAAATTTGGTATTGTAAAAAGTTCTATGAAAACTAAATAGTTGTTTAGGTTACTTTCCATTTATTAGGTGGGGAGCTCCCGCAATCGCTCTTGACAAACACGCCAATGGTTTGATCCAAGGTTAACAAGGGCGAAGGGGACAAAAAGAAGGCATACCAAATAAGCCCTTGGTATTTTCATTTTAAACCATTGGCAAGTTCGGTTTGTCAAGAGTTCGCTCCGCCGATTGCTAAATTTGTCCAAGGGCTCTGCTAAACAAAAAGTTAGGCGGATCTTTGTTCGACTATCCATCGTTGAGCTAACTCGATGAGCTTTGTCCAACGCGCAGGCATGGTAGGAAGTCCTGATAACTTTGGATTCACAACGGGTACCTTGCCCTCTAGGGATGCATGTGGTCGTAGAAAGTTAAAATACGCCGCAAACAAGGTGACAAAAGAAACAGATCCATGATCCGATCCAAATCCTTGTGTAGAGCGATAATTTCCTTTAAATGTGCGATTCAGTCTTTCGATAATCTGTTTTAACGGTCTGTATTCGGTTGAGATGGGATCTTCATTTGTCAGCCCGATTACTTGCTTCACATCGAAAGAAATATTATTCTGAGCGAAGAAATGCTGGGCTAGAAGATAGATTGGATTTCCATCTACTACGAATGTAAGGTTTTCAGGATCTCTTCCATCTTCAGTAGGACGTCGTTTATCGCTTGAATGGCGGATGCTGTATCACGATTAGGCGACACTCGGTACGAAAGGACGATCTTTTTCACCGCGTCAAAGAAGAAAAAGAGATAATGCCATTTTCCATTGACCCGGATATAGGTTTCGTCACCACAGAATTGATCTGAAAGCTCATAAGGATAGTGATCCACGTAAGGTTTAAGTAAAAGAGCCACACTATTTTCGTAGTTCAATATCGTCTGATGAGAAATAGCTACACCGTGAACATCCTGCATAAGGGCGCGGTCCTTCTTGCGGAAAGACCGTAATTCACATGGTAGGTCAATATCAAACCTAACGTATGCGGAGAAGCATAGATTCTAGACAGATCAACAACTGGCAACTCCGGTGAATTCTTGGATAATGGTTGAAAATCAATGTGAAATTGGCGAAAAATATACCTTAACTTAAACGACTGGGGATCCTTTTTAAACTGTTTCTTTTCTTTGGAAGACATACCGTTTAATTTCTTTTGATAATACGGACAGTCGTCATTTTTACACTTAAACACATCGAAATCTTTTCGCTCCTTGATCTTATCGAGTGTTTTAGAACAATGAGGACATTTCAAAATGGACTCTTTCGAAAAACGATTCTTATCGCTGAAAAGGCAAGAACATACCTTGCATTGATACTGTCCCTTATCACCATTATTGGCATAAAGATAATCAGATGGTGCACCACACTTAGGACATTTCATTCCTTTAGGTACCGACACTTTTGCGTTCTTGTGTCTTCGAACGGGTTTAAGAGATTTCCCATGCTTCTCTTGGTACTCCGTTAGGAGATTTCGATAATTCAGCTTTTCTGGGATTTCGATAATGGGAAGATCATCAACTTGTAGTTTTCGATAAGGTTTGTTAACAGGCTGCTGATCTTTCGGTTTATCAAACATACTCTTCCCAATAAGTAGGGTGAGTAATGTTCGAATTATTTGTTCTTGGAATTTTATAAAAGTTAGTAAATAGGTTATAATTTGAGGGTACAACTTGTCACTTCCTTTTCTAAGGTTGTTGGGTGTGTGGTAACCTCAATTATCCTTAGATTTAGGGGGGTGGCAATTTTTTTGCTCAAAAATCCCTCTATTAAGGTAGTTTATAGCCTATTTTATATAAAAGTTTTGACAAAACGCAAAATTTTTAGGGGGTGAAAGAAATGGAAAGTTTGATTTATTTGCGTCTTCGCTATCGTGTAGAGGTGAGGCCTGATAGCATAATTAAACTTTCAGATATCGCACAGATTATTGCGCCGGAAAATGATCTGGCAGCTTTAAAAAACCTGCCTGTTTATCAAGTGACAAAAAAAGATAAGAGTTCCGCAGTAATCGATATTATGGAGGTAATCAATGTTATTACTAAAAAATATGGAGAGGTTGATATCCAAACCATTGGTCCCACGCAGACAATCATTGAAATTATTTATAAAAAAAAGAAAGTTTCGATTCCGTTTTTCTTAGTAATCTGGATTCTCCTTTTTATAGGGTCTGCTTTAGCAATTATGAATTTTCATGAAGATGTAAGCATGAGAATCGTCCATCAGAAAATTTACCGAATGATCACGGGTCATGAGGTCTCAAAACCATTAATCCTTCAAATCCCTTATTCAATCGGCTTAGGATTGGGGATGATTATTTTCTTTAATCATATTTTTAAAAAACGCTTTAATGAAGAACCTAGCCCTCTGGAAGTCGAAATTTTTAATTATCAGCAAGATGTTGATCATTATGTCGCATTAAATGAAAACAAAGAAAGTATTAAGCGCCTTGACGATGATTAATACCATTCTTTTTTTCATTATTGGCCTTTCAGGCGGGTTAATAGTAGGTTGCGGGTTAGTTGCGTTTTTATCAGTACTTGGGATTATTCCGAGATTGGTTCAACTATCGAAAACAGCAAAAATGGTGTATCTGTACGAATGGGCTATTGTATTAGGCGCGATCTTAGGTGGCTGGGCTCAGCTAAGGGATGTTACGTTTCATTTAACCTTGTTATTGCTTATACCAATCGGACTAGGATGCGGTATATTTGTAGGAATGCTCGCTGCAGCTCTAACTGAAGTAATTAATGTCATCCCAATATTAGCTAAGCGAATAGGAATCGATGGGCATTTAATTATCGCTTTAATGGCAATTGTTTTTGGGAAGGTGTGCGGTTCTTTATTTCATTGGATCTATTTCGTCGATCATTAAATAATCATATCTAAATTAAAAACTTTAAATGGAAAGGATTTTCGTATGAATAGTAAACGAAAGGTGATATTAATTACAGATGGTGATGATTATGCGAGAAAAGCAATTGAAACAATTGCTAAAGATATCGGCGGCAGATGTATTTCACAGTCATACGGAAACCCTTCTCATTTATCTGGACATGAAATCGTTAACCAAATTAAAAAAGCTCCAGTCGATCCGGTGTTAGTTATGTTTGATGATAGCGGGTTTATAGGTGAAGGAAATGGAGAAGAGGCATTAATGATTGTAGCTACACATCCTGATATTGAAGTGCTTGGTGTGATAGCAGTTGCTTCAAAAACCCATCAAGCAGAATGGTCAAAAGTTGATGTATGTATTGATAGGGAAGGAAACTTGACCCCATACGGTGTCGATAAATATGGTATCCCCGAAATGGAATTAAAGAAAATTAATGGGGACACCGTCTATTGTCTTGATAAATTAAACGTACCGATAATTGTGGGTATTGGGGACATCGGAAAGATGGGGAAAATTGATCATTATACGAATGGCTCCCCAATAACGAGAAAAGCGGTTGATTTAGTATTAGAAAGGAGCGGGTATTATGACAAATGACCTAAATAGAAAAGAACCAATACCCAAAAATATCGAAGAACTGGAGAAGATATTTGAAAAAAGAATAGGATTGGGTGTAAGTTTTGATCTAGGTGTCCGACATATAAAGGTGTTAAAAAAGAATATTCAAATTTATTATATTAATGGATTAACCGATACAATATTTATCATCCATATTTTACGGGAATTAGTAGACTTAAATGGCTCGGATCGGCTTTCTAGTAAGATTTACGATATAATCCAAAATCGAATCGTAAATCAGTCGGTAGAAGTAGTGAAAACGATTGATGAAATGGCTGATCAAGTACTATCAGGATTGATTGCTATCGTTGTAGAAGGTGAAGGCGAAGCAATTATTGTTGATGTAAGAAGTTATCCAGGAAGACAGCCGATGGAACCTGATACAGAAAAAGTTGTTCGTGGATCACGTGATGGATATGTCGAAAATATTATCATTAATACCGCTCTTACAAGAAGAAGAATTCGTGACGAACGATTGCGATTTGAAATTATGAAGGTGGGAGAACGTTCGAAAACGGACGTTGCCATTGGCTATATTGAAGGTGTAGCAAATCCCGATTTAGTAAAAACAGTTAAAAAGGAATTAAAAACAATTGATGTTGATGGAATTACAATGGCAGATAAAACGATTGAAGAATTCCTTCTAAAACAAGGATATAATCCTTATCCGCTTGTCCGCTATACAGAGAGAGCTGATGTCGGTTCCATTCATTTATTAGAGGGTCATGTATTAATTTTTATTGATACTTCACCAAGTGTTATGGTTACACCCGCAACCTTTTTTCACCATCTTCAGCACGCCGAGGAGTACCGACAATCAGCAGCTGTTGGAACCTTTATTCGTTGGGTTCGTTACCTAGGGGTGCTTGCGTCCATTTTTTTACTGCCATTATGGTATTTATTTGCTATTGAACCTAGTTTACTGCCTGAGCATTTAGAGTTCATTGGACCGAATAAACAAACAAATATTCCGTTAATTTTGCAAATATTTATCGCAGATATGGGGATTGAATTTTTAAGAATTGCCGCCATACATACACCAACCCCTTTGGCTACGGCGATGGGATTAATTGCCGCTGTTTTAATTGGTCAAATTGCTGTTGATGTTGGTTTATTTGTATCGGAAGTAATTCTATATGTGTCGGTTGCGGCTATAGGCACATACGCGACACCAAGTTATGAATTAAGTGTAGCAAATAAAATTGCTAAGGTAGTATTGATGCTACTTGTTGCCTTCTTTAAATTACCTGGCTTATTAATAGGTGGAACCCTTTTTGTCATTTATTTAGCACATATTCGCGCATTAAATGCACCATATTTATGGCCATTTATTCCATTTAATCCACAAGCGATTACTCATATTTTAATTCGGAGAACGGTACCGGGATCGAAAATTAGACCGAGTATTGTGCATCCACGAGATCGTTTTCGTCAACCGGCTGATAAGTAAAACCAACCATTGCGAAAATGTACGTTTTATGATAAAGTTTAGCTAATTTATTATAAATATTGAATAAATAGACAGTTTGTCCTATTTGACAACTGTCTATTTATTCTTAAAAGGATTTTACATAGAAATGAGGAAAACTAATGTATTTTCATGGTACTTCAAAAATAAATGAAAACAACCATCTTGAAATTGGTGGCGTCGATACAGTTGAATTAGTTAAAAAATATGGAACGCCTATATATGTGTATGATGTTGCTTTAATACGTGACCGTGCCAGAGGGTTTAAACAAACCTTTGATAAGCTAGGGATAAAATCACAGGTAGCATATGCTAGTAAAGCATTTTCTTCAATCGCCATGCTAAATTTAGCACAAGAAGAAGGATTATCGTTAGATGTTGTATCAGGCGGGGAATTATATACAGCAATTGCGGCTAAGTTTCCGGCGGATCGTATCCATTTTCATGGTAATAACAAAAGTAAAGAAGAATTAGAATTAGCCTTAGATTACAATATAGGCTGTATTGTTGTAGATAATTTTTATGAACTAGAATTGCTTGAGCAGCTCACACTGGAAAGAAATACCCAAATCGCAATCTTACTTCGTGTAACACCAGGAATTGAGGCACATACCCATGATTACATTTTGACTGGTCAGGAAGACTCGAAATTCGGGTTTGATTTACAAAATGGCCAAGCGGAAGAAGCCCTTAGAAAATCACTAGAATCAAAGCACTTTAAGGTGTTAGGGCTTCATTGTCATATTGGTTCACAAATTTTTGAGACAACTGGATTTATTCTTGCCGCGAATAAAATTATCGAAAAGTTAGTTGAGTGGAATGAAAAGTATTCATATTTTCCATCTGTTTTAAATTTAGGCGGGGGATTTGGAATCCGCTATACGAGTGAGGACGCGCCATTAACCCCAGATAATTATGTAAAGGAAATTATTATAGAAGTGCAGAAGCAAACTAACTCCCATCAACTCCCTATGCCCGAAATTTGGATTGAACCAGGCAGATCACTAGTGGGTGAAGCAGGTACAACATTATATACTGTTGGGTCTAACAAAGACGTACCAAATGTACGAAAATATATAGCGGTTGACGGTGGAATGAGTGATAATATTAGACCAGCACTCTATGAAGCAAAATATGAAGCTGTATTAGCAAATCGACCTTTAGCTAAAGTAGAAGAAACCTATTCTATTGCTGGAAAATGCTGTGAATCAGGAGATATGCTAATTTGGGATCTCCCACTGCCTAATACAGTATGTAATGATATTTTAGCGGTATTTTGCACGGGCGCCTACGGATATTCAATGGCAAATAATTATAATCGAATACCGAGACCACCAGTCGTGTTCGTTGAAAATGGCGAAGACCAACTTGTGGTAAAACGAGAAACCTATGAAGATATTATCAAATTAGATCTGCCTCTCCATAGTAAGATTAATTTATAATTTTTTTCGGCTCATTTGCTTATTTTTCATATCTACAATTGAGCCGAAAAATATACCCACTACCCAATTAGCAGAAATTTGAATATGTTACATCATTTTTTTTGTGATTGCGTAAAGCATCTAAAATCGATACAATAGAGGGCGAATAACTTATTACAATAGATGATTTTATGGAAATAGGAGTGTTCTCTTTGAAAAAAAATAATATTTTACTATTTATTCTAATCCTTGTTTTAGCTTTAGGATGGGGACTCTACTATTGGTTGTACATCGTTTAATTATAGTGTTTAATATTGCCTGTCGATGTTTATAATGATAGAAAAGTATTCATAATATGTAGAAGGATAACGAGGGATATGCATGCTAATTAGATATAAAAAAGCTTTTGAAAAAATCGCCATGGGACTTCTGTCTTTCATGCCAAATGAAAAAGATATAAAAAAGCTGCAACAAACGTAAGCGTAAAATAATCCCCACCTGTCAACCAGATGGGGATCGAGTTATTATTTAGGTAAGTTTTTAAAATCTATGCAAACGATTGGAAGTGTTGTTGACCAAGGCAGTACTTTATCCAGGGCATTTTTATCTGTCAGATCAATGTTAGGTAACTTCTCAAATAAATAGCGAAGGTAATAATATGGGTTTAGGCCATTTTCCTTTGCTGTTTCCACAATGCTATAAATGATTGCGCTAGCCCTTGCACCTTTCGGTGTATTTGAAAAAAGGAAGTTTTTTCTCCCAATAACAAAGGGCTTTATTGAGCGCTCGCTTCTATTATTATCAATTTCTAATCGTCCATCCTCTAGGAATGCCACTAATTTCTTCCATTGATTGAGACAGTAGGTAATCGCCTGACCTAAAGCGCTTTTTGGTAACACTTTTTGCTTCTGTATTTTTAGCCATGACAAAAAAGCATCCAAGACTGGCTTGTTTGCGTTCTAATCGTTTTCGTATCGTTCCATAGAGGATAACTCCTTTAGGTCGCGCTCAATGCGATATAGTTGGTTACAGTATTGAGACCTTCCATTGTCGCTACTCCTGATGTCAGACGCTTTGAAGAAGGCAATACTTTTAAAGCCTCATCAAATTTACGTCGAGCATGAGCCATGCAACCGACCAGTTTTACATTAGGTACCTTATGGTACCCGGCGTATCCATCAACCTGTAAATATCCTTTAAACCCTGACAGGAATTTCTCGGCATTTTTGCCTGACCTAGTTTCCTGATAATCGTAAAGGATGATTGAAGGTCCTTCTTTTCCAGTACGGTAGAGCCAGAGATATGATTTTGAGGTGGCTGGCCGACCGGGTTCGTGAAGTACCTGCAGGGTCGATTCGTCCGCATGTAAAATATCCTTTTCCAAAAGAAGTTGATGCATGCGATCATAAAGTGGGCTCAACCACCGGTTGACCCCGTGAATCATCCAATTGGCAAGGGTTTGGCGTGATAACGGTACCCCCAATCTGGAAAATTGCTTTTCTTGCCGGTATAATGGCAGCCCATCCACATATTTTTGATTCATAATATGTGCCATTAAAGAAGGAGATGCTAAACTACCTGAATGAACCGGTTTAGGCATTGGTGCTGTTACAACCGGAGTTTCAATTTCTTCACGTTCACAATGGCGGCAAGAGTAAATGGACTGAACATGTTTAACAACTTTCAATTCCGCAGGAATGTATTTTAGTTCCTGGCGTACTTGCGTACTCATTTCATGCAGATTTCCACCGCAACACGAACAAACCTGCTCTTCAGGGGATAAACGATATTCAATCGTCTCCACAGGCAAGTTTTCTAACATCAGTTCACGTTAGTACCGCGAACTTTGCGGCGCCGTTGATAAGTAATAGATTCCAAAGTAGGTTCCGGCAAATCTGGATTAGCTTCATTTTCTACTTCATTAAAAAGTTCCAATTGATCGGGGTTGGTTTTTTCACTGGAAAAGCCGAATCTATTTTTCTGCAGAAGGCGAAGCTGTTCTTCAGTCCATTTTAATTTTATCTAACGCGCTCTGCTTTTTTAGCTTCGCCTCTAATTCCGCATTTTGTTTCTCCAGCATTTCCAAGCGTTGCAGGAGTTCTTCAATTGTAGGGGTTGGGGTAGTTGAATTCGCTGTCTTTTTCATAAATATATTATACGATAAAATAGGTAAATTCCCTGATTTTTCATTATTTAAATTACTGTTCTTGCTGTTACAACAGGGTGTGCCTGTTTTTGTTCCAATGATAATCCATCTAATAACCACCTTAATTGGCGTGGACTTATTTTCAGAGGACCCGAATTATTATCTGATGGCCAATGAAAATTTCCTCTCTCCAGCCGGCGATAATAAAGCCAAAAACCGTTATGATCCCATTGAAGAATTTTCAACTTGTCTCGCTGCCGGTTACAAAAAACAAATAAACTCGAAGAAAAAAGATCTAACTCGAATTCTTCTTTTACAAGAGCAGCCAATCCATCGATAGATTTCCGTAAATCTGTGACACCTTGTGCGAGGTAGACACGATCAACCGTAACTTCTTTTAACATACTGATTTCAATGCCTTAACTACTTCCGCCAGTAGTGTTGGATTAAAGCCAGGTTTAACCACGATGGATGCTGAACCAACATTTATATGTAATGTTTCATTCTGTTGCTCAGATTCTTCTAATGTAACCGGAATCCACTTGCTGTTAGAATCTTGGGTTGAATAGAAATTATCGGCTTTATAAAGCCAATACTTTAACTGATGAATACTTATTTCATTGATTTCACACCATTTGGATTGGGTGAGGCCACTCGCTCTGAAAAGAGCGATCCTACGCTCCCATTCCTTACGCAATTCTGGATTATTTCTTTGGGACATAAAAAAACCTCCTCAAACTTTGATTTGAAGAGATTATCTCACAGGTACTATATATGTTAATAGGTGTATTCTATTTGACTCTTACCAACAAACAATAAAACAATATGAAAATGAGGAAAATTGGCAGCTTTTTTTATGGAAAATAGAAGATGATGTAATTGGATTAATTGGGGTTCAATTAAAAGATCAGTTGGTTGAAATTCAACATATATCAGTGAATCCTTCTCACCGCAATCAAGGTGTAGGAAAGAATATGCTAAAATCTATAAAGCAGATTTACGAAGGAAAAACAATTTTGCCAAATGAATACACGGCAGCATTTTGTGAAAACTGTAACGATGAAGAACTGTAAGGCTGATCAATAGTGTTTGATTCATGATAATGAAACGGGGATTTATCGTTTTATTATGGTCAGCCTTATTTTAATTTTTAAGTTGTAATTTTCGTTCTCTCTTCAAACGTTTCGTTATGGCTGAGAGATACCTTTCCATTTCGATACTTGTCCGATCTCGTACTGCGTGTCGATGAATAATTGTGTAGTCATCTCCCGCGTTTTGTTCCCCCCATCTAAACCCTAGCTCCTTACATTTACTTTTACATATAGTAAGTAACCTTTCATCATTAATTTTTATATTGATACTTTCGTATTCTTCATTATTTTTCATTCTTGTAAGCTGTGTATTCATTTTATTAAATAGATCATTCACATCTATTTTTAATGTGATCAGAATATTTTTATTCTCAATTAAATTATTTAATGCTTTTTTCATTAAACGGATGGCGCCAACAATGTTCGAGCGTCGATAATGGTATTGCGAAACGGCTAATTGAATTAAGCCAACCCACACTGAATGGCGATTTTTGATATCGGTTAGTTTCCAATGCTCTTCTAAAAGTTCATGGCACTCAAAATAATCTCTATCACCGTGAAAATGCACTAAATATTCAATATATGCTTCCGGAATTTTCATTACATAACTCACTCACTTTCAACTTATGTAAGTGTAACATAAATTACTGTTTATTTTATACATATAGCTAGGAAAATCATTTCCAAAAAGCTTAATTGTTTGGATTGTTTTAATATGGAGTTGCATAATTTTGGTACAAAAACCGTATGGAAAAATTTTTATTGGACTGCAGAAGATATTCCACTATACTAATAATATTGGGGTTATTTTTTACTAGAGGCATGAAATTGGTGATATGATGGAATATAATGTGAAAATTGATGCATTTGAAGGACCTTTAGATTTACTTCTGCATTTAATTAATCGGTTAGAAATAGATATTTATGATATACCTATGGCTGAAATATCTGAACAATACTTATTATTTATTCATGCGATGAAGGAATTGGAATTGGATGTTGCTAGTGAGTATTTAGTTATGGCAGCAACATTACTCGCAATTAAAAGTAAAATGTTACTTCCTAAATATGAAGATGAATTGGAAGATGAGTTTGAATATGAAGAAGATCCTAGGGATGATTTAGTTGAAAAACTAGTAGAATATCGAAAATATAAAGAAGCAGCTATCGAGCTAAAGCAAATGGAGCAGGAACGTGGACAAATGTTTACAAAACCTCCAAGTGATTTAACGGAATATATGAAAGACATCCCTTCGGATCAATTTCAAGGGGATGTTTCTATATATGATATGATAGGGGCGTTGAATAAATTATTGCGCAGAAAAAAGTTGCAAAAGCCACTATCGACAAAAATCACAAGACAGGAAATATCAATTGAAAGCCGTATGGAAGAAATATTAAAAGATCTTACGATTGAAAAGGGCAAGCAAAATTTTAATACACTCTTCCCTGTACCTGAAAAAAATCATGTGGTCATTACATTTCTTGCTATTTTGGAATTAATGAAACGAAATGAAATTTATGTTGAGCAAGATGGCAATTTTGAAGATATTTTCGTAGCAAGGAAGGGAGCGAGTATGATTGGAACAAATTAATTGGAAAGGCATATTGGAAAGCTTACTTTTTGCTGCTGGGGATGAAGGTTTGTCATTAAAACAAATAATGACAGTTATGGAGCTTGAAGAATTTCAAGCGATCGAACTAGTTGAACAATTGAAACAGGATTATGAAATGCAAAATGACCGCGGAATTGTTATTGTCGAGCTGGCGGGTACCTATCAATTAGTAACGAAGAAAGAAAACTCACTTTATTTGAAAAGACTAGTTGAATCTCCGGGGATGAGTACACTTTCACAAGCAGCATTGGAAACACTTGCCATTATTTCTTATAAACAACCAATAACAAGAATTGAGATCGAAGATATACGTGGAGTGAAAACGGAACGTCCATTGCAAACTCTTACTTCTAAAGGTCTGATAAAGGAAGTTGGCCGTGCAAATGGTGCAGGAAGAGCTAGATTATATGGAACGACTAAAGAATTTCTAGATTATTTTGGTCTAAAAGATATTAAGGAATTGCCGCCTCTTCCTGAACCAACAGACAATGATTTTGAACAGGACGATGCAGATCTATTTTTTGAAAAATTTCAAGAAACATTGGAATCTAATAAAGATATTGAATAGAACAGATTCAAAAGGCTATTTGCAAACGCAAATAGCCTTTTTTATTCATATCTATCCTTGTCCATTCATAAACTTGTACAAAGTACATGTTCATAATGGAGAAGAGGAGCAACTGTATGAAACGTTTTTTTATATTCGCTATTTTTATTATGCTTATATTGGCCAGCCCCGGAAAATCTTTTGCTGCATCACCTTCAGTTACAGCCGCAAGCGCTATTTTAATGGACCAAGATAGTGGAAGAGTTTTATACGAAAAAAATGCAAATGATGTACGAAGGATAGCCTCTATTACGAAAATAATGACGGCCATCCTAGCAATTGAATCGGGAAAGTTAGATGAAAATACTAAAATTAGTGACACAGCTGTTCGAACGGAAGGTTCATCGATTTATTTAAAACCGGGAGATACGATGAAACTAAAGGATTTAGTGTATGGTTTAATGTTGCGATCGGGAAATGATGCTGCCAATGCGATTGCCGAATGTGTAGGGGGGAGTATTGAGGGATTTGTCTTTTTAATGAACCAGAAGGCGAAAGAAATTGGAATGGTTAATACACATTTTGCGAATCCCAATGGTCTAGATAACAAAGAAGATCATTTTTCAACTGCATATGATATGGCACTTTTGACGCGATATGCAATGCAAAATAAAACATACAGAGAGATTTCCGGAACTAAGTTTTATAAAGGATGGGGAAATAAAAATCGATTATTAACAGAAAAGTATAAATACACGACAGGCGGGAAAACCGGTTTTACAAAACGTGCGAAAAGAACTTTAGTTACAACGGCAACAAAAGACCATCAAAATCTAATTGCGGTTACATTAAATGGTCCTGATGATTGGAATGATCATATAAATATGTTTGAGTACGGTTTTAAGTATTTTGATACAACCATTGTGTTGGACAAAGGTTTGATTAAAGGTATTAACAACAAGTATTTGAAAAATCATGTTTACATTAAAAATCCCGTCTTATATTCACTTACAAACAATGAAAAAAAAGAGATTTCAATAGAAATGAAACTACTAAATTCCCAAAAAAATTGGAAAGACGCAAGGAATATTCCAAAAATAGTTGGAAAAGCAGTCGTTTATAAGGGGAACGAAGAAATTAAATCGGTACCCATTTATTATAAGCATGAGAATGTAGAAAAAAAGAAAGGATGGTTCGGGTACTTTATTCAATTATTTTCGATCCATTTAGGTGTAAAAGAGAATGGTTAATTATATTTGGATTGGTATGACATTAATCGGTTTGGTTTTCGCGGCTATTAATGGAAAAATGAAAGATGTTAATGAAGCTATTTTTCAATCAGCAAATGAAGCGGTTACCCTTTGTATAGGGTTGATAAGTATACTTGTATTCTGGCTGGGAATTATGAGAATTGCCCAAGATTCAGGACTTTTGGATAAATTCTCGCGTTTATTTCGTCCGATCATTAAACGACTCTTTCCCGAAGTCCCCGAAAATCATCCTGCAATGGGGTATATATTATCTAACATCATTGCTAATATGTTCGGACTTGGCAATGCTGCTACACCGTTAGGAATAAAGGCGATGGAGCAATTGAAGGAGTTAAATGGCGGAAGACCTGTTGCAAGTCGATCGATGATTACATTTCTGGCATTAAATACATCCGGGCTTACGTTAATACCAACAACTGTTATTGCAATCCGAATGAATTATCATTCGGCATCACCAACTGAAATTGTTGGACCAACATTATTGGCTACGACAATAGCGACCATTGCTGCTATTTTGATAGACCGCTACTATTACTATAAAAGAACCCGCAATGGGGTGAAATAATATGTATATACTGTCAATTGTATCAATTTGGATCATTCCTATTCTAATTGGTTTTATATTAATATATAGCGTCATGAAAAAAACTCCTGCATATGAGAGTTTTGTAGATGGTGGGAAAGAAGGAATAAAGATAGCTGTATCGATTATTCCATTTCTTGTCGGAATGTTAGTTGCAATTACTGTATTCCGAGCTTCTGGTGCATTAGACTTTTTTGTCCAATTGCTTAGACCTGTTTTAGATTTCTTAGGAGTCCCATCAGAAATTGTCCCTTTAGCATTAATCCGTCCAATATCAGGAAATGCGGCATTAGGAATTATGAGTGATATCCTTAAAGTACATGGACCAGATACTTTTATCGGAAAATTAGCATCAACTATACAAGGGAGTACAGATACGACTTTATATGTATTAACCGTTTATTTTGGTGCAGTTGGTATTAAAAAAATGGGAGATGCGTTAAAAGTCGGCCTATTAGCTGATTTAGTTGGAATAGGTGCAGCAATCATCATCATAACTTGGATGTTTGGATAAAAAGCCAAATATCCAAGTTTTTTTATGTCTATGGTATAACTCATTTCTTTGCTTTTTCTATTTGATATGTAATAATTCATAAAGAATATGCTTTGAAAAAATAAATGAGGTGGAAAATAGAATGGAACGTCTTCAAAAGGTTATTGCACAAGCAGGGATTGCCTCTCGGCGGAAGTCAGAAGAATTAATTGCAGAAGGAAAAGTGAAAGTTAACGGAAAAATAGTACGTGAGCTCGGTACGAAAGTTTCTGTCAATGATAAAGTAGAAGTTAATGAAATTCCACTTGAAAGAGAAGAAAAAAAATATATTTTAATGTACAAGCCAAGAGGAGTTATCTCTGCAGTAAAAGATGATAAAGGTAGAAAAGTGGTCATCGATTTCCTTCCAGAAATAAAACAACGTGTTTATCCTATCGGACGTTTAGATTACGATACTTCAGGATTATTACTATTAACAAATGATGGTGAGTTTGCAAATTTGCTTATGCATCCACGATACGAAATTAACAAAACATATGTGGCAAAAATTAAAGGAATCCCAACTAGACAATCATTAAAACTATTAGAAAAAGGTGTTAAATTAGAGGATGGTATAACAGCTCCCGCCAAGGCGAAATTACTATCCGCTGATAAAAAAACACAAAAATCTATCGTAGAATTAACGATCCATGAAGGGAAAAATCGCCAAGTCCGCAGAATGTTCGAAGCAATCGGGCATCCGGTTCAAAAGCTAAAGCGCGAACGTTACGCATTTTTAAATTTACACAGCTTAAATGCGGGGGAAAGCCGAGAACTAACTCCACATGAGGTTAAACAACTTAGAGCACTAGCGGAAACAGGAACAGGACTGCAATAAAGGTTCACATAACCTTCAAATTATGCTAATTAGCATGTTTTGGGGGAATGATATAATAGTAATTATAATGTGACGAATTTTCGATTGGAGGTTGCGAAATGTCACAAAAGAAAAAACAAAGATTAATCATTAGAACAGTCATTTTACTTGTATTAATCTCTGCTGTTGCTTACACTTTATATGCAAATCTAACGAAAGATAGTCGTGGAGAAATAAAAGTGGGAGATAAGGCACCGGATTTTGTTTTACAAGATATGTCTGGAACGAAACATAGATTATCAGACTACCGCGGAAAAGGAATATTTTTAAATTTTTGGGGCACATGGTGTGGTCCGTGTAAGGAAGAAATGCCTTATATGGTTGACTTATATAAAGACTTTAAAAAACAAGGAGTCGAGATTTTAGCCGTAAATGTTGGAGAATCTAACTACCTGGTAAATAAGTTTATTAAAGAGTATGGGCTGAATTTTCCTGTATTAATGGATAAAGGCAGGGACGTTCAATATGCATACGGAATTGATCCTATTCCAACTTCCTTTTTTATTGATTCCAGCGGTAAAGTAAAGCAAATTGTAGTTAAAACAATGACTAAAAAAGAAATTCAACACTTAATGGAGAGTATTAAACCTTAAGGAGTTTTATGTATGAAGGAAATAAAATGTGAGTGTGGTCACGTAAACCCAATTGGTACCATACTTTGTGAATCTTGCGGGAGAGCCTTAACTGAAGAAGCAAAACGAGATAAACTTCATGATATGCGTTATGAAGGTAGTGCTCGTCGTTCTCAAACATATAATAAAACAATTATTGATAAAATCTGGAACTTTTTTTCATCTGTAAAAGTTGGAGTTTGGTTAATTGTCATTACATTAATAGCTAGTGCTATTGGGACCATTCTTCCGCAAAAAGAATACATACAGCAAAATATCCCGCCCGAACAATATTATAAAGAAGAGTACGGATGGGTTGGACAACTATGGTACAACTTAGGTTTCCAAGATCTTTATAGTTCTTGGTGGTACTTGCTTTTAATTGCTAGTATTGGGATATCATTAGTTATCTGTAGTCTCGATCGTTTTATCCCGCTCCATCGTGCTTTAAAAAATCAAAAAGTATCTCGACATGAAGGATTTTTAAAGCGTCAACGACTGTTTTCTCGGTCTAATATTGAAGTATCAGATGAAGTGTTTGATTCAATCAAACAAAAATTGAAATCCAAAAGATACAAAATCCGCGAAGAAAATGGGAATATTTTAGCAGAAAAAGGGCGATTCTCGAGATGGGGACCGTACGTTAATCATATCGGTCTAATCATATTTCTTATCGGGGGAATGCTTCGATTTGTTCCCGGTATGTATGTCGACGAAACTTTATCGATTCGTGAAGGAGAAAAAAAGGTTATTCCAGGTACCCATTCACAATATGTACTTGAGAATAAAAAATTCATTTTAGAAAAATACGACAATAAGAAAGATAAAGAAACATTTAATCAAGCAATTAGTCGGGTTGGAAATGTAGCAAAAAATTTCCAATCAAATGTTACATTATATAAACGGGTAGATGGCGGAATAGCTGGAGAATCCGATAAACTAAAAAAAGTGAAAGATTTTTCGATCAAAGTGAATAAACCGTTAAAAATGGATCATTATGCACTTTATCAAATGTCTTACCAATTAGATGAATTAAAAGCAATGTCATTTGAATTACAAAATAAAGCCAATGGAAAATCAATGGGAAATCTTAAAGTGGATTTATTTGATCCGAAAGATGTTTATGATTTGAAAAATGGGTATAAAGTAGAGTTAATAGGATATTATCCTGATTTTTCAGGTTTTGCTAAAAATGGTGAACCACAAACAAAAACATCTGTACCTAATAACCCAGCATTTTTGTTTAGAATGTATTCACCTGAACATCCGAAAGGTGAAGTGAGTTTTGTCGCAATTAAACAAAATGTTGAGCCGTTGGGAGAAAACGACTATAAAATGGCGTTCAAATCAATTGATACGAGAAATATTTCAGTGTTAACGGTCCGTAAAGATTTGACGTTATGGATACTTGCTTTAGGTGGTTTAATCTTTATGATCGGTGTCATCCAAGGGATGTATTGGAATCATCGAAGAATTTGGTTACAACGTGTCAATGGAGAAGTATTGATTGCGGCACATACAAATAAAAACTGGTTTGGAATAAAGAATGAAATTAAATATGCACTGAAAGATACAAATATTCCAAAACCGATTGATCAACAAGAAAAGAAAAAAGAGTAACATTAAGGAGGGGCGATTTTGTCTGACTTAGTTAACGTGAGCAGTAACTTTCTATATGCTGCATTTATACTTTATTTAATTGGTACTTTCTTTTTCGGTGGTGCCATTCGCCAAAAAAAAATACATGGAAATGAAGATAAACCTAATCGATGGGGAAACATTGCCATTTTCGTCGCCATTATCGGTTTTATTTCTCAATTAGTCTATTTCATTTTACGGTGGATTGCATCGGGTCATGCACCTGTAAGTAATATGTTCGAATTTGTTACATTCTTTGGGATGATGCTCGTCGCTGCATTTATCATTATTTACTTTATTTATAAAACACCTGTACTAGGTTTGTTCGCTTTACCAATTGCGTTGCTTATCATTGCATTCGCTAGTATGTTCCCAGGTGAATTAAATCCGCTTGTTCCTTCTCTGAAAAGCCATTGGCTTTATATACATGTGACGACAGTCGCTGCCGGAGAAGCGATTTTAGCAATTAGCTTTGCTGCTGGCTTAATTTACTTAGTAAAAGCAATTGATCAAACTAAAAGGAGCGCTCGTACGGTTTGGCTTGAAATTGTTATGTTTGCCTTAATTGCTGTACTAGGCTTCGTTATAAGTTCAACAATCTTTTCGGCAATGGATTACAAAGCTTCCTTTAATTGGGTTGATAAAAAGGGAGTTGCAAAGGTTAATGAGGACGGAATGGTCTATCATATGCCAGCATTAGTAGGTCCTCATAAAGGTGAATTGCAAACAGCAGATCGATTTGAACCGTTGTTCCATGTTCCTGCGATTATTAATGCCTTAAAGTTAAATACAGTAATCTGGTCACTAATTACTGGTATTATCATCTACCTGTTAATTAGACTTATTTTTAGAAAACGAATTGGTGCTATATTACAGCCAATTACAAAAAACTTAAAATTAGACTTTGTAGATGAAATTAGTTATCGTTCTGTCATCATTGGGTTTCCGGTTTTTACACTCGGAGGTCTAATATTTGCAATGATTTGGGCACAAATTGCTTGGAGCCGTCCTTGGGGATGGGATCCGAAAGAAGTTTGGGCACTTGTTACATGGCTTTTCTATGCAGCGTTTCTGCATTTACGTTTATCAAAAGGCTGGCACGGTGAAAAGTCCGCGTGGTTAGCAGTTGTTGGTTTTGCGATTATTATGTTTAACCTTGTTGCAGTAAACTTAGTTATCGCAGGATTACACTCCTATGCTTCTAATTGATTTTGGCTAGTTTGAGTAATAAAATAAAGTAAGGATGACAACTTAAAGCCTTCACATTCGTGAAGGCTTTTTCACAAAAATATAAAGGGGAAAATATATATGGATTATGAAGCAAAAATATTAGTTGTTGACGACGAAGATCGTATTCGTAGATTATTGAAAATGTATCTAGAACGGGAAAATTATTATATTGAAGAAGCAGGTGACGGTGAGTCAGCTTTACAAATGGCACTGGAACATGATTATGACTGCATCCTATTAGATTTAATGATGCCCGGAAAAAGTGGGATAGAGGTTTGTAAAGAACTAAGAGAGAAGAAGGCAACACCTGTAATTATGCTTACAGCTAAAGGTGAAGAAGCTAATCGTGTGGAAGGCTTTGAAGTTGGAACAGATGACTACATCGTAAAGCCTTTTAGCCCAAGAGAGGTCGTACTCCGCGTAAAAGCATTATTAAGAAGATCATCGACTACTAGCTTTTTGAATACGGATACAAAAACAAAAGATATGATTGTCTATAATCATTTAACGATTGATAATGACGCCCACCGTGTGAGTGCAGATGGTAAAGAAGTTAATTTAACACCTAAAGAATATGAACTATTATACTTCTTAGCCAAATCACCGGATAAAGTTTTTGATCGGGAACATTTATTAAAAGAAGTGTGGCATTATGAATTTTTTGGTGACTTAAGGACTGTGGATACACATGTAAAACGCCTACGGGAAAAATTAAACCGTGTATCCGAACAAGCAGCTAAAATGATAGTTACCGTATGGGGAGTTGGTTATAAATTTGAGGTCACCTCAGAATGAGGTTATGGAAAAGCGTTGTCGGAAAACTCTGGTTAACTATATTAGTATTAGTCTCTTTTGTTTTATTTATTTTGACCATACTATTACTGGAGTTTTTCGAGAATTATCATGTGCAGCAAATTAAAGATAATCTAACATATACTGCACAAAAAGTAGCAAATATCGTTGAGACTCATGCGGGAGATGATATCGGCAAAGAACTTGCATTAGAATTTGTTGATAAATCAACAAAAGTAATGATTGCCTATGATAAGGATAACGTTTATTATTCCCCCAATATTCATAAAAACGATAAAATATCACCAATAACCATTTTAGAGGATCCAACATTTACTAGTGTTTATAATAAAGGGCAGACGAAGATTAAAGAATTTTCAGCCCCGAAAAATAAATCTAATAATAGGTATGAAAATGTAATTGTGGCATCCGCTCCTTTACATATTCGACAAGGTGAAACTGGAGCAATATTTATTTATCGCTCTTTAGATGTGTTGCAAGAAACCACTAATCAAACAACGAAATTAATTTTATTAGCGGCAGGTATTGCAATTATTTTAACTACTGGATTTGCTTTCTTTTTATCCACTCGAATTGCTGCTCCATTAAGAAAAATGCGTGAAGCAGTTTTTGAAATAACAAAAGGAAAATTTGATAAAAAAGTTCCAATTCTTACCCATGACGAAATTGGAGAGCTTGCAACTGCCTTTAATCAGATGGGAAAACAATTAAAATTTAATATGAATGCATTAAATCAGGAAAAGGAACAATTATCAAGTATTTTAAGTAGTATGGCCGATGGGGTACTTACTTTTAATCGTGATGGTACGATATTAATAACGAATCCACCGGCAGAACGATTTCTTCAACAGTGGTATAAGGAACAAGGTGAAAATGGCGACTTCTTACCGCCAGAAGATTTGCTTCTCCAAAAAGTGCTTGAAACAGAAATGGAGAAAACAGATGAACTGACAATACAAGGAAGGACGTACGTTGTCATTGTCGGTCCTTTATATAACCAAGATAGTGTTCGTGGAGCGGTTGCGGTTATACGAGATATGACAGAGGAACGTAAGCTCGATAAACTGAGGGATGATTTCATTGCTAATGTGTCACATGAATTGCGGACTCCAATTGCGATGCTTCAAGGATATAGTGAGGCAATCATTGATGATATAGCAGCATCTGAAGATGAGAAGAAAGAGTTTGCCAAAATTATTTATGATGAAACGTTACGAATTGGAAGATTAGTTAACGAATTATTAGATTTAGCAAGAATGGAAGCCGGCCATATTTCTCTATATAGAGATGAAGTCGAGATTAAACCATTTATTGAAAGGGTAACGAATAAATTTTACGGTTTAGCAAGAGAGAAGCATGTTAATTTATCTTGTGAAGTGAACTCGACTACTGAATCAGTTTTTATAGATCCGGATAGAATTGAACAGGTTTTAACAAATCTTATTGATAATGCCATTCGTCATACATCATTAAATGGTTATGTAAAAGTCAAATTAATTGATCGTACTAACGGAATCGAAATAATGGTAGAGGATAATGGGTCCGGAATTCCCGAAGAAGATCTGCCATTCGTGTTTGAACGATTTTATAAAGCGGATAAAGCAAGGACAAGAGGTAAATCCGGAACCGGATTAGGGCTAGCAATTGCGAAAAACATTGTGGAAGCGCATGACGGGAAAATCTCCGTTAAAAGCATAGTGGGACAAGGAACGACATTTTCCTTCTTTATACCTAAAAATGTGAAACAATGATGATGAATGCTGACGAGAAATCTTGTTTCATGAGAAACATTTACTACATAATTGATAGCAAAAGCGCAAAATATTGCGCTTTTTTTCTTTGCTTTTTTGTATAAAATTTCCCAATTAGCATAAAATAAGTTTTGCTCTAGCAAACTTAATATTGGCATTTTATTCTAGCCTCATTTCAATTGCATTACGTTTTGATTTCAAAAAGTGGGCTAGGTTCTAAAAAAAAACAAGCAGTCATATTAGTTTTTAGCAAGAGTTTTTATTTGAGGAGGAAAAATATGCTTGACTTTTTAAAAAGAATACTTATTGTAGCTTTAATGGCAATTTGTGTAGGTCTAATTCTAATTGGCGGAAGAGCCGAAGCGGCTGAAAATAGTATAAATAAAGAAACAAATGAATGGACTTTCCCAGCAAAAGGTGAAATATCCGACGTATTCGATTCGCGTGGTGGTATACATAAAGGTTTGGATATTGCGGGAAAATATAAATCCGGTGTTTATGCAGTTGCAGATGGTAAAGTGGTTCGTTCTTACTATTCAGGGTCATATGGAAATGTTATTTTTATTCACCACGATAACGGATATGAGACAGTTTATGCCCATTTGAATAAACGAATTGTAAATGAAGGCCAAAAGGTAAAAAAAGGAGACAAAATCGGTTTGATGGGTAATACCGGGCAATCGACAGGCATACATCTCCACTTTGAAGTACATAAAGGTAAATGGAAAATTCATAAGGAAAATGCGATTGATCCTTTTTTAGTATTTGGTAAAGGGGAAATAGGGCAATATGTTTTTGCTTTAAATCATGATCCGTATGGCGTAGTTAATGTATCTGGAAAATTAACGGTAAGTGAAACAAAGACAAATAATGCGGCTAGAGCATTTATTGGAAAAAATATAGAAAAACCTAAACAAGTATCGAAATCAAGACAAGAAAAATATGAAGTAGGCAATAAGTTGAAAAACGAGAAAGTATATGTCGTCAAGTCAGGGGATACATTGAGTAAAATTTCCCGATTCTATCATGTTTCAATCCAACAACTAAAATCATGGAATGAGTTAGAAAATATTGATCTCATCCATCCAAAACAAAAAATCATAATAAAAGCAAATAAATAACAATGGAAAGAATATAAAACATTGAAATCAAAACAAATCGCTTCACAAAATAATGTATTTAAGATATAATTTACATGTAAAAATAATATGATTCGTCTTCGGGGCAGGGTGAAATTCCCGACCGGCGGTAATGAAGCTTTTTTAACATGCTTATTAGCCCGCGAGCCTAGAAATTTTGGGCAGGATTTGGTGAGATTCCAAAGCCGACAGTACAGTCTGGATGGGAGAAGATGGAGGTGCCGGTATTCATAAATGCAGGCTTGGATAGTTATGTTCAAAATACTTTTGAAGCTGTTCAAAAGTAAAATTTGAATTTATTCAAAAATTGCATTTTTGAATATTATTTGAGCATGCCATTAATTCTCCCTCAAGGTAATTTCCTTGGGGGTTTATTTATTGTATGCTTAAGGCCACTTTCTTCTGACATGAGATGAATCTCAAAAGGAGAGAGAGAGTTGAGAAAATTACGTTTAAAGGAATTTGTTGGTGTTGCCATGTTGAGTAGTGTGGCATATGTTCTAATGTTCATTAAGTTTCCTGTACTGCCAGTCTATTCATATCTAACCGTTGATTTTAGCGATATACCCGCATTAATTGCAGCACTCATTTTTGGACCTATCGGAGCAATAATAGTTGAAGTGATAAAAAATTTATTAGATTACTTAACCCATATTAGTGATGTAGGAATTCCAATCGGGAATGTAGCTAATCTTATCGCTGGACTCTTATTCGTACTTCCAACTTATTTTGTTTACAATCGTATGAAAACAAAAATAGGAATGACATTTGCTCTAATTATCGGAACCATTATCATGGCTGTTTTAATGAGTGTGCTCAATTACATCATTATTCTTCCTGCTTACTTAGCATTGTTGCATATTGATGTTGGAAATGTAAAGGATTATATCGTGGCTGGTATATTGCCATTTAATCTTATAAAAGGGGCATTAGTTACGATCATATTTATGCTTATATTTGCAAAAATGCAAAAGTGGATCAATAAACAAGCCCAGATTAATAATATATAAAAAAGAGAGGCTGGGACAAAACCCACCTCTGAGATGAAAAAGCCGGTGAATTTTTACGACGAGTAAAATTTCACCGGCTTTGATTATTTTTTGAATAAAAATAAGGACCACTTCTGATAAAATTAAGTTACCATACCAAATAAAATCAGAAAGAAGGATCCTTATGTTTAAAAATTATACCATGAATCAATTAGTTTTGCCTTTAGATTTAGAAGTAAAGTTACAAAAAAATGATATTGCCTTCCATGTTCATCATTTAGTTGAAAGTATCCCTCATGAAGCGTTCGAATCATTTCAGAGAAATGATGGCTGTCCTGCCTACCATCCACGCATGATGCTTAAAATTATCTTATGTGCCTACACGCAATCTGTTTTTTCAGGGCGAAAAATTGAAGCCCTATTAAAAGACAGTATCCGTATGATGTGGCTAGCTCAAGGGCATGAACCAAGCTACCGAACAATCAACCGATTCCGTGTTCAACCAGAAGTGAAAAATTTAATTCGCCAATGTTTCGTCCAATTCCGTTGCCAATTAATTGAAGAAAAACTGATCGATCAAGAAGCAATTTTTATCGATGGTACAAAGATTGAAGCGAATGCAAATAAATTTACGTTTGTCTGGAAGAAATCGATTGAGAAGTATCATCAAAGTTTAATTGAAAAGTCAAACCAGCTATATGATGAGCTTCTTGAGAATGAAATCATACCTGAAATCGAACGTGAAAGCGATGAACAGTTATCATTGGAAGAGCTCGCTCAATTGGTTCAAAAAGTGGATGATGTCGTAAACGAGTATGATAAACAAATTGAAGCATCATCGGATGTTCCAGAACGAAAAGCTTTAAGAAATGAACGCAAATATCCGAAAAAAGTGCGTAAACAGTTGATTGATTTTATCGTACGAAAACAGAAATACCAACGAGACCTTGAAATCTTTGGTACACGTAATAGCTATTCTAAAACAGATCCAGATGCGACATTTATGCGAATGAAAGATGATTATATGAAAAATGGACAATTGAAGGCTGGTTATAATACACAAATCGCAACGGAAGGTCAATATGCGCTTGCCTATGGATTATTCTCAAACCCAACAGACACACGTACGTTAATTCCCTTTCTAGATGAGATTGAGCAGGATTATTTCGAGTTACCGGAACACATCGTCACAGATGCAAGTTATGGTAGTGAAGAAAATTATAATGATATCCTTTTGAACAGAAAACGTGAAGCACTTATTCCTTATACGCTGTATATGAAGGAAAAAAAGAAAACCTACAAACAAAACCTATTCAATCCAGACAACTGGCCGTACGATGAAGAAACAGATACCTATACATGTCCAAACCAGAAACATCTTACATTTCACGATTATTCTGTCCGTACTGATCGTACAGGATTCCAACGGAAGTTTAAAATCTACGAGTGCAAAGACTGTTCGGACTGCCCATTCCGTTCCTCCTGTACCAAAGCAAAAGAAGGCAACAATCGAAAACGAATGGTGAATGAAACATGGGAACAACAAAAAGAATATGTAAGAACGAAGCTTTCAGAAGAGAGAACGGGTGCGATCTATCGAAAACGCAAAATCGATGTGGAACCAGTTTTTGGATTCTTGAAGGCTAATTTGCGTTTCACACGATTTTCCGTACGAGGAAAATCGAAGGTAGAAAATGAAATGGGCTTTGCATTAATGGCAGTGAATTTAAGAAAATACACTGCCCAACAACTAAGGTAATAGAAGAATTACACGTAAAAAAAAGAAAAAGGTGAATTTGAGTACACTCAAATTCACCTTTTTCACTATTTGAAGCTAGTTATGTCCCAGCCTCTTTTTTAGTCTTCAAATTTTAAAGGATTTCCATCAAAAGGCTCGTCCGCTACTTTTATAGAGTCAGTAGGACAGCCTTCGAAAGCATCAATCATATCATCCTCTAAAATATCGGGGATTTCTACTACACCTTTATTTTCGTCTAAAATGACATAAGCGATACCTTCATCGTCGTAGTCATAAATATCCGGTGCCGCAGCTCCACAAGCACCACAAGCAATACATGTATCTTGATCAACAATTGTATATTTTGGCATATATGTGACCTCCTAATAATCTATATCATTCATTAACCTTTAAAATGACCATTACATCCTTCATTATAATAAAACTCATTACAGTACTTTTCAATAGATAAGGATTAAAATAAAGTTTTTAATTTTTTATGCGTCTCATTTGTAAGCAATAATATTAACAATAATCAACACTTTCATGATAAAATTAGACATAAAAAGACAAAAGGGGTAAAAACAAATGACGTTTTTACAAGCCTTAATATTACTGATGTTAAAAAAATTAAATGGATCACGAACAGTATTTTCGATTTATCATTTGTTAAAAGGGAAAAAATCATCTCAAACTATTCAGGATGCTCACTTATTAAGAATCGGACAGTTTTTTCAATTCTTTCCCCCTTTAAAAAGAAGAACATTTGATGCTGCCGTTCAAGATCTTAAAATAAAGGGTCTAATTAGAGAAACGGAACTGAATAAATATACTGTAACACCCGATGGAGAAAAAGAACTGAACACTTATTTTAACCATCGATCAATTCCACAATATTTTAATGGGTTAAAATACCAAGATATCGCTATCGTTTTCTGGAAGCGACTAAATTTATTAATACAAGTTTTATCAAATGCTATTTATAATAAAAAAAAGTATTACCCAATTCAAAGTGATGTAGAGGTTCAAAGGTGGGTTAAGTCATTCCTGAAAAGTCAAAAAAACGACAAAGAACACCAAGCAAAACAGCTTTATCAGGAATTAACTTCTATCTTTTCTAATAACCCGCCAGAAGATCCTTTGCTTTTTATCATTCGTTTAACTGGCCAAAATCAAATTGGAATGACGATGGATCAAGCAGCAGAGCATTTCTACCTAGATAAATATGATTATTGGTTTCGTTTTTTGTTATTAATTCACTATATAATAGATACTTGTATAAATTATAAAAAGCAATATCCGATATTGTATACGTTATTGTCAGATAAATATCGCAATATACCACTTACAAATTCCACATACGAAACATTTTTATTAATAAACAATGGTTATAATGTCTCTGAAGTTGCAAAGAAAAGAAAGTTAAAGGAAAGTACGATCCAAGACCATATCGTAGAAATTGTTTTAAACAATTCTGATTTTGATATTTCACCGTACGTGAATAAAGAATTAGAACAAAAAATTATAAACGTTTCCGAGAGAATTTCACCCAAAAAACTGAAACCAATTAAGGAAACAGTCGGAGAAGTTACATATTTCCAAATTCGATTAGCTCTCGCAAAACAAGGAGAATGGGAATGAAAATAAAATTATATGACCATTTAAATAAACAGTTTGGCTATGATATGTTTCGGATTGGACAAGAAGAGGTCATTACTTCGGTTTTGGAAGGAAAGCATACATTAGCTGTTCTGCCTACCGGAACAGGAAAATCATTATGTTATCAACTTCCTGGTTATTTGCTTAAAGGTATTGTTATTATTGTCTCCCCCTTACTTTCACTAATGCAAGATCAAGTTGAACAGTTAAAAATAAACGGAGAAAAAAGAGTTACCGCATTAAATTCTTTTTTAGAATCGAAGGAACGAAAACAAATTATTCATTCACTACAAAATTATCGATTTATATATACTTCTCCTGAAATGTTAACGAATAACGAAATATTACAAAAGCTAAAGCAAATGGAAATTTCGCTTTTTGTCGTAGATGAGGCACATTGTATCTCGCAATGGGGCCCTGATTTTAGACCGGATTATTTAAATTTGAGTATGATACGTTCCGAGCTGAAAAATCCAACTACCCTTGCATTGACTGCTACAGCTACGGAAGATGTTAGAGCCGATATAATAAAACATCTAAATTTAGATAATGTAAATCAATTAATATATTCTGTTGACCGTCCGAATATTGCATTAGTTGTAGAAGAAACGACCAATTATAATGATAAAGTTAATAAGTTACTACAATTTGTAAAACAACTGCAAAAACCGGGAATCATTTATTTTTCTAGCAAACGGTTAACAGAAGAAATGGCCGCTTTATTAAGAAATAATGGAATTGCTCAAACGGCTGCCTATCATGGGGGAATGGATAGAGAACAAAGAATATTAATTCAACAACAATTTTTACATAATCAATTACAAGTCATTTGTGCAACAAGTGCATTTGGGATGGGTGTTAATAAAGAAAATATTCGGTTTGTTATCCATTTTCATATGCCTTATCAACTGGATTCGTATTTGCAAGAGATTGGACGAGCAGGAAGGGACGGTAAAAAAAGTATTGCCGTACTTTTGTATTCACCGGGAGATGAGTTTTTACCATTACAAATCTTTGAAAATGAATTGCCGTCGGATGATCAGATTGAACAATTTTTTTTATTAAATAAAAATAGTAATGAGGAGTCGTTACTTAACTTAACAGAAATACAATTGCGGTTTTTAACCTATTATCAAAAGAAGTATGAGAGGAGTGAAGTGGCAAAACGTGTTAAACGGATCCGGGATTTTCGTATACAGTATAAACAAAAAAAACTAAACGAAATGGTAAAATGGGTAAAATCTACGACATGTCGACGCGAAGGTATTTTACGATATTTTCAGGAACAGAAAGTTACGAATGTAAAAGATTGTTGCGATGTTTGCGGCGTACATATCGAAAATTATCAAACATACATTCCGGAAAATGTTAAAGGTCAAAATGAAAATTGGCAATTATTGTTGAAGAATTTATTAATAAGAGGCGATGAAAAATGAAAAGAAATAAGCAAGCCGAAATCATTAAACAGTTAACAAAAGAGGAATTATCTTTTCATTTATATATCACTCAATTAATCTTAGTAGTAATTGCAATCATTTCGTCCTTCTTTTTATTTAAAAATTTTTCGTCTTTTTTTACTTTATTTCAATTAAATTTATCAATTTTTACACTTGGGCTAACAAATGGAATTGCTATTGTTGTTTTAGATATTGTTTGTATGAAAATACTTCCCGATCATTTTTACGATGATGGCGGAATTAATGAAAAAATTTTTAAGAATCGTTCTATTTTAGAAATTGCCTTTATGGCTGCTGTCATTGCAGTTTGTGAAGAGCTTCTATTCAGGGGTGTTATCCAAACACACTTTGGTTTCATTATTGCAAGTATAATCTTTGCAATTGTTCACATTCGGTATTGGGGACATTGGTTTTTAATTGTGAATATTTTACTATTAAGTTTTTGGCTGGGGCTTGTATATGAATGGTCCCAACACAATTTGATGACAACGATTATGATGCATTTTACAATCGATTTTATATTAGGACTAATCATTAAATATAAAAATAGAAACATGGAATAAGGGCTTGGTGGTGAAATAGATGACGACAGATCCTTATCGTGATCAAGTTGAACGATTAAGAAAAAGAATTGATAAAGTTTCCGTAGAAAATTATTCGGAATCGAAACAGTTGAATGAAAAGTCAACTGAATTGTTACCTTCTAGAAGCGAAGTACAACGACAACGAAATCAATCAAAAAAGAAGAAAAAAAAGAAATTAAAGTTCCCTTTATTAAGGATATTATTAGTATTTTTTATATTACTGCCGATTGCAAGTTTGTTATTTTATACTGATTTGTTAAAAAAGTCGCCTTTCCCGAGTTCAAAAGAAACTTCTACTGGTAATGCGTTTTCTTATGAAATAGAAGACTCTAGTACTACTACAGATAAACCCCAGGAAAGTAAGGATCAGGAACAAGAAGACGCGGATTTAACTGATGAACAAACAATTGATAAAGGGCAAAAAATAGAAAATGGAGAGACACAAAGCAATTCAGAGCAAGATTCGAAAATTGTCTATCATACTGTACAAGCGAATGAATCGCTCTACAGCATTGCGATGAAGTATTATCACTCCGAAGAAGGAATCGAAAAAATAAAACAATGGAACCACATAACGAATGATGGAATAATGGTAGGACAAGTGTTACAAATTCATTTACCATAGCGTATACCTAGACAGAAAAAAGATAGCATTTTTTTGCTATCTTTTTTCTGTCTAAGGATTGATTTTATGACATACATTATGGACTTGCTCATAGAATTTTAATGGGGGGATGGTTATGGATTCATCAATTGTATCTTTGAAACTTACAGATCAAGCGACAAAGCAAATGTTGCAAAACTTAGTCGATCGAAAGTTAAAATTCGATAGACTTAAACAACGTCATATTATTTTGCTATGGATAAGTGTACTATATAGTTTTACTTGCCTTTATTTTTTATACTACTTCATTTTAGAACCTTACTCTTATTCCTTTGCGGATATATTTTCTATTATCGTCGGTGAAAATAATCATCTATTTTTTCTTTTTATTGCTATAGGGACATTTGGGGCAACAAAAGTGTTATATGAAAAAAAGGAAAAAGCAGAAAAAGAGTATCACGAGTTAAGATGTGAGATTATCGATCGAAGCAAAGATTTATGGAAAAATGAAGCTTGGAAATCTAGAAATGTTGTATTTGAAATGATGAAAGAAAAATATAATATTAATTTATATCATGAAAGTAAGTAACAATGATACTAAAAAAATCTCTTTTTCCCTTTTTCTTCTTTAAGAATTTCAACTGCCTCTCTAAATCGTAGGGAATGTACAATTTCACGTTCTCGCAGAAATCTTAAACTATCGTTAATATCTGGATCATCGCTCATATTAATAATCCATTGATAAGTTGCTCTTGCTTTTTCTTCAGCTGCGATGTCTTCATAAAGATCTGCAATCGGATCTCCTTTTGCTTGAATGTATGTTGCGGTCCAAGGGACGCCGCCAGCATTTTCGTAAAAAAGGGCTTTATCATGATTCGCATAATGAGCACCAAGACCTGCTTCCTTCAATTGATCTGGGGTAGCATCCTTCGTAAGTTTATACACCATTGTTGCAATCATTTCTAAATGTGCAAACTCCTCGGTTCCGATATCTGTTAATAATCCGATGACCTTATCAGGAATTGTATACCTTTGATTTAAATAGCGGAGTGCAGCGGCTAATTCTCCATCAGCCCCTCCGTATTGTTCAATTAAAAATTTAGCAAGCATAGGGTTACATTGGCTCACCTTTACCGGATATTGGAGTTTTTTCTCGTATACCCACATTAGCAAAATTCACTCCTTCAAAATAAATTTTTTATACTTGCCATGGCCATGGAGCATTTTTCCAATCCCAAGGAGCTTGTGAATAACTGTAGCCAAAACTTGTTAAGGCCCCAAACTGTTTTTCAAACTCTTTTTTTGCTTTCTTACGTTGTTGAGTAAATAAATTGTACTGCTGAATAGCATCATGGTCACCAGGATGTGTATCTAAATATAATGTTAGTTCGACAATGACAAAATCTAGCACCTGTAATTCTTCCAGCATTTTGTAATATTCAGGAGGTACTGGTTTTGGCACTTTCCTCTCACTCCTTTGCTCTTTCATATGGACTAAAATATGGATCATATAACGGTTGCCACAATGTTCCCTTTCGTAGTGCTTCTTGTGGTGTGAATTGTGGTAAATTGGGTGGTTGAAAATCTATATATAAGTTAGGCGGTGTTGAAAAAGTTTTCACTTTTATCGGGGGACAAGGATCAAATGGACTTATATAAGGTTTATAGCTTTTGTAATACGTAGGCATAATTCTCCCTCCCTCTATAAATGTTGATACATCAACGGTTTGACCCGTTGGTAGGGTGTCAAAAAAATATTTTTCGACACGGACCCTAACTTTATTTTCATAATATGTGAAACTATTCCAATAAATAGGTACGCTACGCGGTCACTACTGGATAATTATGGAAAGTAGTGATAGGGAATTATACGATGCACAATGGATCTCTGCGTAGCTTATGATGACGTACCCTCCCATGTCTCTGGGCATCTATGTGCCTACATTCCTTCGTTCGGTCTAGTCATAAGGCAGAGGCTAGCGAAGCTCCTATAGGGACTCTAGGTCGAATGGTGAAAATAATGCCAGCTTCTCCGTGTCATCCTGTTGTCTAGGTCTAGTTAAGGGGCTGTAGGGATTTAAGCTGCCTCTAAGAGACTTGGAATATCCCTCATCATTCGCTGTGCGTCAAACGCTTTGTGCTTAGTGCTAATTCCATGTAATACTTTTAACAGTTTACCGCATAGAACCACGATGGATTGTTTCTTGCGTAAAGGATTAACCTGACGGTTCGTGTAATACTCATGTAGCTTTCTAAAAGCTTCATTGTGGCGGATCATCGGCATCATGACTCGGAACAGGAGAGCGCGTAGCTTTCTTCTACCCCGTTTAGAGATTCGTTTTTGCCCTTTGTGCATACCAGAGGAATTTTCACGTAACGTTAATCCCGCGAGTTTGATTAGTTGGCGTGGATCTTCGTAGTGTGAAAAACTTCCGATTTCAGCTAATAGGTCAACGATTGTCGTATCTCCAAGCCCTGGTACCGTTGACAGCCATTCGTATTCTACTGACATTTTTACAAGCTCAACTAAGCGCTCCGTAATACCCTCAATATCTTTTTCTAGCTGGTGGTAACGGCGGACAAGTGTGGCTATTTCAATACGGGCCATCTCACATCCTTCCGTTACTCCGATAGAGCTAGCTGCGACTTCGATAAGGCGCACTGCTTTTGGTCTTTGGGGGGATTTTAGTCCCTCGACCTTTCGATAAAGGGATAACACTTCATCCGGGTGTTTCTGGTGAAGATCACTTGGAAATGGAGTGCATTCAAGTGCGGCCATAGCCATTTTTCCGAATGACGGAAATACTTGAACGAACTCTGGAAAATAGCGATCTAACCAGCGAATTATCATGTTTTTGACGGCTCCTAGCTCCTCAGTCAATTTACTACGGAATGTAGAACCAGCACGAAGTTCAGCTTCCATCCCTTTGAGGATTCGCGGATAACTAAAGCGTCCATCCTTTACAAGACGAGCGATTACCAGTGCATCTTTACGGTCATGTTTGGTTGGCAGATTGTCATCCAACTCTTTTGACCGTTTGACATGCATCGGATTCGTCATGACTAAGGAAATGCCTCGTTCTTCAAGGAAATAGGCTAAATTTAGCCAGTAATGGCCAGTAGGTTCAATCCCGACAATGACTTCTGTCTTTTCGCTTTCTTTCATTTCAGTCAAAATACGTTGATATAAATACTCAAAGCCGTTATTAGATTGATAAACTGAGAAAGACTTTTGGAGCACCCGGCCACGATCGTCTACAAAGCAAGCGTAATGTGTCCGCTTTGCGATATCGATCCCTACAACGAGTGTTTTTTCGGTGACTTGATTAATTTTCTGATTTTGTTTAAAATCCATTATGGAGTCCTCCTTGGTTAACAAATTAGGGGTCAATTCATCGACGATTTGACACCCCGCATCATACCAAGAGGGCTCTTTTTGTTCAAGTCCCCGAAAATCCTTCTAACAGGAATGCTCCTATATTTGTCATCATTTAATTTTATGGAATAATATTGTCCATCATGTCAATAATCCAATAAAAACGCTATTGTATTTTTCGGCAAAAAAAATTAATCTTTTAAAGGGTATTTTTCGAATAATGTTGAAATATACATGCATGGTGGATTAATTTAATGAGGTGATTACATATGTTTGCGAAAAATATAATGATTCCTAAATCTCGCTGTTTTTATGTGAATGCAGAAGATACAATCGAACATGCGTTACAGGTGTTAAGGTCAAAAAAGGTGGACGGACTACCGGTTTTAAGTGGAGATGAGTATGTTGGAATGATTACTCATTATCATATTTATAAAAACTTTTTTAATTCCGAAATGTCAAAGGAAGAATTTTTAAAAACAAAGAAAGTTAGTGAAATAGCGGCACATCAAGAGATTTATTTTCAAGGGAACGAAATCTTCGAAAATACATTAGTTGAGTTAAAAGACTTCCCTTTATTTGCAGTAGTGGATGAGGCAAGGAAATTTTTAGGTGTCGTCACTCGATTTGATGTCATAGAGCAATTCCAAAGTGCATTTGGAATTAAACGTCCGGGAATTCGGATCGCATTTAGCTCTGTCGAGGTCGAAGGACGTATTGCGAGATTAGCTAATATTATCCAACAATATCACGAGTCGGTAATTTCGTTAGTTACTTTTGATGAAACCGATAAATTAGTAAGAAGAATTATTCTGAAAATCGAAAAACGTGATAATATCGATAAATTTATCAATAGTTTGGAGGATTCCGGTTTCCGTGTTTTAAATATTACTGAAGACTAACGAATAAATAGAAAATCCACCTTGTGTTTTATTGGGAGGATTTTTTATCATTACGTCCCGATTTTTAAGTGAACCTTCTTTTTTCGCTCACATAGTATGGTGTTAGAAGCCATATCAGGGGGCGGATTTAATGAAATTAGAACGAATATCTCAAAATAAAATTAAGTATTCGATTACTTTCGAAGAGCTTTTAGATAAAGGGTTGCATGAGGAAGAATTCGAATCATTTATATGGTATGAATTGTTTGATGAAATGGTGGAAATTGCTAAACAGAAATATCAATGTGATATACCGGATACCATCTCAATTGAAATCTTTTCATTAAATTCGAGTGAGATCGTTTTAATATTAACTATGGACGAACTTTCCCTTCAAGAGGAAAATCAATTAAAACCATTTCTCTCGACAAAAAGTTGCTATTCTATCTTTATTTTTGAATCGATTGAAGACGTCATCACACTTGCATTTTATTTGGAAAATCTTCAGTTGCAGGCGAATAGTAAATTAATTTTATTTGAAGACCAATACTTTTTAATTCTTCCGTTTCAACAACCTGTTTCGACCATTTGCGAGGAATTTGGAGAAAAGACGAATTTGTCGGTCTATATGCTTGAGGAGTATGGAACAACCATTATTGATCACGATGCACTACAAATACTAGCAAACTATTTCAAACGTTAAAATAGTGTGAAAAATGACCTGTTACAGAAATTCATGTTCAGGTCATTTCTATGCTTTAATAAAAACTTTTGATGAATCTCCAAACGTTTGAGAGCGTTTACAAAAAATCGAAAAAGTATCCTCATTTATCTTGCATAAATACAGTAAAAGTGTATACTATGTCTGAAAGCATGAATACTTAATACCGATTGATTTTTAGGAGGTTTGCAACAATGGCAGCCGAGACGGGTGCAGATAATCAAGTTTTAGAAGAGAAACATGATGTATTAAAGTCTACACAAACAGTAATTCACAAAGCACTTGAAAAATTAGGTTATCCTGAAGAAGTTTATGAATTATTAAAAGAACCAATGCGCTTATTAACAGTGAAAATTCCTGTACGTATGGATGATGGTTCGATCAAAATCTTTACAGGTTACCGTGCACAACATAATGATGCTGTTGGTCCAACAAAAGGAGGAATTCGATTCCATCCTAATGTTACTGAAAAAGAAGTTAAAGCATTATCAATATGGATGACATTAAAATGTGGTATTGTCAACTTACCGTATGGCGGAGGAAAAGGCGGAATTATTTGTGATCCTCGTGAAATGTCGTTTCGTGAGCTAGAAGCTTTAAGTCGCGGTTATGTTCGCGCCATAAGTCAAATCGTAGGTCCTACGAAAGACATACCAGCTCCGGACGTATTTACAAACTCGCAAATAATGGCATGGATGATGGATGAATACAGCAGATTGCGTGAAAACGATTCACCCGGATTTATTACCGGTAAACCACTCGTGTTGTACTGCACCCCAAAAGTTAGAGTAAAAATCTAACTTTTGGAGTGTTTATTTATGGCTAAATATAGTGAGAAATTTAAACTGATGGTAGTTAAAGAATATCTAGAAGGAAATCTTGGATACAAGCTCTTAGCCCGTAAACATGGTGTGAAGTCACATAAGCAGATTATTAACTGGGTAAAAAATTACGAAAATTTTGGTGCCGAAAGCTTAATGAGCAAGAAACATGAGAAATCATATTCTGTTCAATTTAAGCTAGATGTATTAAGATTTATGAAGAGAACAGGTTCTTCAGTGATTGATTCAGCCCTTCAATTTGGGATAACTAACCCTCCGATGATATCTAGATGGAAAAAGGAATTTCTTGAAGGTGGTGCTGAAGCCCTGGGTAAACCGAAAGGACGGTCACCCATGTCTGATAAAGGTACGAGTAAGAGTAATAAAAACAAACACGTGGAAGAAAAAGAAATGACATACGAACAAAAACTAGAAAGAGAAAATGAGCTTCTTCGTTTGGAGGTAGAATATCTAAAAAAGTTGCGAGCTTTTCAGATGGATCCGGTGGGCTATCTAGAAAAGCACAGGCAGCATTATCATTCGAACTCAAAGAAGAATTTAAATTAAGGGATGTATTACATGTAGTCGGCATCCCTGAATCCTCCTACCACTATCATATAAAGATGATGAAAAAGGTTAATCCGGATCAAGGACTAGAAGATCTTATCCAATCCATTTTCGAAGAAAATGACGGAAATTATGGTTACCGTCGTATTCATCTTGAATTGGGAAATCGGGGCTATAAAGTGAATCATAAGAGGATTCAACGTATCATGAAGAAACTAGGACTAAAAGGAAAAAAGTTCTGGAGAAAAACACGCAAGTATAGTTCTTACAAAGGTACTGTTGGAAAAGTTGCGAAGAACCTTATTAATCGTAGATTTTATTCTAATGTGCCCCATCAAAAGTTAACTACAGATATCACTGAGTTTAAATGTACTAATGGAGAAAAATTATATTTAAATCCAATCATGGACATGTTTAATGGTGAAATACTTTCACATGAAATAGCTAAGCATCCAAGTTTAGAACTTGTGATGAAACCCTTGGGAAAAGCATTAGAAATCGTAAAAGAATCAAAATACAGAACAACTATTCATTCTGACCAAGGATGGCATTATCAACATAGAAAATGGGTGAAAACACTTAAGAAAAATAAAGTTTTTCAAAGTATGTCTAGAAAAGGAAACTGCTTAGATAATTCACCAATGGAAAACTTCTTTGGTTTATTAAAACAAGAGATGTATCATGGAGAGGCATTGTGTTCTTTTGAAGAATTAAAGAGCAAGATTGAAAGATATATAGATTATTATAATAACAAACGTATCAAACAAAAATTGGCCGGTATGTCTCCGGTTCAATACCGCATTCATACCAGCCAATTAGCTGCTTGATATAAACTCTAACTTTTCGGGGTCACAACATGTTAGGTGGTTCTCACGGACGTGAAACGGCAACTGCTAAAGGTGTTACTATATGTATTCGAGAAGCGGCTAAAAAGCGCGGAATTAGTCTTGAAGGCGCAAAAGTCGTAGTTCAAGGATTTGGTAATGCCGGAAGCTTTTTATCTAAATTTATGCATGATGCGGGTGCTAAAGTAATTGGGATTTCTGATGCTTATGGCGCTTTATATGATCCGAATGGTTTAGACATCGATTATTTACTTGACCGCCGTGATAGTTTCGGTACAGTTACAAAACTGTTTGACAGTACCATTTCAAATAAAGAATTGCTTGAATTAGATTGTGATATTTTAGTGCCGGCTGCAATCGAAAACCAAATTACGGAAGAAAATGCACATAATATTCGTGCAAAAATCGTAGTAGAAGCTGCAAATGGTCCAACCACTTTAGAAGCTACACAAATTTTAACTGACCGTGGTATTCTATTGGTACCAGATGTATTAGCTTCAGCTGGTGGGGTTACTGTATCCTATTTTGAATGGGTACAAAATAACCAAGGATATTATTGGACAGAAGAAGAAATAGATGAAAAACTTGAAAAAGTTTTAGTGCATTCCTTCGAAAATGTTTATAACACTGCTGAAACAAGAAGAGTCGATATGAGACTAGCTGCCTACATGGTAGGGGTAAGAAAATCAGCCGAAGCTTCCCGTTTCAGAGGTTGGATTTAGCACGAACATTGCAGCAATCATAAAAATCTCCTATCATTATAGATGGGAGTTTTTTTATATACTTTACTTAATATTATTCAAAAGGAATTAAGAGGTGGCAACAATGCAAACAGAAGAGTGTATTATTGTCGGGGGAGGTCCATGTGGTCTTTCAGCAGCAATCGCTTTAAAGGATAAAGGAATTGACCCGCTCATTATCGAAAAAGGGAATATCGTTAATGCTATATATAATTACCCAACACATCAAACATTTTTTAGTTCGAGTGAGAAATTAGAAATTGGTGGAGTTCCATTTATCAACGAAAATTTAAAGCCAAGACGAAATCAAGCATTAACGTATTATCGAGAAGTTGTAAAAAGAAAAAACCTACGTATCAATCGATTTGAAAAAGTTGAAACGATAACAAAACAAAATGATGAAAGTTTCATCCTTACGACAAGTAAAAAAGAATACACTGCGAAAAATGTAGTAATAGCAACGGGATATTATGACCATCCAAATTATATGAATATACCGGGGGAAGATTTAGAGAAAGTTTTTCATTATTTTAAAGAAGCACACCCTTATTTTAATACAAATGTAGTCGTTATAGGTGGGAAAAATTCTGCCGTTGACGCAGCGATTGAATTAAATAAAGCAGGGGCAAATGTAACGGTTTTATATAGAGGAGAAGAATATTCTAAAAGCGTAAAGCCTTGGATTTTGCCTGAGTTCGATTCTTTAGTACGAAACGGCCAAATCACTTTAGAATTTAAGGCGGAGCTGTTAGAAATTACGGAAAGTACTGTGAAATATCGCGTGAATGAAGTAGTTAAGGAAATTAAAAATGATTTTGTTTTCGCCATGACTGGATATCATCCGGATCATCATTTCTTACGGGAAATGGGAGTAGCGATTGATCCGTTAACAGGTAAACCTGAATTTGATCCGAATACAATGGAAACAAATATAAAAGGAATATTTATCGCCGGTGTAATTGCTGCTGGTAATAATGCGAATGAAATATTTATTGAGAATGGACGTTTTCACGGAGAACTTATCGCTTCATGTATTTGCCCATAACATGAGCTTGTTAAATATATAAAGACCTGTACCATACGAGGTACAGGTCTTTTGCTAATATTATTTAATGAAACATTTCTTCGATAACTTTCATATCGTTTGTTTGTGAAAGTGCAATTAAAAGCTTTATTCTAGCTTTTTGCCCATTTAAACCATTTGAAAAAATGGCACCTAATTCTTTTAATTGTTTTCCTCCGCCATTATATCCGTAAATGTCTTGAGCAATTCCATTAAAGCATCTTGAGACGATGATCGTAGGAATATTTGCCTCGATTAACGATTTAATTCCCTCCACTGTATCAGGGGGCATATTACCTTGACCTAATGCTTCAATGACGATTCCATCGTATTGTAAATCGAGAATGGAATGAAAAAGTAACGAGTCCATTCCAGCATGGGCTTTTAATAATGCTACTCTTTTTGAAATTTGATCGATATCGTATTTTTCTTTATGGGTAGGGGTATTATGAAAAAATACTCCCTGCTTTGTAATGATTCCAATTGGTCCATACTGAGGACTTTGAAAAGTCGATACATTACTCGCATGTGTTTTCGTAACGTTTTCCGCAGTATGAATCTCATCGTTTAATACAACTAGAACACCTTTTCCTTTGGCATCGTCACATGCTGCAACACGAATTGAAGTGATTAAATTATATAAACCATCGGAACCAATTTCATTACTTGACCTCATTGCTCCTGTAACAACGATAGGTATTTCAAGATCTATCGTTAAATCAAGAAAATAGGCAGTTTCTTCTAGTGTATCTGTTCCGTGTGTAATAACTACCCCTTCAATCTTATTTTGATTCACCTCATCTTCAATTATTTTCTTTAATTGAAGCATTTCTTGCATTGTAATATGTGGAGAAGGAAGGTTAAAAGGTTCCTTAATGATTAGATTTGCTAAATTATTTAAACCTTTTGTCTGAGTTGACAAAGGATTTTCATTTCCGGGTTTAACGGCACCTGTCTCACTATCTTCAAACATTGAAATAGTTCCACCGGTATGCACAACTAAAATGTTTTTTTTCATCAAATATACCCCCATAAAAAAACAAAGCTTTTCCAAATTTTGAATAAAATATTTTCATTCTATATTATACATGTTACGATTAAAAAAACGTTATAGAAAAGAGGACGAAAAATGCTGGTAATATTATCAGCAGGAATAGCACCAGGTTTAGCTTTATTAAGTTATTTTTATTTAAAGGATCAATATGAATTTGAACCAATTCAATCTGTTTTTAAAGCATTTTTATTTGGTGCATTTCTTACATTCCCAATCATGTTTATTCAGCATGTATTAATGACAGAGCATGTATTACAAGGAAATATTTTTAATGCATTTATTAATATATCATTATTAGAGGAGTTTTTTAAATGGTTTATCCTCTATTTTGTTGTGTACCAACTAGGGGATTTTAACGAGCCTTACGATGGAATTGTTTACGGTGCTAGTGTTTCACTTGGTTTTGCAACTGTGGAAAATATTTTGTATTTATTTGCAGATGGCGTATGGACAGCGTTTGGGCGAGCATTATTACCTGTTTCAAGTCATGCATTATTTGGCGTATTAATGGGATATTATTTAGGAAAAGCTAAATTTTCAGTTGATCATTTAAAAAAGAAGAAAGCATTGATCTATTCTTTTTCCATTCCACTAATTCTTCATGGTTCATATGATTATATCCTTTTATCAAAGACGAAATGGATTTATTATATGATCCCATTTATGCTATTTCTTTGGTGGTTAGCATTAAAGAAAGTAAAACATGCCCATATCCTTTCGAAAAATCATCATGAAGTAGTAACGGAAAACAACAAATCAACAATTAATACAATCGGATAATATGTCCGATTGTTTTTTATTATGAAATTTTGAATAAAAAACCCTCTTGGAACAAAAACTAGCTTTAATTCTAAATCATTTTATGGAGGGTTAAGATAGAATGAAGTATAACACTTTGTTAAAAGTCATGTTCGTGTTAATGCTTTGTCTCATGACCTTATCACTATCAAGCAAGGAAAAACCTGTTCAAGCTTTTACTAATCAGGTGATACAAAAAGGAGCGGTAGGTGATGATGTAATTGAGTTACAGGCACGTTTGCAAAATATTGGTTTTTACCGAGGGAAAATTGATGGCGTTTTTGGTTGGGGTACCTATTGGGCATTGCGAAATTTTCAAAAGGATTTCGGATTGCCAATAGATGGTCTTGCTGGACCAAAGACAAAAGCTAAATTAGTGAAGGCTTCAAATTATAATAAGGCATTTGTAAAAGACCAAATTAAAAAAGGAAATGATTTTACCTACTACGGTGGTGTGGATATCAATAAGCAGATTAAACCTAAATCTTCATCTGCGAATAAAACAACAACAAAAAAACCATCGAATACATCAAAAGTTAGTGCTGCCAATGTTCCAAACGGTTACTCACAAAATGATATCCAATTATTGGCGAATGCGGTATATGGTGAATCTAGGGGAGAACCGTATGAAGGACAAGTTGCAGTAGCTGCTGTTATATTAAACAGAATTGAGAGTTCCTCATTTCCTAATACCGTGTCCGGAGTTATTTTTGAACCTGGAGCATTTACGGCTGTAGCGGACGGGCAAATATGGTTAACACCGAATGAAACTGCAAGAAAAGCAGTTATTGACGCGATAAATGGTTGGGATCCAAGTGGTGAAGCTTTGTATTATTTTAATCCCGAAACAGCAACAAGTAAGTGGATCTGGTCAAGACCGCAAATTAAGAAGATTGGAAAACACATCTTTTGTATGTAAAGGGGGAGAAAAATGATTAGAGGTATTATAATTACAGTTCTTACGCTCGGGGTAATTGGTACAGGTGCTTGGGGCTATCAGGAGCATCGGGAAAAAAACGCAATATTAATGAATGCTGAAAACAATTACCAACGAGCATTTCATGATTTAGCTTATCAAATGGATACTTTACATGACAAAATTGGTACGACATTAGCGATGAATTCCAGAAAATCATTGTCGCCTGTACTTGCTGATGTTTGGAGGTTAACATCTGAAGCCCATAATAATGTCGGTCAATTGCCTTTAACATTATTACCATTCAACAAAACAGAGGAGTTTCTTTCAAATATCGGTAAATTCAGCTATCGAACAGCAGTAAGAGATTTAGATAAAGAACCTCTCACAAAAGATGAGTACGGAACATTAAAAAAGTTATACTCACAAAGTGCAAACATTCAGGATGAATTGCGTAAAGTACAACATCTTGTATTAAAAAATAATTTACGTTGGATGGACGTTGAAATGGCCCTTGCAACGGGAAAAGAAGCATCCGATAACACGATTATTGATGGTTTTAAAACCGTGGAAAAAACGGTTAAGGGTTACGACGAATCCAATATGACGGATCCCTCACTAATGAGCTATCAAAAGAAAAATCAAAACTTTGAGGATGCACCAGGGAAAAAAATTAGCAAGGAAGAAGCAATTCAGATTGCGAAAAAGTTTACAAATAAGAATAACCTTTCAAAGGTGAAAGTAACTGAAAGTGGAAAAGGTTCAAAATTTGGGTTTTTTAGTGTGACTTTTGTTGATAGTAATGGAAATGAAGGAAATATAGATATTACTAAAAAAGGCGGCCACCCTATTTATTTTATTGAACGAAGGGATATTGCAAAGCAAAAGCTTAGTTTAAATGAAGGAATGAGCTCAGCGAAAAAGTTTATCGATAATAATCATATTAAAAATATGGAAGAATTTGAAACGACCCAATACGATACGATAGGGGTATATTCATTTGTAACAGTTGAAAATGGTATTAGAATATACCCCGAGACATTAAAAATAAAAATAGCCTTAGATAATGGTGAAATAGTGGGCTTCACTGCACAAGATCTTTTAAAGAATAAAAAGAAACGAAATATTCCTAACCCTAAATTAAGTAAAAAAGAAGCAAAAAAACATATAAATCCAAATTTGAAAATCATGGAAGATCGACGATCCCTAATAGTCAATGACTTAGGAAAAGAAGTCCTATGCTATGAATTTTTAGGGACACTAAATAATGATACGTATCGAATTTTTATTAATGCCGATTCGGGTGTAGAGGAAAAAGTAGAAAAGTTAAAAAATGCCGAAAAGGTTTATGAAAACACTCTTTAAGAAAGGCGCTTGCCTTTCTTTTTTTTTCTAGAAAAGTTCAAATAGTAATGTCATAATAATTATATAATTAAATTTGATTAGGAAGGATTGCAAGGGAATGCTAAATGTGGGAACGGCCCTTACGCTTGAATCATTAGAAGATGATGGTGAGAAATATAAATGCAAAATAGCGGATATCGATGAGGATAAAATTTATATTGATTATCCTATTAGCTTAACGACAAACCGTACTGCTTTTCTTTTAAATTCATTTCAATTAAATGCAGTCTTTATTACCGAAAACAACGTGGCGTACCAATTTCGAACTCAAGTAATAGGAAAAATAAAAAAGAATATCCCATTAATTATTTTACAATTGCCACCTAAGGAAACATTTAAAAAAATTCAACGGCGACAATTTGTTCGTGTGAATGCCGCTATTGACATTTCAATAAATTGTAAAGAATCTAATTGTCATTTTACTACGATTACTGAAGATGTTAGTGCAGGAGGATGCGCAGTATTATTACCTAATAATATAAAACTTGTCCAAAATGAAATAGGTAATATGATACTTGTTCTACCAATGCATTCAGGAGAATATCACTATATTCAAACAAATTTTAAAATCATTCGTATTAATGAAGGAGAAAAAAATATAGCTTCAATCGAATTTATTGATATTCAAGAAAAAGATAAACAGCTTTTATTCCGCTTTTGCTTTGAAAAGCAGCTAGAGTTACGAAAAAAAGGATTATTAAAAAACTAACTTTTAGTAACTTCGTATAAAATGTTTCCATAAACCCAATAATGAAAAACAAATTACTAATATTCGTTGTTGGAGGAGTGGAAGCCTTTGAAAACAATTGAGCGCTGGTTTATAAAATTAATTGTCATTCATTTTATGTTTTTATTAATTATCCAAGTGTTTTTACATAGTTCACGTTACTTTCAAGACTTACAAAAAATCACCATTTATGAAGGCGTAAATAAAATGAATGAGACTCCGATTGTTGAAACATGGAGCCATTTAATAGACGATTATAATGAAGGCAGATAATTTTCTGTCTTCTTTTCTTTATTGAATGAATTTCATAATTCTTAGCCCTTGTGTATCAAGGGGTTTAAGAGATAAAAAAAGAAGTACCTCCCCAAATCTTGTATAATGGTAGTTGACCAGTAAGCCCCCATTCAAACAACGCATATAAATGATCAGCACCCCTTAGTACAATAATCGTATCAATTAAGGAGGTGCTTTTCCTATGTCACAACAAAAACTAACAATCGTCCCCGTTTCAATACAACCAGAAAAAAATATTATAACATCCACAACTTCGAAAGATCCTTCAAATAGCTTTTGCACAATCAAAATTGAAGCTGCTGAAATTTCCTTCTTCAACGGCGTAGATGAGCACATCATCCAAACGGTCATGAGGGAGTTGAAAAATCTATGAAACATGATTATACCAGTGTAAAAAACATTTATATTATTTGCGGTAAAACAGATATGAGGAAGGGAATTGATGGATTAGCAACGCTAATTCAAGATTCTTTCGAACTTGATCCATATGGAGATTCTATTTTCCTTTTCTCTGGTTGGAGTAAAGACCGTTATAAATGTTTATATTTTGATGGCGATGGTTTCGCCATGCTTTATAAGCGACTAGATGGAGGAAAACTTCAATGGCCAAAAGATGAAAATGAAGTACGTAAACTTTCGCAACAGGAGGTTCGCTGGTTGTTAGAAGGGTTGTCCATTCAGCAACCAAAGGCCATTCAAAAATCACAAAAAGGAGTATTCTAAACAAGCTAGAAATGTTGGTTTATAGCCATTTTCAACTTCGCTTTCTACGTTAAAAATGTTATAATATAACTAACTTATGGTGAACGAAAAGTGGTGAAATAAATGGTTAATACTTCTTCCAATAACAAGAATCCATATGGGAAATTAATTCGACTTCTCGAAGAACAATTGGCTCATTCAAATCAACAAAACAAAGACTTATCGAAAAAGCTAGATCAATCAACTAAACAGATTGAAGCGCTAACTGAACAAATTCGCCATTTAACAAAACTTTTATATGGATCGAAATCCGAAAAATCGAAATACAACGTACCAGATGGGCAAGGCTCATTATTTGATGATGACCCGGCTTTTAGCGAACCTGAGCACACAGAAGAACAAAGCCAACAGACAATCTCTTATACTGTTGTACGAAAAGTTAAATCAAAAAAACGAAATGATTCCTTGCATGATGGTATTGAAGTAGAAGCTATTCACCATCATCCGAAAAATACAATCTGTGACTGTTGCCAAGGGCAAATGATTGAAATTGGTAGTACACTTGTACGTGAAGAAGCAAAATTTATTCCTGCAAAAATGATGAAAGTACAGCACATTGAACATGCGTATGAATGTAAAGACTGCAAAGTTGATTCATCACAGCCAGCACAAATCAAACGCGGGAAAGCACCACAACCAGCGATTCAGCGTAGCATCGCAAGTCCTAGCGTACTTGCCAAAGTCATCTATGATAAATTTGCACAATATTTACCTCTTTACCGTCAGGTAAAGGAATGGAATCGCTATGGACTGAATACCAATGATAAAAACCTATCGAATTGGGTTATCCGTGTAGCACATGATTGGCTGTTACCTGTATACGAACGAATGAAAGAGTTGATGATGGCAAAATCGGTTTTGCATGTCGATGAAACATACGGACAAATTATCAACCGATCCGATGGGAAATCTGGCCAAGCCAATGCGTATAATTGGGTGTTTCGAAGTGTGCCAAGCCAAGGGCCAACAATGACTCTCTTTCAAAGCGCATTATCTCGAGCTCGATCTGTCCTTGAAAGTTTTATTGAAGGCTTTTCTGGAACGATTGTGTGTGATGGTTATTCTGCTTATGATAAGTTGGAAGGCGTTAATTTCGCAAATTGTTGGGCGCATGTTCGTCGTTATTGGCTGAAAGCTGATAGCAAAAATGGTAGAATCGGTGTGAAATATTGTGATGATTTATATCGACTAGAAAGGCAATTTAAACGTTTGTCTCCGAGTAAACGAAGAAAAAAACGTCAAAAGTACTCGAAGCCAATCGTGGAGGAATTCCTTCACTGGGTTGAAACATCACCATTTTACGGAAAAAATGCGTTAGCAAAAGCAGCTGAATACACATTAAACAGGGCAAATGGACTCAAATTATTCCTGAATGATGGGCGAATTGAAATGGATAATAATCCAGCCGAGAACGCCATCCGTCCCAACGTTATAGGAAGAAAAAATTGGCTCTTTAGTGTAAGTGAAGCTGGTGCAAAAGCGAATGCCATCTGTTTAAGTATTGCTGAAACTGCCAAAAGTAACGGCGTTGATTTCTATGAATATATAAAGAAACTTTTTACGGATTTACCAAATCTCGGCGTCCAACAAAACCCTGAAATTTTAGATCAATACATGCCCTGGTCAAAAATGATTCAGGCAGAATGTAGCAAATAAATGAAATAGCCGTAATTCGATTAAAAAAGTCAGAATTTACGGCTATTTACGATGCGTACCGAAAGGTACACTTATTTTTTATAATTCGGGCTTACGTTGACCACAAACCATAAAAAGACTGGAGGAGTACTTCTTATGACTATTATACGACAACCTAGCCTATTTGGCATACAGGAATTATTTGACATGGAACCTACCCAAAAATATGAAGCCATTATTTCAGCGGTAGATTTGGATTCGATGTACCATCAAGTGGCGAAAAAATCACGGTTGGGTGCACCGGAAGAACTAAACTATGCAGCCATGATTATCTCCACCTTTGTAAGATACATAGAGCGCATCCCTACGATGAAGGATCTTATAAAACGTCTTCATGATGATCTAGCTTTTAAGTTAAATTGTGGCTTTTTGGTTTCTGATCATGTGCCTTCAGAATCCTCCTATTCACGTCTCATAACGAAATTGGAGGAAAGCGATATCCTTGAGAAAGAACAAGAAAAAGTGGTCCTCCAGGCTATTGCAGAAGGTTTCATCACGGATGATACAGTGGCTATTGATGCAACCCATTTTGAAGCACGAGACCAAGCGCAGCCAAAAGAAGAAAAGCCAAAATCTGAACCCCAAAAACGTGGTCGGAAATCAAAAGATGAGCGTGACGGGTGGCTTAAAGAACAAGCTGAAACGGAAGCCAATTTACCTTTATATGATAGAAAAATTGTGGCCCAATTAGATGTTCCCCTAGCCGAACTACGTGCCGAAGTTCCCCAAGACCCTAAATGGGGCGTGAAAAAGAACTCAGAAGGACAAAATGTTTTTTGGTTTGGCTACAAAGGTCATTTAGCCGTTGGTACATCAAGCCAATACATTCTACAGGCTCTTTTTTCATCTGGGAGTCTAAATGATGGTAAGGCGGCTATCCCTTTACTGAAAGGAATTCAGGAACGCCTTCACCTTCCATTACGTTATCAAACAATGGATGCGGGCTATGACTATGAACCCATATACGAGCAGGTACATCGAATGGGACAACAATCCGTCATCGCGTATAATAAGCGAAATGAAGGGGAAATCATTGGCTATGATAAACACTTTGCCCCAACTTGTTTCAGAGAGCATTCTTATCGTTATGATAGTTTTGATCCTAAATATGAAACATTGAAATACACAAGACCAAAGGAATGCGCTGACTGTCCCTTAGCTAATGAAGGTATTTGCCAAAAGGTTTATAAAGTGAAAATCACTTCAGACCTTCGCAGATATACCGCACCAGCACGCGGGTCACAAGCATGGAAAAACATTTTCAAACGTCGTACTGCCGTAGAACGGGTTAATGCCTATCTGAAAGAATTCTTTCAACTGAACAATGTTCGCTATCGTACTGGGAAACGTGCAAAAATTCATTTTGACATGGTAACCCTTATTTATAATGCTTCAAAGTTAGCCGCAGACCGAATTAATGTACAATTAAATCAGCAACAAGTAGCATGATTTCTGTTTTTAAAAATATATTTTAGAAATTCTGTAGGATTCTGTATTTTTAAAAAGAGCAATTATGAAATTGACTCTATTGATAAAATATATGTTAAAATAAAAAAGATATTGTGAAATAAGGTAATTTTATTAGATTAGGGTGGAATGAAATGAACAAAAAAATTAGAATCGCAATTGATGGTCCTGCAGCTGCCGGAAAAAGTACAGTTGCTAAAATTGTGGCAGAAAACTTGTCGTTTATATACATAGATACGGGAGCTATGTATCGATCATTAACACTTAAGGCCATTGAAAATGAAGTGGACATAAATAATGAAGAAGCGTTAGCAGATCTCCTGCATGCGACATCAATAGAACTTAAACCGGGTAAAAATGGACAACTTGTATTTGTCGATGGAATTGATGTAACGAATGAAATTCGTCAAGGTCACGTAACAAACAATGTATCAAATGTTTCAAAACATCGTTTAGTGCGTGAAGAGATGGTAAAGAGACAACAAGCCTTCGCAAAAGATGGTGCTGTTGTTATGGATGGGCGGGATATTGGAACACATGTTATCCCCGATGCAGAATTAAAAATCTTTTTACTTGCGAGTGTAGAAGAACGTGCGGTAAGACGTCATAACGAAAATATTTCAAAAGGTTATCCATCAGACCTTACTCAATTAAAAAAGGAAATTGAACAGCGGGACAAGCTTGACTCTGAACGTGAAGTTGCACCTTTGAAAAAAGCAGAAGATGCAATTATTATCGATACTACATCGCTATCTATCGATGATGTTGTAAATAAAATAATGAACTTAGCTAATGAAAGGATCGAATTAGCGTGACATTTTATTCTTTTGCAAAAGTCGTTGTATGGAGAATTTTTAAACCTCTATTTAGAATTCAAGTAATAGGATTAGAGAACTTTCCTAAAAGTGGCGGGGTTCTTTTATGTCCTAATCACATCGATAATCTTGACCCGCCGGTTGTTGGTATTACCGCCCCAAGACCAGTTATCTTTATGGGGAAAGAAGAATTATTTAAAACACCTGTCATTAAAACATTAATGAAACACTTAAATGTCTTCCCTGTAAAGAGGGGAATGAACGATAGGGAAGCTTTGAGAAAAGGGCTAAAAGTACTTAAAGATAATCAAGTATTAGGATTATTTCCGGAAGGTAAGCGAAGTAAGACTGGTGAACTTGGAGAAGGTCTTTCCGGTGCAGGATTTTTTGCGTTAAGATCGGAAGCGGCAGTTGTTCCATGTGCAATTATCGGTCCGTATAAGCCATTTAAAAAATTGAAAGTTGTATATGGTCAACCGATTGACATGAAAGAACTACGTGAAAAAAAAGCAAGTGCAAGTGAAGTTACCGCTGTCATAATGGACCATCTCAAAAAATTAATAGAAACTCATCGTTGCTAAGTCTCTTTACTTGACAAAATGTAGCATTTGTTAGAAGTTTATAGAAGGATTATATTTTGAATTATAAGAAATTAGAAAAGCATGGAAGCTAAATGGAAATATTTATTCGAGTTTCATAGAGAAAAAAGAACTCAAAAACACATGTAGCATCTGCTTTCGGTATTTAGATTAAGGAGGAATACATATGACAGATGAGATGAATCAAGTAGAAGTAAGGACCTTTTCAGAAAATGACAAAGTAAAAGGAACTGTTACAAAGGTTGAGGAAAAGCAAGTTCTTGTTGCTATTGAAGGTAGCAAAATAGACGGTATTATCCCAATCAGTGAATTATCAAGCCTTCATATTGAAAAAGCATCGGACGTTGTAAGTGTCGGTGATGTCCTTGATCTCGTTGTCACAAAGGTCGAAGAGGAAGCTCTTGTTGTTTCAAAACGGAAAGTTGACGCAGAATTGGCGTGGGATGAATTGAAACAACGTTTTGAAAATAATATTGTGTTTGATGCAGTTGTTAGTGATGTAGTTAAAGGTGGCTTAGTGGTTGATTTAGGAATTAGAGGGTTTGTTCCGGCATCACTTGTTGAAGATTATTATGTTGAAGACTTTGAAGATTATAAAGGCAAAACATTGTCATTTAAAATTGTTGAATTAGATCGCGAAAAGAACCGAATTATTCTCTCTCATCGAGCAGTCGTTGAATCAGAAAAATTAGAGAAAAAGAAACAGGCTTTAAAACAAATACAAGCTGGACAAATACTCGAGGGAGTTGTTCAGAGAATTACAGATTTTGGAGCTTTTGTTGATATTGGCGGTGTAGACGGACTTGTTCATATTTCTCAATTGTCCCATGAGCATGTCGATAAACCGTCTGATGTTCTTGAAGAGGGTCAAACAGTTAAAGTGAAAGTACTTTCTGTTGATCATGATAATGAACGAATTTCTTTATCCATTAAAGAAACTCAACCAGGGCCATGGGCAAATATTGAAGAGAAAGCACCTAAAGGAGCAGTTTTTACGGGTAAAGTGAAAAGATTAGTTTCTTTTGGCGCATTTGTTGAGGTGCTACCGGGTGTTGAAGGATTAGTTCATATTTCTCAAATTTCCCATAAGCATATAAATACCCCACATGAAGTATTAAAAGAAGGTCAAGAAGTGCAAGTGAAAGTATTAGATGTAAACTCTGAGGAAAATCGTTTGTCACTTAGCATTAAAGATCTTGAAGAGCGTAATACGGAAGAAGTTATTGATTATGAACTTCCGGAGGAAGCAAAAGGCTTTCAATTAGGAGAAGTAATTGGTGAAAAGTTAAAAGAATTGAAAAACTAAATTTAAAATAAAAACTCTCATTTCGAGAGTTTTTTATTTTTGATTAAATATATATAGCTTTCCTGTCCAGCTGCAGCGTCTAGCGCTCAGCTTTTCTTATCCTCTTTGGTTTTTTCTAGCATCTTCCGGTCCTTCAAGCTTTGTTGATCCGTTATAGTGTAGTGCTTGGTCGCGATCTGACTCTACTCGACGACTTGCCTTCAACTTTTTTTCTTGCCGATCTTTTCCCATTGCAAAACACCTCCCTCGATAATTAGCATTTGTACAGAAAAAATTACTATTCATGGTTAGAACTTTTTTTCTTTTCCCATAATGAAAAGAAAGGAGGTGTTTTTGTGAGTGGATTTTTTTATTTATTTTTTCTTTGGAGTGTCTGGATTTTCTCGACTTTTATCATAAGTAAACAAAATAAAATAAGAATCTGGTTAGCGACATTATCATTGCTTTTATTAATTCTTTTTCCGTATAAAATCAATTTATTTACATTAACAATTCAATTGCCATCATTAGTAATGTTAGCTATTTGCTTTTATCATTTCTCAAAACTTTCACTCGTGAAGAAGATATATATGTTTGTAGCAATTTTCATCATGATGACTGGTTTTTGTGGTATGTTATTATTGGAATTATATGATCCGGTTTGGATGTTTTTTGATCGTCGATTTTTACTTGGAGGGTTTCTCTTCTTATTGTCAAAGCTACTTTTTTCACAAACATTATATTCTCAAATCATTTGTACAACTGCAGGAACTTTGCAAGGAGAGGTTATCTATTCGCTTATTCTAAAAAAATGGAATTTTCCCTATACGATAGGGAGTGCTGATTATTTAGATGTATATACAATATTTTTAAGTATAAGTTTTACTTGGACATTTATGAATTATGCATTTTCGAATATTTCTACGAAAAGTAATATTGAAAGAGAAAAGCAAGGTTAAATTTTCATTAATCGCTTATCTCTTCCAATCTATTTATTGCTTGTCAAACATATTATTGATAAACTATCTAGGTTAGTCGTTTACAACATCAATTTTTTATAAGCTCTGTTAAACTTGGTTGTTGATTTTTCGCTGCAGATGCTCGCTTCAATTAACTAGTAGCAAAAATCAACATAGCACTTTAACGTAGCTTTTTAATCAACAAAAAGCGAATGAGATGGAAGAAAATATATATGGAAGGGTGATTACGGTGACAAAACCAGTTGTCGCGATTGTAGGTCGTCCGAATGTAGGAAAGTCAACAATTTTTAATCGCATTGTCGGTGAACGTATTTCTATCGTTGAAGATGTACCCGGGGTTACTAGAGATCGAATTTACAGTTCTGCGGAGTGGTTAACTCATGATTTTAATATTATTGATACTGGTGGTATTGATATTGGAGATGAACCATTTCTTGAACAAATTAGAAGTCAAGCGGAGATTGCTATTGATGAGGCAGACGTTATTATTTTTATCGCTAGTGGACGTGAAGGAATTACCTCGGCTGACGAAGTAGTTGCAAAAATTTTGTATAAATCAAAAAAGCCTGTCGTTTTAGCAATAAACAAAATTGATAATCCAGAAATGAGAGATCAAATTTATGATTTCTATTCACTTGGATTTGGTGATCCCTTTCCTATTTCAGGGGCACATGGAATTGGATTAGGTGACCTTTTAGATGAAGTAGCCAAACACTTTCCTAAGTCCGAGGATACAGAATATGACGAGGATACAATTAAATTTAGTTTTATTGGACGGCCTAATGTTGGAAAATCATCACTTGTAAACGCTATACTAGGAGAAGAGCGTGTAATTGTAAGTGATATTGAAGGAACGACTCGGGATGCAATTGATTCGATGTACACGTTCGATGATCAAAAATATGTCATTATTGATACGGCAGGGATGAGGAAAAAAGGGAAAGTGTATGAGAGTACTGAAAAATATAGTGTTCTTCGTGCACTACGAGCTATTGAACGATCAGATGTCGTCTGTGTTGTATTAAATGGCGAAGAGGGAATAAGAGAACAGGACAAGCGTATTGCTGGCTATGCCCATGAAGCTGGTAGAGCAATAGTAATTGTTGTGAATAAATGGGATGCGGTTGAAAAAGACGAAAAAACGATGAAAAAATTCGAAGAAAATATTCGCGAACATTTTCTCTTTTTATCGTATGCACCAATCGTATTCTTGTCAGCCAAAACGAAAAAAAGAGTCCAAACATTAATTCCAGTTATTCAGACAGTTAGTGAAAATCATGCCATGCGTGTTCAATCAAGTATTTTAAACGAAGTGATTATGGATGCTGTTGCAATGAACCCTACACCAACGGATAAAGGGAAGAGGTTAAGAATTTACTATGCCACACAAGTGGCTATTAAACCACCAACCTTTGTTGTTTTTGTTAATGAACCCGAACTAATGCATTTTTCTTATGAGAGATTTTTGGAAAATCGAATACGTGATGCGTTTAATTTTGAAGGAACACCGATAAAAATTATTTGTCGTCGAAGAAAATAAGTAAAGAAAAACGCTATATTATTTGATAATTAGGTGATGAAAATGACTTGTAAAAATGAAAAAATTGCAGTAATTGGTGCAGGTAGCTGGGGGACAGCACTTGCAATAGTACTAGCTGATAATGAACATGAAGTTCACTTATGGGGTCATAAGAAAGAGCAAATTGAGGAGATAAATCGTTCTCATACAAATAAAAAATATTTACCTGATATTCAATTATCCGAATCTATCATTGGCTACGATTCTTTAGAGATGGCAATGAACGGCATTAATAATATTGTACTCGCCGTTCCGACAAAGGCTATTCGTGAAGTGTTAGGGAAAATTGCCAAGTTTCAAACAAAACCAATTACAATTATCCATGTTAGTAAAGGGATTGAACCTGATACATTACTTAGAATTTCAGAAATGATTAAAGAAGAATTTCCAAATGATCTCTTGCAAGACATTGTTGTTTTATCTGGACCGAGTCACGCCGAAGAAGTAAGTTTAAGGCATCCAACAACCGTAACTGTTTCCTCGGAAAATGAAGAAGCCGCTAAGCATGTGCAAGATTTATTTATGAACCAAAATTTTCGTGTTTATACCAATTCGGATATTATTGGTGTCGAAATTGGCGGTGCGTTGAAAAACATTATTGCATTAGCCGCAGGGATCTCTGATGGTCTTGGTTACGGTGATAATGCCAAAGCAGCATTAATTACTAGAGGATTAGCTGAGATAGCTCGATTAGGAACAAAAATGGGCGCTAATCCGTTAACATTTTTAGGCCTTTCTGGTATTGGGGATTTAATTGTTACATGTACTAGCGTTCATTCAAGAAATTGGAGAGCTGGAAATATGCTTGGTAAAGGAATGAAACTTAATGAAGTGCTGGAAAATATGGGAATGGTTGTAGAAGGTGTAAGAACAACTAAAGCAGCACACCAGCTGGCGAAAAAATATGATGTACAAATGCCAATTGCAAATGCTTTGTACAGTGTATTATTTAATGAGTTTAATCCAAAGGAAGCGGTCGACAGCTTAATGGGTAGATTAAAAACACATGAAAACGAAGATTTAACAAATTTATTAAATGATTAATTATCTTCTTATTAGGCATTCGACGATGCAAAACTGTATGAAATTGCATAAAATGCCATGAAGTAAAAGCTTTAAACTAGTGGAATGGGTATCTGTCTAATATTTTACTGAGGTAAGGTTAACGCCGCTTACCTCAGTTTTTTTATTTTTAAAAACAACAATCCATGCTAGCGATAGTAAGGAATATGTTATAATATGTTCCGTAGTTTGTAGAAAATTAATCTAAAATATGTAGCATGCACCAAATTTTTTGAAAAGGTGGAAATAGGTATGTCTGAATCGATGCTGAAAATGTGGATTTCCATTGCAGGAATGGGTTTATTGGCCGTTGCGATGATTGCCATTTATTTTAGTAGGTACAAAATTAAAATGAAATTATTAAAAGCGATTACTGCATTATTTGCATATTTATGTTTAATTGTTGGCGGCATTATTATGGTATTTGTTGTATTTACTGGACCAACAGGCAATTAAAATTATACCTTTCGGAAAGGATTGAAATAGTATTTTGAAGAGATTTACACTTCTATTTCTAGTTTTATCATCGATTGCATTTTTAAGTGGATGTATGTATCCTCAAGATAAGTTAGCAAAAAATCAAGTGCCTTATGAAAGTCAAATCGAAGAAGTTCAAAAAGCAGTTAACAAATTTCAAAAGGATAATGATGGAATACTTCCCATTAAAACAAAAGATCAAAGTACACCAATATATGAAAAATATCCAATAGATTTTAAAAAGATGATTCCAAACTATTTATCGGATGCTCCGGGAAATTCATATGAAAATGGGGGTATTTTTCAATATGTTCTAATAGATGTTGAAAACAAACCTAAAGTGAAAATATTTGATTTACGGATAGCTGAGAAAGTAAGAGAAATACATATGCGTATTGACGCTCAAGGGTATCCTCCTTTCAAAGACCAAGTTAGTAAAAATGTATATACGATTAATTATAAAAAAATTGGATATAAAGAGGAGCCGTATGCAATTTCTCCTTATACGAACAATAATCTTCCCTTTGTAATCACAACAAAGGGAGAGATTTATGTGGATTACAGCAGTGACTTATACCAAGCTTTAAAAAATAATAAAGAACATGTGAAACAAGGTGAAGATATCCGCTCTATACTAACGAAAAACTCGCAGTTTGTTCCAGCGTACTCTTTACCTTATACAGTGGATGAAAAAAACGAACCTATTTTTTTGACAAAGTAGTCATAACCCTTTCTTTACAAAATATATTGTAGAGGAAGGGTTTTATTTTTATGGCTTTGTTATTATTTTATGTTGAAATGGGAATTATCCTCTATTTTTCGAAGAATAAGTTAACATGGCCAAAAATGATAGAAAAAAGATGATTATTCATCATTTTATTGTCATAAGAGAATAGGACAACATCATACACATATAGTGTCCAAATCATTTTAAAGATGTACCCGGTAACTTAATGTGGGGAGGGAATCTCTTGGAAAAGGTTGATATTTTTAAAGATATCGCTGAGAGAACAGGCGGCGACATTTATTTAGGCGTAGTTGGAGCAGTACGTACAGGAAAGTCTACATTTATAAAGAAATTTATGGAATTAGTGGTGTTACCGAATATTGCGAGTGAAGCAGATAGAAATCGCGCACAAGATGAATTACCCCAAAGTGCTGCTGGAAGAACCATTATGACAACAGAACCGAAGTTTGTCCCAAACCAAGCTGCTTCTGTCCATGTCGATGACGGTTTGGATGTAAATATTCGTCTTGTTGATTGTGTTGGTTACACTGTACCAGGTGCAAAAGGATATGAGGACGAGAACGGCCCTCGAATGATTCATACGCCATGGTATGAAGAACCAATTTCTTTTCATGAGGCTGCAGAAATTGGAACAAGAAAAGTTATTCAGGAGCATTCGGTAATCGGGATTGTGATTACTACTGATGGATCAATTGGCGAAATTCCTAGGCATGATTATGTTGAAGCCGAAGAAAGGGTCATTGCGGAATTAAAAGAGGTTGGAAAGCCATTTATTATGGTTGTCAATTCAGCTCGGCCCCATCATCCTGAAACGGAGTCATTACGTAGTTCACTTGCTGAAAAATACGATATTCCTGTTTTAGCAATGTCAGTTGAAAGTATGCGTGAAGGCGATGTATTAAATGTACTTCGTGAAGCGCTTTATGAATTCCCGGTACTTGAAGTAAATGTAAATCTACCAAGTTGGGTAATGGTTTTAACGGAGAATCATTGGCTCCGGGAAAACTACCAAGAAGCGGTAAAAGAAACAGTTAAAGATATTAAAAGGCTAAGAGACGTAGATCGAGTCGTCCAACAATTTAGTGAATACGAATTTATTCATGATGCCGGTTTGGCAGGAATTGAAATGGGGCATGGGGTCGCTGAAATTGATCTTTATGCACCTGACGAATTATATGATCAAGTATTAAAAGAAATTGTTGGTGTTGAAATTCGTGGAAAAGATCACTTACTCGAATTAATGCAGGATTTTTCACATGCAAAAAGAGAATATGACCAAATATCCGATGCATTGAAAATGGTTAAACAAACAGGTTATGGAATTGCTTCTCCAACATTAGGTGATATGAGTTTGGATGAACCGGAAATTATCCGTCAAGGTTCAAGATTCGGTGTAAGATTAAAGGCGGTTGCTCCTTCCATTCATATGATTAAAGTAGATGTGGAATCAGAATTTTCTCCAATTATAGGGACAGAAAAACAAAGTGAAGAACTTGTACGTTATTTAATGCAAGACTTTGAAGATAATCCGCTTTCAATTTGGAATTCCGATATATTTGGCCGCAATTTAAGTTCAATTGTACGTGAAGGAATCCAGGCTAAACTATCTCTTATGCCGGAGAATGCACGATATAAGCTTAAAGAAACATTGGAAAGAATAATTAATGAGGGGTCAGGCGGATTGATCGCCATCATCCTGTAATAGCAAAATGTCAGGCAAAATGCCTGGCATTTTGTCGTTTTTAAGAAAAGTTTCCCATTATTTCACGATTTATTCTTGCTAACGTGATTTTATTGTGATAATCTTTTATCAGAATTGTTGTTGATGCTATTTCAGCAACATTCTTAAGGTTTTTAACGGTTTACATGTATATAAACCGGATAAAATGTTTACTAATGTAAATAAACAAAAACAAAATGTTTTTAATATTTCGGGAGGAGGTGAACGGCATGAACAAAACAGAATTAATCAATGCTGTTGCTGAAAGCACAGAACTTTCCAAAAAAGATGCAACTAAAGCGGTTGATGCGATTTTTGAATCAATTCAAAATGCATTAGCAAATGGTGATAAAGTCCAATTAATTGGATTTGGTAACTTTGAAGTACGTGAACGTGCTGCTCGTAAAGGACGTAATCCACAAACTGGTGAAGAAATTGAAATTGCTGCTAGCAAGGTTCCTGCATTCAAACCAGGTAAAGCGCTTAAAGATGCTGTGAAATAATAAGTACATACGTTTCGCTTTGAGCGTGAAAGAAAGGGCTGATTTTATTAGCCCTTTTTTTCTATTTATAGGGAAGTTTATCAAAGCCATTTTTAAAGAATTTTAGTATGCTTTATGTTTTACTATTTGTATTTTGCTGTGTCCTTTCCTGTATGCTAATATTAAGAAGTTATGATGCACGATTTACAATGCAGGAGGTACAACATGGAAGAGATCAATCGCGAACAAATTGAAGAAGCAATCCGGCTGATTATAGAAGCAGTAGGAGAAGATCCCAATAGAGAAGGGCTACTAGACACACCTAAACGTGTTGCAAATATGTATGAAGAAATATTTAGTGGTATTAATCAAGATCCGAAGGAGTTATTTGAGCTTGTTTTTAGTGAAAATTATGAGGAACTTGTTTTAGTTAAGGACATCCCATTTTATTCAATTTGTGAACATCATCTCATCCCTTTTTTTGGAAAGGCCCATATTGCTTATTTACCACGAAACGGAAAAGTTACTGGTCTTAGTAGGCTTGCCCGCGCAATCGAAACAGTTGCAAAACGCCCACAGTTACAAGAACGTATTACCTCTACTGTAGCAGATGCTATTAATGAAAAACTAGATCCACATGGTGTAATGGTTGTTATAGAGGCGGAGCATATGTGCATGACGATGAGAGGTGTGAAAAAACCAGGTTCAAAAACGATAACAACAGCAGTTCGTGGTTCTTTTGAAACTGATCAATGCGCACGCTCAGAAATTTTGACATTAATTAAATCTTAATTATTCAAATCTCACAGAAAATAAACTTTATATGTTATAATAAATTTTATGTGAATCGTAGTAGAAAAATAAATTTAACATTGTCAGAAATTGAGGAAGAAATGGGGATTAAGGGAAATGAACTTGCAAGAAAGGATGCAACAAGTTGCTTCAATCAAAGAAAATATTCAACAAAAAATATCACAAAATTATTTAATGCAATACATAGATAAACCGTATATTGATGAGGATCGTATCATGATTCTTATTGAAAGCTTATCTGCACTGAACTTGCCTGCTGCAAGCATTGAGCGCTATGTAACAACTGCTATGCTCATCCAAATTGCCCTTGATACCCATGATAAAGTTAATAACGCTAACGAGCCGTTAAAAAAACAGCAACTAACAGTCCTTGCAGGGGATTATTATAGCGGATTATATTATAAACTATTAGCAGAAGTAGAAAATGTCCCACTAATAAGTTCTTTGGCTAGTGGCATTAAGCTTGTTAATGAATATAAAATAATCTTGTATCGAATTGAAGACATTAACCTAAAAGACTATATTCATACATTAAAGAAAACTGAATCTACAATTGTGTCTAAGTTTATCCACTTTTTTGGATTTAATCATTTGTCACTACTTAGTGAAGAAATATTGTTATTAAATAAACTATTAAGGGAAAAAGAAAAAGCATTAGAAGGCGGATCCTCTTACTTTTTTGAAGCGTTAAAAAAGTTTATCTTCCCTACGAATCAAGATTCTTTTCATCAGCTTTCAAATGAAAATAAGAATGTATTAATTCAGACTTGTCAAAAATACATAAAGCAAACAAAAGATGCTATTTTGAATGCGAAGGAACAGGTAAAACTTAATGAACTAATGGATCAGAGGATAAATATACTCCTTAATCAGGAAAGCTAAATGAAACTATTTTTGGAAGAGGGAGAGTCAGGTGCAATCAAAAGAAGAACGTGTACATCATGTATTTGAGTCCATCTACGGTAATTATGATAAAATGAATTCTGTCATTAGTTTTCAACAACATCTTAAATGGCGAAAAGATACAATGAATAAAATGGCTGTTGGAAAAGGAAAAACAGCATTAGATGTTTGTTGCGGTACAGGAGATTGGACGATTGCATTAGCAGATGCAGTAGGGCCAGAGGGAAAAGTTATTGGATTAGATTTTAGTAAAAATATGCTTAAAATTGCAGAGGAAAAAGTTCAAACATTAGGCTTAAAACAAGTGGAAATCATTCATGGTAATGCGATGGAGCTGCCATTTGAAGACGATACATTTGATTATGTAACAATTGGTTTTGGTTTAAGAAATGTACCTGATTATTTACACGTACTAAAGGAAATGTACCGTGTCCTTAAACCTGGCGGATTAGCCGTATGCCTAGAAACTTCTCATCCTACGTTATTAGGTTATCGTCAACTGTTTAATTTCTATTTTCGTTTTATTATGCCTATTATGGGCAAGCTATTTGCCAAAAGTTATAAGGAATATTCTTGGCTGCAAGAGTCCGCAAGGGATTTTCCCGGAATGAAAGAGCTTGCGATTTTGTTTGAGCAAGCTGGATTTAACAACATTCAATATAAGTCATATAGTGGAGGTGCGGCAGCATCGCATATAGGCTATAAAGAGAAAAGATAAGCTGGGTGGAAATAATATGAAATTACAAAGATTGTATTCGTTTTTAAAAACGGATATCGATATTATTGAAAAAGAACTTATCACTGCGATACAATCTGAATCGGCTTTATTACAAAATGCTTCTTTGAATTTGATTCAAGCTGGTGGAAAAAGAATTCGCCCTATTTTTGTTCTACTATCAGCTAAATTTGGAAACTATGATATTGAAATGATTAAAAATGTTGCAGTTTCATTAGAACTTATTCATATGGCTTCACTAGTGCATGATGATGTAATTGATGATGCAGAATTACGTCGGGGGAAGCCAACTGTAAAAGCTACATGGGATAACCGTACCGCAATGTACGCAGGTGATTATATTTTAGCTTGTTCCCTTGAGTATATGACAAAGATTAATAACCCAGCAGCCCATCGAATTTTGGCAGATACAATGGTAGAAGTATGTATTGGGGAAATTAAACAAATACAAGATAAATATCGTTTTAATCAAAATCTAAGAGATTATCTTCGTCGAATTAAGAGGAAGACGGCAATCTTGATTGCTGCTAGTTGCCAATTAGGAGCCGTTGCCGCTGGTACTGATGAAGAATTACATAAAAAATTATATATGTTCGGCTATTATGTCGGTATGTCTTATCAAATCACTGATGATATATTAGATTTTACTGCATCGGAAAAAGAACTTGGAAAGCCGGCCGGTGGTGATTTACTTCAGGGGAATATTACTTTGCCTGTTTTGTACGCAATGCAAAATCGTGATGTTGCAGTAATGATTGAGAAAGTGAATGAAAGTACAACTAAAGATGAGATGAAATATCTCATTTCTATGATCAAAAAAACAGGTGCGATCGAAAAGTCATATGAAATGAGTCAAAGGTATTTAAAGAAAGCAATGTCTATATTGGAAAAGCTTCCTAATAATCGTTTTAGAAAATCTCTTTTTGATGTTGCCAATTTTATAGGGAAACGAAAGTACTAGAACGAATAATTGAAGCGTTTTCTTATTGCTAAAACTCGTAAATAATGGTACTATTTTCGAGGATACATAAGTCCAGTCGAGATACAGCGTAGGAGGCATAATGATGGAAAAGACTTTTTTAATGGTAAAACCTGATGGAGTGCAAAGAGAATTAATCGGTGAAATCGTTTCCCGTTTCGAGAAAAAGGGATTTCATCTTGTTGGTGCAAAATTGATGAGCGTTTCAAAAGAATTAGCTGAACAACATTATGGTGAACATAAAGAGCGCCCTTTCTTCGGTGAGCTAGTCGACTTCATTACTTCAAGTCCGGTATTTGCAATGGTTTGGCAAGGAGAAAATGTCATTGCAACTGCACGTCAAATGATGGGTTCTACAAATCCTAAAGATGCTGCTCCGGGAACAATTCGTGGTGACTTTGGAGTAACGGTAGGCAAAAACATCATTCATGGATCAGATTCACCTGAAAGTGCGGAAAGAGAAATTGGTCTTTTCTTTAAAGAAGAAGAACTCGTGGAATATACAAAATTAATTAATAACTGGATTTATTAATCTGAAAAGATCGGCATTAATTGCCGATCTTTTTTTATAGCAATGAAAATAAAAAAATATCCACTTTAATATAAAATTCATTATACTTAAGTAAAGATGACTTTTTCATGGGAGATTAGACAATGAGTATTGATTACAAAGAATTTATCAGCCAAGTAAAAAGAAAAACAAATATTGATTTGTCTTTATATAAAGAGGCACAAATGAAAAGACGGTTAACATCATTGTATGAAAAAAAAGGATATACCTCATTTCAAGAATACTTTCAATCTATGAATGCTAATTCTGACATTTTACATGAATTTTTAGACAGAATGACGATAAACGTTTCCGAGTTTTATCGTAACAAACAGAGGTGGGACGTTTTGGAAAATAAAATATTCCCACGTTTATTAGCTGAAAGGAAGTCATTAAAAATATGGTCCGCCGCTTCGTCAACCGGTGAGGAACCTTATACAATAGCAATGGTATTATCTAAATATATACCTTTATCTAGCATCTCTATATTGGCTACTGATTTAGATAGTAACGCAATCGAAAAAGCGAAAATCGGAATATACCCGGAAAGGTCGTTAAATGAAGTTCCCGTAGAAATGAAGAAAAATACTTTACACTAGAAGGCACGTATTATCGGGTCTCAGATGAAATAAAAAAAACCGTGACTTTTAAACAACATAATTTACTTGCGGATTCCTTTGAATCAAATTTTGATTTAATCGTATGCAGAAATGTTTTAATTTATTTTACGGAAGAGGCAAAAGATCTTCTTTATCATAAATTTAATTCCGCACTTCGAACGGGGGGAACTTTATTTGTAGGAAGTACTGAACAAATCTTTAATCCGCAATCCTATAATTTTACGATTGAAGACACATTTTTTTATAAAAAAATGTAAGTGATGCTACGATCGATACGAAGAATAGATAAATAAGATGTATATTTCGTGCCTTTGTTATTTTCGCAAAGATTCGAAATTTTTTAGTTTATCTATATTGGAAGTTATGATATAGTGATACATAAATCCTTTAAAGTGCTAAAAGGAGGAACATTATGAGGTATTTAACAGCAGGTGAATCTCATGGCCCGCAACTTACAACAATTATTGAAGGATTGCCGGCAGGTATGCCGCTAACGGCAGAAGATATTAACTATGAACTTGCCCGAAGACAAAAAGGTCATGGACGGGGAAGAAGAATGCAAATTGAAACAGACCAGGCCAATATCGTAAGTGGTGTCCGACATGGGGTTACTTTAGGTTCTCCGGTAACGCTTGCCGTCGAGAACAATGATTGGAAGCATTGGACAAAGATTATGGGTATACCCCCATTAGAGGATGGACAAGCGGAAGAAATTAAAAGAAAAGTAACACGTCCAAGACCAGGGCATGCTGATTTAGTTGGTGGAATAAAATACGGTCATCGTGATATGCGAAATGTCCTTGAACGGTCATCTGCAAGGGAAACGACAGTAAGAGTTGCTGCCGGTGCGGTTGCTAAAAAGCTTTTATCTTTATTAGGTATTGAAGTAGCCGGACATGTTCTAGAGATAGGTGGAATTCGTGCGAATCCAGCCGAATATACTTCTTTACAAGAATTAAAGGAAAAAACCGAAAATTCGCCAGTTCGTTGTTTTGACGAAACGGCTGAAGCTAAAATGATGGAAGCGATTGACCAAGCTAAAAAGGATGGTGATTCCATCGGCGGTATCGTGGAAGTTATCGTTGAAGGAGTGCCTTCTGGATTAGGTAGTTATGTCCATTATGACCGTAAACTTGATGCGAAAATTGCAAGTGCCATCATTAGTATTAATGCATTTAAAGGCGTAGAATTTGGCCTGGGATTTGAAATGGCAAGAAAACCGGGCAGCAAAGTACATGATGAGATCATATGGAATAAAGAAACAGGTTATAAAAGAAAAACAAACCGACTAGGTGGATTTGAAGGTGGCATGACGACCGGTATGCCTATAGTTGTTCGAGGTGTCATGAAACCAATTCCTACTTTATATAAACCTTTGCAAAGTGTGGATATTGATACGAAGGAGCCATTTACGGCTAGTATTGAACGTTCTGATAGTTGTGCAGTTCCCGCTGCTAGTGTTGTAGCTGAAGCAGTTGTTGCTTGGGAAGTAGCTGATGCAATAGTTAACCAATACTATAGTGATCGTTTTAGTACACTAAAAGAACTAGTAGAGCAAGAAAAAGCGAACGGCAGGAAGTTTTAAATGGAAAAAGTAGCTATTCATACAGCATCAAAAAACTACCCTGTTTACATTGGTTCTGATATTATGCATCTTTTATCCAGTTGCCTAGAAGAATATACTAAAATCATGTTAATTACGGATGAAACAGTAAGTAAGTTGCATTTAGGGACACTAATTGAACAGCTTCCTAATCTGATTGTTTATACAACTCCTAGCGGTGAGAAAGCAAAAACATTTAAAATTTATGAAGACTGTCTTTCTTTTGCATTAAAAAACGGTCTTGATCGAAAATCCGTAATTCTTGCTTTCGGTGGAGGAGCAGTTGGAGACCTTGCTGGTTTTGTAGCCGCTACATATATGCGCGGGATTCCGTTTATACAAATTCCAACGACCATTTTAGCCCATGATAGCGCGGTTGGTGGAAAAGTGGCAATTAATCATCCACTTGGTAAAAACATGGTAGGAGCTTTTTATCAACCTGAGATGGTGATTTATGATACGAATTTTTTACATAGTTTGCCGGAAAGACAAGTTAGAAGCGGCTTTGCTGAAGTGATTAAGCATGGTTTAATTGCAGATCCGGCTTTTTTGCAAGAGTTAATGGAGAATTTGTCCTCTTTAAATCACTTAGACAATATTCAACTGGCCAAATACTTGAAAAAGGGAATTGAGATTAAATCATCGTTTGTAAGCAAAGACGAAAAGGAAACAGGGATTCGGGCATATTTGAATTTTGGGCATACATTAGGACATGCAATAGAAGCAAAAGCCGGTTTTGGCGAGCTTACACACGGAGAATCAGTTATGTGTGGAATGGTTTATGCGTTAATACTGAGTAAACATCTTTTAGGACTAACCTTTGATATTCAGTCTTTTATTAACTGGATAGAAAAATTAGATTATAAATGGCGAATCCCTTCTTCTATGGAATTTAACACTTTATATGAATTAATGAAAAGGGATAAAAAGTCTACATCAGGAAAGCCTGCCTTCGTCCTTCTAGAAGAAATTGGTAAACCGACTATGTTTGAAGTAGAAAAAAGCCTTTTGGAGGATACCTTTTATAAATTATCCGAGTAACAAGAGGGGGAATAGCATGATTCGCGGGGTTAGAGGAGCAACGACTGTTTCTGAAAATAAGGAAAAGGAAATAATTGAAGCTACTGAAACATTAGTGCAAGAAATGATAGAACAAAATAATTTAGAAGCAACGAATGTTGCTTCTGTTTTCATATCAGTAACCGATGATATTGATGCTACTTTTCCGGCAAAAGCATTACGTAGATTCCCTTCTTGGATATATGTACCAGTAATGTGTATGAAGGAAATCAATGTAGATGGGGGTTTACCACTTTGTATTCGCATTATGATGCACATAAACACTGAAAGTAAACAGCACGAGATTAACCATGTATATTTAAAAAATACAAAGATTTTACGACCGGATCTCCAAAAAAATAGGTAGGTGGATATAATGAAATGGAAAAATCAAATAGTTAATTTACATGCTTATCAGCCAGGTAAATCCATTGACGAAGTGAAAAAAATGTATAATCTTAAAGAAATATTTAAATTGGCTTCTAATGAAAACCCCTATGGATTTTCCGAAAAAGTAAAAAAAGTTCTGGAAGAGGATGCAACATCAACGTTTTCCTATTATCCTGATGGATACGCTACTAATCTTCGCGAAGAAGCTGCCAAATTTCTTGGTGTTAAACCTACCCAGCTAATCTTCTCAAATGGCACAGATGAATTATTACAAATCATTTCAAAGGCCCTTCTTGAGCCGGGAAAAAATACAGTTATGGCATGTCCAACTTTTTCGCAATATAAACATAATGCAATAATGGAAGGTGCGGAAGTACGGGAAATTCCGTTAGTTGATGGCAACCATGATCTTGATAATATGCTAAAAGCATTGGATCACCAAACAGCTATCGTATGGTTATGCAGTCCCAATAATCCTACAGGTACGTATATCACTAATGATAAATTGATGAATTTTCTCCAACAAGTACCAAAGGATATATTAATTGTTTTAGATGAAGCGTATTATGAATATGTTGACGCTGATGATTATTATGATGCATTATCGCTTATTGATAAATATCCGAATTTAATTGTAACGAGAACATTTTCTAAAATCTATGGACTTGCAAGTTTTCGAGTGGGCTATGGGATAGCTTCCGAAGAAATTATCAGTGCGTTAGAACCTGTTCGGCAACCATTCAATACGAATGTCCTTGCTCAAAAGGTAGCGTCGGAGGCATTAAAGGATCAAGAGTTTGTTTCTCAATGCGCAGCATTAAATAAAAAAGAATTGGAACGATTTTATGACTTTTGTCAAAAACATAATTTACATTACTATCAATCTCAAGGCAATTTTATTTTAATCGATTTTCAATGTGATGGCGATGATGTTTTTACATTTTTACTATCAAAAGGGTACATTGTCCGTTCGGGGAAACAATTAGGATTTCCTACATCCATTCGGGTAACGATCGGTACGAGTGAACAAAATAGCGGTGTCATCGACGCGATGAAGGCATTTCTTGAAAAACAGGCGATTAAAAACTGAAAATATTTAATATAACATCCAGGGGGAGACGTTTTTGCAAGGAAATATTTTTATTATAGGTTTAGGGTTAATAGGAGGATCTATTGCATTATCGATTAAAAAATCGTATCCTGATATGAAAATTATCGGATATGATGTGGATCATAACACTACACATCAAGCGAAAATTTTAAAAGTTATTGATCATGAAGAAAATAATTTACAACATGGTGCGGAAAATGCGGATTTTATTATTATATCTATCCCTGTTGTGGAAACGGAAAAAATGATTGAACGATTATCACATTTTCAATTAAGAGAAAATGTAATTGTAACCGATACAGCAAGTACGAAGAAATCTATAATTAATAAAGCATCTATCCTAACGGAAAAAGGGATTTGCTTCATTGGCGGTCATCCGATGGCGGGTTCTCATAAAAGTGGTGTTACAGCTGCGAGAGAACATTTATTTGAAAATGCTTTTTATATTTTATCTTCTGTATCAAAAGTATCGAATGGAAGAATAAATGAGTTAAAACAATTACTTAAAGGAACAAATGCGAAGTTTTTGGAATTGTCAGCTGATGAACATGATGAAATGACAGGAATTTTAAGTCACTTTCCGCATATAATTGCTGCCTCACTCGTTGGCCAAGCTCGTACGTATCAAGATAAATATCCTTTGTTATCAAGACTGGCAGCAGGTGGATTTCGCGACATTACAAGAATTGCTTCATCAAATCCAAGTATGTGGTCGGATATTACAATTAGAAATAAACAGGTAATATTAGGATTGTTAAATGAGTGGAATCAAGACATGGAAAATATTCGCAGTATGATTGAACAAGAAGATTACGATGGGATTTTTCAGTTTTTTATTCAGGCGAAAACTTATCGAGACGAATTACCGGTCCACACGAAAGGTGCTATACATTCATTTTATGATTTATACGTGGATGTACCTGACTATCCGGGTGTAATTTCTGAAATAACAGGATATTTAGCAGAAGAAAGCATTAGCATTACAAATGTTCGAATTTTGGAAACGCGTGAAGATATTTATGGTGTTCTGCGAATCAGTTTTCAAAATGCTGAAGACCGTGAAAACGCAAAAAAATGTTTGGAAAACCGGACTTCCTATGAATTATTTATCCAATAAACTGAAAAAGATTGAAATAAAGGTGATGAAAAATGAAATGAGTGTAACTGAGCTTCATCCAGCAAATAAAGGACTAAAAGGAACAATTAAAGTTCCGGGAGATAAATCAATCTCACACCGGGCTATTATGTTTGGTGCAATCGCAAATGGAGTCACTATCGTTCGTAACTTTTTACAAGGAGCGGACTGTCGAAGTACAATCGAATGCTTTCGAAAATTAGGTGTAAAAATAGAGGAATCAATCGATGAGATTAGAATATATGGAACGGGATTCGATGGTTTAATAGAGCCTGTCGACATATTGGATGTGGGTAATTCAGGCACTACTACACGCCTTATTCTTGGTTTATTAGCGGGAAGACCATTCCATACAGTTATTATTGGCGATGAGTCGATAGCGAAAAGACCTATGCATCGAGTAACACAACCCCTCCAAGAAATGGGAGCAATTATTCAAGGACGTAATCAAGGTAATTACACTCCTTTATCGATTGTTGGAGGCCAATTAAAGCCAATACAATACGAGATGCCTGTAGCTAGCGCCCAAGTAAAATCAGCATTATTACTAGCGGCATTACAAATTGATGGTGAAACGACAATTATTGAACCGGTTTCTACGCGAGATCACACAGAGAGAATGATTAAACAATTCGGCGGCAAAATAAAATTAGAGCAACATACGATTAAAATAACAGGGAAACAGGAGCTCCATGGAGCGAAAATAGATGTCCCCGGAGATATATCTTCTGCTGCGTTTTTTATGGTAGCTGCGGCCTTAATCAATAATAGTGAGGTAGTATTGGAAAATGTAGGACTAAATCCAACAAGGATTGGTATTATTGAAGTTTTAAAAGAAATGGGTGGAGACATTCATATTGAAGAAAATTGCGACCAAACGTATGAACCTGTAGGAAACATCACGGTTAAAACATCAAATTTAAAAGGAATAGAGATTGGCGGGGACTTAATTCCGCGTTTAATAGACGAATTGCCAATTATTGCCCTTCTTGCGACACAGGCTGAAGGAACGACGATTATTAAAAATGCTGAAGAATTAAAAGTGAAAGAAACGAATCGTATTGATACTGTTGTAAAAGAGTTGAAAACTTTAGGAGCAGATATTGAAGCAACAAACGATGGAATGATAATTAAGGGCAAAGTCCAGTTAAACGGTGGACATGTTCATAGCCATGGCGACCATCGAATAGGAATGATGTTGGGTATTGCTTCGTTAATTTCAAAAGACACTGTCCATCTTGAAGGCACGGACGCAATAAACGTTTCCTATCCGACATTTTTTGAAGATTTACATCAACTGCTAGCAACTAAGTAATTATAGTTAATTTCAATGTCATTTTCCCCTCTTTTGGTGCATAGCTTGTCTATATACCATTTCGATGGAGGGGAAATCATGTATATTATTGAAAGGGCAAATGTTTATTCCGAAGAGGAAGAATGTATAAAAAATATCTCCTTTTATATTAAAAATAATGCAGTCCAATCGATTAAACCTGCAAACGTTAAAACGCCAATTTTGAAAATGGATGTTTCATCTTTTATTATGACTCCAACTCATGTCATGCTCGATTCCCATCTCCCCAGTGAAAACTTTCAGTTATTAAAACAATACTCCAAAAGACATTATTTATTAAAGGGGTGTCACACAATCATTACTCCCTTTTCTATTCAATACGAATATCAATTTGATCGAGAGCTTCACAAAAAGAGAGTATCACTGCTAAACAGTCCTGTTGATTATGTTTTAGCATTAAGGCTTCCAATAAAAATAATCTCCCCAAGTCTAATACGCAAATGTAAAAAGGAGAAAATAGCAATAATCTTTGTGGAACTGGATGATGAATCTTTACTATCTCAAATGCCTTGGGGGTGGATCCGAGAAGCGATGTTTCCGTATAATCCAATTTTAATTCCAGCAATATTGTCAAATAAAGACACGAAACGGAAAACCATTATAAAAAGATGGAATGAAGTATTGGATGAGGAAAAAATCCCTAGATTATTTGATGAAATTCAAGAAAAAAACGCCAATATCTGTGAAAAATTTGAAGAAATTTGGTCTATATCCAAAAAGAGGAGATTTGCATATTGGTGGAGAAATAAACTATAATCTATATTTTAAAAACAAGATAGTTGCTGAACAAAAAGGGATTCATTATGATTATGATAGACTAGCTATAATGGTACACAAAGGACGGGTGGTCACATCTGAAAACGCAGTTGCATTCCGTCCGGGTTGTGGGGAAGAAATAATTATAAATAGAACTTCTCTTTTTGTATAAATATATTATTGGCTTTAGAAAGGGATCAATATTTTTATGAAAAATAATCAGCAAATCATTCAGTTTTTAGAAAAAGGTGAACTAGAAAGAGCGAAAGAGAGTATTTCAAAGGTAAAATCATCCGGAAGCCACGAAGACATTTTTTTACTTGCAGAAGAATTATTACAATTAGGCTTTTTAAACGAGGCAAAAGATTTATATGAATATTTATTGGCGTTATATCCGAATGAAGGAGAATTAAAAGTAACATTGGCTGAAATTTTAATTGAAATGGATAATGAAGAAGAAGCGATCTCTTATCTAGATTCAGTCAATGAGACGGATCCTGATTTTCCAAGATCATTATTAATTTTAGCTGACCTTTATCAAATGCAAGGTTTAACAGAAGTAAGTGAATATAAATTGTTGCAAGCGAAGGAAATATTGCCTAACGAGCCTATTGTTGATTTTGCCTTGGCAGAGCTATATGCTTCTCTAGGGAGAAATATTGAAGCAATTAAGTTTTACGAAGAACTAATTGTATCCGGAAATGATACAATCGTTGGAGTAAATGTACACAGTCGAATCGGAGAGGCGCTAAGTGCAGCTGGAAAATTTGAAGAGGCACTCCCGTATTTTGAGCAAGGTTTAGAAGAAAATAATGATATTAATACATTATTTGGCTATGCATTTACGGCTTACCAAGCAGGTTTTTACAAGAAGGGTATCGAATTATTTAATAAGCTGAAGGCGATAGACCCTGAATACCATTCACTTTACTTATATTTAGCTAAGTGCTATGAAAGTGAGGAAGAGCTTCCAAACTCCTTGCAAGCGGTTAAGGAAGGAATAGCTGTTGATGAGTATAATAAAGAGCTATTTCAATTTGGGGGTAAACTTGCTTTAAAAATGGGTAAAGAGGAATTAGCTGAAACTTATTTTCGGAACGCGTTAGCATTAGACCCAGGGTATATTGATGCAGCATTAACTTTAAACAAGTTATTCCTACATCAGAACAGATATGAGGACGTGATAGACCTTACTTTACAAATGGATAAAGAGGGGGACATGGATCCGCAATTACACTGGGACGTTGCCATTTCATTTCAAAATCTCGAGAAATTTCACGATGCATTAAACCACTACCAGCAAGCATATAATGATTTAAAAAATAATCCGGAGTTTTTAGCGGATTATGGATATTTTTTGATTGAAGATGGAAAGCGAGTGGAAGCAATATCTATTTTTCGATCGCTCGTTCATGAAGATCCATTAAATGAAGAATGGACCTCACTTTTGGAACGATTAGAAAACAATTAAAAAGCATAAATCATTATGCAGAGGAGGGATTTTCATTGGCTGCCACCCCTGTATCTGTCAACGAGAAGAAGGATTTTATACGTTGGTTTTTAAACCATTATCAACTAAAGAGAAGAGAATCAGTTTGGATTTTGAACTATCTTATGAGCCATGACCAGCTGATGGAGAAAGTCCATTTTGTTGACGAAGCTCAGTTTTGTCCCCGTGGATTGATTATGTCAACACATTGTGTGGAGAGTGTACCGTTCCGTTTTTATAAGGAAAATATTATGACAACGGATGCAGAAAAATCATTCCATGATATTCGCTTAAATAGAGAAGAGGATATTTATATTCAACTCAATTTCAAAGTTGCCAATATTTCTTATCAATATGCAGCAGTACTGGAAGAAAACCCATTTATGCCAAATTTGTTACACATTAATGATGAGGATCGAATCATTGCTGAGAAGTTTTTACAACAAAGTATTGTAAGTTTTCAAAAAGAAAAATTACTCAGTCAAATTGATGAAGCTTTAGATAATCATGATATAAGCGCCTTCCGAAAATTAACAGAGCAGTTAAAACAACTTTAGCAGTCAAGTTCTTTCCCCTCTTGCATGTGCAAGAGGAGTTTTTATTTATCTCAAAATACTTTATTTAAATTAATTGTGATACATATTATCTTTAATTATAATGGTAATGCGTAGATGGGGAAAAGTACTGTAAGTTTTTTGCATGCTTTGGAAAAGAAAACGAAATAATAAACATAGGAGTGTTTATATGCTTTGGAATAGTAAAGATGTGAAAGTATATTTAAAAGAACAACAATTTATTGATACAGCGGTGGTTCCGCTATTGCCTATTTCATTTGGTCATGAAATGAAACAAGCTGCGTCCCAAGGAGAATTTATCGATTTATTATCCATGCATCTCGAAAGACAATTTAAAGGAAGAGTGCTTCTATTTCCTGCATTTACTTATTTATCAACTCTTGAAAAAGAACAACAAATGAACATGCTTCAAAATTGGGAGGTGAAATTAAAAGAAACCGGATTTTCACATATCTTTTATTTAACATCTGATAGTTCTTGGAGCAATCAAGAAAAAATCAAAGATATTATATGGTTACCATCTGTCCCGCTTGAACACATGGATGAACAATATAAACATTCCATTATGGAGGACCAAGTAAAGCAATTAATAAATATTATTGTTCAAAAATGGCAAACTATAAAATAATTCGATTATTCGTCACATTGTTGACATGTTTTTGAATGACTATCATATTGACCTTGGTAGGAGATTGGTATATCATGGTTATGTCCTAGTTTGTATTTGTGCGATTATAATTTTTTGTCCATTGGACTTACCTTACTGTTAGAGGGGGGAAAAGGATGAGCAAGAATCCTGTAACAAGACGTCAATTTCTTAGCTACACACTTACGGGGGTAGGTGGGTTTATGGCAGCCGGAATTTTAATGCCAATGGTTCGTTTTGCCGTGGATCCTGTATTACAGCATAGAGGTGCTGGGGAATTTCATGCAACGAGCAAAAAAGTAGCTGACTTGACAAATGAGCCTACACGTGTCGAATTTAAATACGAACAAGTCGATGCATGGTACAAGTCAGATGTTACTCAAACCGCATGGGTGTATAAAGATGAAAAAGGAGAAATTATAGCCCTTTCACCTGTTTGTAAACACTTAGGTTGTAACGTTACTTGGGGAGAAAACAAACAGCACCCAAACCAATTCTATTGTCCTTGTCATGGTGGACGCTACGAACTTAACGGCAAAAACGTACCTGGTACACCACCATCGAAGCCATTGGATGCATATCCAACGAAAGTTAAAGATGGTTTCTTGTATTTAGGTAAACCGAAAGAAAATCCATTTGTGAAGTAAAGGAGGCGTAATCATTGCTTAATAAAATCTATGATTGGGTTGATGAGCGCTTAGATATTACGCCTTTATGGCGAGATATCGCTGATCATGAAGTACCAGAACATGTAAACCCTGCACATCATTTTTCTGCGTTTGTTTACTGTTTTGGTGGTTTAACCTTTTTCATTACGGTTATCCAAATCTTATCTGGTATGTTTTTAACAATGTACTATGTACCGGATATCAAAAATGCTTGGGAATCCGTTTACTATCTTCAAAACGAAGTAGCATTCGGACAGATTGTTCGCGGTATGCACCATTGGGGAGCAAGTTTAGTAATTGTTATGATTTTCTTACATACACTACGTGTTTTCTTCCAAGGGGCATATAAAAAACCACGTGAATTAAACTGGATTGTCGGAGTACTTATTTTATTTGTTATGCTTGGACTTGGTTTAACAGGTTATTTATTACCTTGGGATATGAAAGCATTATTTGCTACAAAAGTTACATTGCAAATAGCGGATTCGGTACCATTAATAGGACCGTATGCGAAAGAATTGCTTTCGGGTCATCCTGATATTGTTGGTGCACAAACATTGACTCGTTTCTTTGCGATACATGTATTCTTCTTACCGGCAGTGTTATTAGGATTAATGGCAGCCCATTTCTTAATGATTCGTAAACAAGGTATTTCGGGTCCACTATAAGATTTTAATTGGAACACTATTTGTTTAATGACTTTTTATGAAGAAGGAGGGGGACTTAATGCATCGTGGAAAAGGGATGAAGTTTGTAGGGGATTCACGTATCCTTGACCCTTCAGTACGAAAACCGATGGGCCCTAAGGATTACTCAGAATATCCCGGTAAAACAGAAGCATTTTGGCCGAACTTTCTATTGAAAGAATGGATGGTTGGTGCAGTATTTCTAGTCGGTTTTTTATGTTTAACTGCAGCACATCCAGCACCACTTGAGCGTATAGCTGATCCAGCAGATGCAGGATATATTCCAATGCCTGACTGGTATTTCTTATTCCTTTATCAAATGTTGAAATATTCTTATGCATCAGGACCATATAATATCATTGGATTAATTATTCCGGGTATTGCATTTGTTGGTTTGCTTTTAGCTCCTTTCATTGATCGTGGTCCGCAACGACGTCCATTAAAACGTCCATTTGCAACAGGATTCATGCTATTATCAGTTGCGGCTGTCTTCTATTTGACTTGGGAAGCTGCAGCACATCATGATTGGAAAAAAGCAGCTGAGCAAGGTAAAATTGTTGCAAAAGTGGATATTGATAAAGAAGATCCAGGATATAAAGTTTTCTCAAAACAATCTTGTATTCAATGTCACGGAGAAAACCTTACAGGTGGACCTGCTGCACCTAGTTTAATTGGCACCGGTCTAAGCGCTAAAGAAGTAGCTGACATTGCACAGCATGGTACAAAAAGCGGTAAAATGCCTGCGAACCAATTTAAAGGTTCTCCTGATGATTTGAAAAAATTATCCGAGTTTATCGCGGGGCTAAAAAAATAATTATGCATTGGAAAAGCTGGCAAACTTGCCAGCTTTTCTTTCAATATAAATTTATTGAAAAATAAAAAAATAGAAAGAGAGGGGAGTAAATGAGATATCTCTTTCCGATTTTAGCGAATCGAACAGTTGTCTGGATATTGTTTATCGTAAATTTAATAGGGACTATTTATGGATATATATGGTACAAACCGCAATTTGATGTAACGCCAACTAAATTTCTGCCCTTTGTACCCGATAGCCCTACAGCAAGTTTGTTTTTCACTATTGTTTTGTTTGCATTCTTAATCAAAAAAAATTGGCCTTTTATCGAAGCCTTAGCAATTGTTACATTATTTAAATATGGGGTTTGGGCGGTCGTTATGAACATTTTGACACTTATAGTCACAGGATATTTACCATGGCAAGGATATATGTTGATTATATCTCATGGAGCCATGGCAATAGAAGGACTTTTATATTCTCCATTTTATAGAATTAAGTTAAAACATATTGTTTTAGCTGCAATTTGGACATTACATAATGATGTGATTGATTACGTATTTATGCAATTTCCCAAGTACGGGGCATTAAATGTATATGCACGTGAAATAGGCTACTTTACATTTTGGTTAAGTATTCTATCGTTAGGTCTTGCTTATTATTTTTCAGTACGAAAAAATAGTTTGAAATTGAATATTTGGAACAATCGTTAAAAAGTACATACATATTTTTGGTCTACACTTGTCCTACTCTTCATACACTTTACTAGTAGTTAGAGGAGGGACAAGAATGAAAGTGAAACTATTTATCCTTCTAGTGACGATGTCGTTTTTTTTCGCAAATAACGTATTTGCCTCTTCCGCTGTCGTTATTGAAAAAATGGACAGGTCTGCAGATGAAGCATTACAATTGACCAAATTCGGGCAGTATGAAGGAGCGGAACGTATTCTTAAGCAATTTTCAAATGATATAGTAGAAGCCGCCGGTTTAAATCAATACTTTTCTATGGATGAAGTAAGGATTCTTGAAGACTCTCTTAAAGAAGCATTATTTGCCGTCAATAATGTAAAGCTTTCACCTGAAGAAAAAATAAATAGAGTTACAACATTCCGCTTAGTTGTTGATGCGATGAATTCTCGTTATCAACCACTATGGACAGAATTACAAGATCCAATAATGACGGCATTTTCTCAAGTAAAGGAAGCAGCAAAAGAAAACAACTACGATAGCTTCCGAACCAAGTTGAATTCATTTTTAACTAAATATTCACTCATTCAGCCCAGTTTAAAAATAGATTTGCCAGTGGATAAAATTCAAAAATTAGAAGCAAAAATTACATTTATTGATAAATATAGTTCAAAACTTTTGAATGATACGAGCGGGATTGTCCAATTAACAAAATTAGAGGCTGACCTTCAAAATATGTTCGAAAATGCAGATAAGGATGAAACGGATCCGTCATTATGGTGGGTGATTATTACAACAGGAAGTATCATAATTCTTACACTTTCTTACACTGGTTGGAGAAAATATAAAGGTGAAAACAAAAGAAAACAGAAAGAGCATAATGATTGACTCTTTGATACGAATCTAATAAAATAATACTAAGAAATATTATCTACATGGAGGATAAAATGGAGTTCATCATTTACTACATCATTATTGCGCTCATTCCCATTTGGGCACAATTGAAAGTGAAAAGTACATTTAACAAATTTGCTAAAGTTCCAACTACAGCAGGTATGAATGGTGCGGAAGTTGCAAGAAGAATTTTAGACGAGAACGGATTGTATAATGTAAAAGTAGTAGAACACAGTGGCTTTTTAAGCGATCACTATAATCCAATGACGAAAACCGTTCATTTATCTTCGTCTAATTACCATGGACAATCGGTTGCAGGTGCGGCTGTTGCAGCACATGAGGTGGGCCATGCCATTCAGGATAAAGACGGTTATGGACCTTTAAGATTTCGTCATTCGTTAGTACCCCTCGCAAATATTGGGTCTAATGCATCGTGGATTTTTATCATTATTGGAATGCTTTCACGCCTGCCTAATATGTTATTAATCGGAATCGTTTTAATGGGACTAGGAGTTCTTTTTCAACTAGTTACACTACCGGTCGAATTCAATGCATCATCTAGAGCGTTGGATCAAATTGTTGGCCTCGGTATTATTAATAACAGTGAAGAACGAAATGCACGGAAAGTATTAAACGCCGCTGCATTGACTTATGTTGCAGCAGCAGCTGTTGCTGTCATTGAAATGCTTCGTATGATTCTTATTTTCACAAATATTTCAAGAGACGAGTAAAAGGAAGGGCTTCATCCCTTCCTTTTTATATTTCAATTGGTTTTTTATTCTCGTCTAGTGTAAATCCTTCCCCAAGCACATCGTGGACGATTGACACGGATACAAATGCATGTGGATCAATTGAATTAATCAAGCCTTTTAAACGGACAATCTCATTTTTTCCAACAACACAGTAAAGGACATCTTTATCCTCTTTTGTATATGACCCATGCCCCCTTAATACGGTCACACCTCTGTCCATATCTTTCATAATAAGGCTAGCGATTTCATCGTGCTTTGGTGAAATAATTAATGCTCCTCTTGCCGAATAGGCTCCTTCTTGCATAAAGTCAATAACCCTCGCACCAACAAAGACGGCAACTAATGTATACATAGCTTCACGATAATCTAAATACGTAAGAAGTGATAATGTAATAACACATGCATCAAAGATAAACATCGTTCTTCCCATTGCTAGTCCTTTATATTTGAAGACAAGTCGGGCAATAATATCTACACCACCGGTTGTCCCTCCGTATCTAAAGATAATCCCTAATCCAATACCTATGAAAATACCTGCAAACAATGCCGCAAGAAACATATCATGCTCTAATGGTATAGTAAAATGTTTCCTTTGGAAAACCCATAAAAACAATGATGTAGCAATCGTTCCGATAATCGTATAAATAAATGCTCTTTTTCCAAGTAACCTCCATCCAATAAAAAAAATAGGGATGTTTAATATTAAATTGGAATACGAAGGATCTATTTTAAAAAGGGAATAGAGAAGTAATGTAATTCCTGTAAAACCGCCCTCAGCTAAATTATTTTGCATATTAAAATGTACGATTCCAAATGCAAAAATTGCAGAACCTAATAAAATAAACAATATATTTTTTGCTTTTATACCAATTCGCATATATGCATCCTCCTGTTCGTTTGTGTATAGAATATCCAATTGATGGACTTTAAGTCGATATAAGAAAATTAAACCAATTTAGCACAACGGTCTTATTATATAAAACAGATGAAAAACTAGCAATGGTTGGTTATTATTTAACTAATAGAAAAATGCGATTGCATGCAATTATCAAAAATATATTCTGAACAAAAATATTTGTAAATAAATGCGGATTTAGCTAACATGAAATATACGAGTGAGGTGTTTAATAGTGAACGATAAAACAATCAAAGTCATGCAGCAAGAAGTAGATCAATATATTAGCCAATTTAAAGAAGGATATTTTAGTCCACTTGCGATGGTTGCTCGTTTAACAGAGGAGCTAGGTGAATTGGCTAGAGAAATTAATCACTACTATGGAGAAAAACCAAAGAAGGAATCAGAAGATGAAAAAACAATTGAGGAAGAATTGGGTGACTTGCAGTTTGTTATTATGTGTCTTGCTAATTCATTAAATATTGATTTGGAAGAGGCTCATAATCGGGTTATGCATAAATTCAACACCCGAGATAAAGATCGTTGGACGAAAAAATAAATAGTCAAAAAGTGAGGAGAACATAAATGAGTAAGATTCGTGTCATCATTGCTGGACCGCGAGGAAAAATGGGTAAAGCAGCAGTGAAAATGGTTCATCTAAATGAAAAGTTTGAATTAGCAAGTGTTTTGGATCATAAGTATGATGGTCAAATGCTTAATGAAATAGACGGTTTTGATAAATATACAGACATTCCTATTTTCACTAATATAGAAGAGTGCCTCCAAAAGTCAAACGCTGACGTATTAGTTGATTTAACCACGCCTGAATTCGGATTCTTACATACAAAAACAACGCTTCAATATGGAGTGAGACCGGTTGTCGGAACAACGGGATTTACACTAACACAACTCGATGAAATTAAACAACTGGCCGAAGAGAAAGAGATTGGCTGTATCATTGCTCCCAACTTTGCAATTGGAGCTGTGTTAATGATGAAGTTTTCTCAAATGGCAGCCAGATACTTTAACGATATAGAAATTATCGAACTGCACCATAATCAAAAATTAGATGCTCCTTCAGGCACAGCTGTTAAAACAGCAGAAATGATTTCTGAAGTACGGAAGAAAAAAGAACAAGGACATCCAAATGAAAAAGAAACGATTAGTGGTGCTAGAGGGGCAAATATTGATGGCATGCATATACATAGTGTCCGTTTACCTGGTCTTATCGCTCACCAGCAAGTAATGTTTGGTTCCGAAGGTGAATCACTAACAATACGCCATGATTCGTATAATCGTGATTCGTTTATGTCAGGCGTTAAATTATCGATTGAAACGGTTATGAATGCAAGTACATTAATTTACGGATTAGAAAACATTATCGAATAATCATTTAAGGGGATGGTTATATGGAAATTGCATTAATCGCGCACGATAAGAAAAAAGATGATATGTTACGTTTTGTTACCGCGTATAAAAGGATTTTTTCGAAGCATCAGCTTTATGCAACAGGCACAACAGGAAAAAGAATAATGGAAGAAACAAAATTATCTGTCCATCGTTTTCAGTCCGGTCCATATGGTGGCGACCAAGAAATCGGTGCATTAATTGCAAAAAATAAACTAGATATGGTTATCTTTTTTCGGGATCCATTAACAGCACAACCGCATGAACCAGATGTTTCTGCTTTAATGAGATTATGTGATGTTTATTCCGTCCCACTTGCAACAAATATGGGGACAGCAGAGGTACTTATACGCGGATTGGATAAAGGTGACTTAGAATGGCGAAGTATTACTAGAGGTGAAACGAAAAATGAATAATACAATAGATATTCTTGCGTTTGGGGCCCACGCAGATGATGTTGAAATTGGAATGGGAGCATCCATCGCAAAATGGTCTTCAGAAGGAAAATCAGTTGTCATTTGTGACTTAACTGAAGCAGAATTATCTTCAAATGGAACAGTTGAAAATAGAAAAAAAGAAGCCTATGAGGCAGCAAACATGTTAGGGGTAAAAGAGAGAGTATCTCTTACAATACCGGATCGCGGCCTTTACATAAATAACGATCATATACAAATGATTGTAGAAATTATTCGCACATACAAACCATCTATTATTTTTGCCCCTTATTTTGAAGATAGACATCCGGATCATGGGAATTGTGCACAGCTTGTGAAAGAAGCTGTATTTTCAGCCGGTATTCGGAAATTTACAACTGGCTCATTAGAGGCACATAAGGCAAAAAATTTATTCTATTATATGATTAATGGATTTCATAAACCGGATTTTGTTATTGATATCACTCCTTTTATGGAACACAAAATTGCAAGTTTGCATGCCTATCAAAGCCAATTTGTTCAAATGGACAATGGCGTTAAAACACCTCTAACAGAAGGGTATATTGAAAGTGTGAAAGCTAGGGAAAGAATGTTCGGAAAAGAGGTGGGAGTACCTTTTGCCGAGGGATTTAAAGCTACAAAACCTTTATTATTAAATATGGATGTGTTTGGTGAATGAATAAAAAGTTAAAAATAGGTATCACTTGTTATCCTACTGTAGGAGGATCAGGTGTCATTGCCACTGAATTAGGGAAATTTCTAGCTGAAAGAGGTCACGAAATTCATTTTATCACATCAAGTATACCGTTTCGATTGAATAAAATGTATCACAATATTTACTTTCATCAAGTAGAGGTAAATCAGTATGCTGTTTTTCAATATCCTCCGTATGATATAGCATTGGCAAGTAAAATGGCCGAAGTGATAAAAAGAGAAAAATTAGATATTCTTCATGTCCATTATGCAATGCCACATGCAGTTTGTGCCATATTAGCAAAACAAATGGCTGGAACAAATGTGAAAATTGTTACCACACTTCATGGTACAGATATTACGGTCTTAGGTTATGATCCATCGTTAACAGAAGCAATACGTTTCGGCATTGAGCAATCCGATTATGTTACCGCTGTTTCTAATTCATTAGTACAGCAAACAAATGAATTAATCCAGCCCAATAAGTACATAGATACTGTTTATAATTTTATTGATGAAAGAATATATAAAAAAATGGATTCGACACATTTGAAATCGGAATATGGTATTTCTTCTGATGAAAAGGTGTTAATTCATGTATCAAATTTTCGTCAAGTAAAAAGAGTTCCAGATGTTGTTAAAATGTTCGCTAAAGTAAAAGAGCGTATCCCGGCAAAATTACTTCTTGTTGGAGATGGCCCTGAAATGACGATTATTTGTAAACTTGTTCAAGAATTAAACTTAAGTGAGCATGTTTTATTGTTAGGAAAGCAAGACAGCTTAGAAGAATTGTATTCGATCAGTGATTTAATGTTGTTGTTATCACAAAAAGAAAGCTTTGGATTAGTCGCGTTAGAAGCAATGGCCTGCGGTGTTCCATGTATAGGGACAAATATAGGAGGAATTCCCGAAGTAATAACAGATAAATATAATGGGTTTATTTGTGAATTAGGCGATATCGATGCGATGGCAGATCGAGCAATTACACTATTAATGGATGAAAAACGTCATCAACAATTTTCTCAAAATGCACTAGAAAGTGTACATACCAGGTTTCTATCCAAAAAAATTGTAAATCAATATGAAGCAATCTATTATCACCTTAAATTAGAAAATGAAAAGGTGGGAATGGAATGAAAGAACCATTCCTAAGTGCTAAGCCAATTATTCAAAAATTAGAAGAACAACGTTTTGAAGCGTATTTTGTTGGTGGCTCCGTCCGTGATTATTTATTGAATCGTTCCATTGCTGATGTTGATATTGCTACTTCAGCAACACCCGAGGAAGTAAAAAACATTTTTTCTGTAACGATTGATACAGGTATTGAACACGGAACAATATTAGTCATTTACAAAGGAAAAGGTTACGAGGTGACAACCTTCAGATCTGAATCTGAATATATCGATCATCGCCGACCGGAAAAAGTGAGATTTATTCGATCTTTAACAGAAGATTTGAAACGACGAGATTTTACAATGAATGCGATCGCAATGAATATACATGGTGAAATCATTGACCCGTTTCACGGACGCCTTGCTCTTAAAAATCGCGTGATTGAGTGTGTCGGCAAAGCAAATGAGCGATTTCATGAGGACGCGTTAAGAATGATGCGGGCAATCCGATTTGTAAGCCAGTTAAGCTTTTCCTTAGAACATGAAACGAAGCTGGCAATTAAAGCAAATGCGCCACTTTTGCAACATATTGCAGTTGAACGTATTTTGCAAGAATGTACAAAACTTTTTCAAGGGAAAAATAAAAAACAAGCACTTCGATTTTTATACGAATGTGATTTGTGGAACTATTTACCGGAATTGAAACATCATAAAGACCTTTTTCCTTGCCTTCAAAAATGGGAAATTGATCACTTATCGGAAAATCAAGTATGGTTATTGTTGCTTTTTCTTTCAAAAACGAATAACCCAACTAGTTTTCTAAAATCATGGAGAATGCCTACAAAGAAAATCAACTATTTATCAAAAGCATTGTTTTTTTTACATAAAAGGTTGCAAGAGGAATGGACCGTATATTCGCTCTATCAGGCAACGAAAGAAATTTCAATAGATGTAGAATCGGTCTATCAAATGATCCAAAAACAATCAGACGAAAATATCGAACAAAAGATTAATGAAATATTTTTGTCAATGCCTATCCAAAAGCGAGAAGAATTGAAAGTGACGGGTACTGATTTAATGACATGGTTTGAACGTCCCAGAGGACCATGGATTAAGCAAGCATTAGAAATGATTGAAAAGGCTGTAGTGTTAAAAATAGTTGCTAATGAAAAGAAAGCAATAAAGGGGTGGATTCTAACGTGCAATCTCCAACAAGAAAACGATTGCTAGAAGCTTTTACAGAAGCAAATGGAGAATTTTTATCAGGACAAGCGCTAGCAGATATTTTAGGTTGCTCAAGGACTGCAATTTGGAAGCATATTGAGGAATTACGAAAAGAAGGCTTTGAATTAGAGGCTGTCCGAAAAAAAGGATACAGAATCGTTTCAACTGAAGATCGTGTATCGGAAAATGAAATTAGACTTGGCCTTAACACAAAATTTCTTGGTCATTCAATCCATTATTTAGATTCAACCGATTCCACCCAAAAGGTAGCGCATAAACTATCCCAGGAGGGCTGTCCAGAAGGAACAATCGTCATTGCAGAGGAACAAAAAAATGGCAGAGGCCGGTTGACAAGACATTGGTACTCACCAAAATACACAGGCGTATGGATGAGTATTGTTTTAAGACCTAACCTTTCTCCACAAAAAGCTCCTCAATTTACTCTAATCGCAGCTATAGCTGTTGTTCAGGCAATAGAGGAATTGACGAATGTACTACCGGAAATTAAATGGCCCAATGATATATTGATAAATGGAAAAAAAGTGACGGGGATTTTAACTGAATTACAAGCGGATGTTGACAAAATTGATTCGATTATAATAGGGATTGGTATTAACGTTAATCAACAATTATCGGATTTTCCGGATGAGCTTCAATCCATAGCTACATCATTAGCGATTGAAAGCGGTCGAAAAATTACTCGCGCAAAACTGATACAATGCATTTTAATGAAAATAGAAAAATATTATCATGTATATTTGGAAAAAGGGTTTGCTCCCCTTAAAATTTTATGGGAAAGCTATGCCATTAGTATTGGTAAAGAGATAATTGCCCGTACGGTAACGGGAGAAATTGCTGGAAGAGCAATAGGGATTACAAATGAAGGAATATTAAAAATTGAAGATGATGCTGGTATAATTCATGAAATATATTCAGCGGATATCGAAATTAAGAAATAAAATGATAGTTACAATATATTTTTTTTGATATACTTTTATTGGGTAGTATCCATTGGAACTGCACCTTGCTTTAAATGTTATTAATTTCATAGTATTCTGCCTTGATCCGTTATGGACGGGGACGGAGGGTCGAGATTTAATGTGTATGATAAAGGGGTCCTTCTGCCGGTCGGAAGGACTCCTTTTTGCTTAAAATTAATGAAAAAATAAGTACCCAATCCTTAACCTATAAAGCAAGGTCGCATTTGTTCAAGCTACTTTCTTATGAAGTCATGTATTGACAAAAAAGGAGGAAAAAGCATGAAACAAACGACTGATTTTTTGAAAATGAAAGAAACGAACGAAAAAATTGCGATGGTTACAGCATATGATTTTCCTACAGCAAAATTATCAGAAGAATCAGGTGTTGATATCATTCTCGTCGGCGACTCATTAGGTATGGTTGTGCTAGGATATGATTCTACAGTACCCGTTACGATAAATGATATGATTCACCATACGAAAGCGGTAAAACGGGGAGCGAAGTCGACATTTATCGTTACTGATATGCCATTTATGACCTACCATTTAAACCGTGAAGCGACGTTAACAGCAGCGGCAAATATTATTCAAGATGGAGAAGCAAATGCTGTTAAAGTGGAAGGTGGCGGTAATGTTATTCAAATGATTGAAGCGCTTACTACTTCTGGAATACCTGTTATGGCACATCTCGGATTAACTCCACAAACTGTCGGTGTTTTAGGCGGATATAAAGTGCAAGGAAAAACAGCAGAGGCAGCAAATCAATTAATCGAAGATGCCTTAAAATGTGAAGAAGCTGGTGCATTTGCCTTAGTTTTGGAATGTGTTCCGAAACAGTTAGCGAAAGAAGTAAGCAAGCGGCTTTCTATTCCTGTCATAGGCATTGGAGCAGGTGCAGATGTTGATGGGCAAGTGTTAGTTTTTCATGACTTGGTCAAATTAGGTGTCGATCGAGTGCCGAAATTTGTAAAAACTTATGCAGATGCGAATGAATTAATTAGCAAAGGATTAAAAGAATACGTCCGAGAAGTAAAATCTTTACAATTTCCGGAAGAAAAACAAACCTTTACGATGAAACAAGAAGAATTGTCGACATTATACGGAGGAAAATAAAATGGAAGTAATTACCGATAGGGTAGAGATGAACCGAATTGTAAAAAATCACAAATATAAAGCAAAGACAATTGGATTTGTTCCTACAATGGGATTTTTACATGAAGGTCATCTCTCCTTAGTAAAGAAAGCAAAACAGGACAATGATATTACGATCATGAGTATTTTTGTAAACCCTACCCAATTTGGACCTAACGAAGATTTCGAAACGTATCCGAGGGATTTTGAACGAGATCGACGTTTGGCAGAAAACGCGGGTGTAAATTATCTATTCGCCCCATCTGTAGATGAAATGTATCCAAATGAAATGGGAAACCAACTGTCGGTAATGAAAAGGACAAATGTTCTTTGTGGAAAAAGCCGTGAAGGTCATTTTGACGGAGTTATCACCGTTTTATCAAAATTATTCCATATCGTTATCCCTGATAAGGCTTATTTTGGGAAGAAAGATGCCCAGCAAATAGCAGTTGTTGAGGGACTCGTACACGATTATTTTTTCCCTATTGAAATCGTGGCAGTCGAAACTGTAAGAGAAAAAGATGGATTAGCGAAAAGTTCTAGAAATGTATACTTGTCAGTTGATGAAAGACGTGAGGCGCCTGCATTATATAAAAGCTTAGAACTGGCGAAAAATGTTATTTTGAACGGTGAAAAATCTCCGGCAAAAATAAGAGAAAAAATAAAAGAATATATACAAAAAAATACAAGTGGAATAATTGATTATATAGAAATATACTCATACCCCGCACTCGAACCAATAGCAAACATTCATGGTAAAGTTATCATTGCTCTAGCGGTGAAATTTTCCAAAGCAAGGTTAATCGATAACATCATTATGGAATTAGAGCAGTAAAAGGAGGAAACTTTATGTTTCGCACGATGATGAACGGAAAAATCCATCGAGCAACGGTTACGGAAGCAAATTTAAATTACGTAGGAAGTATAACCATCGATGAAGATATACTAGATGCAGTAGGTATGGTCGCAAATGAAAAAGTTCAAATTGTTAATAATAATAATGGTGCTAGATTTGAAACATATATCATACCCGGTATGCGCGGAAGCGGTGTCATTTGTCTAAATGGAGCTGCAGCAAGACTAGTTCACACCGGAGATATTGTCATTATCATCTCATATGCACTCGTCCAAGAGGAAAATGTAAAAACCCATCAACCAAAAATTGCCTTACTTGATGAAAATAATCGGATTACACAAATGATTTCATATGAACCTGAAGCAACTATTTTATAAATAAAAGCAAAACCGTATCATCCTTCGATACGGTTTTTTGCCTTTTTATTAAAAGTGTATTGTAAAGCCTTTTATGGTAGACTTATAAAATAATGTTTGAGACGTAAGGTGATTTTAATGACAAATCGTTTTGTTGTAATAGATATAGAAACAACAGGAAACTCATCAAAGAAAGGCGATCGGATAATTCAAATAGCAGCTATTATCGTTGAAAACGAGCAGATTGTTGATCAATATACTACTTTTGTTAATCCATGTACATCGATTCCTGTATTTATTGAAGAGTTAACAGGAATAAATGATGAAATGGTAAAGGATGCCCCTTTATTCGAAGAAATCGCTGATGATTTGTTGAAAATATTAGAAGGAAGTATATTCGTAGCCCATAATGTATTATTTGATTTATCTTTTTTACAAGAAGAATTTAAAAGAATTGGGCGTTCGGAATTTGTTGGACTTACTATCGATACAGTAGAGCTTTCGAGGGTATTATTTCCGTCTTCTGACAGCTTTAAGCTTTTTGATTTGACCGAAAGTTTTTCTATTCACCATGAAAGACCACATCAAGCAGATAGTGATGCATTTGTCACAGCGAAACTTCTTTTGCATTGTATTAATTTTGCTAAAGAATTACCGCTTATAACACTTGAACAATTATCCCTGCTAGCTGTTGGTTTGAAAAGTGATATAGAAGTATTGTTTGAGGCGATCCTCCATCGAAAGAAAAAGCATATAGAAAATTTACCGGAACATTTAGAAGTTTATAGAGGAATTGCATTACGTAAAAAAAAGAAAAAACATATCGAAAGAAATTATCGTGAAAGATACGAATATCCCATTAGTCCGAATGAAAAAGAAAAATTGTTGTCTCAAACGATAAAGCACTTTGAGGTTAGGGACGGACAGTTTGAAATGATGGACATCGTATATGAGTCTTTACGTTTGAAAAAAACGGCCTTAATCGAAGCGGGAACCGGGGTAGGAAAATCTCTAGCATATTTACTTCCAAGCTTGTATCAAAGTGTTCAAGAAAATAAACCGATTCTAATTAGTACATATACAGTTCAATTACAGGAACAATTATTGCAAAATGAAATTAAGAAGCTGGAGAATATGCTTCCATTTGCGTTTAAAACAGTTTTATTAAAGGGAAGACAACATTACATAAATTTATTTATGTTCGAACAATCCTTACACGATGAAGACACACAGTATGATGAAATACTCTCGAAAATGCAAATATTAGTATGGCTTCTAAATACTGAGACAGGCGATATAGATGAAATTAACCTTTCAAGCGGAGGAAAATTATTTTGGAACCGAATTAAACAAGGTGGTTGGCATTTAAAAGATAAGGATCCTTGGGTTTCAAGAGATTTTTATTTAAATGCAAGGAAAGAAGCGGAAAATGCTGATTTAGTCATTACTAATCATGCCATGATGCTTATAGATTTTAAACAAGAATCATCCCTTTTTCGCACATTTGACTACGTAATTATTGATGAGGCTCATCATTTCGAAAAGTGCGCAAGACATTTTTTCGGGAAAAAACTAGAATACATTCCTTGTAAATATTTATGTAGTAAATTAGGGGCATTTGAAAAAAAACAAGCCTTTTTTCAGTTAGAAAAGCTAATTGATTCAAATAAAATCACTCCCAAAACACCCGCTTTTGAACTTGATTTCTCCATTATTGAATTGGAAAGAAGTATAGATGAATTATTTTTAGGTATAGCGGATAGATGGATGTTTGAACGTAATAAACAAGGTACCCAGGCAAAAACACAAATACGTCTAGTAAATAAATGGATGGATGAAAGCAAGTGGCAACCGGTTAAATATTGTGCAGAGAAAATAATTGCAACAATTAACGAAATAAATTCGTCTATAAATGGGCGACTAACAAGTTTAAAACGAATAAGTGAGAAATTAAATGAGAAAGAAAAAGCGTTTGTTGAAGAAATTTATAACATTATGAACGAATTTCATGAATTGCAAAAGACAATACAAATGCTTTTAATTCAACAATCAAATGATCATGTATACTGGATTGAAGGGGATGTAAAAGCTATTCCCAATAGTATTACCGTTCAATCTCAATCAATTTCTGTTAAAAATCAATTAGGGACTGCATTTTTTTCAAAAAAGAAGAGTACGATTCTCACTTCAGCAACATTAACGGTAAATAACTCTTTTAGCTTTTTCGAAAATGAATTAGGGCTGAATCATTTAGAACATCTTGTGAAAAAGCAAATACCTTCTCCATTTCACTATAAAGAAATGACCAAGTTGATTATTCCGAATGATGTACCGGAAATACTTCATGTTTCCTCAAAGGAATATGCAGAGTCAATCTCTAGTCATTTAATTGCTATTGCACAAGCAACAAAAGGGAGAATGCTTGTCTTATTCACCGCAAATGAAATGTTAAGACAAACACATAATTTTATGAAAGAAAGTGGACTGTTAGAAGATTTTGTCTTAATCGCTCAAGGGATTACAGCAGGAAGTCGAACGAGGCTAATTAAGAATTTCCAACGATTTGAGAAAGCGATCTTATTCGGGACAAATAGTTTTTGGGAAGGCGTAGATATACCTGGAGAAGATTTATCATGTTTAGTCATCGTAAGGCTGCCTTTTTCACCTCCTGACGAACCTTATATATGGGCAAAAAGCAAAGCGTTAACTGCGGAAGGGAAAAATCCTTTTACGGCTTATTCACTACCGGAAGCCGTCATTCGTTTTAAACAAGGTTTTGGACGACTAATTAGAAGAGATACTGATAAAGGAATTGTTATCGTATTCGACCGAAGGATAGATACAACAAAGTATGGTAAAGCCTTTTTACAATCAATACCAAAAATTCCTGTTAAACATGCATCGCTAAAAGAAATCATTGAAATTGTTGAGAAATGGTTTTAACCTAAAAAAATACGTTGCAATAGCAACGTAAAAAAAGTGGACTAGAAAAATTTTTTAAAATCAAAAATGAATTGATTTTTTGATATAATGTTGATTAGTGTATTTATATTGTGGCTTTAATCAGCTACGATATTTATAACAATATTTGTTTATTTGTAGGGGGATTTATATGGATAGTAAGATTGAAATATTATCGACGATTAAAATCGATTATCAAGCTGATTTATATAAAATTGTTGATTTTTTAAACCGAACATTGAAGCAAAAAGATTTAATGTTTGGTTTAGCCCTCGATTCAGAGGATAAAAGTAAAGCGATTTTTACAATTTATCGTACATAATAGGGGTTTAAAATGAAAAAATGGATTATAGGTTTATGTTTATTGTTATTAATTGTATTGGGATTTTCCGTAAATGTGTATTATCAATCAACAAAACCGATTAATAAAGCGGAAAGTTTAGCTAAAAAAAAGGCAAAGGAAAAGGCAAACCTTGTTTCAATGGATCAGTTCTATGTATATAATGGGAAAGAAAGCTATTATATCACCGTTGGTAAGCAAAAAAATGGAGAAAAGATTGCCGTTTGGATTCCTGAAAAAAATAGCGAACGAGTTACAATTGAAAAAATGTCTGATGGACTATCGAAACAAGATGCAATTAACAAACTAAAGGAAAAAGAAACACCTAAAAAAATATTAGGAAGTAGACTAGGGATGTTAAACAACGAGCCGGTCTGGGAAATATCTTATCTTGATCAATCATCCCGTTTAAACTACGCATACATTTACTTTTTAAAGTCAAGTAATAAAACACCATATATGATTTATAATATTTAGAAAGAGTGAGGAGAAATTATGGCCGTACAATTAGCAAATCGTGTGAGTGCCCTTACACCATCATCTACATTAGCAATTACTGCTAAAGCAAAGGCTATGAAGGCGGAAGGAATCGATGTAATCGGTTTAGGTGCTGGGGAACCGGATTTTAATACGCCACAACATATTATAGATGCAGCAGCTGAATCCATGAATAAAGGATTCACAAAATACACTGCAACAGGTGGTTTACCTGAATTGAAAAAAGCAATAATAAATAAGTTTAAGCAAGATCAGCATATTGATTATCACGCTTCTGAGATTATTGTGACAAATGGAGCAAAACATGCTTTATACACCCTTTTTCAAGTTCTATTAAATAGGGGTGATGAAGTAATCATTCCTATCCCATATTGGGTAAGTTACCCTGAACAAGTAAAACTCGCCGGCGGTCAGCCTGTATATATTAACGGTCAAGAAAAAAATAATTTCAAAATTACACCTGATCAACTTACAGCTACAATTACAAATAAAACGAAAGCACTTATTATTAATTCTCCAAGTAATCCGACAGGGATGCTTTATACGAAAGAAGAATTAACGAAAATAGGTGAAATTTGTTTAGAGCATAACATTTTAATTATTTCTGATGAAATATATGAAAAATTAATCTACGATTTCCATCAACATGTTTCGGTAGCAGAAATTTCACCGGAATTAAAGAATCAAACGATTATTATTAACGGTGTTTCCAAGTCACATTCGATGACCGGATGGCGGATTGGCTATGCAGCAGGTAACAGTGAAATAATTAAAGCGATGACAGACCTTGCAAGCCATTCTACATCAAATCCAACAACACCATCACAATACGGAGCTATTGCAGCTTATAACGGTTCACAAGAAGCCGTAGAAATGATGCGTGAGGCATTTGAGAATCGATTAAATAAAATTTATAAAAAATTGATTTCAATTCCGGGAATTAGCTGTCTTAAACCTCAAGGTGCTTTCTATTTATTTCCTAATGTAAAAGAAGCTGCCGAAATAACAGGGTTTAAAACTGTAGATGAACTAGCAACAGCATTGCTTGAGGAAGCTAATGTTGCGGTAATCCCGGGCTCCGGATTTGGTGCTCCTGACTATATACGTTTATCCTATGCCACTTCATTAGAAAATCTAGAAGAGGCAGTAAAAAGGATTGAGCAATATATTAACAATAAAATAAATTAGCTGTTAATCCACCAGAGAAGAGGTTTTGGGTTAGGTCTAGAAAGGACAGTTGCCTGGAATTTCAGATTAGAACCTTACCATTGCCGCCCTTATTGAATAGGTTGTACCCAGTTTTAATGCATAAAAGCCATGCATACGTATGGCTTTTTTAATTTGGCGATATTTTAGAACATGATCGTTTAAAAATTATAGGACAGATTTTCCTTATTCCTTTTTTGATATGCATGTTTTATACTTGTTATGAGGTGTACTGTATGGAAAAAGATATTATTTTAGCATGGATAGAAGAGGGAAGCCTTCAGATTCCTCAGTTATTAATGGCTAATTATAAAAAAATTGGTTTAAATGAAACGGAAGTTATGTTAATCCTGCAAGTCTATTCCTTTTTAGAAAAAGGGAATGATTTTCCGACACCTGAAGAGCTTTCCGAACGGATGACCATACATAATAGTATGTGTTCATCAATCCTACGAAAACTTGTGCAAAATCAATATATTAGTATTGAAGAAGGCGTCAGTGAAGATAATATCCGATTGGAAAAATACTCTTTAACTCCTTTATGGAATAAACTTATTGAAAATATTCTTTATGATAAAAAACAAAAAGAGCTTGAAAAGAATTTACACGATGAAACTAATCTTTATACAGTTTTTGAGAAGGAATTTGGCCGACCACTTTCTCCGTTAGAATGTGAAACATTGGCAATGTGGCTTGATCAAGATCATCAATCTCCAACAGTCATTATTGCTGCACTAAGAGAGGCCGTTATTTCCGGAAAGTTAAATTTTCGATATATCGATCGTATTTTATTTGAATGGAAGAAAAATGGAGTACAAACGATCGAACAGGCTAGAGACTTCGGACAAAAATTTCGGCAACAACAACGCAAAAAAACACAATCAGTACAAAAAAGCTCGAACACTGTGCCATTTTACAATTGGTTGGAGCAATAGGCACTTATTTTGTTCGGAAATGTAAGGTGGCAATAATTATGTTGAATTTGCAGCAGATTAGATTTTGTTTAGATGAAATGGGTAAATTATTTCCAAATGCTCATTGTGAACTAAATCATTCTAACCCTTTTGAATTAGTTATAGCGGTTTCCCTTTCTGCACAATGTACAGATGCACTTGTAAATAAAGTGACTGAAACTCTTTTTAAAAAATATAAAACCCCGGAAGACTATTTATCCGTTTCCCTTGAGGAATTACAAAATGATATTCGATCAATTGGCTTATTTCGAAATAAAGCAAAAAATATACAAAAGCTTTGTCAAATGCTGATTACTGATTATAATGGCGAACTTCCTCGAGATAGGGACGAATTAACGAAACTTCCCGGAGTTGGCCGAAAAACAGCAAATGTGGTTGTTTCCGTTGCTTTTGGAATTCCTGCTATTGCAGTCGATACGCATGTAGAAAGGGTTAGTAAACGACTGGCTATTTGTAAATGGAAAGATTCTGTACTTGAAGTAGAAAAAACATTGATGAGAAAAATTCCACAAGAAGAATGGTCAATTACACATCATCGCATGATATTTTTCGGAAGGTATCATTGTAAAGCGCAAAACCCTAAATGCGATAGTTGTCCTTTACTAGATCTATGCCGAGAAGGTAAAAAGAGAACAAAAAATAGAGGGTGACCTTAGGTCATCCTCTATTTTTATACAAAATTATTCATCACTTATCGATTTTTAATGATTTGAGCCGTCATCGGAAGGATCCGGTGTTGTTTGTTCACCATTATCTCCATTATCGTTTCCTCCACCGTCATCATTACCATTGCCTTTATCATTACCATTGCCTTTATCATTGCCATTGCCTTTATCATTTCCGTGCCCATTACCATTACCATTGCCATTATCGTGGCTATTATCATTGCCGTTACCATTATCGTGGCCATTACCATTACCATTTTCGTTGTCGTTTTTATCCTTATCTTTTTCTTTATCTTCTTTATCTTTAGACTCACCTAATTTAATCGTAATACTAGCGGGTTTACTTCTTTGATTGCCTAGTATAGCCGTTACATCTATTCGGTATGTTCCGCCTAAATTTGGATTTGCAATGGATAATGTTGTATCCTTCGTGCTTCCTAATGATTGTTTTGCCTCATTATTAAATGAAGCTGAAATTTCGAAGGAAACACCTTCTTTTAATTTCGGATGGTCCCAATTAATTACAATTTCATTTGTCGCTTGATTGTATGTTCCTTTAAGTCCTGTTGGTGCTTCTAGTTGATCATATTTTTGTGAAACCTGTGATGGTTCTTCATGTCCTCGTACGAATAATTCATACACAATATTGCCACTTGGTGTATATGAACTTGGTTTTTGAGGAGGGTTTGTTCCAGCCTCTACCGGTACTTTTACAACACTTTGCGGCATTTCAAAGTCAGGTGTATCTTTACCTTGAGATACATGTGACATTAAATTTTTAAATATTAGCTGTGATATTTTTTGTTCACTAGATGTTAAATAGTACTTAAATTTGTTATTCTCATCATATTTGCTATCGTATCCCGTCCAAACTGCCGCGGTGTAATTTGTTGTATAACCGACAAACCAGGCATCTTGGCTTGCTCCCTTAGGTATACTGTATTTTTGTACCTCATCAGCAGGGAAGTTAGTTGTTCCCGTTTTACCTGCAGCATGTAGGCCGGGGACATTTGCTGCCGTTCCAGTCCCTTTTGTAAGCACATCTTTAAGCATATCGGTAATCATATAGGCAGTATAGTCTTTCATTGCAACCTTTGGTTCAGGATTTGTTTTAATTACCGTATCTCCGTCATGAAGAACAATTTTTCTTACAGTATGCGGTTTTGTATAAATCCCATTATTACCAAATGCCGCATAAGCACCCGCCATTTGAACTGGTGAGACACCAACGCCGCCACCAATTGAATAGGCTTCATGCATTTCCTTGAAATTTATTCCGAGGTTTTTGGCGAATGCTTTTGCATTGTCTAAACCTGCCTCTTGCAAAGCTTTTAATGCAGGGATATTTCTGGAATTATATAACGCTTTTCGAATAGAAATTTGTCCTTGATAGCGGAAATCCCAGTTGTTAATAGGTGTTCCATCAAAATATTGATACGGTTCATCTTTAATTTGATGATAAGTAGACCATTGTTTATGTTCAATTACCGGACCATAATCAAGTATTGGTTTAATTGTTGATCCAGGTGAGCGCTCAATATCTGTTGCATAGTTCATTCCACGTGCTACTTTCGGATTTCTTGCTCCTCCGATCGCACGAATTTCACCTGTTTTTGTATCTAATAATGTAATTCCGGCACGAAATTTATCATCAGGATACTGAACAATATCATTTGAATTTAAGATTTTTTCCGTATACTCTTGTGCATCTGGATCGATCGTAGTATAAATTTTTAAACCATCAGAGAAAATATTATAGCCCATTGCTTCTACTTCATCGATTACTACATCTACAAATGCATCATATTTATGTTGAGCAGGTTTTTTTCTATCTTTTTTCTTTACAAGACCTTTCGTAACCGGTGTATTTTTCGCTTTTTCCATCTCTTGTTTTGTGATTTTTTTATGTTGATACATTAAGCCTAATACAACATTTTTTCGTTTTTCCGCAAGATCAGGGTGATTAAAAGGATTATAATTATTTGGACTTTGCTGTAGTCCCGCTATAAGTGCCATTTGTGGCAAGGTTAATTTATCAAGACTTTTATTATAATAATATTTTGCAGCCGTCGAAATTCCATGGACACCATCTGACATATAAATTTTATTAACATACATTTCAAAGATTTCTTCTTTTGTATATTGTCTTTCTAATTGTAAAGATAGCCATGCCTCTTGGGCTTTACGCTCCAACGTCTTTTTCTCGGTTAGAAAGGACATCTTCACTACTTGCTGAGTGATTGTACTTGCACCTTCAGAGCCAAATCCACGTTTAAAGTTTGCTAACACGGCACCACCCAATCGTATCGGATCGATCCCGTGATGTTTAAAGAAGCGAATATCTTCGGTAGCTAAGATGGCATCTTTCATCCGATCAGGTATTTTATCATAGGCGATATAATCGCGATTGACGGAACCGACCGTTTCGATCGGTTTATTGTTCATTCCATATATTACTGAAGCGATTGGATCTTTTAGCATTTTTTTATCTAATTTCGGTGCCTTACTTGCATAATAAGCAAATGTTCCAGCACCAGCTAAGAAACCGATGATTCCAATCATAACAATTGTCAAAATGATTCTCTTGAAGATGGACTTTTTCTTCCCTTTTTTTTGTTTTTTATTTTTTGCGGTTTCTTGCTGTTTCCTACGCTCTTCACGAGTTTGGTATTTTTCTGTCATAATAAAGTTTCCTCTCTTTCCTAAATCAAACTTTTCGATTTAGAAGTGTAAAACAATGGTTGATATGCTCTAACCATTTTTAATAATTTTTTCGATAATTTGTAAATAATCAATTCGAGGATGAAGACCTATAGGTAAAAGGTATCCAAATTGTTTAATTTCCTCTTTTTTTATCGATTTTCTTCCGCCAGAGGTCATCCGGTTCCAAAAGTTAAATAAATATTGACTCTCTAATAAAAAAATCTCTTCCGTTTTAGCAAATCGAAGGATGACGAAAGAAATACCATTTTGTTGGACAACTTTTTTCATATGATCAATTTGATGTTCATGGAAATTCTGCAATGGAAAAGATGTTGTATTGTTTGTTTCTTTTGCTTCAAAATCAATATACTTTCCTTTATAAACACCATTATAATCAGTTGTTGATGGTTGCTTAAAATAAGCCTCTTTAATGACAGCTGTACTTCTGGACTTATAATCAACATGGACAATTTGAACAGGCGTAGGTTTCTTATGAATGACAGCCAGATCATTTTGCAAATAATATTGATTGGTTATATTTAAGTCTTCTTCTAACGTCATACCTCTATTACTGTACGAAATACTATTCGATGTTTTCCGTGTATTTTTGTCCTTTTTGTCGAGAATGTACTTTTTCCCATTTGGGTATCTTAATTCCACCCATCCTCACCTCACAAGCTAAATTATATCATAGCAGAAATATATGTTGATTGGGTGAATAAAAAGTCCGATTTCTCGTTAAGAACACTCATCATCGATGAAGTTAGCTTGTTTATTGAAGTAAATCAAACTTTTTCAACGACATAATCTCGATTTCTTTAAAATAATAGCAAATGGTCATTTTATCCAAAGGATATTTTTTGTGAAAATATTCTCTTCAAATATTGACGAAGAAACATTGTGATAAGTTTCAATTATTACTAACCAATTAAGTTATGCCTTATATACAATTGTCAATAAAAAAAAAGCAAGGACTAAAAATCCTTGCTTTTCTTAAGTAGACGGTCGATTTGGACCTGATAATTTTGGGTTACTATTTCCTGCCTTTGTCTTAGCTTTTTCTTCTTTTTCCTTTTGTTTTTTTAGCTCGTTATTCATATTTGAAAACACCTCCCTCTATAAATGTTGATACATCAACGGTTTGACCCGTTGGTAGGGTGTCAAAAAAATATTTTTCGACACGGACCCTAACTTTATTTTCATAATATGTGAAACTATTCCAATAAATAGGTACGCTACGCGGTCACTACTGGATAATGATGGAAAGTAGTGATAGGGAATTATACGATGCACAATGGATCTCTGCGTAGCTTATGATGACGTACCCTCCCATGTCTCTGGGCATCTATGTGCCTACATTCCTTCGTTCGGTCTAGTCATAAGGCAGAGGCTAGCGAAGCTCCTATAGGGACTCTAGGTCGAATGGTGAAAATAATGCCAGCTTCTCCGTGTCATCCTGTTGTCTAGGTCTAGTTAAGGGGCTGTAGGGATTTAAGCTGCCTCTAAGAGACTTGGAATATCCCTCATCATTCGCTGTGCGTCAAACGCTTTGTGCTTAGTGCTAATTCCATGTAATACTTTTAACAGTTTACCGCATAGAACCACGATGGATTGTTTCTTGCGTAAAGGATTAACCTGACGGTTCGTGTAATACTCATGTAGCTTTCTAAAAGCTTCATTGTGGCGGATCATCGGCATCATGACTCGGAACAGGAGAGCGCGTAGCTTTCTTCTACCCCGTTTAGAGATTCGTTTTTGCCCTTTGTGCATACCAGAGGAATTTTCACGTAACGTTAATCCCGCGAGTTTGATTAGTTGGCGTGGATCTTCGTAGTGTGAAAAACTTCCGATTTCAGCTAATAGGTCAACGATTGTCGTATCTCCAAGCCCTGGTACCGTTGACAGCCATTCGTATTCTACTGACATTTTTACAAGCTCAACTAAGCGCTCCGTAATACCCTCAATATCTTTTTCTAGCTGGTGGTAACGGCGGACAAGTGTGGCTATTTCAATACGGGCCATCTCACATCCTTCCGTTACTCCGATAGAGCTAGCTGCGACTTCGATAAGGCGCACTGCTTTTGGTCTTTGGGGGGATTTTAGTCCCTCGACCTTTCGATAAAGGGATAACACTTCATCCGGGTGTTTCTGGTGAAGATCACTTGGAAATGGAGTGCATTCAAGTGCGCAGTATAGCCATTTTTCCGAATGACGGAAATACTTGAACGAACTCTGGAAAATAGCGATCTAACCAGCGAATTATCATGTTTTTGACGGCTCCTAGCTCCTCAGTCAATTTACTACGGAATGTAGAACCAGCACGAAGTTCAGCTTCCATCCCTTTGAGGATTCGCGGATAACTAAAGCGTCCATCCTTTACAAGACGAGCGATTACCAGTGCATCTTTACGGTCATGTTTGGTTGGCAGATTGTCATCCAACTCTTTTGACCGTTTGACATGCATCGGATTCGTCATGACTAAGGAAATGCCTCGTTCTTCAAGGAAATAGGCTAAATTTAGCCAGTAATGACCAGTAGGTTCAATCCCGACAATGACTTCTGTCTTTTCGCTTTCTTTCATTTCAGTCAAAATACGTTGATATAAATACTCAAAGCCGTTATTAGATTGATAAACTGAGAAAGACTTTTGGAGCACCCGGCCACGATCGTCTACAAAGCAAGCGTAATGTGTCCGCTTTGCGATATCGATCCCTACAACGAGTGTTTTTTCGGTGACTTGATTAATTTTCTGATTTTGTTTAAAATCCATTATGGAGTCCTCCTTGGTTAACAAATTAGGGGTCAATTCATCGACGATTTGACACCCCGCATCATACCAAGAGGGCTCTTTTTGTTCAAGTCCCCGAAAATCCTTCTAACAGGAATGCTCCTAAATTTATTTTGTACTTCGCTTAACTTCTCATACATTTAAAAAATACTGTCGAAAAAGGATTCAAGTAATGTATATTTACCACTTTCTTTGCCGAATCCGTTCTAGTTTTGTCATGCTTGAAGGTGAATCAAAATAGAACAAGAATATGTATTTTAAGAAGCAAAAGGAGGGGGAAGTTTTATGTTATTAAAAGATGATGTTTTATTAAAGTTAGGTGAGTTAGAGCAATTAGTTGAAAACCTGGAGGATAGCCTCGTTATACGTTGTAATAATGAAAGAAAAGAAATTGCATCAAAAATGCATCGATCCCATTTGCAATTGGAGAAAAAAATTAAAATGCTTGAGAAAAAAGTAAGCATTAAAATGAATTCTACACCTAAAACAATTAATAAATTTACGTATAAACTACAAAACCTAGGTTAATACGTGTTCTTTGACCGGATTGGAAACAAACTTTATAATAATGAATGAATTTCATAATTCTTAGCCCTTGTGTATCAAGGGGTTTAAGAGATAAAAAAAGAAGTACCTCCCCAAATCTTGTATAATGGTAGTTGACCAGTAAGCCCCCATTCAAACAACGCATATAAATGATCAGCACCCCTTAGTACAATAATCGTATCAATTAAGGAGGTGCTTTTCCTATGTCACAACAAAAACTAACAATCGTCCCCGTTTCAATACAACCAGAAAAAAATATTATAACATCCACAACTTCGAAAGATCCTTCAAATAGCTTTTGCACAATCAAAATTGAAGCTGCTGAAATTTCCTTCTTCAACGGCGTAGATGAGCACATCATCCAAACGGTCATGAGGGAGTTGAAAAATCTATGAAACATGATTATACCAGTGTAAAAAACATTTATATTATTTGCGGTAAAACAGATATGAGGAAGGGAATTGATGGATTAGCAACGCTAATTCAAGATTCTTTCGAACTTGATCCATATGGAGATTCTATTTTCCTTTTCTCTGGTTGGAGTAAAGACCGTTATAAATGTTTATATTTTGATGGCGATGGTTTCGCCATGCTTTATAAGCGACTAGATGGAGGAAAACTTCAATACCAAAAGATGAAAATGAAGTACGTAAACTTTCGCAACAGGAGGTTCGCTGGTTGTTAGAAGGGTTGTCCATTCAGCAACCAAAAGTACCATTCAAAAATCACAAAAAGGAGTATTCTAAACAAGCTAGAAATGTTGGTTTATAGCCATTTTCAACTTCGCTTTCTACGTTAAAAATGTTATAATATAACTAACTTATGGTGAACGAAAAGTGGTGAAATAAATGGTTAATACTTCTTCCAATAACAAGAATCCATATGGGAAATTAATTCGACTTCTCGAAGAACAATTGGCTCATTCAAATCAACAAAACAAAGACTTATCGAAAAAGCTAGATCAATCAACTAAACAGATTGAAGCGCTAACTGAACAAATTCGCCATTTAACAAAACTTTTATATGGATCGAAATCCGAAAAATCGAAATACAACGTACCAGATGGGCAAGGCTCATTATTTGATGATGACCCGGCTTTTAGCGAACCTGAGCACACAGAAGAACAAAGCCAACAGACAATCTCTTATACTGTTGTACGAAAAGTTAAATCAAAAAACGAAATGATTCCTTGCATGATGGTATTGAAGTAGAAGCTATTCACCATCATCCGAAAAATACAATCTGTGACTGTTGCCAAGGGCAAATGATTGAAATTGGTAGTACACTTGTACGTGAAGAAGCAAAATTTATTCCTGCAAAAATGATGAAAGTACAGCACATTGAACATGCGTATGAATGTAAAGACTGCAAAGTTGATTCATCACAGCCAGCACAAATCAAACGCGGGAAAGCACCACAACCAGCGATTCAGCGTAGCATCGCAAGTCCTAGCGTACTTGCCAAAGTCATCTATGATAAATTTGCACAATATTTACCTCTTTACCGTCAGGTAAAGGAATGGAATCGCTATGGACTGAATACCAATGATAAAAACCTATCGAATTGGGTTATCCGTGTAGCACATGATTGGCTGTTACCTGTATACGAACGAATGAAAGAGTTGATGATGGCAAAATCGGTTTTGCATGTCGATGAAACATACGGACAAATTATCAACCGATCCGATGGGAAATCTGGTAAAGCCAATGCGTATAATTGGGTGTTTCGAAGTGTGCCTGCCTGGAGTACTAACAATGACTCTCTTTCAAAGCGCATTATCTCGAGCTCGATCTGTCCTTGAAAGTTTTATTGAAGGCTTTTCTGGAACGATTGTGTGTGATGGTTATTCTGCTTATGATAAGTTGGAAGGCGTTAATTTCGCAAATTGTTGGGCGCATGTTCGTCGTTATTGGCTGAAAGCTGATAGCAAAAATGGTAGAATCGGTGTGAAATATTGTGATGATTTATATCGACTAGAAAGGCAATTTAAACGTTTGTCTCCGAGTAAACGAAAAAAAACGTCAAAAGTACTCGAAGCCAATCGTGGAGGAATTCCTTCACTGGGTTGAAACATCACCATTTTACGGAAAAATGCGTTAGCAAAAGCAAACTGAATACACATTAAACAGGGCAAATGGACTCAAATTATTCCTGAATGATGGGCGAATTGAAATGGATAATAATCCAGCCGAGAACGCCATCCGTCCCAACGTTATAGGAAGAAAAATTGGCTCTTTAGTGTAAGTGAAGCTGGTGCAAAAGCGAATGCCATCTGTTTAAGTATTGCTGAAACTGCCAAAAGTAACGGCGTTGATTTCTATGAATATATAAAGAAACTTTTTACGGATTTACCAAATCTCGGCGTCCAACAAAACCCTGAAATTTTAGATCAATACATGCCCTGGTCAAAAATGATTCAGGCAGAATGTAGCAAATAAATGAAATAGCCGTAATTCGATTAAAAAGTCAGAATTTACGGCTATTTACGATGCGTACCGAAAGGTACACTTATTTTTTATAATTCGGGCTTACGTTGACCACAAACCATAAAAAGACTGGAGGAGTACTTCTTATGACTATTATACGACAACCTAGCCTATTTGGCATACAGGAATTATTTGACATGGAACCTACCCAAAAATATGAAGCCATTATTTCAGCGGTAGATTTGGATTCGATGTACCATCAAGTGGCGAAAAAATCACGGTTGGGTGCACCGGAAGAACTAAACTATGCGACCATGATTATCTCCACCTTTGTAAGATACATAGAGCGCATCCCTACGATGAAGGATCTTATAAAACGTCTTCATGATGATCTAGCTTTTAAGTTAAATTGTGGCTTTTTGGTTTCTGATCATGTGCCTTCAGAATCCTCCTATTCACGTCTCATAACGAAATTGGAGGAAAGCGATATCCTTGAGAAAGAACAAGAAAAAGTGGTCCTCCAGGCTATTGCAGAAGGTTTCATCACGGATGATACAGTACTATTGATGCAACCCATTTTGAAGCACGAGACCAAGCGCTTGACCAAAAGAAGAAAAGCCAAAATCTGAACCCCAAAAACGTGGTCGGAAATCAAAAGATGAGCGTGACGGGTGGCTTAAAGAACAAGCTGAAACGGAAGCCAATTTACCTTTATATGATAGAAAAATTGTGCAGTACCAATTAGATGTTCCCCTAGCCGAACTACGTGCCGAAGTTCCCCAAGACCCTAAATGGGGCGTGAAAAAGAACTCAGAAGGACAAAATGTTTTTTGGTTTGGCTACAAAGGTCATTTAGCCGTTGGTACATCAAGCCAATACATTCTACAGGCTCTTTTTTCATCTGGGAGTCTAAATGATGGTAATGACTATCCCTTTACTGAAAGGAATTCAGGAACGCCTTCACCTTCCATTACGTTATCAAACAATGGATGCGGGCTATGACTATGAACCCATATACGAGCAGGTACATCGAATGGGACAACAATCCGTCATCGCGTATAATAAGCGAAATGAAGGGGAAATCATTGGCTATGATAAACACTTTGCCCCAACTTGTTTCAGAGAGCATTCTTATCGTTATGATAGTTTTGATCCTAAATATGAAACATTGAAATACACAAGACCAAAGGAATGCGCGACTGTCCCTTAGCTAATGAAGGTATTTGCCAAAAGGTTTATAAAGTGAAAATCACTTCAGACCTTCGCAGATATACCGCACCAGCACGCGGGTCACAAGCATGGAAAAACATTTTCAAACGTCGTACTGCCGTAGAACGGGTTAATGCCTATCTGAAAGAATTCTTTCAACTGAACAATGTTCGCTATCGTACTGGGAAACGTGCAAAAATTCATTTTGACATGGTAACCCTTATTTATAATGCTTCAAAGTTAGCCGCAGACCGAATTAATGTACAATTAAATCAGCAACAAGTAGCATGATTTCTGTTTTTAAAAATATATTTTAGAAATTCTGTAGGATTCTGTATTTTTAAAAAGAGCAATTATGAAATTGACTCTAATATATATTCTTTTTAGAAATTCAGTAGCTTTTAAAGCTGCTTTTTATTTAGGAGGTACATTTTAATGGTTGAAGATCAGCTAATTGAATTAACAAAACAATTAATCGCATTAAATGAGGCTGCTTTTCAGTCATACAATTCAGTTAGGGAAACTGGGGTACAAGGAGATTTTTATTTAGAAGTAAAACCCTTTGCTGATCGAGTTAAACATATGTGTGACGAATGGTTACCACTTGCAACCGAATGGGTAGAGACCGTACAGCCAAAACATCTTCATTCCATACAATTAAAAAATACGAGTGAAAATTTACAAATGGTATCGGTTAAAGCATTCTTTCCGGATGCGAGTTTAAAAAAGTTTAAAGAACATATACGATCTGTTGATTATGTATTAAGAAGATTACTTGAAGAATTGACAAAATATCATAATAACCCTTAAAGAGATAATTAAATAGATATATCACCATTTGAATTCCCCTTCATATTGTAATAATGTGATGACTGTGTAAACGGGAGGAAATGCAAAATGAAGGGAAACCGTTCAAATAGTATAAATCCAATGTTGTTGCGTAATTATCAACCTCAAAATCACCAATATTCAGCACCTTTTCAACCATATGTTCAAGGGTATCAACAAGCAAATAATTACTATTATCATCCATTTGGAAACCCTCAACCATCTCAATTACCACAGCAGGGGCCATTTGGCTCTAGTTCTTATTTTCATCAGCAAGGAAATGGGTATTCTAATGATGTACAACAAACCCATATCTTTCAAAACCCATTACAGCCCGCAGAAGAATATCAAAACCTTAAATCACAAAATATGCAAAATCACTTTCTAAATCCATATCCGCCACAAGCTGGAACAGCCGTAAAACCTCAGCAAGGTGGCGTAAACTCGTTAATGAATTCTTTTAAATCACAGGATGGGTCACTAGATTTTAATAAAATGGTCAATACAGCCGGGCAGATGATGAACGCTGTCAACCAAGTTTCAACGATGGTCAAAGGGCTAGGAGGTCTCTTTAAGTCATAGGCTCCGAGGCCTTTTTATTTTTTGTTCATTACATAGTAAAAAGGAGTCATTATCTAACTCCTTTTTATCCCGTTTATTCAATTCTTAAGCGCTTTCCCTTTTCTTTAGGAATGGTGATCGTTAATAGTCCATCTTCGTAACTAGCATTAATTTTCTCTTCAATTATCGGACCCGGTAAAGGAATTGTCCTTGACGATCGTTGAAGCGTGTTCTTTTTATAAATTGATTTTTGTGATTCATCCTCTTTTGAAACTTTTTCTTTATGTTCAACAGTAATTGTTATATATTTTTCTAAAATATCTATATCTATTTGTTCTTTTTTTATGCCAGATAGTTTTGCCGTTATTATATAATTATCACCAGAATCACTAAATTCTACGGGAAATCCACTTAATGGAAAAGGTGATGTGAAAAAGTCATCAATACTTTGAAGAACCCCCTTAACAGGACGTTCCTGAAAAAGTTCATTGATTGATCGAAAAAGATCTTGAAATGGTTCTTGGAATAAGTTTTTCTTTGGTTCTTCTGGTAATTTATTAGACATTCACTCTACTCCTCTCGAAACATGCTTTTTTACAATTATTATATGTATTTGCTAAGGAATAAGTGATTTGATAATTGAGGATATAAATAACTATGAAAACGAACGTTTATTCGCTAAAATAGAGATATTGAGGTGGAAATTGATGAAAAGAAAAAAAGATCTTCAAGATCTCATACAATTTTTAAAAGAAGACACAACTTTTAATAAACAAATTGTTCATTGGCACACGCTGGAAGCCACACCCGCTAAAACAGTACCGTTTCCTTCAAATATACATCCAAAAATAAAGAGTTCGCTTGAAAAAAGGGGGATTGTTGACCTTTATACTCATCAGCGAATCGCATTTGATTACGCAATGGAAGGTAACAGTTTTGTAGCTGTGACTCCGACGGCTTCCGGAAAAACATTATGTTACAATTTGCCTGTTCTACAAACAATCATAAATAACCCTACTTCAAGGTCACTTTATCTGTTTCCTACAAAAGCATTAGCCCAGGATCAAAAAAGTGAATTGAATGAAATGATTGAAGAGGCTGGGGTACCAGTAAATAGTTACACATATGATGGGGATACGCCTGCAAATATTCGGCAAAAAGTAAGAAAGGCCGGACATATTGTTATTACGAACCCAGATATGCTGCATTCCGCTATTTTGCCACATCATACAAAATTTGTGGCCTTTTTTGAGAACTTAAAATACATTATTATCGATGAATTACATATTTATCGTGGAGTGTTTGGAAGTCATGTAGCAAATGTTATTCGCAGGTTAAAACGGATTTGTGAATATTACGGTAGCAATCCCATATTTATATGTACATCTGCTACAATTGCGAATCCGCTAGAATTAGCGGAAAAGCTAACAGGGGAATCAATGGAGTTGATTAACAATAATGGCGCTCCAAGTGGAAAAAAGCATTTTGTCTTTTATAATCCGCCTATTGTCAATAAGCCGTTAAATGTGCGCAGGAGTGCAACATTGGAAGTACGGGATATAGCGAAAGAAATGCTCGAGCAAAAGATTCAAACGATTGTATTTGCAAGAAGTAGGGTAAGGGTCGAAATTATTTTAACTTACTTACAAGAAGTAATTAAGCATCAATTAGGTGAGAAATCAATCCAAGGATACCGCGGCGGATATTTACCTACCCAAAGAAGAATGATTGAAAAAGGGCTAAGAAACGGTGACATAATTGGTGTAGTGAGCACAAATGCGTTAGAGCTGGGTGTCGATATCGGTCAATTACAAGTATGTATTATGACAGGATATCCCGGAACGATTGCTAGCGCTTGGCAGCAGGCTGGTAGAGCAGGGCGCCGCCAGGGGGAGTCACTGGTCATTATGGTAGCAAGTTCTGCTCCATTAGATCAGTATATCATTGAACATCCGGAATATTTTTTCAATCAATCTCCCGAAGTAGCGAGGATTAACCCGGATAACTTAGTCATTCTAGTGGATCATATTAAATGTGCAGCATACGAATTGCCTTTTAAAAAAGGAGAATTATTTGGTGAATTGGAAGTAGAGGATATATTAGAGTTTTTAGTAGATGAAAGAGTGTTGCATTATCGAAGCGAGAAATGGTATTGGATGCAAGATTCATTTCCCGCACATAATATTAGTTTGCGCTCGGCATCGCAAGAAAATGTCGTAATCATCGATATTTCCGATATAGCAAATGTAAAAGTAATCGGTGAGATGGATCAATTCAGTGCCATGACTCTCTTACACGACGAGGCGATATATTTGCATCAAGGGAATCAATACCAAGTGGAGAAATTAGACTGGGCAGAGAAGAAAGCATTTATTCGAGAGGTAGAAGCGGATTATTATACAGATGCTAATTTGGCCGTACAATTGAAAGTTTTAGAAGAGGATAAGCAAAAAACGGTAACAAATGCACATGTTTATTATGGGGATGTAACCGTACAAGCAATGGCTACTATCTTTAAAAAAATAAAATTTAATACTCATGAAAATATCGGCTCCGGACCTATCCATCTTCCTGAACAGGAATTGCATACAAATGCTGCTTGGCTTTCATTTGAAAGTCCATTACCTGAAAAGCAATTAGAGGAAGGATTAATTGGACTTTCTACTGCGTTAAATTCAATTGTACCTTTATTTGTCATGTGTGATCCTCACGACATACATGTAGTACCACAAATAAAAGCGATACAAAGTGAAAAGCCAACCATCTATTTATATGACCGATATCCTGGTGGAATAGGATTAAGCGAGAAAGTGTATGAAAATATATCCACTATTATGTATAAGACGATGGATATGGTGAGAAATTGTCCTTGTGAAAATGGTTGTCCATCATGTATTGGATTAGAAGGTGTCTCTTCAAATACAAAGAGGACCGTTTTAAATTTAATAGAATTTTTACTAGAGGATACAGGCTGCCTTACAAAGGATGAAAGTAAATGTCTATGAAAAATAAACTACAACGTTTTAGAACTCATTTTGGATTAGAAAATAACCAAAATGTAGAAAGTGACCAAGTGATCAAGGAAAATCGAAACAATGAGGAAATTCCATTTAGAACGATGTGGGAAGAAATGAATACTTCTATTTACTATTTTGAAAATAAGTACTGTTTTATTAGAGAAGTTCACTACCCTTTAGAGCATTTACATGGAAAATATCGGTTTCGTGATTTTTTGACGGCAATGGAAATGTGGAATGAATCCGAAGTTCATCATCCACTTTCGGCCTATGGATTTGAACCGCAAGAGTTATTTTTTTTTGATACTGAAACAACAGGTTTAGGAGGGGGCACTGGAAATACTATATTTTTATTAGGATATGCGAGTGTAAATAATAATGAGATTATTTTAAAGCAACATATTCTGCCTGAACCGGGACTTGAAATTCCTCTCTATCAAAGTTTTTTAGAGAATATCAATTATTCTACACTTGTTACCTATAACGGTAAGGCATTTGATTGGCCGCAAGTAAAAACAAGGCATACGCTTTTACGTGAACATATTCCGAAACTTCCATCATTTGGACACTTTGATTTATATCATGCATCTAGACGCTTTTGGAAAGATCAGTTGCCTTCAGTAAAACTGTCAAATATTGAACGGGATATTTTAAAATTTGAGCGGATTAATGATGTCCCGGGATATTTGGCACCAATGATTTATTTTGACTTTGTTGAACGAAAAAATCCTGAAGGGATATTTGAAATATTAAGGCATAATGAATATGATATTCTTTCATTGATCACGCTATATACGCATTTATCGTTCCAAATCCTTCAAAAGGATCCTAATCAAACGACTCGTGAAAAGTATCAATTAGGAAAGTGGTTTAACTATATTGGTGAAAAAGATGCAGCAATTCAAACTTTTGAACAGGCTGCCATAAATAATGATATTAATGCAAAATTTGAATTGGCGTATTTTTTAAAAAGACAAAAGCAATTTAACAAAGCAAATTCGTATTGGATGGATGTCGTACAATACGGCAATAGTGAAATTAAAAAACAGGCATGTATAGAAATCGCAAAATTACAGGAGCATCAATTTAAAAACTTTAATCTTGCGAAGGAATATACTGAAAAGGCATTATCTTTTCACGAACAAAACCAACAACATATTCAACCCGAAAAAGATAAATTTCTCCAAAATGCGCTAAAAAGATTAGCAAGACTTAAGAAGAAATAATTCCCCTATTTCCTGGGTAAGCGCAGGATTCGACGGAGGGTTTCAAAAAGTTTTACATCATCCGATAAAATTTAACAAAATGTCATCAAAAGTTTTAAAATCTGTTAAATTTTTGTGATTGTGTCGAATGTTTGAAACAGGTAAAATATAAAATTGCAAAGATCAAATAAAGTGATAATAAAGTAGCTATAAACAGTAAAATAATTGAGTTGGGGTTGAAAAAATGTATCGGGCTTTGTTTATTTTGTTTTTTGTCGTTGTCGGACTTACAGCGTTACTTTTTACTAGTTTAAAAGAAAGTTTTTATTCATTCTTTTAAAGTCGATTTTATATTATATCTTCAAAAAATAGGTATTTTCATTAGTACATGTTATAGCCTTTTAACATAGTTTGTTAGTGTATCAGACAAATTAATGAAGGGAGTTATGACTATGTTTTGTGGAAAGATTTTACCACCGGTGGTTCATCCAACTAAATGCTGTATAAATCACACTCAACAGAATTTTATTCAACCACATATTTTTCCTTCTCATACAACGAATGTGAATCATCAAGTAATCGGTCATAAAAATTATTATCCTCATACTGAATCATTTGTAAATGAGGTTACTAATGTAAATCTTGGTCCTGCTGTTGGTCCACCGCCAGTCGGACCGGGTGTGGGAGGCTTCGGGCCTGGATACCCTGGAGCAATGCCATATGGATTTCCATGTTAATAGAACGATAGAACAAGGATGGTAACGCCATCCTTGTTTTAGAATATTAATAATGAAAAAGGTGCGTATTCATAAGTGATTAAGGTAATATCTGTAACAGGCTATAATCCGTTTGAATTAGGTATTTTTTCCGATAAACATCCAGCGGTTGGAATCATTAAAAAGGCGATAAAAAAGGAACTTATTAGATTAGCGGAAGAAGGTCTTGAATGGGTTTTAATTTCCGGACAGTTAGGCGTAGAGCTTTGGGCAGCTGAAGTTATTTATGAAATACAAGGCGACTACCCTGCGATTAAGCTTGCGATTCTTACACCATTTGAAAATCAAGAAGAGAAATGGAATGAAAGCAATAAAGAATTTTACGATATGATTCTTTCTCAAGCTGATTTTGTCGATTCGATATCAAAACAGCCTTATACAAGTCCCCAGCAATTTCGAAATCGAAATAAAATTTTTTTGCATAAAAGTCAAGGTATGCTCATAGTGTATGATGTACAAAATGAAGGGTCACCAAAATATTTATATGAAGAGGCTAAAAAGTATAAAGAACAAAATCAGTTTGATATCATATCAATTGATTTTGATCAATTACAAATGTTGATTGAAGATGAAAAGTGGGATACATATTAAATTGACAAACATAGTTATTTTTGAAAGAATAATAATAATGGGCATCCTGCGAAAATATAAGGTGGTGTGTAAAATGTTATCTGATAAAGTGAAATTAACTGCTAAAGATATTTTAGAAAAAGAATTTAAAACAGCGGTACGAGGCTATAAACAAGAAGAAGTTGATAAATTTTTGGATTTTATTATTAAGGATTATGAAACATTCCATCAGGTAATTGAAGATCTACAACAGGAAAATATGCGTTTGAAGAAACAGGCGGATGATTCATTTCGCAGACAACCTTCGCAGCCAACGACAGGTACAACCAATTTTGATATTCTAAAAAGACTTTCAAATTTAGAAAAACATGTTTTTGGCAGTAAGTTAAGTGAATAATAAAATATGGATATAATTTCTTATTGCAAAATAGGAAAAAGTTCAATATAATAGATAAGCGGTCAAGCCGTAAGTTAATAACGTTCGGGTAATCGCTGCAACAGTTAATGTTGTTGAGGAAAGTCCATGCTCGCACGGTGCTGAGATGCACGTAGTGATCGTGCCTAGCGAAGTCATAAGCTAGGGCAGTCCGGATAACTCTGGATTGACGGCAGGGAAAATTCCTAAGTCCTAATTGGATATGGAGTGACTACCTTTAAAGTGCCACAGTGACGAAGCCTTGTGAGAAATTACAAGGGTGGAACGAGGTAAACCCCGCGAGCGAGAAACTCAAATTATGGTAGGGGCACCCTTTTTGAGGAAGTGAACGATAAAAGGGACAAGCAATTATGCTTGTAGATAGATGATTACCACCAGCGTACGAGATCTTTACCTGATCGCTTGTAGTACAACGGTACAGAACATGGCTTACAGAACGTTATTAAAGGTAATAAACAAATAAATTCATGCTCTCCTTTTGGAAGGAGAGCATTATTTATATCAATTACCCGTTCTACAAAATACAAATATATAAGAATTTGGAAAAATTTAAAAAATGAATACATAGTAAAAGGGTGACAGGATGTCAAATTTTTCATTGATTGCTACTGCAGCGATGGGGCTGGAAGCGATTGTTGCAAAGGAAGTAACTAATTTAGGATATGAATGTAAAGTAGATAATGGCAAAATAGAATATCAAGGGGACGCTAAGGCAATCGCCCGCAGTAATCTTTGGCTGCGTACTGCCGACCGGGTTAAAATAAAAGTCGGTGAATTTAAAGCCCTATCATTTGACGAATTATTTGAAAAAACAAAGGCACTGAACTGGGAGAACTTCCTCCCTGAGAATGCAGAATTTCCTGTTCAAGGGAAATCTGTTAAATCAAAACTATTTAGTGTGTCGGATTGCCAAGCTATTGTAAAAAAAGCGATTGTTGAACGCCTTCGAAAACATTATAAAAAAACTTCATGGTTTGAGGAAAATGGTCCGTTATTCAAAATAGAAATAGCGCTACACAAGGATATAGCGACTTTAACAATTGACACAAGTGGTGTTGGATTGCATAAACGAGGCTATCGCGTAAATCAAGGGGAGGCGCCTCTAAAGGAGACATTAGCTGCTGCTTTAATTCAGTTAACGAATTGGCACCCTGATCGACCATTTTTTGATCCGTTTTGTGGTTCAGGGACGATCCCAATTGAAGCTGCTTTAATTGGCCAAAATATCGCACCTGGTTTTAATCGTGATTTTGCATCAGAGTCATGGCCATGGATTGGTAAAAAGGTGTGGGAAGATGCACGAAATGAAGCGGAAGATTTAGCGAAATATGATCAACCATTACAAATTACAGGCACGGATATTGATCATCGAATGATCGAAGTGTCAAAGGAAAATGCGATCGAAGCGGGCTTAGGTGATTTAATTACATTTAAGCAAATGCAAGTTTCTGACATAACGACGAAAAACGAATACGGTGTCCTTGTCGGAAATCCTCCATATGGTGAACGCCTCGGTGAACGCAAAGAGGTTGAAAAAATGTATCGTGACATGGGAAAAGCTTTCGCTGAGCTTGACACTTGGTCTGTATATATTTTAACTTCGTATGAACAATTTGAAGAAGTATACGGAAAAAAGGCAACAAAAAAGCGGAAACTATTTAATGGATTTATTCGAACAGATTTGTATCAATATTGGGGACCAAGGCCACCCAGGGTGTAAATGGGTGGCAAAAGGCCACCCAGGGTGTAAATGGGTGGCAAAAGGCCACCCAGGGTGTAAATGGGTGGCAAAGGCCACCTAGAGTTTAAACGTGTGGAATAACTTCCTGCATTTCGGAATATAATAGTAATATTTCAATGTGAAAGGAAGTTTACTTTTGACCTCAACTGATTTTGATAAAATCGCAAAAGCAATTACCAATACATACGAGCTCATACGATTAGATGAACAGCCTTCGGAAACTGCTCTGGAAATGCTGAAAGAAGCAGAAATATCGTTAAATGAAGCAAAAAGTTATGTATTAACAAAATTGCAATCCATTTCATAAGAACGCAAGTGTATGCTGATACACTTGCGTTTTTATGTGAAGCACGCTTTAAAAAATTTGTATAAATCGCTGGAGGAACAAAATGAGAACTGGACTACCTTTTACTATTGCAAAAGAAGAATCGTTTTATGAAAAATTAGGTGATTGGATTGGCGATGTCTTTTATGAAATTTTACCCGAAAAAGGGTTTGAATTAAGAGATGAACAAATTTATATGGCTTTTCAGATGGAAAAGGCTTTTAAAGATAAAAAGGTGGTTTTTGCAGAAGCAGGTGTTGGTACGGGAAAAACAATTGTTTATCTTTTGTATGCATTATGTTATGCGCGCTACACAGGAAAACCAGCTATTATCGCATGTGCTGATGAAACACTCATTGAACAACTGATGAAAAAAGAGGGAGATATTAAGAAATTGGAGGTCGCACTTGGTTTACAGGCCGATGTTAGACTCGCTAAATCTAGGGACCAGTATCTTTGTTTAAAAAAACTAGATACCCAAATGCAAAAAAATGATACCGATGACATTAATTCTATTTATGATAATTTACCTGAATTTGTTCATGCTCAAGGATCTATGCTTAAATATGAAAAATATGGGGATCGAAAGGAATATTCAAATCTATCCGAAGAAACGTGGAAAACCGTCGCATGGGATTCACTTCAAGATTGTTTTTCTTGTGATGTCCGACATCGTTGTGGGCAAACGCTTCATCGGGATTACTATCGTAAAGCCGCAGATATAATTGTGTGTTCCCATGATTACTATATGGAACATGTGTGGACGAAGGAATCACGAATTAGAGAAGGGCAATTGCCGCTACTTCCGGAAGCTAGTTGTGTCATTTTTGACGAAGGACATCTTCTTGAATTTGCTTGTCAAAAAGCATTAACTTATCGTATTCAAACGGAAACATTAGAAACATTATTAACGCGTTTAATGGAAAATGATGTTCGTGACGAAACCCTATATACGATTGAAAATGTTCTGTTTTTAAATGATAAGTTATTTGAGAATATGATAAAAGAAGCAACGCCAGTCGTAGGATCTGAACGATTTGAAATTAAAAAGTCAGCTCAGATACTTAAATTCGCTCAATCGCTGCGATTGCAAATTGACAAATTATCCGAACAGCTTGTATATGAAGGTGAAATGTTTGTATTAAATGAATACGATTTGCGAATTGTAGAGGAATATTTAGAACAAATTCTTTACTCATTAAAGCTGTTTATAGAAGATACTGAGGGAATTGTCTGGTTTGAAATGACTGAATCAGATCATACACTTGTTATAATGCCAAGACTAGTAGAAGAAGTATTACGAAAAGAAGTATTTTCAAAAAATATCCCATATATATTTTCTTCCGCAACTCTTTCAAATAATGGTGACTATTCATATATAGCCAATAGTTTAGGAATTGATTCATATTTATCTTTTAAAGTAGATTCACCATTTGACTATGAAAGCAATATGGAAGTTTTTATTCATCGGAATAATGGGACCCAATATGATGAATTTCTTTCTTTACTAAAGGAAGCTGGCGGCAGAAGCCTTTTACTATTTAGTTCTAAAGATTCGATATCTGAATTTAAGCGATACGTTCTGCAACAAAAAGATATAGGTTTAAATATGTTATTTGAGGGAGATAAGGAAATAAGTCATTTAGTTTCTCAATTTCAGGAAAATGAAGAAACTGTTCTTTGTGCTTATCACCTCTGGGAAGGGCTGGATATACCGGGTCCATCATTATCAAATGTGATGATCGCGGAACTACCTTTTCCTCCAAAAGATCCTGTTTTCGATGCTAAGAGGAAAGTTAGTGTCAATCCATTCAATGAAGTCGATGTGCCGTATATGTTATTACGCTTAAAACAAGGAATAGGTCGATTAATTAGGACTTCAACAGACAAAGGAACCATTCACATTTGGATGTCACCATCTGAAAATGATGAGATTTTAGATTCTATTTTACCTTTATTACCTGTTAAACCAGCTTTTTATAAATAATTTAGAGAAAAATCGGGGTGAAACGACCAAGTTTCACACCGATTTTTATTGTTCTCCCTTTTCAGAAGAATATGATAAAATATACATGATCTTGATTTTTCTAGGGAGGTTCAATTTAATGATATCAGAACATACAAAAGAAATAGAAAAAGAGTTTTTAGAATATGTGAAAAAAATGCAAGCGTATAATGAAGCACTTGGATTAATTTATTGGGATCTCCGCACAGGAGCGCCGAAAAACGGTGTCGATCAACGATCAGAGGTCGTTGGTATGCTTTCATCGGAAGTATTTCAAATGTCAACCTCTGAGGATATGGCAGCATACATAGCTAGTCTCTCCGGTATTGAAGATTTATCGGAGATTACGAAAAAGACATTAAATGAATGTCAAAAAGACTATGATCGTAACAAGAAAATTCCAGTTAAGGAGTTTAAAGAATATGTTATCTTACAGTCTAAAGCTGAGAGTGTATGGGAAGAGGCGAGAGAAAAAGCTGATTTTGAAATGTTCCAACCCTATTTAGAAAAAATTGTTGAATTTCAAAAAAAGTTTATTGGATATTGGGGGTATGAAGGAAATAAATATAATACATTACTTGATATGTACGAACCGGGAATTACGGTAGAAATTTTAGACCAAGTATTTGCTGAAGTGAGAGATGCAATTATCCCATTAGTCAAAAAAATATCTGATTCCTCAAACAAACCGGATACTTCATTTATTTTTAAACATTTCCCTAAGGATAAACAAAAGGATTTTAGTTTGAAAATATTAGAACAAATGGGCTACGATTTTAATTCTGGACGTTTAGATGAAACGGTACATCCGTTTGCTACAGGATTAAACCCAGGAGATGTTCGCGTTACGACAAGATATGATGAAGGTGACTGGCGCACAGCTGTATTTGGTACCATCCATGAGGGCGGCCATGCATTATATGAACAAAATATTTCAAAAAAATTAATCGGAACTCCACTATGTGATGGCACATCAATGGGAATTCATGAATCACAATCTTTATTTTACGAAAATATTGTTGGTCGCGATTTTTCGTTTTGGAAACATAATTACAATGTATTGAAAGAGTACGCAGATGGCCAGTTCGATGAAATAAATTTAAATGACTTTTATAGGGCAATAAATGAATCAAAACCTTCTTTTATTCGTATTGAGGCAGACATGCTAACATATCCGCTTCACATTATCATTCGTTATGAGATTGAAAAAGGAATATTTAACGATGAAATTGAAGTAAAAGATTTACCGCAAGTCTGGAACGACAAATATGAAAAGTATTTAGGAATTCGACCTGGTAACAACGCTGAAGGAGTTCTTCAAGATGTCCATTGGTCTGGAGGAAGTTTTGGCTATTTTCCATCCTATGCACTTGGTTATATGTATGCAGCGCAATTTAAAAATGCTATGTTAAAAGAACTTCCTAACTTTGATGAGTTATTGGCTACAGGAAACTTAAAGCCAATCAAAGAATGGTTAACAGAAAATATTCATCAATATGGAAAATTGAAAAAGCCATTAGAAATTTTACACGATGTGACAGGTGAAGGATTGAACGCTAAATATTTAATCGATTATTTAACCGATAAATACACAAAGGTTTATAATTTGTAATTCATTACTTATGGCAACTGGATATATTCCGGTTGCCTTCATTTTCATATATCGAAGGAGGAATAATTAGAATTGCCGCAGCTTTTTATTATTTTGGCAGCGTTGTCGTGGGGATTTATATCTGTTTTTGTTAAAAAGCTATCGAATTACGGATTTACGGAAATGGAAATAGTTACAATTCGTGTCGTATATGCATTTATACTACTGATACCAATTATTATCTTACAGCGGAAAAACTCAGTTATTCGTATTAGGCTCACACATTTACCCTATTTTATAGGTACTGGACTATGTAGTATCGTCTTTTTTAATTGGTGTTACTTTACCGCTATGAATAAATTATCGGTATCGTTTGCTGTGATGTTATTGTATACTTCACCTGCATTTGTCGCTATATTTTCCTATCTTTTTCTAAAAGAAAGATTAACGAAAAAGAAATTGCTCGCGGTTTTAATAACAATTATTGGATGTGCTCTCATTGCGATAAATGGTGGGGTAGGTGCTTCGTGGGATCAATTAGGCTTTGTTATCGGATTAGGAGCAGGATTAGGGTACGCATTGTATAGTATCTTTGGAAAACTTGCTACTCGATATTATGATTCTATAACGATAACGTTTTATACCTTTTTTGTAGCATCACTTTGTTTAGTTCCATTTTATCGCTTTTGGGAAAAATTCAATCAGATACCAAATGAATTACACTTATATATGATTGGATTAGCCCTTGTACCGACTGTATTAGCATATATATTATATACGATTGGTTTGAATCGGATAGAAAGCAGTACGGCTGCTATATTAGCTACAATTGAACCTGTTGCAGCGATAATTATTGGTATTACACTTTTTAACGAAAAAATTACTTTTGTTCAATTTGTAGGAATCCTATGTATTTTATCTTCCGTACTTATTTTAAGTATAAAAAGAAAATCTATTAAATCACATAAAAGTGAATTAAGCATTTTCAATGAAAAAACCCGCTAATGGATAAGCGGGTTTACTTCATCACCATAATTTAAATCCTTTTGACCCAGGAGGGGCGTTTTGAATCATATCCATAAACGGAACGGTGTATGCGATTAGGATTAAAGCTGCCAAGACAGTCAACCATATTTTCCAGTTTTCAAGAACCATTGGTGTCTTTTCGGCATTTTCAGCAATTTCGCCGATTGGAAAGTCTTGTTCTCCTTTAGGTGCAAAGAATGCTAAATTAATAACAATTACGATAATTAGTACAATTCCTAAGAAGAGAATGGAACCACCAATAGCTTGAGCAACTTGGTATGGAATCCAATCAAGTGCTTGTTGGGCATTTCCATAAGTAGTAAATGCTGTACGTCTTGGTGCTCCTAGAAGACCTTCGAGATGCATGGATCCTGACATAAATGCCATTCCGATTGTCCAACAAATCGCTTGAATAATTGCTAAACGATTCATTGCTTTTGTGAATACTCTTCCAGTTAAATGTGGAATTAACCAATAACTTATACCAAAGAAAGTTAATACAACTGTTGTTGCGACGGTTAAATGGAAATGACCTGTTACCCAAATCGTATTATGGACAACTTGGTCCATTTGGTTAGAAGCATTGATAATCCCACCTGCACCAGCAGGGATGAAAGCAACCATACAGATAAACGGAACTACAAATCTAGCATCCTTCCACGGAAGTTTTTTCAACCAACCGAATAATCCTTTTGCTCCTTTGGATCTCCCAAACATTTCAAATGTTGCAAACATCGAAAAGGCAGTCATTAGGGAAGGTATAATAACCATAAATGTTAGAACAACTTGAACGAACTTCCAACTAGCATCGATACCAGGTTCAGTTAACTGATGATGGAATCCGACAGGTATTGAGAATAATAAGAAAAGAATAAATACTAATCGTGCAAGTGAATCTGAGAATATTTTTCCGCCAATAATTTTTGGAATAATGACATACCATGCCATATATGCCGGTAGTAGCCAGAAATAAACAAGTGGGTGACCAAAGTACCAGAACAGTGTACGGCTAACAAGTACATTCACTGTATCCACTAATCCTAATGACCACGGTAGAAGTTGAAATAATACTTCACCTGCCACACCCAGTGTACAAACAATCCATAGTAATGAATTCACTACGACCATAAAGCATAATAACGGACTTGGTTTTCCGGGATTTTGCTTTCTCCATCTCATATAGGTAGCAATCATCGCACCACATGCAATCCAACTACCTACAATTAAAAGTGTTAATCCTAAGTAGAAAAGAAAATGTGCTTGTAACGGTGCATAAAAGGTGTAAAGCACTGTCGCTTTATTTGTTAAAATCATCCATGTTGCAAAAATGGTACCGATGACCATTACAATAAAACCAATCCAACCAGATAATCTAGCTTTACTAGATAAAGTTCCAGCCGTTCGACTTACAGCGGCAAATTGAAAGCCCAAAATAAAATAGGTTGTAAGGCCTAATCCGAGTAAAACACCGTGGGCCGTTAATATTTCATAATAATTAATTCCACCGGGCAATTCCAACTTACCGGATCGCACGAGCGTTTGTAAAAGTCCCATTAACCCGCCAACAGCGAGTGCGATAAATGCTACAGTAATATAAGCCATAGATAATCTTGCATCACGTTTATCCACTTTACTAATTTGTGCGTTCATCATTTATCCACCACCTTAATTCTAGCTGACATCATATGATGTCCTGTACCACAATACTCATTACATATGATTAGAAATTCACCTGTTTTATTAAAGGTTGTAACATATTCACTTATATAACCAGGTTCTAACATCATATTGACATTTGTTCCCGCAATCTCAAATCCATGGACAACATCCCTTGTTGTCGCGATAATTTTTACTTTAGCACCTTTCGGGATTTCTACTTCTCCTGGGGTGAACGAGAAGGCAGCTGCAACTATTACTAATTCGTAATCCCAATCTTTGCCCTGTACCTTGTGTAACCCTGGTTTCGTAAATGGTTCGGTTTCACTAACTCTTTCGGGATCAACGAATGCTTTTGCACTCGGTGGCTTGTGTCCTTGATGAAAGGCTTGGATCCCGACAATAGATAAGAAAATAATAAGTGCTGAAATTCCAAACGTAAGCCACCATTTCTCATAGCGATGTAAATGCATAATCGATTCAACTCCAATCATTTATAAACGATTTAAATAAAGACCAAAAACTGCAAGCCATGAAATAACTAGAAAGGCTCCTACGATAAAAACAGCAATCAAAGTCCCTTTTAAAGATGTTGGTTCTTCTTTTACCTTTTTTTTAGACTGTGGAATAGCCATGCTTTATCACTCCATTCATTTTGAATATCTTTAGATCTGTTACTTTTATCATAGTGATGAAGAAAACATCCATCTGTGACTTTTATCACACTTTAGCGTACATTTTGTGATGAATATGTGAAAATCTGAACAAATATTTTTTTGAAATAGCTTTTCAAGGGGGAATAAGGGTGATATAATCAAAACACAGTTAAAAAAGTATTCACTCATATAATCGCGGGAATATGGCCTGCAAGTTTCTACCAAGCTACCTTAAATAGCTTGACTATGTGTGAGCAATGGGTAAATCAATAATTTACTATATTGATTTTTTCGTATTTCTATTGACATCTAGTTCAATGGACATTGCCACACTCATATAAAGATGAGTGCAATGACCATTGGACTTTTTTATTTGTCCCTTTGGTCATAATCTACTTGGAGGGAAGAAGAATGGAATTATTAAAGCAAAAAATTAAAAATGATGGGCTAGTCCTTTCGAATTCAGTATTAAAAGTTGATTCATTTTTAAATCATCAGATTGACCCTGCTTTAATGAAAGCGATTGGAGATGAATTTGCCGATAGGTTTCGTTTGGATAAGGTAACAAAAATTTTGACGATTGAATCGTCAGGAATATCCCCTTCATTAATGGCCGCTTTGGCTTTAGGTATTAACGTAGTATTCGCAAGGAAACGTAAGTCACTTACCCTTGTTAATGATTTGTATTCTGCAAAGGTACACTCGTTTACCAAAAATGAGACGAACGAAATATCTGTCTCAAAAAAATTTATTAATGAAAATGATCGTATTTTGATTATTGATGACTTTCTTGCAAATGGACAAGCGGCATTAGGTTTATTAAATATCGTTGAGCAAGCAAAAGCCAAAACAGTTGGGATAGGAATCGTTATCGAGAAATCTTTCCAAGATGGTGGTAAGCTCCTTCGCAATAAAGGCATAAGAGTAGAATCTCTTGCGCAAATCGATGCGTTAGAAGATGGGGAAGTGAAATTTAAAGAGGTGGAGGTCATGGCCTAATGCAAAACAAATTTAAAATGGCAACTATAGGCATTCAGCATGTGCTTGCGATGTATGCCGGCGCAGTCATTATTCCTCTAATAGTTGGTGGAAAGTTAGGAATGACGAGTAAAGAATTAACCTTTTTAGTTTCAATCGATATTTTTATGTGTGGAATTGCAACGATTCTCCAAGTATGGAAAAATCGCTTTTTCGGAATTGGATTGCCGGTGGTGTTAGGATGTACCTTTACCGCGGTAGGTCCAATGGTAGCAATAGGTTTACAAGATGGGATAACAGCAATATATGGAGCTGTAATTGCATCCGGACTACTAATCATTATTATTAGTAAATTTTTTGGAAAGTTAGTTCGCTTTTTTCCACCAATTGTTACAGGTTCCGTTGTGACAACGATTGGTATTACACTTATCCCTGTTGCAATGAATAATATGGCCGGTGGGGAGGGGAACCCACAATTTGGTTCGCTAAGTAATGTCGGTTTAGCTTTCGGTACATTAGTAATTATTATCCTTCTGCAACGATTTTTTAAAGGATTCATTCGATCGATTTCGATTTTATTAGGACTAGTTATAGGAACAATAGCTGCAGCATTTATGGGGAAAGTTGATTTTTCACCGGTAAGTGATGCTTCTATGTTCCATATGATTACACCGCTGTATTTTGGAGTTCCAACGTTTGAATGGTCAGCCATTTTGACAATGTTTCTTGTCGCGATGGTAAGTTTAGTTGAATCAACTGGTGTATATTATGCATTAAGTGATATTACGAATCAAAAAATTTCAGAGGATGATTTAGCGAGAGGATATCGTTCTGAAGGATTGGCAAGCGTGATTGGCGGAATCTTTAATTCATTTCCGTATACGACATTTTCACAGAATGTTGGGCTTGTCCAATTATCCGGAATTAAATCCAAAAATGTTATTTATCTTGTTGGAATATTTTTAATGATTTTAGGGTTAATTCCAAAGCTAGGAGCGTTAACGACAATTATTCCGTCATCAGTATTAGGTGGAGCAATGGTCGCAATGTTCGGATCGGTCATCGCTTCAGGAATAAAAATGTTAAGTAGAGTAGATTTAACTTCACACGAGAATTTACTTATCATCGCCTGTTCAGTTGGTATGGGAATGGGAGTAACCGTTGTACCCGGTCTTTTTGCAAATCTTCCTGAAAATATCCAAATTCTAACTAGTAACGGAATTGTAACAGGCAGCTTAACTGCTATCATATTAAATATTTTATTTAATATTGTTCCATCTAAGCAAAGAAGAAAACAAATCAAAGTTGTTGGTCAAAAGGTCTCATAAACTTATACCGAGAAACCATTTTCATCTCTCGTATTTTAAAGATCATAAGTCTAGTCACCCTTTTTATAATTTTTAATACAATATAGCTATAGAATGTTACAAAGTGAGAGTGCTACTGATTATGGAAAGGTATTACTGTGACTATTGTCGGATCATCAGCGAAAAAAATGAAAGATGCAGTAAATGTGGAAAAGATATTACACAAAAAATCAATATTCGAGTACAATATCAATCAAATTCGAGGTCTAACCAAAAAGGGTTCTGACCTTTTTTTGTTTAGAAATAGGTAAAAAGGCTTTCGAAGTGAGAAGAGAGCAGTAAAATAAACAGCTCTTATTTTTCAAGTATGAGAAAAAGATTTAGCTCACCTATCTGTTCTAATTTTAGTGGAAAATATTGAGTATATTTTCGATTTGAAAAGAAGTGTATAATTAATTTGCACAACAACTCCTTCAAAACAGAAACCATTGCTCCTTAAGGGGGCTTTTTTTATACATAAATATGTTAAAGTTGATTGCTGTTTGCCATTAGGTTGATTGGAGCGGAAGGTGCGAGACTCCTGCGGAAAAAACGGTTTACGTGAGACCCCACAGGCGCGTCTAGCGCCGAGGAGGCTCACGAACCGCCCGCGGAAAGCGAGCACCTGGATCGGAAATCAACATCCATGTTTAACGGAGACTTATACATAAAATTAGCATGAAATGGAAAACATATCCTTACATATAGTAAGGGAGTTCGATAAGTGATGCCAAAAATATGTTCGGTTGGATTAGGAATTCCACCATATGAAATTTCACAAATTGACACAATGAACTTTGTTCACCAATTGTTTTCTAAAAACGTCAAAGATATCAATAGATTAATTAAAGTATTTGAAAATGGAGACATACGAACGCGCTATTTTGTGAAGGATATGGACTGGTTTAAAGAGGATCATACATTTGCAGAAAAAAACAAAGCGTTTATTGAAGAAGCAATTAACTTAGGAATAAAAGCTATAGAAAATTGTTTGCCTGCTGAAGAATACGGAACGATTGATGCGATTTTTACGGTTTGTACATCCGGTCTTGCCACACCAAGTATTGAAGCTAGAATTATGAATAGAATGCCATTTAGGGAAGATGTAAAACGTATTCCCATCTGGGGATTAGGCTGTGCGGGGGGAGCCGCAGGGTTGTCTCGTGCATATGAATATTGTCTTGCATTTCCTCAAGCAAAGGTTATTGTTTTATCAATTGAAATTTGTAGTTTAACATTTCAAAAAAATGATTTTTCGAAAAGTAATCTAATTGGAACATCACTATTTGCCGATGGAGCCGCATGTACACTGGTTGTAGGCGATAAGTGTAAAGAATTGGAAAATGTTAGTAAACCAATTCCTACTATATATGGAACGGAATCACGGCTTATGCACGATTCATTAGGTGTTATGGGTTGGGATTTTAAAGATGATGGGATGCATGTTATTTTTTCTAAGGATATCCCAACAATTGTTGAAAACTGGTTACAGCCAAATGTGGAATCATTTTTAAAAAAGCACCAACTGAAATTAACGGATATTTCACAGTTTATTGCACACCCGGGAGGTAAGAAGGTAGTAAAAGCATATGAAAAAGCATTACAACTTTCGCCATCAAAAACAGCGGATACGAGAGAAGTTTTGAAGCAATTCGGTAATATGTCATCTCCAACTATTTTTTACGTTTTAAAACGTATTATGGATAATGATATAAAGCGGAAAGAATGGGGGCTAGCCATTGCGTTGGGACCCGGATTTAGCTCAGAACAGCTGTTGATGAGGTGGGAATAATGTTTTTTTATTTATTATTGGTAATCATCATTATTCAAAGATGTGTTGAATTATTTATAGCTAAGAAAAACGAAAGATTTTTGAAAGATCAGGGCGCTAAGGAATATGGTCGAAAACATTATCTTTTTATGGTTATGATGCATATTTGTTTTTTTGTTTCACTTTTGGTTGAAGTAACTTTCTTTGCGAAATCATTAAGTAGTTTATGGCCAATTTGGTTTAGTTTATTTTTACTCACGCAAATCGGAAGGGTATGGGTCATTCAATCTTTAGGAACATTTTGGAATACAAAAATAATTGTCTTGCCTGAAGCGACCATCGTATCAAAGGGTCCTTATAAATATATCAAGCATCCAAATTACCTTATTGTAACGACCGAATTGTTGGTTATACCTTTAATGTTTAATGCGTATTTTACTTTAGTCTGCTTTTTTATTTTGAATCAACTGATTTTAGCAATACGAATCCCTTATGAAGAACGAGTACTCTTAAAAGAAACTAATTATCGAACAATAAGTGAAATTCCCCGTTTTTTACCCAAACTTGTGAAACGTTCACGTTTAAAGTGAACGTTTTTTGTATTTGTTCTTGGGATACATGAGAAAATCCGTTAAAATAAGAAGTATTAAAAGGTAGGGAGTTAATTTTCATCATGACAAAAACAATGAATAAGCAACATACTGAAGAAAGTATTAACAACTTAATAGGATTAATTGAACGATTTAAACAAAATGGTGATTGGGAAAGGGTTGATAAAGCAAAAAAGTTATTGAAAAAACGAATTGATCATGAATTTATCATCGCATTTTGTGGTCATTTTTCAGCTGGTAAATCGACAATGATTAATTCATTACTTGGAGACAATGTGTTACCAACAAGTCCAATCCCGACAAGTGCTAATCTTGTCAAAGTGCATAAAGCTGCAAACGATTATGCAACGGTATTTTATCATGATCAATCGCAACTATTATTTCAAGCACCATATGATTTTAAAAAGGTAAAGGAATTTTGTAAGAACGGTGATGTAAGTGAAATTGAAATCGGTCAAGCAACATCAGATCTTGCAGAAGGTGTGACAGTAATGGATACACCTGGTGTAGATTCTACAGATGATGCTCATCGAATATCTACTGAATCGGCCATACATTTGGCAGATATCGTTTTTTATGTGATGGACTACAATCATGTACAGTCAGAATTGAATTTTATGTATACAAAAGATTTGCTGCGTAACGGTGTTGAATTATATTTGATCATTAATCAAATTGATAAGCATAATGACGAAGAACTGTCATTTAATGATTTTCAAAAATCTGTTAAAGAATCTTTTGCATCATGGGATGTGCATCCAAACGGAATATTTTACACCACGTTAAAAAAACCGGAGGATCCGAAAAATCAATTTCAAACTGTTAAACATTTAATACAAAATACAATGAATGAAAAAGAGGAACGAATTCTTACCTCTACGGAATCATCTGTTCACATTTTAGTACAAGAGCATTTTAAATGGCTAAAAGAAGAGCAAGAAGAAAAGGCAAAACAATATGAAGAAATCGTAAACCAATACCCAGTGGAAAAAAGGTCGACAATTTTCGAAGATGAAGAAAATATGGTAGCGCAAATGGATGTGCTTCATACACGGGAAGAGAAATGGAAACAAACATTTAACAACGAATTGGATAAAATATTGACCAATGCTTATTTAATGCCATTTCAAACGAGAGAATTAGCAGAAAGCTATTTAGAATCTGTTCAATCCGATTTTAAAGTTGGTTTTTTTGGTAAGAAGACAGAGCTTGTAAGACGTGAAAGGCTTGACGCATTTTATAAAAATTTAACCACACAAGTGGATACACAACTTACTTGGCATCTGCGACAATTTGCAATAAATCAATTAAAGGAAACAAAAATCGTTTCTGACGAATTGCAAAGACGGGCACAACAATTATCGATCGATTTTGACGCGACATTAATTACTAATAGTGTTAAGCCCGGTGCAAGATTAACCGGGGAATATGTTCTTAATTATTGTGATGAAATTACTGAAACGATACGGAAACAAGCAAGAACGACCTGCCAGAGCTTTAGAGAAGACTTATGGAAAACGTTAAAGCCGGAAATTGAGAGTCAATATACTACCTTAGAAAGTTCGCTGCGTAAAATTAAGAAAGTAACGAACGCATTAAGGGTTTTGGACCAATTAGAATCGGAAAGAAATCAAAAGGAAGAGAACGTCTACTTACCGGTTTCAAATGTGGAAGAATCTTATCGTTCACTACGAAATGAGTGGGAAAATAATGAAAAGAAAATACGAATCTACTCACCGGAAAATGAAAAGGATGTAGAAAAAAATATTAAAAGTGAAAAAATAACTGAAACTAAAAAAGATAATATGTCTATTAATACTTCTCTTTCTGTTGATAGTATGATAGAAAAACTTAAAAAAGCTGTTTTTCTTTTAAAGGATAAAAAAGGTTTTCAACGCGTAACAGATGTTTTGGCTGCAAAATCTGAAAGATTAGAAAATCGTGAATATACAATTGCATTATTCGGGGCATTTAGTGCCGGAAAATCCTCATTTGCTAATGCGTTATTAGGAGAGAAAGTATTGCCGGTTTCACCTAATCCAACAACAGCGGCAATCAATCGAATTTGCCCACCAACAAGTGAGTACAAGCATGGGACGGCTATCGTTCATTTAAAATCTAATCAACATGTACTCGAAGATGTACAGAAATCGCTTAAGTTCTTCGGGACAAACTGCGATCGACTACATGATGCAGAGAATATTATTCATAAAGTGATTCAAAGTGCTTCTGGTAGTGATAAAGAAAAGATTCATTTATCGTTTTTAAATGCATTTTTATTAGGGTTTCCAAAATATAAAGAAAAACTTGGAGAAGACATTGTAACCGATTTACATGATTTTCGTGGTTTCGTAGCTAATGAATCCCAATCATGTTTTGTAGAATCAATAGATTTGTACTATGATTCAGAGTTAGCTCAAAAAGGCATTACCTTAGTCGATACACCAGGGGCCGATTCAATTAATGCCCGTCATACAGGAGTTGCGTTTGAATATATTAAAAACTCGGATGCAATTCTGTTTGTAACATACTATAATCACGCGTTCTCGAAGGCTGACAGAGAGTTTCTCATTCAATTAGGCCGCGTGAAAGATGCTTTTGAATTAGATAAAATGTTTTTTATCATTAATGCAATTGACTTAGCTAATTCAGAGGAGGAGCTTAGTGAAGTTCAATCATATGTCCATGATCAATTGACTCAATATGGAATTCGCTTTCCTCGCATCTTTGGAGTATCAAGTTTATTAGCGCTGTCAGAAGATGAAAATACATCGAGAATAAATTTATTTAAAAACGAGTTCAATCATTTTCTTGAAACAGATTTAATGAAAATGACAATTCAATCGGCAGAAACAGAATATCAAAAAGGAATACAAATTCTTGATTCCTATATTGCAACAGCATTGGAAGGTAAAGAAGAGAAAGAAAATAAAAAACAAGAACTGCTTAAGCAGAAAGAAAAAGTCCATTCATTGTTAACAAGTTCTTCTTCTGATTTTGTAGTGAATAAATTTTCACAAGAACAAAAGGAACTTTTATTTTATGTTAAACAAAGAGTGTTTTACCGTTTTCCGGACTTCTTTAAAGAGGCATTTAACCCAGCAGTTATTCAAAAGAATAATAAAGGTGCATTAAATATCGCTTTAGATGACTTACTAGATAGCATTGGCTATGATTTTTCACAAGAATTGCGTGCCACATCGCTTAGACTAGAGAATATTGTAAAAGAAGCCTTTGCACAGCAAATACATCAACTATCTGAACAGATTGCGAAAATACAAAAAGATATCCAATTCTCAAATTTTGAATGTAATCGTATGACTACACCAACGTTTCCAAATGCTTTCGAAAAGGTATCTAAAGTATCTTTAGAAAAGTCCTTCAAGCATTTTAAAAATGCCAAATCATTTTTTGAAAAAAATGAAAAGCAATTGATGCAAGAAGAATTAGAGGAATTACTTCGGCCGTTAGCTGATGAATATATAGATCAGCAAGGAGCATTGATTCAACAAAGCTTCACAATATTTATTGAACAACAGTTTTCACGGATGATTGAAGAAATGCTTCAAGATACGATAGAACAGTTTAATGGTTGGTTCGAAATATTGGATGAACATATCGATGTGAATGAATGGGTGGAAATTCGAAATCAATTAGCGAAATAGATGAAGGATAGAAAGGGAGAGGTTTTTTGAAACAAAATCGGTTTCATGCTTGTGCCACGTGCATTCATTTCTCCGCAGAAAAACTCGAACAGGGAATGAAATATACATGTCGGCGTTTAGGTTATGATACTAAACCCCATTATACGTTCGATTGTTGGAGTCCGAAGGAGCATATAAAGAAACTGATAGCTAAAGAACAGGGGGAGTAATCATGAAGTACATTGTAGACGTAGAATGGCTCAAAGATAATTTAAATAAGTCCGAAATAAGAATTGTTGATTGTCGTTTTTCTTTAAGGGACCCATTAGCAGGTGAACTTGCGTATAAGAAAGAACATATACCCGGAGCGGTTTATTTCGATTTAGAAAAAGATTTATCTGCCACTCCAACCGTGCATGGTGGCAGACACCCTTTACCTTCAATCCAATCTATTAAAGAAAAACTAGAATTATCCGGTATAGATGAGCGTGTTAAAATAGTTGTTTATGATGATGGAACTGGAGAGTATGCAAGCAGGTTTTGGTGGCTACTTAATTATTTAGGTAATAAGAATGTTTATATATTAAATGGGGGATATAAAGCTTGGAAGCAAGCAAACTACCCAACTGATAATGAAATCCCACATTTCGAGAAGCCTGTTTTTAACGTATCTTGTCATCCATCGATGCTAGCAACAATGTCGGATGTAAAAGAGAGTATAGAACAAGGTGATGCCATTTTAATTGACTCTCGAGCATATAACCGGTATATCGGATTAGAAGAACCAATAGATAAAAAATGCGGTCATATTCCTACTGCAATAAATAAAGTTTGGACAGATGGATTTAAAGATGGCTTTTGGAAATCTATAGAAGAACAGAAAAAACGATTTTCAGAATGGAACGAATCTGATTCATTTATTGTTTACTGCGGTTCGGGTGTGACAGCTACACCTAATATTATCGCCTTATTAGAAGCGGGTTTTACGAATGTTCGGCTATATGCAGGTAGTTTTTCTGATTGGATATCGTATGAGGAAAATCCAATCGAAACAGGTGAATAAAATGTTGAAGGGACATTGTGTAAACACACATTGTCCCTTCGTGTTATAATGGTATTTGTATCATTTAGAAAAGAGACCATTATAGGGTGATTCCCTTTTTATAGAGGTGTAGATATGGAGAACAAACCACATTTATTACTAGTTGATGGAATGGCATTACTTTTTCGATCATTTTATGCAACGAGTGTAACGGGTCAATTTATGATGAATTCGAAAGGGATGCCAACTAATGCTGTGCAAGGTTTTATGAAACACTTATTCTATGCGTTGGAGGATATCGAACCATCACACACAGCAATTTGCTGGGATATGGGTAGTAAAACTTTTCGCAACGAGATGTTTGCTGGATACAAGGCCAATCGTTCAGCACCGCCAATCGAGCTTATTCCTCAATTTGATCTTGTTAAAGACGTCGTGGAAGCATTTGATTTACCAAACCATGGCCTTGTAGGGTATGAAGCGGATGATTGTATTGGAACGATTGCTAACGCTATGAAAAATGAAGCTAATGTCACGATAGTAACTGGTGATAAAGATTTATTACAGCTATTAGATGAACATATTGAAGTTCGTATACTGCAAAAAGGTTTTGGTAACTATAAAATTTATTCCGAAAGCCTATTTCAAGATGAATTAGGATTAACTCCAAAGCAATTTATCGACGTCAAGGCCCTAATGGGTGATACAAGTGATGGATATCCTGGGGTTAAAGGTATTGGAGAAAAAACTGCATTGAAATTAATTCAGGAGTACGGATCAATTGAACAGTTACTAGAAAATATTGATCATTTAACACCCGGACAGCGTAAGAAAATCGAAGAAGATATGGAAATGCTTCACTTATCAAGGAAATTAGCTGAAATTAATTGTCAAGTACCAATCAAGTTTTCATTAGAAACATCTTTACGCAAGCAAATACCGAAATCATTTTTTGAACTAATTGAAGAACTTGAGTTAAAAAATATTCGTCGTCATCTTATCCAATCTAAATGGGCAGAAAACATTGCATTAGCTTAAAGATGAAAAAGCATCCTTCATGTGAGGCTGCTTTTTCATCTTTTTCGTCTTATTATTTTTTATTTAGTTTTTTTGCCGCATTTTCCAGCTTAGACTTAGGTTCCTGTGCAAACTCCACATCGTCTTGTCCCCAACCTTGTGGATTGACGCCTGGTGCAATTGTCTTTCCTCTATTATTATTTTTCTTTGCCAAAAAAATCACCTCCATTTATAGAATTTCCAAAAAAATAAATATCAACATTATTTCAAGTATTAACTTTTCCGAGGATGTTGTAGTCATAAAATCTAATTTACTGTACAATGAAAAAGGATGTTTTTTGGGGAGTGAGGAGAAAAATGAAACATAGTAATATTTCACTAGACGAATATCTTTTATTATTAAGAGAAAAAGGCTTTAAATTTGAAGAAGATGTGATTGGTTTTATATATTTTGGAAAACAATATACGAAGGCTTCGGATCAAACAATAAAAGCGGCCATTGAAATTACATTAAAAACACAAAAACATTTCGACGGTAGCTTTTATATGTCATTATTAGAAACATTTCAGAACAAAAATATCGAATCGATGAAACAAGCATATACTTACGTACAACAATTAGGACTGCTGCCCGCATAAAAAAGTGCATTCTTACTAGAATGCACTTTTTTTGTTTGTTTTTTTCATAAATATTTTTAACTTCAGATTATTAGGCAGCTCTGCTATAACCATTCCAATTAAAATAAAAATGCACCCTATGCTCGCCAGTAGGGTGAGTCTTTCGTCAATCCAAATATATGAAGTAATGGCAGCAAAAACAGGTTCCATCGTTAATATAATAGCGACCCTCGTTGGCGAAGTTGATTTTTGGGAACTCGTTTGAATAAAGAATGCTGCTGCAGTTCCTAAAATGGCCGTAATCATAATCGCTGTAATTAATGATGTTGAGTGATAAGTTTCAGGATTTAATATTAGTTTCCAGTCTTCAAATAATAGTGAACTTAATGTACAGAGAAATGCCACTGTAAAAATTTGAATTGTTGTCAGTGTAAGGACAGAAATTCGCCTTGCGAATATGTCGGTAAAAATAATATGGAAAGCAAAACCAAATGTACAAATTAAAACATAAATTTCACCGACTGAAAAAGGTGAAGCTCCTTTGACAGCTAATAAATATAGGCCTATTGCAGCTAAACTTGAGCCAAAAATGGCAGATCGTTTCGGTTTATTTTTAAAACATATATAAGAAATGATAGGAACCATTACAACACTTAATCCTGTAATAAATCCAGCTTTTGACGGTGTAGTGTATAATAAACCAATGGTTTGAAGGGCATATCCAATAAATAAACAACATCCTAAAATCATACCTGGAAATAGTGTGCTTAATTGAAATTTGACTTTCCCTTTGTTTTTAAATAAATAAACGATGAAAATAATGACTCCCGCAAGAAAGAAACGAATCGCATTAAATAATAATGGTGGCAGAAGATCAATGGCATTTTGGACAACAACAAATGTAGAGCCCCAAATAAAAGCGACAAATAATAAAGATAGTTCAGCTAGAAATTTATTATTCAATGAGTCCCCTCCAAATCCTTAACCTGGATCGCTTTTCTGGCTAAATCATCCGCGGTTTTATTTTCAGAACTTGGAACCCATTTAATAAAAAACAGATCAAAGGAACTTATTAAAGTAAGTATACGATCCAATAATGTTTTATATTTTTCTTTTTTTGTATATTCCTTTTCAACTGCATTAACTACTGCAGTTGAATCAGATCGAACAGATATTGTTTGGAAATTGAAAGATTGACAAATTTCCAGTGCTTTTATTAAAGCAAGAAATTCCGCTTCATGATTATTATATATGCCAAGGGGGATTGAATAACGTTCAACTTTACCATGATGTTTAATAAATATTCCCGCGCCACTTTTCCCGGGATTTCCCGCACTGGCCCCATCTATATAAACCTCAATCAAATGCGCACACTCCTAACTCACACAATGTATAATTAAACACAATATCACTGTAAATCCTAACTATATTGTAATATAAATACATAATAATAAAAGGGGAACAATTTAAATGTTAAGGAAAAGCTATAAATAACAACCGTCTGGAAGGGAAAAAGAAGATGAAATATAAAATTAAGTGGCAATATAAAGGGGCGAAAACAGAGTCAATTTTATTGGAATCAGAATGGGCTTCGGATGACGTAATTGAAACATTAATGAATGATTTTCTTAAAACAGGAAGAACTGTTGATCTATCTATTGTTGATGAAATGGGCAATGAGTGGACAAAAAAGGAATTCTTAAAGTTAAAAAACATAACTGAAAATGAGCCGGAAAATATCATGATTTATTTCGATGGGGGCTTTGATTTACAAACAAGGTTATCTGGAATAGGTATGGTAATTTATTATGATAAAGGTGGTAAATCATATCGGTTGCGTGCCAATGACCAATTAACGGAACTAGAATCTAATAATGAGGCAGAATATGCAGCATTATACAATGCCGTCGTATTATTAGAAGGTTTAAACATAAAGCCTATCCCATGTACAATTCGTGGCGATTCTCATGGGCTATTGAAGCAATTAACAGGAGAGTGGCCATGCTTAGAACAAAATTTAAATCGGTGGTTAGATCGAATTGAAGAAAAGATAAATAAACTGGGGATCAAGCCATTATATGAACCAATCACAAGGAAGCAAAATAAAGAAGCAGATCAACTTGCATCTCAAGCATTAAAAAATATATTAGTGAATAGTCATATTGAACTTTAAGTCAGGTGTTGAAAAAGAAAGGAAGTTTGCAATGGAAAGATCTAAACTACTACTAGAAATAAATGAATTATTATCAACATATTGCGGAGATTGTCTCGTAAAGGCAGCTTTACGAAAAGAGTATCATAAAACATACGCCCATCAATTTTGTATTCAAAAATGTACGGTAGGTGAGCAGCTAAAAGAGCTTGGAAAGCAGCTAACATATGCTCATAAACGGTAAGAATAGAGCAACCAAAAAGGCTGACAATTTATCGTCAGCCTGCTTATTTTTATATTAGTATTATTATTATTTTTTCGTTACATTAGCAGCTTGAGGTCCACGGTTTCCTTCTACAATTTCAAATGAAACTTCTTGGCCTTCTTCTAAAGTTTTGAAACCTTCGCTTTGAATAGCAGTGAAATGTACGAATACATCATCTCCACCTTCAACTTCGATAAAACCATAGCCCTTTTCGTTATTAAACCATTTAACTTTACCGTTTTGCATAATTTCTATTCCTCCTAAATCTTACAGCACGCTGTGCCAAGAAAAAATATTGTCCATTAAACAGTCATTAATTTTTCTAATAAAAGAAAAATTTGAATATTTAATGATAATTTTAATATACACTAAAGTCTTTATATGCGTCAAGGAATGATGCGAATGAAAGTTAAATTTTATGAATTTTTAAATAAATAGCGAAGCCAAGTGTTCCTAAATCATTGTTCAAATAAGGGTATCTTGTTTAATCGTGACAATTATAGTAAACTTCATATTGAGGAAATGCCTTAAATCAGGTCCTTATATAAAATGGATATCAACTACTTTGAAAGTAGTTCGTAGAGGTTATTTTCAAATACATATTTTTTATATTATAAATGGGGGTTTAGGGATGCCTACGCCAAGTATGGAAGATTATATCGAACAAATATATTTATTAATTGAAAATAAAGGTTACGCTCGTGTATCGGATATTGCAGATGCACTTTCCGTCCATCCCTCCTCTGTAACGAAAATGGTACAAAAGCTTGATAAGGATGAATATTTAGTTTATGAAAAATATCGAGGCCTCGTTCTTACACAAAAGGGAAAAAAGATAGGAAAGCGATTAGTTGATCGTCATGATTTGTTAGAACAGTTTCTAAAAATTATTGGTGTGAAGGAAGAAAATATATATCAAGATGTTGAAGGAATCGAGCATCATTTAAGTTGGAATTCAATCGACCGCATTGGAGATTTAGTACAATTCTTTGAAGAGGATCCTAAACGCTCAGAAGATTTAAAACAATTACAACTAAAAAACGAAGCAGAATAAAAGAACCGTATTCATGCGGTTCTTTTAATGTTCTGTTAGAAAATGGAAGGATAGTACGTAAAAAACCGATCATTTTCATCTTCATTTACTAACGTTTCTACCCCACTTTGATTCCAATCAATATTAGTTCCATTTAGTAACCCTTCCTTTGTTTCTAATAAAGCTTTTCGATAAGAGATTATTCTACCGCTGGAAGTTTGGAAGCTAATAATTTCTCCTTCATCATTTCGTTGAACTTTTGAAATATATTCCATATGAATGATTCTCCTTTCTAATTAGAATGGTAGTTAATACTATTTTGGTGTGTATATTTGAAAAATAAACATATAAAATTATTTCCTTATATATTGAATCTTTTTAAGATAGAAAAAGTATATAATGTAGGTAAACTATTTTTAATTGAATGGAGGCCATACACTTGGGTGAAAATAAATCAGTTAAATCGGATATTCAAATTGCTCAAGAATCAAAATTAAAACATATAAAGGAAGTAGCAGAAAGCATTGGGCTAACCGAAGATGATATTGAATATTATGGAAAATATAAAGCGAAAATTACTTATGAAAAAATACATAGTTTAAAAGAAAATAGAGATGGTCGATTAATTTTAGTTACGTCAATTAATCCAACAGCTGCTGGTGAGGGAAAATCTACGGTTACAGTAGGATTAGGAGATGCAATGCATCAGTTAGGGAAGAAGGTTGTAATTGCGTTACGTGAGCCATCTTTAGGACCTACTATGGGGATGAAAGGCGGAGCAACTGGTGGTGGTTATGCTCAAGTATTACCTATGGAAGATATCAATCTTCATTTTACCGGTGATCTTCACGCAATAACTGCCGCAAATAATGCACTAGCAGCACTTATGGACAATCATATCCATCAAGGAAACCAATTGCAAATTGACCAAAGACGAATTGTTTGGAAGCGTGCTCTAGATATAAATGACCGGGCATTAAGGCAAATTGTGATTGGCCTTGGAGGCCCTTCGCAAGGTGTTCCCCGTGAAGATGGATTTGATATTACAGTAGCTTCAGAGATAATGGCTGTACTATGTCTATCAACAAGTCTCGAAGATTTAAAGAAAAGACTAGCTAAAATGGTAGTAGGGTACAATACATCCAAACAACCTGTAACAGTAGGAGATTTAGGAGTTGAAGGAGCACTTAGCTTATTATTGAAAGATGCATTGAAACCGAATCTCGTTCAAACAATCGAACATACACCTGCATTAGTCCATGGTGGACCGTTTGCAAATATTGCTCATGGCTGTAACAGTATCATGGCAACGAAATCTGCATTAAAATTGGCAGATTATGTAGTAACGGAAGCAGGATTTGGAGCAGATTTAGGAGCGGAAAAATTTTTAAATATTAAAGCTAGGGCTGCAAATATAAAACCTGATGCCGTAGTTGTTGTAGCAACAATTAGAGCATTAAAAATGCATGGAGGTATGTTAAAGTCGGATTTGCAACATGAGAATGTTTTAGCATTGGAAAAGGGTTTGGAAAATTTGCAAAAACATATAGAAACGATTTATAACTTTGGTTTACCAGTAGTCGTTGCGATCAATCGATTTATTACAGATACCGATGCAGAAATCAATACCCTTACAAATTGGTGTACTGAACAAAAAGTTCCGGTAGCATTAACCGAAGTGTGGGAAAAAGGTGGAAAGGGTGGTTTGCAATTAGCAGAGTTGGTGATTGAACAAATTGAATCGAATAAGCAAACATTTGAGTATCTTTATGATTTGAACCTCCCTATAGAAGAAAAAATTAAAAAAATAGTGCAAAAGGTGTATGGGGGATCTGATGTAGAATTTTCTACAAAAGCAATGAAGCAATTAAAGGAATTTCAAGAATTTGGATGGGGTCAATTGCCTGTTTGTATGGCCAAGACGCAATATTCATTATCTGATGAACCTACCAAATTAGGACGTCCGAAAAATTTTACGATCCATGTTCGTGAATTAGTACCAAAATTAGGAGCTGGATTTATCGTCGCACTAACCGGTGATGTGATGACGATGCCTGGACTTCCTAAAAAGCCTGCCGCTTACCAGATGAATATCGATGAAAAAGGAAGAGCAATAGGATTATTCTAAAGAGAAACAGGCGAAAAGCCTGTTTTTTTGTTTGGGAATTTCCCCCACTAATATTATTAGAACAAATTTATTTTTCTGAAAAGTATTTACAAATGACTACATGTATTTTAGTATTACTAAAGGAAGAAAAAACTTCCAATTTACTAGAAGGGAGAATTAAATATGCGTTTACTTACTAAAAGAAGTTTAAAAAAGAAAAAGGATAACACCACGTAGAGAAAAGGAAAAGTTGAGGAGGATATGATGATAAATCCAATGACAGAAACAATAAAAATCGTAAAGTATCATGAAGATTTGGCAAAATCAATTGCTGAAATGTGGAATGAAAGTCGTGATAGCTGGGGTGGAGATTCGGCGATTATGACTGAAGAGCAAGTGCTTGAAAAAGAAGCGAATTCGGAAGATTTATTCCTATACCTCGCTTTGGATGGAGAAAAGGTAGTTGGATATTGCGGAATATCTGAATATAAAGAGGATATAGAAGCACTGTATATTCGGTTATTAAATGTGCACCCTGATTATCATGGCAAGAAAATAGGTAAACAACTTGTTTTAAAGGCAGTTGAAAAAACCGTTGAATTAGGCTGGCCGCGTATTGACCTTTACACATGGCCAGGGAATGTTAAAGCTGTGCCTTTATACAAGAAATGCGGTTTTTTCTGGGAGGATCGCGATGATACGACCCACTTAATGAACTTTATCCCATTAGTCTTACAAAATGAAATAACAAAACCACTTTTTCATTCGATTGATTGGTATGAAGATAATGTTAGAGAGATTGAAGTGAAGCCTGATGGTATAAAAGAAAATGGATTCACTTACTTTGAATATGTATGGGAAAATGAGGAGCATTTTCTTCGTGTTCAAATAGAAAAGAGCGGTAGAGGGATTCGTTTAATTGAAACGAATGATATCCAAATCGAACTTCTAATGGAACAACATACACAAATCGAAGGAAGAGAATCGAAACTTCAACTTGAAATACAAAGTAAACAGAATGATGCGATTGAAGTAACACTAGAAGGCTGTGAAAATGAAAGAATCCATGTACAGGGGAAAATGGAAGAAACATTTAAACATAAAAAAATAATAGAATTTCCATTTCAGATAAAACGTGGTGAGGAACCTAATGAATGGATCACTCATCCTAAAGCTGAAGTTAAGATTGAAATGAATGGTCGGACGTCTTTGTTTGCTGTTGGCGTTTTTCCAAAAAAAGCGATGAAAGTAAAGCCGGTTTATATTCCGAAAAAATTTGACACGAATAAACAACAATTCTGTTATATAGAAATTGAAAACTATTTAAAAAATGAAGCTGAAATTTTTATAAATCTGTCACCTAACAAATTAGTAAAGTGGGAGAAAAATAGCTATTCATCGATTATTTCCGATACTGGTATGATAAAAATTCCTTTCCAAATTAAGAAATATGGCTTTTTACAATCGGAGTGTACAGTAGTCGTTCAAACGGCTGAAGAAACCTTTGATTGGCAGGAAACATTAGCATTTTCTATGCCTTACTTCGGTGTGAAAGATGGTGGGTTTGATCAAGAATTCTATTATTTGCAAAACGGATTTTACTCAGTATACGTTCGTAAAAGGGACAATGCAATTTCATTTGGAAATGAACAAAAATTTAACCAAAGAACGTTCCTTCTTCCACCGAAATTCGGCAAACCATATGTGGCCGAATTAACAAAGAAACAAGCATCTTCATATGAATGGAAATACACTGAGACATCAGCAATTATGAAAATTCATTATGAGATTGAGAAGCCATCGAAGCAAAATGTAGCACTATGTTTTGAATTATTCAGTGAAGGTTTATTAAACTATTGGCTAGAATTAGAAAATGTATCCGGATCAATAATAGAAAAATTGTATATTTATCAGCCAATAAGACATGAGCTAAATCAAACTTATCTACCATTAAACAATGAAATCGTTTATTTTAATGATGCAAAAATGACCGATTTAAACCAATTAAATAGTAAGGATGTAACTAGTAATTGGTTATTTTCTGACGATAAAAAGGATCCTCATGGAATAACTTGGGATACTCAAGTGAAAATTGGATTTGAGGGATGGTTATTATATTTAGAGGAAAATACCGGAAATATTCTTAATCATGAAATAATAAAATCAAAAAAAATCTGCTTTTCATTAGGTGTCATTAAAACTGTTAAGGAATTTCAACTATTTGCAAATCATACATTTGAGCAACCAATTATCAATGAAGTGGAACTTAGCACAAAAACGCGGAATCCAATTATTTCAAGCGGCGAAGTGGAATTGGAATTAAAAAGGAGTCAAAATCGTTATTTTAATGGTGTCTTGTCTTTATTAAAAAATGAGGAACCACTGAGAAAGATAAGTATTGAACAAGAAAAGAATGAAGCCTTGAAATTTATACACCGTTTAAATGATGGACCATTTGTACCTCTTCACTATACACTTAAAAATGAATCGCAAACGATACAAGGTTCGTCCTTATTTTTACGAAAAGAAATTCGACCGATTTATTCTCGAAAAGTAGAAGAGAACGATCAATTTATTTATGAAATTGAAAATGGTGAATTAAAATTCGGTGCTGCTTCTGGATTTTTTCCAACATTATATTCCGTTCGATACAAAGGGAAGGAATGGTTAGATTCATCGTTTCCAACCCCGGAACCAAAGGCATGGTGGAACCCTTGGGCTGGAGGATTCAGTTCCCATCTTAGTGGGATAAGTCTCTTTTCATATATTAAAGAGTCGTCACAAACATCTTTTGTAAAAAAACTGGATCAATATGAAAACGTATGGGAAGGCTTAGCAATTGAAACAAACATGGAGCATCACGAAAAATGGAAAGGGTTGAAAATTACACAATACTTTTTAACTATTCCAGGAGTTCCGATTATTACACATTATACAGAATTAACTCATCCGAATCGGACGATCAATCAATTTGTGTATACAGATGTGTTTTTGAAGAAAGAAACGACAGTTCAATTGCATAATAAAAATGGTTCGACTAAATTTAAAGCTGGATTCGAAGAACACATTTTTCGTTTAAGTAATCCGACTACTTTTTCTGATAGTGACCAAACACAATATTTACAACTCGTTACAAGTAAAGATTCATTGGATTCAGAATGTATTTTTAGTGAGGACTTTGCTTTAGTTAGCACAACGGACTTTATAAATAATAGACCGGGCCATACAAAAAAAACAGATCCAATTTTCATGTTATTTCCCCATCAACCAGTTGATAAAGAAATGATCAAGAATTTGAAATCAATTAAATTTTAAGGGAGCTAGCGATGAATATTATTGACGCACATATTCATTTCTCAAATATACGCTCTTTTCATGAAACGGCAAAGGAGCAATCTTTTGTCGATTATTCAAAAAAAGGGATTATAAATGAATTTGAAGAAGCAGGGGTCGTTCTAGGTATTGGTATGGGGTTAACGGAGACATATGGAATGGGTTTTCCAGATCCAAAGACTAGTACACCAATGGGGCTGGATTTGGATTCTAGTTTACCGAACAATATTGTTTATTGTGCGGGAATTAATCCATATACATTAAATAATGAGACTCTTGTTTTACTAGAAAATGAGTTACAAAAAGATAATGTAGTAGGAATAAAGATTTATTTAGGTTATTATCCTTTTTATGCATATGATGAAATTTATCATCCGGTTTACGCTTTAGCTGAAAAATATGATGTCCCTGTTGTTTTCCATACAGGTGATACATATTCGGAACGGGGATTATTAAAATATTCCCATCCTTTAACATTAGATGAGGTCGCTGTTCGTTTTCGTAAAGTTCGTTTTGTAATGGCGCATTTTGGCGATCCATGGGTATTAACTGGTGCGGAAGTAGTGTATAAAAATTCGAATATGTTTGCTGATCTTTCCGGATTAATTGTCGGAACAGAAATAGAGCTAATGAGTTATTCAGAAGGAAGGTTTTTAGATCATTTACGACACGCATTAGTATACTGTGACCATTATGATCGATTATTGTTCGGGACCGACTGGCCATTAGCACCTATAAAACCATATATAAAATTCATCCAACAATTGATCCCGAAAAAATATCATGAAGATGTGTTTTATAATAATGCAGTAAAGGTTTTCCCAAAAATAAAAGATAAACTCTAACGGTAAAAAAAACTCGTATTACCTTGCAATACGAGTTTTTTTGTCCTTATAATTTAAATGAACTTTTCAATGATACAACACGGTTGAATACGAGTGAATCCTTAGTTGAATGCTTCGGATCGACATTGAAATAGCCATGTCTAAAAAATTGAAACTTGTCATTCGCTTCTGCGCTTTTCATATTAGGTTCAACAAAGCCTTTTGCAATTTCAAGGGAATTTGGATTGATATGGTCCAAAAATGTTCCATCCTCATCTTCTTCCTCATCTAAAATTAATGAATTATAAAGTCGAAATTCAGCCGGTATCGCTTTAGTTGCTTCAACCCAATGAATTGTCCCTTTCACTTTTCTTCCAGTGAATCCCGTTCCACTTTTCGTTTCCGGATCATACGTGCAATGTAATTCAATAACTTCTCCGTTTTCGTCCTTAATAACATCTTCACATTTAATAAAATATGCATGTTTCAAGCGTACTTCATTGCCAGGGAAGAGACGGAAGTATTTTTTAGGCGGATTTTCCATGAAATCCTCTTTTTCGATATATATTTCACGCGAAAACGGAATTTGTCTTGTGCCCATTTCCGGTACTTCCGGATTTATTTCAGCATCAAGCATTTCAACTTGTCCTTCAGGATAGTTTGTAATTACTACCTTCAATGGTTTTAAGACGGCCATCGTTCTAGGTGCTTTAAGTTTTAAATCCTCTCGAATAAAATGCTCAAGCATTTGGACATCAACGGCACCGCTGCTTTTTGAGATGGCAAGTTCTTCACAAAAAGCACGAATTGCTTCAGGTGTAAAACCTCTCCGTCTGAGGCCAGATATCGTTGGTAGGCGTGGGTCATCCCACCCATCTACAATATTTTCTTCAACTAATTGTTTTAGTTTTCTTTTACTCATTACAGTATTTGTCAAATTTAATCGACCAAACTCAATTTGTCTTGGTTTTGATTCCATCTCACATTTTTCTACAACCCAGTTGTAAAGGGGACGTTGATCCTCAAACTCAACTGTACATAATGAATGAGTGATCCCTTCGATTGCATCTTCAATTGGATGTGCAAAAGCATACATCGGATAAATACACCATTTATCACCTGTATTATGATGTGTCGCATGCGAAATACGATAAAGAACAGGATCCCTTAAATTAATATTCGGTGAGGACATATCAATCTTTGCTCGTAGTACCTTTTCACCGTTAGCGAATTCGCCATTTTTCATTCTCGTAAATAGATCAAGATTTTCTTCAATACTACGATTTCTGGAAGGACTTTCTTTGCCCGGCTCTGTTAACGTACCGCGGTACTCTCTAATTTCGTCTGCGGAAAGATCTTCAACATAGGCAAGTCCTTTTTTGATTAATAAAATTGCTTTTTCATACATTACATCAAAGTAATTAGAGGCGAAAAACAAATTTTCCCATTCGTAACCTAACCATTTTACATCTTCTTTAATTGATTCAACGAACTCGATATCTTCTTTTAATGGATTGGTATCATCAAAACGTAAATTTGTCTTTCCATTAAATTCATCTGCTAATGAAAAGTTGATAAAAATTGATTTGGCATGTCCAATGTGTAAATACCCATTTGGTTCTGGCGGGAATCGAGTTATAATTGTATCGTGTTTTCCGCTATGTAAATCTTCAACCATTATGTCTCGAATAAAATTGGATGGCGTTGCTTTTTCTTCCATTAATAGATCACCCTTCTTACATCTTCATTTTGGATATTCTAATATTATAACAAACTAATGAAAACAGTAAACATTTCTCTTGATATTATAGGCTGAACCAACACATTTTTATAAATGAGTCAATTTCATAATTGCTCTTTTTAAAAATACAGAATCCTACAGAATTTCTAAAATATATTTTTAAAAACAGAAATCATGCTACTTGTTGCTGATTTAATTGTACATTAATTCGGTCTGCGGCTAACTTTGAAGCATTATAAATAAGGGTTACCATGTCAAAATGAATTTTTGCACGTTTCCCAGTACGATAGCGAACATTGTTCAGTTGAAAGAATTCTTTCAGATAGGCATTAACCCGTTCTACGGCAGTACGACGTTTGAAAATGTTTTTCCATGCTTGTGACCCGCGTGCTGGTGCGGTATATCTGCGAAGGTCTGAAGTGATTTTCACTTTATAAACCTTTTGGCAAATACCTTCATTAGCTAAGGGACAGTCGCTGCATTCCTTTGGTCTTGTGTATTTCAATGTTTCATATTTAGGATCAAAACTATCATAACGATAAGAATGCTCTCTGAAACAAGTTGGGGCAAAGTGTTTATCATAGCCAATGATTTCCCCTTCATTTCGCTTATTATACGCGATGACGGATTGTTGTCCCATTCGATGTACCTGCTCGTATATGGGTTCATAGTCATAGCCCGCATCCATTGTTTGATAACGTAATGGAAGGTGAAGGCGTTCCTGAATTCCTTTCAGTAAAGGGATAGCTGCCTTACCATCATTTAGACTCCCAGATGAAAAAAGAGCCTGTAGAATGTATTGGCTTGATGTACCAACGGCTAAATGACCTTTGTAGCCAAACCAAAAAACATTTTGTCCTTCTGAGTTCTTTTTCACGCCCCATTTAGGGTCTTGGGGAACTTCGGCACGTAGTTCGGCTAGGGGAACATCTAATTGGGCCACAATTTTTCTATCATATAAAGGTAAATTGGCTTCCGTTTCAGCTTGTTCTTTAAGCCACCCGTCACGCTCATCTTTTGATTTCCGACCACGTTTTTGGGGTTCAGATTTTGGCTTTTCTTCTTTTGGCTGCGCTTGGTCTCGTGCTTCAAAATGGGTTGCATCAATGGCCACTGTATCATCCGTGATGAAACCTTCTGCAATAGCCTGGAGGACCACTTTTTCTTGTTCTTTCTCAAGGATATCGCTTTCCTCCAATTTCGTTATGAGACGTGAATAGGAGGATTCTGAAGGCACATGATCAGAAACCAAAAAGCCACAATTTAACTTAAAAGCTAGATCATCATGAAGACGTTTTATAAGATCCTTCATCGTAGGGATGCGCTCTATGTATCTTACAAAGGTGGAGATAATCATGGCCTGCATAGTTTAGTTCTTCCGGTGCACCCAACCGTGATTTTTTCGCCACTTGATGGTACATCGAATCCAAATCTACCGCTGAAATAATGGCTTCATATTTTTGGGTAGGTTCCATGTCAAATAATTCCTGTATGCCAAATAGGCTAGGTTGTCGTATAATAGTCATAAGAAGTACTCCTCCAGTCTTTTTATGGTTTGTGGTCAACGTAAGCCCGAATTATAAAAAATAAGTGTACCTTTCGGTACGCATCGTAAATAGCCGTAAATTCTGACTTTTTTAATCGAATTACGGCTATTTCATTTATTTGCTACATTCTGCCTGAATCATTTTTGACCAGGGCATGTATTGATCTAAAATTTCAGGGTTTTGTTGGACGCCGAGATTTGGTAAATCCGTAAAAAGTTTCTTTATATATTCATAGAAATCAACGCCGTTACTTTTGGCAGTTTCAGCAATACTTAAACAGATGGCATTCGCTTTTGCACCAGCTTCACTTACACTAAAGAGCCAATTTTTCTTCCTATAACGTTGGGACGGATGGCGTTCTCGGCTGGATTATTATCCATTTCAATTCGCCCATCATTCAGGAATAATTTGAGTCCATTTGCCCTGTTTAATGTGTATTCAGTTGCTTTTGCTAACGCATTTTTTCCGTAAAATGGTGATGTTTCAACCCAGTGAAGGAATTCCTCCACGATTGGCTTCGAGTACTTTTGACGTTTTTTCTTCGTTTACTCGGAGAGACAAACGTTTAAATTGCCTTTCTAGTCGATATAAATCATCACAATATTTCACACCGATTCTACCATTTTTGCTATCAGCTTTCAGCCAATAACGACGAACATGCGCCCAACAATTTGCGAAATTAACGCCTTCCAACTTATCATAAGCAGAATAACCATCACACACAATCGTTCCAGAAAAGCCTTCAATAAAACTTTCAAGGACAGATCGAGCTCGAGATAATGCGCTTTGAAAGAGAGTCATTGTTACTCTTTGGCTTGGCACACTTCGAAACACCCAATTATACGCATTGGCTTTTACCAGATTTCCCATCGGATCGGTTGATAATTTGTCCGTATGTTTCATCGACATGCAAAACCGATTTTGCCATCATCAACTCTTTCATTCGTTCGTATACAGGTAACAGCCAATCATGTGCTACACGGATAACCCAATTCGATAGGTTTTTATCATTGGTATTCAGTCCATAGCGATTCCATTCCTTTACCTGACGGTAAAGAGGTAAATATTGTGCAAATTTATCATAGATGACTTTGGCAAGTACGCTAGGACTTGCGATGCTACGCTGAATCGCTGGTTGTGGTGCTTTCCCGCGTTTGATTTGTGCTGGCTGTGATGAATCAACTTTGCAGTCTTTACATTCATACGCATGTTCAATGTGCTGTACTTTCATCATTTTGCAGGAATAAATTTTGCTTCTTCACGTACAAGTGTACTACCAATTTCAATCATTTGCCCTTGGCAACAGTCACAGATTGTATTTTTCGGATGATGGTGAATAGCTTCTACTTCAATACCATCATGCAAGGAATCATTTCGTTTTTTGATTTAACTTTTCGTACAACAGTATAAGAGATTGTCTGTTGGCTTTGTTCTTCTGTGTGCTCAGGTTCGCTAAAAGCCGGGTCATCATCAAATAATGAGCCTTGCCCATCTGGTACGTTGTATTTCGATTTTCGGATTTCGATCCATATAAAAGTTTTGTTAAATGGCGAATTTGTTCAGTTAGCGCTTCAATCTGTTTAGTTGATTGATCTAGCTTTTTCGATAAGTCTTTGTTTTGTTGATTTGAATGAGCCAATTGTTCTTCGAGAAGTCGAATTAATTTCCCATATGGATTCTTGTTATTGGAAGAAGTATTAACCATTTATTTCACCACTTTTCGTTCACCATAAGTTAGTTATATTATAACATTTTTAACGTAGAAAGCGAAGTTGAAAATGGCTATAAACCAACATTTCTAGCTTGTTTAGAATACTCCTTTTTGTGATTTTGAATATTTTTGGTTGCTGAATGGACAACCCTTCTAACAACCAGCGAACCTCCTGTTGCGAAAGTTTACGTACTTCATTTTCATCTTTTGGTATTGAAGTTTTCCTCCATCTAGTCGCTTATAAAGCATGGCGAAACCATCGCCATCAAAATATAAACATTTATAACGGTCTTTACTCCAACCAGAGAAAAGGAAAATAGAATCTCCATATGGATCAAGTTCGAAAGAATCTTGAATTAGCGTTGCTAATCCATCAATTCCCTTCCTCATATCTGTTTTACCGCAAATAATATAAATGTTTTTTACACTGGTATAATCATGTTTCATAGATTTTTCAACTCCCTCATGACCGTTTGGATGATGTGCTCATCTACGCCGTTGAAGAAGGAAATTTCAGCAGCTTCAATTTTGATTGTGCAAAAGCTATTTGAAGGATCTTTCGAAGTTGTGGATGTTATAATATTTTTTTCTGGTTGTATTGAAACGGGGACGATTGTTAGTTTTTGTTGTGACATAGGAAAAGCACCTCCTTAATTGATACGATTATTGTACTAAGGGGTGCTGATCATTTATATGCGTTGTTTGAATGGGGGCTTACTGGTCAACTACCATTATACAAGATTTGGGGAGGTACTTCTTTTTTTATCTCTTAAACCCCTTGATACACAAGGGCTAAGAATTATGAAATTCATTCAAATAACAAAGAAAACATGGTAAAATATAAAAGTGAGATAAAGGGAGGTACTATGACTGAAAAATCTACATCTATCCATCATTTTTATGAAAAGCTTTTAGTATTAACAGAGCACATGCATACTGGCATAGTGAAAAGAATGGCAGAGGAACGTCATCGATGGTTAGAAATGTACTTAGAACAATTTTTTAAAGAATGGAATGGTGACCAGTGAGATCATTAACAGTTGAACATTTATCAAAAGCATATGGGGAAAAGCAACTGTTTCACAACGTATCATTTCAAATAAATGAAAAGGATCGGATTGGTCTTATCGGTGTTAATGGGACTGGAAAATCGAGTCTTCTAAAAATTATAGCTACTATTGACGATCCTGATTCCGGTGAAATCATTCATCCTAACGATTATGAAATTACATATTTAGCGCAAAATCCCGAATTAAATCCCGAACTAACAGTGTTGGAACAAGTATATGCGGGTGATTCTGTGATAATGAAATTATTACGTACATACGAATTAGCTCTGCTCAGATTAGAAAAGGAACCGTTAAATGAAAAATATCAGGAAGAACTTTTTAAATTGCAAGCAGAAATGGATGCGTTTAATGCATGGGATGCAAGTGCAAATGCAAAAACCATTCTTTCAAAACTAGGGATTATTCAAATTAATAAACGAATTGGAGAACTATCAGGCGGACAGAAAAAAAGAGTTGCGCTTGCGCAAGTGTTAATTGACACGCCGGATTTATTAATATTGGATGAACCGACAAACCATCTAGATTATGAAACAGTCAAATGGTTAGAGATTTATTTATCAAAATATCCGGGAGCCGTATTATTGGTTACACATGATCGCTACTTCTTAGATCATGTAACTAATCGAATCTTCGAAATTGATAATGGAAATGTGTATTCCTATACTGGAAATTACCAATCTTTTATAGAAGCAAAATCGATCCGTGAAGAAGAAGCTGTACAAACAGAGACAAAGCGTAAAAACCTGTATCGCAGAGAATTAGCTTGGATGAGACGTGGTGCGAAAGCAAGATCGACAAAGCAAAAAGCAAGAATTCAAAGATTCGAACATTTAGAATCAACTATTGGCCAAATACCATCGAAAGAAAACATTGATATTGGCTTACAAAGCAGTCGATTGGGAAAACAAGTATTTGAATTTCAACATGCTTATAAGTCTTTTTCGGATCGAACGATTCTTAAAGACTTCAATTGGTTAGTAAAGCCTGGTGATCGAATTGGTATTGTCGGAAAAAATGGTAGCGGAAAATCCACACTTATGAACTTAATTGCTGGAAAAATCAAATTAGATGAAGGAAATCTTTCACTTGGAGCAACAGTTAAAATTGCCTACTATCAACAAGAAAATGAGGAAATAGATGATTCAAAGCGAATGATCGAATACATCCGTGAACAAGGGGAAATAGTGACAACGTCTGATGGTGAATCGATTTCTGCCACACAAATGCTTGAACGATTTTTATTTCCACTAAATACTCATGGAACACCAATTAGAAAACTTTCTGGAGGAGAAAAAAGAAGACTATATTTACTAAAGCTTCTTATGGGAAAGCCAAATGTTTTGTTAATGGATGAACCAACAAATGATTTGGACACTCAAACACTAACTGTATTAGAAGATTATCTTGAAGAATTTCCGGGTGTCGTAATTTCCGTATCGCATGATCGCTATTTCTTGGATAAAGCGGCTGAGCAATTACTCATTTTTAATGGAGAAGGATCAATCGATCATTACTATGGAACATACAGCGAATATTTGGAACAAAACACGAAAATTGAGAAGAAAACTTTAGTTAAAGAGAAAAATGAGACGACAGAATCTGTAAAGAAACCACTAATAAAGAAAAAATTATCATATAATGAACAAAAAGAATGGGAAGAAATTGATCGTGAAATAGAAAAGACGGAAAACGACATTGAATCCATTCAAAATGAACTTAATCTAGTTGGCAGCGATTTTGAAAAGGCACAACAATTAACGGAACAGTTAGATCAACTAAATGAAAGATTAGAATATCTTATTGAACGTTGGAGTTATTTATCTGAACTTGTCGATTCGTTTTCTTAAAAGCAATAAGATGCAAGCATAATAAATTCAAAAACAAGTAGCGTATGTTAAAATAAAGTAATGATTTTTAAGTGAAAGGTGGTATGTACCCGTGAAAATTATTTCAATAGAACCTACCCCGAGTCCGAATACGATGAAAGTAATTTTAGACGTAGAACTACCTGCCGGAAAGAGCAACAATTATAAAAAAGAGCAAATGAACACCGCTCCCCAATTTATTAAAGAGTTACTAGAGATTGAAGGAGTAAAAGGAATCTACCATGTAGCGGATTTTATAGCTGTGGAACGAAATGGTAAATATGATTGGCAACAAATTTTGCCAAAGGTGAAGGAAATATTTGGTGATGAGGAAATAGACCAAACAAAAACGTCTCAAATTGATGAGCACTATGGAGAAGTGAATGTTTCCGTCCAAATGTTTAAAGATATTCCGTTACAGGTGAAATTATCCGACGGTGAACAAGAAAAGCGTTTCGCATTACCGGAAATATTTGTTAACGCTATGAGCAAAGCACAGGTAGAAGGAGATAATTATGTACTTCTACGGAAATGGAAAGATTTTGGGGTTCGCTATGGAGACCTGGAACAAATTGGTCAAGAAGTAGTAGAAGAATTAAAAGCAGCCTATCCTGAGTCACGTTTGAATGATTTAGTGGAAGCAGCAATAAATCCAAAGTTGACAAAGGAGTTGCAATTAAAGAAATTAATTAAAGTAACCCCAGAAATGTTAAATGACTCAGATTGGAGAAAAAGATACCAGTTGCTTGAACAAATGGAAGAACCAACAGTAGATGAACTTCCGGTATTAGAAAAGGCATTACAAGATGAGAATGCATCGATTCGAAGATTAGCAGTTGTCTATCTTGGAATGATAAAAGATAAACGAGTACTTCCATATTTATTTAAAGGTTTAAAAGACAAAGTTGTAACAGTGAGACGGACGGCAGGGGACGCTCTTTCGGACCTTGGTTTTAAAGAAGCAATTGAACCGATGATGGAGGCATTAACAGACAAGAGTAAAATTGTTCGTTGGAGAGCGGCAATGTTTCTATATGAAGAAGGTGATGAAAGAGCTGTTCCTGCACTTAAAAATGCTGAAAATGATGATGAATTTGAAGTTCAGTTACAAGTGAAAATGGCGTTAGAACGAATTGTTGGTGGCGAAGAGGCAAAAGGTTCTGTTTGGAAGCAGATGCTGGAAGCTCGCAAAAAAAATTAACTAATCAAGCGAACAGGAGGATGTAACTATGTCGATGGCATATGAAGAATACATGAGAGAACTAGTAAAACCGATGCGAGAAGAATTGACAAGTGCTAATTTCACAGAGTTGTTAACAGACGCCGATGTGGAAAGTTTTATGGAAACAGCAGAAGGCACAACACTAGTTGTTGTCAATTCTGTTTGCGGTTGTGCAGCAGGGTTGGCAAGACCAGCGGCTATCCAAGCGGTTCAAACAAATGAAAAAAAACCTGATCAATTAGTCACAGTGTTTGCTGGTCAAGATAAGGAAGCAACTGCAAAAATGCGTGAGTATTTTAAAGGATATGAGCCTTCATCCCCTTCTATGGCCCTTCTTAAAGGAAAAGAAGTTATTCATTTTATTCCAAGAGATGATATAGAGCAATATGATGTGGAAGAAATTGTAGCCAATTTAACCAATGCATTTAATAAATATTTATAATTATCAGGGTGTCTATGGCACCCTTTATAGAAATTGAAAAATAGAAAGGCCGACAAATACTTTCATTCTTAAAGCATTGTCGGCCTTTCATACATTTTAATTAATCAGTAATCGTTAAATAAACAAAGTACGCCAATAAAATAAAGATACCAATATAAGTTAATGCCGCTTCCACAAAATCACTCCTCAAAATTAGTATTCAACATTTCTTCAATCGATATGCATAAGGAATAAAGTTAGCATATATGTATTATTATAAAATACTCCTTTTACATGATTGAAAATTACGATACAATAATAATATAAAGCGAATGAATATTAAGAAAATGTATAAATATCATATACTACTATATAACTTTTTTGTGAATATTGAAACCTTTTTGTTTGCTGTTCGTCAATATAAGTATAAAATAATTGAAAACTAGAGTTCATATTTAATAGGTAGGCTTTTACATCGGAAAGGATTTTGGCACATGAAACAGTGGCTTAGAAAATCAGTTGTCGTACTCGTCTCCATATTAACATTTGGATTAGTAACACCTACACATGCATTTTGGAATGAAAACCAGGAAGTAGATAAAGCTAAACAAGAATCAACAAATTCTGGCTTTCAGCAAACTTCTACAAATGAAAATGTAGATAGGCAACAATTAATTGATCAAATGATGATGGAAGCAGAAAAGCAATCATATGAAAAATTCGGCAGAAAAATTACACCGGTTATTGCGGATGAATTTCGGGAAATTATTCTTCCAAAAATACAAGAAGCTATTGAAATGACCATTGCTCAATATCCGAAAGAAGAATTGTCATCATTAGCCATCACAGAAACACCAAGTGCAGGGGTTAGTGAAAAAATCTTTCATATTTATAATGTGAAAACAAGGGAAGACATTATCCGATTCCATGTAAGAAGAGATCACCCGCCAATGGATGGATATTATTTTAATTTTCATTATCACACACGTTTTGATGAATACCAAACACATCACAATTTGGGAGAAATCTATTGGGATAAAAACACTCCCCCAAAATGGATGTCTATGTAAATAGGTTTTTTAAAAGTCGACGATTCAGTCGATTTTTTTTATGCACTTCGTAACCTATGATATAATTTAATAAAAAATACTAGTTTTCAAGGAAGTGCAACCGATGAGACAATATTTAAATCTTTGTAAGCATGTACTAGAACATGGTGTAAAAAAAGAAGACCGTACCGGTACGGGAACCTACAGTATATTTGGCTATCAAATGCGTTTTGACTTGCAAAAGGGTTTCCCGCTTCTAACAACTAAAAAACTTCATATGAAGTCGATTATTTATGAGTTGCTTTGGATGTTAAATGGGGACACGAATGTTCGTTATCTCCAGGATAATGGTGTGAGAATTTGGAATGAATGGGCAGATGATAATGGGGATTTAGGTCCTGTATATGGACATCAATGGCGTTCTTGGACGGCTCAAAATGGGGAGACGATTGATCAAATTTCTAATGTTATTCATCAAATTAAAACTAATCCCGATTCTCGAAGGCTAATTGTTAATGCATGGAATGTTGCTGAAATAGACGATATGGCACTTCCACCTTGTCATTGCTTTTTTCAATTTTATGTTGCTGATGGAAAGCTTTCATGTCAATTATATCAACGTTCTGCAGATATATTTCTCGGTGTGCCTTTTAATATCGCTTCATATGCTTTATTAACAATGATGATCGCACAAGTTTGTGATCTTGAACCAGGAGAATTTGTTCATACACTGGGTGACGCGCATATATATACAAACCATATTGAACAAGTGAAACTACAATTAACACGAGAACCGAAAGATTTACCAAAAATGTTGATTAATCCCGAAGTTAAAGATATATTTAATTTTAAATTTACCGATTTTGAAATTCATGATTATGATCCACATCCACATATTAAAGGAGTGGTAAGTGTATGATTTCTTTTCTCTGGGCACAGGATGAAAAAGGTGTAATAGGTCGTAACAACCAACTTCCATGGTATATTCCCGAAGATCTAAAATATTTTAAAAAAACAACTATGGGCCATCCAATTGTAATGGGAAGAAAAACGTTTGAATCAATCGGTAAACCTTTACCAGGAAGACAAAATATTATCATAACACGAGATGAAAATTTTTGTGCAAAAGATTGTCTTGTACTCCAATCAAAGCATCAATTATTAAACTGGGCTGATCAACAAGATAAAGAAGTTTTCATTACAGGTGGGGCCGAAATCTTTGGTTTATTTATGGATAAAGTTGATCGACTGTATGTAACGAAAATATTTGCAAATATTGAAGGAGATACGTATTTTCCAATTATCGATTGGTCGGAATGGGAATTAGTATCTAGTGAAAAAGGCCCTAAAAATGAAGAAAATCCTTATGACTACGAATTTCAAGTCTACGAAAGAAAATAAACAATTATATTTTTTGTGATGAAATGTTAGCTCCTATTATGGAGCTTTTTTTTATAGACAAACTTTAAAATGTTCTCTTCTTACATAAATGTAAGTAAGGAGATGATGAAATGGCTAAAAAGAAGAAAATCCTCTTTTTTAGTGATTTTGGTGTAGATGATATGGTTGCGGGGTTGTTTAGCTATTATAGTAATGAATTAGAGTTTGTCGGTGTTGTTGCGGATTATGGCAATATTTCTAAAGAGGATGCATTACGAAACGTTGAGTTTTTTAAAAATTTAACAGGGATTTACGATATCCCAGTTTTCGGAGGGGCAGAAATTCCTCTAACTGGCGATCTGCCGACATATTATCCCGAAATTCATGGCCCGTCCGGATTAGGCCCTATTATTCCTGAATTTTTTACGGATGGTACATTAGAAAATTTTAATAATATTAATGATTTAATTAAAAAATATGAAAATGAAATTATCATTTTTAGTGCCGGAAGATTAACTTCTTTAGCTACTATGTTTATTTTGTATCCCGAGATGATGAGAAAAGTAAAGGATATCTATTTAATGGGAGGGGCATTTCTTACTGCAGGGAATGTAACTCCTGTTGCCGAGGCGAATTTCTTCAGTGATCCTTACGCTGCAAATCTTGTCATGCAATTGTCACCCAAAAAAATTCATATCGTTCCATTAGATGTTTCAAAACATGCAGTCTTAACACCAGATTTTGTTAATAAACTAAACGAACATTATTTAAAGACAAATGATAAAGTGGGTCAAATTATTAAACCGATGATTGATTATTACTATAAATACTACAAAAAAATGAATCCAAATTTAATAGGGAGTCCCATGCATGATTTACTAGCTATGTGGGCAGTTAGTGATCAAAGTAATATGGAATATATTGAAGTGCCCGTCAAAATTTCAGTTGAAAAAGGAGAATCGTTTGGACAGAGTATGGGGGATTTTCGGGAAACAATTATGAAGGCCCCGTGGCCCGTCCACCGTCTTGCATATCAATTTGATTATTCATTATTTATTAATCAAATATATACGACACTTACTAGTAAAAAAGTAAGATGATCGTTTTATTGGAAGTAAAAAAATGTTTGCCCCTTAAAATTACGTGTTATAATAAAAAGAATGTAAAAGCGGGGTGACAAAAAATGAAAAAAATCCTCACTTTACTTTTGGGAATTTTGCTTTTCTGCAGCGGATGTACGTTCGGAATAAAAGAACATACTATGAAAGACTTGAATGTTACGAATAAACCCGTTCCTAAGGATTTAACGATCGTATCTGTCGGTGATTCACTAACACAAGGCATTGGAGACAGTACAAATAAAGGTGGATATATTCCTTATTTAGCAAAAGATCTTGAAACGATGCGTATGATAAAGAAAGTAAATTTTCAAAATTTCGGAGTTAGAGGAAATAGAACAGATCAATTATTAAAAAGACTTCAGCAAAAAGAGCTAGGTGCATCGATTTCTAAAGCAGATTTAGTCATTATTACAATCGGTGGCAATGATATTATGAAAGTATTTAAAGATAATTTCTCTGAATTAGAAATGTCAAAATTTAATCAAGCTCTAATCGGTTACAAACAAAGGTTAAACAATATAATTAAAACAATACGAAAGAAAAATCCGCATGCTGGAATCGTTTTAATAGGGTTATACAATCCATTTATTAAGTGGTTTTCCGACATAAAAGAAGTGGATGAAATTATTTATGAATGGAATAATACGAGTAAACAATTAATAAATAACTATAAAAAAACAATATTTGTACCTGTTGCTGATATATTTGCGAATCAAGAAGAAAATTTGCTTTACTCAGATAATTTTCACCCGAACGATCACGGATATGAACTCATTGCAAAAAGAATTTATAGCTTTTTAAATAATGAGAGGAAACTTAAAAATTTAATTGAGTAAAGTGCAATGGGAGAAGGGCGGCAATGAAAAATCAACATTGGAAAATTGCATTTTTTAGTCTATTAGCTATAAACATTATAATTGTATTTACTATATGTTACTTTATATTTATACTAGGAACTTCGACCATTCATAAAGAACCTTCGAACGGCGATAAAGTAAATTTTAAAATAAACACCGATAAAAATAATTTAACAAATTTAATTAATCATTATATCCAAAAAGAAGGTTTAAATGGTCCAATTGACTATAGTGTTAAATTGAGCGACGAAGTGGAATTATATGGTATAATTAAAGTTTTCTCACAAGATGTCCAATTAAAAATGACTTTTGAACCAGAGGCACAAAAAAACGGGGATTTACTGTTAAGACAGAAATCGATTTTAATTGGAAATCTGAATCTCCCTGTAGAATTTGTATTAAAGTTTATTCAAAAATCATATAAATTTCCTGATTGGGTAACGATTCAACCGAATAAAAAAACAATCTATGTTGCTTTACAAAGCATGAAAGTAAATAATGAAATGATTGTTCATGCAGATCGTTTCGATCTAAAAAATGATGATATTTCCTTCACTTTACAAATTCCAACAGAATAACAAGAGAGAGGATACCTAATGGGTATCCTTTTCTAATATTGCAACGTTTTTTTAAAAACTTTAACTAAATAACAATAGTGAGCCATCAATTAATACGAGACTATAGGCTAAATTCGGTTTAAGAGTGATGTTTGGATAGGTATTTATTATTTCTTTGTCATTGAATCCATAATTTCGATCGTACCTGTCATAGGGGTTAATGATATATAGTCAGTTGCTTGCATATATGTGACATTCGTAAAAAGTGTCTTGTCATTTTTAATTTTTACATCGACATGTTGATGCGGTCTTCGGAGATTAATAAAGCGAACAGATGTAATCGGGGATTCGATGGCTTTCTTATCGAAATATTGTATAAGTTGATATTCATTATTTGAACCGACAATTGTTAAGGTATAGTAAGTATTTGGTTTAAAATCCAACGTTTTATTAATAAGAGTGGATAACTGTGTTCCGGCAGGATAAATATCAATATGATATTTTCCTGTTGGTAATGTAATATAGTGACTAATTTTTTTGAATTCGACATTCTTTAAAACTCTTTTTCCGTTTAAGTAAATATCAATTTTGCCAATATGGTCCGTTGCACAAAGAAAACGAACATACGAAGGTTGTTTATATATTTTTTCTCTTTTCATTTTATTAGCTAAGTTTAAATAATGTACATGCTTTTGATAGCATTGTAGATGTTTTTCCGGATCTATATGTTTATAAAAATTAGTTAATAACTCGTATTTTGCAGCCTTTTGGAAATACCTCCAAATATCTGTCATTATTTTCGCTCCCTTTTTCTATAAACTTCATCATTATATGCGTCCAACTAGTGCTTTGTGAGATAATGTATTAAAATACTTTAATAAAGCCAATAGGGAAGTGAAAAAATGAAAGTAGAAAAGGCAACATTTGCAGGTGGCTGTTTTTGGTGTATGGTTAAACCTTTTGATGAGCAACCCGGGATTGAAAAGGTAATTTCCGGTTATATAGGTGGGACAAAAGAAAATCCGACGTATGAAGAGGTCTGTTCCGGTACAACTGGACATACAGAAGCAGTTCAAATTACTTTTAATCCCGAAGTTTTTCCGTATGAGCGATTATTAGATGTTTATTGGCAACAAATCGATCCGACGGATGCTAACGGTCAATTTTTTGATCGAGGGGTATCATATAAACCGGCCATTTATTATCATGATGAAAATCAGCGGCAAACAGCATTAAAATCGAAAAAACAGTTACAAGAGAGTGGACGTTTTCAAAAACCTATTGTTGTCGAAATAATCCCGGCTACGACCTTTTATCCAGCAGAAGATTATCATCAACATTATTACAAAAAAAATGCTCTGCACTATAATGCCTATAATGAAGGATCAGGTAGGGCTTCGTTTATTAGAAAACATTGGAGTGATATATATGAAAAATAATGAATTGAAAATAAAATTAAATCCTTTGCAATATGAAGTAACTCAAAACAACGCTACAGAACCTCCATACCATAATGAATATTGGAATCAATTTGCTGATGGGATATATGTTGATATCGTATCTGGAAAACCATTGTTTAGTTCAAAGGATAAATTTGATGCAGGTTGTGGCTGGCCAAGCTTTACTAAACCAATCGAGGAGCAAGAAATAATAGAAAATACAGATACAAGTCATGGAATGGTGCGAACAGAGGTACGTAGTAAAACAGCAAATTCCCATTTAGGCCATGTGTTTAATGATGGTCCAGGTCCTACGAAGCTTCGATATTGCATCAATTCGGCATCTTTGAGATTTATTCCTAAGTTTAAAATGGAAGAAGAAGGGTATGGTCATTTATTATCTCTATTTAACGAAAGTGAAAATGAAAGATAATTTACTTAAAAATAATAAAAGGGTGGATAAAATCCACCTTTTTATATTTTAAAGTTTGATATAAGTTCTCGTAAGTTTTCAGCTTGTTTTGATAGTTCAGATGCTGAGGCTGTAACTTCTTCCATTGCAGCGGATCCTTCTTCTGAAGCTGCGGCCGTCGTTTCTGTATGTCCAGCAGTAATCTCCGCAATTTCACTTACTGAAGTAAAAGAGGATGTTACTTCATTACTTAGCAATAGAGTTTGTTCAATTTGTGAAACCATTTCTGCGATAACATTACTTGTATCGTTAGATTGTTGAACTATTTTTTGCAGAGATTTATTCGTATCATTGGATATTTCAACCCCGGATAATATTGCTTGAACACCTTGTTTGTTTTGCTCAATAATTTTTTGAACCTCGTCTTGAATGGAATGAATAATTTTTGTTACTTCCTTCGCCGCAGTTTGGGATTGTTCTGCTAGTTTTCTAACCTCATCGGCAACAACAGCAAAGCCTCTACCATGTTCACCGGCACGGGCAGCTTCAATCGCTGCATTTAATGCTAATAAATTTGTTTGTTCTGAAATACCGGTGATTGTATTGATGATTTTTGTAATATCTTCTGATTTTTTTCCTAATGCATTAACAGTAGTGCTAGTATTTGCCATCGTTTTTTCAATACCCATAATTTCGTTGGACGCATCCAAAACGGACAAGCTTCCTTCCTCAGCAGCACGTTGCATATTTAACGCAGACGCCTTTACTTTATCTGCATGAATATTTAATGTTTTTACAACATTTTCCAAAGACTTCATTTTTTCTAACGATTCTTCCATTTGGGAGGAAGTTTGCTCACTACCTGCAGCAATTTCACTCGAAGTCTCGGCTATTGACATAATTGTTTTTGATGTTTCTTCCGCTGAAGCTAATAGTTCTTCACTACTTGCAGAAACATTCTCCGACATCATTGATACCTTCTTGACTAAGTTTGCTATTCCTTCGATTAAAATATTTGTATCGCGAGCAAGACCTGAAAGTTCATCATTCGCTTTTACTTCAATCCGCTTCGTTAAATCTCCACCCGCATTTGCAATATCAAGTATGGAAGTACTGATTTTCCTAACACTAGTTTTGATATTTTTGGATAAAATGATTGCAAGCAGGATTGATAAGATTAGTGCAAATAATGAAAATCCAATTGTTACTGATTTAGCGATAGTAGCTTGAACATGTAAATTTTTGATTCTTTCATTCGTTGAAGCAGTTTCCGAATCTATAAATAACTGAATATTATTCGTCATTTGTTTTATATAATCTTGACCTCTTGCGGATTGGACTTCCTTACCAGCTTCAGCAATGGACCAAAAATCTCTAATTTCCACTACCTTTTTAATCCATCCTACCCAAAAATGATAAGCATTTTCAATACCGTCCAATTTTTTTAATTGTGAATTGTTACCTTTGAGCAACGACTTCAAATCCTTCACCGTTTGATCGACATGATCCGTTTCTTTTTCTAACGATTTTAGGAAGGATTTGTCTGCAGTTAAAACATAACTTAGTTCTGCTTTTTCAATCATGAGTGAAGAATTTTTAATATTATTCACTTTCTCATGAACGACTAAATCTTGCTTTACAACTCTATTAATTTCTGACTCTAGTTTTGTCATATTAACATAGGATGTTATTGTTAATCCGATTAACAAAACGGTAAGTATACCAAAAGAAATAATAACTTTTCCCCTAATCGTTTGAAAAGTAAGAGTCAAATAGAATACACCTATTAACATATATAGTACCTGTGAGATAATCTCTTCAAATCAAAGTTTGAGGAGGTTTTTTTATGTCCCAAAGAAATAATCCAGAATTGCGTAAGGAATGGGAGCGTAGGATCGCTCTTTTCAGAGCGAGTGGCCTCACCCAATCCAAATGGTGTGAAATCAATGAAATAAGTATTCATCAGTTAAAGTATTGGCTTTATAAAGCCGATAATTTCTATTCAACCCAAGATTCTAACAGCAAGTGGATTCCGGTTACATTAGAAGAATCTGAGCAACAGAATGAAACATTACATATAAATGTTGGTTCAGCATCCATCGTGGTTAAACCTGGCTTTAATCCAACACTACTGGCGGAAGTAGTTAAGGCATTGAAATCAGTATGCTAAAAGAAGTTACGGTTGATCGTGTCTACCTCGCACAAGGTGTCACAGATTTACGGAAATCTATCGATGGATTGGCTGCTCTTGTAAAAGAAGAATTCGAGTTAGATCTTTTTCTTCGAGTTTATTTGTTTTTTGTAACCGGCGCGCGAGACAAGTTGAAAATTCTTCAATGGGATCATAACGGTTTTGGCTTTATTATCGCCGGCTGGAGAGAGAAATTTTCATTGGTATCAGATAATAATTCGGGTCCTCTGAAAATAAGTCCACGCCAATTAAGGTGGTTATTAGATGGATTATCATTGGAACAAAAACAGGCACACCCTGTTGTAACAGCAAGAACAGTAATTTAAATAATGAAAAATCAGGAATTTACCTATTTTATCGTATAATATATTTATGAAAAAGACAGCGAATTCAACTACCCCAACCCCTACAATTGAAGAACTCCTGCAACGCTTGGAAATGCTGGAGAAACAAAATGCGGAATTAGAGGCGAAGCTAAAAAAGCAGAGCGCGTTAGATACCAAATTAAAATGGACTGAAGAACAGCTTCGCCTTCTGCAGAAAAATAGATTCGGCTTTTCCAGTGAAAAACCAACCCCGATCAATTGGAACTTTTTAATGAAGTAGAAAATGAAGCTAATCCAGATTTGCCGGAACCTACTTTGGAATCTATTACTTATCAACGGCGCCGCAAAGTTCGCGTACTAACGTGAACTGATGTTAGAAAACTTGCCTGTGGAGACGATTGAATATCGTTTATCCCCTGAAGAGCAGGTTTGTTCGTGTTGCGGTGGAAATCTGCATGAAATGAGTACGCAAGTACGCCAGGAACTAAAATACATTCCTGCGGAATTGAAAGTTGTTAAACATGTTCAGTCCATTTACTCTTGCCGCCATTGTGAACGTGAAGAAATTGAAACTCCGGTTGTAACAGCACCAATGCCTAAACCGGTTCATTCAGGTAGTTTAGCATCTCCTTCTTTAATGGCACATATTATGAATCAAAAATATGTGGATGGGTACGCCATTATACCGGCAAGAAAAGCAATTTTCCAGATTGGGGGTACCGTTATCACGCCAAACCCTTGCCAATTGGATGATTCACGGGGCCAACCGGTGGTTGAGCCCACTTTATGATCGCATGCATCAACTTCTTTTGGAAAAGGATATTTTACATGCGGACGAATCGACCCTGCAGGTACTTCACGAACCCGGTCGGCCAGCCACCTCAAAATCATATCTCTGGCTCTACCGTACTGGAAAAGAAGGACCTTCAATCATCCTTTACGATTATCAGGAAACTAGGTCAGGCAAAAATGCCGAGAAATTCCTGTCAGGGTTTAAAGGATATTTACAGGTTGATGGATACGCCGGGTACCATAAGGTACCTAATGTAAAACTGGTCGGTTGCATGGCTCATGCTCGACGTAAATTTGATGAGGCTTTAAAAGTATTGCCTTCTTCAAAGCGTCTGACATCAGGAGTAAGCGACAATGGAAGGTCTCCAATACTGTAACCAACTATATCGCATTGAGCGCGACCTAAAGGAGTTATCCTCTATGGAACGATACGAAAACGATTAGAACGCAAAGACAAGCCAGTCTTGGATGCTTTTTTGTCATGGCTAAAAATACAGAAGCAAAAAGTGTTACCAAAAAGCGCTTTAGGTCAGGCGATTACCTACTGTCTCAATCAATGGAAGAAATTAGTGGCATTCCTAGAGGATGGACGATTAGAAATTGATAATAATAGAAGCGAGCGCTCAATAAAGCCCTTTGTTATTGGGAGAAAAAACTTCCTTTTTTCAAATACACCGAAAGGTGCAAGGGCTAGCGCAATCATTTATAGCATTGTGGAAACAGCAAAGGAAAATGGCCTAAACCCATATTATTACCTTCGCTATTTATTTGAGAAGTTACCTAACATTGATCTGACAGATAAAAATGCCCTGGATAAAGTACTGCCTTGGTCAACAACACTTCCAATCGTTTGCATAGATTTTAAAAACTTACCTAAATAATAACTCGATCCCCATCTGGTTGACAGGTGGGGATTATTTTACGCTTACTTTGAAAATAATTAAAAACCTTACCCTTTCTCTTTAGATTATTTGAATTTCGAAAAAGGTCCGTTTTCTTAGCTTTTTCTTTTTTTGATTTAGCTGTTTTTCCTTTCTCGGTAGTATTCTTTCCTTTTATCAAACCTTTTCCCCCTTATATGTACAGAATTATGTAATTATTACTAATTATTATTCTAACCGTACTTCGCTGAATTATCTACAAATAATTAAAAATTTTGTCGAAAAAATAGAAGTTTTATACGATAAAAGTAATAGAACCTTTATCACGTATTCCATTAAAATCGGAGTTGAAATATAATTAATAGAGAAAGGTATAGATAAACCATTAGAAAGGCGTGATTAAATGAATAAATCCTTTTACCATTACTTAATGAAATTTCGCGACCCAAAGCCTAAAGATAGTATTTCTGAATTTGCTAATCACGCGTACAAAGACCATTCTTTTCCAAAAGGACTATCGACTTACAATGAACTAAGTACCTATTTAGAACTTAATGGAGATTATCTAACATCAATGACAGTCTTCGACCAAGTTTGGGAATTATATATAGAAGAGAAAAACTATAATAGTTGATAAAATAATCAAAACTATTTTGATGACAAACAAACGGTTCAAAACAGCATTTTAATCAAAACCCTTCACCTTGAAATTGCATATACTAACTAATAATACTTAGGTTGTGTTTCAAGGAGACGGGAGGAAATGAAAAATCACAAAAATCCAAAGTATGAAATAGGTGATATTGTAGTAATAACGAAGTATGGATCGGTAGGGAAAATTACAAATATTAAACTTATTGATGGACAATATTTATACGAAGTAAATGATAGCGGTGGATTATTTAAAGAAAATGGAATTATGTTACTTACTGATTATAAAGGTGAATTGTTTGATAAAGAACAAATCGATATCGAGTATAAATTCTTTTTTGGCGATTTAGTTCAAGTAAAGGGTTATAAAGACGAATTATTTAAAGTGGTTGGTTTTCGGACTGAAATTTGGCGTTATCAAGAGGATGCCTGGGAAGATATAATTTATGAGCTTACAAGGATACATGATGGGGAATGGCTTGAGGCTGATGAAGCAGAACTCATACTAATTGCAGATTCCGAGCATGCAGACGCGTTTTTAAGGAAATTTGGCTTTGTCTATCCAGCAATAAAAACAAACAAACCATTATTAATCCCTCCACCAAATGAACAATTAGGTCATAAAATTGATTGCCTACTAGATAAATACAATGATTACAAAACATTATACTTAATGTTTCACGATGAAAATTATGTTTCGACCCTTCGAACAATTGAAAGGCAACTGTTAAATCTATCGTATTTTTTGAATGGCAATTTAGAAAAAGACAATGTAGATCCCTAACATGATAAAAGAAATAATGAAGGCTGTAAATAAGATAGATAAGATGTTTTCCATTGCATGTACAATTTTTTGTTCAAATAATTCGGAATGTATCCACGTTTTTAATCCGTGTATGCGGCCCATAATCATACTTCCCTTCAAATTAATTGTGATTAATAAATCAATATGCTTGTCCCGCAAAAATGATGACATTAAATTTCGATTGCATAATATTTATTTAAATAACATACATTTTTAAACTAAGGAGGCGATTTTTATGAAAGAAATTGAAGTGTTTATTGACACTGAGGAGATAGCTGAATTTTTCTTTCAAGAATTAATTAAAAGAGGGTATGCTCCGAATGAAGAAGAGGTTGAAGAAATCGCCGACATTACATTTGATTACTTAATTGCAAAATCAATTATTGATGAGGAACCAGAGGAAGACACATATTAAGCAAAAAAGCTTTCCAAATGAGGAAGGCTTTTTTGCTTATTTGAAAACAATATCATCTTTTTCGTTCTTTAGCAGAGAATTCCTTTTCATGAGCTATTTGTTCGGCAACAATTTGGTCTTCAGGAATATGATTATTTTTCTTTTGTCCATTGATTCGATTGCGATTTTTCTTGCCCAAAGAGTATCCCTCCTTCTTACGTTTATACTATATATAGTGCCCAAAAAGAGATTAGACATGACTTTCAAGAATTTATTTGCATCCTAATAAGGAAAACAGTAAAATTAAAATACTTGATTTTAGAGGAGGAATATTATGAGTGTCCATATTAATGCGAAAGAGAATGCAATTGCTGAAACCGTACTACTGCCGGGTGATCCGCTTCGTGCAAAATACATTGCAGAAACATTTTTAGAAGATGTTACATGTTACAATGAAGTTCGTAATATGTATGGATTTACCGGAACATATAATGGGAAGAAAGTGTCTGTTCAAGGAACAGGAATGGGAGTCCCATCAATATCTATTTACATAAATGAATTAATGCAAAGTTATAATGTGCAGAATCTAATTCGGGTCGGTACATGCGGTGCTATTCAAAAAGATGTGAGAGTACGTGACGTTATTTTAGCTATGACCGCCTCAACTGATTCGCAAATGAACCGTCTGACATTTGGTGGAATTGATTATGCACCAACTGCCAATTTCGATTTGCTGAAAAAGGCTTATGATGGTGGTGTTGCTAAAGGACTGAACTTAAAAGTCGGAAGCGTGTTTACTGCAGATATGTTTTATAATGATAATGCAGAACATGAAAAATGGGCAAAGTATGGTATTTTAGCAATCGAAATGGAAACAGCAGCATTATATACACTTGCAGCTAAATTTGATCGTAAAGCATTATCTGTATTAACTGTTAGTGACCACCTGCTAACTGGTGAAGAAACCACAGCAGAAGAAAGACAAACGACGTTTAATGAAATGATTGAAGTTGCTTTATCTACTTTGGTTTAACGGCTATAATATAAAGAGTGAGCTTTTAGAGGCTAGCACCCTGTTAGTCTCTATTTTATTTTGCGACTACGTTGATTAAAGAAGAAAGGTGAAAATATGAAGCGAATTATTACGATAACATCAGTGCTTCTACTACTTAGTGGTTGTAGTTGGGGACAGAACGATCATACAATATCTAAGGATAAAAATGAGTCTATTCAAACGAACAATAAAACACCTGAAAAGAAGGTTGAAGGAAATTTATTGCTAGAATCGAAGTACTTTAATCACATTAAAGACGTGAATGGACAGAAATTAATAGAAAATAATTCGAACATCTTAGCTCTTGTTAATAAGACCTATTCAATTGGTAATTATATTCCTAAAGATTTAATTCGTCCAAAAGTAAAATTTTCTTTTGGTGATCAAGATATTGAAAAAAGTTATATGAGAAAAGAAGCAGCTGATGCTTTAGAAAAAATGTTCCAAAAAGCGAGTGCTGATGGAATTGAATTATATGCTTCCTCTGGATACCGATCATACAAACGGCAAAAAGAAGTACTGAATGCTGAAATTGCAAATGTCGGAAAAGAAAAGGCGGTTCAAGCGGTGGCTATTCCGGGTCAAAGTGAACATCAAACTGGATTAGCAATGGATATCACAAGCAAAAGTGTGAATTTTCTCCTAACAGAATCGTTTGAAAAACAAAAAGAAGGGATATGGCTTCGAGAACATGCCCATGAATATGGTTTTATCCTCAGATATCCGAAGGGAAAAGAAAAGATTACCGGCTATGAGTATGAGCCATGGCATTTCCGCTATGTTGGTAAAAAGGTTGCGACAATAATTTATAAAAATAACTGGACTTTAGAAGAGTACTTTAAACATGTAAAGAAAGCATAAAGCAGGCGCAGCCTGCTTTTTTTACCCGTAATGCAGACAAAAAAGCTTTTCTTTCTTAAAAAGGTAAAAGCTGATAAAATAAAGAAGTTAGTATTTCGATTTGTAAACCTTGTAATGTAAATGGGTATGAAAGTGGTGAAGCTCTTTGGATAAAGAAGAAAATAAAGATTTCGATTCAAAAGAAGATCAAACTAACGGCTACATAAGAATTAGAAAATTTAAATTTGTTATGCTTATTTTCGTGCTTATTTTTGCAACTGCAGGTATAACTACCTTTGCTTTAGCTTTTGGGGATGAAAAGGCAGTAAAGGTAGGTGTTAATCAAAGGACGGAGTTTAATAAATTATATGATACGTATGATGAATTAAACAAAAAATATTATAAAGATATAGATAAAGAAAAATTAATTAATGGTGCGATAAATGGAATGCTGGATTCATTAGATGATCCATATTCTGACTATATGACCAAAGAAGAAGCAGAGAAATTTCATGAAAGCATTTCATCATCTTTTCAAGGAATAGGTGCTGAAATACAGGAGAAAGATGGAAATATAGTAGTAGTATCTCCAATAAAAGGTTCACCTGCTGAGAAAGTTGGCATTAAACCTAATGACAAAATATTAGCGGTTGACGGAAAAAGTATTCGTGGGATGAGTGCAAACGAAGCTGTTCTATTAATACGGGGTGAGAAAGGGACAAAAGTGACCTTAACTATTCAAAGAGCAGGCTCCCATGATACGACACAAATGACCATCACTAGGGATGAAATCCCGGTAAACACTGTATACGCTGAAATGATGAAAGACGGTATTGCTAAGATTCAAATTACAAGCTTTTCAGAGAACACATATAATGAGCTATTAACTGCATTGAATGAAATGGATTCAAAAGGCATGAAATCACTCATTATTGATCTTCGTCAAAATCCTGGTGGTTTACTTGACCAAGCAATAAAAATTTCTAATCTATTTATTCCCGAAGGAAAGAAAATATTGCAGGTTGAAGATAGAAACGGAAAGCGTGAAGTTGTAACTGCCGAAGACGGTAAAAAAATTAAGGTGCCGGTAGCAGTCATTATTGATAAGGGAAGTGCTAGTGCATCGGAGATATTTGCAGCAGCAGTAAGTGAATCCGCTGGAATACCTTTAGTTGGAGAAAAATCCTTCGGTAAAGGAACTGTTCAAACAGCTAGTGATTTTAAGGATGGTTCCAATATGAAATTCACTACGGCAAAATGGCTAACACCAAACGCCAATTGGATACATCAAAAAGGGATCGTACCAAATTATCAAGTAAAAATGCCGAAATATGCTGAATTACCGCTAATCAATCCGGATTCTAAATATAAAGTTTCATCATTATCGAATGAAGTTAAAGCTGCTGAAGAAATGTTAAAAGCTCTTGGTTACAATCCCGGAAAAATAGATGGATATTTCGATGAAAATACTAAAAAGGCAGTAATGAACTTCCAAAAAGACACGAAATTAAAAGCTAACGGAATTTTACAAGGGAATACTACGATTCAATTAATGAATAAAATAAGAGAAAAAATCATTAAAAATGATACCCAAGTAAATAAAGCAATAGAATTATTAAAAAAATAAAAAAGAAAAGAAACTGACATTAATAATATGTCAGTTTCTTTTCTTTTATAGCGGTTTCATTTAAATTTTATTTATAGTAGAATAAAATGCATGGGGAAAAGAAAGGAACGCAAATGGATGGATAATGAACTATACAAACTTGAATTAATATTCCGAAATATATATAGAAAGATGAAGGAGCAATTTAATTCAAGAATGAATGAGTATGTAACGACAAATGAATATATGGTTTTAAAATTGATGTATAACGGAAAAATGCGTGTAACTGATCTTTCTAAAACATTGGAAGTATCAGCAAGCCATATTACAAGCATAACTGACTCCTTAGTACAAAAAAATTTAATTGAAAGAAGTCGTTCAAGTAAGGATCGCAGGGTTGTGGATTTAGAATTAACAACTGAGGGAAGAGCACTAATTAAAAATCTTAATCAAATTACTTCAAATTATATGCAGGAAATGTTTGGTGTATTTACAGATGATGAAAAAAAGGAATTAATCACACTTTTACATAAGCTTGAAAAGCAATTATTTAATGAAACGAAAGAATAAATACTTTACAAAATGAAAAAGGATATTCCAAATAGTAAAGATACCAAACTTTCATAAAAAAGCTTGTTTTAAAGTGCTTACGATTCGATACTTTTGGAACATCCTTTCAGTTTATTTAATGTTTTCGCCAAACTTTAAAAACGTCATCTCATCTTCCACAAGTCCACATGCGCCACACTGCACTCTGTATTCAGGCCCTTTATAAGAAATGTGGAAAAGGTCGGATGAATGATTTCCATAATCTTCAATAATTTCTCCTGTTTTTGGATCCATTTTTACAGCTTGTGGAACTTGTTGTATGATATTAAATCGAGTTCGGTTTGTTTTGCAATTCGGACAGCAATATGGACCATGCATAAATACAACCTCCAATATTATCCATTTTTAATTCAAGAGTTCTTTAACTTTATCATAACCAATTTACAATCTATTTATGTCTACAATTAAAGGATGAGAATTAGTGAATTATTCAAAACTATTAGAAGATTATTTAAGCATTTGGAATAATAGAAGCGATTCCGAGCATACACTTTCACCTAAAGAAAAACTCCACGAATTAATAATTATGGAGCTTCATGACGAACAAACCCATCCTCGAACAAGAAAAACAAAAGAAATGAAATTTTACCTTGCGATCAAACGAGTAGCGAATTCATCGTTAACAGACTCTGAAAAAATCGCATTAATTCGATATTATACTGAGGTAATGGAAGAAATAAGTCATTAGTAATCCTAATGGCTTTTTTTTATGAGATAAAAATTTTTGAAATCTATTTGAAATAATTGATATAAAAACACGTTGGAATAAATTTTGTCAACAGCTAATTCGCGTTATTATATGGAAATAACTAAGTAAATATGGTAATTCACCTAATGTAAGTCAGTTCAATATTTAATTTAGAAATCCAGTAAAACAAGGAGATTAGTAAAATACGTTTTTGAAAATGAAATAGATGTAGATTAATACTATGATATTAGTATTCTCTTCCAAAATTATTACAAAAAACATATGATATGATTTTCTTGCAAGACAAAATCAGATATCGTAGAAATCAAGGAGGAGACATACATCCATGAAAAAAACACTTATTACTACAGCAACTGCATTGACACTTCTTGTAGCACCATTAATGAATAAAGCAGATGCGGCAACACTTCAAAATGATTCAAATAAATCTATTAAAATTCAACAATATCAATATAAAGTAAATAATATGGAAGATGCACAAAAAGTAATTAATCAACTATTGGCTAAATACAATGTTAATGGCAATAATACAAGTAAAAATGTACAAATGTAAACGCTAAAATAAAAGTTGACCACTTTAGCGCAATTCGCTAACCAAAAAGTTGACCACCCTTAACACCCAATCCCTTATCATAGAGTTTGTCGAGAACTTCATGATTCGGGAGGAAAAAAAGGATGTTAAAGATGGCTAATATAGAGCTTATCAGAAAATTGCACTTTAAAGAAGGTCGTTCTATACGACAATTAGCGAAAGATCTTACATTATCAAGACAAACCATTCGAAAAGCTTTACAACAGAATGAAATTCCAACCTATCAACGATCAAAGCCGGTTACCAATCCGGTCATCGACCCCGTTAAACCAATTATTATCCGATGGTTAACGGACGATGAAACAGCCCCCCCTAAAACAGCGTCACAGTGCTGCTCAAATCCACAGACGCTTGGTGAAAGAATATGGCTTTAAAGGTGGAGAATCCACTGTACGCCGTTTTGTACGCCAATATAAGCAGCTCAAAGAAACTCCTAATTCCTCTATACCGTTGGAATTCGATCCCGGTGAATTTGCCCAATTTGATTGGGGGGAAATCATTGTGCTTTTAAATGGGATTGAAACGAAGGTAATGCTTTTTTGTATGAGACTTTTGTATAGCCGTAAGATTTTTGTAAAAGTGTTTCAGCATCAACGGCAGGAGGCGTTATTTCAAGGTCACGCAGATGCCTTTGATTATTTCGGTGGTGTCCCGAAAACGATTGTCTATGACAATATGAAAACAGCGGTAAAGAAGGTGTTAGAAGGGACCAAGCGTGAAGAACAGGAGGCCTTTATCCAGTTTCGATCATACTATCTTTTTGATGCCCAATTTTGTGCACCCGCAAAAGGAAATGAAAAAGGACAAGTAGAGAAACTAGTTCAAACAGCACGAGCTCAATTTTTAGTTCCCGTTCCACAGGTAAGTGACTTACAGGTACTTAATCACTATCTTTTAGAACAATGTGATGCCTATGAAGAAACCTATGTTCCAAAAACGAAAGAACAGGTGGGTGAACGATTTTTACAAGAGAAGCAACAGCTTCTGCCGATTATTGGTACTCATCCTTGCGCAAGGAAGGTAAGAGCCTCTGTCAACAGTCTTTCGCTTGTTAATTTTGAAACAAACGCCTATTCGGTACCTACTAGGTATGCCGGTCGGAAAGATGCACAAATAAATGCTTATGTAAATCACATTGAAATAAACATTGACGGAAACTGTGTAGCCAAACATGAGCGTTCATACGAAAAGCTTCAAGAAATTTTTGAAGTGGATCATTACTTGGATGAACTGGAGAGAAAACCAAGGGCCATCCAGCATGCGCGCCCAGTTCGAAGAGCTAATCTTCCACCAAGTTATCAAGAATTTTATAAGAGAAGTCTTTCAAAGTATGGGCATGGAAAAGAGTTTATTAAACTATTAAAACTCCATCGGGAGTTTACGATGGAAACAGTAGAAAGGGCAGTGGCAAGTTGTGTAAAAGAGCAGCTATATACAGCTGATAGTGTAAGGCATTATCTTTACCTCATGACTCAGCCGGAAGCAACAAAGCCAGCCCCAATAAAATATGAAATGGAGCAGTCCGTCACCGTCAAGGCTCCTACATTTAGCCCGTATGACCAACTATTACAGAAAGGGAGGTATATTCACTGAATACACACCGTTATCAAATGGATGAATATCTAAAAAGGCTGCGCTTGCCGACTATACGTGAACAAGTTGACGCTTATTTGCGCGAAGCAAATGAGCAACAAATTACCTATGAAGAATTTCTCTTTCAATTATTATCGATTGAAATAGCTGAGCGAGAAATCAAAAAGAAAGAGTTAGCCAGAAAAAAGGCGCAATTCCCTGTACATAAGGACCTCCTCTCTTTTCAATTTGAGGAGGCTCCCCACGTACCAAAAAGACGCATTCTGGACATCTTTCAAGGGGAGTACATTCAGCAGAAAAGGAATGTCATTTTTATTGGGAACTCAGGTACAGGAAAGTCGCATTTATCAATTGCGTTAGGGGAAGAGGCGATTAATCAAGGCTATACTGTCAAATATTATACGGCCGCCCGCCTATCGAATGAACTGATGGAAGCCCAAGACGAAAAAAGGCTCCTCCAGTTGGAGAAACAATGGTTGGCTGCAGATGTCACGATTATTGATGAACTTGGCTATATCCCCTACCACCAGAGAGCAGCCGAATTACTGTTTCAATTTTTTTCTACTCGTTATGAAAGAGGAAGCATGATTATCACTAGCAATCGGGAGTTTAGCCGATGGGTAGAAGTTTTTCACGATGAACAGATGACCGCCGCCTTGTTAGATCGAGTGACTCACAAGGCCCACATTATCCCAATGAACGGAGAGAGTTATCGTCTCAAAGAAACATATTCGAAGTAACAAAAGGGTGGTCAACTTTTACATGAGCGACATGGTCAACTTTTGGGTTGACATTTACATACAAAAGAAGGTAAAACCGGTTAAGCCTACAACAACAAAAAAAGCAAAGCCTGTTACACAAAATAAACCAAGTACTGGGCAAACAAGCAAGACAACTCCAGCAAAATCAACAACACCTACTACTTCAACTACACAAAAAGCTGATTACAGTTTAAATGCTTTTGAAAAGCAAGTAGTAGATTTAACGAATAAAGAACGTGCGATAAATGGTCTTCCTGCACTTAAGATTGATACCGAATTAAGTAAAGTTGCTCGTACAAAATCTAATGATATGGCAAAAAATAAATACTTTGATCACACAAGTCCAACATATGGTTCACCGTTTGATATGATGAAGAAATTTGGTATTTCCTATCGTTCAGCAGGTGAAAATATCGCAATGGGTCAACGTTCACCTGAAGAGGTTGTAAATGCTTGGATGAACAGTGAAGGTCACCGCGCAAATATTTTAAACAAAAACTATACACATATTGGTGTTGGATATGTAGAAAATGGGAACTACTGGACTCAAGAATTCATCGGAAAATAATCGCTATAGTAGACAACCTTCTTTCATGAGGGTTGTCTTTTTGTCTTTTGAATCATAGCCATGAATCATATTTCTTAAAATTAGTGCATATAGTGTAGGGACAAGTACTAATTTTGGGGGATTGATATTATGGCATATAAATATTCTAAAGGATGGTATGTTCAGAAGTTAAAAGAAAAAGGAATCCGCTATCACCCAATAGGAAGAAAAAAACTAGAGCTTTACAAAACATGGGTTGTACGGAATCTTTATAATGAGAAGTTAAAGAAAAATTAATATTAAAAAAAGAACTCGCTTTTTGCGAGTTCTTTATGCTTCAAGGGCATGTGTTTCATTGTTAGCTGTTTGCTGCCGCATCATATATAGTGAATAAAGATCTTTTGAAATTTCATATAAATCATATATATATTCTTTTGCATTTAATTGATCAAATACAACTTTCCGAGATTCATTCGCTTTTATAACATATGGAAGTTTTTCTGCAGCTTTTATAGAACGAATATTTTCTTTGCGAATTCGCATGAAAATCGTTTCAATACCTAATTCATAAAAAGCCTCGTTAAAAAATGCCTCTTTTGCATGTTTATTATACCCTTTCCCATGGTACGGTTTTCCGATCCATGTACCTAAAAATCCTGCACCATTTTCAATATCATATAAATTGATCGTGCCAATTGGATTTCCCCATTCATCAATTATTGTCCGCGATATGAGTTCTCCTTTTTCTTCGGCTTCTATTGTATGTTTCGTTAAAAATAGAAACTCGTCATGGGAATTTGCTTTATGACGAACAAAAGGAAAGACTTCCGGGTGTACCATCAAATCGAATAGAATGTGGCTTTCTTGACCAATTAATTCGCGTTTCTTGAGCATGACGATCCCTCCAATGAGGGCAGTTTTCCCCTAAGTAGGAAGATCCACCCTCGAAATTTTTTAAAGTTGCGTAAAAAATTTCGGGGTGGGAATCGAACCCACTAGGACCAGTCAAGAAACTTTTCTGGTGGCGCACCATTTGCCTTCCCTAAATGCTGTATATAAACTTGTGTAATTATTTTCTGATTGTATATTACAATAAATTTCAGCAATTGAAAATAGGTTTTTTATTAATTTTTTTTGACTATTTATCCCTCGTTTCGACAAATTATTTTTACTTCTTCTTTTTGATAAAGTAATGATAACTAAAGTAAAGTAATAAAGAAAAACAAGCAATTAATATAATTGGTTTTATGTAGGCAGACGCTACGACACTTATCGAATTCCAATGCTGGTTTAATTGCATCCCTATTAAAAGAAAAAGAATGGTCCAAGGCAGCATAGCCGCAATCGTATAGATTAAAAATTGATGAAAGGGCATCCTTGCAATGCCTGCTGGAATTGAAATCGCATGGCGTACGATAGGAATAAATCTCGCCGTAAAAATAACGATCGTTCCATATTTATTAAACCATAATTCAGCAGCATCTAAATGACTACGTTTTATTAACAAAAACTTTCCGTATTTTTCAAAAAAAGGACGTCCGCCATACACACCGAGCCAATAAAGAAAAAGTTGGGCGATCGTTCCCCCAATTATTCCCGCAAGTAAGGCAGCAAAAAAGGATATGTCCCCATTAGAAATTAAATAGCCACCATATCCTAAAACGACTTCGCTTGGTATAACTTCAATCATTAAAGCAATAGTAATACCGAAAAAACCATATTGACCAAGTAGTTCAAGTATATTTGTGACCCAGTCAGCAGTCATATTATTCAACTCCAATTAAAAAATTCCTAAAGTTTGTAATAGAATAATCGAGATTCCAAGAATCCAAACATAATAGGCAAAGATTTTAAGAGATCGCTTCTTTAAAAAATTCACCATTCCAACAATTGCTAAATAGCCAAAAATAGCTGAAGCAACGGTCCCAAAAAGAAGTCCAGTAAGTGTTACAGACTCTACTTGTCCAGAAAAAATATCTTTCCCTTGTAACACGATCCCACCTAGAATGGCTGGTGTAGATAATAAAAATGAAAAATATGCTGCCGTTTCCCTATCTAATTTTCTAAATAGTCCTGCTGCAATCGTCAAACCTGATCGAGACAATGCTGGGAAGATTGCTGCTGCTTGAAAGGATCCAATGATAAAAGCATCTGAATAACGTATATCTTCTAAATTTTTTTCGCCTTTTTTTGCTTTTTCTGCAAACCAGAGGACGAAACCGGTAACCAGAAATTCCCAACCTATTGTGCTGCCAGTCTTCGATATTTCATCAAAATAATCTTTAAATAAAAGACCGATAACAACAGCTGGTATTGTACCGACTATCATTACAAGTGATAATTTACTAAAAGGATTGCAAATCATTTTCCATAATTCACTTTTATAAACGACAATAATGGCTAATAATGTCCCCACATGTAGCATCGTATCAAGAAAAAGTCCTGCCTCATCCAACCCAAATAAATGTCTGCCGATATACAAATGCCCGGTACTCGAGATTGGTAAAAACTCGGTTAAACCTTGGATAATTCCTAATATGAACGCTTGAATATTCGATAACAAAAAATCACCTACTTTATGTATTGTAAATTTGGACAACTATTAAATACATATGCAAAGCATTCTAAGAAAATAATGAAAAAAATTATTTAGAAAAAGAAATTAAGAAGTTGTTTAAATGTGAATAAACTCTATCAATTTTCATATAATAGACTGATACTTCTTGGATAGGGTGAAAAGAAATGAATATAAAAGAGTATTATTCCTCTTTGAAGAATGTGTATTTTAATCAATTAGTTATTATTGGCGTTTCGGCAACAATCTGCATATTTATTATGATCTATTTTGAAATAACGATATTTCATAAATTGATTTTTATTTCGATCGGTACATTATTAGTCTATTTCTATAGTAAATACTTTTATTTTTCATATCGAGAATCAAAAGCATCGAACCTTTTAAACTCGCAAGAAAAAGTATTGCAACATAATCAATTTTTATTATTACAGGAAACAAACCCTAGTTTTCAATTAAAACTTTTTAAAAGTAATGGGATTTGTGAATGGGAAATTTCTGAAGTTAAAAAAGGCTCAATGATGAAAACAAAGTATCGGTCCCATTTATTTGAGTTAAAAAAACGGGATGGAAGTACACTAGCACTATTTAAAATCCCTCGTTTTCAAAAATCGGTATTAGAAATAATCGCTTCGGATAAAAAAATGAGACTTAATTTCGTTACCAAAGGGAAAGGCAAAGAAATTTTTTCTTTAAATCAACAACAATTCTCAATCGATAAAAATTCTTCAATCATTCAACTGTTAAAAGATGGAACTGTGTTAATGAAAAGTGAAATAGGGTTAATGCCGCTTAATTGGCAAAAGCAGTTTGCGCCCAATACGCCAATTATTGAAATAAACGAAAAAGTTGAATTGCTAGATTTTTATATTGCTGTTTGTCTACTTATCTATTGCCTACAAAAGTATAAAAAGTTGTAACTCACATCTATAGGTTTTAATTTTGTTGCTCCTATAGATTTTTTTATGGACTTTAAACCTAGTTCTTTGGTATTATTTCTTTGTGATTTCACATTAATAGGAATAATTTACATCGAATAAGGGGAGAATTTCATGGAAGTTTTTGTTGCACGACAACCAATTTTTAATGAGAATGAAAAAGTAATATCGTACGAATTACTTTACCGTAATAATAAAGTAAATGCATTTCCTAATATTGACGGAGATCAAGCAACAGCTGATGTCATCATAAATAGTTTTTTAAATATCGGTATTGATAACCTTTCATCCGGATTACCTTGTTTTATAAACTTTACAGAAAATCTACTTCAACAAAAAGTTCCCACCTATTTCCCCCCGAGAGAAATCGTTGTTGAAATACTAGAAAATATTTTACCGTCCCCCGAACTTCTTACCATTTGTATGGAGTTAAAAAATCAAGGTTATCGAATCGCTTTAGATGATTACATATTCCATGAGAAGAATATTTATTCGTTGGAATTATTAAAAGTAGTCGATATTGTGAAAATAGATTTTTTGAATACAGATACAGTGAATCGAAAAAAGATTGAAACGATTGTTAAACAGTTTAATCTAAAATTATTAGCGGAAAAGGTTGAGACTCGAGAACAATTTGAACTTGCAAAAAGAAGCGGGTACAGCTATTTTCAAGGTTATTTTTTTAGTAAACCTGTAATTGTTTCAACATTTGATATTCCCGCATCTTTCAACTCTTATTTTCAAATTATAAATAAATTATCTTATGAAGACGTAAGTTTTGAAGCTGTAAGTCAAATCATTGAACAAGACTTATCTTTATCGTATAAATTGCTAAAATTAATCAATTCCCCCGCATATCGTCCAAAACATAAAATTCATTCCATACCTCAAGCAATAATATTATTAGGTTTAATTGAGATTAAAAGGTGGATTTACGTGTTAGCCGTCAGAGAAAATGCTGGATGGCGTCAACAGCTTTCAGATGAGGTAAAAACTATTTGCTTAACAAGAGCTAAATGTTGTGAAATTATTGCGGAAAAATATATTGGAAAGGGTCAGTCTCCAAGTTATTTTTTATTAGGCCTTTTTTCTCTAATGGATACTATTTTATCCATTCCGATGGAAACGATATTAGATAAACTCCCACTTGATGACACGATTTATAATGCTTTATGTGGGGAGGAAAATGAAATGAGAGGAGTACTGGAATTGGTTATTTCAATCGAAAAAGGGGAATGGGAACTCATGGAGCGATTATTAAATAAAAGTGGTATAGATTCTAGTAAGCTACCATCTATTTATCAACAGGCATTGAAGTGGAGTGTAAATGTGTTAAATGAAGACTATTTAGATTGAATCTTGATTGAATTCTTTTTTTGTGGCACCCTTAATAAATAAGAAGTAAAGTACTGTTTTGTGGGGGATTAAATATGAATATACAAATTAGAAAATGCCACGGTTCGGGAAATGATTTTTTACTAATTGATGAAATTTCCTCTCAGTATCATTTTAGCGAGAAGGACCGACAAAATTTAGCTATCGCTTTATGTGATAGAAAGTCATTATTAGGGGCGGATGGTATTCTTTTTACGATGAATAGTGATCATGCAGATGCAAAAATGCGTGTATTTAATGCAGATGGCTCCGAAGCTTCGATGTGTGGAAACGGTTTACGTTGCGTAGGAAGGTACGTTTGTGAGTTGCTCCAAAAAGATGAGATCGCTATTGAAACGATGAAAGCAACACTTTTAGTAAGTAAAGCTGAACCAATCTTTAATGAAATTCCAACTTATTGTGTTGAAATTTCTCCGGTTCTATTTTCTTTGTCTGCCTTACCGATGAATATGGATAAAAATCATCTAATAAATGAGAAAATTGTTGAATTGTCGGATCAATTATTATTTTCCGCTGTAGCTGTCCCTAATCCGCACTTAATTAGTTTTGTGGATAAAGATGTGCTGCGTGCTAATACGCAAGAAACGATTGCAAAATATGTTAACGGTCCGAATCCATTATTTCCGGATGGAGTCAATGTGAGTTTTGTTAAAGAGTTGGAAAAGGGAGAAATTTTTGTTCGTACGTATGAAAGAGGGGTTGGTTTTACGAATGCGTGTGGAACCGCGATGTCTTCATCCTCGCTTATTTCTTGTCTACTTTCAATGAATGAATTTGAAAGTAGTATAGAAGTTTATAATAATGGCGGAAAAGTTCGATGTGTCGTACATAAGCTTGAAGATCAATATAAAATTGATTTAATTGGAAATGCTACCTATATTTACGATGCTGAAATTAAACTAGACCGACTAAATCCGGAATTGTTTCAATTGATCCATCAATCAAGTTTTGATGAGCAAAAGTATTATGAAGAGCTTGAAACATATGCTAATAAACGAATTGAAAAGGTACTATTAGGATAAATAAATAACATCGACGAGTGTCGATGTTTTTATTTACTTCTTTTTAAAAAATTTAAAATAGGTTCAAATGGTTGATTTTCTTTGGCTGAAAAAAAGTTCTCAAAAGGGCAAGGTAATTTATTTATTCGATGTAAAACCGTTTGCATTGTAAATTGTTCTGGATGAAGATGTTCATTCACTTCGTTCCAAAACAACGGCGTTGCAACTAGTGCATCTTCATGACCACGCATTGAATAAGGAGCGATGATTGTTTTTCCTTCTGCATGCTGAACAAAGTCAACATATAGTCTACCTTTTCGATTTTTTTTCAATCGTTCAATAGTGAATAGATCTGGTTTTTCTGTAATTAAATAGTTTGCAATAAATTCAGTAAATAAACGAGTTTCATCCCAAGTGAATTTCCTTTCGGGTAAAGGTATATAAACTTGTAAGCCTTTATTTCCCGATGTTTTAATGAAACTTATTAATTCTAATTGGTCAAATATTTTTTTCATCATTTGACTAGCTTTGATTGCTAGGTGGAATTCCTTTCGCGAAGGTGGGTCAAGATCAAAAACTATTTCGCTTACATATGGGTCTAATATTGTTTGAAAGGGTATATGGAATTCAATTGATAATTGGTTAGCTAGCCACATTAACGATTTTAAATCGTTGCAGACGATATAGTCGATTCCATCTTTTACATGTGTTTGAATAAAATCAGGAGCATATTCAGGGCAATTTTTTTGATAAAAGGGCTCACCAAATATTCCGTGGGGGAATCGAATAACTGTCAATGTACGATTGTGCAAAAAGGGCAGCATGAATGACGAAATCTTTCTCATATAGCGAACAAAATCTAACTTGGTTATTGCATCTTTTTCCCACAACGGTTTGTCCGGATGGGTAATAGATATATCTGGAATATGTGCTTCGTCCAGTAGAAATTGATCATACGTACATTCTTCCGGAGATAAATCAAAGCGAAAAGCATGAAAATGCGGTTCTCGTAGTTTTTCTTCAAACCACTCCAAATAATGTATATCAATGCAAATAGATGGGTGGATTTTAAGTAAACCATTATTATTCGCGTATGAATTCTCTTTGATTACCTTGTTTAAGACTTGTTTTTTATCCGCGTCAAGGCTAAATAAAAATAAACCAAGAGGATAAACAATTTTACCCTTGTATACACCAACATGATAATATCCGTTAGAAGAATCTAACCCTATAATAAAGCATGATACTTTTTTCCAATTTTTTAGTTTAATCCATGTTTCAGTTCTTTTCCCTTCCTCCCATTTGCTATCAATTGTTTTGGCCACAACACCTTCTCCATCAAATGATTTTACGCGATTCCATACTTTCTTAAAATCCTTTTCACTCGAAATTTGTTGGATTAACGCTGGGCTAGCATTTGTAGGATTAGTCGGTACTTCGATCTTATCGATAATGTTTTTCAGCTTTTTTTTTCTTTCTACTAATGGGTGATTTCGAATCGATAGCCCATTAATTTCTAATAAATCAAACACTAATAATTTGCATGGTCGCCTTCTTGCAAATTCTTTTATTCTGTCCTTCGATTTCATACGCCCTCTAATTTGTAATTCCCCAAAATTTGCATGTCCTGGATTTTCTAAAACAACTAATTCTCCATCTAATATTAAAGGAAAAAAATCCTTAACACGTTCGTTAATACATGTTAAATACGCTTCTATTTCAGGAAATTGGGGAAGTAGATCCTTTTCATTGCGACTCCATAAGTGCATAACATTGTGATTCCATTCTAATATCGCGCGAAATCCATCATATTTAATTTCGAATATCCAGTTACTATTCAATGGAGCGTCGGATTTCAGCGTAGGAAGCATCGGTTTCATTGATCATCACCTTCCGTTATTATTCCCACAAAAGCTTGCAGTAGTATTTCCAAAAAATTATAAGCATGAAATTCTTAATAAATTTAATGCTTATATTAAGTAGGAATTTAGGAAGGGTGAGATAGATGCATACGATATGGAAAGGAAGTATTAGCTTCGGTTTAGTAAATATACCGATTAAATTGCATGCAGCAACAGAAGATAAGGATATTAAGTTGAGAACTCTTCACAAAAAATGTCATACACCGATAAAATATGAAAAAATATGTCCAGTTTGTGAAACAGAATTAGCGATGGATGATATTGTTAAGGGATATGAAATAACAAAGGGTAAATTCATCATATTAGACGAATCGGAATTAGATGAACTAAAAAAAGCGACAGAAGAAAAAGCCGTTGAAATAATAGACTTTATAAAAATAGAAGAAATCGATCCCATCTATTTTAATCGAAGTTATTATATGTCACCGAATGAAGGAGGAATGAAAGCCTACGGTTTATTAAGAAAGGCATTGTTGGAAACAGAAAAAGCAGGTTTAGCAAAAATCATTATGCGCTCAAAAGAGCAGCTAGCAATTATCAGAGTATATGAAAATACGCTGTTAATGGAAACCATTCATTTTCCTGATGAAGTGAGGAATGTTGGGGATGTACCGAATGTTCCGGCAGATGACCAAGTATCTAAAAAGGAAATTGACACCGCCATTTTGTTAATTGAACAATTAACAACTAAATTTGAGCCGGAAAAATATACCGATGAATATCGAACAAAACTGATGGAATTAATAAATAGTAAACAAGTAGGAAAACAAGCCGTAACTCCAAAGGAAAAAGCGCCGACGACAAATGTTACTGATTTGATGGCGGCACTTCAAGCATCCATTGATAAAACAAAACCAAAGGAAGAAAAAAAAGCGCCAACGAGAAGAAAAAAAGCTCCTGCGAAAGCAAAAAAAGCACAATAATGGACCTGTGTATAGAAAAGAAACAACCTCTAAGTATATGCTAAGATAGAAAAGAGATGCAGGAGGTTAGCTGTATGAGGAAACGAACATTAACATTAGGGATTAGTGCCATTTTTCTTATCGTAATTTTTATTTGGGCTTTTTTTGAAATTGCGACCGGATTAAACGGTACAGAAATTAGGAGTTTTGATAATCAAATTATTTCATTCGTTCAAGGAAAAATATCCGATAGACTAACATCAATTATGTTGGTTATTACTTTTTTTGGTTCGGTTAAAGGTGTAGCAACCATCACCTTCTTAGTTATCTTATTACTTTTTTTCTCTCGCCATCGATTATTATGTTTGTTTTTAGTCATAACAATTGGTATTGGTGCCGGAGTATTTAACCGGATATTAAAATTGTACTTTAAGCGTGAGCGACCGGATATTCATCCGATTATCCAAGAAAATGGTTTTAGTTTTCCGAGTGGCCATTCAATGGGATCGATGATCTTATATGGGAGTCTCGGTTATATATTAGTTAAGTTGGCCAAGCATAATTGGTCAAAAATTTTTGGATTATTAGTTGGATTGATCATTATATTTGTTGTCGGTTTAAGCCGAATTTATTTAGGTGTTCACTATCCAAGTGATGTTGTAGGGGGATATATTGCTGGAGCTTTTTGGCTGTTAATTTGTATATCTATATTTGAAATCGTTGAAAAATGGCATAAACGAAGAAAAAGAATATGATCCTTGGAATCATGTCTTTTTCAATTGTTCAAGTAGGCATTCGTCCATTTTTGCCCAAAATTAAAAATAAATATTCCCAAAAACCTATATATGAATATGATGCTAGGGAAGTTTTAAATAAGGGAGGAATGACCAGATGAGCGGTGCTGTTGGTGGTGTTGGTTACGGTGGCGGCTTTGCCTTTATAGTCGTCTTGTTTATTCTTTTAGTCATTGTTGGCGCAGCGTATGTTGGCGGAGGATTCGGTGGATACGGCGGCTACGGTGTTGGACCAGGGTATGGGTACGGATACGGTTGCGTTTGTTAATAATCATGTACAGTCGTTTAGAAAACTGTTTTCCTAATAATTTCAAGCACCTTTTCATAGGTGCTTTTTTTGTCTTTGGGTCTATTTGTTTATGAATAAGAGCGGTAAATATCCCTTATTTTTCCTTGATTTTTTTTATTGCCTGTTTTAAAATAATTAATAAATATAAAATAAAAAGCAATTATTATTTTTAAGGATGCAAATACGGTTTTAGATTCACATGTTATAAAGAGTGTCTACTTTTTTGTGTGGATATTCCTTATAATATGTGAATTTTTATTTACTTCGTAAATATAAGTAACATATTAAAAAAATATTGGAGGTTGTCTATACATGACACAAGGTACAGTTAAATGGTTTAACAGTGAAAAAGGCTTTGGTTTCATTGAAGTTGAAGGTGGGAATGACGTATTCGTACATTTCAGCGCAATTGTTGGTGAAGGCTATAAAACACTAGATGAAGGTCAACGTGTAGAATTCAATATTGTTGAAGGTCAACGTGGACCACAAGCTGACAACGTAGTAAAGCTTTAATCTTATAAACAAAAAAACTGCCAACTTGGCAGTTTTTTTATTTATAAGATTAATATAGTTTTCGCCAATTTTTGACAATGAAATCATTTGAATATAAATATTTATCAACATTGTGTTATAATGAACATATCAATGAAATCTAAGGATAGTAACTGAAATGAAATCATTAAAATGTCGATTAACCAAAAAATTAATCGATTTTTTTATGTAGTACGGAAATACTGATTTAAATAAAAAGACTTGATTTTTTCTTAGAAAGTAATAAAATAATTGAGTATCAAATGATCTTGTGCCAATAATTAGTTTAAAAAACGTCACCTTGGGTCATTAAATGACTAATAGGAGCATTCCTGTTAGAAGGATTTTCGGGGACTTGAACAAAAAGAGCCCTCTTGGTATGATGCGGGGTGTCAAATCGTCGATGAATTGACCCCTAATTTGTTAACCAAGGAGGACTCCATAATGGATTTTAAACAAAATCAGAAAATTAATCAAGTCACCGAAAAAACACTCGTTGTAGGGATCGATATCGCAAAGCGGACACATTACGCTTGCTTTGTAGACGATCGTGGCCGGGTGCTCCAAAAGTCTTTCTCAGTTTATCAATCTAATAACGGCTTTGAGTATTTATATCAACGTATTTTGACTGAAATGAAAGAAAGCGAAAAGACAGAAGTCATTGTCGGGATTGAACCTACTGGCCATTACTGGCTAAATTTAGCCTATTTCCTTGAAGAACGAGGCATTTCCTTAGTCATGACGAATCCGATGCATGTCAAACGGTCAAAAGAGTTGGATGACAATCTGCCAACCAAACATGACCGTAAAGATGCACTGGTAATCGCTCGTCTTGTAAAGGATGGACGCTTTAGTTATCCGCGAATCCTCAAAGGGATGGAAGCTGAACTTCGTGCTGGTTCTACATTCCGTAGTAAATTGACTGAGGAGCTAGGAGCCGTCAAAAACATGATAATTCGCTGGTTAGATCGCTATTTTCCAGAGTTCGTTCAAGTATTTCCGTCATTCGGAAAAATGGCTATGGCCGCACTTGAATGCACTCCATTTCCAAGTGATCTTCACCAGAAACACCCGGATGAAGTGTTATCCCTTTATCGAAAGGTCGAGGGACTAAAATCCCCCCAAAGACCAAAAGCAGTGCGCCTTATCGAAGTCGCAGCTAGCTCTATCGGAGTAACGGAAGGATGTGAGATGGCCCGTATTGAAATAGCCACACTTGTCCGCCGTTACCACCAGCTAGAAAAAGATATTGAGGGTATTACGGAGCGCTTAGTTGAGCTTGTAAAAATGTCAGTAGAATACGAATGGCTGTCAACGGTACCAGGGCTTGGAGATACGACAATCGTTGACCTATTAGCTGAAATCGGAAGTTTTTCACACTACGAAGATCCACGCCAACTAATCAAACTCGCGGGATTAACGTTACGTGAAAATTCCTCTGGTATGCACAAAGGGCAAAAACGAATCTCTAAACGGGGTAGAAGAAAGCTACGCGCTCTCCTGTTCCGAGTCATGATGCCGATGATCCGCCACAATGAAGCTTTTAGAAAGCTACATGAGTATTACACGAACCGTCAGGTTAATCCTTTACGCAAGAAACAATCCATCGTGGTTCTATGCGGTAAACTGTTAAAAGTATTACATGGAATTAGCACTAAGCACAAAGCGTTTGACGCACAGCGAATGATGAGGGATATTCCAAGTCTCTTAGAGGCAGCTTAAATCCCTACAGCCCCTTAACTAGACCTAGACAACAGGATGACACGGAGAAGCTGGCATTATTTTCACCATTCGACCTAGAGTCCCTATAGGAGCTTCGCTAGCCTCTGCCTTATGACTAGACCGAACGAAGGAATGTAGGCACATAGATGCCCAGAGACATGGGAGGGTACGTCATCATAAGCTACGCAGAGATCCATTGTGCATCGTATAATTCCCTATCACTACTTTCCATCATTATCCAGTAGTGACCGCGTAGCGTACCTATTTATTGGAATAGTTTCACATATTATGAAAATAAAGTTAGGGTCCGTGTCGAAAAATATTTTTTGACACCCTACCAACGGGTCAAACCGTTGATGTATCAACATTTATAGAGGGAGGTATACTATGGGAAATATTAAATCTAAAATTCATAGTTTGTTAAATAAAAAGTATTCGTTATTCTATTTAATTGTAATTCTTTTTTGGTTAAAGTCTTATGCTGTGTATCAAAGTGAATTTAATCTTGATATTAAGAATAGTATGCAGGAGTTTTTATTGTTTTTTAATCCAATAAGTTCTGCATTATTCTTTTTCGCATTTGCCTTGTTCTTTAAAGGACGTGCTCGTTCTATAGCATTGGTCGTTATCGATTTAGTGTTGTCGATCCTTTTATATGCAAATGTGTGTTATTACCGCTTTTTTAATGATTTTATTACGATTCCTGTTCTTTTCCAAACGAAGAACTTTGGTGATTTGGGCGGTAGTGCGGCAGCATTGATGAAACCATATGATGTTCTTTATTTTCTTGATACAATTATTTTAATTGGATTGCTTGTCTTTAAAGTAGTTAAATCTCAATCAGAAAAAATGAATCGTCGCTCTATATTTGCAGTATTTGCAGCTGCAATTGCGTTTTTTATTATTAATTTAGGCCTTGCCGAAGCAGATAGACCTGAATTGTTAACACGTACTTTTGACAGAAACTATATCGTAAAGTATCTTGGCGCATATAATTACACCATATATGATGCTATTCAAACGACTAAATCTTCAGCGCAACGTGCGTTTGCTGATAGTAGTGATGTTGTTGATATTGAAAACTATGTTAAAGCCAATCATGCTGAACCAAATAAAAAATATTTTGGTGCAGCAAAAGGTAGAAATGTAATTTATATTTCATTGGAATCTTTTCAAAACTTCCTAATAAATTATAAACTTGATGGGCAAGAAGTTACACCGTTCTTAAACAAATTAACACATGATAAAAATACATTTTATTTTGATAACTTCTTTCATCAAACTGGACAAGGAAAAACTTCTGATGCGGAATTTATGATGGAAAATTCATTATTCCCGTTACCAAAAGGTGCCGTATTTACAACGAAAGCAGCAAACACATATCAAGCAGCACCTGCTATTTTAGGGCAAAAAGGATATACATCAGCTGTGTTCCATGGAAATTATAAAACATTCTGGAATCGTGATGAAATGTATAAATCCTTTGGATATGATAAATTTTTTGATGCAAATTATTACGATATGAGTCCGGAAAATACAATAAACTACGGTATGGAGGATAAGCCATTTTTTAAAGAGTCTATGCCTTATCTTGAAAAGCTTCCACAACCGTTTTATACAAAATTTATTTCTTTATCAAACCATTTTCCGTTTGAGTTAAATAACGATCCGAATTTCCCTGAAGGTGACTTTGGAGATACTATTGTTAATAAATACTTCCAAACAGCACATTATTTAGATGAATCAATTGAACAATTCTTTAATGACTTAAAAGCATCTGGTTTATATGATAATTCTATTATTGTGATGTATGGTGACCATTATGGTCTATCTGAAAATCATAATAAAGCTATGGCGAAGGTTATGGGAGTAGATGAGATTACACCTTATATCAATGCTCAATTACAAAGAGTACCATTATTCATTCATGTACCTGGTGTAAAAGGAAAAATTGATCATACGTATGGTGGAGAAGTTGATGTACGTCCTACATTAATGCATCTACTTGGTATTAATACAAAAGATTATATTACTTTTGGAACAGATTTATTGTCAAAAGAACATCATGAACTTGTTCCATTTAGAAACGGAGATTACGTTTCGAAAGAATATACACAAATTAGCGGTGAATGTTATAGTAATCCTTCAGGAGAAAAAGTAGATAACAAACTTTGCCAAGATAATGACAAAGTTGCAAAAACGGTACTTGAACTTTCGGATAAAGTCGTTTACGATGATTTACTTCGTTTCTATACGCCAAAAGGGTTTACACCGGTAAAACGTGAAAATTATGATTATACAAAAGATCAAACGATAAATGATACAAACAACAATAATAGTAGTAAATAAAAAATAATCCCCTTTATTAAAGGGGATTATTTTTTATTTGGTATAGCAGAGAGGATTCGTATGAGTAGAATGTTTTAAAAGAATAAAAATATAATCGCTTCTTTTCCGAAATAAATTCCAAAGCCAATTAAACCTAGGCCGGAAACAAAAGATATCCACGTTAACAGACGAGAGCTTAACCATTTTCGAAAACTGCTAGCTACAACGGCCATTGTTACATCCCATAGAAATAATCCAATGAAAATGGCCATACTATGTAGGATAATATCGTGTGAATGAGCGGTTTGAATGGATTTAGCTAAAACAGAACCATAAATTCCAATCCAAAAAAGAATAGAAAGTGGATTGGATATCGACATAATAAAACCGGATGAAAAAGATTTCCGTAATGAATCTTTTGACCGATGATTAGTAGAAGAAAGGTTTTTTGCAGCAAACATACTTTCGATACCAGTGTAAATTAAAACAAAACAGCCAAATAAATAAAGAAAAATCTTTAAAATAGGTACCTCCAAAAAGTTTACGAATCCAAAAATAAACACATAACATATAAAAGATATCTGCTGTCATCGCTCCGATGCCTAATACCCAAGAATGAAGGAAACCATTTTTTATTCCCTTATCCAATTGAGCAGCATTAATTGGACCAATAGGAGCTGCCAAGGATATACCTAAAATAATATAACTGAAAAAGACAGACATTCATGCAACCCTCCAAATAGTATAAGTAATATAGTTTATTCAGAAGTGATTGCTTGTACGACAAATTATAATTTAAAAAATGAAAGGTGGTCTATATGACCACCTTTTCAATTTCTCATCTATTAGTTTTTGTCTTTTGTCTCTTTTTTACAGGTGTAATTTCCTCCGAAGCTTCCGTTGCATAATGCATTGCTGAGATCCGCCGTTTACTTATTTGCTCTTGAGGATAAAATCTTCTAAACAGATAAATGTGAAAAAAATACTCACAGAAAGCAATACCCAATCCACCGATAATTGAAGCCCAGAACAACGCACGATAGTTGTCAATGTTTCCGTACGAGACGATTGACCATATGATCAGAAAGGACAAACCAAAATCGACGGAAGTTGCCACTACGTTATTGGTGCGGGGTAAAAGCAATTTATCCCCAATAATATATGAGATTACACCAATAACAGCAGTAATTAAAATGACACTTTGAATTGACATGCCGTAGAATAACCCGAGTATAACAAACAGAGCGATAAAGGAAGCAATGAACTTAATAGCTAATGCAGTTAATGTCTTCATTGTATGAACCCCTTTTAGGATGATATGCTGTTATTTTTTTATTAAATCGTTCATTTTATTCATAAAAAAACTACTTAACCAAAATGATTAAGTAGTTTTTTTAAACTAAGAATGCGTAAAACTATTCATTGTCGCTCTCAGTAATTTTATATTTTAAATAATTATAATTATCGGTAGGGACGGTTTTGTCGATCGTTCCATTTTTATTCTTATAAATTTCATATTCTCTATATGTTTCAACCACATAACCTTCCTCTTTATCTTTTTTTGAATTGACGAGTTTATATTCCAAAATAGGATTTAAATCATTCGTAATTGTTTTTTCATTTTCGATTGCATTTACAGGCAAACTCACATGAACATTATTTATTTCACTTTCGGTAATCGTATTTATATAAGCAAGAAAGACCAATACCCCTATTAAAAATATTGATGTAATTATTTTATATTTTTTTCTTTTCAAATTCTCCCACTCCTAACTTTATCGTAAAAACAGAAACTATCTATCAGAACCTATGCAAATTGACAAGTGTTTATGCAATTTTAATTTGTTCACCCTTTTCTTTTTTCATATTTCAATTAAATTCGTAAAAACTAGTGGTAAAAATTTAAAAAGGAGCCGATTATGCCAGTTGCTATTTGTGGGAATTCAAAGATATTTTATGACGATTATGGAGTAGGACCTGCTATTTTATTTGTTCATCCACCTGGAATGGGGAGGAAAACATTTATGAAACAATTAGCTCTTCAAAGCAAATTTCGTTTACTAATACCTGATTTTTCAGGGCATGGAGACAGCACCTCATCGGATGGAAGTATGACCATATCACTTTATATGAAAGAAATAGAAGCGGTACGAAAACATGCTGAAGAAAGTGCATTGTTTTTATTTGGGTATTCTGCAGGTGGTATAATTGTACAAGAATATGCAATTCAATACCCAATGAATGTAAAAGGTGTTATATTATCAAGTGGGTACCCAAAAATCGCAAATGAATTGTTGAAAGTGGAACATCAAATAGGGATTAATATGGTTATGTTTGCGCCAAAAATATTAGCCAAAATATTATCTATTAGCCATTTTAGTGAAAAAGCATTGCAATTAGAGCTATATGAACATATTTTGAAATCAAACCGGTTTACTTGGAGACAGTTTTATATTGAATCATTATACTTTAATTGTGTAGGAAGATTATCTTTATTAAATGCACCATTATTGCTAATGTATGGAACGATGTCAGATGTAATTAACCATCATGTTAAATTATATCCGAAAATTATTGACACTGAAATTCACTTTATTAAAGGAGCGGGACATCAGTTACCAACGAAAAAAGATAAAAAGGTGAATGAATTAATTACTTTGTTTATTAATAAACAAGTGAATAATAATTTGATTATGTAAACTTAATTGAAAAGTTTTCCATTTTTCTATGGACAAGTTTAAATGGTAAGAAAGGGGGGACAAAAGTGAATGATCGCCGATATAAGATTGCTCATAGGGAGGCATGGATTGGTGTTGGACTTGCTATCATCCATTTCCTTTGGTGGTTTGGATTTGCTTATGGGTTTGGAAGTGGAAAGGTAGAAGAATATACATATATTTTAGGATTACCTGCTTGGTTTTTTTATAGTTGTGTTATTGGCTTTATCGTTATTGTATTTTTAGTATTTATTGCAGTTAAGTTTTTTTTCAAGGAAGTTCCTTTTGAAAATGAGGAAAGTGGTGGAAAATGAATATTCAAGTAATTATTCCTCTAGTTATATTTTTACTATTATTTTTTATTGTAGGTTTATTAGCGTCACGTTATATAAAAAGCACTGATTCTTTTATTCAAGAATACTTTTTAGGTAGTAGACAAATGGGCGGTTTTATATTAGCGATGACAATGGTTGCGACTTATGGTAGTGGAAGCAGCTTTATCGGTGGCCCTGGGGCTGCATATAATTATGGATTAGCATGGGTGCTATTGGCTATGACACAAGTTGTTACCGGTTATTTTGTATTAATGGTTTTAGGTAAGAAGTTTGCGATTATTTCACGTAAATATAATGCGATTACACTGATTGATTTTTTAAAAGCAAGATATCAGTCAAATTGGGTTACAATCATTGCAGCCATTAGTATTGTTATCTTTCTGTTCTCATCTATGATTGCTCAGTGGGTAGGCGGAGCGAGATTAATGGAATCAATATTAGGTGTTTCCTACACGACTGCATTATTTATTTTTGCTGTATCTGTACTCATTTATGTTATTATTGGGGGATTCCGTGCCGTTGCTATAACCGATACTCTCCAAGGAATCGTCATGCTTGGAGGAACAATTCTATTATTAGTCGCTACTTTAATTGCAGGTGGCGGTATTGAAAATATTATGGCTGATTTGAAACATCAAAATCCAAATTTATTGAGTCCTTATGGCGCGGATCGATCATTAACTCCTTTGTACATCTCTAGTTTCTGGATTCTTGTAGGAGTCGGTGTCGTAGGGCTACCGCAAATTGCCGTTCGAGCAATGTCATATAAAAATGCAAAGGCGATGCATCGGGCAATACTAATCGGAACAGTTGTTATTGGAATCATTATGTTTGGGATGCATTTAATCGGAGTCCTCGCAAGAGCAATTGCACCAGGAATTGAAGACGCTGACACAGTAATGCCTATTATTACAATGAAGGTTCTACCTGCCTGGGCTGCCGGCATCGTTCTTGCAGCACCTATGGCAGCAATTATGTCAACGGTAAATTCCGTATTAATACTTGTTTCATCGGCGATCGTTAAGGATTTATACATAGGTTTTATAAATAAGGAGCCAAGCATTAAAAAAGTAAAACAGATAAGCTTTTTTACGACTTCTATTATCGGCATCGCAGTTCTAGTACTTGCCATTCATCCACCTGAACTCTTAATATGGTTAAATTTATTTTCTTTTGGTGGGTTAGAAGCTGTATTTATTTGGCCAATTGTTATGGGGCTTTATTGGAAAAACGGAAATAAGTATGGAGCCTTCTCTTCTATGATAATAGGAATGGGGTTATATATATTTTTTGATCGTTTCCATCCTAATCCGTTCGGCATGCATACGGTTGTGATCCCGATACTATGTTCGTTATTTATTTTTATAATCGTTTCCTTGTTTACAAAAAACAAAGCCACTTTATAGGTGACTTTGTTTTTTTATAAACTGGAAATGAAAAAAACCATTCAATAAGAAATTATTATTTCTATAAAATATTTCTCGCATAATAGAATCATATTTTTAATATGTTAAAAAAAGGATGTTTTTTGCATTCTTTTTTTATTTAGGTAAAACATTCTGAAAATAATATATAAAAACTATTTTCAAATAAGTTAAAAGAAGGTAGAATATTTAAAAATGACATTAAATTTATGATATTTAAATAGGACTAGCTTATTTAAGAGATTTTCTAAATTTCTAAGCTATCTTCATACAACGACGAAAACCAATTGGTGGAAAGGAGCGAAATAGTGGAAAATCCAGTCCTAGAAGTAAAGGCTTTACGTACTACGTTTATAACAGATGATGGTACGATACCTGTTGTAAACGATATTGATTTCCAAGTACAGTCGCAAGAAATTTTAGGAATAGTAGGGGAATCAGGCTGTGGTAAAAGTGTCACTTCATTATCTATTATGGGATTAATCCCAACTGCTAATGGAAAAGTTGAAGGTGAAATTCTTTTTAATGAAGAAAATATAGCAAAAGCAACAGAAAAAAGAATGAGAAGTATTCGCGGTAACGATATTGCGATGATATTCCAAGAGCCGATGACTAGTTTAAACCCTGTCTTTACCATCGGTGAACAATTAATAGAAGCCGTTCAAATACACCGGAAATGGCCAAAGAAAAAGGCAAAAGAGCATGCGGTACAAATGCTTAAAAAGGTGGGTCTTCCTAGGGCAGAGCAATTAATCAATGAATACCCTCATCAATTATCCGGAGGGATGAGGCAGCGTGTCATGATTGCAATGGCACTTGCTTGTGAACCGATGCTATTAATTGCCGATGAACCCACAACTGCCTTAGATGTAACAATACAGGCACAAATTTTAGATTTAATGAAAAAATTAAACAAAGAAACGAATACAGCCATTATCATGATAACTCATGATTTAGGGGTTGTTGCAGAAATGTGTCAGCGTGTTATTGTCATGTACAGCGGGAAAATTGTGGAAGAGGCAGATGTTAGAACTATTTTTAAGGAGCCCAAGCATCCATATACAGTTGGCTTAATACAATCTGTACCTGATATGAGAGTGAAAAAGGAGCAATTATATTCGATACCAGGCAATGTTCCGAAGCCAGGTTCTATTGAAGTTGGTTGTCATTTTGCACCACGCTGTCCACACGCGCATGCACGTTGCTATGATGAAACACCAAATTTAAAAGTACTTGATAATGGACAAAAAGTAAGGTGCTGGTTATATGAGGAAGGGAAGGTTGGCGTAGTAAATGAATGAACCACTTTTAAAAATTGAACATTTAAAAAAGAACTTCCCTATTCGAGGTGGTGTTTTTGGTAAAAAAGTTGGCGAAGTTAAAGCTGTAGATGATATTTCTTTTGTCATCCAAAAGGGAGAAACATTGGGTCTTGTTGGTGAAAGTGGTTGTGGAAAATCAACAACAGGCAGAATGTTATTGAGATTACTCGAACCGAGTGAAGGGAAAATTATTTTCGAAGGCAATGACATTACTACTCTTTCTAAACAAGAGCTTCGGAAAATTCGCGGGCAAATGCAAATGATTTTTCAAGATCCATACGCCTCCTTGAACCCAAGACACACAATTGAACGCATATTAGAAGAGCCGTTAATCGTTCATGGGGTCAAGGAAAAGTCAGCTCGCAAAAAAAAGGTTCGTGAGTTGCTGGAAATTGTAGGATTAAACAGTTATCATGCCAATCGTTATCCCCATCAATTTAGTGGTGGTCAGCGTCAAAGGATTGGAATTGCCAGAGCATTGAGCCTTAATCCAAAACTAATCGTTGCGGATGAACCTGTATCAGCTTTGGATGTATCCATTCAAGCTCAAGTTCTTAACCTGCTTAAAGATCTTCAGAAAAAGTATGATCTGACTTATTTATTTATTGCCCATGATTTAGGGGTTGTCAGGCATATTAGTGATCGCGTTGGGGTTATGTATCTTGGTAGATTAGTAGAGCTTGCTGAAAGTGAAGAATTATACCAAAATCCGAAACATCCGTATACTCAAGCCTTACTTTCAGCAGTCCCTATTGCCGATGTGGATCATAAAAAAGAAAGAATTGTACTTCAGGGCGATGTTCCAAGTCCTGCAAATCCACCAAAAGGATGCTCTTTTCATACGAGATGTCCACTTGCAATGGATAAATGCTTCGTTGAAAGACCAATATTTAAAGAAGTAGATAAGGGTCACTTTGCAGCATGTCATCTACATGGATGATTTTGCATATAAATTTTTAGATAGCTATTAAAAATTGGGGGGAAGAAGATGAAGAAAAAACTAACAGGATTACTCATTTTTGTCCTGGTACTTTCACTTGCTTTAATGGGATGTTCATCATCAAAATCTAATGGTGAAAAAGGGAAAGACGACGGAAAAGAAAAATCAGGTGGTGTATTAGTTTATGCACGTGGTGGAGATGCAGTAAAACTGGATCCTGCAACAGTAACTGACGGGGAATCATTAATTGTTGCAGAACAAATATTTGATACTCTAGTAAACTACAAAAAAGAAACAACTGAAATTGAACCAGGGTTAGCAAAATCTTGGAACGTTTCTGATGATGGATTAACATACACATTCAATTTGGAAGAAGGTGTAAAATTCCACGACGGAACTGATTTTAATGCAGAAGCTGTCGTAAAAAACTTTGATCGCTGGGCAAATGGTAATGTTGAAAAGTTTCCATATTACCAATCACAATTTGGCGGTTATAAAGGGGAAAAAGCCGCAGTTATTAAAGAAGTTAAAGCAATCGATCCAAAAACTGTTGAATTCACCTTATTCAGACCACAAGCTCCATTCTTGAAAAACTTAGCAATGACACCATTTGGTATTTCAAGTCCTGCAGCAATTGAGAAATATGGTGATAAATATATCGAAAACCCAGTAGGTACTGGTCCGTTTAAATTCAAAGAATGGAAAAGAAACGATACAATTACTGTCGTTAAAAATGAAAACTACTGGAAAAAAGGGTTACCAAAGCTTGATACAGTTATTTTGAAAGTAATAAAAGATAACTCCGCACGTTTAAATGCGTTAATTAAAGGTGATGTCGATTTAATTGATGGTATGAATCCAAGTGACATTGAAAAAGTTAAATCCGATAAAAATCTACAAATCTTTGAAAGACCTTCTATGAATCTGGGGTATCTTGGATTTAATGTTACGAAAAAACCATTTGATAATGTAAAAGTACGTCAAGCATTAAGTCATGCAGTTAATAAAGAAGCATTAATTAAAAACTTCTATGAAGGAACTGCAGAACCGGCTAAAAATCCAATGCCACCTTCTGTAAGTGGCTATAACGATGATATCGTTGACTATGATTATGACCTTGATAAAGCGAAAAAATTATTGGAAGAAGCAGGCTATAAAGATGGATTTAGTGTAGATTTCTGGACAATGCCGGTTGTTCGTCCATACATGCCTAATGGACAAAAAGTGGCAGAAGCTATCCAAGCAGATTTCGCAAAAATCGGTGTGAAAACGAAAATCGTTACGATGGAATGGGGAACATATTTAGAGAAATTAGCTAAAGGTGAAGCGCCAATGTATATCGTTGGTTGGACTGGTGACAATGGTGATGCTGATAACTTCTTGTATGCATTACTTGATAAAGATGCAATTGGATCTAATAATAACTCCCAGTACGCAAACGATGAAGTACATGATCTTTTAATTAAAGCCCAAACAGAAACAGATGAAGCGAAAAGAAATGATTACTATAAAAAAGCACAAGAAATCATCCATAATGATGCACCTTGGGTTCCGCTTGCTCACTCAGTTCCACAATTAGCAGGTAAGAGTACAATTGAGGGATTCTTCCCACATCCAACTGGCTCACAAAGCTTTGTTGACACATCTGTTAAATAATTATGGGGGAGTATTTACTCCCCTTTTTCATTCGAAAAATAATACATAAATTATTGGAAGGGGTGAAGGTGTTAATGGTTGCCTACACAATACGTCGATTATTACTACTCATACCAGTTCTACTTGGAATGGTAATCATTGTTTTTTCATTAATTCACGCCATACCCGGAGATCCGGCTAGAACGATTTTAGGACAATTGGCCACAAAAGAAGCAGTTGCCGACCTTACAAAACAATTAGGGCTTGATAAACCACTTTATGTTCAATTTTTTGATTATATTAAAGATTTAGTAACTGGAAACTTAGGAACTTCGTTGAAAACACAATCACCTATAAGTGAGGAAATTTGGCCATATTTTGGAGCTACTGTTGAATTAGCTGTAGTTGCCATGATTATTGCTATTATCATCGGCGTAAATGCAGGAATCATTTCAGCATGGTTTCAGAACTCATGGTTTGATTATGTTGTTATGTTAATTGCATTAATTGGAGTTTCAATGCCTATTTTTTGGCTAGGTTTAATGGAGCAATATGTATTTTCAATTAAGTTGGATTTGTTGCCGACAACTGGACGAGATGATATACGCAATCCTGTGGAAGCAATTACCCATTTATATTTGTTTGATACATTATTACAAGGAAGTTTTGACCAATTTATCGAAGTTATAAAGCATTTAATCCTTCCAAGTCTTGCTTTAGCAACGATTCCAATGGCGATTATTGCTCGTATCACTAGATCGAGTATGCTTGAGGTTATGCGTTCTGATTATATTCGAACAGCACGTGCTAAAGGAATGAAAATGTTTTGGGTAGTCTATAAGCACTCATTAAAAAATGCGTTTATTCCAGTTTTAACAATTATCGGTTTACAAACAGGGCTCTTATTAGGTGGAGCGATATTAACTGAAACGATTTTTGGTTGGCCAGGGATGGGGACGTATATTTATGAAGCGATTGAGTTTCGAGATTACCCTGTCATACAATCAGGTATTTTGATACTTGCACTAGTGTTCGTACTAATAAATTTAATCGTGGACTTACTATATGCAGCAATTGATCCACGTATCAAGTATTGATAGGGGGTTCATCAATGCCAGAACTTTCAACAAATGTAACGCAGACAACGGCGGTCGAGGAGCCATTGATATCTCCGTGGAAAGAAGGTTGGAGAAATTTTAAGAAAAATAAGGTTGCCTTATTCGGCCTTGGTTTAGTCATCTTTTTTATCCTTATTGCTATTTTTGCAAATGTTTTAGCACCGTATGGTATTAACGAACAAAAGCTCGGGGACAAGCATTTGCCTCCCTCTTCAAAACATTGGTTTGGGACAGATGACTTTGGCCGAGATATTCTAAGCAGGGTTATCTTTGGGGCTCGTATCTCATTAAAAGTCGGGTTCTTCTCGGTAATTGGATCAGCTATTGTAGGAACTACTTTAGGGATTATTGCCGGTTATTATGGACGATGGATTGATGGAATAATTTCGCGGATATTTGATATTTTATTAGCCTTTCCAAGTATTTTACTTGCAATTGCTGTTGTTGCAATGCTTGGACCATCATTACAAAATGCTTTAATCGCGATAGCTATTATTAATGTACCAACTTTCGGTCGTTTAGTACGCTCAAGAGTGTTATCCGTAAAGGAAGAAGAATACATTACAGCAGCGAAAGCTATTGGAATGGGAGATGCAAGAATATTATTCCATCATATATTTCCAAATAGTATGGCACCAATTATTGTGCAGGGGACACTTGCGATTGCAACGGCAATCATCGAAGCAGCTGCGTTAGGTTTCTTAGGATTAGGAGCACAGCCTCCAACTCCAGAATGGGGAAAAATGCTTTCTGATTCAAAAGATTTTATCATTCAAGCGCCTTGGACCGTGTTTTTTCCGGGAATTGCTATTATGTTAACCGTACTTGGCTTTAACCTCATGGGTGATGGCCTTCGTGATGCACTTGATCCGCGGATGAAAAATTAAAAACAGCAGGGAAAATCCCCTGCTGTTTTTGCCTATAACCCATCAAATCCATTATCTACAATGTTACATTTCTCATGAATTTCTAATGTATCTTTCATGTATCTTTAGGATTCATTCGATAATATTAGCTAAGTCTTATAAGAATAAGCCGAATAGTTGTTACCCAATACATATAACTATTGCGGAATTCTTATTAATTAACTCATTATAAAGTTCTTTCTTTAAACCCGGCCATCGTGCCGGTTATTTTTTTATCAGACATTTATATAATTTTAATCGAATTTTCATTTATTACTGATAGGATTATATTCAAAATAAAGGAGGCGCATATTCATGATGTGGGTACGATTTATTCCAATTGTATTCTTTAGTCTGACAGCGATAACTCTGTTTGCCTTCCAATCAGTTGAAATTGTTCATGCTGCACTTGATTTAATTTTATCAAAATCTCGGTTAAAATAAGAATATGAAGTAAATGAATGATTGAAGCAGGTGTGAATGTGAAACGTATATTGATAATAGAAGATGAAAAAAATTTAGCAAGATTCATTGAACTTGAACTTAAATATGAAGGGTACGAAGTAAGTGTTGCCTATGATGGGCGAGAAGGTCTTCAGTTGTCGCTTCAGGAGGATTGGGATGTAATTTTGCTTGATTTGATGTTGCCAAGTCTAAATGGTTTGGAAGTTTGCCGGAGATTGCGGCAAGAAAAAGACACCCCAGTTATTATGATTACCGCTCGTGATAGCGTGATGGATCGCGTATCCGGTTTAGATCACGGTGCTGACGACTACATTGTAAAGCCGTTTGCCATTGAGGAACTATTAGCAAGACTGCGATCAATTTTTAGAAGAATCGATATTCGTGAACCGAAATCACAGCTTACATCGTATACTTTTCGCGATCTCTTTGTAGAAAAGGAAAGTAGAATTGTAAAAAAGGGCGACAAAATAATTGATGTGACGAAACGAGAATATGATTTATTATTAACTTTATTGGAAAATAAAAATATTGTGTTAACTAGGGAAGTATTATTAAATAAAGTTTGGGGCTATGAAACAGAAGTAGAAACGAATGTAGTCGATGTGTATATTCGTTATTTAAGAAATAAGATTGATAATCGTGGTGAGGAAAGTTATATTCAAACCGTTCGTGGAACAGGGTATGTGATGCGTGAATGAAGTTTCTGCGGAATTGGTATCATACATCATCGCTTAAGGTGAAATGGTCGGTTGGAACAAGTGCGGCCATTTTTTTTACCTTCTTTCTTTTTAGTTTTAGCCAGTATCATGTGATCAATAAATGGATGCTTTATGAGGAAAAAAATAATCTTTTACAAGCGCTAAATGAAATCACAATTTTTGTGAAGCAGAGTGGTTCTTTAGACGAAAACCTTTCGGAAAATAAAGAGCTACAAAATCAAATTTATGAGAAGGATCAAATTATTAGGATATTATATCCGGATGGGAGTGAATATAGAGTTTATAATGCCGATACGGATACACCAAAATATTATATTCCTTTTCAACCTGTTCATCACAAAACAGTTACGTTATTAGAAACCGATAATAAAAAAATTTATTTAGGCCGCGCTCCTTTTCATATAAACGGGTTTACCGGCTATATTGAAATTATTCAGCCATTAACAAGGTACCATCAAATGATGGGGAGTTTGTTTTTTATCATGTCAATATTCGGCGGATTTGCCTTAATTCTTAGTGGATTATTCGGTTTTTTAATGGCAAAAAGTTTTTTAAAGCCATTACAAAAGCTATCTATTACGATGAAAAAAATACGCAAAAAAGGTTTCCATGAACGAATGGAACCGAGTAATTCAAAAGATGAAATGGGGGAATTAACAAGCATTTTTAATAATATGATGGATCAAATTGAGCATTCATTTAATCAGCAAAAGAGATTTGTGGAAGATGCATCTCATGAATTACGAACCCCTGTTCAAATTATGGAAGGTCATTTAAAGTTATTAAACCGATGGGGTAAAAATGACCCGATTATTTTAGATGAGTCCCTGCAGGCATCCATTCAAGAATTGGAACGAATGAAAAAATTAGTTCAAGAGCTTTTAGATTTGTCAAGAGCTGAACAAATTGAATCAAAAGGTTCTGATAGTAGCGCTTTGTTATTAAAAACAATACAACAAGTAATAAAAAACTTTGAACTGATTCATGAGGATTTTACATTTGAATTTGAAGTATATGGTGAAAATCTAGACAATCCTTTAGTACGAATTAGTGAAAATCATTTAGAGCAAATATTAATTATCATTTTAGATAACGCTGTTAAATATTCGGATCAAATTCATAAAATAGATATTAGTCTTGAAGAAGAAAATGGCATGGTGAAAATTACAGTAAGAGATTATGGTGTAGGTATACCAGATGAAGACTTAGCGAAAATCTTTCACCGTTTCTATCGTGTCGATAAAGCAAGGAGTCGGGCAAGGGGTGGAAATGGTTTAGGTTTATCAATCGCTAAACAATTAGTGGAAAGCTATTCAGGAGAAATTTATGCATCAAGTACACTTGGGAAAGGGACAAGTATTACGTTTACCTTACCATTAATCGAAAACCGATGATCCTTTCATCGGTTTTCCTTTTTATAATTTTTCCGCGACGTCCACTTCCGTATATTGCATATCTGCATTTTTTGTCATTTTAATTTCTAACATTTCATCTTTATATTGTGCGACTGTTCCTTTTTTCTTTATTAAAGATGGTAAAGTAATGACATGCCTATGACCGACTTCAGGTATATTTTCAATAATCACTTGGTTCGATGTGTGGAAAATTTTCACCCGCTTTAACCATTCTTCATCTTTAATTGGAATACGAACATAAATATCGTCAAAGGTTTCGAAAACATTTACGTCAAATTCTGTAGGATTTGAAGATGGTTGCTGGTCCTGTGCAGATGAGCTTGTTGTTGAATTCGTTGTATTTTGATCTGTATTTTGAAACATTGAAGTTGCTCGTTTTAGCATCTCTTCATGATTAAACATTCCTTCCCATTTTGCCGGCATAAATTGGGATAACATATTTTGGACTTGCTTTTCTATATCTTGAGGGTTTAGTTGTTTCATAAGATTGTTTTTATTAAAAGGGAACATATTCCAAGGAAACATAAGATTGTAACCTCCCGAACTATCAACTATATAATAATGTATTCAATCTTTAAGTCGATGTAATTACAGAATAAATATTGTTAGCGACTTTTAACGAATAATAGCAATCAACAGTTGAATATTTTTTAATTCGTAGTATCATTGGAGATGAAATTGGACAATTATATAATTGAAGAAAAGTCATTGGAAATTATTAGAGTTTTCTTTGTTTGTTAATTTACCCTGCTTGAGTTTAAAGCAGAATATTATTCTTTATATCAGGTTTATTGAAGAATGAATTAGTACTCATTTTAATTTTAAAAAAGTTGGTTTTTATTCTTTATATTATTACTTTACAGTGATAGAATTGTGACTGTAAGCGTTTTGGCTTATTGAATTTTTTATTACATGAGTCAATTTCATAATTGCTCTTTTTAAAAATACAGAATCCTACAGAATTTCTAAAATATATTTTTAAAAACAGAAATCATGCTACTTGTTGCTGATTTAATTGTACATTAATTCGGTCTGCGGCTAACTTTGAAGCATTATAAATAAGGGTTACCATGTCAAAATGAATTTTTGCACGTTTCCCAGTACGATAGCGAACATTGTTCAGTTGAAAGAATTCTTTCAGATAGGCATTAACCCGTTCTACGGCAGTACGACGTTTGAAAATGTTTTTCCATGCTTGTGACCCGCGTGCTGGTGCGGTATATCTGCGAAGGTCTGAAGTGATTTTCACTTTATAAACCTTTTGGCAAATACCTTCATTAGCTAAGGGACAGTCGCTGCATTCCTTTGGTCTTGTGTATTTCAATGTTTCATATTTAGGATCAAAACTATCATAACGATAAGAATGCTCTCTGAAACAAGTTGGGGCAAAGTGTTTATCATAGCCAATGATTTCCCCTTCATTTCGCTTATTATACGCGATGACGGATTGTTGTCCCATTCGATGTACCTGCTCGTATATGGGTTCATAGTCATAGCCCGCATCCATTGTTTGATAACGTAATGGAAGGTGAAGGCGTTCCTGAATTCCTTTCAGTAAAGGGATAGCTGCCTTACCATCATTTAGACTCCCAGATGAAAAAAGAGCCTGTAGAATGTATTGGCTTGATGTACCAACGGCTAAATGACCTTTGTAGCCAAACCAAAAAACATTTTGTCCTTCTGAGTTCTTTTTCACGCCCCATTTAGGGTCTTGGGAACTTCGGCACGTAGTTCGGCTAGGGGAACATCTAATTTACCACAATTTTTCTATCATATAAAGGTAAATTGGCTTCCGTTTCAGCTTGTTCTTTAAGCCACCCGTCACGCTCATCTTTTGATTTCCGACCACGTTTTTGGGGTTCAGATTTTGGCTTTTCTTCTTTTGGTCGCGCTTGGTCTCGTGCTTCAAAATGGGTTGCATCATACCACTGTATCATCCGTGATGAAACCTTCTGCAATAGCCTGGAGGACCACTTTTTCTTGTTCTTTCTCAAGGATATCGCTTTCCTCCAATTTCGTTATGAGACGTGAATAGGAGGATTCTGAAGGCACATGATCAGAAACCAAAAAGCCACAATTTAACTTAAAAGCTAGATCATCATGAAGACGTTTTATAAGATCCTTCATCGTAGGGATGCGCTCTATGTATCTTACAAAGGTGGAGATAATCATGGCTGCATAGTTTAGTTCTTCCGGTGCACCCAACCGTGATTTTTTCGCCACTTGATGGTACATCGAATCCAAATCTACCGCTGAAATAATGGCTTCATATTTTTGGGTAGGTTCCATGTCAAATAATTCCTGTATGCCAAATAGGCTAGGTTGTCGTATAATAGTCATAAGAAGTACTCCTCCAGTCTTTTTATGGTTTGTGGTCAACGTAAGCCCGAATTATAAAAATAAGTGTACCTTTCGGTACGCATCGTAAATAGCCGTAAATTCTGACTTTTTAATCGAATTACGGCTATTTCATTTATTTGCTACATTCTGCCTGAATCATTTTTGACCAGGGCATGTATTGATCTAAAATTTCAGGGTTTTGTTGGACGCCGAGATTTGGTAAATCCGTAAAAAGTTTCTTTATATATTCATAGAAATCAACGCCGTTACTTTTGGCAGTTTCAGCAATACTTAAACAGATGGCATTCGCTTTTGCACCAGCTTCACTTACACTAAAGAGCCAATTTTTTCTTCCTATAACGTTGGGACGGATGGCGTTCTCGGCTGGATTATTATCCATTTCAATTCGCCCATCATTCAGGAATAATTTGAGTCCATTTGCCCTGTTTAATGTGTATTCAGTCGCTTTTGCTAACGCATTTTTCCGTAAAATGGTGATGTTTCAACCCAGTGAAGGAATTCCTCCACGATTGGCTTCGAGTACTTTTGACGTTTTTTTCTTCGTTTACTCGGAGACAAACGTTTAAATTGCCTTTCTAGTCGATATAAATCATCACAATATTTCACACCGATTCTACCATTTTTGCTATCAGCTTTCAGCCAATAACGACGAACATGCGCCCAACAATTTGCGAAATTAACGCCTTCCAACTTATCATAAGCAGAATAACCATCACACACAATCGTTCCAGAAAAGCCTTCAATAAAACTTTCAAGGACAGATCGAGCTCGAGATAATGCGCTTTGAAAGAGAGTCATTGTTAGTACGCTTGGCTTGGCACACTTCGAAACACCCAATTATACGCATTGGCTTGGCCAGATTTCCCATCGGATCGGTTGATAATTTGTCCGTATGTTTCATCGACATGCAAAACCGATTTTGCCATCATCAACTCTTTCATTCGTTCGTATACAGGTAACAGCCAATCATGTGCTACACGGATAACCCAATTCGATAGGTTTTTATCATTGGTATTCAGTCCATAGCGATTCCATTCCTTTACCTGACGGTAAAGAGGTAAATATTGTGCAAATTTATCATAGATGACTTTGGCAAGTACGCTAGGACTTGCGATGCTACGCTGAATCGCTGGTTGTGGTGCTTTCCCGCGTTTGATTTGTGCTGGCTGTGATGAATCAACTTTGCAGTCTTTACATTCATACGCATGTTCAATGTGCTGTACTTTCATCATTTTGCAGGAATAAATTTTGCTTCTTCACGTACAAGTGTACTACCAATTTCAATCATTTGCCCTTGGCAACAGTCACAGATTGTATTTTTCGGATGATGGTGAATAGCTTCTACTTCAATACCATCATGCAAGGAATCATTTCGTTTTTTTGATTTAACTTTTCGTACAACAGTATAAGAGATTGTCTGTTGGCTTTGTTCTTCTGTGTGCTCAGGTTCGCTAAAAGCCGGGTCATCATCAAATAATGAGCCTTGCCCATCTGGTACGTTGTATTTCGATTTTTCGGATTTCGATCCATATAAAAGTTTTGTTAAATGGCGAATTTGTTCAGTTAGCGCTTCAATCTGTTTAGTTGATTGATCTAGCTTTTTCGATAAGTCTTTGTTTTGTTGATTTGAATGAGCCAATTGTTCTTCGAGAAGTCGAATTAATTTCCCATATGGATTCTTGTTATTGGAAGAAGTATTAACCATTTATTTCACCACTTTTCGTTCACCATAAGTTAGTTATATTATAACATTTTTAACGTAGAAAGCGAAGTTGAAAATGGCTATAAACCAACATTTCTAGCTTGTTTAGAATACTCCTTTTTGTGATTTTTGAATGGCCTTTGGTTGCTGAATGGACAACCCTTCTAACAACCAGCGAACCTCCTGTTGCGAAAGTTTACGTACTTCATTTTCATCTTTTGGCCATTGAAGTTTTCCTCCATCTAGTCGCTTATAAAGCATGGCGAAACCATCGCCATCAAAATATAAACATTTATAACGGTCTTTACTCCAACCAGAGAAAAGGAAAATAGAATCTCCATATGGATCAAGTTCGAAAGAATCTTGAATTAGCGTTGCTAATCCATCAATTCCCTTCCTCATATCTGTTTTACCGCAAATAATATAAATGTTTTTTACACTGGTATAATCATGTTTCATAGATTTTTCAACTCCCTCATGACCGTTTGGATGATGTGCTCATCTACGCCGTTGAAGAAGGAAATTTCAGCAGCTTCAATTTTGATTGTGCAAAAGCTATTTGAAGGATCTTTCGAAGTTGTGGATGTTATAATATTTTTTTCTGGTTGTATTGAAACGGGGACGATTGTTAGTTTTTGTTGTGACATAGGAAAAGCACCTCCTTAATTGATACGATTATTGTACTAAGGGGTGCTGATCATTTATATGCGTTGTTTGAATGGGGGCTTACTGGTCAACTACCATTATACAAGATTTGGGGAGGTACTTCTTTTTTTATCTCTTAAACCCCTTGATACACAAGGGCTAAGAATTATGAAATTCATTCACATATCTGTTTTATCCTTTTAATAAAAATTATTAGGCTTAATTGCTGGAGGTTTTTCGAAATGAAACAACAAGCATCAAAAGGTTTTTGGGAAAGTTTTTCCGGCCCTAACCTTGGTTATGTTATGGAAGTTTACGAAAAGTACGTAAACGATCCGGAAAGTGTAGATCCAGAAATGAGAGTTCTTTTTGAAGAGTGGGGAGCACCCACTATTTCTGAAGAAGGATTATCGACACATGGGCAGGCAGATATTTCGTTCCAATTGCCAACCAACCCAACAGTATTTAGTAAAATGGTAGCTGCTGTAAAATTAGCTGATAATATTCGGACGTATGGACATTTAGCAGCAGACATTAATCCGTTAAATGACCGTAATAAAGATACACGTAGAATTGAATTATCAGAGTTTGATTTGACTGAGGAAGATTTAATCAATATTCCTGCATCCTTTATTTGTCCGGACGCACCATCAAGTGTAAAAAATGGCTTAGATGCTATAAATCATTTGAAAACGGTTTATACAAATAAAATGGCCTTTGAATTTTATCAAGTCCATAATTTAGAGGAAAAAAATTGGTTGCAACGTACAGTTGAATCTGGCAAAGTACTTTTAAATCTTTCGAAAGACCAAAAAATCGGTATTTTAAAAAGATTATCCGAAGTAGAAGGATTTGAGAAATTTCTACATCGTACCTTCGTTGGACAAAAGCGCTTTTCAATTGAAGGATTGGATACATTAGTACCGTTGATGGATCAAATTATTAGTTCTTCTGTTAAAACAGGAGCAAGAACTGTAAATATAGGTATGGCACATAGAGGACGCTTAAATGTTTTAGCTCATATTCTTGAAAAACCATATGAACTCATTTTTGCGGAATTCCAACACGCACCTAATAAGGATTTAATTCCTTCAGAAGGATCTATTGGGATTACCTACGGCTGGACGGGTGATGTTAAGTACCATCTTGGAGCTGATCGTCAAGTAAAAGCTGAAAACACGACTAGCGCACGAATCGTTTTAGCTAATAATCCAAGTCACTTAGAAGTTGCCAGTCCAATTGTCGAAGGATATACAAGAGCAGCACAAGATCAAAGAAATGTAGCAGGCTATCCTACACAGGACCATGATAACTCTTATGCTATATTAGTACACGGAGATGCGGCATTCCCTGGACAAGGAATTGTAGCTGAGACGATGAATATGAGTGGGTTGAAAGGTTTTAACACAGGTGGTTCAATTCATATTATTGCTAATAATATGATTGGTTTTACCACTGAAAGCTATGACTCACGTTCTACTAAATATGCTTCGGATACAGCAAAAGGATTTGAAATTCCAATTATCCATGTCAATGCTGATGATCCGGAAGCTGTAGTAGCCGCCGCTGCTTTTGCTTATGAATATCGCAGAAAATTTCATAAAGACTTTTTAATTGATTTAGTTGGATACCGCAGATTCGGCCATAACGAAATGGATGAACCGATGACTACTAATCCAATGATGTATCATATTGTTCATAAACATCCGACTGTTCGTGAATTGTATGCAGATCAATTGATTAATGAAGGTATTATTACTAAAGAAGAAGTTGCTTCAATGGATCAAGAAATTCAAAGTAAATTGAAAGCTGCATATGATAAAGTACCAAAGAAAGAAGAAGATCCGGATACAATCATGAATCCTCCAAAATTTGTAGTTAGCGGATTTCCAAAAGTAGCAACAGCTGTTGATATAGAGGAAATTAAAGCGATAAATTCAGAGCTATTAAATTGGCCGGAAGACTTACATGTATTTAAAAAGTTAGCGAAAATATTAAAACGACGTGAAAATGTATTTGACGGTGAAGGTAAAATTGATTGGGCGCATGCAGAAACATTGGCATTTGCTACAATTTTAAAGGATGGTACACCAATCCGCTTTACAGGTCAAGATTCGCAGCGCGGCACATTTGCTCAGCGTAATCTAGTATTACATGATGAGAAAACTGGGGAAGAATATATTCCGCTTCATCACATTAAAGATGCTAAATCATCATTTGTTGTTTATAACAGTCCATTAACTGAAGCTGCCGTTGTCGGTTATGAATATGGATACAATGTATTTTCTCCGGAAACACTTGTTATTTGGGAAGCTCAATTTGGAGATTTTGCGAATATGGCTCAAGTAATGTTTGATCAATTTATATCCGCGGGTAGAGCTAAATGGGGACAAAAATCTGGCTTGGTTATGCTTTTACCACATGGATACGAAGGTCAAGGGCCAGAACATTCAAGTGCAAGATTAGAACGGTACTTACAACTTGCAGCTGAAAATAACTGGACTGTAGCAAATCTTTCAACTGCCGGACAATACTTCCATATTCTACGTCGTCAAGCTGCGATGCTTGCGAAAGATGAAGTTCGTCCGTTAGTTATTATGACTCCGAAAAGCTTGCTACGCCACCCACTAGCATCAGTAGATGGCGTTGAACTAACTAATGGTGAATTTATGCCGGTTCTAGAGCAAAAAGGATTAGATCATAATCCGGAAAAAGTGGAAAGAATTATTTTATGCAGCGGAAAAATTGCCATTGACTTTGAAGAGCGAATTAAAGATGAAGAAATTGACTGGGCTCATATATTAAGGGTAGAAGAACTATATCCATTCCCTAAAACCGAAATCAAAGAAATCATTAGTAAGCATAAAAAATTAAAAGAACTTGTTTGGGTACAAGAAGAACCTAAAAATATGGGTGGATGGACTTTTGTAGATCCATACTTAAGAGACCTTGCTCCAAAAGGTGTAAGTGTTAAGTATGTTGGACGTCCAAGACGTTCAAGTCCTTCGGAGGGAGATCCTATCGTTCATAAGAAGGAACAAACTCGTATCATTACTGAAGCATTAACAAAATAGAAAAATAGAAAAAGGAAACACATATCAAGGGAGGACAACATTGTGGCTGAAATTAAAGTGCCGGAGTTAGCTGAATCTATTACAGAAGGAACTATTGCAGGATGGTTAAAACAACCGGGAGATCGTGTTGAAAAAGGTGAATACATTGTTGAACTAGAAACAGATAAAGTAAATGTTGAGGTAATCTCTGAGGAAGCAGGGGTTATCCAAGAGTTAAAGGCAGAGGAAGGTGATACAGTTCAAGTTGGACAAGTTATTGCCATTGTTTCCGAATCTGGTGAAGCAGCTGCCCCTGCACCAGCTAAGGAAGAAAAAGCACCAGAAGTAAAAACTGAAGCACCAAAACAAGAAACAGCAAAAGTTGAATCTTCAGATACCGATAAAAAAGATCGTCCGATTGCTTCACCCGCAGCACGAAAGCTTGCACGTGAAAAAGGAATTGATTTAAGCGCCGTTTCTACTGTTGATCCAATGGGTCGTGTGCGTGTCCAAGACGTGAATGCATATTCAAATCAACCTAAAGCCGATGCAAAACCTGCTACACCTAAACAAGCTGCACCAGTTTCACAGGAAGATGGGAAACCAGTCGAAGTAGTTCGTATGTCCCGCCGTCGTCAAACAATTGCAAAACGTTTGTTAGAAGTTAAGCAAAATACGGCAATGTTAACAACTTTTAACGAAATTGATATGACAGCAGTTATGGAACTTCGTAAACGTAAAAAAGACAAGTTCCAAGAAGAACATAATGGAACTCGTCTTGGATTCATGTCATTCTTTACTAAAGCTGTAGTTGCAGCATTAAAGAAATATCCAGCAGTAAACTCTGAAATCATCGGTACGGATCTCGTATTGAAAAAGTATTATGACATTGGTGTAGCCGTGTCTACTGACGAAGGTCTTGTTGTTCCGGTTGTTCGTGATTGCGATCGTAAAAACTTTGCGGAAATTGAAGCAGATATTGCTGGATTTGCGAAAAAAGCTAGAGACAATAAGCTATCCCTTGGAGATTTACAAGGTGGGACATTTACTATCACTAACGGTGGTGTATTTGGGTCATTGTTCTCAACGCCAATTATAAATGGTACTCAAGTTGGTATTCTTGGCATGCATACGATCCAAAAACGACCTGTTGCTGTAGGAGATAATGTTGAAATTCGCCCGATGATGTATATTGCTTTATCCTATGATCACCGCGTTATTGATGGTAGTGAAGCTGTTGGATTCTTAGTAACAGTTAAAAAATTACTTGAAAATCCAGAAGATCTTTTATTAGAAGTATAATTATCATATATGAACCCTTTCCTCTGTTATGGAAAGGGTTTTATTGTGTCCCAAGCTTGAATACTCCAAAAAAAATGTGCATTCAAATTATGAATGTACAACCAAATTTTTAAGATTATTTTTGCAATTATTTATATGGTGTTAATCCTCTTTTCAAAAGTTCGTTTTTCAAAATCTTTATCCACTCACGATCTTGACCTTTTTTTTCAGCGTCTCGATAGGCTGCTACCAACATTTCATTACTCATGATTTTCATGATACAACCTCCTAGTGGAATTTATTATTTTCTATATTTTCTAATCATTGTAACGCTTTTTATTCTAGTTGAAAAGGGTTTTGGCAAAAATATTTAATTTCTAATTTTTAATTAAGTGATTTTATATTTGAATATTCGGAAAAAGATGATAACATAAGTATGAGTAGAGTTATCCGGAATCATCATGATTATCCTCTTTGGCCTAAGTATTGTCATTCTACTCAAATCAGTTGTTAAGGAGGATATAAAATGTCATCTTTATTAAACGTTACAGTTGGTGAGTTACTTAAGCAAAAGGCTGAATTACATCCTGACCATGAAGCAGTTGTATATGCTGATCGGAATTTACGTTTATCTTATAAAGAATTTGATGATCAATGTAATTTAGTTGCAAAGGGTTTAATGAGATTAGGAATTAATAAAAATGATCATATAGCTATTTGGGCAACGAATACACCTGAGTGGCTTACCTGTCAATTTGCCACCGGAAAAATGGGCGGGGTACTTGTAACTGTCAATACAAACTATCGTACGTCATCAGAACTTGAATATTTATTGCGTCAATCAGACAGTAAGACGATTATATTAATGGAAAACTATCGTACGGCATCATATATTGATATGATTTATGAAATTTGCCCTGAACTAAAAGAATCTGAAGCAGGAAATTTAACAAGTACACGCTTGCCCGAACTCAAAAATGTTATTGTTATGGGGGAAACTCGCTATCCGGGTACATATAATTGGAATGATCTATTATTATTAGGAAATGAGGTAACAGATGAAGAGTTAGAAAAACGTTTGGTGTCATTAGATCCAAATGATGTTATTAATATGCAATACACTTCAGGTACGACTGGTTTTCCGAAAGGTGTTATGCTAACTCATAATAATATTGTGAACAACGGATACAATATTGCCAACTGCATGAAACTAACAAAGGAAGACAGGCTTTGTATACCTGTGCCATTTTTCCATTGTTTCGGTTGTGTGTTAGGCACGATGGCTTGCGTTTCGGTTGGTGCTACGATGGTGCCGATTCAAGAGTTTAATCCTAAAGAGGTATTACAAACTGTCCAAGATGAAAAGTGTACTGGTTTACATGGTGTACCAACAATGTTTATCACTGAATTAAATTTAGCTGATTTTGATAAGTATGATTTATCTTCGTTGCGAACGGGAATTATGGCAGGATCAAATTGTCCAATTGAGGTCATGAAAGGCGTAATTGAAAAAATGGGGGCAACTGAAATAACGATTGCTTATGGACAAACTGAATCTTCTCCAGTAATCACACAAACTAGAACGAATGATCCAATAGAGCTAAGAGTGGAATCTGTCGGTAGAGCATTACCTAATGTAGAAGTGAAAATTGTTGACCCACTTACAAATAAAATTGTAAAAAATGGGGAACAGGGTGAATTATGCACGAGAGGTTATCACGTAATGAAAGGGTATTATAAAAATCCTAATGCAACGAAAGAAGCAATAGACGAAGAGGGATGGCTTCATACAGGTGATTTGGCGGTGATGGATGAAAATGGCTATTGTCGAATTACAGGTAGACTAAAGGATATGATTATTAGAGGGGGAGAAAATATTTATCCGAGAGAAATCGAAGAATTTCTTTACACTCATCCGAAAATATTAGATGTCCAAGTTATTGGTGTCCCTGATGAAAAATACGGGGAAGAAATAATGGCCTGGATTATTCCTAAAGAAGGGGAAAATATTTCAATTGAAGAAGTGAGGGAATATTGTAAAGATAAAATTTCCCATCATAAAATTCCACGTTATGTTGAAATAACAGATAGTTACCCTATGACAGCATCTGGTAAAATTCAAAAGTATCTTTTACGTAGGCAAGCGATAGAACTTGTTGGAAATAAAAATCATTAAAATAAAAAAGAGCCTAAGGCTCTTTTTTTATTTTAATGAAAGCCAGACGCTCTTCACTTCTGTATAATTATTTAGTGCATAGGATCCCATTTCTCGGCCAATACCAGATTGTTTAAAGCCACCGAAAGGCGAGGCTGCATCGAATACATTATAGCAATTTACCCAAACTGTACCTGCACGGAGGCGATTGGCAATATAATGAGCATTCGCTACATCTCGTGTCCATAAACCCGCTGCTAACCCATATTCACTATTGTTTGCACGATTAATCACTTCATCTAAATCTTCAAAAGGTAATGCAGCAATGACAGGACCAAATATTTCTTCCTTTGCGATTGTCATTTCATCATTAACATCCGCAAAAATAGTAGGTTCAACAAAGTAACCCTCATCACGTGGTTTTCCACCACCTGTTAGTAATTCGGCACCCTCGTTTAATCCTTTTTCAATATAATTTAATACACGACTCTGTTGTTCTGTTGAAACAAGGGGACCCATTTGTGTTTGCTGGTCTAGCCCAGCCCCTTGTTTAATATTTTTTGCGTGTGAGACCATATCAGCAACGACATTATCATAATTCTTCTTTTGAATGAATACTCTGGAACCTGCACAACATACCTGACCTTGGTTAAACATTACACCATTTAATGCTCCAGGAATAGCCTTAGATAGGTCCGCATCCGGTAAAATAATATTTGGAGATTTTCCACCCAGCTCTAGCGTTACACGTTTTAACGTTTTTGATGCTCGTTCCATGATGGACTTGCCAACGACAGTAGACCCTGTAAATGCAATTTTATCAACTAGTGGATGATCAACTAATGGTTGACCGGCAGTTTCTCCAAATCCGGGCACAATATTTATTACTCCGGGAGGGAATCCTGCTTCTTCCGCAAGTTCTGCCAAATAAAGGGCAGAAAGTGGTGTTTGTTCAGCTGGTTTTAATACGATAGTACAGCCGGTTGCCAAAGCCGCACCCATTTTCCACATTGCCATCAGTAAAGGGAAATTCCAAGGGATAATTTGACCAACGACGCCAACCGCTTCGTGTCGTGTATAATTGAAAAATGGCCCACTAACCGGAATTGTTTGACCAGTTATTTTATTTGTCCATCCCGCATAGTAACGCATATGTTCAATAGCCAGGGGCACGTCGGCATTCATTGTTTCATTTATTGGTTTTCCATTATCTAAAGTTTCTAGTTGTGCTAATGCTTCTTTATGTTCTTCCATTAAATCTGCTAATTTATACATTAGACGGCCGCGAGCCGCTGCACTCATTTTTGACCATTTGCCACTATCAAAAGCTGTGCGGGCAGCCTTTACCGCACGATCAATATCTTCAGAACCGGCTTCATAAACTGTAGCTAAAACCTCGCCTGTTGCAGGATTGGGTGTATCGAATGTTTTTCCTGAAGCACTTTCAACGAATTCACCATTAATATAGAGCTTTTTCTTTCCTTGTAAAAATTTTTCTACTTTTTCATTGACTCCTACTAAAACTTGACTCATTTAAATGCCCTCCTTAAAGAATTCAAAGTTTGCTAGAAGTATGTCTTGATGCAATAACTTTTTACACCATATGCGAGCGCTTACATATTAATCCTACAAGTTTATTCGAATCATTTCAATGAATATTATTTAAAAATTGAAAAAACTTTTCTACAAAATTAGTAAAGTATCGACAAAAAGAGCGTAGATTAAAGTTAATAAAAAAGCTGACAAATAATGTTGTTATTTGTCAGCTTTTTTATTATTTAGATGCTTCTTCTTCTTTTACAGGATGAGTTTGATAGAATTTTTTAGATAAGTATGTTTGTCCTATTAAGAAGGCACCACCAACAGCCCAATAGAGTGGTAAAGCCGCCGGAGCACTAAATGATACTATCAAAATCATAATTGGCGAGAGAAGACCAAACATTTTCATTTGCTTTTGTTGATCTTCAGGTAAACCGATAAGTGACACTTTTGATTGGAAATAATACATAATACCCGCAATAATTGCCATTGGAATATCTACGTGTCCAAGATCAAACCATAAGAATGAGTGAGATGCTATTTCTTTTGAACCACGAATTGCGTAATAGAATCCCATTAAAATAGGCATTTGAATAATGAGAGGTAAACAGCCCATATTTAAAGGGTTTACATCATGTTTTTTGTAAAGTCCCATCATTTCTTGTTGTAACTTCATTTGTTCTTCTTTTGATTTTGCCTGTTTAATTTTGTTTTGGATTACTGTCATTTCAGGCTTTAACTTTTCCATTTTCACTTTCATAATTTGTTGTTTTTTGAATGTTTTCATCATAAAAGGCATTAGTATTAAGCGAATAAGGATGGTTATTAAAATGATGGCAAGTCCATAGTTACCACCGAATAATTCAGCAGTAAAATGTATAACCTTTGCAAATGGTACTACAAAATAATCATGAAAAAATCCTGAATTACCCATTCCTTTTGAAGAGTTCCCTTGACATGCCGATAGTAAAAATACAATTCCAATCATTAATAAAGAAAATTTAAATAAACGTTTCATCAATTATCCTCCCTCTATAAATGTTGATACATCAACGGTTTGACCCGTTGGTAGGGTGTCAAAAAAATATTTTTCGACACGGACCCTAACTTTATTTTCATAATATGTGAAACTATTCCAATAAATAGGTACGCTACGCGGTCACTACTGGATAATTATGGAAAGTAGTGATAGGGAATTATACGATGCACAATGGATCTCTGCGTAGCTTATGATGACGTACCCTCCCATGTCTCTGGGCATCTATGTGCCTACATTCCTTCGTTCGGTCTAGTCATAAGGCAGAGGCTAGCGAAGCTCCTATAGGGACTCTAGGTCGAATGGTGAAAATAATGCCAGCTTCTCCGTGTCATCCTGTTGTCTAGGTCTAGTTAAGGGGCTGTAGGGATTTAAGCTGCCTCTAAGAGACTTGGAATATCCCTCATCATTCGCTGTGCGTCAAACGCTTTGTGCTTAGTGCTAATTCCATGTAATACTTTTAACAGTTTACCGCATAGAACCACGATGGATTGTTTCTTGCGTAAAGGATTAACCTGACGGTTCGTGTAATACTCATGTAGCTTTCTAAAAGCTTCATTGTGGCGGATCATCGGCATCATGACTCGGAACAGGAGAGCGCGTAGCTTTCTTCTACCCCGTTTAGAGATTCGTTTTTGCCCTTTGTGCATACCAGAGGAATTTTCACGTAACGTTAATCCCGCGAGTTTGATTAGTTGGCGTGGATCTTCGTAGTGTGAAAAACTTCCGATTTCAGCTAATAGGTCAACGATTGTCGTATCTCCAAGCCCTGGTACCGTTGACAGCCATTCGTATTCTACTGACATTTTTACAAGCTCAACTAAGCGCTCCGTAATACCCTCAATATCTTTTTCTAGCTGGTGGTAACGGCGGACAAGTGTGGCTATTTCAATACGGGCCATCTCACATCCTTCCGTTACTCCGATAGAGCTAGCTGCGACTTCGATAAGGCGCACTGCTTTTGGTCTTTGGGGGGATTTTAGTCCCTCGACCTTTCGATAAAGGGATAACACTTCATCCGGGTGTTTCTGGTGAAGATCACTTGGAAATGGAGTGCATTCAAGTGCGGCCATAGCCATTTTTCCGAATGACGGAAATACTTGAACGAACTCTGGAAAATAGCGATCTAACCAGCGAATTATCATGTTTTTGACGGCTCCTAGCTCCTCAGTCAATTTACTACGGAATGTAGAACCAGCACGAAGTTCAGCTTCCATCCCTTTGAGGATTCGCGGATAACTAAAGCGTCCATCCTTTACAAGACGAGCGATTACCAGTGCATCTTTACGGTCATGTTTGGTTGGCAGATTGTCATCCAACTCTTTTGACCGTTTGACATGCATCGGATTCGTCATGACTAAGGAAATGCCTCGTTCTTCAAGGAAATAGGCTAAATTTAGCCAGTAATGGCCAGTAGGTTCAATCCCGACAATGACTTCTGTCTTTTCGCTTTCTTTCATTTCAGTCAAAATACGTTGATATAAATACTCAAAGCCGTTATTAGATTGATAAACTGAGAAAGACTTTTGGAGCACCCGGCCACGATCGTCTACAAAGCAAGCGTAATGTGTCCGCTTTGCGATATCGATCCCTACAACGAGTGTTTTTTCGGTGACTTGATTAATTTTCTGATTTTGTTTAAAATCCATTATGGAGTCCTCCTTGGTTAACAAATTAGGGGTCAATTCATCGACGATTTGACACCCCGCATCATACCAAGAGGGCTCTTTTTGTTCAAGTCCCCGAAAATCCTTCTAACAGGAATGCTCCTAAATTAAATTAAAAATTAAAGTCAACGGATAAATGATGGTCTGGGTCCTCATTAGGCGCATCTTTTCTTCTCACACATTTCATAATCCATATTATTAGTAAATGTTGTATTTTTAATCTATGAATTAACCGTTGCTGCGGATTTATTAATTCTTCAGCAGTTGCCTCGGTTGCTATATAAGAATAGGGATTAACGATAAAATGATTCCATATATAGGCTAGGCCAATTGTAAGTAAGATACTAACATAAAAGGAGCAGACAACGGGATCGTATGTAAGGTTCAATAAATATTCCATTAGTTTTTCATCACGCACCTTAACTACTTCGTTAGATAGCATAGTATATCTTAAATAATGTGTTTTTTCAAATACACATCTACAATATTATCATATGAAACAAACTACCGTACAAATATATTATTCATTTTATTATACTCTTTGCATTTGGGCAATTATTAGCCTAAAATACTAAAGGATGTTTATTTACATTTAGGAAGGAAATAAATATGTTATTTAATCAATTTTCATTACCAATTGAAATACAAAATAAATTAAAAAATAGAATAAGTAGTTTTACATCAGAGTATGAACAGTCAGTTAGTAAAAATGGGTATATTCCTTCAGATGACTCAATTTTGCAAGATGCTTTGATCGCCATCTTACTTGGCAAAAATATTTTATTAAAAGGACCTACTGGTTCTGGTAAAACAAAATTAGCTGAGACACTTTCATCGTTATTACATCAACCGATGCAAAGTATAAATTGTTCAATTGATTTAGATGCAGAAGGTCTCCTCGGATATAAAACAATTGCCCAAGAAAATAACCAAAGTAAGATAGAATTTGTACCAGGTCCTGTTATTAATGCAATGAAGGAAGGCCATCTTTTGTATATAGATGAAATTAATATGGCTAGACCAGAAACCCTACCAATTTTGAACGGAGTACTTGACTACCGACGTCAAATTACGAACCCTTTTACTACTGAAGTGGTAAAGGCGGATAGTAATTTTGGAGTGATTGCTGCTATTAACGAGGGATATGTCGGAACTGTTCCCTTAAATGAAGCACTTAAAAATCGATTTATCGTTATAAATGTACCTTATATTCAAGGGGAAACATTAAAAAATGTATTGCTATCTCAAAGTCAATTAAAAAATGAAGAATTAATAAATAAATTTGTAACCTTTTCTAGCGATTTAATTTCACAGGCCCAAATGGGGAAAATATCAGAAGAGGCAGCTTCGATAAGGGCATTAATTGATACATGTGATTTGGCCCTATTTTTACCGGCATTAAGAGCGATTCAAAGAGGGATAATCGATAAGCTTGAGGACGAAAGAGAGAGAGCTGCGATTAGAAATATTGCCGAAACATTGTTTGAATAGGGGGCGTTTAAATGCAACGCTTTATCCAATTTAATGATGAAAAAGTTGATTCGATGATTGTGATGGAAATGGCAGATTTAGTTACAACCTTAACGAGGAACCCTGAGTACGAAGTTGATTTTGGTGTTCACTCTTATCTAGATCAATCCATAAAAAAAATTTATGTCAGTCATTTTTGGAATCATCGGCCGCAACATCTATTAATAGATGGTATAAAAAGTGATGTGTTTTTGAGAGCAATAGGAAATTTGAAATATACTGATCCTCAACAAATTCAAAGATATATAAAAAGTTTAGATAATATGAATTTAAAAAGTTTTCCTAAACAATTATTTATTGTTACAGAAGATCTACGAATAGAAGAATTGATAAAAAAAGAACGGCCCGGAACGAAAAAAGTATTTTATCATCGAAAAAAGGTCTATCAAAAACATTTTCAATCACAGTTAAATGTTAATCTCGTAAAAAGTGTATTTACTGATGCCTTATTTAATAATATATATCTGCTTTTACATTCGGAAACTCCGATTGAAACCATCCCACATTATAATGAATCAATTGATTTAGTGATTCCGTATGTACGCAATACGATTTCTAAGTTTTTTGAAACAAAATCAACAATGGATACGGTTTCGGTATGTTTAGAAATGCTTGAAGTACTTGATGAAGTGTTGGAAGAGGATATGCTGAATGAGTATTTTCATTTACCTGAAAAGGGATTTGCGTTAGAAGAAGAAAATGGCTTGACATTCGATGATCTAAAGCGTAAAGACCCACTTCAAAATTGTGATGTTATGGATAAAAAAGCGAATGACGATGAGGAGATCATGAATGAAGAACTACGAACATGGCATCGTGAAACAAGTGAATTAAGCAATAGTTACCTACAGTTTGATTTAGATCAAGGGACAGGAACAGATCTATTAGGTGAGGGAGTTAGAGAAGGGGAAACGGGTGATCAAGCATTAGCAATCGTCCAAGGAAGTGTGCAAAAAACTAGTCGGAATGATTATTCCAAATTAGAAGCAAAAGAACAAAAAAGAAATAAGACCGGACGAAATGATAACGAATTTGGAAAGGAAAATCGCTTTGCACATCCGATTTTTCTAAGCTTAGACAACCCAAACAATGAAGAAATTAAACAATATCATTTATATAAAAAAGAGATAAGCACTTATCAAAAAAAATTAAAAAAACTCATTGAAAAAACGCTAGAACATAAAAGGATTGCTCCGAGAAATGATTTACAATTTGGAAGATTGAGTAAAAAGCTTTTACCGTATTTCACTGATACTAATCCAAGATTATTTTATAAGAAGCAGGAGCCCACGAGTGAAATCGATGCCGCCTTCGCATTATTAGTGGACTGTTCAGCCTCGATGTATGACAAGATGGAACAAACGAAGCTTGGTATTACGTTATTTCATGAGGCATTAAAATCGGTAAAAGTTTCACATGAAGTAGTCGGATTTTGGGAAGATACAAGTGATGCAACGAAGGAATATCAACCGAATTACTTTAAACCAGTTATAGATTTTCAAACATCTTTGCTCGGATTTTCCGGACCGGAAATTATGCAGTTAAAACCGGAAGAAGACAATCGGGATGGTTTTGCTATTCGATTAATGACAAACCGGCTTATTACACGCATGGAAAAACAAAAGTTTTTACTCGTATTTTCGGATGGGGAACCTGCCGCCTTCGGTTATGAGCAAAATGGAATCGTTGATACACATGAGGCAGTTTTACAAGCAAGAAAAAAAGGTATTGAAGTATTTAATATCTTTTTGTCAAACACGGATATTGAAGAAAGCCAGAAAAAAGTGTTGCAAGATATTTATGGTAATTTCAGTATATTAGTTTCAAATATCGCGGAATTACCAAATGTTTTATTTCCAATTTTAAAGAAATTGCTTTACAAAAGCATATAAAAAGAAATCGGCTATCGACCGATTTCTTTTTATATTCTTACCAAAGGTAATCAGTAATTGATTCGTGAAATAAATCAGTATCAATATTGCATGTTTTAGCATCAATTCCATATTGCCAACCATATAGCAACGAATTTTTCGGTCCAATGGGATTGAAATTTGGGGCTTTTTCTTTAGAAGAAATTCTTTTATTAGGAGCAGCTGTCCATAAAATAGTTTGATCCTTTATCTTTTTGTTATCCTTACTAGCTTTATTAAATTGATTATAAAGCTTTGCATCTTTATCAAATATTCCATAGATACCGGGATGGTAATGCGATTTTTCAATCGTATCAACCCATCCTTGTATAAATGCTGAATCGACCGGATATTTTGGTTCTATATCTGCGAAGATCACCGTTCCTTTAGGTGCATTGATTTCTTTTGCCAATTTTATTGCAGTTTCGGCTTCCTTAACTCCAGCTTTTTTTGTCGTGGCATTTGAAAAATGATTATAAATTAAAAGAATTTTTACCTTTTTTTCATGTAAAAATTTAATCTCCTTTTTTGTTAGACCTGTCGATACATTTCCATTGGACCCTAAATATCTTCCCCAAATAGCTGGTTCCCCATAATTTTCTTTTACACATTTGTACATTTCGTTAGTCGTTATATTTGCCGAATCTACTCCCCATATTATTTTTTTACCTTTTTTTTCGTTACTTTCGTTCTTTTTTGGTGCTTCTGATTTTGAGTGGTTAGATGGTTGCTTCATTTGTTGATAGGCAAGGGGAATAATAAGTGCTAGGACGATGGAGGCAAGTACAATAATAAGAATTTTCCATTTGGAGTTATTTGTTTGATTATTCACTTTTGCCACCTCCTTTGCTCGGATATATTATTCAAGCAATTGAAGGAAAGTGAGGGCAAAGTGAGCTTACATTTCACTATTTAAAAATATAAACTGTATTTTTTCATTTATATTACATTTTAAACTTTGTAGTAAAAAAGTTTGATCAATTCTGATAGAATGAAATTTGGAGAAATTTGCAGATGGATGTGTCGAATAATGAAGAAATGCGTTATGATTATGTTCGTTTTATGTTTGTCTTTGCATATTAGTATGAACGTAGAGGCTGTAAGTCCAAAAAAACTGTCACTTGCAAGCAAGTCGGCGATACTAGTAGATAGTACAACCGGACGAGTATTATATGAAAAAAATGGATATGAACGGATGTACCCTGCAAGTCTAACAAAGATTGCCACAGCAATTTATGCCCTCGAAAATGGGAATTTGAATGATATTGTTACAATTAGTAAAAATGTAGAACATACCGATGGCACGAAGGTTTATTTAGTAGAAGGGGAACAAGTTACGTTAAAGCATTTAATTCAAGGTTTATTAATAAATTCAGGGAATGATGCTGGGGTTGCAATTGCGGAGCATATGAGCGGAAGTGTATCCGAGTTTGCGAAAAATCTTAATACTTTTCTCATGGATAAAGTAGGAGTATCAGCTACACATTTTGTTAACCCTCATGGATTATTTGCGAAAAATCATTATACAACAGCATATGATATAGCTAAGATCACAAATTATGCTATGAAAAATAAAACATTTCGACAAATTTTTGAAACGAAAGAACTCTCGTGGAATGGGAAGGAATGGAAAACGGTTCTAATTACCCATCATTTAATGCTAAAGGGTGAATTAGAATATAAAGAGGTAACAGGTGGCAAAACAGGTTATGTGAATGAATCAGGACAGACATTAGCAACTACAGCAGAAAATAAAAACATTCGATTAACCGTTATTACAATGGATGCAAAAACGAAATCTGAAGCTTATAATGACACAAAGAAATTACTTGATTATGGATTTAAATATTTTGTAACGTCTAGTTTACCGAAAGGAATGACATATAAAAAGGGAGAAGAAATATATATAATCCCTCATAAAATCATGTTCACAAAACTAATTAATAGTAATGTATCCGAACATGTTTCTAAAAACGGTGAACTTAAAATTACTGATAGAAAAGGCATGTCATTAGAATCTTTTCAACTGTCCCCGATCAAGGTGAAGGCCGAAGAAAAGGAAAATACACGAGATACTTTGAAGGAATCTGATAAAAAGAAATGGTATTCCTATCCACTCATAATGATCATTGTAATAGGAAGTGCGGGATCTATCATTAAGCTATTTCGCTCCAAAAGAACAAATTTTTAAGTTTTTCATACTAAAACAGGCACTAGGTTAAAAGTAGCCTAGTACCTGATTCATTGTATAGTGCAATAGATTGCGGGACAGTCTTCACAACATATCGCGTCTTTTAAAAATTGCAAATCGTGAATCGTAATTTTCCCTTTTGAATAAGAGATTACACCTTCTTTTTTTAAATCACTTAAAGCACGATTTACATTTTCACGAGAGGTACCACAAAAGTTTCCAAGAACTTGGTTTGTTATAGGCAAATCGATGAGTATACCATCCTCTTTTTTTACTCCATAACTATTTGTCATGCGAATGAGGGTAGAGTAGAGTGCACCTTTTTTGCCATGAAGGATAAGATCACGAAACATCGTTTGTGTTTTTCTATATTGGTCACTCATCCATTTCATAAATTCAAACGCTAGAGAACTATTTTTGAATAATTCATTTTCTAGAATATCTTTTCTGATGAGAGCAACTTCTCCATCTTCTATAATCTTTGCGTTTAATAAATGTTTGGGTGAATATGAGAACAAAATTGCCTCTCCGATAATGTCATTTTTACTACAAATTCTAAATGTTAATTCTTGTCCATCAGAAGTAATCTTACTTATTTGCACTTTCCCTGACAAAATTATATATATTCCCTCACCTGTCATTCCTTCTTGAAACAGGTAATCCCCTTTTGAGATATTCATTTTTTTCTCAGTAAAACAAAGTAAATCAACTATTTGAAGAGAATGTACGGTTTTTGGCGAATGTTTTAGATGGCTCATTCATCATCACCCTTCTTTGCATATCTCATTTAATCATTTTTATAAGATAATCTATCTATAAACTACGCTAAAATAAGTAAAATGTATATATGAAATTAACGCCAAGAGTATTTTCTTGTTACTTTACTGTCTTTAATCCACATTTTCAGCATAAATTTAATAGCAATAACATTTATTATGAAAGTATTAAAAATGTTATAAAAACTGCTAAACTATATGTACAGGATGTTAGATTCAGAGGAAATTTAGGAGATGAGATTATTGTCTAAAATAATTACTGATAAATTGGACCGACCGCTTCGTGATTTGCGAATTTCCGTAACAGACAAATGTAACTTCCGATGTAATTACTGTATGCCTGCTGAAATTTTTGGTCCAGATCATCCATTTCTTCCTAAAAATGAGGTGCTTACCTTCGAAGAAATCGAAAGGCTTGTTGGAATATTCGCCAATCTAGGAGTTCGGAAAATTCGATTAACAGGTGGGGAACCGTTACTGCGGAAAAATCTTTCTAAATTAATTAAAAACTTGGTAAATATAAAAGGGATAACAGATATTGGATTAACAACGAATGGAATTTTTCTCCCTAAGCAAGCCAATCATTTATATGCAGCTGGTTTAAGAAGATTAAATATTAGTCTTGATGCATTAAATGACGATATTTTTAAACGCCTTAACGGAAGGGGTGTCAGTTCAAAGACTGTTTTAAAAGCAATTGAAATGGCAAAAGATATTGGGTTTGATGTAAAAATAAATATGGTCGTTCAAAAAGGAGTCAATGATCAGGAGATTATTCCTATGGCGAAATATTTTTATGAAAACGATATTACATTACGTTTTATTGAGTTTATGGATGTAGGCAATACAAATGGATGGAATCTTGAAAAAGTGATTACAAAACGTGAAATTTTCCATTTACTTTCTAGTTCGTTTGAACTAGAAGAAGTTGAACCAGCGTATTTTGGAGAGGTAGCGAAGCGATATAAATATAAGGAAAAAAATGCAGAAGTGGGCTTTATTCCTTCCGTATCTGAGTCCTTTTGTTCAAGTTGTACAAGAGCTAGAATATCAGCTGATGGCAACTTGTATACATGCTTATTCGCGAGTAAGGGGTATGATCTTAAAAAGATACTACGTAATGAGAAGGACGATGATAAAATCAAAGATGAGATTATCTCAATTTGGAATCATCGAAAAGATCGTTATTCTGATGAAAGAATGAGTCGCCCAAAAGAAAAAAAGCAAAAAATCGAAATGTCCTATATTGGTGGCTAATCTGATATATTTTTATTTTTAAATAATTTTACAAGCAGTATTTAACATACTTCTTTTATTGTTTTGGGAGGGAGTTCGGTAAAGTGGAAAGACGCCGACCAATTTGGGTGAAAGATGCCATTGAAAAAGTAATGGAATGGAAACGTTTAGGAAGCGTTGAATGGATATCAATAAATGAGTGTGATAACCGCTTTCTTGGTGAACCATTAATTTCAGATCACGATGTACCTCATTTTGATCGATCCCCGTACGATGGATTTGCAATCCGGTCAGAAGATACACTAAATGCAACTAGTGAAAATCCGGTATGTTTTGAAGTGATAGATGAAATTGGGGCTGGACAAGTTAGTCCGCTAAAAGTCAGTCAATTTCAAGCAATTCGTATTATGACAGGAGCGGCTCTCCCGCAAGGTGCCGACTGTGTCATTATGTTAGAACTTGTTAAAGAAGAACAACAGGAAAATAAAAAAACAATTATGATCAAAAGAAAAGTAAAAACGGGAGAAAATGTTTCATTTAAAGGGGAGGACGTAAAAAAAGGAGATCGCTTAATCCCGAAAGGAACAATTATTACCCCTGGAGTAAAAGCATTGTTGGCAACTTTTGGATATAGTCGAGTTCCGGTTATTAAAAAGCCTATAATCGGAGTAATTGCAACAGGCAGCGAACTTTTGGATGTTGATGAACCATTAGAACACGGGAAAATCAGAAATAGTAATGGCTATATGATTGAATCACAAATCGTTCGAGCAGGGGCTGAAGTTAGAAAGTATGAGAATCGAGCTGATGAAATTAAGTCGCTTTGTACCGCGATTGAAACAGCATTATCAGAATGTGATTATATTATTACTACGGGTGGAGTGTCTGTAGGTGATTATGATTATCTCCCTGAAATTTATAAACGTTTAGGTGCTAATGTTCTTTTTAATAAAATCGCTATGCGACCGGGAAGTGTAACAACAGTAGCGAATTTAAATGACAAATTATTATTTGGATTATCCGGGAATCCTTCTGCGTGTTATGTCGGTTTCGAATTGTATGTCAGACCAATTATCCGTTTTTGGCTTCATTCAGAGAAACCCTACTTAACAAAAGCAAAGGCAACATTACGAACGGATTTCCCTAAACCCAATCCTTTTAATCGATTTGTTAGAAGTAGGGTCACTTTTGACATGGATAAATTAGTTGTTGAGCCTGTAGGACTTGATAAATCGAATGTCGTTTCATCGATAGCGTGGGCTAATTGTTTAATGGTTATTCCGGGGGGGACTCGGGGATATAAAGTAGGAGACGCTGTTGATGTATTATTATTCGAGGATCAACCGGGAAGTGATGAACCATGGATAGAAATCCACAAATCTTCCAAATTGTAGGGTATCAAAATAGCGGGAAAACAACGGTAATTCAAGAAATCATTCGATATTGGACTGAGCATAATTTGTCAGTGGGAACAATTAAACACCATGGACACGGGGGAACACCTAGTACAACAAACAGGTTGAAAGATTCAGATAAACATCGAATAGCTGGCTCTATGATTACTGCTGTTGAAGGCAAAGGTGAGTTATTATTACAAAATAAAGATCGAAAATGGGCTCTTCAAGATATATTAAAAATTTATGAATTATTACCGATAGACCTTATTTTGATCGAAGGATACAAATACGAATCTTATCCTAAGGCAGTAATTATACGAAATAAAGAGGATATTAAACTTCTGGACAAATTAAATAATATTAGTGCTGTACTTACATGGATTCCACTTACAATTAGACATTCATATCCGGTTTTTCCTATTACAGAATATAAAATTTTTCATGAGTGGTTGTTTGAAAATTTATCTAAAAACGAATAGATGACTTTAGAAAAAAAGTAATTCTCAAAAAAGAAACTGGTTGAATAGACCAGTTTCTTTTATTACATTTAATTAAATCAATCATTATGGAAGTTTACTTTCAACTTTATGACATATTTCATCAGCAGAAAGCCCCGTTGCATCAATAACTGATCCCTCTATAATAACATCTTGGATTCCCATTACATTATTATCTCCGCCAGTTACAACACAACAGTCGCACCCTTTTGCATCCTGTTCATTTTTCAGTTCAACAACTTCATATCCTTTTTGTCTAAGTGCTTCTGACACATTTGTAAGTGATTGTTCAACACCAATTTTAGTCATAATTGACACCTCCTCATTATAAAATGCCTAATTTATTACTGAATTATTCCTATAAATGTGTAGAAGGTTATCTTCCATGTTTTTTTCTTGATGCATCAGCCTGAACTTGGCCTGTCTCCATATTAGTTGTTCCCTGTCCTTTCACATTCGGATTACTTAATCCTGTTTTTGATGGATCTTTTTTTCTTTTACCCATACAATCACCTCCAATACTATTTTCTAACATTTTCATAATAGTATGTATGTATCAATTTTGAAAAAATTTATTTCGAGTAGCAAAAAAAGTTGTATAATCAATCTATATAAAAATGCTAATTGGAAAGAGAGATGTTTAATGGCAGTTGCGGCAAAGCAAAAAAAGCAAAATATTGGGTTAAATACGATTTACGGAATTTTGTTCGCTATTGGAACAGGGCATTTTTTTAATGATTCCATCCAAGCGGTAGTACCTGCAATGTTTCCAATACTGGAGAAAACATTAAGTTTAAGTTATTCACAAATAGGGTGGATAGCGTTTGTTGTGAATATGACTTCCTCAGTAATGCAGCCTGTATTTGGGTATTATGCAGATAAACGGCCAACTCCATTCTTACTTCCATTAGGAATGTTTATGAGTATGATTGGCTTAATTGGGTTCGGTTTGTCACCTAATTTCTATGTCATATTATGTTCGGTGTTTTTTATAGGAATAGGTTCAGCCGTTTTTCACCCGGAAGGATCAAGAGTGGCATATATGGCCGCAGGAGGAAAGCGGGGATTAGCACAATCTATTTATCAGGTTGGGGGTAATTTTGGTCAATCACTGGCACCCGTATTTACTGCACTTATATTTTATCCATATGGTCAAAAAGGAATTTTATCTTTTACCTTTGTAGCGGCTTTGGGAATTATGCTTTTATTATATGTTTCAAAATGGTATCAGCGTCAAATTGCAATAGGCGTAAAGACGAAGAAAAAGGTAGTATCAAATTCCAAAAATGCAATTAATCCAAAAATTAAACTGGCAATGGCTTTACTCGTATTTATCGTTTTTGCACGCTCATGGTATTCTGCAGGCATATCAAACTTCTACCAATTCTACTTAATAGAAGACTATGGTGTTAGCATTACACATGCACAAATATTTGTATTTATTTTTATGATTGCGGGAGTAATGGGGACATTTTTAGGTGGACCGTTAGCGGATCGTTTCGGAAAACGTAATATAATATTATTTTCTCTTGTTGGAGCTGCCCCATTAACACTTATTCTTCCATATGTACCGTTATTTTGGGTCATTCCGTTGTTTTTCTTAATAGGATTTATCGTTACTTCAAGCTTTAGTGTTACAGTTGTATATGCTCAAGAACTTATGCCACAAAAAATTGGGATGGTTTCAGGTCTAATTGTCGGTCTTGCTTTTGGAATGGGAGCAATCGGAGCAGTCATTTATGGAAATCTAGCAGATTTGTTTAGTATTAAATTTGTGATGATTTTTTGTAGTGCCCTTCCTTTATTTGGCTTATTAACGTTTTTATTACCAAGTGATAAGAAAGTACGTGAGCTTAACGAAAACGACTAAATAAAGTGCCATCCATTTTTTCTGCGAAAACTATGGTATATTAGACTGTACATAGTAAGTAAAGGAGTTTAAGAAAAAATGGCAAAAAGTGTAGTGATAGCTGAGAAACCCTCAGTTGCTCGTGATATAGCAAGTGTATTGAAGTGTACGAAGAAAGGAAATGGATTTATCGAAGGCGACAAATATATTGTTACATGGGCATTGGGACATTTAGTGACTCTAGCAGATCCTGAGGCATATGACAATAAATATAAATCATGGAATCTTGAAGATCTGCCTATGCTTCCGGAACGCATGAAATTAGTAGTTATAAAACAAACCGGAAAACAGTTTAATTGTTTATGGCATTCTAGATATGTAGGGGATGGCAATTAATTTGTGCTGGCCCCCCGGGGGGCCAGCACAAATTAAAAAAACCACTTGTCAACATTCTTAAATACTACTACACTTCCTGTTGGGACAAAGTCATGCAGGAGGTATTTAAGGAGATGTTGGCAGTGGCCGAAATCAATTATATCAGACAACAGGTTAACAATAAAGGCTGCGGTTATTCGGATGTAGCAAAAAGAACAGGTAGAGATCCTAGAACAGTTAAGAAATATGCGGATATGGAGGATTTCAACGAACAGCCAAAAAAGAAACAGACGAGAGTATCACCGGTTTTAGGACCAGTGAAGCCAGTAATAGATGAATGGATCAAGGAGGACTTGAAAAAGAAAAAGAAGTTTCGTAGAACAGCTAAGAGAATGTGGGAGCTCCTTAAGGAACAGTTCAATTTTAAGGGGTCTGACCGAACAGTTCGCGATTATGTTTCCAAGAGAAAAGAAGAATTATTAAACCAGGCAGATCAAGCAGCCTTACCACTTGAGGCCATCTCTGGAACAGCACAAGTCGATTTTGGAGAGGCCCCGTTTATTTATGGTGGGGAAGAAATAGTTTTGCCCTACTTAGTAATGTCATTTCCTTTTAGCAATGCTTTTTATTTTCAAGTCTTCCCTTCACAAAACAAGGAGTGTTTCCTAGAGGGGTTAAAAAGAGTGTTTCATCATATGGGTGGAGTGCCAAAGGCGATTCGCTTTGACAACCTCTCACCTGCCGTCAAAAAGATATTGCCAAATGGAGAACGGCATTTAACAGAGGAATTTCAAAACTTCGTTTTACATTATGGGTTTGAATGTGAATTCTGTAATCCCGCCAGCGGTAATGAAAAAGGACATGTAGAGGCAATGGTCAAGTATGTCAGGAATAACTTTCTCCTTCCTGGGCTCCATGTCATTGAATTGGATGAGTTAAATAAGGAACTGTGGGGGAAGGCAGAAAAAGACCGCTTGAGGAAGCATTACCAAAAGGATTGGGCCATATCAGAACTATTCGAGGAGGATAAGGCAGCCTTTCTACTATTGCCAGCAAAAGAATACGAGTGTGTAAGATATGAAACACTGAAGGCCGATAAATATGGCTATGTTAAGGTGGACCTCAATCTGTATTCCACTTCCCCAAGATTTGCATTAAACAGAGTTCTCGTAAAAATCTCATACAACACTGTTGAGATTTTGGATGATGAGCGTCAGCTTGTCGTTAGGCATTCACGGCTCTATGGACAGTACCGTAAGTCGATGAAGTGGCGACCATATCTAAATTTAATGGTACCAAACACTTACGGCACTTAAATATACTAGTTTCTACGACCAACTACCGGAGGAATGGAAAAACTATTTTCAGTCCTGTACTGTCGTAGAAAAGTCGGAAGCACTGAAACTATTATCGCTGATTTTGAAGGAACATGATTTCAGTCTTATAACAAAAGCGCTTGTCATCTCCTCTGAACACGGGCATCCCTCCGTGGATGCCATTAAACAAGTATTCTATCAGCTTATCATGGTAGTGGAATCCGAAGTGAAATTAAACCAAAAATAACGCTTCCCACCCTGCCTGAAGCAACGAGAGGACTCGAACGTTATGATCAACTCCATAAAGGGGTGATGCATAATGCACGAGGAAATTCATAGTATACGCAAAACGATTAAAGCTTAGCTGGATTAAAGAGCATTATCGTGAAGTTGAAGCTACTTCCCATGAGGAGTTTTTATTAAAGCTATTTGAAGCAGAAATCCAGCAGCGAGAAGAACGCCGGACCAACCTCCTTTTAAACCAAGCGACTCTTCCAAAAGTACAGGGTAAACCTTTTGACTGGAGTGAGGTTCAAATTCCGGCAGGAATGACCAGGGAAAGTCTGTTAAACGGAGAATTTATTGAACAGCAGGAGAATACCATCTTTTACGGTGGTGTAGGTGCCGGCAAAACCTATCTGGCAACATTGATTGGCTTAAATGCCATACAAAAGTTTGGCAAGTCAGTAAAGTTCTATACAGTCGCTGGGTTGGTAAATCGGCTCCTTGAAGCAAACGAAAAAGGAACACTTTCTAAGGTCTTCAAGCAGATTGAAAAGCTGGACTGTCTGATCCTTGATGAGCTAGGCTACATACCGCTGCATAAACAAGGTGGAGAATTACTGTTCCAAGTTATATCTATGTGTTACGAGGCAAAGAGCATCATCATTACAACTAATCTACAGTTCGGTCAATGGAATCACGTCTTCGGAGATCCCATTTTGACGGAAGCAGTCATTGACCGACTGATTCATCATTCTCACTTGGTCGTATTCAATGGTGATAGTCATCGATATAAAGAATCTTTACTAAAAGCTTAAAATGAATGTTGGCAAAGTGGTTACATTTTTAATTGCCGTTTAATGCATTTTTTACTTGCCAAATACAAGTTTAATGCTGTGAAAGCACAATTAAATCGCAGTGATGTGAATGAAATTATCGTGGCTACTGATGCAGGGAGAGAAGGAGAATTAGTAGCACGTTGGATAATTGATAAAGCGAAAGTGCATAAGCCTGTCAAACGACTGTGGATTTCTTCCGTAACAGATAAAGCGATTAAAGATGGTTTTAACAACTTAAAACCTGGTAAAGCGTATGAAAACTTATATGCTTCAGCGGTAGCACGTTCGGAAGCCGATTGGTATATCGGTTTAAATGCAACACGTGCCTTAACTACTAAATTTAATGCACAGTTGAACTGTGGACGGGTTCAAACACCTACTGTGGCAATGGTTGCAGCACGGGAAGAAGAAATAAAAAACTTCAAACCGCAGAACTATTATGGCATTGAAGCCCGAACAGATACTGTTAAACTAACATGGCAAGATAGGAATGGTAATAGTCGTAGTTTTAATAAAGAAAAAATCGAGAAAATCATTCAATCACTTGGACAAAAAGATGCGACTGTTATTGCCATTGATCGAAAACATAAGAAAACATTCTCACCAGCATTATATGATTTAACAGAATTACAGCGTGACGCTAATAAAATCTTCGGCTTTTCAGCTAAAGAAACATTGAATATTATGCAAAAACTGTATGAGCAACATAAAGTATTAACCTATCCTCGAACAGACTCACGCTTTTTATCAACGGATATCGTCAGTACGCTGCCAGAACGATTAAAAGCATGTAGTGTCGGTGAATACCGTTCACTTGCAAGTAAGATTTTAAAGAAGCCTATTAAAGCGACAAAAGCATTTGTAGATGATAGTAAGGTAAGTGATCACCATGCCATCATCCCCACTGAAGGATTTGTGAAATTCTCAGCATTTACAGATAAAGAACGTAAAATTTACGATCTTGTCATAAAACGTTTCTTAGCTGTATTATTCCCTGCCTTTGAATATGAACAACTAACCGTGCAAGCCAAAATTGGCGAAGAAACGTTCATTGCGAAAGGGAAAACAGTTATTCATGCTGGGTGGAAAGAAGTATACGAAAACCGTTTTGATGATGAGGAATCTGGTGATGAAGTTAAAGAGCAATTATTGCCGCGCCTCGAAAAAGGTGATGTATTAAAAACTAAATTAATTAACGAAACATCAGGGCAAACAAAACCACCTGCACGTTTTACAGAAGCTACCCTGCTATCCGCAATGGAAAACCCTTCAAGGTTCATGGAAGCAAACGACAAGAAACTTACGGATACGTTAAAGTCAACAGGCGGGCTCGGTACAGTAGCAACTCGTGCTGATATAATTGAAAAATTATTTAATTCATTTCTAATTGAAAAACGCGGTGGGAAAGAAATCTTTATTACTTCCAAAGGCCGTCAACTGTTAGATTTAGTACCGGAAGAATTAAAATCGCCGGCGACAACTGCCCAGTGGGAACAAAAACTTGAACTGATAGCCAAAGGAAAACTGAAAAAAGCCTTTTTTATTAATGAAATGAAAGAACATACAAAAGAACTGGTAGCTGAAATAAAAGCAAGTAATAAAAAATATAAACACGACAATATCTCAACAAAGTCTTGTCCGGACTGTGGGAAACCGATGCTTGAGGTTAACGGTAAGAAAGGGAAAATGCTTGTTTGTCAAGATCGTGAATGTGGATATAGAAAGAACGTAGCACGTATAACGAATGCTCGTTGTCCACAATGTAAAAAGAAAATGGAACTTCGAGGTGAAGGAAAGGGTCAAATCTTCGCATGTAAATGTGGATATCGAGAAAAGTTATCTGCTTTTGAAGAGAGGCGCAAGAAGGAATCAGCCGGAAAAGTAGATAAACGAACCGTCCAGAAATACATGAAACAACAAAGAGAAGAAGAACCAATAAATAATGCACTTGCGGAGGCATTGAAAGGCTTTAAATTCAAGTAGGATGTGATTGATACTTAAAAACATCTTGCACGAATTACTTAATTTGTATAAAATGTACTATTGTAAGAGAAAAGTGTACAACCTAAATACATTTATATCTTGCAAATATAAATAGATAGGTGGTAGCATCGATGAGTGAAAAAACAAAACCATATCGAGTGTTATTGTATTATTTTTATACAAAAATTGAGAACCCTGAAGAATATGCAGCACAACATTTAGCCTACTGTAAGGATTTAGGCTTGAAAGGTAGAATTCTCGTTGCTGAAGAGGGGATTAACGGAACTGTATCAGGTACAGTTGAACAAACAGATCAATATATGCAGATGATGAAAAATGATCCACGATTTGACGGGATTATATTTAAAGTGGATGAAGCCGACGGACATGCATTTAAAAAAATGCATGTAAGACCAAGAAAAGAGCTTGTCACTTTACGTTTGGAAGATGATATAAATCCTAATGAACTAACAGGAAAATACTATAGTCCAAAAGAGTTTTTTGAAGCAATGCAAGACGAAGATACAGTTGTTTTAGACGCAAGAAATGATTATGAGTATGATCTTGGGCATTTCAGAGGGGCTATCCGTCCTGATATTGAAACATTTAGAGAACTTCCGGATTGGGTTCGCAAGAATAAAGATCAATTACAAGGTAAAAAAATATTAACATATTGTACTGGTGGAATTCGTTGCGAAAAATTCTCAGGCTGGTTAGTTCGAGAAGGCTTTGAAGATGTAGCACAACTTCATGGCGGAATTGTCTCTTATGGGAAGGATCCTGAAGTACAAGGTGAACTATGGGACGGACAATGCTATGTATTTGATGAACGGATTGCGGTTCCAATTAATCATAAAGAGCATGTCATTGTAGGTAAAGATTATTTTACAGGGGAACCATGTGAACGCTATGTAAATTGTGCAAACCCTGAATGTAATCGTCAAATGTTGTGTTCAGAAGAAAATGAACATAAATATTTACGCAGTTGCTCACATGAATGTCGAGTACATCCAAGAAACCTTTATATAAAAGAACACGAATTAACAAAAGAAGAAGTGGAAAGCAGACTCCAAAAGCTTGAAGAAGAGAAATCTGTTACATCATTAGGTTAAACTTAATTGGAAAAAATGCTCAAGTAGTAATACTTGGGCTATTTTTTTATACGAAAATACCTCATAGCGAATATATTTTCTTTATTTAATTAAAATACATAATGATTTTTCATGTTCAACAGCTTGTTATAATGATATTTTTTCAACGTATGAAAGATGGTGTTACCTTGAAATTAAGTAAAAAAAGGTTTATATCTTTTTTAAAAATTGCATTTCCAATTGCCCTTTTAGTGTTAATTATTTTTGAATCGAAAAAAATGGTAAAAGATATCGATATAAATTTATTAAAAAATAATATTTCTGAACTTACGCCTTCGCATATTTTATTAATTGTTATTTTAGGGTTAATAGCCATTGTTCCTATGCTATTTTATGATCTAATTTTATGCAAAATCTTAAAGTTAAATTTAAAAGCAAAGGAATTATTTTCCTATTCATGGATTGTAAATACGTTTTCGAATTTTCTAGGATTCGGCGGTGTGATCGGTCTTAGTTTACGCACTTTTTTTTATAAAAAATATTATAAAGAAAAAGATGTGATTTTAAAAAATATCGCGAAAGTGTCAATCTTCTACATTTCGGGAATATCCATTTTATGCTGGTTAGTGGCAATAGGAGTATTTAAACCGATTTTTTTAGTGGAATTGAAATGGTTGAAAATTGCCGTTTGGGCGATGGCTTTGTATATTCCATTTTTAATAATAAGCTTTCAATGGAAAAATATAAAAAATGCAAAGTTTTCCTTTAAAAATAATTATTTGATTGAACTTATGGTGATTTCACTATTTGAATGGATGAGTGCGTTATTGTTTTTTTGGGTAATTGCACTATTAGTCAATGTCCCTATAAGTTTCACACAGCTATTTCCGATTTTCGTTGTTGCGTCAACTGCAGGAATAATAAGTATGATTCCGGGTGGATTAGGTTCATTTGATTTCGTCATTTTAATGGGTCTTGAATTTTATCATATAGAGACAGAAAAAATTTTATTAGTTTTATTACTTTATCGAGTTTGTTATTATTTTATTCCGTTTATTGTTGCAATCGGTTTATTTGTAAGATATTTTTGGAAACAGTTGGATGAGCAATATAAAAAAATAATTTTTGTCATCTCAAAAAATATGAGTCACTGGATACTAACAATATTAGTATTTTTCTCCGGAATCGTTTTATTACTTTCGGCATCATTGCCAGGAGTTCTTGACCGAATTAAGTTTTTAAGAGAATTCTTATCTTCTCCATTAATGGGTTTTTCACATCAATTGACAATCGTTACCGGATTTTTATTAATTTTGTTATCTAGAGGGATAGAGTACAGAGTAAGATGGGCATATTACTCGACACTTGTACTGTTAATTTTCGCTTCCTTGCTCTGCCTTGTTAAAGGGTTTGATTATGAAGAGGCCATTTATTTAGGCTTTGTAGCGGTTATGTTAGTTGTTTCCAAGAAGCGTTTTTATCGGTTGAATTTCGTAGTTACATGGGGTAGAGCTGCATTTGATTTAATGGTCATCCTTTTCTTTACATTGTTATATGTGTTAATTGGTTATAATAATTTACCTGAGAGTAAGTTGAAAATTCCTCGTTTTATTCGAAAATATGTGATTATTGATGCGAGTGATTTAATTTTGAGTGCAATTACCGGTTTATTGATCGCCGCAATAATTATGTTAATCACCTATTTTTTTATGAGACCAAGGACACCAGGATCCTATCAAATCGATGAAAACAAGGTGATGGCTCATTTAAAAAAGTATGGAGGAACCGTTCTTTCACATTTAGTCTTTTTACATGATAAAAAAATATTTTGGAATGAAACAGGGCAAGTAATGATGATGTATGAGCAATATGCTGATAAACTAGTTGTCCTAGGTGATCCAATAGGGAAAAAGGAAGAATTTTTTCATTCCATCGAAGAATTTCATGATTTTGCAGATTTATACGGATATACACCAGCTTACTATCAAGTAACAAATGAATTAATTCCTAAATTACATGAAAATGGCTACGATTTTTTTAAATTAGGTGAGGAAGCTTTTGTGGACTTACAAACTTTTTCTCTATCGGGCAGTAAAATGAAGGGCCTTCGAGCGACGAAAAATAAATTTGAAAAAGAAGGGTATACCTTTCGGTTACTTGAACCTCCCTTTTCTAAAGAAGATTTTCAAGCATTAAAATCCATTTCTGATCAGTGGTTGAACGGGAAGAGAGAGAAAGGATTCTCACTTGGATTTTTTGATAAAAGCTATTTGGAGACAGCTCCTGTAGCAATATTATTGGATCCGGATAAAAATATTATTGCATTTGTTAGTATTATGCCGGTTTATGATAATCACACAACATTATCAATTGATTTAATGAGATATATCCCGAATGTAACATCGGGAACGATGGACTTTATTTTCATTAATTTATTTGAATGGGCAAAATTAAAAGGGTATAAGCGGTTTAATTTAGGAATGGCGCCGCTCGCAAATGTAGGACTTTCAAAGTATTCCTTTATGGGGGAAAAATTAGCATCACAAATATACACGCATGGTAATTTTGTCTATCATTTCAAAGGATTAAAGAAGTTTAAGGAAAAGTATGCAAGTTCATGGGAACCAAAATATTTAGCATATAGAAAGAAAACATCATTACCAATTACAATGATACAAATTGCTTTACTTATAGCAAAAAAGCGCTCCAATTCGTAATGGGGCGTTTTTTTATTAGGATATATTTTCTAATTATAAAATTAATCCATTTTCATAAACTAACATCGTTCAGTACGAACAAAAGTCAAACTACACCAAAAAGGGGTTATGATCATGACGGTTATTAACAATATTAAGCAAACCATTTCTGGATTGAAGAGTGCTCAAGCGAATTTAGAAAGTTTTTCTTTAGCGACAGACAATAAACAAGCAAAGCAACTTTATCAATCCTGCGCTCAACAAACACAATCAATTATTGACACACTAACACCACGAATGAATGAAGTAGAGCAAGAAGAACCACAATATAAACAACAATAAGAAAATAAAAAGAGGCTGGGACAAAACCCACCTCTGAGATGAAAAAGCCGGTGAATTTTTACGACGAGTAAAATTTCACCGGCTTTGATTATTTTTTGAATAAAAATAAGGACCACTTCTGATAAAATTAAGTTACCACACCAAATAAAATCAGAAAGAAGGATCCTTATGTTTAAAAATTATACCATGAATCAATTAGTTTTGCCTTTAGATTTAGAAGTAAAGTTACAAAAAAATGATATTGCCTTCCATGTTCATCATTTAGTTGAAAGTATCCCTCATGAAGCGTTCGAATCATTTCAGAGAAATGATGGCTGTCCTGCCTACCATCCACGCATGATGCTTAAAATTATCTTATGTGCCTACACGCAATCTGTTTTTTCAGGGCGAAAAATTGAAGCCCTATTAAAAGACAGTATCCGTATGATGTGGCTAGCTCAAGGGCATGAACCAAGCTACCGAACAATCAACCGATTCCGTGTTCAACCAGAAGTGAAAAATTTAATTCGCCAATGTTTCGTCCAATTCCGTTGCCAATTAATTGAAGAAAAACTGATCGATCAAGAAGCAATTTTTATCGATGGTACAAAGATTGAAGCGAATGCAAATAAATTTACGTTTGTCTGGAAGAAGTCGATTGAGAAGTATCATCAAAGTTTAATTGAAAAGTCAAACCAGCTATATGATGAGCTTCTTGAGAATGAAATCATACCTGAAATCGAACGTGAAAGCGATGAACAGTTATCATTGGAAGAGCTCGCTCAATTGGTTCAAAAAGTGGATGATGTCGTAAACGAGTATGATAAACAAATTGAAGCATCATCGGATGTTCCAGAACGAAAAGCTTTAAGAAATGAACGCAAATATCCGAAAAAAGTGCGTAAACAGTTGATTGATTTTATCGTACGAAAACAGAAATACCAACGAGACCTTGAAATCTTTGGTACACGTAATAGCTATTCTAAAACAGATCCAGATGCGACATTTATGCGAATGAAAGATGATTATATGAAAAATGGACAATTGAAGGCTGGTTATAATACACAAATCGCAACGGAAGGTCAATATGCGCTTGCCTATGGATTATTCTCAAACCCAACAGACACACGTACGTTAATTCCCTTTCTAGATGAGATTGAGCAGGATTATTTCGAGTTACCGGAACACATCGTCACAGATGCAAGTTATGGTAGTGAAGAAAATTATAATGATATCCTTTTGAACAGAAAACGTGAAGCACTTATTCCTTATACGCTGTATATGAAGGAAAAAAAGAAAACCTACAAACAAAACCTATTCAATCCAGACAACTGGCCGTACGATGAAGAAACAGATACCTATACATGTCCAAACCAGAAACATCTTACATTTCACGATTATTCTGTCCGTACTGATCGTACAGGATTCCAACGGAAGTTTAAAATCTACGAGTGCGAAGACTGTTCGGACTGCCCATTCCGTTCCTCCTGTACCAAAGCAAAAGAAGGCAACAATCGAAAACGAATGGTGAATGAAACATGGGAACAACAAAAAGAATATGTAAGAACGAAGCTTTCAGAAGAGAGAACGGGTGCGATCTATCGAAAACGCAAAATCGATGTGGAACCAGTTTTTGGATTCTTGAAGGCTAATTTGCGTTTCACACGATTTTCCGTACGAGGAAAATCGAAGGTAGAAAATGAAATGGGCTTTGCATTAATGGCAGTGAATTTAAGAAAATACACTGCCCAACAACTAAGGTAATAGAAGAATTTACAGGTAAAAAAATAGAGAAAGGTGAATTTGAGCACACTCAAATTCACCTTTTTCACTATTTGAAGCTAGTTATGTCCCAGCCTCTTTTCTAAAAGGGGTTTAAAGAAAATGACAATTGCTTCAGATATTAAGAATTGCATCGCGAGTCTTAATGGTGCTAAAAGCAATTTAAGCCGCTTCGCATTAATGAGTACAGATGCTAATGCACAGAAAGTTTTTCATGAAAGTATGTTAGAAGCAGACGAAATCATTACAGATTTACAAAATAGATTAGTCATTCTTGAACGTGAGGAGCCTCAATATAAGAGTTAAGGGAAGGTGAAGAAATGGGACTGAATTGGCTCGAAGTTATTTTACGATCGATCATTACGCTAATCGTTTTATTCTTTTTAACCAAAATGCTTGGAAGAAAACAAATTAGTCAATTGTCCCTTTTTGAATATATTATCGGGATAGTAGTTGGTGGCATTGCTGCGGAGATATCCACTGGTGTGGGACAAAACTTTTTAAATGGAATGTACAGCTTACTTATTTGGGCTTTAATTCCCGTATTATTAACATATCTTTCCTTGAAGAGTAAAAAAGTTCGAGATTTTCTTGATGGTGCTCCTGTTGTTGTAATTAAGGATGGAAAAATACAGGAAGATAGTTTAATGAAAGAAAAACATACGGTCGATGACTTGGCCTCGCTTTTAAGAAAGAAAAATGCTTTTAATATAGCTGATGTGGAATTTGCTGTACTTGAACCGAGCGGTGAATTGAACGTATTGTTGAAAAAAGAAAAACAACCAATCACTCCAAAGGATGTTCAATTGCAAGTCGCACCAGAAAAAGAACCTAAAACTGTCATTTCTGAAGGAATGATCTTAGATGAAGCACTTGGATTTACAGGTTATAATCGATCTTGGTTAAAAGCTGAATTAGAAAAATTAAATGTTGCTCTTGATAATGTTTTTCTTGGTCAAGTTGATGCTTATGGAAAATTAACAGTGGATATTTATGATGATAAAATTCAACTTCCTAAATCGCAGGAGAGAACATTGTTATTAGCGACTCTAAAAAAATGCCAAGCAGATCTTGAATTATTTACTTTAGCTACTGAATCAAAATCTGCCAGTGAAATGTATCAAAATAATGCACAAAGGTTGGAAATGATGGTAGAGAAATTGAAGCCTTACCTCAAAGAATAAGATTATTGATTAACTTAGAAAATCGTTTATCATCTTTACATAGGACTCCTTCGGATAACTATTGTAAAGTCCCATACCCATCCTAACTGGATCACCAAAGAAAAATCGTTCAAACTGCGTTTGTCTGGTGCCGAAGCTACTCATGCAAAGGTCCCAGGCGAGTCTGAAAATTTTTACACGATCGGTAGCATTTACGTTAGTAGCTTGTAAATAATTATCAAGATAGGAAGATATCGTTGATTGGAACTGTTCTTTAGTAGGGAGGAGGATCATTCCACTACCACCTAAAAGTTGTATAATTTCAATTAATCGGGGGTAAATTCTCGGATAATAATAAATGGCGACATTTAATGGTTTGTAATCAGGGACCATTGTATTAAAATGATCGAGTGATGAATGAACTCGAGAAGAGAGATGTAAAGACTTCATAATTTCGAGAGTAGAAATAATTTCACTAAGTTTGTCTTTTACGTGCTGATACTCAATAATATTAATAGAATGTACAATGGTCTCTGCCAATCCAAGAATAAATTCTGTTTTAACAATCATTCTTGTAATCGCTTGGTACAAAAGCATTGTATTAAACTTAGTTTCCGAAAACATATTACATGCTATATCTAAATTTTTGTATAAAAATACACGTTCCCATGGAACGAGAACATCATCGAAAACAACGATTGAATCCATTTCTTCAAATTTAGAAGTTAACGGATAATCAAAATGAGATTCGCCATTGACGAAAGATTCTCGGCAAATAAATTTTAAACCAGGTGTATTTGAAGGAATGGAAAAGGCGTATACATAAGCGTCCTCAATAAAGTTTCCTCCAGAAGGAAGCACTAATACTTCATCGGTAATACCACCTTGAGTAGCTAAAAGTCTCGCACCTTTTACGATGATTCCATCGCTTGTCTCACGAATAACTTTAGCTGCAATAATTTTATCGGAATCTTCGTAATAGCCAATTGAACGATTTACTTGGGGATTAATAAATGTATGAGTAAAGGAGAGATCATTTTCCATCGCCATTTTGTATATGTTAAAAATATTAGTTTCATAATTCTTCTTATCTTCATGAAATATTGAATTAGCAACACCTAAAGCCATTATTCCGGTGTTTACATAATCGGGAGAACGTCCTAATAAACCTAAATTTGTTTGTGCCCATTTCTTTGTTGCCACAAATCTATTTTCCAAATCTTCTTTCGTTTTTGGTTGTTGAAAAGCAAAGTTTACTTCAGAATTTACAACAGGGGATGAAAAAGTGAAAGTATCCTTATTGGAATTAGAAAGATCATATAATGCTGCTTTACTTTTTAAAACTCCTCTAAATGCAGGATGCTCCGAAATTTTTCCTTCTATCCGTTTTCCATCTATCCATACTTCATTGTGTAAGTTGTCAATTCTAGATATATACTCCTTACCAGTAACAGTCAAAGTCAATCACCTCACAAAATTTATGTCTCCAACATAAATATATGCACAATAGTAAGAGGGACAATCAAAAAAATTTTTAGACTAAATAAAAAAAGGAAATCAAATCACGGTTTGATTCCCTTTTTTCCAATTATTATTATTTATATAATTGTTCTAATTGCTTTTGTATATCATTATTTTCCAAGTATTCATCGTAGGTCATTACTTTATCAATCATACCATTAGGTGTCAGCTCTATGATTCGATTTGCGATCGTTTGAATGAATTGATGATCGTGTGACGCAAAAATCATTGACCCTTTGAAGCGAATCAATCCGTTATTTACGGCTGTAATTGATTCTAAGTCTAAATGGTTGGTTGGTTCATCTAATAACAGAACATTAGCGCCGCTTAACATCATTTTTGAAAGCATACAACGAACCTTTTCTCCTCCAGATAATACATTTGCTTTTTTTAATACTTCTTCACCGGAGAAAAGCATTCTCCCTAAAAATCCTCTTAAAAAGCTTTCACTTTGATCATTCGGGGAGTATTGGCGCAACCAATCAACAAGATTCAAATCACCATTTTCAAAGTAACTTGAATTGTCTTTTGGGAAATAGGATTGTGAAGTTGTCACACCCCATTTGAATGATCCACTATCTGGTTCCATTTCACCAGCCAATATTTTAAATAGAGTCGTTTTTGCTACTTCATTTTGACCAACGAGTGCAATTTTATCATCTTTATTCATGATAAAGCTTATATTATCAAGAACTTTAACGCCGTCAATTGTTTTTGTTAGCCCTTCAACACGGAGTAAGTCATTACCAATCTCACGTTCCGGCGTAAAGTGAACATAAGGATATTTTCTAGAAGATGGTTTAATATCATCTAATGATATTTTGTCCAGCAATTTTTTACGCGAAGTAGCTTGTTTAGATTTCGAGGCATTTGCACTAAATCTGGCAATAAAGCTTTGTAATTCTTTAATTTTCTCTTCTTTTTTCTTATTAGATTCTTGGGCCATTTTTTGGGCTAGTTGACTGGACTCATACCAGAAATCATAATTTCCTACATATAATTGAATTTTACCAAAATCTAAATCAGCAATATGTGTACATACTTTATTTAAGAAATGTCTGTCATGCGAGACAACAATTACGGTATTTTCAAAGTTTATTAGAAATTCCTCTAACCATTGAATAGCTTTTAAATCAAGATGGTTTGTAGGCTCATCTAGTAGAAGAATATCCGGTTTTCCAAATAGGGCTTGAGCAAGTAATACTTTTACTTTTTCAGCTCCTGTTAGTTCTGCCATCTTTTTCGTATGCAGTTCTTCTTCAATACCAAGCCCTTTAAGTAAAATAGCTGCTTCCGATTCAGCTTCCCAACCATTTAACTCAGCAAATTCACCTTCTAGTTCAGCAGCTCTCATCCCATCTTCATCAGAAAAATCTGCTTTCATATAGATGGCTTCCTTTTCCTGCATCACTTCAAATAAACGGGTATGTCCCATAATGACAACTTTTAGGACTTCCTCTTCTTCAAATTCAAAGTGGTTTTGCTTTAATACAGCTAGTCTTTCACCAGGAGTAACATGAACATCACCTGTTTGTGCATCTAATTCACCGGAAAGAATTTTTAGAAAGGTAGATTTACCTGCTCCATTAGCACCGATTAATCCATAACAGTTACCTGGTGTAAATTTAATATTAATATCTTCAAAAAGTTTACGTTCACCAAATCGTAAGCCAACATTGTTAACAGTAATCAAAGACAAATACCTCCAAAACAGTAATATCCTATTGATTATAACATGACTTGAACGAAAAGGGGAAAGTACACTACACAACTTATACTCAAATTATAAATTCTCGTTTTGTTGTTTAATTTCATCGCCTGTAAGGATTGTATTTGCTTCTTCTATGTTTTTATGTTCTTCAACCGATCCACCTGGATAATATGGTTTTTGATTGATCGTGCTCATAGCAGTATTTATTGTAAATTTTTTCGTTTTTGGTGTATCGGTTACCCTTTTTTCATTACTTTGATTTGTCATACTTACAACTCCCTCTATAAATGTTGATACATCAACGGTTTGACCCGTTGGTAGGGTGTCAAAAAAATATTTTTCGACACGGACCCTAACTTTATTTTCATAATATGTGAAACTATTCCAATAAATAGGTACGCTACGCGGTCACTACTGGATAATTATGGAAAGTAGTGATAGGGAATTATACGATGCACAATGGATCTCTGCGTAGCTTATGATGACGTACCCTCCCATGTCTCTGGGCATCTATGTGCCTACATTCCTTCGTTCGGTCTAGTCATAAGGCAGAGGCTAGCGAAGCTCCTATAGGGACTCTAGGTCGAATGGTGAAAATAATGCCAGCTTCTCCGTGTCATCCTGTTGTCTAGGTCTAGTTAAGGGGCTGTAGGGATTTAAGCTGCCTCTAAGAGACTTGGAATATCCCTCATCATTCGCTGTGCGTCAAACGCTTTGTGCTTAGTGCTAATTCCATGTAATACTTTTAACAGTTTACCGCATAGAACCACGATGGATTGTTTCTTGCGTAAAGGATTAACCTGACGGTTCGTGTAATACTCATGTAGCTTTCTAAAAGCTTCATTGTGGCGGATCATCGGCATCATGACTCGGAACAGGAGAGCGCGTAGCTTTCTTCTACCCCGTTTAGAGATTCGTTTTTGCCCTTTGTGCATACCAGAGGAATTTTCACGTAACGTTAATCCCGCGAGTTTGATTAGTTGGCGTGGATCTTCGTAGTGTGAAAAACTTCCGATTTCAGCTAATAGGTCAACGATTGTCGTATCTCCAAGCCCTGGTACCGTTGACAGCCATTCGTATTCTACTGACATTTTTACAAGCTCAACTAAGCGCTCCGTAATACCCTCAATATCTTTTTCTAGCTGGTGGTAACGGCGGACAAGTGTGGCTATTTCAATACGGTATCTCACATCCTTCCGTTACTCCGATAGAGCTAGTCATGCGACTTCGATAAGGCGCACTGCTTTTGGTCTTTGGGGGATTTTAGTCCCTCGACCTTTCGATAAAGGGATAACACTTCATCCGGGTGTTTCTGGTGAAGATCACTTGGAAATGGAGTGCATTCAAGTGCAGTATAGCCATTTTTCCGAATGACGGAAATACTTGAACGAACTCTGGAAAATAGCGATCTAACCAGCGAATTATCATGTTTTTGACGGCTCCTAGCTCCTCAGTCAATTTACTACGGAATGTAGAACCAGCACGAAGTTCAGCTTCCATCCCTTTGAGGATTCGCGGATAACTAAAGCGTCCATCCTTTACAAGACGAGCGATTACCAGTGCATCTTTACGGTCATGTTTGGTTGGCAGATTGTCATCCAACTCTTTTGACCGTTTGACATGCATCGGATTCGTCATGACTAAGGAAATGCCTCGTTCTTCAAGGAAATAGGCTAAATTTAGCCAGTAATGACCAGTAGGTTCAATCCCGACAATGACTTCTGTCTTTTCGCTTTCTTTCATTTCAGTCAAAATACGTTGATATAAATACTCAAAGCCGTTATTAGATTGATAAACTGAGAAAGACTTTTGGAGCACCCGGCCACGATCGTCTACAAAGCAAGCGTAATGTGTCCGCTTTGCGATATCGATCCCTACAACGAGTGTTTTTTCGGTGACTTGATTAATTTTCTGATTTTGTTTAAAATCCATTATGGAGTCCTCCTTGGTTAACAAATTAGGGGTCAATTCATCGACGATTTGACACCCCGCATCATACCAAGAGGGCTCTTTTTGTTCAAGTCCCCGAAAATCCTTCTAACAGGAATGCTCCTAGTATTTATTTAAAATAAATCTATTTAAGTATTATTGCAAAAAACACATGAAAATAATCCTTTGTGGTAAATATAGTTATAAATATTAATTTGGAGGATTAATAAATGTCAAACGAACAAGTGAATATGCCGCAATTTCCTAAACCCATTTGGAAAGAGGGTGTTGAGTTACCTCGTTTTTCAACTTTAAATGAAGATATTGAAGTAGATGTCGCAATTGTTGGTGGAGGCATTACTGGAATTACAACTGCCTATTTGTTAACGAAAAAAGGGTACAAAGTGGCAATTATTGAGGCGGGTGAGCTGCTAAATGGTACAACTGCGCATACAACTGCGAAAATCACTGCACAGCATGGTTTAATCTATGATGAACTAATTCAAAATAATGGAAAAGACCAAGCGAAATTATATTATGAAGCTAATATAGATGCATTCAAATTTATTAAAACGACGATTGACGAACTACAAATTGATTGCGATTTTAGTGAAGAGGATGCTTATATATATACGAATAGTGAGGATTATATTAGAAAATTAGAAGCAGAAGAAAATGCCTATAAGGAACTTGGTATTAATGGTGAATTAATCAATGAAATTCCAGTTGATTTTCCTATAAAAGCAGCTCTTATTATGAGGAATCAAGCACAATTTCACCCATTAAAATATTTAAAGCCACTACTTGATTATATACAAAAAGAGGGTGGATTGATTTTTGAAAAGACGACAGCTACAGATGTCGATTATTCAGATCAGCCAATTGTTATTACGAAAGAAGGTTTAAAAGTAAAAAGTAAATTTGTTTGCGCATGTTCACATTTTCCGTTTTATGATGGGCTAGGTTTTTATCCGACCCGAATGTATGCGGAGAGATCTTATTTAATTGCAGTTAAAACGGATAAGGATGTTCCACGGGGAATGTACATTAATGCGGAACAGCCGACAAGATCCTTCCGAACAATGACGTTGAACGGAGAAAAGGTCCTATTAGTCGGCGGTGAAAATCATAAAACAGGCCAAGGAATACCGACAATTCTTCATTATGAGGCGTTAGAAGAGTATGCGGAAAATGCATTTGGAATTAATGAATTTTTATTCAGATGGTCTGCTCAAGATTTAACTACATTGGACAAGATTCCGTACATTGGGCGGATTACGAATAATCATGATCAAGTTTTTGTAGCGACAGGATTTAGAAAATGGGGTATGACAAGCAGTACAGTTTCAGCCATTTTACTTACTGATCTTATTTCGGGAACTAAAAATAAATATGAAGATCTATTCTCCCCATCAAGATTTAATGCAAACCCAAGTGTAAAAGAATATATCACGACAAATCTTGATGTGGCCAAACATTTAATTGAAGGTAAATTGGAGTATCCTTTGCGAGACATTAATGATTTAGCTAATGATGAAGGTTCAGTTGTCAATGTTAACGGTAAACGTGCGGGCGCGTATAAAGATGCTGACGGTAAAGTTTATGTAGTCGATACGACATGTACACATTTAGGCTGTGAAATTGAGTGGAATTCCGGTGATCGCACATGGGACTGTCCTTGTCACGGTTCACGATTTTCAATTGTCGGGGATGTGATTGAAGGACCTGCAGAAACACCATTGGGGAAAGTCGATTTAGATTAAGCAATGACCACCTAATGTTGGTGGTTCTTGTTTTTGAAAAATTTAAAATGAAACTTAAAGGAGTTTTGCAACGTAAAAATTAGTTGAAAGTTATTTTAATGAAAGAAGGTTTCTTTATGAGTGATAAAGGATGTATAAAATGTGGAAGTACGGATGCTGGAAAAAAGGAAGTGGCCATGACAGGAACTGGACTTTCGAAAATGTTTGATATCCAAAATAACCAATTTATCGTTGTTTACTGTAAAAACTGTGGCTACTCGGAATTTTACAATAAACAATCCTCGACCGCCTCGAATGTATTAGACTTTTTCTTTGGAGGCTAATAAAAAAAGGAGTTTCCTTTAACTGTTCTACAGTTAAGGAAGCTCCACTTACCTATTGATTATTTTCATACCAATCTGAGAATAACCCACTGCCATTACACCCCGGGCAATCAAAAACATTTGTTACATAAAATTCATTAAGTGCTAGAGAATTGATGCCCTTCCCATAACAATCCGGGCATATTCCTTTAGACTCCATTTTTGCAATTTTTTCTTCATATTTATTTGCTTTCCACTCTTGAAATGTATTGAATAGTCCCAACATATCCACCCCATCCTTTTATTTTTAGGATGGATAGGATTTGGGAAATTTATACGCCTATTTATTAAAGCCTAAGTTCAATTAATGGTTTAGTGTATTTTTTAATTAAATAACTTCCGAGAGTTAAACAGACGACAAATGAAAAAATGAAAAGCAAGAAATAATTTTGCGAAATTGATTCAAGTGTTTCGTCTGAGACAGCTGTTTCAATAATCTTAATAATAAAACCATGTAATAAATAAATATAAAGTGTTCGTTGTCCTATAATCGTTAATTTTGATCCGGTCGCAGGTACGAGTGCAAAAAATCCAAAAATAACGATTAATGTTAACAAGTATTGAAGCATACGGAAAAGCCCATCAAACCATTCAGCATTGCCCATATCTGCGTAAGAGGAGGAACCAAGCAACCATGGAACCGCATCCTTAGGAAAGGATAAACCAAATAGCAGAAAAGTTGACAATATGATTAAAACACCTATTACTGCTGAAAATTTCATGTTCTTTATCCAATTAATATGCTTTTGTTCAATTAAGAATCCTAATAGAAAATATGGGAAAAAGACAAAAGTTCTTGACAGACTTAAATAGTTCCCAACTTGATCCACATATCCTATTGCGATTCCTATTGCTACAGCAACTATAAGACCAATCCATTTTAACTTTGCAAAGGCATAAATAAGTACATTCCAACAAAATAAACTCAATAAAAACCATAAAGTCCAGTGTGGCTGTAAGAAATCAAATGTTAGGGATTTTTCATCGCCATTGATAAAATAAAAAAATGAATAGATGGCCTGAAAAATTAAATAGGGTAATAATATTTTTTTTACAGATTTAAGTAGATACCCTTTTTTGCGATATCCTTTCGCAAAATAGCCAGATATTAAAATGAAGGCAGGCATATGAAAGAGAAAAATGACCGTATACAAAGTGAAAAGAATATCATCATTTCCTTTTAAAGGACTAATAACGTGTCCGAATACGACTAAGAAAATAAGGATTAACTTTGCATTGTCAAAATAAAGACTTCTCTTCGAAGAAGAAGCCATGCTAACACCTCCGAGAAATATTATTTTAAAAAATATTCTAGTGTTTTATTCTTAACTTACCATTAAAATATATAAAGTTTAGCTTGAGAATTTTCACATTGAAAAATCAACCTTTCTTTAAGCAAATTTTATCATTTATATACCACAATTCAGTTACGGTAATCTAAAATCTATATTAAAAAATATTATTGTATGATTATTTTTTTTACAAAACGATTACATGTCTCAATGTAAGTGAATTTAATAGTATTTCTTTCAGGTGATGAAATATAGTAAAATATAGTATGAATATAATGGTTAATACCAGATGAAAGAAGGTTTATGGAACTAATGACTATTCCATTAATCATTGCAGAAAAGCCAGATCAAGGAATGAAACTTGCCGCACCTTTTCCTCATAAGAAAATGAAAGGCTACATCGAAATCTCTCCAAATCAAACATTTCCAGATGGTGCTTATTTAACCTGGGCAGTTGGGCACTTATGTGAACTCATTCCTCCGGAAGAATATAACGCGAAATGGAAAAAGTGGTCCCTCGATACATTGCCTATTCTTCCTGAATCCTTTCAATATAAAGTAAAAAAGGACAAGTGGAATCAGTTTACGATCATAAAAGATTTATTAAAGCGCTCTGACATTGATGAAGTGATCATGGCGGGAGATGCGGAACGTGAAGGGGAAGCAATCATACGGATTATTTTAAAGCAATGTCATAATCGTAAGCCGACGAAACGATTATGGATATCCTCCCTCACTGAAAAGGCTGTAGTAAATGGTTTTCAGCATTTACTAAGTGAAGAAGAAACGAGATCTATTTACTATGAAGCAATGAGTCGTGCATGCGCAGATTGGCTAATTGGGATGAATGCATCGAGGGTCTATACATTATTGCTACAACGAAAAGGGATACGAGATGTGTTTTCAACTGGACGTGTGCAAACACCAACGTTAGCTTTAATCGTTAAAAGAGAAAAGGAGATTGAAAATTTCAAAAGTGAAACATTTTGGGAAGTCAAGGCTATTTTTCAAATGACAAATAAAAAGTATGAAGGCACATGGCATATCGATTCCGAAACGAGATTAAAAGAAGAAAAGAAAGCAATTGCCATCGCAAATTTTTGTAAAGGGAAGTCTGCTAAAATTGATGAAATAGAAAAGGAAAGAAAAGAATTTCAACCACCATTATTATTCAATTTGTCATCCCTACAAGCAACGGCGAATAAATTATTTAAGTTTTCACCAAAGAAAACATTAGATATTGCTCAAAAATTATATGTAAAAGGAATTATTTCATATCCGAGATCAGATTCGAGCTATGTTACAAAAGAAGAAGCAGCATTATTCCCTGAAATATTAAATCAAATTAGTCGTATTGAATCATATAAAGGATTTTTCCCGCTTCCTAATCAATCAGTTATGAATAATAAAAGATTCGTAAATGAAAAGAAAGTGACGGATCACTATGCAATTATTCCTACAGAGCAAGTGGTAAATCCGTTAACATTAGAAAAGGATGAAGAAAAAATCTATGATTTAATCGTTAGGAGATTAATTGCTGCTCATTTTGAAAAGAGTATTTTTGACTATACAACTGTTCATACAATTGTAGATGAGCGGGCAACATTCATATCTAAAGGAAAACAAATGGTACAAGAAGGATGGAGAAAGGTCATCTATCAAATGGAGGAAACAAAAGAGGATAATGAGCAAGTTCTTCCTAATTTAACGAAAGATGAAACCGGTATTGTTTCGAAAGTAATGGTTAAAGACGGCAAGACACAACCTCCTAAGCGATATACAGAAGGGCAATTAATCACATTAATGAAAACGGCTGGTAAGTTTATAGAAGATACGCAAATGCAAAGTATTTTAAGAAAAACTGAAGGATTGGGAACAGAGGCAACCCGTGCAGGTATTATTTCCGTTCTTAAAGATCGGAAGTATATCGAAGTGACTAAGAATGTAGTGTATCCCACTAAAAAAGGAATTTTGCTAATTGATAGCATTGGAAATAGTATTCTTTCTTCGCCGGAAATGACAGCTAAATGGGAGCAAAGACTTCATGAAATAGGGGAGGGAAAGGCTTCGCCAAATATATTTTTGGAACAGGCAAAGAAGTTGTCAGTTAAGTTGATTGAAGATGCGAAAATGGCGGAAACGAAATGGGCATTTTCTTCAAGTCTACTTGATGAAATTTCTTCTAATACGATTGCAGGCAAAAAGGGGAAGAGAGTAAAAACTAGGCTTGGAAAATGTAAAAAATGCGATGGAATGATAATAGAAAAAGGAAATTTCTATGGTTGCACAAATTACCAAAAGACTAAATGCAATTTTACCATTTCAAAGAAAATTCTCGGCAAAACGATTTCACAGAAAAATGTTTCAAAACTACTAAAAGAAGGAAAAACCGATTTGATTAAAGGATTTAAGAAAGATGAGAAAACATTTGATGGCTATTTAGAATGGAATCAAGATAAACAAATAATTCAATTTGATTCGGCATATGCAAAAAAATAGTGGAGCGGTGTTTCCCGCTCCACTATTTTTTTTACTTTAATCGATTATTCAACTTTTTTTGATAGACAGTGCTCGCATTCTAAAATATACGATTCTGCTTGGTCTTCAACAGATTCACCGCATTCCGGACAAATCTTTTTTGAAAGATTAAGAAAAAACTCCACTGGATTTTGTAACATGTAAACCCCTCCAATAATTTAATTTAAAATAGTGAAAACATGAAATATTTTTTATATTTTAACACTAATATAATACAGTTGTAAATAAGTTATTCTGTTATGATACAGATTATGTTGAAAATTATATGATTGTGCATAGACAAAATGCCCTTTTCCAATAAATTTAGTTTTATTAAAAAATGATTGACCATTACTTTTCAGTTGTGATATTGTAGTAACAATTCAAACACTTTAGTTTGGTAGAGTGATAATATGATAAAGAATTTAGGAAGTGAGTTAAAATGTTGTTACCAATTGGGAGTCAGGATGATTTTGGAGAAACGGTTACAAATAGAAATTTTGTCTTCGAAACGTTCCGCAAGGTTAGCACATTACGAGGGTATCAGGAAATCTCTACGCCCGTTGTAGAGTACGCAAATATATTTACGAATAAACATGTAGGAATGTCCTTGCAAAGTTTAATGAAATGGTTTAATAGCGAAGGTGAAATAGAAGTATTACGACCGGATTGGACGACGGCCATTGCACGCGCTTTAACAAAGCATAATAAGGCCCCAGAAAAATGGGCTTATCAGGGTTCAATATTTAGAAATAATAAAGTCGGTGTGGAAAGTCGTCAAGTTGGAATTGAAATTATCAATTTTCCTAATTTTCACGGGGAATGTGAATGTTTATTAATGGCAAGAAACTTTCTTGATGAATTAACAATTAATCACTATGTAATTGAGTTAGGACATACTGGTATTTTTGAGTATTTTATAAACCAACTTGATTTAAGTGACGAAGAAATAAAAGCACTACAGATCGCTATGCATGATAAAAGAAAAGACAAAGTTTATCAATTGGTAGCACGAAACGGTAAAGAACATATTGCTTCGGAATTAGTGGTCTTAATCGATGCTTTTGGACCGTTTGAAGAGGTACTGAATGATTATGAGATACGATGGGGAAATTACCCTGTTCTTCTGAAAATCGTTAATCATATAAAAAAGTTAGCAGAATTATTAAATGAATCCGGAAAGGTACCAGTCATCGTTGATTTAGGAATGGTTAAAAAATTGCCGTATTATTCAGGAATTATATTTAGGGGATTGTTAGAGGAAAATGGATCAACATGTTTCTCGGGTGGTCGTTATGATAAATTGTATGATCAATTTGGAGAAAACAAAAATGCTGTGGGGTTGGGTTTTGATGTCGATATTTTAGCCAAACAATTAAGGATTGTTAATAAACCAAAACGAATATGTGTTATTGCATCAGATGAAACATTGTCGTATGCAGAAAAAATTAGAAAAGACTATGCCGATTTTATTGTAGAAGTGTTTTACGATGATGAAATGATTGATAAAGATAACTTCCAAAAAGTAATTTATATACTTCAAAAAGACGGAGAATATGAGGTGATAGAAAATGAAGATATGTATCGCTTTAACTAAAGGAAGGCTAGAAAATCAATTTTTGGATTATTTTCAATCACTTTCATATAACTTAGAGCCATTAATACATAAAGGGCGAAAGCTTTCAATTGAGACAGAACAGTTTCATTTCATTTTTGCAAAAGGAGTGGATGTAGCTACCTATGTAGAGCATGGGATAGCTGATTTAGGAGTCGTTGGAGAGGATATTTTACTTGAGTATCAGCCGGATGTGTATAACTTATTGGCACTTCCTTTTGGAAAATGTCAATTTGCCCTCGCAGAGCGAAAAGAACATCCACCAACAGTGAGTAAAAGAACAATCGCCACGAAATATCCATTTGTTGCAACAGAATATTTTCGAAAAAAAGGTGAATCAGTGGATATTGTCAAGCTTGAAGGTTCTGTTGAACTAGCACCAATTCTTGGATTGGCTGATGCGATAATCGATATCGTCGAAACCGGGACTACATTAAAGGCTAATGGATTGATTGTTAAAGAGACAATCCATTCAATATCTGCACGATGTATTGCTAATCGCTCCTCATTGAAAATAAAAAGAGAAAAACTAGCCCCTATTATCGAATTGTTGGAGTCAAAGGAGTTTATTAAATGATTCGTACATTCACAAGTGAACAATTTATTGAAACATTTATTAGATCGAAAAATAAAGCTAAATCATTAAGTGATGACACGTTAAAAATTGCTAAACAAGTCATTGATCAAATTCGTTTGCAGGGTGAATCAGCTTTAAAAGAATATGTGCAAAAGTTTGAAGGATATCTTCCTTTAAACTGGGAAGTAACAGATGAAGAAAGAAAACAGGCATGGTCTAAGGTTGATGTAGAAACAATTACATCTCTACAAAAAGCTGCCGATAATATAAAGAAATTTCATTCAAAGCAAATTCAACAATCTAAAATAATGGAACTAACTGAAGATATCATTGCTGGGCAATTATATCGTCCGATTGAACGTGTAGGCATTTATGTACCCGGTGGGACTGCTTGTTATCCTTCAACCGTTTTAATGAACGCTATACCTGCTGTGCTAGCGGGTGTTAGTGAGGTCATCATGACAACACCTGTACGTGAAGAAGATTCCATTGCACCTATTCTTTCAGTAGCCGCAGATATTTCTGGAGTAAATAAAATATATAAAATAGGTGGAATTCAAGCGATAGCAGCACTAGCGTATGGAACAGAACAGATTGCACCTGTTGATAAAATCGTTGGACCAGGTAATAAATATGTTGCTGCAGCTAAATCACTCGTATTTGGTGATGTTGGCATTGACATGATTGCCGGTCCTTCGGAAGTGGCGATCATTGCTGATGAAACAGCAAATCCAAAATATGTAGCAGCGGATTTAATTGCCCAAGCTGAACATGATGAAAACGCACGTACATTCCTTTTAACCACTTCTGAAAAACTTATAAATGAAACGAAGATAGAAATTGTAAAGCAATGTGAAAAATTACCGAGAGCAACAATTGCAAAAAAATCATTATCTACGCAAAGCGCAAGTGTACGGGTAAGTAAAATTGATTTTGCATTTGATCTTGTAAATAAATTAGCACCTGAACATGTAGAAATTCAATTAGAAAATCCTTTGTCGTATTTAAGTAAGGTGAAAAATGCAGGTTCCATTTTTTTAGGTTCTTATACACCTGAAGCAATCGGTGATTACTTTGGTGGACCAAACCATGTATTACCAACATCAGGTACAGCAAGATTTTCCTCAGGTCTGTCTGTTGATGATTTTATGAAGAAAACGACTTACTTATATTATTCTGAAAAAGCATTGTGTGATGCCGCCCCACATGTTGTAAACATTGCTTCAGAAGAAAAATTAATTGGTCATACTCGTGCAGTACAAGTTAGGTTGGGAAAAGATTAATCGTAATATTGGAAGGGTGAAGAATATGCGGACGGCCGAGAAAACTAGAAAAACGAATGAAACTGCCATTTTTATTTCATGTAATTTAGACGATTCAAGTGATACTTCAATAAACACTGGCATTGGATTTTTTGATCATATGCTTGATTTATTTGCAAAACATGGCCGGATTGGATTAAACGTTAAGGCTGATGGAGATTTACATATTGATGGTCATCACACAGTGGAAGATGTTGGAATTGTTCTAGGACAGGTAATTAAGGAAGCCTTAGGCGATAAAAAAAGTATCACCCGTTATGGAACTGCTTACGTACCTATGGATGAATCATTAGGATTTGTAGCTATAGATATTAGTGGTCGACCATTTTTACATTTTGAAGCCGAGTTTACTAATTCAAAGCTAGGTGATTTTGATACGGAATTAGTGAAAGAATTCTTAACTGCTTTAGCGTTTCAATCAGGTATAACACTTCATGCACGAGTTTTATATGGTGATAATACCCATCATAAAATTGAATCTTTATTTAAAGCACTAGGTAGAGCATTTTCACAGGCAATTCAGATTGACCCGATGATTACAGGAGTCAATTCGACGAAGGGGTTCATCGAATGATAGCAATTGTGGATTACGGAATGGGAAATATCGCCAGTGTTTCAAACGCATTTAAAAGTCTAGGGTATGATGTTTGTATTACTGATAATTATGATGAACTAGCAAAGGCATCACATATTATCCTACCGGGGGTTGGCTCTTTTCGTGCAGCTGTAACAGAAATAAACCGCAGAGACCTGAAAGATTCATTACGTGAGTTGGCAAAGCGAAAACCTGTTCTAGGTATTTGTTTAGGCATGCAATTATTATTTTCTGATGGATATGAAGGTGGAAAGTCGAAAGGGCTTAACCTCATACCAGGAACCGTTGAAAAAATACAAACGAATCTTATCTTGCCTCATATTGGTTGGAATACATTGAATATACAAAACTCGCAATTTGAAAATCTACAAAATAAACATGTATATTTTGTCCACTCATACGAAGTGAAAACGAAAAATGAGTATATAATGGCTACGACTAATTATGAAGTGAAAATTCCCGCAATCGTTCGAAAAGATAATGTCTATGGAATGCAATTTCACCCCGAAAAAAGTGGGGCTGTAGGAAGACAATTGTTAAATATATTTCTTCACTCTACACAGGAGGTACGAATGTGAAAATAATACCAGCGATCGATTTAATAAACGGAAAATGTGTACGTTTATATCAAGGAGACTTTAGTAAAACGACAGAAGTCGGCAGTGATCCGGAATCCCAATTATTACGTTTCATCCAGGATGGAGCTGAAATGATCCATATTGTTGACCTCGATGGGGCACGCGCAGGAAAACCAAAACAATATGAATTAATTAATAAACTTTGTTCCCTTTCGAATATTCCTATTGAAGTCGGAGGAGGGATACGGGATATTGAAACAATTGATAAATACGTTTCTATCGGTGTATCTCGTATTGTACTAGGTACAGCAGCTTTAGAACGAGAAGACTTTTTAAAGGAAGCACTTGATAAATATAATCAATATATTGTCATTGGCATTGATGCGATAAAAGGAAAAGTGGCAACGCGAGGCTGGGAAACCGTTTCGGAAATTGAATATATTGGTTTTGCGAAAAAAATGGAATCACTTGGGGTACAAACGATTGTTTATACAGATATTTCAAAAGATGGGACGTTGACAGGACCAAATCTTAAAGAACTTAAACAAATTTCTAATGAAGTAAGTTGTAATATTGTGGCATCCGGAGGTATTCGAAACATGGAAGACTTGCAGGAAATAAAAAAAATTGGGATCACTGAAGCGATTGTCGGAAAAGCAATCTATGATGGACAAGTAAAATTAATTGGAGAACGAGTATGATTGCAAAGAGAATTATCCCCTGTCTAGATGTAAAAAATGGCGAGGTCGTTAAAGGGACCAATTTTGTTTCGTTACGTAAAATGGGTGATCCGGTAGAAATGGCAGAATATTATTCAAAAAATGGTGCTGATGAACTTGTGTTTTTAGATATTTCAGCTACAAATGAACGTAGAAAAACGGTAATAAATATGGTAAGAAAAACAGCCGAAAAGGTGTTTATCCCCTTTACAGTTGGAGGAGGGGTTCGCACAATAGAGGATGTGACAGCATTATTGACTGCGGGAGCGGATAAAGTTGCGATTAATTCAGCAGCTACCCAAAATCCAGAATTAATAAAGGATGCTGCCTTTCGATTTGGATCCCAATGTATTGTTGTCGCGATTGATGCAAAAAAGACATCACATGGATCTTGGCATGTGATGTCCCATGGCGGGAGGAAAGATACAGGTTTGAACGTAGTTGAATGGGCGAGAAAGGTAGAAAAATTAGGTGCTGGTGAAATTCTTCTAACTAGTGTTGATTGTGATGGGGTAAAGAATGGTTTTGATATCCCACTGATAAATGCAATAGTCAATTCTATATCAATCCCAGTGATTGCTTCAGGCGGTTGCGGCCAACCACAGCATTTTCTTGATCTATTTGAACATACACAAGTATCTGCAGGACTTGCCGCGTCTATTTTTCACGAAGAAACGTTTACAATTAATCAAGTTAAACAACTTTGTATAAAGAATGGGGTGAATATTAGAAATGATCAATTTTTCTAAAGGTTTAATTCCGGCAATTATTGTTGATATACATACAAATAATGTATTAATGCTCGCTTATATGAATAAGGAAGCATTTGATAAAACAATAGAAACAAAAGAGACTTGGTTTTATTCACGATCGAGAAAGACATTATGGAATAAAGGAGCAACATCAGGAAATAAGCAAAACGTCATCTCAATAAAAACAGATTGTGACGAAGATACTTTATTAATCTATGTAGAACCACTTGGACCAGCTTGCCATACCGGAGAGTATACATGTTTCTACAAAAACATTTTAGAACATAAAGACATAAAAGATTTTTCAACATCAATATATACACAAGTTATGAATGAAATTATTGATCGAAAAACAAATACAGTAGAAAATTCGTATACAAATTATTTGTTTGATAATGGAATTGACAAAATTGGAAAAAAGGTTATTGAAGAAGCAGGTGAAATTGTTATCGCAGCCAAAAATAAAAACAGCCAGGAAATAATAAATGAGTGTAGTGATCTCCTTTATCATACGTTTGTTCTTTTAGCTGATCAAAATATCCAATTAGAAGAAATTGAAGAAGAATTAAAGAAGCGCTTTGCTAAAAAAGGAAATAGTAAAGGGGAACGTCAGGAAATTGTAAATTGGTAGTTAATGTTCTTTTGCTATAACAGAATTGATCGGAGTGTTCATCTTAGTTGGTTTGCATTTAGCACTAAGTGGATACCCCCTTAGTGCAAAACCATGATTAAGGTGCAGTAAAGTCTTGCAAAAACAATGTTGCTGATAAATATTTTCTTGCATACATTTGAAAATACGCAGTGTAAACAGATAGGGTAGCAATAACAATGGTATTTCTAATTGCTTCCTTTTGTTGTTTACTTAAATGTGTATACTCATCAACCATTTGTTTAGCAGAAGATTCTATTATATTTTCAATGTCTTTAATTGAATAATTTGTCATTTTATAAGTACCGTGATTGATATGGTCAAATAATGTAGAATAACATGCATATAGGTGTACTGGATTTATAAGATCATCATTCTCGTTTTCGGGATCATTAACGACCAGTTTCAAAAGCTTTCGAATGGAATCAAAATCTAAGGCTGTTTTTAAATCTTCAACGAGAAAAAGTAATGCTGTTTGTTCTAATGAATACTTTTTTCCTATTTGAGGAGAAGAAATCATTTCTTTTAAATCTCTTTTTACCCAATTTTGTACAGCGGTCGTCGTAAAGTTTGTATTTTCAATTTGATTTCCGAGTGCGACAATCTCATTGATAGAAAAAGCCGGTTCTGCCTTTTCAAATTTAATGACTTTGTCCAAAATCGGCGCTAGAATTGTTGTAATAAAGGCTGTCATCGGTTTTTCATTTTCAATAGAAATTTTGTTTGACCGAATCCATGCATCCCGCAAAATAGTTAGAGGTTTTTTATTCCCCCATCCTTTTAGAGCTACCAAGATGTCAGCCATCTCTTTCCTCGTTAATTGAAATGTGAGCATGAGTTCATCTCCATCTTTTAAGTTCTTTTGACCTTATCTTATGATTAGTATTTTGAATTGTCAAATGCTCTTTTTTAAAGAGTTGTGACAATTTTTTTGTATGTAGGGAAAATACTTGCATTTAATAAAATAAGTTCATATAATAAGTTCATAGGAACTTAAAAAGTTTAAGAGAACAATAGAAATAAACTCTCTTAAAAACTTAAATAAAGGAGAATTGATTTGAGAAAAAAATTATTAATGTTTTTAACTGTATTTACACTCATTTTTACCGTAACTAGTATAGGATATGTAGATGATGCTGCTGCAAAAGGGTATCGTTCTGGTAAAAGATCTTTCAGCCCGTCGCAATCTAATCAATTTTCACCAAATAAGAGTACAACGAATTCGAATAAGTTTAAACAAGACACTAGAACGAATACAGCTAATAAATCCTTTACGAACAAAAGTAATAAAGGTGGATTTATGAAAGGGATGCTACTAGGTGGTTTAGGTGGATTATTAATCGGTAATTTATTTGGACACCTTGGAATGGGAGCATTTGGCTCAATTTTAGCCGGATTTGTTAATATTATCATTTTAATAGGTGTTATTATGATCATTGTTCGGATATTTAGTTTCTTTAAACGAAATAAAACAAAAAGGTATAATTAATATGGAAAAGACGGCTATTTATGAACAAGATATTATCAATGCGATTTGTATTTATATTGCAGACAAATATTATATTCAGCCTGAAGAAGTTTCTGTTGAATTAATTTATGATGACGAAACTGGCTTTTCAGCCGAGATTGAAATGAATGATCGAATCCAACAATTATCTGAACTTAACCTAATTGAGGCACTTCGTCATTGGCTTGGCACAGAGCATGGTCTAGATTCAATGTCGGTTGCATTAGAATTAGAATTAAATGATGATGAAGGAATTATAGCTTATGTTAGTTAAGTAATAATGACTTCATACTTAATGAAAAAAAATCTAGAGAAAAATTCTCTAGATTTTTTTTCATTTAAAGAATATTCTTGTTATATAGTTTTTTAATGGAGGGGACCAATCAAATGCGAGCAATTTTATTAGGTATCGCTGCAGCTTTCTTTTTTGCTGTTACGTTTGTCCTTAATCGTTCCATGGAATTATCGGGTGGAAATTGGTTATGGAGTGCATCCTTACGATATTTTTTTATGATACCGTTTTTATTCATTATTGTTATGTTAAGAAAGAATTTAAAAGAGTTATTTGTTGAAATGAAAAAGCATCCATTTCAATGGTTCCTTTGGAGTTTTATTGGATTCGGATTATTTTATGCACCTTTATGTTTTTCTTCGGCTTTCGGACCTGGCTGGCTTGTAGCAGGAACATGGCAAATCACCATTATATCTGGATCATTGCTCGTACCTTTTATAAGTGAAACTGTGCAAACTGAAAATGGTCCGATAACTATAAAAGGTAAGGTACCACTAAAAGGTTTAGCAATGTCTGTAATTATTTTACTTGGCGTGTTTTGTATGCAGTTGGATCAAAGTCAAGGAATCTCTTTTAAAAGTACTATGCTTGTCGTTATACCAGTTGTTATAGCATCATTTGCGTATCCTCTCGGTAATCGTAAAATGATGCAGATTTGTAAGGGAAGACTTGATGCATTTCAACGAGTCCTTGGCATGACCATTGCCAGTTTGCCATTTTGGATCGTTTTGTCTATCTACGCTGTTCTAACTGATGGATTACCTTCTATTAGTCAGACTAACCAATCTTTAATTGTAGCAATTTCCTCAGGAGTAATTGCGACAGTTTTATTTTTTAATGCTACTGACTTAGTAAAAGATAATTCCTCGCAGCTTGCTGCCGTTGAGGCAACTCAATCAGTTGAAATATTGTTCGCGCTAATTGGTGAAATAATCATTTTGCATACATCGTTGCCTTCTAAGTTATCATTATTTGGAATTCTACTCGTTATTATTGGAATGATCTTACATAGCTATGTATCGCGCCCAAAAACAAATGTGATAAATGATAGCATCAGTGCATAATCGCAATTAAATGAATGTATGAATTTTTGTTTATAATCCAATATAAGTGGAAGAAGTATTCAAATTAAAAAATGAGGTGATTTTTTGGACACGACTTTAGCTTATTTACGAGAATCTTTATCAAATCATTTAAATCATTCGATTGGGGAAGAAATATACAAAAAGCTACAAGCAAATACCAACCAAAACGAGATGGAATTTGTTCGTACCTTGTCAGAAGAAGAGACAGCTTTTCTAAATTCAGTGTTGGAAAAAGAAATACGATATGCTCAAGACGAACAGGATCAAATACGTGTTACTCAATTAAATGAAGTGTATGAATTACTTATATAATCTTGAAGGGAAATGAATAATATGGGGGCAATTGAGAGAAATGGCTTCGTATTTGAACCTGAATTTAGTGTAGTAAATCAAGATGGTGCGATTCACGTTTATAAAAATGGACAATTCATTGAGGAAATTCAATTCGATTTTACTGGTGATTTTCCAGAACATGATCAAATTGAAGAATTAGTTAATCACTATTGTTCTCAGAAAAGTAAGAAGTAGATTGTAATCAGATTATGTTAACCAATAACGATGTTATCCATTACCCAGGTAGTCAAATAATCATTTGACTACCTTTTAATTAGTATAAATTGTTATGAAATAGTGGAATTATTTGATACTATTTATAATAGATTAGCTTTAAAAGAGGGTGTATTTTTGATTACATTATGTGCAATCGAGATTGGCGATATTGCTAAATAGGAATACTCAGCAAAATTAGACAAAATGAGTTAGTGAAGATATAAAAAATGGATTAATTTTTTTTAGAAAAGGAGTATGTACTGCATGGGTAAGTTTAATGAAAATTATGTTATTACGATGAAAGATATCGTAAGAGAAGGTGCACCGATTTTACGAAAAGTGACGGATGAGGTTGACATCCCACCGAGTGAAGAGGATAAAGAAACATTATTATGTATGCTTCAATATTTAAAAAATAGTCAAACACCTGAAATAGCTGCAAAATATAAACTACGGTCAGGGGTAGGATTATCTGCAAATCAAATCGGTTTAGATAAACGAATGTTTGCTGCTTATATTGTTGATGATAAGGGTGAACATGAGTACACTTTATTCAATCCGAAAATTATTAGTCACTCACTAACAATGATCTATTTACAACAAGGTGAAGGGTGCCTATCTGTTGATCGCGCTGTCCCGGGATATGTGCCAAGATATGAGCGTATAAAAGTCAGAGCATATGACATTACCGGGGAAGAAGTAGTACTTAAACTAAGTGGTTATCCTGCAATTGTTTTTCAACATGAAATCGATCATTTAAATGGAATTATGTTCTATGATCATATTAATCCTGATAATCCATTTCAACTTCCGGAAAATGTAGAAATAAAAAGCGTTTTTTAAGAGTAGGACAAGTAGTAAGATTTATAAATAAAAGAGGAGGAAAACGATGCGTATTGATCTTTTGTTTGATAAATATTCAAACCGCGTCCCGTCCATAATTGGTGAGGAAAAGTTCGCAAAATATGCGGTTTTTCTTCCCGTTTTAAAAAAAGGTGACGAATATCATATATTATTTGAAGTACGTGCCTTACATATGAGAAGACAACCAGGAGAAGTTTGCTTCCCTGGAGGAAAAGTTGATAAAGACGATGTAAATTCGATGGAAACAGCGCTTCGCGAAACAAGAGAAGAGCTTGGGATACAAAAAGAAAATATACAACATATTTTTCCGTTAGATTATATAATCTCTCCATATGGTACGATAATCTATCCGTATGCAGGCCTTATTAACGAAATCCAAAATATTCAACCGAATCCATCTGAAGTAGCCGAAATCTTTACTATTCCATTATCATTTTTTGAAAATATAGAACCCGAGTGTTTTAAAATAAATTTTAAAGTAGAACCGGAAAAGAACTTTCCTTTTCATTTGATCATTGGTGGTGAAAATTATAATTGGCAAACTAGACAAATGGATGAACTATTTTATTATTTTGAAGATAAGACAATATGGGGTTTAACAGCAACCATCTTGAATAATTTTATAAATTTAATAAAAAAAGATAATATGTAAAATTAGCTAATAATAAATATATAGAAAAAAATACTTGCAAATAAGAATGATTACGTATTATTATATATAAGGATCATTTAAATAGAAAATCTTTTTGAAAATATAAATCGTAATGATTTTGTTTTATCGATTTTTGCAGTCTTTAACTAGATTATTCGAAGAAAAAATGCTAATTGTCTATAAAAAGATTAATAGCTAATATTTATGAAAGCTAAATCGTAATAATACCGATTAACAATTCCAAATTATTTATAGAAATGGGGAGTATGTTTGAGAAAAAAGAACTATTCTATTATTTTATCTCTATTACTTTTGACTTTTTTAATTGTTGGTGGGTGTGGCACTATCAATCAAGTAAGCAATAAAAACGCTTCAAGTAATAATAAATTACAAATTGTTACTACATTTTACCCAATGTATGAATTTACTAAAAACATCGTTAAGGATAAAGCGAACATAGAGTTATTAATTCCGTCAAACGTTGAACCACACGATTGGGAACCTACACCGAAAGATGTTGGAAAGATTCAAAAAGCGGATATATTTGTTTTTAATAGTAAATATTTCGAGACATGGGTTCCTTCAATCAAAAATAGTGTAAGTAATGAAAATCTTTCTTTTGTTGAAGCAAGTAGTGATATTCATTTAATGAATGGGGATGGACATCATCAATTTGATCCCCATGTTTGGTTAAATCCAGTGTTGGCACAGCAAGAAGTAAAAACGATCACTAAAGCTCTAATAAAGGCTGATCCGGAAAATAAAGAGTTTTATCAAAAAAATAGTGATGCGTACGTCGCAAAACTTGCAAAACTTGATCATCAATATCGTGAAACCTTAAAGGATGCTAAGAAAAAGGAGATTATCACTCAACATACGGCATTTGGATATTTAGCAAAAGAATACGGAATGAAACAAATCCCAATTGCTGGATTGTCGCCTTCACAGGAACCAAGCCCGGCAAGATTAGGGGAACTAAAAGAATTTGCCGTTAAACACCATGTTAAAGTAATCTATTTTGAAGAACTGGCATCACCGAAAGTTGCCGAAACATTGGCTAAAGAAATTGGTGCAAAAACGGAAGTACTTCATACGTTAGAAGGATTAAGTAAGGAAGAGCAAGATAAAGGAATGAATTATATTAGTGTCATGCAAAAAAATCTTGACGCGATTAAAAAGTCCTTATTTGATTAAAATGATAGTTAATGTATATTTTTATTTTTCTTACAGCGTGTGTCATCCTAATTACGCACGCTTTTTCTTGTTTTTTTGTAGAAAGGATGGTCGATATGAAATTAGCTTCATTACATAATATTGTTTTTGGCTATACACATGTACCAGCATTAAATGGGGTTTCCTTTGAATTAAATAGCGGGGAGTTTGTAGGAATTACAGGCCCGAACGGCGCTTCTAAATCAACTATGCTTAAAGTAATGCTCGGCTTACTGAAGCCTTGGGAAGGCGAAGTTAACATTAGTAAGAAAAATTGTGATGGAAAGCGCCTAACTATTGGATATGTACCACAACAAATTGCCTCTTTCAATGTAGGTTTTCCAAGCACAGTGATAGAACTTGTGCGGTCTGGAAGATATCCAAGAGGAAAATGGTTTAAACGTCTTGATGAAAATGATGATTTACAAGTTAAGAACGCTCTTGAGATGGTTGGGATGTGGGAGTATAGACATCATAAGATTGGAGCATTATCCGGTGGGCAGAAACAAAAAATTTGTATTGCTCGAACATTAGCTTCAGAACCTGACTTATTAGTTTTAGACGAACCTACAACAGGAATGGATTTCGAAAGCAGGAAAGGATTCTATGAATTTATGAGTCACCAAGTAAAGAAGCATAATCGAACAGTCGTAATGGTTACACATGATCAAGACGAGGTGGAAGATTATCTTGATAAAATCATCCATTTAGAGAAAGGGGAGCAAGGCGGTTGGAAATGTTTAACCTTGAATTCATGCAACGGGCGTTTTGGGCTGGCGGATTAATCGGGATCATTGCTCCACTATTAGGTGTCTTTCTCGTTTTAAGAAGACAAGCATTAATGGCAGATACACTTTCACATATTTCTTTAGCAGGGGTAGCCATTGGATTTTTTATTCATTCGAATATAACTTTTTCAACAATTGTCGTCGTAGTAATAGGGGCGATTGGCATCGAGTATATGCGTAGAGCGTATCATACTTACTCCGAAGTTTCGATAGCGATATTAATGGCGGCTGGTCTCAGTTTTGCTTTATTTTTAATGAGCATTACAGATGGGGGGATGACAACAAATATTGATCAATTCCTATTTGGTTCCATCGTAACGATTAGCGCTACACAAGTTTATACGATGGTAGGAGTGACCATTGTTATATTATTGTATTTCTTTATTTTGCGAAGACCATTATATTTAATGACTTTTGATGAGGATACGGCATTTACAAGTGGAATAAATACGAATCTTCTTTCCTTATCATTTAGCATTATTACTGGTTTAGCGATCTCGATAATTATACCAACCATTGGCGTATTGCTCGTCTCAGCATTATTAGTTTTACCTGCAGCGTTTGCGATACGATTAACGAAAGGGTTTAAAATGGTCTTTGCCACAGCGATGATCGTTTCTTTATTTAGTATCTTTACAGGTCTTATTTCATCATACTCGTTAGGGACTCCACCAGGCGCAACAATTACATTATTATTAGTGGTGATTTTGTTAGTCGGCTTTACATGTCAAAAAATAATTTTGCATTTTACAAGAAGTATAAAGAGAAGGTCACATAAAAGGCTGAATTATTAAAGATTAATTTTAAAATTAACAAAAAATTGTTTACCAATTACTTGCTAAATTGAATTACTTCTGTTATTCTAAAGAAGAATTATTTTTGTTCGGTATGTAAGGAAAAGATAGTGTTTTCAAACTTATCGCCTAATATCACTTGAGCAAGGATAGTAATACAATGTGTGTATTGCGCACTAGGAGGAAGATTTACATGACACAAGGTACAGTTAAATGGTTCAACAGTGAAAAAGGATTCGGCTTCATCGAAGTTGAAGGCGGAGACGATGTATTCGTTCATTTCTCAGCGATCCAAGGCGAAGGTTACAAAACACTTGAAGAAGGTCAAAAAGTAACTTTTGACGTTGAACAAGGTCAACGTGGAGCTCAAGCTGCTAACGTAGTAAAAGCATAATAATGCTTAAAAAAAACAGACTCATTTGAGTCTGTTTTTTTTCTCTGAACTTATTTTTCTTCGTTCCAATGTGCCGAAATAAATTCATCACGACCTGATTTCTTCCTATCATCCATGTAGTCATCTTTATTCTTCTTATAATAATCCTGATGATAATCTTCAGCAGGATAGAAGGTAGCAGCTGGAAGTATTTGCGTCACAATTGGTTTTTTAAACTTTCCACTTTCACTTAACTGTTGTTTTGATTTTTCTGCTAATTGCTTTTGTTCTTCAGAATGATAGAAAATCGCTGTCCGGTAGGAATCTCCGCGATCATGAAATTGGCCACCATCATCAGTAGGATCGATTTGCTGCCAATAAATTTCAAGTAATTTTTCGTAAGGGAAAATGCTTGGATTATAGGTAATCTGAACAACTTCATAATGTCCGGAGTTACCTGCTTTAACCTCCTCATATGTTGGGTTATCAATATGACCTCCAGAATAACCGGAAACCACTTTTTCAATTCCATCCCATTGGTCGAATGGCTTGACCATACACCAAAAACAGCCGCCTGCAAAAGTTGCTTTTTCTACTTGATTGTCCATTATGTACCTCCATAAATATCGAGCTTAATCGGATAATATCATTTTTAGCGTAAATATAGCAATAAATAGGTTTGAAAAATAAGAATATAAAACTAATTTTATATATAAAGCAGAATACGGTAAAATATATGGGTTCAATCAAATTGACCTGATTCAAAATATTTAAAAGGGATTGCAATACCAATGACTATAAATACTAAGCTATTAATAAAAGAATGGCAGCATGCTTTACAACTAGAAATTCAACATTTGAAAAAATACGGGAGTACAAAATATCATGTTTCAAATGGTTTTTTAGTTTCTAATGATTCATCATATACTTATTATTTTGAGACGGCTGTAAGTTTGAAAATTCCAATTGGTGCATCTGTACGTCTTGAATGGGAGAAAAATAAGTATAACGGAAGAATCCTCTCTTCAGAAGGAAAAAACATGATAATAAGTTTCGATAAATATATCGGTGATCTTATCAGCACGGCTTTTCTTTACCATGATCCATGGGAATTATTAGAACAACTTATAAATCGTTTAGACGAAGCGAAGAAAAATAAGCGAAAAAGAATTAGTATAAAGCAGTTAATGGATCCTGGAAGCCAAGTTAAACACCCAACAAACAAAATAAAAAGTAATATTCATGAGTTAGTATTACGATCAAAATATAATCCTGTTACATTTGTCTGGGGGCCACCTGGAACGGGGAAAACCTATACATTAGCAAGAGTTGCAGCAAACAAGTATTTTAAAGAAAAAAGAGTCCTTATACTATCCCATAGTAATAAAGCCGTAGATGTGCTAATGAATGAAGTATTATCATTTGTTCAACAAAAGAACCGTTTTGTTGAGGGTGATGTTATACGGTTTGGCATGGGTGGAGATTTACGGGAAGAGAATCAATTATCAATGATGCATTTACTTGAAAAACGAGAACCTGCGCTATTTGAAAAAAAACAACAGTTTTCCATTCAGAAAAAAGAAATAAAGAAAGATTTAGGCAATTCATTTAGCAATAGGGATACAGACAAGCTTTTAGAGGTAGAAGGAAAACTTGCGAAAATATTAGAAACGATCCGGCGGAAAGAAGTTAAATATGTAAAAGAGGCTAGGATTATTGGAACAACTTTAGCAAAAGCAGCTGGAGACCCGACGATATATGAACAAGAATACGATCTAATAATTATTGATGAAGCAAGTATGGCCTATATACCGCAAATTGCTTTTGCAGCGACTTTAGACAAAAGAGTGATTGTTTGCGGTGATTTTAAACAATTGCCGCCAATTGCATCTTCAAGACATTCTTTAGTCAATAAATGGCTAAGAGAGGATATCTTTCATAAAGCTAATGTCGTTTATACGAATAACGAAGATCAATTGCATCCACATTTATTTTTGCTAAAAGAACAAAGAAGAATGCACCCGGACATTTCCGCTTTTACGAATCGATATATTTATCAATCATTGGTTGGGGATCACGAAAAAATAGGAGAGATGCGAAAGTCGATTGCGCGGAATTTCCCCTTTCCTAACCGCGCATCTATTTTACTGGATACAAGTTTTTCAGGTTCATATTGTATTAGTGAACGAATTTCAACATCAAAAATAAATCCATTTCACCTCTTGCTATCTTTTCAGTTAATCCACGAATCTCTTGTCTCCGGCATTTCTTCGATAGGATTTGTCACCCCATATCGGGCACAAGCTACTCTAATGGATCAATTACTGATGGATCTTTATCCTTCAGAAACGCTAAATGGAGACATTGTTTCGGCAACTGTACACCGTTTTCAAGGTAGTGAAAAGGATTTAGTCATATTCGATACGGTTGATGGATCACCTCAAACTCGTCCAAGTATGCTTCTTTCCGGAAGTGAAAGTGAACGTTTAATAAATGTCGCAATGACTAGAGCAAAGGGAAAGTTTATCCACATAGCCAATAAAGATTTCATTCACCAACATGTATTTCATAATAAAACAATAAGACAATTAGTAGAACATCAAGATCGGTTAGGCCAAACGGTTTCACTGAACGATATTGGTAAATGGGTGAGACACTCACATCCCAAGTTAAAGTGGGTATATGCACGTAAATTGGATCAAGTTTTTATCGATATTCATACTGCACAGGACAATATCATACTCTCATTGCCAGAACATGCAACTCTTTCTAAGCAATGGGAAGATGTACTAAATAACAGGGCTAAAAAAGTTAAATTGCTTATTATTTCAACAAAGGAATGGAAAACTATCAAGCCAAACGAACAGATTAAAGATCATTTGCCATTCCCATATGTAATAATAGACCAAAATATTTTTTGGTCGGGTCTCCCTCTTGAAGGGATGATAAATATTAAACCACCATATATTACAGCAAGACTCGAATCGGATGCTTTTGTTAATTACTTCATTAAACAATTACCGATAAATAGAATAATATAATCCATTTTTAGCCAGGGGAATTTACTGGCTAATTTTTTTAGAATTTCTGTTGACACTGAATGTGTATTACGCATATAATACACATATGAAGTGTATGAACTGAATAATACATACATCTTTCTAATCAAAGTGTATGAACTAATTAATACACACAATAAATAGGAGATGTTTCAATGAAAATAAACTTTAATAATCGTGATCCTGTATATGCTCAAGTAGTAAGGTATTTCAAGGAACAGATAGCGATTGGAAATTTAGGGGCGGGGCAAGAAATTCCATCTCGAAGGGAGCTTGCATCCATGTTAAAGATTAATCCTAATACAGCTCAACGGGCGTATAAAGAAATGGAGGAACAAGGGTTGATTCATACTGAAAGAAACCACCCAAGTCGAATAACAAATGATGAAGCGATACTAGGGAAATTAAGATCAGAACTTATTGTGGAAGCTGTTGATTCTTTTGTGGAATCAATACGGGCGATTAATGTGCCGGTAGAGGAGATTCTCACCTTAGTAAAAGATAAATACACTTCTACAGAAAAAGGGAGGATGGAAGCAGAATGATTGAAGTAAAAAATGTCACGAAAAAATTTGGTCGCAAGAAAGTACTAAATGGCATATCTTTCACTGCCAATAAAGGCGAGATTACTTGTTTAATTGGGATTAACGGGGTAGGTAAAACGACCACATTAAAAGCGATTTTAGGACTCACACCGATAAATAGCGGCACGATCTTAATTGATGGAGAAAAGTTAACAAAATCAAGTTATGAAAAAATTACGTTTATCCCTGATGCAATTACGATGCTGCCGCAAATGACGATTCGTGAAGCGATGGTATTTATGAACGACTTTTATCAAAATTGGAATCAAAAACGAGCAGATGATTTATTAACGTTTTTTAAGTTAGATAGGCATACACGAATATCCGATTTATCGAAAGGAAACGTAGCAAAGGTTAATTTATTATTAGGACTTTGTCTTGATGTTGATTATGTATTAATGGATGAACCTTTTTCAGGAATCGATATTTTTAGTCGTGAACAAATAGCGGAGGTTTTCACAAGTCATCTGATTGAGGATAGAGGAGTTATTATCACTACCCATGAAATTAATGATATTGAACATTTAATTGATAAAGTTGTATTAATGGATAATGGTGTTGTCCTAAAAGAATTTAATACAGAAGAAATTCGATTCTCTGAAGGGAAATCCGTTGTTGATGTCATGAGAGAGGTGTACCAACCGTGAACAAGTTTTTAAAATTAGTTAACTTTGAAATGAATCGTTTTAAAAAGATATACATTGTCCTACTACTGATTACTGTTATCTTTCAATTTGTTGGCGTATTTGTCATATCATTAAGTTTTATGAATGATTCAAAGCGTATTATGCACGATGAATCTTTGTCTGTTGTTCAATATGTACACCAATATGGATTGTTTGATTTTACTCATATATTACGGAGTTTGTGGTTTTTCGCACCAATCGGTATTGGTGTTACAGCTATATTATTCTACATTTTTTTCATCTGGTATCGCGATTGGTTCGGAAAAAATACATTTATTTATCGACTATTAATGCTTCCAACCTCAAGATTAAATATTATTTTGTCAAAAGGATTGACAATTCTTATATTTGTTCTTGGTTTAATTGCCTTTCAACTAATTTTACTTCCAATTGAAAACGCAATGGTAAATTGGCTTGTTTCTAATGAATTTCTTAATAGAATGAACGTACAAGAAATTTTAGGATCATCATTTGAATTATCTTTATTAATTCCAGGCTCTTTTATTGAATTTATACTTTATTATGCAACAGGATTAATGGCAGTATTTGTTATCTTTACTGGTATTTTATTCGAGAGAAGTTATCGAATAAAAGGAATCATTTTTGGAGTATTGTATGCAATTGCGGCATCTATTGTCTTCTTTTCTCCTTTCCTTGTGGAAATGATTTTACAAAAAGATTATTTATATGGGATTGAAAAACTACTACTATCAATAGTAATGGGGATTATCGTTTTTATCGGTTCATTACTTGTTAGTAATTTCCTATTAAAGAAAAAGGTATCAGTTTAAGGGAGGATCATATGAAACGCTATATTAGTTCAATTGTTATTATAGCAATAATGTTTTGTACCATCGGTGCATTTTATATTTATACTGCAGCAGCAAATTCTTTACCAGAAGTGAAAATCGTCAAAGTTAGTGGAAATGATGATGAACTGAAAAATGTCGTAATAAGCGGAAACTATCATATTGGCAATACGAATGAGAATTTTGAAGCTACGAAGAAGGGAACAACATACTTTAGTGAAAGATCTATCTTTGAAAGGCTAGATTTAGAAAAAGGGAAGCTTTTAGAATTAAGGAAAAACTATCGGAATTTTATGAGGGGAAAACATGACCTTGATTCAATATATGAAGATAATGAATTACTCATATATACAGAATTAAATCCACGTTACAATAAATATTCATTGGATTTCTCAATTTTAAATAAAAAAAATAAAAAGAAAAATTCCTTTAAAGTTGAAATTCCAAACTATAAAGAATTCACAGAAGTTTATTTTCATGACGTACAACGTGTAGGAAATGAATTAAAAGTAATTACGGAAAATAACCGACGTTCTGATCAGGACAAAAATAAAATTGAATTACATGTCTATACCATTGATTATGAACAGAAAAAGATAATGAAAGATGATATTATCGCTTCTAAATTTATGGGAAATGAACACACTGGATACCAGTACGTTACGATTTATTCAACAGACCCAACAATAACTAATAAATATTTTGCCATTCAAGATAATGACGTGAAGGTTCAAGAACATCAAGATGGGGGAATTGATGAACAAATCGTTAAAAGTGAAATTGTTACTTATAATTATGAAAAAGAAAAGATAGAAAAAATAAAAGTTCCTAAACAATATTACGATGCGCAAATAGTCAATGATAAAGATGGTACTATTTATTTCATTTTAACAAATGAAAAAGATGTAATAGTGTCAAAAGTAAACATTGATAAGCATTCAGTAGAAAAAATCAGAAAAATTTCATTACCAGAAATGGGAGGGAATCAGCATCAAGTAATAAAAATTAATAATGGAAAAATATATATTTTAACCTCAAAAGCAGATGCAAATGATAAAAATACATTCTTTGTAATGGATATACGAAGTGGTCAAAATCTATACCAAGGAAAAATTACTCAGTCCAAACAAAAAAAGAATAGTAATATTGAATTATTTGACTTTGAAATAAACTAAACAAATGATGTAAAAAAAGAAATTTTTAGAATAAATGCAACTTTTTGAGCGGTTATTACGTCTAATATATATGGAGATATTTTGAAAGCAAATTAACGTTTTTTCATTATACTATAGCAGGGGGGATTGACTTGATTGTTCGGAAGAAAATTGATAAAAAAATAAAACGAATTCTATCTCCGGTTTTGAAGGAATTTGGATTTTCAAGTATTAACAGCCGAAATTATTACGCACTTCATAATGATTGTATATGGGTTTTAAATATTCATCATGTGGGGAAATACACTTCCGAATTATCAGGTTGGCCTGCTCAATCACTAAATGCGACGGTAGGGATATATTATGATTTTATCCCTCCATTATCGGATGACATTGAAAGGATTGAAAATTTCCCGAAATATTATGAATGCCAATTGCAAATGGAATTATGTTGTCAAAATAATGAAATTTATGACCAAATTACAGATAATAAAAAGCTAGAAAGTATATGGTGGTTTCATCCAAATGGAAGTAATATTGAAGATGTAGTTTATGATATTAGAAATGCTTTTGTTAATACAGGTTTACCTTGGTTAAAAAAATACTCCAATTTGGAACGCGCCTTTGAAAAGATTGAAGGTGAACTGAATTCGTATCATAAATTTTATAAAGCTAAGTTTTTTGCAAAATATTTAAATCAATGGGATAAATATGAGAAGTATAACCAATTATTTAAAGTCGAAGCAACTAAATTTGGTGAGTAAAAGTGAGGGAAATAAATTCCTTCACTTTTTTATTTATTAATCTTTTTCATCTGTCAATATATAAATGGTCATCAAACCAGCTGTTAAGAATATGATAAGGTGAAAAGTTTTTGGAGGTGAAGTGATGGCGGTTGTAAAAGCGACTGATTCAGATATTGCCCTATTAGCAAGGCTGTTACGAGCGGAGGCGGAAGGAGAAGGCGTTCAAGGAATGCTTCTTGTCGGGAATGTGGGAATAAACCGAATACGAGCAAATTGTTCCGATTTCAAAGGTTTACGGACGATACCTCAAATGGTTTACCAGCCACATGCATTTGAAGCAACCATTCATGGATATTTTTATCAACGAGCAAGAGAAAAAGAAAAACGATTAGCTCGAAGATCCATTAATGGTGAAAGTTTTTGGCCGGCTAAATATAGTTTATGGTATTTTAAACCACCAGGGGGTTGTCCTTCGACATGGTATGACCAACCATTAGTTGCACGTTATAAGTCTCACTGTTTTTACGAACCGACAGCGGAAACTTGTCAAAACGTTTATAATACTTTTTAATTCGTTTCATGCACACAATTTAAAAAAATGAATAACTCCCATTTCTAAATAAATAATAACATAGTAAATATTTTTATTTATGGAGGAGTTATTTATGGAAAATCAACAAAATCAAAACCATCAGAACATGCATACTGGTAGTATTCCACAGCAAATGAATCATGGCGGCCATGAAGTTTTAGATGTAGGGGAAGTGTTGTCTGGTGCGATTGGGACAATGAATACCTATACACTTCTTAAAGATCATGTACAGGATCAAGAGCTGCGCGGGATTCTTGATCGGCAGTATCAATTTATGCAACAAGAATATAATACAACAGTTGATTGCTTTAAGACTGGTCAAGATCCACAAGTACCAACTCAAAGTTATAAGATGCAACAAAATAATGACTTTATTTATGGTCTGCAACCATCTCAACCTAAAAAACCGATACAATCTGCCAATGAGCTAACAGATGAATGTATTTCTGGATTAATGCTTGGAGCTGTTAAATCATCTGCATCGATGAAAGCAGTTGCTGCATGTGAAACGACGAACCCTGTCGTCCGCCGGGTATTAGCAGATTCAATTCCAAATTGCATCGAAATGGCTTATGAAATTTCTCTTTATCAAAATAAGCACCATTATTATCAAGTACCACAATTTTCACAACAGGATATGCAACAAATGTTAAATGCCTATGCTCCTGCACAAGGAACAATGCAACCACCAAATAATTATATGACTCATTAAGACAAAGAAAACACCATTTCAAAAGGAATGGTGTTTTCTTTCTTTTGAACATACGTGAAAATATTTCACTTTTTTGCTAAAATATTAAATGATATCTATAATAAAAGAATTTCAGTATGAAAATGAAGGAGAAAACGATGGAAAAAGTATTAGTATTTGGACACAAAAACCCGGACACAGATACAATCTGTTCTGCCATTGCTTATGCACATTTAAAAAATAAGTTAGGAATTGAAGCTGAGCCTGTTCGTTTAGGCGATGTAAATGGGGAAACGAAGTATGCCCTTGATTATTTTAAAATGGAAGCACCTCGTTTTGTTGAAAAAGTTGCAAATGAAACGAATGGAGTGATCCTAGTTGATCATAATGAACGTCAACAAAGTGCTGACGATATTGATCAAGTAAAAGTACTGGAAGTAATTGATCATCACCGCATTGCAAATTTTGAAACGAGTGATCCGTTATATTATCGTGCAGAACCTGTTGGCTGTACAGCAACGATTTTAAATAAAATGTATAAAGAAAACGGTGTAGAAATTAGCAAAGAAGTTGCAGGATTAATGTTATCTGCAATTATTTCAGATTCGCTTTTATTTAAATCACCTACCTGTACAGAACAAGACATTGCTGCAGCTAAAGAACTAGCTAGTATTGCAGAAGTAGACGTTGATAGTTATGGTTTAGCTATGCTTAAGGCAGGAGCGGATTTAAGCGATAAGACGATTGATCAATTGGTTAGCCTAGATGCAAAAGAATTCCAAATGGGGAACCACAAAGTTGAAATTGCTCAAGTAAATGCAGTAGATATCAATGATGTGTTGAATCGTAAAGAGGAATTAGAATCGAAGCTAACATCCGTGATTGCTGAAAAGAATTTAGATTTATTCCTTTTTGTTGTTACAGATATTTTAAATAGTGATTCTACTGCTGTTGCAATTGGACAAGCGACAGATGCTGTTGAAAAAGCATTCAATGTGAAGCTAGAAAACAACAGTGCTTTACTAAAAGGTGTCGTATCACGAAAAAAACAAATCGTTCCACAATTAACAGATGTGTTGAAATAAAATAAAGTCGGGGATATCCCGACTTTATTTTTAATATTCAACTTTATCTCGTAAATGGGTTTTGTTAAATTCGTTCATATTTGGTTGGAAATATTTATCGGTATATTTTGCTACAAATTTATCATTTTGAACAAACCCTGCACCCCAAGTTGGATCCATCGTTAACCACTTTCCATTTATTTTTGCTTCTATCCATGCATGATTTTCTTTTAATAACCCTGTACCGGCTTTTCCAGTTATCACTCTTGCCTCAATATTACTTGCACGTAAAAGTGCTCCTGCAAGATACGCATAATCTTGACAAACACCTGTTTTTAATTTTAAAGTCTTTAGTGCATTATCATCCCATTCAAATTCATTGTTTTTAAATTTAGCAACATCATAGGAAATTGTTTTTGCTGTATATTTATAAATTGCTTTTGCCTTGTCAAAATTGTTCTTTTTATCTTTCGTTATTTTTTTTGCTAGATTAATAATTTTTGGGTCATCAGACGGAATTCCGCGTGAAGGTAATAAATCTCGTTTATCTTCGTTTGCCATATTCTCGACGGAAAATGATGCAACGGAAAAATAACGGAAATAGTTCGATTTTTCCTCTTTAATTTCCGGAACGTTTATCGATACTTCGTATTCTCCTGGACCAAATCGAAGATAAATCGAATCATCAAAATTAAAGTGTTTTACTGGAATAATGTCAAGTGCTTCATCATTACCTTTTTTTGTTTTTACATAAATATGCGTAGTTTCTTTAGCAAATTTGGCATTTGGATCGATTTGCCCTTTTATATGGTAGGTAAGTTTTGCTTGATCTCCACCAAATTGAGGGGTATTGAGTGTAATTCCTCTTTCTTCATAGGTACGATAGTATTCGATAGGTTTCATTGTTCGATCGGATTGATTATCGACAAAAAGTGTTGTGCCATATTGATAATAATTTTCTCTTTGCTGATCTGGAACTAAAACATTAATTTGATGGATGCCTTTTCCATAAAAAAGAGGAACTTCATAAGAAAATTTCCCATTTTTAATAGAAATTTCGTGTTTCCACTGATTGCTATCCTTTTTTACTTCAATCATAATATTCTTGGATGATGTTTGCTCTTTGATCGTTCCCCCAACCGTTATTAATTCCTTCCCTGACATAAAACCGGATTTAATCGTATCGAGGGTTAATTGTGCTTCTTGAGCAAACGGGGTATAAGTAAGGTCTCTTTGTTTTATTGGGTTAACATTCACTACTTCAAATGTGGAAAGATCATAATAATAATTTTCGCGATCTGTTGCAGGAAGCATTACATGTACGGAATATTTGCCTTCCCCATTATAAAAATGGATTTTGTCTGAAAACTGTCCATTTTTTATAGGAATATAGTATTCTTGTACTGAATTAGAATCAATCACATCGAGAGAACTGACTTTTACCCAAACATATTTTTCTTTTAATAACTCGTGTTTTTCAATTTTACCCGTTATTTCAAGTTCTTTATTAACTGCAAAAGCATTATATTTTGGATTGGTAATTGTCGCTCCTACTTTTTCACTATAGTTAGTCAAAGTAATCGGTTTTAAATCTAATTCACTATTTTTTTCTTTTACAAGCGCAGCATATTTCGCATTTTCTTTTTCTGCCTTTGTTTCTTGTTTGTTTTCTTTCTTGCTGCTTGTTTTTGAATTCGCATCATGGCTACATGCGGCAGCAGAAAGAAATAAAACAGAAAGCAGACCATATAAGAATATTTTTTTAATAGGCATGCCATTCCTCCTAGTGATTTCCCACATCTTTATTAGTTATATCACAATTTGGGTAACAGTGAATATAAGCGGAAAAGACTATTTTAAACATATGCTCTTTGAAGGAATAATTATTTTTAACTTAATAATAACAAAAAAGACGCACATGGCGTCTTTTTTGTTCATTTCTTGTATGTTCCTTACCAAAAATGTGCTTTAGCGTTACTTCTTAAAATGATTGTGTTTTGAGTAACTTGAGTTTGTCCATTCACTTGAGATTTCGTATGTTTTCTTCTCGTAGTATGATGGTGAAATAGCTCAGAGTGGGGATCCAAATGGTTTTTATAACTCATCTAAAATCACCTCTTTGGCAGAATTTATACTTCGAAACATCGATATTCAAATAGAATATCTGTATTATCTTGTGAAGGTTTAACATAAAAAATACATCAACCTAAAAATTCAATGTTCTATAAAAAACAATGTTATAATTAATTTTATCTAATTGAAAAAATCGTGTTAGGAGTTTTTAAAAGTGAAATTGGTTTCATGGAATGTTAATGGAATTAGAGCGTGCATAAAAAAAGGTTTTTTAGATTATTTTAATGATATAGATGCAGATATTTTTTGTATTCAAGAAACAAAATGCCAAGATGGTCAGGTCACATTAGATATACCAAACTATCATCAATATTGGAATTATGCTGTTAAAAAAGGGTATTCCGGTACAGCTGTTTTTACGAAGAAAAAACCTTTATCTGTTAAGTATGGAATTGGTGAGAATGCCGAAGAACCTGAAGGTCGAATTATCACTTTAGAATATGATCAATTTTATTTAGTCAATGTTTACACACCTAATTCCCAAAGAGATTTAGCAAGATTAGATTTTCGCTTATCTTGGGAGGAGCAGATTCGCGAGTACTTAATTGAACTAGACCAAACGAAACCAGTCATTTATTGTGGAGATTTAAATGTTGCTCACAATGAAATTGATTTAAAAAATTCAAAATCGAATATCGGAAATTCTGGTTTCACCGATGAAGAACGTGAGAAAATGACAAAACTTTTAGGTGATGGATTTGTCGATACGTTTCGATATTTATATCCTGATAAAGAAGGGTCCTATTCTTGGTGGTCATACATGAATAAGGTTAGGGAGCGCAACATCGGTTGGAGAATCGATTATTTTATTGTTTCTAGTAGATTAGTAGAGGCTGTTAAAGATTCACAAATACACTCTCAAGTATTAGGAAGTGATCATTGTCCTGTCGTGCTTGAGATAAAATAAAAAGAATTTATTAATTTACACCCGGCTATACGAGTCTGGTGTTTTTTATTGGATTTTTTTAAAATTACCCGCCATATTTCACTACACGTGAGTTTTTTGAAGGAAATTTACAACTTTTCTCGAATATACTATAGTTGTAATTCAATTAGATTACGTTTTGGAGGTAATCATGCAGTTTCCTGTTTATGTGTTAGGTATACACCCTCATTTTTTATTTGAAGCAATTGCTTATTTTATCGGTTTTCGCGTTTATTTATATACAAGAAATAAAGAACGAATTCCGATGGACAAAGCGATGTGGGTAATTGTAGGTGCTATATTTGGGGCAGCATTTGGTTCAAAATTTCTTTACTGGTTTGAAAATCCGATCAAAACGATTGAACAATGGGATAATTTGAAATATATGTTAGAAGGAAAAACAATCGTAGGTGGATTATTAGGAGGACTAATAGGTGTTGAATTAGCAAAGAAATGTATTGGATGGAAAAGATCAACCGGTGATGACTTCGTTTTGCCTTTAACTGTTGGAATGATGCTCGGAAGAATTGGCTGTTTTCTTACCGGGATGGATGATCACACATATGGAATAGCAACAACATGGATTACAGGGGTAGATTTTGGTGATGGAATCGAAAGACATCCAACTCAGTTGTATGAAATTGCGTTTTTATTTATTTTAATTATCATCCTTCTCACGATAAAAAGGAAGAATGCAATTAAATGGGAAGGTTATTTATTTCAACTTTTTATGTTGTCCTATCTTGTTTTTCGATTCAGCATAGATTTTATTAAACCTACACCACATCCGTATTTTTCCTTAAATAATATTCAAGTAGCAAGCTTAATAGGAATAATCTATTACATTACATTAATGAGAAGAAAACGACAACAGCATCAACATTACATAAAAAGAGAGGAACAAATTCATGCCAAATAGACCGTATACTTATTACGATTTAACGATTAGTATTTGCACAAAGTGTTTGAGGAAAGTAGAAGCGAAAATTATTTTTGAAAATGGAAACGTTTATATGGTTAAAACATGTATGAAACATGGAAGGGAAAAGGTATTAATTTCGACTAATATCGAGTATTACAAATGGTGTCGAGACTTTATTAAGCCGTCTGAAATGCCGCATCGCTGGAATACTCCAATAAAATATGGTTGTCCATATGATTGCGGCCTCTGTCCAGACCATGAACAACATAGCTGCCTCACTCTGTTGGAAATTACGGAAAGATGCAATTTAAAATGTCCAATCTGTTATGCTGAGTCTTCCCCGCAAAAAGGAACTTTTCGATCTTTAGAACAAATTGAGTTTATGTTGAATGCGATTGTTGAAAATGAAAAGGAACCGGACATTATTCAAATCAGTGGGGGCGAACCGACTATTCATCCACAGTTTTTTGAAATATTAGATCTTGTAAAATCAAAACCAGTTAAACATATTATGGTCAATACGAACGGATTAAAAATTGCCAATGATAAAGAATTTGTTAAGCGCTTGGCAACGTATTTACCCGGTTTTGAAATCTATTTACAATTTGATAGTTTTGAAGCGGATGCATTGAAAGAATTAAGGGGAGTCGATCTTACTAAGATAAGACAAAAGGCGATTGATCGGTTAAATGAATACAATATTTCAACAACATTAGTGGTCACATTAAAAAAAGGCTTAAACGATCATGAAGTAGGTAAGATAATCCAATATGGTTTAGAGCAAAAATGTGTTCGGGGTGTTACGTTCCAGCCAATTCAAAGTGCTGGCCGATTAGAGGATTTCAATCCTGAAACGGATCGCTTAACATTAAGTGAAGTTAGACAAATGATTATTGATCAATCGGGTGTGTTTGGTGAAAAAGATATGGTTCCAGTCCCTTGTCACCCGGACTCTTTAGCGATGGGTTATGCTTTTAAGAAGGACGGTATTGTTACCCCGTTAACCGGGATGATTGACCATAATATTTTATTAGAGGGTGAACGGAATACAATCGTTTTCGAACAAGATGAAAATATTCGCAATATGATCTTTAATTTATTTTCATTGAATCATTCACCTAGCTCATCCGCGTTATCCTTTAAAGATTTACTTTGCTGTCTTCCGAAAGTCGATATTCCAGGTGAAATCGGCTACGATAATGTTTTTCGCGTTATCATCATGCAATTTCAAGATGCTCATAATTTCGATGTTCGTTCGGTCAAAAAATCTTGTGTACACATCGCTCATCCAGATGGAAGAATTATTCCTTTTGATACATATAATTTATTTTATCGGGATGAAAAAGAACTGGAATTAAAAAAAATACAAGAAGAGATCATGTTAACACGTTAATTTCAACTTTATAAGAATAGGATTCTATTAAAGGGGGATAAGAATGAATAACGAAGAAGAGGGAAGTATTAGGCAAAGTGATAAGAAAGATGAAGGGAATGTATGGCTAGGAATTGGAATAGGGTTCTTAATTTATTTAATTCCTTCGTTATTTACAATTTTCGGGCTATTTCCGGTGGCTTTTATCGCTCCGATTATACATGTTGCGGCCATTATCTACTTTTTCTCCAAGAATAAGAAGATGACTGGAATTGGCCTTTTGATATTCGCTGGTATCGTAATTTTGTTAATTACTGCTTGTTTTGGTTTTGTTATATTTAGTTTGAATAATTATCAAGGATAAACATAAAGCAGGTAACGGATCACTATAAATTGAAACTTTTCTCAAAAATCCTCGTCTAACATTTATAGTTGTTGTCACTTGAAGGGGGTTCACATGAAAATAAGAATGATCATTACTGCCATTTCCGTTCTTCTTTTAATTGCGATTGTCTGGGCAAGTTATACTTTTAGTCAAATAAAGAAAACCGCGAGAGAAGAGCCACCTAATGATATTCCATATATACTTATTCTTGGTGCAAAGGTAAATGGAGAAAAAATGTCCAAAGCGTTGACCGAACGGGCAAAAGTGGGACTAGAATATTTAAGGGAAAACAAAAATTCAAAGGTTATTGTTACCGGTGGCCAAGGCCCAGATGAGAAAATTACCGAGGCAGAAGCGCTTCGTCGCTACATGCTTGACAATGGAATATCTGAGGATCGTATTTTAATGGAGGATAAATCCGTTAGCACTTATGAGAATATTAAATTTGCTAAAAAACTGTATTCAATTGATGAAGCCGTCATAGTTAGTAGCGATTTTCATTTGTACCGTGCAATCCAATTGGCGACAGAACAAGGGATAAAAGCATACCCACTTGCCGCAGAGACGCCAAAGGTTGTAAAAGTGAAATTATATGCAAGAGAAATATTGGCCATACTAAAGTGGAAAATTATCGGTGATTAAAGTTTCCCTTTACCGAATATTCAAACTTTGTTAAAATGAAAACAATACATTAATAAAAAGGAGTGGTAAAGGTCTTATGAGTATGTCTGTTGTTTTTCAAATGGTTTGAGCATAGAACGGGATAAGTCTGCCTATTTTTTGCTAAACCAATCGTAAAACAACGGAAAATCCGACCTTTACTCTTTAAAAACGTTCGTGTTTTAGAATACTTCATTCTAATGGAACAAAGATGGTAGGGGATTTCCCTGCCTTTTTTTATAGAAAATTGAATAAAACTAAACGAATGATTTGAATTGGTCTTCGATCTTTGCATCCTCCGTGTTTTACGATTGGTTCTATTTTATTAGAACTTTGTGGAGGGAAAATAAATATGAGTATTTTAAACGTAGAAAAATTAACCCATTATTATAGTGACCAATTGGTGTTTAAAGAAATTGATTTTCGTTTATTAACAAATGAAAGAGTTGGCTTAGTCGGTCCGAACGGGGCTGGGAAAACAACATTGTTAAAGATTTTATCCGGCACTTTACTACCTGATCATGGAAAGATTGAGAAATTGCCTAATATTCGGATAGGTTATTTAGAGCAGCATATAAATTTAAAAGAAGGATTAAGTATACAAGACTATTTACGAAGTGCATTTAAGCATTTATACGAATTAGAAAATGAAATGCTTCAACTAACCGTTGAAATGGCTTCAAGTCATTCCGAACAGTTAAAATCTCAATTAGATAGATATTCACATATACAGGAGCAGTTGGAGTTTCATGATTTTTATTCAATTGAATGAATTTCATAATTCTTAGCCCTTGTGTATCAAGGGGTTTAAGAGATAAAAAAAGAAGTACCTCCCCAAATCTTGTATAATGGTAGTTGACCAGTAAGCCCCCATTCAAACAACGCATATAAATGATCAGCACCCCTTAGTACAATAATCGTATCAATTAAGGAGGTGCTTTTCCTATGTCACAACAAAAACTAACAATCGTCCCCGTTTCAATACAACCAGAAAAAAATATTATAACATCCACAACTTCGAAAGATCCTTCAAATAGCTTTTGCACAATCAAAATTGAAGCTGCTGAAATTTCCTTCTTCAACGGCGTAGATGAGCACATCATCCAAACGGTCATGAGGGAGTTGAAAAATCTATGAAACATGATTATACCAGTGTAAAAAACATTTATATTATTTGCGGTAAAACAGATATGAGGAAGGGAATTGATGGATTAGCAACGCTAATTCAAGATTCTTTCGAACTTGATCCATATGGAGATTCTATTTTCCTTTTCTCTGGTTGGAGTAAAGACCGTTATAAATGTTTATATTTTGATGGCGATGGTTTCGCCATGCTTTATAAGCGACTAGATGGAGGAAAACTTCAATGGCCAAAAGATGAAAATGAAGTACGTAAACTTTCGCAACAGGAGGTTCGCTGGTTGTTAGAAGGGTTGTCCATTCAGCAACCAAAGGCCATTCAAAAATCACAAAAAGGAGTATTCTAAACAAGCTAGAAATGTTGGTTTATAGCCATTTTCAACTTCGCTTTCTACGTTAAAAATGTTATAATATAACTAACTTATGGTGAACGAAAAGTGGTGAAATAAATGGTTAATACTTCTTCCAATAACAAGAATCCATATGGGAAATTAATTCGACTTCTCGAAGAACAATTGGCTCATTCAAATCAACAAAACAAAGACTTATCGAAAAAGCTAGATCAATCAACTAAACAGATTGAAGCGCTAACTGAACAAATTCGCCATTTAACAAAACTTTTATATGGATCGAAATCCGAAAAATCGAAATACAACGTACCAGATGGGCAAGGCTCATTATTTGATGATGACCCGGCTTTTAGCGAACCTGAGCACACAGAAGAACAAAGCCAACAGACAATCTCTTATACTGTTGTACGAAAAGTTAAATCAAAAAAACGAAATGATTCCTTGCATGATGGTATTGAAGTAGAAGCTATTCACCATCATCCGAAAAATACAATCTGTGACTGTTGCCAAGGGCAAATGATTGAAATTGGTAGTACACTTGTACGTGAAGAAGCAAAATTTATTCCTGCAAAAATGATGAAAGTACAGCACATTGAACATGCGTATGAATGTAAAGACTGCAAAGTTGATTCATCACAGCCAGCACAAATCAAACGCGGGAAAGCACCACAACCAGCGATTCAGCGTAGCATCGCAAGTCCTAGCGTACTTGCCAAAGTCATCTATGATAAATTTGCACAATATTTACCTCTTTACCGTCAGGTAAAGGAATGGAATCGCTATGGACTGAATACCAATGATAAAAACCTATCGAATTGGGTTATCCGTGTAGCACATGATTGGCTGTTACCTGTATACGAACGAATGAAAGAGTTGATGATGGCAAAATCGGTTTTGCATGTCGATGAAACATACGGACAAATTATCAACCGATCCGATGGGAAATCTGGCCAAGCCAATGCGTATAATTGGGTGTTTCGAAGTGTGCCAAGCCAAGGGCTAACAATGACTCTCTTTCAAAGCGCATTATCTCGAGCTCGATCTGTCCTTGAAAGTTTTATTGAAGGCTTTTCTGGAACGATTGTGTGTGATGGTTATTCTGCTTATGATAAGTTGGAAGGCGTTAATTTCGCAAATTGTTGGGCGCATGTTCGTCGTTATTGGCTGAAAGCTGATAGCAAAAATGGTAGAATCGGTGTGAAATATTGTGATGATTTATATCGACTAGAAAGGCAATTTAAACGTTTGTCTCCGAGTAAACGAAGAAAAAAACGTCAAAAGTACTCGAAGCCAATCGTGGAGGAATTCCTTCACTGGGTTGAAACATCACCATTTTACGGAAAAATGCGTTAGCAAAAAGCGACTGAATACACATTAAACAGGGCAAATGGACTCAAATTATTCCTGAATGATGGGCGAATTGAAATGGATAATAATCCAGCCGAGAACGCCATCCGTCCCAACGTTATAGGAAGAAAAATTGGCTCTTTAGTGTAAGTGAAGCTGGTGCAAAAGCGAATGCCATCTGTTTAAGTATTGCTGAAACTGCCAAAAGTAACGGCGTTGATTTCTATGAATATATAAAGAAACTTTTTACGGATTTACCAAATCTCGGCGTCCAACAAAACCCTGAAATTTTAGATCAATACATGCCCTGGTCAAAAATGATTCAGGCAGAATGTAGCAAATAAATGAAATAGCCGTAATTCGATTAAAAAGTCAGAATTTACGGCTATTTACGATGCGTACCGAAAGGTACACTTATTTTTTATAATTCGGGCTTACGTTGACCACAAACCATAAAAAGACTGGAGGAGTACTTCTTATGACTATTATACGACAACCTAGCCTATTTGGCATACAGGAATTATTTGACATGGAACCTACCCAAAAATATGAAGCCATTATTTCAGCGGTAGATTTGGATTCGATGTACCATCAAGTGGCGAAAAAATCACGGTTGGGTGCACCGGAAGAACTAAACTATGCGACCATGATTATCTCCACCTTTGTAAGATACATAGAGCGCATCCCTACGATGAAGGATCTTATAAAACGTCTTCATGATGATCTAGCTTTTAAGTTAAATTGTGGCTTTTTGGTTTCTGATCATGTGCCTTCAGAATCCTCCTATTCACGTCTCATAACGAAATTGGAGGAAAGCGATATCCTTGAGAAAGAACAAGAAAAAGTGGTCCTCCAGGCTATTGCAGAAGGTTTCATCACGGATGATACAGTGGTAGTGATGCAACCCATTTTGAAGCACGAGACCAAGCGCTGACCAAAAGAAGAAAAGCCAAAATCTGAACCCCAAAAACGTGGTCGGAAATCAAAAGATGAGCGTGACGGGTGGCTTAAAGAACAAGCTGAAACGGAAGCCAATTTACCTTTATATGATAGAAAAATTGTGGCCTAATTAGATGTTCCCCTAGCCGAACTACGTGCCGAAGTTCCCCAAGACCCTAAATGGGGCGTGAAAAAGAACTCAGAAGGACAAAATGTTTTTTGGTTTGGCTACAAAGGTCATTTAGCCGTTGGTACATCAAGCCAATACATTCTACAGGCTCTTTTTTCATCTGGGAGTCTAAATGATGGTAAGGCAGCTATCCCTTTACTGAAAGGAATTCAGGAACGCCTTCACCTTCCATTACGTTATCAAACAATGGATGCGGGCTATGACTATGAACCCATATACGAGCAGGTACATCGAATGGGACAACAATCCGTCATCGCGTATAATAAGCGAAATGAAGGGGAAATCATTGGCTATGATAAACACTTTGCCCCAACTTGTTTCAGAGAGCATTCTTATCGTTATGATAGTTTTGATCCTAAATATGAAACATTGAAATACACAAGACCAAAGGAATGCAGCGACTGTCCCTTAGCTAATGAAGGTATTTGCCAAAAGGTTTATAAAGTGAAAATCACTTCAGACCTTCGCAGATATACCGCACCAGCACGCGGGTCACAAGCATGGAAAAACATTTTCAAACGTCGTACTGCCGTAGAACGGGTTAATGCCTATCTGAAAGAATTCTTTCAACTGAACAATGTTCGCTATCGTACTGGGAAACGTGCAAAAATTCATTTTGACATGGTAACCCTTATTTATAATGCTTCAAAGTTAGCCGCAGACCGAATTAATGTACAATTAAATCAGCAACAAGTAGCATGATTTCTGTTTTTAAAAATATATTTTAGAAATTCTGTAGGATTCTGTATTTTTAAAAAGAGCAATTATGAAATTGACTCAATTGATAAAAAAATCGAAGAAATTTCTTTCGGTTTAGGGATTCATCTCTTAGGTATGAACACAGATGTATCAAACCTAAGCGGAGGTCAGAGGACGAAATTATTGCTTGCCAAGCTTTTATTGAGTGAACCGGATATTTTGTTATTGGATGAACCAACGAACTATTTGGATTATGCACATATTCAGTGGTTAAAGGATTATTTATTAAATTACAAGAATTCTTTTATTTTGATATCCCATGATACTGATTTTCTAAATGATATTGTAAACGTCATTTATCATTTGGAACATAAACAGTTAACAAGATATGTAGGGAACTATCAACAATTTACAGAATCCTATGAACTCAGGAAACATCAATTGCACAATGCCTATGAAAGACAACAAGAAGAGATTCAAAAGCTTGAAACATATATTCAAAAGAACAAGGCACGTGCATCCACTACTAAACAAGCTAAATCACGCGAAAAAAGATTAATGAAAATGGAGCGAATGCATAAACCGATAGAAGTCCCAACACCTAGATATATATTTACATTATCTGAACGACCAACAAGTGTAATTGTTGAAACAAAAAAATTGATGGTTGGTTATACAAAACCTTTACTTTCCCCTTTAACGGTCAAAATAAAAAGGGGAGAAAAAGTGGCAATAAAAGGGCATAATGGAATCGGCAAATCTACGATGTTAAAGACTATCATCGGTGAGATTGCACCTCTTGGAGGAGATATTAGCTTCGGACACAATGTAAAACCTGCTTATTTTTCACAAGAATGGAATACTTCTTCTGCAATGACACCGCTTGAGTTTATTTGGTCTTTAAATGAAGGAATGACACAAAAGGAAATTCGTCTCGCGCTTGCTCGTGCAGGCATAAGAAACGACCATATGTTTCAATCATTGCATTCTTTAAGTGGTGGGGAACAAACGAAGGTAAGATTAGCTCAATTAATGCTGGAAAAAAGTAATTGGCTAATTCTTGACGAACCAACCAATCATCTAGATGTCCAGGCAAAGTCTGCACTTTCTGATGCATTAAGAAAATACGAGGGGACCGTTTTAATCGTTTCTCATGAGCCGGATTTTTATGCAGATTGGTGTACACAGATTTGGGATTTGGATAAATACTGCAACTAATAATGTATAAGCTCTTCATTTGAAGGCCTTATAGACTTTGATAGGAATTACTAATTGATATTATATATCAGCATCTATAATTGCCCCTTGTTTCACATAACGAATAATTTTTTTCGATTCCAATTCAACGCGTTTCCGCATATAGGGTTGTTTAAACCAGCTATCTTCCATGGAGGTTTGATTATCAACTGGACAAAGTGAATAATCAATCCAATTCGGCATATATGTTTTCAAATTAAGGTACATTCTTCGCATGTGCGGAAACGTCGTTACAATAAGTAATCTTTGAATCTTGTGTAATTGAAATTCCCTATCTAGGACAAGTAAAGAGGCAAGAACATTTTCTTTCGTGTGCATGGACAATGTTTCAACTAATATATCATTATCTGGAATTCCTAACTCAATCGCTTTTGATTTTAAAAGTAAAGCTTCACATAAGCCAGAGTTATTCCAAATCGCACCACCAGAAAATAATATTTTCTTTGCCCTTCCTTTTTGATATAACTGAATGGCCTTAGGTAACCGATATTGAACAGCTGATCTACTGCCGGGGACGAATATACACTCTCCATTTTTCTTATCGTCAGAAATATTGGAATAGATCAAGCGAGTCATTAATTCGTCAGTTAAGTTATTTTCATCTAATTCCGATATTCTCATTTTTTCACCTCTGAATTTATACATAAATTTATATATGCTTTAAAACAAATTTGATGTTACTTCATTAAATAAATTAGGTAAAAGACTCATTTACAACAATTCAAAAAGGTATACAGTTCCACGGGATGAAGCAGAAGAGAAAACGCATTGTTTATAAAAATATTATTTTATACAAACCATTTCATGTGTATAATAATCAAAGTATACTAATTTATATAGATTTTGAAGGGACGGCAGTCATAAATGAACATTACAGGATTTACAATAGAAAAGCTTGAAGACCCGACAGGAATATTAGTTGGAGACCGTTATGAATACATAATTGATATCGAAGTACCGGAAGATGATGAACTTTTTTCTGAAAATGGATTATATGTTAAGGTTATTTATGTGGTAAATGGTAATGAACAACGAATTGCGCAATATCAAATTTTTGAGAATATTACACACACGTATTTAGACTTTGAACTTGAGGAAGAAGAATTACAAATGTTACATGTATTTTGTAAAGAAAATCTTGAATAACTAAAGGAATAATTTCATATATCATAGACGAAAAAAGCAGGTATTTCCTGCTTTTTTAATTTTTTTCAATTTCAGCTAATAGTGAATCAATACTAATTTTCCATGGAGAAAGCGGTGAGGTTCTCATTAATTGAAAAGATACTCGAGTTTTTAGTGCTCCTTCTTCTTTTATATACATTTGAAGATTAACAGGTAAAGTATATAAAAGAAACTGTTCATCTTCATTCTTCGCCGCTTGACTATCCCATGATATTTTGCGAAAAATCGGCTATATACGTGTCAGTTCGACTAGCCAAAATCCTTCAAGGCAATTTCAGCAATTAAACGAAATAGAAATGGATATTATTTTTGAAGAAAAGGTTTCTGGAGCAACAAATGATCGGGAGCAACTTCAAAAAATGTTAGAGGATTTACACGAAGGTGACATAGTTTATGTTACAGATCTAACTCGGATCACTCGAAGTACGAAGGATTTATTTGAATTGATTGATATAATACGAAGTAAAAAGGCTAGCTTAAAATCAATCAAGGATTCATGGCTAGATTTATCGGAGGATAATCCATACAGCCAATTCTTAATTACAGTAATGGCTGGTGTTAACCAATTAGAACGAGATCTTATCCGTATGCGTCAACGTGAAGGAATCGATCTGGCTAAAAAAGAAGGCAAGTTTAAAGGACGGTTAAAGAAATATCATAAAAATCACGCAGGAATGAATTATGCAGTAAAGCTATATAAAGAAGGAGGGATGACTGTAAATCAAATTTGTGAAATTACAAATGTGTCTAGGGCTTCTTTATATAGAAAGCTGTCGGAAGGGAAACATTAATCGTTCCTTATTCCATTAAAGGGCCATTATATGTAGTATGATTTTTCACCGTATTCAACGTAAGTAAAGATAAGAAAAATGCCATATTCGTATCTTTGTAGAAGCATTATATTTAGTAAGTAATTATAGTTTTCAACGTAAACAACGATAGGACTTTACTTGGAGAGGTGGGTATGATAGGCTCGTTTGCCTGTTGAAACCTTAGCTTCAGCCTGTCAAGACAAATCGTACCATTCAACTATATGCACCTTATATATAGTATCAACAACAAAACATTGATATGTTGCACCCTTTATCATTGTTTATATGTATCCACAGAATATGCGTTTAAGGACTTGACTTGGAGCCTCTGTGTAAAGGAATTTTTTTGTAACATAATTTTTTGTTCTAAACGTTGAATGATCTGCATTTTTCAACGAAAGGATGAGCTTCTAACCGTTAAAAGTAAACATATTCAGCTTGTGGTGCATATACTGGATTGGTCCTTTATATAGGATAGTAAATAAGATATCTAATCCTTTATCCTTCAGAACATAAACTTTAAATTTAGGGGGAGATTAGTATTGCAAACTGCACAGCAAACAATGGTTAGTATTCCATTCCCGTCAGTATGGGGCATCCATGCTGCTATAGCTGGTAGACCAATCGTTTGGGGTTTACTAAACATTAACTCTATTACAGATAACAGGATAGTTGGTACGGTTAATTTCCGCGGCACACCTATTCCAATTAATGGATATTGGGATGAAAACACCAATCAAATAAGATTTGATTCACCTTTTGCCGCATTTTCCGGTAACTTAACTATATTTGATGATCCATTGATTAGAATTCGACATTTTGTTTTAAATGGGAGGCTTATTATGAAACCTCCTTCTTTACAAGCAGGAGAGCATGGAACTTGGATTGCTACAACCGATAAATCTCTTACCGGATATCCCGTAATTAGTGGTACCTTGCCCCCTGTTGGAGTCTTTTTAACATCGAATATACTTAGTCAGCTACAGCAGAATAATGTAAGATTTTAGGTTTAAATGGAAGAAATGTAAAACGAACCTCCTTTTTTGTTTTTCGATACATTTCCAAGATTAAATTTCCTGTGACAAAACAAACTAATTACAAAGTTATTTGAGGTGTCTCATGAGAAAAGGTCAATCTAAACAATTCTTCGTATTCCAAACGTATACTTGCTACATAGTTTGTACATGTTAAGGGAAAAGGAGGAATTTTAGTTGGAGTGGATTTTTTATCTATACTTGTTAAATACGTTCTTTATCTTATTCATAGCAATTTGGGAAGTTCGTCGGCCAACCAAAGCTTTGAATTGGATAGTAATCGTCCTTGTTTTGCCTGTCATTGGTTTCTTACTATATCTTAGCATATCAAATCCCAAGCTTATTCAGCGTAAAAGATTGACCTCTTCTCATAATGAGTCTGAAAAGTTACCTGATACATATAGTGATTCAGCATCGATAATCGCCGATGCTTTAAGGTATTTTACTGTAGGCGGGCTTCGAGTCGGCAAAGTCCAAGTACTAAACAATGGAATAGCAAAATATGAACAACTTATCGAATCCCTACAAAAAGCCCAAAAAACCATTGATCTGGAATATTTCATCTATCGGAACGATCAAATTGGTAATCGCATCACAGAACTGCTGATCGAAAAAGCAGTAAATGGAGTGCGGGTTCGTTTTATTAGAGATGGTTGGGGGAGTAAAAAATTTCCGCGTCAAAAAATTCTTCAGATGGTGGAAGCAGGGATAGAATGTCGGACAATATTTCCTTTAAGCTTTCCCTGGATTTTGTCCAATTGGAATTATCGGGATCATTGTAAGATTGTCACGATTGACAGAAAGGAATCCTTTACTGGCGGTATGAACGTTGGGTGTGAATATACAGGATTAAAGCCAGACGTAGGATTTTGGAGGGACACTCATTTACAAATTATAGGGGAAGCAACAGGCGACTTGCAGACTATCTTCGACGTTCATTGGAATATCGCTGTACCAGAACGGATAAAGTCAAAAACAAAATCTGAGGCAACGAAAAAGGCCACTAAAATCCCAAAATATAAATCAAAGGAAATCAATCCAACCGGCAGCATAGATCTTTCAAGATGGTCTGCCGAATTAGGATCTGAGTTATGGCCTATAGAAGGTAAAACAGACAATACCCGAACAAAGACAGGAGAATTGCAAAAAGCGTACATCCATACGTTGGAAGGAAACCCTGGAATTCCTACCCCAGTTATTCGTCAAGCTTACTTTATATGTATAACACAGGCGACCAAAACTATTGATATAACAACACCCTACTTTGTACCAGAAACAGATATTATCATGGCATTAAAGACAGCTGTGGCTCGTGGTGTGCACGTAAGATTGCTGGTTCCTCGCCACAATAATCAAAAAATCGTGGGTCTTGCAAGCCGTACTTATTACGGAGAACTTATAGAAGCTGGAGTTCAAATCTACCAGTACGACAAAGGAATGATACATGCGAAGGTGTTGACCATCGATGAGGAGATTGCTGCCGTAGGCTCAGCAAACTATGATATGAGAAGTTTTCGCCTGAATTATGAGGTGTGTCAAGTCTTGTACAGTACTGATGTGGCGATGGAACTTACACATCAATTCGAGCGTGATCTTGCTGATTCTGTACCATTAAGAATTGAAGACTTGTTGCAACGATCCCTGACCGAGCGCATTGTTGAACAGGGTGCTCGCCTGCTTTCTCCGTTATTATAAGTTGATGTATCCTGTTTTTAGTGTTCTATCTTAAATCTTAAATCTAGATTTAAATAATTTTTGTTTTTAATATATTTCTGGCTTATTTGAAAAAAGTCGAAAACCCGTGTTATTAGAACTTCCAACATGGGTTTTTTTCTTATTTACGATGGAAATTCATTACTAAAAAACGGTAATACTAAAAAGGCAGCTCAAAGAGTTTGAATTCAAAAATATCTGTTACCTTTTCATTTAAATATAGAGGTGATATCAATAGATAATATATTTGAAAATCTTAAGGAAATACATTTATTAGAAGATAAGCTCTATCATTTAGATGTAAACGCTAAAATAAAAGTTGACCACTTTAGCGCAATTCGCTAACCAAAAAGTTGACCACCCTTAACACCCAATCCCTTATCATAGAGTTTGTCGAGAACTTCATGATTCGGGAGGAAAAAAAGGATGTTAAAGATGGCTAATATAGAGCTTATCAGAAAATTGCACTTTAAAGAAGGTCGTTCTATACGACAATTAGCGAAAGATCTTACATTATCAAGACAAACCATTCGAAAAGCTTTACAACAGAATGAAATTCCAACCTATCAACGATCAAAGCCGGTTACCAATCCGGTCATCGACCCCGTTAAACCAATTATTATCCGATGGTTAACGGACGATGAAACAGACCCCCTAAAACAGCGTCACAGTCTTTGCTCAAATCCACAGACGCTTGGTGAAAGAATATGGCTTTAAAGGTGGAGAATCCACTGTACGCCGTTTTGTACGCCAATATAAGCGACTCAAAGAAACTCCTAATTCCTCTATACCGTTGGAATTCGATCCCGGTGAATTTGCCCAATTTGATTGGGGGAAATCATTGTGCTTTTAAATGGGATTGAAACGAAGGTAATGCTTTTTTGTATGAGACTTTTGTATAGCCGTAAGATTTTTGTAAGTGTTTCAGCATCAACGGCAGGAGGCGTTATTTCAAGGTCACGCAGATGCCTTTGATTATTTCGGTGGTGTCCCGAAAACGATTGTCTATGACAATATGAAAACAGCGGTAAAGAAGGTGTTAGAAGGGACCAAGCGTGAAGAACAGGACACTTTATCCAGTTTCGATCATACTATCTTTTTGATGCCCAATTTTGTGCACCCGCAAAAGGAAATGAAAAAGGACAAGTAGAGAAACTAGTTCAAACAGCACGAGCTCAATTTTTAGTTCCCGTTCCACAGGTAAGTGACTTACAGGTACTTAATCACTATCTTTTAGAACAATGTGATGCCTATGAAGAAACCTATGTTCCAAAAACGAAAGAACAGGTGGGTGAACGATTTTTACAAGAGAAGCAACAGCTTCTGCCGATTATTGGTACTCATCCTTGCGCAAGGAAGGTAAGAGCCTCTGTCAACAGTCTTTCGCTTGTTAATTTTGAAACAAACGCCTATTCGGTACCTACTAGGTATGCCGGTCGGAAAGATGCACAAATAAATGCTTATGTAAATCACATTGAAATAAACATTGACGGAAACTGTGTAGCCAAACATGAGCGTTCATACGAAAAGCTTCAAGAAATTTTGAAGTGGATCATTACTTGGATGAACTGAGAGAAAACCAATAGTATCCAGCATGCGCGCCCAGTTCGAAGAGCTAATCTTCCACCAAGTTATCAAGAATTTTATAAGAGAAGTCTTTCAAAGTATGGGCATGGAAAAGAGTTTATTAAACTATTAAAACTCCATCGGGAGTTTACGATGGAAACAGTAGAAAGGGCAGTGGCAAGTTGTGTAAAAGAGCGACTATATACAGCTGATAGTGTAAGGCATTATCTTTACCTCATGACTCAGCCGGAAGCAACAAAGCCAGCCCCAATAAAATATGAAATGGAGCAGTCCGTCACCGTCAAGGCTCCTACATTTAGCCCGTATGACCAACTATTACAGAAAGGGAGGTATATTCACTGAATACACACCGTTATCAAATGGATGAATATCTAAAAAGGTACCGCGCTTGCCGACTATACGTGAACAAGTTGACGCTTATTTGCGCGAAGCAAATGAGCAACAAATTACCTATGAAGAATTTCTCTTTCAATTATTATCGATTGAAATAGCTGAGCGAGAAATCAAAAAGAAAGAGTTAGCCAGAAAAAGGCGCAATTCCCTGTACATAAGGACCTCCTCTCTTTTCAATTTGAGGAGGCTCCCACGTACCAAAAAGACGCATTCTGGACATCTTTCAAGGGGAGTACATTCAGCAGAAAAGGAATGTCATTTTTATTGGGAACTCAGGTACAGGAAAGTCGCATTTATCAATTGCGTTAGGGAAGAGGCGATTAATCAAGGCTATACTGTCAAATATTATACTTACCGCCCGCCTATCGAATGAACTGATGGAAGCCCAAGACGAAAAAAGGCTCCTCCAGTTGGAGAAACAATGGTTGGCTTCAGATGTCACGATTATTGATGAACTTGGCTATATCCCCTACCACCAGAGAGCAGCCGAATTACTGTTTCAATTTTTTTCTACTCGTTATGAAAGAGGAAGCATGATTATCACTAGCAATCGGGAGTTTAGCCGATGGGTAGAAGTTTTTCACGATGAACAGATGACCGCCGCCTTGTTAGATCGAGTGACTCACAAGGCCCACATTATCCCAATGAACGGAGAGAGTTATCGTCTCAAAGAAACATATTCGAAGTAACAAAAGGGTGGTCAACTTTTACATGAGCGACATGGTCAACTTTTGGGTTGACATTTACAATTTAGAATTAAATGGTTGGCTAAAAAATGAGTTTTTAACTTGGGAATGGTGGATACTAGTCGTTTTTTTAGTTGTGCCTTGGGTTATATGGGCTAAACTTGTTAAACGAGACATTATTTTAGAAATTTTGTTATTTGGTACCATAATTATCTTGACAACAACCTTATTAGATATATTTGGTGCACAATACAGTTTTTGGGATTACCCATTGCATTCCTACCTTTTATTCCTAGGGCCTTTCCTTTTGATTTTTCAATGATACCTGTAGCTTACATGTTGTTATATCAATATTTTAGAACATGGAAATCTTTTATTTTAGCCCAGCTCATTATGGCACTAACATATGCCTATATAGGTGAACCCTTTTGCGAGTGGATCAAACTTGTTAATTATTTAGAGTGGAGATACAGATATTCATTCATATATTACATCATTGTTGGAATTGTAACTCGAGCTTTAATACTAAAACTAGCCTCTTTATCTAAACCACAAGATCTTACAACTAAGTAAAATTTAAATTGGAGGAAAAAACTTTGGAAGAAGTTAATATTGGTTTACTGACGATCAAAGTCATCGTTGGTTTTGCAACTTTATTTTTTATCATTATCATAACAGGCAGAACATCCATCTATCAGTTAACCCCGTTTCACTTAGTTTTTGTGTTAGTACTTGGAGATTTTTAGGAAATACCATTTATGAAGATAAGGTAGGGATTTTTCATTTTTTATATGCCATCGGATTGTGGACGTTTCTTATGTTGGGAATAGAGTTTATGACTCTAAAAAATAAATCGACACGTTCTCTCTTATTAGGCAATCCTAACATCATCATTCGAGATGGTGTTATGGACAGAAAGTTACTTACAAAGAACAAATTGGATGTAAATCAAGTATTGAGTATACTCCGTCAAAATAATGTCTTTTCAGTTCGCGAAGTCAAATACGGTATATTGGAAGCTAATGGGCAAATAAGTTTATTATTAAAATCCAAGTATCAAAAACCAGACAAGCAAGATCTCAATCTTCCAGAAAGTCCAGTAGACCTCCCAACATCGTTAATTATAGATGGGGAAATTTTATGGGATAATTTACATGAACTCGGATTTGATCAACAGTGGTTAGATAACCAATTAACTACCAATGGATATGATAATGTAAAGCGTATACTTTACGCAGATTGGCGAGAGAGTGAAGGCATACATGTAAGTCCTAAATAAAATTTGTTAGGATAAGAGCACATCAATTTTCTTGGTGAATATAAACTTTAGTCTTCAACAATCAGGCGCTTTAATGAAGTAACTAAAGCGTAAGCCCCCATTCAAACAACGCATATAAACACGCAGCACCTCCTGGTACGATACATGTATAAATAAAAGGAGGTGCTTTTCCTATGCCACAACAAAAACTAACCATTGTTCCCGTTACATTATATACCGAAAACGAAAATAATTCTGCAACAAAGCCAACAGTGCTTTCCTACAATCCTACTTGCACGATTAAAACAGCAAACGCTGAAATTTCCTTCTTTAACGGTGTAGATGAGCATATCATCCAAGCGGTCATGAGGGAGTTGAAAAATGGGTGAAACACGACTATACAAGTGTTAAAAACATTTATATCATTTGCGGTAAGACAGATATGAGAAAAGGAATTGATGGGCTTGCCACACTGATTCAAGATTCTTTCGAACTTGATCCATATGGCGATTCCATTTTCTTATTTTCAGGGTGGAGTAAAGACCGCTATAAATGTCTGTATTTTGATGGTGATGGCTTCGCCATGCTGTATAAGCGTTTGGATAGTGGAAAACTTCAATGGCCAAAAGATGAAAATGAAGTACGCCATCTTTCACAACAGGAGCTTCGCTGGCTCCTTGAAGGGTTATCCATTCAGCAGCCAAAAGCCATTCAACCATCGCCAAAAGGTGCGTTCTAAATTCGTTCAAGTCGTTATTTTTATCTTTATTTTCACTGTTCGAACTGATTATAATAGGAGGAACGAAACTGAACGAAAGTGGTGAATGATGTGACGAACGTTTCTTCTACGAATGAAAATCAATCTGAGAAATTAATTCGATTGCTTGAAGATCAATTAGCTCATTCGAATCAACAAAATAAAGAGTTATCGAAAAAGTTGGATCAATCGTTGAAACAGATTGAATCGTTAACGCAACAACTTTAACACTTAACCAAGCTCTTATATGGCTCTAAAACAGAAAAATCCAAATACAATACGCCCGACGGGCAAGTGTCCTTATTTGAGGATGACCCGTCTTTTACTGATCCTGAGCACACAGAAGAACAAAGCCAACAGACCATTTCTTATACTGTTGTACGAAAAATTCAACCAAAAAAACGAAATGATTCCTTGCGTGAAGATATTGAAATAGAAGCTATTCACCATCATCCAGCAAATACAATCTGTGACGGTTGCCATGATCAAATGATAGAAATGGGCAGTACAATCGTGCGTGAAGAGGCGAAATTTATTCCTGCGAAAATGATGAAAGTTCAACATATTGAACACGCTTATGAATGTAAAAAATGCAAAAGCGATTCATTACAAAAAGGGCAGATTAAACGTGGTAAAGCGCCACAACCTCCCATTCAACGTAGCATCGCAAGTCCTAGCGTACTTGCCAAAGTGATGTATGATAAATTTTCACAATACTTACCTCTTTACCGTCAGGTAAAGGAATGGGAGCGTTATGGCCTGAACACGAATGATAAGAACCTTTCCAATTGGGTCATTCGTGCCTCACACGATTGGCTATTGCCTATTTACGAACGAATGAAGTCTTTGATGATGGCTAAAACCATTCTACATGTCGATGAAACGTATTCACAAATTATCAACCGTTCCGATGGCAAATCTGGTCAGTCTAACGCCTACAATTGGGTCTATCGAAGTGTGCCCAGTCAAGGTCCAACGATTGTCCTGTTTCAAAGTTCATTATCACGTGCTCGGTCTGTTCTCGAAAGCTTCATTGAAGATTATTCCGGAACGATTGTCTGTGATGGTTATTCGGCCTATGACAAAATAGAAGGCGTCACCTTCGCAAATTGTTGGGCGCATGTTCGCCGTTATTGGATGAAAGCGAACAGCAAGAACGGACAAATCGGTGTCAGCTATTGTGATGCTTTGTATCGACTTGAAAGGAAATTCAAGCATCTGTCTCCCAGTAAGCGAAGAAAGAAACGTCAAAAGTTTGCGTTGCCAATCGTTAAGAAATTCCTTGACTGGGTTGAAAAATCACCATTCTACGGCAAAAATGCGCTTGCAAAAGCAGCTGAATATACTCTGAACAGAGCGAATGGACTAAAAGCATTCTTGAAGGATGGCCGTATCGAAATTGATAATAATCCAGCCGAAAATGCCATTCGTCCAAATGTGATGGGTCGAAAAAACTGGCTCTTTTCCGTCAGTGAAGCTGGTGCAAAAGCCAACGCCATCTGTTTAAGTATCGCAGAAACGGCAAAAGCAAACGGAGTGGATTTCTATCGTTATCTCTTGAAGTTACTGACGGATTTTCCGAATCTTGATATCTATCAACATTCGGAAATTTTAAATCAATATATGCCTTGGTCAAAAATGATCCAAGCAGAATGTGGCAGATAAAATGAAATCACCGTATATCTGATTAAAAAAATCATGATATACGGTGATTTATGATGCGTACGGTTAAGGTATGCTTATTTTTTATAGTTCGGGCTTACAAAAGAAAAGCATTACCTCAAAGGAAGTAATGCTGGTAGGAATTTTTAATATTATTAGTCAGCTCATTTAAAATAATTTTTTTCTTTGCCTGAGGTAAATGGCAGCTTAAAATTAGCAAATCAACTAGGTCAGGTTGTTCCTCAGCAATTTCCTGCAAGTAATCCCTGCCAAACTCTTTCATAACAGGTAGCAAACTGCTCATTTTTAATGGAAATCCACATCAATTCTCTTTTTATTTGTTTGAGTTTGTTTAGGCATGATAACTTCTAGTACACCATTCTTATAAGAAGCCTTTATACCTTCCTCAGAAACAGGAGTTGGTAGTGTAATAGCTCTGTGAAAGCTACCTGTGTATCTTTCTCTCCTATGCATATTCTCTTCTTTAATCTCATTAGTTCTGTTAATTGAGCCACTAATTCTCAATACATTATTTTCAATATCAATGTTTACATCTTCTTTACTCTGTAAGCCTGGAATGTCACAAGTTGCTACTACCTCTTTATCTGTTTCATGAACATCCACTCTTATATTCCCCAATTGATTCATTTCATTGTCTAAATGAAAAGGGAAATCATTGAATAATCTGTCAAAATCTCTCCTAATGTTAGTTAATTGTCTAAATGGATCATAAGGTATTAATGCCATTTGTATCATCTCCTTAGTTATTTTTAACAAATATATTTTTTACATTTACTATGTAATTTATTCATTTAAGGGATAAGCTGAGTCAGTTTTAGAAAAGCATCCTATTACAGAAAAAGGAGAGCCTAATTAGCTCTCCTCAGTGTCATTAGTTTTAACCTCATATCCAAAAAGCTGTGACCTTTCATCAGGTATCCATTTTCCATCTCTAATCCTGCTCAAGCCCTGATACAAAGAGCCTCCTATAATATTCTCTAACCATTTGGAGCATTCAGTCATAGTATCAAAATCATGTAAGTATACTCCATTTTTATACAGTGAATACTTTTTATGTTGCATACTAACACCTCCTTTGATTGATACATGTATCGTACCAGGAGGTGCTGCGTGTTTATATGCGTTGTTTGAATGGGGGCTTACACTAAAGCCTAATTTTTCACTTATAACACCGAGAAATTAGACTTTTTATATTTTGATCTCCTTAACGTTGTAAATCCGCATTTTCCTGACGCTACCCCTACTATGGCGGAAAATCAAAAATATATTATCGTCTGAACAAAACATGTTAGATACCGTTGAAATGGAAATTATCAAAAAACAAGAAAATAATCAACTATATAAGGCAATTTATAAGCTACCTACACAATATAGAGAGGTAGTCATCCTCCGTGGAATAATGGAACTATCATCAAAAGAAGCGAGTGACATAGTAAAATGTAGTCCTAATAAAGTGAATGTTATGTACCATCGTTCCTTAAAAAAATTAAGAGAAATTTTAAAGAAGGAGGGATATACTTATGGAGGAAATGAAAGATATACAGGAAAGTCTAAAAAATCTTCCTAAATATTCTTTAAATACTGAGCAAAAGCAGAAAATATTACATTCTCTACAGACAAAACAACTGCCAATGAAGAGAAGGCAATATAAGTTACCAATCATTTCATTTGCAGCATGCTTATCTATCCTATTTTTATTAATTTTTACCCAGCTACCAATAAGTAATCAACCACATCCTCAAAAGACTTTAACCCAGTTAAATGGTCAAAAAGGAAAGATGTTTACACTTCCTGATACGAAACAAGAAGTATTAGGGATTGAAAATAAAGTAGGGATTTTAAATGTATTTAATCATTTTGTTGCAAAAGACGAGAGAAGGGTTGCAAAGCTAATGCTCTTTTTCTGGGGAAACCCAAATGCACTAGTATCAAAAACATATCGTGTTGAAGCAGTTAATCAATTTGGCGAAAAATTATTACTGTCTGAAGGAGAGCTTTCTTCAGGTTTAAATAATGAAGATGCACATACATTAACGCAGTTTTCCCCATTTCCAATGGAGGGAAAGTGGCAACTCTCATTTTATGTTGATGATAAATTATATGATGAGTTTACACTTGATGTTTTACCGCCATTTCCGAAGACTAAACATTATATGTTAAATGATTCTCCAAAGGAATTGATCATTGGAAAGCAAGAGCAGATTAGTATTGAGAGTTCGTGGAAAAATAAAAAAGAAATAACTGTAAAGCTAGTTGATGATAAAGGTAAAGTGGTTGATCAACAAATCTTCGAGAGAGAAGAAATGAATTATCGTGAAGCTAGTTCAAATGATCTCATTTATTTCTTTAATGGAAAGCTTACATTTCCGAAGAAGTCTATTTGGACGTTAGAAATAGATGGAGAAAAAACAAAATTTTTCAGCAACTGAATGCCCTAAAAGGATGCGAGTAATAATGTGGGAAGGTATGTTCTAATCAATGAAGGAAAGGGCTTTTTTCGTAATTGCTGCCAGTTCAAGTCTTTCGAGCGTTTTACAATATTCATGTTCAATCTCTCCACCTACATGTTCTTTTGAATTAATAAGATAATAGATTACTTGCCAATTTGAGTACCAGTCGCCAACTTCGGCATCTTGATGAACCTGATTTTTCCAAGCGTATTCTAATCTCGGACTATAGAATCGGGGGGATTTAGGAAGTAATTGACAGGATTTTAACCTTGCTTTTACAAGTCGACCGGGTGTTTCCTCATTAACATCATTAAATATTTGGGGCCAATAGTCTTTTCGCGATGCTGTGTGCGGATGGTTAATAGCCCATTTTTCAGTTAAAGTTAAAAGATTGCGGTTATTAAATAGGATGTTATATAAACGCTTCCCTAAGAGTATTCGCTCATGTAAATTTAGAAAATGGTTCAATGTTTGTCCTGATAAATATAGTTGTTTATTTCTAATATAAGGGAATAGGATTTGGTTCATTGAAAGGAAATCTTGTATTTTGAACTCAATTGTACCGAAAACGTCTTTTTAAATACTGGATTATTTATCACCCTTTTTTCCAAATAATTTTGTTCGTTTACAATTAAAGCAATGGCTAATGGATATGGATCTTTATCCTGCTAAAATTGATTCCAAACTGCGACCATAAATTTAGAAACATGAAAATGGGGGAGGAGATGAAAGAGGTTTTGTCCATTTAGTTTACTTTCTTCATAAACTAAAAATTGTGGATATGCATCTTGAAAGATTAACCAATTTCCCCGCTCCAAAAATGTGAAAAAAGAAGTAGCTTCTTTTTTTGTCAGTAGTTTTGATAAAAGGCTCCCTTTTAAATCAGTCATATTCCATCCACCATTTCTTGATACCATATGTCCTAAAAAAAAAGCCCAATGAATTTCCGAATGACGTTGGTAGAAATCAAGATAGGCACTCGTTCTAGTAATATTATTTTTGTTTAACAACGATGTTTGATCTTTAATGCGCTTAACGATAAATTCTTCTTTTGGAGACAGCTTAACTGTGAAATTCTTTTTTAACTCTTTTTTTATTTTTATAAGGGGTTTGGTAAGTAATTTCCTATTTTGTTTATTGTACGTCATCAATTGAAAAATTCCCTCCTCGAAAAATTTACTTTATATAATGAAGAGGATTTTAACAGTGAAATTTTATCTGTTTTGTTTATTTTATTGTAAGAGTCAAATAGAATACACCTATTAACATATATAGTACCTGTGAGATAATCTCTTCAAATCAAAGTTTGAGGAGGTTTTTTTATGTCCCAAAGAAATAATCCAGAATTGCGTAAGGAATGGGAGCGTAGGATCGCTCTTTTCAAAGCGAGTGGCCTCACCCAATCCAAATGGTGTGAAATCAATGAAATAAGTATTCATCAGTTAAAGTATTGGCTTTATAAAGCCGATAATTTCTATTCAACCCAAGATTCTAACAGCAAGTGGATTCCGGTTACATTAGAAGAATCTGAGCAACAGAATGAAACATTACATATAAATGTTGGTTCAGCATCCATCGTGGTTAAACCTGGCTTTAATCCAACACTACTGGCGGAAGTAGTTAAGGCATTGAAATCAGTATGCTAAAAGAAGTTACGGTTGATCGTGTCTACCTCGCACAAGGTGTCACAGATTTACGGAAATCTATCGATGGATTGGCTGCTCTTGTAAAAGAAGAATTCGAGTTAGATCTTTTTCTTCGAGTTTATTTGTTTTTTGTAACCGGCGCGAGACAAGTTGAAAATTCTTCAATGGGATCATAACGGTTTTTGGCTTTATTATCGCCGGCTGAGAGAGGAAATTTTCATTACCATCAGATAATAATTCGGGTCCTCTGAAAATAAGTCCACGCCAATTAAGGTGGTTATTAGATGGATTATCATTGGAACAAAAACAGGCACACCCTGTTGTAACAGCAAGAACAGTAATTTAAATAATGAAAAATCAGGGAATTTACCTATTTTATCGTATAATATATTTATGAAAAAGACAGCGAATTCAACTACCCCAACCCCTACAATTGAAGAACTCCTGCAACGCTTGGAAATGCTGGAGAAACAAAATGCGGAATTAGAGGCGAAGCTAAAAAAAGCAGAGCGCGTTAGATAGTAAATTAAAATGGACTGAAGAACAGCTTCGCCTTCTGCAGAAAAATAGATTCGGCTTTTCCAGTGAAAAAACCAACCCCGATCAATTGGAACTTTTTAATGAAGTAGAAAATGAAGCTAATCCAGATTTGCCGGAACCTACTTTGGAATCTATTACTTATCAACGGCGCCGCAAAGTTCGCGGTACAACGTGAACTGATGTTAGAAAACTTGCCTGTGGAGACGATTGAATATCGTTTATCCCCTGAAGAGCAGGTTTGTTCGTGTTGCGGTGGAAATCTGCATGAAATGAGTACGCAAGTACGCCAGGAACTAAAATACATTCCTGCGGAATTGAAAGTTGTTAAACATGTTCAGTCCATTTACTCTTGCCGCCATTGTGAACGTGAAGAAATTGAAACTCCGGTTGTAACAGCACCAATGCCTAAACCGGTTCATTCAGGTAGTTTAGCATCTCCTTCTTTAATGGCACATATTATGAATCAAAAATATGTGGATAACGCCATTATACCGGCAAGAAAAGCAATTTTCCAGATTGGGGTACCGTTATCACGCCAAACCCTTGCCAATTGGATGATTCACGTACCAACCGGTGGTTGAGCCCACTTTATGATCGCATGCATCAACTTCTTTTGAAAAGGATATTTTACATGCGGACGAATCGACCCTGCAGGTACTTCACGAACCCGGTCGGTACCAGCCACCTCAAAATCATATCTCTGGCTCTACCGTACTGGAAAAGAAGGACCTTCAATCATCCTTTACGATTATCAGGAAACTAGGTCAGGCAAAAATGCCGAGAAATTCCTGTCAGGGTTTAAAGGATATTTACAGGTTGATGGATACGCCGGGTACCATAAGGTACCTAATGTAAAACTGGTCGGTTGCATGGCTCATGCTCGACGTAAATTTGATGAGGCTTTAAAAGTATTGCCTTCTTCAAAGCGTCTGACATCAGGAGAGTGCGACAATGGAAGGTCTCCAATACTGTAACCAACTATATCGCATTGAGCGCGACCTAAAGGAGTTATCCTCTATGGAACGATACGAAAAACGATTAGAACGCAGCAAGCCAGTCTTGGATGCTTTTTTGTCATGGCTAAAAATACAGAAGCAAAAAGTGTTACCAAAAAGCGCTTTAGGTCAGGCGATTACCTACTGTCTCAATCAATGGAAGAAATTAGTGGCATTCCTAGAGGATGGACGATTAGAAATTGATAATAATAGAAGCGAGCGCTCAATAAAGCCCTTTGTTATTGGGAGAAAAAACTTCCTTTTTTCAAATACACCGAAAGGTGCAAGGGCTAGCGCAATCATTTATAGCATTGTGGAAACAGCAAAGGAAAATGGCCTAAACCCATATTATTACCTTCGCTATTTATTTGAGAAGTTACCTAACATTGATCTGACAGATAAAAATGCCCTGGATAAAGTACTGCCTTGGTCAACAACACTTCCAATCGTTTGCATAGATTTTAAAAACTTACCTAAATAATAACTCGATCCCCATCTGGTTGACAGGTGGGGATTATTTTACGCTTACATTTTATTATGTAGATTTAAAAGAAATGATTAATTTAGCTATTTCAGCAGATAAAAAAGCTAGAGGTATTTTCCCTCTAGCTTTTTTTGATTTTTGATGGGTTGTTAATTTTATAATAAACAGGAGCATCAATGATGAATTTTTCTTCAACATCTTTTCCTTTAGGTAATTTCTTTTTTACTATTTTTCCATTAAAATCTAGTGTGTCACCTGGAACGAGCTCCAATTTCTTTAATGTTTTCGAGTGAGAACACCAACAAAGATCAATTTCAATCGGAGTCTCTTCATGGATAACAACATTTTCAAGAATAATTACTTCATCATTTTCCTCATTAAAGTTATTCCAGCTTAATGCCAATTGCTTAACTGCTGCTGTAAAATGTACTTTTTCTTCTGGTAATTGGATCTTTGCAGGCTTCTCTTGCTTTTCTTTTTTAGTAGTTTTTTTATGTAATGTTTCTGATTTTTCCTCTTTGGTTTGAGAAATTTTTGGTTCTTCTTTTTTCATAGGTGTTGATTGTTCAGTATTGCCGGAAGAGACATATACTTTTCCGAAACTTGGTGATTGCATTTCCTTTAAATAGGCGGGGTGGATGCAGCTTAAATTCCCATCTTCAAATTCAATAATAACCGTATTATATTCTTCGGTTTTTCCATATATTTCGTAACCGATTATTTTAACTGTGCTTTTTTGTTTATCGTCTTTAAACCAGAATTGTTTTTTTACTTCCTTTGTGGTGGATAAACCCCATTCTCGAACTTTTTCTTCATAGTGTTTTTCATCTTGAAACTGAGAATAGTCTCCCTTTGGAGGAAGATACAATGTGTTATTTGTCACCTGAGTCACTTCCTTTCTTAACTATTGTACACGATATTCATTCGTGTAGAAAATTGAAAGCGGGTAAAGTTAGATAAATATCTTACCTTAACCGAAGAAACATTTTATTTTAGCTCTTGAATAAGGGCTCTTGCTGTTTGGCGACCAGTGAAAAGGCAACCACCGACAAATGTTCCTTCAAGAGAACGGTAGCCATGTACTCCGCCACCCCCAAAACCAGCAACTTCCCCAGCAGCATAAAGTCCATTAACTGGACTGCCCGATGTGTTTAATACTCGACCGGATAAGTCCGTTTGCAATCCTCCGAGCGTCTTCCGACTTAAAATATTTAATCGAACGGCAATTAATGGACCATTTTTCGGATCGAGAATTTTATGTGGTTTTGCTACACGAATAAGTTTGTCGCCAAGATATTTACGAGCGCCACGTAATGCAGTAATTTGTAAATCTTTCGTAAATGTATTATCCATTTCTCGATCTCTAGCAATAATTTGACGTTCTATATCTGCAAACTTGATCAAGTTAGTACCTGTTAACTTATTCATCCCATCAACAAGCCCTTGTAAGTTTTCAGCTATGACGAAGTCTTCACCTTTATCCATGAAAGCTTGAACGGGGGCGGTGGCACCTGGTTTTACACGTGACAAAACTTGTCTTATGCTTTTGCCTGTTAAATCCGGATTTTGTTCCGATCCGGAAAGTGCAAATTCTTTTTCGATAATTTTTTGTGTTAAAATAAACCAAGAATAATCATATCCGGATTCTTGAATGGCCTCTAACGTTCCTAATGTATCAAATCCCGGGAAATTTGGAGCCGGGAAACGTTGACCTTTCGCATCAAGCCAAAGTGAGGAGGGACCTGGAAGGATGCGAATACCATGCATAGGCCAGATTGGATCCCAATTTTTAATTCCTTCTGTATAATGCCACATACGATCTCTATTTACGATTCGGCCGCCAGCTTTTTCAGTTATTGCCAACATACGACCATCCACATGCTCCGGTACACCGGAAATCATCTTCTTAGGAGGGGCACCCAATCTTTTGGGCCAATTTTTCCTAATCAGCTCATGATTCGCACCAATTCCACCGCTTGTCACGATAACTGCTTCGGAATAAAATTCGAAGTCACCTATTACTTCCCGTGAGCTTGATTGACCACGAGTGGCAGTGCTAGCTACTAGTTTAGATCCTTGTACTCCAACGACCGTACCATTTTTAGTTATTAATGAATCAACTCTATGTCTAGGTCGATAATCAACGAAATCATTTTTAATTGCATTTCGAACTCGTGTCTCAAATGGTTTTACAATCCCTGGACCTGTACCCCAAACAATATGAAATCGAGGGACAGAGTTACCATGACCTTCAGCTAAATAACCTCCACGTTCGGCCCAACCAACAATAGGGAAAAATCGTACACCTTGTGAATATAACCATTCTCGTTTTTCACCGGCTGCAAAGTCAACATAGGCTTCGGCCCATTTTTTTCCCCAGTAGTCTTCGTCGTCTCTATCAAATCCAGCAGTCCCTAACCAATCTTGCCAAGCTAGATCCCGTGAATCCATTATTCCCATTCTGCGTTGCTCAGGTGAATCAACTAGAAATAATCCGCCAAATGACCACCAAGCTTGGCCGCCTAAGGAGCTTTCAGGTTCTTGATCGAGAAGTAAAACGCGTATATTTGCGTCTGCGAGTTCGGCAGTTGCTACCAAACCAGATAAACCAGCCCCTATAACAATTACATCATATTCCATTTATATCCCCCTAAATAATTATTGTTGTTATTGGAATATATAAACTTGTCTGAATTGTATTGATACTATTTATATTATAGTCGGGTGTCCATCTTATGTAAATGTGACAAAACTTTTTAAAGTGATGTGGAAATTTGGAAGTAAATGTTGAAGTTTGTAATTTTTTTGTCACCTTTTTTTTAGATTTACCCATTATACTAGTTGGAGTAGAAAAACTCGAAGGTGATTAAATGACTAACAAGCAAAACCAGAGAAGAAAAAGAATGATTTATGAGATTGGAGCAATAATAATCATCTTACTATTTATTGTCGGATTTTCTTTTAGAGGAACGGAAGATGATGTAATGGTGGCTGTTAAAAAACAAGGTCCTCCGAATGAAATTCCTATGATGGAAAATGCCCCTCAACTAAAACAAACGATGAAAGGTTCAATTTATGCAACTTCTATAATTCAGAAAGAAAAGGAAGTAATTCAACAAGAGAAAAATCAAAAGATTGTTTATTTAACATTTGATGATGGGCCTTCATCTGATGCGAACGAGTTACTTGATGTTCTCGACCATTATGGTGCAAAAGCTACGTTTTTTATGCTAGCTCCTCATATAAAAGCATATCCCGATGTTGTTAAACGGATGGTAAAAACGGGATATGCTGTAGGTCTTCATGGTGTGACACATGATGCTCGTCAATTTTATCATTCTAAGAAAAGTCCATTGCATGAAATGCAGGAGGACCAGAAAGTGCTTGAGAAAATTACTGGTGTGAAATCGACACTTATTCGAACCCCATATGGAAGTGTTCCGTATATGTTGGATTCGTATCGAAAAGAAATTGAATTATATGGATTCCAATTGTGGGATTGGGATATCGATAGCGATGATTGGAAATCAAATAGTAAGGCATATGTTTCACGTGTTATAAACGGAATTAAATTTATGGATAGTATTGGAAAGCATCCTGTTATATTATTACATGATCGTGGGCCAACAATTAAATATTTGCCAATATTATTAAATTGGTTAAATAAAAATCATTATGTTACAAAAAATCTTGAAGAAAGTATGGACGCATATAGTTTTAAATGTAATGACCGTTGTCATCCTTATGGTTCATAATATAATAGATTACCAGAAAGGGGGATAAAGGTGAAAAAGAAGGGTACGATAAAAACAATTGTTTTCATTTTTGCAATTGTCACAGCAAGTATAACAATTCTTGTAGGGTGTGAATCGGCAAATAAAGAGATTGCTTCAATTTATCTTCACTTGGAAAAAGCCGCAAATCAGGAATCGAATTTAAGTAAATATCAAAATGATCTGAATAACTTGCAAAAAGAAGAAAATAAACTGTATACATCAATACTTAATTTAAAGGTTACGAGTAAAAAAATTGATCCAATACTTGATAAAGCGCGTGAATCATTACAAAAGCGGCAAAAGCTTATTCAGAAAGAAAATACTATTATCGAAAACTCGTATAATGAAGCAAAAAAGATTAAGCCAATTATGAAAAAAATTGACGATCAAACCCTTCGAAATAAGACGAAAAAAGTGGCAAATTCTATTAATAAACGTTATGAAATATACAAAAAAATTTACAATTTATCAAATGAAAATATAAAAGCTGATCAAAAGTTATATAATTATTTACAACAAAAAAACATTCATATTACAAATTATGATAAACAAATTAAGAAATTTAACAAGGATAATAAACAATTGAAAGACCTTAAAGAACAGTTTAATCTTTATACAAAGCAGTATAATAAGGAGAAAATGACGCTTTATAAAGCAGGAAATTTGAAATGGTCTTCAAAATAAAAAATGATAATCTTAGTTAAATTATAAAAAGGGATATACGTATTTCTACTTTATAAAAAATTATTTGGGGGGTATGAATGAGTAATAATAAAGAAAATGTTATATTAATTGCCTCCGCTTCAAAAGAATACGGAAAAAAAGTTGTTACCAATCGATTAAATCAAATGAAACGTGATCGTGCAAATCTACGGAATAAGTTATCTAATATCAAGACAACTACACGTTATGTAAACAACATATAATTGTTTTTACGAAGATGTTCCCTGTAACAGGGGCATCTTTTTTTGCAACTTATTGCAAAAAAGAACGTATATTCGTATAATGAAAGAAACAGAATGTTTTTTTACATCCTTTGTTTTAAATATTTTTTCTATTTTTCCAAAGGAGTGATGTTATGCCTAGAAATCCAGGTATTGCAGATGAGATTATTGTTAATATGTATAAGAGTGGTATGTCATATAGTGAAATGATTCCTATAATTGGATTATCTGATCGAGGCATTCGAAATGTTCTTTATAAACATGGAGTGAAAATGAATCGCGAAAAATCATCTGGACAACCTCGCAAGCATTCAGTTAATGAAAACTTTTTCAAAGTTTGGTCTCATGAAATGGCATGGGTTTTAGGACTTTTTTGGACGGATGGACATGTTCATAAGCAAACCAATACTATCTCATTCTCCCAAAAGGATGAAAAAATTCTTCGATTAATTGCAAAATTAATGGAAGCTGACTATGTCTTAGCACCTTTTGGAAAAACGAAAATAACACCTACACTAAATATTTACTCAAAATCTATGAAGATGGACCTTAATGCACTAGGAATTATGCCAAATAAATCCTTAACTGTTCCGTTTCCGGATGTACCAAAGGAGTTTTTACCTTCATTTATACGAGGAGTGATAGATGGAGATGGATGGGTTCAGCGTACGGGATATGTAATGAACATCACAACAGGCAGCTCACAATTTGCAAGTGGACTTTTAAACGTATTTCAGACATGGGATTTACGCTCAGAGATAACAACTACAAATACTAAAACTGGGAAGGTAATCTATCGTGTCTGGGTGAAAGGGAAGTTTGATTTACCTAAACTAGCTGATATTATATATAAAGATGCAAATGATTATTTTATTCCATATAAAAGAAATTTTATGACCCTTCATAAAAAAATGTAGCATGAAATAAGGAGTGATCTTAATGTGGAAATTAGTAAATGGAAGTTTGGTTCAGGTAACAGATACTTCAAGAGTAAAATTCAGAACAAATATTAGCAAACGTTTATTAGATCAATTAAATGCTTTGGCCGAAGAACATGACACTCATGTAAATTATCTAATTGAAAATGGATTACAACATGTGCTTTCACAAGGAGTAATTTTGTTTAATAAAAAAGAGAGACCTAAAGATCGGATTCAGTATAAAACTACTTATGATAAAGAATTATTAAATTGTGTAAAAGAATTTGCTAAAAATCATCAATTATTTATAAATGATGTTATTGAATATAGCGTTAAGTATATCGACACAAAAAATATAAAAAAAATTGGTCATAAACACAGGGTAGAATAGGTTGTTAACATATTTATCTTAACGCCCCCACCATAATATATATTATCGGAAGTTAATTAATGAAAATTAATTCCGTCTCAATTCAAAAGAATACTCGTTATATTGAGACGGAATTAATTTTTTTATAGTGTTCCAAAGTTCATCAGTATTAAAATAATTAATGTGCAGGATAATGTTATACCCGAATTTGACATTTACTAAATCAAAAAAATACTCTTCGCTTTTTTATTTTTTAGTCACTACTAATATCCTTATTAAGTTTACATAATATTCTCATCCGTTTGTTCCTCATTGTATGTATTATCAACAATTTTAGGATTTATTTGCTTTAGTTCATAAATAAACTCGGCTTGATTTTTTGGCGAAATGATGATCGTATGCCATTTGTTATATTGAATTTCGATTCGATCCATTGATAACGCCGGGCTTGAGATAATGTTTTTTGTGCTTTCTATCGTTTTAATTTCATTTATGTCGATTATTGCATATTTAAACGGACCAGCAATAATTTTCAGCTTTCCGTTATTAATTTCATAATATGTATTCATCCATAACCAAGTAACAAAAACAAGCGAAATACTTACAATGATTAAGCCGAAAATTGAATCTGAGTCTTCGAGCCCATGAATTAATAAAATAATAATTGTCCCAAGCAAAACTATGAATAAACTCCAAGTAATAATAGTAATGATAGGTCCTTTTTTAGAATAAAAACGCATAACTCTATATTCCCCCACTTTTTATCTCTACTATTGTGTATACGAATCACAATCATAATAGTTTCAAATAAATTGGCTTTATAAATAATCAAAAAAACACAGGTAATCACCTGTGTTAAGAATTGACCGATTCTTTTTTTAAATATTTCCTTGCTGTACCCATATATAGTGTTCGATAGAACTCAGGATATTTTGCTTTTATTTCAATGTGTATCGGTGCATCCAATAGCAACGGATGATAATGTAAGAATCGCTTATCTGCGTCAATAATATGTGCGATGAGCTGAGGTAACTCTTTTTGATAAATCATATAACGAACTTGATCTAGTTTGTCGTTATAGCTATCTGAGTTTATGTTTATTCTTCCTAAAAGAATGTATTCCCCCATTTTAGTTGTCCACTCTGCCTCAATTACGCTGAAAAGACCATTTGTTAACTTCGTAAACGGAAATTGTGTTCCGATTGACAAATACCATTCACCGGTTGCTTCAGAATGTGTTAATGTGTATTTTCTTCCTTGTAAGGGATTTAAATCTGTCGCCGGTGGAATGATATTAATAGATAAATTGTCTAAATGATCCATGATAAGCATCCCCTCTTTATCTATGCTTAACATATTGTATGATACTTGCCTATAAAAGGTTACCGATCTTTCCACTTTGTTTGTATTTGATTCCATTTTCCGTTTTCATAATACCAAACAGATATAAGTGTTCCTAACGCATCTGCATGGTAGGCCCCACTAACCCTGCGATCTCTATAGCCCCTAAATGAACTTGGACAGTAAGAGTAATAAATATTATACTACTTAATGTACCAAGGAGGCTGACATAATGAAACGAACAAAACACTCAAAAGATTTCAAATTACAAGTCGTAAAAGAAGCCACTGAGACAGGCAATAATTCGTTAGTAGCACGTCGATACGAACTGAATCCGAACATGGTAAGTCGTTGGATTCGTGAATATAAAGATGGCAAATACGGTGAAGTAGATGTTACTGTGCTGCCAGATATTGATTCTAAAGAGTTATCCGAGGAAAATGAAAAGCTAAAAATAATATTAGGTGAAAAAGACCTTGAAATCGCCATTCTACGAGATCTTATAAAAAAGAAAAACCCTCACTTGCTGAAAAACTTGAAGTAGCCGATCGTTGGATTCAAAAAGGCTACCCGATCAAAAAAGTGCTGAAAATCATTGGTATTTCTCGATCCACATACTATTATCAAAAGAACTATCGTGTGGAAGAGAAGAAAGTAAGTGAGGGACGGCCAGCACCCGGTTATTCCATCAAAGAGGACGGCCAAAAGGTATCTGACGAACAAATCAAAGAATACCTACTTGAAGAAATTGCAGGCGATGGCTTCAACTATGGCTATCGTAAATTAACAAAATTACTTCGTCGAAAATACCATCTTATCATTAACAAGAAAAAAGTTTACCGGTTGTGCAAAGAACTTGATATTTTACGCCCGCAACGGCAAAAGAAAGTCTCATACCCTAGAAAACTAGCACGAAATCGGACGATTAAAAGTTCGAACAAATTATGGGAAATTGACATTAAATATGGCTACATCGAAGGTGAAGACCGATTCTTCTTTGTATTGTCCATCATCGATGTGTATGATCGTAGTATTGTCGAATACTATATGGGATTAAGCTGCACAGCAAAAGACCTAAAACAAACTCTTTTGCGGGCATTATTCAAGCGCCAGCAGATAAATGAAAGGGAAAAACCTGTGATTCGCACAGACAATGGACCACAGTTTATCTCCCATACCTTTGAAGAATTTTGTAAAAAAAATACACTAGAACATGAAAGAATTCCACCAAAAACGCCAAATATGAATGCTCACATTGAGTCTTTTCATAGAATTTTTGAAGATGATTGTTTATCAAGATGGCAATTTGAAACGTATGCACAAGCCTATGAATCAGTCGCAGAGTTTATGGTGTTTTATAACGAAAGACGCATGCATTCTAGTATTTTAGACTTATCGCCAAATGAGTTTTATGAACAGCAACAATGTGAAAACGTGAAAATCAAAGGGGTACGGGTTTAATCGCCCCTTCCATTTTTTCTTCCTTTTGTCCCAAAAGTTATTTCAGCCATTTCTGGAATGGAATCAAGGGCGACGATAGTCGGGCGAAGCCTTTACCCTTGAAGGAATGGAAGCAATGGCTATGATCTCAAAAGGACAAAAGGAAACGAAAAAGAATGTAATTTTAAGATAAAGTGAGATTAAGAGAAATACTGTCCAAAATACGGGGTTAACCCTGCGATAAGATTTTAATCCAAATCCTTTTTCTCCTTTAACTTTAATAATTCTATACACGTCTACCGGATCAATCATTAATTCTGTAGGCTCGTTTAACGTTCCGTTTTTTTGAAATAGTCCTAAGCGAATATAATCTTTTTTACGATTTGATAATTTAAATTTTTTAGTAAAGCTAATTTCCGGTATTGTGAGACTGGCTTTGAATTGATCTTCAAAGTGTCCCTGAACATTTAATGCAGGCGGCATTGGGATATCAATTGCTTTATTATCTTTTAAAGTCGTTAAACGATAATTATATAACCCCCCACTTCCACCTGTACCACTAGATTCTAATAAATCTAAAACATTATCATGATTTAAATCCGCAAATTCAATTTTTGGCTTATATCTCGGTTCATAGTCAATTCGAAACTTTTTATTGTTGGATGAAGTTATTTCCGCCCAAATTTTCTCCATGTACATACTACTAGCATCGACTTGTATCCCTTTCAGGATAATTTTATCTGGCTTTCGGTCACCTGTAACATCAATTTTATATTCTTGTAGTATCTTTTCATTTGTATTGGCTGATTCTCCGGCGTATGATATTGCAACAGTACTAAGAGACATAAAGAAAAAGGCAAATACAGCAAGTACATATTCTTTTTTCATCGTCGATTCTCCTTCATTCCTTTTGCTCATTATTGTTTCCAATAATTTTTTGGTTATGTAAAAATAACCATTGATAAAACAAAAAGCATTTGCCCGAAATTTTGGACAAATGCTTTTTTATGCTTTATTCTTCTATTGTTTTATTATTAGGCTTTTCTTTCCAAACTTCTTTCACAACGCCATTTTCACTTTCATCAATAACGAAAGAACCATTTGTATATCGGTCATTGAAACGTAAAGTTGCAACGGCGATTGATTCAAGTACATCTTTTTCTGTTTGAAGCCACATTATATCTTTTTCTTTAACAATATCTAAACCGATTATTCGGTGTGGATTGTTTTTCAATTCGCGTAGCATCACTACGCCGCGTTTTGCACGTGTTGCTTTTTCAAACTCACTCAATTTCATTTTTTTAACAGCACCACGCTGGGTTGCAATAAAAACGGATTCTTCTTTGGTGTTTTCTAATATTTTTCCTGATGTAACATAATCTCCATCCTTTAAGTTGATCCCCTTTACTCCAGCTGCACGAGCCCCGACGATATTTACTTCTTGTTCATCAAACCATAAGCCATAGCCTAAATGAGTAGCTATAAATATATCTTTAGAACCGTCGGTAAGATGGACATCAACTACTTCATCTTCGCCCTTTAAATTAATGGCTACAAGAGGTTTAGAATACCTTTGGGCATTATATTGATTAATTTCCGTCTTCTTAGCCATGCCGTTTTTAGTAATAAATAATAAATAGTTCGATGCATTAAAATCTTTAATTTCAATTACTTCAACAATTCGTTCATCTTTTTCAATAGGAATAATATTTGTAATGTGTTGTCCTAGATCTTTCCATCGAATATCAGGAAGCTCATGAACGGGACAGTATAAGTAATTCCCTTTGTTAGTAAATAAGAGAACGACACTTGTCGTATTAATTTCTTCTTGGAATAACACTCTATCCGTTTCTTTTATCGCAAGATCCTGTCCATTTGATGCCGAATATGACCGCATACTCGTTCTTTTAACATATCCATCCTTCGTAACTGTGACCATCACATCTTCGTTCGGAATCATAACCTCTAGGTTAATTTTGATTTCCTCAATTTTTTCCTCAATAAGAGCCCTTCGATCATTTACATATTTCTTTTTAATTTCTTTAAGTTCTTTTTTGATGACGTTTAATAAATTTTTTTCGCTATCTAGTATTGATGTAAGTTCTTCTATTTTTTTTCTAAGCTCTTCTGCTTCTTTTTGCAATGCTGTAATATCCGTATTTGTTAAACGATATAGTTGCAAAGATACGATTGCTTCAGATTGTGCTTCAGTAAATTGGAATTTCGCAATTAGATTATCTTTAGCATTGCGTTTATCCTTAGATGCACGAATCGTTGAAATCACTTCATCGAGTATTGATAAAGCTTTCATCAATCCTTCAACAATGTGTTGACGTTCTTTTGCCTTATGTAAGTCATATTTTGTCCGATTAGTTACGACTTCTTTTTGATGACTAATATAAGCATCTAATAACTCTTTCAATCCCATAAGTTTCGGTCTGCGATTAGCAATGGCCACCATGTTGAAATTGTAGGTTATTTGCAAATCCGTATTTTTAAATAAATAATTCAGAACTCCATCTGCGTGGGCGTCCTTTTTTAATTCAATGACAATGCGGAGACCCGTACGATCGGTTTCATCACGTACTTCGGAAATTCCTTCTACTTTCCGATCTAAACGTAACTCATCAATTTTTTTCACCATATTTGCCTTATTCACTTCATATGGAATTTCAGTGATAATGATTTGCTCGCGGCCGCCACGTACGGATTCAATTTCTGTCTTACCACGAACTACTATTTTTCCTTTACCAGTTTCATAAGCTTTTCTTATTCCGTCAATCCCTTGAATAATTCCACCAGTAGGGAAATCAGGTCCTTTAATGACTTTCATTAAATCATCTACGGAACAATCAGGTTTTTCAATACGCATGATCGTTCCATCTATCACTTCACCTAAATGATGCGGTGGGATATCTGTTGCATAACCTGCTGAAATTCCTGTTGATCCATTAACCAAAAGATTAGGGAATCTTGCTGGTAGAACAGTGGGCTCCTTTGATGTATCATCAAAGTTTGGGATAAAATCGACTGTATCCTTATCAATATCGCTTAAAAGCTCGGATGCAATCGCTGATAATCTCGCTTCAGTATAACGCATCGCAGCAGGAGGATCTCCATCAATACTTCCATTATTACCGTGCATTTCAATTAAACCATTTCTTACTTTCCAATCCTGGCTCATCCGAACCATTGCTTCATATACAGACGAATCACCATGCGGATGATAATTACCGATTACATTACCGACCGTTTTTGCTGATTTTCGGAAACCTTTATCATTTGTGTTTCCTTCGACATGCATCGCATATAAAATACGGCGTTGGACAGGTTTTAAACCATCACGGGCATCCGGTAATGCACGATCTTGAATAATATATTTACTATACCGTCCAAAACGATCACCTAATACTTCTTCAAGGGGCAGGTCTTGAAATTTCTCTAAACTAGTCATCAGTCTTGGTCCCCTCCTTCAACTGATAAATTTTCATTTTCTAAAATGCTTTGATCTTCTTCTAAACCAAAGGCAACATTGTTTTCAATCCATTTTCGACGCGGTTCAACTTTATCACCCATTAAAGTTGTTACACGTCGTTCTGCACGAGCAGCATCATCAATTCGTACACGTATCAATGTTCTCGAATCAGGATTCATCGTCGTTTCCCATAATTGGTCGGCATTCATTTCACCTAATCCTTTGTAACGCTGAAGTATATAACCTTTTCCTACCTTTTTCGTTACGCTTGATAGCTCATCATCCGTCCAGGCATATTCAATTATTTCCTTTTTTCCCGTCCCTTTACTCGCTTTATACAAAGGAGGTAAGGCAATATAAACCTTTCCGGCTTCGATAAGTGGTTTCATATAGCGATAGAAAAATGTAAGCAGTAACACTTGAATATGTGCTCCATCGGTATCTGCATCGGTCATGATAATCACTTTATCATAATTGACATCTTCTAAGTTAAAGTCTGGTCCAACACCTGCACCGATCGTATGAATGATTGTATTAATTTCTTCATTCTTAAAAATATCTTGCAGTTTTGCTTTTTCCGTATTGATTACCTTACCACGCAATGGGAGAACCGCTTGGAACTTTCGATCACGCCCTTGTTTCGCTGAACCTCCTGCAGAGTCACCTTCGACAAGATAAAGTTCGTTTTTTTGTGGATTCCGCGACTGTGCCGGAGTTAATTTTCCAGATAAAAGACTTTCCGACTTTTTGCGTTTTTTTCCACTGCGAGCTTCTTCGCGTGCTTTTCTTGCTGCTTCTCTTGCTTGAGCAGCTTTAATCGACTTTTTAATAAGCAAATTACTTGATTCGGGATTTTCCTCTAAAAAGTAGGCAAGATGTTCAGAAATGACAGCATCGACAGCAGATCTTGCTTCACTTGTTCCAAGCTTACCTTTCGTTTGCCCTTCGAATTGCAGTAACTCTTCCGGAATTCGGACTGAAATAACAGCTGCTAGTCCTTCACGAATATCGGTACCTTCCAAGTTTTTATCCCGCTCTTTCAATAAATTAACTTTACGGGCATATTCATTGATCACTCTTGTCATTGCTGTTTTTGCGCCAACTTCATGAGTTCCTCCATCTTTTGTTCGTACATTGTTAACAAATGAAAGCATATTTTCCGAGAATCCATCATTAAATTGAAAAGCATATTCGACCTCGATCTGACCTGCTTCTCCTTCAATAAATACGACAGGATGAAGAATGTCCTTTCCTTCATTCAAATATTCAACAAAAGCTTCGATTCCATTTTCATAAAAAAATACATCATTTTGATCGTAGCGTTCATCAATAATTTCGATTTTTAATCCTTTTAGTAAAAATGCAGACTCGCGTAAACGTTCACACAACGTATCGTAATTATACGAAGTCGTACTAAATATGGTCGGGTCTGGCTTGAAATGAATGAGTGTCCCTGTTTGGTTTGACTTTCCGATTTTTTTCAATGTTGTTTCAGGTTTTCCACCATCTTTAAATTTTTGTTGATAGACATATCCATCCCGTTTAATTGTAACAATTAGCCATTCGGATAATGCATTGACGACAGATGCACCTACTCCGTGCAAACCACCACTTGTTTTATAACCGCCCTGACCGAATTTTCCACCCGCGTGTAAAACAGTAAAAATTACTTCAGTAGTAGGCTTTCCTAGTTTATGCATACCCGTAGGCATTCCACGACCTTTATCTTCAACACTAATACTGTTGTCTTTATGTATTTTAACAATAATGTGATCTCCGTTTCCCGCTAAAGCTTCATCAACGGAGTTATCTACTATTTCATAAACTAGATGATGCAACCCGCGAGCATCTGTTGAACCGATATACATTCCCGGTCGTTTTCTTACGGCTTCCAGGCCTTCTAATACCTGTATCGCATCATCATTATACTCAATCAAGTTTTGTTTCTTTGCCACAAATATTCCCCTTTCAAAACAACACTGCTCTCTATCTACTTTCCTTATTATTTAAATACAGACGAAAAAACAAACAACTGTTCGTATATTATTATAGCATTTTCCGGACAAACGTCTAACAACTATTTTAGCGATAAATTAATATTTAGCAAACTTCTTTTAAAAATGCTTTATTAAACTATGCAAAGATAAAATAAAAAAACAAAGCAAGCGTTAAAACTACACGCTTGCTGCTAACAAAAAAGTCTATTTGGTTAGTGCATGCTCTACTTTAATACAACGATCCATTATTACTGTTTTGCCTTTTTCTTTTAATAATTGATAGGCTTCCTCATTTTCCACACCGAGCTGTGCCCAAAATACATCGGCATCAATTTCCAGAAACTCTTTAGCAAGTTCAGGTAAGTATTCGGACCGCCTAAAAATATCCACAATATCGATGTGCCCCTCAATTTCCTTTAGTGTAGATACTGCCTTAACCCCTAAAACCTCGTCCACAGTTGGATTTACTGGTATAATTTCATACCCGGCTTTTTGCATTGCTTCAGAAACCATATACGATGTACGTTCTGGATTATTACTTAAACCGACAACAGCAATTCGTTTTGCTTTTTTAAGGATTTTTCCAATTTCTTCGCGACTAGGATTTTCAATAGACATAAAAGGTCCTCCCATCTAATATTCACCTTTTTTTCTACACTTATCGTACTTCAATCTTTTAAGAACTGCAAATTAATGACTAGACACTTCCTTACGTTTCTTCCAAAGTAAATATTGCTCAGTTACAACGGCTGTAATAGTTCCTAGAATGAGACCGTTATTGATTAATGATGCAATAACTACCGGAAGACCCTCAGTTGCTCCCGCAGGAAGAAACATTACCCCTACCCCAATTAAAAAACCAATTCCTGCCGACGTATAAGTTATTTTTAGATCATTTGCTTTTTCGATTTCCGATAAAGCGATACCAACCATTTTTGTAAATATAACAAAAGTGACTGAATAACCTACAGGAGCTGGCAAAGCGGCCATAATGTTCATCAATGGGGGAAGAAGAGAAATCACCGTGACAAACAAACTTCCTAAAATGAATGGCTTTAAGGCTTTTATTCCTGTCTGGCTAACAAAACCAGCGGAACCAGAAATGGGTACTGATCCAATACTAGAGAAAATCCCGCCGGCAAATTGATTAATACCGGAAATGATGCCTGCTTGTTTAAAGCGATTCGCTTGTTTATGATCTTTTTTTAATACCTCTTCCATCACACGTATTGATGCAATCATATTTGTAACTAGTAAGATTGTAATAAAGAAAGAAGTAACAATTATCCCAGAATCTAATTTAGGAAATCCGAATGATAAAATATCCGGGAATGAAAACCAATGCCTGCTTTTTAGCACACTTGGAGATAATCCAAAAATGATAAATAAGATCCATCCGAAAATCATTCCGAGCATAATCGAAAATTGTTTAATCCACTGAATTTTAATTTGTCCTAAGTAAAAGGTTAGAATAATGATGATAAAACATAACAAAGCAGTAATAGGCTGAATAACATGGACACCATCGGTGAGACCGAGCATCCCTTTCATGAAAGAGCCGCTTAATTGTAGAATCAGCAAAAACAAATAGATGAATGTAACGGTTGGTGTGAATAATTTAGCCAACTTTTGAATTAAGCCGAATGCGGATAAGATAATAAAAAATACTCCACTAAGCATCAACCCACCTGACAATTCACGGAGTGTTTCAATATTGGAAGTATATAACGTTCCAACAAAACCGGCGTAAATCGTAAAAACACTCCACCATAAACCTGCTGGACCTTCGCTAATTGGCAAACGATGTCCGATGATGCCTTGCAATAAACCGGCAATTCCTAAAACAAAAATAGTTCTTTCAACAAAGGCTGATGTTTCAACTGGATTTAAATGGTATAAATCTGCTATTGCGATAGGAGCTGCAATTGCTCCTGCAATCATAAAAGCCATCCATTGGATGGCAGAAATAGTTGTTTTCACTTTAAGAACTCCTTGCTGTATGATCTTTTACCTTATTTATTATACATTGTGCCGCGGTTTCATTAAACTATAGATGTTTGGAGAGGCGTAACAAAATCATTTATTTATTGCTCAATGCGGATAATGAGGATTGAAGTGCTAACCAAGCTGATTTGTCTGCAAAATATCGCGACCAGGAGGCAATTCCTGCTAGTTGATAATTTGCGGCTAATTTCGCCCGTTTATTCAAAGATAAATTGTCCTCTAGCCACATTTTATAAATAGCATTGGTTTTTGCGTCGGTATATTCAACATAGTTTTGTCCTGAATCTGCATCTTCAATTGCTGTTAATTTTCTCTCTTTCATCCATGCATTTGCTTGATCCATCGATAATGCTTTAGAAGAAACCGAAAGTTTTCCCTCTTTCATTTCTTCTTTCCATAAACGAGTAAAGAATGGGACACCAAGTATTAATTTTTCGTTCGGTACCTCATTTAACAGTTGTTTCAAATTCGATTCTACCCATGGAAGACTTGCTACACTTCCGGCTGTTTGCGCTCCCCCCCAATGTTCATCGTAAGCCATGACAATCATATAGTCGACAACCGAGGAAAGTTTTTCTCGTTCATAGAATTCAGACCAATTACCATCGGCGATAAATGTAATATCCATGGATACATATTTATGATCGTTATGGAGATAGACTGCCGCTTCCCGAACGAATTGTGTAATGAGTGGACCATCCTTAGGCTCCACATTTTCAATATCGATATTTAAACCATCTAATTGATAGGTTTTCATATAACTTCGTAATTGATTAATAATTTTTGTTCGTGTTTCATAATTGCTAAGTGCAACTTTCGTTAATTCAGGATCAAATGAGTTTGAAAAAAGTGCCCATACGTGATATCTGTTTTTTTTGGCCCACTTGACATAATCCTTGGAAGCTAAATTTGTTACATCACCATGATTATTCTTTAATTTAAACCAAGTTGGTGATACAACATTTACTCCAGGCATTTTTGGCAGTTTTGCCGGATCAGGATTTTTAGTATAAACTGCTTCCCATGTTAAATGGATAGGTACATTCATTTGCAGATTTGATTTTTTCTCCGGACGGGTTTTCGTCGTTAAACGAACTTGTTCATTTTTAACTACATATTTTTTCTTTATATAGCCGCCAATTCCTTCCTCTGTTCGTATAAGATAGAAATCCTTTTTTTGTTTTTCAATTCTTACGTTTTCTCCCTTATTGACGACTGCAACATATGGTGATTGCAAATCAGGGGTCGTACGAAGTTTTAAATAGGCTTCTTTCACCTTTTTATCGATAATCTTCCCCTTGTAATAGGCTATGCTGTACATGTGATACAATAAAAAAGCCTTAATGATATGTTTTTAAAGGGGTTATGTTAATGACGTATGCACTTATTATTATTTTAGCTTATTTACTTGGATCGATTCCTTCCGGATTAATTGTAGGGAAATTATTTTACGGAATTGATATTCGTCAACATGGGAGTGGGAACCTAGGTGCCACAAATTCATTTCGGACACTAGGAGTAAAAGCTGGTACCGTAGTAATAGTAGCTGATATTTTAAAAGGTACACTTGCTACATTATTACCTAAATTTTTCGGGGTTGATGAATCGATCCATCCGTTATTAATTGGATTAGTGGCAGTCATCGGTCATATGTTTCCTATTTTTGCGGGGTTTCGGGGAGGAAAAGCAGTAGCTACATCTGCTGGTGTATTACTTGCCTATGTACCATTACTATTTTTATTTCTTGTTGTCGTATTTATTATTAGTTTAAAAATATGTAAGTATGTATCCTTATCTTCGATGATTGCTGGTATTTTCGCAATTATTTATGCGCTAATCCGGACTTTTCTAACGGGTGATTGGCCATTATTAATTGTGGTGACTGCTTTAGCATCCTTTGTAATTTATCGACACCGAACTAATTTATCACGAATCAAAAATAAAACCGAACCAAAAGTTAAATGGCTATAGTAATTAAAGGACTCCATTATTTATAGAGTCCTTTTAATTTTTTTCAATACTTTTTAAATTATCTTAAAAAATAGTTTAATATGTTAAAATAGAAGAGATCACGAAATAAAGGCTGGTAAACAGATGACTAAAAAGCGAAATTTCCTTTTATTTTCGATAGTTACTATTTTAATAGTGTCAATTTTGGCGTTAAGCTGGATACAATATAACCAATGGAAACATTCATTTTCAAAACGAATACACTTTTCCCTTCCCCATGCTTCGAGAACATCAGGTATGGCTCCGAAGGATTTTCAATATAGTGCCGTTATCGGTGGAATTGGTGATATTCTTATACATGATTGGGTATATAAAGATGCCAAAACAGAAAAAGGGTATAATTTCAAGCCAATGTTTCAACCAGTAAAATCGATTCTTCAGAAACCTGACTTCTTAATTGCAAATCAAGAATCTATTCCTGGAGGAGAAACGCTTGTATTATCTACTTACCCTTCTTTTAAAATCGCCGATGCCATTATAGATGCGGGAGTGGATTTTGTATCAACGGCTAATAACCATGCATTAGATAAGGGCGAAGCAGGAATAAAGAATTCAATTTCATATTATGATAAAAAGAACTTACCATATGTAGGGACATTTAAAAATGAACAAGATCAAAATACCCTTCGGATACAAAATGTTAACGGAATAAAAATTGCGATACTTGCTTATACATAAAGTCTCTAAAAAGGTAACAAATAAAGAAAACAAGGTTAAAATAAGTGATATTCATTTTACACCGACCTTTGTAGACAATAAAAACCATCATCATTATCGCGTGTATCCATTAAAGGAAGCCTATAAAAAAGGTCTAATCGATCATTCCTACAATGAAATTATGGAACATATGACAGAAAGCATGAAATAGTTGTAAGCATTTTGTTAGAATGATTCTTTTCAAAAAGCTTATAATGATAAATATTGATACTCTTTATGTGAGAGGGGACAACTTCATGGAAATACGTATAACAGATGAAGCAGTAAAATGGTTTCAGGATGAGATGTTTTTAAAAAATGGAGATAGTGTTCGTTTTTTTGCAAAATATGGCGGCTCATCCCCCGTACAACAAGGATTTTCTTTAGGGATTTCAAAAGAGTCACCAAGTGATCCAGTCGTCACTACTGAACATAAAGGGATTCTTTTTTATATTGAAGAAAAGGATCTTTGGTATTTTGATCAGCATAATTTGCTTGTGGACTATGACAAAGAATTAGATGAACCTATTTATGAATACAAAAAAGGCTGAATCACAAAAAACATGCCATCCCAATCAATGGCATGTTTTTTGTGTAAGATTAAATTTTAAAATATCATCTGTCAATCCTTCAATATTTAATATTTCATATTGTTTATCGCCTAATAAATCAAAATGGGAATAGCCATCTTTCCGATGATGGATCCATTCCTCCTTTAATCCAAATTTAGCTCCCCAGTTTGCAAGTTTTTGTAAGTCTTTACATCCCACTTTCGTTACTGAGGTACTTTTCGGAAAACGCGGATCAAGCCAAAAATGAGTAATAAACGCGATTTTTCCTTCGTCTATTTCTCGTTTCCATTTTGAAAGTTCCTCTTTTGTGATTCCAAAAGCCAATAATTTTTCCCTCCCTATTATTATTTTTTTGCATTTTCATATGCACGATGCCAGTCTGGGAAAAACTTTCGAATGGACACTGGGCGAAACGACTCTTTTTTTACACATGCATGTTTTGATTTTGCTACGACAGATACTTCGCCTTTCTCCGTTAGCACTTCATAACCGTATGTAACACGTATGCCATCATATTCTTCAATCCACGTCTTTACAATAGCCGTTTCCCCGTAGCGAACAGGCATTTTATATGAAATCTCAATATCAATAACTGGGGATAAAATCCCTTCGTTTTCCATATCAGCATATTTAAATCCTAAATCTTCGATTAACTTTGTCCGCCCAAGCTCAAGCCAAACTAAATAATTGGCATGATATACAACTCCCATTTGATCTGTTTCCGCATATCTGACTTGAATTTCTGTTTCCGAAATAATCATTGTAATCCTTTTCACCTTTCCAATAAAATTCTATTTTTATCTTATCACTATTATAATTTTTGAACAAAAAATAAAGCCAGCATGTTGCTGGCTCTATTTTTCTTACTGGTAGTTATTATTTTGTGCTTGTGCTTCGTCTTTCACTTCACTGCGCATCGCCTCAATACTTTCACGACGGCGTTCATTCTTTGCTTCAATATTAGCTCGTTCTTCATTACTTGAAAGACTTGCTGTTTCTTCGGCTTTTTCGATATTTTCAAGTGTGTTATCAATCATATTTTGCAATTTCTCTACATTATCACTACGATCATCCGGTTTTGGTTTATTCCATGCCATTTCTTCTTACCTCCTGAAATGAGTATAATGAACCACTTTTACAGCGGCACAATGTTAGTATGAGTTTTTTTAGAAAAAAAAGTATGGTGTTTATTTCTAAAAATAATTCGACTCTAAAGGGTTACTCTCCCTTAGTTTGCATTACCTGTGCATGCTGTCCAGACTTATCTTGCATTTGTTTACCTTTGTTGCCACCGAAGGATCGTGGCTGGGTTCCAATATGGTTTGGCACATAATATTTGCTTTTCTTATTTGGATTACTCATCATAACTCCCCCTTTAGTTATAAGATTTGCAAATAAAGGCGGATTATGAATGCAAAAAATCGGTTTATTTTGCTAATTTCATCGAATGCTTTTGCTCTAATTTTGTTTCGATTCTTTCTATTGCTTCTTGATCTTTTAGTAGTGCTTGTTTATTTTCTAATACTAAATCTGAAAAAGATTTTTTATTTGTTTTTCTCATTGAATATTCTACTCCTTATTATTGTAAATTTCTTTTTTTATAGTATGATCATAAAATTAAAAATTTATAATTGTTTTAGGCATTTATACAAAATAATTATCCATTTTTGCAAATTCTCAACAAAAAAATAAACACCATTATAGGTGTTTATTGGGGATTAAGCATTTTTTTCAATTGATCTTCATTTAATTCTCCAATTTGTTTGTTTATAATAATGCCTTTCTCATTCAGTAAAAACGTTGTGGGAATAGCGATAACTTGGTAATTTTCATTAACTTTTCCTCTTTCATCAATAAGGATAGGAAAAGTTAATCCAAGTCTATTGACATACTTTTTCACATTTGCCCTAGGATCAATATTAATAGCAATGATATTTAAATCGCTTTTATGTTTAATAGAAAATTTTTCCAACAATGGCATTTCTGTTTTACAAGGCGTGCACCATGTAGCAAAAAAATTGATAAGTGTTTTTTTGCCCTTTAGATCCGATAATTTCATCGTTTGTCCATCTAATGTATTTAATTGAAACATGGGAGCCTTTAATCCTATATTTAAACCTTCTTCAGGGTCCTGATCTGGTTCCTCAATTTGTGATGACATAATATCATTGTAGAGTTTGTCTAAAGCTTGATCGCTAGCAGCTGTCGGCAGTTTTTTTCCCTTTTGTACATTCTGATCTTCTTTATCTTTTTCAACTGCTTGTACAACCATAACACCGACTAAAATAAGAATAATGGCGAGTGGAATGATCTTTTTTAACATGTCATCCTCCTATAATATGAAATCGTTTATTATATTATATGTAGGTGACTAAATATTAGTATGAAAAAACACACTCTGTAAGTAACAGAGTGTGTTTTTAGTAAACAATTATGCTTGAAGTTTATCGCGAAGTACCATTTGAAGGATACCACCATGACGATAGTAATCAATTTCAACATCAGAGTCGAAACGTACTAATACTTCAAATTGTTTTTTGTTTCCTGCTTCGTCTGTAGCAGTAACAGTTAAAATATCGCGTGGTTTTACAGTTTCATCGATTTGCACATCAATTGTTTCTTTTCCAGTTAAGCCAAGAGTATCGGCATTTTCACCATTTTTGAATTGAAGTGGAAGAACACCCATCAATACAAGGTTAGAGCGGTGAATACGTTCGAAGCTTTCTGCGATAACTGTTTTAATACCAAGAAGATTTGTTCCTTTAGCTGCCCAGTCACGAGATGAACCCATACCGTAATCTTTACCTGCTAGAACAACAAGACCAGTTCCATCTTCTTTGTATTTCATACATGCGTCATACATGGAAGTAACTTCATTTGTTGGCCAGTAAGTAGAGTAGCCACCTTCTGTTCCAGGAGCAATTTGGTTACGAATACGGATATTTGCAAATGTACCGCGCATCATTACTTCATGGTTACCACGACGGGAACCGTAAGAGTTAAATTCACGAGGTTCAACACCTTTTTCACGCAAGTATTTACCTGCAGGTGTATCTTTACCGATTGCACCAGCTGGTGAAATATGGTCAGTTGTAACTGAATCACCAAATTTACCTACTACACGCATTCCAGTTAAAGGTTTTACTTCTTCTGGGTTTGGTGAAAGGTTTTCAAAGAATGGTGGGTTCGCAATATACGTTGACTCTTCATCCCAAGTGTACAATGGTTCATTGCTTGTTTTAATTTCGTTCCAGCGTTCATTATCAGCGAATACATTTTCATATTCTTTACGGAATAATTCAGGTGTAACGCTTTGTTTAACCGCTTCATTAACTTCTTCAGTTGTTGGCCAGATGTCTTTCATGAATACATCATTGCCATCTTTATCTTTTCCGATTGGATCGTTTACAAGGTCAATATTTACTGTTCCAGCTAACGCATATGCCACTACAAGTGGTGGTGATGCTAAATAGTTAGCTTTTACAAGTGGGTGAATACGGCCTTCAAAGTTACGGTTACCGGAAAGAACTGAAGTAACGAGTAGATCATTTTCAGCAATTGTTTTTTCAATTTCATCTTTAAGTGGTCCAGAGTTACCAATACAAGTTGTACAACCATATCCAACAAGGTTAAAACCAAGTTGATCGAGGTAACCTAATAAACCGGAATCTCTTAAATAACCAGTAACAACTTTAGAACCAGGTGCTAGAGAAGTTTTTACATATTTAGGAACTTCTAAGCCTTTTTCTACCGCTTTTTTCGCAACTAAGCCCGCTCCTAACATAACGTAAGGGTTAGAAGTATTTGTACAGCTTGTAATTGCAGCAATAGCAACGGCACCAGTTTTCATTGTTGATTGATCACCATTAGTAAATGTAACTACTGCTTCTTTATCGATTTCCGATTCTTTTAATCCAAATCCTTGATTTCCAACAGGTGCAGTTAATGCATCTTGAAATGCTTTTTGCATTTTAGATAATGGAATTAAGTCTTGTGGACGTTTTGGACCTGAAAGATTTGCTTCGATTTCAGATAGGTTGATTTCAACAACATCTGTATAGACTGGTTCTTCGTTTTCTGGAGTAAAGAACATATTGTTTTCTTGTAAATATTTCTCAACAAGTTTGATGTGTTCTTCTGGACGTCCAGTTAAACGTAAGTATGCCAAGCTTTCAGCATCCACTGGGAAGAAACCACAAGTAGCACCGTATTCAGGAGCCATGTTAGCAATTGTTGCACGGTCAGCAAGCGGTAATACTGCTACACCAGGACCGAAGAACTCAACAAATTTACCTACTACACCTTTTTGGCGAAGTACTTGTGTTACTTTTAAAGCTAGGTCAGTAGCAGTTGCTCCGTTTGGAAGTTCACCAGTTAGTTTTACACCGATTACTTCCGGAATTGGGAAGTATGAAGGTTGTCCAAGCATTCCTGCTTCCGCTTCAATACCACCAACACCCCAACCGAGTACACCGATACCATTAATCATTGTTGTATGAGAGTCAGTACCTACTAAAGTATCAGGGAATGCTTCAAAATCGCCTTCAGTTGTTTCAATTGCATGAACAACACTAGCTAAATACTCTAAGTTAACTTGGTGAACGATACCAGTTGCTGGTGGAACCGCACGATAATTATCGAACGCTTTAGTAGCCCAGCTTAGGAATTGATAACGCTCAGCGTTACGTTCAAATTCGAAATCCATATTTGCTTTTAACGCATCAGGAGTACCATATTTATCAACCTGTACTGAGTGGTCAATAACAAGGTCTACTGGAATTTCCGGATTAATTTTATCAGGATTTCCACCTAAATCAGCCATTGCTTTACGTAAAGACGCAAGATCAACTACTGCTGGAACACCAGTGAAATCTTGAAGAATAACACGAGAAGGTTTGAATGGTACTTCTGCATCTTTAACTTCTTCAGATCCCCATTTTGCTAAATTTTCAACATGTTCTTTTGTAATTACACGGCCATCCAGTTGGCGAATTACAGATTCTAATAATACTTTTACGGAATATGGTAAGCGTGAAACTTTCGCAATACCAGCTTCTTCAAGAGCCGCAAGACGATAATAATGATAACGTTTGCCTTCTAAGTCAAAAGAAGTACGTGCGTTAAAAACGTCATTTTTAGCCACCCGAGATTCCCCCTTTTCCAAAAATTGTCATAATCAATTAGCATTTTGACGAAAAGCTCGAATGTTGTTCCCTCACTTTTCACACATTAACATCTTAATACAAGAAATTACATAAGTAAATAAAAAGAATGTTATCGTCTTTCATAAGTAAATCTTATTGGACCTATTTGAATACTTTTATAGTTTTTCACTAAGTCCACATTAATATGATTCATTTGAAATTTTGGCAGATTATTTTGCTATTTGTTTGTATGAGTGCAATTTTTAATTTATATCATCAGTTACGATGAAAGGATCCCATAACCTCAGTTGTTTCAGTAATATTTACAAATGCATCCGGATCAGTATCTTTTATCAATGACTTAACATCCGTTAATTGGTATCGAGTGATGACTGTCATTAATATTTTTCGATTCTCTCCTGAATATGCTCCTTCCCCATCAATTAATGTGATTCCGCGATATACACTTGAAAGGAGCTTTTCTTTCATTTCTTTCCCTTTATTCGTAACAATCATTAAAGTTAATTTGATATGCTTTGTATGAATTGTATCTACTACTTTTCCAGTTGCATAAATAGCAACCATTGTATTTAAAGCAGCATCCCAGCTAAAAATAAATCCGGAGACTAACACGACAACGGCATTCATTGCTGACAATATTGCGCCTAATGGAAAATCCTTTTTTTGGTTTAATAACATAGCTAAAATGTCAAAACCACCAGAAGAACCTGAAACACGAAAAATCAGACCGATACCAACTCCTGTTAAAACCCCGCCAAATAAAGAAGATAAAATAGGTTCCGTAGATACCTGTCTAATTGGAACAACATATAATCCTATTGAAATAACAACTACGGAGAGAATGGTATAGAAAATAAAACGTTTGCCAAGTTTAAAAACTCCTAGAATAAGTAACGGAAGATTAAGTACAAAATTTAATATTCCAGTATTGATTGGAGTTATTAATCCTAACATAATAGCAATCCCACTTAGTCCACTGCTTAGTATTTCATGCGGAATGAGAAAAAAATTATAGGCCACACTCACGATTAATGACCCGATGATAATAGTAAGTATTCTATTCATAACCCAACCCCTTTTTAAACAAAGTTTCTATTACGTTGATTATAGTTGAGAAATAAAGAAATAAAGATAAAATAGTTTTTTCAGAAATTCCGGTCAATTGTTTCAACAAGAGTATTTTCATTAATGAATGCAAAGAATAATAGTGGAGGTGAAGTAGCCAATGGTAAAAAGAAAAGCAAATCACATTATTCCAGGTATGAATGCAGCAAAAGCTCAAGGAAAAGGAACGGGATACAATGAGGAAATGTCAAATGAACCGTTAACTGAAGAGCAAAAACAAAACAATAAGAAACGTAAGAAAAACCAATAAAAAAACTCGCTTTCGGCGAGTTTTTTATTCTAAATTTACCTCATTTACTATTTGCTCGATATCGGAAAGATATTTTTCTAATTGTTGACGTTGCGTTTCGCTAGCAACTTCCATTGCATTTTCAATTTGTTGATAGGTTTCGTTCACCTCTTGTTTTAAGTGCTTTAATTGTTGACCATAAGAGGCATCATCTTGGACCAAATTATTATATACATCGTCTAATTGCTTCATTCCTTGTTGTGCTGCTTGGAAAGCTTGCTGTTTATTTTTATGATATGGCATGATTTTTCTCCTTTTCAAAGATTATTGATACTTATATTGCTCTTACTTTTTATAATTTATACCGTATAAAGAGTAACGAATAGCACATTCTATGAAAAGGGAGGGATTTATTTTATGGCTAATAAAAACGATGCAAAAGCATTAAGAAAAAATTCTTCCGGACAACCGGAACCATTAAGTGGATCAAAGAAAGTAAAAAACCGCAATCACACAAGACAAAAACATAATCAGGGACATGATATGTAACCAAAGGCACTAGGTTTCCTAGTGCCTATGATTTGTTCACTCAAAAAGTTTAAACATCTCCCTTAATGGTAATAGTATAGAACAAGTTAATAAATGAGAATAAACAATTGACAAGGAGGATAAAATGATGAGTTTTATTTTTTATTTAATTGTTGGTGGTATTATCGGATGGATAGCAGGATTAATTTTAGGTAAAGATATACCGGGTGGAATTATTGGAAATATTATTGCCGGTATAATCGGTGCTTGGCTTGGTGGGCTTCTACTAGGAGACTTCGGTCCGACGATTGCTGGTATTGCATTGATTCCGGCATTGATTGGTGCAGTTATCGTCGTTTTCATTGTAAGCTTAATTTTAAGAAGTATAAGGAAATGAATGTAAAATAGGGAGATAATTTCTCCCTATTTTACATTTTCGTTCATGATTGCTAATACGCTTTTTTATAAAGGGTAATATAGTGCATAACATCCTTTACATATTGTTCACTATGGTTGTATGAAAAAATCGCTTTTTTTAATTTTCCATTTGCTGCGCCATTTTGAGATAAATAATTTGCCGCACTAAAGATTGCATCTTCGTCATTCCATACGTCCGCTTTTCCATCACCATTAGCATCGACACCATATCCCCCATATTTTTTAATCATTTTCGGATCTTCCTTTTCGCTTTTCGAAAATTTCCCTTTTCCGTTTCCTTCACAGGATGGATGGCTCCAGCCAACAAACGTGCACGGCATAAATTGCATCGGACCTTCTGCACCAACGGGCGAAATCATTGGATTCATTGTTGAAAATCTTGTTTCGACTCTATGGTGTGCAGCAAGTACATACCAAGGGACTCCATATTTCTTTTCGGCCGCTTTATAAATAGGAATGAATTTTTCGGGAATTAAATAACCGTCAATCTCCAGCTTTTTTGGTTCTTTTATTTCATAATGCACAATACAATATAAGGATAGTACTATAATTGGAACAAGTAACAGTATGAATGGTGATTGCCTTTTCACCTTTCTTTTTTTATACTTTTTACCTTTCTTTTGTTTCATTAAGAGAAAATTTCCTTTCAAAAAATAAAATGACATAACTATCTACTATACCAATTATACATAAATATTATTTCCTAATAAAAGAATTGATAGATTATCTTTAGGATAAAACAAAAAACCTACATCTAAATGCAGGTAGATAAAAAATATTTATAAACTTTTTCCCATTCCTTTTAGAAATGCCAATAAAAAAGTTATTGCCCGATTAATGTCCGGGTCTTTCATTAGCTTCATCAATTGAAAAGTATTAAGTTCTTTTCCTGCGTTTAGTGATTCCATACTTGATTCAACACCTTTTTTTATTCCATTTGTAATCTTTCCAATTTCAGTTGAGTCATTATTGTCATTTTTAGTAAGAATAGCAGTGATCACAGGAAGAATATTTTTTTCTTTTAATACTTTAATGATTTCGACAAGATCATAAAGATCTTCTTTGTGATTCAAAAGTTCTTTATCAAAAAGTTCATGAGAATTCCCTCTTACCTTATTATTAATGACTGCTTTCCCCATCATTTCACCATGCTTTCATAAAATTAGTAATTTTATATCTTATGCCGGTGCCTATCACAAAATGTATCTTACTTAAAAATAAAAAGACCTAGGATTTTCCCTGGATTTTTTAGTCATCTCATTTTTAGGTACAAATTCAAAAATTTCTTTACTTTCAAATGTATGGCTAAGCGATTCAACCAATCGTAATAATCAATCCATTTGTTTGACTAAGTACAGAAGGTAATTTAATAGGAAACAGGAGGAAAGAGCAGGAATATTAAGAATTCTACTTATAAAGTTCATGCAATTATTTCTTTACGTACTTTACAAACTGAATATTAAGGAATTTCGCGTTTGTTTAGAGGATTGTTTATTCGTTACACTTAATAAGTGTTAAAAAAAAGGAGGACAACATGACTAGTGAAAACCCAAAAATAAAAATTGATGTGAAAAATGTTACAAAAGTTTTCGGTAAACATCCGAAAAAAGCTTTACATTTTTTATCAGAAGGAAAAACGAAACATGAAATTTTAAAAGCGACTGGTGCAACCGTTGGTGTTAACCAAGCAAACTTCCAAGTTTTTGATGGTGAAATATTTGTCATTATGGGACTTTCCGGTAGTGGTAAATCAACCTTAGTTCGTTTATTAAATCGATTGATTGAACCAACTTCGGGAGAAATATTACTCGATAATGAAAATGTAACGCAAATGAATAAAGACCAATTACGTGCTATTCGTCGTAAAAAAATAAGTATGGTATTTCAAAAATTTGCTCTCCTCCCTCATCGTACAATTCTCCAAAATACTGAATATGGATTAGAGATTCAAGGAGTAGAAAAATCAAAAAGAGAAAAAACGGCAATGGAATCCCTTAAGCTGGTCGGATTAGAAGGCTATGAAAATCAATACCCCGATCAATTGAGTGGTGGAATGCAGCAGCGTGTAGGTCTTGCAAGAGCATTGGCGAATAATCCAGATATTTTATTAATGGATGAAGCGTTTAGTGCATTAGATCCGCTAATTAGAAAAGATATGCAAGATGAATTACTTGAACTGCATAATACTGTTGGAAAAACGATTGTATTTATTACACACGATTTAGATGAAGCCCTTCGAATCGGTGATCGTATTGCATTAATGAAGGATGGCTCTATTGTACAAATAGGAACACCCGAAGAAATTTTAATGAATCCTTCGAATGAATATGTCGAACGCTTCGTTGAAGATGTAGATTTTTCCAAAGTGTTAACAGCTGGACACATTATGAAACGTGCAGAAACCGTACAAGTTGAAAAAGGACCAAGAGTCGCCTTAACACTTATGAAAAATCTAGGAATCTCTTCGATCTATGTAGTTGATAAACAAAATCGACTACTAGGCGCTGTTACCGCTCAAATAGCTCGAGAAGCTGTTGAAATGGGTAAAACCTTGCACGAAGTTCTTCAACGTAATATTACCACTGTTCAGGAAGAAACTTTATTAATGGATATGTTCGAAATGGTTTCAACAGCACAGATACCTATTGCGGTAGTAGATGAAAAAGAACGAATGAAAGGGATTGTTATAAAAGGTGCCTTAATCGGTGCACTTGCTGGAAATGACACATACATTCATTCATCTGAAACATATGAAACAATTGATCCTTCTTTAAGGGAGGTGAATTAAATGAATAATTTGATTCCAAAAATCCCTTTAGCAAGCTGGATTGATCAGTTTGTAGATTGGTTAACTTCAAAATTTGGTGGTATTTTTGATGGTCTAGCAACCGGATTAGAAAATATTGTGAACGGAATTGTTACTGGACTTGGTTTCATCCCCCCTATCCTACTCGCAATTTTAATTAGTTTACTTGCCTGGTGGTTAACCAAAAAAAGCATTGCCTTATTTTCTTTAATCGGTTTTCTGCTTATAGATTATTTAGGCTATTGGAATGCAATGCTTGATACGCTAGCACTTGTTTTAACATCGGTAATTATCTCAGTAGTAGTTGGAATTCCAATTGGAATATGGGCTTCCCAAAAAGATACAGTTCGGAAAGTAGTTACTCCTATCCTTGACTTTATGCAAACTATGCCGGCATTCGTATATCTACTTCCAGCTATTTTCTTTTTTAATATTGGTGTCGTACCTGGGGTCGTTGCATCGGTGATTTTTGCAATGCCGCCAACTATTCGTTTAACAATATTAGGAATTAAACAGGTGCCTGAAGACATCATTGAAGCAACCGAAAGTTTTGGCTCCACTACCAGTCAAAAATTGTTAAAAGTGCAACTACCTCTTGCTACACCTACAATAATGGCGGGAATAAATCAAAGTATTATGCTTGCTCTATCTATGGTGGTTATCGCATCTATGGTCGGAGCACCGGGATTAGGTGAACAAGTTTATCGAGCTGTTACTCAATTAAAAACAGGCGTTGGTGTTGAGGCTGGATTGGCCATCGTTATCGTAGCAATTGTATTAGATAGAATTACACAAAATGTGGGCAAGAAGAATCAGAGGGGGAATTTGTAATGTGGAAGAAGATTATAGGAATTGGCGCTGTAGCCGCTTTAACAATTGGGCTAACGGCTTGCGGCAGTGATAAAGCAAACTCCGATAAGGATGGTTCTGTCGGTGATAGCGTTCATTATAAAATTACAGGTATAGATCCCGGAGCGGGAATTATGACAGCAACAGAAAATGCAATAAAGGATTACAAACTTGATGATTGGCAATTAGTGACTGGTTCAAGTGCAGCCATGACTGCCGCATTAAAAAAAGCATATGATAAAAAAGAACCAATCATCATTACAGGTTGGAATCCTCACTGGATGTTTGCAAAATATGATCTGAAATATCTTAAGGATCCGAAAGGTGTATATGGAGAAGCGGAAGAAATCCACACAATTGCACGAAAAGGATTAAAGGATGATCATCCAACAGCATATAAAGTACTAAGTCAATTTAAATGGTCTGAAGATGATATGGGTGCAGTTATGCTAGATATTCAAGAAGGAACAAAGCCTGAAGAAGCTGCAGAAAAATGGGTAAAAAATAACAATGAAAAAGTTGCGGAATGGACAAAAGGCGCTGAAAAAGTAAATGGTGAAAACATTAAACTCGCATATGTTGCGTGGGATAGTGAAATTGCCAGTACAAATGTGATAGGAAAAGTACTAGAAGATTTAGGCTATAAAGTCACGCTTACACAAGTAGAGGCTGGACCTATGTGGACTGCTATCGCTGACGGTAGTGCAGATGCATCACTTGCAGCATGGTTACCATTAACTCACAAAACATACGCGGAAAAATTCAAGGGAAAATATGAAGATATCGGAACAAGTATGACTGGTGTGAAAATTGGTTTAACCATTCCAAAATATATGGATATTGATTCGATTGAAGATTTAAAATAAAACAGCCTTGGGGCTGTTTTATTTTTTGTTGAATTTGTTTTTATGGGAATACTACTACGCAAAGGAGGGAAAATCATGTCCAGAAGAAGGAAATCGCTCGTTCCGGGGGCTAGAAGTGCGTTAGACGACTTTAAGGGAAAAGTCATGGCTGAAAAAGGTTACAAAGTAGATCCGACCAAACCAAATAATGTGAAATATGAAGTAGCTAAAGAACAAGGTGTGCCACTTAAAGAAGGTTATAACGGTCAGTTAACGTCAGAGCAGGCTGGAAAAGTCGGTGGACCAATTGGTGGCAACATGGTTAAAGAAATGATTCGTATGGCGCAAGAGCAGCTTAGCCAAAAAAAATAATGCCGAGTTAGCTTGGCATTATTTTTTTCACTATCGATCATTACCACTATGTACTTGGTAACGAAAGATAGTGAAAAAGCTGTGTTTTTGTAAAATGATCGCTAATTCCAGGTTGTTTCAAAAAATAGGACACAACCTCTTCAATACTTAACCCAATTTCAAATAAACCTTTTGAAATTGTTATTAAATATGTAGAGGGTGGTAAATTAAATGATTGGTCCTTGAATGCTTCGTTACTCGTAAAGGTAAACATCGGTGAACCATCTTTAAATCCTAGAAACATAATTCTCCCGTACCAACCGTCATTAATACGAGTGAATTTATTTGCAATCACTTCCAATAAGTCTATTGTTATTTGCTCCATATTATTTTCTTGGGCAACTACATCACAAAATTGAGAGTCTGTAATTAAATACATTCGTCCATAAGTGTTATACAGTCCATTTGGTTCGTGATCAATAAATGCCACCCCACCTTTTCCCCACTTACTTCGTTCTTTTGCAAAGTAAAGTTGATATGGAATTTCTATACTCTCTACTCTTCTTGGAGGAGATTGATCATTACATCCTTTTTCTTTTTTATTCGAACCTTCAGGCTTCTCCCCTTTTATATAACACATAAAACGTTCATATTTAATATTTGAACCATAGCTGACATACCAAACATTCATGATTCAATCACCTCTTGATTTTGCAATAAGATACTTTACAAGTATTCTATAAAGCGTAAAAAAACCCTTTTAGTCCATGACATTGTGGATAAAAATTTTTTTAATTGAAATTGGAATAAAAAACATAAAGATACCAATTGCACTGAATACGACAAACTTGAGAATATTATTTCCATTTGTCAATGGTTTTGTGTGAAGCTGACTATCTAATTGTGGGTTTGGATTTGCCATCCCTATTTCCCCCTTTGTTTAAACTCAGGCTTCTCTCTATGAGAGAAGCCTTTAGAACTCTTACTTCTTTCTTTTATAAAAGCCTGATAAAAATGAAAGAAACACATGTGTTCCCGCTTTGACAGTGGGCTGAACAGTACCATCACGTGTCGGATCAAGGCAAACGATGTCCATTGCCCCAACCTTTGGATGAAGCCCGGCTGCAAAGACTGCTTCAAATAATTCATCCGTTCTCATGCCACCAGGTGTTGAAGCCGGAACTCCAGGTGCATAGGCAATATCTAATACATCCATATCTACTGTTAAATATATTCGGTCAACTTTTTTTGCTAATACTTGAAGTGCTTCTTCTACGGTCTCCCGTATACCATTTCTTCTCGCTTTAGTTAAGGTAATATAATTCACACCATATTCTTTGGCATATTCTACTAATGACGGAGCGTTGAAAAATCCATGCAAACCAATGTTATAAACATTTTCCCCTTTGATTGTTCCACTCTCTATCAAATTTCGGATAGGTGTACCATTTGTCGGTCCGTGATCCTTTAAATCACGAAGATCAAAATGCGTATCCAATTGGAGTATCCCTATCTCTTCATTTGGATACGTTTCTTTCAAGCCTTTAACAAGCATGGCTGTGATCGAATGGTCCCCACCAATTGTTACTGGGAAAGAATGCGCGAGTTCCTTCGTCACACCATGAAAAGCATCTTTAATATATTGGTGGCTTAATAGAATGTCAGTATAATGCATTTGCACATCACCAATATCGATGACTTTTAAATCACGTAAATCCAATTCTTCATCTAAATTATAAGTGTTAAAACCTTTCCATGATCGCCTAAACCACTCAGGAAATTCAGATGCTCCTGAAGCACTAATAGATGACCGTGAAAGTGGAACACCCATTAATACGATATCCCAATCATTTTGTTTCTCATCTTTATCTAAATGATGAATAGATTGAATCCATTCATTGACTTTAACATCCTTACCAGGAGTTGTTTTCTTCCAGGAAAAAGATGGACTATCTATTGGTAACTGGTTGATAATTTTCAGCATAATTGACCACTCTCAACTACAATTTTTCCATTTTTGATAACCATATCCGTATGGTTCATTCCATAATGATACTGAAGCTGCATATAATTTGGCACATTCATCATAACGATATCAGCTTTTTTACCAACTTCAATGCTGCCTATTTCTTTACTGCGATTAATCGCATGTGCCGCATTTATAGTACAAGCTGTGATTGCTTCGGCCGGTGTCATACCCATTTTCATACATGCTAGATTCATAATAAATGGAAGTGAGGTTGTCGGTGATGAGCCAGGATTACAATCCGTAGAAAGTGCAACTGGTACTCCTTCATCTATCATCTTTCTTCCTCTTGCTGATTCCGCCATTAAAAAGAATGCTGTCCCAGGTAAAAGTACCCCAATTACCTCTTTTTCAGCCATCTTTTTTATTCCATTATCTGACGCTCTTAATAAATGCTCGGCAGAAATGGCCCCAACTTCAGCTGCTAACTCAGCTCCCTCATATGGTTCAATTTCGTCTGCATGTATTTTAGGAATAAGACCATATGTTTTACCCGCTTCAAGAATTTTGCGACTTTGTTCAGGTGTAAAAACTCCTCTTTCACAAAAGACATCATTAAATTCAGCTAAATTTTCTTTTGCCACTTGAGGAAGCATTTCTTCGATTACGATTCTTACAAATTCATCTGGATTTTCTTTATAATTTGCAGGTACAGCATGGGCACCCATAAATGTCCGGACAACATCAATTACATGTTCTTCATTTAGTTGCTTTGCTACTTCTAGTTGTTTTTTTTCCGTATCCCAATCTAAACCATAGCCACTTTTTGCTTCAACGGTCGTTACTCCATGTTTTAAAAATGAATCTAGTCTTGCTTTGCTTTCTGAAAGCAGTTCTTCATAGGAAGCTGCACGCGTCCTTGTCGTCGTAGCGTGAATTCCACCGCCATTATTCATGATTTCCATATAGGTCGCACCATTTAATCGCATATTAAACTCATTTTCACGACTTCCTGCATAGACAAGATGTGTATGGGGATCAATCAAACCTGGTAATACGATTTTTCCAGTCGCATTTACAATAATTGATTCATTCAAACGATCGCTATATTTGCTTTGTATTTCTTCAGTTGTTCCAACAGCGATAATCTGTCCATTCTCTATCCAAAGTCCGCCATCTTTGACAATACGAAGATTATTCATCTCTTCTCTTTTAAATGGTTTATCCGATCCACCAGCTACTGTAATTAATTCATTTGCATGTTTAATAAAAATTGGTTTATCTGACAATTTAGTCCCTCCTTATTTCTTCGTTGATTCAAGCATTGGGATGTGGATCCCTTTTTCCTTCGCTGTTTTAATAGCTAAATCATAACCTGCATCAACATGACGAACAACACCCATTCCAGGATCAGTCGTTAATACGCGTTCTAGTCGCTTCTCTGCTTCTTTCGTTCCATCCGCAACGATGACCATACCCGCATGTAAGGAGTAGCCCATTCCAACACCACCGCCATGATGAACCGATACCCAGCTTGCTCCACCTACCGCATTAATCATTGCGTTTAATATTGGCCAATCTGCTACTGCATCACTACCGTCCTTCATGCCTTCTGTTTCACGATTTGGTGAAGCAACAGAACCTGAATCTAAATGATCACGCCCAATAACAATTGGGGCCTTTAACTCACCACTTGCTACCATGTCATTAATAATTTTTCCAAATTTCGCACGTTCTCCATAGCCAAGCCAGCAAATACGTGACGGCAGTCCTTGAAATTGAATTTTTTCTCTAGCCATTTTAATCCAGTTGCACAAATGCTTATTGTCACTAAATTCGCGTAAAATGACTTCATCTGTTTTATAAATATCCTCAGGATCACCTGATAATGCTACCCAACGGAATGGGCCTTTTCCTTCACAAAACTGTGGGCGAATATATGCTGGTACGAATCCCGGAAAATTAAAGGCGTTCTCAACACCTTCATCCTTTGCTACTTGACGAATATTGTTACCGTAATCAAAAGTGATGGCTCCTTTTTCTTGCATGATAAGCATTGATTTCACATGTTCCGCCATACTTGCTTTAGATTTTTTTACATATTCCTCGGGATGTTCATTTCGAAGTTGCGCTGCTTCCTCTAAACTATACCCAATCGGGATATATCCATTTAATGGATCATGTGCCGATGTTTGATCGGTTAGAACATCCGGAATAAATCCAAGTGCAATCATTTGTGGCAAAATTTCGGCTGCATTACCTAATAAACCAATGGATAATGCTTTACCTTCTGCCTTTGCTTCTTTTGCTAATTGAATAGCTTCTTCTAAAGATTTCGTCTTCACATCTAAGTAGCGAGTTTCAATTCGGCGGTCAATTCTTGTTTCATCAACTTCAATCGCAATACAAACCCCTTCTGCCATTGTAACAGCTAACGGTTGTGCACCACCCATTCCTCCAAGTCCTGCTGTTACTGTTATTGTTTGCTTTAGTGATTCACCAAAATGCTGCTTAGCTAATTCAGCAAACGTCTCATATGTTCCTTGAACAATCCCTTGGCTACCAATATAAATCCAGCTTCCTGCCGTCATTTGACCATACATCATTAAACCTTTTTTATCTAACTCATGAAACGTATCCCAGTTTGCCCAAGCAGGTACTAGATTGGAGTTTGCAATTAGAACTCGTGGCGCATCTGTATGGGTTTTGAATACAGCAACAGGTTTCCCGGATTGTACAAGTAATGTTTCATCAGATTCTAATTCATGTAATGTTTTTACGATGGCATCATAGCAGTCCCAGTTCCGTGCAGCTTTACCAATTCCCCCGTAAACGACAAGATCTTCAGGTCTTTCCGCTACATCTTTATCTAAATTGTTCATTAACATTCTTAAAGCTGCTTCCTGGACCCAGCCTTTAGCATGTAATTCAGAACCTTTGTATTGATGGATTTCCCTCTTTGTATCCGTTTTCATTTAAATTCCTCCTCATACATTGTTATATCTATATTATAAAGACAAAAAATTCAGTAAAGAGATAAAATAATATTCGTTCTTTTATACTTATTTTGTATTGGTTTGGAAATTTTTAAAATATTTGTTTTAATCTTTATATTTTTATGCTATTTTTATAATTTTATATTCTTTGTTTAGCTGTTTTCCAAGTAAATAATCATTTTTGTAAAATATTTATTTCATGTTTATTTACAAACTTAAATCGTGAATGCTATAGCTTTTAATAGATTCAGAATTATCTTAATATTATGTTGACAAGTTTGTTTTATTTACTTTACGATTATATTGTGGGAGAAATTACAAATAAAGGAGTGTCGACATTGGGGAAAAACATGCAAAAACGAATTGATTATGAAAAGATTACAGAAAGCAATGGATTTAAAAATTTAATAACCTCAAAGAAAAAATTCATCGTGCCATTAACCATTTTCTTCTTAGTATTTTATTTTGCTTTACCTGTACTAACATCCTACTCAACAGTCCTCAATAATAATGCATTCGGAGATATTTCTTGGGCATGGGTTTTTGCTTTTGCACAATTTATCATGACTTGGGTTCTTTGTATCGTTTACGTAAAAAAAGCATCATTTTTTGATAAGCTAGCAAACGAAATTATTGAAGAAAACTTTGAAAAAGGAGAAAAAGGTGCATGAGTCCTACTGTTATTATTCTATTTTTAATTATTGTTGGAGTGACGCTAGTAATTACCTATTATGCTGCCAAACGAACAAAAACAACAAGTGAATTTTATACTGCCGGTGGTGGGTTAACCGGCTGGCAAAATGGATTGGCAATAGCCGGTGATTATCTATCTGCAGCATCATTTCTCGGGATTGCTGGAATGATCGCTTTAAGCGGTTTCGATGGATTTTTTTATAGTATAGGGTTTTTAATCGCATATTTAGTCGTTATGTTTATCGTAGCTGAACCACTTAGAAATTTGGGTAAGTATACTTTAGCTGATATGATTAATTCCCGATTTGATGCAAAAAAAGTACGTGGCGTTGCAGCGTTAAATACAATTACCATTGTTATTTTCTATATGATCGCGCAATTAGTTGGTGCGGGTGCGCTTATTCAATTATTATTTGGAATCTTGGATTGCTGTTTTAATAGTTGGAATTATGATGACGGTTTATGTCCTTTTCGGAGGTATGACCGCTACAAGTTGGGTTCAAATTATTAAAGCTGTATTGTTAATGATTGGTACGATTATCATTTCTTTTATCGTTTTGGCGAAATTCCATTTCAATATTTTTGATATGTTTAGTGAAATGAAAACGGCCACACCACTCGGAGCAGACTACTTAAAACCAGGCGTAAAATATAAAGTACCATTAGATACGATTTCCTTAATGCTTGCACTCGTTCTTGGTACTGCGGGTTTACCACATATTTTAATGCGATTTTTTACTGTAAAGGATGCGAAAACAGCAAGAAGTTCTGTTGTTACCGCTACATGGATCATCGGTATTTTTTATGTATTAACCATTTTCCTTGGTTTTGGTGCAGCATACTTTGTTGGATTTGATACGATCAAAGAAGCAAATGCAGCTGGAAATATGGCGGCACCATTACTTGCAGGTGAACTTGGCGGCGATTTTCTAATGTCCTTCGTATCTGCCGTTGCTTTTGCAACGATTTTAGCAGTTGTGGCGGGGTTAGTTTTATCAGGAGCTTCCGCATTTGCACATGATATCTATGCACAGATCATAAAAAAAGGAAAAGTGACAGAGAAAAAGCAAATGCTCGCTGCTAAATACGCTTCCATCGGAGTCGCTGTTTTATCCATTTTATTAGCATTGTTCGCTCAAAAAATGAATGTAGCATTTCTTGTTTCTCTAGCATTTTGTGTCGCAGCGAGCGCTAACCTTCCAGTAATCATCTTTACGATTTATTGGAAAAAATTTAATACGGCAGGTGCTATTACTGGAATGCTTTCCGGTTTATTGTCATCATTAATCCTTGTTATTGTTAGTCCAAATGTATTCTCCCCCATTGAAGGTGCGGCGATTTTTGTCGGGGAGCCACTAATATCTTTAACGAATCCCGCCATCATTTCGGTTCCATTAGGGTTTATCGGAGCGTATGTTGGTACGGTTGTTTCGAAAAAGCAAGATGTAAAACGTTTTGCGGAAGTAATTGTAAAAGCTAACACAGGATATAAAGAATAATGTCAAAAAGAGCGAGTTCTTTAAAATGAACTCGCTCTTACTTTATCTCATAATTAAGAACGAGAAAAGTGTTCCAAAGACTCCTTCGTTCGAAATTGCTTTGGAGGCATACCGACACTGTTTTTAAAAACTCTCGAAAAATAGTATTGATTTTGAAACCCGGTTAATGAGGCAATTTCTTTCACAACCATGTCGGTCTCAATAAGGAGTTTTTTTGCTTCTTTTATTCTTATATCAGTTAAGCATTCCCGAAATGTTTTCTTTGTTTTTTCAACGAATAAATGGCTTAAATAGGTTGAATTCCTGCCAACAAAAGTAGACAAATCACTTAAAGCAAAGTCTTTTTTCCAATAATTCAATTCCATATATTTTATACATTTCTCAATGGTATCTGTATATGAATTTTTGCTTATATCGGCAGCTGCATCTATTATTTTCGAGGTAAAAATAATTAGTTTTTGAATGATACGAAAAATGATAGATTCATATAATATCGTATCAAAAATCGTTAAGTATTCTTCCTCATATAATTTATGATCTAGACTAGTGGATTTCATGTGCCTTCGAATTTGTGCTAATATGCTCGTTAAACGAATACGGAGTAAACTTGGATCCGGAAATGGATCGGTAAATTGCAAAAATTCCCGGGATAAAAAGCTTGAAATCTCCTCTTTATTCCCTTCATTTAAATAGCTTATCCATTGCTTTTGCTCGCTTGGTGTTAAAAATGGGTCGATAAATTTCCATTGCAATTCACTCGTAAACTCTAAAACCTGCCGATAACCTACAAAAAAAGTAACCTCAGTCATTTTTTTCGTATGTAAATATTTTTCGTGTAATGATAAGTATGGATTCTCCTCTAAATTAATAATAATGACAATAGATTCGCTTTCAAATTGATCCCAATCATACATAAAACGCTTACATAGAGAATTCCAATCTAGTTCCGCTTGTGAATTAAATAGACAAATCGTCATATCACTTAATGGAAAGATCATTGGAGTAATTGGAAAGAGATATTCTTTTAAATATTGGTTTAACTTTGGAAGTATACTTACTTTTTCTGGTTGAAAAGCGACAAATACATAGGGCTCGATAAATGAACTTTCGTCTAAGAATAAATGTTCATATACTACATTTTGCTTATCGGTATTAAAGATTCTTTCTAGTTTATCTTTAGTTTGCCGTTCAAGTTCTCGAATAATTAAATTGATATTATTTAATAGTTCCTGTGGTGAAAAGGGTTTAATTAATAGGAATTTAGTACCTATATCAATTGCTTTTTTGGCTGCCTCGAATGTTGCCTCCATCGTTATAGAGATAATGTTTGGTTGATTAATCTTAATCGCCTTCAGTAATTCTTCCCCTATTCCGATATTCGTTTCATATATAAAAATATCAGGCTGTTCGTTTTCAAGAATCATTACCGAATCAATTAGGTTATGTGCTAATTTAACATTGACATTAGAGATGGAAGATTCAATTAGCCACTTCATTCCTTTAGCTTCAAATTCGTCCTTGTCTGCAATCAATAAGTTGTACATTATATCCACCTCTTAATTAAGTATACATACCTCCATTAATGTGTAACACTTGCCCATTCACATAATTTGCTAGTGGTGAGGCTAAATAAAGAATTGCAGATGCTGCTTCTTCGGGAGTACCTGCTCGTTGTTGCGGGATTGAATGTTCAAACATTTTTCTTACTTTTTCGGGTATTCCTAATGAAACACCATTAAAAGATTCCCCTTTTTCCTTCGATTGTGTTAGACGTGTATCGATTAAACCAAAAGCTACAGCATTACAATTTACATTATATGCTCCCCATTCTTTAGCGACTGTTTTAGTCAAACCAATGAGCCCGGCTTTTGCAGCAGCATAATTAGCTTGACCTATATTCCCCATCACACCTGCCACAGAGGATACATTCACTATTTTACGATATATTTCACTTCCTACTTCTTTTCTCATATGCGGTGCAGCTGCACGAATCAATTTAAATGGTGCAATTAAATGGATATCTAGCATTGCTTGAAACTGTTTATCACTCATTTTATGAATCAAGCCATCCCAAGTATATCCGGCATTATTTACTAATATGTCTAGCCCGCCAAAGGTCGTTACTGCTGTCTCAATAATATTTTCAGCAAAATGATCACTTGTCACATCACCCGGAAAAGAAACAGCATGACCGCCCTTTTCTATGATTTCGGTAACGACTGAATTTGCGTGCTCTTGATCAAGATCAGAAATGATTACGTTTGCTCCTTGTTCAGCTAGTAATTTAGCTACTGCTCTTCCAACACCTCGACCAGAACCTGTGACGATAGCCGTTTGATTTTGTAACATCATCCTTCTTCACGCTCCTTCTTAACATGAAATTCTCCTTTTAATTTTGTTTCTCCGTCGCTATTTTTTACAAATAATTTCCCTACATATCTTAATTCTCCATCCACTTCTATTTCCTCGACGATCCTTCCTTCAATCGATAAACTTTCACCTGGTTTCGTCATCGAAGAAAAGCGTACGTTAAATTTACGTAAATTTTTTCTAGGGAACCATTTACCTAAAGCCTCCCCTGCCATACCCATAATTAGCATCCCATGTGCAATTACATCACCTAATCCTGCTTTTTCTGCAATTGGGACAACTGTATGAATCGGATTAAAATCGCCTGACGCCCCCGCATATTTAACGAGCTGGGTATGCGTAATCATTGGTTTATGAACAGTATCCAAATGCTGCATGTGATCAGCCCTTTCTTTCGATAATATTTGAACGACTAATGAGTATGACTTCCTCTTCCCGTTTATAAACACTCTCAATTGTAATTAAATCCATTCTCTTTTTTTCAACATGTGAAGTAACTTTTGCATAACAGGAAATGGTATCACCCGCATAAATATCAGAAAAATATTCATATTCTTGTTCACCATGTAGAACCATTAGTGGATTTAAATCAAGTTCCTGTATTATTGTTTCAAAATCGAGACCTCCCCACATTTCAATGACCGTTGGAAACGTTGGAGGGATTGGAATATCCCTAAATCCTTCCTTTTTTGCCGCTTCAATATCATAATAGATGGGATTGTCGTCACCAATTGCTAAAGCAAATTCCTTAATTTTGCTCCGCTCGACAGTGAATGATTCGATCGAAAAGGTTAAACCCGTTCTATCCATTGAATCATCTCCTTTTATGTAAAATAAATCGTTTTCTCCTATAGAAATATTCGTAATTATCTTTCTAAAATCCTGCTTTCTGCTTAATCAAAAATGAATTTCCGGTATTTCCCATGTTGAAATTGTCATAATTTGACGAAAACAACCAGGTTATTGGGTAAAATAATAAGTAAAAATTGTTTACATTTTAATCATTATTGAATAAAATAGTATCAAATCTTAATTTTTCCCTAAGGAAACTTTTTTGTTTAAGGTTTACATTTAGGTGAGGAGGAAACAAATGATGCGTGATAAAACATTAGATAAAAAATATATCCCAAAAATAAGTAAAACAAGGGTATCTGCAGATGCTGTCTTAAGGGGCGAGGTAACGGGGATAAAGAAAATTCTCCCTTTTTTAGGTCCAGCATTTATTGCAGCTGTCGCTTATATCGATCCTGGAAATTTCGCGACAAATATTACTGCGGGTTCAAAGTATGGTTACCTCTTACTATGGGTAATCGCTTTTTCTAACCTAATGGCGGTATTAATTCAATCATTATCGGCCAAATTAGGAATTGCGACAGGTAAAAATCTACCTGAAGTGGCAAGAGATCGTTTTCCAAAAGGGGTTTCCATCTTTTTATGGATTCAAAGTGAATTGGTTATTATCGCTACAGATTTAGCTGAATTTATTGGTGCTGCCCTCGGGTTATATTTATTATTTGATATACCGATGATCCCGGCTGCGCTTATTACAGCGGTAGGTTCATTTGCGATTTTAGAATTACAAAGAAGAGGTTTTCGCTCTCTGGAAGCTGGAATTGCAGCAATGGTACTAATCGTTGTTCTCGCATTTGCTTTTCAAACATTTTTAGCAAAACCGGATATGGGAGCGGTACTAGGCGGAATGGTTACTCCTAAGTTTGAAGGAGTAGATAGTATCTTACTCGCTGCCGGTATTTTAGGGGCGACGGTAATGCCACATGCAATCTACCTACACTCTTCACTAACACAAAATAGAATTGTTGGAAAAAATGAAGCAGAAAAGAAAAGAATCTTTAAATTCGAATTTATTGATATCATTATTGCAATGATTATTGCCGGAGCGATCAATATGTGTATGCTCATCGTTTCAGCGGCATTATTTTTTAAAAATGGGTTAGTTGTTGAAGATTTAGATGTAGCATTCCATCAATTTGGCCAGTATGTCAGCCCAATAGCTGCGATTTCATTCGGTCTTGGGTTACTAATTGCCGGCTTATCAAGTTCTTCAGTTGGGACGATGTCTGGTGATGTCGTCATGCAAGGATTTATTAATGTACGTATTAACTTATATTTACGACGAGCGATAACAATGATCCCTGCTCTTGCTATAATAATTTCTGGTGTGAACCCAACAAATGCATTAGTCATGAGTCAAGTCGTTTTATCATTTGGTATTGCCTTTGCATTAGTACCGCTTATTATGTTTACAAGTAATAAGAAGCTTATGGGAGGACTTACAAACCATCGTGTAACAACGATCATTTCATGGATAGTTGCAGCGTTAGTGATTTTATTAAATATCTTTTTACTTATTGAAACAGTATTTTAATAATAAATGAAAAAAGTCGTGTTCAAATACACGACTTTTTTATATACTTAGGTGCTAATTCATTCATTTTTTTCCATTGCATTGAATAATACTGAAAATCATCCCCTCCAGTGGGTCATACATATTTATCAATACCAATTACATCAATGTGTGCGTAAAAGGAAATTGTCACAGTATTTTACCTTTTAATATAGTGGCTCTCGATATACAATAACTATAGAATTTCCAAGGAGTGAAGCTACTTTGAATAATATATGGATTCCAATCCTAAGTATCATGGTCATCATTTATATCGTAATTGGTATATTCCTCGTTCGGTTTATTAAAAAAAATAAGCGTTGACGTTTTTCACCTATTCGTTTGTGTGCCTAAATTGCGATGCAGTTTACGTATAAGGTGAAAAAAAAGTAATGCGATACATTGAACAAACAAATAGACACTTTGGGAATAAATTAATTTCCAACCATGATAATTAAATACGTGTAAAACCTTATTAAGATGTTCGTAAAATGTCGCACCTATCGTGCATATTAGATTGCTGCGTCTATAAAAATGGTGAGTTCCATTTATATCATCCCTTAAATAATTTTTCTTTCTAGTACTAGTTATTTCTCCTCTGGCATACCATCATTTCCATTTTACATGTCCATTTATAAAATATAATAAGTATTAAAAGTAGAAACGGATCAACGATTGCGGAGATCCCTAAATTCCACCATCCATAATGAAAATAACCCCAAGGTTCAGGAAGTAAAGCTACCTTTTCATAAATTAAAATGAATACATACCAACAAATAAAATATATAATTCGCTTAAATAATCGAGATTGATTTGGATACCAATTTAGAAATATCAAATTAACCGGGGGAACGATTAATGCGATTGAAGGAATAGATGTCCATTCAATTTCTTTATCAAAATACCAATAACCTTGATATTTCACATCAACAAACAAATCCACCATCATTTGCAGCGATACTGTGAAACACCAGATATGGATAATCTGATTTAGGGAAAGTTTTTGTTGGTAGTAAAAGCAATTGTATTAAAAAGGATAATCGCAATAATAAAGCCAATCATAGAAAACGTCCTTTTTAGTTTTAAATTAACCTTACTTTGTTGTTCTAGTAAATCATTATCTGCATAAAGCCAAAAAGTATTGGATGAAATATAATATTTTCATCCAATAACAGGATTAGTAATCCTCTTTTCTTTCCTTTTGCTAATTAATTATTATTCATAAGCAAGATAAGCGTTAAACATCCAAATATGCTTTTCAAATTTTCCTTGTAATTCGTTTAACAAATCAATTGTCGGTTGATCTTGTTGCTCTTCAGCTAACTTTCTTCCTGTTTCATTCAATTCTCTTACCATTTGCCCATAATCACTGATTAATTGAGAAATAAGCTCATTTTCCTTGTCATCCGCCTGTGCCTCAACAAGAGTCGTTTCTTCTAGAAATTTGCTCATTGTTGCTAATGGCTTTCCCCCAATTGCAAGAATTCTTTCTGCAAGTGTATCTATATCTGCTGCCATTTCGGTATATAATTCTTCAAATAATTTATGTAAGTGGAAAAAATGTCTTCCTTGTACAAACCAATGGTAGCGATGAAGTTTAATATACATTACAGAGAAATTAGATAATTCTTGATTTAAGAAATTGATTAATTTTTGATTAGACACGACAACTTCTCCTTTTTCCTATAGTTTCATTTATTTTCTCCTAAATAAAATTTTTTACCCAACATTACTTATTGTTGTTTTTTTAAATAATTAAAAGGCGATTTCTACATCGCCTTTTTATTGTTCTTTAGTATTCTATTTCTTCATAATCTTTTGGTTGTGGTAAAGGATTATTAGGCTGTCTTATGTTTGCCTTTGGTTTCGCCTTATTTTGATTCGGAGTAGAATTCTTTTTACTTTTACTCAAAATTACTCACCTCAATGTATATTCTTGAGTCCAATGATCTTTTTTATACTTACCGAATATTTGTAAATTCGGTGTGTCCTTTACTAAGGCTTTTAATATTCGTATAAACAAGCAAAAACACTAAGTAGCCTAGAACACCACCAATTGTATTTAAAATAATATCATCAACATCAAAACCGCCTACATGATAGGTTAGCTGGATCGATTCAACAATGACTGTGGTGAAAAATGATAAAAATAGAACCTTTAAAAATCCGTTCAATCGTTTAATTAATAAAGGAGCAAGAAAACCTAACGGCATAAAGGCAAGAACATTTCCGAATAGATTGGAAAACCAAATAGTAAAATTAAAATGGTCATAGTAATCAATATACATTTTTATTGTTTTAAATGGGATTATATTATAATTTTCTTGTGTTGCAGGTATCCGATATCGACCTAAGAAAAGAATGTATAACATATAGCAAAAATAAACGAAAAAAATAAGCCAAAAAATGATTTTAAGTATTTTTCTTACCTTTTTAAGATTAATGATTTGGAACATCTTTCTCCCCCAACATTCTCTATTACTAAAATGTATGTATCATTTACAAAATGATGCATTACCTATTATAGACGATTTTTTTCTCTTTTTTACACAAAATCGGTAATTACCATAAATTCTATTAAAAAAAGGCAATGATATGTATATCATCACCGCTGGGATTGTTACCTTGCATTTACCTTATTTAAAAATTGCAAAAGACGAGGATTATTCGATTGTCCAAACACTTCATTAGGAGTGCCCTGTTCAACGACTATCCCTTGATCCATAAATATCACCTGATCGGCAACATCTCGTGCAAATTGCATTTCATGCGTGACAACTACCATAGTCATTCCTTCATTTGCTAAATCTTTCATAACTTTTAGCACTTCTCCAACAAGCTCAGGATCAAGGGCGGATGTTGGTTCATCAAATAATATGACTTCGGGATCCAACGCCATTGCTCGTGCAATCCCAACACGTTGCTGCTGTCCACCTGAAAGTTGATGTGGATACATGTCACCACGATCTTTTAGCCCTACTTTTTCTAACAATCCTAATGCTTTTTGCTTTGCTTCTGCCTTTGAACGTTTCAATACTGTAACTTGTCCTTCCATGATGTTTTCCAGTGCTGTCAAATGCGGAAACAAATTATACCCTTGAAAAACCATACCTGTTTGTTTGCGAATAGCCATTATTTCTTGAAGCTTTATCTTTCTATTTTCTTGAAATTCCAGTTTTCGATTTCCAATCGAAAGTGAACCTTTATCTGGAGTCTCCAATAGATTTAAACAACGAAGAAGAGTTGTTTTTCCTGAACCAGATGGTCCAATGATAACAGCAGTTTGCCCTTTTTCGATTGAAAGTGTAATCCCTTTTAAAACTTCTAAATCATGAAAACGTTTATGCAATTGTTGGATAGAAATCATTCTTCGTCCCCCACTATTTTGCTACCGTTCGATTATATCGCCTTTCAAGCATAGATTGACCAAACGATAACACAGTACTAAATAGTAAATAAATGAAAGCTACTTCTATATATAGCCAAAGCGGCTCATAAGTGGCAGCAACGATTTGCTGACTTTTTTGGAACATTTCAGTAACAGTTATCGTTGCAGCAAGTGACGTATCTTTCACTAAACTGATAAAAGAATTCCCTAAAGGTGGCAAGGATACACGCATTGCTTGTGGTAATATAATTCTTCTCATCGCTTGGGATTTCTTCATCCCTATTGAGTATGCTGCTTCCCATTGGCCTTTTGGAATAGATAAAATGGATGCCCGAAAAATTTCGGAACTATATGCTCCCACATTTAAGGTGAAGCCGATGATTGCTGCAGGTGTAAACGCTAAAATAAAAGTTGACCACTTTAGCGCAATTCGCTAACCAAAAAGTTGACCACCCTTAACACCCAATCCCTTATCATAGAGTTTGTCGAGAACTTCATGATTCGGGAGGAAAAAAAGGATGTTAAAGATGGCTAATATAGAGCTTATCAGAAAATTGCACTTTAAAGAAGGTCGTTCTATACGACAATTAGCGAAAGATCTTACATTATCAAGACAAACCATTCGAAAAGCTTTACAACAGAATGAAATTCCAACCTATCAACGATCAAAGCCGGTTACCAATCCGGTCATCGACCCCGTTAAACCAATTATTATCCGATGGTTAACGGACGATGAAACAGCCCCCTAAAACAGCGTCACAGTCTTTGCTCAAATCCACAGACGCTTGGTGAAAGAATATGGCTTTAAAGGTGGAGAATCCACTGTACGCCGTTTTGTACGCCAATATAAGCGACTCAAAGAAACTCCTAATCTCTATACCGTTGGAATTCGATCCCGGTGAATTTGCCCAATTTGATTGGGGGAAATCATTGTGCTTTTAAATGGGATTGAAACGAAGGTAATGCTTTTTGTATGAGACTTTTGTATAGCCGTAAGATTTTTGTAAAAGTGTTTCAGCATCAACGGCAGGAGGCGTTATTTCAAGGTCACGCAGATGCCTTTGATTATTTCGGTGGTGTCCCGAAAACGATTGTCTATGACAATATGAAAACAGCGGTAAAGAAGGTGTTAGAAGGGACCAAGCGTGAAGAACAGGGGTACTTTATCCAGTTTCGATCATACTATCTTTTTGATGCCCAATTTTGTGCACCCGCAAAAGGAAATGAAAAAGGACAAGTAGAGAAACTAGTTCAAACAGCACGAGCTCAATTTTTAGTTCCCGTTCCACAGGTAAGTGACTTACAGGTACTTAATCACTATCTTTTAGAACAATGTGATGCCTATGAAGAAACCTATGTTCCAAAAACGAAAGAACAGGTGGGTGAACGATTTTTACAAGAGAAGCAACAGCTTCTGCCGATTATTGGTACTCATCCTTGCGCAAGGAAGGTAAGAGCCTCTGTCAACAGTCTTTCGCTTGTTAATTTTGAAACAAACGCCTATTCGGTACCTACTAGGTATGCCGGTCGGAAAGATGCACAAATAAATGCTTATGTAAATCACATTGAAATAAACATTGACGGAAACTGTGTAGCCAAACATGAGCGTTCATACGAAAAGCTTCAAGAAATTTTTGAAGTGGATCATTACTTGGATGAACTGGAGAGAAAACCAAAGTACCATCCAGCATGCGCGCCCAGTTCGAAGAGCTAATCTTCCACCAAGTTATCAAGAATTTTATAAGAGAAGTCTTTCAAAGTATGGGCATGGAAAAGAGTTTATTAAACTATTAAAACTCCATCGGGAGTTTACGATGGAAACAGTAGAAAGGGCAGTGGCAAGTTGTGTAAAAAGAGCGCTATATACAGCTGCTGATAGTGTAAGGCATTATCTTTACCTCATGACTCAGCCGGAAGCAACAAAGCCAGCCCCAATAAAATATGAAATGGAGCAGTCCGTCACCGTCAAGGCTCCTACATTTAGCCCGTATGACCAACTATTACAGAAAGGGAGGTATATTCACTGAATACACACCGTTATCAAATGGATGAATATCTAAAAAGGCTGCGCTTGCCGACTATACGTGAACAAGTTGACGCTTATTTGCGCGAAGCAAATGAGCAACAAATTACCTATGAAGAATTTCTCTTTCAATTATTATCGATTGAAATAGCTGAGCGAGAAATCAAAAGAAAGAGTTAGCCAGAAAAAGGCGCAATTCCCTGTACATAAGGACCTCCTCTCTTTTCAATTTGAGGAGGCTCCCACGTACCAAAAAGACGCATTCTGGACATCTTTCAAGGGGAGTACATTCAGCAGAAAAGGAATGTCATTTTTATTGGGAACTCAGGTACAGGAAAGTCGCATTTATCAATTGCGTTAGGGAAGAGGCGATTAATCAAGGCTATACTGTCAAATATTATACGGTACCGCCCGCCTATCGAATGAACTGATGGAAGCCCAAGACGAAAAAGGCTCCTCCAGTTGGAGAAACAATGGTTGGTGCAGATGTCACGATTATTGATGAACTTGGCTATATCCCCTACCACCAGAGAGCAGCCGAATTACTGTTTCAATTTTTTTCTACTCGTTATGAAAGAGGAAGCATGATTATCACTAGCAATCGGGAGTTTAGCCGATGGGTAGAAGTTTTTCACGATGAACAGATGACCGCCGCCTTGTTAGATCGAGTGACTCACAAGGCCCACATTATCCCAATGAACGGAGAGAGTTATCGTCTCAAAGAAACATATTCGAAGTAACAAAAGGGTGGTCAACTTTTACATGAGCGACATGGTCAACTTTTGGGTTGACATTTACACTGCAGGAAACGGATCTAACGTAACCCCTAATTTAGGCAATCCATAAAAAAGGATAAACAATTGAACGAGTAAAGGGGTCCCTCTAAAAATCCATAAATAAAATTTAGCGAGTAAGATTAATGGTTTAATTGTAGAAATGCGAATAATCGCTATCAGAAATGCTAGTACCGTTCCTAATATAAATGTAATGATTGAAAGAGGAATAGTAAAATATATGCCTGCTTTTAGTATAGGAAAAAAGGAATCACGCAGGATTCCGAGTATTCGGATGGTAGATTCATCTGTGAACATCTTTAATCGATCCCTTTACTTCGACACATCTGTGCCAAACCATTTTTTTGAAATTTTCAAATAGGTACCATCTTTTTTCATATCTGCAAGTGCTCCGTTTACAGCCTTCACTAGTTCATCTGAATTTTTCCGAAAAAGAAAAGCATTACTCGTCGCATTTTTTTCTTCATAGACGACTTTTATAGGCAAATTGGGTTGGTGTTTTTTCAAATCTAAATAAGAAAGACTATCGTTTATTGTTGCGTCAATTCGTTTTGAAGTGATCAGATCAATTGATTGATTGAATCCATCTACAACCGTATTTGTTGCACCATGGTCTTCTGCAATTTTTCGATAATTACTATCTAATGACTGCCCTACTTTTTTTCCTTTTAAGTCATTTAACGTTTTTATGTCATGATTATCTTTTCCTACAATTAAAACAGCTTTCGAGACGATATATGGATCTGACATATCATATTTTTTCAATCGATCCGTTCGTACAGCTACTAAAGCAAAAGGAGGGACAAATATTGGTTAATCAAAATTTTAAAAAATTTCATAAACTACAAGAAAAGCATAAGTCGAGTTACCTCGGAAAGGATACGGACCAAAAACAATTAAATCCAGATCCGGAATATAATAATCAATCAAATACCGATAAAGCAATTGGAGCAACAGGAAGAGAACTAAAATAAGCTAGGGGTTATCCCCTAGCTGTTTCATATCAATGTTAAACATAAATTCAACTTTTTTAACGAATTAAAAATACATACAATACAACTTTATAATGGCCATTCTTCTTGGTGATAGACCATATCCCAGAACATATATTCAAAGCGAGATGTCATTTGAAAATGTTTCTCTAAGGATACCAGTTCATGTTCCCGAGTTCCTTCAGTTAATTGATTCATTAACTTGATTAACCAAAGGGCAACCGATCCAAACTCATCTGATGAATAAGTTTCTATCCAATGTGAATACGGATTTGATTTTATTTGATGGTGATGCTGTTTTTTTAAAAGCTTACCAATCTCCCAATAATCCCATGCACAAGGAAGCAAACAAGAAACTACTTCCGCTAATGACCCATTTAGTGATACGTTTACCATATAATTTGTATAAGCTAGATTTATAGGTGTTGGTTTTACCTGTTCTAATTCCTCTTCAGATATCCCAAATTCTTTAGCATATTTTCTATGCAAGTCCATTTCAAAATGTAGAATTGAGTGTAATGAGTGGGAAAATTTTTGCATTGTTTGTAAATCTTTTGCTTTTTGAGTACCTATTGCAAATAACTTCGAATACTCAATTAAATACACATAATCCTGTTTCATATAATAAGCAAAAAGTTCAATTGGTAAAGAGCCGTCACCAATACCTTGAACAAATGGATGTTGATGATTTTTATTCCAAATGGGTTGAGCATTTCTATATAATCGATCGGTAAATAGCTTCCCTTGCGTCATTGTCATATTCTCCCTCTCTATTTTGCACATTGCAAATTTATTTTTTTACTGAAAAAGTTTTTTCGCTGCTTCCTTTGGGTTTTTTGCCTTCATAATTGCAGAAACTACCGCAATTCCAGAAAAATTTATTTCTTTTAATTGATGAAAATTATCTAATGTTATTCCTCCGATTGCTACAGCTGGTATATTTACAGAATCTTTAATTGCTTTTAAGGTTTCCATAGATAACACAGTTGCATCTTGTTTTGTTTTAGTTGGAAAAGCAGACCCTATTCCAATATAATCAGCTCCAATTTTTTCAGCTAATTGGGCCTGCTCGATTGTTTGCGTAGACACACCAATAATCATTGACTTGGGAACTATTCGCTTTAAGGCAGAAAGCGGTATATCGTCTTGACCAACATGTATACCATCAGCTCCTACCGCTAACGCAATATCTACACGATCATTTATAATTAGAGGCACTTGATAGCTTTTTAACAACGCTTTTAAATGTTTTGCTTTTTTATAAAATGTGAGTCCATCGCTATTCTTTTCACGAAGTTGAACGATGGTCACACCACCTTGCACAGCTTCTTCAACAATTGATAAAAGTTCGCCTATTGGGGTTCGTTCATCGGTAACTAAATAAAGATTGTAATTAACATTCATGAATTTTCACCTCTTTAGCAAAAACTTCCTCATTCATTCGATAGATTTCATCCATCAGCTTTATTTTATATGTTCCAATTCCTCCATCTGTTGCCAAGTGTTTCGTTGCACGTTCCCCTGAAAGTGACATAATTGACATTCCCGTGATGGCGGCACCTAAATAATCAGATGTTACGCCAGAAAAACTGCCTATGAGTGAAGTAGACATACATCCTGTTCCTGTTATTCTTGTTAACCTTTCATCCCCATTTGATAGGAAATAGTTCTTACTTCCGTTAGATACGACGTCTACTTTGCCGCTTATGCCAATAACACATTGGAAAGCGTTGGCAGCTTGCTGAGCTATTTCAATCGATGGTACAGATCCTTCACCCGCGTCGACTCCTTTTGTTCCACCTGTACCACCAATTAATGTATGTATTTCACTGCTATTCCCACGGATGATAGCCATCTTTACTTTTTCTAATAGTTCCATAGATCGTTCTGTTCGATAACTTGTTGCGCCAACACCAACAGGATCCAATATAACTGGAATTCCTTTCTTATTAGCAGCAATCCCTGCATGTAGCATAGATTCGAAAACAACATCATGAATCGTTCCTAAATTGATAATTAGTGCATCAGCTAGTTGAATCATATCTTCCACTTCTTTAATCTCTGTAGCCATTACTGGTGAAGCTCCGATTGCAAGTGTGACATTAGCACAATCATTTATAGTTACCACATTTGTCATATGGTGAATAAGTGGTTTTTTTTCTTTTACTAATGAAATTAACCGTGTCATTTTTGAAATTTCCATTGGAATCCCTCCGCTATTTATTGTCTACTAGTCCAGCACGTTCATATAAATGGTAAAAATGATTTGTTGGACCATGTCCACTGCCAAGTTCTAAGCTATGTTGAATTGCTATTGTAATATAATCTTTTGCTTTCTTAACTGCACTCAACAGGGTTTCTTCCTGAGCAACAAAAGCGGTGATAGCTGAAGATAACGTACACCCTGTTCCATGAACATTTTTCGTATGAATTCTCTTCCCTGGCAACCATGTAAAGTGATGTCCGTCAAAAAATAAATCATTTGGATCCCCTTCTAAATGGCCACCTTTTAATAAAATTTTATTGGCACCGAGTTCCTGTAATTTGAGGCAGGCAGTATACATGTCTTCAATCGTACAAATCTTTCTGTCTGTTAAACTTTCAGCCTCAGGTATATTAGGTGTAATTAATGTCACCATTGGAAGCAATTTTTCTTTTAACGCTTCTATCGCATTTTGCTGTAATAAATGGTGACCACCTTTTGATATCATGACTGGATCGAGGATGATATGCTCTGTACGGTATATATTCAATTCCTTTGCAACCACATCAATATTTTCTTTTGTTCCGAGCATTCCAATTTTAACTGCATCAACATGAATGTCGTCGAAAATAGCAGATATTTGATCACTGATTATTTGTGAATCAATCATTTGTACAGATTTTACTTCCATTGTGTTTTGGGCGGTAACTGCAGTAATAACCGACATTCCAAACACACCTAAGGAAGAAAATGTTTTAATATCTGCTTGGATCCCAGCTCCACCTCCTGAATCAGATCCTGCGATTGTAAGTGCTGTTTTCATGAATGATTCCTCCAAACGTTTGATTTCGTAATAATACTTTCATTAAAAATATGGCAATTAGTGCTCCTGCAAAGGAACTAACTATAAATGAAGGGATAAATCCAAATAAAGCTACATTCTTTCCTAATAGTAGCCTTGCTACTGGATATGCTGCGAGTGCCCCAAGAATGCCAGTTCCAATAACTTCACCCGTAAACGCCCAACTAAGCTTTCTTGTTTTCATAAACAAATAGCCTGATAGAAATGCACCAATCATACTTCCGGGAAAAGCAAATAGGGAGCCGGTTCCTGTGAAATTTCGGATGATTGACACGATAAATGCTTGTGCAATTGAATAAAACGGACCCAATAGGATAGCGGTTAATACATTAGCCATATGTTGGATAGGGAAAATTTTTGCAAATCCCACTGGGATAAAAACGATATTACTTATTAAAGTAGTTATCGCAATAATAACTGCAGTTATCGTCATTTTTTTTAACTTATTCATCTTTACACACCTCCATCATTTGATTTTTGTGAGGAAGCTTTTCTTTCTCCAACAAAAAAACCGCCTTCCTCAATAGAAAGCGGCAATAACAACTGTAACTAGAAAATACAGAATAGCTATTTAGACCGCTTCCCTACGCCGGTATAATCCGGATCAGGTACAAAGGGTTTCAATCAATGATATTTCTCAGCCTATGGCTCCCCTAGCAGAAAAAATTATGAAATTGTACACAAAAAAGCCCATCGTAAGCAGTTAGATGGGCAGAATTGATTATATCTCTTACTCCCACTTCCTTACGCCAGCATAAACTGGATCAAGTTCAAAGGGTCCAGAACATCTCTGTCTCAGTCTTATTTAGACTCCCCTAGCGATAAAATTATTCATTTATGTATATGTTAGCATAAATTAGATAAAAAGAAAGGATAATTTTCCTTTTTAAAATTTGGTTCTTATTATATAATTCCATACATTATTCTCTGTATAAAAAAACCAGTTCCCGATTGGAAACTGATTTGGAAGTTGTCATTTATAAGGCCGCCTTTGCCGTATGAGTATTAAGAAAGTTTTAAACCACCACTCCTCAAAGTGGGTGTTTGCAGAAACGTTCTTGCTTGTCTTCCATGCCATGTAGGCGAAAGCTTGTCATTCCAGTTTCAATATAAAACTCCCTGTTACAGCTTAAAGGTTAAAACTTTATTATCAATACGTACAATGCAGCTTGTATTGTTATATTACTTTATTTTTATCATTTTTTCAAGTGAAATGATTTACTGGAATAATAAACTACCTCATTTTTATGAATTCCTTTGCAATATTATTTTGCAATTATTAAGGATGGTCGTCTAAATCCACTGACTTGTTTGATATCTGCGGTTATAATGTTTTTTTAATCCAACGGCTAAAAGTTGAAATGATACAATCGCAAACAGTAAGCATACTAATGGAATGAAAAGAACGAACTGATTTCCCCACAAATGATCCCTTGCCTGTCCTACTAAACCAGCCCATTCTTTCGTAATCGAATGATATAAAGTTGGTGAGGTTTCTAGCTTCGTTCCTCCTATAAAAATATTAAATAATGCTAATTGTCCCATCACAGTGATTGCGGTAACAATTTCGAGAACAAATAATATAACAATATCTTCTATTAAATGTGGAATGATGTGGCGCTTAATTATTTTCCATTTTGAAGACCCTGTCGTAATGGCGGCTTCAATAAAAGGCAAGCGATACACTTGTATCGTTTTTTCCCGAATCGATGCGGCTACACTCGGAAATCCGATTATGGTCGATACGATGATAAATAATACGATTAATGATATAGGCTTAATAGTTGGATTAAAAGAAATCGGCCACAAAACGAAATAAATGATTAAAAACGATGGAATATACGATAAAGAATGTTCAAATGACTCCCAAATGTGGAGCCTCTTTTTCATTATCCCTGTAAATAATCCAATTCCTAAACCAAGAGCAATTTTTAATAAGGCAATCGAAATTGAAATAAAGACAGTATATTTTGCACCATAAATTAGTAATGTAAGTAAATCGTATCCCCATTTGTCTGTTCCTAACGGATATTCTTTGTATGTAAAGGGGGCTAGCGGTGGAAATGCCATATTTTTTTCCCCATATTGATAAATCGTAATACTGTCTGTTAATTTATGTGGGGCAAACAATGGACCGACTATTGATATTGCGAATAAAAAAAATACCATAATTACGCTGATGATTAAATATGGATTCCATGTTCTTTTTTCATGCATTGATAAACACCCGCTCAATAAAATAGAAAAGTAATTTGATAAACAAATAGCAAAGAGTTGCAATGGTCAATAAGATTAATAATGATAAAAAGACTTTCTGAAATTGATAATCATCAAAAATAAAAATGGTTAATCCTTTTATATTAAACAAATATTCGATAATAAATAAATTTCCTATTGTAAATGATATGGCTTTTTTTAAATCAGCAAAAATATAAGGAATTAAGTTTTTCAATATATGCCGGCTATTAATATAGTGTCTATCCAGTCCTTTGCCTACGGCTGTTCTTATGTAGTCCAATCCGGTTATTTCTATATATCTAGCAGAAATCATTTTAAATAAATAAAATGTTGGCATTAATGAAAGGATGGCAATCGGAAACCATAGATTGACTGAATCGGAAAATGGGGACAACGTAATTACACGTATATCTGTCCACTTGTAAAATTCAACAGCAAGTGCAATCGATAAAATAATAATGATAAAATCTGGAACTAGGGAAAATATATTTATAATCCAACGAAACAGTTTTGTCATTTTTAAGGAACTTAAGAATACACCAAAGCTAAGAGAAAATAATAAAGCAACTAAGATGCTTGAAAATAAAAGAATTCCCGAGTTTATCGAAAATGATTGAATATCGTTTAGTACAGAGTGTGAGATACCATTTATACTGTATGTGCCAAAAGTTCCATCTTGAAAGGACGTAAAAAACACTGGAATATTCATAATCATAACTTCGGGATGAAATTGTAGGTATGCCTCTCCATGATTGTTACTAACTATAAACATGGATGGAAGACTAGTCACTAAAAAGATGATTACTACTATTAAAAAGATTTGCAAAAACTTTTTTATCAAACACCATCACCTCCATCATGGTTACATTAGTTCATTTGGAATATATTTTACCAAAATACGTAGAATTTTTGTTCTATTTAAAAAATATATAATTAAACTTAATGTTATATGCAGATGAATCATATGAAGGCTTTTTCCTAATAAAAAACCCTACTTTTGTCATGATGTACAGATTGATTAAATTTATATAAAATAGACATTGGGGCGATTTTGTGAGGTATCTAATCAATCAATTCCAATTAAAGGTTATTGTTTGAATATTATATTTTTATTGGATATAATAAGAAAAGATAAAAAAAGAACATTGGTTGGGAGCCAATGTTCTTACACAGCATACCTGCATGGAAGTGCAGTGGCCCTATAAGGAAAGCTTGGAACCTACCCTAAAACCATGGCCTGGCAGGGTGGGTTATTTCTTTTTTGTAAGAGAAATAACAACGGTAATCACGGTAACGATTAATGACCCAAACATCATCATTAGTGACAACGCTTCGTAAAATGTGACCATCAGTGATCTCCCCCCTTTAATTTAGGAGTAACCACCACCACCCTGCTATACTGTGCTAATAACATTATAGCACAAGCTTTTAAATTTTTTAGAAAATTTTTACAAAATTAATTCCATAGACCTACAATTTATGTTAAAATAAGATGTTTGGTCTATTAAAATGTGTTTACATAATAAATTTATGTTAAATAAATACTATACCTTATTCAAAAAAACGACTAAAACAAATAATGTTATAGCCGTTTTATGAGTAACAATTAGATTATATTAATTTTACACTAAGTTGATCGCGAATATGCTTGATAGCTTCTTCAACATTTTTTGCTTTAATATAAATCTTACTTTTTTCTGGATATTGTTCCGCTGTATGTTCGTATAAAGGATCATAATAATATTCTAAGAGCAATTTAACAGCTGAAGAATAATCACCTAATTTTAAATCTGTCTCAATCTTGCTTGCAATTGGTGTATGGATTCGTCTTTTTATTCTTGAAAAAGCTTCAAAGCATTCCTTTTCATAATTCCATGGCTGATAATCCTCTAAAATATGACGTACCCGCTCTTCAATTGGTATTTCAATAAATAACTGTACTCCCTGCTCTTTTTTTTCGATTAAAAAATCTGGTAAGGAGACTTTTCCAATTCTTTTGCTTTCCCCTTCAAATAGGATATATGGCGAATGATTAAGTGAAAGAATCTCTTCAAGAAGCTGTGCATCAAATGTTTTTTGATTATTTGGTTCCAATCCGATTTGACCAAATATTGAACCTCTATGTTTCGCCAACCCTTCAAGATCTAGAACTGGATACCCCTCCTGATCAAGGCGATGAAGAATCGTTGTCTTCCCTGAACCGGTATAACCATTTAGGATATAAGCTTTCGGTCGTAATTCGAATGTCTCCAGTGTATCTACTACCCAATTTCTATATGAACGATAGCCGCCATTTAAACGAAAAACATTGATGCCCATTAGTCCAAGAACAGTTGCTGTTGTTTTACTCCGCATTCCTCCACGCCAGCAAAAAACCGCTTTTTTACCATTTAATTTCGCAAATTCCTTTACAAAACCCGGCAACTTTGCCGACATAATTTCAAGGCCGCGTTCCTTTGCAGCTTGTGGACTTATTTGTTTATAAATAGTACCAATTTCAGCTCTTTCATCATCATTAAAAAAAGGAATATTTATGCTTCCCGGAATCGTTGCATCTTTATATTCAGACTGAGAGCGAACATCAATCACAGTTAGCTCATTGTTATTTTTTAATGATCTTAATTCTTCAATTGATATGTCATGGAACATAATGTTCCCACCTTTCCCAATCACACTAGTCTATAATACGACGATATGCCCTGGATTTTCCTCGTTCACCTCACCAATAATTGCTGCTTCTACCCCAGCATTTATTAAATCCGTAAGAAGTTCTTCGCCTTCTTCACCAGCCACAGATATTAATAGTCCGCCTGACGTTACCGCATCACATAAGATCCATTGATCGATTTGATCCATAGTTTCAGGGTAAGTGACATCTCCTTCAAGGTGAGCAAAGTTATTTTTTGTTCCACCCGGAACAGCTCCCGCTTCAGCTAGCTCTCTAACTCTAGGAAGCATTGGTACTTGTTCTTTATGGATATGAAGTCCAACACCACTGCCTTTTGCCATTTCTGACGCATGTCCTAATAATCCAAATCCAGTAACATCGGTACAGGAATGTACATTATAATTCCCCATCGTTTCAGCGGCAGTTTTATTTAATGTTGTCATTACATTTGTTACACGGTTGATTTCTTCCTCAGATAATAAATCACGTTTAATTGAAGTAGTTAATATCCCAACACCAATAGGTTTTGTTAAGATTAATTTATCTCCTGCTTTTGCTCCTGCATTAGTACGTACTTTATCAGGATGGACGATTCCCGTTACGGCTAAACCAAATTTCGGTTCTTTATCATCAATTGAGTGTCCCCCAACAAGTGTTGCCCCTGCTTCTTTTAATTTATCTCCTGCCCCGCGCAGAATATCAGCTAATATTTCCTTTTCTAATGTGTGTATTGGAAAGGCCACAATATTCAATGCAGTTAACGGTGTTCCTCCCATGGCATAAATATCACTGATCGCATTTGCCGCTGCTACTTGTCCAAATGAATAAGGATCATCCACAATTGGTGTGAAAAAATCAACTGTTTGGACAATGGCTAAATCGTCTGTTAAACGATAAACACCCGCATCATCACTAGTATCTAATCCGACTAATAAATTTGGGTTTGGTGTAGCAGGTGGCAACGTTCGAATAACGGCAGCTAAATCAGCTGGTCCGATTTTACAACCACAACCGCCTTTCGAAGATAATGAAGTAAGTTTTACTGTACTTGTCATATGATAACAACCTTTCGATTATTTTTTGCTTTAATTATAGAACAGGAAAATAAAAAATGCATATTTTAGGATTTAATTGAGGGATTCATTAAAAATCTTTCAACGAAAAAATATAAATTATGATATAATATAATGTCTTTTATTATTATTTTACCATTATTTGGGGGTTGTTTTTTATGCCACAGCTTGATCATTCTTTACAACCACATCAAGCATATAAGAAAAAAACGTTTTGGTTCGTTTTTGCTTTTATCATTATCGCCGCTGCCGGATTGTTTTATGTGAAGTGGTGGCCATATTATCATAAGGTAATTTTAGCAGCTAATACTCATTCAATTGGCTCATCGATTTTAGGTGACCAATCAAAAGGAGCCCCATCATGGCAAACAGCTTGGGACTATGCAAAGGTTTATTTTCAATCCGTTTGGAAGGCTGCGGTACTTGGTATTTTATTAGGTTCCTTACTTCAAGTATTACTTCCGGCAAAATGGCTTTTAAAAGTGCTTGGTAAAACTTCGTTCGGAAGTACTGCAGTTGCGGGGCTTGCTTCGATTCCCGGGATGATGTGTACGTGTTGTGCAGCACCTATGGCTGTGGGACTCCGTAAAAAAAATGTATCGGTTGGAGCAGCACTAGCATTCTGGATTGGGAATCCGATGATTAATCCCGCCACACTCGTCTTTATGACGTTTGTATTGTCTTGGAAATTCACTTTATTGCGTTTGATTATTGGTCTCGTATTAACTTTCGGTGTGAGTTATGTAGCGAATCGTTTTGTAAAAGACGTACAACCGATTGACATGGATCAAGTTTTTCATCCCGAAGAACCTAAGGGGCATTTTTTCACTCGATGGATGAAAAGCATTTGGATGATGATCATATATATTGTTCCCGCCTATGTTCTCTCAGTACTCGTTTTAGGTGCTGGTCGCGCTTGGCTGTTCCCTCATTTAAGTACTTCGATGGCGAATAGCCTTATAGGAATCATTATTTTTGCTATTGCAGGAATGCTTTTCGTAATTCCTACTGCTGCAGAAATTCCAATTATCCAGACTTTTATTACAATGGGACTTGGTGGAGGACCTGCTGCAGCACTATTAGTTACATTACCTGCGATTAGCCTACCTTCTTTATTGATGGTTGCAAAATCATTTCCGAAAAAAGTGTTGTTTTTTGTGATATTATCCGTTGTTGTATTAGGAATAATTAGCGGCGTCGTAGGACTGTTCGTTTTATAAACTTTACTATCATTTTTAGTTCTTTCACAATAGATGTTTTCAATTATATTTCGATTTTATAGTTTATTCATTTTATATCATTATTAAAGTCCAATTCTTATGAGAATTGGACTCTTACTTTATGAATGAAATATTTGATTTCCTTTCATCCCTACCCATATATCTGATTGTTCCATTTCACTAGCTATTCTTAATAACCAGTCTTCTCTTCCTTTTGGTGCCATGAATTGAACACCTAATGGCAATCCATTTACAGTTAAGTGGATAGGAACGGAGATTGCTGGTTGACCAGTAAGATTAGCTAATTGTGTAAATGGCGTATAAGTTAGACTTGGTTCAAACATTTCATAAACGAGCTTTTGTTGTTCAAATTTATTTAGCGTAGCTATTTTTAAAAGCTCTGCTATTTCTTTTTCGGAATGGGTTAATTCTCCTACTTGTGGAGCTGAATAAGCCGTCGCCGGTGTCAGGTATAAATCATAGCTTTCATGAAATTGTGCCATTTGCGCCGCGGCTACATCCCACTCGGCAATACTTTGTGTAAATTCCGCTGCTGTAACAGATTTACCTGCAACCGTTAGTATCCATGAAACGATCTCCATGTCACTTGCAGTAATCGCTCTCCCTAATGCTTTTTCCATTGAATCTACCATACCGGCCATTTCACCATTATTCATGATATAATAATTTTCCATTAAACGGATGCCGTCGACATTGTTCTTTTTTTCTTCCACAATATGACCTTGTTCTTCTAGCCATTGAACTGTTTTATATACCGCGTGTTTTGCTTCCTCACTGACTGGTGTTCCCACCGGTGATTCCGTTGTGAAAGCTATTCGAAATTTTGGGTTGGTTCGCTTTGTGATTTCATTTAAGAAGCTACCCGGAAATAATGGCGTCTGAAATGCAGCCTCAGGCTGTACTGTTTGTAAAACATCTAAAAGCGCGGCGCTGTCACGAACGGAGCGAGATAAAACGAAATCAATGGATGCACCTTGCCATTGGCGGCCAACACCCGGGCCAACCGGTGTACGTCCCCTTGTCGGTTTCAAACCTACAAGACTTGTAAAAGATGCCGGAATCCGAATTGATCCTCCGCCATCGCTTGCACCTGCAATCGGAACGATTCCGGCAGCTACACTTGCAGCCGCGCCACCACTTGAACCACCTGATGAATAATTCGTATTCCATGGGTTTCGTGTCGGTCCATGGATTTCCGGTTCTGTTATATTTTTCAACCCAAATTCCGGCGTATTCGTATGACCGATAAATAGAAAACCTGCTTTACGGAGTTTTGCTACAAAATTTGAGTCTCGTCTTGCAATATTATCTAAAAACAGCTTTGATCCTGATGTCAGTGGTTCACCTTCCACTGCTTGTGAAATATCTTTTAAAACGATAGGAACTCCTGCAAAAGGCTGTTCCCCAATATGTAAATCGTCCATTTCTTCTAACACTTTTTCTTTACGTGTACGCACCACGGCATTTAATTGCGGGTTTACCTCTTCGATTCGATTATATGCCGCTTCTACCAATTCCTTTGGCGATACTTTTTTCTTTTTTATTAATTCAGCCAAACCAATCCCATCTTCTGAAATATACGAATGCTTGTCCATTTCTCCACCTCTTAATTCATAGTTCTTCAATTATTTTCTAATAGAAACTAACAATTTACAAATCATTTATTTCTCACATTTAATTACAGTCAAAAATAAAGCAGTGAAATCAAATTCTATTTGAACTTCACTGCTTCGGATAGTTTATTATTGCAGTTCCACATTCCTTGTTTCTTTTCCTAAAAAGAGAACGGATGCAGCTCCAATTAATACTGATATACAGAAAATCGTAAATATGATTGTAAATGAAATATTTTGCTCAACTAGATACGGAACTAATAACGGCCCAAGAATACCTCCGACGCGTCCAAAAGACGTAGCCATTCCTGTACCTGTTCCCCTAATTTTTGTTGGGTATTGTTCAGGCGTATAGGCATATAATGCACCCCATGCTCCAAGATTGAAAAATGATAATAGGATTCCTGAAATAATTAATAAAGATAACGTACCGGCTGTACCAAATAAATAGGCGCTTAATGCTGTACCGATTAAATAAACAACAAGAACAAATTTTCTACCAACTTTTTCAATAAGCCATGCTGCTGTAAAATATCCCGGTAATTGGGCAAGAGTCATGATTAACACATATTCAAAACTCTTTATCATACTGAAACCTTTCATTACCATCACACTTGGTAACCATAGGAACATTCCGTAATATGAAAATACTACACAAAACCAAAGTATCCATAACATAAGGGTTGTTCGAGTATACTTTTTTGACCAAACCGCTGTAATGCTTTGAATAATTGTTGGCCGTTCTTTCTTTTGTATCGTTACAAAACGATCTGAATCTGGTAAGTGCAGTCGCAAGTATAATGCATAGAACGCGGGAATAACACTAATTAGTAAAGCAATTTGCCAGCCAAAGTGCGGAATGACAAAATAAGAAATAATGGCAGCAATCAACCAGCCAAAGGCCCAAAAACTTTCTAATAATACGACAATTCTTCCTCGTTTTTCAGTAGGTACACTTTCTGATACAAGTGTTGAAGCAACTGGCAGTTCTCCCCCAAGCCCCATTCCAATAAGAAAGCGTAAAATTAAAAAAATCGAAAAAGAGGTTGTGAAAGCTGATGCTCCGCTCCCTAACGAAAATAATAATAATGTAATAATAAAAACATGCTTTCGTCCAATTCGATCCGCTAGTAATCCGAAAAGAAAAGCACCCACAGCCATACCGATAGAATTGATACTCCCAATCCATCCCATCTGCCCGACGGTTAAATCCCAATCCACCTTCAAAGCAGCGATAATAAATGAGAGCATTCCCACATCCATCGCATCAAACATCCATCCTAATCCGGCAATCCCTAGTAGTTTTTTGTTAGAAATCTCATTTTTACTTACCATTTTGTCCTCCGGTTTTCCATATTAATAGTAGTTTACCCCTTTTATTCTATCTACATAAAATCGGTAAATCCACATAAATATTAACATGTGTCTTTACACTTGTCACCACCTTTTTTATTCATCATTTATTGCTTCACTCCGTTCCAGTGACAGAGAATCTTTTCTATTTGCTCTATTTTTATGATAAAATGCATGTAGGAATTGACGAAAATAAAGAGATGGAGCCGTGAGATGTCTGATTACAAAATTATTTTTTTAGATATTGATGGAACAGTGCTAAGACCAGATGATCAAATTGAGAACTCAACGAAAACAGCGATTGCGGAAGCTCAACAAAAGGATATCGAGGTATTTCTTGCAACAGGGCGTCCGTTACATGAGATTTCGGATATTGCAAAAGAATTACATATTGATTCGTACATTGGCTATAACGGTGCATATGCAATACATAAAGGAAAAGACGTATTAAAAGAACCAATGAAAACGAGTACCGTAAACCGCTTTTTAACAATTGCGGAAGAACAAGGAAACGAAATGGTTCTGTATACGAATAAAAAGAATCTTTTCACATCAATGGAAGACCCTGAAGTACAAAAGTTTATGAAAATTTTTCATATGAATAAAAACGAGCGATATTCTTCAGAAAATCTTGATCCAATACTTGGCATCACATTAATAAAGTTGAGTGAAAATGATCCCCTTCTTTATGAAAAAGTAGATAATTTACATTTGTCACGTGTAAATGTAAATGGATTAAATCATTGTTTTGATGTCATTCGAGATACTGTTAATAAGGGATTTGCTGTTACTCAAATACTGGAATATTTGAATATAGATAAGGAATCTGCGATCGCCTTTGGTGATGGCATGAATGATAAAGAAATGTTATCGGTTGTTGGTGAAGGTTTTGCAATGGGGAATGCTGATCCGAATCTTTTTGCCTATGCAAAGCATAGAACGACTGAAGTAACTAATTCGGGAATATACAATGGGTTAAAAACGCTTGGTATACTAAGATAGCCCTATTATTTGAAAAGTTTAAGAGAAAAGGATAAGTAAAATGGAGAAAATTATCATAGTTGGCGCAGGAATTTTAGGAGCTTCGACCGCTTACCATTTAGCAAAAGCGGGCACTGAAGTGATTGTCATTGATAAGAACGATGAAGGTCAGGCAACAGACGCTGCCGCTGGCATTGTTTGTCCTTGGCTTTCCCAGCGGAGAAATAAGGCATGGTATAAGCTTGCTAAAGGTGGAGCAAAATACTATCCTACCTTAATTGCGAGTTTAGAGAGAGATGGAGAAACTGATACTGGTTATGCACGAGTTGGGGCTATTAGCATCCACACAGACACAGAAAAATTATCTGCGATGGAAAAGCGTGCGATAAAAAGAAAAGTAGATGCACCAGAAATCGGTGAAATAACAGTACTTAATCATGAGCAAACAAAAGCATTATTCCCTCCTCTTGCTGACGGCTACAGTTCCGTTCATGTTAGTGGCGCTGCAAGGGTCAATGGACGAGCATTACGTTCAGCATTGCTAAGAGGGGCCACTAAACATGGGGCAGTAATTATATCCGGCAATGCTAGTTTACTATGTAAAGAGAAAGAAGTTACGGGAGTTATTGTCGATAAAAAAGAAATTACTGCAAATAAAGTAATCGTCACAGCAGGAGCATGGGCAAATCAAATCATCGAACCACTTGGTATACAGTTTCAAGTTACATCACAAAAAGCACAAATCATGCATCTACAAATTCCTAATGAAAGTACAAGTAATTGGCCGGTCGTGATCCCTCCTTCTGATCAATACATACTTTCTTTCGAAGATCAACGAATTGTTATCGGGGCAACCCATGAAAATAATGTAGGGTTTGATACACGTGTTACTGCCGGAGGGTGTTATGAGATTTTAAATAAAGCTTTACAAATAGCACCTGGGCTTGCAGATTGTTCAATACTGGAAACACGGGTCGGTTTTCGACCATTCACCCCCGACTTTTTACCTGTCATTGGACCTCTTCCAGGGTTTTCCGGAATTCTCGTTGCCAACGGTCTCGGTGCATCCGGTTTAACGATGGGACCTTTTATTGGCTTGCAATTAGCTAAGTTAGCACTTGGTAAGGAACTAGATATTGAACTTAGTCATTATGATGTGGCAAGTGCGGTTTGCAAATAGCCTATCCTATCTTAAGGATAACTAGCAAACGTTTTTCATATATATTTCAAGGGATGGTAATGCATATTCAATAAGAAAGGAGTTTCAAATGACTCAAGAAAAACAACAATGGTCTTCAAAACTTGGTTTTATTTTATCCTCTGCTGGTGCTGCGATAGGATTAGGTGCGATATGGAAATTTCCTTATGTAACTGGAATGAGTGGGGGCGGAGCTTTTTTTCTCATCTTTGTTATTTTTACATTAATTATTGGACTCCCCCTTCTTATTTCTGAATTCATCATTGGACGTGGATCAGGTAAAGAAGCAATTAGTGCGTATAAAGTGCTGGCACCTGGAAGCCCATGGAAATGGGTTGGCAGAATCGGTGTCCTTGGCTGTTTCTTATTATTATCGTTTTATAGTGTTGTCGGTGGCTGGATCATCATTTATAGTGGATTATCTATTCCGGGAAAGATTATTGAAGAAGGAACGAAGTACCCGGATCTCTTTGGAATGATTACAAGTAGTCCACTAATTTCTATTGGTGGATTAGCTCTCTTTATTTTAATTAATGTTTTCGTCATTTCGAACGGAATTCAGAATGGAATAGAGAAAGCAAATAAATATATGATGCCTATCCTTTTTATCTTTTTTATTGTCCTTGTCGTTCGATCAGTCACATTAGACGGGGCATTGGAAGGAATTCGCTTTTTTTTAAATCCTGATTTTTCAAAAATAACAGGTGAAGCTGTTCTATATGCACTTGGTCAATCTTTTTTCTCATTAGCTGTTGGATTCTCCTGTATGGTCACATATAGCTCATATTTAAAAAAGGATGTGAGCATACCAGCATCAGCTACTTCTGTTGTATGGATGAATATTTTTGTCTCTTTACTTGCAGGTTTAGCCATTTTTCCGGTTGTTTTCGCTTTTGGATTAGAGCCAACTGAAGGACCGGGCCTACTATTCATCGTATTGCCAACAGTTTTTTCACAAATGCCATTAGGCCAATTATTTTTATGTTTGTTTTTAATTTTATTTTTATTTGCAACCTTAACGTCATCATTTAGTTTATTAGAAATCATTGTTGCCGCCTTTACTTCAAATGGAAAACATTCAAGGAATAAAGTTTCATGGATTTCCGGTTTAATTGTATTCCTTGCTGGCATACCTGCCGCACTATCTTTCGGTCCATTGAAGAATAGTAAATTATTTGATAAAACGGTTTTCGATGCTACTGATTATCTTGTAAGTAATATTTTGCTACCGATTGGTAGTATGCTCATTGCTCTATTTATCATTTATCGAATGGATCGCTCGCTTGTTAAACAAGAATTTTCATTAGGTAATTCTCTTTCTTCAAGATGGTACGAATCATGGAGAATACTGATGAAATGGGTTGTTCCTATAACCATTATTCTTGTATTTTTAAGTTTAATTGGCTTTTTTGGAGATTAATTTAATGACAATTGTAACTGGACTTTCTGTTAGGAAGTCCGTTTTTTTTGTATATTTAAAAAGGAAACTTAACTCCGATGGCGAATATAATTTGTTAAGGGGGTTGATGTGATGCATACAAATAAAGTATTAGAAATACGTTGTACCAATCCAAATTGTAAAACTTGGTTTCCTTCACCATTCACACATGGGAATTTAAACGGATTTAATGTAAACGTTTTCAAAGGGTTGAAAGCTCAATGCCTAATTTGTGGAAAAATGGTGTCAGGCACCATTAAAAATGTCCGCATTCGAACTGTTAGTGATAATCTTCGATTCGATAAAACCTCATAAATGAAACGAGGCAGTCTCTCATTAAGTAGTTTTGAGAGGCTGCCTTTTTTGTTTTTATCATTATCAAATTCTATAGATTTAATTTTAATGGTTGCCGTTCTCCACTAATTGACCAAACCATTGAGTGGACATCCCAGGCGTAATACGAATACGATGAAGTGTATACATCCCCTGCTCACTAGACGCCGCTCCCGGTTCAGTTGTCACCCCCATTTTATACCCTGACTGTTCTGCATACGTTTTTGTTACTTCATTATAGCGACCTACAGGATAACAGATAATACTTGTTTCTTGGTCCAATAATTGATCAAATAATTGTTTCGAACGAGTTAGATCATCTAATTGTTGTGAGTCTGATAAACGAGGTAATTCTAAGTGATTAAATGTATGGCTTTCGATCGATATACCATTTTGATTCATTTCTTTCATTTGCGCTTCAGTTAAGTGATTTTTTTTATCAATGTATTTTCCAATCATAAAAATTGTTGCTTTGAATCCATATTCTTTTAAGATCGGATATGCATCTATGTAGTTGTCCTCGTATCCATCATCAAACGTAATAAAAACCGTTTTTTCGCTTGGTTTTTTATTTTCGGTTAATACGATGTATGCCTCTTCCGGTGTCAGTGTGTAGTATCCATTATCATGTAGCCACTTCATATGTTTTCTAAATTCATCCGGCGGCACACGTAAACTATTTCCTGAAGAAATACTATGATACATAAGGATAGGGATACGTGCTGGTGCATCAACATCAATCCATGTCGATGTATCAATTTCTTGAGAATTAATCGTTTCAGGAATTTCCATTTCCTCGACTTCCGGCTTTTCACTTGTTACCGGTGTTGGCTTGTCAACCCTCTTTGGTTTTTCCGCTTCCGCCTTCATTGTACAACCAGATAAAACGACAATTAGTAACATAAAGACAAATAACATGCTATATTTCTTCATAATTCTCCTACTTTCTCACTATCTACCAATCTATTATACATGAAAGTGATTTTTGTGGAATAAAAAGTGAGCAGAAATTACTAACCATTCTAAAATATTAAGTTTTAATAGACATAGTTTTTCAAGAATTAGCCTCAATTATTCCTAATGTCAACAGTTATAAATTAACAGTATTTAATATTTAAAATTTTATTTTCAATTTTTTTATATTTTACTTTGACAGATAGAGTAATTTACTGTAGTATTACTCTATCAGGTAGAATAATCGTTGTTACGGAAGGTGAATTATGATTAGAAGTGACATTATCCGTGGACATTTAGATTCGATCATCCTCTGTTTGATTTTAGAAAAAGATCAATACGGTTATGAAATATCTAAACAAATCAGTCTACGTACCGAAAATCGATTTCAAATTAAAGAAGCGACCCTTTACGCGGTATTTCAAAGATTAGAGAAGAGAGAACTAATTGAATCGTACACAGGTACGATTACTCATGGAGGAAAAAGGAAATATTACCGAATTACGACGTTAGGAAAAGCATTTTTAAAGGAAACAGTAAAAGAGTGGCAGGAAACAAAGGAAATTGTCGATCTATTTTTGGAGGGATTACAGTGCGAAAAATAAAAGACCATGTGGATGAGTTATTCAAAAAAATTCCTGATAGTGAACAAAAAGAACTCGTCAAACAGGAAATTTTGGATAACCTCGAAGAAAAGGTATACGATCTTATGGCACAAGGTAAAGAAGAGGAGGATGCGGTTAATAAAGCCATTATTGAGTTTGGCGATATTGATGAAATTGAAAAGGAACTAGGCATCAATAAACCAGTAAAGAAAAATATGTCCAAATTAGACCTTGGTTTTTCGATTTGGGGAAGCATCCTGATCATTGCTTTATTTATTTTTATCAATTTTTACTATACTCCAAATACGATTTGGTTTGTCTATCCTACATTCGGTGTCCTTTGGTGGCCGTTAAGTATGTTCTATAGATGGTTACGTCAAAAATAAGGGAGACAAAAACATGCGCAAACAGGATGTGATTTTTGCTTGGTTAGGAAGTATCATTAGTATTTTATTTTTCATCATTGTTAATTTCTTAACCAGTCCTAATTACCTTTGGTTCATTTATCCTTCTTTCTTTCTATTGCTTTGGCCGTTAAGTTTGCAATCTTTTAAATATGGAAACTATAAAGTCCACTCAGTAATTGTAAGCACTATAATTATTTTGTTTTTACTGGCAATAAATGTTTTTCACAGTCCTGAACATCCGTGGATATTATATGTATGGTATCCAATTATTTGGTGGCCGCTTCTTATGTTTTTAGAAAAGAAAAGAACTACAGTCTCATTAGGAATTGTGGCAAGTATCGTTACAATTGTTTACTATTCATTTTTAAACATAATAATATCGCATGGTTACCCGTGGGCTATTTATCCAATCTTTGCCGTCTTTTGGTGGCCTATGGCATTATACTACACAAAAAAGAAAGACTATTTTAAATTTTCTATCTCCGGGAGTGTATTAATCATTTTATTTTTTGTAATAGTAAATATGGTTTCCTCCCCGCATGAAATATGGGCTGTTTATCCGATATTTGTAACATTATGGTGGCCATTAAGTATGTATTATTACTATTATCGTTATCGCTTAAAGTAAAAGTTAAATTATTGTCTGATAAAAAGTGAAGCAAAGAACCTAAAATCATTTTATTAAGGAAGGTGTTTCTATGGGAAAGCATTCAAAAAATAGTCTACGTGATTGGAAGAAAAAATTAGCGTCATTTGAACGGCCGAGATTATCGACCAGTGTTGGGCAGGTTGTTACATCGGTTGGTCCGTTCCTTATTTTGTGGGTGCTAGCATATTTTAGTCTAAATATATCCTTTTGGCTGACACTTTTATGTGCTATTCCAGCGGCTGGATTTTTAGTTCGGACATTTATCATTTTTCATGATTGCACACATTATTCCTTTTTCAAAAATCGCAGAGCGAATGAAATTGTTGGAATAATTACAGGTTTGTTTACATTTTGTTCATACGAACAATGGAAACATAGTCATTCCCTCCATCATGCAACAAATGGACATTTGGATAAACGTGGTGACGGAGATGTATGGACAATGACATTACAGGAATATGCGGGAGCTTCAGTTCTTAAACGGGTATGGTATCGCATCTATAGAAATCCATTCATTATGTTCATCATTGGACCGTTATATCTCTTTTTAATCTCGTATCGATTTAATAGAAAAAAAGCTACGAAAAAAGAAAAAAGACATGTGTGGATGACAAATATTGTTTTACTTTTTGTTGTGCTAGTTCTTGGATTTACACTAGGATGGAAAGCTTTTTTATTAGTGGAATTACCTATATTTTATATTGCTTCATTTGGAGGCGTTTGGTTATTCTATGTACAGCATCAATTTGAGGATGGATACTTCGAAAGTGGTGAAAACTGGGACTATGTTGAAGCAGCCCTTAAAGGAAGCTCCTATTATAAACTTCCGAAACTTTTACAATGGTTCTCAGGGAATATTGGATTTCACCATGTGCACCATCTAAATTCTCGTGTACCAAATTATTATCTTGAAAAAGCCCATAAAAGTGATCCAAGTCTTCAAGATGTACCGACATTAACGTTATGGACAAGTTTGAAGTCCCTTACCTTTAAACTATGGGATGAAAAATCCAAAAGATTCATCGGAAACCGCGAAATCCACCGCTTTATTCGCGGATAACATTTAATATATTAATAAATTAGTAGGCTGACCAATTTGTAAAAAACAAATCGGTCAGCCTACTTTTTTCATAATATTACTTCAAAATCCTCGAAAAAGTCCTTCTGTGGAAGACAAATGTCCAAACTCGGTGCCTGACACCTAAGTAACACCTAAATTAGTAGATGGAAAAGGCTGCTGTCTTTGTTTAGTTCGGTGAATGGGAAGCCTTTTTTCTTCATTCGTTCGATGAGGGATTGGTAGTCTTGGCTTCGTTTTAATTCGATGCCGACGAGTCCTGGGCCGCTTTCTTTATTGTTCTTTTTCGTGTATTCGAATGTTGTTATATCATCGTCCGGTCCTAGAACATTATCTAAAAATTCCCGCAGTGCTCCTGCCCTTTGTGGAAAGTCCACGATAAAGTAATAGAGTAAGCCTTCATGAATGAGCGATTTTTCTTTGATTTCTTGCATTCTGCCAATATCGTTATTTCCTCCACTAATGACACAAACGATGGATTTCCCTTTGATTTGCTCTTTATAATAATCAAGTGCGGCAATTGGCAGTGCCCCTGCTGGTTCGGCTACGATCGCATGTTCATTATATAATTCTAAAATGGATGTACAAACCTTCCCTTCCGGAACAGGAATAATATCATCTACTAATCGATTACAGATTTCAAAGGTTTTTTGACCTACACACTTTACCGCGGCACCATCAACAAATTTATCGATATGGGAAAGTGTATGTACAGACCCATTTTGGATGGATGCCTTCATGCTTGAAGCCCCACTAGGTTCCACTCCAATCAGCTTTGTTAAAGGAGTGACACTTTTTATGTATGTACTAATTCCGGACATTAATCCTCCCCCGCCGATACTGGCGAAAACATAATCAGGTGCTTCTTCCACATCATTTAAAATTTCGACAGCAACCGTTCCTTGACCGGCAATGACATTTTCGTCATCAAAAGGATGAATAAATACCCTTCCTTCTCGATCCGCACATTCATAGGCACTTGCTGATGAATCATCAAATGTATCCCCGGTAAGAACCACTTCAACAAATTCTCGACCAAACATTTTCACTTGGTCAATTTTTTGTTTAGGAGTCGTTTGCGGCATAAAAATTTTTCCATGTATACCTAAATCACGACATGTATAGGCTACTCCTTGGGCATGATTCCCAGCACTTGCGCAAATCACGCCTTTTTCCCGCGCAACATTTTCAATCGATTTGATCTTATAATAGGCACCTCTAAGTTTAAATGAACGAACAAATTGTAAGTCTTCTCTTTTTAAGTACACATTACATTGATACTTTTCTGATAATCGTTCATTTTTTTGTAATGGTGTATGCGCCACAATATCTTTTAGCTGTTGATACGCAATGAGAATGTCTTCCACTTGTACTGTTTTTGCTTTCACCATTTCTTGACTCATCCTTTTACCTTCCTTCTGCAGAATTTTCCTATAATTTTTACATTATAGCACTTTAAATCAAGAAATTAAATACAAATTATCTAAATATTCAGATGAAAGCGTTATCATTTTTTAAAATTAAAAAACAACGCTAAAGAATGCTTACCTTAATAATTCGTTTACTGATTTACGGGATTCTAGTTAAGGGATAAATCACATAGACAAATTGCCGATTTTCTATTATTTTTACACATTTGTCCACTCGAAACTGTTCTAATTTACATAATTTAAAAGTGGATATCTTAAATATGATCTAATTTATTCAGAAGGGGTGTTAAGTATGGACGGAGCCGGAATGGGCTTTGCTTTGATCGTAGTGTTGTTTATTCTTCTTATCATTGTGGGTACTTCTTATATGGGAGGCGGTTATGGTTATTAATAACCGCAGATACCAAAGGTGAGTAATAGAGATAACCCGGATTTTGATAAAGCAGTTTTGTTATAAGGAATATCTGATAAATCGCTTGTATGAATTGTTCGTTTTGTTAAGTATTGTTTATCTTTTTAAGTATTATAATTGCCATAAATATTTTATTTACATTGGAGGTGATTACATGTCTTTTCATGGTAGACCCATTCATTGTCCTCCAAGATATGTGGTGCGAGATTTTTACACTCCAAGGATCGTTCCATATATTCATCCTGTCGTGCATATAAATCGCCAAAATATAGTGAATGTTCCACGTCACATTTATCGACCAGTAACAAGAAATGTAGTTGTTGATCCAGGATACCCTAGACGTTGTTGTTGGTAAATTTAAAGGTTAAAATATTTTATACTTTTTGATAATATTTCCTAACACCAAAAAACAATGACTACATTTATATGTAAGCTCCTTATTTGTTAATCTAGAATAAAAAATTTATTAAGCCTTCTAGGAAAAAATGTTTATACGAAGTAAACTTACTAACAAATAAAGCCACTACTTTTAAGGTGGCTTTATTTGTTTACATAATACCTAGAAAGGATTTTAGGTTTTTTCTTTAAAAATTATTTATAAAAAACTTTATCTATATTATATTTCGCTTGTTCTTTATTAATAATATACGTTTCGTATATTTCACGTTCCATTGGATCTTCGACATAGATAACAGCGATTTTTTGTACTTCATCTCGATGTTTTTTAATCGCAGATACATTATCATCAAAATGCTTTGTTACCCTTTGACGGAGCTTTCTAGCTTTTCCGACAAATAAAAGTTCGTCTTTACTGTTATAAAAAAGGATGATTCCACCTTTTTCTCTTGAAATTTGTCGAAAATCTGTAAAACCGTATTCACTACTGATTTTATGATCTTTTACATCCTCTAGTGGTTTCTTTTTCGTAATAATTACATCAGCTTTAGGTATATCGATTTTTATCATTAATGTCACTTCCCATTTTGAATTGAATATTCATTATAGCATAAGTAAATATGAAAAACCCCCATGTCGATGGATAAAGAGGACATGAGGGCAGATTTTATTTTTTCGTAACTAGCTTCAGTGGGACCGGAATATTCTTTTCAACTTTCTTCCCTTGCAAAATATCACCAGCTGCGTTTACCGCAAGTTTGCCGATTAGTTCTGGTTGTTGGGCAACGGTTGCATTTAATTTCATTTCTTAAGACATCCTTCCACTTCAGCTCTTGAAGGCATTCCACCTTGCGCACCAAATTTCGTAACCGAAAGCGAAGCGGCTCGATTAGCAAACAGAACACTTTCTTCAATCGATTGTCCTTCAGCCAATGCAACAGCAAAAGCTGCATTAAATGTATCCCCTGCCCCGGTTGTATCAACGGTTTCAACTTCAAACGTCGGAATGAGCACCACTTTTTCACCGTTATGATAGCGAACACCTCGGATGCCTTCAGTTATGAATAATTTATTAGGATATTTTTTTAAAACATCCCCAATCTTTAAACCCTTAAATAGTATGGATGCTTCATGCTCATTCGGAGTTAAATAAGCCACTTTTTCGATTACAGATTGACTTATCACCCTTGCCGGTGCCGGATTTAACAAAAGTGGAACATCCAACTCTTTACACATATCAGCAACAAATTCTACTGTTTCTTCGGGAATTTCTTGTTGAATTAACACAATTTCCGCACTTTCAATGTAAGAGTCAAATAGAATACACCTATTAACATATATAGTACCTGTGAGATAATCTCTTCAAATCAAAGTTTGAGGAGGTTTTTTTATGTCCCAAAGAAATAATCCAGAATTGCGTAAGGAATGGGAGCGTAGGATCGCTCTTTTCAGAGCGAGTGGCCTCACCCAATCCAAATGGTGTGAAATCAATGAAATAAGTATTCATCAGTTAAAGTATTGGCTTTATAAAGCCGATAATTTCTATTCAACCCAAGATTCTAACAGCAAGTGGATTCCGGTTACATTAGAAGAATCTGAGCAACAGAATGAAACATTACATATAAATGTTGGTTCAGCATCCATCGTGGTTAAACCTGGCTTTAATCCAACACTACTGGCGGAAGTAGTTAAGGCATTGAAATCAGTATGCTAAAAGAAGTTACGGTTGATCGTGTCTACCTCGCACAAGGTGTCACAGATTTACGGAAATCTATCGATGGATTGATTTGCTCTTGTAAAAGAAGAATTCGAGTTAGATCTTTTTCTTCGAGTTTATTTGTTTTTGTAACCGGCGACGAGACAAGTTGAAAATTCTTCAATGGGATCATAACGGTTTTTGGCTTTATTATCGCCGGCTGGAGAGGAAATTTTCATTGGTATCAGATAATAATTCGGGTCCTCTGAAAATAAGTCCACGCCAATTAAGGTGGTTATTAGATGGATTATCATTGGAACAAAAACAGGCACACCCTGTTGTAACAGCAAGAACAGTAATTTAAATAATGAAAAATCAGGAATTTACCTATTTTATCGTATAATATATTTATGAAAAAGACAGCGAATTCAACTACCCCAACCCCTACAATTGAAGAACTCCTGCAACGCTTGGAAATGCTGGAGAAACAAAATGCGGAATTAGAGGCGAAGCTAAAAAAGCAGAGCGCGTTAGAGGCCAAATTAAAATGGACTGAAGAACAGCTTCGCCTTCTGCAGAAAAATAGATTCGGCTTTTCCAGTGAAAAAACCAACCCCGATCAATTGGAACTTTTTAATGAAGTAGAAAATGAAGCTAATCCAGATTTGCCGGAACCTACTTTGGAATCTATTACTTATCAACGGCGCCGCAAAGTTCGCGGCCAACGTGAACTGATGTTAGAAAACTTGCCTGTGGAGACGATTGAATATCGTTTATCCCCTGAAGAGCAGGTTTGTTCGTGTTGCGGTGGAAATCTGCATGAAATGAGTACGCAAGTACGCCAGGAACTAAAATACATTCCTGCGGAATTGAAAGTTGTTAAACATGTTCAGTCCATTTACTCTTGCCGCCATTGTGAACGTGAAGAAATTGAAACTCCGGTTGTAACAGCACCAATGCCTAAACCGGTTCATTCAGGTAGTTTAGCATCTCCTTCTTTAATGGCACATATTATGAATCAAAAATATGTGGATGGGCTGCCATTATACCGGCAAGAAAAGCAATTTTCCAGATTGGGGGTACCGTTATCACGCCAAACCCTTGCCAATTGGATGATTCACGGGGCCAACCGGTGGTTGAGCCCACTTTATGATCGCATGCATCAACTTCTTTTGGAAAAGGATATTTTACATGCGGACGAATCGACCCTGCAGGTACTTCACGAACCCGGTCGGCCAGCCACCTCAAAATCATATCTCTGGCTCTACCGTACTGGAAAAGAAGGACCTTCAATCATCCTTTACGATTATCAGGAAACTAGGTCAGGCAAAAATGCCGAGAAATTCCTGTCAGGGTTTAAAGGATATTTACAGGTTGATGGATACGCCGGGTACCATAAGGTACCTAATGTAAAACTGGTCGGTTGCATGGCTCATGCTCGACGTAAATTTGATGAGGCTTTAAAAGTATTGCCTTCTTCAAAGCGTCTGACATCAGGAGTAGCAGCAATGGAAGGTCTCCAATACTGTAACCAACTATATCGCATTGAGCGCGACCTAAAGGAGTTATCCTCTATGGAACGATACGAAAAACGATTAGAACGCAGCAAGCCAGTCTTGGATGCTTTTTTTGTCATGGCTAAAAATACAGAAGCAAAAAGTGTTACCAAAAAGCGCTTTAGGTCAGGCGATTACCTACTGTCTCAATCAATGGAAGAAATTAGTGGCATTCCTAGAGGATGGACGATTAGAAATTGATAATAATAGAAGCGAGCGCTCAATAAAGCCCTTTGTTATTGGGAGAAAAAACTTCCTTTTTTCAAATACACCGAAAGGTGCAAGGGCTAGCGCAATCATTTATAGCATTGTGGAAACAGCAAAGGAAAATGGCCTAAACCCATATTATTACCTTCGCTATTTATTTGAGAAGTTACCTAACATTGATCTGACAGATAAAAATGCCCTGGATAAAGTACTGCCTTGGTCAACAACACTTCCAATCGTTTGCATAGATTTTAAAAACTTACCTAAATAATAACTCGATCCCCATCTGGTTGACAGGTGGGGATTATTTTACGCTTACCTTTCAATAATATTTCTGGCTTGATTGACATACTCAGGAGTTACATAATTATTCGCCCCTTTAACAACAATAATGCTGTTATCACCTTCAGCAAGTGTTATATGTGCTGTACCACTCTCAACACCTGTAACCGGTTCCACACAATCAATAATAACTTCATTTTCTTTAAAATTATCTAGTATTACTTTCCCGAAGTTATCATCACCTACACAGCCAACCATATACACTTGAGCTCCTAAACGACTTGCTGCAACTGCCTGATTCGCCCCTTTTCCACCTGGAACCGTTTTAAATGATTCCCCAATAATCGTTTCACCAGCTTTCGGTCGTCTCTCCGCTGAAACGACCAAATCGATTGATGAGCTACCAATAACGACAATTTTAGACATCTTGATCAACCTTTCTCGTTGTACTTCTTTCGATAAAAGCAACAGGTAATTGAATATTTTGTTCTTCATCTTTTTTGTTCTTTATCTGTTTAATCAATAGTTTTGCTGCTTCTTTCCCCATTTCATAGGCAGGTTGTCTAATCGTTGACAACGGCGGGAACAACAATGCACTATGCGGAATATCATCAAAACCGATTATTTGTATATCCTCAGGTATCGATCTTCCTGAGCGTAATGATTCATGTAAAACCGCAGTTGCCACAATGTCATTACTAGCAATAACTCCATCGGTATCTCCATATTTTTCAAACAAATCTTTCGCCCACTTTTCGGCGTCATTAAAAGAAAAGGAAGACGTTGCCATTACATAAAAGTTCACATCAATCCGTTTATTTTCTCTTAGAATATGTTTCAGCAATCTTTATAACTTCTTGGATTTTTTCTGGATCAATATCTTGATAAAAACTATCTTGAAAACGAACGCCAGTGCCAAAATGAATTTCGGAAACATGAACTTCATCCAAAAGTTGAGAAATATTACTTGGTTTCAACCCTGAACCAGCCAAAATTTCTACTCTATTTGACTTTTCAACTAATTGTTGGAGTTGATTTGTCGCTTCGATCGCTTTAGCTTTCCCGCCAGAAGTTAATATCCTAGATATTTCCTTGTGTTGATCAATTATACATAGTGCTTCAAATTGATCGTGAACTTCATCAAAAGCTCGATGAAAAGTAATGTCCAATCCCTTTGTTGCGGAAATTAAATAGTTTAAGGCATGCTCGTCAACACGTTTATCCTCCGTAATAGCTCCAAAAACGACTCCTGCCGCACCAAGTTCCTTACAAATCTTAATATCTTGTGCCATCATTTTCAATTCTTCCTCTGTATAACAAAAGCTTCGGCTATGCGGACGAATCATAACATTAACGGGAATTGTAACAGACTGACATACACCTTCAATTAACCCATAACTAGGTGTAAGTCCACCTTCTAATACCCCTGTAATTAATTCAATTCGATGAGCTCCTACTTGTTCAGCAATTATTGAATCGTGTTTCGAATCCGTAATTACTTCGATGATCATTTTATAACCTCCTCAGTGTAAGAACTGTCATCAATTATTTATAAATTTGTTGTTTGTTATGTTTATTACGTTTTGCTAACTTTTTTATTGTAAACATAAAAATAATTATAGTAAACCATACAAAGACTGTGCTTACGACGATTGAAAGAGCAAATAACGATAATTTGGTAATTTATATAACAAATTAAATTTGGGATAAATCATAGCAGAATACATTTGATTCACTCGTATAATTTGTATATACTGAAGATAATAGAAAATAATAAAAAGGAACATTGGTTGCACCCAATGCTCCTTAACACAGTATACTGCAAGAAGTGCAGTGGCCCTAGATGGATAACCCACCCCTTGACTCACGGCCTTGAGCAGGGTGGGTTATTTCCGTTTAATAAGAGAAATAACAACTGCAATCACTGCAACGATTAATGATCCGAAAGTGATCATAAGTGAAATGGCTTCGTATACTGTGATCATCAGCAATCACCCCCTTCACGAGGAAGTGACCACTGCCCACCCTGCAAACTATGTCTTCTTTATTATAGCACATACGTTCGTATTTTATATTATTTTTTTGAAATGTTCTTTTTTGTTTCTGAATAAATTAAGAACCAGATAAAATCTGTCAATCCTATTTCCAAAAAGCAATCATACTTAGCAAATTCTATTGTAAAATCTTCATGATGAGTTCAACCGAATGTGGATTATTTAAAGACGATGATGGAATATCTTGAAGCATTAATCCGGTAATAACAGAAAAAAAGAGGTATAAAAGCTCATAAGGATCTCCTTCACAAAATTGACCTATTTGTTGTCCTTTAACGAAAAGAGGGATCAACTCATTTATAATATTTCTGGTAGAATATTGTTTCAAAAGGATCGTAACGTCATTTGGGACATTCGGTGAAATGTTTGCCTGTTGGAGAATGAGAAAATAATTTTTATGATTTTCCTCGAGCATTCTTCTAGTTAACACCCTCATTTGATCGATTGGCGTACTTGAATATGAATGTATATTCTTGATTGTGGTGTGCGCTTCTTCGACTGCTTCCTGAACAAGTTCAGTAAAAAGGACGTCCTTTGATTGAAAATAGCGATAAGTTAAGCCTTGACTAATACCCGCTTCTGCAGCAATCATACTCATTTTTGTTCCAGTCAGCCCATGATGTGCAAATACTTTCAATGCCGCTTTCTTTATTTTAGATTTTCTTTCTTCATGAGCAGGATCTATTTTTTGACCATCTACTAATGACAACCGTATTCACTCTCCAATATAATTAATCTAACTAATCAGTTTAAGAGAATGTTGCACTTGATCCTCGCTTATTTTCCACAATTTCTTAGCAGAATCAATATTTTGAGCTTGAACAGATGGTGTCGCCACTTCCATATCCGCATAATAAAGACCACTATGATCGGTTACCTCATCTGAGTCGGCGAGCCATACTAATGTTTCAGCACCTTTTTCAGGCGTTCGTGAAAAGATCTTCATCACAGCCATCGTACTGCGAGCTAACCATCCATTATTTTGATTAAAATTGGTGGCTACTAATCCGGGATCGAAGCAATAAGAAGAGACGTTGGTCCCCTTAAGTTTTTTGGCTAATTCTAAAGTAAATAAAATATTTGCAAGTTTTGTCTCTGCATAACGCAAAGTTGGACCGCCGAAGAATTTTTTTGGAGATTTATAAAGTTTCTCTGCACTTAAATCATCGAAATTAATGCCTGTTTTAGCCATCTTATGACCATGTGAAGCGGTTGTAATAATACGTGCATGCTCATTTTCTTTCATTCTCTCGATTAATAAAGAAGTAAGTAAAAAAGGAGCTAAATAGTTTACCGCCCAAGTCATTTCAATTCCATCCTCAGTAAGCTGACGTTTTTCAAATAATGCTCCAGCATTGTTAATTAAAATATCTATTTTAGGACATTTCGTTAGAATTTCCGCTGCTGCTTTTCGTATTGATTGCTGAGAAGCCATATCTGCAAGAAATACATCAATGTTTTTCTTGTGACCTAATGATTGTTTTAATTCGTTCGCTACCTTATTTGCTTTGCCTTGATTTCGCGCAATGATTCCTATATTTGCACCACGAGAAGCTAACTCCTTAACAGCCGCCAAACCAATCCCACTCGTAGCTCCAGTAATTAAAACATATTTATCTTTTACAGACCAAGTTGAATTATCCAATATCATTTGCCCCTTCCTAAATGGACCCGTGAATGAATGGTTCATTTACTTTTTATTTTACTTTGAAAATACCGAAGGGTTTACATATACTTATCATCTTTTTCTTCTCTTTTTTAACAATATTAGTGGAAATCTGACCTCATTTGCTAAATCAATACTAATTATTTTGAATACTATACTATCAATATAGGTTTGATCATTTGATGAAGCGGGAGACACTATTTTCTTAGGTTTATTTTAGTTAGCGAAAAAGGAGTTTAATCATAAAAGTGAGGAGGTATTTTACGTGTACTTTTTTCAAACAATTACTGATCAGTTAAAGGTTTTTCAAATTGCATTTATGAGAAGATCAAAAAGTCAACAGCTCATATTGGGATCCTTATTTTCCCTACTAGCTACCATTTTCCAATCTGCCGGAGGCTTTTTCCTGGCTTTGGGTATTTTATCAGTTCACTAGCGACTGCGCCTATCCTTTTCTGTTCCATGCTAAGTATGACTGTAGGCTGTTTAACCTATTTACTAACGAATTTATTACTTCTTTTCATTCAACCAAGTGAGTTGATTATTTTTCCATTCACAACTGGATTATTAGGTATAAGTACCGGAATTGCTTTTACCCTATTTAAAAAGCGTTTGAGTATTATTCTTTTTGGAGGATTCAGCTTATCAATTGGGATCTTTTTATTATTATTTGTGTTTCATTTTCCAGTGCTTGGACCGGCAAGTTCTCAAACTATATCTCTAGTTTTTTTAGTCAGTATTTTCATTTTTTCTATTTTGTATAACTGGATATGGACTGAGTTTGGAATCGTGTTACTGAAAAAATTCCCTCATTCAATCATATAAAGTCAAATTGGATTAACCTCTATAAGTGGCTAGGTAATCACGAAAAAATGGATATTATTTGCCTCATCGTTAATTATCCTCACATATATTAAATAGACAAAGGAACATTGAGCAAATCAAATGTTCCTTTTTACTATTTTATTATTAAGCGGTCAACTCTTTTGATCTCTCCGCCCGATGTTGTTCCTTAATCATCATACCGCCAAATAAACCAATAAGTGAAAAGACAACCGGAATAATAAAGCCATAGTGATATCCTATAGAACCCGCGTGAAAATAATCTAATACCTTTCCAAAAATACTCGGTAATAGGACAGCACTTAAAAATCCTCCGGTATTTGCAAATCCTGAAACGACACCAACCTCCTTGATCGGAAATGATTGGCGAACGACTGCAAAAGTTAATGCACTTGCACCATTACCATATCCTATGATTAAAAATAGGATGATAACCAGGTAGTATGGTGGCTTACCTCCACATAAGAAAAAAGTAACCCAACTGCACAAAGTAAAAATATGAACGACTAAATATGGTCGCTTTATCATATTCAAACGATTCGTAATCCAGCCTGTTAAAGGGGCACCAATAATCGCACCGATTAATCCAATCATAATTAATTGACTTGCTCCTGACCGTGTCATTCCATACATGTTCATCCCAAATGGAACTGCCCAAGATCCAATAAAACCTACATACGTTCCGACAACACCAAAATGGCATAAAAAAGTTGCCCATGCTTGACGACTGGAAAACAGTCGTCTTAGAATAACAATCGTTTTATCACCTTTTTTACTGGAATGATCAATAGACCGATTCGTGTTTATCGGTGTAATATTCATTTGTATCGGTTTTTTTACTAGAACAATATAAAGAAGAATCCCAAAAATACATAAAAGGCATCCTATGATAAGAAATGGGGCTCTCCAGCCGATGAGATCGATAGAAGCGGAAAATGGAACAGTTGCCATTAAAAATCCTAAGCTCCCACTCATTCCCGCAAATCCTAGTAATTGTACGAATTCATTTGCTTTAAACCATTGACTTAAAATAAGTACTAAATTAACCCAAATCGCTGCATCACCTATACCAACTAACAATCTTGCAAAAAGTAAAAACCCCTCGTTTGGTGCGATACTATATATTAAGGTACCTATACCATTAAGAAGTGTTCCGAAAATAAGAAAATAATTAGGGCCAAAACGATCGGACAAAATTCCAATCGGTATTTGTAGACCTGAGTAAGCTAAAAACTGAATACTCGTTAATAATCCTATAACTGCAGCTGAAACATGAAACTCCTTCATTAATTGCTCTGAAATTAAACCAGGAGCGGTACGTTGACTCACTATAAGAAAATAGGAGAACAATACTACACCAAAAACGACCCATCTATAACTGCTCTGTTTCTTCAATGACCTCTTCCCCTATTTACATTTTTTTATCATTATACTCCTATTTTTAAAGGAAAGAAGAAGAAAATTTTATGGAGGCGTTTACATTATAAAAAAGAAAGATATCCTCTAGTAATCCATACAGATACAAGGAAAAATACGTAAAACAGCCCTTCCTAGCCAAGAAGCGCTGTTTTACATAAAATTTCTACTATGCTTTTAGGGCATACAAACCAATGTTAGCTATTTTAGTATTCAGCATTATTCAAAATAAAGTCAATCGCCCATTCACCATTTTGATTAAAAATCCCATCAGTTTTAAATGTTACATGAGGTTTTTCCGGTCTGTATTGATGAAGTTGGGCTTCTATCGTCCCTTTATATTCGTTTTTACCTACTTTTTTAAAAGTATCGGAAGTTTCACGAACTAACGTGTGTGCTACCCATATATGCGGACTTGCCATTAGGCTCTTGGCGTTTGGATTTACTTGAATATCCGATTTTGAATGTATCGTATAATACAGCCTAATGTTTTGACCGTGGTTTACGATGGAATATCCATTGATTGTCAGCTTAATTCCGTTAACTTCTGCCGAACCTAAGCCTTGATTTGACATGGATTCGGCACTAGTCAAGGTTGGAGAAGCAAAGCCAATGAGCAAGCAAATTAATAAGGCGACACCACCACTGAATTGCATGGTATTTTTCGATAGGTTCCTCATTTTACACCATCCTTATTTATCGTTTATAGGTTTCACCACTGAAAATAAAACTATCTGAGCCCGAATGAAGAAATCGGGCTCGGATTGCTTCAGAAATTGACCGCTTTTATGAAGAAATTCACTTTCTCCGAAACATTATTTCTTTTTCGATAACCATTCTGCTAGTGCTTCTGCTTCGGCACCTTTAGCCAGTCCTGCTGGCATGCGATCGCCGCCGTTTAAGATTTGATTCAATATTTCTTCTTTTGACATTGTTTTACCTACATGTTGAAGGTTTGGAGCTGTTGCGCCTTGAAGATTATCTCCATGACAGGATATACAACTTTTTTTGTAAACCTCTTCTGGTTTGACAACTACGTCGGCTTGCCCTTGTAATTTTGCATTCTTATTAGTGGTCGCAATTTTTTCCTTACCGCCAAGTCCATAAACGACAACTCTCGTTCCGCCCGTAATCACCGCAACATATTGCTTGCCGTCAACCATATAAATGGAAGGCGCCATTTTAATTGCTTTTCCGCCACTTTTCATGCTCCATAATACTTTACCTTTTTTAATATCGAGAGCATTCACTGCTCCGTCCATTTCCCCGTAAAAAGCGAGACCGGTAGCGGTACTTGTGAATCCGCCATACATCGGATCGTCAGTATTGATTTGATATACTTTTTTCCCGGTATTAACGTCTATAGCAGTAATGTTACCGGATGGAATAATATTTTTTGGTAAAGGGAGTATCTTCGTTCCAGGAAAGGTATTGTTATCTTTGGCAATCTCTTTCCGATCTTTCGCTGATAACATTACATTCGGGCTATTAATACCCGGAATAAGCACATAGTTGGTTTCAGGATCATAAGTCTCAGGAGCGTAACTCTCTCCACCTGGTGTACCCGGCCATTGAAGTTGAACTTTATTCGGGTCACTTGATGGTTTCGAATGTTTAATTTTCACAAACGGTACACCATCGTAAATGGTTTTTCCAGTTTTGGCATCCCATGCATACCATTTTCCATTCTTGCCGCCTTCAACCACAATCTTTTGTTTTTTCCCGCCGACCTTGGCATTGAGAACCATCGGTGTCGCGGCAGCATCGTAGTCCCATACATCGTGATCAACTTGGGAGGATGCCCACTTAAATTTTCCTGTTTTACTATCCAAAGCGACAATGGAATCCGTATATGGATTTTTCCCTTTTCTGTCTTCATCGTAAAAGTCAGGAGCTGGATTTCCTACAGCAAAATACATCATATCTGTATCCGGATCGAATGACATCGGTGTCCATACGGAACCTCCACCAGTATATTTACCTTTCACCCATCCCTTTCCTCTTTCTGGAATGGTCCAAAACGGTTCCTTCCATAGCGGTTCAAGGGTATCTGCTTTAAACGCCCAAACGAAGCCTCGTGTACCATTATCACCGCCGCTGCTTCCAACGTAAACGTTGCCATCATAATACATTGGGGCTGAGGATTCGTAATATCTATTTTCTAACTTAATGGTAGGTTCATAATCCCAAAAGTTGACCATTTTCTTCAGTTTACCTGTTTTCGCATCAAGTTTGACCAGCCGATTGTCTATCATTAAGACATATACATTTCCTTCGGCTACAGCGACACCTCTACTTGCGACATTGGATTGCCATGGCAAGCTATTAATATGATCAAGTACCTCCTTAGGAGGTGTCCATGCCCATAGTTTCTTTCCGCTTTTGGCATCGATTGCAAACACATGATTTTTGGCACTAGTCACATACATGACCCCGTTTTGTACGATAGGAAAATCCTCTTGTAAATTCGGAACATCCTTATTCCATTCTAAAATATCCTGTTGCCAAACAATCCCCATTTTTTTTACATTATCTTTTGTAATCTCTTTATAGGGCACATGACGAGTATGTTGAAGGTCATAACCCCAATTAGGGAATCCGGTATCCTTAACTTGATTTGCCTGATTGTTATCGGATTTATTGGTGTTTATGGCATTCTAGATATGTAGGGGATGGCAATTAATTTGTGCTGGCCCCCCGGGGGGCCAGCACAAATTAAAAAAACCACTTGTCAACATTCTTAAATACTACTACACTTCCTGTTGGGACAAAGTCATGCAGGAGGTATTTAAGGAGATGTTGGCAGTGGCCGAAATCAATTATATCAGACAACAGGTTAACAATAAAGGCTGCGGTTATTCGGATGTAGCAAAAAGAACAGGTAGAGATCCTAGAACAGTTAAGAAATATGCGGATATGGAGGATTTCAACGAACAGCCAAAAAAGAAACAGACGAGAGTATCACCGGTTTTAGGACCAGTGAAGCCAGTAATAGATGAATGGATCAAGGAGGACTTGAAAAAGAAAAAGAAGTTTCGTAGAACAGCTAAGAGAATGTGGGAGCTCCTTAAGGAACAGTTCAATTTTAAGGGGTCTGACCGAACAGTTCGCGATTATGTTTCCAAGAGAAAAGAAGAATTATTAAACCAGGCAGATCAAGCAGCCTTACCACTTGAGGCCATCTCTGGAACAGCACAAGTCGATTTTGGAGAGGCCCCGTTTATTTATGGTGGGGAAGAAATAGTTTTGCCCTACTTAGTAATGTCATTTCCTTTTAGCAATGCTTTTTATTTTCAAGTCTTCCTTCACAAAACAAGGAGTGTTTCCTAGAGGGGTTAAAAGAGTGTTTCATCATATGGGTGGAGTGCCAAAGGCGATTCGCTTTGACAACCTCTCACCTGCCGTCAAAAAGATATTGCCAAATGGAGAACGGCATTTAACAGAGGAATTTCAAAACTTCGTTTTACATTATGGGTTTGAATGTGAATTCTGTAATCCCGCCAGCGGTAATGAAAAAGGACATGTAGAGGCAATGGTCAAGTATGTCAGGAATAACTTTCTCCTTCCTGGGCTCCATGTCATTGAATTGGATGAGTTAAATAAGGAACTGTGGGGAAGGCAGAAAAAGACCGCTTGAGGAAGCATTACCAAAAGGATTGGTATATCAGAACTATTCGAGGAGGATAAAGGCCTTTCTACTATTGCCAGCAAAAGAATACGAGTGTGTAAGATATGAAACACTGAAGGCCGATAAATATGGCTATGTTAAGGTGGACCTCAATCTGTATTCCACTTCCCCAAGATTTGCATTAAACAGAGTTCTCGTAAAAATCTCATACAACACTGTTGAGATTTTGGATGATGAGCGTCAGCTTGTCGTTAGGCATTCACGGCTCTATGGACAGTACCGTAAGTCGATGAAGTGGCAGCCATATCTAAATTTAATGGCCAAACGGCCTACGGCACTTAAATATACTAGTTTCTACGACCAACTACCGGAGGAATGGAAAAACTATTTTCAGTCCTGTACTGTCGTAGAAAAGTCGGAAGCACTGAAACTATTATCGCTGATTTTGAAGGAACATGATTTCAGTCTTATAACAAAAGCGCTTGTCATCTCCTCTGAACACGGGCATCCCTCCGTGGATGCCATTAAACAAGTATTCTATCAGCTTATCAATGGCCGTGGAATCCGAAGTGAAATTAAACCAAAAATAACGCTTCCCACCCTGCCTGAAGCAACGAGAGGACTCGAACGTTATGATCAACTCCATAAAGGGGGTGATGCATAATGCACGAGGAAATTCAGGCCTACGCAAAACGATTAAAGCTTAGCTGGATTAAAGAGCATTATCGTGAAGTTGAAGCTACTTCCCATGAGGAGTTTTTATTAAAGCTATTTGAAGCAGAAATCCAGCAGCGAGAAGAACGCCGGACCAACCTCCTTTTAAACCAAGCGACTCTTCCAAAAGTACAGGGTAAACCTTTTGACTGGAGTGAGGTTCAAATTCCGGCAGGAATGACCAGGGAAAGTCTGTTAAACGGAGAATTTATTGAACAGCAGGAGAATACCATCTTTTACGGTGGTGTAGGTGCCGGCAAAACCTATCTGGCAACATTGATTGGCTTAAATGCCATACAAAAGTTTGGCAAGTCAGTAAAGTTCTATACAGTCGCTGGGTTGGTAAATCGGCTCCTTGAAGCAAACGAAAAAGGAACACTTTCTAAGGTCTTCAAGCAGATTGAAAAGCTGGACTGTCTGATCCTTGATGAGCTAGGCTACATACCGCTGCATAAACAAGGTGGAGAATTACTGTTCCAAGTTATATCTATGTGTTACGAGGCAAAGAGCATCATCATTACAACTAATCTACAGTTCGGTCAATGGAATCACGTCTTCGGAGATCCCATTTTGACGGAAGCAGTCATTGACCGACTGATTCATCATTCTCACTTGGTCGTATTCAATGGTGATAGTCATCGATATAAAGAATCTTTACTAAAAGCTTAAAATGAATGTTGGCAAAGTGGTTACATTTTTAATTGCCGTTTAATGCATTTTTTACTTGCCAAATACATTTATTGGTCCCGTTATTATTCGATTGACAGCCGACAAGAACCATTCCGGCCAACAAAACAGAACCTGCTGCCTTTAAATAACGTTTCACGAAAATACCTCCTCATGCTGTGAAATCTTAAAATAGAGTGAATAACTAATGATGAAATATTTCAGTTTGTTCCCTCCTCGTAAAAACAATCTTATTTTGATAAGAACAAAGATATATTGTCCTGAAAATACCTAAATTATACAATCTGTGAAAAATCGACCTCTTCAGCAAAAAAAGTAATCGTATTATCTTGTTTATTACCAGATAATCACCACTGTGGAACCTCCAATATCCAGTACTTTTCATACTTCGACGGATAGTCGTGTCTGTTTTTTTCTTGTACAACAAAAAAAGTGACATGTGAACGTTCACATATCACTTTTTTGTATGAGATTGATAAATGTCTTATTTAATGTTTGTTTAATCCACACGGATGGTTTCACCTAATTTCAATAAAAACAATGAGGATTTGTCTAATTTTTTTCTTTCCCATTCAATCAATAATCGATCGAGAGCTTCTTTCGGTGTATCATCAGCCAATCGAAATGCACCGTAATGCATTGGGATAAAGTAGCGCCCCTTTACATCTATAAATGCTTTCACCGCCTCTTCCGGATTAATATGTTGGGACGACATAAACCATTCAGGCTCGTAGGCACCAATCGGGATTAATGCATAGTCGATTTTGTACTTTCTACCAATTTCTTTAAATCCGTCAAAATAACCGCTATCACCCGCAAAATAGATTGTTTTCTCACTTGCTTCAATAATCCATCCACCCCAATGGGATGTATTTGTATCAGTTAATGACCTTTTCGTCCAATGTTGCGCGGGAACAAAGGTAAACTTTACATCATCTATGAAAGTACTATCCCACCAACTAAATTCCTTTACATTTTGGAACCTTTTTCTTTTTAATAGAGGTTTTAGCCCAATTGGAACGAAATACATTGGACTTCCTTTTAACTTTTTTAATGAAGGGATGTCAAGATGATCATAATGACTATGGGAAATTAAGACAACATCAATTTCCGGCATTTCATCGGGTTGTATGCCGGGATTCGTTAAACGTATGTCCAGCCCCATCCGATTTGCCCATACGATATCTGTTACAATATTCAATCCATTCATTTGAATAAGAAAGGATGAATGTCCGATCCAAGTAATGGTTGCTTCATGACTATTCGACTGTAAGTAATCGATCTTTTTATCGGAAGCTTGAGGAACGATATAGGATAAATCTTTCTTTTTCATTCGACGTTCTCGCTGCCATTTAAGCAAATCATTGAATGAATTAACATTCCTATTTCCGTTTAAATTCGTATATCTTTCTCTTCCCATTAGGATGCCTCCCGTGATTCCTTTTACCTTGTTTTTCCCACAATTTTTATACAGTTTTCGAAAAAAAGCAACTAATAAATAGTCTTCTTTGCGTAAAAAACACTTAAATGATAAACTATTCATAATATTTCAATTAGAGGAGTGGTAGATTTAAAGTAAATTCAATTTTTCTATTAAGTAATGATAAAGACGATATGATAAGATAATCATTGGAAAACATCAATAGAAAAAGTAACAGAGGTCTTGTCATGAAAAATATTTTACTCGTATATGCAAGTATGACCGGTAATACCGAGGTCATTGCGGAAATAATTGAAGAAGCGATAAAAGAAGAAGGAATTGAGGTTACAGTACGCGAATCACTTAGGGCAAATCCAAAGGAAATGCTAAAATATGACGGAATTATTCTAGGTTCCTACACATATGAAGGTGGCGTCATTGCAGATGAATTTATGATTTTTTATGAGGAAATGGACGCATATGATTTATCTGGTAAAACTGCCGCGGTATTTGGATCTGGTGATTCTTTTTACGAAAAAACATTTTGTGCAGCGGTAGATTTGATTTCTGAAAAATTAACAGATATTGGTGCAAATGTCGTCTTAGATGGGCTGAAAATTGATTTGATGCCCGAAGACGGAGAAGAAGAGCGTTGCCGTCAATTTGGCAAAGATTTTGCCAAAATAATGCTAGAAACAACAAATAGGTAAAATATTAAACTTTTGGAGGGAAACAATATGGAACTAACTGTATATCTTGCCGGCCAAATTCATGATGATTGGCGTGAACAACTTATTCAAAAAGCAAAGGAAAAGAAATTGCCACTTCACTTTGTTTCTCCACAAACGAATCACGACAAATCAGATGATATTGGGGAAGAAATTCTTGGTGAACAACCAAATCAATTCTTTAGAGATGATGCCGCATCAAGTATTAATAATCTTCGCACGCAGGTTCTTATGCAAAAATCCGATGTAGTTATTGCTCTCTTCGGTGAAAAATATAAACAATGGAATACAGCAATGGATGCAAGTGCAGCAATAACGATGAATAAACCAACGATTATTGTTCGCCCTGAGTCTTTAATCCACCCTTTAAAAGAACTTTCAAACAAAGCGAATGTAACGGTCGAAACAATCGAGCAAGCATTAGAAGTGTTAGCATACATTTTCGAATAACTGGACAAGGGGTCAAACCCTTGTCACATAGTAGGTGAATGATTAGAATGGATTTCTCGGAACGTTTAAAAAGTTTACCAGTTCAATTTTTTGCATCACTTGTAGGGAAAGTAACTAAGGCTATTGAGGAAGGTCGGGATATTATTAACTTAGGTCAGGGAAATCCTGACCAACCAACTCCCCTACATATTGTTAAAGCCTTGCAAGCTGCTGCAGAAGACCCTAGGTCACATAGATACTCGCCCTTTCGTGGTCTGAGCGAATTAAAGCAGGCTGCAGCTCTCTTTTATAAAAACCAATACAATGTCAGCATTGATCCGGAAACCGAGGTGGCGATTCTGTTTGGTGCCAAGGCAGGATTAGTCGAATTGCCTATGTGTATACTAAATGAAGATGAATTAATGCTATTGCCGGACCCAGGATATCCCGATTATCTTTCTGGAACCGTTTTAGCTAATGTTCGGTATGAAACCTTTCCATTAAAGCCCGAAAATCGGTTTCTGCCAGATTACGAGTCGATTCCAAATACACAAAAGACTGCTGCAAAATTAATGTATTTAAATTATCCAAACAACCCTACTGGGGCAACAGCGGATCTCAATTTTTTCAATAAAACGGTTGAATTTGCGAAAGAACATCAAATTACGATCCTTCATGATTTTGCCTACGGGGCTATCGGTTTTGACGGTAAGAAGCCGATCAGCTTCCTCCAAGCGGATGGTGCGAAAGATGTTGGTGTTGAAATGTATACACTATCAAAAACATATAATATGGCTGGATGGCGGGTTGGTTTCGCAGTTGGGAATCCAGTAATTATTGAAGCGCTTAACCTCATACAAGACCATTTATATGTCAGTCTTTTCCCTGCTATTCAAAAAGCAGCTGTTGAAGCCTTAACCGGTGATCAACAATGTGTGAATGAATTGGTTTCTTGCTATGAAAGTCGTCGAAATGCATTGCTTCAAGCCTGTCAGAAAATTGGCTGGGATGTTCAAGCGCCTGCGGGATCGTTTTTCGCCTGGCTTCCTATCCCAACTGGCTTCACAAGTGAAGAGTTTGCTGATTTTATCCTCGAACATGCCGATGTAGCTGTAGCGGCCGGCAAGGGATTTGGAGAATATGGCGAAGGATATATCCGAGTTGGTTTGTTAGTATCGGAAGAACGATTAACTGAAGCGATTGAAAGGATTGGAAAGTTAAATCTATTTATTTAGCCCTTTTTTAAAAAACCTCAAGAGTTTGCATAATTTTAACATCAACACTCCCCTTTTATTAATTAATTCCGCTCTAATCTATGTCATGCAAGCATAGTTAATGGTATAATTCACATAAAAAAGGGGATAATAAAAACATGGACTCACTATTACGTTTTTATAAAATCATCATTGGTTTTGTTGAATTGTTTTTCGGAATACCATTTATCGGAGGAGCTATCATCATCGGTCATGCATGGGCACCGCTTGGAGCGTTAATATTTTTTCATTTTATTGGTTTGGTTTTATCATTTATAGCTGTAAAAGCTAAATCTGCTTCTGTTTTTGGGATAATCGGGAATATTATTGCTTTTATTCCAGTTGTCGGAATGATCATGCATATATTAATTGGATTAGTAAATGTATATCAAGGAATTAAGGACAAATAAAAATAACCATATAAAAGTAAAAAAAGCTAACCAACGTGTTAGCTTTTTTTGTTTGTAGCAATGAAATGACACTCTAGTTCCATCTAGTAAGGAAATTTAGAGGAATTACGAAACTGTTCATCTGCTTCCAGCTGATTTAAACTTTTCTCAGAACGTTTTGTCCCTTTTTTATAAAATATAAATGAAATGATTAAAAACAAAATGATTGCTCCCCAAAAAATCCATCCGAATAGTGTCATAGCCCCACCCGTTCCACATTAAATTGTTTGATCATTCATTTTATGGGGATACTATTCTTGTTGATTCCATTCATTTGCCAGCATTCCATAGACTATATGATCGACGAAATGATCATACAGCCATTCCGCCTGCCTGATACATCCTTCATTCATAAAGCCGAGTCTTTCGGCTATCCCCCGGCTTTTATTATTTTCTGCGGCTGCCCTAATTTCGACTTTATTTAGCTTCAGCTCTTTAAATGCATAGTCGGTTAATGCTTTAGCCACTCTTGTCATTATCCCTTTTCCCTGAAAATCCTCGCTTAACCAATATCCTATTTGTCCTGTTTTATTGGACCAGTTGAGTTGATTGAAGCCAGCAGTTCCGACAATTTCGCCATCGTAAAGAATGACCGTAGTTAAACTTTTATTTTCACTATAACCTTTTAAGCAGCCAGAAATAAATTCTTCGTATCTTCGATCATCGTAGTTGAATCTAGCCATGGCAACCATTCACGTAAATAACCTCGAGATTGATTCGTTAGCTCAAATACCTTTGCTGCATCATTTAATTCGATTAATTTTAATGACAACTCATCATCTATTTTATAAATAAACATGTTCTCCCTCTTTTCTAGGATAAGACCTATCTGAAAAAAGTAGTCGTGGATTTTCACTTCATATGTAAAATGATATAATTAAAAATCCACCTGTTATTTTAGAAAAAAGGTCTAAAATTTGTTACTCTTCATCTTCGAACTCTTCTGGTTCATTGTCAATATAGACCGTTTTAGAATTATAATTGAATCGTAGTTTTAATCCCCATGAAGAACTAGTAGTTTCAAAGGAATCATCATTAATCGCAAATTGGATTAAAATGTCATTATCCCAATCTAGCAAAACATATTCGTTGTCATTTGAATATAATTTGCAATTAATATGTGCAACTAGATTCCATCCATCCTTTAACTCATGAAATACTGTTTCCATTGCATTCATTCCTTTACTTTTTGTTTTATATTTTTATCTAATTCAATTATAACAGAAGTCCCAATTCTGCGAGTAAAAATAATATTAGTAATTCGGACTCCATTATTTGAAATCGATACGATAAACTTGTTATTCTTAATATGTAATGAATAAATTTAGGGAGTGATGCTGAATGAATCATGTTACGTTAAACAATGGTGTAAAAATGCCTCAGCTTGGTTTTGGGGTTTGGCAAGTGAAAGATGATGAAGCTACAGCTGCTGTTACGAAAGCGATTGAAGTGGGATACCGTTCTATTGACACCGCAATGATTTATGAAAATGAAAAAGGTGTTGGAAAAGCACTCAAACAAACATCTGTACCTCGAGAAGAACTTTTTATTACAACGAAAGTTTGGAATAGTGATCAAGGTTACGAAAATACGTTGCGTGCATTCGATGAAAGCTTAGAAAGATTAGGACTTGATTATGTTGATTTATATTTAATCCATTGGCCAACTCCTGAATTTGATCAATATGTCGATACATATAAAGCACTAGAAAAGCTTTATCATGATGGTCGTGTGAAAGCAATTGGTGTTTGTAACTTTGAAATTGAGCATTTAGAACGTCTACTAAAAGAAACCGATAATTACGAAACGAGTGGGACAGATCAACTGTCCCACTCTTTTAATAGATTTTGTTTTACTGAATGAACGACTTACAGATTTACTATTACACTTTTCAGAAAAACAGGTGTATTACACCCACCACATATTTGCTGGTTGCTCTTCAATAAGTACAGATTGAAGGTTTTTCACCGCTCGTTTGAAGCCCTCATCGATTGACATGATTGGATCCTCGTGTTCAATGCTTACAACATAGTCATAACCATATGTACGCAGAGCACTCATCATGTCGGACCACTCTTGAAGTCCATGACCACAGCCAACAGAGCGGAAGGACCATGCTCTTGATCGAACTTCACCATATGGCTGCATGTCAGTTAACCCGTACATATTCACATTGTCTTGATCAATATAGGTATCTTTTGCATGAAAATGATGAATCGCATTTTCCTTAGCTAATATTTTAATCGCACCGACTGGATCAATTCCTTGCCACCAAAGATGACTCGGATCAAGATTCGCGCCAATGGCATCACATGTCGCTTCACGTAATTTTAAAAGTGTATACGGAGTATGAACTAAGAAACCTCCGTGTAGCTCAAGTCCAATCTTTACATCATGATCTTTTGCGAATTGCCCCCATTCCTTCCAATATGGAATGAGTTTTTCTTCCCATTGCCATTTGAAAATTTCCGTATATTCGTTTGGCCATGGTGCAACTGGCCAATTGGGGTATTTGGCACCTTCATGATCCCCAGGTGTACCGGAAAAACAATTGACAACGGGTACCCCCATTAAAGAAGCTAATTTTACCGTTTTAACGAAGTCGTTGTGACATTTATCCGCAAACTCTTTATCAGGTGATAATGGGTTACCATGACAGCTCAAAGCACTGATTTCTAATCCTCTTGACCTAATCTCACTTAAATATTCTCCTCTTTTTGTTTCACTTTCAAGCAATTCATCTAGTTTACAATGAGCGTCTCCCGGGTATCCGCCCGTTCCAATTTCAACCGCTGTAAGACCAGCATCTTTAACATAATCAAGCATTTCTGTAAACGATTTATCTGAAAACAAAACTGTAAAAACACCTAGTTTCATTTGTATTCCCCACACTTTCGTTTATAATTGAACACTTTTTTGATTTTCGCTGCTTTTATAAATAGCTTCCATAATTTGCGATACTTGTAAAGCTTCTTTAGGTTTCACAATTTGTTCAGCACGATTTAATATCACGTCTACGAAGTTCTTCGCCTGCAAATACCCGGGATCCTCTGTTTCCGGCATCCAGGTCGCATCACTGTTAAATAACATCCCATGCTTAGCATAGTTTAGTTTCAATGGAAATACTTCAATGCCCCCTTGGTCTCCTGATATGCTTACACTTTCTTTGTCACTTTCAATATTGGCAGACCATGAAACTTCTAATAGCATCGATGCTCCGTTAGCAAATCGAACATATCCTGTGACATGATCATCCACATTAAAGGTTTCATGATTGAAATTTCCCCATTGATTCACCTGTCCGGGCTGGTTGCTTAAAGCATGATACGTGGTGCCTGACACCTCTACAGGATTCGGATTCCCCATTAACCATAAAGAAAGGTCTAATAAATGACATCCGTAATCAATCAGACTTCCGCCCCCCTGAAGGTCCTTATTTGTAAACACACCCCAACCTGGAACCTTTCGTCTTCTTAATGCTTGGATTCTAACAACTAGGGGATGACCAATTTCCTTTGCAACCATGATACGTTTTGCACCTTGTGATTCCTTCATAAAGCGATAATGAAATCCAATGCTTAAGACTTTTTCAGCTTTTTTTGAGGCATCAATCATCGCTTGGCATTCCTCTACTGTCATTGCCATTGGCTTCTCACATAGGACATGAAGTCCGGAATTAAGGGCAGCAACAGTAATTTCTGAGTGAAATTTATTCGGTGTACAAATAACAACAGCATCAATTACTGTAAACATTTCCCGATAATCGTTATACGCATGTGGAATGCCAAAACTTTCAGCCACTTCTTGAGCACGTATGAAATTAACATCACAAACCGCTTCAATTGAAACATCATCATTTAACCTTAAAAAGGCGGGGATATGTCTATCAACTGCAATTCCACCTACACCTACAATTCCTAGTTTTATCTTACTCATTTTGCACCTCCCCTTCCTCTATCAAAATATGAGTTAATTGTACGTATTATTTAAAGTGCATCTATAATTAGTTCACATTTATCTCTTCACTTTTTCAACTTTCCCCGTTTTACTTGATTCCAATGCAGCAAGTATGACGTTTAACGATTTCATACCTTCGTCTCCGTTTATTGGTACTTCACTGTTATCAATAATACTATTAATAAAGTTTTCTATTACATGGGTATTGTTTTGACCACCATCTTCATTAGACTGGATTTTTCCTAATTCGTATTTAACAACTTCACCATTTTTGTATTGCACGACTAATGAATACTCCGGATGATCTTCCAGACGAAGAATGGCATTTTCCCCATAAATAATCGTTGAGTTGTCCTCACTTGAAACATACGACCAACTTGCAGCAAGTGTTCCCATAATTCCGGTTTCTGTTTTCAAAATGCAAACAGCATTATCGTCAACGGTTGTTTCCTTTTTAGCAACTGTATCAACAAAAGCAGCAACTTCTACAATGTCTTCGTTTAATAAATAACGAAGTAAATCGGTTTTGTGAACACCTAAATCACCCATTGCCCCGATAAATGCTTTTTCTTTTTTGAAAAACCAACTATTTGAACCATCGGCACTCCATCTTTCCGGTCCGCCATGACCAAATGCCGTCCGGAAACTATAAATTTTCCCGATTTCACCTGATTCTATTAATTTACGAGCTTTCACATGAGAGCTTACAAATCGTTGATTATGAGCAATCATCAATTTTTTGCCATTTCTTTCTGCTGCTTCAATCATTGCTTTTGCTTCTTCTTCAGATGTAGCCATCGGTTTTTCACATAAGACATGCTTTCCTGCGTTTAATGCTGCAATAGAAATGGGTGCGTGAAGATAGTTTGGCGTACATACACTAACAGCCTCAATTTCATCATTAGCTAGGAGTTCTTCATAGTTCGTATAAAATTTCGTTCCATATTGCTCCGCTCTTTCTTTAGCTCGATCCTCAACGATATCGCAAACCGCAATAATTTCTACATTTTCATTCAATGCATATTCGGGTAAATGACGATGTGTGGCAATACTTCCGCAACCAATAATACCAACTTTAATCTTACTCATATTTTTTCCTCCTTTTAAATGATAAATTTTCGATTAAACAACTATTTTTTTGATATTTCTTCTAAAGGTTTTGCATTTCCATAGATTGGCCTAGCATGATCTGTCGGTGCCGCCCATTTAACTGCATTTGTAATCACTCGCTGAATTTTTTCATTATGGTATGTTGGATACGTTTCATGTCCCGGTCGGAAATAGAAAATTTTCCCGTTACCCCGACGGTATGTACAACCGCTACGGAAAACTTCTCCGCCTTCGAACCAGCTTAGGAATACAAGCTCATCCGGTGCAGGGATATCAAAATGTTCTCCATACATTTCTTCTTTATCTAGTTCAATGTATTCTCCAATTCCAGCTACAATCGGATGACTTGGATCAACTACCCATAGTCTTTCGCGGTCATCTGCCTCACGCCATTTTAAATCACAAGAAGTCCCCATTAATGTTTTGAATACTTTTGAGAAATGTCCAGAGTGAAGGACGATTAATCCCATTCCATTAAGAACACATTCGGTTACTTTTTTTACGACCTCATCAGATACTTCGTTATGTGCAATATGACCCCACCATACGAGAACATCTGTATTTGCCAAAACGTCATCTGTTAATCCGTGTTCGGGTTCATCCAATGTTGCTGTTTGAACATCTGCTCCCTCTTTTTCTAGAAAGCTAGCAATCGCTCCATGTATTCCATTTGGATAATTCTGCGCAACCACAGGATTTTTCTTTTCGTGACGATGTTCATTCCAGACTGTGACTTTTACCATGTTTAAACCACTCCTTATTTTTTTAAAATTGTCCATTGACTGTTTATCTATTTTTCTATTCTTTTACCGAACCACTTGTAAGACCGGAAACGATTCGGCGTTGAAATGCTAGGACTAAAATCACCAGTGGGATGGTGACAACGATTGTAGCTGCCGCAATTTCTCCCAATGGAATGGAGAATTGACCTTGAAACATCGCGATTCCAACTGGGACCGTTTTAAACTTTTCATCTGTATTAATCGTTAAAGCAAATAGAAACTCATTCCATGCTGCAATAAATACAAGAATTGCTGTTGTGAAAATCCCCGGTGCCGCTAATGGGAAAATGACCTTCCAATACGTTTGCATCATCGAAGCACCATCGATTTTCGCGGCTTCTTCCAAATCATAAGGAATCTTCCTAAAAAACGTTACGAGAATCCAAATCGATAATGGAAGTGTAATCGTCGTATAAGGAATGATTAATCCCAAATAAGAATTCGTTAAGCCAAGATTTTTCAAAAAGATGTAAATTGGTGAAATCGTTGCGATTTGTGGGAACATCGAAACAGACAACACGAGACCGAGAATAAATGTTTTCCCTTTAAACTGAAAGCGCGCAATCGCATAGGCCGCAAAGGACGCGATAAATACGGTATAAATCGTTGTTATCGCCGAGACAACGAAACTATTCCATAAATATCGAACAAAAGGATAATCGAAAAAGACCGACATATAGCTCTTTATCGTTGGATTAGTAGTATAAGGAGTAAATGCTTTATCACCAAAAAGCTCTGTCATTGGCTTAATGGAAGTAATGAGCATCCACAAAAATGGAAACATAACAACAAATACAAACACAAACAATAAAACATAAAATAAAAAACCGGACTTTTTTTGCATTACATTCTCACCCCTTTACGATTAAGTTTATTTCCCTGATCGATCTCCTAATAAATCCCTGCCTAGGAATTTAATATAGATCATGGATATGATGGCAACACAGACAAACACAATAACGGAAATGGCTGAACCATCGCCAAAATTTGTTTGTGAAAACATCGTTTTATAAGCTAGGATTGAAATCGTTTCCGTTGAGTTTGCTGGACCTCCGCCTGTCATAACCCAAATCAAATCGAAAACCCTAAATGCGTCGAGAGTACGGAATAATAATGCTACTAGTATGCTTGTTTTTATCAACGGTAGTGTAATAGAAGTAAATTGTTTCCATTTTGTTGCTCCATCAATAGAAGCTGCTTCGTACAATGAACTTGGAATCGTTTGTAATCCCGCAAGCAATAACAAGGCCATATATGGTGTTGTCTTCCATACATCTGCAAAAATAACGGAGAACATTGCTCCAGCTTGCGACGTCAATAAATTTGACATACTATCAACCAGACCTAATTTTTCAAAAATCATTGCTACAATTCCGTTTTGACCATCGTAGAGATATTTCCACATTAACGCGGAAACAGCTGTCGGAATCGCCCAAGGGATTAAAATGGTGGCACGGATCAACCCGCGACCAACAAATGCTTTGTTAATTAATAGAGCAATAGCAAGACCTAAAACGAGTTCAAGAAATACGGATATTACAGTAAATGTAAAAGTATTACCAAGTGCTCGCCACATTCTTTTATCTGTTAAATTATCTTCATAATGCTTGAACCCAATAAAGGTTGGTTCCACTACTACTTGATTCATGGCAGATGATAAGCCGACAATTTTTTTCCCTTGTGAGAGTTTTGTTTTCTTAGAAATCAGTTTTATAGTTTTAGCGATTTTCTCTGATGATTGTTGAAAATTTTTCGCCGTTTTTTTATCAATTTTTAAAATTGCAATACTTGGATCAACTTTCTCCATGTTTAGCAATCTATCATTCACAATGTCATAGTTTTTCGCTATTTCAGAATTTTTCTGAATCTCTTTATCTAATGCTTGCAGGTCATATTTTACACGCTGCAAATCTTCTTTTGCATGACCATTTCTAATTTCGTTATCAATACCACCCACTAAAAATGGGTAATTATCTAAGTATCGTTCTAGATCAAAACTGTAGGATAAATGGGTTTCCGATTTCGTAGGGCTGTTTAACTTGAGATCAAACATACTGAAATAAAATGATTGCAGTACAGGCCACACTGAAATGACTAATATTAAGATTAATGCCGGCGCGATTAATGAATAGGCCATGATTTTTTCTGTCGACTTTTTCTTTACCTTCCCCTTTTTTAAGTCACTTTTATGGGTTTCGTCCTTCCTCATCTTTTCACTCCCTTATTTGAAAAGCGTAAGTGCGTTGCTTCCATCTACTAAACAATTCTTTTTTCGATTTTCTATAATGTATTAGCCTTCGATCAGAAGGCTAATACATAAAATTGCGAAGTTATTTTACCAACTTTTCATTCATTTCTTTCTCCATATTTTTCACAGCTTCTTCAACCGTTTGTTTACCTGCAATTGCTTTAGAAACCTGAATTTGAATGATTTCAGAAATTTCTTGGTAATTTGGTGCAACAGGACGTGCAACTGCAGCGTTTAAGCCAGCTTGGAAGTTTTTATCTGCAAAAGTAGGGTTTGCATCAAGTATTTCTTTGTCTTCAAACAGTTTAGTAATTGTAGGTGCGTGACCTCCGTAAATTGCATCAATTTTTTGTCCTTCAGCCCCAGCCATGAACTTCAAGAATTCCCAAGCTTCTTTCGGATGTTTGCTGTACTTGTTAATACCAGCCATCCAACCGCCAAGAGCTGCTGCAGATCCCGCATCCCCGGCCGGAAGTGGAGCAATCGCTACTTTACCCGCAATTTTAGACTTTTCAGCATCATTTGCACTTGCATATTCATATGGCCAGTTACGAAGGTAAGGAGTTTGACCTTCGATAAATGCTTGGTCAGATTCAATCTCAGTAAACGTAGTTACATTTCCCGGAACAACTTTAGATGTTGCCACTTCTACTAGCTTTTTCAAGCCTTTGATTGCCTCTGGACTATTAATTACTACTTCATTTTTTTCATTAATGAATTTACCGCCGTAAGCAGCGACAAATTCAATCGCGTTACAAACTAAGCCTTCATACTGTTTTGCTTGCATAATGTAACCAAATTTTGTTCCACCTTTGCCTTTCTTTTCTTTCGCACTTGCTAGAAGTTCATCCCATGTTTTAGGCACTTCATCTTTTTTCACTAAATCAGTACGGTAGAAAAGGAGTCCTGCATCAATAAATTTAGGTAATGCCCATTGCTTTCCGTTAAATTGAGCAGCAGAAAGAGCACCTTGATTGTATTCATTTAAATCAATGCCATCTTGTTGGATAAAACGGTCAAGTGGCAATACATAATCTGCTTGAGCAAATTCGGCTGGCCAAACAACATCCATATCAAAAACATCAATTTCTGAAGATTTTCCATTGAATGCTGTAATATAAGCATCATGCTGTTGTCCGGAATCTGCTGGCTTTTCATCAAATTTAACTTTGATGTTTGGATGTGCTTTTTCAAAAGCTTCAACGATTTTAGTCGTACCTTTTGTAACGTCCTTCCCTCTGGCATAAACGATGGTTACCTTTTCATCTTTTTCATTGCTTTTTCCATCTGTTTTACCAGTAGATGCATCCTTACTAGAACATGCACCAAGTGCTAGGGATAATGACATTGCTACAGCTAGAAACTTCATTTTCTTCGCTTTTTTCATACTGCTCCTCCTCTTTTTAAATACGTTTTGTCAAAACTTTTATATAAAATAGGCTATAAACTACCTTAATAGAGGGATTTTTGAGCAAAAAAATTGCCACCCCCCTAAATCTAAGGATAATTGAGGTTACCACACACCCAACAACCTTAGAAAAGGAAGTGACAAGTTGTACCCTCAAATTATAACCTATTTACTAACTTTTATAAAATTCCAAGAACAAATAATTCGAACATTACTCACCCTACTTATTGGGAAGAGTATGTTTGATAAACCGAAAGATCAGCAGCCTGTTAACAAACCTTATCGAAAACTACAAGTTGATGATCTTCCCATTATCGAAATCCCAGAAAAGCTGAATTATCGAAATCTCCCTAACGGAGTACCAAGAGAAGCATGGGAAATCTCTTAAACCCGTTCGAAGACACAAGAACGCAAAAGTGTCGGTACCTAAAGGAATGAAATGTCCTAAGTGTGGTGCACCATCTGATTATCTTTATGCCAATAATGGTGATAAGGGACAGTATCAATGCAAGGTATGTTCTTGCCTTTTCAGCGATAAGAATCGTTTTTCGAAAGAGGCCATTTTGAAATGTCCTCATTGTTCTAAAACACTCGATAAGATCAAGGAGCGAAAAGATTTCGATGTGTTTAAGTGTAAAAATGACGACTGTCCGTATTATCAAAAGAAATTAAACGGTATGTCTTCCAAAGAAAAGAAACAGTTTAAAAAGGATCCCCAGTCGTTTAAGTTAAGGTATATTTTTCGCCAATTTCACATTGATTTTCAACCATTATCCAAGAATTCACCGGAGTTGCCAGTTGTTGATCTGTCTAGAATCTATGCTTCTCCGCATACGTTAGGTTTGATATTGACCTACCATGTGAATTACGGTCTTTCCGCAAGAAGGACCGCTGCCCTTATGCAGGATGTTCACGGTGTAGCTATTTCTCATCAGACGATATTGAACTACGAAAATAGTGTGGCTCTTTTACTTAAACCTTACGTGGATCACTATCCTTATGAGCTTTCAGATCAATTCTGTGGTGACGAAACCTATATCCGGGTCAATGGAAAATGGCATTATCTCTTTTTCTTCTTTGACGCGGTGAAAAAGATCGTCCTTTCGTACCGAGTGTCGCCTAATCGTGATACAGCATCCGCCATTCAAGCGATAAACGACGTCCTACTGAAGATGGAAGAGATCCCTGAAAACCTTACATTCGTAGTAGATGGAAATCCAATCTATCTTCTAGCCCAGCATTTCTTCGCTCAGAATAATATTTCTTTCGATGTGAAGCAAGTAATCGGGCTGACAAATGAAGATCCCATCTCAACCGAATACAGACCGTTAAAACAGATTATCGAAAGACTGAATCGCACATTTAAAGGAAATTATCGCTCTACACAAGGATTTGGATCGGATCATGGATCTGTTTCTTTTGTCACCTTGTTTGCGGCGTATTTTAACTTTCTACGACCACATGCATCCCTAGAGGGCAAGGTACCCGTTGTGAATCCAAAGTTATCAGGACTTCCTACCATGCCTGCGCGTTGGACAAAGCTCATCGAGTTAGCTCAACGATGGATAGTCGAACAAAGATCCGCCTAACTTTTTGTTTAGCAGAGCCCTTGGACAAATTTAGCAATCGGCGGAGCGAACTCTTGACAAACCGAACTTGCCAATGGTTTAAAATGAAAATACCAAGGGCTTATTTGGTATGCCTTCTTTTTGTCCCCTTCGCCCTTGTTAACCTTGGATCAAACCATTGGCGTGTTTGTCAAGAGCGATTGCGGGAGCTCCCCACCTAATAAATGGAAAGTAACCTAAACAACTATTTAGTTTTCATAGAACTTTTTACAATACCTTTAAATACGTATTGTTATATCTTTTGTGTACCTCACGTGGAAGCCCTTACAATTAATTGTAAAGATAGTAAACTATTAAATTCATCTTGTCCGTCTTTCTTTTCAATAATATCCATCATGAGTTTACTTGCTTTCTGCCCAATTTCTAGTATTGGCTGTTTAATCGTTGTAATTTTCGGCTCAATCATTTCAGCTATTGGTTGATCATCAAAACCAATCACAGCTATATCTTCCGGGATACGTAATCCACTTGCTTTTGCTTCAGTAATTACCCCCGCAGCAACCATATCACTTCCCGTAAAAATAGCTGTCGGGCGATCCTGTAACCGAAGAATTTTTCTTAAGGTCATTTTACCGCCTTCAATATCTGTTGCTTCTCTAAAAATAAATTCTTCTCTGATCGGTATGTTATATTCTGCAAGTGCCATTTTATAACCCGATTCCCTCTCCATTGATAGCTTGCTAATGTATTTTCCATATTTCCCACTGCAATAAGCTATTTTTGTATGTCCTTTTTCGATCAAATGTCGGGTCCCAATGTAACCACCGTAAACTTGATCTAACCGAACACATGGGACATTCGCTCGTTCATCGAATTCATTACAGAGGACAATTGGACCAAATTCGCTAAAATCATTAATTTTATTCCAGTCGTTTTCAATAGAGGTTAAAATAATTCCATCCACTTGCTTTGTTTTTAATAGATTTAAAAAATATAATTCTTTTGCTGTGTTGTACCGTGTTTGGCATACGAGTAACTGATACCCGCGTTCATTTGCCACCGTGTCAATTCCTTCTAATAAATAGGCAAAAAAAGGATTTGTTAATAATGGAACTAAAACGGCAATCGTTTCTGTTTTCTGGCTTCTAAGCTTTTGTGCGGTTGAGTTTGGGTAATAATTCAATGCCTCCATTGCTTCTTTTACTAATTTCTTTTTCTCATCGGAAACATAAGGGTGATTGTTAATTACCCTTGAAACCGTAGCACGCGATAAGCCAGCAAGTTTTGCTACATCGGCAATTGTTGCCAACTACTATCCCCCCTATTCTCTCCCTCCTTCGACATATGATAAATACACAAAGGACTGAAATCGATTTCATGAAATCGTTTTCATAAATTATTTTAATAATTCTGATCCAATATTTCAACAATTATTTTTAAATTTTTAAAAATTTATTTTTTAGATTGTTGGACTAAACTTTTACGATCATTTCCAACTTTTCCTAACCTCTAATTTTCCCCGAACAAAGCAATTTTTATGTATAATTGTTATAACTTCTCCCTTTATTGGCGAAAATTTTATTAAAACAGGAGGAAAAAATGATGATTCGTTTTATTATTTTAGTAGCTTGTATTTGTTTATTCATTTTTTCCTGGCCGACGATTGATAAAAAGCTAGAAAAAACCGAATTTCATGAGACGATTGATTTGATTGAATCTAAAATTGAGAATTTTGATATAAAACCTATCATTGATAAGTTTCAACATGTATTAAATGATTTTGGGATTGAAAAAAATGAACAATTGCCTATACAACAGAAATCTGAAGAAAAACGGAATGAGAAGGTTTCATTGAAATCACCAAATTCTCACATGTTTTCAATTCATAATATTGAGATCGGTGACAGAAAAAAAGATGTAGAGAAACAAGCAGGAATGGCAAAGCGTGCATCGATGAATGAATACGGAACGAAATGGTTTGCTTATCATGAAAACTACCATCATTTTTTCATGACAATGTACGATAAAGATAATCGAGTAATCGGGTTATACTCGAATCAAAATTTAATAACTTCCACGAATGGCATTAAATTAGGTGTGCCTAAAAAAACCGTTCGAACAAAGCTTGGTGAACCATTATCAGGGATTCGCAAAGGATTGATCATGTATCAATTTCAAAAAAATAGTGAATATGATGTATATCTAATTGATGATATGTATGTAACGATTTTTTATGATAAGCATTCAAACAATACAGTTACAGCAATCCAATTGATTAGTAAAAATGTTGAACAGCAGAAAAAAGACTATTATACGAAACCGAATCAAAAGTTAGTGCTTGGATTTGAATATCAGTTATTCGATTTAACCAATTCATCGCGGGTTAATCATCATCTGCCGATTTTATCATGGGATCAACATGTTCAAGTGACAGCACGTAACCATAGTAAAGATATGGCTGAACATCAGTTCTTTGATCATACGAATCTTAAAGGCCAATCACCATTTGACCGTATGAGTCAAGATCATATACGCTTTCTTTTAGCAGGAGAAAATATTGCTTATGGCCAGCTTAGTAGTATTTTTGCTCATGAAGGATTAATGAATTCACTTGGTCACCGCAAAAATATTCTGCATCGGGATTATAAATACTTAGGTACTGGTGTCGCGTTTAATGAGGAATCCCAACCTTTTTATACGCAAGATTTTTATGCGAAGTAAGTAAAATAATTCAATTACCATAAAAGGGTGTTCAAATTGAACACCCTTTTAAATTATGATTCCTGTTCTTTATCCCACTTTTTCACTGGACCGTCCTTTAACCCTGCGAAAAATCCCACACCAATTGAAAGGGCAACAATGATAAAAGGTCCATAGAAAATTAAAAAGTTCTCCAAAAATAACCCTCCTTACACATGACCGTTTTCTTTTCCACGTACATAATCCTTATCAAATAAAAATAATTTTAATACTAAATATAAGGATGGAATTAATAGACAAAGCCCAGCGATAAAGGCAATTACTAATGATAAAGCCATCGCTTCGTTTGTAAAGGAATCGTATAAAGTTAAATATGGATACAACAAATACGGATAATGGGACACACCATAGGCATAAAATGCAAAGGCGAATTGACCTATTAATAATGCGAGTGCAATACCATAATTTCTACGTTGCCAAATAAACCATACAGTAACGAAAAACATTAATCCTGAAATTGCGAACATATACCACAAATCGACCATACGGGAATAATGTTCCGGATTATGATTTTTCAATTCTACCATTATTCCGATTACGGTAATTGCTAATGGTACCGCCCAAATCAACGCATATTTTCGTAGGATGCGGGTTGCTTCCACATCTTTTGCTTTATTGGCATACCATGTAAGAAACACCGCTGAAATATAAAGCACAGCAGCTATTGCTAAAACGACAATACTCCAAGTTAAAGGACTAGTAAATAAACGCCAATAATCTAGTGCTGGCTGGCCATTCGTAATGGATACAAATCCTCCTTCGGAAATGGTTAAAACAACAGATAAGGAAGCTGGGATTAGCAAACCTGCAATTCCATACATAAATGAGTATCCTTTATGTCCCCGCGAACCATATGATTCGAAGGCATAATAGCTTCCACGGATAGCCAATAAAATAATTCCAATGCTTGCTGGTACGAGTAAGGTTGTTCCATAATAAAAAGCTGTTTTCGGAAAAAAACCAACCATCCCAACGAAAAAGAAAACTAAAAACACATTCGTAATTTCCCATACTGGCGATAAATATCGTTGGATAATATGTGTCAATATATGCTGACGACCGGTTAAGACGCTGTATGCGTTAAAAAACCCCGCACCAAAGTCGATGGAAGCAATAATTACATAGCCGAACAGAAACAACCACAAAACCGATATTCCAAGAACCTCCAAATTCATATTAAATCACCGCCCTTTTCAGCCTGACGATCAGCAATTTCTTGTTCAATTGGATTGTTGCGGAACATCCGACGAAGAACGACAATACTTCCAATTCCAAGAATCAGATACAATATACAGAAAAGCATAAGCATGAGATCAACATGTTCACTACTTGTTGCGGCGTCAGTTACCTTCATATACTTATAAAGTATCCATGGTTGACGTCCTACTTCTGCCAGCCACCAACCTGCTTCTAAGGCAATGATGGATAATGGACCACCTGCAACAATGATACATCGGAACCATCGCGAGGTGATAAATGTCCAGCCTTTGATTTTTCCAAATACATAGATGGCGGAGAAAATAATCATAAATGTTCCAATAAGGACCATCGTATCAAATAAATAATGAATATAAAGAGGAGGAACTTCATCCTTTGGAAATTCATTCAATCCTGTCACTTCCGCATTTAGATTACTATGCGCTAGAACACTTAATGCATAAGGGACTTTTATCGCATACTTTACCTCTTCGCCATCAGTTACACCGAATAATACGAGAGGTGCCCCTTTACCTGTTTCAAAATGCCATTCGGCGGCAGCTAATTTTTCCGGTTGATATTTCACTAAATATTTAGCAGAGAAATCTCCAATAATTAATGAAGCAATGGAAAAAATCAAGCCCAATTTCATGAATAAAAATAAAGATTTTTTATGATATACGTGCTTGGATCCTTTTAACATTCTAAATGCTGCGATTGCTGCCAGTACAAATGCAGATGTCATATAAGCAGTAACTAGTACATGGCCTACCTTCGTTGGCATCGCAGGATTTAACATAGCAAGTATCGGCTTAATATTAACTAATTGACCATTCACCACATCAAAACCTTGTGGTGCGTTCATAAACGCATTCACAATTGTAATGAAAACAGCTGACATCGAAGCACCGATAGCTACCGGTATTAGCAACAGCATATGCTTGCGCTGATTTTCAAAGCGATCCCATGTATATAAATAGATCCCTAAGAAAATTGCTTCAAAGAAAAAGGCGAAGGTTTCCATAAATAACGGTAAGGCAATAACATTTCCCGCCAGTTCCATAAAATTCGGCCATAATAATGACAATTGCAGCCCGATGGCTGTCCCAGTTACGACTCCGACAGCAACCGTAATCACAAAACCACGTGCAAGTCGTCTGGCAAGTAAAATATAATGCTCGTCATTTTTCTTAATCCCAATCCATTGTGCAATCATGATCATCAATGGGACACCGACACCGATCGTCGCGTAAATAATATGAAATGATAATGTAAGTTCTGTTAGTACACGACTGTAAAATACTGAATTTCCCCCATCCATTTATATCACTCCTTAGCTTGCGAAAATACGTCCTAAAATAGACAACAACATTATTCCTGCCACTATAAAACTAATCCAAATGAGTTTCTTTTCCTGTTTTTTATACATGGCTTCATCTCTCCTTACCGACTATTTTACCCTGTTACCATTCATTTCTAACGTCCATTAATGACAGAATTACAACGTATTGTTGAGGAATATGTGAAATTTAGTTGTTTAAATTGTGAACAAATTACCATTTAGAGAGTTTATTTGAATCCATTTTTTACTATCTGCAATAATTCAATCTTTATTATCAAAAGAAATCGAAAACACAAAATTTATTCGTTAGTAAAAACTACTATGTATGAAATATTTTCAATTAGGTCTTGATTCGTTATAATAAGTAGATATGTTACAAATTCATAAATGAATCAACGAATCGTCATGGGACGGTCTGTTTTTTTATCATATAGATAATGTAGGAGGAGGAACATCGATTGACTGTTACTAAAGGAGAAACATTGGTTACTGAAATTCGCCAATTAGATGCAAAAGGTTCCGGACAAGCAGTTGTTTGGCGTGAAAACGAACTTGGAAATCCGAAGAAATTAAGGCTTACTATTCCCCAAACCCTTCCAGGTGAAAAAGTTCGTGTAATTGTGGATCAGCCAGAGAAAAGAAGAAGAAAAGCGCTGACTGAAGAAATTTTAGAAGCGCACCCAGAACGCGTAACACCCCCATGTCCGCATTTTAGTCTTTGTGGAGGCTGTGTTTGGCAGCATTGGGATTATGCAGGACAATTAAAACAAAAAACGGCACATGTCAAACAGGCAATCGAAGCACAGGGATTTGACCCAACACTTGTTCAAGATACAATTGGAATGGATGACCCATGGCGTTATCGTAATAAAATGGAATTTACATTTGCGAAAGACGGCTCTCTTGGGCTCCATGAGGCAGGTAATTTTAGAAAAATCATCTCCCTTGAAACATGCTTAATTGCAGGTAAAGAAATGGTTGAAGCGGCAATGGAAGTAGCAAATTGGACGAAGGAACATCAACTTAAAGGCTATGATAAAGATACCCATGAAGGATTGTTACGCCATTTAATGGTTCGACAATCATTTGCGACAGGTGAAATGATGCTCGCCCTTTTTGCGACTGAGTCACCAACAGGTCACCTTGAATCTGCTGCAGGCGATTTGATTCAACGTGTCGGAGAAAAATTCCCTCAAGTAAAAAGCTTATTATGGCTTGAAAATACAGATTGGGCGGATCGTACGCAATCGGAAAAGACACATGTATTAGCTGGACGTGATTTCATCTATGATGAAATGGCAGGTTATCGCTACCGTCTATGGTTTGATACGTTTTTCCAAACGAATCCAACACAAGCACAAAAATTAGTTGAACTAGCGCTAGAGATGGGACAACCAAAGGAAACTGAAAAAATGATTGACCTTTTCTGTGGGGTTGGTACGTTCTCCCTTCCGTTCGCAAGTCGGGTAGAAAAGCTTGCAGGTATTGAAATTGTGGAAACGTCCATTGAATCTGCAAAGCGCAATGCTCAAGATAATGGAATCGCGAACACATACTTTTTAGCCAAAGATGCACGCAAAGGAATTGATGAAGTACTTGAAAGTTTTGGTCATCCCGAATTATTAATGCTTGATCCGCCGCGTTCAGGTGCAGGTGGAAAAGTAATGAGAAGAATCGGACGTTCAAAGCCAGAACGGATTGTATATGTTTCATGTAATCCGGACACATTTGCAACTGATATCAAGGAACTGGTTCCTTTCGGATATTCGTTAAAAATGGTCCAACCAGTTGATTTATTTCCACATACAGTACATGTTGAATGTTGTGCATTACTTGTGAGAAATGAAGAGGAATAATAAATATTCGCCTTTCCGAATTTGGAAAGGCGTTTTTTTAACGAAACCAAATCGTCTTATCTTCTGCGGGAATCCGTTTGGCGGCAATGTTAAAGCCTTTTTTCGGATAACCGATGTAGATAAGACCGGCAATTTTATCGTTTTCGTCTAATTGTAGATATTTATTTAACTCTGGTTCAAAGGCAATGTCCCCTGTTCTTACAATTGTCGCTAAACCTTTTTCGGTTGCGAGTAAAAGCAAGTTTTGCATCGCACAACCCGTTGCAACGATTTCCTCTATTTCTGGAACCACTCCGGAAGGGCTTGTCGCCATAATAATAATGGCTGGTGCTCTTAATGGACCTTTCCTTGCTTTTTCAATCTTTTTTTGTGCTTCTTCTTCACTTAATCCTTTTGTTTTTGACTCAACAATTCGTGCCATTTCTATACCTAATTTTTCACGGCCTTCCCCTTTTACAACACGAAACTTCCAAGGTTCCGTTTTTTTATGATTAGGTGCCCATGTTGCTGCTTCAAGTAATTCATTAATGACCTCATCAGGTACATCTCTTTCATTAACTGCGCCAATCGAACGTCGTGATTTAATTAAATCCAAAATATCCATATTTAATCGACTCCTTCACATAACTACTTACTAATAAAGTATAGAAGAGAAGATAACTTTCTTCAAATATAAATAAATTAAAAAGTCAAAGTAATAGAAAAAGAGTGAAAAAAGGAGGATATTTTGGGAAGGAAAACTAATTAAGAATTGGTACGACTTATTGGAAATATGTTTGATATGTAGAGCGAAATCAAACCCACTTTATATGGAGAAATATATATAAAATTGATTAAAAAGGACAACGAATAATTGTCCTTTTTAACTAATAATTTAGCAGTCTTTTAATATCATTTTCGATTTTCTCTGGTTCTGTTGCTGAGCCAAATCTACTTACTACCTTCCCTTGTCGATCAATTAAAAATTTAGTGAAATTCCATTTTATTTTTTTCGTACCTAGCATGCCTGGTGCTTGAGAAGTTAAATATTGAAAGATTGGGTGTGCGTGTTCCCCATTCACATCCACTTTTTCAAACATTGGAAAGGATACATTGTAATTTAAAGAGCAGAATTCAGCAATCTCCTGATTACTCCCCGGATCTTGATTTCGAAATTGATTACATGGAAACCCAAGAATTACGAGTCCTTCCTTTTCGTATTTCTGATATAAGTCCTGTAATTGTGAAAATTGCTTTGTGAAACCGCATTTACTAGCTGTATTAACAATTAAAAGGACCTTTCCTTTATAATCTGATATCTTTTTGTCCTCTCCATTGATTAATTTAGCAGAAAATTGATATATCTCCACTTGTACTCCCCCTTTAATTAAACATGATTAATATTTATCTTACATCAAAAAGTGGAAAGCTATAACTTATACAACTTTCCACTTTTCCATTATTCATCATACGGATAAGAAATATGGTTCCCAAATATCGTACCGGGCACATTTTCATCTTCTAAAGCGGCCATATACTTTTCAAACTCTTCTTGCATTTCTTTAGGTGCACCAGGTTTTAAATGCCAATTTCCTGGTTCATCAACAAAAAAAGGACTATCCATAAAATCCGGTTTCATTTTCGTCATTGACAGCACTCCTATCTTTTCCTTTTATTTTCACTCAGATATCCATTTTTACACTTATATTGATGAAATTTAATTGAAATGTCATATTTCCGAGAAATTTTCGAAAGGTCTTAACGTGATTTTTCTAGAATTTAGATAAGAACTAAGACTTATTTTCATGGAGGAACGTATATGAATTCAAAATATGTAAATTGGTATGGTCAAAATATAAAATTAACTTGGATGAAGAATTATGAACCGCCAATAAATTTAGTAACAAGTGTCCACGGATGGTGTTTTTTGGAAGGAAAGGTATTGCTGGTACTGATAAAAAACCGAGGATTTAATATGCCTGGTGGTCATGTTGAACATGGTGAAACCCCAAAACAAACTTTTTGTCGGGAGGCATTTGAGGAAGGTTATGTAAAAGGTACTATTCACTATTTAGGTGCGTTGGAAGTCAATCACCATGATAATCCGTTATTTGATCCAAATGGAAAATATCCGAGCGTTGGTTATCAGCTATTCTACCGAATGGATATCACGGAATGTTTACCTTTCCTGCGACAGCATGAATCGATTACACGCATTTGGGTAGAACCTGATCAAGTGCCGTATATTATGGAAGATCATGAACTCGCATTACAAATACTTTCTGATGCTTTGAAGGTTGTGGTCCAATAAATTTTATTCATTAAAGAGCCTTACTAAACATCTCTGTATAGGAAGGCTCTTTATTTCAATATGTTATTTGTCTAAAAAATAGTTGGTACCATGCCTCCATCCATACGGATAGGAGAACCTTTAAATGCCGATGCATAAGGACTACAAACAAATGCTGCTAGTCTTCCTATTTCAATTGGCCTGATAAATCGCTGTATTTCAGATTGTGGTAGATTAGAAGTCATAAATTTCTTCTCTTTTTCTGAAAAAGTCAAATCTTCTTTAGGGTACATCCCCTCAATAATTTGATGCACATTTTCTGATAGTGTTGGTCCTGGCATGATCGTGTTAACCGTAACTTCTGTTCCTTTAGTTAATATAGATAAGCTTTTAGACAATGATAACAGCATTGATTTTGTCATACAATACTGAGACATTTGTCCTGAAGGCATAATTGCTTCTTCACTCGCGATAAAGATAATCCGTCCAAAATCATTTTTCAACATTTTTGGTAAATAAATTTTAGATAATCCATTAGCCGCAAGAACATTCGTACGGAAATACCTTTCCCATACTTCATCGTCAACGTCTTCATATTGCATAATTTCATAAATACCCATATTGTTAACTAAAATATCAATACTGGGGTATTTTTTAAATAATGCTTCTCTTTGTTCTTTATCTACAATATCGGCTGTAGCGTTTTGGGGTGAAGTAAGCGGAAACTCTGACTTTATTTCATTTACTGTTCGTTCCACCTCTTCATAATTTCTCCCATTAATTAGTACATTCACGCCTTCTTTAGCAAGTTCTATGGCAATTTGGTAACAAAACTTATAAGCCCCTAAATGAACTTGGACAATAAGAGTGATTTATTTTATACTGCTTAATGTACCAAGGAGGTTGACATCATGCCAAGAACAAAACATTCAAAAGAATTTAAATTACAAGTCATCAAAGAGGCGATCGATACAGGGAATAAGACCCTAGTAGCTCGTCGTTATAACCTAAATGCCAACATGGTAAGTCGTTGGTGCACCGAATACAAAAATGGCCAGTATGGAGATGTAGATGTTGCCGTAATACCTGATTTTGATCCAAAGGAGATGTCAAAAGAAAACGAAAGACTTAAGACACTGCTAGGCGAAAAAGACCTTGAAATAGCGATTTTACGAGATCTTATAAAAAAGAAAAACCCTCACTTACTGAAAAACTTGAAGTAGCTGACAAATGGATTAATAAAGGCTACTCCGTATCAACGGTGCTAAGAATCATTGGTATTCCTCGTTCCACCTACTATTATCAAAAGAATTACCGGGTGGAAGAGAAAAAAGTGAGTGAGGGGCGTCCGGCACCAGGTTATTCCTTCAAAGAGGACGGTCAAAAGGTATCCGATGAACAGATCAAAGAATTTCTGCTCGAAGAGATTGCCGGCGATGGCTATAACTACGGCTACCGTAAGCTAACTAAGGTCCTTCGTCGAAAATACAACCTTAAAATTAACAAGAAAAAGGTTTACCGATTGTGTAAAGAACTGGGCGTTTTACGTCCGCAACGCAAAAAGAAAGTCTCGTACCCTAGAAAACTAGCACGAAACCGCATCATTAGCTGTTCTAATAAACTTTGGGAGGCAGACATTAAGTACGGTTTCATCGAAGGTGAAGATCGATTTTTCTTTGTCATGTCTATAATCGACGTCTATGACCGAAGCATTGTGGATTACCATATCGGCCTTAGTTGTACAGGCAGCGACGTGATTCAAGCGTTGCAGCGTGCTTTATTTAAACGCCAACAATTCGATAAATTGGAAAAACCTGTGATTCGAACAGACAATGGACCACAGTTTATTTCCCATACCTTTGAGGAGTTTTGTGAAAATTACAAAATTGAGCACGAAAGAATTCCACCGAAAACACCGAATATGAATGCCCATATTGAGTCGTTCCATCGGATCTTTGAGGATGATTGCTTATCCAGATGGCAATTTGAAACATATGCACAGGTCTATGAAGTTGTCACAGAATTCATGGTTTACTACAATGAGAGACGCATGCATTCTAGTATTTTAGACTTATCACCAATGGAATTTTACAAGAAACAAATGCAGGAAAAGATGCAAATCAAAGAGGTTCGGGTTTAATCTGCCCTTCCATTTTTTCTTCCTTTTGTCCCAAAATAAAAACAGCTATTTCTGGAGTGGAATCAAGGGCGACGATAGTCGGGCGAAGCCTTTACCCTTGATGGAATGGAAGAAATGGCTAGACTCCAAAAAGGACAAAAGGAAACGAAAAACAATGTAATTTTAAGAAAAAGCTAGATTAAGAGAGATAGTGTCCAAAATACGGGGGTTAATCCGACTATTCCTGTATTGGATATTCAATCAATAGAAAAAATTAATCAACCTAAACAGCCTTATGTATACGATATAGGAATTAAAATAGATTGAACGTAATTAATGTTGGGCTTTTACGTACATTACTTTGTCTAGGTTTTAAATTTGAAAATTGAAAATATACTATTGTTGCTTTTGAGAACTCCCCTTAAACAAGTAAAGGATATGCAAAATAAGATGCATACCCTTTACTACTTTTATTTAAGATTGATTTTTAATCAGCTTTTCAAGATTTTTTTCCATCACCTTTATATAATCAAGACCATTTTCCTGGTCCTCATCGCTTAGTCCTTCAAGTGTATTTAGAACCTCTGTTTTGGCCCCAATTTCATTTGCAAGAGTTTTGGCAACTGCTGGTGATGCTAGTTCTTCAAAATAAATCACCTTGACATCATGCTCTTTGGCAAATTTTTTAAGTTCAGCTAATTTTTTGGCGCTTGGCTCTTGTTCAGGTGACAATCCAGCTATTGGTACTTGTTGTAACCCATATTCACTAGCTAAATAACTAAACGCTGCGTGTTGTGTAATGATTTCTTTCTTTTTTACATTTTGTAGCTCTGTACGATATTCCTGATCTAACTGAGTTAACTTCTCCATGTATTTCTTACTATTATCCTCATAGCTATCTTTATTGCTTGGATCAGCTTTAACTAAGGCTGATGTTATATTTTGAACCTCTTGTTTCGCTAATGCAGGACTTAGCCAAACATGTGGATCCATCTCATGTCCATGCTCATGTTCTTCTTCAAGTCCATGTTCCTCTTCTTCTACACCTTCAACCAATGAAATACCTTTACTCGCTTCTACAAATTCTAGTTTATCGTTATCATTTGATTTTTGTATGCTTTGTACCCAAGTTTCCATATAAGGACTATTATAAACAAAGACATCAGAGCTTTGAATGTTTGCTATGTCTTTTGGTGTAGGCTCCCATTCATGTGGCTCGATTGTAGACGGGATTAGTAATTCAACACTAGCTTTATCCCCTGCAATATTTTTCGTAAATTCATACATTGGATAGAATGTCGTAACAATCTTTAATTTCGATGTATCTTCCTGTGATTTTTTATCCCCTGACACTTGAACTGCTGTATCATTTTTATTCCCACACCCTACCATAAGCATGATAGCAGCAAATATGACTAAAATAGTTTTGAAATTTATCCCTTTCATCCTGTATCCTCTCCCCTTCCCCCTATCTTTTTCTCTTAAACGTAATCATTACGATTTAAAAACTAATTTGAATTTCAAACTTTTAATAAAGGGATTCGCATTCTTATTATTTTGTTTCTCTGTGTAAGGTGCGTCTTTTTAACCTAGGGCAATATTTCATTAACTCTATTCTGTCCGGATTGTTACGCTTATTTTTTGTCGTTATATAATTCCTGTCACCAGTTTCTGTACATGCCAAGGTTATCTTTACTCGCATTTCTCTTTACCTCCATTTATTCTTCTAATACTTTTACCATGAGGACTTTTTCACTCCAGGAATATGCCCTTTATGTGCTAATTCTCTAAATTTGATCCGCGACATTTTGAATTTGCGTAATACTCCTCTTGGCCTTCCGGTAATCTCACACCGATGTGTTAGTCTTGTTGGAGATGAGTCACGCGGTAACTTTCTTAAAGCTACATAATCTCCTTTTGCTTTTAATTCTTTTCTTAGTTCTGCATACTTCTTTACTAAGGCTTGTCTTTTGAGTTCTTTAACAATTTTTGATTTTTTAGCCATAAACTTCGTTTCCACACCTCTCTTCAATAGAATAGTACTCAAAGTTGATAAATTGTAATCATTACGATTTAAATTGTAAAATTTTATCAATTCAGTGTCTTTGTTCTGTTACCAACCATTCAAAAGGATCAACTAACTCACTCCAGTTCCCCATTTGTTCCTCTGTAGTTAATAAACAACGATCTAGCGCTTTCGTAATCCCGACTTTATCCATATCGATACCAATTAGGACGAGCTCTGTTTTTCTATCACCGTAAACAGGATCCCATTCCCTTCTCAATTCATCGTTCTCCTCAAGATACTCATCCTGTTGTTTTTTAGACAATGCGGCAACCCAATATGCAATGGGCTCTAATTGCACGGAAGGACCTGCTTGGGATAATAAAAGCGCTACGTCATTTCTCGTTGCACACCAAATGAGACCTTTTGCCCTTACAATTTCTTCTGGCATCTCTTCAATCCAATCATTCAATCTTTCTGTATGGAATGGGATACGACTTTTATAAACAAAGGAACTTATTCCATATTCCTCTGTTTCCGGAATGTGCTCTTCTGATTCTAGCTCCTTTAACCAACCAGCTGATTGACTCGCCTTGTCAAAATCAAATAGATTCGTATTTAAGATTTCCAATGGATCAATTTTCCCATTGATTGTTCTGATGATTCTTGCTTCCGGCTGTAATTTCCTTAAAAAAGATTCGAGCTGATTTAACTGATCGTTATTTAGCATATCGCATTTATTTAAGATAAGAATGTTACAAAATTCAATTTGATCAATTAATAAATCAGAAACCGTTCTCGTATCTTCACTTCCAACAGCTTGACTTCTTTCAAGTAATGAATCACCTGAAGAAAAATCGTGCCAAAATCGATTTGCATCCACAACAGTAACCATCGTATCTAGTTTACATGAATTCGTTAAGTCGATACCCAGTTGATCATCGATATAGGAAAAGGTTTGTGCAACAGGGATTGGTTCACTAATTCCTGTCGATTCAATAACAATATATTCAACGTCTCCTTGTTGAGCTAGCTTCTGAACTTCAATGAGTAAATCTTCTCTTAATGTACAGCAAATACATCCATTCGATAACTCCACTAATTTTTCTTCTGTTCTATGTAACCCTCCACCTTGCTTTACAAGTTCCGCATCAATATTGATTTCGCTCATGTCATTCACAATAACAGCTACTTTCATACCCTCCCGATTCTTTAGAATATGATTTAATATCGTTGTCTTCCCCGCACCTAAATATCCACTTAGAACTGTAACAGGTATTTTTGCTTTGTACGTATGCATATGCCCCTCCGTAAAAAAATAATAGTAATCATTACGATTTATAAATTACATTTTTTTCTAAGATTTTAAAAAATGATAGATAAAACACTTTTTATTATCGCAAATCGTAATAGTTACGATTTGAATAATACAATAAAATATTTAAAAAGTCAAAGTGTTTTTTCTTTATGAAAAAGAAATAATTAAAGTAATGAAAGTGATTATTTTTTTTATCAAAAAAACAAAAGTTTCCTTATATACCCGCACATCTAAGGGAAACTTTTTCTACAAATAGCGTATTCGAGTTTCACTTCGGATAAGCTTCATTTCAATATTCGTTTAACATCTTTAAGTTTCTTTTCAAAAAAAGAGAGTCGATAAATGTCTGGCATCGAAAGTTTCTTCCAAAAATTGAAACGATATGACGTATCAAAATAATGAAGGATTAACACCATTAGATTCCCATGGGTACCAATGACAACATTTTTCCCCTTATAAAACATTTAATGTTGCCGCGACACCTCTATTTTGGGCGACACGATTCGATTCTCCCCCTTCCCAGTGAAAATCAATATCTTCCCACACCTTCCGAATTACACTATCAAAATCATGTACAGGTTTTTCGGACAAAACACGTTCCTTAAAAGCATCCATTATTTCTATCTCGTTATCAATATATTTTGCAATACCTTCAACTGTTTGAATTGCACGTTTATATGGGCTTGAAATAACATGATGGATGCCTTCGTTTTTAAGAAGTTGAGTGACATGGGATGCATCCCTAATGCCCCTTTCTGACAGTGGTCTTCCTAACTCGTCAGGTGTAAAAAATGAATGTGCATGTCTAACTAAATACAGGTTCGTTACCACAAATATCCCACCTAATTGATCGTTTCAAAAGTTTTTTTAAAATACTTTGCAGCCTCAAGCATTCTCGGACCATACCAAAACATTTCACCATCAACTAAGATGGATGGAATGTTTTGCAGAAATTCAGCAAACTCCATTTGATGTTTCTCCTGGAAGGGAAAGGGTTCAGATGCCAGCAATAAATAATCTAAATTTGCTTGTAGGAAATCCTCTTTACTTACACTTGGATATCTCCCTTCAGAGGCAGTAAACGGGTTAACAAAACCGATCCTTTCTAATAAAGAATTGATGTATGTATCTTTTCCGACGACCATATATGGTTTTCTCCAAATGACATAGGCTGCTCGTTTACCTTGGACATTCGGAAGGAATTGAAATTGAGATGTGATCGTATTAACCAGTCGGTCGGCTATTTCTGCACGATCAGTAACTGCCCCAATATCATGAATCATCCGGTAAGCTTCATCTACTGATTGTACTTCCGCGACAAAAACAGGATAATGCTTTTCCAATTCTTCAACCATTTCCTTCGTATTTTCTTCCTTTTCAGCAAGAATTAGATCTGGTTTCAACTCATGAATCACATCCAGCTTAACCTTTTTCGTACCGCCTACAATTGCAGCATTTCTTACTTTCTCTTCCGGATGAATGCAGTATTTGGTCCTTCCAACAATTTCATTTTCAAGTTGCAATGAATACACCGTATCTGTAATACCTGGACAAAGTGAAATTATTCGTTTTGGAGGATACTCATATTCAATCAATCTACCGAGATGATCTTTCGTTGTTTTTATCAAAATAATATCCCCTTCCTGTTTTGTTGGATACCGTTTATACTCTAAGTTATTTTATTAAAAAATTACTTAATTTTCAAAACAAATGAGTTTTTAAGCATGATAGTAGTCAGCCCAGCACTAACGGCTATAATTTCTATGTATGTAAAAATGCGGGAGGAATTCATCATGGGTGAACTTTCAAAGACGAGATCCGTTCTTCTAATCACATTCCTAGTTTTAGTATGGGGGTTATGCTGGCCAATTTATAAAATTGCGCTAAATTACACCCCACCTATCCTGTTTTCTGGAATGCGTACTTTATTAGGAGGAATATTACTACTTCTCATTACCTTTCCAAGATATAAACAAATTCATTTCAAAGAGAATTGGCATATTTATTTAATTTCAACGATATTTAATGTCATTTTATTTTTCGGACTACAGACCGTAGGATTGCAATACTTACCATCCGGTTTATTTTCTGTTATTGTCTATTTCCAGCCTGTTTTAGTCGGTTTCCTTGCATGGGTATGGCTTGGTGAAAAAATGTCCGGATTAAAAATCAGCGGCCTTGTTTTAGGTTTTCTTGGTGTTGTAGTTATTAGCTTTAAGAGCTTTAGTGCCGAATTATCAATTGTGGGTGTAGTATTGGCTCTTATAACAGCAATCAGCTGGGCAATAGGTACCGTGTTTTTGAAAAAGGCGGGGGCAAAAGTGGACGCTCTTTGGCTTGTAACGATTCAATGTGTTATAGGTGGCCTGGTCATGACCGGCGCCGGATTAGAACAAGAGAGCTTTTCCGCGATCCAATGGTCAGCACCTTATTTATCAGGTCTATTCTATGGAGCTATATTCGGAATTCCGTTAGCGTGGCTTACTTATTTTACCCTTGTCCGATCAGGAGAAGCAAGCAAAGTAGCAACGTATACTTTCCTTGTCCCACTAATCGCACTCGTGGTTGGAACCATTTTTCTACATGAACCAGTTACCATTTATTTAATTATTGGTCTGATTCTAATTGTCTTTAGTATTTATTGTGTGAATCATACGCCAAAGGTACAGCGTGTTCAAAGCATTCAAGTGGGATCATCTAGTGAAAATATGTAAGATAATTAAGAAAAAAAGCTCTACTTTTTATTAACGGGTTCGGTTATTGGGTAGAAAACGTTAATTAACAACCTCATCGGGGATACAATTCGTATATGAATTGGTGTCCCCCTTTTTGTTGTTATAACAACGATTAAACGAATTTAACATAATAATTAACACTTCAACACGCATACAAATTGATGCCACCGCATAAATTTTTGCAGTGTTGTTAAAACCCACGCTAAAACTATTGTGGATTGGGTTGTCCAAGGTCCAAATACTAATAGCATTGATAATGAGATTTAAGGCGCTGGCACGCTGTAATTGATCTTGTAATGCTCTTTCCCTAAGTTCCCCCTGTTTCCCAAAGAAAATAGCCAGTGCCAATGCATTCATAGCTACTCCTTTATTTAATCCACGTTGAATTCGTCGACGCAATGTTTCGCTAGAAATATAATCTAATATAAACAAGATCTTATCTATACGCCCCATCTCTCTTAAAGTTGTCGCAAGGCTATTTTGATGGGAGTAAGAACCTAGTTTTCCCATGATGAGAGAAGCAGAGACCGTTCCTTCACGAATAGAATGTGCCAACCTTAATACATCATCAACGACAGTGTCGCCCTTACGTAATACTTTTAGAAGTTCGTCCAACTTCGGCCGGTTTTTCCTTTTGCCGGATTCTTTTTCTTCAAAAATTTCGTCTACTTCATAATGATTCAATGCATCGAGTTGTAATGATAATGACTGATCTTGCGTACTTACACGAGCATAACCAAATTTTAATATGAATCTCCCCTTTCTACACACATTAATTATACCAAAAAGGGTTTTAAGGCATAGGTATTGGTTTTTTGTTTTTGGTTATAGTTTTGGTTATGTGTTTAGGTAGTTTTTAAGACTTTTAGAGAATTTCACACAACATAACCAAAAACGGTCGTTTTCGGTTATAAACGTCTTATCATGTTCAGCTCATAATATCTTTTTGAAATGCCGTACTCTACCTTAATCCAATAAAAAGATAAATAGCCGTTCCCCATATAAAGAGAGCTGAGCATTTATTGAAAATAATCATAAAGTTTCCTGTGCCGTCTAGCTTTCTCATAACTGTACCTGCTAGTGTCAGTCCAAAGAACCAAATCCAAGATACTGTGATACAGGTTACAGTGAAGAGTACTTGCTCTGTCCCGACATACTTTAATGCACTTGTTCCAATAACTCCCACTATATCTAAAATTGCATGTGGATTTAGTAAAGATACAGACAAGGCAAAGAGGATTTGTTTATTCATCGATAACGCTTTACTCGATGTAGAAGTTGTAGGTTCAGATCGCCAAATAGAGTAACCCATATAAAGTAAAAACAAAATGCCTATAATTATCAAGCAAAGTCTCATCCATTCGAATTGCAAGACGATGATTGATAATCCAAAGACAGCTAAAAGTATCAAAAACGTATCACATACTGCTGCTGTAATTGTTGCAGGAAGTGCACTAAGTAGCCGTGGTTGTGTAGCACCTTGTGAAAATACAAATACATTTTGTACCCCTAAAGGTAAAATGAGTCCAAATGCGAGTATAATCCCATGAATAATTGCTTCCATATTATCATCTCCCTTTCACTTATACTGTAACTATGTTACAACTAAAAGAAAACAACCAATTGGATGGCTTTTTATCCAACCAATTTAGAGAGGAAGGTTTTTATGCATTGGAAGCCAGATAGGCAGTCCCATCTTACAGTTCATGTGCAAATCGTAGAATGGATGAAGACTCGCATTGAACGGGGGGATTGGACAGTTGGTACTAAACTTCCGACACAGCGTCATCTAGCAGCACAATTTGAAGTGAATCGAAGCACAATTAATCTTGTCCTAGATGAATTAAAAGCAGATGGTTTGCTTGAATCGAAAATAGGTTCAGGTACATTTGTAGCAAATAATTCATGGAATGTCCTTTTAGATAAATCACAGCCCAATTGGCAGCAACACATTGAAGCTAGTATTCACAAACCAAACTACCATACGATTCAACTGATTAATGAATGTGAGCAAAATGATAACATCATACGTCTTGGTACTGGTGAGTTATCCCCTGAGCTACTTCCAACAAAACAAATTGAACACTCATTGAAATCACTTTCATTGGAATCCAGAGCAATCGGATACTCAGAACCACAAGGTAGTAAAAAGCTACGAAGTATTTTGTGTGAGTATTTAAAGAAAAGGGGCATTGAAACCGCACCGGAAAATATTTTAATTGTTTCAGGTGCACTTCAAGCGCTTCAATTGATTGCCGTAGGATTACTTGAAGAAGGGGCGATTATCTTTCAAGAGCACCCATCGTATTTAAATTCAATCCATCCATTTCAATCTGCTGGGATGCGTATGATACCTGTTCAGCGTGATGACAATTTAACCAACACATTACGAGTTGCCAAAAGAAAAAGACAATCCCTTTTTTACTGCGTGCCAACGCTACATAATCCGACAGGTCGCAATTGGACAATAGAGGAAAGGAAAGCCCTATACAGTACGTGTAAGCAACTACAAATCCCGATTATTGAAGATGATGTGTATCATGAACTGTTATTCGAATCATCTTCTCCTGCACTAAAGTCATTCGATCAATCGGGGCAAGTATTGTATGTAGGGAGTGTTTCGAAAACGCTAAGTCCTGGATTACGTATAGGATGGATAGTAGCTCCTGAGCCGGTTATCCAACGGTTAGCAGATATTAAAATGCAAACAGATTACGGTTCAAGTGCTTTTTCCCAAGAAATTGTTGCACACTGGATCGCGACTGGATTATATGAATCGCATATTCTCCAACTCCGCGAACAATTGAAATTAAGGGCTACTTTTGTAGAAGAAATTTTAGAACAGCAATTTCAGCACATCGCAACGTGGGAAAAGTCTGAGGGAGGTTTCTATATATGGCTTCGATTCAATGAACCTATTGTGAATAAGGCATTATTTCTGAATTTACTCAAGAAAAATGTACTTATCAATCCCGGTTACATTTACGATACAAGCGATTTACATCACATTCGCCTTTCCTATGCTTATGCATCATTAGAGGAATTAAAGGAAGGGTTGAATATTTTAATGGAACTAACCCGTCGCTAATTCACACTTATTTTATGTGTTATTTTGCACATCAACAGAACAAATTCTATAGAATCAGAATTTTATTTATAAACTACAATAAAAAATAGCAAGTGTGTGTTTTTTTATTTTGTTCAGCAATCGGACCAATAATTGAACAACACTAGATTTTAAAATGACAGCGTCGTTGTTTGTTATTGAGGGAAAAGAGTTTATAGGAAGAAAATTTAACAACAATTAATTTGAACACCGTTCTATGTATGCGGACATTTTCCAATGGGAAGATTTGATTTATAAAACTGATATGACTGGGTAAGCGAATTAAAACTTTCTAAGAAAGAGCAACTTGGCGAAATAGACGCATTATTTACAAATGGTTCCCCTAAGTCATTTAAGAATGGGATGGCAAACAAATTACCAATAGGTGCGAAAATTTATTCCGCAAAAGAGCGTGGAGACATTTTAATTGCTGAATACAATGGTGAAGAGAAATATTATTTAGCTCTTGTCGAAGGGTAAATGAGGACGAATTTGATAGATTTCTTATTGATCAATTTGATTATTGACTGAATTTTCATTCATTTCGCAAGGGAAATAATCAAAACAAGTGGCTGGAGTTATCAAATTTACTCATTATTTTAATAGCCTTTATACATATTGTGGTAAAATTAAATAATCGATGATATGAGGTGATTCGTTTGGTTGTAAATGTAGTAATCATACTTATTTTGGCTTTAGCTGTTTTCGCTTCAATTGCTGCGTGGATAAATACGCATACTATTTTAAAAGACTTATCAGAAATAAAGGATCAGTTAGGTATCAAAGAAATACGGAAACCTTCCTTTTTTGATAAAGATCTGGATAATGACTAAATAAATATATCTATTAAGTCTGAAAACCTAAAACGTAGAAAGACCTCAATAATGAAGGATACTAACAAATCCTCCAATATTGAGGTCTCATTTTCCAACATTCTTTTTATCTTTACTCTTCCCTCTGATATAACTAATTGTCCAATAAACTATCAAAAGAATAATCCAGTATCCTGCTTTCTAAGACGTGAAAACACTGGAGATCTTAAAGAAAATAAGTTATTAATGTAACTCGAATAGAATTACGATAATTGGAGGAAAGATGGAATGGGTATGAGAATGCATAGACGGAGAATTTCCGGTTAATGTATAAAGAGAAGGCTTAAAAAGCAGAAATAGACGGAGGTATTCAGGTTAACATCCCTAAATAAGTCAAAATCCAAAGAATTGTATAATATAGTCGGAAAAGCTTCCCTTATTTTTAAGGAAATATGGGTATTTTCCAATTTAAACGGAATTTCTCCGCTTATTATCAAACATAGATAAATCAACATTCAGTTATAACAACCAAAATCAAATAACTTGTCAGATAATCTGATTCATTGGCAGGAGAATGACAATATACCATGGTAATTGCATCTATTTTAGCAATTCAATTTTTAGATAGAGAAGATCTATTCGCAAATTGTTATTTGCTATGTGATTTATTGTGCGATTCTATATGCTAATTCGTTCAAAACATTGATACAGCAAAAAAATAGGGTGAGAAAAATCCCTTCGATTTCGCACCCTATTTGCATTGTTCTTTACTGTTTTGCACCTTAAAAGAAAACCCGTTAGAGGTTTGTCTTTTATGATACCTTTTGAACGTTCATTTCATTACCTTCTAACCGGTTCTTCCTCATTTCAGCTGAAGCTGTGAAAAGAACATCTGTTGAAGAGTTAAGTGCTGTTTCACAAGAATCTTGTAATACCCCAACAATAAAGCCTACACCAACAACCGTCATAGCTACATCATTCGGGATTCCGAAAAGACTGCATGCTAGTGGAATTAAAAGTAAAGAACCACCAGCTACCCCTGATGCTCCACAAGCACAAACAGCAGATAGAACACTAAGAATAATAGCTGTTGGGATGTCGACTTGGATGTTTAACGTATGAACTGCAGCAAGTGTTAACACAGAAATTGTTACTGCTGCACCTGCCATATTGATCGTTGCGCCTAGCGGAATCGAAACGGAATAAGTATCCTTGTCTAAACCTAGTTTATCGCATAATTTCATATTCACTGGAATGTTTGCTGCGGAACTGCGTGTAAAAAATGCTGTAATCCCACTTTCCTTGATGCAAGTTAACACGAGTGGATATGGGTTTTGACGAATACATACGTAAACGATGATTGGATTAACAACTAGCGCTACGAAAATCATGCACCCGATTAATACAGCAAGTAATTTTCCGTAACCAAGCAATGATTCTAGTCCATTTGCAGTAATTGATTCAATTACTAACCCCATAATTCCAAATGGCGCAAATTTTATTACCCATGTAACAATTTTTGAAACGGCATCAGATACATTGGAAATCATTGTTTTCGTTGTAGCAGGGGCATTTTTTAATGCTACTCCAAGTAGGATTGCCCACGATAATATACCAATATAGTTCGCATTATATATTGCCTTAACTGGATTATCGACAATATTCAGAAGTAAAGTTTTCAAAACATCCACAACACCACCTGGGGCTGTCAACTCTGCATTCCCAGTAGCTAGTTTCAAGCTTACTGGAAAAATAAAACTTACTATAACGGCAGTAAGTCCTGCTAGAAAAGTTCCTAAAAGATAGAGAACGATAATCGATTTCATATTCGTCTTTTGTCCACTCTTATGTTGTGCGATGGCTGACATGACCAAGAATAAGACCAATATTGGTGCAATCGCTTTTAGAGCCCCTACAAATAAAGAGCCTAGAATAACAAAAGGCTTCGCTATACTCGGGAGGGTGATGGCTAATATAATCCCAATAATTAAACCTACGATTATTTGCTTAACTAAACTAATTTGATTCCATTTTTTCACTAGATTCATTGTGTGTCCCCCCTGTTGTATGTAAACCTACAATCCTCTATAGAATATTGTAAGAATACTTATAATATTAGTTTATATTTAATAATATTGTAATGAATATTTAGATATATTACAATAACTTTATTATTTTTGCTAAAAAATATAGGTTTACTTAAGAGATAAAAAAGAACGCTGAAGATATCAGCGTTCAACTAACTTATAATCTATAATTTTTTTACTTGCCATTTTAATTAAACTACAAGAAGAATAACAACAAAATAAATAATCATCGCAAAGAATCCCACAGGTATAGCAAAACGTGCATATTGTAGACTCGTAATTTTAAGCTTTCCAGCCGAAATGATATTCGGAATGTTCCCTGGGATCAGCATTCCACCACTAATGATCAAACCTAATAATAATGCCTGAATTGTTGATGGACTCATCGCCGGACTTACCTCTGCGGCAGCCAGTGTTGCATTATCTAAAATCGCAGAAATAATGTTAATCCAGTACATGATGAATGGATGCAAGTCTAATAGATATTTTTCGATAAAAGGTTGAAATCCCGCTCCTAACAATGTTAAAGCCATGACAAACAAATATATTTTTAAGCTGCGAATAATAATTTCGGCATAAGATTCTTTTTGCGAAGATATCGTTTTTTCAATATCATTCAATGCATTCGCTTCGGCAGCTGATGCTACCTCATTTTGTGCCAAAATCGCAGCAGACTCTTCACGTGACTTAACCATGAATGCGGCCAAAACGCCAAAAGCTGCAACACCCGGGATGACATATACGCCAATTGATTTCAGCAAATAAAAGAAGCTTTCATCCAGTTTACTTACAACAATTGTTGAAAGTGGTTCTCCAATTGGAGTAAGGACAGCCCCCATTCCAATTGCAAAACAAGCCAAAACTACTAAGCGAATTTCTGATTGTCGATCAATCTTTAATACACTTACAACCGCTACAAGAATAATTGCAGCAATAATGGCAGTGATGACACTGGAAATTAATCCAAGGATGATCACAAATAAGGCAATAAACAATCGATATGGCATCGCTTTACTGATCCCTAAAATTCCTTTTTCAATCGGCCCCTGGAACCATCGAAACAATAAACCTGCAACAAGAACAGCTAGTGTAATATTAATCGGATGGACCAACGCCTCTTTCACAAGATGCCAATCTAATGCTTGACTAACTAGAACTGACAGAACCCCCATAATAAATAAGAATACTTCTAAATTTTTTTCCACCACATGTGTAAATGGCAGTAGCAGTACAAGCAGCAAGATGATGGATAAACCAATAATCATTAAGCAAATTCCTCCCCTTTTATCTATTGATTATTTCTAAAAAATATAAAAAAGCCTGTCACTAAGGGACATACGTATCCCTTGGTGACAGGCTCCTCCAATAAAGTTAATGGTATTTAATTTTTGTGTTTTAGATGTGATATTTTTCGTTTAAAAAACAATTAAATTTTATCAACTAGTATTATATTAACAGTAACTAGTCATTTTTACAAGGTTTATTTTATCGGAATACTCAGACCGCCAAAATATTAAATTAACAATACATTAAGTTCACTATTAGAAAATATTATTATTTTGTAGAGTGAAAAGTGCTTCATAAGAAACAATAGGATGCCGCAGCATCCTATTGTACATTTTTTTCACATATTTAATTAAAAGTCTGCATTTCCTGGTGTACGAGGGAATGGGATGACATCGCGGATGTTCTTCATTCCGGTTAAATACATGACAAGTCGTTCAAACCCAATTCCATAGCCTGAATGCTTTGTACCACCGTATTTTCTAAGCTCAAGATACCACCAGTAATCTTCTTCAGACATACCAAGTTCTTTAATTTTATTTGCAAGGACCTCTTCTCTTTCCTCCCGTTGGCTTCCCCCGATTAACTCGCCAATACCAGGAACCAATAGGTCAGTTGCAGCTACTGTCTTACCGTCATCATTTGCTCTCATATAAAATGCCTTAATTTCTTTCGGATAGTCGGTTACGAAGACCGGACGCTTATAAATTTCCTCGCTTAGATAACGTTCATGTTCCGTTTGCAAATCCGTTCCCCATTCAACAGGGTAGTCAAATTTCTTACCAGAGTTCTTTAATATATCAACAGCTTCAGTATAAGTAACCCTTCCAAAATCGGATTCTAAAGCATTTTTCAATCTTTCAATTAGCGTCTTATCAATAAAGCTATTAAAGAAGGCCATTTCTTCAGGTGCTTCTTCAAAAACGTAATTAATTACATACTTAACCATTTCTTCTCCGAGGTCCATGATATCCGGTAATTCTGCAAAAGCCACTTCCGGCTCGATCATCCAGAATTCTGCGGCATGTCGTGCCGTATTAGAATTTTCTGCTCTAAATGTTGGACCAAAGGTATACACATTACGGAAAGCAAGAGCAAAAGTTTCCGCATTTAATTGACCGCTAACGGTTAAGTTGGATTCTTTGCCGAAGAAATCAGCACTTTCGTCCACTTTTCCGTCCTCGTTTTTTGGAAGCTGGTTCAAATCCATTGATGTTACACGGAACATCTCCCCCGCGCCTTCTGTATCGCTTCCGGTAATAATAGGTGTATGCACATAGACAAATCCTTTTTCTTGAAAGAATTTATGAATGGCGTACGATGCAAGGGATCGTACTCTGAAAACGGCGGAGAAGGTATTGGCTCTCGGACGTAAATGAGCGATTGTTCTTAAATATTCAAGAGAATGTCTCTTTTTTTGCAAAGGATAAGCTGGATCCGATAATCCTTCAACAACAATTTTTGTCGCTTTAATTTCAAATGGCTGTTTCATTTCAGGAGTTGGAACAAATTCACCTTCTACTAAAACGGAAGAGCTAATAGGTAACTTCGTGATTTCTTTGAAGTTATCGAGGGTATCTTCAAAAACGACTTGTACACTCTTAAAGAATGTTCCGTCGTTTAATTCCATAAAACCAATGGTTTTAGAGTCGCGAAGAGTTCGAATCCAACCCGAAATTTGCACAGTTTGTTCGTTAAATTTTTCTTGATTTCTGTATAAATCTTTTACTACGGTCTTTATCATAATTAGCCTCCATATGGTAATTTTTCACAATAAAAAAGCCTTCTATCCCATAAAAAAGGGACGAAAGGCTAACTTCCGCGGTACCACCCAAATTGTCATAATATGACCAACTTTAAAGCGACTATTGCTTATCCAGTCCATAACGTGCTGGTAACGTCTAAGCCTACTTAAGTTATCCCTTTCGGTTAGAACTCAAAGGTGTTCTTCATTCATGCTTCATCACCAGGCTTCCACCGTCCCCGGCTCGCTATCGAATATAGCAAAAACTACTTTCCTTTTCATCGATTTAAAAATATGTAATTTTAAAAATGACTTATTATTGTAATAATCTATCACAAAACATAATCCTTTGTCTAGTTGCCCCCTAAGATATATACCGAAAGCTTTATTGGTCAAACATTTTAACGTATGCGGATCAATATAAGCTGTAATTGATAAACAGGATTGAGCAATAGACAAAGTCGTTAATTTAACAATATCTGAACTTCGGGAAATCCTTTATTACATCAAACCAACTAGGATACCTTATTCTACTCAAAAATTCCAATGATTGTATACATCACAGCTTTCAACTTTCAATCATCTTGAATAATTCGTGACAATTATGTCCTTTTATAAATGAACATTTTATGAAATACATCACAATATGCTGTTTTTATTAATAAAACATATTAAGATGGTGTCAAATTGGTTTACCAGTAAATATTAGGATTCATAGGTACCTATATCCATCATTAGAAAGGAGTTTCATTTATGAGAATGAAATGGTTAACCTTACCAATGGTTTCCGTACTCATGATTGTACTATCAGGCTGCGAACCATTAATGGTCCTTGATCCGAAAGGTCCGCAGGCAGAGACACAGGCGAATGATATTATCGCTTCTATTCTAATTATGTCATTTATTGTTATTACGGTTTTCGGATTACTCATTTATATGTTAATCAAATACCGTGCTTCAAAGCAAAGCAAGGATTATGAACCACCTTATGTAGAAGGGCATCCATTGGTTGAGGCGATTTGTGTAGGTATTCCAGTGATCATTGTCACTACGCTTTCAATCATGTCGGTGATATCCAACTATAAGGTAGAAGCAACGCCAAAAGGTTATGAAAATCAGGAACCTCTTGTCATATATGCAGCTTCATCCAATTGGAAATGGCATTTTAGTTATCCGGAAGAGGAAATTGAAACAGTCAATTATTTATATATTCCAACAAATAGACCAATTGAGTTTAGATTATATTCATATGGCCCAATTACAAGTTTCTGGATTCCTCAGCTTGGAGGACAAAAATATGCCATGTCAGATATGATAACAAAATTACACTTGGCCGCAGATGTTCCAGGTGAACTCATGGGACGTAATGCTAATTTTAGCGGTAAAGGTTTTGCGGAAAATACATTTAATGTAAAAGCAATGTCTGAAGCAAAATTTCAGGAATGGGTTCAAGAAGTAAAAGAAACAGCTAAGCCTTTAACTGAAAAGAAATTTAATCAATTATTGGAACCAGGTCATGTTGGACAATCCACTTACACTGGTACCCATTTAGAATTTGCGCCTGCTCCAGAAGGCGAACACGCAGGACATAATCATTCGAGCACGAAAGAAGAGAATGATGAAAACCATGATTCCAATGAAGAATCATCGCACGATCATTAATATTTTCAAGACTACTATTTTGAAAGGAGTCTGAACAAAATGGACTTTTTCGATAGATTTGCTATCCCAAACCCGAGTATTGCCATCTATGCTTCCATGGTTTTGATTGGACTTACCTTACTGGCGATTCTAGTCGGACTAACCTATTTGAAAAAATGGGGCTATTTATGGCGCGAATGGTTAACGACTGTCGATCATAAACGAATTGGGATTATGTATTTAATATCTGCTTTACTTATGCTATTCCGTGGTGGAGTAGATGCCATTATGATGCGCGCACAGCTTGCCGTTCCTGATAATAAGTTGCTCGATGCACAGCATTATAATGAAATTTTCACGACACACGGAATTGTTATGATCATTTTTATGGCGATGCCTTTCATTATGGCTTTAATGAACTTCGTCGTACCATTGCAAATTGGCGCACGCGATGTAGCGTTCCCACGTTTAAATGCTTTAAGCTTTTGGTTATTCTTTATGGGTGCGATGCTCTTTAATATATCCTTTGTTATCGGTGGTTCACCTGATGCGGGATGGACTTCATACTTCCCATTAGCCGGTAATGAGTTCAGTGAGTCGGTCGGCTCGAATTACTATATGATCGCGATTCAAATTGCAGGTCTCGGTACGTTAATGACAGGAATCAATTTTATAACCACGATTCTTAAAATGAGAACAACTGGTATGACCTTAATGAGAATGCCAATGTTCACATGGGCAAGCTTAATTACAAACGCGATAATTGTCTTTGCGTTCCCAGTTCTAACGGTTTTACTCCTTATGGGGACGATGGACCGGCTTTTTGCCACCAATTTCTTCACTACAACAAATGGTGGAATGGATATGCTTTGGGCAAACCTGTTTTGGGTTTGGGGACATCCAGAGGTGTATATATTAATCTTGCCTGCCTTTGGAATTTATAGTGAAGTAATCTCAACCTTTTCTCGCCGTAATCTTTATGGTTATAAATCGATGGTGGCGTCAATGGTCATTATCTCGCTCATGTCGTTCCTTGTTTGGGCTCACCACTTCTTTACAATGGGGCAAGGAGCATTAGCGAATAGTATATTTTCCATTACAACAATGGCCATCGCTGTTCCGACAGGGGTAAAAATATTCAACTGGCTGTTTACACTGTGGAAAGGAAAAATTGAAATCACCACACCAATGCTTTATGCCCTACTTTTCATCCCACTCTTTACAATCGGTGGGGTTACCGGGGTCATGCTAGGAATGTCTGCGGCTGACTATCAATATCATAATACGATGTTCTTAGTGGCACATTTCCACATGGTGATTATTCCTGGTGTTGTATTTGCGATGTTAGCAGGCCTCACTTACTATTGGCCTAAAATGTTTGGCTTCATGCTGAATGAAAGAATCGGAAAATGGTCGGCATGGATCATTGGTGTTAGCACACTTGTGGCTTTTATGCCAATGTTTTTCAGCGGATTAGATGGGCAGGCGCGACGAATGTACACCTATTCTGCATCGACTGGGTTCGGACCATTGAATATGATTTCATTCATCGGTGCGCTGGGCCTAGCTGCAGGTTTTATCTTGATTGTGTATAACATTTATTATAGTACGCGATATGCATCTAGAGATATTGGTTCTGATCCGTGGAATGCACGTTCATTAGAATGGGCAACTCACACACCAGTTCCAGACTATAATTTCGCGATTTCACCGCAAGTTAAGTCTAAAGAAGCTTTTTGGGATTCAAAGAAAAATGGTGAACCATTATTTAAAGGAAAATACGAAAAAATTCATATGCCAAATTCAAGTGGAGTTCCTTTTATCATGGCGAGTATTTTCTTCGTCTGGGGCTTTACCTTCGTATTTAGTATTTGGATTCCATTAATTCTAACCACAATCGGTATCTTTGCATGTATGGCTTTCCGCTCTTTTGAAAAAGATCATGGCCATTATATTGAGGTGGAGGAAATAACAGAAACGGAAAATAGATTGGGAGGTAAAGCAATATGAAAATAAATCCATCGCTCCCTCTTGAATATCAAACAGAAGAAAATCGTTTGAAGATCCTTGGTTTTTGGATTTTCTTAGGCGCAGAAGTCATGTTATTTGCTACCCTGTTCGCATCATACTTTACTTTATATAATCGAACAGGGAATGGACCAAGTGGTGCAGAAATTTTTGAAATTACACCTGTTTTAATTGAAACCATTTTACTTTTAACAAGTAGCTTTGTAATTGGTTTAGGCATTCATGCGATGCGAATCGGTAACAAGAAGGCGATGCTCGCTTTCTTTGCCATTACCCTTCTCCTTGGTTTAGGATTTTTAGGATTTGAAATTTATGAGTTTATTCACTATGTTCATGTAGGTGCTGGATTGCAAACAAGTGCTTTTACGGCGATTCTTCTAACTACATTAGGAACGCATGGGGCCCATGTTACCTTTGGATTATTCTGGGGACTGTTCATTATTTTACAGGTAAGAAAAGATGGATTGAATCCTGAAACAGCTAATAAATCATTTATCTTTTCACTTTACTGGCATTTCTTAGATGTTGTGTGGATCTTTATATTTAGCTTCATCTACTTGAAAGGAATGATGTAATGATGAAGGAATTATTCCCATTCAAACAAGTCATGGGGTTTGTGTTTTCGCTCATCCTAACTGTTGTCGCTCTCGCCGTTTATTTCTGGGATATGTCATTTGCAGTTGGCATGACAATCCTCCTTGTTACTGCATTTATACAAGCCGCTGTTCAATTAGTTGTATTTATGCATGCAGGCGAAACTGAAGATAAAAAGCCTATTTATATAAATATTTATTATGGTGTATTTATTGCTTTAGTAACCATATTTGGGACCTTACTTTGTATGGTCTGGGGTTATATATAAATATATTATGTAAATTAGTTGCATAAAACAGCGCATAGATTCTATTCATCCATGCGCTGTTTCTATTTTAAATTTTATTTTTTTATAGTAGTTGCAATTTTCTTATGATGATTGGATTTCTTATGCATTTCTTCCGTGAGGACAAAGAAAACTCCCATAAGAAAAATAAAAACAGCCCCCATAACCGTTCCAAGACCAATTGCTGCCAATGTGTTGTAACCGCTCTCATAATATCCGATAGAAAAAAGAATGATGCCTACAGTCAGCAATGTACCCCCGACAAACTTAACGGTCGATAATAGTTTCATATGATCATCCTCCTTCTTTATATTATTCAATTAGTTCACATAATTGTCAAATACTTTTCAGGATTTGGATATATTTTTGTTTAAAAATTACTTGACTTATAAAAACGATCTTTGTTTTTTAGTATTATGGGGATAACCGCTGATAAACCATTATCAGCGGTCAAATAGCAACTCCAAGAAGTGCTATGGCAGGAATCCTTCTCCATATTGTCAGTAAATATGTCTTATTATACATAGTTAAGAGCCTTACGAAGCAAGATCCATTATCATGCAATCCTAAGCTACTTTTTTGATGGAAAATTATCATTTTGCCACTTTCGTTTAACCATCTTTCTATGTATAATGAACCGAAAGATAAGCTTTCTAATTTCTGCTATTGCTTTTTTATAGGCGTAACTACTGCAAATAAACTATCTGTTGGATCAGATACATTCACTTCAATGATTTTATATCCATTCGTTCCATTTTTGCAGTCGTTGTTCTTTGTTAATTTTAACTGAATGTTACCCATTTCCTTATCTCCTCCATATAAAATTACTCACAGTAGGCAGTATATGATAAATATTAAAATATGTTCCTACATTTATTAGAATTTATCATCCATTTTTATATGTAAAAAAATAAGGCTGTCTGATGTTTACCAGTAAACAAAATCAAGTTATAATGAAAATTACGTAATTTCGGATTTCGAAATGATTTTTTGTCAAATTAAGCGAGGATGCTGAAAAAACTGGAGGTACAATCGGAACGAACTGAAATACTAATTTAATTGAAAGGCGAGGAAAAATTGAATACAAATACACCTAGTGGAAAAAAACGAATACAACTTGCTTTACTTTTAGGATCACTTGGACTTTTGGGACCTTTTACAATAGACACATACTTACCGTCCTTCCCTACTATTGTAGAAGATTTTGATACGACGGCTTCACTTGTACAAATTAGTTTAACTGCTTGTTTATTAGGACTGGGGTTAGGACAATTATTTATTGGTCCATTGAGTGATGTAAAGGGCCGTCGAAAACCTTTGTTATTTTTTCTATGCTTATACTTATTAGCTTCTATACTCTGCTCATTTGCACCTAACATCTATTTCCTTATTATTGCTCGTTTTATCCAAGGTTTTTCTGCAGCCGGAGGTCTTGTGGTCTCCAGAGCTGTTGTAAGAGACTTGTTTAGCGGAAAGGAACTGACTAAATTTTTTACATTAATGGTATTAGTCGGAAATCTTGGTCCAATCATTGCACCGGTTGCTGGTGGGATTATCCTTTCTTTTACAAAGTGGAATGGCGTTTTTATCGTTTTGGCTTGTATCGGCGCTATATTAATTTTCACGGTTTCATTGAAACTTAAAGAATCGTTGCCAGTGGAAAAACGTGTACCAAGTAACCTTCCTCAGCTTATGGGCAATTTTGGTTCATTATTTAAGGATCGCGAATTCATGGGATACGCGTTCACTCAAGGATTTACGACTGCTGGAATTTTTGCCTATGTATCTGGTATTCCATTTGTCTATCAAAATATTTACCATGTCACACCTCAACAGTTCAGTCTATTATTTGGCGTGAATGGATTAGCATTAATTATCGGAAGTCAATCGGTTGGCCGCTTTACGTATACCATTCCGGAGCGGACGTTTTTAAAGATAGGGTTAGCAATCTCTAACGTATCGGGTTTATTCTTACTCATCGCTCTACTTTTAAAAACACCGTTAATTGCAGTGGCAATCCCGATTTTCTTTTTCGTCTTATCGATCAGTATCATCGGAACGACATCTTTTACATTAGCCATTGAGTCACAAGGACATATTGCGGGCAGTGCCTCTGCACTATTAGGATTATTGCCATTTGTACTTGGCTCCTTATCGGCTCCACTAGTTGGAATCGCTGGATCGTATACTGGCATTCCAATGGGGGTTACGATCTTTGGTTCTAGTCTTCTAGCCTTTCTTTCCTATTTTGTTTTGGTTCGGAGAGGTACAATTGGGGTACAGAGGGCGAAATCTACGAAAACAAGTTTCTAAATCATCTTCACCCTGTATTCCGATCCATTTGACCTTTTATTAAAAAAATCGGCTCTCTCCTTTACGAAACGGAAGAGCCGATTTTTCGTTAATCTAATTTCCTTTGTTTGATGGTGTCCTTACCCTAACTGACGTTTAAATTTTTTACTGGCGAAGAAGTAAGCAATGACCATAATGCCGACGCACCAAGCAAGCGCAATCCAGATATCGTTGCCAACAGGACCTTCATATAATAGGGCACGAATCGCATTCACAATTGAAGTCACGGGCTGATTCTCAGCGAACACACGGACAATTTTAGGCATCGTTTCGGTCGGCACAAAGGCCGAACTGATAAATGGCAGGAAAATCAGCGGGTACGAGTAAGCTGTTGCCCCTTCCATAGACTTCGCTGTCAAGCCGGGAATGACCGCCAGCCATGTCAGCGCCAGCGTAAACAGTCCGAGTATCCCAGCTACCGCAAGCCAATCCAGAATATCCGCGTTGGAACGGAAGCCCATTAAGAGCGCGACAAGGAAAACTATCACGAGAGTCAGAGCATTGGAAACAATCGAAGTTAACACGTGAGCCCACAATACCGACGAGCGCTTGATGGGCATAGTAATGAAACGCGCCATCAGCCCGCTCTTTACATCCGTAAACAACCGTAGCGAAGTGTATGCGACGCCGGATGCGATCGCCATCAGCAAGATTCCCGGCAATAAATAATTGATATAATTGTCTGTTCCTGTCTTTATGGCGCCGCCAAATACGTAAACAAACAGCAGCATCATCATAATCGGCGTAATCGCCACCGTAATAATCGTATCTGGGCTGCGCATGATATTGCGCATTAAACGACCTAGTAATACACCTGTTTTGCTTTTCATTTATATCTCCTCCTTTTTTCCAATAATTGCGAGGAAAATTTCCTCCAATGTCGGCTGCTTCTCAATGTACTCCACTTTTGCTGGCGGGAACATTTCCTTAAGTTCGGTAAGGGTACCGATCGTAATGATTTTTCCGCCATGAAGGATGGCGATACGGTCCGCTAGTTGTTCTGCTTCCTCCAAGTACTGGGTCGTCAGCAAAATGGTCGTGCCGCCTTTGGCAAGCTCCTTGACGGAATTCCAAACATCAATCCGTGCTTCTGGATCAAGCCCTGTCGTCGGTTCGTCGAGAAAAATGACTTCTGGCTTACCGATTAGGCTCATGGCAATGTCAATGCGGCGCTTCATTCCACCCGAATACTGATCCGCTCGGCGGTTGGCCGCGTCCGTTAAGCTGAATTTTGCAAGCAGATTGTCGGCAACTTGTGCCGGATTGGAAACTCCCCGCAACTTGGCAATCATTATCAGATTTTCCCGCCCAGTGAGCATGCCGTCTAAAGCTGCGAACTGCCCTGTCAGGCTGATGCTCTGGCGAACATGATCCGATTGACGCTGGGTGTCAAAGCCGCAAATACATACTTCACCATCATCGGGCTTCATCAGTGTCGAAAGAATGTTGACCGTCGTCGTCTTGCCCGCTCCATTTGATCCAAGCAGTGCGAAAATTTCGCCACGCCGCACCTCAAAATTTACCCCCTTTAAGACCTCCTTATCTTTAAAGGACTTTTTTAGCCCTTTTACAGAAATCGCTGCATTTTTCAAACTATTTTCCTCCTTGTATCCCTCTATTCAGTAAGACTGATAATAAGTACAACTTAGTACTGAGTTAAAAATATAACTGAACATCTTGTTTTATAAAGCTGTTCAGTTGGGGTGTTCAACGCTTACTTTTTCTTACCCACACGATTTAAAATGCTTTTGTTTAAATTATTGCGTAACTTATTTTCCCAACTTTTCGCTTGATCGATAAGTCCATTGGCGAATGCTGTCACGTCTTCACCTGTCACTTCCAAAACTTCTTTGCCATTTGCCGCACCAGCTTCAAACAAATCAATGAGATCATACTGAATTCTCAACATATCCATTCCGTTACCAGATGCGAAATTCCACATATAGTTGCAGATTTTTTTATAAGCTTCTGGGTAGTCGTCTGGCAAAGCTTCCACACGCGCCATCATTTCTTTGTATTCTTTTTTATCTTCAAGTATCTTTTTGATGAAATTTACCATGGTATTTAACCTCCTGCATTATTTTTTATTCGTCCATATTTTCACTTGCTGTTCAACTCTACTCGCAATTTCTTTTTTTAAATCTACGTTCCTTCTTAATATGCTCTCCGATTCTCCATCGAGTTTTGAGATAGCCATCAATTCGTCGGCAAATGCCGCCACGTCTTCACCGGTAACATCCAGTACATGCTTGCCTTCTGCTGCGCTAGCTTCAAACAGTTCATACAAATTGAAGATTTCTTCACCAAATCCGTATCCGAAATTCCACATGTACTTTTGAATCTTTTTGAACACAAAGGCATAATCTTTCGGGAGGGCATTTACTTTTTTCATAAATGCCTTGTATTCTTTCTTACTTTCTAGATCACCTATGATGAGCTCTATAAATTTCTTCATTTTATTGCTCCCCCTTTAAGATATTAATTTTTGATGATACAAAGTCCCATTTTTTCCAAAACAATTCAAGTTCCTTGCGACCAGCCTCATTAAGTGAGTAAAACTTGCGGGGCGGCCCCATATCCGACGGTTTTCTTTCGACGTTTACCAGTTTTTTCTTCTCTAATCGCACGAGGATGGTGTAGACCGTCCCTTCCACAACCTCGGTAAATCCAAGCTCGTTCAGGCGGCGGGTAATCTCGTAGCCATAGGTTTCATGACGGCTGATGATTTCCAGAACGCAGCCTTCCAGCGAACCCTTCAGCATTTCAGTTAAATTTTCCATATTTAGAGCCACCTCTATTCTGTCTGACTTGTATTCAGTATAACTTAGTACTGAGGTAAATTTTTTACTCAATAGCTTTTAGTGAACCTTGCTATTAAGTATTACTTATTACAAGTATATAGTATCACCAAGTAGCAGGAGTGTCAATTACCTTTCTTAAAAATATTTTTGCAACTTCACTGTTCAGTGGTTTTGGTATTTAGTAAGACTTACTACAGGTATAATGTAACACGTAGTAGTAAAACTGTAAATAGATTTTCTAAATATTTTTAAACCAGCTAATCTCTTGATAGGACGTAGCTGGTTTTTTTATATGAACAGCCCTGGCTTGTTTCCGTGATATAGATTCACTCACACATCATATACTAATAAGGTGGTAGCTTACTGCTTGTTGGCGGAAACTAAGTTAGACAATTTTCTGGTCTGTATTCATCATGAATCAGCCATTATTTAATCATTAAAATTAATGTCCTTTAAGTAAGAATGAACAGTCTCATTAAATTTATGTGGCTCATCCATTTTCAAATATATGGATTCGATGATTTTCTTAAAACCAAAGATTTGTTGAATTTCTAGGGGTTCTTTTAGTTTGATAACATAGGGGATCGGTTCTTTTTCCAGACCGTGAAGCGCTAGTGCGATTGCTTGACGATCTTGATCTACTTCCTTTGGGGTCTTTGTATTTTCGTTTACCCCATTTACTTGTTCCCATGGTACGAATCCGTATTGTCGAATCCCTTTTTGAAAATGTATGCCTTTTGAATCTAATATGACAGGAGATAAGCGGATGGCTTGGTAATCAGATATGATGAACAATAAAGTATAAATATCAAGACCAGTAAGTATCCAAGCAGCATTGTAGCTAAAATTGGAAACAATAACGTGCACCGCAACAATCTCAATGATCATTGCATGAACAATCATAAAAAATACACCTTGGTAACTCCCATTCTTATGAAATGTAAACGTATTACCTTTTCCTTTCTCAATAACGGGTACGCTTTTTCGCCAGCTAAACAAACTATAATAGATCGCTGCAATATCTGTTGCCAAAATACGTAGTGTGAACTGGAATTTATTTAACCTTTCATTCTTGAATGAAAACGTACTTTGGATAGCTGCAGAAAAACTTAATAAAAAGTGATAATGCATATTCTTCTCATTCTTGTAATTCTTAAGAAGGAGAGGAATCCTTTTTACGATAGCGACAAATAGGACCAATTCTAATACAATGACCCCGGCCTCTATTACTATAACTGAACGGTTGAAATAGGAAAGATATGCATCTGCTTCATCAGGAATAATCCAATTAGCAAGGAGCAGCCCCCAGAACACAAATGCGCACAACACCAACCAGGAAACTCTTTTCTTAAATCCAAAAAAATAAAGTGCTAATGGCAAGATGATGACAAGATCAAGCGCTGTTCCAAGTCCAACCATGTCATTAACAGGGCCAACTAGCTGAACTTGCATAACGAGAAAATTCGGGATGATAATTAAAAATAAAAATATTATGGTACGTTTCCATGCTATTTCATTAAGTGATAAAGAACCAACCATGCTACCCCACCTTCCGTGTTTTGTTATTTTTAATTATAACGGTAGTGGCAATAATATAGCGTATTTGACCTCTTTTGTTCGAAAATATTCACATATGTATTGTTTTATAATCGCTCTCTTTAGCTGAGCAAAATATCAATTCAGTTTTTACTTACATTTCAGTAGTTCCCTTTCATTTTAAGATTGCTATATGATAATAAATATAAGAATACACTAAAAAAGAACGCCGATGTTCCAGCATCAGCGTTCCAATTGCTACCCCTTAGGAAGTGCGGTTGCTAAATTCAAAGGAGTAACCTTTGGGATGGTTACTTTTCCGTTTCTCATCGTTCACGCTCCCTTTTAACCATCCCTTCAATCTATATCTTGTCTTTTTTGTTTCACCTGTGTATGAATAAATTCCTTGATTTCCGGATGATCTTTATACAAGGTCAAACTATAAAGTATTGAAGATGCAGCAATAGTGGACCAGATTAACCAATCTCCCGAATTAGAAACCAAAAGAATGATTTCATCTTTTAAATGTCCTTTTCCTAAATAAAGTGCCTCTTTGAAAACAGTAAAGTTAAACAGAAATAAGATAATTATTCTTCCTATAAGCAAGACTAGCCATCCAATAATATACTGGACTCCTCCAATCGTACTCAATTTACCATTATGGTAAACGACCTTCGTTTTCTTAGCCTGAAAGTAACCAATAACTGCCGCCAAGATTAGCAGGCAGATTAATTCTGCTATAATTACAACATCCAAGGTTTTAGGTAGACCTGAATATGTTTTAATTAATCCCAAAATGGGCAGTCCGATTAGGTCAAATTGTTTAACTTCCTTAGGGATAAACTGGCGGAAGATTAATATTCCGACGACCAAAGGTATGATAAGTGTAACTTTATCCATCCGTTTTTTTCTCCTTTCTCCCTTTTAAGTAATACTCTATAAGTTGATCCAGTTTTTCATCCGAATACCGTTCCGGACTTTGGAGTGCATGAATGACAACTCCATCTATAAAAGCGTAAAGAATCTCAATTTCTAAGTCTTGATCATTCTTTTTATGCAGATATCCGAGCTCTTCCATAAGTTTCACAATGATCGTCATCATTTTCCTCGAATAGGAATCCATTTTTTGCCTCAGTTCAAGAAGTTTAGGATCACTAAAGGAATTACCTAAAAACGCAATCCATACCCTTGCTTCCATCACTTCCTCATGGCTGATCGGTATAAGAAATTTCATTAAGCTTCTCAGTGCTTCTTCTTTCGTTCCAGCAAATGCATTTGAACGATCTTTTGCACGTTCCTCCATTCGATCTAGCACTAATTTCATCGCATAATGAATTAGCTCATCCTTGGATGAAAAATTATGCTGAATAAGTCCAACTGACATTTTCGCTTCAGCTGCAATATTTTGAATAGATGCTTTATCTATACCTTTTTTCAATATTACTTGCCAAGTAGCTTCTGCAATTTGATTTCTTCTCTCCACAAGATCCACTTTTTTAGGCATAAAGAATACTCCTTTCTTTTTATAATATGATTATATTGTATTCTCTGCTCCTTTGCAATATGATTATATTGTAAAACACTTTACTTGTTTTTGATGCAAAAACTGAAAAAATAAAACAGCCCCATAACATTTATGGGACTGTTGATATAAGACCTCTTCTTCTAATTATTTCTACAGTTGTACTTTTGAATTTTTGACGGGCTAAAATAAGATTCATTCTGTCAATAATGTAGTATGGGATTCGGCTTTCGGTTGAAGATTGGCTAGTTTTTATGCTATTTCTACAAACATCAGTCTTTAATTCAACTTCACGTTTTCACCATTTTCTGTTACAACAACAAACTTTTTATTCGCTAATACATTTTTCTCGACTTCCATAAAACGGCGTGGGAATTGCTGTTCATTCCCTGCTTCCTTTTCCAATGCAACTACGATTTGGACGGTACCTTCGTTAACTACTTGAAGCTTCTTTGGTATTAAACTATAGCCTTTATATTTTGAATCGTTAATTTGTACTAACAGCACATCATTTTTACCCCATGTAAAAGTAGAATCAAATTTTTTCGGATGATTTTCCTTAGTGTAAATCCAGATCCGGTGTGCCAAATCCCCACGTTACATTTTGAAAGTCTAATTCTTTATACGTCTCTTCGGGTACAACCGCTTCTGTCGTTTCTGGTTTTTCTTCCTTAACCGTTCCTTTTTTCTCCGTTTTTTCCTCATTTTCTTTTCCGTTTTCACCACTTGTATTTTGATTTGAATGACAAGCCGCTAAAATTATAATAAATAGTCCAACAACGATCAATCGGATTGATTTCCTTTGCATCTTTATTTGGTACCCCCCATTTCCAGAGTTTTGTATACATTTAAAATAACAGAAAATACTGTAAATGTTAAATGGATATGTTTGATCATTTTTTATCACTTATTGGACTTAGACTTTTCCTTCTTTGGCCAGATTGTGTATGAGAACGACCAAATAAAATCAATGACTAAAATAACTCCCCATACACCATTTGCTTGATTAATGCTTTGATCTTCATAAATTTGAAACCAGTTACCAATATGATTCAAGTTAATCCCTTGCCAACCAGCGAAACTGCTCGTATTTAAAAAAATCAATTGTGCGATTACAAAAATCAAAAGATGGATGTACCAACCTTTTCTTTCTTCTCTGGCATGGGCACGACCATACTTTTTACTGTTCACATCCTCGACCTTTTGAAAATCGGGTACCGTCTCACCTTTCCATAAAGCTACTTTCCTTTTAATATAGCGGTCTATTCGCGTAAACTCCTTTTTTCCTTCAAAAATAAGATAAATATAAAAAATAGCAGTAACAACCTGAAAAGAGGAAAATTCCCCCGTCTGTATATAATCATAAATCGCCAACAATGCAAGGAACAATTCATTAAGAATTAGCAGGATAACAAAAATGTAGCTCACAACTGGCTGACGAAACCAATATCTTATAATAAAAAAGGCTCCAGCAAAGGCAAAAAAGAGAATTTCACCAATTATCACAAGTAACCACTTATACTGAATTATAAAATCAATCATTTTAAAACCCCTTATTTTATTCGTTTAAATGGCGCTATTCCGGTACAACATTGTGCGATGATCGCGCCCTTTTCTTGAAAAGAATAAAGTTGATTCCACATGCTATTCTTGTAAATAGCCACTTTATTTCCTCCAAAAACCAAATATTTTTTTCAAATTCCTCCAGATTAATCTATATACTTCTCCGACAGAATGTGCTAAATTTTTTGCATATTAGTTGGGAGGAGTTTTTTTATGATCATTCCGCATGATTTTGGTATTGAATTAATAGAGTATGAGGCAAAGGGAAAAAAGAACGAATTTCCTTTGTTTGAAGAGTGCCCAAACTGTAAATGCCCCTCTCCTGGAAATCTACATCGGAACGGTTATTACTGGCGGTATGCGGTTACGGAGGAGTTTTCTATTAGAATCCCAATTTGTCGTATGAAATGTTTACACTGTGAAGCGAATTTTTCGATTCTTCCTGATTTTCTTATTCCGTACTACCAACATACTATACATACTATTTTAGGGCGGGTTCTTCAAAATCTGGAGGGGAAAAAATCAAATGGCAGCCGTCAGCTACTAAAGTTTCATCTGAATCGTTATCTTAAGAATGTGAATTGGGTCCATAGTTTCTTTGTTAGTCTAGGGCGAGTGATCGGAATGTCAGGTGATATAAAAAAGGAAGCCATAAAATATATGAAAATGATCCTTGATTTTGGCGAATCACCCTTCTTACGAAGGAGCTGGGGTCATTTTTCAAAATACCTTATGGCAAATTAATTCTATCAAAAATGGAGAGATATGAAAATATTATTCATCCCACATACTTTTTTCATCGTCATAAAATGTCGGAGAAAGTAGAATGGAATCATGGATAACCGGTTGTCCTTCTATTAAAAGGAGGAAGATTCCATGAATGAAAAAGAACGTGAACAAGTAGCTTTATTTCGATATGGGCTCATTGCCCCATTATTTAATGGACAAATTGATTCAAATGAATATTTGAAAGGATTAGAGGGGAAAATTCATTCTATTCCTTATTACGGAGAACGGAAAATTGCCGTAAAAACAATAAAAGAATGGCTGCTTCATTATCAACGAAATGGATTTGAAGCACTAAAGCCGAAAAAACGGATGGATCGAGGGAATTCTAGAAGACTTTCACCCGATGATCTAGATCAAATTCTTGAAATACGAAAAAAATCTCTCCATATGCCAGTCAGTGTCTTCTACGAACAACTTCTGGAGAAAGGAGAGATCACAAAAAAACAAATATCTTACTCTACTATAAACCGATTACTCAAAAAACACAATCTTGTAGGGAAAAGTATCGTGGCAAGCCCGGAACGAAAAAGGTTCGCCCATGACAAAGTAAATGTATTATGGCAGGCCGATTTATCCCATGGCCCATACGTTCGGATCAATGGAAAAAGCAAAAAAACTTATTTGATTGCTTATATTGATGACTGTTCGCGCCTAGTTCCGTATGCAGAGTTCTTCTCATCCGAGAAATTCGATGGATTAAGAGTCGTAACCAAAGAGGCGTTAATCAGAAGAGGAAAACCAACCATTATTTATGCGGATAATGGCAAGATCTATCGATCCGAAACGCTTCAATATGCGTGTGCTCAGCTTGGAATCACTCTGGCTCACACACAACCGTATGATCCTCAAAGCAAAGGGAAAATTGAAAGGTTCTTTAAAACCGTTCAAACAAGGTTTTATCCTTTATTGCAGGCCAACCCAGTTCATTCACTAGAGGAATTAAATGAAAGGTTTTGGCGTTGGTTAGAAGAAGATTATCATCGAAGGGTACATGCGTCCTTAGAAGGAAGAACCCCACATGAAATGTTTCACGCACAACTTGAAAATATCACCTATCTGGAGGATCCATCCATTCTGGACACCATCTTCTTGAAACGGGAACAACGAAAGGTAAAGGCGGATTCGACCATTACGTTGAATAAGCACCTTTACGAAGTTCCTTCTCGTTTTATAGGATCTTCCATCGATGTGCGATTGGATGAACATGGGGTCTATATATTTGAAGATGATAAGAAGGTAGCAGAAGCCACGCCTGTATCTATGAAGGATAATGCATATGTAAAACGAGTCCGTTCTCCCTTTTCAGTATCTCAAGTAGAAGAACAGAAGGAGGAACGAGATCATGTATAAATCTTTTTATTCCTTAGCCCAAACTCCTTTTTCAAAGGATTTACGACCTTCAGACGCTTTTCCTTCATCGGATTATCATGGGGCATTGAGCGCATTAAAGTATTTACAGCAATCAAAAGGAATTGGACTTATTACGGGAGACCCTGGAGCAGGAAAAACATTTACCTTGCGTACTTTTAAGAAATCATTGAATCCTTCCCTCTATCATGTCGTCTATTTCCCCCTTTCAACAGGCGGTGTAATGGATTTTTATCGAGGATTAGTCTATGGCCTAGGAGAAGAGCCGAAGTTTCGTAAGGTAGATCTTTTTCGGCAAATTCAACAAGGGATTGAGCGAATGGCAGGAGAACGAAAAATTACTCCCGTGTTTATATTAGATGAAATGCATATGGCAAAAGATGCTTTTTACAGGATATAGCAATTTTATTTAATTTTCAAATGGATTCTATAAACCCATTTATCTTAATTATGGCGGGGTTGCCACATTTAAAGACGCGATTAACCTTAACTCACCATCGTCCGCTTTCTCAAAGAGTAATCGCGAAATTTGAAATACAGCCATTATCAAGGGAGGAAGTAGCAAAATACATCGATCATCATATGAAAATAGCTGGGGCGAAGATGCCCATCTTTACCGAATCAGCAATAGAAGCCATTGCCTTACGTTCTCAAGGATGGCCACGTGTCATCAACAAACTCACAATCAATAGTCTACTGTTTGGATCGCAGTTAAAGAAGGAACAAATTGACGAAGAAATCGTAAGGTTGGCTATAGAGGACAGCAGTTTATGATATCACGGGGGATATTAGTATTTGACCATCGCGACCAAGAGTGGAGAGTCTGGATTGGGCAACAAGCATACTGGATGGGTCAGGGCGATTCGTTTGAGCTTCGTATTCGAAACAAGTACTTTCGGACACATTTACAAAAGGATTTGGATTGGTTTATTACTTTAGATTATGATGTTAGCTTTATCCTTCACATAGATGAAATATATAAGATTAAAATAGAAAAGCACGATTATATACCAGTAGATTCCCCTTTTTAGGGGATTTCTCTTTATCTATATAGATGAAATAATTCGAACAAGATTTTGCATAATCGGAAACATTGTAAAAAAATACGCACATTATTTCGGTAAATTGACTGGAGTAATTTGAAAAAGTGTATCCGGAATAATGTGCTCGTTTACACTATTCTTTTTCTTTAACTTTTTTTGTGGTAATTAACCAACCAATTGCACCACCTACACCTATTCCAAATATTAACGAGGATACTATGTTGTCAAATACTAAAAAGCCAACAACTGACATCATGAACATAAATAAAAAGATTCCAAACCAACTTATTTTACTCATTTATATTCCTCCACAATTATCACTAATATATCCCGATTGAACAAAGCAAGACCCTACAAAATAGATATTATTAATCAAACGTATTTACAAATTATCAATCTTTATTATAAATGTTTGGACTTTTAATAAAATTATTGAACCCTATTTTAACTCCACTATAACCGATTAAAATCTGAACTGCTATATTAAACAGAGCCTATTTCTTTCTTCTATGAATTCTAAAAACGAATCTTGCAGTTCTCCTTCCGTATCAACAGAATCGAGCAGTAATTTAGGTTCTAACGAACAATCTTTTAAAGTCGTACTTCCATCAATTACTCCTAGCATGTTTGAAATAGTATCAATCATAGTTTGTTCAATTATCTTCATTAAATTATCTTTATTTTCGTCAGTTAAACTATCGTAAAAACCAATAGCTTTTTTCCAATAATTATCTGTTTTAGAAGTAACATTCGTTGTTTTATACAAATCTTTGTATAGTTGAAGGTTCTCTTTAACGATAGACTCATAAAGTGATTTCACAAAAATATCATTCATTTTATTTCCTCATTTCTGGATACATTTTTTTGTTTAATTCAATAAGTTCTTTTAGAGCAGAATTCGGTATGCCATCATAGACTCTTCTAAGTTCCCTAATATCTCTTGCCAATAACTGTCTAGGATTATCTATTCCTTTTGTACTTCTTGAAACGATTCCATGAGGTCCTTTAATGGTGTGCCCCACCTTTGGAACATTAATTGCAGGTTCAGTATTTAAATCATAATTATCTACTAATTTCTTCATTGCTGCCTTCTGTCCTGTACGATTGCCCGTTGCACAAAAAAATGGCCTTGATATTATTTCAAGGTCATTAAAAATAGAAATCATCTACAAGCTTCTTCCCATTCCTTCATTCAATCTTTATACTCTTCTACAATCTTCTGTCTCCATATTAACATCAACTATAAAAATTCATCAGTTTCTATTGTATTTTCCAAAGGTTCATCAATCCGATAATGATGTTCAGCTATTGTTACATTTTTCTTGATATTTACACTCGTAGCATTCAATGTAATTTCAAAGTCTTTATATACCCCTTCTAAAACTTTCTTAACGTATCCTATATACTCATCCACTTCTTTTATTGTTGAAATATCTTCAATAAAATCCGAGAAAATACTTATTTTTTCTGGTAGTTCTATTCTTGTAATACCAAATGGATCTTTCTTAAATTCATATGAATATTTCATATTATTTATCACCTTCTATGCTATTTATTATATAATGGATAGGCTACTACAGCTACAGCTTGTTTATTGCAAAATAAAAATACACAATGTTGCAGAGAATTTGGCGTAGCCCAACTTTACATGGAGAGGCGGGCATGTTAGCCTTGTTTGGCAAAGCCAGCCCTTGATACTGCTGGCTTCTTGGCTTGGTAGTCATGCCCGTAGAGGCTCCATGTCAAGTTGCAATTCTCTGCATTCCCCGCTGCAAAACTATGTATTTTTCGATTGCACAAAACAACAGCTATTGAACCGTCCTTTTTTAAGAACATTTCAATTTTTATTCCAGATGAAGTTTCACCTATATATTTATAAGAACCTATCAATAGCTTTTAACACATCAACACGATTCCATTTCTTTGGAAAGAACTCGATTTAGCTACTTTTTCAACCCCCATCAATTTCAACTTTAGCTTTATTTACCACATTTTAATTCGGGCTCACATTACATAGTTCGAAGAATTGATGATTTTGGAAACAATAAAACTTAATCACTTATATTACAGGAATACAAAAAAATGACCGATAATGTACTAAGATCAACGGTCAACTATCAAGTGTTTTTATTTTTTTAATATCTATTATAATTTCTTTCTATTTATCTATCTTAAAAGTCTTCTTCCCATGCTTCTTTTGCATCCAACAACCTTTGAGATAAAAACTCATAAAAATTCTTTGCTGTATTGTAGTCATCAAGTCCCCCTAGTCTATTCCACACTATTACCGGACACTCATTATTCTCCATTTCACTGATATATAGACAATAAGCTTATTCTCCAGCATCTTCAATAACTACTAAATCCTTGTCCATTCCTAAATCTCTATATCTCTTTGTATTAACAACAACAGGAGCTCTATTTGACTTAGCCACTCCTAAAATATCAACTCCGAATAACCCACCCGAACCATAGGTAGTTAAGAACCACTTATAACTTTCTGGTAATTCCACCCCTAGCTCATTTTGGATAGAATTAATTTGACTTTCATCCACTCCACCTGTAAAGTCATCTGATTCCTTATGTTCATTAATAAAGTTTATTAATTCCTCTTTATCCAATCAAGGTTCCTCCTTATAGAGTTCACTTTTATCTATTTGCCTAGCTCTCCATCTCCAATACTTACTCCTAAAATTATAAGTACTGCTTTTTTAATACAGGATCATTTCTAAAGCTCCTACCGTTCTCTACCAAACCATGCAAAATTTTATTATATTCATCATGCATACTCGCAGGAATTTCTACCCTTGAACCTGCCTCTCTTTGGATTAAATGATGAAGTTCTATAACTGTACCATCTTTCCAGAAAAGTGCTCTTCCTTTTTTCATTAATTGTAATTTTTGTTAGAACAGGATCAGGATAGTACTACCTTTATAAGCTATAAATTCCGAAAAACAGTATTCATGTAATATTCCATCCTTATTAATACTATCAACAAAAAGCACTTGCTGCTATAAAACAATCAGGTGCTCAGTTAATAAATAATAAAAAAGGTAAAGCAAATCAACTACTGTCGGTGATAGGTTGCCCAAAAAAGATACCTTCAAAGGCATTTTGCCAATCAAGGATTTAAAACAATCATTTTATATTTTAGGAACAACTTCTAACGCTTCTTCGTCTACTTTAGCCCCCACTAATACCCTCGTCCTTAAACAAGCGTAAAAGCGTGTATCCTTGTGCCTGACAATACGCTTTAATTTCATCCTCTTGGTAAGCAAGGCTATATCCATCTCTTGCTTGACCTTGTGTAGATACTCGAATATATCCGATAATATTCATGATGTTCCCCCCCTCCATTACGCTAATTAGGATTAACGTAACGCTTAGCCGCTATATTTTATGTAATTTCATTGTATGCGGCTTTAGCGATACAATCAACCCCTTTACCGATACAAATTTATTGTGTATCGTAAAAGTAGCAAGAAATAGAGAAAGGGAGTTACCATGGCAATTTCAATCAAACTGAAGGAAATTCTTAAAGAACGTGACCTTTCACAACGTGAATTGGCACGAATGACAGGGCTGCGGCCCAATACGATAAGTCATCTTTGTTCAGACAATGTGGACAGGGTTTATCTATCAACATTAGAAACGGTATGCAAAGTGTTAGACATCGACATTCAGGAGTTAATCGAGGTGGAGTAGTCCTCTCAGCATAGCAATCGTTCTATGTACGTCAAAGTTGCGAAAAATTTAAAAAGGCAAGGAGAAAGCGAAGGTAAAGTATTTGGGGATGTTTATGGTAGTAACTGATGATTTGGGGTTATTTCACAAGAAATGAAATACAGTAAATCGGGTACACTTTTTAAAGTGTATTGTACCTACTAAAGAATTTGTTTAAACATCATATAGTGCTTACAAAGTTTATCTGTATTTGATAAATTAAAATTGAGCCACATTTCAATGGTTCGATCACAAAAAAAATAAGCCACTTGATTTCCAATTAACAAATCCTCTCTTAAGATTGAAAGTGACCAAACTTTTAATATAGAGAGAGGAAAAAAGGATGATCAACATGGCTCAATTTTATAATATCAAATTCTTACATGAGGTAGAAGGGCTGTCACAGCGACAGATTGCCCAAAAATTGGGGATTTCGAGAAATACCGTTAGTAAATATCTTAAACAGAATGAAGCTCCCACAACTATAAATCGGCAAAATAGCTATATCGGAAGAGAATACTCTGATGAAACAAGGAGAGTCTTGCCAATAATAGATCAGTGGCTTGAAGATGATCTCAAACGTTGGGGAAAACAAAAACATACTGCAGCTCGAATATTTCGTAGATTGCAAGATGAATATAATTTTAAAGGCTCCGAATCAAATATCCGTAAGGTTGTTGCCAAACGCAGGAAAAAACTACAGGATGTCTTTATCCCTCTTGATTTTCAACTCGGCCACCAATTCCAATTCGACTGGGGAGAGGCGGATATTATTCTACAGGGTCGAACACAACGAATTTACCTCTTTTGTATGCAGCTTTCGGCAAGTCGAGTACGATTTGCACGCGCATACCTTCATGAGAAACAAGAGGCTTTCTTAGATGGCTTTGTCCATGCGTTTGAGTTCTTTGGTGGTGTACCAACAGAAGGGCTTTTTGATAACTTAAAAACAGCTGTAGTAAAAATACTCCAAGGTAGAGATCGCTTGGAACAGGAGGCATTCCTAGCTTTACAAGCTCACTACTTGTTCAAGGCAGAATTTTGTAATGTCCGGTCTGGAAATGAAAAAGGCCGCATAGAAGGAACAGTTGGGTATGTAAGAAGAAATGCCCTTGTCCCGTTACCCGAAGTCCAATCATTGGATGAATTAAATGACCACCTTTTGAAATGGTGCTTAAAGGATGCCGAACAGAAAACGGTCCCCCACACCAATGAAAAAGTGGCGCAAATGTGGGAAAAGGAAAAAGAATATCTGCACCCACTTCCGGAAAAGAAATTTGAAGCTTGCAGGCTGGTTTCCTGCCAGGTTAACAAGACATCTTTAATTACTGTAGAGACAAATCAGTATTCTATCCCTTGTAGCTATGTTGGCCAAGGTGTATGGGTCAAAATTTTTGTCGATCGTGTGAGCGTTGTGGCTCAAAATCAAGTGATCGCAGAACATCCTCGTTCTTATGAACGAAACCAAATGATCAAACCTGGATCATTACCTTGAGGCATTATTGAAAAAGCCTCGAGCAATTCGGGATGCCCATGCATTCCAATCGTCTGATATTCCGGATGTGTTCAGGCGTTTTCATCGAAAGATGAGAGAACATGAAGGAGCCTCGGGTGATCGCAAATTTATCCGACTTCTCCTCCTTCATCGGGAGATAGGAATGGAAAAGTTGACTCAAGCCTTACTTGAAGCTGAACAAGCACAGATCTATCGGTACGAAGTTGTACATGAAATCATTCAAAGGCTCTCAAATAACTGCTTAAAAATCCAGGATCTATCTAAGGAGAAAACGCCGGTAAATCTACTGGACTATAAGATTCAAAAGGCAAATATTGCCCAGTATGGACAATTAACGGGAGGTCAGATGAAATGACAACAGAGATACTTTTAGATCATTTAACAAAACAACTAAGAATGCCTACCATCGCAAGCAATATCGTTCTCTTGCAAGAGAAGCAGAAGAAAGAAATCTGCAATACGAAGAATATTTACTGGCATTACTTGAAATAGAAGTCCAGGCACGAGAGGAAAATCAAAGGCAAAGAAGGCTGAAACAAGTGCATTTCCAGTCCATAAAACATTAGATACCTATGACTTTTCTTTAATGCCAAGTTTAAATCGAAACCGATTTCTTACTCTTGCAAAAGGTGAATTTGTCGAGAAAAAAAGAGAATATAATTTTTTTAGGAAACAGTGGAACAGGAAAAACCCATTTGGCCACGGGCCTTGGAATCGCTATGATCCAAAATGGTTACAAAACAAAATTCATTACAGCTGCCGAGTTGGTAGAAGAGCTACTCATAGCTAAGGAAGAGCATAAACTTGGGGCGTTTGAGAAGAAGTGGCTCAAAAACGATGTGATCATCGTGGATGAGCTCGGTTACATCCCCTTCTCTAAAACGGGAGCAGAGCTATTATTTCAGTTCTTTTCAAGCCGTTATGAACGTGCAAGTGTTATCATTACGACGAATCTTGAATTTACAGAATGGACGAACATTTTTGGAGATGAAAAAATGACCGCAGCTTTACTTGACCGGCTTACTCACCGCTCACACATTCTTTTGCTTAATGGAGAATCATATCGATTCCGCCAAAGTTTAAAGCAAAAAGAAAATGAAGAGTAGGAGTAACGTGCGAGGTGTTTAGGTTTCTTGCCCCTCTCCCGGGGCAAGAAACCTAAACACCCATCTTCTCCCATATATAGGAGTGCTTATTCCAAGAGTGGCTCACTTTTGAAGTGATCGCTTTGGCTCAATTTATTATTGACAAAAACATTATCTTTACTATCTGAATAAAGAGTAGTGTATTCGGCACTCCGTATCGTAAAAAACCATGGGATAGCGTCCCATGGTTTTAAAAAAGTTATAGTTTATGAATTTTCAAATCACATTTATCTTCTTCTGCCACATCCATCGCTGTGTATATCACTTCAAAGAATGTTTTCCCATCAGTTGTTGCAAAATAATTCGCAAGGTTAGTTACTTTGGAACTTATTTTATCCCCCCACGGAGGTTTTTGTGATAAATCATCAATATCCCATATAACATGTTCTGGCGAGTGTTTTGATAATTCCTGTTCAATTTCAATTAAATTAGCTTTTGCCACAGAAACATCATCCGAATTTAGTTTGTCATTATATAACTCATTCATAATTAAAGGGTATTTTGTCCCCCATCCTTCTTTTTCTAAATGGTATGAGATTGTTGAAAAGAATGAATGTACAAAATCGCTATGACCTAATTCGTAATAAAAACAATCTACTAATATTCCTACTGTCATCTAAATTTCACCTCTAATCCATCTTAAAAATTATTTCTGCTACTCCGTTTGTTCTTCCATTTATTTTTTGTTTAATGTCCCTTAAAACATCCCTTGTGACATTTTGACCTCTAACATCAATAATAACAGACTGCTTAGTTTTATAAGGTAAATCACTTATCCGTTTATTAATTTGTTTTGACACGTTTCTTATTAAGTTACTTCTACCAGAAGACGTAGTCACTTTATAATTTTTAACTTCTATGCTATGACCGTTAATATAAAAATCTGGTCTTGAACTATTTTTAGTGCCATGACTTACTGTGACCGTCAAGTAGAATGTTACAATTTTCGATAATTTATTTTTTACACTTTTTCAGTAAAAATAGTAGCTCGATGTTTCATTCGATAGCTATCACCATTTAAGTGAATGACTTCTGCCCGATGGATAAGCCTATCCAAAATGGCTGTCGTTATCGCTGGATCCCCTAATAACTCACCCCACTCCTTTGGAGCTTTATTGGAGGTCAAGATTATAGAGGATCGGTTGTATAAGTCATTGATTAAATGGAAAAATAGGTTCGCTTCATGCTGATCCATTGCCATAAACATAAGATCATCAATGATGACTAAGTCCGCAGTACGGATTCTTTTCATTTTGGTCTGTGCTTTCCTTGAAATTTCCTGCGTTTTTAAGGCATGAACCAACTCTCCCATGGTGATAAACATAACCTTATGACCTTGATTGATTGCTTCTAATCCTAATCCAACTGATAAGTGTGTTTTGCCTATGCCTGGCGGTCCAAGCAGAATAATATTATATAATTGTTCAATCCATGTTAATTCTCTCAGATGATTCAATTGCTTTTGACTTAATGATTGTTGTTCTTCTAAATGAAATTCATCCAGTGTTTTTTGAAAAGGGAAGGCTGCCCATTTCAGCCTTTTTTCCAATTGTTTTTCCTCTCTTCGTTTTTGCTCATATTCCAAAATGCTGTAAAGAAAGGAAAGATAGGTTGATTCGTTTGTCTCAGCTTGTTTGACAAACTGAGACAAAGAATGGGCTGCTTCTGATAAATGGAGGGTTTTTAAAAGCTCTTCCGATTTCTTTAATGGGCTCATTTTTCTCCCTCCAATACAGCTATATATTCATTTACATCTCTTTTTTGGGCATAGGTTTGAATAATAAACGCATTTTGACCATGGAATGGTTTAATTTTACCCTCTTCATTACGGACATCTGTAACATTTAATGGTCGTTGCCGTTTGATATACTGAATCATATCGACAAAATCTGTTGCACAAAAAAGCCTTTTATCTACACACTCCTCCAAGGCCTGGTTAGATATTTCTTGCGGCGTCCTTTTTAGCTGATTCATGATGATCTGTAATTGATCACGTATATATCGAGGATATCGATCCCTGATTTCCTTCAGAAAACATTGTGCCAGATGGGAATCGGTAAAATAACTGGCTACTGTATCCATGTAGGCGTCGATTCCTTTTGATCTATCTCTAGTATGTTGCCGGTCTTGAATCAATTGACCTTTCCCATGACAAATTTTATGTTCGGCCATTAACGGGCCATTGGGAGATGCATATATAAGCAGATGTTCTTCGGTTCTTTGTATATATACCTTTTCTTGTTTATTAAATGTACCTAGAGGAACAGAATATCGGTTGGACTGATATCGGATTGTATTGTCCCGGCGAACCGTTCTTGTTATACTAGATACAGGTTTTACATTACTGAATTCTAACGGGTTAGGGACTGGTCTTAAATGGTGTTTTTCTTCTTGAAACACTTCGACCGGTCTTTTTTTTGTAGTCTGATGAATTTTATAGTTCCCTGTACGATTAAGCCATTTCCACGAATCTTCATTCCAGCGATCGATATTGGTAAATATCCGATGCTTGGCGAAATTTTTCTTGATATATCCGACTACATTTTCAATTCTCCCTTTGCTTTCTGGATCTGCTTTGCGACAAATCCTTACCTTTAAACCACGCTGTTGGCGGTACACTTCAAATTCCTTTGTGTAAATAAGGTTTCCCCCATTTTCACTGACGACAATGACTGAATCCTGGTCATATACCATTTCATGTGGAATCCCTTCAAACCACTTAAATGCATTTTCATGGGCATTTATCAAATCTCTTGTTGTAAAAGGCCTATCTAGCCATTCTACATACTTATAACGTGAATGCGATAAGACAAAAGCTATGAAATAAAGTTTTGCTTTCTTCCTTTCAGGGGTCTCCTGTATGGTTTCTCCAAAATCCACTTGTGCTTGTTCCCCCATGGCCATTTCTGGAACAGCTTCATAGTCACGAACACGAATTTCTTTTGGAAGATCATAATCTTCTCGAAGTTTCCTGACATAGCCCCTGACAGTGCTCTCCGATATCTCCAAGGAAGAATCTCTCTCTCTTAACCAATCTTCCACTTGGGCAGCCGACATGTCTGGATTCTCTTTGAGCCAGGATAAAATCTTATCCTTATATGGATCCAATTTTTTCGACCTGACTTGGAGGGAATCTACCCAGTCTGCCATTTCTTTCGGATCCTTTTGAAGGTATCGATACAGAGTAGGTCGGGAAATTCCTAACTTTTTGGCTATTTTTGCTTTACTGAACCCTTGCTTTAATAATTGACGAATGTCTACATACACTTCAAACTTGTCCACCTTTCATGTCCTCCATCACTGTAAATCATCATCAACGAATAAAATATAACAGTGATAGAGAAATATTTTAATAGGAACGGATGTTAGTAAGTTCTGATTTTTCTTTGTCCTCCTGCCCTAGGGCAGGAGGACAAAGAATCTAACCATCCAAGTTTAAAAGTGTAAAATATTATTTATCGGAAACTGTTAAATCTAGTTTATCAGTCACACTTACTTCATTCCTATCCTTGAATGATACTTGGTCACGATATCCAGGATATTCTTTTCCTACATCAATTTCAGATTGTCTCCATGATGGTCTAGTTTTATCTATACCCTTAGTACCATCCCCGAACGCCTTCCTAGCCGCCAGCTGAATCTGATCCTCCAGACGATTCATCACATTATAAGGAATGGGGCCAGCGGTAACAGTTCCTAAAGATGGACTCAGTCCCTCAACCTTGGCAGTTATCTCACCAAATTTACCAACTTTCGTACCTAGATTGCCAATTTTGCTGACCCCTTTATCACCTAAAATACCGATTCCTAAAGTCGTAAAGAGGTAAGTAAAATATTTACTCCTACTTTCCGCATCTCCGTTGATGACATCCCGAACAAATCCATCTTTCACAGCTTTCACCATATATTTACCCGTATCAACAACTCTTCCGAAAACAGCTTTTGAATCAAGGTAAAGTTCGGTTCCGATTAATCCAGTTTTCAATAGTAAGTCAGGACTTGAGGTGGGACCCAGATATTTTTCAGCTAATTTATAAAGGCCTTTCCATCCCTCAATGGTATCTCCTACTGCTTTGCCTGAACCGACATATATTCCTTTCAAGATGTTATCAATGGTTGGCTCGATAATTCCTACCTTTACACCATCTTCCACTTCCTTGGGAATGTCGGTGACTACCTCATAATAAACATTTGAGTCTTTCCCGATTTTCTGATATTCCATAACGATAAGTCCGTCTGGATAGACCAAGTATTTAATACTTTTATAGTTACCGTAGGCTTCTCTACGAATCGTTTGGATAGGGGGCAAGTTTCCTTTTTGAACAAATTCACCTAGTAGAGCCCGGTACGCTTCGTCCTCCATTAATTTCTGAGGTGTAAAGTTAGTGATGATTTGCTTGTTTCCCTTAAGATTCGAATCCATTTGTTCGATAAATCGGGACATCGTTTGAATGTCTTTACGAACGGAATCCAGTGATCGTGTTGCTTGTTGGTCAAAGGAATGCAGTTGATGAAGAGTCGTCTTCACCTTTTCTTTTGCTCGCTTGATTTGATGCATTGTTTCGTCATCTTGTAATTTCGGCAAGTGGACAATATCACTGACTTTCTGCATGATACGATTGCCTTCGTCGGTAAGTGAACTTGTTACACTTTCAACCTTTTTTAGGCTATATTCTAAATTGTAATCTAAAAATACTTCATTTATAAACCCATTTTCATCCGGTTCCAGTCCATGCAAGGAATGTTTCATCTTTTCTATCATCGTATCATAATTTGCGAGAAAGGATTGAAAAAAGAGTAGAAATGTTTGATGAATTTCTTGATAGTAGGAGCGAATGGCCTTGCCGCTTTTCCCTTTTAATGAATCTTCTAGCGTAATGATTCCGTCAATGGCATGTTGTAATTGTTCAATTTGTTCATTCAATGCTTCCAGTCGTTCTTGAATTTGATCCATACCAGCACGAAACCCATGAACATCAAGTACTTTCATTCTCTCACCAGCTTTCTACTTCATCGCCTGAAATTGCTCGGAAACTCGTTCGTCCAATTCTTTCATACTTTTAATTGCTTCCTTTGTGGCATTTTCACTTTTTAGTAAAAAAGATTGATAGCTTTGTAGAATTTTTTGAACGTCAGCCCCTATTTCATTAAACCGTGAAATGACATCCATATGATTTTTACCACCAATATCTGTTGGAAATGATGTTTTTAGGGATTTGGCTTCGGATTGAAGATTGGCTAGTTTTTGTGCTATTTCTGTATACTGAACCTTAATTTCTGTACTCATTTCTCCTTTTCCTCCTCCCTCAGTCTTTCGATTTCGGATTGAATAGCTCTTCTAAAACTATTTATTTCGCGGGTTATTGTTTGAATTTCTTGATGTAAAACGGTTAGAGATTTATCTATTTGAATGAATTTCATAATTCTTAGCCCTTGTGTATCAAGGGGTTTAAGAGATAAAAAAAGAAGTACCTCCCCAAATCTTGTATAATGGTAGTTGACCAGTAAGCCCCCATTCAAACAACGCATATAAATGATCAGCACCCCTTAGTACAATAATCGTATCAATTAAGGAGGTGCTTTTCCTATGTCACAACAAAAACTAACAATCGTCCCCGTTTCAATACAACCAGAAAAAAATATTATAACATCCACAACTTCGAAAGATCCTTCAAATAGCTTTTGCACAATCAAAATTGAAGCTGCTGAAATTTCCTTCTTCAACGGCGTAGATGAGCACATCATCCAAACGGTCATGAGGGAGTTGAAAAATCTATGAAACATGATTATACCAGTGTAAAAAACATTTATATTATTTGCGGTAAAACAGATATGAGGAAGGGAATTGATGGATTAGCAACGCTAATTCAAGATTCTTTCGAACTTGATCCATATGGAGATTCTATTTTCCTTTTCTCTGGTTGGAGTAAAGACCGTTATAAATGTTTATATTTTGATGGCGATGGTTTCGCCATGCTTTATAAGCGACTAGATGGAGGAAAACTTCAATGGCCAAAAGATGAAAATGAAGTACGTAAACTTTCGCAACAGGAGGTTCGCTGGTTGTTAGAAGGGTTGTCCATTCAGCAACCAAAGGCCATTCAAAAATCACAAAAAGGAGTATTCTAAACAAGCTAGAAATGTTGGTTTATAGCCATTTTCAACTTCGCTTTCTACGTTAAAAATGTTATAATATAACTAACTTATGGTGAACGAAAAGTGGTGAAATAAATGGTTAATACTTCTTCCAATAACAAGAATCCATATGGGAAATTAATTCGACTTCTCGAAGAACAATTGGCTCATTCAAATCAACAAAACAAAGACTTATCGAAAAAGCTAGATCAATCAACTAAACAGATTGAAGCGCTAACTGAACAAATTCGCCATTTAACAAAACTTTTATATGGATCGAAATCCGAAAAATCGAAATACAACGTACCAGATGGGCAAGGCTCATTATTTGATGATGACCCGGCTTTTAGCGAACCTGAGCACACAGAAGAACAAAGCCAACAGACAATCTCTTATACTGTTGTACGAAAAGTTAAATCAAAAAAACGAAATGATTCCTTGCATGATGGTATTGAAGTAGAAGCTATTCACCATCATCCGAAAAATACAATCTGTGACTGTTGCCAAGGGCAAATGATTGAAATTGGTAGTACACTTGTACGTGAAGAAGCAAAATTTATTCCTGCAAAAATGATGAAAGTACAGCACATTGAACATGCGTATGAATGTAAAGACTGCAAAGTTGATTCATCACAGCCAGCACAAATCAAACGCGGGAAAGCACCACAACCAGCGATTCAGCGTAGCATCGCAAGTCCTAGCGTACTTGCCAAAGTCATCTATGATAAATTTGCACAATATTTACCTCTTTACCGTCAGGTAAAGGAATGGAATCGCTATGGACTGAATACCAATGATAAAAACCTATCGAATTGGGTTATCCGTGTAGCACATGATTGGCTGTTACCTGTATACGAACGAATGAAAGAGTTGATGATGGCAAAATCGGTTTTGCATGTCGATGAAACATACGGACAAATTATCAACCGATCCGATGGGAAATCTGGCCAAGCCAATGCGTATAATTGGGTGTTTCGAAGTGTGCCAAGCCAAGGGCCAACAATGACTCTCTTTCAAAGCGCATTATCTCGAGCTCGATCTGTCCTTGAAAGTTTTATTGAAGGCTTTTCTGGAACGATTGTGTGTGATGGTTATTCTGCTTATGATAAGTTGGAAGGCGTTAATTTCGCAAATTGTTGGGCGCATGTTCGTCGTTATTGGCTGAAAGCTGATAGCAAAAATGGTAGAATCGGTGTGAAATATTGTGATGATTTATATCGACTAGAAAGGCAATTTAAACGTTTGTCTCCGAGTAAACGAAGAAAAAAACGTCAAAAGTACTCGAAGCCAATCGTGGAGGAATTCCTTCACTGGGTTGAAACATCACCATTTTACGGAAAAAATGCGTTAGCAAAAGCAGCTGAATACACATTAAACAGGGCAAATGGACTCAAATTATTCCTGAATGATGGGCGAATTGAAATGGATAATAATCCAGCCGAGAACGCCATCCGTCCCAACGTTATAGGAAGAAAAAATTGGCTCTTTAGTGTAAGTGAAGCTGGTGCAAAAGCGAATGCCATCTGTTTAAGTATTGCTGAAACTGCCAAAAGTAACGGCGTTGATTTCTATGAATATATAAAGAAACTTTTTACGGATTTACCAAATCTCGGCGTCCAACAAAACCCTGAAATTTTAGATCAATACATGCCCTGGTCAAAAATGATTCAGGCAGAATGTAGCAAATAAATGAAATAGCCGTAATTCGATTAAAAAGTCAGAATTTACGGCTATTTACGATGCGTACCGAAAGGTACACTTATTTTTATAATTCGGGCTTACGTTGACCACAAACCATAAAAAGACTGGAGGAGTACTTCTTATGACTATTATACGACAACCTAGCCTATTTGGCATACAGGAATTATTTGACATGGAACCTACCCAAAAATATGAAGCCATTATTTCAGCGGTAGATTTGGATTCGATGTACCATCAAGTGGCGAAAAAATCACGGTTGGGTGCACCGGAAGAACTAAACTATGCAAACCATGATTATCTCCACCTTTGTAAGATACATAGAGCGCATCCCTACGATGAAGGATCTTATAAAACGTCTTCATGATGATCTAGCTTTTAAGTTAAATTGTGGCTTTTTGGTTTCTGATCATGTGCCTTCAGAATCCTCCTATTCACGTCTCATAACGAAATTGGAGGAAAGCGATATCCTTGAGAAAGAACAAGAAAAAGTGGTCCTCCAGGCTATTGCAGAAGGTTTCATCACGGATGATACAGTGGCTATTGATGCAACCCATTTTGAAGCACGAGACCAAGCGCAGCCAAAAGAAGAAAAGCCAAAATCTGAACCCCAAAAACGTGGTCGGAAATCAAAAGATGAGCGTGACGGGTGGCTTAAAGAACAAGCTGAAACGGAAGCCAATTTACCTTTATATGATAGAAAAATTTGTACCAATTAGATGTTCCCTAGCCGAACTACGTGCCGAAGTTCCCAAGACCCTAAATGGGGCGTGAAAAAGAACTCAGAAGGACAAAATGTTTTTGGTTTGGCTACAAAGGTCATTTAGCCGTTGGTACATCAAGCCAATACATTCTACAGGCTCTTTTTTCATCTGGGAGTCTAAATGATGGTAAGGCAGCTATCCCTTTACTGAAAGGAATTCAGGAACGCCTTCACCTTCCATTACGTTATCAAACAATGGATGCGGGCTATGACTATGAACCCATATACGAGCAGGTACATCGAATGGGACAACAATCCGTCATCGCGTATAATAAGCGAAATGAAGGGGAAATCATTGGCTATGATAAACACTTTGCCCCAACTTGTTTCAGAGAGCATTCTTATCGTTATGATAGTTTTGATCCTAAATATGAAACATTGAAATACACAAGACCAAAGGAATGCAGCGACTGTCCCTTAGCTAATGAAGGTATTTGCCAAAAGGTTTATAAAGTGAAAATCACTTCAGACCTTCGCAGATATACCGCACCAGCACGCGGGTCACAAGCATGGAAAAACATTTTCAAACGTCGTACTGCCGTAGAACGGGTTAATGCCTATCTGAAAGAATTCTTTCAACTGAACAATGTTCGCTATCGTACTGGGAAACGTGCAAAAATTCATTTTGACATGGTAACCCTTATTTATAATGCTTCAAAGTTAGCCGCAGACCGAATTAATGTACAATTAAATCAGCAACAAGTAGCATGATTTCTGTTTTTAAAAATATATTTTAGAAATTCTGTAGGATTCTGTATTTTTAAAAAGAGCAATTATGAAATTGACTCATTTGATTATTTTTAATATCTTTATAGTTTTGAAGAATGCCATCGCGACGGATCCGTTCAAAATCCTTTGCAAGCTTACCACGCCAAGTTGTGGGACTTAACTCAGGAGATAAACAAAATCGTTGATTGGCTTTAAACTCATTCCGACATTCTTTTAATTCACGTTCGCATGTATGTAGTCGTTCTAATTGATCCTGCTTGTTACTTAACTGTCTATTTAGATAAGAAAGTGTACTCATACGTTCACCACTTTTATTGTTAATGAGATTTTATGGGTATATTATCCAACTAAGGGAGGATAGAGTCAATTTGAATTTGGATTTTTATATAGGGGTCTCAATTCCCTTTGAGGTGTAAACAATGAAAGTTCGTCTGCGAAAAATTTGTCATATTAGCTTCTTCACTATTAATTTCTAAATACAGGAATTACATAGATCGAATTGATGATTTTTTGGAAACAATAAAACTTAATCACTTATATTACAGGAATAAAAAAATGACCGATAATGTACTAACATCAACGGTCAACTATCTGTGTTTTTTATTTTTTTAATATCGATTATAATTTCTTTCTATTTATCTATCTTAAAAGTCTTCTTCCCATGCTTCTTTTGCATCCAACAACCTTTGTGATAAAAACTCATAAAAATTTTCTGCCGTATTGTAGTCATCAAGTCCTCCTTGCTTATTCCACGCTATTACTGGGCACTCATTATTCTCCATATTGCTTGTATCTAAACAATAAGCATATTCATCTACATCCTCAATAACTACTAAATTCTCATTCATTCCTAATTCCCTATAACGCTCCGTTTCCATAACAACAGTAGCAATATTAGACCTAGCCACTCCTAAAATATCTACACCATATAAACCACCAGATCCGTAATTATTTAAAAACCATTTGTAACTTTCTGGCAATTTTAGCTTGAGGGTATCTTGAACATAATCAATCTGTTTTCCATCTACTCCTCCAGTAAAATCATCTAATTCCATATTTTTTTTAATAAAATTGGTTAATTCCTGTTTATTCATACAGAATTTCTCCTTTTATAATTCGCCATTATCTATTTGTTTAGCTCTCCATCTCCAATATTTCGATCTGAAGTTTTCATATTGTTTTTTCAATACAGGGTCATTTCTAAAGCTTCCTCCATTCTCCACTAAACCATGTAATATTCTATAATATTCTTTATGCATACTACCTGGGAGTTCTACCATTGAACCAGGTTCTCTTTGGATTATATGATGAAGTTCTATTTTAGTCCCATCTTTCCAAATTGGAGGTCTTCCGCTTTTCATTAATTGATAATTTGTCTTACCAGTTTTAGGGTCAACCCTATCATAATCAATATCTATCCTTTGATAGACCCGTCTGCTAGTATCCCTAACTTCTCCATTAATTTTAGTTGTACCATTATACTCTACAGTCTTATAATTTTTATAGTCTTTCCACGTACCCTTAGTACCATCCCCAAACGCTTTCCTCGCCGCCAGCTGAATCTGATCCTCCAAATGATTCATCACATTATAAGGAATGGGGCCAGCAGTAACGGTACCCATAGATGGAGTAAATCCCTCAACCTTGGTCGTTATTCTACCAAGGTTCCCCACTTTTGTACTTACACTACCTGCTTTACTTATCCCTTTATCACCTAAAACACCAATTCCTAAAGTGGTAAAAAGGTAAGTAAAATATTTACTCCTACTTTCCGCATCTCCGTTTATAACATCCCGAACAAAACCGTCTTTTACAGCTTTCACTATATATTTGCCTGTATCAACAGCTCTACCGAAAACAGCTTTTGCATCAAGGTAAAGTTCGGATCCAATTAATCCAGCTTTCAATAGTAAGTCAGGGCTCGGGGTTGGGCCTAAGTACTTTTCAGCCAATTTATAAAGGCCTTTCCAGCCCTCAATGGTATCTCCTACTGCTTGCCCGGAACCTACATATATTCCTTTCAAGATGTTATCAATTGTTGGTTCAATGATTCCTACCTTTGCGCCGTCTTGGACTTCCTTAGGGATATCTGTGACGACTTCATAATAAACATTTGAGTCCTTTCCAATCTTCTGGTATTCCATAACGATAAGCCCGTCTGGATAGACCAGGTATTTAATACTTTTGTAGTTTCCGTAAGCTTCCCTTTTAATCGTTTGAATGGGAGTCATGTTTCCTTTTTGTACAAATTCACCTAGTAGACTCCGATAGGCTTCTTCCCTCATTAATTTCTGAGGTGTAAAGTTGGTGATGATTTGCTTGTTTCCCTTAAGATTCGAATCCATTTGTTCGATAAATCGGGACATCGTTTGAATATCTTTACGAACAGAATCCAGTGATCGTGTTGCTTGTTGGTCAAAGGAATGCAGCTGATGAAGAGTCGTCTTCACCTTTTCTTTTGCCTGTTTAATTTGATGCATTGTTTCGTCATCTTGTAATTTTGGCAAGTGTACAATATCACTGACTTTTTGGATGATGCGATTGCCTTCGTCCGTTAGTGAACTTGTTACACTTTCAACCTTTTTTAGGCCATATTCTAAATTGTAATCTAAAAATACTTCATTTATAAACCCATTTTCATGCGGTTCCAGTCCATGCAAGGAATGTTTCATCTTTTCTATCATCGTATCATAATTTGCGAGAAAGGATTGAAAAAAGAGTAGAAATGTTTGATGAATTTCCTGATAGTAGGAGCGGATTGCCTCGCCGCTGTTCCCTTTTAACGAATCTTCCAGCGTAATGATTCCGTCAATGGCATGCTGTAATTGTTCAATTTGTTCATTCAATGCTTCCAGTCGTTCTTGAATTTGATCCATATCAGCACGAAACCCATGAACATCAAGTACTTTCATTCTCTCACCAGCTTTCTACTTCATCGGCTGAAATTGCTCGGAAACTCGTTCGTATAATTCTATCGTATTCTTATTTTGCACTCGCACTATTTAAAAACCCCTAGAGTTAATTATTCTAAGGGTAAAAGCGATGATTCAATTATTTTTTTCTTTTGTACATCTACTATTCTTAATTATTATTAGTGGATGTCCTTAAAAATTCTATACTGATTCGGTCAACTCTGATCTCAACATTTTTATCGACCAATTCGGGATAATCTGAAAAATATTCATCTTCGTCAGTAAAAACTACCCCTGCATCAATTGTATCCTCATGTAACAAACCTCTTATATAATATTCATATCCCAAACTAATACGTTCTATTTCTTTCTTCTCTTCCTAGATTTCACGAATCATTAACTCATCTAAGATAGTAAACCATATTGATACAGGATAACTTTTCTCTAATTCAATTTTATAAGGGCAAATAAAAGCAAATCCTGTAAATTCAATACCTCAATTTCAATTGTCACTTCTTCCTCAATTTGTGAGTCTAGCCTTTTAACAAGAGCCGTATATACCATATTTAAAGTCTCTCTTCCTATTCTGCCGGATTAATTACTGGCATATTTCCACCATTAATTGTCTTCCAAATCTTTTTGTCACTTCGGTTTATTATTTCTTAAGCTATCATTTTGCAAAATATCATGTGGAGATTACAACAATTACACTTATTCTATATATGAAATACGGTTTACAGCGCTGGGGAGCCACACAAATAAAAAATCTTGAAAGACAATTGAGATATGCTACATTTAGGATATACAGATTAAAAAATATATATTCTAACTGAGCTCTTTATGAAGACCTCTGTAATAAAAAATCCAATTAGCTGTTACTATCTCTTTCTTCTATGAATTCTAAAAACGAATCTTGCAGTTCTCCGTCCGTATCAATAGAATCGAGCAGTAATTTAGGTTCTAACGAACAATCTTTTAAAGTCGAACTTCCATCAATCACTCCTAGCATGTTTGAAATAGTATCAATCATAGTGTGTTCAATTATCTTCATTAATGTATCTTTATTTTCGTCAGTTAAACTATCGTAAAAACCAATAGCTTTTTTCCAATAATCATCTGTTTTAGAATTAACATTCGTTGTTTCATACAAGTCTTTGTATAGTTGAAGGTTCTCTTTAATGATAGACTCATAAAGTGATTTTACAAAAATATCATTCATTTTATTTCCTCATTTCTGGATACATTTTTTTGTTTAATTCAATAAGTGCTTTTAAAGCAGAATTCGGTATGTCATAGACTCTTCTAAGTTCCCTAACAAACAAAAGGTGAGCCAACATCTCTTGTAGCCCACCTGTGAAGTCCTTTATTAATTTTAGATAGATTTAATTCCATAAATCCTATATCTATTTTTTCATTGATTTTTGATAGCTGGTTAAAGGTACTTTCATCCTTGTACCGAAAAAGTGTCCAATCCCAGTTGACAATCAAGTGTACTAAGCTTGTATGTTTTTAAGAAGCATAGATTTGTAAGATTTATATTATCAGTATGAGGTCATCACTACTACTGCATTAAACTTACGAGTACGTTAATTGATTCATAAGTATCCCCTAGATTAACCTCATTGTTTTTTACCAGTTATCAATTCCTTCTTGAAATATGTCTATTACATAGTCATCAAATGTATTATATCTTGGGTGTAAATCTGTCCCCCCCCTTTCCCAACTAAATACTCTGTCATCATTCATATCTGCACAATACATACATCTAGCAAATTCTCCCGAATCCTCTAAAACAATTAAATTCATACCCAATCCTAATTTTCTCCATCTCTCTGTTGCATCAACTACAGATGCTCCTAAATTCCCCTGAACACCTTCAAGCTCAACTCCACATATTCCTCCCGAACCATATTTTTTTATAAAGTTACGATAACTTTGAGGAAATTTAACTCTAAGTTTTTCTTCAGCCTTATTAATATATTCATCTGATACTTCTCCAAAAAAATCATCTTCTTCACCATAATTTTCGATCATCTTAATAATTCTTTCATCCATAAATTAAACTCACTCCTATTATTCACTAGCTCGCATTTTCCAATAGTTACTTCTAAAGTTATTATACATTTTTTCAAGTTCTGGATTATTTCTAAAACTTTTTCCATTTTCAACCAAACCATGTAGCGCCAAATCGTATTTATCATGAGTTAACTCCGCAATTTCAACCATTCCACCAGGTTCTTTTTGAATTAAATGGTGTAATTCAACTTTACTTTCCACCCCATCCTTTACAATATATGGAGATTTCCCTTTTTTCATTAATTCTCCATTTGACTTTCCTAGTGCCTTCGGATTATTAGGTACATAATTTTTATCAATCTTAATTTGGTACACTCTTCTGGATACATCTACTTCCTTTCCACCAACTTTAACTGTTCCTTTTACTTCTACAGCAGTATACTTATCAGCTAGCCAATCTAATTCAATTTGTTCAGAAGATAATTTTCTGGATTTAAGCCCCGCAACTTTACCGGTACCCTTAGTACCATTCCCGAACGCTTTCCTCGCCGCCAGCTGAATCTGATCCTCCAATCGATTCAACACATTATAAGGAATAGGTCCAGCATTTACAGTTGCCAAAGATGGGCTCAGTCCCTCAACTTTTGTTGTTATCCCGCCAAATCCGCCAACTTTTGTACCTATTTTACCAATTTTGCTGATCCCTTTATCACTTAAAACACCGATTCCTAAAGTCGTAAAAAGATAAGTAAAATATTTACTTCTACTTTCTGCATCTCCTTCGATGACATCCCGAACAAATCCATCTTTTATAGCCTTCACCATGTATTTGCCTGTATCAATAGCTCTTCCGAAAACAGCTTTTGAATCAAGGTAAAGTTCGGATCCAATTAATCCAGCTTTCAATAGTAAGTCAGGGCTCGGGGTTGGGCCTAAGTACTTTTCAGCCAATTTGTAAAGGCCTTTCCAGCCCTCAATGGTATCTCCTACTGCTTTGCCTGACCCTACATATATTCCTTTCAGGATTTTATCAATGGTTGGCTCGATAATTCCTACCGTTGCGCCGTCTTCCACTTCCTTGGGAATATCGGTGACTACCTCATAATAAACAGTTGAGTCTTTCCCGATTTTCTGATATTCCATAACGATAAGTCCATCTGGATATACTTGGTATTTGATGCTTTTGTAATTTCCGTAAGGTTCCCTTTTAATCGTTTGGATGGGAGTCAAGTTTCCTTTTTGGACGAATTCTCCTAGTAAACTCCGATACGCTTCGTCATCCATTAATTTCTTAGGTGTAAAGTTGGTGATGATTTGCTTGTTTCCCTTAAGATTCGAATCCATTTGTTCGATAAATCGGGACATCGTTATAATGTCTTTACGAACAGAATCCAGTGATCGTGTTGCTTGTTTGTCAAAAGAATGCAGCTGATGAAGGGTCGTCTTCACCTTTTCTTTTGCTCGCTTGATTTGATGCATTGTTCCGTCATCTTGTAATTTCGGCAAGTGGACAATATCACTGACTTTCTGCATGATGCGATTGCCTTCGTCCGTTAGTGAACGTGTTACACTTTCAACCTTTTTTAGGCCATATTCTAAATTGTAATCTAAAAATACTTCATTTATAAACCCATTTTCATCCGGTTCCAGTCCACGCAAGGAATGTTTCATATTTTCTATCATCGTATCATAATTTGCGAGAAAGGATTGAAAAAAGAGTAGAAATGTTTGATGAATTTCCTGATAGTAGGAGCGGATTGCCTCGCCGCTGTTCCCTTTTAACGAATCTTCCAGCGTAATGATTCCGTCAATGGCATGCTGTAATTGTTCAATTTGTTCATTCAATGCTTCCAGTCGTTCTTGAATTTGATCCATATCAGCACGAAACCCATGAACATCAAGTACTTTCATTCTCTCACCAGCTTTCTACTTCATCGGCTGAAATTGCCCGGATACTCGTTCGTCCAATTCTTTCATACTTTTAATTGCTTCCTTTGTAGCATTTTCACTTTTTAGTAAAAAAGATTGATAGCTATGTAAAATTTTTTGAACGTCTGCCCCTATTTCATTAAGCCGTGAAATGACATCCATATGATTTTTACCACCAATATCTGTTGGAAATGATGTTTTTAGGGATTTGGCTTTGGATTGAAGATTGGCTAGTTTTTGTGCTATTTCTGTATACTGAACCTTAATTTCTGTGCTCATTTCTTCTTTTCCTCCTCCCTCATTCTTTCGATTTCAGAATGGATAGCTCTTCCTAAACTATTTATTTCGCGGGTTATTGTTTGAATTTCTTGATGTAAAACGGTTAGAGATTTATCTATTTGATTATTTTTAATATCTTTATAGTTTTGAAGAATGCCATCGCGACGGATCCGTTCAAAATCCTTTGCAAGCTTACCACGCCAAGTCGTGGGACTTAACTCAGGAGATAAACAAAATCGTTGATTGGCTTTAAACTCATTCCGACATTCTTTTAATTCACGTTCGCATGTATGTAGTCGTTCTAATTGATCCTGCTTGTTACTTAACTGTCTATTTAGATAAGAAAGTGTACTCATACGTTCACCACTTTTATTGTTAATGAGATTTTATGGGTATATTATCCAACTAAGGGAGGATAGAGTCAATCTTATTTTGGTTGTTTGCATAAGGGTCTTTATTCCTATTGAGGTATAATCAATTATAGATTGTTGGAAAAATTTGATCATATTAACTTCTTATTTCATAGTTAATTACCAAATATTGTTATTATATAGGCCGAATTAGCGGTTTTTGTTGCAACTAAAAACTTAATCACTTTCATTTTAAAATTCAGTATATTATACTTAATATAAGAATAGCTACCTGAACGCCGATGCTGTAACATCAGCGTTCAGGTAGCTGCTCCGCAAGAAGTGCGGTGGCAAAAAAGTGAAGGAGTAACCCTTCGCCTATTAGCCGTCAGGGAGGGTTACTTTTCTTTCATAATCATGACAACCAAAGTTACAAAGCTGATCATTAAAACCAGTGCCTTGAAGTTTGTCATCGGCAACACCTCCTTCCTTAATGCCTGATCACGTGACAAGAAACGGAAAACAGGTGCCACCGCCCTCCCTGCTTATGTAGCTAAATTAATAATATCTCACCGCCCACATCAAAAACATATGTTCTTATACAATTTTTTCATCTTTTCCAAAGACAACATTTAGGTAATGAATTGATAACTATCAAACAATTGCAAAGATCAGAAGCAGAATCGTTTTATGTTGATTATTCAAATAGATTTGTAGTAACAAGTTATTCTAATACTTTCTTTTTCCGATCGAGTATTTTACAATTACTATAAGCATAATTTAAAAAGAACGCCGATGTTCGAGCATCAGCGTTCAATTAGCTACTCCGCAAGAAGCGCGGTGGCTAAAAAGTGAAAGAGTAACCCTCACCCTATTTAGCCGTCAGGGAGGGTTACTTTTCTTTCATAATCAAGACAATCAATGATGCGAAACTGATCATTAAAACCAGTGCCTCGAAGATCGTCATCGGCAACATCTCCTTTCTTGCTGTGACATGGTCACATGGCAAGAAACGGGAAACAGTTGCCACAGCCTCCCTGCTTATGTGGCTACAATTATCATATCATAAGTCTCTAAAACGAAACATATGTTCTTGGTTATTCATTTCATTCAGTAAATCGATTCGATCCTTAAGATTCATCCATGGTTCGTTTAGTAATTTTTCAATGTTTGTCACCTTTTGTAAAATATTCTCAACAAAAACTCTTGCATGAGTAAGCATTGTACGGGTACTAGTAAAAATACTATTTTCTAATTCTCGTGCAACATATGCCAGTTCTTTAGATATAGGTTCTAGAAATTGATAGAAATATTGCTTGTTCAAAAAATGAATCCCCTAATCATAGTAAGACTGTCTTAAAAATTACGATAACCATATAATAATCGTCTTGGAATGTCATGTTCGAATGTTCAACAAATAAAAAGAGAAGCACCCCTTGTAAGATAAGCGTATCCATTTAAGAGGTGCTCTTCCAATATATATCATTCCCCTGGTTAAGAATAAATCGCTGGTTGTTCAGTAGCTCGTTTAAATGTTATACCTGTATCAATTGCAGCGAAATGTTTTTCCCCGCAACGAATCTTTCCTAATTCCGTAGGGCGCAAATCTTCTGAGGCTGTACTACCTTTTGTTTCTACAATGAAGTATAATTTTTCTTTTCCATCTTGTTGTAAAGATAAAGCCCAGTCTGGATTGTAATTTCCCAAAGGAGTTTTAATCTTAAATTCTGGCGGTAGTTTAATATAAAATTTTATATTTGGATCACGCTCACAGTTTTCAGCGAATTCACGTTCAATCGCTGAATCGACAATTATATGGTCATATGGAGAGCGATTATCATGAACTGGAACAATCGATTCTTTATAACTATTTATTTCTTCTTGCATAAATAACGATTGTTCATAAACATCTCCATTCGTCAATTTTTCGTATTTTATACCATCTACTATTGCCAAGCGTTTTGCAGCATTTATAATACGCGCCGTTTCCATCATGTAAGCTTGCGGATTTCGCTTAAAATCACGTAACGTATCGCTCTGTTTTAAAATAGCAATAATTGATTTTCGTGTTAATTTTGTTTCGTTTTGTAAATATGTTAATATATCCGGAGCTTTTTCATATTGTTTCTCAGACACCGCAAAAGTTGTTTGTTCTTCTTTTACTGTCTCTATACCAGATCCCGTTGTTTCTAATCGATGCCGCTCATATTCAAGTCTTGTAATCCGTACTTCTAATTCTTCTGCTAATTTATCTGCAGCTTGCTTAATAAACGCTTCCGAATTTAACTGAATCGTAAAAGTTGTTTTATACTTTATTTTCTCCCAAAGTTCTATAAATGGGCCGGCAAGTGCCTCTTTATTCAATTTAACCGTCACTGCATTATCTTTATCTTTTATTTCAATTTTATCAACATTAAATTTTTCTTTAATGGCTGTAGTTATTTTTTCCTTCATATCGTCTGCGATTTCTTTAAAACTTTCTGGGATATCAAATGTGCCTTCTTTTATCGCTTTAGCTAGTACTTCTGTACCTTTATTTTTATCATCTAGGTATTTTTGCTCTTTTAGATACTGAACTAGTTCAGTCGATTTTTGATGACCTAGAGGCGTTTTATATCCTGTTTCTGGATCGACAGCAATGACTAATGAACTGAATATGTCGTTAGCAAACACGCCAAATTCGATGCCTTCATCCTCGTACTCTTTCTGCAGTCCAGAGGCGAATTCTTCGTAGCTTTCATTCGCCATAATGGTTAAAGTATTGACTTCAAATCCTGGTACACGTTGACCTTCTTGGTTAACGGCAATCCGTAGGCCACGACCAATTTTTTGTCGTTTTGTAATGGTGTCTTTCGTCTCAATCAATGTACAGATTTGAAATACGTTCGGATTATCCCATCCTTCTTTTAATGCAGAATGTGAGAATATAAATCTTAGTTTATGAGCCTTTTTCACATTCCCTTTTGCTTCATCATAGAAAGTTAGCAAATCTTCCTTATCCTTCATAATAATTTGGTAAGTACTTTCATCTGCTTGGCTTGATCCATTTGTATTTTTGATTTTACCTTTCCCGTCTACTGAGAAATACCCATCATGCACCTCGGAAATAGGTACATGTCTGTCACGTAATCCTTTGTACTTCTCAGAACGAATGACATCTTCATACTCTTCTTCAAACATTTTAGCATATGGCCCAGGAATTCGATTATTTTCCTCGTCATATTCTCTGTAGTTCGCAACATTATCAATGAAAAATAAACTAAGAACCTTGATTCCTTGTTGGTTTAATTTCAATTCTTTATTTAAATGCTCTTCAATCGTTTTACGAATTTGAGCACGTTTGATTTGTAAGTCGTTTTCCATTGCTTGGCTCAATCTAATGATGGACGGTTCTCCGGAAAACTCAATGTATTCATTTCCTGGTTCAGCCGATATGTCTTTCACAAACCCAACTTTTTCATAAGCGGCAATACGTTTCGATTTAATATACACATCATCATCTTTTTTAAGCTTCACTTCTTTTTTCTCAATAGATGTATTGCTTTTTACATACATTTCAACAGTCGCTGTGATTGATTTCTTTGTTGCCTTGATACCTATTAACTTCATATAAGCTTCATTTCCATCAATTGATTTCTTAATCCCTGCCACTTCTATTTGCTTAACGAGCTTTTGCAGATAGGCTTCTACAGGTCCAAGCTTGTATAATAACGGATAACTTTTATTTTTATGTGTTGCAGAAAAACGGAAAACCATCGACGGGTTTAAAGACGCAATTGCTTGCTGGGCATTCTCGGTATTATCGACACTTTGCGGTTCGTCAATAATGACGATTGGATTCGTTTCACTCACTAATTGTTTTGGTGAAATACCATAAAGTGCATCCATATCTGTTCGATTGAAAATATTATCATTACTATTAAAGGATTGGATATTGATAATCATAATCTCAATATTTTCATTTCTAGCAAAACCTTGCACTTCATCTAGTTTTTTACTGTCATACATAAACGCCCGATAGACGATTCCTTGCATTTGTGTCCGAAAATAGTCTTTTGTCATCGCTATTGTTTTCATAACACCTTCTTTAATCGCAACAGAAGGAACTACGATAACAAATTTAATAAAACCATACTTCCTATTTAATTCGAGAATGGATTTTAAGTATACAAATGTTTTTCCTGTACCTGTTTCCATTTCAATATTAAATTGTGGAAATGGCACTGGAATCAATTCGGATATAGGTATTCCTTGTTCAATTTGAATCTGCTGTACATTTCTTAGCAATTTACTAACAGAAAAATCAATTTTATTTCCTATTCCATTATTACCGAATAATTTTCCTTGTGCATCTTGGTCCATTATCGTGAATTCGGATTTACGAACTTGTTGGCCATCAAATGCATGTATTATCGAGTTAATTGCTGTATCTTGATAATCTAATTCGTCAAATTGAATTCTCATCCTACTCACCTCTAAATCGTCAACAAGTTATCTTCTGGATAACCTGCATCCTTTAACAATTCAATACAATTCAATTTCTCAGAATCGTTTCCGGCAAATCCAGCATCACTGAATACAACACTGCTTGTTTCCGTTCCATATTCATCTCGTTTTGCTATAATCGCTTTGGCAATGTTTGTGTTAATATTTTTATCTAAACAAATAAATAAATTACCAAAGGCAATATCGTATACATTCTTTCCGTCTACTTCAAATGTATGAATCGGATACGTTAACTCTAATCCGTACTTAAGCATTATTTCGTATACAACATCCAATTCAGTTCGACCTTCAACAAATGGTGTGTCATATAAATCTAATTCTTTTTCAAGGTTTTCAAAATCAACATTCCACTCGCGAATATTCGATGAATCTAGTGAAAAAACTTTAAAACCGATATCAAATTCATTTATATCGTTATAATTTTCTTCTATTTCTTTTTTAAACTCTTTTTTTAATTCTTCCCCTGCTAAAATAATCCGCTTTTGTCCAATTTCCGATATAGTCCGATACCCATTCTCATAAGCCTCAGATTTTTCATTAATAACTTCTGGTAATTGGACCATAATAAATTTCCTTTGCCCACCATCCATTGCATTTATTTTCATGACAGAGTGTGCTGTTGTAGAGGAACCACTAAAAAAGTCTAATACAATGGCAGATTTATCATCAAATGCGATCATCTTAATCATTCTTTCAATTAACTCTATTGGCTTCGGAGTATCAAATGAACTTCCTCCCATTAGTTTCTTTAATTTTGTTGTTGCAGTAGAGGTAAGACCTCCATCATCCCACCAAGTTGTTACCGTTTTTCTAGTATTTTTTGCGTAAGCCCGAATTATAAAAAAATAAGCGTACCTTCTGGCACGCATCACAAATAGTCGTAAATCTTGATTTTTTTAATCGAATTTACGACTTGTTTCAGTTATTTGAGCATTTTTCCTTAATTGTTTTCGACCAGGGCATATATTGATCTAAAATTTCAGGGTTTTGTTGGATACCGAGATTGGGTAGATCCCTAAAAAGTTTCTTTATATATTCATAGAAATCAACGCCGTTACTTTTGGTAGTTTCAGCGATACTCAAACAGACGGCATTCGCTTTTGCACCGGCTTCACTTACACTAAAAAGCCAATTTTTTCTACCTATAACGTTGGGACGGATGGCGTTCTCGGCTGGATTATTATCCATTTCAATTCGCCCATCATTCAGGAATGCTTTGAGCCCATTTGCCCTGTTCAATGTGTATTCAGCTGCTTTTGCTAGCGCATTTTTTCCGTAAAATGGTGAGGTTTCAACCCAGTGAAGGAATTCCTTCACAATTGGCTTCGAATACTTTTGACGTTTTTTTCTTCGTTTGCTCGGAGACAAATGTTTAAATTGTCTTTCTAGCCGATATAAATCATCACAGTATTTCACACCGATTCTACCATTTTTGCTATCAGCTTTTAGCCAATAACGACGAACATGAGCCCAACAATTTGCGAAAATGACGCCTTCCAACTTATCATAAGCAGAATAACCATCACACACAATCGTTCCAGAAAAGCCTTTAATAAAACTCTCAAGGACAGATCGAGCTCTAGATAACGCGCTTTGAAAGAGAGTCATTATTGGCCCTTGGCTTGGCACGCTACGAAACACCCAATTATAAGCATTGGCTTGACCAGATTTCCCATCGGATCGGTTGATAATTTGTCCGTATGTTTCATCGATATGTAAAACCGATTTAGCCATCATCAACTCTTTCATTCGTTCGTAAACAGGTAATAGCCAATCGTGTGCTGCGCGGATTACCCAATTCGAAAGGTTTTTATCATTGGTATTCAGTCCATAGCGATCCCACTCCTTTACCTGACGATAAAGAGGTAAGTATTGTGCAAATTTATCATAGATGACTTTGGCAAGTACGCTAGGACTTGCGATGCTACGCTGAATCGCTGGTTGTGGTGCTTTCCCGCGTTTGATTTGTGCTGGCTGTGATGAATCAACTTTGCAGCCTTTACATTCATACGCATGTTCAATGTGCTGTACTTTCATCATTTTGGCAGGAATAAATTCTGCTTCTTCACGTACGATTTTACTGCCAATTTCAATCATTCGCCCTTGGCAACAGTCACAGATTGTATTTTCCGGATGATAGTGGATAGCTTCTACTTCAATACCATCATGCAAGGAATCATTTCGCTTTTTCGATTTAACTTTTCGAACAACAGTATAAGAAATTGTCTGTTGGCTTTGTTCTTCTGTGTGCTCAGGTTCCTAAAAGCCGGGTCATCATCAAATAATGAACCTTGCCCGTCTGGTGCGTTATATTTCGATTTTTCGTTTTTGATCCATATAAAAGTTTAGTTAAATGGCGTACTTGATCGGTTAACGCTTCAATCTGTTTCGATAAGTCTTTGTTTTGTTGATTCGAATGAGCCAATTGATCTTCGAGAAGCCGAATTAATTTCTCGTTTTGACTTTCATCCTTAGAAGCGTTCCCCACATCATTCACCCACTTTTCGTCCACATAAGTTAGTTATATTATACCATTTTGAACGAGCTAAGTGAAGATGAAAACGGCTTTAAATCAGCGTTTTTCAATTAATTTAGAACACTCCTTTTGGTGACTTTTGAATAGCCTTTGGTTGCTGAATCGATAACCCCTCAAGTAGCCACCGAACCTCCTGCTGGGATAGTTTTCGCACCTCATTTTCGTCTTTTGACCATTGAAGTTTGCCTTTATCCAAACGTTTATAAAGCATGGCGAAGCCATCACCATCGAAATACAAACATTTATACCGATCCTTACTCCATCCTGAAAATAAGAAAATGGAATCACCATATGGGTCCAGCTCAAAAGAATCCTGAATCAGTGTGGCTAATCCATCAATGCCTTTACGCATGTCAGTTTTTCCACAAATGATGTAAATGTTTTTAACACTTGTATAGTCGTGTTTCACAGATGTCTCAACTCCCTCATAACAGTTTGAATGATGTGCTCATCCACGCCGTTGTTGAAGGAAATTTCTATGTTTGCCGTTTTGATCGTGCAAGCTTTATTGGAAGAGGCTGTTGATGACGTGGATGAATAATAATCTTTATTTTTGGAATGTAATGTAACGGGGACAATTGTTAATTTTTGTTCTGGCATATGAAAAGCACCTCCTTAAATTGATACATTCATAGTACCAGGAGGCGCTGCTTGTTTATATGCGTTGTTTGATTGGGGGCTTACTTTTTTGCTTTTTCCATATAGTATTTTTGATAAAGACTATTTGATTTTTTTACAATTAATCCTTGACTGTATTTTTCTTCCATTGTTCCTTTTGAATATCTAAAGTATCCTTGTACTCCTAAGAACTCATAATACGGATTCCCTTTTTTAGCCCCGCCCGGACCGTCAACTGGGGTTAGACGATATGGGCCTTTTCCATCATTATCATCATACTCAAAGTTTGATAAGTCGGGATCCTCGCCAATTAGTTGTCTTTTTTCATTCAAAATTTCTATATTTTTTGCATAGAACAAAATTCTATTATGATTAGGTGAAATAATTTTATCATTTGAAACAGAGGCTCTTGATTTATGACAAATTAATCCAACTCTGTTTTTCTCTCCAAAAATTTCATCACAAATCTTCACAAGATTAGCTTCTTCACTATCATCTATACTGATAAAAATAGCGCCATCATCAGTTAGTAAATTACGGGCCAATTTTAATCTTGGATACATCATATTTAACCAATCTGTATGAAATCTCCCATTACTTTCAAAGTTTGTCGAAAGTTGATTCCCTTCAGAGTCCACTTGCCCTGTTTGTACTAAATAATTTTGTAAACCGTCTTTGAAGTTATCTTTGTAGACAAAATCATTACCCGTATTATAAGGTGGATCAATGTTTATATATAGTTGAATTATGATAAATGTTATAATATAAATATACTTATCTTTAAATACAGTATTTAATGTGAATGAAAAAACACCTTTTCTTATTCGAAAAGGCGTAAAAATGATTCAATATTTATATGCTTTTTCAAGCTGTTTTTCCAATCTCTTATTTTCTTCGTATAGTCTTTCATATTTTGATTTCCACAATTCATCTTTTTGTAATTGTTTAATTTCTTTCTCTAATTCTCTTATTTTCCTTTTTTGCGATTCGATGATCACGTCTTTGGCATCTTTTGTTTGAGCCTTTTTAATTGGTAATTTACGATGTTGTTCTATTACTTCTCTGATTTCCTTGTTATTATAAACAAAAGATTTAGACACGCCTGCTTTTTGATAAACACTATAAAAGGTAACTTTTTCCCCATTCGCAATCATTTCATTTATTGTGTTGATCACTTTCTGCTTTTTTTCCTCTGTTTTTTCTTTCGCCATTGAAACAATTTTACTTGTATTTTTCACACTAAGCACCTCGCCTTTCAATAGAGGCAATGATTTTTTCTAAAGCATCTACTAAATCTTCGTTCACTTGTAGAACACGTTCAAATCCATTTATTTTAGCCATTTCTACGTTACTTTGTGCTTCGGATAATTGGTATTTGAAAAGGTCAATGTTTTTCGGATCTGGCTTAAACATAGCACAAGTATAACAGGCGTTGGCATGTGTACATTTGCCCGATGATAAAGGCTTTGCACATCTACCATTTGGCAATGGAAGTTCAGCTTTATCTTCATCATTGATTTGAATAACAGCTTCCTTTTTTCCTATGTTTTGAATCATTTGGTCTTGATAATTTAAAAGGTCTTGCATGGCATCTGTCATTGTTTCTTCAAGTATTTCAACATAATGACGGATAGCCCCCAACGATTTTTGTCCCAATAGGCTTCTGATGACATTTGTTGACATTCCCATATTAGCGTATTTAGTGGCTACTGTTCCTCGGAAATGGTGAGATTTTATTCTTACTAAATTACCATTACTATCACGAACATCATGCTTCTTGATTAATTGATTCATATGATAGGAAAATGTATCTTTGCTAATTGGTCTATCGGCATCTTGCATAAAAACATACTTAATATTTTCTCCAAACTGCTCTCGACTGTATTTAATTGCCTCATTGATTGCCATTTCTATATCTTTTTTTATTGGAACACGATTTGGCTCTTTTGTTTTCTCTTGAATATATTCAAGGACAGGATCATCTTCAGTATCATACTTTATGCAGTCTATTTTGAGGGTGCATAGCTCACTAATCCGCATACCAACGTTTTGCAGTACGAAAACCATTCTGGCAATTTGCACAGGTAAATGCTCTAAATTCTTGTTAATTTGAGAAAGTATATCGTCTTCATAAAATTTAGGTAGCACCTTATATTTCTTCTTCACGTCATCGGTAAGTAATAATGTTTGTTTAGGTGCTTCATCCCATCCAAACAGGTTACACGTTTCAAAAAAGGTCTTAACAGAACCAATTCTTGATGATTGTGTTCTTGGCTGTAAGTTACTATTCAAGTTGACGAAGCCAAGAAACTCCTCAATAATTGCTCGATTCAATTGTGTCAATGATTGAATCTCTGGATAGTTTTCGTGTAGAAACTCTGAGAGATAGTTGATGCCCTTTAAATCATCTACACACGTTGAATACTTCTTGGTTTTTAGCCTCTCTAACGTGTATTTCTTTGCTATGCTTTTTATATTTTCTTGAACGATTTTTTCAAAAGAAAGGATATATCGTGGTCTTGATGGATCAAAACCTTGTATTTTAAAAGGTAACTCCCTTATATCCCATTTATCTTTGTCAAAAAAGGTTTTAGGCTGATTCGATTCGTTATACTGCTCATGAATGAATTTATGCAAATTCTGAAAGAACCTAAGATATGTTGTCGGAGTCTTATATGTTTTGTATTCCATATCCTCTGACAAAGCGTTATTCGTTTCAGTATGTGTTTTATACCCGTTGGAAATTAGGAATTGAGAGAAAAATTGTGTTGATTTCTCCAACTCTAATTCAATAAAACTATCAATCTCATTTAACTGCTCATTCATAAATTGAATGGTTAGGTTAATTCCACCAACATCTGTCACAAAGGAAGTTATTAATCTTTTCATATTTTCAATGTAATATTGGCAGTAATATTTAATTTCATTAGAAAGTACGTCTTTTTTCATATTTGTAAAATCAATTATGTGCTTTCTATTTACAATAAAACTCTTTTGATTTTCATTTAATTCAACGAATTGCGGATGTTTAGTCAAATCCCATATATCTTGTTTGTAAAAGTCTTGTAGGGGAAAGGATTTAAAACTCTTTTTTTGTTCCAGTACATTATTAAGCATCACGAAGTAATCTCCTTATTACCATCTTGTAATTTCTCAATAATTGTTTCGAGGTTTTTTTTAACCTCTTCATTCGTTTCAATTTGTCTTTGCCATCCTTGTTGTTTAGCATAGTCAAGAAGTCCGCAAACGCTTTTATAATGCTTTTGATGGATAGGGAGGAACTCCTTACTTGTTCTAAAATCTCCGCACGTTAAACATGAGTTTCCATGTGGACATTTTCCCATTGCCACTGGAAGAGAACACATTCCATTCGGAAGCATTTGTGCGTTAATTGACTTTTTTAGCCATTCAACTTTTGCTATATCATCAATTTCCATAGAAGCGTCAATATGGATAGGCATTGATTCACCCTTAATATTTATAAACTCTTTATGTCGCTCAATCCTATGCTTATCCTGTATATCAATGTATGAAGAGGTCATCTCTATTGACTCGTGATGCAAAATCTTTTGAACAACCGATGAAGGAATATCGTGTAAAATCATAGTTGTCGCAAGGGTATGGCGATAATCATGTGGTTTAAAATGATACATTGTGCCGTCAGAATTTCGGATTCCTAATTCCTTAAACCACTCCTGCATTTTTTCTCGGTATAGCCCTGATGGATAACATTTAAGGTCAGAGTGGGGGAAGAGATATTTTGTTTTCTTCCCGTAATTCTCAACCATCCTTTTATTCTGCTTTTTCAATAAATCATAAAGTGATTTAGGAATAGGATTCATAACTTCTTTACGCATTTTTTGTGAATAAAAACGAATAAAATATCCATTCTCGTTGTTAAATAATTTATTCAACTTAATTGAACAAGCCTCGCTCACTCTCATTCCAGTGGAATATATGAGTAAAAACATACAAGCCTCTTGTATAGGGATTTCATTTAGTACGCTGAATATCTGTTTGATAACACTTTCGTCTACAGTTTTATATGAGTGGTCTCTATCAACTGCTTTGATGTCATTTGAATAAAAATGGTTCATCGTTAGATCACCACAAACGATTAAATACTCTACAAATTTACTATTTACAAAAATACTGTCATTAAAGGTAACATTTTTTACGCCTTTTTCATCAATTTTTTGAATAAACCTTTCAACATCACTTCGACTCATTTGTGTTATTGGCTTATTATCCAAGAAAACAAGTAATTCCCTGATATATTTTAGTTTTGAGATTATGGTAGAGATAGCCTTATCGGTTGCTGTTATGAGGTATTTCACATATTTCTTGGCAAGTTTGCGATTTAATTCATTCGGTATAGTGTGAAAGGAGATAGTCTTCATTTTCTTACTTTCAATTAATCTGGTACTATCAATTCCCATCTGTTCTAATCTCCAAATATCCTTATCGAATGGGTTTGAACCATTATAGAGATCCATTACAAATAAATAAGTACGTTCATATATTTTCAATGAAGTCGATTTTCCATGTACTGAATGAGTTACAGTCACACCAATACCTTCTAAATAGTTTTTGAACTTATCTTCTATCTCTGATGAATAACTGCGAAGAGAAAGTCTATCATGAGTTGCTGATTCTATATTAAAGAAATCAATTAAATGTTGCAGTGGGGTTAAATATGTGTTTAAGGCAGTATTAGTTAAATCTTTTGACAAAATCTCTTGAAGGTAATGCTTTAGTTCTAAACGTACAGGCATTTTCAACTTACTAAAATCAAAAATCGCAGACTTTCTTCTGCACACCTTTAATCGTATCCTGTTATCTGGATGCTCTTTTAAATTAATAACGTCATGCTGAAAGAAGAAATGTAAGGAAGGTAATTCATTAAGATTACTTGCTCTCATTTAAAATCCCCTTTTTTTCATGTAGTTCGTTTATTTTCTTTTTCTTATGTTCATCCAATAAATGTGTATATACGGTTGTTGATTGAACGTTCGTGTGTCGCAATCTATCTTTAATTTCAACCAAATCCCAACCCGATTCCGCTAACTCAGTGCCATGACCATGCCTGCACATATGAGGGTGGACATTAAAGCCAATCTTTCTACTTAACCGATTAAAGAGTTTTTGTACGGTAATAGACTGCATTGGTTTTCCTTTGTTTTTTCCTCGTAAGTTTACAAATAAAAAATTGGTATCGACATCTACAAGTTCTTCCACAATATAGTCTGTAATGTACTTCATTACATAAGGGGGGACATATAGCTCGCCTTTTGCTTTATTTTTAACCTTAGCTCCGTTTTCAAGGTTCTCTCTTGGTTGAACCTTAATTTTATTATTAAAAGGCTCTATGTCCTCAATAAACAGCCCAAGAGCCTCACTTAGTCTTAGACCGCCCTCAAAAAGAACTGCGATTAAAGCCTTGTCTCTGATCATGTAGCAGTGTTCCAAAAGTTGGTTATACTGATCTCTTGTGATAGCTTGTACTTCCTTTTGCTCAGTTTTGCGGTGAAGTATATTTTTTCTTATCAAGTTGGAATTAGGGATTAATTCGTGTAAAAAACTTTTAAATTGCGGATTCATCCTTTGCTTCTTATACACGTCTAATTCAGGTAGTTCATTCCCTCTTGCCAGAAACTCGTAAAAGCCAAGTACAGGAGTCATTATAAGATTGATAGTTTGGTTGCTTCGCTTCGATTCTGGCGGTGATAGGTATGATATTTTTTCATTTATAATAGTTGGGTTTTCTAACCAACTTACAAAATTTCCTAATATTTCAATTGGGTTATTTCCTTCGGAACTAATTTCATCATAAGAAAGTCCAATCTCATTCAAATATTCAAAATACGTTTTAAGATGATAGGCGTAATTTTTTAAGGTACTTTCTGCTCTATCCGTATTATCAAGAAATTTTAAGTAACGTTTGACTGGTTCAATTACATTAAATTCACTGTCTAAAAGAAGGTAGCGATATTGATTATTACCGATATCAATTTTTTGAACTTTCATGTACTCACCTTCATTAAATGTGTATTTTAAGTTTTTTAAGTATTTTATATTATTTTACCACACAAGACACAAAAAAGGACAAGCATTATTGCTTATCCTTTAGAAAATTTGAGATTCAATTTATTTAGCTTTTACAATATTATTTTCAATCTCGTTTATTGTTTCCCAAACGGTGTTTACCTTCTCCACGATGCGGTGCTGTTCTTCAATAGGAGGGAGACCAATTACATAGTTTTCTATGAAATCCTTGCTGATCCTTTGCTGTCCTGCTGTTCCAGTATAGGTCTGAACACCTTTCTCAATAAAAGTATTACTTTTGAAAAGGCACATTAGATAATCTACAAGAACATAATCATGAAAAGGTCGAACAATGTGCAATTCGGTTGTTCCCGCACCGTAACCGTTGGCAAGATCCTTCATAATTGCTGATTTCTTATTTTCAAAACAAGGGGTAATCTTGGCAATCGCTATATCATTTTCTTGAAAGTGGGTGAATCCTTTTTTGATTTCACTCCATTTTCGAGTTTCTGATGTGTGTTTACCACTATAACCATCTTCAATCAATGTCATTGGTACAAATCCGACCTCTAAGTCATCATCAATAGCGTTTCGAGGATTAATTTGAGCTATGTCACCTATACGAACCCATATCCATCCAGAAGGGAGTTTATGTGGAATTTCATTTTCTTCAATTGGAGGTAGGGATTTAGACTTTTTAATAACTTTTGCTTTTATCAATTGTTCCTTTTTAGCTTTAATTTTTTTTAACAGTACATTGGCTGATTCCTCTTCATTATTTTGTGGAACCAGTAGTCCTTGTAATGCATCATTAAGCACTTTATTGCGAAGAGTTTCAATGTGCTTCTGTTGTGACCTTACTTCCAGTTCCCATTGGTCACACAAGGAATTTAAACTATCTACTTTATCAATCAATTCTTTCATAATGCTGTATGGTGGTAAAGCAACAACAATCATATTCAATTTTGCTTGGTTTAATTTAGGTTGGGCAGAACCAGTCAGATAAGGCTCTAAATTAATTGCGTTTATATATAACGAAAGATATTTAAGGACAGTTAAATCATATGAGTCAACTACATGAGCATGGTTATTTACCCAATACTTACCCGTTGCTATAAAGGCAATAGGTGTAGATCTACTAATAAGATTTGCCCCATCTTCTCCTATCAACAATAGTGGAGTTTCAAAGAGGAATGAGTCCACTTTATCAATAATTCCTGATGCACCATAGTAATCATATATTTTTTCCTTAATCTCTCTTTCCTTTTTTGAAAGTGGTATTCTTTCTCCATCCCTATTTATTGTCGCATCCCCAAATCTTGCCCATATCCAACCTTTAGGAAGAGAAAATGGTTCTTCCTCTACAGTGACTTTAGGAAGGGGTTTGGATGATTTTAACTTTCCGTTTTTAATTAGCTCTTCTTTTTTTGATTGAATTTTATTTAACAAGTCAAAAGCTGAATCCGTTACTCTTTCCTTATTAATTGAAAGTTCGCCTTTTATTGCTTGTTCCATAATTTTTTTTCTAAATAATGCAATGGTTGACAAATTCATCCCTCCTTCACATTAGCTCTTTTTCTAAAGCTGACAATAAAGCTAAAACATTTTTTTGAGACTGCTCTAACTCTTGAACCAACTCAATTGCAGTTTTATTTCCATCATTGTTGTTTGCTGAATGTGGGTTACGAAAGTTAAGGTTATATCCTGTTTGGATAATATTTTCAATCGAGACTTTCCAAGCATAATCGTTTTCAACCCGATTGTTCCACCATGCTTTTTCCAATTCAAACTCTGATTTTCTTAGAGGGCGAGTCTTAGAATAACGTGCATACCCCTCTGGAAGAGGATGTTCAAAGTACCAAACTTCTTTCGTAGAGCCTGTTTTGTCAAAGAACAATAGATTGGTTGGGATTGACGTATAAGGCGAAAAAACGCCTTCTGGCAAACGTACAATCGTGTGCAAATTGCATTCCTCTAACAGTTTTTTACGGACTGCCACTTTACCCTTATCATCACCAAATAAGAAACTGTTTGGCAAAACAACAGCTACACGACCATTTTGCTTTAAACGATAAATGATTAACGCCATAAACAAATCTGCTGTTTCGGAAGATTGTAATGCTACAGGGAAATTATTTTGTATAGAGGTTTCTTCCGTTCCACCGTATGGGGGATTCATTACAATGACATCGTACTTGTCTTCGTCTTTATAATCCCTTACGTTCTTTGATAGAGAATTGTCATGCAAGATATTTGGAGCATCAATATCATGCAAAATCATATTGGTGATTGCAAGCAAATAAGGTAATGGCTTTTTCTCAATCCCGAATAAATTCTTTTGTACAGTTTCTTGATCCTCTGGTGTTTTAATCTGATCTTCCATATAAGCTAATGCAGATGTTAAAAATCCACCAGTTCCACATGCAAAATCTGCAATCTTTTCATCTATTTTAGGTTGCAACATCTCCACCATGAATTCTGTAACTGAACGAGGGGTATAGAATTCACCGCTTGAACCCGCACTCTGAAGATCTTTTAAGATGTTTTCATAAATATCATTAAACGCATGTCGTTCCTCATTTTCTGTAAAATCAACCTCATTTAATACGTTTATAACTTGGCGAAGGAGGGTTCCGTTTTTCATATAGTTGTTCGCATCTTCAAATACATACTTTACAATTGCTTTTCTCTTTTCGGTATGAGCATCAACTTCTAATACTTTAAGTGTTGGAAACAATTCATTATTTACGAATTCTAACAAATCGTCTCCTGTTAATGCTTCACCATCTTTATTGTCAATTGCCCAATTTCTCCAACGACATTCTTCTGGAAGAATGGATTCAAAATCATCTTCTTCAAATTCCCAAAACTCTTCCTTTGCATCATATACTTTCAGAAAAAGCATCCAAACCAATTGAGAGATTCGTTGTGCATCCCCATCAACACCTGCATCTTGACGCATGATGTTTTGAATTCTTTTTACTAATGTTTCTATACTCATAATATTTCCTCCTATTCAATGTCAAAAGTTCTATCCTTTGCTGTGTAGGTAATCGTTACTTTTGCAGAATCATTTTTTAATAGATTCCTGATTTTGAACAATACGGGGTGAAAAGTGTATGTGCCTCGGTCAATTCTTTCAAGTAAACCAACTTCATTCATTTTTAATATGGCGTTGTCAATTGTGCCTTTACTTGTTTCCGTTTTTTCTGCTAATTCCTTTTTCATAAAAGCATTAACAATGATCTGATTTTGCCCATTCAGATAGGGAAACATCTCAAACAATAAAAGGGCTAAATTTCTCCTAAGTCCATGAAGAATTAATATATCTTCAAGAAAAGATTGAACTTTTAAAAACTCTGCATCTTTTTCCATAAGAACACCTCCGTCACGCAGAGTATATACACTAAATTTAGTGTATAATAACCATTGATTACATTGTATATAAAACATCAAAAATAAACAACTAAAATTTGGTTGAATAATGTTTGACTAAAACAGAAAAAAAGATATTAGCCGAGGGAGGTGGTTAAGTGAACCACTTTAATGAATTGTTGTCGTTGGTAAATGAATATTTAGAGGGGTACACGAAAGAAGAAGCTATTAATATTAAAAAGAGAATTCAAACGGCATACGAGGAAGATGAAATTGACGGAACTCAATATGACTATTTAATGGGATTAATGACCGTATGATTAAAGAAAAATGCTCCTTGTTGAAGGGAGCATTTTAAGCGTAAATATTTTTTTCCAACTCTTTCATTGCTTTAATAAATTGATTTTTGCCACCAAATTCTTTTGCAATTTTCATTGAATTACCAAACTGATCAAATGGCTTAAACTTCAATACTTTTACATCATCAAAATCAAAGCGACCTTCATCTTGATACTTGTCTAAAATCGCTTCTATGACGGCTCTGGCTGTTTCAGAATACTTGGAAAGGTAATCTTCTTTTTTAGCCTTTTTAGCCCGTTCTGAGCGTGTCAGAGGTTTTTGATCAAATGCTATATGGCATATTAAATCAAATTCATCTAAATCTTGACCGACTTCATCTTTCAATGCGTCTAATAGGACACCATGTTCTTTTAATTCGTCAATAATGGCATCTTTTTTCTCTTCACTATTCCAACGCTTAATGAAATCATCAAGGGTAGCGAATTCTTGCAAAATACCTTTTTTTGAGTAATCTTTAAGGCTTTCTGTAATGAGTTTTCCGTCAACATCGTAGTACATAACACGTTCATTGATGACCTTAACAGAAGCATCTTGGATATAATACTTAGTGCGACCAGAACTGCTTTCACCACTGTCACCATCATTTTCTCCATCGTCATCACCGCCATTGCCATCATCAGGAAGGGTTGGTGGTACAATGTCATCGCCGTCTTCTGGATCATAAATCTGAACTGGCTCTCCATCGAATTCAGGATCAGCGAACAAGCGTGAAACGTTACGGAAATCCATGACCGTAAAGTATTCTTTACCGTATTCAGGTTTAAGTCTTGTTCCACGCCCTACAATTTGTTTGAACTCTGTCATGCTGACAATATGGCTATCTAACACTATGAGCTTACAGGTTTTACAATCAACCCCAGTTGTTAGTAACTTTGAAGTGGTGACAATAGTAGGGAAGGGGCTATCCTCGTCAATGAAATTATCTAACTGAGCTTTACCTTCTGGATTGTCACCTGTAATCCTCATTACATATCTTGGATCTTTGGCAACTAAATCTGAATTCTCATTGACCAGAGCTTGTCTCATTCGTTCTGCATGGTCAATATCGGTACAGAAGATAATTGTTTTTGCAAATCTATCGGTCTTCTTTAGAAATTCAGTGACCTTTTTAGCGACAAGTTTGGTACGTTGTTCTAAGACAAGGTTTTTGTCAAAATCGGTTAAATAATACTCGCGATCTTCAACGAGTTGACCATATTTATCCACTTGCCCTTTCGTTGGTCGATAACCTTCCAAATCCCTGTCTAATCCAATGCGAATCACCTTATAGGGAGCTAAGAAGCCATCTGTAATACCTTGTTTTAAAGAGTAGGTATAAACAGGTTCCCCAAAATAATGAATATTGCTTACTTTTTCAGTTTCAGCAGGAGTTGCCGTTAAACCAATTTGAGTAGCAGATGAAAAGTATTCTAACACTCTTCTCCAACGAGATTCTTCTTTTGCCGAACCTCTATGACATTCATCCACGACAATTAAATCAAAAAAGTCAGGGCTGAATTGCTTGAATATCTCTAATTCATCTGTGTTACCAGATAATTGTTGGTATAATGCTAAATAAATTTGATAAGAACTGTCCATTGTCCGATTTTCAATTTTAGTCATAACATTGCCGAACGGTTTAAAATCATTGGTCATCGTTTGATCAACAAGAATATTTCGGTCTGCTAAGAACAAGACCTTTTTCTTTTGCTTTGATTTCCATAAACGATGAATGATTTGGAATGCTGTGTAGGTCTTTCCCGTTCCTGTAGCCATGACTAACAACAGTCTATTTTGTCCTCTTGCAATGGCTTCTACTGTTCGGTTTATTGCAATTCTTTGATAATATCTTGGTGTCTTGTCGCCCTCAGCAAAATAATATGGTTCAGTAATAATTTCTTCTTGCTTATCGTTAATTCCATGAAAATCTTTATAACGCTTCCATAATTCATTAGGAGTAGGGAATTCATGCAATCTTAATTCTCTTTCTTTTCCAGTAAGCATATCGTGTTCAATAAACCCATCACCATTTGACGAATAGACAAAAGGCACATCTAATATATCTCCATAGTTAATTGCTTGTTGAAGTCCACTACCTATTGAGTGCTTGTTATCCTTCGCCTCAACAATTGCAATAGGTAAATTAGGCTTATACGACAATAGGTAGTCAGCTCTTTTCTTCTTACCCCTTGATGTCAAATTTCCCCTAACAATTACACGACCATCGGTAAAAGTGTATTCTTCTCTTACTTGCCTATGAATATCCCAACCACTTTGTTCAATGGCAGGAGTAATAAACTTAGTACATATATCACGTTCACTTAATTTCTTTTTGTCCACAAGAGTCACCTTCCTCTCTATTCTTATTATAGTTTTTATTTGTGGAATAAGCATTACGATATTGACATTATATTCAAATTCTTTTTATGCATAATTTCCTGCAACACATTTAGAACTTAATTACTTATCTGCAAAAACATGGTAATCTTCCCCGAAAACCATAACTAATTAGTCTTCCTCCATCCTCTTAAAGAACTTAAAATACTCTCCTGCAAATACCCTTATTATCCTATGAATCTTAATCTTAGAATACTTAAAGGACAGTATTTTAATAGACTATGTATAACAATGTATATTAATTTAACTTTACTGTTATAAGATTTTTGTAATAGCTTTAATACTTCCAAGTTATCCCCTTCAATATAAAGGTTTTCTGTTGTATCGAAATTTTTACTTTTTTCCGGTACTGGTCGTAATGTTCCTTTTGATGGTTTCTGTGCACCAAAAATTGCTTGTTTTTTCCCATGCCAAGTAAATTGATAACGCTCATTATGGTCTTCTACTATTTCTCCAAGCACAGTTCTTAACATATCAAAATCAATTTTTTCACCATCTGTTAGAACTTCTGGGAATAGTTCTTTTAATCGTTCAATATTTTGCTTCGTAATATCTACTGATTTGCCATCCATTTTTATAACCATTTTATTACTCCTTTTCAATCAATGCTTGTTTGACACTTTTTAATTTAACTAATTTTTTTAACTTAAAACTGATTCCCATGCTAGACGGTCTAAAAATTTTCCGAGTTTTCAACTGTTCATCTATTTCTTCTTCAGAAATCTCAACATGCGTCTCAATTGCGTTCTCTTTTTCGTTCACAACATCTGAAGTTGCACCCAATGGTACAAGTTTACCTGTAAGATAAAGTGCCATTGGGCGGATTTTTGCACCTAGTATTTCATCTTCATTGCGAGGGCCAACTAAAAACGTTTCTAATTCATTAATTAAATCATTTCGTATATTTTTATAATCATGCAATTATATCACTTCCTATTAAATTGAATCTATTTATAGTAAACTTGCAAAGCAATTTTTTTCTAACAGAAAACATACTATCGTCATTAACTATCGACTTTCAAGCTCAAATTACGTCTAAATTCCTACTTCTATTCTATCAAATTTTTGTATTGTTTATGCCTATTTACAATAAAAGTAACAAAAAAGTCGTTTCAAATATTACGGTCTTTTATTTGGCCAATTTTTTATTTAAAATCTTAAAGTCATTGTTATTGAAGTTAAAAAAGAGCAGCTAATTCCCATTAGCCACTCCCAAACCTTAATTATACTCCCTAAAAATATACCCATTAGTATTAGGATCCACAACAACCGAATACCCACTGAATGCAGTATATTCAAATTCCTGCTTACCCATTTCCTCCATATGCTCTCTAAGTCGAAAAGCCTTCTGTAACTTATTTTCAAAACTTTTTTGACTGATACTTAGTTTCGTTTCATACCCGTTTTTGAACAAAACATTTACTATATTTTTTTCTATCGGTAGATGTTTCTTGTATTGACCCAGCATAAACCACACACATTCCTTACTTGACGGTGACATCGTCGGAATTGCATATATACCTAGTTTTTCACTTATCATGAGTGGATTCATCGTAGTGTTTCCTAATAAATGCCTAGCCCCTTCTTTTGCACCTTGATAACTAGATCCATAGTTTAGGAGACTGTGTTCCACAATTTCCATTGGGCTCAGATTTACCAAATAAACACCTTCAGTTTCAATGACAATTGCGAAAAGGTTTCCATATTGATCGAAATAGGGATAAATAATGCAAGTTCTATTATTAATAATATACATTTTAACTTCTTTCATTGTTATTCCTCCTTTTTATTGTACTAGACTATTACTTTTTTAATAAAAATGGAGTATACTAACAATACGTTGGTATACTCCAACGCCCTAAACCCTTGGGTATTGTCTGCCAGGACTAAGCTACCTAGGGGTTTTTATTATGTAATGTTTCACATCGTCATCACCTCCCTTGTTGTTCGAGCCAATTTACAATTTTATTAATATTTTCTTTATCATTTGTCAGATAATAGTATTGATCTCTTCCTTTCCTTGCCCCTTTGAATTGTTCCCATTCTTTATTAGTTCTTTTCCAATTAATCTTGCTTAAGGCTTTCATTCTTTCTGTCATCGTTTTTTGTCGTTTATCAAAAGATTCATGTTCCAGTCCTTTATTTGCATAGACTACTAGACTTTTAAGCATTGTATAGCTCGCAAATATTGTTTCGTGATAGTTTCCAATCTTATTTGCTGGATATAGTTTAAAAAGTAGTTCGAACCAGCAATTAATTAGTTGAATGAATTCTTCTGTATTTAAGTTCAGTTTATTCTTTATTTCATCCGCCTTTTTCCCCGAACCCCCTGTCATAAATATTTCTACTAGCTGCCTTAATTGTGATAAAGATAGGAGTTTCTTATTGCTTGGCCGAATAATTGCCCGCTTTTCCATTTCTACTCCCGCTTCTAAGAGCTGATGATTGAGCTGCAATACTTTATTGGTTATCCTGTTAATCTCGTTTCTGGAATCATAGGCGATTCGCTTAGAAAGCGATACTTTTTTTCCTTTTGTATTTAAATCTATATATAATTGATCCTCTTCCTTTTGCGACAATCCCTCGAATAATTGTAATGCTAGTTCTGTGTTGCTAAGCACATACCTCAATTTAAATCCTAACTTCGACTCCACAGGATTATCACTTTTCAATGCTTTTGCAATAAATTCTTCAAGTTGAAGGAACGCCTTTATTCTCTGTGTTCCATCGATTATCGAAAGTTTTGTTGGTTTACTGTCCCGTAAAAGTGCCCCCACTTCTGTATTCGCTACCAATGGTGGAAAAAATATATGCCCTCCCGTAGCGTTTTCCGTAATATATTTTTTTATCTCTCGTACCTGATGTTGCTGTACTTCTTTTAACTTTAATGTACCATCATCATACATTTGCTTTAATTCATTAATCGAATACGTTACTATGGTTTGCTTTTTCGTAAAAATATCATGGACAATCATCCTTCTATTTCCTTTCCTTTTCTATAATTGCTAAAAATTCTTGGGATGTTTTTTGTATTGCTGTGGTGGAAGAGTAATATTTTATTTTTCCTGATGCCGGGTCATATAGATGTGCGAATAGGGGGTCTGTATGTTTCCAATTACAATATTTTTTCAGGATCTTTAATCGGTTGATTGCTTCAAAATAAGTAATGGAGTGGGTTTGAACTAATTGATGTACTGTTTTTGCTAATGCTAGTTGTATTCCAGTTAATCCTGAAACAAATTTATTCCGATTTCCCATTTGCTTTGGAAACATGTCGATCCATGAATCAAAAAACGCCTTCGAAATGTCGGGAACTTCACTCTTTTCACAATACGCAAACTTTGGTTTACCACGTTTTATCGTTAGTAATCCTTCAAACAATGCAATCAAGCATCGTCGCATGACGACTAGTGAGGTTACTGCAGAGTTGTAGCTCGTTAATCTGGATAATCTTTGTTCAATCTCTATTTTACTTTCAAGTTGTTTTGCAACTTTTCTCGTTAGATCAGTATACTCATCCCGTTGATCAAACTGCATGATTAACCCTACATGTGCTTCCTTTCTTTCCGTATTCAAATCCGTAAATAATTGACGCTCTTCCTGTTGATTCAGATCAAGGAATATTTGCATTGCTACAGGATAATTCTTTAATTGATCTATATATCCTTGAACGGTTTCCGCTTCAACAAGTTGTCCTACTTCTTCCGCCGTTTCTTTTCGAGCATTTAAATAGTTAATGGCTGATGCGAAAGCTGCTGCCCTATGCATCCCATCCAGGATATACATTTTACACCCCGGTTCTAGCTCCCATCCTTTTTCACTTTTATTGATTTTATTGCGGCTTGAAAAAATGAAGGGAGAAAAATAAATGCCGTGTTCATTTTCAATTGAATGCAATATGTATTCTCTTATTTCTAATCTTCTTTGCGGATCAAGTTGCCGCTGTACTTCCTGATCCACCTCAAAAATCGCCTGAAGGGTTGAAAAACGCATTTGTGTTACAAGGACTTTTTTCCCAAACTGCCGGTATCCGGTTCCTCCTATATTCACTAAAGTTCCAAAATTCATCTTACTTTACACCTACTTTCCAAATTTATTATATATTCCGACAATAATATTTGTCTACCACTTTTTCTAATGTTTTGAATATTAATTCCCAATTATACTCCATTAAACTTAATTCTGTTCTCTAACATTGACATATATTTTCAAAGTAGTATAATATAAGATTTCACAAAAAAAGTGTACCTTTTTTGGCACACCAATTCAGACAAGTGTAGAAAAAACTGCTTTTTTCCCTTTTGATAATATAATCACTTCGTTCGCTTCTTACTCCCTCTCTTTATCCAATTGACAATCAATCCATTGTTCAATATCCCTACGATCTTTAGTAGTAAGAATTTTTTCCGAAAGATTCTCAAGGAACGACAAATCGTTTATCTTGTCTACCTTTCCTTGAATTTCATGAAAATCATTGGGGAATGGAATTGTATAAGCCTATTAATGATAGAAATTGTAGCATCTCTTTTCCCTTTCTGGATTCCGTTTTCAATTCCATCACTTTCATCGCCTCATTTCTGTTTAGTGACTTAATTTCCTTCTCCAATTGCTTTTCTTCCTCCTCATTTAGGATCAAATATTGATCAAAAAAGCTTGCAATTAAATGGGCTTTTGCTGTATTAAGCTCTATAGGTACCATCATTCTAAGAAATTCCTTCTTTACCTGAACTTTTTCTTCTTGTTTAAAAATCCATTTTACTTAATAAGGCGGCTGCTACTGGATTATCGTGTTGTATGTATCTCTCTCCAATTCAATTTTTTAGGTTGTACTTTGAGAAAAATAAATATAAAACATGTTGAAATGGAAATGATTTCACGAATTGATCGGATTCTTCTTTTTTCTTATTATAACTAAAAACAGCAATGGTCTAACTACTTCGGTTTTGGAGTAAAGTACACAAAAAAGCAGCAGATATAACATTTTATCAAGCAAGTAACACTGTAATTATCACCATAATTAAGTTGTTTTGTATTGGTCTTTCTTCCACATTAGCGCCCAATTATTAATATATTTTGTTCCAAAAACCCAATTTTCAACTAGTATGTTTTACAAACTAGTTATTACATGATACAATATCTTTAACTAATATGCTTTACAAACTAGTGAGGTGAGTAAATGAAGGAGACACAATTATTAAAGGGTGTCCTCGAAGGATGTGTGCTTGCCATTATTAAGGAACAACAAGTATACGGTTATGAACTTGTACAGATGATGCGTAATTATGGGTTTACCAATATCGTAGGTGGAACGATTTATCCTTTAATGCAAAAGTTAGAAAAACAAGGACTTATTAAGATTACGGAGCTTCCTTCACCAGATGGACCGAATCGAAAATACTTCTTCATTACTCCTGAAGGAGAACAACAATTAAAAGATTTTAAAGAACATTGGAATTCGTTAGTTGTAAAAGTAGATCGGATTTTAGAAAAGGATGGAGAGTGAATGAATTGGAAAATATTGCGGCTAAACAATTAGTGGAGCAAAATAACAAGCTTAGAGAACAACTAACTCCGGAAAATAAAAAGTATTATGAAGACATCCTCCTGTATATGCGAACATTTGGATTTTTTCATGAAGAATTAGAAACAGAACAACATTTAATGACAATCTTGCAAGATATTTTAGAAGCGCAAAAGCATGGGGAATCAGCAGAAGAATATTTTGGTAAAAATCCGAAAGAAATCGTCAATCAACTGACAAAGCAATTTGAGAAACCCTCATGGAAATCAATTTTTAAAATAAGTGGTTTGATTTTTTTAATAAGCTCATTCTTCTCTATATGCGGAGGCTTTATTGCACCAACTTTACAAGTAAATGTATTTGTTCTATTAATGGATGGAATTCTATCCATTGCATTGGTTTATGGCGCTTTTAAGTTGTTACATTGGAGTATTTATATGAGTCAATTTCATAATTGCTCTTTTTAAAAATACAGAATCCTACAGAATTTCTAAAATATATTTTTAAAAACAGAAATCATGCTACTTGTTGCTGATTTAATTGTACATTAATTCGGTCTGCGGCTAACTTTGAAGCATTATAAATAAGGGTTACCATGTCAAAATGAATTTTTGCACGTTTCCCAGTACGATAGCGAACATTGTTCAGTTGAAAGAATTCTTTCAGATAGGCATTAACCCGTTCTACGGCAGTACGACGTTTGAAAATGTTTTTCCATGCTTGTGACCCGCGTGCTGGTGCGGTATATCTGCGAAGGTCTGAAGTGATTTTCACTTTATAAACCTTTTGGCAAATACCTTCATTAGCTAAGGGACAGTCGCTGCATTCCTTTGGTCTTGTGTATTTCAATGTTTCATATTTAGGATCAAAACTATCATAACGATAAGAATGCTCTCTGAAACAAGTTGGGGCAAAGTGTTTATCATAGCCAATGATTTCCCCTTCATTTCGCTTATTATACGCGATGACGGATTGTTGTCCCATTCGATGTACCTGCTCGTATATGGGTTCATAGTCATAGCCCGCATCCATTGTTTGATAACGTAATGGAAGGTGAAGGCGTTCCTGAATTCCTTTCAGTAAAGGGATAGCTGCCTTACCATCATTTAGACTCCCAGATGAAAAAAGAGCCTGTAGAATGTATTGGCTTGATGTACCAACGGCTAAATGACCTTTGTAGCCAAACCAAAAAACATTTTGTCCTTCTGAGTTCTTTTTCACGCCCCATTTAGGGTCTTGGGGAACTTCGGCACGTAGTTCGGCTAGGGGAACATCTAATTGGGCCACAATTTTTCTATCATATAAAGGTAAATTGGCTTCCGTTTCAGCTTGTTCTTTAAGCCACCCGTCACGCTCATCTTTTGATTTCCGACCACGTTTTTGGGGTTCAGATTTTGGCTTTTCTTCTTTTGGCTGCGCTTGGTCTCGTGCTTCAAAATGGGTTGCATCAATGGCTACTGTATCATCCGTGATGAAACCTTCTGCAATAGCCTGGAGGACCACTTTTTCTTGTTCTTTCTCAAGGATATCGCTTTCCTCCAATTTCGTTATGAGACGTGAATAGGAGGATTCTGAAGGCACATGATCAGAAACCAAAAAGCCACAATTTAACTTAAAAGCTAGATCATCATGAAGACGTTTTATAAGATCCTTCATCGTAGGGATGCGCTCTATGTATCTTACAAAGGTGGAGATAATCATGGCTGCATAGTTTAGTTCTTCCGGTGCACCCAACCGTGATTTTTTCGCCACTTGATGGTACATCGAATCCAAATCTACCGCTGAAATAATGGCTTCATATTTTTGGGTAGGTTCCATGTCAAATAATTCCTGTATGCCAAATAGGCTAGGTTGTCGTATAATAGTCATAAGAAGTACTCCTCCAGTCTTTTTATGGTTTGTGGTCAACGTAAGCCCGAATTATAAAAAATAAGTGTACCTTTCGGTACGCATCGTAAATAGCCGTAAATTCTGACTTTTTTAATCGAATTACGGCTATTTCATTTATTTGCTACATTCTGCCTGAATCATTTTTGACCAGGGCATGTATTGATCTAAAATTTCAGGGTTTTGTTGGACGCCGAGATTTGGTAAATCCGTAAAAAGTTTCTTTATATATTCATAGAAATCAACGCCGTTACTTTTGGCAGTTTCAGCAATACTTAAACAGATGGCATTCGCTTTTGCACCAGCTTCACTTACACTAAAGAGCCAATTTTTTCTTCCTATAACGTTGGGACGGATGGCGTTCTCGGCTGGATTATTATCCATTTCAATTCGCCCATCATTCAGGAATAATTTGAGTCCATTTGCCCTGTTTAATGTGTATTCAGCTGCTTTTGCTAACGCATTTTTTCCGTAAAATGGTGATGTTTCAACCCAGTGAAGGAATTCCTCCACGATTGGCTTCGAGTACTTTTGACGTTTTTTTCTTCGTTTACTCGGAGACAAACGTTTAAATTGCCTTTCTAGTCGATATAAATCATCACAATATTTCACACCGATTCTACCATTTTTGCTATCAGCTTTCAGCCAATAACGACGAACATGCGCCCAACAATTTGCGAAATTAACGCCTTCCAACTTATCATAAGCAGAATAACCATCACACACAATCGTTCCAGAAAAGCCTTCAATAAAACTTTCAAGGACAGATCGAGCTCGAGATAATGCGCTTTGAAAGAGAGTCATTGTTGGCCCTTGGCTTGGCACACTTCGAAACACCCAATTATACGCATTGGCTTGGCCAGATTTCCCATCGGATCGGTTGATAATTTGTCCGTATGTTTCATCGACATGCAAAACCGATTTTGCCATCATCAACTCTTTCATTCGTTCGTATACAGGTAACAGCCAATCATGTGCTACACGGATAACCCAATTCGATAGGTTTTTATCATTGGTATTCAGTCCATAGCGATTCCATTCCTTTACCTGACGGTAAAGAGGTAAATATTGTGCAAATTTATCATAGATGACTTTGGCAAGTACGCTAGGACTTGCGATGCTACGCTGAATCGCTGGTTGTGGTGCTTTCCCGCGTTTGATTTGTGCTGGCTGTGATGAATCAACTTTGCAGTCTTTACATTCATACGCATGTTCAATGTGCTGTACTTTCATCATTTTTGCAGGAATAAATTTTGCTTCTTCACGTACAAGTGTACTACCAATTTCAATCATTTGCCCTTGGCAACAGTCACAGATTGTATTTTTCGGATGATGGTGAATAGCTTCTACTTCAATACCATCATGCAAGGAATCATTTCGTTTTTTTGATTTAACTTTTCGTACAACAGTATAAGAGATTGTCTGTTGGCTTTGTTCTTCTGTGTGCTCAGGTTCGCTAAAAGCCGGGTCATCATCAAATAATGAGCCTTGCCCATCTGGTACGTTGTATTTCGATTTTTCGGATTTCGATCCATATAAAAGTTTTGTTAAATGGCGAATTTGTTCAGTTAGCGCTTCAATCTGTTTAGTTGATTGATCTAGCTTTTTCGATAAGTCTTTGTTTTGTTGATTTGAATGAGCCAATTGTTCTTCGAGAAGTCGAATTAATTTCCCATATGGATTCTTGTTATTGGAAGAAGTATTAACCATTTATTTCACCACTTTTCGTTCACCATAAGTTAGTTATATTATAACATTTTTAACGTAGAAAGCGAAGTTGAAAATGGCTATAAACCAACATTTCTAGCTTGTTTAGAATACTCCTTTTTGTGATTTTTGAATGGCCTTTGGTTGCTGAATGGACAACCCTTCTAACAACCAGCGAACCTCCTGTTGCGAAAGTTTACGTACTTCATTTTCATCTTTTGGCCATTGAAGTTTTCCTCCATCTAGTCGCTTATAAAGCATGGCGAAACCATCGCCATCAAAATATAAACATTTATAACGGTCTTTACTCCAACCAGAGAAAAGGAAAATAGAATCTCCATATGGATCAAGTTCGAAAGAATCTTGAATTAGCGTTGCTAATCCATCAATTCCCTTCCTCATATCTGTTTTACCGCAAATAATATAAATGTTTTTTACACTGGTATAATCATGTTTCATAGATTTTTCAACTCCCTCATGACCGTTTGGATGATGTGCTCATCTACGCCGTTGAAGAAGGAAATTTCAGCAGCTTCAATTTTGATTGTGCAAAAGCTATTTGAAGGATCTTTCGAAGTTGTGGATGTTATAATATTTTTTTCTGGTTGTATTGAAACGGGGACGATTGTTAGTTTTTGTTGTGACATAGGAAAAGCACCTCCTTAATTGATACGATTATTGTACTAAGGGGTGCTGATCATTTATATGCGTTGTTTGAATGGGGGCTTACTGGTCAACTACCATTATACAAGATTTGGGGAGGTACTTCTTTTTTTATCTCTTAAACCCCTTGATACACAAGGGCTAAGAATTATGAAATTCATTCATATAAAAAAACAATTTCCAAAAAATAATTAAATTTTTCTTTGTATGGATCTTACTCATGATTCCATTAGGCTTATTTATCTTAATTAATTTGTGTGCACCAAAACAAGGCATTGTGAAAATAGGTTCTCCATTTGATTGGATGGCCATTCTTATTATTCTCATCATGGCAATTGTTTATGTTTTATTCAAGAAGAAACGAGACTTCTATGGAGGCGTTGTTTATATTGTCAGTTTAGGTTTTTTTGGTTTATTATTAAGGATTCCACAAACGAAGGAATTGTTCCAAGGGGGTAAAAATCCAACTTTTCTTGTTCTGGTTATTATTTTGCCCCTTGCACTTTTTGGACTAGTCAATTGGTTGGTTTTTCGAAAAATGAAAGATGAAAATTAATTGTGGATAGAACATATCCTATTATTTTCCCAAACATAGAATAGGCGCGTTATCTTTTAATAATCGCGCCCGTTTTGCTTAATAACTTCCCTCGTATTTATTACTATACTTTCTTTAAGCTTTGGTAATTTTAAAAATAAAATGAGCGTTGGTAACATAATCACGGCTATATAGCCTAAAACCCTATAATCAAAGTTAATCAAATCAAACCCAAACATAGTTACTGGGTACATTATGGAAATCATTAATAAATACGGAAAAACCATTATAGAATATAAGCCTTTTCCATTTCTATATTTAAAAAATGCGCTCCACTTTTCTTCATTCATATTAAAAACTTTTTTCATTGTTATAAAAAGCAGCAACAATAATCCAACATAAATCAATGAACTAATTACATCTAACACAATGTAAGAAACAATTAATAAGAATATTTTCAAAGACTATCACCTCTGTTCTATAATCTGATCCGTTTTGCCTCCCATCTCTATATTTTAATTTTAACATATTTTCGCAATTTTCCATTTAGTTTTATTTAGTTCACTCCATATTGTCTCTATCATTTCAGAGTAAAAAATTAACAACCTATTTAACATACAAATTAGCAAAGGTTTTATTCTCCAATTTGAAAATGCGACTAGCTCCTGTCACTTCTATAAATGGTGTGTTAATTACTTTGAATTTTCAAAAGCAATGTACCGTGAAACAAATGCATATCTAATGCTATTTTATAATTCAATCGTCATAGTACATGTTTTACTTCATGCTAGATTGCTAATCTCACTTTCAATTTCGTCTATTAATTCTTCCTCCGTATTTTCCCCACTTACACAATCGCGATAAAAGGAGCGACCAGTCGTGATATGCATAGCCCAGGCTTCTAATAATGCTTGGTAAGTTGTCTCTAGGTGATTTAAATCGCTTATTGAACCTACATATCCATTCCCAGCTGCAAAAGTTTCAAATCTAACTGGATATTCTTCGATTGCGCTTGGTGTTCTATTTACTAATTGAATTAGTTTAGGCATCCCTTCATAATCAATCACCAATGAATTGGAAACGTTATCGTCACCGTTGATTAATACATTTTTTAATTGTTGTCTTGTGATAACTGGATTTTTCGGTTTTGTTGTACATATGTGCAACTATCTCAAAAGAATAACCATCATCGAATAATTTTCCTTCTACTTTCGGTATCGTACTTGTTTCTACTCCATTAATTATTACTCTGCCAGTTGAATCAAGCCAAAACTTAGCATCTTCATAAGATTTAAACAACATGTCCCTAGTATCATCAAACGATGTGAACTCTTCTAATGTTATCCAAATACCATCTTTACAAAGTCGATATGTGTTATCGAAACCTAATAGATATTTATAAGCGTTTATTGAAAAATACAAATTTCCCACTCCTTTTGGTTAAGCTAGATTTTACTAGATAATGAGTTTTTGAAGGATTTTGAATTCCCGTTTTTTGTAGATATAGACTACCCCGTAACATTCACTTACTGTCCATAACACTCATCCATCTTCACCTGCCGATAAATCGAATTCAAATTCCCTCGGAATCGCTCTTCCAGCAGGAAATGAATCGGTTGATAGTCTGTATTGCTTTTGTTTCTCATCATACGACTCAACTTCTTCTACGGTTAGTAAAGATTCATTTTCCCAGTTTTTCAGAATCCCCACGATATAATTCAGCTTTCGCTTGTTATTGGCACACGTTATTTTCATGGCTTTTAAGATCATTTCTTTCGGTTGTAGAAAACTTGAATTATCCAACCACGACAACAACTGCTCTTTTGCATTTACGTTCGTAAAGCCAAATCCGTTTACATCCCAAAACTCCATAATTTCCATCACATCATCGTTTTTTGGATTACTTAGTGACGGATTCTCTATGTGTGGATTATTCTCTATACTTGGATAGAGATCTTTTTGTTGTTGTTTTTCTTTTTCTTTTTGTTTTTCTTTTTCCCCACGTGTCGTAAAACGAGTCGTTAACGTATCGTCAAATTGTATGCAGACGTCTTTTTCATCCTCTTCATTTTGTTCCCCTGTCGTATAGGGAGTCGTTAACGCATCGTTTTCTATACATACATCTTTTTCTTCCATCTCAATGTGCGTTGCATTTTGTTGATAAAAAGATTCATATAACTCCCTAATCTCTTGCTTATGTATTGATTCCGACACATATTGGATAAGTGAGGGATCCACGACCTCTTTCAATTCGGAAACAATACAATCCATGACCGGTTTTCCACCTTTTTGGAGGTTCTCTTTTCCCCAATCCTTAATTGCCAGTTCCCTCGTTTCAGGATTGTAACGAATTAACTGATGATGCTTTTCGAATCGCTCCATTAACGATTGAACACTCTCAATCGAATACCCCAGATCAAACGCCATTTGTTTCTTCGTAATTCGATAGATTCCAATTTGAGTAGTATGCGGATTCGTAAGCAGGTAAAGGTAAAAATACTTATCCTCCGGAGTCATCTCTTCTAGCACAATTGGACTCTATATGATAATGGTCCATATAAGGGTAATAATTTCAAAAGCTAACCACTATCACGGTAAGTAGTTAGCTTCTTTCATTTCCTATTTCAATGCTGATGGCTTTACATCATTCGGAATCGGTGGAATATATTCATTGCCTTCTTTTTCCCTAGCAAGTTCTTCTTTTGCCTTGTCGATAAGCTCTGGGTGTTCGAAGAGATGCAAGGTTGTTCCGGCAAGAACTTTTGCTGCTTGGATCATTCCTTTCGTGCCGATGGTTGATCCCCCTTGGGAAACTACTTGCCATGTGTGTAACGGGGTTCCAAAGACGAAGGTTCTTCCCCAAAATTGGGCAGTTGGAATATTCCAACTCACATCTCCTACATCTGTCGAGCCGAACATAATTCCGTTTGTTTTATGAAACGGAATGACCTTTTCGATAAATGGACTATCTTTAAGAAAACTCTCAATTTTTTTAACGGAGTATCCCGTTATATTTTTGATATCATTGATTTTATTCTCAACATCTCCAGGCGTAATGGTGGCTTTTACATTGCGGGCAAATGACAATTCCTCTTCCGTGTATTGCGGAAAGCCGACTTCTTCTAAATATTCCCCCATGACTTCACCAAGCACCGCGTTGGGAATATAATTCGAACATGCTTTATCAAAACGGACTTCTACTTCTGTTTCGGTCATTAATGCTGCCCCTTTGGCAATATTGATGACTCGATTATAAATGTCAATGACTTGGCTAATTTTCGGTGCACGAATAAGATAAAGTACTTCCGCATCAGCTTGAACAACGTTAGGTGAAATTCCACCTGTATTGGTAACGGCATAATGAATTCTCGCTTCCGGAATCACATGCTCTCGTAAATAGTTGACACCAACATTCATGAGCTCCACTGCATCCAAGGCACTTCTGCCTAAATGTGGTGAATTTGCCGCATGAGAAGCAATCCCTTTAAAGGAGAAATATACTTGATAGTTTGCAAGAGAGCTTTGGTGGAACACTCCGCTATAAGATTCAGGATGCCAAGTTAGTGCAGCATCGATTCCTTCAAACACCCCTTCACGAACCATAAAGGTTTTTCCTGATCCTCCTTCTTCACCCGGACAGCCAAAATATTTCACCGTACCTTTTATTTGCGGATTTGCTTCAAGAAAGTCTTTTAATGCAACTGCCGCGGAAATCCCTGCCACTCCAAGCATATTGTGGCCGCAACCGTGACCATTTCCGTTCGGGACAATTGGCTTCGCTTCAGCGACATTTCGTTCTTGGCTCAAACCAGATAAAGCATCGTATTCTCCTAAAATCCCAACAACTGGTCCACCTTGATCAAATGTTGCTATGAAGGCTGTTTCAATCCCTCCAACGCCTTTTTCTACAACAAATCCTGCTTCCTCTAAAACATTCGTTAATAGTTTGGCAGATTCAAATTCTTCGAACCTTGTCTCAGCTAGTTCCCAAATTTTATCAGCTAGTTTCACAAAATTCTTTTGTTTATTATCAACTAATTTTTCGATTTCCTTTAAATGTATTGAAGTCATGCTTTCAAGACGCCTCCTTAAGAATTATTTTGCCACTACTACCTTTTATTCAGTTAAGGTTCTTCGTGCTAATCGTTCTAATAATGAAACCGCATTGAATAATGCTTCTTCCTGTATATCAAATTTTGGATGGTGATGGGGAGCGGGATGATCGACACCGACAACCATATAGGTTGCTTTTCCACCATTCTCTTGAACTCTGCGAATCATGTAGGATGCATCTTCACTTCCTAACGCACTATCTGATGATCCTTGTGAAATCGTCTTAAATCCAGGAATATACTGTGCTTCCTGTTGGGCAAGTTCGACAAGTTCCTTATCACAGTTGATTGGGATCGCTCCGCCAATCACCTCTATTTCAGCAGTCACACCTTGCATGTCGGCACTGCTTTTTACGATGCTTTCTACTCGTTTAACCAGTTCTCTATTTACTTTTTCAGATGAGGATCTCGTTTCCAAAATGAGCTTGGCGTGTTCAGGAATGATGTTGGCTGCAGTCCCAGATTGTAGCACTCCCACATTGATCCTTGTATCTGCTTCACTATAACGTGGGATTGCATGAATATTTAATGTTGCTGTTGCAGCTGCTAGAAGGGCATTACGTCCATGTTCGGGCGATGCTCCTGCATGGGCAGCCGTTCCAGTGAAATCAGCTCGTAATTTCGTCGTTGCTAAAAATCCACCCGTTCCACCGTGGAATTCACCAAGCGGTACTCCAGTCCCCAAATGATAGCAATAAAGATAATCCACATCGTCGAGAACCCCTTTTTCTACAATGGAATAAGCTCCTCTTACGCCTTCTTCTGCGGGTTGGAAAATCAGTTTTACTTTTCCGGGAAAGTCACCATTTCTTAATTTCTCGGCTAGACCGATTCCGGTTGTAGTATGGCCATCATGACCACATGCATGCATATTTCCTTTGTATTTCGAGCGAAATTTCTTAGCTGCGGGCACATGATCAGCCTCATCGCTTTCTAAAATAGGCAAAGCATCCATGTCAAAACGAAAGGCTACTACAGGACCCAGCTGGTTCCCTTCAATTTCACCGATAACGGCCGTATATCCACCTTTCATTTTTTCAATGATTTCAGGGTTGGCTCCATCTTTTAAAGCTCGCTCATAAGCCTGGTCAAGAATTTCCTTATCAGGGACTCCTCTGCGAGATGGTCCGTCCATTACTTCTTTGCCATATTTCACCTTAATATTAAATGACTTCAATAATTCTACGACTTTTCCGGCTGTTCTGAATTCAGTAAAGCCAACTTCCGGATGTTGATGAAAATCTCTTCTTAATTTTATTAAGTCCACCATACGATTCACTCCTTTATATTTTTAATCAACTTATTTCATCAGCGGGTAGATACCCGGGCCAATTGGAAGTCCCAACAAGTACCAAACGACTAAGAATAAAATCCAAACGATTAAAATGATAATCGGATATGGAAGAATTAAAGAGTAATAGGTTCCCAGCTTCGCCTCTGGTCGATATTTTTGAAGAAATCCAAGAAATAACGGAACGAATGGTGAGACGGGTGACAACGGAATAACCGATGAATCCGCCACCCGAAACACTACTTGTGCAAACGCTGGATGATACCCTAGCATCATAAACAATGGGATAAATACAGGTGCAAGCATCGACCAAATCGCTGAACCACTCGCTATAAATAGACTCATTAAAGCAGAAATGAACAACAAGCCGATGATGACAGGCAATCCTGAGACACCCATTTTATTTAAAGCAGAAACAATTGATAAAGCGATAAATTTCCCCATGTCACTATAACTGAAAAGTGCGACAAATTGCGATAATGGAAAAACAAGAACAATAAAGCCAGCCATCCCTTTCATCGGCTTTACCATTAGCTCTGGAATATCATTTTGCTTTTTGATCACACCGGCAACACAGCCGTATGTAATGGATACGACAAAGAATAACCCCATAATTAAGCCGACAATACCGGACATAAATGGTGATGGCAAAACCGTTCCATGCTCTGGATCTCGTAAAATACCGGATCTCGGAATTACCATACATGCAATGATTACAACATAAATAAGAGCCGCTATTCCCGTTGCTTTTAGTGCCTTATTTTGCTGAGGAGTAATCTTCTCTAACTTTGTTTCTACTTTTCCTTTAAACGTTCCTAAACGTGGCTCTACAAATTTATCCGTAATAATTGAAATCACAATCGTGAGGAGAATAACGGATGTTGCCATAAAGAACCAGTTGTCTAGTACTGAGACGGATACAGCTTTATCAATCGTCGTTGAAATTTGGCTGCTGATTCCCGATAATAGAACATCTGTTGTTACGATGAGCATATTCGCGGTAAAACCTGAAGCAACCCCGGCGATGGTAGCTAGAAGCCCTGCAATCGGATGCCTTCCTACTGCCATGAAGATAATCGCTCCTAACGGTGGCATAATAACAATGGCCGCATCAGAAGAAACATGGCTGAAGAAAGCGATAAATACAACAACGTAACTTGCATACTTACCAGAAATGCCAGTGGTCATTTTGCGAATCAATACTTCCAATAGACCTGTTTGCTCAGCTAATCCGAACGCTAAGATTAACGCTAGAATATAGCCCAATGGAAGAAAGCCCGAGAAGTTTTTAATCACATTTGGTAGAAACCATTGTAAGCTTTCCGCGCTAAGTAAATTCTTTACACGAACAACTTCACCACTTGAAGGATCATGAACAGTTAAGCCTAACCAAGAGATAATCGCTGTAACAACGACTAAAATTGCCGTTAAATACACGAACAAAAGAAAAGGATTCGGGATTTTATTTCCTACCTTTTCAATGGAATCAAAAAAACGATAGCTTTTTTTCGTCATGTAAACGCCCCCTTTTACCTACAAAGCTTAAACAGCAGAAAATGTTCGCGTTTTCATTAACCATTTTCGGAATATTTAAGGACTTTGTCTATAAATAATATTAATTGTCTATATTAGAAATAGAAATAATTTTTTAAAAATAGACAAAAATAAATAAGCATCATCTGGATGCTTACTGTATTTTATATATTTTACTGGGGCGCCCGCGATTTGTAGATAGTTCTTCCCCCACACATTGGAGGAGATCAATATTACATAAATCCGTTACAATCCGTCTTGCATTTCTTTCCGTCATTCGTAGCTGATCCGCTAAATCTTTGACGGTAAAATTGCTCCATCCATTCCGATGGATAATAGCAACAATTTTATTATAGGTCTTCGCACTAACATTTCCCTTTTTTAATTTTTCTACAATTTCTTGATCCTCAGTACGGGATGAATACTCAAACAACTCTTGACTATCCGTTAACTCCGCGATTGTACCATCTTCTTGTATTATCACAATCTCTTGTTTTGTTTTTTCTTTTGATTGTTGAAGGGCCAGTGTCGCATTCACTTCTGCAAAATGAACCGTTTTCCCATATCCAATGCCCACCGCGATCGTTGTATCCGATTCTGACGACAAATAATGAATCGTATTATTAATCGACTCCAATTCCCTTACAATGGCTCCTCGGGTATTAAAAATTACATATCTTCCATTGCCTTTTTCTACGAATGATCCATTTAATTTTTCACACAGTTTAATAATCATTTCTTTAAAACGAAGTTCCAAGTACTGCAAATGATAAGGTGTTTTTGTTTTTTCAATAATTCGATCAAATTGTTCGATTTCAATAATAATTACCCCAATTTGTGTATCTTTGAAATAAGAGGCTCTAATTTTTTCCGTAAGAATATTAAGCGTTTGCCGAATCTGCATACGTGTCGGGGTAGTCCAGTATGCAGGAATCCCCAGTTGCTTCAAGGTTTGATATACACTGGAAAAACAAGTTAAAACACCCTCCGTTTTTCCGGAATTCCACAAGTCCAAATGGAAATCAAGAATTTCGTTCGAATCGATATCAGACCAAAAAGGTTTCGTATAGACACGATCAAAGGAAACGGTTAATTGTTCCAATGCTTCCTCTAATTCGTTTGTTGGCATAATGACGTCTACGCTTACCTGCTTCAGTAATTTTCCTTGTTCATAGGTCATCTCCAAAAAGGATTTATAGAAACTCGCTTCCATGATCGGAACATAAGCCATATTCGCGTCATTCCCAAGTTCCTTCTTAGCAATCTCATAAGGTATCTGTCCGGAAAATAGCCACGCATTTACCTGCATGCCGTATTTCTTGATAATCTCGGCGGTTTCCTTCGAATCATGATAAGGATAGGGAGTAAATTGCAACTCATCCCCATACTCTTCTACTAAACTTAAAATTCGATCTACCGATGCAGTCGGACCCACTACCCCAATTTTATACATCTTCCCCACCAGCCCCCAAAACATGAATTTCCTTCATCATAACAAAAAGTTGTCCAATAATCATGTGGTTGGTGGAAGATTATGAAATGGTTCGATAGTTCGTGGACTGTGAGTCCGCTATTTCTATTAAAATGTCATATTTTAATAGCGAAGCGGACTCGGGAGGCGTTTATTTACAAACGGAACTGGTGACCGCATATTTATAAAAACAAACTTGTTGCATCGACATTTATCTTTCACTTGTACGCCGATTAAAATCCTTAACAACTTCTTCCTTCCAGCCGCGATCCATCTTCTTACCGCGACGAATCGTAAGCACTGCTTCATTTATTGCTTCATAACTTACTTGTGTGCCTACCTGATCAGCATGATAATCTACGGCAAAGTCCGCATCAATTCCAAAGCGAGCAGCGGTTGGGATGGCATCGATATTCGCGCCTAGAAAGATAAATTCCCAATCGTATTTCTCTTTTTGATGCTGAATCATTTTTTTGATTTGATCTGTTGTATATTCTTTACTGGCATTTTCCATGCCATCAGTAGTAATAACGAATAGTACCTTTTCAGCACGTTCGTCTCCATTTGTTTTCTTTTGTACATTGACGATTTTTTGAATGGTCAAACCGATAGCATCTAATAATGCGGTGGTGCCCCCTACTTCATAATCTTTTTCAGTGATAGGTGCGATGCCTTTTACATTTATCCGATCGTGGAGTAATTCGTATTCATTATTAAATAATACGGTTGTAATGATCGCTTCTCCTTCAGCTTGTTGCTGTTTCTTTAACATTGAGTTGTAACCACCAATGGTGTCAGTTTCAAGCCCCGCCATTGAGCCGCTTCTGTCTAAAATAAACACCAGTTCTGTTGAATTCTTTTTCATCGTTCATCATCCTCCATTCTTTGATGAACTTAGAATAGCAAGAATCGGATAAAAAAAGGTCGCTTTAAAAGCGACAATTCAGGAACCTAGTAATGGCTGGTCAAAAGCAAATAATGCTTCATTGATTTTATGTATGTTGTAATTTTCTTGTTCGATGAAATACTTAATAATAATGTCAAATTTACTACTATGTGACAAAGTATAGCCGGCGCTGGTCAACAATTCCTGTGTTTCCTCTAAACCTAATTTTAACGCAATGGCAAATGCAACAGCCGTTCTCTTCTTTGGCGTATAGTCCGTATCTTTCCTAATCTTTGAGAATAATCTGCGGTCAATATTCGCACTTTTATACGTTTCAACATCTGTCATGTTTCTTTCATCAATGAAACGAAGCAGGCGTTGAGAGAAGCTTTCATCCAGCTGATTCAAACGATATTCTAGAGAGGCATTTACTTCTTCAATTAAATCCTTATGGTGAAAATCGACTTCCGTTGGTTCTACACGACTCCGTATAAATTCTTTTTCAACTTCTTCTACATAATGCTCATCAATGTATTGATGGATGGATGAAAATAGCTTCTGACTGATTCCGAAAGATGTATTATCAAAAACTACGAGATAGACAAGCATGTCATGTTTAATTAAAAATGAACTAATGGCGGAGATCGCAATTTGCAATGCCGCTTCTTTCGGAAAGCCATATACACCGGTAGATATCAATGGGAAAGCAATGGATTTACACTGATATTCTTTTGCGAGGTTCAAAGAGTTATTGTAAGAAGACATTAATTGTTCGCTTCTTGGTTACCTCCCCCTTGCCAAACCGGACCTGGGGTATGTATGATATATTTTGTATCTAAATGAAAGCCCTCTGTAATAACTGCTTCCCCGACTTTGCATCCACCGATTTTATCGCATGCCTTCTGAAGTTCGTTGGCACCTGCAACTCGAAAGATCGCACCACATACACCCCCGCCCATTTTCAAAGCTGTATTGGCTGCATTCACGATCACATCCACTTTCAATTTTGTAATATCATGACGAATGAGTTCTAATGGCATCATTTTCCCCTTTCTAATCTGCGATATAACCTATTATTAATGAGCAAAAAAATTCGTAGGGATGGATATTTTTAATGAGTATAAACAGACAAGAAAACAACAAAATAGGATGCCAAGAATGATTAATTCTTGACTTCCCATTTTGTTTAAGATGTGCTTTTAATTTCCCTTAATTTTTGTCAGTTCTCCACTGCATAAAGTTTCAAGATTATCAAAATTTTACGAGCGGACCAATCCCACCATTTAATGGTAAGGAGATGATCGATAAGTTCGTCACGTATCCGCGAACTAGCTGTTTTGCGCTTGCATGAGTTCATATATTTTACGAGCGGTGTTGACATTTCTTACCGTAACTTGTTTGTATAACTTTGATCCAATGATCTTTGTCATCCCGCTTTTGGTTACATTTTTCTTGTCAACAGACCATAAAATTGCGCCAGGAACGTATTTCACCGTATCAATATTTGGTTTGATGACCAAAGTCTTAAGTACAGATTCATGATCAATTTCATCCCATAAAAACATGACATCACTTTTCATGTCTTTGTCATTTTTCCAAGTGTCAGGAATAGCGTTAATTATTGCTCTGACATCATTAACGCTACGAACTACAACTTTAATTTGTAATCCGAAATCATTATGTATCGCTTCTTCCAAAATCCGTGATAATTCCATTTTTGATAGTTCGCTGGATGAAAAAATAATATTCCCAGTATTAATGTATGTCAGCACATCATACATCCCGGCTTTTTCAAACGTTTGTTTAAGCATCTTCATGTCAATTTTATTTTTGCCACCCACATTTATCCCACGAAGAAGAGCGATATAGACCATAACTATTCTCCTTTCGACTTTTACCTATCATTGATTATATCTTTTTGACTATATCCGTTATTGATTTACTTGTTTAATAAACTCCCGCATAAATCCAGGAAGATCAGGCCATGCGTGACCGGAAACAAGATTTCCTTCTACGTGAAGATGATTTTCGATATAGGTAGCTCCCGTTGCTTCTACGTCCGGCTTACATGCGATATACGCAGTTAGTTCCCTCCCCTTCATATATTCCTTGACTGTTGTTAGGATGAGACTTGCATGACAAATCGCCCCAACTGGTTTGTTCTTTTCAAAGAAATGAGCAACAATTTGTGGGACATGTTCATTTAAGCGAATGTATTCTGGAGCTCTTCCGCCTGGAATAATTAAGCCGTCATACTCTTCAGGATTGACCTCTTCAAAGGATAGTTGCGATTCAATTAAATACCCTTTGCTTTCCGTATATGTGTCCCACCCGATAAAATCATGTATAACGGTTTGCAATTGTTTTTTGGAAGGAGCTGCTATTTGTACATCGAATCCTTCTTCCAGACAACGAAAATATGGATAATAGATTTCGAGTGCTTCAACGGCATCGCCGGCTAGTAATAATACTTTTTTTGACATATTATTAACCTCCTAAATATTTTACTTATTCTAGTATATTCTTTGAAACAATCATATTTTCCTTCAAAATGTTCATTTTTTATTCCTACTTATGTCTCTACTCCTTGGCTTGCCTTCCGATTGGATATTCAAGTGAATAAATAATGAAAAAGTCAATCCAAAAGGCAACAGGCGCTCCCCAGTCAAAATGAATTTTGACCGTTCGGAGCGCCTGTGCTATAAAAGCATATTAAATATTGTCTTGAAAAATATCTTTCAAATCAACGTGAAAACCCTTCAAAAAATGCGATGTGATCTTTCCTATTTCAGTTTTCATATCGTGTTGTATATAAAGCTTTTCCTCGTTTAAGGCATAGACCGATACTGAATTTAACATAGGATTCACAATCCAATATTCTTGGACACCATAGTTCATATAAAGATTTAATTTTGTGATTAAATCATGGGTTTGATTAGAAGGACTTAGGATTTCTACGATAAGATTAGGTACCCCAATATATTTTGAGTCAGTGAATCCATTTTTATCACAAATGATACATAAATCAGGAATGACAATTGTTGTTCGATCTATTTTTTCATTTTTTAATTCGATATCAACGGGAGCATGAAATACTTCACAAGTTTTTTCTTCAAGAAATTCCCTAAATTTAATATATAGATTCCCTGATATTCTTTGATGCTTAATCGAATGTGATGGCGACATATAGATATATTCGTCGATATACTCTAAGAGCTGCTCACAATTCTCTCTAATTTCAAAATAATCCTGTACGGACACACGGTCATTTCGATAGAGATTCATTTCACCACTCCCAAGCTTTTTACTTTATTTTATCACACTTACTCGGGTTCTAGCTTCATGTTCATCAATGAAGGAATTGCTGCATTGATTTCACCTAATCAATTCTCCCAATGTCTCAACGGAATAATGAAACATTTCTACTAAATCATCGATCATTTCTTCTGTTATCACCCGTGAAAAATTGATGATGATTTCTTCTTTAACCTCTTCTAAGGAGGAATTAATTTTTCGTTCATCATAAATATAATCCGAGCCCCAAAGATGCTTTATTGTTTCCATATAGTTTGAATTTTCTTGATTCCACGAAAAAGAAAGATATACAAAGGACCCAACCTGCTTTTGATTTCCCCCTTGTAAAAGCTCGGTAGCTAACTGATTTAGTTTTGCTTCGAGCGTTAATTTCGCACATATAGCCGATGAGTGTGTTAAACAATAGGTGATTTCATACCATCTCGAGAGCGTCGCTAAATCAACAATATCTTTGCGGTCAATGACTTTGATCTCGCCTTCTAAATCCAAATCATAAGCCGCACCCTCGATAACAACCTTCATATTTTCATATGCTGTTGGATCGAACATAGAATTCACTCCTAAACCTTACACGCCTGCAATTTGAAATCGTTTTTTCTCCGTTTTCTTAATCGCCCTTTGCAAATCGTCAGAAAGACTTGTATTTTCTCGCTCATCCAGCCATTTTGCCAATGTTTTCAGTGTACTTAAAAAGTCCTTTACTTGTGTCTTACTAACTGAGTAGAACAAATCGAAATAATCATTTAAAACAATTCGCTCCCAGTTAGTTTGATCCAGTTGGTCCCAACTATTTAATGGTGTGGATTCTAGAATCAATCTTAAGTCATATAAACTATTTTTATATTTTCTTACTGTATTTTCACTTTTACCTTCAGTTTTTTCTTTAAAAAATCTTACTAATGACTTTGCATAAAAGTTGTCAATTGTGTCTGGCGTAAATCCTAGACTTTCGTAAAGCGGGATATCTTCATTATTTACAAGGGGTGTTTTATTCGACGCTTTGATTGGCATAACCCCTGAAATTCGACTTTCTCCGCCTGTGACAAAAGGAGACAATGGTAGCCCTAATACTTTTCGGATCGTATTAAAATCCGCAGTTTTTTCTACCTTTCCAAAATCGTTTTTCACAAGTTGATATAGGTTATATTCCTGGTGCCTTAACCACGTTTCTGCTTCCTCTATCCGACCGCTTTCGACCAATTCCCGAATTGAAAACCCATCATACATTGGTATTTTTTGATCCATCTCGGATTGCAAATTGTTCTGTGCATAAAGCGCAAAATATTTCGGTATATTCTCGCTGAATTGAACCGCCATATTTTTAACTTCAACTTGAAACGGAATGAAGTGTGATTGAATCTTTTCATTGATTAAAACTACGAAATTGTTTAACTTTTCGACCTTTTGTTTAAATCGTTCAAGAATTTTTTTATCATAACAATAAAATTGAAGGAGATTTTTTTCTAATGAAATCGTTCCTAAATTTTCAGCAATTTGAGCTTTACCATTCATTTCGCTATCAAAAAATTCCATCCTGTTGGAAAGCCAGCTAAGTTTTTTATCATCTTGCTCCCAGAAATCTATAACAAATTCTGGTTCTTCTTGTAAGAAATCTGTAACGGCTGCCATATCCTTAACCTGATATTGAATTGTGCATTCGTGAATTTCCTTGCGATCAATCTCAAGATCTTTTGATTCGGCGAGAAATTCTCCAATTATTTCAGGATAATATTCAAAAAGAACGTGATCACGACTTGATTTTGTTTCTTCCACTAACTTTTGAATAAAGGCTTTGACCCTGCTAATGTTTTGTGGTCCCAAAAACACCCTGACACCATTGAAATAGTACTGGTTTCCGTAATTTTCAATTAAACTAATCGTGCCAACCCATGGTGCAAAGAAAGATTCTTTATTATCTGCAATCGTGTACTGTTCCTTTGTCTCTACCTCTTCAAAAAGAATATCGTTGCCAGATTTCCCGATAGCTTGAACGACTTTTGGTGTTAATTTAACCCAATTCTCAGCTAATTTTCTCTCCTCATTAGTTAGTTTGGAATTGTTTTCCTGAAAAAACCATTCAATTCCACGAAGCCCATTATCAAAGAAACGAAAGTAATTGAGCCAGTATTGAAAGAATCCTTGTATATTGGACTCTGCCAATTTTCCCTGTGTTCTTCTTCGGAACTCCGAATGTAATTGATACATTTGGTTTATTGAAATTTTCCTTTCCAAAAATCTATTCAATTTCAAAACAAGTTCATGCCGTTCTTGAAGGAACCGCTCTTCTCTTGCTTCACCTATTTGCACAATATTTTCCTTTAATAAACAACATTTTTTATATTTCTTCCCACTTCCACATGGACATGGATCATTTCGATTGATTTTCATTTTTTCACCTACATTTTTAAATCGACTCTATTCAAGGTTAATAATAATAAATTTGATAGGTTTTGGTCAAATAAGGTGAATTCTTGCACTCTTTTATCACGGGAAAAATTTATACTTGAAAAATAAAAAAAGGCGTAGTAAAATGTTCAAGGTGAACATTAGAAACTAAATATAACCTGTATAACCTCTAGAATATGGCTAGAGGGTCTCTACCAGGAACCATAAAATCCTGATTACAGAAAATGAATTATTCGTTTTTTGTAATCAGGATTTTTTTGTTTTCGTAAAAAAATCCGCTAACTATCAATCTATGAGAAAGGATGCAAAACAACGATGAATTTTAAAGTTTTTATACTCGCATTATCGACGATCGCTGTAGGATTAGTTGAATTAATTGTCGGCGGGATATTACCTACGATCGCTGACGATTTTAACATTTCATTAAGTACTGCTGGACAGCTGATTACAGTATTTGCACTTATTTATGCTATTGCTGGGCCTGTTCTGCTTGTATTAACTAATAAAATTGAACGTAAGAAACTGTATCTTGTTTCCTTATTCGTTTTTTTTCTAGGTAATATTATGACCTATTTCAGTCCGAATTTTACCTTTATGATGGTTGCAAGGGTATTGACGGGAACGAGCACCGCCCTTATCGTCGTACTTTCCTTAACTATTGCAGCAAAGGTTGTCGATCCAGCTCACCGAGCAAAGGCTTTAGGCCTCATTTTCATGGGCATTAGTTCGTCACTTGTGTTAGGAGTGCCACTAGGAATTTTGATTTCTAATACATTCGGCTGGCGCATCATTTTCCTAGGAATCGCAGTGTTATCAATCGGCTCGATGGTGCTAATCTCACTATTTTTGGAGCGCATTCCCGGTGAAAAGACGATTCCACTTGTCCAACAATTAAAAGCCGTCGGCAGTGCGAAAATAGGCAGCGCTCATCTTGCAACCATGTTTATGCTTGCAGGTCACTATACGCTTTATGCCTATTTCACTCCATTTTTAGAAAAGAATCTTCATTTAAATTCGTATTGGATTAGTGTCTGCTATTTTGCATTTGGGATTGCAGCAGTATTTGGAGGAGCATTAGGTGGAACACTTTCGGATTGGATTGGTCCGAAGAAAAGTATCATAATCGTTATCAGTGCATTTGCGATTGTCCTAGGCTTGTTGCCATTCACGACTTTTTCTCTTGTCTTATTCATTCCGATGATGATGATTTGGGGCGCATTAAGTTGGAGTTTGGCACCGCCGCAGCAAAGCTATTTGATTCAAACCGATCCTGTTACGTCCGATATCCAGCAAAGCTTTAATAATTCAGCCTTGCAGATAGGTATTTCACTAGGATCAGCAATTGGCGGAATCGTCTTAAACAAAACTGACTCCGTCACAAGTACGGCGTGGTTCGGGAGTGCTGTTGTCATTATCGCCTTGCTATGTGCCGTCTTTTCTTTGACTAGACCGGCGATAAAAAGAGAAAAAACAACAGCCACCTCTTCCTTTCAAAGTTAAGGAACTGAAATACGGCTATGTTTTAAAATAGTGTTGAAAATCAATCGATTTTCAACACTATTTTTTTGTTATACAAGTGAATAAAAACTTCTTTTGACATTTTATCATGTGAATTTAAATGAGCACTAGCTGGATCCAATTCCATTCAAACAAACATTCTGAGAAATTTCTTCTTTACTTGGGCTTTTTTCTCCTTTGAAATTCATTTTACATAATAATCCATGTGCAATTAATAACAGAAAACCTAGTACATGTGGAGTATTTTCCGGGTTTAGTAATAGGTCCCTTCGAGTATAGATAAGTAATATATTATAGGCACTCTTATTCATTTTTTAAATTTTCGGCATTTTGTCTATCAGATTATTTTGAATAGTTGTATGATTTAGTAGTACGAAATAGAAAACTAGTAAAGGGGTGGGTGTTCTGAAGTTTTTAAAAAGATTAGTAGTTGGTGCAATTAGTGTTGGTTTTATTACCGTTTCAACCACAACGTATGCGGCAAAGCCCGGACTGGAGTCTTTTCCGGAGCCTGTAGATCCTCAGTCTTGGGTTCTGCCCCGGGATATGACATGGGATGATTATCGACCGGTTCCTGGAGTTGACTGGAAAACTGCAGATGTGAAGCCTGAACGAGTCATCAAGGGTGCATTAATCATTGTTGATTTTCCTGATCGAGAATTTATGTTGAGTCAGCCTGAAGGATCTGAAATAGCAGGAAATCCAGTGGGAACTGGAAATATTCCGCGTGATCAATTAGGGAAGTTCTGGGTGGACTTTTTAAGTAAGCCACAGCCACTAAACAATTATAGTACCGTTAATGATTATTGGCGAGAAAACTCCTATGGCAAATGGAAAATCGAGCTAGATTCATTCGGTCCATACCGTATGGATTCGAATGAATTCCAATATGGTCTGAATGAATTTGGACAAAATGTGAATATGCCTGAAGGGTTCAGCGGAAAGAATTTGCGGACAGAAGCGGTGAATAAAGCACAGGCGGACATGGATGCGTCGGGTGAAACATATGATTTCAAATTCATCGTTCATGCTGGGTATGATGAATCCGGTGTTTGGCAGGAATTTGGTGAAATGATGTTCTTAAATCCGGACGCGATTCCCGATTCATTCGGTCCGCAAATCAATGGCATGAAGAACTCAGCGGTAACCCGTTATGTTCCTTGGACTTCTTGGTATGCGGCTAAAGGAATTTGGTCAAGTGCTGGTGGAGGTACGTCCATTCAAGGGGAAAATGATGGCATGGGTACCTTTGCACATGAATTTGGTCACATTATGAGTCTCGGCGATAATTATAATAATCCATATGGAGTACCGGTTTCTCGTTCCTATTCTGGCCCTTGGGAGCTCATGAGTCGCGGAAGCTTTAATGGCCCAGGCGGACCGCACACACGTTGGATGGTTCCATCCGTTCTAGGTGCTTCAGCTCCTTCCCATCATATGTTGCGGAACAAGATTAAACAAGGATTCCTAGAAGATGATGAATACCTTCGTTTAGATCGAGATCAATTAGCCGAAACTGGTCCTGTATTCGCTGATATTCTTGCAAGAGAAGTACCTATCGGGAAAGAATTTGGTCGTACTGGATTACACGGAATCAATATCAGCATGGTCGATCACACGCCGAAAAATTCATTAGAAGATGATTGGCGTGCAGATATGCAGCGCGGGGAAAAATGGTATAACAATTATACCGTTGAAGTCGTTGATAGAGTTGGTTACGACTCCTTCGCTCCTGATTCAGGTGTCTTATTAGCGAAAACGAAAAATACCGAATCTGCCCCTAATATTTGGGTCGTCGATTCCCATAAAGAAGATATTAATCAAGAGGACTTCAAGAGACCAGATGGAACAACAGCTATGCTATCAAAAGGCGATTATCAGCAGTTAGCGGATTCATTGTTTAAAGCTGGGACAGGTGATGGCGTAGTAAGCGAGTATGAGGACAAATACAACCGTCTACATTTCTATGTGTTAGGAAAAAAATACGACAAAAAAGGAGCCTTATCTTATCGTGTGGCCGTACGTCATATGGATGGATCCGGAAACTACAAACGCGGTGTATCGGTAAAATCAAGTTCCACTAAAACGATACCGGCAGTACCCGGTCGTGTAGCAGTCTATTACTTTAACGTAAAAAATACCGGGAAAGCAACAGATCTTATTCGACTTAATGTAAAAACACAAGCAAATTGGGAAACAATGGTAGAAAATGATGTCATTGAAGTAAAAGCTGGTGAAAGTGTGGATATTCCTGTATATGTTAAAATCCCGCTGGGTGGAAAAAATAATCCAAAACCTACACCAAACAAGCTTACACTTACAACTACATCTGAAACGGATTCTAGCAAACAAGCAAAAGTTGAGCGTTGGGTAGGTCCTGGCCAAGTTAAATAACAATGAGAAAAAGGAGGTGGATTTTCGTTAATCCCCTCCTTCTCTATGAAAATAGTAACCTTTGATTAAGAATCAAAAACTTTTATACACTCATATTCGAATCCTACATATTGGTAGTTTTGCTTTAGATACATTTCCCTCGGTGTATCATTCCCATCCGCAACAAGAATAACCGTTTTTTGAGGAAAGTGATCCATCACAAACTTTTGCAATTGTCCGCCAATTCCCTTTCTTTGCATCGATTCTAAAACAGACAGCTGATCGATTTCCGCCGTATCTTCAGAAATAATAATATCTACTGAACCAGCTGGAAGGCCTTTGTAATATGCAAGGAGCTGCATTATTTTTTCATCTTTAAAATTTCGTTGATGCAGTGCTACCTTTTGTTCTGCGAATTCATCCCCAAATTCTTCATCAAATGTATATTGCAACGTTAAAAACGCATCAAGGTTCTCGGAAGTGACTGGAGTTATGTTTATATCTGGGTCATCCTTCAAACGAGGAAATTGGTTTGGTTGAATCACATATAACTCATTATATCCATATAGAAAATCGTTATCGTTGAGATATTCAAGAAATTCCTCTGATGGCTTTTGATTTTCCGGAAAAGTGAATTTTACATGAGACTGACCATGCCTTTTATGATAATCACGTAAATAGGTGAAGGCTCCCTTAAATTCATCATTGGAAGGCATTGTTTTAAACTCTATAAAATTACTATCATAGCGAACTAACATTCCCGGATAATGAAAATGTTGATATAATTCATTTTCAAAAACGATATTGCCAAGCGTATAAATGTGATTAAACGTTATATTTTCCATTTATTTGTTCCTTTCAATCAGTAGTGAATGCAGTCCTTTATATTTCGAGTACCCATAGTATAACAAAAACTAGGGTTGATATATAAATTGTAGTTGACTTTATTTTGCTTTCGTTTTAGTATTTAAGTAAATAACTAAATACTTAAAGGAGATGTAATGTTGAACGAGGTCTTTAAAGCATTATCAGATCCAACCCGTCGCAAAATTTTAGACTTATTAAAGGAGGAAGATTTAACAGCCGGCGAAATTTCTGACCATTTTAATATGAGTAAACCAAGTATTTCTCAACATTTAAAATTACTTAAAAATGCCGGATTAGTTCAAGATGAAAAAAAAGGTCAGTACGTATTTTATTCATTAAATACGACAGTATTTCAAGATATTATAAATTGGGCGTTTAATTTTTATGAAAAATAATAGGAGCATTCCTGTTAGAAGGATTTTCGGGGACTTGAACAAAAAGAGCCCTCTTGGTATGATGCGGGGTGTCAAATCGTCGATGAATTGACCCCTAATTTGTTAACCAAGGAGGACTCCATAATGGATTTTAAACAAAATCAGAAAATTAATCAAGTCACCGAAAAAACACTCGTTGTAGGGATCGATATCGCAAAGCGGACACATTACGCTTGCTTTGTAGACGATCGTGGCCGGGTGCTCCAAAAGTCTTTCTCAGTTTATCAATCTAATAACGGCTTTGAGTATTTATATCAACGTATTTTGACTGAAATGAAAGAAAGCGAAAAGACAGAAGTCATTGTCGGGATTGAACCTACTGGCCATTACTGGCTAAATTTAGCCTATTTCCTTGAAGAACGAGGCATTTCCTTAGTCATGACGAATCCGATGCATGTCAAACGGTCAAAAGAGTTGGATGACAATCTGCCAACCAAACATGACCGTAAAGATGCACTGGTAATCGCTCGTCTTGTAAAGGATGGACGCTTTAGTTATCCGCGAATCCTCAAAGGGATGGAAGCTGAACTTCGTGCTGGTTCTACATTCCGTAGTAAATTGACTGAGGAGCTAGGAGCCGTCAAAAACATGATAATTCGCTGGTTAGATCGCTATTTTCCAGAGTTCGTTCAAGTATTTCCGTCATTCGGAAAAATGGCTATGGCCGCACTTGAATGCACTCCATTTCCAAGTGATCTTCACCAGAAACACCCGGATGAAGTGTTATCCCTTTATCGAAAGGTCGAGGGACTAAAATCCCCCCAAAGACCAAAAGCAGTGCGCCTTATCGAAGTCGCAGCTAGCTCTATCGGAGTAACGGAAGGATGTGAGATGGCCCGTATTGAAATAGCCACACTTGTCCGCCGTTACCACCAGCTAGAAAAAGATATTGAGGGTATTACGGAGCGCTTAGTTGAGCTTGTAAAAATGTCAGTAGAATACGAATGGCTGTCAACGGTACCAGGGCTTGGAGATACGACAATCGTTGACCTATTAGCTGAAATCGGAAGTTTTTCACACTACGAAGATCCACGCCAACTAATCAAACTCGCGGGATTAACGTTACGTGAAAATTCCTCTGGTATGCACAAAGGGCAAAAACGAATCTCTAAACGGGGTAGAAGAAAGCTACGCGCTCTCCTGTTCCGAGTCATGATGCCGATGATCCGCCACAATGAAGCTTTTAGAAAGCTACATGAGTATTACACGAACCGTCAGGTTAATCCTTTACGCAAGAAACAATCCATCGTGGTTCTATGCGGTAAACTGTTAAAAGTATTACATGGAATTAGCACTAAGCACAAAGCGTTTGACGCACAGCGAATGATGAGGGATATTCCAAGTCTCTTAGAGGCAGCTTAAATCCCTACAGCCCCTTAACTAGACCTAGACAACAGGATGACACGGAGAAGCTGGCATTATTTTCACCATTCGACCTAGAGTCCCTATAGGAGCTTCGCTAGCCTCTGCCTTATGACTAGACCGAACGAAGGAATGTAGGCACATAGATGCCCAGAGACATGGGAGGGTACGTCATCATAAGCTACGCAGAGATCCATTGTGCATCGTATAATTCCCTATCACTACTTTCCATCATTATCCAGTAGTGACCGCGTAGCGTACCTATTTATTGGAATAGTTTCACATATTATGAAAATAAAGTTAGGGTCCGTGTCGAAAAATATTTTTTTGACACCCTACCAACGGGTCAAACCGTTGATGTATCAACATTTATAGAGGGAGTTGAGATTATGAAAAAGCATTTTTTCCCACTTCTTATCATTGTCCTATCCGTAATTGTTTGGTTGATTGCTTTTCCACACCTGCCATCGCAAATAGCCACACATTGGGATTTTAGCGGCAATGTTAATGGATATTCTACAAAGGTTGGCGCGATGTTGACGATGGTTGGCTTGTTGATATTTCTTTATATTATGTTTTTATTTTTGCCAAAAGTGGATCCTAAAAAGGAAAATTACAAATATTTTACGAGAAGTTATAGAATTATTATCAATTCATTATTGTTCATTTTTTTCATTTTAAACCTTCTTATCATCTTTTATAGTCTTGGTTATCCAATACCGATGTCAAGTCTTGGATCATTTATAGTAGGTGCAATTTTTATCATCTTAGGGAACTTTCTTCAAACAGTAAGGACAAATTTCTTCATTGGGATTCGAACTCCGTGGACGTTGTCTAATGATACGGTATGGAGAAAAACACATCGTTTTGGCGGAAAAATTATGTTTATCGCAGGAATCATTATGATGTTATCTACATTTATTCCTGCTGGTTGGAGAGAAGCTATCGTTATAATTAGTATTATTGTATCTGTCGTGCTTCCTATTTACTATTCCTATCGGGTGTTTAAACAAGAAAATCGGTAATCCCATTATGAGCGTGAACTAGAGGATTTATTTTTAACTCACCATCTTACTTGAAATCCATTGATTTTATCCATCAAAGTATATTATACTAATTATAGGAATATTATAAAAGGAACGCTGATGTATATACATCAGCGTTCGAATAGCTAATCCGCAGGAAGTGCGGTAGCTTATTCGGGAAAGGAGTAACCCTTCACCTACTGGCTAAAGCTGGGAGGGTTACTTTTCCTTTATAATGATGACAATCAAAGTGGCAAAACTGATCATTAAGACCAGCGCCTCAAAGATAGTCATTGGCAACACCTCCTGTCTCGTTGTGACATAATCACATAACAAGGAACAGTTTTAAGGTGCTACCGCCCTCCCCCGCTCATAGCTACTCCAATAATAACATATATAAGGATTCCAGAACATACATTCTGTGAATTTTTTTAGTTTTTACAAACAATCCAACTCCCATTGACCCATTATGGTTTAAATACATATCGCTTTGGTGTTATCATATTCTCCTTACCTAGTATGTATAAAGAGATGGTCGGTCCAATGATTTCTGTAGTCATGGATGAAGGAATGCTTATCTTTCCGTTTTCACCAATAAAATGAATCCCGGTTGTATTGTACCCCCAGCTTCTTATTCCTTTATACATTACTGCAAGATTGTCTTCGTTCCATTGTTTTACTTCATCTTCTACCGGAATTGAGTTAAGCATGTTCAATGATCATCATCTCACACCTTTGTTGATTTGCATTGCAACTTACTACTTCTTCAAATAATTTGTTATTCCTGTTTAAAAACACAATTTCCGAAAAGTAAAGGGGTCGCTTTTGTTAAAATTCATTCCCTTTTAAATAAGCATCCTAAGTCGGTAACCAGAAAAGTATAATAGGCGGAAATTTTCCGATTAAATGCTGAATGGTGGTCGTTTCGGGCATATATAGGCGGAGGTTTTCCGACTATGCAAAGCAAAATCTCCAATTTTCGCATTTTTCGAGTCAATAGGCGGAATTTCTCCGACTATTTAAGCCCTTTTTAATAAAATTCACCAATTAAGCGGAATTTTTACGCCTATTTGGAAGTTGCTACACACGTTCCTTGTTTGCTACTTTTTATAAGGGATTGAAACCAATATAAAATAAAAGCCCCCTCCCATTCACAAGGAGCAAGGCTTTAAGGCTTTCTATTCTGTATAATTTTGTTGACTCTCTTCTTCACTTTCAAGCATACCATACAAGCCATTCATTGCTTGTTCTTCGATACTACTATTGACAGTGCTACTAGCCGTTTCACTTTGATTAACATTTTCCACATTGTTATTTGCGTTTTGCTTTTTCATTAATTTCACCTCGATTTTAGAATACCTTTATTGTGGTGAAATATGCGCAAATAACAATTTATCTACCTTCAACTACCTCTTTAAATATTTCATACGATCTTTTTTGCTTATCGGGGTCATAAATATAGGAAACGGCCATGATTTCATTCACATTATATTTGTCCTGGAAATCTGTTATTTGTTTTGTAATTGTATCTTTGCTACCCATGAACGTCATGTTTGACATCGATTCAATCATTTCTCTTTCCATCGGATTCCAAAGCTTATCCATATTATCAACTGGTGGCTGCATCGGAATTTTAGTGCCTCTAACGACATTTAAGAAAAATTGCTGCATCGATGTAGATAATAATGCTGCTTCTTCATCTGTTTCAGCCGCAATTACGTTTAAGCAAACCATCATATATGGCTTATCCAAGTATTTCGAAGGCTGGAATCGTTTCCGATAAATTGAAATCGCGGCTTCCATTTGTTTCGGTGCAAAATGGGATGCAAACACATAAGGTAAACCCATGCTTGCCGCTAAATGGGCAGAATCTGTGGAAGATCCTAAAATATATAGTGGGATATTTGTATCTACCCCAGGATATGCCCTTACATAACTTTGTTGATCTTCCGGACCGAAATAAGTAAGTATTTCCTTGATATCTTCTGGGAAAGTATAGACCGTATCGTTTTTTGACCTTCTTAATGCGCTTGCGGTTAACATATCTGTTCCCGGTGCGCGTCCAAGACCAAGGTCCAGACGATTGGGATAGATTGTTTCCATCGTACCAAATTGTTCAGCAACGACTAATGGAGAATGATTCGGAAGCATCACTCCCCCAGATCCAACACGAATACTTTCTGTATGTTCAAGTGTATGTTTGATTAAAATCGAAGTTGCAGAGCTAACTAATGTCGGGCTGTTATGGTGTTCTGCAATCCAATATCGTTTGTATCCCATTTTTTCAACAGCTTGAGCAAGATCCACCATAGAATCAATTGCCTGTTTCGTCGTCTGTCCATCTCTTATTGGTGCAAGATTTAATACAGAAACGGGTATATTTATAGTAGTCATGATTTATATTTCCTTTCATTGTCAAGAGTATTATTATAGTAACAATTTGATGGCAAAAAACAAACTTATTTGCTTATATAAAATCGTTACAAGAACATTTGTTCCTTTTTAGGCGTTATGTTATAATTGCATTAAGATTAGGAGGTGTGACTAGTGGATCAAGAATTAAAAGATATTTTAGAAAGACTTGAAACAAGCGTTGGAAAACTAGAAAATGGACAGGCTCAAACGAATACAAAATTGGATCGTATCGACAAAAGATTCGACGCAGTTGATCAGAAGTTTATTGAAGTCGACAAACGATTTGATGCTGTTGATCAAAAATTTATTGAAGTCGACAAACGATTTGATGCTGTTGATCAAAAATTTATTGAAGTCGACAAACGATTTGATGCTGTTGATCAAAAATTTATTGAAGTCGACAAACGGTTTGATGCTGTTGATCAGAAGTTTATTGAAGTCGACAAACGGTTTGATGCTGTTGATCAGAAGTTTATTGAAGTCGACAAACGGTTTGATGCTGTTGATCAAAAGTTTGTTGAAGTCGACAAACGGTTTGATGCTGTTGATCAAAAGTTTGTTGAAGTCGATAAACGGCTTGATGCTGTTGACAGTAGATTAGAAAACCTAGAAACCGGACAAATTGAACTGAAAGATATGCTCAAGCATAGTACAACCCTTTTAATAGAAAATTTTACGAGCATAAGGCAAGACATAAGACAAAGAGATACTGAAATGAATGCGGATATTAATTTACTTTTTAGAAAAACTGAAAAAAATGAGCGAGATATTGAAAAAATAAAAAGCAAACTTAAAATTTAGGCTTTCTAAATATAATTTCAACTGTATCTTAAGTCTTTATTCAAAATAAAGACTTTTTATTTTACGTTTTTTCGCTTTAGTATTCACAAAAATGGACTCCCTCAATATCCTTATACTTCTCTCATTAATATCCTTAAATTTAGTAACATTTTACACGATAAACATAATTGAATAGGAAATAATAGAAACGAGCAAATAAATTTTTTGCTCAAAACTTCGTCGGGAGTGATGTATCATGGCTAGAAACAAACTTTTGGTTCCTGGTGCGGATAATGTTCTGGATCAAATGAAACAAGAAATCGCCAATGAGTTTGGAGTTCAACTTGGTGCTGATACGACCGCACGTGCTAACGGTTCAGTAGGTGGCGAAATGACAAAACGTTTGATCGCATACGCTGAACAATCATTACAAAATCAACAGGGCCAATAACAGGAATGGTTGATTTCGCAAAAAAATGGGTGTCCAACCGGACACCCATTAATTGAAAACCTTTTAAACGATAAATACAAAATAAGCTAAAAATGCAAGACTTAAAATATATATTAACGGATGAACAGCTTTCCATTTACCTAACGCAATCATTGTTACTGGATATAAAATAAAACCAAGCGCAATTCCCGTCGCAACACTAGATGTGAGAGGCATCATAATAATCGTTACAAATGCCGGAAAAACAATTTCAATTCGATCCCAATTGATCTGTTTTATTTCAGAAGCCATTAACGCTCCAACAATAATTAAAGCCGGTGCGGTAACTTCCGAAGTTACGATTGACAATAATGGTGAAAAGAATAAGGCAATGAAGAAACCACAGGATATGATGACAGACGTGAATCCTGTACGCCCCCCTGCTGCAATTCCCGCACTAGATTCAACCATCGATGCGGTTGTAGATGTTCCTAGTACTGAACCGACAACAATTGAAGTAGAATCAGCAAGAAGAGCTCTACCGATATTTGGAATTTTATTATCTTTTATGAGTCCCGCTTGACTGGCAATTGCAATTAACGCGCCAGCCGTATCGAAAAAAGCAACAAATAAAAAGGTAAAAATAACCGCTAATACATCCGGAGAAAAAATTTGATCTAAATGCTTAAACACGACCCCAAAAGTTGGAGTTAAACTTGGAATTTTTCCGACAATATGTGTTGGTTTATCAATCACATGACATACAATCCCTATAATAGTGGTAATAACCATTCCATAAAATATAGCTCCCCCAATACGTCTCACCATCATTATTACAGTAATGACTAGTCCAATAATAGCTAAGATTGTTGTTGTTTTCGATAAATCTCCTAATGACACGACTGTATCTTTATTTGAAATAATAAAGCCTGCATTTTTTAAACCGACAAACGCGACAAAGAAGCCAAGTCCGCCTGAGATTGCGTATTTCAAATCCTCGGGAATAATATTAATGATCATTTCGCGAATTTTAAATAAGCTTAATAAAATAAAAAGAATACCCGCAATAAATACACCTGTTAACGTGGTTTGCCACGGAATGCCCATGCCGATACATACTGAAAAGGTAAAAAAGGAGTTTAACCCCATACTCGGCGCAATACCAATTGGGAAATTCGCTAATAGTCCGATTAATAATGAACCGATAATAGCCGAAATGGCTGTCGCCGTAAAAACAGCTCCTTTATCCATACCGGATTGACTTAATATGATTGGATTGACTACTAATATATAAGCCATCGACAGAAACGTAGTAATCCCCGCCATCGTTTCTTGCTTATAGGACGTTTGACGCTGTGCAAACTGAAAAAAATGTTTCACAATATTTATCCTCCAATTCCAAAAAAACCAAACATTTGCATCTACCTATTAGAGTGGCTTCAAATGAAATAAATATAAAAAAACTTCCACTAAAAGTGGAAGCTGCCATTAAATTCAAGAAGAAATTGATTACTAACGATTCATTGTAGTAGAACAACAACTTCTTGTAGTCAAGCTATTTACGGCAGCTTGGTAGAAACGATTAGGCCCTATTCCTAACCATATACAAGACATGTTGTTAATTATACTCAAAGTCAAATGGATTTCAATAGAACTGAAAAAAGCGTAATTAATCTAATTATTCTTCCTTTTTATATTTAAAGTTTTTTAATTAACTTTAAATATTATCGATATATCCTTCATATTCCTTCTCCATATCATATGATCACTACCCTCGCCCCAATAATCCTTCAATAAATAATTGGGTTCTCCAAATTTTTTCTTCCATATTTTCTGTGCATTTTTATAACCGCTATCCAAACAAAATTCTTCAACCCCCTTATGATGCAAAGTAAAAAAGATACTATTTAAAAGAATATTTCCTATTCCTTTTCTTTGATAATCAGGATGCACAAATACGGTGCCTATCTCAAATATATTTTTATAAGCGCCCTCTGTACAACGATTAATTAGCTCATTCGAAGGGCCGTATGCAATCGATCCAACGATTCTATTTCTTTCTAACGCAATTAAAAAATAATGATTCTTCCCATTACTTTCAAGGTCACCTTTTAAAATGGTATTCTTTTCTTCTATTTCATGTTCAATCTCCTCAACTAACTCCGATAACCCTTCCCTAGCAAATGTATCCTTAATAACTAAACGAAAAAATTCATTCAACTCTTCAATATCCTCTAGCCTCGGCCGTCGTATCTCAACCTTATACAATATAATCCCCCCATGAGAAAGTTGCCATCCCTACCGTTTTAAATACTCCCTCATTTTAACCATATATTCCGGTGCGTCAAGTGGATTATTAATAATCATTTCAATGATACAAAGCTTATTTGCCCCTTCGGCTTGTTTAATTGCATCATCGAGCTCTTTATTCGTTTTTACGACCGCTGTGAATGCACTTTCACCAAATGCTTCCGGAAGCTTCGTATATTCCCAATTAGGTATTTGATTATATAACTGATTTTCCGTTTTGACATTTAAATACTTCTCGATCGTGTACCCACAATTATTCAAAACAAAAATAATTGGCTTACAGTCGTTGGCAAGCATCGAACTGATTTCTTGCGCAGTTAACTGCAATGATCCGTCCCCCGTAAATAACAATACTCTCCGCTCCGGTGCTGCAATACATGCACCAAAAGTGGACGGTGTTGCATATCCAATGGATTGCCAGCCACCTTGTGTAATATATGTCACACCGCGTGGCAGTCTTATTTGTGATAAACCGTAAAAAAAGCTCCCGGTTTCACCGATAACAATGTCATTTACTTTTAACATTTGCTGAATACGTGGATAATAGCTTTGAGCAGACAACAGTCCTTCCGGATTTTGCTTTTCCTCAGTATAAGGTAAAGGGAATTTTGGAATCGGTTCTTCTTGTTTAAATCCTAAGCTTTTTAACGCTTTTATCATATCTTGAGCTAGCACATTCCGATACTCAGCTTGTCCAATCTTCACTTTATCTGGTTGAATGTCAACCAATTTCAGTGGATCAAGCATCGCTGAAAATTTTGCAGTATTTGAATCTGCCCAAACAAGTCCAATAGAAATAACGCATTGTGCAGATTCTACGAAACTGCGCACAGCATCACTGCCAAATTGTCCGGCATACATCCCAATGAAATTTGGATGACTTTCATCAAAACCTCCCTTGCCGAACATCATACTCGCTACCGGTAAGTTCATCGCCTCAGCAAGTGCAAGTGCATCTTGTTGAAGATGAAATCTCATCATTTTCACATCAACAAGGAAGACGGATTGCTCGCTGCTTTCTAACAATTGTTTAGCATGAGCAAGTGCCGCTTGCAATGTTTTTGGATTGGTCACAGGGGATTTTGGCAGCATGGGCTTACGCATCACTATTGGCTTCATTACTAAATCATCAGCAATTACCAAATATACCGGCTTCTTCTTTTCTTTTGCTATATGAATCGCTGTTGGAATTTCCAGCATTGCATTTTCGGGGGTAACTTTAGCAGTATACGCTGTAATGGGTTCATATACTTTACGAAACGTATCAAAATTTCCATCCATTAATGTATGGTGCATTAACTTATGCTCCTGTTGATCTATCGATGGTGGAGCCCCCACAATATGAATAACAGGTACATGTTCACTATTGGAACCAGCAATCGCATTACAAGCACTCAATTCGCCTACGCCAAAAGTAGTTATCAGCGCTGCTATTCCCTTAACCCTCGCATAACCATCAGCTGCATATCCTGAATTAAGTTCATTACGACCGTTCACAAAATTGATTCCCTCATATTTCTCCAAATGATCAAGCAATGAAAAATTAAAGTCTCCAGGAACACCGAATATTTCAGTAATCCCTTCATTTTTCAAACAATCAAACAAATATTCACCTAGCACTACCTGTACTTCATTTCCTACTACTGAACTCTCACGATTGTTAGACATTATACATCCTCTCCTCATACAACTAGTAGCGGTAAACTCCTTACAAAATTCCTCTTATTAACATACACACCTCGATCTTTTGGTTAATTTACCCAACTTATTGCCAAATTATAAATACTTAAATTATTAATTTTAATCCTGGATCTTTCTACCAAAAATTGTTGTTCGTTTTATTAAAATGAGATATTTAATCTTATAACCCCAAAAAATATGAATAAACTTTTACATTCGACAATTTCATGTTCGATTCCAATAAAAAAGTAAAAACGATCCTTTTATGAAGAATCGTTTCTGATAAAGAATAGAAAGAAAAAACCCCTATTTAATATTAACTAAATAATCCCCCGAATAGTCACTTATTGGGTAATAGGTTTATTTGAATATATGGGTCTTCTTTCTTTACAATATATAAGTTTTCATAAGGTGGCATCCACTTACTCCACTTCTATCAAAACTGCTGCTCCTTGACCTCCACCACCGCATAAGGAGGCAATACCTTTTCCTCCTCCACGACGTTTAAGTTCAAAGGCAAGAGTTAATAATGTCCTAAACCCACTAGCACCTAAAGGATGACCTAGGGCAATCGCACCACCATTCACATTAACTATATCACTTGGTAACCCTAATTTGCGTTGAGAAGCGATCACAACGCTCGCAAAAGCTTCGTTAATTTCAAACAGATCAATATCTGATAATCTTAATTTTGTACGCTCCAGCAACGACTTGATTGCATTTGCGGGTTGCAAATGTAGTGTAGGAACCGGTCCGGCTACGAAAGCCCAATCGATGATCGTAGCAAGTGGTGCTTTGCCAATTTTTTCACAAGTATCTACATTTGAAATTAGACCGGCACTAGCACCATCTGACATTTGACTGGCATTTCCAGCAGTAATCGTTCCACTTTCTTCAAATGCAGGTCTTAGCATTTGTAATTTTTGAAGGGTGGTTTGAGGGCGTATACATTCATCTTCAGTGATAAGTTGATCAGAAATGGGAACCCCCACAATCTCTTCCTTAAATATCCCGGAGACCTGAGCTCTGGCGGCCCTTAGTTGTGATTGTTTTGCATATTCGTCCTGCTCTTGGCGATTAATATTAAATTGGCGATTCGCCTTTTCAGATATTCCGCCCATCGATTCATTGGAGAGTGCACACCATAGTCCATCGTCTAGCGAATCTTTAAATTCTACTGATCCCATTTTGACATCTTTGCGTAGTGTAGAAAAATGCGGAGCATTCGTCATAGATTCAAAACCACCAACAACGAATAGATCCCCTTCGCTCCTTTCTATTCGACGAGCAGCATCAGCTACAGCTGCTAAACTAGCAAGGCAAACATTGTTTAATGTGATGGCTGGTGTATTAATATCCATCCCAGCATTAAACACAACTTGACGTGCCGGATTTTGACCCTGTCCGGCTTGAATAACGTGACCAAAAATAGCACCGTCGGCTTGTGCTGCTATAGGATAACGACGAATCAACTCAGAAACTGTATTAACACCTAGTTCAATCGCTGATTTAGAGTGGAACATCCCTTTGAACCTACCAATCGGGGTACGAACACCATCTATCAAAACAGCCTTTTTCAATTGAATCACCCTTATATTTGAAATTTTATCACTAAAAATTCATGTCAATGAATTTAATAAGTCATGTCAATGAGTTCCGATACGTTTCGCGTGCATATAAAGTAGCAATAATACTAAGCACCCCAAGTGCAATTAGATAGATTGCAATCGGCCAGTACTGACCATCGAATTTTGCTAGCAAAGCAGTAGCAATAATCGGTGAAAATCCTCCCGCGAGAATCGCTCCAATTTGATAACCGATTGATGCACCACTTAACCGTGTCTTTGTAGAAAAGAGTTCGGAATAATACACAGCCTGCGGTCCGTAAACAGCATCATGTAAAACATTCAAGCCTAGGATAATTCCAATTGTTATCAAAAAAACGGAGCCCGAATTCATAAACCAGAAAAAAGGAAAAACAAATAATGTTGAAGCAACTGTTCCAAATAAATATACTGGCTTTCGTCCGATCTTATCGGATAAGTAAGACCATAGTGGCATCGTAACAAATCCAATAGCCGAAGAGATCATCACTGCATTGAGTCCAACCGAGCGATCAATCCCATGTGTACTTACAAGATAAGTCAGAATAAATACGGAATAAACGTAAAACACAGCATTTTGTACTAATTTCATTCCAATCGTTAAAAACAATGGTTTCTTCTGATTACGTAGAACAGTTATAACTGGCCGTTTCTCTTGTTGCTTTTTTTCTGCAACGTCTAGGAATACTGGTGATTCACTCACCTTTAAACGAATATAGAGTCCAATCGTAACAAGCACAATGCTTAATAAAAATGGAATTCTCCAGCCCCAATTGAGGAAGGCTTCATTTGACATGTTTGTTGATACGAATGAAAATACACCCGTGGATAGAAGGAGCCCTGCAGGAACTCCCATTTGTGGAAAGCTTCCGAAAAGTCCCCGTTTCCCCTTCGGTGCATGTTCCACAGCCATTACTACAGCTGATCCCCATTCGCCACCGATGGCAAATCCCTGTATAACACGTAGGAGACTAATTAATAGTGGTGCAAGTACTCCAACTGAATGGTACGATGGGAGTAATCCCATGAAGAATGTAGATATTCCCATAAGCAAAAGAGAAATCGTTAGTACTTTCTTTCGTCCTAGCTTATCTCCATAATGCCCGAATACCATACTTCCAAGCGGTCGAGCGATGAATCCTGCCGCATAAGAGCCAAATGCAGCTAATGTCCCATATAGTGGATCAAAATTAGGAAAAAATAATGCTGGAAAAACAAGTGCAGCCGCCGTTCCATATAGATAGAAATCATACCATTCTATCGTCGTTCCTATAAAACTAGCGAGAGCAACTTTTCGATGCTCCTTGGAAAAGTCCTTTTCCTTTTCTATTATTTCCTTTTCAATCAATAGACTTTGAGCCAAAACAAACCCCTCCTCTATTTACATTTAACTATTTTAAAAAACTTGTTGAACTTACATAAAGGTAAAAGTTAATTTAGTTATCTGACAACCTAGTGAAAAAAGGCATCCAGACTTGATTACATTTTGTAAAACTTACTTGTAATGGTAAACCTATTTGTAAATCTTGATCTGAGTCGAGCAACAGATGGGTCATCATCGTTGGTCCTTCTTCTAACTTAACCACTCCAAGAATATAAGGAGTCACATCTTGCCAAGCAGGATGTCCTGGCCTATGTACAACACCCCATGTTTTCAACCGCGCTTTCCCGGAAGCCTTTTTCCACTCTAATTGATTGCCCCAGCAATATGGACATAACGTTCGTGGGTAAAAAATCCATTGATCGCAATCTGTACATTTTTGTAAATAAAATTCATGTCTCGCTATTGCATCCCAGAATGGTTTTGAAACAGTGGTTATCGTAGGACCGGGAACGACGAGATGTTCATACTTCTCACTCATGACTCCACCCCCAGTACCAAAGCTGTAGCTTCACTTAACGTCGCACCATTTCCGGTAACGAGTGCGAGCTCTGCATTTCGAATTTGTCGAGAAGTTGCTTCGTGCCTTAGCTGACGCACAGCTTCGATTATATGGGACATACCTCCAGCAAGATCTGCTTGCCCAACCCCAAGTTGACCTCCATGAGTATTGAGTGGCCAATCCCCATCGTGTCCAAATGAATGGTCTTTCATCCAATCACCAAATTTTCCAGGTGCGCACAAACCAGCATTTTCAATCGTGATACCTACAACGCTCGTGTAGCAATCATATAAAGAAAGTAAATCGATATCTTGTACACTTACATTTGCTTGACCAAGTGCAGCTGAAATAGCATATGATAATGGTGCCGATTCTAAAGCCGGAGCATGACTGACAGCCCGGTGAGTGATTTTTTCCCCTGCACCAAGTAAAAAAACCGGTGGATGGCCTCCACTAGGTAGATTATCTTTAGAGGTGACAACGAAGGCTGCACCACCACCAACCGGCATTACAATTTCAAATAAATGCATCGGATCGATAATCAGTGGTGAATTTAAAACTTCCTCAACGGAAAGTGGTTTCCCATAGAAAATTGCATTCGGATTAAGTTGAGCATTTTTTCTTGCCCAATGTGCAATAAGAGCAAATTGTTCTTGAGTTGATCCATATTCCTCCATGTGTTGCTGTTTCAATAAGGCATATGAAGTATTGGCACCCGATGCTCCGAATGGTACATCGAATTCCCGAATGGGGTTTCGATTAGGTGAACGTGGATTTCCATTTCTTTCATTCGTATTCGCCAGTACACAAACAACTGTTTCACACATCCCAGCTTCAATGGCTGTTGCAGCTCGCCACAACATTCCTGCAGCGGTTGCTCCTCCAAGATCGACCACATTTGAAACTTTCGGTTCAAGACCAAGATACTCCGCTACTGTTGCTGGTACATGTTGTGGAGTTTCACCCACTTGTGGACCGACTAAAAGACCATCAATCCTTTCTTTATCTAGCCCAGCATCTTGGACCGCTAATCGAACCGACTCTGCAATTAATCCTAAAGTCGTTGCTCCATCTGTATAACGAACCGGAGTAAGTTCCGCAATACCGATGATTGCGCAATTTGGAACACGTCGCTTGATCATCATACAAAGCTCCTTTCTAATAAGGCGATATAATCTAGTAGACTATTGGGATTATGAAGAGATCCCTTGTTTTTCACCTGCTGTCCTAACACCGTTGAACGTGCAGCCCCTTCCACTTTCTTACCGTTAATTGTATAAGGAACCTCATTTACACTGTAAATACGACGAGGTACATGTCGTGGAGAAGCTTTCTTACGAACATTGTTCCGAATAACATCAGCTAAATCACTATTTAATTCTCTATCCTTCAAAACCACGCACAATACTATTTCTTCATCTCCTCCATTTGGTAAACCAAACACCAATGAATCTTCTATTTCCGGAATTTGCTCCAGAACACGGTAAATTTCAGCAGTACCTATACGTACACCGCCAGGATTAAGAGTTGTATCGGCGCGCCCGTAGATGATGATTGATTGTTCATCAGTTTGTTCTGCTAAATCTCCGTGCGTCCAAATACCAGGACGTTTAGTAAAATAGGATGAATAATACCGTTCGTCACCGTCCTCTCCCCAAAACGTAAGTGGCATGCTCGGAAACGGCTTTGTGCACACTAAGTCACCTTTTTGATGAAGAACAGATACATCCTTTTCATCGAACACATCGACCGCCATCCCCAGTGCCTTACAAGTAATCTCTCCTCGACGTACAGGATGTACGGGAGAGCCCATTACGAAACAGCCAATAATTTCGGTTCCACCGGAAATCGATGCTAGTAAAATGTCTTTTTTAATATAATCATAGACCCAATCATATTGTTCGGCTGAAAGTGGTGCACCGCAAGAAAGAACACTACGAAGCTGTGACAAATTATGCTCCTGACCAACCGAATAACTGGCTTTTTGTAAAGTTTCCAAATACTTTGGACTCGTACCAAAATGTGTGACGCCAACTTTTTCAGCAATCTCCCATAAAACTCCAATATTGTCCTTAGGTAATGGTGATCCGTCATAAAGGAGAATTGCGGCGCCGCTCGCAAGTCCCGAAATTAACCAGGGATACATCATCCATGCGGTATTTGTATACCAAAACAATATATCGCCATGCTTTATATCACAATGCAACTGATGTTCTTTCACGTGTTGAATTAAAGTACCGCCGACCGAGTGGACAATCGCTTTTGGAAGCCCTGTCGTTCCCGACGTATAGAGTATGTATAAAGGATGATTAAAAGGAACTCTCGTAAATTCCGGAATGAACGGGCCGTTTTTACACAGTTGATTCCAATTTAATACATGCTTTGACTGGTTCTTTAAAAAATCATCGCCTTCAGTTAACGTTACTATGGCTGACACCTCGTCAAGGACCTCGGAAATCGCACGGATATTATCACGGATATCAAAATGTTTACCGTTATATTGATACTCCAACACTGTAATCAATACCTTTGGTTGAACTTGGCCAAGCCGATCAATAATACCTTGAGAGCCAAAATCTGGGGAACACGAAGTCCATACCGCTCCTAATGAGGCAGTTGCCAATAAAGCTACTAATGATTCGATTTCGTTTGTCACAATTCCAGCAACACGATCTCCACTTCTTACACCTAAATTCCGTAAACCTTCTTGCGCTTTCGCCACCTTGCTACGTAATTCTCGTAGTGAAAAATGTGAAGTAGTACCATCCTCTCCAGCAACAATTACAGCTATTTCTTCTTCCTCTCCCATCAAAACATTTTCTGCAAAATTCAATTGAGCCCCCGAGAACCATTGGGCTCCTAATATTCCATCAACGGTGGGTGGAATGAATACCTTCTTCCCCTTTTCTCCGATGATTTTTGCAAAGTCCCAAACGCCAGACCAGAACTCTTCCGGATGAGCTATTGACCAACGATGTAGGCGCTCATAGGGAAAGAGAGGAAATCCAACCTGCTCTGAAAATCCTTTCAAGTTAGACTGTGAAATCCAATTTTCGTTTGGCTGCCATAAAATGTTTGGATCTAATACATTGTTTTGTTTTTTCATCATTTATCCCTCCACTAAACTAATCAAATATAACTTATAATATTGGTTTACTTGGATTAACGAATGAAGACGACTATTGTACTTCTCTTCATCCAAAATATTTAAATAAAAAACCCCTCATCACAATAAGAAGTGTTGTGACCCCGAAAAGTTAGAGTTTATATCAAGCAGCTAATTGGCTGGTATGAATGCGGTATTGAACCGGAGACATACCGGCCAATTTTTGTTTGATACGTTTGTTATTATAATAATCTATATATCTTTCAATCTTGCTCTTTAATTCTTCAAAAGAACACAATGCCTCTCCATGATACATCTCTTGTTTTAATAAACCAAAGAAGTTTTCCATTGGTGAATTATCTAAGCAGTTTCCTTTTCTAGACATACTTTGAAAAACTTTATTTTTCTTAAGTGTTTTCACCCATTTTCTATGTTGATAATGCCATCCTTGGTCAGAATGAATAGTTGTTCTGTATTTTGATTCTTTTACGATTTCTAATGCTTTTCCCAAGGGTTTCATCACAAGTTCTAAACTTGGATGCTTAGCTATTTCATGTGAAAGTATTTCACCATTAAACATGTCCATGATTGGATTTAAATATAATTTTTCTCCATTAGTACATTTAAACTCAGTGATATCTGTAGTTAACTTTTGATGGGGCACATTAGAATAAAATCTACGATTAATAAGGTTCTTCGCAACTTTTCCAACAGTACCTTTGTAAGAACTATACTTGCGTGTTTTTCTCCAGAACTTTTTTCCTTTTAGTCCTAGTTTCTTCATGATACGTTGAATCCTCTTATGATTCACTTTATAGCCCCGATTTCCCAATTCAAGATGAATACGACGGTAACCATAATTTCCGTCATTTTCTTCGAAAATGGATTGGATAAGATCTTCTAGTCCTTGATCCGGATTAACCTTTTTCATCATCTTTATATGATAGTGGTAGGAGGATTCAGGGATGCCGACTACATGTAATACATCCCTTAATTTAAATTCTTCTTTGAGTTCGAATGATAATGCTGCCTGTGCTTTTCTAGATAGCCCTCCGGATCCATCTGAAAAGCTCGCAACTTTTTTAGATATTCTACCTCCAAACGAAGAAGCTCATTTTCTCTTTCTAGTTTTTGTTCGTATGTCATTTCTTTTTCTTCCACGTGTTTGTTTTTATTACTCTTACTCGTACCTTTATCAGACATGGGTGACCGTCCTTTCGGTTTACCCAGGGCTTCAGCACCACCTTCAAGAAATTCCTTTTTCCATCTAGATATCATCGGAGGGTTAGTTATCCCAAATTGAAGGGCTGAATCAATCACTGAAGAACCTGTTCTCTTCATAAATCTTAATACATCTAGCTTAAATTGAACAGAATATGATTTCTCATGTTTCTTGCTCATTAAGCTTTCGGCACCAAAATTTTCGTAATTTTTTACCCAGTTAATAATCTGCTTATGTGACTTCACACCATGTTTACGGGCTAAGAGCTTGTATCCAAGATTTCCTTCTAGATATTCTTTAACTACCATCAGTTTAAATTTCTCACTATATTTAGCCATAAATAAACACTCCAAAAGTTAGATTTTTACTCTAACTTTTGGGGTGCAGTACAAAGAGGGGTCCTCATCTTATCTTTCAGATACATACGTATCTGCAGGAATTAGCACCGTTCCATATAGGGGGTTGCTGGACGTCATTGGGCCTGGTCCCTCAGTCGCTCTTGATAAGAATATATTTAATTGGTTTAAATTTCTTAATAAATTGAATTTTATAATCAATCAATCTAATTGTCAATTATTTTTTTACTCTTAAAATACATGAAAACACTTACATTCATGTGACTGTTAGAAATATTTTTATTATTCATGATCGTGATACTGGTTAAAGTCCTGTATCCCAGTTCTAATCCCATATTATCGGTCTTTCCAAACCGATCATACGTAAATATTGTAAAAATTGTCCGGCATGAACTCCATCATGATAGGCAATTCGCAGAAGCATGTCCCCTAAATATCGCTGATAGCCTACATCACTGCGATCGATAAGTCTATTTTTTAATTCATCGGTTGAAAGAGATTGAACATATGAAATGAAATTGTCAAAGTAGGGTTTCGATAGTTCAATTTCTTTTTCTATTGATATAATCGGTTCCTCATCAAATGGCGCTGGTGCCTCCTCTTTAATTGAACCATTTTTCTCTAACATTAAATGATAGTAGAAGGTTGAGGTCCAAACATGACGGATCATTTCTCCAAAAGACATTGCATCTTTATCTGGTCGCCATTCAATCCAGCTATCAGACAGTGACCTCCATAATTTAATGGAACGACGACGTGTTTCTTGCAAATTTAAAATACTTAACTCAATCGAATTCATTCAAATTCCTCCCGTTAATTGATTACTAGATTATTGTAGTATAAATACATTTAGGGTACCATCGAAATATGAATGTATATCCGAATATTTCATATATTGCAAAACTCATAGCCGAACCAACGCGTGCCATCATTTTAGATCGTTTAATGGATGGGAGAGCACTGCCAGCCAGTGAACTAGCTTTTATGGCGAAAGTATCCCATCCAACAATTAGCTCCCACCTTGCAAAGCTTGTTGAAGGAAATCTACTAGTAATGGAGCAGCACGGAAGACATCGTTACTACCGGCTAGCCAATGAGGAAGTCGCCGAGGTCATTGAAAAATTAGGAACGATCGCACCGCAAGCAGAAATTCGCACATTACGACAATCAAGTCAAATGAAACAAGTCCGTCATGGTCGAACTTGCTACGACCATTTAGCTGGAGAACTTGGTGTAAAAGTGACTCAAGCTTTGCTTGATAAAAAAATCATCATTTTAGACAAGGAGGCATTTGTTGTTACTGAACAAGGGAAAAACTGGTTTCTTCAATTAGGAATTAATATTGAAGAGGCTACGATTAAAAGGAGGATTTTTGCTAAACCATGCCTTGATTGGAGTGAAAGACGCTATCATATGTCAGGCTGGTTAGGTGCGGCGATTGCTAATCATTTTTTTACACAAAAATGGATAATAAAAGCTGATTCGAGTCGTGCGGTCCATCTGACTCCAAAAGGGATACAAGCATTGAAACAGCATTTCGAGATTGAAATGTAGTTACTAGCCACTGTTTTATTAATAAAATTAGAAAAGAGAGGAAACAATGTCTATTTTAAATGAACCAAAAATAGTTGTTGATTCACAGGTTTCACTTATTGATTGTCCCATTGAAATACAAGCCCGAGGGTTACACCACACCAAAGAATACACGATACGTCTGAAACGGCGATCGATTACGCAAAAAGCTGTTAAATACTGGGAATCGAAAGCCGTTTTTTGTGCAGATTACAACGGATTGATTTCATTAAATGAACAAGCCCCGCTTTCTGGATCTTATTCTATTAAAGATGGGATGGGGTTATTTTGGTCTTTGGAAGTGGTAAAGACTCATGAAAATGTCAATGAACCCTATCATATGCTAGCTCCACATAAGTTTATTATATCGCTTGAACACGACGGCAAAATTGTTGATGAAAAGCAAATCACTCGTCTTTGGTATTCTTCAGATGTAGTTCGGATTCCAGTCAGAGAGGAAGGAATTGTTGGAACGTATTTTCAGCATAAAAGTGATAAAAAGCTACCAGGCATCATTGTTGTAGGTGGGTCAGAGGGCGGAATCTATGAATTTCTTGATGGATTACTCGCATCCAAAGGATTTAACGTCCTCGCGCTTGGGTATTTTGGCATTGAGAAACTACCTAACAGTCTGGCGAATATCCCTCTTGAATATGTTCAAAAAGCCATCCATTGGCTAAAGGCTAGGAATGAAGTTGATGATCGATGGCTCGGAATACATGGAACTTCCAGAGGTGGGGAATTAGCTTTATGGTCCGCAAGTTTATTTCCTGACATTAAAGCAACCGTCTCCTTGAATGGATCGGCTGTTTCTTTTTCCGGTATTGACCCTTGGTCAGATGATGCAAATTTACCACCCGCATGGACATATAAAAATAAACCACTCCCCTATGCATCCAAAAAGAACCCTGTTGAGGTGGCATTAAAATGTAAACAAATGTGGTATAAGAATCAAAACCCGTTAACCATCTGGTATCAAACATTAATATCCGATCAAACAATATTGGACGAAGCAATCATCCCAGTTGAAAAGAGTAACAGCTCATTTCTATTCATTTCCGGTGAAGACGATGCAAATTTTGACTCGGCATCGCTTAATCAAGAAGCGATAAAACGCTTAAAAACACATAAGCATCCTTATCCATATGAAAAGCTAGTATATTCCGGTGCAGGTCATGAAGTCGGCTTTCCATACATCCCTATTTTAGCAAATTCATGGACCGGAGGAACGAAACAGGAAACTGCTCATGCGAGTCAAAAAGCATGGAAAAGAACGATTGAGTTCTTTAAAGAAAGTTATCATAGTGCTACAATGTAGTTTGAAAGATTGATCATTCGTTGATCAATCTTTCAAATCTTAGCTAAGTCAGTACTAATCCGTTTCAAAGAGATGCTTCTTTTTAGAGATGCTTCTTTTTCACGATGTCACTTTGTAAGATGAAAGCATATTTACCACCTCTTTGCCAATTTCAATGGAGGCTGTTGCTGCAGGTGATGGTGCATTACATACATGCACAGATCGTTTTCCATTTATAATATAAAAATCGTCAACGAGTGTACCATCATCTCTTAATGCCTGTGCTCGTATCCCTGTCGGTCCGGGAATCAAATCTTTTCCCTCTATACTCGGAATAAGGATTTGAACACTTTCCACAAATTTCTTTTTGTAAAAGGAACGGACCATTTCATTTATGCCTTCCTTCATATAAGTAGAAGCGAGCTTCCAAAACCCTAAATAGGTTAACGTCTCAGCTGCATCCTGCAGTTTAAAGGAAACTTTCTTATAGCCTTCACGATCGAGGTTTAACACCGCATTAGGGCCAACATCAATTGTTCCATCTATCATTCTTGTAAAATGCACGCCAAGAAAAGGGAAATTCGGATTTGGAACCGGATAAATTAAATTTTTCACAAGATACTTTTTATCAGGAGCAAGCTGATAGTACTCCCCACGAAATGGGACAATTTTCATATCCAGCTTATAACCTGTTAATTTCGCTATTCGGTCACTTTGTAAACCGGCACAATTGATTAACATCCCTCCCCGCAACACTTGATGATTCGTTTCTACTATAACCTCATCCTCTAATTCTTTAATTTCTTTCGCTTCACTATTTAAAAAAATCTCTCCCCCTCGATTTCGAATAATAGTCCCTATGACTTCGCAAACCGACTGATAATTAACAATGCCGGCCATTGGTACATGGATTGCTTCAAGTCCTTGAACATGAGGTTCTAATTCTAACAATTCATTCCTATTAATCTTTCTAATTTGTAGGCCATTCCTTATCCCCTTTTGATAAAGATTGTCCAGTAGCAAACGTTCACTTTCAGAGGTTGCAACAATGACCTTGCCACATTGCTCATAAGGAATTTGATGTAACTCACAAAAAGCGACCATACTTTCGTTTCCTTCTTTGGCTAAACGTGCTTTTAAACTACCTGGCGTATAATAAATACCTGAATGAATCACACCGCTGTTATGTCCTGTTTGATGGGAAGCCAATTTCTCTTCTTTTTCAATAATGGCCAGTTTTGTACCAGGAAATTTATCACTTAATGCCATCGCCACTGATAAGCCAACAATACCCCCACCAACGATGATGTAATCATACATTTCGTTCCCTTCTTTCTATGCCTATTCATTTGGCTTTGTTAAACTTGTCCGTTGAATTCCACTGAAGGAGCTCGTTTTTTCGCTCCAATCAACTTAATGACAAAATTACAATGTGCTTTTCAAGAAAAAACAATTTCCCTTTAATCTTTCAAAGGGAAATTGGATGTAAAAAACTTTCTATTAACATTAACCACTTGTGTGATTCGATCCACCGAACACATTACCGACACCTTGTAATTTTTCGATAATAATAATTAAAATGACCGATATAAAGATAACCACTGTTGAAACGGAAGCCACAATTGGATTATAAGCATCTTGCATCGTTGAAAAAATTTCAATCGGGAGTGTTCTCATCTCTGGAGAAATCATAAATAATGAAACGGTTACATTATCAAATGATGTAAGAAATGCAAATAGCCCCCCTGAAATAATTGCAGGTCGAATCAGCGGAAGCGTTATTCTCCAAAAAACAATCAATGGATTCGCACCAAGAATAGCGGCTGCTCGTTCCAAATTATAATCAAATCCACTTAAACCAGTGAGCACGAGTCGAATTACGTAAGGAATACAGATGATAATGTGAGCAATCAAAAATCCAGTCGATGTCCCAGAAAGCAACAATGGCGTAAAATAGACAAGCAGGGCAATCCCTAATACTAGCTGCGGAACACTTAATGGCGCTGTCAAAATTGACGTAATATACGCTTTTCCAGGGATCTCGTATTTCGCAATACCGATTGCCCCTAATGTTCCGAATAAAACAGAAAAAAATGCGGCTAGAAAAGCAAATTGCACACTATTAAAGAAGGCATCCATAAATTCAGGTCGCTCTAAAATTTTTGTATACCATTGCAATGAAAACCCTTCAGCAGGAAAACTTGGAAAATTTGCACTTGTAAATGAAGCAGGTATGACAACAATTAACGGGATTAAAATATAAATAATCCCTATCACTGCCAGGGTAACTCTTAGCTTGCCCAAAGCATTCATCATCGAAATACCTCCTTAAACTTGCTCTTTTCCATTGAACGGGTAAACACCAACACTAATAGTAATGTCGTTGCAAGTAGTACATATGATAAAGCAGAACCGAATGTCCATTTCAGTAAATTATTTATTTGATCATATAAAACAACCGGCATTACAGGCACATTCGCTCCTCCCATTAATGCTGGCGTTACATATGCACTCATCGATAAACTGAAGACAAGTACGCAACCAGAAACAACACCCGGTAAGCTTAGCGGAAGAGTAATTGAGAAAAAGCTTCGAAGTGGACTCGCACCAAGGATCGCTCCCGCTTTTTCTAATGACGGATCGATATTATACAAACTGGTCACAATCGCAAGAACCATGAATGGTAAATAGGCATTCGATAAACCGATGACAACACCAAGCTCTGAAAATAATAGTTTAAGAGGAGTGTTAATAATACCCATATTTAGCAACAATTGATTAATGGTCCCATTCGGCAATAATAATAAATACCAGCCGAAATTCCGTACTACAATGCTAACTAAAAGTGGTGAAGCAATGAGTAAAGTAATATACCCTCTAACCCGCTGCGAACTTTTTGCCATTGTTAACGCAATCGGATAACCGAGTAAAAGGGCAACAATCACTGAATATAAACTGATTTTTACTGTAAGCCATAAAGAAGACAAATAATAGCTGTCGGTAAACAATGCAATATAGTTTTTTAGGCTATAAACAGCATCTGCGCTATTTAAATGATCAGTCGAAATGAAACTTAAATATAAAATGTACAACATTGGTACAATAAAGAAACCAAAAATAAATAATAGAATCGGAATAAGAAGAAGCAGTCCCGGAATCCATCCTTTTCTTTTTTTGATTTTTGGTTTTTTTCTTCCCACGGTTACGTTTGTTGGTTTACTTATTTCTTGATCAGCATGATGTCTGACGGGTTCCATCTAATATATACCTCGCTTCCATACTGCCATGATGGGTCATATGAATTCGTTAAAATTTGTACCGATTCTCCAAATAAAGAAACAGCAATTTCCCATGATGTGCCGAGATAATTTAGTTGACTAATTTCAGCTCGATGAAATTCTATCGATGATCCTGCTCGATCTTTCGTTGAAGCAATTTGGACTTTTTCCGGACGAATATATAGCTTTACTTCATCTCCCACCTTCAACAACCGATCGGTTCCCATCATATTCTCTTTTTTTACATTTGTAATCATCTCGCCTACTTTCACTGAAACGTGTTGATTATCAACAGCTGCAACCTTTCCATTAAAAGAATTCGATTTGCCTATGAATTGGAACACAAATTCCGACTCAGGATGATCATATATTGAAGTTGGTGTACTAATTTGTTCAATCTTTCCTGCATTCATAACAACCACTCGATCTGACATTGAAAGGGCTTCTTCTTGGTCATGTGTAACAAATATCGTTGTTACACCAATTTCTTTTTGCAGACGTTTAATTTCTGTTCTTAATTCATGTCTTAACTTAGCATCCAGATTAGACAATGGTTCATCAAGGAGCAGCAATTCCGGCTCAACAACGAGGGCACGGGATATTGCTACACGCTGACGTTGTCCACCCGATAATTCCCTTGGATACCGATGTTCAAGCCCTGACATCTTAACAAGTTCGAGTGCTCTCTCAATTTTCTTTTTTTGTGCCTCTTTCGCAACTTTTCTTAATTTCAACCCAAAGCTTAAATTCTCATATACCGTCATATGAGGAAATAAAGAATACGTTTGAAATACCATCCCAAGATCCCTTTTATAAGGGGGTATTTTGTTTACTTTTTTGCCTTTAATATATACATCACCTTGATCCGCTTCCAGGAATCCAGCAATTAAATTTAATGTCGTTGTCTTCCCGCATCCGGAAGGTCCAAGCAATGTTAGTAACTCCCCTTGCTTTACTTCTAGGTCAATTCCATTTAGTACTACATTGGGACCAAATTGCTTTATTGCACCTTTTATTTCTACATCATTTTTCATAGTACTCATGGATGTTTGTCCCTCCTACGTTCCTAATTTATCAATCATTTCGGGATCGATTTGCTTCTTTAGGTTACAAAAAGCAAATCTCTCCCTCACATTTGAAATGTACAAGCTTTTATTTAAGCAATGTAGCAAGTTTCGGTGTAACTTCTTTAGCCCATCGATCTGACCATTCAGCACGTACTTCAGCAAATTTGGCAAAATCAGGTTTGAATGTTTTGTCTGTATCTTTTAGACCGATTGATTCTTCATACTTTTCTGGTAATTCGACACCTTCGACAACTGGATAAAATCCTTTATCTGCAATTAATGCTTGTGATTCTTCGCTGATCAAATAATTAATGAAATTTAATGCATCCTTATTATGAGGACTATTTTTTACAATTGCTGCACTAAATGCTTGAAGTGGCACACCTTCTTTAGGTACTGCAAGCTTTATTGGAACACCCGATAGTGCAAGCTCTCCAACAGCATAACTTCCCATTACGGTGACATCAGCAGCACCTTGCTGGACAGCCGGCATCATTTGTGTTGAATTTTTATAAAAAGTGGATGAATACCCGGCAAGTTCTTTCGCTTTTTCCAGACCAGGTTCCATATTATCAACACTTCCATTGTTTGCTAGTGCAAGCCCATATAGTGTATTGAAGCCCCAGTCATTTGAGATATCAGCGAATGCTGTTTTCCCTTTATAATCAGCTGATGCAAGATCGTTCCATGATTGAATAGGTTTCAGACCATTCTTTTTAAATGATTCCGTATTATAAGCAGGTGAAATGACTAACCCAAATACTGGAGCAGCTGCACCCTCGACTGCAACAAAGTCTGATTTCACATTTTTCATATTAGGAACATTCGATTCATTTATAGAATCTGTAAGCCCTTTATCCGTCGCTCGTTGAACATCTACCGGAACAAAAAAGGCAATATCAATTTGTGGTGCACTTTTTTGCAATTCTACTTTCGATAAAATCTCACCAGATAGTCCTGGTAAATAGTTAACAGTGATTCCGGTTTCTTTTTTAAATTTTGGTGCAATGACATCGCGAATGGCCTTCTCAATCACTCCGCCATTTCCAGCAATGGTAATGGTCTTTCCTCCTTTTTCGGTTCCGTTTGCTTTAGCTGCTTCTCCTGCCTTTTGAGGAGTTGGATTTCCACAGGCAGATAGGGACAATAATAAGAGAATAGAAAATAAAGAAATGAGCTTTTTCATAAACAATGACCTCCTGTTTTAATTAAACGGATTATTGCTTGATTTCTTTGAAATATTGGAGTGCACCAGGATGAAACTGTAACGGAATCCCTTGCATTGCATCTTCGGGGTGAATAGACAAAACAGCAGGATGGACCTTTTTTAATTCGGGTAAATGTTTATAAAATGTTTTTACTAGTTGATACGCTTCTTGATCGGGCATATCAGCATATGTTAGCAGCACATTTTTTACTGATATTGTTTCTATGTTTTCTGCCATCCCTTTATATGTTTGGGCACTAATTTGATCCTGATCATAGAATTCATACTGATGATGAAGGACGTCGGCAACCTGCTTTGGTATTGAAATAAGCGATATATCCATCTCAGCAGCTAAATCGGAAATTTCAGGGTTTGGTAAACCCGATGAAAAGAAAGCAGCATCAATCGTTCCAGTCCGAAGTGCATCAGCAGATTGTGTAAACGAAAGATAGGAAATATCCATTTCATTTTTTACTAGATTAGCAGCCTTCAATACACGTTCGGACATAAGCTTTGTTCCACTTCCGACCGTACCTACGCTAACTCGTTTATTGCGTAAGTCCCATAAGGAATGGATATTGCTTTTCTTCGTCGTTACAATTTGAATGAAGTTAGAATAAAGTCCAGTCAAGGCGCGAAGTTTTAATTTTTTTGTTTCAGGTAATGTCAGGACATCGACTGTACTGAAACCAATCTCAGCTCGTTTTTGACTTACTAAATTCGTATTATGGATTGAAGCTTTTGTCACTTGAGTTCCTGTTGCGGCATCATTATATTTTTCATATACGTTTGCCAATGCCTTGCCTAAAGGAAAGTAAACACCGGACATATCACCTGTAGCGATTAATAAAGTTGAATCAACACTTGCCAATTTCTTTGACGGCGCAGGTATTTGATGTACCGCTTTAGTTGACTGTTCCTGATTACCGTTTGTACACCCGAAAAGTAAAACGATTGACACAATGACAATGCTTAAGAGTGTTCCTAATTTCAATGATGGTCCTCCTTTATACGTAAAATAATAAATGCAATTTCCATGCCAACTTTCTGTAGTTAAAAAATGTATACGCTTACACTCACAACAAATAACTTTGCAATTAATAACGGCAAAATTTGCCGATGCATCCAGAAAATTTTGCCGTTTTTATGTTTATATATTATTAATTTCATATTGTTTAATTTTATCCCGAAGACTTCTCTCGGAAATTTGCAAAATCTGAGCGGTTTTCTGTCTGTGGTTTCCATAATAGCGAAGCGTTTCACCGATCACTCTTTTTTCTATTTCCTTCATTGGAAGACCGAGTGGGATATGGATGATATCATCATTGTTATCAGAACATGTAAACGCTGTTTTCTTTTGTTCTTGAACATAATGTGGTAAATCATCCTTGTCAATTTCTTGATGAATAGAAAGAGCTACAGCATATTCTATTATATTCCCTAACTCACGGACATTTCCGGGATATTGGTAGTTTAAGAGAAGCCTTCGAGCACTTGTTGACAATGACTTCTTTTCTTTATTCATTTCCCTACAATATTTTTTCAAAAAATAATCAATCAATAACGGCAAATCTTCCATTCGCTCTCTTAACGGTGGTGTCCTTATAGGTATTACATTCAATCGAAAATATAGATCCTCCCGAAATGTACCTTCCGTAATCATTTGCTCAATATTTTTATTTGCGGCACTTATGATCCTCACATCTAGATTAATTTTTCGATTCGAACCTAACGGGGTCACTTCACGCTCTTGAATCACACGCAATAATTTAGCTTGAAGTGTAAGCGGCATTTCACTGATTTCATCAAGGAATAATGTACCTCCATTCGCTGCTACCCACTTTCCCTCCTTACTTTGAGTTGCTCCGGTAAAGGCACCTTTTTCATAGCCAAATAATTCTGATTCAAGCAATGCTTCTGGAATGGCTGCACAATTCAATATTTCTAATGGTCCGTTCTTTCGTTTACCGGTGTTATGAATACGTTTAGCAACTAGTTCTTTCCCCGACCCACTTTCGCCCGTAATTAAGACACTGGAATCGATATCCTTTATTCTTTCAATCATTGAAAATACTTGTTTCATCGCCTTACTATTCCCTAAAAAATTCTCCGAATTCCGCCTTAACTCCAGTTCCTCATTAAGCGTTTCAACCTGTTGAGACATAAACAAAAACTCTGAAGCTCTTAGTAAAAGCAAGGATAATTCTTCTATATTTATCGGTTTCTCAATATAATAATAAGCACCTTTTTTAATTGCTTCGATCGATGTTTCAATCGTTGCGTAGGCAGTCATAATAATAACCGTCACTGTTGCATCTTTTTGTTTTATTTTTTGAAGTACTTCCAGCCCGTTACAGCTTCCTATACGAAGATCGAGCAAAATAATATCAACTCGACTTTGATCCATTATCATTAATCCTTTTTCAGGATCCGTGGTAGTCAATACTTGATAATCATTTTCAAGGGCAAAGCTGAGCGAGGTACAAATCGCTTGTTCATCATCAATGACTAGAACTTTGGGCTTCATTATCAGTCTTCCTCCTCTACAAAACTAGTAATATACTAAATAGAATTCCAACTTAGTCTTGCGTTGCTTCGACCTTTTTTTCGATAAACAAAGGTAATACTACTGTGAATTTCGTCCCTTGTGCAGGAATGCTAGAAACGTAAATATCCCCCTTATTCTCTTTTATCAGATTATAAGATAATGTTAGGCCTAACCCTACTCCTTTTTCCTTGCTAGTATAAAACGGTTCAAATATATGATTTATTTCTTCTTGGCTCATTCCTTTCCCTGTATCAATAATCAAAATCCTCCCCATTTCGCCATTCTCTTTCTCCATTATGATTTTAATCTTCTTTTCACTCGACTTTTCAACAGCCTGAACAGCGTTTAGTAACAAATTAAGAAGGACCTGACGAATTTGCTGAGGATCGATGAAAAAAGTGAGATCTGATTCTATGTTCTGTTCAAATTCGATATTATTTTTATTCATCGTTACTTGTAAAAAAGCGAGTAAGGAAGTAAGTTCATTTGCCGAACAAGATTGTATATTCGGAGGTCGCGGACGCGCATATTCAATTAAATCCGTTACGATCATATTTAATCTGTTCACCTCTACAGGTAAATGCTCCATAAGTACCTCACGAAATTGTGGCCGATCATATTTACTGGGAAGAAGATCAATAAACGTTTTGATCGATGTTAATGGATTCCGAATTTCATGGGCTACACCTGCAACCAACTGTCCAAGTGCATGAAGTTTTTCTTGTGTTATTAATTTTTGCTCGAGTTTCTTTTTTTCAGTTTCATCATTTATGGATAGTAAATATCCAATCTCGTTTTTCATCGAATCAAACATTTTATGCATCGAGTAATAAATGACTTTCCTTTCTCCTTCATCATTTGTTTCTAATATATGATATGTCGCCCCATCCCCCTGCTGAGAAAGTTGTTTAAAGGGGTTATTTTCAAATAGTTTGGTGAAAATAGGAGAATCTTCTAGATTAAAATCTATCGGATTAGTAATCTCGAGAATTTCTAATGCACGTTTATTGCAGCTAGAGATCGTTCGGTCCAGTCCAAAAGTTATAATTCCTGTATCGATATTATTTAGAATTTGTTCTTTAAACGCATTACTATCAGCATTACTTTGACGTTGCCTTTTTAGATCTTCATTTAGCAGTCGCAACTTACTCGTTTGGGCATTTACAGCTTTTTTTAACCGTTGATTCCATATGTAAATAATGAAAACAATGAGCACTCCGATTGATATAAAAAAAACTAAAAAATAGATAAACTGTTTTAACTTAGCAATCACATCCTCATTTTGGGGTCTTAGCCATGCATCAATTAAAATATTTACTTCCCCTTTAGCTTTTAAATCAGTAAGCGATTTATTAATCATTGAAAGGAGTTGGTGATTTCCTTCCTTAACAGCAATCGTATAATCAGCTGGCTCAATTACTTCATCACGAATCACGTAGTTCTGTTCTTGGTTCCATTTTTTTAAAAAGAAGGAGGTCGTCCATTTATTCCCGATAAAAACATCTGCACGGTCTTGAATTAATGTTAATAGACCAGAATATTGATTTGTCGTTAACGTAAGATCCGTATTTCTCATATTTAATAATGTACTAAGTACAGGAGAATTATTTTCCAAAACAACATGTAAGTCCCTTATATCCGCAATACCTTTTACTTTGTTTTGATTGGTTGCTGGAAGAACTAATGAATTTGACATAGTAAAATAAGGAATGGAAAAATCAAATTCTCGATCTTTGTCTGTGCTATATGTTATGCCCGCTATCGCATCAATCTCTCCGTTCTTTAATGCTCGCTCTGCATCAGGCATCTCCATGGGAATGTATGTAAAATGGACCCCGTTTTCTTTTGCAACTTTATTCATCAATTCAATATTTAATCCTGACAATTTTCCTTGATCATTTTCATACGAAAAAGGAGGCAGTAAACTTTCACCTGCTATTTTATATGTTTTTTGCTCAGCAAATATTGAGAGTGGACAAGATATCGTCAGTGTGAAAAATAGCAATAGTATAACGAACCACTTTAAATGTCTATTAATATAAGATCCTCCTTGGTTCCTAATGTTTAAAAGCATTCAACATACTTAAATTAACAATATTTAATTACAATTTATTATATTATTCATTTTAATATTGTCAATTATCTGATATTTACACCCTAAAGTTAATCCAAAAGCAGGATAGGGTATAATATATTAACAGTACATAACAACAGGAGGTTAACATGAACCCAATTCCTGACTATTTACAAAATGATTTATCGATTCTTTTTGTTGGCTTCAATCCTAGCATTCGTTCAGGAGAGACCGGCCATCATTTTGCTAATCCTAATAATCGATTTTGGAAAATATTATTTGAAGCAGGCCTAACACCACGAAAATTTCAAGCTTCAGAAGATTACAAGCTGCTTGAACTAGGATATGGTATGACCAATATCGTTTCAAGACCAACGAAAGCGGCCGATGAAATTACGAAAGAAGAATACGAAAATGGTAGAATCATGTTAAGGGAAAAAATAACCAAATTCAGCCCGAAAATTGTTTGCTTTGTTGGTAAAGGCGTGTACCAACAATATAGTAAAAAGAAATCGATTCCTTGGGGACGCCAAGATGAATCAGTTGTCCTAGGAACGATTGACTTTGTCGCTCCATCTTCAAGTGGACTAGTGAGGATGAAGCTAGAGGACATTATTGATATCTACCGAAAACTGCCTAAACTATTGGATGAAATCTCCTGAGTGAAAATTTATAACAGAATATTGTTTATTTAAAAAATTCTGTTATAATATAGGCAGCTAGTATTCCCTTACTACTAGTCTAGTAAAATCTATAGAAAGGTGTTGTATAATGAAGAAGTTTGTATATTGTGAATGTGGCAGCGGTAAACCGAAAGATGATTGTTGTGCACCTCAAATTAGGGTGCGGATGAAACATTTTTCAGATGTTAATGAACGAAAGGAGTTTATGAAAAAAATACAAATTGGTTCTCAATTTGATTTGCGATATCGAGGATTATTTGAATTTTATATTGACGATTTAATTGCATACAAACAAAAAAGACCCACTAGCCATTCCCGCAATGAATTTCTAACCATATTGGGCAAGTACTTAACTGACTATTTGGAAGATGATTGCCCCTCCTCTTGGAACAAATGTGAACCAACATTTTGGGAAGAATTTCTGTTCAGTTTTTATCCTTTCCGCATAAAAATTACCCCTAAAGAAAAAGAAGTCGAACAATTCCTAGTAGAACTAAAAAAATTCACCTACGAGCTTGATAAAAAATACGGTTGTTCATTTAAACCATTAGTTGATAAAATGATTGATGAATCTAGCGGAGAACTCATAAAATGTGAGCATTTATTAAATCGCCTCTTTTTAGACCAATATCCACGTATTCACCACAAAGATTGGAATCCACAATTGGAAATAAAAAAGCATCATCAAAAAATTGATAAATTTCCCGAAAAAATAGAATCCGTATTTGAAGTCACAAATTTAAACGGCCCTATTATCGTTGCAACCACACTAGATACAAATCTTTCGTATTTTATAAAGGGGTTACCTTATGAAATGATATCAGTAGGTGATATCATCAGCGGTGGAATAGGTAAAAAGAAAGGTGAATGGATTTGGACATGGATCCTTACCCAAAGTGTTTTCCCACCAAGAGCAAAAAAATTCTTTTCGCAAGTAATGATTACAATGTAGATTCTATCAAGTAAGAGCATAACGTGGAGAAAATTTAAAATCACAGCACAAATAACATAAGAGGTCATAGCATTGAATAACAATATAATTTGCACACAAAAGCTTAGGGATTTTCCCAAGCTCTTGTGTGACGCTAAATCGAGTTTGAAAAATAGGCGGAGAAATTTCTCTTAAATAAAAAATAGCAATGAAAATACCTTAAATAGCCGGAAAAATTCCGACTATTAACTCAAAAAACGTAAAAATGAGTAATTTTGCTTTGCTTAATCGGAAAACCTCCGCTTAAATACCCCGAACTGAGCTCTATTCCGCCGGCTAACCGGAAAACCTCCGCTTATTTGATTATCTTTCATTTCTTATCTATTAGCATGTTGACAACAACAATTGTCAAGATGTTTTTAAGGTTGCGATTTTACTTGCTAATTAAAGTAGTAATATCTTATAATCGCTATATTAGAGGAAAATAAGAGACCAAATCATAAGCGATTTGGTCTGCTAATTAGCATACTATTTGATATGTTTCTCCATCGAAACGGAACTACTTTGTTTTGTGCAAGCTCACGTTTATTTTACTAAATGCCAATGATGTTGACGGTTTCTCGTTTTCTTTTCACCTTTATGTTCGATTTCTACTGTGTAAGGTTTAAGTTCCGGCAATTGATCGCCTTGTTTCACTTCCACCCTTTGTGCTTTCTTCACTTTTCCCCCACCGTGTCCTACTTCAACATAAGTACCAGTTTGAGTTGCGGTTTCCCCTGATTTTAATGTCGCCATTAAAACAACTCCTCCTTCACCTAAATTTTGTTACTATTTCATTATAATGGGCATTAACGATTATAAACATGGGTAAAAAGTCTAATAATTCATACTTATCTATCAAAAGCGGATAAACAATTTTTGCAAATGCATGCTTTTTTGAATAAATCGACCGGAACAAGTTCAAATATCTCTTTAGGAAATACTTCTTCACTACACCAACAACCACTTGCTGCATCTTTAGAATTACAACATTGATTATTTCCTCCACAAATAGGGCATCTTTTCGTTTCATTCAGTATATCTGTCATACTAGTTCCCCTTTTTAAATGGCCACTTACTCAGTATACGTATAAAATCCCCTACCAGACTTCTTTCCAAGCCGCCCTGCTTTCACATATTTTGTTAATAATGGTGATGGCCGATACTTTTCTCCTAGGGTTTCGTATAAATAGTTCATATTTTTCAGCCTGGAATCAAGACCGACTAAATCAGCTAGTTCAAGCGGTCCCATCGGATGATTTAGTCCAAGCTTAATTGCTTTGTCAATATCTTCTGCTGAGGCAACTCCCTCCATTAACATGTTCATTGCCTCATTGCCAATTAAGCAATTCATCCTGCTTGTTACAAAACCAGGGAATTCATTTACTTCCACACACTCTTTTCCCATTTTCCGTCCCACTTCTAACACTTTTTCAACTGTATCATCGGATGTATCTAATCCTCTTACTACTTCGATTAATTTCATTTTATGAACCGGATTAAAAAAATGCATCGCTACACATTGATCCGGTCTGCTAGTTTGTGCAGCTATTTCCGTTGGACTCATCGTAGACGTATTCGTAGCTAAAATTGTATGAGTGGGACAAGCAGCATCCAACTTTTTAAACATCTCGATTTTTAATTCCATTAATTCAAAAACTGCTTCAATGACAAGATCAGCTTCTTTGACACTTTCCGAAAAATCGCTTAAGTAGCTGATATTTTGTAAGGCTTCATCACAAGTCGTATTAGAAATAAATCCTTTTTTTACACTTGTTTCAAGAGTTTTCTCAATGTAATCTCTTGCCTTTGTTAAGTTTTCATCACTTATATCATTTAAAATGGTAGTAAACCCTGAAACTGCCGCTGTATAGGCAATCCCTCTCCCCATCGTTCCCGCGCCAATGACACTTATCCTTTTCATTTCCCCATCCCTTTCTTAATCAACCTATTCCCGTTCTAGTGCATGATTAAATCCATTTAACATATGTGCCATATGTACGATACCGTCCTCGAAATCCTGAATGCGAATCGATTCATTTGGAGCATGTGCTTTTGATTCCGCCCAGCCAACGCCCGTACTAACGATTGGAAGCTTTAACTGTTCTCCAAAAATGTACATTGGACCTGTACCTGCCGCATTTGGAGCGAGTACAACTTCATTTTCGTATACTTCTTCCGCAGTTTGAATGACATGATCGATAAATGGGTGGTTATAGTCCGAACGGAAGGCTTTTTGCCCATTGATTAACTTTACTTCAATATCGTGAAATCCGTAATTCTTTAAGTGTTTTTTGACACATTCAAAAATGTGTTCTGGATCTTGTCCAGGAACAAGACGGCAATCAATCTTGGCCTTTGCTTTTTTCGGCAATACAGTCTTCGCCCCTTCACCTGTATACCCACTTTCCAACCCGCAAATTGTCATTGTCGGATAAAATACCATGGCAATACGTGGATCAACACCTTTAGCCGCTGTAATTAGTGGCAACTTTAATCCGTAGATACGCTTAATCGCTTCTTCATCAAACGGCAAAGCTGAAACAATCTGTTTCTCACTTTCAGTAGGTTCTTCAATTCCATCAAAAAATCCATCGACTACGATTTCATTTTGATTATTTTTCATCGTAACTAATGCATGAACAAGCCTCCATGCTGCATTATCAACATAAGCACCTAACGAGGAATGCATATCAATATCTGCCCCAATACTTGTTAACTCCATATATGCCATTCCTTTAATACCCGCTACCATGTTAATTCTATTTTTGACATCCTTGCCACCGAATTCCCATATACAAGCATCCGCTTGGAATAAGTCACGATATTTCTCAAGATAAGGAGCTAAGTGAGGACTTCCGATTTCTTCTTCCCCTTCGATTAGGAATTTAACATTACATGGTAATCCACCTTCTGAATTTTGTAAAATACGGATGGCTGTTAATCGTGCAACGAGGTCACCTTTATTATCAGCTACTCCACGTGCATATAATTTTCCGTCAATAATTGTCGGTTCAAAGGGATCCGTATTCCATTCATTTAACGGTTCAGGGGGTTGGACATCATAATGATTATAAAATAGAAGCGTTTTCGTTGAATCTTCCTGCTTACTTGCCTTAAAAAATCCATAAACGACAGGATTCCCGCCAAGTTCATCTAAAACTTTCGCTTCCCCATCAATTTCTTTAATCATCTTAACGACATATTCTACTGTTTCAGGAATCGCTTTATGCTGGGCAGAAACAGTCGGTAATCTTAAGTAGTTTTGCAATTTTTCTATAGAGTCACTGACCATTTCTTTCATGGACTTTTTTAGATTTTCTATATCTTTTCCACTCATTGAGTTCGCTCCCTTTCAAAAGGCTATCATTGTTCTATTTCTCCATAAAAAACTAAATTCCTTTTAATTTTAGAAGATTTCAAAATAATACGAACCAAATTGGAAATAAACTTTAATGAAGGCTATCCATAAGAGAAATACTATTCTTTAGAAACGTAAGGAGCTGACCATTGTGGAAAAGGATATGAATTACGGAAGTGATTATAAATTTATCCCTGCTACATCAATTGGAAGTGGTATGGGGATTGAAGTATTACCAGATCTATATTGTCATACAATCCAAATAGTAAATATTATTTTAGTGGGAACCGCTGATCATTTTGTTTTAGTAGATGCTGGGATGCCTCGATCTGCAAAGGAAATTATTTCAATAACAAATGAGCGATTTGGAGAAAATAGTCGCCCTAAAGCGATAATATTGACGCATGGTCGGTCATTTCGATCATGTTGGGTCCATTATTGAGCTAGTTAAACATTGGGATGTTCCCGTGTATGCACATGAATTAGAATTGCCCTACCTTACGGGAAAAAGAAGTTATCCAGAACCTGATCCTACTGTTGAAGGTGGACTGATTGCCAAAATGTCTCCCATTTTTCCAAATGAACCAATCAATTTAGGTAGCAAAGTGAATCAACTCCCTGCTGATGGAACGGTACCTCACATGCCAGATTTTCAATGGATCCATACCCCTGGGCATTCACCAGGACATGTATCTTTGTTTAGAGAAAAAGATCGAGCACTTATTGCTGGAGATGCATTTATTTCGGTAAAACAAGATTCAATCCTTAAAGTTTTTACACAAAAAGAGGAAATATGTGGGCCGCCTAGATATTTAACTACTGATTGGAATGAGGCGAAAGAGTCGGTCATAAAACTACAAGCATTAAACCCTTATGTAGCTATTACAGGACATGGTTTACCTGTTTCTGGAGAAACTTTATCAAAAGGATTAGCAAAATTGGTTCGTAATTTTGATGAAGTTGCTGTACCTGACTATGGGAAATATGTTGATAAAAATTATCATTAAAAAATTAATCATAAAAAAAGTGCAACTTTGTTATAGCTGCACTTCTTTTTTGTTTACATAATAAATTTATACTATACCAACAAAATTTCACGAATATCCTCTTCAGTTAGTGTTGTAGATGCTTTTTCATCAATAATTTCTCCGATGAGACTTTTCTTCCTTTCTTGTAGCTCGTTCATTTTTTCTTCAATCGTTCCCCGGGCAACTAGTTTAACGACTTGTACCGTATTTTGTTGACCGATACGGTAGGCGCGATCTGCTGCTTGTGTTTCAACGGCGGGGTTCCACCAAGTATCGTAAAGAATAACTGTATCCGCACCCGTCAAATTAAGGCCAGTACCTCCTGCTTTTAACGAAATTAGGAATAAATCACGTTCGCCTTGATTAAATCGATCGCAAATTTCAATTCTTTCCTCAGAAGGTGTTTGTCCATCTAGGTAAAAAAATGGCAGACCCTGCATGAGTAGTTCTTTTCCGATAAGCTCAAGCATTTTCGTAAATTGTGAAAAAATCAATACTCTTCTTCCTGACTCTTTCGCTTCCTCAATAATTTGCATTAACTGCAAAAATTTCGCTGAACTCCCTTTGTAACCATCTACAAATAGGGCTGGGTGGCAACAAATTTGTCGTAACCGGGTCAATCCCGCGAGAATTCTAATTTTATTTTTGCGTAAGGTGTCCTTATCTAGATGCTTTAATGTGTCATGTCGTAGTTTTGCTAAATATGCAGCATATAATTTCTTTTGCTCTGGAAGCAATTCGATAGAATCTGTTGATTCTATTTTTTCTGGAAGCTCGGAAAGAACATCTGATTTTAACCTTCTAAGTAGGAATGGACGAATCCTACGTGAGATGGTTTTTCTCGTTAAATTACTGTATTCCTTTAGTCCACGAAACAGTTCAGGGAACACAATATGAAAGATGGACCATAGCTCTTCTAATGAATTCTCTACAGGTGTTCCTGTCAATGCAAATCGATGATCCGCCTGAATTTTCTTTACAGCGCGGGCTGTTTGGGTCACTGGATTTTTAAAAGCTTGTGCTTCATCAAAAAATACAGTATGAAAGAATTGCTTCTCAAACCATTTAACATCTCGGCGAATTAAAGGATAAGAGGTAATCAATACATCTAAATTCTTCAAATCCTTCAGTATGGCACTTCGTTCTGTTTTATTACCATCAACGACAACTGCCTGTATCTCAGGGGCAAATTTCATGCATTCACTTAACCAATTATAAGTAACGGATGATGGACAAATAATTAAAATAGGCGTCTTATTTTTACGAACTTCAGGTAAAACGGATAAAATAAAAGCAATACTTTGCACTGTTTTTCCAAGGCCCATATCATCTGCAAGAATCCCGCCAAAACCAAAACTAGCAAGTGTTTTCATCCATTTGTAACCGACTTTTTGATAGTCACGCAACACACCTTTTAACATGTCGGGAACTTCAACTTTCATTCTCTCAGGTTGTTTAATTGTATCTAAAAATGTTCGAAATGATTCTTCAACCATAAACATGGAACGATCTTCTACACCATCAAGATAAGGAATAGCTTTTACAAGCGGAATGTCCAAACTTTTTTCCCAATCTTCATTTTGCACCGGTAAAGCATGAAGAAAACGGTGAATTTCTTTCATTTCTCTCGTTTCCAACGATAATAATGAACCATCGCGCAGACGATAATATTTGCGTTTTTCCTCAAGAGCCTGGAGAATATCTCGAATTTGCCGCTCGGGAATTCCATCCATTTCAAACGAAAATTCCAACCAATTTGTTCGTTCATTCTTTAGTCTTACACGAATTTTCATTGGTGTGCTTTTTTTTGAAATTCGATTTCTCACCGCAGTCGTAGCATACACTTGGACAAGCTTTTGCAATTTTGGCAAGGTATGATACAGAAATTCATATTCCAATTCTTCATTATGTAAAAAATAACCCTCGTCAGTTTTTGTAAAAGAGCTCGCCTCCATCAATTGTAAAATTTCTTCTTCCTTTTCTTCATCTCTAATAATCGTCGTACCAGCTAATTGACTTCTATTTTCCAATGGATTAATCACCATATGCTCATAGTGAAATTCCAGCCCCGCAAGTAATCGGTTCCTAATACGATCCAAATAAAGTTTTGCTTTCAAAGGGGTCCTTTTTAGTTGCTCGACCAAATTTCCATTGATGCGAATATCCCCTAATTTCTTCAAACTAGGCATTACTTTTTCTAAAAACAAATGGAATTGATTCTCGGAAAAAGTTATTTGATTTGTTCTTGAGTCTTCCAGCATTTGTTTTAAATCCGAGATGCGTTTACTTTCCTCGCTTTTCAGCAGATATAATTTCCCATCAACTAAAGCAAAGTTATACTCATTGAATATAATTAAATTATTTAACCCAATAACCTTAAGGAGAAAACCGCTTCCCTCTCGTTCAGTCAGCTCAAATTGCAATGGAAGTTTTTCATTGGCAACTGCTAATTGGTCATAGGTCTGTCCACGGTATTCCAATTTTATTAACGGAGTGTTTATTAATAAGGGGTAAAGTCTTTCCCACGATGACGGAGGGATAAGAATCGTGTTATCCTTGATTGAATAAACCTGATCATTATATATCTTTTCATCCAAAATCACTCGAATTAAGTGCTGAAGTACATCATCAGCATCATTTTTAAAACAGTACAGTGCCGGATCATACGTAAATGTAGGAGATATTAAACCTGTACGGCCATTTTTTATGATCAAAAGAAAATCACGAATTTTTTCTACATAAAATGTGTCAATTTTTATTTTCATTCCGAAAAAATTTTTGTCATCCATTTTAATAGGATGGCAGATAAACTCAAGAGGAACGATTTGGCGATTTTCAAAATGCAGCTGATGTGCACTCGACCGTTTCGGTTGAGTAGAAAATAAATTCAATACACCACTCGATAAATTATTATCTAATGAAGATAAGATTTCTTTCCTCCCGCTGTGTTGATTCTCATAGATCGCAAGTAGAACAGCTGCAATATGCTGACAGTCCTGTTTGAAAGAAGCGAGTGTTGGACAGCTGCATGTCGAATGGAGGGTTCCATCCGCATCTACTTCTATTAATACATAGAATTTCTCTGTTCCCGAAACCGTTGCTTCACACCGATTAGATTGCAAAACGTCAAAATTCACTTTATTAGCACGAAAAAAAGCTTCTCCTTTTTTGTAGGAGACTGTTCCACAACGTTCCTTAATTGTTTTTAAACTTAATTTTATATCCACATGGCTCGCTCCTTTCTGGAACGGATCGACTAATAATCTGTCTTACCATTTTATAATAAATGAAGCGTGAATGAAAAGTTTTCAGGTTCTTTTTAGAGGTCCTATCAATGTGGTAACATACATTTACTAATCAAATCTTTTTTTCATATTTCTACTCTTGAATAAAATCCCATATCGGACAAACAATATAAATAATTTAACTACATTAACAGGAGGAGCTCACATGATAAATGTATGGGAAACAGTCATGGATACCATGAAATCAATGATGAATCAAGACAAAGATCAACCTCTTCATGTCGGAGAAGTAATGGCATGTTGGATTTACATGGCTGGTCTTGAAATAGCTAAAGTTTCCGTTCAAGCAGGGATAAATACCACAACAGATGACGAACTAAAAGTAATACTTGAAGAAGATATGAAACTCGGAACTAGTCAAAGGAAACGACTCCATGATTTTATGATTAAGGAAGGAATTCCATTACCTTCTTCTCCTGAAGATATGCCAATGTCAAAATCTAACAGTATCCCCCTTGGTGCTAAATTAACAGATGATGTAATTGCAAACGAATTATCTTTAAAAATTGCTAGTTTGATTTTGCAAGCAGCAAGTGCCTCTTCTGAGTCAATTCGTACGGATGTTGGATTATTGTTTGTACAGTTTCAAGCAGAAAAATCAGCTTATGCAATAAGATTAAAGCATTTAATGCGTAAGCGCGGATGGATTAAAGTACCACCCTTTTACCTCCCTCCCGGTTCTCCACAACCATTTAGCTAAAACTTTTAAACGCCAAACCTATATCGAACAAAGGTTTGGCGTTCGTTCATTTATTATGGCATCTATCTCTTCATAAACTCCTCAATTTCTTCCGTAGAACGGAAAATATCTTTGGAAAGTACTTCGTTCCCCTCTTCTGTTACTAACACATCATCTTCAATCCGTATGCCGATTTCTTCTTCCTCAATATATAATCCCGGTTCAACCGTTAACACCATTCCGGGTTGAATAATTAGATCTTTATAACTGCCAACATCATGGGTATCTAGTCCGAGAAAATGGCTGACACCGTGATAGTAATATTTGCTAATTTCACTTTCTTCTTTGATCAACCCAACTTTAATACATTCCTCCGCCAAAACTTTCTTTGTATGTTCATTAAGCTTAGCAAATGGAACACCCGGTTTAATCAACTCAGTTGTTTCTCGTAGAGCTTTTAGAACGATATCATAATACATTTTTTGTTTATCTGTGAATTTGCCATTTACCGGAAAAGTGTAGCTAATATCTGCACTATAATAGTCATACTGTGCTCCTAAATCAAGTAACACAAGACTGCCATCTTCGACTGTTGCATCGTTATTTTCATAGTGTAGGACTGTGCCGTTTTTTCCGCTCGCAACAATCGTATTAAACGCATGGCTCTTTACACCTTCTGATTTTAGTGTAAAATCAAAATAAGCCTCTAACTGGTACTCTTTTAGTCCCGCTTTTGCATGACTCATTAAATTTTTTATTCCATTTTGCGTAATTTCAATCGCTTTTTTAATCTTTTCAATTTCTTCAGGTTGTTTAAATACGCGCAGCTCGCAAATTTCCGGATAGACATTTTTTATTTGTACGTAAGGGAAATTCACACGACATTTTGCTGCAAATTGCTGTGCTTTTGTCGTAACAGTATCTAATTCCCTTCTTTCAAGATCTAGAAATAAAGTGGAATCAGTGATTGAAAATAAGGTTCGTGATAAAAAGGATTCAAACTCATCGATATAACGAATGGATTCAATTCCGGAACGTTCTTGAGCTTCATCGTTAGAAATGGTTTTTCCCACCCATTTTTCCATAATTGGATCGGCTTTTTTAATAAAAAGAAACTCTTCTACCTTTTTGTTTGTTTTCTGTGCAAGAAAAATAACATTAGGCTCGTCAATCCCTGTTAAATAATAAAAATTACGGTTAGGAACGAATTTATACTCTTCATCAGCAGATTTCTGAGGGGCATTACCTGCAAATAAAATAAGAAGTGATTGTTCATCTAATTTTTCATATAAACGTTTACGATTATGTACATAAAAATCTTTATTCATCCCATGTTCCTCTTTTCTTTTAAAATCTACTACTATTCTATAACTATACCACTATTCCGAAATTTCCTAAAACAAAAACTGAACTAGAAAATCACTTTCTAGTTCAGTTTTTGTTTAAATCCTTGTATGTAAGATTGCATCTTCTTGCTTTGCTTCTTCCCACCCTTTGCATACATCTACCCAATCTTTTGCAGATGAATAAGTATCCAATTCATCTAATGTTAATTCAATTGCCGAATTCGCATTGCCGCAAGCTGGAAAAACACTTTCAAACCGTTTCATTGAAATATCTAAGAACACCTGTAAATCATTTTTTAAACCAAATGGGCAAACACCGCCGATTTTATGACCAGTTTGTTCCAATACCTCATCTGGTGAAAGCATTCGAGCCTTATAGCCAAATGTTTGGCGAAATTTCTTATTGTCTATTTTGGCATCTCCAGCCGTAACGATAAGAATTGCTGCATCATCTTCACCTTTAAATGACAAAGTTTTGGCGATTCTAGCCGGGATGACACCAATTGTTTCCGCAGCTTGATCGACAGTTGCACTGGATGTTTCAAATTCCATTATATCCTTCTCACGATTCCATTGCTTAAAATGAGCTTGTACACTTTCTAGCGACATCGTTATCACCCTTCCAATTATTTGTATTTTTAAAAAATGATAACATAATTTTAAGGAATACAAAAATTTGCAACTTATCTACAAATTATTTTACTATCTGAGTGCGAAGTATCTTTTAAGGAAGGCTGTATTGTTACTCAATACGGTAAAGAAAAAATAAGCTGGAATGTATTCCAAATTGAAAGTTTTCATACATTTCATGAAGAACCATTTTTTGTCCGATGTATTTATATCTCTATTCGAGTTATAATAAAAGAAATAGAAAAAATTGGACGTAAGAAGGATGGTGACTTTCCATGAAAAATCGTGATAAAAGGCGAAAAAGGAAACGTGACTTTCTAAAAAATTATCTTAAAGATCGATTAAAAAATTGGAAGCCAAATACGGATAAATCGCCTGTGTCAAATAGTGAAAGGCAAGTGGAAAAGTAAGGTTATTCGGGGTATCATTTTTATGTGATACTCTCTTTTTGTTGTGAGAGGGAGTGTTTCCCCCTCGATCAATAAATTGATCAATTACAGTTTTTCTAATTCTTCTTCAAAATAAAAAGTAGCCGGATGTTCTTTAACAATATACGAGTTGCGCTTCATATTTGTAATGTATTTTGCTTTGACAACTGTTACTTGTTCGTTAGTGGCTGATATTCTAACTAACTCATTTTTCGCAAATTTATAATTTCCCTTCATTTTTACACCTTCTTTATAATTATTATATCATAACTCGTTCATTTCTACAGATTGGTAATGATTCCTTTCTATTTCCAGCTAACTATGGTATACTTAATAAAAGTGAGGTGTTCGTTTTGACAAATTATAAGGCAAAAAAGAGTAACCTTAACACATTATTATTACAAAACAATATGGACTTGGAGGTATTAGAGCAAAATACGAAAATTCCAAAAAGTCAACTTGAAGATTATTTATCAAAAAAAGTAATGAATTTAAATACTGCCATGACAATTTCAAAAGAATTGAACTGTCAAATTGAAGATTTATATGAGTGGAAAACAATTTCAAAAAAATAATCCATTATTCAAATCTACATTTTAAAGGGGATATCCCATAAGTCTTAATACTTATGAGACATCCCCTTTTAGCTTGAATTATTTCGTTATAAATAAAGTAATATACCGAAAAAGTGACAGGCCGATCCAGCCATAACAAAGATGTGCCAGATGGCATGATGGTATTTAAATCCTCTCCACATATAAAATATGGAACCAATCGTGTATATTAATCCTCCGGCAACTAACAAAATGATCCCGGTTTGACTTAAATTCATCAAAATCGGTTTCCAAATTGTTACAATCCCCCAACCCATAACTATATATAAAATAGTCGATGTAAAGAGATACTTTTTTACAAAAAAGCATTTAAAGATTGTACCTAAAATCGCTAATCCCCAAACGATTCCAAATATCGTCCACCCTTGCCACCCCTTAACAATAAGTAATAAATAAGGTGTATAGGTACCAGCAATAAAGAAGTAAATAGCGGAGTGATCAAATATCTCAAAAACATCTTTCGCCTTTCCTTCACGGAGTGCATGCACAAGTGTAGATGACATGTATAGGAATAGCATTGTTATTCCATAAATTGTAAAACTAATAATATGCCATGCATTTCCATTAAGACTTGAAAAGATAATTAACAGAACAAGTCCGGCAACACTAAGCAGTGCACCGATCCCATGTGTAATAGAATTAGCTAATTCTTCCCCTTTGGAAAATGTATGAGTAGCTGCCAATAGGATCATTTCCTTTCATAACTTAATTATATATAACCTTGAAATAGTATGAACTATTCGAATATCGATTACTATTACCTAAAACAACAAAAGCCCTACCTCTCTTTTGTCCTAACGGCTCCTTGACCGTGCCAGTGAGAATCAGGTTATTTAAAGTCAAAATTCTACATTCTTGATGGAAAAATTCTGAAATTGATAGATGATTTTCTTGTAAATACAATTGAGGTAATTATGAATGGAAATTTAAGTGGTTTAAGAACGATTGTTTTTGCGAAAAACTATTAAAAACAACATTGTCGAAAAAAGCCAAAGAATAAAAAAGTGAAGCTCTACAATTGCAAAGCTTCACTTTCAATTGTTTTAATTAAGCTTTTTGAACGTTTGCAGCTTGGTCTCCACGTTGACCTTGCTCGATATCAAAAGTAACCTTTTGACCTTCTTCTAATGTTTTAAAGCCTTCGCCTTGAATCGCTGAGAAGTGAACGAATACATCGTCTCCACCTTCACGTTCGATAAATCCAAAACCTTTTTCACTATTAAACCATTTTACTGTACCTTGTACCATGTGTAGTTCCTCCTAGTGTGTCATGCACACAATGTATTACTATCCTTGCTCATTAGATATCAAGTCGATAAGCTTTTATTCACTTTTTCTACCATACATACCGAACAAAAATAATTCTACTTAAGAATAACAGAGGTATAAGATAAAAGCAAGTTTTTATCGTCGGATAAATTGATTTTTTCATTATTCGTTTTGGTTATCATTGATATAACTGGTCACTATTCCCCGTTTCCTTTTGATAATGAACGCTCTCCAATCCGGGAAGGGCGTTCATTTGTCATTATTATTTCTTTTGTTTAACCGTAAATTTTGTAGGTTCTGCTTGCACTTTAAAGCCATCAGAATCAATAGCTTCCGTATAAATGGAATACGTTCCGTCCGGTAAATCCTTCTCAGGCTTCCAATTCATATGGATTTCCGCTTGATGTTTGACATCGAAAGTATCGACAATTTTTCCGTCCGGTCCAGCAATTTTAAATTTCCAATCCACCTTTTTAATAGCAAATCCATTGATTTGCAGTGGCGCATCTTCGTTTACATTAGAACCATATATGCCAAGATAATTAATTAACATGTCTTGATTGATATAGCCTGGGTCCCCCCATACATTGAATCCAACGTTTAATGCCCAGTCAATTCCAATAATGACCATGCCTTTTGGCTCTACCTTTGAGAGGTACGAAGTTGCACCTTCGGGAATCGATTGATATTGTCCATTAATCCAAAGGATCGCACCATCATATCCACTCCCGCCTTCATTGTCCTCCGCATTCCACGAAATTTTGTATTTTCCATCAACCGGCTCTACTTTAATATTATCAATAGTAGGGGCAACTGAATCAATTTTAACTGGCATTTTCACCTTTTGCGGTTTGGCATTTTTGTAATCTAGTGTACTTGTAATCGTTAATTGATATTCTCCATCCGGAACAACTTTCCCTTGATCATCTGTTGCATCCCAAGGATACACTTCCGCAGATACTGAGAAATCATTATACGCCATGATGTTCTTCGAAAATTTCCATGGAGACCCATCAGGTGTAAATTCACTAAAGTTTCCTAATTGGCGGATTTTCTTTCCATTATTGTTCTCAACTGAAAGATTCACTTCTTTCAAATTTCTAAATACTGTAAAGGAAGGATACACTCCAGATAATACGGAATTTGGTGAGTATGCAATGTGGTTCATATTAAACTCTCCCGTTTGAGCATCATAACCTAACGGCATTTCGCTCATTTCATCCCATAATACGGTATAGCCTAAAAATACATCTTTATCCCATGCTGGTGAATCAATATTCTTTAGTGAGTCCCACTGACCATAAAAGCCCATATATGGCATGGATAATTCAGGCAGGTCTTTATTCACAGGTACAAAACGGACAAATCCTTCAACAAAACTATTTTTCCGTAAATCTTTTGGCAAAATTAGATCGACATGCACATTTTGCTTCTTTCCATCTTTAACTTTTATCTTTACTGGTTTGTCATAAGAAATCTCTTTCCCGTTTAATAATCCAACCGCATTTTTTACACGTTTACTTGAAAGTGTTAAATAATCGTGAGATCGGTCGGGTTTGCCATCACCATTTAGATCATATTCCTTATATTCCGTATCGTCTGTTAAGACATCCAAATAAACATTATACTCAACCTCTTCTGATTTTTTCTCTGAGAGAGGGATTACATTTAAATCAAATTGGGCCATTTGATTTTTTATTTCCTTCAATGCAACTGATCCTTTGCTTTCTGCACTAGCTGCTTTATTTTCTATTAATACTGGTGTTTGCAAGGCATTTTTAATTTGCATCATGCCTGCCCCTTGTTTGCGTGGAGAATAAGGAATCTTATTATTTGAGTTTGGATCATACTCGATCTTGGATGTATTCATTAAAGCGGTTTTTGTCTTTAAAATCGTATTCATATTTTTTGGTAATCCTTTTTCATAAAAGGATTGAAGGACAAGTGTTGCTCCCCCAACAACGTGCGGAGTGGCCATTGATGTCCCACTATATACATCATATTGATTATCAAAAACGGTTGAATAAATACCACCACCAGGTGCTGTGATTTCTGGTTTAAAATCAAGTGTATGTGGTGCACCTATAGAAGAAAAATCAGATATTTCATCATGGTTTGGATTTTCAACCCATAATCCCCCACTAAGTTGTGCAGAAACCGCTCGACCGTTTTGAAGCTCATTGATAAGTTTCTTTCCATCTTTCACACTTGTAACAACAGCTGGAATTGAATATGGACTGAAATCTGATTCCTTGTAATCACCCCATGCAGGTGTTGGTGCAATAATAACCGCTATAGCACCTCTATCTTGAGCATTAAATTGGAGATGCGAATTGATTCCTAGATCAATATCCGGTTGTACAACAGCAATTTTATTTTTTACATCAATATTTTTGTAATCATTTGCGCTCCCTTTACCCGCAAATACGAGTGGGTACTCTTTCCCTTTTTCCATTGCCTTTTTCAGTTTTAAATAACTTGGTTCATAATAAGCAATTTCGTCTCCAGTAGTTAACTTCAAACTAGGTTTATGAACAACATTATTTTCGTATGATGCAACTTATAATGCATACGGACTGACACCTGGTGATCCTAAAATACCTATATCCGGATTATCCGCATATGGTTTTGTGGAAGATGAAAGCTTGTCATTTTTTGTACTGTAATAGGCATTTCCACCTGCAGCAACAACTAATACACCGTTATTCGTTGCAAGTCGTATCGCTTTTTGTACAGTATCATCCTCTTCACCAACGAATCCGCCATCAGAACCTAAGCTTAAATTGATGACATCTGCTCCCATTTCAACAGCATGGTTGATTCCGGCAACAATATCATCCTCGTATGCGCCCCCGCCATTATCTGAGAATACTTTTTCTGCTAGAATTTGGACATTAGGCGCAATTCCTTTGACGCCATCTTTCTCTTCATCACCGTTGGCCCCGATCGTTCCGGATACATGCATGCCATGTGAACTTTCGTATGGAAGTACATCGTCATCTTTGTCCGCCCAATCATAGCCGGTTGGTACTTTATCGGTATACCAGCGATCATCTACTTCAGTTTCGTCAAGCTTGCTTTGTATATTCTCTTTTGTTAGCTTCTCTTTTCCCTTTCCTTTATCCGACATCACCATGTCTTTATGGCGATAATCAACTCCGGAATCGACGACACCGACAAGCATTCCTTCACCTTTAAACCCTAGTTCTTCCCACACCTGTTGGGCTTGTACCAAACCTTTTGAGGATTTCATTGCTTCTGAGTACGTATTTGCAATAGATACATTAGCAACACCATTAATTTTCTTAATAGCATCCATATTACGAAACTCTGTTTCAATACTAAACCCATTAAATCCCCGAACAAATTGATGTCTTAGTTTTGTCTTTATTCGTTTTTTCGTTAATTGATTAATCACTTGATCGTGAGTTTTTAATTTTTTCTTTTCTTCGAATACACTTGTTTTTATGTCCATCAATGGCTCATCGGTTAATTCAACTATTAATCTCACTTTCTCTTTAGGTGCAAATGGTTTATTCGTAGCTTTATTAATATCAGCCTTTGTGATTCCTAGTTTATTTTTGGCATCAAGATTCGCCTTTTGCTTTTGTTCTCTTAGGATTTCCTGCCCTTTTTGAACTATTGATTCAACGTTAACCTTACTTTGGTTACTAGTTTGCTCTGTTTTTGCGAAACTATAATTACTGCCGCTAATTAATAGTGCTGCTAGTATACCCATACTTATTATTTTATATGGTATCGACCGCCGGCTTCTCCGTTTCATATATGGTCCTCCTCGTTAACAAACAATCTATATTACTAGTAATTATTGTTCCTTAGAATCTTTCGGTTCCTCATCTTCATCAGGTTCATTCGTATTCGAATCACTAGAATGCTTTTTCACCTCTACATTATCCTGAACATTCTTTCCACTGTCGGCTTGTGAATCTTCCTTTGTTTTATCACCAGGCAGATCCTCAGTATGATCTTTCGCTTCTGCATTTACATTCGGTTTATCCTTGCTTTTTTCAATTGGTTTATTTTGCTCTTCTTTTTTCTCCACAGTTGCTAAAAGCTTCTTTTGATCGAGTGGTTCATGGATCATTTCATCAATATAATTTTTGAGTCCGGTAAGATGATAACTTACTTCTGTTTTCTCACAGGAAACGGCTTGATTTATTTTTGCTAGAAAAGATTCACCAGGGCTCAATATTTTTTGTTCGTTTTCCAACTGAACGGGAATCTCCATATTCGAAATATTTTTTATTGAAATCACTTGCGAAATTTCGCAATTTTTCAAGTATGATACTTCTTTCTTTGAAATTGATAAAAGATCTTTCGTTGTTGCATTCGTTATTTTTCCGCTTGCTTTAATTTCCGAGGTGAACCAGGCATAGGTATTCGCCTTTCCTACAATAAAAAACAAGCAATAGATTAAAATAGTGAATTGAATGAGCGTAAAATATTGTTTTTTATTCATACAATCTCTTCCTTACTACAAAGGCAGTCAAATAATTGACTGCCTCCCTTGTTTATTATTCTCCGTCGTATTTAGATCCTTCATCTGTTTGTTTTGCTTGAACTTTCAAATCGGCTGAATAGCTGACACCTTGATAGTCATTGTTTGCACTTTCATCAAGTTTGACAGCAAATAATAGGTCAATATATTGATCTGATTTTAAACGCCAGAATGGTTTATTTGTGCCATCTCCTAGAACCCAGTCTTTTGCAGAGGTTGCTTTCAGTGCAGCACCCCCTTCTTCTCCAACAACACCCGTAACAGCAGTAACTCCTGGTGCAACTTCAATTTCACCATTAGACGCTTTCATTGTATCTACGACATTCGTTGTACCATCAAATAATTTTTCTAGCTTAATTTTCGAAGCTTTTAGGACGTCTCCGCTAGGTTTTTCCTTGTATTTCAGAGCGATATAACCAACTTTATATTTTTTAATATTAATATCTTTATCCAATGATTGGTTTAACGTAGCTTTGATATGAGAATCTTGTGATCCTGTATTATCAATCGTTAACCATTCACCATACTTTAATTGAGAAGGAGCAAAATCAACTCCATCAATGATTTTTTCAGTAATGTTTTGACCATTATTCAATTGCAAAGTACCGTTGGCAATTTGCCCTGATGCATTTGTCTCAGATGTAAACCAAGAATACGTACCAAATCCTGCCGAAACGACTAGTGCTCCTACTAATGTAGTTCCCAATAATGCTTTCTTCATCTTTTTCATTAATAATGTCCTCCCTTTTCTAATAAATAGTTTATTAACTGGTATTGTAAAAAGTTCTATGAAAACTAAATAGTTGTTTAGGTTACTTTCCATTTATTAGGTGGGGAGCTCCCGCAATCGCTCTTGACAAACACGCCAATGGTTTGATCCAAGGTTAACAAGGGCGAAGGGGACAAAAAGAAGGCATACCAAATAAGCCCTTGGTATTTTCATTTTAAACCATTGGCAAGTTCGGTTTGTCAAGAGTTCGCTCCGCCGATTGCTAAATTTGTCCAAGGGCTCTGCTAAACAAAAAGTTAGGCGGATCTTTGTTCGACTATCCATCGTTGAGCTAACTCGATGAGCTTTGTCCAACGCGCAGGCATGGTAGGAAGTCCTGATAACTTTGGATTCACAACGGGTACCTTGCCCTCTAGGGATGCATGTGGTCGTAGAAAGTTAAAATACGCCGCAAACAAGGTGACAAAAGAAACAGATCCATGATCCGATCCAAATCCTTGTGTAGAGCGATAATTTCCTTTAAATGTGCGATTCAGTCTTTCAATAATCTGTTTTAACGGTCTGTATTCGGTTGAGATTGGATCTTCATTTGTCAGCCCGATTACTTGCTTCACATCAAAAGAAATATCATTCTGAGCGAAGAAATGCTGGGCTAGAAGATAGATTGGATTTCCATCTACTACGAATGTAAGGTTTTCAGGGATCTCTTCCATCTTCAGTAGGACGTCGTTTATCGCTTGAATGGCGGATGCTGTATCACGATTAGGCGACACTCGGTACGAAAGGATGATCTTTTTCACCGCGTCAAAGAAGAAAAAGAGATAATGCCATTTTCCATTGACCCGGATATAGGTTTCGTCACCACAGAATTGATCTGAAAGCTCATAAGGATAGTGATCCACGTATGGTTTAAGCAAAAGAGCCACACTATTTTCGTAGTTCAGTATCGTCTGATGGGAAATAGTCACGCCATGAACATCCTGCATGATGGCAGCTGTCCTTCGTGCGGAAAGACCATAATTTACATGGTAGGTTAAAATTAAGCCTAGTGTATGCGGTGAAGCATAGATTCTAGACAAATCAACCACTGGCAACTCTGGGGAATTCTTAGACAATGGTTGAAAATCAATGTGAAATTGGCGAAAAATGTACCTTAGCTTAAACGATTGGGGATCCTTTTTAAATTGTTTCTTTTCTTTGGAAGACATGCCGTTTAATTTTTTTTGATAATACGGACAGTCGTCATTTTTGCACTTGAACACATTGAAATCTTTACGCTCTTTGATCTTCTCTAGAGTTTTAGAACAATGAGGGCACTTCAAAATGGCTTCTTTCGAAAAACGATTCTTATCGCTGAAGAGACAAGAACATACCTTGCATTGATACTGTCCTTTTTCACCATTATTGGCATAAAGATAGTCAGATGGTGCACCACACTTAGGACATTTCATTGCTTTAGGTACCGTCACTTTTGCGTTCTTTCGTCTTTGAACTGGTTTAAGGGATTTCCCATGCTTCTCTTGGTACTCCGTTAGGAGATTTCGATAATTCAGCTTTTCCGGGATTTCGATAATGGGAAGATCATCAACTTGTAGTTTTCGATAAGGTTTGTTAACAGGCTGCTGATCTTTCGGTTTATCAAACATACTCTTCCCAATAAGTAGGGTGAGTAATGTTCGAATCATTTGTTCTTGGAATTTTATAAAAGTTAGTAAATAGGTTATAATTTGAGGGTACAACTTGTCACTTCCTTTTTAGGAATTTTAGTGTTGTGTGGTAACCTCACTATTTCCTAAAATTCAGGGGGTGGCAATTTTTTTGCTCAAAAATCCCTCTATCAAGGTATTTTATAGCCTGTTTAATATAAAAGTTTTTACAATACGTATTAACTTGGGGTGGGTATTCTATGATGTTTACTGCATATTTTCATTATTTTTTCGGTTCAAGACCTAACGCACGTAAGAAGTCTTCTAATCCTTTTTTGCCAAGTTTCTCTTGAGGCTTTGCATTTTTCTTCGCTGTCGCTCCGACTTTTAAGAAGTTCTTTTCAATGAAACGAACATCTTTTTCATCGACAATGCCGTCTTGATTGATGTCTACTTTCGCTTGTTTTTTACCGTAGAATGTAGACAATTGTACGATATCGTAAATATCGACGACTCCATCACCATTTACATCCCCCGCATAATTGCTCTCCATACGGGTGTTATAAGATATTCCGATCAATTCTCCATCTACTGTTTCACTAAGCTTGACTGATTGTTTACTCGTTAAATGACCTGGAACTTCTACATAAATATCATAGTCTTTTTCTGAAACTGGAATTCCATGGATTTCAGCATATCCTCTATTATCAATTGAACCTTGATATTTCTTTCCATTACCTGCTTGTGCATATACTTTTGCGCCTATTTTAGAAAAATCAATATTGGCATTTGTACCATCTTCTTTTAAGAAGCCTTCAATATCCGCATATCCACTTACAACAGAGTGCTTCGGAATAATTGAAAATTGATCATTTGCAAATCCAGGAATCGTTATTGACTCAGATGTTCCCGATTTTGTATATGAAAACTCATTAACGCTTAATTGTACTAATTCACTATAATTTTCATCATTTACTACTTTAAAGCTCACATCAAGGAATGGGGTATCTCCATCGAATCCTTGGAAGTCTTTTTGATCAATGGCTGCTCCGACATTAACTGTATTGTCCCAAAAACCTTCTTCAATTTTTGGCTTTGCAAGATTAATCTTCAAATGGTTATCTTTTGCATATTTTTCAAATGCTTTATTTACCTTTACACCCATAAATTCAATTAATTGGTTCGAATATTCAACCCCAAATGATCCAGATAAAAGCTTTTTCACATTATTTACATTCAATGTCATCGTTATTGTATCACCGAGCTTTACTTTTTCTTTATCATAGCTAGGCAATACATACTCTGTCCCCTCTTTAACAAAAGTATAGCTATTTGCTTTTCCAAGGAAATCAGCAGCCGTTGCTAAATCAACTGGCAAAAGCTTTAAATTGACAGGTTCTTCAAGCTCCTCCGGCAGGACACCAAATTTGATATCTACATTTGGCTGTACTGGCAGCGTACCTGATGGCCAAGGTGAATTTTGATAATAATAGAGTGAATTCGCTGACTGATCATACTTCAGTCCTTTTGATTTTAATACATCAATGGTAGAATCATAGACATTTCCATGTACCCATAATGCATGATAGCCATCTTCATCGGTATACATTGAGTCATCGACTTCATAGAAGTTTGGCTTATAATCTTTGTATGTTACTTCTGGTGCTTTATTATCTACAATAATCACTGAATCATTTATATAAGACTTTCCTTTTTCATCGGTTGAAATCACTTCAAAAATATAATCCCCATCCTCTAAACGAATCGGCTTATCCGCAATTGGTTTAGATGGATCGTTTGTGAACGGATAAACAGTTCCACTGAATGCCCATAATAAATATTTTTCTTCATCCGGTTCAATTTTATCTGCTTCAAAAATAGAACCGATGAAGCCTACAGGTTCACCTGTTTTTCCGTCTTTTACGAGAATATCAATCGTTTTCATTGGGCTTTTCAATTTAAAGATTCCATTTACAAATGGATTTAAGAATGGATGAAACTTTGATGTGTTAGTTGCCACTGCAGGTCTATCTAGTTCAAAATAATCAACACCTTGATCTGTGTAACGGATTGCAAATGGAATTTGATAGTTTTCCTCATTATTTTGTTTGTTTACAAAATGAATATAGCCTTCATATCGTCCGTTTGCCGCATCCAATGGGACATGTATAGCTGGTTTAACTTCTTTCTTTCCTTCTGAAGATACGGAAATAGAATCAGGGATTTTAACCTCGACGCCATTTTTCTTCGCATCTTGTATATTATCTTTTGCTGGTAAAAACTCTACTTTGACCTTAAATTCTTTATCTTCTTTTTCATGATTTTCAATCATTACCTTTTTGTCCAAATTTAATTCTTCATCTTTTTGATAGTGACTTCCAAACGCGATTGAACCCGTTTCCTCATCAATTTCTACGGTTTCCTTTCCTTCAACATTTTCTGTTTTATCAAGAACCTTTAAAGAAACACCTGCATGTGCTGCTTCATAGACATCAATTCGCCCTGCACCTACTTCATTCACTGAGTATTTTTCTTTCATCTCATCAGCAGTATTCATTAAAGCAGCCTTTACATCAAATGGTGTATAGTCCGGATGTTCTTGTAGAAGTAATGCGGCTGCGCCTGCAACATGTGGAGATGCCATTGAAGTTCCTTGCATGCGTGTGTAGGCAATATCGTAATTATCTCCATCCTCAGGATCATTCATATATTCAGGATAAGTTGAGAAGATAGCTACTCCTGGTGCAACTACATCCGGTTTAATATCATAGTTTTGCGCTACCGGACCACGGGAACTGAAATCCGCTAAGTGATCGCCTTCAGTTTGTACACTTCCTAGTAATCCGAAGGTAAATTTGACATTTTCTTGAGATTTTAAATGTTCACCATCCGCTTTAGAGAGCTGGAAAGTTGGAATATAGCCAGTGCTTTCTCCTAAGTAAGCTGCAATCTCACCTTCGACGTTGTTGTAGACGATAACCGCTTCTGCACCTGCTTTTTTAGCGTTTTGAATTTTTTCGTCAAAAGAGATATCACCACGTTGGATTAAAGCTAACTTACCTTTTAAATCTTTCCCTTCAAAGTCGCTGCTTTTTCCTAGCCCAACAAAGACAACATCTAAAGATTTATCTTTCAAGTCTTCCAATTTGTCAGTAAAATTCTTACCTAATAGTTTTATTGCGCTATACTTCTTATTACCGGCACTTGCTGAATAGGTGGCAATCGTTTGGGATACATCACTTGCACCAACCGTAATTGCTAACGCCGATGTACCTGGAGAACCTACCGTGTTTTCATTTGGCCCAGCGTTACCTGCTGCAACAACGGAGACTACTCCTGAAAGCATTGCGTTGTTAATTGCCACAGATGTTGGATAAAGTGCATCGTTCACACTTGCACCTAATGATAAGTTGATAACATCCATATCATCTGCGACTGCCTTGTCTATTCCTGCAAGAACATCATCTGTATACCCACTTCCATAAGGTCCAAGGACTCGGTATACATATAGGTATGATTCAGGCGCAACCCCTTCAACAGCATAATCAACTTGATTTTTCTTTTGTCCTGCGATAGTTCCCGAAACATGGGTTCCATGCGAGGTGTAATAGGTAGATCCTGTGGCAGGATTTACTTCCGGATACCCCGACTTTTTCCAATCATCATAAGTTGCCTCCATTGGATCAGAATCATTATCAACGAAATCATAACCGCCTTTATAAGCGTTTTTTAAATCGGGATGGTTGTAGTCAACTCCTGTATCAATAACCCCCACCTTGATTCCTTTTCCCGTAACATTCTCATCATGAAGCTTGTCCGCACCAATTTGTTGATTACTGTCTGCTGATCCGGATTGGGCAGTAGATTTCAAATCTTTTGGCTCTTTAGGGAGATCCAATTTAATTTCTTTGTTATTCCAAATACGCTTGACAACATCTGATTTTACTAACTCTTCGAGCATATTTCCTGGTACAGTTACAGCAACTCCATTAAATGCATTTTTATATTCCCTAGTAATCTTTGATTCATTTACATTTTGACTATAAGCAATTTTTAAGCCTGTTAATTTATTAAATTCTTTTTTAAATTGTTGATGGGATGCCTCTACTTTTATTTTGGCGGAAGATAAAGCCACTTTCTTTCCCTTTGCTGCCTGTTTCATTAATTCCACCTTTGCAGGTGCTTGCTTGAATTCAACAATGACGTCGACTAATTCAGGAGAATTCACATTAATATCTGGAGAAATAACAAACCCTGGACCAACTTCTAGCTGCTTTAGTGCCCTTCTTTGCTCGTCATTTAAATTTTTCAATATTCCTTCTGCTTTTGTAACCTTAGTTTGCCCTTGATCTTTTGCAAGGACATTATTGGGAACACCTGAAGAAGCAATTAAACTCACAGTCAAGGCTGAACCCAACAATATGTTCCCTAATTTTCTCTTTTTCATACCCTTCCTCCCCCGTTTACCATCGTATTGTAAAAACTTTTATATTAAACAGGCTATAAAATACCTTGATAGAGGGATTTTTGAGCAAAAAAATTGCCACCCCCTGAATTTTAGGAAATAGTGAGGTTACCACACAACACTAAAATTCCTAAAAAGGAAGTGACAAGTTGTACCCTCAAATTATAACCTATTTACTAACTTTTATAAAATTCCAAGAACAAATGATTCGAACATTACTCACCCTACTTATTGGGAAGAGTATGTTTGATAAACCGAAAGATCAGCAGCCTGTTAACAAACCTTATCGAAAACTACAAGTTGATGATCTTCCCATTATCGAAATCCCGGAAAAGCTGAATTATCGAAATCTCCTAACGGAGTACCAAGAGAAGCATGGGAAATCCCTTAAACCAGTTCAAAGACGAAAGAACGCAAAAGTGACGGTACCTAAAGCAATGAAATGTCCTAAGTGTGGTGCACCATCTGACTATCTTTATGCCAATAATGGTGAAAAAGGACAGTATCAATGCAAGGTATGTTCTTGTCTCTTCAGCGATAAGAATCGTTTTTCGAAAGAAGCCATTTTGAAGTGCCCTCATTGTTCTAAAACTCTAGAGAAGATCAAAGAGCGTAAAGATTTCAATGTGTTCAAGTGCAAAAATGACGACTGTCCGTATTATCAAAAAAAAATTAAACGGCATGTCTTCCAAAGAAAAGAAACAATTTAAAAAGGATCCCCAATCGTTTAAGCTAAGGTACATTTTTCGCCAATTTCACATTGATTTTCAACCATTGTCTAAGAATTCCCCAGAGTTGCCAGTGGTTGATTTGTCTAGAATCTATGCTTCACCGCATACACTAGGCTTAATTTTAACCTACCATGTAAATTATGGTCTTTCCGCACGAAGGACAGCTGCCATCATGCAGGATGTTCATGGCGTGACTATTTCCCATCAGACGATACTGAACTACGAAAATAGTGTGGCTCTTTTGCTTAAACCATACGTGGATCACTATCCTTATGAGCTTTCAGATCAATTCTGTGGTGACGAAACCTATATCCGGGTCAATGGAAAATGGCATTATCTCTTTTTCTTCTTTGACGCGGTGAAAAAGATCATCCTTTCGTACCGAGTGTCGCCTAATCGTGATACAGCATCCGCCATTCAAGCGATAAACGACGTCCTACTGAAGATGGAAGAGATCCCTGAAAACCTTACATTCGTAGTAGATGGAAATCCAATCTATCTTCTAGCCCAGCATTTCTTCGCTCAGAATGATATTTCTTTTGATGTGAAGCAAGTAATCGGGCTGACAAATGAAGATCCAATCTCAACCGAATACAGACCGTTAAAACAGATTATTGAAAGACTGAATCGCACATTTAAAGGAAATTATCGCTCTACACAAGGATTTGGATCGGATCATGGATCTGTTTCTTTTGTCACCTTGTTTGCGGCGTATTTTAACTTTCTACGACCACATGCATCCCTAGAGGGCAAGGTACCCGTTGTGAATCCAAAGTTATCAGGACTTCCTACCATGCCTGCGCGTTGGACAAAGCTCATCGAGTTAGCTCAACGATGGATAGTCGAACAAAGATCCGCCTAACTTTTTGTTTAGCAGAGCCCTTGGACAAATTTAGCAATCGGCGGAGCGAACTCTTGACAAACCGAACTTGCCAATGGTTTAAAATGAAAATACCAAGGGCTTATTTGGTATGCCTTCTTTTTGTCCCCTTCGCCCTTGTTAACCTTGGATCAAACCATTGGCGTGTTTGTCAAGAGCGATTGCGGGAGCTCCCCACCTAATAAATGGAAAGTAACCTAAACAACTATTTAGTTTTCATAGAACTTTTTACAATACCTTTACCATTTTCAAGTGAAAAGCAAGATGTGATTTTTTCTAGAAGTATCTTTTAACAAGACAATTAGTTTATATAGATTAGAAAATTCAATATAAACAAAATTGAACAAATATTCACTTAACACAATTGTATAGGAGACAAGATATGACGTAAATTGGGGTAATTGAATAATTGAAATTCAGGTCTTTTAGACCATTATTTGGTAGGTATTAACTCATAAATATGTTGCTATTATGTTTAAAAATAGAGGGATAAGACTTTGTTCCTGATGTCTATTCGCCTATCCATAGTAGAAAAAAGGGAAAATCACAGTCGAAATTACCCCAAATTGGTCATTACCTGAAAATTGGTTAAGTTAAGGAAACAAGAGAAATAATAAGAATTATCTATATTTACATCGGAATATCAGGAAAATCAGGGTAATATAACGGTTTTTAAATGTAGAAAAACAGTTTACAATGACGAAAGAAAACTGTCTTTGTTGAACATTCTGAAAATAAAAGAAGGTTGTGAAGCTTATGATTAAAAAACTATCAAAATTTATTTCTATCCTTTTTCTTGCAATTATCTTTTTTGTCATTGTTTTTCTACTCTATTTCTCATTTCAATCAAAAAAGCATCCTGAAAAAGTACCTACACTCTTTGGAATCAGTCCTTTAACCGTCTTAACAAATAGTATGCATCCTTTTATTAAAGCTGGAGATTTAGTTTTTATTAAAAAGGTTGAGCCATCTGAAGTGAAAGTAAATGATGTAATAACTTTTAAAGAAACACCGACAAAATTTATTACACACCGTGTAACCGCTATTAAAAAGAATAAAGGTACCATCGGGTTTGTTACGAAAGGAGACAATAATAATGTAGCTGATTCTAAAATTGTTGCATCCAATCAACTCATTGGAAGCCTACAATTAAAAATTCCGAAAGCAGGATATTTTTCAAAGTTTGTTAGCGGACCTATCGGATTTATCCTTTTAATCCTAATCCCAGCCACCGGCTATATTTGTTTAGAAGTTTATGAAAGACTATCAAAACAAAAGAAAAAACAAACACCTGACACACTATAACTTCACAAAAAAATTATTTAAAAATAATACTTAAACTATACTAAAAAGGCACCTTGTGAAAATTTCACAAGGTGCCTGACACTTCTGTTGATACTTCTGTAAAGACACTTCTGTTAAATACACTCCCGTAAATAACTTTTATAAAGGCGCTTTAGTAATAGCTAATTGCTTGGTTGCCGAATTGTTTCCAGCCTTCGATGAATTGTTTAAGTGGTTTCTTTTTATTTTTCTTACCGTCCATTGGGTCATTAAAGTAGACGTATTTTTTGTCATAGCCGGTAATTAGAACTGAGTGTTCTTTATAGGTGATACGAATTTTGCCATGAGGTGTATACCAAGTTGTCCAATACTTACTAGGTACATAGCGGAACCAACTCGTTGTGACGACCCAGACCGGATGTCCTGCAGCGACATAATCCTTTACTTTATCAAAAGAACTCCCTGTCAAATCAACAATTCGATTTGGCAAATATTTTGAGCCTAAAGATGCGATGGGTCCATGATAAACACCAAGACCAGGTTTTTTGAAAGTATATATATCCCCAACAAAACCGTAATATGGATTACCAAAATATTTTTTCCCGTTTTTTACCTTATATTTCGTCGGATCCTTTTTCACTTTGGAGGCAAGGGTCATCTTACTTACTTTCACCCCTGCATCACCTAACAGCATTGCTAAACTAGTAACTTCGCATCCCCTTGCAAGTTCTGGAAACTGTTTAACAACTGGCGCAGATACCACTTTTTTGGTTGGCCGATTTTTTGCTTTTACCTTAACTTTCTTTGTTTTACTCTTATTCCCAGCAGCGTCTATAGCATAAATATCAAAAGAGGAATTTGCCTTCTGTAATGGCATCCTATATGTGAATTTTCCCGAAGTTCCTGTTTTAATTTTAGCCAGCCGTTTTTTTCCTTTGTAAATAAAGACCGTTGCCCTCGCCTCAGTTATTCCTTTAATAGAAAACGATTTGTCCGTAACTAATTCCATTTTGGGTTCTGCAGGTGGTATTTTGTCCGCAACTGTTACAGTAACAGTTCCACTTTTTCTCCCTGCTTTATCAATTACATATACCGATACCTTTGTGCCAGCCTTCAAAGGTCTCTTATCGTCGAAGTCCATTTTAAAAGATTTCGAGTTTTTTAGTTGCATAGATTTTACTTTTTTATTTATTGTAATGTAAATTGTACTATTGGGTTCAGCCGTTCCAGTTAAAAAAGTACTTTTGTTTGAAATGGGGTTTAAAACTGGTTTTTTGGGTGCGGGTGCCGCTTGTACCTTTTGATAAATAATCTGTTGTTCATCATCTTTAATAAAAATGAATTTTACCTGTTTGCCTGCTTTTAATAATGAAGAAGGGTAAAATTCAAAATAACCCGTATCCGCATTATATGTTTTTAGACTTAATTTCTGTTCATCTACAAATGCCTCTACTGAAGTTTGGTTCGCAGCTTTGCCAGTAATTACTTGATCTTTATCATTGAATGGATTTATAACGGGAGACCATTCGTCCGCCAAAACCGATTGTTTAAATCCACATAACGCAGCAAAAAAAGAATAACAAATGGGATGACTTTCACTATCTTGACCAAATTCCCTTTCTCCTCCCTATTTAACAGATAAATTTTAATTTTCTATTTTTATTATATTATCAAATTTTCAGTTAATTATATAGATCAATTTTCCATTTTATCGTGTATTTAAGATATCTCCAGAATCAAACATAAAAAAAGCACCTAGTTTTTTACGACTAGTTGCTTTTTTTATTGCATGTTTAAATCGCCTCACTTTTTGAAAGAAAACGTTTCGTTCTTTCTTCCTTTGGATAATTAAAAATTTGATCTGGTGTCCCTTCTTCAACGATCACTCCACCATCCATAAAAATAATTCGATCGGCTACTTCTCGTGCAAATCCCATTTCATGTGTTACAACGACCATGGTCATCCCTTCTTGTGCCAATTCCTTCATTACTAATAAAACTTCGCGTACAAGTTCTGGGTCAAGCGCTGATGTAGGTTCATCATACAGCATAACCATCGGTTCCATAGATAGAGCTCTAGCAATTGCGACCCTTTGTTGCTGCCCACCTGAAAGTTGTGATGGATAATGATGAGACCTTTCCCCAAGTCCTACCTTTTCCAATAAGGTTTCCGCAAGCTTCCTAGCTTTCTCCCGTTGCATTTTTTTTATCACAATCGGACCTTCCATAACATTTTCAATCGCGGTTTTATGAGGAAATAAATTAAATTGTTGAAAAACAAATCCGGTATTTTTCCGTATTTCGTTTATAATTGACTTCCGACTTTTGTTCAGCTTTTCCCCAGCGATTAAACTCCGTTGACCGACGTGGATAACCCCTTCGTTTGGTTCCTCTAAATAAGTAATACATCTTAGTAACGTTGATTTCCCTGATCCACTCGGCCCCATAATAACAACAACTTCACTTTTGTTTACAGAGAGATCAATTCCTTTCAATACTTCATTACCTGCAAAGGACTTTTTTATATTTTCTAATTGAACTACCGTCATACCTATCCCCCTTCAATAATTATGATTGAACTAAATGTTTTGATGTTTTCTTCTCCATTTTGTCTAAAAGGATAGTAAAAAATGTTATTAATATCCAATATAAAGCTGCAGCCAGTAAGTAAATAGTTAATGGTTCAAAAGTTTTCGCAATTAACAATGAGGACATTTGCAATAGTTCTGTAACGGTAATGACAGATACTAGCGATGTATCTTTTATAAGAACAATAAATGTATTTGATAATGTAGGAATAGCTATGCGGATACTTTGAGGTAAAATAATTCTTCTTAATGCTTGCCCATAGGTCATTCCTAATGAAACCGAAGCTTCCATTTGCCCTTTATCAACCGACATTATTGCAGAACGGAAAGATTCGCATAAATAAGCTCCAGCATTTAAGCTTAGTGCAAGAATTCCTGAAGGTATTGGATCCAATTCAATATTTATTTGGGGAAGACCGTAATAAATAACAAATATTTGAACTAAAAGTGGTGTTCCACGAAAAATAGATACATAGATTGAAGCAATTGCTTTTAATAATTTTATTTTTGATAAGCGCGCTAAAGCGGTAAAGAAACCTAAAACTAGCGCAATCAATATTGAAACAATGGCTAAAAGAATGGTCATTAATGTTGCATTTAATAAAGTAGGTAATGATTCAATAATTATTGAGACATCCATGAAGTTTCCCCCATTCATCCATTAAGAAAGTGTTCTTTAACAAGACTACATGGTTATTTCCTGAAAATTAATCGTAACTCCTAATCTTTGTAATTCTTCCATAAATGGTTCAAAACGATTTCCGACAATAACATTTTCAATAGGTACGACACCAACTTCCTTCACTTTTCCAGAAGCAATCCAATGTGCTAATAACATTGCAGGTAGTGCCGTTGTTTTGGCCATCGAAGTAATATTTCGGTCGTAGTCATAAAAATCAACCATCTCCCATAAATACTTCATCTGTTTTTCTGCTTTTTTACCGGTTACCTCTACACGTAATACGGTAATATCTTCATTCGATTTTCCTTTTAGCTTTGGAGTCAGCACCTTTTCGGTGAATAATCTAGGAGAAATCTGGTGGCCTTGAATATCAATTGGAGTTTCGTCAAAGAAGCCTAGTTCAGCTAATGTCGCCATTTTATCCCAGTGACCAGCATAACGAACAGTTTTTTCATATAATCTATTAACCTTGTTTTTTAGTGTATAGGCTGTACTATGAGCATCAGTAATTACTGCCTCACATTCTCCCACTGGATCAGGGAAGGTTATCTTTTCTAATCCGGATAGAGGTGGTAATTCGACTAGTTTTCCATATTCAGCAGCTGTTGCCGGTCTAGTGTAAAGTCCCATAACACTTTCAAGGCGAAAAACAACTTGATACCATAAAGGTGGTAATGGATGTCTTGGAATGCCTCCACAAATCATTACTGCTTCATCTGCTTCATCAAGCATTTGGATTCCTTGGGCAGCAAGAAAATTTGTGATACCTGGAGCTACACCACAACCGGGCATAATAATCACCCCTGCCTCTCTTGCTTGTTGATCAAGCTGCATCTTCTCATCAATCTTTGAACCTACCAGATCGACTATATGACATTTAGCTCTAATTGCAGCGTGAATCACAGGCAAGCTTAATGAATGTGGTAAACATGCTACTGCAATATCAGCATCTTTAAGGACTTGATAAATTTCCTCGTCAGAATTTAGTGAAGTTGTTAAACCGGTCACTTTAGAATGTTGTGCTTTTTTCAGGCATTTATCGATACTATCTTGACTGACATCGACTGCAGTGATTTGATCAATACTCGAATACTTAACAAGTTCACTAACTACAGTGGTTCCAATCATCCCAGTTCCTAACACTTTTACTTGCATATAAACCACTCCTTAATTGATGTAAATAAAATTACTTTACTAAAGGCTCAGTTCCAAACCATTTTTTATAGATTTCATTATACTTACCGTCTTCTTTCATCTCTTGTAATATTTGATTGACTTTTTTAACGAAATCTTCATTTCCTTTTTTTACAGCCATGCCAATTTCGTCTTTATTTAAAATGTCACTTGTAATTTGAATTGGAAGGTTCTTTTCTTTGATGTTGTAGCTCATTAACAATTGGTCATTAATAATCACATCAAGTCTTTTATTAATTAAATCTTGTACGTAGTCGTTCATTGCTTTGTAAAGCTTAACATTTGCTCCATCAACACTTTTTGCAACTTCTTCAAATGTTGTTCCACCGCCGACCCCAACATCCTTACCTTTAATATCATTCAAAACCTTAATGTTATCTGTATCTTTTCTTGTAACTAACACAGAACCTGTCACTACGTACGGATCGGTAAAATCCACGCTTTTCTTTCTCTCATCTGTCACTGTCATTTGACCGATAATAATATCAAATTTATCCGATTTTAACCCTCCAATAAGACTTTCCCACTTTGTCGCAACAAACTCCGTCTTTACTCCCAACCGTTTTGCCATTTCATTTGATATGTCTACATCAAATCCCTCATATTCTTTTTTATCATTCAAAAAGTTAAAAGGTGGGTAAGTCCCTTCAAAACCAACTTTTAGAACTTTCGCATCTTCCACCCGATCAAGTACACCTTTTTTGCTGCTGCCCCCTGTTTCTTTGCTTCCACACCCTGACGCAATTCCCAAAAAAACCAACAATGCGAGCATTAACAACCAATATTTCCTCATACTCCATCCCCCTCATAATTTTTGTTTTTTGATAAAGCTTACACATTTTTGTATATTGTTGCTCAAAATTGTAGTACAATTTATATGTAGTTTAAAACTAAAAGATTCATTTTGTCAATATATTTTGAATATTTAGTCCGAATGAAACAATCATATCTATTGAAAAGTAATGGAAAGGTGGGGATAACAATGAAAAAAACATCCATGGAAAACGTGGTATATCAACATTTAAGAAATGCCATTTTATCTAGGAAATTGGCACCTGGTAAACAATTAAAAGAAACGACCATATCCGAGGCATTACAAGTTAGCCGCACTCCAATTCGTAATGCCATTCAAAAATTATCACTTGAAGGTCTCGTCGATCTGATACCTAACAAAGGTGCATTCGTAACAAATCCAACAAGAGATGAAATTATACAAGCATATCAATTAAGGGATAAATTAGAATATATGGCGGTATGTACAGCCATCGATTATATGGATGAAAATGATTATGAAGAAATCAGTCGTTTAATTGAGGAAGAACATAAGGTGTTAGTAGAAAAGAATGTAGAAGAATATGTAACTGCAAACAAACAATTTCATTTATTAATAACGAGAAAATGCCAAAACAAATTTTTAAATAGTTTTATTGAGACACTTATTAACCAAACTAGCATTTATTTAATCCTATATGACGATTTTTTCGAAAATCCTTTGCAGAAACCTTATAGTCCAAAGGAGCACAAACGAATACTTGAATTAATTAAAAACAATAAAAAAGATGAGCTTAAAATTGAGTTAAGCAAACATTTCGAACATGCATTGGAAAGTGTAGATAATCAGTATAGGGGATATAAAGAGTTGGATGAGATTTTTTAAATCTATTAAAGGGTTAGGTAATATTTACTAACCCTTATTTAGACAAATCCACGTATCGGGCCTTCACTACTCTTTCTAAGCTTTCTGGCTCCAACTCAATTTGCACGCCAATATTTCCTCCGCTTACAATAATTGTATCTAGTGTTCGTGCTTTTGCATCAATAAAAGTAGGAAATAATTTTTTCATACCGATCGGGGAACAACCACCACGGACATATCCGGATACTTTGATAATATCCTTTACTGGAATCATTTCTATCTTCTTTTCCTCTGCAGCCTTTGCTGCTTTCTTTAGGTCAAGCTCAGCATCAACTGGTATGATAAACACATAGTATGCCTTGCTTGAGCCTTGGGAGATTAGGGTTTTATATACGACTCCATCTTCTCTTCCAATTTTTTCAGCAACTGACACTCCATCAATTTTCCCGTCATCAGTTGTGTAAGTCATCATTTTATATGTGATTTTTTCCTTATCTAGTATTCTCATCGCATTCGTCTTTCCTTTTTTCATTTCTTCAGCCTTCCTAAGTTCCAAGTTGAATTAATTTTTTTGAATATCCCACAATACTACATTTTTAGTCTACCTTTAGGGTTTATTGGTTCAACGACTTTCTATACCGTATAAAAAACAGGGTCTTCACTTCGCTGTTTTAGATCAAAGAATAACTAAAACAACTACGAGATATAAAATGATATACGCGAGATATAAATAAACTATATGGAGATTTAAACGCTTACACATTATTCTTAGCATATCGGCTAGTTTATTGTTATTTATGAACCACTGTATAACAAGTGCAGCAAGAGCTAATCCTAAAATAATTTGAAGTGCGAGATTATCGGTTAAACATTCAAATAAAGGAAGCAGTTTTAATGCAATCGTGAATGCAACAAAGGATAAAAAAGACTCAAACGCTTTATTAGGTTGTACTTGCCTTTCTTCTTGTAATGGATTCACTGTCCTTTTCCCTCCTCTTTATATATTAATTTTCTTATTATTTTCTCCACTGTAGATTCCCAGTACTGAATTGATGTAGGTCCAGTATAGTCTTTATTTTTATAATGGACTGACATATTGTAATAAAAACGTTTCTTTTCAGCGTAACTATAAGAATTTGAAACCCAAGATCATGCATAGGAAGGTTTAAAATAGAATTGGTAAAATCTATTTCTACCCAAGCTGAACTATCACAGAAAGATGCCGCAAAAGTGGTTGACTTCTTTTTAGAACTAATTACGCTAAACTATATATTAATTTGCCAAAATCTTATCTAATATAACTTGGTTTTCATATCCATCTTGAATTGTTGGTAAATCTCTATCTAATTTGTCAAAAATAATATATTCATATACTTTTTCCAAAAACGGATAAAAAGCAGGATAATAAGCCTTCGCTTCTAAAGTAAGATGAACAGGAATATTCTCTTGTTGAAGAATATGGATTTTTTTTAATGGTTTACTTCCTTTTCCATATTTAAGAGTATTATCATTCATCAGCACAATCGTTCCCGCACTACCAAATATCCTTAATTGGGATCCGAATCCATGGTTTACCCCTGAAAGCAGTTGAAGGGAAAAAGTAGAATTATTCTTCATCTTTCCATGAATGAAAAAAGCATCATCTGCATCCCGAAACTCACCTGCTCCTTCTGGAACATGTGTGTGTACAAAGCCATTAATTTTTTCTATTTCATCACCTACTATCCATCTCATACAATCGATCATATGTGATCCAATTGCACCTAACATTCCACCAAATTGTTGTTTTTGCGCCATCCATCCTCTACTTGTTAAGTGAAGATGCTCATATTGTGCACTCGAAATATGATAATCAAAATGAATAAGATCCCCAATATTGTTTTGAAATAATTTTTTCATTTTTTGCCTGATAGGAAGAAATCTCCATTTAAAATCTATCATTACTTTGGCGGAATAGTGTGTCGTTAGTTCTATTAATTCTCTCGATTCATGGCGATTCATTGTAAATGGCTTTTCGCAAACAATATTAATTCCTTTTTTTAGTGCTGTTTTAACCATATTATAGTGAAACGGAGGCAATGAACTTACAAATAATAGATCGAGTTCTTCATAATCTATCATTTTGTTCCAGTTTCGATAATGTTTAGGAATAGTTGATTCACTAAATATTCCATCTGGGATTTGATGACGATTCATCGTGCAAACTGCAGTTAATTTCATTAGATTACTTTTTTAGATATCTATGAATATCAGCCTATAATAATGTAATATTTTACAATATTATATAGACATTAGCACGATGCTAGTATACTGTATAAATGTTAAATTTTATATCAGGAGGAAATATTGTGAACAAACTAAGCTTTAAATTAACTTCAGGTGTTATTAGTGGTATGTTGTTATTTGGTGCTGTTTCTATACCAATACATAATGTTTATGCTAGTGAGATTGAACATTCAAATGAACAAAATGAAATTCTTTTTAATGAAGAAGAAATTCAATCAATGGAAAACTTTTTTATGAATTACAATAAAAAAGAATTCTATGAAGCTTTAGAAATTGCGGTTAAAGAAACAAAGGCTGAATTTTTAGATCCTAGCGTAGCACAACAATTGCTAAATGTTAGTGAGTCGCAGTCAGGAACAATACAAACATTCGGTAAAGTTACCTACACAGCTAAAGCTGGTGCAAAGGCAATCAAGGCAGTAATGAAAAAAGTAGGTAAAAAGGCTTGGGATAAAATGATAAAGAAAATTGAATCACTGACTGCAACACAGTTAGTTATTTTTCATTGGGGATCAATTAATAAAGCTTTAAATTTTTTAGCAGATTCTGGTGGTAAAATAGAAGAAGCTTTAACAAAATTTCTTGTTAAGAAAGGTGGATTTAATAAAACAGTAGCCAAATATATTTCAAAAGCCTTTGTTTTAATAGTTTTTTAAAAAAATAATTAGAAGTGGGATGTTATGAGTAAAAAATATCAAATTTATCTAGCCATTTTATTGTTTTTATCAATTGCTGGGTTTGTCGCTAATATGATAATAGAAAATAGACCACTATGGATTAGAGGGTATAATTTAGCTGTAGTACTTCTCTGGGGAATATTTATCTTTAGCAGATGGAAAAACAATAATTATAATTAACAGCCCCTCTCTTTATTGAGAAGGGCTTTTTGTGTGGCATAGGATGTGTTTGAATAATAGGAGCTTGAACATTTAATCCAAAACCACCTCCAATTATTCCTACTCGCATCTCGGTTCTCCTCCTACTAAATTAAAAGCAGTAGATTTTGTCTACCGCCTTAAGATTGTGTTTATTTACGAAATTACTTTTTTGTAACAAGACCCCTGCCTGTGAGGTTCACAGAAACTGGTGTTTTCCCAACTTCCCTCGCCCAAGCAGATACTTGACCAATATGATATAAAACATCAGTATTTAAACAATTTAATCAAAATATATCGGTTCATCAGAACGATTTGCTATTCTTATTGCCATCTCAATTTGTGATTTTGTATTTCTTGCTTCTGATAGTTCAGGTAGTTCATTTTCAGAAAAAAAGCTTACATCACTGGTTTCAATTCCTTCTAAAGACTTCCCGCCAATAATTTCACATTGGATGAAAATTTTATACACATGATAAAGTGAAGGTGGATGTGGATGACACTTTTTATCTTGGATTCCTAATAGCTTAACTGCCTTTACATCGTAGCCTGATTCTTCCTTTACTTCTTTAACAGCAACTTCGCTTGGCGATAATCCAATGTCCGCCCATCCTCCCGGTAACGCCCATTTGTTATCTGTCTTTTCTTTCACCATTAGGATTTTCCTATCTTTAAAAACAACAGCTCGAATATCTACCTTTGGTGTTTGGTATCCTGTCTCGTTTGCAAATAAATCTTTTATAAAGGTCGTATCCATATTTGTCTGATTAGATAGGATTTCTATACTAATCTTTCTTATTAATTCAAATCTCTCCTTGTCATAAATATCATTAGAATACGTTAACCCTGCTTGAGCAATCGCTTGTAACTGTTTCGCCCATTCTAGCCATTTTGGTTCCATAATCATTCACCTTTTAATTTAATTTTTCTAAGTTAAATTTATTTTGCTGTAAAAGCATAGACTGACAAAGGAATACTTTTATTTACTTTAATATGCTCTTCTAGCATGTTTTTTTCAGATTGAAGGAGTTCTTTAAACTTTATAGGTAGTTCACCGTTTTTTTGTAGTTCTTCGTCAAATTCTGTTAAAACATTATGTATTTCCCATTGACCATCTTGTATATCTGGAGAAAAAATAGATGTCTCATTCGTGATTGTCCAACCAGCATGTTTCGCTATTTTTATTATTTCATTTGGGGTGAATAATGTTCGTACATTTGATTCACTGTTGTCCTTAAACGACTCAAGTTGTGATTGAATAAGAATAGATAAAAAATGTGAATACTGTTCAATTTTGTGAATGTTTGTATCCCATTCTGCAAAACATAATTTTTTTCCCCATTTTTTAATTTTGCTCAGTATTTCAATTAATTCTTTTTTTGATTTAAAATACCACGAGCAATGTGATAATACGATACAATCAAAATATCCATTAGGAAAATCTATTTCTGGGGATAGTACATCCACATTAAAGTTCATGTTAATCTGCTTGCCTAACTTTGAATCTATTAAATACTTTGCAGAATCACCTAATGATATCGGACTACCGTAAGATTCAGGACCAATGTCTATTCCTTGAACTAGACCACTTTCTCCTACATAATAGGCAAGCACTGCTGTTGTATCACCTTGACCGCAGCCTATTTCAAGAATCTTATCCCCTTTTTCAATTTCCCAGAACTCAACTAGTTTCATACGATGCTTTGTTTGTATCCTTTGAATATCCCGCATTTCTCTATCTGCAGGCATACAATCAACTATGGTCTCTAATACTTTTTTATTCATCAATACCCTCCAAATACAAAAAGATAAATTCAAACAATCCTTTGATATATAAAACTTCGATAATCTATAAAATAATCCTTCTTTTTAAGAATTTCTTATGCTAATAGTAAAATATGAAAAACCTTATTTCGTAGTTTACGAGAATAAGGTTTTTCCAAAATTCAAACTGGTATTCTCCTATTTCGATGCTGTCTAGCTGGATGATGTTCATGTAAAAAATCATTTCCAAACAATTTTTTCCGGAATGTCCCTTCTTCATATTTTTTTCTGACTAATCCACGCTCTTGTAGAATTGGTATGACATATTCTACGAAATCCTCAAAAGTTCCAGGCGTAATCGCATAAGCTATATTAAAACCATCTACTCCCGTATCTTCTACCCATTCTTCTAATGAATCTGCAACTTTCGTTGGAGAGCCGACAATAACTGGACCTAATCCCCCAACCCCAACAAATTCTGCTACTTCTTCTACAGTAAACTCTGAGTATGACTTCAATGCTGACTGAATAGCATCGTTTTTCACATAATGAATTTTCTCTTGTGGATTAAGTTCCTCTAAATTGAGTCCAGTCCATCCGCCAACTAATGCTAGGGCACCTTCGTAGCTCGCGTATTTTTTGTATTCTTCATATTTCTCCTCCGCTTCTTCTTGTGTTGGGGCGACAATTGGGGTGATAAGAGTTAGAATTTTTATTTCTTCTGGTTTTCTTCCAGCTTTAATAGTTTCTTCCCGAAAAGCTTGAACTGTCTTTTTTGTACTTTCCATTGTAGTTGTGCCAATGAAAACTAGCTCTGCATGCTTTGCTGCAAATTTTCTGCCTCTAGAAGATGCACCCGCTTGAAAGATAACAGGTGTTCTTTGAGGTGATGGTTCACATAAATGCGCACCCGGAACTTTATAATACTTACCCTCGTGTTCAATATCATGAACTTTACTAGGATCAGTATAGATCCCCTTCTCTTTATCTACAATAACGGCGTCATCCTCCCAACTCGCTTCCCATAATTTGTATACAACATCCATATATTCATCAGCAATATCGTATCTATTATCATGACTAAGCTGTTTATCAAGGCCGATATTCAATGCTGCACTATTCAAATAGGAGCATTCCTGTTAGAAGGATTTTCGGGGACTTGAACAAAAAGAGCCCTCTTGGTATGATGCGGGGTGTCAAATCGTCGATGAATTGACCCCTAATTTGTTAACCAAGGAGGACTCCATAATGGATTTTAAACAAAATCAGAAAATTAATCAAGTCACCGAAAAAACACTCGTTGTAGGGATCGATATCGCAAAGCGGACACATTACGCTTGCTTTGTAGACGATCGTGGCCGGGTGCTCCAAAAGTCTTTCTCAGTTTATCAATCTAATAACGGCTTTGAGTATTTATATCAACGTATTTTGACTGAAATGAAAGAAAGCGAAAAGACAGAAGTCATTGTCGGGATTGAACCTACTGGCTATTACTGGCTAAATTTAGCCTATTTCCTTGAAGAACGAGGCATTTCCTTAGTCATGACGAATCCGATGCATGTCAAACGGTCAAAAGAGTTGGATGACAATCTGCCAACCAAACATGACCGTAAAGATGCACTGGTAATCGCTCGTCTTGTAAAGGATGGACGCTTTAGTTATCCGCGAATCCTCAAAGGGATGGAAGCTGAACTTCGTGCTGGTTCTACATTCCGTAGTAAATTGACTGAGGAGCTAGGAGCCGTCAAAAACATGATAATTCGCTGGTTAGATCGCTATTTTCCAGAGTTCGTTCAAGTATTTCCGTCATTCGGAAAAATGGCTATGACCGCACTTGAATGCACTCCATTTCCAAGTGATCTTCACCAGAAACACCCGGATGAAGTGTTATCCCTTTATCGAAAGGTCGAGGGACTAAAATCCCCCAAAGACCAAAAGCAGTGCGCCTTATCGAAGTCGCAAATGACTAGCTCTATCGGAGTAACGGAAGGATGTGAGATACCGTATTGAAATAGCCACACTTGTCCGCCGTTACCACCAGCTAGAAAAAGATATTGAGGGTATTACGGAGCGCTTAGTTGAGCTTGTAAAAATGTCAGTAGAATACGAATGGCTGTCAACGGTACCAGGGCTTGGAGATACGACAATCGTTGACCTATTAGCTGAAATCGGAAGTTTTTCACACTACGAAGATCCACGCCAACTAATCAAACTCGCGGGATTAACGTTACGTGAAAATTCCTCTGGTATGCACAAAGGGCAAAAACGAATCTCTAAACGGGGTAGAAGAAAGCTACGCGCTCTCCTGTTCCGAGTCATGATGCCGATGATCCGCCACAATGAAGCTTTTAGAAAGCTACATGAGTATTACACGAACCGTCAGGTTAATCCTTTACGCAAGAAACAATCCATCGTGGTTCTATGCGGTAAACTGTTAAAAGTATTACATGGAATTAGCACTAAGCACAAAGCGTTTGACGCACAGCGAATGATGAGGGATATTCCAAGTCTCTTAGAGGCGACTTAAATCCCTACAGCCCCTTAACTAGACCTAGACAACAGGATGACACGGAGAAGCTGGCATTATTTTCACCATTCGACCTAGAGTCCCTATAGGAGCTTCGCTAGCCTCTGCCTTATGACTAGACCGAACGAAGGAATGTAGGCACATAGATGCCCAGAGACATGGGAGGGTACGTCATCATAAGCTACGCAGAGATCCATTGTGCATCGTATAATTCCCTATCACTACTTTCCATCATTATCCAGTAGTGACCGCGTAGCGTACCTATTTATTGGAATAGTTTCACATATTATGAAAATAAAGTTAGGGTCCGTGTCGAAAAATATTTTTTTGACACCCTACCAACGGGTCAAACCGTTGATGTATCAACATTTATAGAGGGAGGTAACAACATTCCAGCCGATACGCCCTTTCGTTAAATGATCTAAAGTAGTCATTCTCCTGGCAAACGTATATGGATGTTCGTAGCTTGTTGAAGCCGTTAATCCAAAGCCTAGATGTTTTGTTACTTGAGCCATAATCGGAACGACAAATGCCGGATCATTTACCGGTACTTGTGCACCTTGACGTACTGCTGGGTCCCTTGAATCTTGATAAACATCATAAGTACCTAATACATCAGCTAAGAATATGGCATCAAAGCAACCCCTTTCCAAAACCTGCGCAAGATGAGTCCAATATTCTGGATCTTTATAAGTAGAGGAGCGATCTTCTGGATGTGACCATAAACCAGGGGATTGATGACCTGCACAATTCATATCAAAGGCATTCAAATAGATTCTTTTTTTTACCATTTTCAGACCTCCTAAATTTTTCACAAAGATTGGGCTGTAAATTGTTTTAGTTGTTTAATCGACTTAACAAATCCATCAACCTGCTCAGACAATCGTTGAATCGACTCGATATGTGTCAGCGGATTTCGTTTATTGGATTTGTCAATAGTACAATCTAAAATATAAATTCCTTGTAAAGGATTTCCCTTCAATGTTGTTATGAGTGGTTTTAATGCATAATCTAAAGCGAGTAAGTGAGCACCACTGCCTCCTACCATTACAGGAAAAACAGGTTTTCCCTTAAGTATTCTTTCAGGCAATAAATCAATTAATGTCTTTAATACACCGGTGTAGGATGCTTTATACACAGGTGATCCGATAATGACGCCATCGGCATTTATAATCGTTTGTGCCAAATGATTAATATCCGGACTGTCATAACGGCTATTTACTAAATCTAAAGGTGAGAAATCGACAACTGAAGCATACGAAACAGAAATTCCTTCCTTTTCTAATAAAAATTGAACATGTTTTAACACAAGATCTGTTCTAGACTTATCAGATGGACTCCCACATAAAATTACTACTTTACTCATATTACTTACCTTCTTTCTGTTAAAATTTTTCCAAACAAAAAGTCCTCTTTTCAAAAAGAAAAGAGGACTCCTCAATGCGTCATCTCTTATCTTCCAAGCGAATGCTTGCTGGAATTAGCACCTTTCTACTTAAGTAGAGGTTGCTGAAGCTTCATCGGGCCAGTCCCTCGGCTTCTCTGGATAAGAATTATTTAATTGTGTTTATCATAATATTTGAACATTTAATATGTCAAGATTAATTCTGACTTTTTTTATCTGAATTATTAGTCTTGTTGTTGGTCTACACCCTCTGTTCCATATTACGCAACTTCCTTCATTTCTATTTCTATTTCTTTTTTCTTTTTCACAGGAGATAGGATTCGTTCCAGCCAGCCCATCAAAAAGTCTGCAGCTACTGCCATTAATGCAGTTGGAATCGCTCCAGCCAATATTATGGACGAACCGTTCGTTACATTTGTTCCACGGACAATAATATCACCAAGTCCACCCGCTCCTACAAATGTACCTATTGTAGCAATCCCAATGGCGACAACTAGTGCGTTTCTAAGGCCTGCCATAATCACGGATAATGAAAGAGGCAATTCAACCATTCTTAGAATTTGAAATTTCGTCATACCCATCGCTCTACCCGACTCTAAAAGGAATTGATCGACATTGACGATTCCTGTATAGGTATTCTTTAGAATTGGTAAAAGTGAATATAGAAATAATGAAAGGACTACTGTGTTTGTTCCTAAACCCATAACTAACATAAGGACCGATAACATTGCTAAGGCAGGAATCGTTTGGATAATATTTGCAAGTGAAATTACCCATGTACTAAGCTTACGGTATCGCGCAATAACGATTCCCAACGGAATGGCTACAATCGCTGCGAAAATCACCCCGTATGCTGACATTAAAAAATGTCGGTAAAACTGTTCCCAAACATATCCACCATTGTTTGCGTAATAATCAAATAACCCTTGTATCGTATTCAAGTCAAACACCTCCAGCCTTACTCAAAATAATTATTTTCCTCTAAAAACTTTTTAGCGACAGTAGAAGGTTCTTTCATTTTTCCATCGCTTTCATAATTCAATTGCTGCATTTTTTTCGTGCTAATCTTTCCGACAAGCTTTTGTAAGATTTCCTTTAGTTCTGGATGTTTTTTTAATACATCATTTCGAGCAACAGGCGATGCATCGTATGGAGGGAAGAAATGTTTATCATCTTCGAGTACTTGAAGATTATATGCATTAATTCGTCCATCGGTTGTATATGCTAAAACGACATCCATTTTTCCACTTTGGACAGCTTTATAAACGAGTCCGATTTGCATTGGATAGGTTTCACCAAATTCAAATCCATATGCTTTTACAAAACCTTCGTATCCATCACCTTTTCGTTTTAACCATGAATTATCAACACCTAAACTCAAGTCTTTTACCATTGGCTCTAATTGGGAAACTTTTGTTATTTTATTTTTTTCAGCAAAGTCTTTCGTTACAGTAAATGCATATGAATTAGCGAATCCATATGAATCAAACCATGTTTGATCAAATCGTTTGTCAAATTCTTTCTGAACAATTTTCAATGCCTTTTTCGGGTCATTTACTGGATCCATCCCAAGCGCCCCCGGCAAATCCGTCCCTGTATAACGCGCAGCGGAGATATCAACATCCCCATTAAGCATTGCTTTATGGAGAACAATCGATGAACCTAAATTGTTTACCAAATCCACCTTTAAATCCGTATAATGTTCGATCATATATTTTTCCATATATCCAAGAATCTGTGTTTCTGTTGTTGTCACCATGCCTATCGAAATCGATTTATCTGAAGATGCACTTAAACCAGGTAAAGAGCATCCACTGATGATCAATGAGATTGACAAAACGAAGATGACAAACCATTTTCGTTTTTTCATACTAATGCTCCTTCCTTATGCAGCTTGTTCTAATTTACGTATTCCTTTCGGTGTTGCCCAATTTTCAAGTTTTCCTAATAAAAGATCGACCAGCAGAGCAAGAATTGTTACCGGGATTGCCCCTGCAATAATAAACTCTGTTTGATATAAATTAAGTCCGCTAAATATATAGTCACCAAGTCCACCTGCACCGATGAAGGCAGCAAGTGTTGCCCATCCAATTAAATAAACGGTAGACAACCGAATACCGGCCATAATAACCGGTATCGCTAATGGAATTTCGACATAGCGAATCCGTTCCCATCCAGTCATACCCATCCCGCGACCTGCCTCAAGCAAGTTTCGTTCGATTCCTTTGACACCTATATACGTGTTTCTCAAGATGGGTAGGACTGAATAGAAAAATAACGCAACAATTGCAGGCACCTTTCCAACACCTAGAATTGGAATAAAAAAGGCTAAAATAGCGAGACTCGGAAAGGTTTGGATGACACCGGCAATCCCCATGATTACTCCTGCTAATTTTGGTGTTCTCGTTAAGGCAATACCTACTGGTACGGCAACAATAATTCCTAGTAAAACAGCAATGATAGAAATATAGAAATGCTGCCATGTTTTAAATAATAACGTAAGAGTCAAATAGAATACACCTATTAACATATATAGTACCTGTGAGATAATCTCTTCAAATCAAAGTTTGAGGAGGTTTTTTTATGTCCCAAAGAAATAATCCAGAATTGCGTAAGGAATGGGAGCGTAGGATCGCTCTTTTCAGAGCGAGTGGCCTCACCCAATCCAAATGGTGTGAAATCAATGAAATAAGTATTCATCAGTTAAAGTATTGGCTTTATAAAGCCGATAATTTCTATTCAACCCAAGATTCTAACAGCAAGTGGATTCCGGTTACATTAGAAGAATCTGAGCAACAGAATGAAACATTACATATAAATGTTGGTTCAGCATCCATCGTGGTTAAACCTGGCTTTAATCCAACACTACTGGCGGAAGTAGTTAAGGCATTGAAATCAGTATGCTAAAAGAAGTTACGGTTGATCGTGTCTACCTCGCACAAGGTGTCACAGATTTACGGAAATCTATCGATGGATTGGCTGCTCTTGTAAAAGAAGAATTCGAGTTAGATCTTTTTTCTTCGAGTTTATTTGTTTTTTGTAACCGGCAGCGAGACAAGTTGAAAATTCTTCAATGGGATCATAACGGTTTTTGGCTTTATTATCGCCGGCTGGAGAGAGGAAATTTTCATTGGCCATCAGATAATAATTCGGGTCCTCTGAAAATAAGTCCACGCCAATTAAGGTGGTTATTAGATGGATTATCATTGGAACAAAAACAGGCACACCCTGTTGTAACAGCAAGAACAGTAATTTAAATAATGAAAAATCAGGGAATTTACCTATTTTATCGTATAATATATTTATGAAAAAGACAGCGAATTCAACTACCCCAACCCCTACAATTGAAGAACTCCTGCAACGCTTGGAAATGCTGGAGAAACAAAATGCGGAATTAGAGGCGAAGCTAAAAAAGCAGAGCGCGTTAGAGGCCAAATTAAAATGGACTGAAGAACAGCTTCGCCTTCTGCAGAAAAATAGATTCGGCTTTTCCAGTGAAAAAACCAACCCCGATCAATTGGAACTTTTTAATGAAGTAGAAAATGAAGCTAATCCAGATTTGCCGGAACCTACTTTGGAATCTATTACTTATCAACGGCGCCGCAAAGTTCGCGGCCAACGTGAACTGATGTTAGAAAACTTGCCTGTGGAGACGATTGAATATCGTTTATCCCCTGAAGAGCAGGTTTGTTCGTGTTGCGGTGGAAATCTGCATGAAATGAGTACGCAAGTACGCCAGGAACTAAAATACATTCCTGCGGAATTGAAAGTTGTTAAACATGTTCAGTCCATTTACTCTTGCCGCCATTGTGAACGTGAAGAAATTGAAACTCCGGTTGTAACAGCACCAATGCCTAAACCGGTTCATTCAGGTAGTTTAGCATCTCCTTCTTTAATGGCACATATTATGAATCAAAAATATGTGGATGGGCTGCCATTATACCGGCAAGAAAAGCAATTTTCCAGATTGGGGGTACCGTTATCACGCCAAACCCTTGCCAATTGGATGATTCACGGGGCCAACCGGTGGTTGAGCCCACTTTATGATCGCATGCATCAACTTCTTTTGGAAAAGGATATTTTACATGCGGACGAATCGACCCTGCAGGTACTTCACGAACCCGGTCGGCCAGCCACCTCAAAATCATATCTCTGGCTCTACCGTACTGGAAAAGAAGGACCTTCAATCATCCTTTACGATTATCAGGAAACTAGGTCAGGCAAAAATGCCGAGAAATTCCTGTCAGGGTTTAAAGGATATTTACAGGTTGATGGATACGCCGGGTACCATAAGGTACCTAATGTAAAACTGGTCGGTTGCATGGCTCATGCTCGACGTAAATTTGATGAGGCTTTAAAAGTATTGCCTTCTTCAAAGCGTCTGACATCAGGAGTAGCAGCAATGGAAGGTCTCCAATACTGTAACCAACTATATCGCATTGAGCGCGACCTAAAGGAGTTATCCTCTATGGAACGATACGAAAAACGATTAGAACGCAGCAAGCCAGTCTTGGATGCTTTTTTGTCATGGCTAAAAATACAGAAGCAAAAAGTGTTACCAAAAAGCGCTTTAGGTCAGGCGATTACCTACTGTCTCAATCAATGGAAGAAATTAGTGGCATTCCTAGAGGATGGACGATTAGAAATTGATAATAATAGAAGCGAGCGCTCAATAAAGCCCTTTGTTATTGGGAGAAAAAACTTCCTTTTTTCAAATACACCGAAAGGTGCAAGGGCTAGCGCAATCATTTATAGCATTGTGGAAACAGCAAAGGAAAATGGCCTAAACCCATATTATTACCTTCGCTATTTATTTGAGAAGTTACCTAACATTGATCTGACAGATAAAAATGCCCTGGATAAAGTACTGCCTTGGTCAACAACACTTCCAATCGTTTGCATAGATTTTAAAAACTTACCTAAATAATAACTCGATCCCCATCTGGTTGACAGGTGGGGATTATTTTACGCTTACATAATAACTCACTCCAATTACTAGTTAAAAATTGTATAATGCTATCCATCTAGTTCCCCTCCTAGCCTACATTTTTCGACTCAATCTCCTCTTGTACATCACCCCAAATAGAATCGTAGACAATATCTACTAAACTAGCTCTCGTTACAATTCCCACTAAACGTTTGTGGTGATCGACTACAGGAACATATTTCATTCCCATTTTTAATATTTTTCGAATCGTATCTCGTACTAATGTTTCTTTTTCTACAGCAAAGAATTTCGTTTCTAATACGTCTGCTACTTGAACCATTTTTTTACGATTCTGATCGATTATTTCTACATCTATATACCCTTTTAAAATTTGTTTTTCATCTACTACAAGGAGAGAATCTACGCGTTTCTCTTTCATAATTTGAATCGCTTCTGATAGAGATTTATCTTCCGTAATTGTTATTGGGTTAGAGTTCATTACTTGCTCAACCGTTTGTATATTTGGTCTTGCTTGTAATAAACGTTCTTTACCGATAAATTCTTCAACAAAGTCATTGGCTGGGTCACGTAATATCTCTTCTGGAGTACCAACTTGGACCAATTGACCATCTTTCATAATCACAATACGATCTGCTAGTTTCAGAGCCTCATCCATATCATGCGTTACAAATACAATTGTCTTACCGAGCGTTTGTTGTAGCTTTTTGAATTCGTCTTGTAAGGAATCCCTTGTAATAGGGTCAAGTGCTCCAAACGGTTCATCCATCAGAATTAATGGTTGGTCTGCTGCAAGTGCACGAAGAACTCCGATACGTTGTTGTTGTCCACCGCTTAACTCATGTGGATAGCGATCTAAATAATCCTCTGTCATGTTAACAAGTTTGAGGAGCTCTTTGGCACGTGCCCGACGTTTCTCATCTGGCCATTTTAATAGTTTTGGTATGAGTGATATGTTTTGTTGTATGGTCATGTGAGGAAATAAACCGATTTGTTGAATAACATACCCAATTTCTCTTCTAAGTTGTACTGGGTCCTTTTCCATTATGTTTTTTCCATTAATATAAATAGTGCCACTTGACGGTTCGATTAGGCGATTAATCATTTTCATCGTTGTCGTTTTCCCGCAACCACTTGGACCGATGAAAACGATGAACTCACCTGGTTTAAATTCTAAATTTAAATCTGAGACTGCTTTCTTTCCACCTTTATACACTTTTGTTACATGATCAAATTTAAGCAAAATGATGACACCTCCACAATTTTCATAAAGTACTTACTTATTTATTCACCTTTCAATTGTATCGCACACTTTATAAAATAAAAAGTTTACAAATTTTATATATTGTATAGATTATACGCAAATTCGTGAGTGTATATTGTTAAAAACGACATTATTCATACTATTACTTATTAATGCTTTAGTATACTCCCTGTATTGCTTGTTTATTTTTCCACTAAAATATGATACATTGACTTAGTAAATTAGGTGGTTGAAAGGAGCCTACTACCTATGGATGAGAAACCATTGAAATTAATTAATCAAGCTAAAGAACAATATATAGAGAAGATTGCAGATAATATGCGTACGTATGGAGTATCCACTACGGTTGGTCGTGTTCTAGGTATTATTTATATGAACCGGAAACCGATGACGCTTGATGAACTATCTGCTGCAACTGGCATGAGTAAAACAAGAATGAGCCAAGTCGTTCGCGAAATGCTTGATATCAATATTGCCGAAAAAGTATTCGAAAAAGGTGTTCGTAAAGATATTTATGATGTCGAATCCGATTATTACGAAACCTTTATTTCTATCTTCACCTCCAATTGGCGAAAAACGATCAATCGCAATAAAATATTTGAAAAAAAATTATCCAGAGAACTCTCCCTATTAAAGGAACATGAAGAGTTATCACCAGAAGTTGAAGCAAGCGTTAATGAACTACTGAAAGAAATGAAAGTATGGTCAGGCTACTATCAATGGCTAACTCGGTTAGTTGACTTTTTCGAAAGCGGGGAAATATTCGAGCACGTTCCAAAATCGTAGACCTTTATGTATCATTACTCCTATTTTTAAAAAATGGGAGTATTATTATTTACCCAATATTTTTTGCTTATAAACATGAGTTAATATGTTATCCTTATCTTACTTGAATGACTAAAAAATAGTGGGTGATCACATGGGTGGGATTATTTTATTCGACGGCGTTTGTAATTTTTGCAATAGCAGTGTGCAATTTATTATGAAAAGAGATCCTAAAGCCTTTTTCAAGTTTGCATCACTTCAAAGCGAAACTGGAAAATCACTATTACTGAAATATCAGATTACTGAGGATGTTGACAGTCTTGTATTAATAGAAGACGATTCATATTTTATTAAATCTAGTGCAATCTTAAGAATTTGTACCCATTTACGGGGATTATGGAAAATCTTATCCGTTTTTCGTTTCGTACCTACACCAATGCGGAATATATTGTATGATATCATCGCCAAAAATCGATATAGATGGTTTGGAAAGAAAGAAACTTGTATGATTCCTAGCAAAGAGGAAAGACGGAGATTTTTAGATTATACAGATTCATAACTTTTAAAAAAGCATCCAATCATTTTGGATACTTTTAACAAGGATCCGACTTTTTAATAGAGAATTCTAAGTAGTTATAAAGATTGACTAGCATCCGAACTAATGGAGCTTTTTCCCTTCACTTGCTTTAACGTTGCTACTATAAGAAAGCTAACAATCACTAATAAGAGCCATGAACTTACCTTACCTAGATGAACGAGACTCCATGCTTCTGTTTGGTTTGGATACTCCCAAGCGCCAAAAAACGTTGCGATATTTTCGGCTACCCATATAAAAAATCCGATGAGCACAAAAGAAAATGATAGTGGCATACGGTAACGTGTTCCATTAACTTCGTATATGACCCATGACTTCCAAAAAACGATAATGACAAGCCCTGATAACCATAAACGGACATCAATCCAATAGTGGTGAGTAAAGAAATTCAAATAAATCGCAGCTGCAAGAGGTACAACTACCAAAAATGGTGGCCACTTAACCAGCTCAACCTTCAACCTCCTCCAAGCCTGGCAAAGATAACTAGCTACGCTTGCATACATGAATCCGCTATACAAAGGCACTCCAAAAATTTTGAAATATCCTTCCTCCGGGTAAGACCAAGAACCCATATGTACCTTAAAAAGTTCAAGAGCAAGTCCAATAAGGTGAAACAATGAGATTACCTTTAGTTCATCCATTGTTTCAAGTCCAGATCGAACCATCCACCACTGCATTAGAAGGCAAATGATCAGCATCCAGTCATACCGCGGCAGGAAGGGAAGCGGGATGATTTGTGTAAGAGCCAAAGAGGCAAAAATAACGACGGGAAACAAACAGGATAATGCCTGTTCCCATCCAAAATGAACAAGTTGCTTGATTACTCTGACGATTTGTGCATCCATTTTTGAATGATTAAACTCATGAATTGCTTCCCTTTTACGAATTTGATTCATAGAAAACTTCACTCTCCTTACGTGTTAAATACTCCATTTTATTAAACTTGAGAGTCTTCATCACTTCGGTATTCTAAAATATCTCCGGGTTGACATTCTAAAGCCTTACAAATTCCCTCTAAAGTTGATAATCGAATTGCTTTTGCCTTTCCATTTTTTAATATTGAAAGGTTAGCCATTGTGATTCCAACCTTCTCCGATAGTTCGGTTACACTCATTTTCCTTTTAGCAAGCATCACATCAATATTGATTATAATTGCCATTGTTTTCACCTCAAACCGTTAAGTCATTTTCTGATTTTATATCAATCGCTTCTTTTAACAGCTTTTGAAGAACAGCGGCAAAGACTGCAATCACCATAGAAGCAAAAGGAACTACCAAACCAATAATGACAACACCTGGTTCGTCATCTTTATCCGCAAACAGATAGAAAAGCGGCAAGACGAGGATATGTAAGCAACTAATTGTGATTGCACAGTATTTGATTTTCTCTAAAGATTTTACAGAGTTTTGCGAGAAAGCATTATTTTTGTCAATATAGCGTAAAAGTTTGAAAGCCTGATACAAAGCAAAGTAAAAAGGAATCACCGATGCATAAAACGCGATGAAAACGAGATATTTTATATAAGCAAACTTAGGTAATAATTTTGCTGCAAGATTCCCTATCTCAGGCACCAAAAAAATGCACAAAGCAAGAATTGGAATTCCAATAAGAACGACAGATATCTTTAAAAAGAGTGTTGACACTCGTTTCATAAAAGCACCTCACTTATTTAATGTCTTTATTGAATTTAACATAATATTTATCGTTTTACAATAAAAAATTATTGATTTTTACTGCACTCTTATTGTTATAAAATTATCATATTCATTTGCTAAAAGAAAAAGCATTCCTCATACCTTTGAGAAATGCAATAAAACACTTAGATCTATAATCTATTCAATTCATAAACTGTTGGACCTCTCCTCATTTCAAAATATAATCAACAAACAATAGATTAATAAAATAGGTTTTACATCGATGGAATTACAACTGCATTACACGCTTTTTCATAAAATTCAATCGGTCCTGCCTCACCAATAACTGCATACTCATAACCAATTTCCTTCATATCTTTTAAACAATGATGAAGTAGTGCATAGCCAATACCTTTAACCCTATTAGATTTCGTTACACCCATAGGACCGAAATAACATTTTCTATTCTTATAAATATCAAAAGCAGCAAAGCCAATAATCTCTTTATAATTATCATATGCAATATATATAGAGGGATCATCTAATAAAAACGCAGCTCTAATGGTTTGAGACCATTCCTTTGAAAAATTCTTATCTACAAAATTAACAATATTATTTTCATCCTTACTAATTGCCCTTCGAATCAAGGGCGAATCTACATTGGGATATGTGTATTTGCCGAGGTGAGTAATCATATCCCTTGAATTTGTTCCGAGGGCTAAAATTATTTCCTTATTTTCATCTGTTAAAAAACTATCCATCACTCCAGTAGTAATTAAAGCTTTAAGTAAATGACCTTCATTTAAATAAACTTGATTATATTTTTCCATGTAATGCCTTGCAGTATGAAAAACTTCAATCACTTCAACCGTTACAGCTGTATTAAAAAAATCGCTTCCAGTTATATTTTGATTTTGTGATTCCCTTAATTCTATTATTCTATTTGTCATTAAAGATTTGTCTATGTTAGTTTTCAAAGATATTTCACCGAGCACTCCAGTTTTTTCATTTAGGCACGCAATAAGTAAATGTACGGGCTGTAACACTTTATCTTTAGAAAAATGCATCTCTATCTCTGCATTCCTCATAATTCTTAGGATTCTACTAGTAAAATAAAAGTTTGAATTTTTCAAATTAACGCCCCCTTCAAGTAGCCTAGCATATTAAACCATTGATAAAATAGAAAAAAATTAAAATTGACCAACAATATTTTTGCTTTTTTTAGGACAATAATGTTATCATGTATTCACTATTTTCTAAATAGTATAAAATTATCATAATAATATATCACTAAAAGGAATGAAGCAAATGATTATTAATATGAAGAACGTATGCTGGAAACGCGGGGAAAACTGGATTTTACAAAATCTATCATGGGATGTGAAAGAAAAAGAGCATTGGTGTATTCTCGGACTTAACGGATCTGGAAAAACAACTCTACTTAATATGATTAATGGGTATATTTGGCCGACAAAAGGAGAAGTGAATGTATTAGGGAACAAATTCGGTCGTACCGATCTACGCGAGCTACGGAAATCAATTGGATGGGTAAGCTCCTCATTACAACAGCAGTTACCTGATGAAGAAATAGTCGAAAATATCGTATTGAGCGGCAAATTTGCAAGCATTGGTTTATATGAACAAGCATCTCCACAAGATTATGAAAAAGTTCATGATTTACTCACATTACTAGATTGCCAGCATTTAAGAAACCGAATGTACCAAACTTTATCCCAAGGTGAACGCCAACGCATACTAATTGCAAGAGCTTTAATGGCCGCGCCAAAATTACTTATACTAGATGAACCATGTACAGGACTGGATATCATTGCTCGGGAACAGCTTTTACAGTTGATTGAAACATTAGCGAATCAACCAGATGGCCCTACTTTGATCTATGTTACACATCATGTTGAAGAAATTCTTCCTTCCTTTCAAAAAACTTTATTATTAAAAAATGGTGAACCATTCGCCTCCGGTAATACAGTTGATCTATTAACAGAAAAAAGATTATCTGAATTTTACGGAACACCCATTTCTGTTACAAAGAATCTTGATCGGACTTGGCTGTCATTTAAAGAGACGTTATTTGTGAACACATGAATGATCATGCGTTCACTTTTTGTTAATCCTATTTCCAAATTCTCTTTATATTAATTGAATTGGTATCAAAATCCAATTGATAAACATCTGGATTCGTCAGTTCCTGCCATGTTTCGAAGGAATACTTGTTATCAAAATAATTTAGTATTAAAGATAATAAATTTCCATGTGTTGCAACTAAGGTCGTGTCATATGGTCCTTCTACTATCTCTGTTATTACATCGATCGCACGCTTTGCAGCCGTTCTACTTGATTCTCCGCCATCAAAGCAAAGATCTAAATCTTCAAACGTTCTTCTTAGCATGTCAAACCATTCGGGTTGATCAGTTGTACTAAGTACCCTCTCAGTTAAACGTGTATCTTTAACGATTCTAAGTTTCTTCGTATTTGCGAGTGGAACTACGGAATCAACAGCTCTCTTAAAAGGACTTGCTATTATTTGATCAATTTTTTTAGTAGAGAAAAATTCTGCTAATTCAACAGATTGCTTGACACCTATTTCTGTTAAATTTGCATCCATTTCCTGACCAAAAGCCTGACAATGTCGAATAAGGTAAATCATTTTCAATTACGCTCTTCCCCCATGTATGAAATAGTTTTTTATTCATTATTATTTAGAATTGCCATGAAACTACTTTTTAGCACCTAACGTACTTACGTTTGAAACCAAGTCTTCCTCTTTCAATTTCTTTTTGAATATTTTCGTAAGCGTTTAGGAGACTGCTTTTTTTATGTTCCCGTTTGACTTCTACTATACCAACTTCCTTAGCGGTCTTGACTGCTTTTTCATGAAGTGGCAAATAAGAAATCCCCACAGTGGATAGAAAATTATTCATAGACGATTTCGTTCGTTCTGGCGATTCATGGATCGTATTTTTCACAATATCAAGCATATTGGAAATTTTGCTTTCGGAAAATTCATTGTCTTTACGATTTCCTAAAAGCCAGCAGTAGCAACTCCAGCCCGCTGACATTCTCAGCTCGTCGTCGCTTGCAATCCACTTATCAGCAACGTCTTGTGCAATATCAGACTCTGATAAAGTTACTGCCACCACATAATCCGACAGCATATAAAAATACGCCCCATCCATCCAACGATCAAAATCCGACTCTGTCATAGCTTTCGAATCTGCAATAATGCCTGCAAAGTACATTGCATCGTAGTTACCTGTAGAATAAAGCTCTTCTGCTAAAGGTTGATTTATTTTTATTTTCTTTGCAATTGGTTTCATAGCGCCTGTAGCTACACCAAAAAGAGGCTCATGAGCACCATTAGATATGTACATTTTTTTCATTCGATCCTTACCGAGGGCTTCAAGCTCCTGCATAACTGTTTCAAAATTCATAGTTCCACTTCCTTCCTTAAAATGTTTTCTTCTAAACAGCTCTTGTCCAAAATTATAATAGAGCTTCATTAATCTATCTACAGATTGTATTTTTTTAGCAGATTGAATTAATTTATAATAAAATTGGCGGGTTTCTTTTAAGCTAAATTGCGATTTGGCGTTTATTAGAAGAATAATTAACGTCTCTGTATCAAGTATACGTGTGAAATTTAATGTTTCTTGAAAATAATGTAAAGCTTTTTGAGCATAATATTGAGCTAAAGTGTTATTATGAACCGCATGATATGAAATAGCAAGGTGGTAGTAATATTCTTGGCTCGAGTAGTTGGAATCAATTTTCTTTAAAATTTCAATAGATTTCTTGTAGCTTCCGATACTAAAGTAATAGATGCCTTGAACATGATTATATAGGTTGCTCTCATAAGGTGAGAGGTTGATATCAAGTTTCTTGACATTCTCCATTAGTTTATGACATTTTTCAATTTCATAAAATACAAGATAATGACGAGCTAATAGAAGTGAGTAACGTACTTGAAAATCGGGAATATTCTTTAATGGATTAGCGTCAAGTGCCGCTTTTTTTACTTGCATTTCATCGGTATCTAACATAACGATAGCGTTTTGCCATTCTTGTAATGTTACTTCAAAATTTTTGAATTTTCTTACTTCATCTTGAATATTTATATTTAATTGTTTAGAAAGAATTGCTGTAATTTCTTCCGAATATTCCGTAATGCCCCGCTCAATTTTACTTAAATGACTGACAGGACAGATCCCTTTTGAAAGCTGTTCCTGTGTGTATCCTTTTTGTTCTCTGTAGTATTTTAAAATTTTCCCCTTGACCATCCTGTCCCCTCCTACCGATAGTATACAACAGAATGATTGATAGCAATAGGTAAGACTTTGATGTAGTTTATAGAAGGGAAAATTGCAAATGTCAAGTAAAATTCATGAATTAATTTAGATACTCCAGCCTTTTACGTTATAATTAAACTACAACTTATTTAAAAACCGGGAAATAAAGGAGATTTTATTTGTGTTCCTAAGAGAACTGAATCAAGAAGAGAAAGAAGCGTTTCTTGAACTCGCTTATCTCATAGCAAAAATTGATAAAAATCAATCTATATTCGAAAATTCAATTCTAAATAAATTCAAAACAGAAATGGGAATTGATAAATATTCGATTAAAGGATCTGACATAGAAGATATACTTAAAGTATTTGAAAACGATCGAACGAAAAATATCGTCTTAGTTGAAATCCTTAGACTCATTTTCTCAGATGGAGTTTTTCATGATTTTGAGAGAGAATCAATACAACTCATAAAAAAACACTTTGGTTTCGATAAAGATGACTTCCAAAGTTTGAGGGATTGGGTATTAAAAATAAAGGAATTAGAGAAATAAGGTAACAAAAGTTTTTTCTTTGTTTAGAAAAGATTTTTATATTGACTCAACTTAAAATACCATGTATACTCGTAAACGTTGTACGCATAAATTGGAGATTGATCCCCACAACTGGTTTGTGGGGATTTTTGTTTTTTACCCTGTGTATTGAAACTTCCTTTTATTTTCTATATATTACTAATATATAACTTCTTACAAGGAGGGACCTGATATCACTTTACTCCCATTGTATTTATTACATGCTACTGAAGATGCCCATGTAGAAAACGATTTCCAATTATGGTTGGTATTTTTCTGCAATTTTCTGATGGTTATTACTGGATTTATTTTTATGTACAAATTATTTACATTAAAAAATGCAAAAAAAATTGGAATTACTTTTGGGATCATCTTACTTATTAATTATTTTCTTATACTTTTATTCGGAAGTTTCTTTGATTTACTTGGTTAACGAAGGGAGATGTTGATGAATTTGAAATTTTACCGACTTTGGGTTTTAGCATTTTTACTTAAATTTATTGGTTCAGCTTGGGACGCGTCCTATCATTTTCGCTATTTATTCGAAAAATACTCCATTCCTCATTTAGTTAATTTTGCCGGCTTTGCATTGGGGGCGTATCTTCTATTTAATGAATGGCGTCGTTTAAACTATATGGATCGTTTTTCAAGAAATTTAACGACGATTGGTTATGTTCTGTTTTTAATTGGAATTCCTTTAGATTTTAGTTATCATATCGCATATGGAATTGATCTGACAACGTGGAGTCCAACCCATTTTGTCTATTATATTGCCACTGGAATAATGATTATTGCTGTATGGCGCGGATATTCGGTTTATACTAAAGGTCAAGTGCCTATATGGAAATCGATGCACACTTGGTTTGCCATGTTTTTATTAGAATGTCTTGTGTTCCCAAATATGCAGCAAGAAAATGGTTCTATCTCATATGATCAATATATCCATGGTAAATCGATTGCCTCTAAAGAGATTTTAGCCATTTTATCTGATCCGGCATCACAAATCTTTGGCGGGATTCCACCTTGGTTATATCCTTGCTATTCCGTATTAACTGTTTCATTATTTACTGTTTTAATCATTCGGATTTTTCGAAGTTATTCAATCCCATTAGCAGCTACTGCGTTATATATTAGTTTAAGATTTATAGGAAAATTAATCTTCTTTGCCGTTGGTTATCCAACATCATATGTTCCAATTACTCTATTATTTATTCCTATATTTTATCTATTGATAAAAAAATATTCTTGGATTGCAGGCTTGCTAGGTAGCTTTTTCTATTTTATTTCTTTATATGGGATTCATAAATCTGGACTGCTCATTACTCCACCTTTGGAGATTTCGTTAATCATTCCTGTCCTACTGATTGGAATACTTGTCCCTATTATAATTCCTACAAGGAAAAGGCGGAATAAAGAAATGTAGTTTCTAGAAAAAACAATTTTTGCAAAACAAAGGCAATGTAAATGTATATTGCCTTTTGTGTTGGAGTTATTTTTTATTAGTGATTCATAGGTTATTTAAGCAATTATATTATTAATCTCTTTCCAGCAATTCAGCACCAGCAATGCCGGGATGTGTCATTTCATACGGATCTAGTATTAAATTTAACTCTTCTTCTGTTAACACATCATATTTTAAACATAGTTCCCGGATCGGTTCTCCGTTTACGATTGCCTCTCGTGCAATTCGTGCCGCTACTTCATACCCAATATGAGGATTAACTGCGGTAATTAGTCCGGCACTCTTCTCTACATAGTCTTTCAATCTCTTTTCATTGGCTTTAATTCCTTTTAAGCAATTGACTGTAAAAGTACGGAAAGCATTATTCATAATACTGATAGATTGAAGTAAATTATATACGAGAACGGGTTCCATCACATTCAACTCGAGCTGGCCCGCTTCAGATGCAAGGCAAATTGTATGATCATTCCCAATGACCTGGAATGCTACCTGATTAATGACTTCTGCCATCACCGGGTTTACTTTACCAGGCATGATAGAAGAGCCCGGTTGTCTTGCAGGCAGCATGATTTCACCCAAGCCGGCTCTAGGACCTGAGGCCATTAGGCGTAAGTCGTTGGCGATTTTCGACATATTCATCATACAAACTTTCAATGCTGCTGATACTTCTGTGTATGCATCTGTATTTTGAGTTGCATCTACAAGATGTTCGGCACCTATTAATGGCAGACCACTAATCTGAGCTAGATGCTTTACGACCAATTCGATATATCGAGGATCAGCATTTAAGCCGGTTCCAACTGCTGTTGCCCCCATGTTCAATTCATATAAATGCTGACGTGATTGTTTAATCCGTTTAATGTCACGTCCGATTACGCGACTGTACGCTTCAAATTCCTGGCCAAGTCGAATTGGCACAGCATCCTGAAGGTGGGTACGCCCCATTTTAATGATAGGATTAAATTCCTCGGCCTTTTCTTGAAAAACCGCTTTCATTTCTTCCATTGAAACTAGTAAAGTTTCCAATAGATTTAATACCGCAATATGAATCGCCGAAGGAAATGCATCATTTGTAGATTGTGACATATTGACATGTGTATTCGGACTGCAACGGAAATAATCCCCTTTTTCTTCGCCCATTAATTCGAGAGCACGGTTTGCAAGAACCTCATTCACATTCATATTTATTGATGTTCCCGCTCCACCTTGAATCGGGTCAACGATAATTTGATCATGCCACTTGCCTTCAATTAATTCATCTGCTGCTTTGACGATCGCTTCTCCAATTCCGGAATAAAGACGTTTAATATCCATATTCGCAAGTGCAGCCGCCTTTTTTACCATAGCCATACCCTTTATTAATTCCTCATGTATGCGATTACCTGTGATTTGAAAATTTTCCACAGCGCGAAGTGTTTGGATCCCATAATAAGCTTCAGCGGGAACTTCTTTTGTTCCTAAAAAATCTTTTTCAGTACGCATTTTGCTTTGTGTAATTGTCATATTATTCGCTCTCCTATTTAGGTCATTAGTACTTCTTCTGTCAACTTCCTATTATAAGTGCAAATATAAGAAAGTTAAAGAAAAATACAGATTAAACTTTTTAATTATTTGACGATGCCTGTGGTTTTGCTTTTTCACCTTTCCCGCCATGTTCTACATATTTAATAAGGACAATGAATACATATTAGAAAAGTATATACAACTGGAGGGATATGTCATGTATGGAAACTACAATGGATATCCATATTTTAAAAGAAATTGTCCAAACCCAAATTGCCTGAATCCAAATTGTCAATGCGGTGATAATTGTCATTGCAACGCTGAACATAATTGTCAACCACTAGAATATAAAAAACCCGGTATTTATCCTCGACAACAAATTATTTATTTTAATCCACCAATTAAAGAGGTACCTCAAGCTGAATACCCAAAAATAAGTTTAAAAGCAGTCATGGGGCCAAACTCTTATGTCATTGGTGATGTTCATGTTGAAGATGATGTAATGATCGGTTGGAATAATTTAATCAGAGCGGATTCTTCTTCACCTTATTTCATTGGAAAAAAAACAAATATCCAAGATTTTGTCCTAATACATTGTCATCCTTCACAACATATTGAAGTAAATGGAAAAAAATATGGTGTTTATATAGGTGAAGAAGTAAGCATATTACATCATGCCCAACCACATGGTCCTCTTTATATTGGTAGAAATACGTTTATTGGTGAAGGCGTTTCTATTTATGGAGCAACGATTGGTAAAAACTCAGTTATTATGCATGGGGCCACGATTGCCAATCATGTAAAAATAAGTGAGGGACGTTTTGTTGAGCCGGGGCAAACTGTTTGGAAACAAGATCAAGCAGATCAACTTCCACCCGTTCCCGCGGAATTTAAAAATCTAAATCAAGAAATTGTTGATCATTACTATCGACTCGGTAAAGCTTATCGAATGCATACTAAGCTATTTATATAAAACCTACTTGTGGAAAGGGAATAGTGATTCCCTTTCTTTTTCTGTTCTAGAGTATGTTATAATAAATTGATAATAAATCTTAGGAGGATCAAAAATGAACCAACAACCATTATTGATTTCTAATCATAATAAAACGACAGAACTTCATGTAGAACAAATGGCCATTTATTTACAAAGCAAAATTATAGAAGCTACTGATGATCAACATAACATTTATTATCTTTTCTTTTACAAAGAACAATTTCTTACATATGTTAAGCCAACTAAGTTAAAACGTCGTACACATATTGAAAAAGCTTTTACAAAAGGAATCGTTCTTCCGTCTACACATCCACTCATCCATTCTCTGCTTTTCCAAGACCATCCATATAAAAAAAGAACGTTTAATCAGCTAGTTAAGAAAGTCCAAAGTCTATACAGTCCCCAAGAAGTCGCCCAAATTGCAACCTTTTTTGAATCCTTTATTTCAAAAAAAACCATTTTCTCTCTCATTCAATCGATCTTTTATGATTACCGCCGAAACGGACAAATGTTCTCAAGCTATCGAATCCTACGGATATTAATGGATTTCGCGCCAAACCATAGTTGGGTAAAAGGATTATCAAGTGATTTAAATTTCATCAAATATGGAAAATTATATGATCGATTATCAGATGAATTAATGACAAAGGATCCTATATATATGGAAAAGGCATTGTATACAGATAAATCCTATAATCAACTTATACAATTACTCAAGAATCAATCAAGATGGATGGATGAAATCGCTTTGTATATCCATCACATCAGCCCCGAAAATTATGTATCTCTAAAACAATTGCTGAACAATCATTTTACAGACAAAGAAATAATTGACGTATTAGAACACTTATCTAACAATACAAGTGATGTTTTAGAAATAAATGATGATTTACTCGAAATCTATTTACACCACCAAAATGCAGAAAAAATGATAAACTTACTATTCACACATAAACTTAACCTCAATCCGAAACAAACTCAGGAATTTGAACAATTATTAGAAAACGTAGATTTAGAACCGGAACAATTTCCAAAAGAAAAAGTTCTTTCATTCTTAGTACCTCTTTTTAACATAAATCCTGAAAAAGCTGCTACGCTACTCCATAAATTCATCGTTTTACAACTAAAAGAATATGATATTGATTCTGTCGTAAAAAGGCTCATCCCATTAAAAATTATCATGCATGCACATCCAATTCTCGAAAAACTTCAGCATATCCAGAAACTAGCGAATGACCCGGATCAACAACTATTATTAGGAGAATTATATTACGAATTTCAACAGTTTGATCAAGCCATCGATTGTTTCAGTTGGGAAATGGAGTTAAAATCCATCGACCCAAAACCGGTAAAATGGCTTTCAAAAATATATAATGAAATTGGAATGGAACAAGAGCATCGAGCATATCGACAGCTGTATATCGATATGCAGAAAAGAGCATGATACATCGGTTTAAGGTAAAAAAGTCTAATCACCGACAACTGATTCTGTCAGGTTGATTAGACCTATCCCTTTATACTGCAGTAGTTATTTGTTTACTATGCTTCATTTCCGCTATAGCCTCTGCACATTTTGCTTCATCAAATTCCTTTTCACTTTTCGCTACGACAATTGTTGCAATTCCATTTCCTATCAAGTTTACGATCGATCGACCTTCACTCATAAAACGATCAACGCCAAGAAGTAATGCTAAACCTTCGATTGGGATGATGTGTAAAGCTGAAAGAGTTGAAGCTAATACGATAAAACCGCTTCCTGTTACACCCGCCGCACCTTTTGAGGTAAGCATCAAAATTAGTATAATCGTAATTTGATGGCCGATTGTTAAATCTATTCCGAATACTTGCGAGAGAAATACCGTTGCCATTACTAAATAAATAGATGTACCATCTAGGTTAAAAGAATATCCTGTTGGAATTACTAAACCAACAACAGATTTTGAACATCCGAACTTCTCCATTTTATCCATCATTCTCGGTAATACGGATTCTGAAGAACTGGTCCCTAAAACAATTAATATTTCATCTTTTATAAATCGTAAATATTTAAATAAGCTAAAACCATATGCTTTACAAATAAGATTTAAGACGATAAATATAAATAAGAACATTGTCGTGTAGACCGAAATCATTAATTTTGATAAAGGAACTAATGATTGCAAACCGAAAGTTCCAATTGTATAAGCAATTGCACCAAATGCCCCAATCGGAGCTGCTCTCATAATATAGCCAATAATTTTAAAGAATACTTGTGAAATTTTATCAAAGAACTCAATAATACTCTTTCCTTTTTCACCTATAGCCGCTAAACCAACACCAAACAAAATTGAAAAGAATAAAACTTGTAATATATCACCTTCAGCAAAGGCGCTTACCATACTATGTGGAACAATATGTGTTAGGAAATCAACCCAGTTTAGTTTTTCTCCTTCTCCTGTATATTGGGAAATATCACCTTTTGGAAGTTTATCAGGATCTAATCCCGAACCTGGATGGAGAATATTGACTACAATCAAACCAATAATTAGCGCAAGGGTAGTGACAATTTCGAAATAAATTATCGCTTTTCCCCCAACTTTACCTACCTTTTTCATATCGCCCATTTTCGCAATTCCTAAAACAATTGTTAAAAAGATAATAGGAGCAATAAGCATTTTAACTGCATTAATAAATGTATCACCAAGCGGCTTCATTTGTTTTCCAACATCCGGCCAAACTAAACCAACAATTACACCAATAAAGATCGCAGTTAATACTTGAAAAGTTAAATTCTTTAAAATCCTTTTCCCCATTGAAAGCATCCCCTCTAAAAATTGAATTTTCTCGCAAATTGATGATAACGCTTTCTTATTAAATGGGGAAGTATATGGTCATATAGTACATTTTGGTCTTTTTGGTCTTATAATGCCTATTACATCGTATAACGGTTAACCGGTCTACCTACATTCCCATATTGTACATCCAAATGGATAATTCCTGTTTTTTCTAAGTAATCTAAATAGCGTCTTGCGGTTACTCTAGCAATACCTACGGAGTTAGCTACTTCTCCTGCTGATTTCGCTTCATTTGCTTCTTTCATATAAGTCATAATTTGCTGTAATGTAAACATATTCAAACCTTTTGGTAAGTGGATATCTCGCTTCATTGTTTGTTGCATATTCATCATTGCATCCAGCTCGTCTTGTGAAAGTGTCCTATTCTTCTTCAATGTTCGTTTATAATATTGATAGTTTTCTAGGGATTTCTTTATTCTATCGAACTTAAACGGCTTGATAATATAATCTACAGCACCATTTTGCAGCATAATATTTATCGTTTCATTATCTTTAGCCGCAGAAACAACAATGACATCAATATTTAATTGTTGCGCTCGAATTTGCTGTAATGTGTTTATTCCATCAATTTTTGGCATATAAATGTCAAGAATAACTAAATCAACGTCTCTCTCTTTAGCTAATTGAATTCCTTCTTCACCATTACTAGCCTCTCCGATTACTTTATATCCATTAATGCTTTCGATGAATCCTTTATTCACTTCGCGGACCATCGGGTCATCGTCTATTAATAGTACATGAATCATCTTGTTTTCCATCTTATTCACCACCTGCTCCAATTGGAAAAGTAATTATAAAGCTCGTCCCTCTGCCTACTGTCGAAGTTACATCAATCGTTCCATTTCCTTTATCAACAATTTGTTTAGTTAAATACAAACCATAACCTGTTCCATTTTTTTTGTTTTTTGTAAAACCTTTTTCAAAAATATGAGGCAGATCATTTTCATCAATTCCACACCCGTTGTCTTCAATTAAAATTGCACAAATGTCATCCGTTTGTTCGATACTTATTTCTACTTTTTTTTGAGATTGGGATGTATCCGGAAAAGCTCCAAAAGCATTTTCTATCAAGTTACCTAGTAAAATAACAAAATCATGCTGATCAATTTGATAGGGAAAAACTGCTAAAAAGCTATTTGGATCAATGAAAACCTCTATTCCAATCTCTTTTCCCCTTCTAATTTTACTCAACAATAAGCCTGCAATGGCGTGATTTTTTATTGAATCCGTTAAAAATTGTTCTAAATTTTCTTGTTTTGCTGAAGTTTCAAATGCTAAATCTAGAGCTTGCTCTGCTTTTCCAAGTTGAATTAAACCTGCAATAGTATGTAATTTATTCATATGTTCATGATTTTGAACTCTTAATGCATCAACAAAATTCCTTACTCCCGTTAGTTCTTCAGCCAATTTAACCACTTCGGTTCGATCTTGGCAAATGGCAACGGCACCGACAACTTGATCTTCAATTACTACAGGAATTCGACTACTTAAAATCGTTTTCCCACTCACATTAATCGTTTCATTATATACTGCCTTTTTCTGTTCGACAATTTCCGGTAAGCGAGTATCAGCTATTACACTCCTAATTGGTTTTCCTACTACATCTCCAACAACTGAAAATATTGACTTCGCCTTATCATTAAAAATAGTTATGATTTCATTATAATCTATCGCTATAATTCCTTCATGCATGGAATGAAAAGTTGCTGTTCTTTCTTTTAAAATATGAGCAATTTCATACGGCTCCAATTGAAACATCTGTTTCTTTAAATTTCGCGCTAGAAAAAAAGATCCAATAAGACCTACAGACAATGTTAGGGAAATAATTATAACCACTTCTTTTTTTAAATCAGCAATAATTTCAATAATTGTAGGAAGTCGTTTACCGACGATAACCACGCCAATTTGATTGTAGTCTTTATCTTTTATCGGAAAAAAGGCGCGAATAAATGTTCCAATCTCCCCTTTTGCTTTGGAGAAATAATTATGCTCAGCAAAGGCAGCCTCTTCATCGCTCGTCTTTGACAGTGTTCCTAATAGACTTTTTACCGGATGGGAGAAGCGAACATGATCCATATTCATTACAACAATATAATCTAACTCGTTAATTAGACGAATTTCTTCCACTAACGGATTGATTTGTTTCCATCCATCCCTATTCTTTATTTCTTTTTTTACTTCTGTTAACTCAGCTACAGTCCTTGCTGTATTCATGGCATTCATTTTTATTTCTTTTTCTCTTGTATTTTGAATATTAACGATTAAGAACATCCCCCCTACAAGCAGAGAAAAAACGACGATTGCATACGATAAAATTGTTATTTTCCAACGGATGGGTAGTTGCTTCATTTTCAATGATTCTACCTCCCCTCTATCATCTATTATGAATTCGGTTGCATTTTTGTAGTAAAATTGTACTTAGACATGCAATCGGTTTAATTACGGAGGTTAATATGAAAAAATGGATCATTATATTGGCTAGTTTGGTGCTTTTCATTTCCTGTATCCTTGTTGGAATGAAAATCTTTCTTCATCCTAAAAAGCTTGCTTATGATTATGAACAAGAAGGACTAAAGGATCAGATTGTCCTAAAATTCGGTCATGTCGTCGCTGAAAATACTCCTAAAGGGCTAGCAGCAAAAAAATTTGCTGAACTTGTTTATAAAAAATCAGATGGAAAAATAAGAGTAGAAATATTTCCAAATGGGATGCTCTATTCTGATATAGAAGAAATAAATGCATTAAAAGAAAATAAAATACAAATAATCGCCCCATCAACTTCAAAACTAGGCACACTTTCAAGTAGATGGGGAGTACTTGATTTGCCTTTTGCATTTCCAAATTACGAAGCCATTCAAGCAGGATTAAATGGGAGTATCGGAAATACTCTTTTGCAATCATTAGAAAAAGAACATCTTAAAGGACTGGCCTACTGGATAAATGGCTTTAAACAATTTACATCTAATAAAGGTCCAATCCGAATTCCTAAAGACATTAAGGGGCAAACATTTCGGATTATGCAAAGCAATATTTTAAAATCACAATTTGAACAGTTACATGCTAAAGCCATTCAGCAACCGTTTGATATTACATTTCAATCATTACAATCCGGAAAAATCGACGGTGAAGAAAACACTTTAACAAATATCTACTCAAAGAAATTTTATAACTTACAAAAGTATTTGACAATTAGTAATCACGGATATTTAGGTTATGTTGTATTAATGAATCAATCGTTTTGGAATGCGCAAACCGATCAAACGAAAAAAATTTTAACTGAAGCAATGATAGAGACGACTGAATGGAATGAAAAACATGCTAAAAAAATGAATGAGGAACAGCTTAAACTTATACAGAAAAAATCTTCGATACAAATTCATGAATTAACTAACGAAGAAAAAAAACAATGGATGATAGCTTTAGACCCTTTATATGACAAACTTGAACCGATAATTGGTAAGGACTTAATAAGAGAAATAAAGAACTTACGAGAGAAATACAGTAATTAATTTTTATAGTGTGTTGCTACATATTCACCTTTTGATTATTTTAAAATCAAATGGATAATTGTTATACTATTTGAATATAGAAAATAACGAAGAAACAATTGAAAATTTGAGAATCAAAAAGGATTGATATAATGGAATCAAAAAAAGTTTTACCTATATTATTTTTAATAATGTTTCTAGTTATGGTTGGATTCGGCATTATTATCCCAGTTATCCCGTTTTATGCAGAAAAAATTGGGGCAAATCCAACTGAATTAGGGCTTTTAATGGGAGTTTATTCATTAATGCAATTAATCTCCGCGCCGATATGGGGCAGGATTTCAGATCGAATCGGCCGGAAACCTGTTATGATGATCGGAATATTCGGATTAGCCGTTTCTTTTTTCCTCATGGCATTATCTAGTCAGCTCTGGATGTTATTTGTCGCAAGAATTATTGGTGGGTTATTATCATCTGCAAATATGCCAACAACGATGGCCTATGTTGCTGATATCACATCTGAAGAAGATCGTGGAAAAGGAATGGGAATCATCGGAGCGGCAACAGGATTAGGATTTATCTTTGGTCCCGCAATTGGAGGATTATTTTCGAAATCCAGCTTACAAACACCTTTTTTTATAGCAGGGTTTTCCTCCCTTCTTACCTTACTGCTTGTACTACTTGTTTTAAAAGAATCGCTACCGAAAGAAAAAAGAGGATATCATGCTGAAAGAAAAGTCTCTATGTGGGAACCATTTAAAGGATCGCTGTCCATTATTTTTATTTTGCAATGGTTTATCTCGCTTTCTTTATCTGGTTTAGAAGCAAGCTTTGCTTATTTCGCAGCCAAAATGGCGGGATTAGATACGATTGATTTAGGCTATATCTTCATGATTATGGGCTTAGGTAGCGCGGTTGTTCAAGGTGGTTTAGTCGGTAGATTAACGAAAAAATATGGTGAAGGCATTGTTATTAAAGCTGGGATCATTGTATCTGCCATTGGCTTTGGATTAATCATGCTTGTAAACAATTTTGTTACAGCAGCCATTTTTCTAACGATTTTTGGACTAGGTAATGGCGTAATACGGCCTTGCATATCCGCATTACTTACAAAAAAATCTAGTGCTGGTCACGGGAGCGCAACCGGTTTACTATCTTCCTTTGATTCATTCGGAAGAATAATTGGACCTCCATTAGGAGGATGGTTGTTTTCAGTATATGCAGGTCTTCCATATATTTCTGGAGCAGTAATTTCAATTCTAGCATTTATTCTTTATCAAATTTATCAAGCTCAAGAAAAACGTCAAAAAATTGCTGAATAATTGTTATTTGAAGAAGATCACCAAAAAACATAGGTTTTCAATGATCTTCTTTTAATAACCATGATTAAAGAATTACACAAATTGATAGTGCCCGCCAAACATTTCTTTTTCTAAAACAATATTACTATTTGAAATTCTTAATAAACATGGCCCCTCTCCTTTTGTCTCAATGACCCGTGCAATTTCTCCTTGTGCGTATGGTGAGGCAAATACGATATTGCATCCTTCAAGTTGTAATTGAGTACAGTTTGCTTTCAATTTTTTATCCTTATATGTATCTTGTTTCGTTAAATGAAATAACTCACTCCATTTTGTAGCGACTTCTACATGATTATTAACTGCAAATATTAACTCTTTTAAAGGGAGGGCATTATTGTTTGCTTCAATCGATTTCTTCCTTATTTCGTCATTTTCCTGCCACTGTATAATAAATGGAAATGGAATTGAATACTCATCACGGATAAATAACATTTCCCATTGAATGAGTGTCCCGTCTGCCCTTTTTCTTTCCGCTTTAATTGGGCCAACCGTTTCAATCCCTTTTTTATGGAAAGAATGGACAAGTTCTCTCATATTATTCGTTCGAAGAGCAATTCTTGCAAATCTCTCCTTTTCTGGTAATAAAGCAGTCGTTTGAACAACTAAATCATTTTCAATTACTCTTTCGGCTTTTTTCCTATCAAATACCCCTAAAAATTCAATATAGCTTAAACCAAAATAACAAAGTGCATTATACGTTCCCCAATCCTCGTGTCTTCCACCAAGCATTGCTTTCAACCCGATTGTTGCGAAATCTTCAATCGCTTCCTCAGGTCGATTAACTATATGCACTAAATGATCAAATGAAAGTTTCAAGAAAAACCCTCCACAATAATAATTAAGTTATACTTATTTAATTCTACAATTCTTGCGAAATTCCCCTAAGAATTTTATCTTTTCTATAAAAATATTTGTTTACATAATATTATTATCGGAACATATATTTATTCTTAAAGGTCCTAAATGAATACATATGTTATGATGATTATAGTAGTTGATAGATCGATTGATGCGTGTTTTTTTAAGGTTGGTGAAAAAATGCAAAAGAAAAAAGAAAAAATTTATGAAGTTGATTTATATAAGCCGATACATAAACATTTTACAAATCAAGGATATGAAGTGAAAAGTGAAGTAAATGATTGTGATATTACAGCTGTTAAAGGTGACGAACTTATTATTATAGAATTAAAGGTAAGATTAAACGTCGATTTACTTATCCAGGCGACAAAAAGACAGAAGCTTACTGATCAAGTTTATATTGCTATTCCAAAACCGAGTTACAGCTTCTATTCAAAGAAATGGAAAGATATATGCCATCTCATAAAAAGACTAGAATTAGGCTTAATCATCGTGTCATTTCTACAATCAACGACAAAAATGGATATTGTCATCTCTCCTGCCCCTTTTGATCAGAAAAAGAGTATGCAACAAAATGAGAAAAAAAGAAAAAAACTCCTATCAGAAATTAAAGGGCGACACGGAGATCATAATATAGGTGGTAGTAGCCAAACGAAAATTATGACAGCTTATAAAGAAACAAGTATCCAGATTGCATACCTTCTTGAACAATTTGGCCCACTTTCACCTAAGGCATTGCGCCAAATGGGTACAGGGGAGAAAACACAATCCATTCTCTTTAATAATTATTATGGATGGTTTGTACGAATTCAAAAAGGCATATATGGGATAAGTGAAAAAGGAAAAAGTGAAATTCAAGAATATCCGCAGATCATTGAATATTTTAGTAAAGAAACCGCTAAATTAGATAATACCTAATCGGAATTTGATGGGGGTTGTCTCAAAGTAAATAACGGCCTATAAGAAGCCACAACATTTTTATATTTGTTGTGGCTTCTTAAGGTCTGATATCTTAATGATCCGATTAAAGACTTCCCTACTTAATGCTTTATATCCAGTTGAAGTGAGATGAATGCCATCATCACTAATAAGATCGATTAATTCCCCTGCTTGCTTGATGGCTGTTCTTACATCTATTTTAATTACATCTATATCACTAACTAGTTTATTTAAACTTCGGTTATAAAGACCATGCCAATGTTCAATCCCACCCAGTGAGCTAATCCAATGACTAATGGATGGACCGTATTTATCAGCAATAAATTTATAATATCTCACAGGATCTAATGGTGGCATACTCATAATAATTGGTGTAATTCCAGAGTCTTTCACAATTGAAATCATTGTTTTCACATTATCTAAGTATCGGTCAATTGGTACAATAGGTTCATGCGTTTCATCTGGATGTTCCGCCACTTCATTCCACTTGAAATTACAATCATTCCCGCCAATGCCGATAATCGTATAATCAGGTTTCTCATTAATAACATCTTTCGTTAGTCTCGCCATTAGAAGATCTGAATTATCGTTAAATACTCCTTTATTAACTACTTCGACATTTTCGCGATTATTAGAAAGAAAGAATGCTTGTAAAAAGGAAGGATAATTTTCTTTTATAATTCGTAGTCTACCTTTAACAACAGAAACGCCTCTAGTTAAACTGTCACCAAAGCAAATAATTTTCATCTTTCATCCCTCTTATAATAAGAATATTATCTAAGTATAGCATTATTAAAGAATTTATACTTTCATCTACTCTTCAAAATAGTATTTTTTATGTAGCTGACACCCAGGATTAAATGATGCTCTGCAAGTAGGACAAGTAGAATTACAAGTGTAATATTCATTTATAGTTAATTCATTCCCACATCCCCCGCAAAGGATCGCCTTATGATTAAATAACTCTTTCGGCCATACTTTTGGATTGTCACACCCATGTTCTTCATGACATTCAAAACAAGGATAATATGTATCACAACAATAGAACTTTATTGCAATTCGATCAATTTCCTTATTATAATGTGTGCAGCGGGTTTCAAAATCTATAACGTTTCCTTTTACTTTATGACCATGAATAATCACACACATCTCTCCTACGTTTTAAAACATGCTTAACGAATATTTTTGAGACATTAACTTTAAAAGCTTCATACCTGCAATACTATTTCCCTTTTCATCAAGTGCTGGACCGTAAATTCCAATACCAAACTTTCCTGGTACTGCTCCCAATATACCACCAGATACCCCGCTTTTTGCTGGTATGCCTACCTCGATTGCAAATTCACCAGAAGCATTATACATTCCACATGTAACCATAAATGTTTTACAAATCCTTGCAACTGAGTGAGGAATTAGCTGTTCTTCAGTATATGGATCTTTTCCATCCATTGCTAACACACAGCCAATGCGTGACAAATCCAGGCAATTCAATTCAATCGCACATTGCCTTGTATATAAATCTATCAACTGTTCTACATCTTCATCAATTACTCTATGTTGTTTTAAAAAATAACATAATGATCGATTTAAATCAGCCGTTTTGAATTCTGAATGTGCTACTTCTTTATTATAACCAATTGATTCATTACCAGAAAGCCTTTGAATGAGTTTTAGTATCCTTTCAAACCGTTCATTTACACTACTTCCTTTAATCATATGTGTTACGGCTAGTGCTCCTGCATTGATCATCGGATTTAATGGTTTTGATGGCTTATTCGTTTCTAATTTTGCTATCGAATTAAACGGATCACCTGTAGGTTCTTGACCAACACGATTAAAAACATACTCTTCCCCTCTATCACTTAATGCGATAGCGAGAGTTATAACTTTGGATATACTCTGAAGGGTTAAATTTTCTTTAATATCTCCTGCTGAGAAACAATTCCCGTCCGGATAAAACAAAGATATTGATAAAGTTTCTTTGTTAGCTTTTTGTAATGCTGGGATGTAATCGGCAACTTTCCCTTTATTTGAAGATTTTTTTGCTTCATCAACCAATAATTGCAATTCATCTGCAGATCGACATTGCATTTATATCGCCTCTTAACTTTTCTTGTAATGATTCACTGCAATTTTACTAGCATCCTCTTGTAGCGGTCTTTTATATTTCAACCTAAACTATTCAATTGTGATTCATTGTATATCTCTTCTAAATCTTCTAACGTTAATTCATATAACTGTTTATTCAACGATTTATATATTCCAATGGATAGTAGTTGATCAATATAGAACTTTTTCAAATATTCTGTATCACAGGACATTTCGCTTTCTCCTTATTACCTTAAATTTACTGTCACATTATTTATTGAAAACCTTTGTCTATATGATCGAATACCTCATCTAAGTTATGAAATCCCTTTTTTTCTCCCTCGTCCGATTGAATTGTCCAGTCTCTATTTTTTAACCCAAGATTTCCGTAAGCATCCTTCATATAAGGCATATTTATCATATAAACTTCGCCATTTTTTCTTACAGTATAGCCGAGATAATAATCATCCCCGGCACCCTCTTCTTCATAAATTCCAATATCCTCAAGTTGGTAATGATCCATTAACTCTTTTAATTGTGCATTCATTTGATTAATTAAGATCTCTCTGTTTAAATAGTCCATTAAATATATACCTCACGTCTTTTTTTATAGTTTGACCATAAAATAAAAAAATTATGTACTTAAAAGTTGTTTACATAATATTTTTATTTTAAACAATTAAAGATTTACCATTTTATTTTAGAATAGTTTCTTAGAAAATTTTAAAAATAATAAGACAGTAAAGTTGTGAGGTGAAATTATTTTGAAGCATATTAAAGCAATGGCTATTAAATTTGTTGCAACAATCGTGGTTTTATTTGTAATCCTTAATGTCATTTTCGGTATGTCGTTTACGAATGTGTTTTTTATTTCACTCGTTTTATCGGTTGTTTCCTACCTTGTCGGTGATATCGGAATCCTTTCAAGAACGAATAATACAATCGCAACCATTGCCGACTTCGGACTTTCATTAATTGTTATTTGGTTTCTTTCCGCAGCACTAACATTTGAAAATCGTACACCGCTTTTCATCATATCACTTATTTCAGCCGCTGCCATTGCGCTTGTTGAGATTGTTTTTCATAAATATGTATCATCTTATACATTTGAGAAAGAATCGGATGATTTTTTACCAAAGCATCGTTATTACTATTCAAATAACTATCAAACCGAAGCATCAAAAGACATTACTCCGGAAATTGAAAAGAATAAAGAAAATAAGTAACGTTAGGCCAGATGTCAATAATCCTAGACATCTGGCTTTTAATCAATTTTTGCGAGCTTTTATGATGATTGCTTCCCCTTTAAAAGAGATAATTGTGTTTTCAATTACTTCGATATGAAATTTCTTCTTTATATTTGGAGTAGCGTGAAGCATGTATTCGCTTAAATCATTTTTCTCCTTTTCAGTTAACTTCATTCGATTACACCATGAATCAAACTGAAACGTTTTTTCAAAACGGTACATCTCCTCTATATTAAACCCTTTTTCCTCCAGCATACGAATCCATTCAGTTTTTTTCCAGGCACGAAAATGGCTGTAATCTCGTTTTTTCTCAATATTATTATAAAATTGATCTTGATCATCATCTTCCGGAGAAACATTATCATCAAGTAAAAAAATTCCACCCGGCTTTAACACTTTGTGAACACTTTCGATAAATTTATTTACATTCGGAAAATGATGTGGAGCAATTCGACATGTCACAATATCAAAACGGTCATGATCAAAGGGAAGTTCCTCTGCGTCACCCTGGATAAACGAAACATTATGATGACCATTTGCTTCAATAAAAGCTTTTGCTACTTTTATCATCTCAGCTGTTAAATCAACTGCTGTTACATGTTTTACATAATGGGCAAATGCATTCGCTGTATGCCCCCCACCTGTAGCAATATCAAGTACATCTTCATTCCCGGTAAGATTTGCTATTTCTATAAGCTTTTGAAGATCTTTCCCTTTTTGATGAATTTCACTTGTTACATACGAATTTGCACTTCTACCAAATTGCTTCTGAACATCCTTTTTAATATCCATTCCCATCCCTCTTTTCATTGATCTACGTTAAGAATAAACGAATTTCATAATAAGGAAAATTACAATTTATTAATGCTATTTCATAAGTTTTTCTTAATTGTTATAAAACTTCCATTTAGCCTCATACTAAATAAGAGGTGATATGATGGGAATATTTAATGCATTTTCAAATTGGAAAACAGAAAGATATGAAAGGCATATTGAGGAAATGCATGATTTAGGTAAATGTCCGGATTGTCGTGGTAGGGGGTTCACCCTTCCTTTAAATGCTTATGCAGCTGTCTATGAATGTCCAGGCTGTAATGGGAGCGGACTTTATTCGGATTGGTCTGAAATGAATAGTTAGTTTTTAAATTGGAAAAAGACGCCTAAATCCGTAGGCGTCTTTCAAAAAAAGTTTTGCGGCGAATAACCCGTATGACCACATTCATACGTTTAGCGAACGCTCGGTTTTCGACTTACGCAAATAGCTCATCGCATAATAAGAATAACATATTATTGGTCGTAAAACAATAAATCTCTAGTTTTTCACTTCTTTTTTTATTATAATTAATATATTTAATTTTAAAATAATTTAAGACTAGAGGTTCAATCTATGAAAAGTTTTTTAAATCCAGAAAAAGGGTTAAATCAAACGTGGCGATATATAGTCTCTATACCGATTATTTTTATTTTTATTATTATCGGGATCCTTTGTTATATTGCTGCATTATATTTTGCTAGCGTGCATGCAGAGGATATGGTTGATTTCGACGAGGTAGTTTTTTCTAATCCATTGATAGACCTTTTCCTCACTAATGCTAAGATGGTTTTTTGGATTATAGGTTTATGGGTGGCAGCCCGTATTTTGCATAGACGTTCACTGAAATCGTTTATCACTCCATACCGTACGATTCGCTGGAAACAGATCATTTTTGGTTTTTCCGTTACTTTTAGTTTATTAGCTTTATTTTTAATTATTGATCTCATCTCGAATCCGAATGATTACTATATGCAAGACTTCCAATTTTCTAACTTTCTATTATTAATTTTAATATCTCTGATTTTGACTCCTGTTCAAACAACTGCTGAGGAATTGCTTTTCAGAGGATTTTTACTTCAATTTTTTGCTAAATTCACAAAAAGTCCTATCGTTTTAAGTTTAATCATTGGTGGGATATTTGGAATTTTGCATTTTAGTAACCCGGAAATGGAAAATGGTGCATTCTGGATAGGCGTCGATTACATAGTAACAGGAGTTATTTTGACTTATGTTACTATTAAGACCAATAGTTTAGAAGCTACAATTGGGGCGCATGCAGCAAATAATGTTTTTATTAGTTTATTTATTGCTTCTAACAATTTGGCAGTAGGTCATCTACCATCATTATTTTTTACCAATAATAACGAGGCAACTGCTATAACAACTCTTCTTTCAATCCTTCCTAGCATCCTATTTATGTACATTATGATTCGTTCATCAAATAAAAACAGTATGGGATTTTGAATCCTATACTGTTTTTATTTTTTTTAGTTCCTTCCTAAGTCCCTATCCCACTACATATGATCTCCCGCTCCCGAATTTTTCAAAAGGATTGCCGAGAATTCATCTTATTCTGTAAACATAAACAAACGAATTTATTGATAATTCTGTATTTATTATTTTAAAATAATTAAATATAGAGTGAATTTTATTTATTTTTGTTATTAAAAGGTTTTCATTTGTCTATTTTTGTTTTTTATATTATATTTAAAAAATAAATAAATTCGTCGTTGTATTAATTGGGGGGTATATATGAAAAAAATTGGATTAGCTTGGCAAATACTTATTGGACTAGTCCTCGGGATTATTATTGGGGCTATTTTTTATGGTAATCCAGGAATCGGAAAGTATTTACAACCGATTGGAGATATTTTCTTACGATTAATTAAAATGATTGTTATTCCAATTGTCATTTCAAGTATTATCGTTGGGGTTTCTAGTGTAGGAAATGGAAAAAATCTCGGTAAACTTGGTGGTAAAACGATTCTTTATTTTGAAATCGTCACAACTATTGCTATTTTAGTCGGACTTCTTGTTGCAAATGTATTCCAGCCTGGTAAAGGAATTAATATGCATTCTATCCATAAGGTGGATATTGGTTCTTATGTTGATACAGCCAAAAATGTAGAAAGTCATGGCTTTGCTGATACAATTGTCAATATTGTTCCAAAAAATATATTCGAAGCATTTATCAACGGCGATATGCTTGCCATCATCTTCTTTTCTGTCCTATTTGGATTAGGAGTTGCAGCAATTGGCGAAAAAGGAAAACCGGTTCTCGCCTTTTTCCAAGGAACAGCGGAAACAATGTTCTATGTAACGAATTTAGTCATGAAATTTGCTCCATTTGGAGTATTTGCACTTATTGGTGTGACTGTTTCCACTTTCGGATTAGAATCATTAATTCCATTAGGAAAACTAGTTATTACTGTTTATTTAACGATGATAGGCTTTATTCTCATTGTTTTAGGTGGAATTGCCAAGTTAGTCGGTGTGAATATTTTCCATTTACTGCGACTGCTTAAAGATGAGTTAATTCTAGGATATTCAACAGCAAGTTCAGAGGCGGTACTGCCGAAAATCATGGAAAAAATGGAGAAATTCGGTTGTCCGAAATCAATAACTTCATTTGTTATTCCTACTGGATATTCCTTTAATCTTGATGGTTCTACATTATATCAAGCATTAGCAGCCATCTTTATTGCTCAAATGTATGGAATTCATCTTTCGTTTACGCAACAATTATCACTTGTTCTAGTTTTAATGGTAACATCAAAAGGAATCGCTGGAGTACCAGGAGTATCCTTTGTTGTTCTTCTTGCTACTTTAGGTACTGTTGGAATTCCGATTGAAGGCTTAGCATTTATTGCTGGTATCGACCGAATTCTCGATATGGCTAGAACTGTCGTAAACGTTGTTGGAAATTCACTAGGTGCGATTGTCATCTCGAAATGGGAAGGACAATTTAATCAAAATAAAGAGATACTGAAATCTTAAATAAAAATGGATTCCAATTTATAATTGGGATCCATTTTTATTTAAGATTATTTTTTGTCCATCCCGAATAATCTTGCGGGCACTTCATTCTACTTACTACGCTCTTATCTTCCCGAATATAAAAAAGTTTCACCCATCTAAAATGAATGAAACCTGTAAGTTAATGCTATTAACTTAATTTACCTTCTGCCAATACAATTTGCTGTTTCACTTGTTCGGATGATGTTCCACCAAGACTATTTCTTGCTTCAACAACATGTTTTGGTTGTAATACATTAAAAATATCTTCTTCAAATAAAGGATTGAAAGATTGATATTCTAAAAGTGATAAATCTAGTAAGTACTTATTATGTTGGATAGCATATAAGACAATTTTCCCGATAATTTCATGGGCCTGACGGAACGGAAGACCTTTCGTCACAAGATAATCAGCAATATCTGTTGCATTCGAATAATCATTTGTTACCGCTTTAAACATTTGTTCTTTATTTACCGTCATCGTCTCAATCATAGGTGCAAGTAAACGTAGTGAACCGTTTAATGTTTCAACAGTATCGAGCATTCCTTCCTTATCTTCCTGCATATCTTTATTATAAGCTAATGGAAGACCTTTTAATACGGTTAATAATCCAATTAAATTACCGTAAACTCTGCCCGTTTTGCCACGCAATAATTCCGGTACATCCGGATTTTTCTTTTGCGGCATAATGCTGGATCCGGTACAAAATGAATCATCTAGTTCAACAAATTGATATTCTTGGCTCGACCATATGACTAGTTCTTCAGAAATACGAGAAATATGGATCATCATAATCGATGCAATGGATAAAAACTCTAATATAAAATCGCGATCACTGACGGCGTCTAAGCTATTAGGATATACGGTATCGAACCCTAATAGTTCTGCACTTCGATTACGATCAATTGGAAAAGTCGTCCCTGCTAATGCCCCGGCACCAAGTGGTGACCAATTAATACGTTTCAAGCTATCGATCAATCGTTCTTTATCTCTTTCAAACATCCAAAAGTAGGCAAGTAAATGATGTGAAAATAGGATTGGTTGTGCCCTTTGCAAATGTGTATATCCTGGCATAATCGTTTCGATATTTTCTTTTGCTTGTAGTAACAAGGCATTTTGAACCTCTTTAACTAGCTCAATTAATTCACTTGTTTGCTTCCGTAAATATAGATGCATATCGGTTGCAACTTGATCATTTCTGCTTCTTCCAGTATGTAATTTCCCACCTACTGGACCAACTTCTTCAATTAACAACCGCTCAATATTCATATGAATATCTTCATCTTCTACGGAAAATTGAACTTCTTCATTTATAATTTTCTGTTCAACGGTTTGTAAGCCTTGTTTAATTATTTCAACATCGTCCATTGTGATAATTCCACATTCACCCAGCATTTGTACATGCGCCAAACTACCTTCAATGTCTTCTAATGCCAGCTTCTGATCAAATGATATGGAAGCTGTAAACTTTTCTACTAATTCGTTTGTTTCTTTTGTAAAACGTCCGCCCCAAAGCTTTGTCATTTGCGTTGCCTCCTGCACGACTTATCAAAATTCGTTAGTTATTTACTTTTTGTTTCGAATGAATTTCAGAATATACTTTTGTTGGTAATCCCCATAATTTGATAAATCCAACTGCTGCATTATGGTCGAAAGCATCACCTTTAGAATAAGTAGCGAGTTCCTCATTATATAAGCTATATGGTGATTGACGACCTATTACAACATGTGTACCTTTGAAGAGCTTTACACGGACTTTACCCGTAACCGTTTTTTGTGTTTCTTCGATAAACGCATCAATTGCCGGCTTTAACGGTGAATACCATAATCCTTCGTAAATGATTTTTGCTAATTGTTGTTCTACTGTTGATTTAAATTGCGTCACTTCGCGAGGCAATGTTAAAAATTCGAGTTCTTTATGGGCATTAATTAATAAAAGGGCTGCAGGATTTTCGTACACTTCACGTGATTTGATACCAACTAAACGGTTTTCAATATGATCAATTCTTCCAATCCCATGTTTGCCAGCGAGTTCATTGAGAGTTTCAATTAAATCAACTAGATTCATAGGTTGATCATTCAATGCAACCGGAACTCCTTTTTCAAAATCAATTTCAATATATTCCGCTTCATTTGGCGTTTTTTCAATTGGATTCGTCCAATCAAAAGCTTCTTCCGGCGCTTCGTTCCACGGATTTTCTAATACTCCCGCTTCACAGGCTCTACCCCAAATATTTGCATCTATTGAAAACGGATTATCTAAATCGATTGGAATAGGAATACCGTGTTGTTCCGCGTAGGCAATTTCCTCATCACGAGTCATTCCCCATTCACGTACAGGTGCGACCACTTTTAATGTTGGATTCAATGCTTGGATGGAAACCTCAAAACGTACTTGATCATTCCCTTTTCCAGTACATCCGTGTGCCACTGCCACGGCCCCCTCTTGTTCGGCCACATCTACTAGTAACTTAGATATTAACGGTCTACTTAATGCTGAAGATAATGGGTATTTTCCTTCATATAACGTATTCGCCTTTAAGCTTGGTAAAATATAATCGTTAGCCAGCAATTCTTTTCCATCTATCATTACTGCCTTAATTGCTCCGACATTAAGAGCCTTTTGACGAATCGCCTCTAAGTCTTTTCCTTCACCTACATCTATGCCTAATGCAATAACATCGTATCCATACTTTTCTTGTAACCACTTAATTGAAACAGATGTATCTAATCCACCTGAATAAGCTAGAACAATTTTTTCTTTCGACATGTCTATCTCTCCTTTGTATAAATAATTATAAACATGCATTTTTATTCATGTCAATCAAAAAATAAAAAATGACTACTCTTTTTGTGAAGAACCTCCCATTAATACTTTTAATATTGCTTTCTGTGCATGTAGTCGATTTTCCGCTTCGTCAAATACAACCGAATGTGTTCCATCAATAATTGCTGCTGATACTTCTTCCCCTCTGTGAGCGGGTAAACAATGAAGAAAAATAAAATTATCATTTGCATATTTGCATAAGTTCTCATTTATTTGATAAGCTTCAAAATCGATTAATCGTTGATGATTTTCTTTTTCCTGTCCCATACTAGCAAACACATCTGTGACAACAATATCTGCGTTTTTCATCATTTTGACGGGATTAGAATCAATTTCAATGGTCGATCCCCACTTTTTAGCATCTATTTTTGCCTTATTAACGATTGTCTTATTCGGTTCATAACCATTTGGAGTAGCTACTGAAATATTCATCCCAACTTTAGCAGCACCTTCTATTAATGAATGACACATATTGTTATTTCCGTCGCCAACGAAACACATTTTTAACCCCGTTAGCTTCCCTTTATGCTCATAAATAGTTAATAAATCCGCCATTACCTGTGTGGGGTGATGCATATTCGTCAATCCATTTATGACTGGAACAGAGGAATGCTCGGCAAATGTTTCAATAATTTCATGCTCAAAAGTTCGAATCATTAATCCATCTACATATCTTGAAAGTACCTTTGCTGTATCCTCGATTGTTTCTCCTCTGCCAAGTTGAATATCTTTAGAGCTTAGAAAAATAGCATGACCACCAAGCTGCAGCATGCCTACTTCAAACGAAACGCGAGTACGTGTAGAAGCCTTTTCAAATATCATGCCTAATACCTTTCCATTTAAAACGGAGCCCGATCGACCAGATTTTTGAATTTTTTTCAGTTCTATTGCCTCGTTTAAAAGAAAAAGTATCTCTTCGCTTGATAACTCTCCAATCGTTAAAAAATGTTTGCTCTTTATCTTCATTTTATGTTGTTCAAATGGGATGACACTTTGCATTTCAAATCTTCCTTTCTATTATTATTTATTCACGAAGCTGTATTTATAATCATTAAGTGATTTCACTTTAATTTCCTTCGATTTTTTTATAGTCAATACTGATTCAAAAGTATCTAAAGATGTAAAAAGTGGTATTTCATACTTTAAAGCAAGCTCCCTGATATAGCTTCCGAATTTCTCTTTGTCCCTTCCCTTGGTTGGAAGAATAATTGCTCCATCAAACTTTTCCTTATCAAAGATTTCACTTACCTTTTGCTTTTCTTTTTCAATAGAAACTGCCATTACTCCATTTTCTATTAAACTTCGTGCAGTCCCTTCAGTCGCATAGATTTTACAATTGATCTTCTTTATGAATTGAATGAATGTCTCCTTTTCCCGATCATTGATTGAGCAAAAAAGAGAAAGAGAGTCATCACGATCCGTCTCATTTACATTCATAGCTTTACATAATGCTGTTTCATACGTATTACCTAAACCTAGTACTTCCCCTGTTGATTTCATTTCCGGTCCTAAAATCGGGTCAACATCCTGTAATTTCCGAAAAGAAAAGACCGGTGCTTTAATAGAAGTAAATGCCGCTTCCGATGCGATTCCAGTTTGTTCTAGAGACTTTCCAAGTTGGACGGAAATCCCGATATCAATAATTGGAATACCAGTAATTTTGCTTAAAATTGGTACAGTTCTTGAAGCACGTGGATTTACTTCCAGACAATAGATTTGCTGTTGATGGATGACAAACTGGATGTTTGCAACTCCGACAATTCCAGCTTCTTTACATATTTTTCTTGTATAATAATGTAAAAGTTGCTTTTCCTTCGTAGTTAATGTTTTTGGCGGGTATACACTGATACTGTCCCCCGAATGAACACCTGCTTTTTCAATATGTTCAAATATACCGGGGATAAATACATCATTCCCGTCACTAATACAGTCCAGTTCACATTCCAAACCAGGAAGATACTGATCAACTACTAATGGCCAGATTCGTTCATCCGTATATGTCAAGGATGACAAATAGCTCTCCAACTCTTCTTCCTTATAAAGAATCGACATGGATTGGCCACCGATCACATAGGATGGACGAATGATTACAGGATAACTTAATTGATTGGCGATTTTTTTAACCATTTCATTGTTATAGGCTATTTCCCCTTGTATATGTGGTATGTTCAATTTATTTAGAAGTTGATAAAATTGCTGTCGATCTTCTAATAAATCAATCGCCTCTATTGATGTACCAAAAACTTTAACACCGGCATATACAAGTTCTTCTGCTAAATTTATCGCTGTTTGTCCGCCAAATTGAATAAAAACACCATCCGGTTTTTCTTTTTCAACGATATGAAGTACATCTTCAAAAGTAATCGGCTCAAAATATAATTTATCGGCTACTGAATAGTCCGTACTGACTGTTTCGGGATTATTATTAACAACAATCGTTTCATATCCTTGTTTTTTTAATGCCAAAATTGCATGTACACAACAATAATCAAACTCAATTCCTTGGCCGATACGAATAGGGCCGGAACCAATAATTAAAGCCTTTTTCTTATTTGTTACGTCTACTTCGTTCATGCCATTCCAAGTTGAATAATAGTACGGGGTTTGAGCCTCAAATTCTCCCGCACAAGTATCGACCAACTTATAAGAAGGGGTGAGATTGTGTTCTTTTCTTTTTTGTCTTATTTGTTGTTCTTTGCATTTCAAAAGTGAACTAATATATTTATCACTCATATTCATTTTCTTTGCTTTTTCCAATTGTTCAATTGGAATATTATCGATCGTATATTGTTTAATTATGTTTTCAAAATGAATCATTCCTTTCATTTTATTCAAAAACCAATAATCTATTTTTGTAGATTCGTATAGTTCATTCATTGAAATCCCTTTTCTAAGAGCTTTGGCGATGGCAAATAAACGAAGATCTGTTGGTTCATTTATATGATGTTTTAATTGTTCATCCGTACATTGTTCGACATAAGGGTGTGAAAGACCATCTACCTTATATTCGATTGAGCGCAATGCTTTATTTAAAGCCCCTTCAAATGTACGATCAATTGCCATCGTTTCTCCCGTAGCCTTCATTTGCGTCCCTAATTTTCTATTAGCTTCGGGAAATTTATCAAATGGAAAACGCGGTAGCTTCACGACTATATAGTCTAGTGCGGGCTCAAATGAAGCAAATGTTGTTCCCGTCACTGGATTTATAATCTCATCCAAGTGATAGCCAATTGCACATTTTGTTGCTATTCTGGCAATTGGGTAGCCTGTTGCTTTTGAAGCGAGCGCAGATGAACGACTAACCCTGGGGTTAACTTCAATAATATAGTATTGATTGGATTTCGGATCCAGAGCAAATTGGATATTACACCCTCCAATCACTCCCAGTGCACGAATAACCTTTAATGAGGCATTACGAAGAATTTGATATTGCACGTCTGATAATGTTTGCGACGGAGCTACAACAATTGAATCTCCAGTATGTACACCGACTGGATCGAAATTTTCCATATTACATACAATAATACAAGTATCATTGACATCTCTTACAACTTCATATTCTATTTCTTTCCACCCTTTAATACTTGTTTCCACTAAAACTTGATTAATTGGACTAAGTGATAATCCTTTTTGCAAAACAGGAATCAACTCATCAAAGCTATTTGCGAAGCCCCCTCCTGCACCGCCTAATGTATATGCCGGACGGATAATAACCGGAAACCCTATTTTTTCAACAAACTTTATTCCCTCATCTACACTATGAACAATCATCGATTGAGGAATAGGCTCATTTATTTGAATCATTAATTTCCTGAACTTTTCACGATCTTCTCCTTTTTTGATCGAATCTACAGAAGTACCTAGTAATGTCACATTATATTTTTCTAAAATATTTTTTTCATAAAGTTGAACAGTTATATTTAATCCTGTTTGCCCGCCTAGTGTACCGATTACACCATCAGGTTTTTCAATTTTAATAATTTCCTCAACTGTTTCTACAGTAATTGGTTCGATATAAATTCGATCCGCAATTTGTTCATCGGTCATGATGGTTGCTGGATTACTATTTAATAATACAACTTCAATACCTTCTTCTTTCAATGCGAGACAGCTTTGGGTCCCAGCATAATCAAATTCAGCTGCTTGCCCAATTACAATTGGACCGGATCCGATGACGAGAACTTTTTTTATGTTGTTATTGTAAGGCATACTGCATTACTCCCATTTTTTGTTTAAGTAAATTGATGTATTTTTCAAAGATATATTCAGTATCCATAGGACCAGGATGTGCCTCAGGATGAAATTGTACAGTGATAATTGGTAGCTGGCGATGCTCTAAGCCTTCAATCGTTCCATCATTTACATGTTTGAATGTAACAATAAACTGTTGTTCGTCAATCGTTTGATCAATAACAACATATCCATGATTTTGTGATGTGATAAAAACTTTCCCTGTTATCACATCTTTCACTGGATGATTTCCCCCACGATGTCCAAAATGGAGCTTTTTCGTTTTTGCTCCATATGCTAATGCGATTAATTGGTGACCTAAACAAATTCCGAGGGTTGGAAACTTTTGCGTGATTGCTTTTATCTTTTTCAATTGATTACTCACTGCAAGTGGATCTCCAGGTCCATTACTAATCACTATCCCATCTGGATTTAGGCTGTATATTTTCTCTAGCGGATAATCATACGGAACGACTGTTACCTTACAATGAGAATCTAGCAAGTAATGTAAGATTGATTTTTTGAAACCAAAATCCATGAGCATAATATGAGGACCATTGTTTTCATATGTTCGAATCTCTTTAGAAGTTACTAGATCAACGAGTTGTGTATCATTTAATGATGGTTTTGGACTTACCTTTCGAGTGGAAATGATTCCTTTAACCGTTCCTTTTTTCCGAATGGTTTTCACTAATTCTCTCGTATCTACGTTCGTTAAACATGGGATATTATGTTTTTGTAAAATATTGTCCATCGAATTTGTCTGAGTAAAATGACTTGGATGACTACAAAATTCACTCGTAATAATTGCCTTCACATGTGGGATGTGACTTTCATTGTCATTATTATTCACTCCGTAATTACCTATTAATGGATAAGTAAATACGACAATTTGACCTGCATAGGAAGGATCTGTCATAATCTCTTGATATCCTGTCATACTTGTGTTAAAAACGATTTCCCCACAAACTTCAGAAATGTTTCCGATTATTTCTCCTTCAAAAACTTCTCCTGTTTCAAGAGTTAAATAACCTGCAATCATTGTTTCATCCCTCCATTTCATACAAAATTTTATTAAAACTATAAAGAAACTGATCAATCTCTTCTACCGTTACAGTCAACGGAGGAAGTAATCTGACAACATTTCGACCAGCTGTTAAAATAAGAACTCCTTCCTTCCGGGCAGCTTCTACTATTTGATTGGCATCACGATCCACAACAATCCCAATCAATAATCCCTTTCCTTGAATAGATTTAATAGTTGGATGGGCTTTTTTTAAGTAGTTTAATCCATCCCATAAATAGGTAATCATTTCGTTTTTTTTAGAAATAATATTGCTCGTTAAAAATTGAACCGTTGCCATTCCTGCTGCTGCAGCTAATGGGTTTCCACCGAATGTACTTCCGTGTGTGCCAGGCACAAATGATTTTGCAATTGGATTTTTCGCAAGCATAGCACCAATCGGAAAACCAGATCCTAGTCCTTTGGCAAGTGTAACAATGTCTGGTTCAAAGTCATATTGTTCATAGGCAAACATCGTTCCTGTCCGCCCCATACCTGTTTGAACTTCATCAACGATAAGTAAAATATTGTTCTTCTTACAAATCGTTACAAGTTTCTCTATCCATTCTTTTTTTGCAGGGATGACGCCACCCTCACCTTGAACAAGCTCAAGCATAACGGCAATAGGAGTAATTGTTTCGATTTTTTCCAGATCTTTGACATCATTATAAATAAGATACTGAAAACCTGGCATTAACGGGGCAAAGCCTTTTTGCACCTTTTCTTGCCCAGTAGCCGATAATGTAGCGAGGGTTCGACCATGAAACGATTGTTTAAAAGTGACAATAACCGGCGATACATTTCCCTTTACATTGTTCGCATAAATTCTTGCTAGTTTAATAGCTGCCTCATTAGCTTCCGCACCACTATTACAGAAAAATGCTTGATCCATACAACTGATTTCCGTTAAAAACGAGGCTAATTTCTCTTGAACCTGAATATGATATAAATTTGAACAATGCCATAACATATCTAATTGTTCTTCTAATGCCTTTTTCACTGTATCCGGCACGTGACCAAGGTTGCATGTAGCAATTCCCGAAGTAAAATCTAAGTATTTATTCCCTTCCATATCCCAAACATAGCTGCCTTTTCCTTTTTGTAAATGAATAGGCGCTCTTTGATACGTATTCATAACTGGAGTAATTGCAGGATCCAAGATTCCATTTAACATGTAATTCCCTCCATAAATTTAGTGCCAATCATCTCACCGCTCACTAACTTCAGTAATGCATTTTCATCCATACCATTAATTATCGAAACTTCTTTCACTCCGGAGCGTAAACATTCAATGGCTGCATTCACTTTAGGAATCATGCCGCCGGTTATAATTTGATTGGAAATCATGTTTTCCACCTCTACCTCTTGTATAAAATGAAGGATTTTACCTTCTTTGATTACTCCAGCTACATTCGTAACCATACATAATGATCCATTGATTTCCCTTGCAATAGCTGCTGCTGCGGTATCACCATTAATATTCCAATGCTGTCCGTTTCGATCAATGGCAATAGGAGAAATAACCGGGATGACATGTTCATCTAGTAATTTATCTAGTAAACTCTTTTTTACGGAAACTACCTCTCCGACAAAACCAAGTTCGTGATGTTCTCCAAACTGCTTTGCCTCTAGGAGCATACCGTCAATGCCACTTAGTCCAATAGCCTCCCCGCCATTTGCAATAATATTCCGAACAACCATTTTATTAGACGAACCCGACAAGACCATTTCAACGATTCTTAAAACTTCCTTCGAGGTAACGCGTATTCCATTAATAAATCTTGTTTCAATATCCAGCTTCTTAAGAAGTGTAGTTATATCCGGTCCTCCGCCATGCACGATGATTGGTTTCATCTTTCCACTTTTCATAATGTCTACGATGTTCGAATAAAAAGAACTTGAAATGTTCTCCAGTACGCTGCCTCCACATTTAATAACAATATAGGACAATCCTCACCAGCCCCTTCTTTCAGCTTTAAGTTCGATAAGATGCATTGATTTTGACATAGTCGTACGTTAAATCACATCCCCAGGCAACCGCATTTCCACTGGCAGCAGATAAATCAACAAAAATTTGAATCGTTTCATTCTGTTGCAAATAATATGCTGCGTCTTTTTCGGAAAACGAAAATGGGAGTCCGTTATCCAATAATTTAAACGGCCCTAGGGATACATTCATTTTTGTAGGGTCCAGTTCAATACCGCTATAACCAATAGCTGCTATAATTCTCCCCCAATTGGGATCTTCGCCATATATAGCTGTCTTAACAAGATTTGAACCAACTATTGCTTTCGCAACCTTTTTGGCATCTTGATCAGTTTCGGCACCTTTAACTTGTACTTCGATCAGTTTTGTTGCTCCTTCCCCATCTCTTGCTATTTGTTTTGCTAATGATTGACATACTAATTTCAAACATTGTTCAAATGCATGCCACTCAGGATGTGCTGGGGTTAATTCTTTATTTCCAGCTTTGCCATTAGCCAGAATAAGGACCGTATCATTTGTACTCGTATCACCATCGACCGTAATCATGTTAAATGTTTCATCCGTTACCTTTTTTAATGATTGATTAAGTGCATCTTGCTGGATATTTGCATCTGTCGTAATAAATGCTAACATCGTTGCCATATTGGGATGGATCATTCCCGAACCTTTTGCTGCCCCGCCAATCGTTACAGTTTTACCATCAATTTTCAGCTCCGCACATGCATGCTTAACAAATGTATCCGTTGTTAATATCGCCGCTTCAAAGCTAGCTGCATCGTTTTGTTGATAAAAATCAGTCATATTCAATATTCCGTTTACAATCTTTTCTATTGGTAATTGTTCACCAATTATTCCTGTTGAACTAACAGCTATTAAGTGTTCACGGACACCAAGATGTTCCGCAAATTTTTGTCTCATTAAAAGGGCGTTTTTCAGTCCTTCTTCTCCCGTACATGCATTCGCATTTCCTGAGTTAACGATGACGCCTTGTATTTTCCCACTGGATTGAATACTATCTTGCGTTACTTTTAATGGTGGTGCTTGAAATAAATTTGTTGTGTATACTGCAGCTGCTGTTGCAGGTACTTCCGAATAAAGCCAAGCCAAATCCAATCTTTTCCGTTTAATGCCACAAAATAATCCACCTGCTAAAAATCCTAAGGGTGATGTTATACTTCCGTCTATTAAACTTCCTTTGTTTTCTTTTAACGTATCCACTTGATTAACACTATTCATCCAAATTTCCTCCTTTTACGGATATAACGGTACGTTTTCTAAGCCTGTTTTTTCATACCAAGCATTTATTACGTTCATATTTTGAATCGCTTGACCAGCCGCACCTTTAACGAGATTATCAATGACTGAAACGATTACTAAACGGTTCGTCCTTTCGTCAACTCTTAAACCAATATCACAAAAATTGGAACCTGTTACTTCCTTTGTTGCAGGCCATTCATTTGCTGAACGGATACGAACAAAATATTCATCTTTATAAGTCTCTTTATATAAATCAATCATTTCTTGTGTTGAAATAGTTTCCTTTAGATCAGCATAGATCGTGCACATAATCCCTCTCGTCATTGGAACCAGATGGGTAGTGAAGGATATCCGTGCTTCCTCTCCACTTATTACATTTAGCAGTTGCTCAATTTCCGGAATGTGTTGGTGCAGACCAATTTTATATGCTTTCATATTTTCATTGATTTCTGCAAATATATTACCTATGGATGCATTTCTTCCCGCCCCCGAAATACCTGATTTGCCATCAATAATGATGGATTTCTGATCAATCCATTTTGCCTTCAATGCAGGATATACTCCAAGTATTGTTGCCGTTGGATAACAACCAGGATTTGCAATTAAATGCCCATTTTTTATTTCTGAACGGAATAACTCGGTTAATCCATATGTAGCGTTTTGTAACAACTCATTTTTTGCTTGAGTGTTTTTGTACCATTTTTCATAAAGGAGCCCATCCTTCAATCGAAAATCGCCAGACAGATCGATACATTTAACCTTCCTTTCTAGAAATGGAGGAATAATTTCTTTTGACACGCCGGATGGTGTTGCAAAAAAAAGTAAATCTACATTACTAGCGATTTCTTCAATATCAATTTTCTCAAGGGTCATTTCATATACATCGTTTAAATGGGGATATTGCTCAGTCAGTTTACATCCTTGTGTTGAATGAGAGATGACTTTTTCTACATTTACGAGGGGATGTTGTTTCAGTAATCTAAGTAGTTCGACACCTCCGTAGCCATTAGCACCTATGACTCCAACTTTCACCATAATCACCTCCATTAATTTTGAATTATTATAACAACTAATGAATAACTATACAATATTTTTTAAAAAAATAATTATTTTATCCTATGTATTAATAAATAATTTAACAAACCTGTATAAACAAATGAATAATAATACATCACCTCGCATATTCCCATAAAATAAAAAACCCCTTAAGTTGACTTCATAGTCCAACTTAAAGGATTCACTTCAACTAAACGGATGTTCTTTCGGTTTTGATATAAAGTATCCTTGCCCGGTATAACAATCCATGTTTTTTAAATATTGTAATTCTTCCTTTGTTTCAATTCCTACGGCAATTACATCTATTTGTAATTTTTTTGTGACGGATATAATGCTTTGAACAATTGTTGCATTCTTATTATTCAAAGAAATGTTTTTTACTAATGATCGATCGATTTTAAGTACATCAATTGGGATTTTCCCTAAATAATTTAAAGAAGAGTATCCTGTACCAAAATCATCAATGGCTATTCTAACTCCTAATGATTTTAAAGACTCTATTATCTCAATTACTTTTTCATGATTGGTCATGGCTATCTTCTCAGTTATTTCAAGTTCTAAATAAGTAGGATTTAGTTGTGTTTCATCTAAAATTCTAGATACTTTGTAAACAAAGTCCCCCTCTAAAAATTGTTTCATTGAAATATTTACTGCAATTTTTATTGGATCTCTACCTTCAATATTCCATTCTTTACATTGCTTACAGGCGGTTAGTAACACCCACTCACCAATCTGATTGATTAAGCCAACTTCTTCTGCAACTGGAATAAACTCACTTGGTGGAACCATTCCAAATTCTTCGCTATTCCACCTTAACAAGGCTTCCGCACCTATAACAACGTTGTTTTTTAAATCTAATTGCGGTTGATAAACTAATGTAAATTCTTCTGCATCAATAGCCTTTCTTAATCCCTTTTCAATCATCATTTTACGGTAAAACGTTTCTTTCATATCAGACTGAAATAATTTGTAACCATTTTTCCCTTTTTCCTTTACGAAATACATTGCGGTGTCCGCATTTTTCATCAACGTTTCCGCATTTTCGCCATCTTCTGGAAAAATACTAATACCGATACTTGGTGTAATAAAAAGAGGATTTCCTTTAATCGTTAGCGGCTCTTTAAACTTTTTAAGAATCTTCAAAGCAAATAACTCGGCTTCAATCGCACGGCTATTCGGTAAAATGATTGTAAATTCATCTCCGCCAATTCGGTATACTAAAAAGTCTTCATTTTCTTCACTGCAAGTTTCCAGTTGGTATGCAACTAATGAGAGTAACGTATCTCCGGTTGCATGGCTCATTGTATCATTTATATATTTAAATCGATCTAAATCGAGAAAAAAGACCGCGAAATGCTTGTTGTGAGTTTTTGCATTTTCTGTGAATTCGATTAAGTCGATATTAAACTTGCGACGATTCGGCAAGCCCGTTAATGTATCATGAAAAGCTAAGTATTTCATTTCTTCTTCTTGTTTTTTTCTTTCCGTTATATCGGTAGAAACACCGAGAATAATTTTTTCATCATTATATGCTTCAATCGGAATTTTTACTGATTGTAACCATATTTTATTTCCATTTTTATTCAAGGTAATTTCCTCGGGAACACATTGTTCATTCATTTCGTTAATTTCATACAGTTTTTGTTCCTCTTTTTCATCATAAAGGATTTCCACCGAATGACCTTCCAATTCCTTCGGTACCTTTTTATATAATTGAGCAAAAGCTTTATTTACAAGTGTAAATTCTTTTTTTTCGTTTATAGCATAAATCAAACTAGGATTCATATCGATCGTTGTTCGCAAAAACTCTTGGTGTTTTTTAATTTCATCATTCATACTCTTAATTTTCTTCTGATGAATTCTTATTATTGTAATGAAAATAGATGTAGCAAAAACAATAACTGCTAAGCTACTCCCTAGTAATTTACTTTGTGGGAAAACATTTAGAAAGCCTATAGTATAACCTAACGTAGTAGCTACTAAAAATTGTCTTGTATAGGATTTCATCTGCTTATCTTCAATTTTTGCTGATAATAGAAAACAAAAAAATAGACAAATAAACATTATGATAAGCATGGAAAAATAGAATCCACTACCTTTTCCACCAATGGGAAACAAGAAATTTGATCCATCTATCCCATTCATCATTACAAGCTTATTCACACCATAAGGACTCATGCCGATTAAAAATACGACTAATCCCCAAGCGGACAATAGAATAACTGTATACCTGCTTACAATAAACCGCAACCAACTTTTGTTAAAATTAGGAGATAGTTCAGTAAACAAGAGGTAACATATATACATTAAATTTGGGGCTAAAAAAATCGATCCCCATCTAAATAGCCTAAATAAAAATTCTATTGTGTATATGTCAAATATTTTATGAGCATAAAGGACCGCAACACTCAATTGCCATAAAATAATATTAATAAGAAACAAAAATAAGGAAATTGAAATTCTAGAGCGTTCCAAAATAAATAACCCTAAAATTCCAATTATCAAAGGAAAACAAGCAAATAAAGTCATCATTATATACATTAAATAATCACACCTATTAATGATAACGAGAGATAAGTAAACACGTATTATTCCCTCCATTACCATGTGTAGTTATCGCAACATGTTTAATTTCTTGATATTGCGTTTCTAAAACGATCGGCAAATCCTCATAACCATCTGCGTTCGTTTTAATTGTTGGTGGAATAAATCCATATTCCATCGAGATAAGAGCAGATATAACCTGGATAGCTCCCGACGCTCCAAATGGATGTCCAATCATCCCTTTGATAGAAGTGATAGGAACACTAGCACCAAACATGGATTGATGGGCTTTATATTCGACTGTATCGTTAGTTATTAATCCAAGTGCCTGGCTATTAACATAAGAAGGAATATAGTTACCAATTGCCCCTTTTAACGCTTTTGCCATTGTTTGTCCAGTTAAATCCGTTTGATACATTGGTAAAGAGTCATTATTAGCATACCCATTCATAATGGTACCTAAAATGTTGGCTTTTCTTATTTTCGCATCATTTTCACGTTCTAAAACAAGAATACCTGCACCTTCTGCCATTACAAATCCTTTATGCTTTAATGAAAATGGGACTCCAGTGTTTAGGATATCCTCATCCAATTGAATAGACTTAAGTTTCAAAAAACCTAATGAGATCCAGTCTCCTAGGCAAGCATCTGCTCCGCCAACAATACAAACATCAGCTTGTCCTGTTTCTAATAGAAGTTTCCCAAGTAATATTGCATCAGAGCTGGCTGCGCATCCCGTAGTGAGTGTATAAGATTGATTTTTCACGCCGATATGTGTCGCAACTGAAGAGGATAATGTATGTGGGTCTCCTAATGAAACACTTTCTATAGGAAAAGTCTCGTATTTCTTAAAGTTTTCTGAGTTTCTTTCTAATTCTCTTAATCCTCCAGCGGAAGTACCCAAAATAACTGCTACTCTCTGATTCTTTTCAAATATGATTTGTGCCATTTTTATTGCATCATCAGTTGCAGCCATAGCTATTCTACTTAATCTTGGATATCGTTTATAATTTTTTCCGTTTATTGTTTGGAAATCATCAATTATAACTCCAGCAGCCATTTGATGAATTCCATTTTTACCTTTTGTTTGCACCAATTCATGTGTACAAATTCCGTTTTCTAAAACTGCTTTAAATTGGTGTTTTGATAATACTCCGGGAATTTTTAAACCAAAACCTGTTACTACTACTTTTCCCATAATTTTCTTCCCTTTACTTAAATAATCAATACTTAATTTTATTTAATAGATTAATAGTTAGTCAAACCTAAAAAATTCATGGATAAGCATATTATAGCCTTTATAAAGAGAAAATAGGAATGAAAATTTATCAATTCTATTTTACTCCAAATCCGCATTAATATGCTATAGTATCTGTTTACTATTTTTTGGATTATAGGTCAGCAAGTAAATAAATCCATTTGTAAAATAAGATAATCCCACAATAATATTGTGAAATTATCTTATTTTTTATAGAGAAATGGTTGTTCAATTGTGACAATTTTGTTTCTCATTAATTTATCATCTAGCTTTCATTTGGATTTAGGATTTATCGATTACTATATAAACAGTTGCAACGAACATTGCAGCAAATACCTTTTTTTAAAACTAGGCCCCCCAAATAGTCTAGTTAAACCCCTTTTATTTCCGGCCTTTATGGTCGGGCTTTTTTTTTTGAATTTACCTTTCCATTCTTTGCGTATTTTTTTACGAAATATTCAGAGCATATATTGTATAATAATAATAGAATCGATAAGTTACATCTTTTCAGGAGGTACATATGAAACTAATTGACATTTCAAAACCATTAACGAACTCAATTGCGGTATGGCCAGGGGATACTCCATTTTCATATGAAGTAGAAGTAACAAAGAAGCAAAGTGGGTCTGTTAATATTGGCAAGGTTACGATGAGTACACACACTGGAACCCATATAGATTCTCCCTTTCATTTTGATGATAATGGAAAGAGAGTGAAGGATCTTAATCTATCCATTTATATCGGTCCAGCTAGAGTGATTGATGTTTCCGAGTTTACTAGTATTGGTGCAGAAGAACTTCAAGGATATGATTTAGGGAATGAATCAAGACTGTTGTTGAAAACGGATTCATCCACAAATCCCGAAGTTTTTCCTTCTAATATTCCTTATTTACAATCTAATATTGGTCCATTTCTAAAGGAAAAAGGAATTGAACTAATTGGAGTAGATGTTCCCTCTGTCGATCCTCTTGATAGTAAGTCTTTAGATGCACATCATGCATTGTCCAGTAATGGCGTCCATATTTTAGAAAATATCGTTCTTACTGATGTGGAACCCGGGTGTTATGAATTGATAGCTCTTCCATTACCTATTCAAGAAGCAGACGGCAGCCCAGTACGTGCAATTCTAAGAAACCTTGAAGGAGTGTAAAGCTAATGTCAAAGGAAAATGAAATTTATACAGATTTTATTAATCGTATGAGCTATGGAGAATACCTCCACTTGGACACTCTCTTATCAAGTCAAAAAAGATTATCTGATCATCATGATGAAATGCTATTCATTATCATCCATCATGTTAGTGAACTTTGGATGAAGCTTATTTTACACGAACTTCAGACTGCAATTGAATCCATTTCAAAAGGGAATTTATCTCCTGCTTTCAAAATGTTATCACGTGTTTCTAAAATACAAACCCAAATTATCCATGCATGGGATGTGCTTGCAACATTAACACCTGCAGAATATATGGAGTTTCGCGATAAATTAGGTCAGGCGTCCGGTTTTCAATCGTACCAAAATCGATTAATCGAATTTGCATTAGGATATAAAACTCGCCATATACTAGAAATCTACAAAAAGGACAGTAACTTGCATAAACAGTTACAATTAGCCTTACAGGCTCCAAGTTTATACGATGTCTCCATTCAAGCATTGGCGGCAAATGGTTTACATATTCATTCCGAGTTATTAACGAGAGATTTTTCACAACCATATCAAGCGGATCCGAGCGTAGAAAACGCCTGGCTTGAGGTATATAAAAATGTTGATAAATATTGGGATTTATATGAACTCGCTGAAAAACTTGTTGATATTGAAGATTCGTTTCAACAATGGCGTTTTCGACATATGAAAACGGTAGAGCGAATTATCGGTCATAAAAAAGGTACCGGAGGCTCTGCTGGTGTTACTTACTTAAAAAAAGTACTTGAACATCGTTTTTTTCCTGAATTATGGGATATTCGTACAAAGTTCTAAGATAAACATATAACTCCTTCAAGCTTCTAAACATATAATGAAGGGATGAGGTAATTGAAGGAGTGAAAAATATTGGCCTATTCATATCAAGATACCCTTGCTTATTATGGAGTAGGGGGAGCGCATCCAGGAGGATTATCCTTAACAAAACAAATCTTTCATAATGAAAATATTACCCATACTACTAAAATTTTAGATGCAGGATGTGGCACAGGACAAACCTCTGCCTATCTTGCGGAAATGTATAAATGTGATGTTACAGCCTTAGACATTCATCCAGTTATGATTGAAAAGGCAAAAAAACGATTTAAAGAGAGAGATCTCCCAATTAACACGATACAAAGTAGTGTAGAAAACATCCCTGTTTCAGACCAAACCTATGATTATATAATTTCGGAGTCAGTAACGGTTTTTACAAATATCGAAAAAACATTAACAGAATACTTTAGAGTTTTAAAAAAAGGGGGCATTTTAATTAATATTGATATGACAGCCGAAGGTCCATTACATTCGTCAGATATAACGATGATTTCTAATGTATATGGAATTTCCTATGTTCTAACTGAGAATGAATGGATATCCCTACTTCGTGAAGTTGGCTATCGAAAGGTCAATGTGCTCCATTCGGATTCTCTTTCTTCACATATCAATAAAAGCTTGGAACAACCTGAGTTTCACATATCTCCTTCAATCGATCCTAAGCTAATGGAAATTCTTCAAAATCATCAAAATGTTACATCACTATTAGCAAATAAAATTGGGTACCGTATTTTCAAATCGAAGCGATAAGAAGGTGTAAGTGTATAATTCTAAACTCATTTCACCTGCGAAAATTTATACATGTTGTTTTTTAAACTTACGTATAAAAAGGATGTTCATTATTATTGATGCAATTGTCAATAGGATAAAAATGAGTCCAATAATGAAATATCCCATTTTAAAGGCAATAATCGAAAAGGTGGCTATTGCTAATAGAATAATCCACCCAAATAGGATTGTTGCGACATAATAACTTTTTTCCATATGTATCACCACCATATTCACAAATAAAGAGCTTCTATTATAGCCAATAGGTTGTAGAGTGGCTATAACTAATACGGGAAAACGGATTGTTTCTGCTTTTTTGGTTTAAAAAGTGAAAGAACAAGCCAATTAATTGTGTTTATTATCGACATTGATAGAATATAGTAAACAATTCCGGGGATAAGTGTTAATATAATACCCCAATTGATCACTATCCACCATATTAATCCAATTATATGTTGTGAAATGTTAATGATAGTGGCTTCAATTAATGGTTTTTTATAAATTTCAAATTTCCTCAACCGAAACATACTCCAAACGATTGATCCAATGAAAGCCAATCCAACAAAACTAAAATAAATAATCACCTTATCCTACCTCCCCTTACAATATATGAAGGGGTGGGTAGATAATGCATTAAAACTATGGTTGCTATTTAATTTAGAAAATGAAATTCTGTTTTACTACCATTTTGACTAGAGTAAACTTCAAGTCGCGCATCAATGCGTTCCTTTAATTCAGGAACATGCGAAATAATTCCTACCAATCTACCACTATTTTGTATATCCATTAATGATTCAATCGCTTGGTCTAATGATTCCGGATCAAGAGTTCCAAACCCTTCGTCTATAAACATCGTTTCAAGTGAAACACCGCCGGAATGTTGTTGGACAACATCGGCAAGTCCTAATGCAAGTGCTAAAGATGCCTTAAAGCTCTCCCCACCAGATAACGTCTTCACATGGCGTTCCTGCCCGGTATATTGATCGAAAATCAATAACTCTAAACCGCTTTGGACATTCCCCTTTGATCGATCTGTTTTTCTAAGTAAGTGATAACGTCCACTTGTCATTCTTGTTAACCGTGTATTAGCAACTTGTAATATATCATCTAAAAATGCAGCAAGGACATATCTTTCAAATGTGATTCGATACGTGTTTTGGCCTTTTGAGATATCGGATAGATGACCAATTACCTTGTATTTTTCTTCAGACTCTTTAATTGTATGATTAATCTTTGCAACCTTTCTCGCTATTTCCTCATTATGATGGATTTTCATCAATACAGTTGAATGGGTGGAAGATAAGTCCTGCAAATCGTTTTCTAATTCGATAAATTGTTGCTTTAACTGATCGATTTGCGGCTTTTCAACATTTTTGAGAAGCTCTTCTATTTCTTGATAACGATCTGAAACGGAGCGAAACTCTTCTCGATAATTTTGAACCTGTTGTTCTAGTTGTTTGATTGTTTCTCTCTCTCTTTTTGCCTGTGAAAATTGTTGGTATCCGCTAAATCCCTCTTCACTTAACATATTGATGAACTTTTTTCTTTCTTCTTTTAATGTTCCTTCTGACTTTGTTAATAAGTCTAATAGTTTCTCATTGGAAGCTCGATTTCCTGAAAGCTGTTCTTTTAACTGTTGAACGTATAGTTTTGCATTTTCAAAATCTTGTTCCAATTGTTGTTTTTGCTTTGTTAAACTTTTAACTTTCTTTTCATATACATCTATTGTTTGAATTTCATTTGGAATATTTTTCAATGAGCTTTGAATAGATGTATTTAACTCTGTATAACGCTTAGCGATTTCTCTTTCGTTTTCTAAGTATGATTCTTCATTGTTTCTTTCCTGTTTTCGTTTACCTTCCAGTTGTTCAATATCTTTTTCGATTTGATTAAATTGTGAGATTTTCATTTTTTGTTCGTTAATTAACTGATTTTTCTCCACAAGTTTTTCTTCGTATAACCTTAACGTTTGTTCCACATTTTCAAGTGATAGTTCTGGAATGATAACTGTCATCTCTTCTTTTTGTTCTTCGATAGAGACATTCAAGTGTGTAAGGCTCGATTTAATTTCGAACCAGTTTGTTTCTATCTTTCTGTATTCATTTTCTAATTTTTCCACTTCTAATTTCGCACTTTTCAAATCTTTTTCGGTAGGAATTTCTTCATGTATGATTGATCGATTTGGGTGATGGGTAGATCCACAAACCGGGCAAGGGTCACCTTCTATTAATGTTTGCGCTAATAAGCCTGCTTGTCCTATCTGCCACTTACGTTCTAAAGTGGAAAGGGTGTTTTTAGCATCTTCAAGCCTTACCTTTGCATATTCATACAACTTTCCTTTTTCTTCTAAATCACCCTTTGTTTTGGCTTCTTTTTGCATAAGATCAGCGATTTTTCGTAATTTGTGAATAATGTTTGTTAATTGATCTAATTCCTTTTCATTTTTCAATGAAAGTAATTTTAGTTCATCTACCCATTTTTGTTCATTTCTTTTCTCATTTATATTTTTTTCAATTTGTTCGATTTGTTTTTTAGTTTGTTCGATTTTTAACTCAATGATTTTATATTCTTTTCCAAGAGTTTGGAGCTCTTTTTTTCGATTTGCCAATGAGTAAACTTCGTCTTTTAAATTCGTTACTTTAACTAATTCATCTGCGATTCGATTACGCAAATCTGATTTTTCTTCCTCTTGTTTTAATCTAATTTCAGCTTGTTCTAATAATGATGCTATCCGTTCTAGCTGATTCTTTGAATGTTGAAAATCCGCTTTATATGTATCATATTCCTTTTTAATTCGATGACAAAGTTGATCTTGCTGTTCTAATCTAGAGGCTTTATATGCCTGCTCAATTTCAACTTTCATTTGATCATAATAATCTTTTTTAGACTCCAAAAAATCTTTTTCTTTTTTGAGACGGTCGCGATTAGCAAATTGTTTTAAAAGAGTTTCCGCTTCATCGACTTTTTTCTTGGACTCATCGCGCTCTAACTTTTTTTGTTCCATTTTCACTTGGAGTTCCACGGCCATTTGCTGCATTTTCTTGATTTCGGCCGTTAACATTGGAATTATTTTCACGTCATTAATGATGTCTTCTTCAATTTCCGAATGCAAGTCTTCATTTTCAATTTGATAAATTGATTTCAATGCCATGGATCGTTCTTCTATCTTCGCTTCAACATATTTTTTTAATGTCGCAGCTTCTTCCTTTAATTGTTCTTCAATTCGTTTATACAACTCTGTATGAAAAAGTCTTTGTAAAATCTGTTCTTTATCCTTACTTTCAGAGGTTAATAATTTTCGGAACTCTCCTTGCGGGATCATGAGGATTTGACGAAACTGATTGGCATCCAATTGAATAATCTCTTTAATTTTTTCATCTGTATCACGTACATTCGCCGCTAAAATTTGCTTATCTCCAGTCTCGTTAAGCAAATAAAGTTCTGCCTTAGCACCTACGGTTGTAAAGCCATCACCACGGCTTTTTCGCTTTTCTTGCTGCGGGGAACGCCATATAAAGTAGGTTTTATTTCTTAATGAAAATTGCAATGAAACTTCCGTAGGCAGCTCATCTTTCGCAAATTGGCTACGAAGCTCATTACCATTACGGTCCTCACCACTTGCTTTCCCATAAATAGCGAAACTGATGCCATCAAAAATGGTCGTTTTTCCAGAGCCCGTCTTTCCGGAAATAACAAACATTGTTCGATTGCCTAGCTCTGTAAAATCAATCACTTCTTTTTCCGCATAGGGGCCGAATGCTTGCATCATTAATTTTAATGGCTTCATAGATTACGAGACTCCCCTTTCACCCGATCAATGATACTTATCATCAAATCTCTTTTTTCTTGACTAAATTCTGATGTCGTCATTTCTTTATAAAACTCTTCAAATAACCTAAGTTCCGATTTCGATTGTCTTTTTACAGTATTAATAGATAGTTTTTCTTTTACATCGATTTGATCGATCTTTTTCTCTAAATGCAGTACATTCGGATACACTTGTCTTAGTTTGTTAATTGGATCTAATATAGCTCCTTCATCATGAAGTACTACTTTGAGGTAATCATCTATCTTTTGATTTTGATAAAAAGAAGGATCTAATAGCTCTTCAAGATATCCCGAAATTTCTCTCATATCTTGTCGGGGTGTTAGTATTCTCTCCTCTATTTCTAGTTTACCGTTAGGATCAATTGTGACGATTGATACAGATTTCCTTTGTTTCGCTTCTGAAAAAGAATACTTTAATAAGGAGCCGGAATATTTAATCGTATCATGTTTAATCGCATGCGGGCTGTGCAAATGTCCTAAGGCGGTATATGTAAATGGCGTAAAACAATCGGCAGGAACACTTCCTGTGCCACCAACAGATAAAATTCGTTCAGAATCACTTGTCGAACCACCGGCGACAAATGCGTGTCCAATTAAAACATTGGGTTCATTTGGGTTCATTGTCTTTTCTATTTGTCCAACTATTGATTTCATTGCATCTTCATGCGAATGGATAGATGAATCATCTAATAATTGACGGACAATACCCGGTTCTGCGTATGGAACGAGATAAAAATTAACTCCATTTAAATAGATTGGCTTAATTTCCTTTAACAACTTACCTTGCATATAAAAATGACTTTGACGATACCATGTTGAACCGAAAGATAGTCTTTCCGCACTATCATGATTACCGGAAATCGCCAAAATCGGAGTTTTTAATTCTACATTAATTTTAAATAATATCTCATCTAATAGATTTACAGCATCTGTGGGCGGCACGGAACGGTCATATAAATCTCCTGCAATAATCACTGCATCCGGCTTTTCTTCTTCGACTAATTTAACAAATTGTTCAAGTACTATCCGCTGTTCGTCTGTCATATATATTCCATGTACAAGCTTTCCTAAATGCCAGTCAGCTGTATGAATAAATTTCATTCAAATCACCTCAGGTGCTTTTTATATTCTTCTTATTATATCAAAATGAAGCATTTTAATAGAAGGGAAATTGAATGAAGGAATTATGTCATAGGATCAAAAAAGCAAAACCCTGCATAAAAAAGCAGAGTATTACTTATTGTATCATTTATTAAATCCTTTGGATTTAACATGTATTTTATTGAGAAGAGTTATATATTCAGCAAACATTTTACTGTTACACGGCTCATTTTGCATGATTCCTAAAATGATTTGTGCTTCGGCTTGAAGCATTTGATAACTTTTACAGTGATCGATTCGTTTTTGGAAATCTAATAGATCCATTCAATCACCCTCCGACCCACGAAAATGGATTTATGTTAGAATATGAAAATCTCACAATAAATTCATAGGTAAAAAGATCTATTGAACGAATAAAATTTTCTCCTTGAACTATTTTATTTAATTTTCCTATAATCATTCCTTGTATTTTACTTGTGATAACATTTCCAAATTGTCTATAATAGAAAATGATATGCTTTAAATAGATTGAGGTGAAGCACATGCTAAATGGCTGGTTTTTATGGTTTATTTTGTTTTGGGTAGTCATATTAATTAGTTTATTTGCAATCGGCGGTTTCTTTATGTTTCGAAAGTTTTTAAAGAGGCTTCCGAAAGAAGATGGGAAATCGATTTTAGATTGGGAAGAACATTACGTAAATCAAACGCGTAATCTTTGGACTCCTGATCAAAAGGAGTTATTAGAGGAATTAGTGAGTCCAGTTCCCGAATTATTTAGAGATGTGGCAAGACAGAAAATCGCTGGAAAAATTGGTGAAGTTGCGCTCGAAGAGAAAGCAAAACAAATAAATCGCGAGCATGTAATTAGAGGATATATATTAGCAACACCAAAGCGAGATCATAAGTTTTTAAGAAAAAAACTACGTCAAATGGAAATAGATGAAACACCTTATGAACATTTGTTCCAATAGGAAAGAAAATCGCCGCTTTTTTAGCGGTTTATTTTTTTATACAAGAAATGGAGGAAAATCTGTTATTACTGAACTAGAGAATTCTAAAGAATAAATTATAAATTTACATAAAAAAGCGAAACGAATGCGTTTCACTTTTTAAACTTATATTAAATTAGACGTTCAATTTCATATCCCTTTAATCTGCACATCATTATTAAGTGTGCCGAGCAATCTACGATATTGAATATACATCGCTAGTCGCCAAGGAACAATCATTCCAAATGCTAATAAATAAAACATTCCGCTAAGTTGCCCAACGTTTATTTCGGCACTCAATATAAGCTTTGCTACTAGCCTTATTAAAAGAAGGCCGATTAGGATAAATCCGAACGCTTTTGATCTTTTTAAATATATATCATTTTCTCGAATTTCAAATCTAGACGTTTTTACTAAAACGATTGAAAATAGCATTCCTACCAAAACCGCTTCGACAATTTCGGATAACGTAACTCGAAAAAATGGTTCAACAAACATTAGCATACCCGTACTCATAAAGATAGGAGGTAAAATTATTTTCTTTGCTGATGCTGGTTTATGTGATGCTTTCATCCGGACAAATATAACAAAAAGTCCCATGCACAAGGCAAAAATAGATGAAACAATTATTTCGAGCATATATGATCAACCTCTTTTACTTTGATGTTTATATAAGCTTGTAAATGCCTTATCTATTATAACGGATTTCTCCCAAAAACGAAATCAAATAAAAGAAGGTTATCTCACTAAATATGATTAATTCATATAAAAGACACCTTCGTTTACCTACTTAATCAACAGGAATATTTAAATAACTTTATTTTAGAACACGATCGATTGCTTCGTTCACACGAATTTCATTGAATGGCTTAACGATATAATCCTTTGCTCCCGCATCAATTGCATTCATAACCATTTTTTGCTGTCCCATTGAGGAACAAATAATGATTTTTGCCTCCGGAAACTCTTGTATGATTTGCCTTACAGCTTCAATACCAGTCATCTCGGGCATAGTAATATCCATTGTGACTATTTCAGGCTGTAGTAAGCGATACATTTCAACCGCTTCCCGGCCATTCTCAGCTTCACCAATTACCTCATGATCAGCTAATTCTAACATTTTCTGTAAGGTTACTCTCATAAATTTAGCATCATCAACTACTAATACTTTAGCCAAAGATGTTTCCCCCTCATCTTATATGTAATTAACTAACAGAACGATAATTAATTGCATATATAATAAATATAGCAAATATTTTTAATACGGTGCAAACCATAAACATACAATTTTCCGTTCAAAAAGAATATTAGAATCCCTTAAATCCTCCAAATAAAGCGGACATATAGCCGGTAAGCATTGTCATCCAATCAAAAAATAAGAAGATTCCCATTACAATCATAATATAACCACCTATTTTAACAATTCTATTACTATTTCTACGAATCCATTTAAGCTTTCCAATAAAGAAAGAAAGAATAAAAAATGGTACTGCAAAACCGATGATATAGGCGATCATATAAGGCAGTGCAGAATTGGGATTATTTAAACCAAGATTAATTACAGCCCCTAATATTGGGCCTGTACAAGGTGTCCATCCTGCAGCAAAAGCAAGTCCAATTAAAATTGATCCAAAATAACCAGCCGGTCTATTTTTAAATTGAAAACGATGTTCTTTCATCAAAAAATCCGGTTTTAAAAATCCAACAATTATAAATCCAAAAATTACAATGATAATTGCACCAATTTGTCTAAGTAAATCTTGATAATCCTTAAACAAACTACCAATTAACGAAGTACCAAAACCAAGTCCAATAAAAACTATTGAAAATCCAAGAATAAAACATAAAGTATGTAAAAGACTTCGCCTCTGTAACATAGCATTTTCATTTTTTAATTCATTCACTGACATGCCAGTTATATAGGATACAAACGCTGGATAAAGCGGTAAACAACATGGAGATATAAAACTTAAAAATCCCGCACCTAGCGCTAGAAATATATTTAAATCTACTTCAGTCATGCTAAACAACTCCTGATACGTTTTTCTTCATTTTACCAAAGTTCCCTATTATATATGACTGGATATTGTGTGAAGTTTTTGTGTACAATAATATTTATGTATATTTTCTGTCATAAACTATCAAAGATAAACGAAATTATTTAATTTTTTATGGAAATAAAGAGAAAAACTTTTGAAAAAGTGTAAAAGATTGGGTATACTTAGATTAAATAAAGTACGAAAGGAAATCAACCGTGAAAAATGATCATCTTTCAAAACAAATTGAAAAAAAACGGGCTGATTTAATAGAAGTAGTTAGGAAGGAAGGGCTTTCATCTTCATTAGCCATTCAATATAGTCAAGAATTAGATCGTTTGTTAAATCAATATCTTCATCTAAGTATGCAAAATAAATCTGCAATTTCTCCATGATCCATATAAATATATTATAGAATGTGAAAAAGATAAAGTAAAAAAACGAGTACCACTCGTTTTTTTTACTATTTAGTTATTTCAAGAAGTAATTGGATGGATCGATTCTTTTATACCATTTTGCAATAAATACATTTTATGGTATAAACCATTTAAGGCAATAAGCTCCTGATGATTTCCGCGTTCAACTATTTCCCCTTGATGCAAAACTAATATTAAATCTGCATCTTGAATAGTAGATAAGCGATGTGCGATAGCAATTGTTGTGCGACCTTTTCTCATATGATTTAATGCATCTTGAATAGCTTCTTCTGTTTCCGTATCAATATTTGCAGTCGCTTCGTCTAATATTAATATTTTCGGATCTGTTGCAATTGTTCGAGCAAACGCGATCAATTGACGCTGCCCGCTCGACAAGGTTGATCCTCTCTCAACAACTTTATGGTGGTAACCACCTTCAAGCTCGGATATAAATGTATGTGCTTGCACAAATTTTGCAGCTTCTTGAATTTTTTGATCGGTTAAACTTGGATTATGAAGCCGAATGTTATCTTGTATTGTTCCGTAAAACAAAAAAGGATCCTGTAACACTAAACCTAATTTTGCGCGCAATTCTTCAAGAGGATATTTTTTAATCGATATACCATCTATTAAAATATCTCCTCTCGTGAATTCATAGAATCTCATCATTAAATTAATCGTTGAACTTTTTCCACTACCTGTATGACCTACTAAAGCAATCGTTTGACCCGGCAGCACTTTAAAGGAGATATTCTTTAAAACCTCTCTTTTGCCATCATATGAAAAGCTTACATTTCTAAATTCAACCTCACCCATTTCAATTTTTAAATCATTCCCACTCTCTTGACTAGGTGCGGTTTCCTTTTCATCAATTATTTTGAATATCCTTGTTGCGGCAACGATAGCTTGTTGAAACATCGATAAGCGAAACATCATTTGATTTACCGGTTCAAAAAATCGATCTAAATAATTGACAAATGCATACAAAACACCAATTTCTATTGGATGTTGAAAGGAAGAAATACCGAAATAGCTTAAAACAATGATTAATGCAAATACATAGATGAGATCAATTACCGGACGTAGTAGGAGTCCATCAATCTTAATATTTTTCATCCCGGCTTTAAAATGCTTTTCATTGATACTAGCGAATTCTTTTCGAAACCGTGCTTCCTGCCGAAACAATTGGATAATTGACATTCCTTGCAAAGATTCATTTAGCTTTGCATTTAATTGACTAAGACGCTCTCTTAAATCTTGATAAAAGACAGAACTATATTTGCGGTATAGTCCCATGATAAAAATTAATATAGGCAGTATACATAAGCAAAAAACGGCAAGTTTTACATTTAACGCAAACATCGCGATAAAGATCCCTATAATTAAAAAGACTCCTTGAATAAAAGTAACCATGACATTTACAAACATATCATTAATCGCTTCCGTATCGTTTGTTACCCTCGATACAATACTTCCTGCGGGTGTTCGATCAAAGTATCTCATTCCTAAATTTTGGACCTTTGTAAACACGTCAATCCGCAATTGCTGAATGATTTTTACGGCAATTTCCTGAAACTTAAATAGCTGATAATACTGTATAATCGCTTTAAATACTTGAATTAAAATATATACAACCGCTAAATTTACAAGTGCTTGATATGGAAAATGTCTAGGTGTTAAATAATCATCAATAAACACCTTTACGATAATCGGACCATAAATATCACCAATTGTTGCTAGTAACAATAGAAAGAAGGCGAAGAACATCATTTTCAAATGAGGTTTCGTATATGCCATCAAGCGAATTAGTATCATCCTTTGTTCTTTAGCCGTCATCGTCATATTTTTATCCATTATTTACTTTCCCCCAAGTTCTACAAGCTCTTCAAGCTGCTGACTGACAAACATCGCTTTATACCAACCATCATTTTCCATTAATACATCATGTTTTCCACTTTCAATTATTTTCCCATTTTCAAGTACTATAATTTTATTCGCATGTTTAATCGCACTTAGTCTATGGGCTGTAATAATCGTGGTTTTTCCCGAACGTTCTTCCTTTAACGATTTTAAAATCGCCTCTTCCGTTTTGGCATCAACTGCCGACAAAGAATCATCGAGAATGAGCACTTCCGGATCTTTTAACAACGCTCTGGCAATGGAAATTCTTTGTTTTTGTCCCCCAGATAAAGAAACACCTTTTTCTCCTACTATTGTTTCATACCCATCTGTAAACTGAAGTATGTCATCATGGATATGGGCGATTTTCGCCGCCTTTTCAATAAAAGTTTGGTCAATTAGTGGATCACTAAATGCAATATTCTCTTTTACAGTTGAAGAAAACAAGAAATGATCTTGCGGAACATAACCAATCGATTCTCTTAATCTGTCAATCCGGTATTCATCAATCCTATTATTTCCGAACAAAATTGTTCCATTAATCCCTTCAAATTCTCTTAGTAAAAGTTTGATCAAGGTTGTTTTTCCAGCGCCCGTTTTTCCTACTATCCCAAGTGTTTCCCCTTGTTTCAACTGAAAGTGGATGTCTTCTAACACCGGCTTCGTTTCATTCGGATAGTGAAATGACTTTACTTTATATTCGATTGAACCTGTTGGGATAGTATTTATTGCATTTGGACGATCAAGAATTTCTTTAGGCTCTGACAATAAGTTACTTACTCGTTCATAGGAGGCTCTCCCCCGCTCCAAAATATTAAAGAGACTGCCAAACGCAAGCATCGGCCAAATGAGTAAACCAAGATAGGTAGTAAAAGAGATTAACTGTCCAATCGTTAATTCATTTGAAATGACATATTTTGCTCCAAATACAATAGATAAAAAGAATGATAAACCAATTACGATAGATATGGTCGGGTCAAAAAGGGAATCAATTTTCGCAACAGCTACATTTTTTTTGACTACATCAGCGGATTGAGCTCGGAAAGACTCTATATCCTCCTTTTCCTGACCAAATGTTTTAATCACTTTTATTCCATTTATACTTTCCTGTGTTTTATCATTTAACGATGAAAAGGCTTCTTGCGCTTTATGAAACTTTTTATGGAGCAATGATCCATAATAATTCGTTAATATTGCCATAAACGGCATTGGTATTAATGCGATTAGTGTTAATTTCCAACTAATCGTTGCCGCCATAGCAATAACTACAAAACCACCCGTCAAAAGTGAATCAACAAATGTTAACACTCCTGAACCCGCCGTCCCTTGGATTGCCTGCAAATCATTTGTTGCATGAGCCATTAAATCACCAACACGTTTTTGCTGATAAAATGAAGATGACATATTCGTAAAATAGCTAAATAAACGATTTCGTAAAATCCGTGCTAATTTCAAAGAAGAACCGAAAATCATAATCCGCCAATAATATCTCAAAACATACATAGCTAATGCTGTCACAATCAAAACGATAATCCATTTTATTAGCGTGCCTTTAGTTAATTCATTCTCTTTAATTAAATCAACGATATACCCCACGATTTTGGGTGGAATAAGGTGCAGCACTGCCACAACTGCTAAAATCAGTATTCCCGATATGTATGCTTTCTTTTCCTGCTTAAAAAACCACATTAAATCAATGAAAACTCTCATTATATACCCCCGTTGCCTATCAAAAAATACAAAGCCCTACATACGAAAATAATCTAGCAAGTAACAACTAGACGATTATAATCAAAACAGAAAATCCTTTCTAATTTTACCGAATTTTCCGATAACTAAGAAGGGTTTTTCAAAAAAAATAAAGCTATAATATGATGGATTTTCTAAAGGCTGTCCCTTTACTAACATCATTTATAGCTTTATCCTCTTATTTCATTTGCTGTTTATTCATCGCATTCATCATTTGATTGATCTTCTTTTGCGATGGTTAGTCGATTTTTAAATCAAAATATTGATATATAAACTTTTCCAATTAATATTTGACCGTTCTTTTCAGTTAAGAAAAATGTACCAAAATTAATAGAGTTTGTCTACTATTTTCACTAGAAAAATTCAAAATGTTGGTTAAACTCTCTCACAAGTCAAAATCAATAATCCCTTTTTAGTCCTATCTTGGTTTCTAACCTTCCAATTATTATCCATCAAACTAAATGTATTATTTACAGTAAACTTTCCCCTATTAACTTTATTATCCTGTGCAATTACAATAATTTGATTCTCCGCAACTAATAACTGACTACCTGCTATACTAAATGTCTTATTTTCTACAATTGCAGGAATAAATATGGGATCACCGTAAGCCCGAATTATAAAAAAATAAGCGTACCTTCTGGCACGCATCACAAATAGTCGTAAATCTTGATTTTTTTAATCGAATTTACGACTTGTTTCAGTTATTTGAGCATTTTTCCTTAATTGTTTTCGACCAGGGCATATATTGATCTAAAATTTCAGGGTTTTGTTGGATACCGAGATTGGGTAGATCCCTAAAAAGTTTCTTTATATATTCATAGAAATCAACGCCGTTACTTTTGGTAGTTTCAGCGATACTCAAACAGACGGCATTCGCTTTTGCACCGGCTTCACTTACACTAAAAAGCCAATTTTTTCTACCTATAACGTTGGGACGGATGGCGTTCTCGGCTGGATTATTATCCATTTCAATTCGCCCATCATTCAGGAATGCTTTGAGCCCATTTGCCCTGTTCAATGTGTATTCAGTCATTTGCTTTTGCTAGCGCATTTTTTCCGTAAAATGGTGAGGTTTCAACCCAGTGAAGGAATTCCTTCACAATTGGCTTCGAATACTTTTGACGTTTTTTTCTTCGTTTGCTCGGAGACAAATGTTTAAATTGTCTTTCTAGCCGATATAAATCATCACAGTATTTCACACCGATTCTACCATTTTTGCTATCAGCTTTTAGCCAATAACGACGAACATGAGCCCAACAATTTGCGAAAATGACGCCTTCCAACTTATCATAAGCAGAATAACCATCACACACAATCGTTCCAGAAAAGCCTTTAATAAAACTCTCAAGGACAGATCGAGCTCTAGATAACGCGCTTTGAAAGAGAGTCATTATTGGCCCTTGGCTTGGCACGCTACGAAACACCCAATTATAAGCATTGGCTTGGCCAGATTTCCCATCGGATCGGTTGATAATTTGTCCGTATGTTTCATCGATATGTAAAACCGATTTAGCCATCATCAACTCTTTCATTCGTTCGTAAACAGGTAATAGCCAATCGTGTGCTGCGCGGATTACCCAATTCGAAAGGTTTTTATCATTGGTATTCAGTCCATAGCGATCCCACTCCTTTACCTGACGATAAAGAGGTAAGTATTGTGCAAATTTATCATAGATGACTTTGGCAAGTACGCTAGGACTTGCGATGCTACGCTGAATCGCTGGTTGTGGTGCTTTCCCGCGTTTGATTTGTGCTGGCTGTGATGAATCAACTTTGCAGCCTTTACATTCATACGCATGTTCAATGTGCTGTACTTTCATCATTTTGGCAGGAATAAATTCTGCTTCTTCACGTACGATTTTACTGCCAATTTCAATCATTCGCCCTTGGCAACAGTCACAGATTGTATTTTCCGGATGATAGTGGATAGCTTCTACTTCAATACCATCATGCAAGGAATCATTTCGCTTTTTCGATTTAACTTTTCGAACAACAGTATAAGAAATTGTCTGTTGGCTTTGTTCTTCTGTGTGCTCAGGTTCCCTAAAAGCCGGGTCATCATCAAATAATGAACCTTGCCCGTCTGGTGCGTTATATTTCGATTTTTCGGTTTTTGATCCATATAAAAGTTTAGTTAAATGGCGTACTTGATCGGTTAACGCTTCAATCTGTTTCGATAAGTCTTTGTTTTGTTGATTCGAATGAGCCAATTGATCTTCGAGAAGCCGAATTAATTTCTCGTTTTGACTTTCATCCTTAGAAGCGTTCCCCACATCATTCACCCACTTTTCGTCCACATAAGTTAGTTATATTATACCATTTTGAACGAGCTAAGTGAAGATGAAAACGGCTTTAAATCAGCGTTTTTCAATTAATTTAGAACACTCCTTTTGGTGACTTTTGAATAGCCTTTGGTTGCTGAATCGATAACCCCTCAAGTAGCCACCGAACCTCCTGCTGGGATAGTTTTCGCACCTCATTTTCGTCTTTTGGCCATTGAAGTTTGCCTTTATCCAAACGTTTATAAAGCATGGCGAAGCCATCACCATCGAAATACAAACATTTATACCGATCCTTACTCCATCCTGAAAATAAGAAAATGGAATCACCATATGGGTCCAGCTCAAAAGAATCCTGAATCAGTGTGGCTAATCCATCAATGCCTTTACGCATGTCAGTTTTTCCACAAATGATGTAAATGTTTTTAACACTTGTATAGTCGTGTTTCACAGATGTCTCAACTCCCTCATAACAGTTTGAATGATGTGCTCATCCACGCCGTTGTTGAAGGAAATTTCTATGTTTGCCGTTTTGATCGTGCAAGCTTTATTGGAAGAGGCTGTTGATGACGTGGATGAATAATAATCTTTATTTTTGGAATGTAATGTAACGGGGACAATTGTTAATTTTTGTTCTGGCATATGAAAAGCACCTCCTTAAATTGATACATTCATAGTACCAGGAGGCGCTGCTTGTTTATATGCGTTGTTTGATTGGGGGCTTACGGATCACCTACAATTGTAATTGTGATTGGGTCACCAAGCCTATCATAGACAATATTCCCATCTGCATCCCTCATAAAGTCCTCAATTACTTCCCCTGCAAACTCAATCGTATAATTACAATGTCTAATTTTAGACTTATACTTACTGTGACGTTTTGTCACGGTTTCGGAAACAACAAGAAACTTCTCATTATCCAGTGTGACTATGTGACCCAATGTCACACAGTCCATCGTATGTAAGTATCTTTCTTCATTCGCTGACATTTGCGGATTGGTTATAATGGCTTTTTGTTCCTTATCATTCACTAATACAACTTGCCCCATTGATTCAAATAAAAATTGTACATCCATATCAAACATAGACGTCACCACCTGTCCTATTATATTAATATAAAAAATCCTTATTACTCACTCATTACTGATGGCTTGTATTTCTTATTACTCCATGCATTACTACGCACTCAGTAATTACTCAAGGGGTCAGTAATTAGAAAATGGAGTAATGAGAAGTTGAGTAATGAACCTTTAATTTTACTTTACACAAATAATAAAGTCTAGTTGACTAGATGAAATGTCAGAAAATTCGATGTATACTTTTCTCTAAAAGTTACCCTATAAGAAATCAATTTGAAAACAACATAAAAAAGTTGGATTCATTTGCAATTTGGTCATCTGTCTTTAATGTACGAATTTTACGTTCTAATTGGTCAATACGTGACTGAATAGAATCTGCAAAATCGGATATAGTTGTATCATCCATTTTGACTGTTTTCATGAGTGATGGATTATTAGCGATACTTTCTAGTACACTCAATGCACTACGGTAAATATTACGTTTACTAGTGGCTGATTGTGGGTTATATTCATCAAATGGCTGCAAGTCGTTTTCTTGGAGGTATACAGTTAGTTCGGATTGATCTAAGTTGATTCCTTTAGTTTCAAGTTGTAGACGTTGTAGGTTGTTCATTTATTATCTTCCTTTCTGTAAAATAAAAAGAGCCACTAAATTAGTGAGTGCTGGAAAATTAATAAATTCTTTCTATTTTATATATAATAGTTTTTTCATTTGGTAATATATACGATTGTGAACGAGCATCCCTTGTATGTACAAAAGTTTCTGTTCTAAATACCTTCTCCTTTACATTGACTTTCTATAAGAATATAAAACACTTTATAATTTTATTTCTAAAGTAGAAACCGTAGCAGGTAAACTCATTATATCAATATTTTCATCATCCTTTGAATAATGTGTTTTGCAAGTAAAAAGTACATAAAAGTGCAATAAAAAATACATAAGCTTGCTAGCCTAATTTTAGTAATTATTTTTGTCGTGAAAGTGCGTGTGTAACTCTGTAACTATCTCCTGTAAAACTTAAAATATGTGCGTGATGAATAACTCGATCGACTAATGCTGCCGTTAGTTTTCACCTCTTCCCTTATAGACGACTATCTAGAATTAAGGGAAAGCTCCACCAACGTTGGTATATCAACTATTCCACAGCAATGTGTTAATTTGACCTTGCAACTCGAACGGAATTTTCCTTCGATTTTCGTAATCTATCTTTCACTTTTATATGCTCGTGCTGACATACGTCACATCTGCATATTTCTTTGCAGTTCTCCAATTAATCCCCAACGTTTTTGAAATTTCATTTATAGATAGTGATTTTCGATTTCGTAATAATTTGATACAATTAACTTCAGACATTGCTAGCATTCCTTTCAACCTCCACTGTATTGCTTCGACACAATTACAGTAGAGAAATATTGGATGGCTGGCAAGTCTTTTTTTGTATAAAAAATAAAGTGCAACGTTATGTACTTTTACTTTTCATAACTCTGCACTTTTATTTTGCCATACACAAATAAGAAGCTATTCGAGTCAATTTCATAATTGCTCTTTTTAAAAATACAGAATCCTACAGAATTTCTAAAATATATTTTTAAAAACAGAAATCATGCTACTTGTTGCTGATTTAATTGTACATTAATTCGGTCTGCGGCTAACTTTGAAGCATTATAAATAAGGGTTACCATGTCAAAATGAATTTTTGCACGTTTCCCAGTACGATAGCGAACATTGTTCAGTTGAAAGAATTCTTTCAGATAGGCATTAACCCGTTCTACGGCAGTACGACGTTTGAAAATGTTTTTCCATGCTTGTGACCCGCGTGCTGGTGCGGTATATCTGCGAAGGTCTGAAGTGATTTTCACTTTATAAACCTTTTGGCAAATACCTTCATTAGCTAAGGGACAGTCGCTGCATTCCTTTGGTCTTGTGTATTTCAATGTTTCATATTTAGGATCAAAACTATCATAACGATAAGAATGCTCTCTGAAACAAGTTGGGGCAAAGTGTTTATCATAGCCAATGATTTCCCCTTCATTTCGCTTATTATACGCGATGACGGATTGTTGTCCCATTCGATGTACCTGCTCGTATATGGGTTCATAGTCATAGCCCGCATCCATTGTTTGATAACGTAATGGAAGGTGAAGGCGTTCCTGAATTCCTTTCAGTAAAGGGATAGCTGCCTTACCATCATTTAGACTCCCAGATGAAAAAAGAGCCTGTAGAATGTATTGGCTTGATGTACCAACGGCTAAATGACCTTTGTAGCCAAACCAAAAAACATTTTGTCCTTCTGAGTTCTTTTTCACGCCCCATTTAGGGTCTTGGGGAACTTCGGCACGTAGTTCGGCTAGGGGAACATCTAATTGGGCCACAATTTTTCTATCATATAAAGGTAAATTGGCTTCCGTTTCAGCTTGTTCTTTAAGCCACCCGTCACGCTCATCTTTTGATTTCCGACCACGTTTTTGGGGTTCAGATTTTGGCTTTTCTTCTTTTGGCTGCGCTTGGTCTCGTGCTTCAAAATGGGTTGCATCAATGGCCACTGTATCATCCGTGATGAAACCTTCTGCAATAGCCTGGAGGACCACTTTTTCTTGTTCTTTCTCAAGGATATCGCTTTCCTCCAATTTCGTTATGAGACGTGAATAGGAGGATTCTGAAGGCACATGATCAGAAACCAAAAAGCCACAATTTAACTTAAAAGCTAGATCATCATGAAGACGTTTTATAAGATCCTTCATCGTAGGGATGCGCTCTATGTATCTTACAAAGGTGGAGATAATCATGGCTGCATAGTTTAGTTCTTCCGGTGCACCCAACCGTGATTTTTTCGCCACTTGATGGTACATCGAATCCAAATCTACCGCTGAAATAATGGCTTCATATTTTTGGGTAGGTTCCATGTCAAATAATTCCTGTATGCCAAATAGGCTAGGTTGTCGTATAATAGTCATAAGAAGTACTCCTCCAGTCTTTTTATGGTTTGTGGTCAACGTAAGCCCGAATTATAAAAAATAAGTGTACCTTTCGGTACGCATCGTAAATAGCCGTAAATTCTGACTTTTTTAATCGAATTACGGCTATTTCATTTATTTGCTACATTCTGCCTGAATCATTTTTGACCAGGGCATGTATTGATCTAAAATTTCAGGGTTTTGTTGGACGCCGAGATTTGGTAAATCCGTAAAAAGTTTCTTTATATATTCATAGAAATCAACGCCGTTACTTTTGGCAGTTTCAGCAATACTTAAACAGATGGCATTCGCTTTTGCACCAGCTTCACTTACACTAAAGAGCCAATTTTTTCTTCCTATAACGTTGGGACGGATGGCGTTCTCGGCTGGATTATTATCCATTTCAATTCGCCCATCATTCAGGAATAATTTGAGTCCATTTGCCCTGTTTAATGTGTATTCAGCTGCTTTTGCTAACGCATTTTTTCCGTAAAATGGTGATGTTTCAACCCAGTGAAGGAATTCCTCCACGATTGGCTTCGAGTACTTTTGACGTTTTTTTCTTCGTTTACTCGGAGACAAACGTTTAAATTGCCTTTCTAGTCGATATAAATCATCACAATATTTCACACCGATTCTACCATTTTTGCTATCAGCTTTCAGCCAATAACGACGAACATGCGCCCAACAATTTGCGAAATTAACGCCTTCCAACTTATCATAAGCAGAATAACCATCACACACAATCGTTCCAGAAAAGCCTTCAATAAAACTTTCAAGGACAGATCGAGCTCGAGATAATGCGCTTTGAAAGAGAGTCATTGTTGGCCCTTGGCTTGGCACACTTCGAAACACCCAATTATACGCATTGGCTTGGCCAGATTTCCCATCGGATCGGTTGATAATTTGTCCGTATGTTTCATCGACATGCAAAACCGATTTTGCCATCATCAACTCTTTCATTCGTTCGTATACAGGTAACAGCCAATCATGTGCTACACGGATAACCCAATTCGATAGGTTTTTATCATTGGTATTCAGTCCATAGCGATTCCATTCCTTTACCTGACGGTAAAGAGGTAAATATTGTGCAAATTTATCATAGATGACTTTGGCAAGTACGCTAGGACTTGCGATGCTACGCTGAATCGCTGGTTGTGGTGCTTTCCCGCGTTTGATTTGTGCTGGCTGTGATGAATCAACTTTGCAGTCTTTACATTCATACGCATGTTCAATGTGCTGTACTTTCATCATTTTTGCAGGAATAAATTTTGCTTCTTCACGTACAAGTGTACTACCAATTTCAATCATTTGCCCTTGGCAACAGTCACAGATTGTATTTTTCGGATGATGGTGAATAGCTTCTACTTCAATACCATCATGCAAGGAATCATTTCGTTTTTTTGATTTAACTTTTCGTACAACAGTATAAGAGATTGTCTGTTGGCTTTGTTCTTCTGTGTGCTCAGGTTCGCTAAAAGCCGGGTCATCATCAAATAATGAGCCTTGCCCATCTGGTACGTTGTATTTCGATTTTTCGGATTTCGATCCATATAAAAGTTTTGTTAAATGGCGAATTTGTTCAGTTAGCGCTTCAATCTGTTTAGTTGATTGATCTAGCTTTTTCGATAAGTCTTTGTTTTGTTGATTTGAATGAGCCAATTGTTCTTCGAGAAGTCGAATTAATTTCCCATATGGATTCTTGTTATTGGAAGAAGTATTAACCATTTATTTCACCACTTTTCGTTCACCATAAGTTAGTTATATTATAACATTTTTAACGTAGAAAGCGAAGTTGAAAATGGCTATAAACCAACATTTCTAGCTTGTTTAGAATACTCCTTTTTGTGATTTTTGAATGGCCTTTGGTTGCTGAATGGACAACCCTTCTAACAACCAGCGAACCTCCTGTTGCGAAAGTTTACGTACTTCATTTTCATCTTTTGGCCATTGAAGTTTTCCTCCATCTAGTCGCTTATAAGTAAGAGTCAAATAGAATACACCTATTAACATATATAGTACCTGTGAGATAATCTCTTCAAATCAAAGTTTGAGGAGGTTTTTTTATGTCCCAAAGAAATAATCCAGAATTGCGTAAGGAATGGGAGCGTAGGATCGCTCTTTTCAAAGCGAGTGGCCTCACCCAATCCAAATGGTGTGAAATCAATGAAATAAGTATTCATCAGTTAAAGTATTGGCTTTATAAAGCCGATAATTTCTATTCAACCCAAGATTCTAACAGCAAGTGGATTCCGGTTACATTAGAAGAATCTGAGCAACAGAATGAAACATTACATATAAATGTTGGTTCAGCATCCATCGTGGTTAAACCTGGCTTTAATCCAACACTACTGGCGGAAGTAGTTAAGGCATTGAAATCAGTATGCTAAAAGAAGTTACGGTTGATCGTGTCTACCTCGCACAAGGTGTCACAGATTTACGGAAATCTATCGATGGATTGGCTGCTCTTGTAAAAGAAGAATTCGAGTTAGATCTTTTTTCTTCGAGTTTATTTGTTTTTTGTAACCGGCAGCGAGACAAGTTGAAAATTCTTCAATGGGATCATAACGGTTTTTGGCTTTATTATCGCCGGCTGGAGAGAGGAAATTTTCATTGGCTATCAGATAATAATTCGGGTCCTCTGAAAATAAGTCCACGCCAATTAAGGTGGTTATTAGATGGATTATCATTGGAACAAAAACAGGCACACCCTGTTGTAACAGCAAGAACAGTAATTTAAATAATGAAAAATCAGGGAATTTACCTATTTTATCGTATAATATATTTATGAAAAAGACAGCGAATTCAACTACCCCAACCCCTACAATTGAAGAACTCCTGCAACGCTTGGAAATGCTGGAGAAACAAAATGCGGAATTAGAGGCGAAGCTAAAAAAGCAGAGCGCGTTAGAGGCCAAATTAAAATGGACTGAAGAACAGCTTCGCCTTCTGCAGAAAAATAGATTCGGCTTTTCCAGTGAAAAAACCAACCCCGATCAATTGGAACTTTTTAATGAAGTAGAAAATGAAGCTAATCCAGATTTGCCGGAACCTACTTTGGAATCTATTACTTATCAACGGCGCCGCAAAGTTCGCGGCCAACGTGAACTGATGTTAGAAAACTTGCCTGTGGAGACGATTGAATATCGTTTATCCCCTGAAGAGCAGGTTTGTTCGTGTTGCGGTGGAAATCTGCATGAAATGAGTACGCAAGTACGCCAGGAACTAAAATACATTCCTGCGGAATTGAAAGTTGTTAAACATGTTCAGTCCATTTACTCTTGCCGCCATTGTGAACGTGAAGAAATTGAAACTCCGGTTGTAACAGCACCAATGCCTAAACCGGTTCATTCAGGTAGTTTAGCATCTCCTTCTTTAATGGCACATATTATGAATCAAAAATATGTGGATGGGCTGCCATTATACCGGCAAGAAAAGCAATTTTCCAGATTGGGGGTACCGTTATCACGCCAAACCCTTGCCAATTGGATGATTCACGGGGCCAACCGGTGGTTGAGCCCACTTTATGATCGCATGCATCAACTTCTTTTGGAAAAGGATATTTTACATGCGGACGAATCGACCCTGCAGGTACTTCACGAACCCGGTCGGCCAGCCACCTCAAAATCATATCTCTGGCTCTACCGTACTGGAAAAGAAGGACCTTCAATCATCCTTTACGATTATCAGGAAACTAGGTCAGGCAAAAATGCCGAGAAATTCCTGTCAGGGTTTAAAGGATATTTACAGGTTGATGGATACGCCGGGTACCATAAGGTACCTAATGTAAAACTGGTCGGTTGCATGGCTCATGCTCGACGTAAATTTGATGAGGCTTTAAAAGTATTGCCTTCTTCAAAGCGTCTGACATCAGGAGTAGCAGCAATGGAAGGTCTCCAATACTGTAACCAACTATATCGCATTGAGCGCGACCTAAAGGAGTTATCCTCTATGGAACGATACGAAAAACGATTAGAACGCAGCAAGCCAGTCTTGGATGCTTTTTTGTCATGGCTAAAAATACAGAAGCAAAAAGTGTTACCAAAAAGCGCTTTAGGTCAGGCGATTACCTACTGTCTCAATCAATGGAAGAAATTAGTGGCATTCCTAGAGGATGGACGATTAGAAATTGATAATAATAGAAGCGAGCGCTCAATAAAGCCCTTTGTTATTGGGAGAAAAAACTTCCTTTTTTCAAATACACCGAAAGGTGCAAGGGCTAGCGCAATCATTTATAGCATTGTGGAAACAGCAAAGGAAAATGGCCTAAACCCATATTATTACCTTCGCTATTTATTTGAGAAGTTACCTAACATTGATCTGACAGATAAAAATGCCCTGGATAAAGTACTGCCTTGGTCAACAACACTTCCAATCGTTTGCATAGATTTTAAAAACTTACCTAAATAATAACTCGATCCCCATCTGGTTGACAGGTGGGGATTATTTTACGCTTACGCTTATAAAGCATGGCGAAACCATCGCCATCAAAATATAAACATTTATAACGGTCTTTACTCCAACCAGAGAAAAGGAAAATAGAATCTCCATATGGATCAAGTTCGAAAGAATCTTGAATTAGCGTTGCTAATCCATCAATTCCCTTCCTCATATCTGTTTTACCGCAAATAATATAAATGTTTTTTACACTGGTATAATCATGTTTCATAGATTTTTCAACTCCCTCATGACCGTTTGGATGATGTGCTCATCTACGCCGTTGAAGAAGGAAATTTCAGCAGCTTCAATTTTGATTGTGCAAAAGCTATTTGAAGGATCTTTCGAAGTTGTGGATGTTATAATATTTTTTTCTGGTTGTATTGAAACGGGGACGATTGTTAGTTTTTGTTGTGACATAGGAAAAGCACCTCCTTAATTGATACGATTATTGTACTAAGGGGTGCTGATCATTTATATGCGTTGTTTGAATGGGGGCTTACTGGTCAACTACCATTATACAAGATTTGGGGAGGTACTTCTTTTTTTATCTCTTAAACCCCTTGATACACAAGGGCTAAGAATTATGAAATTCATTCATTCCAGTAAATTCTGATACTTTAATTTGAAAATCACCAATTTTTAATACTGTATTTTCGTCAACCTCTAACTTTTTCGTAATTTCATGATTCTGTTCGATAACTATAATTCTCTTGGACATGAAAGCACCTCCCTTCGATCTACTACTTTCGACACAAAGGGAGATAATTCCTCTTAATATTCTTTTAATTCCTGTATTGTTGCTAATACAATATTTCGACCATTAAACTCATAATATACTTTATTATCATCTGAAAATGAGTGATAGGTGTTTACTTGAATATATTCTTTTGCTTTCTTAAATGTTTCTGCTTCAACTATTCTTTCAACTGTGATATTGCCGACTAGATGATATGTAATTTCAAACTTTCTCATTAATTATTCCTCCAATTTGATTAATTTTATAGGTAGATTTTTCCCTACTTTTTCTGGGTGTGTAAAATGACATGCTGCGACACTCATTTCCATTAATTGGGGTATCGAGTGTTATAATTCATCAAATAAAACCAAAATTTTATTCAAAATTACTTATATAATATTCATTTTAGGTTTACATAATACTTATTCTAGGAAGTTGACCATTTCTCAAACCATTGATACTACTACATTTCACAAAGTCCAAAATTTATCAAATATACACTATTTTATACATCGTTGATTTACCAACGTTTATAGGCATTAATAAGTTTGTGAATTGGTTATAGAATGTATAAACTTTTAATTTGAGATATTCAATTGGATAATAAAATTTCACCCAATATACATGAAGCCACCCACCAATACCACTATTAAAAAATTAATGGATGACCTCATATAATAACAGGTGCGAGCAAGCCAATATTATCACTAATATGTCAACCCTTATCAAATCAACGTTTACATTAAATTTAATCCATACTATTCAACTATGAATTATCAACTTTATTATCTTAATCATTCCTCATATCCACATCTACACTAGCCAATCTTTTTAACTCCGTTGCTACATCATTCACATATGGATTCTTAGCCAGTATCGTTTCTAAACTGATCGCTTCCATACTGTTCAATTTCTCAAGGTTCTCAATTGTTTCCTTGTCATTCGATGGCATATTGTAATGGAATACAAAGTCCAAAGTATCGAATGATTCATCATCAAATGTCACACCTTGTAACGACAACAACTGTCTTATCTTCTCATTCCTCTGCTCTATACCTTCTCTTATGTATTGTTCATTCAATCCTGCTTTCACATTGGCCAACGAGAATAATAAACGAATACTTACCTCTGACAAGTTACTTACATCTGTCTTATTCATACTAACAGCAGGTGTACTAGAAGTATCTAACAATGCTTGTAATAATGTCTTATATATCGTCTCAAATGATTTATAATCCAATTTATTACTTACAAAGTCAGCGTCTGCCCCATCATCAAGATTGATTCCCTTACCAATTACCTCACTAGGCAATGATTCACCCTTTAATGTCTGTCCTTTAGTAACAAATATCGGATCAATAAACTTATAGAATGAATCAGTATATTTACTAATCAAATCCTCCATTGAATCAAGTATCTCAATCCAATCATCTAATTCACTTTTACCCTCAACATCTGATAATTCATTATCATTTGTATAAACCAATAGGCAATCCACTAAGAGATACCTTCCTATCTATTAATCTTAATGTGCCACCTTCGTTATTGTATTTCTCCACATACTTATCTGTAAATACTGTATAGTATTCAATCCCATCATTGGCATATGCTTCAATAAATGCAATTAGATTATTCTCATGGTCATGTACAGGATAACCCTCACTACTATCAATTAGTTTGGATTTAATCACCTTTCCATCCATGTAGACATACTCTGCCACTGAACCATATTTCAGCACCTTGTCCAATATCTTCTGATTCAAACGGTCATATTTACCCTTCTTGTTTACTTTAAGAAATTCCTTTACTACATCTTCATTCCCAGTGAATGTTATAGGATTTCCTAACAAATAATTCTGTTGAAAATTTAATAATGTCTTGGCATAATTCAATACAATCTTACGAGGATAAAACTCTTTTCCGTTATATTTATAGCTAGTCCTTTGCTTAATCTTATGACTTCCATTTAGATATTCCTTTTTGGACATTACATCTAATACACGTTGCTGATTACTAATTGATTTGACTTCCTCTATAAACCAATCACTAGCATTATCATATTTTGATTTTATGTATTCTTGTAGTTTATCAGTCAATTCTTATTCCTCTGTGACCGTCAAGTAGAATGTTACAATTTTCGATAATTTATTTTTTACACTTTTTCAGTAAAAATAGTAGCTCGATGTTTCATTCGATAGCTATCACCATTTAAGTGAATGACTTCTGCCCGATGGATAAGCCTATCCAAAATGGCTGTCGTTATCGCTGGATCCCCTAATAACTCACCCCACTCCTTTGGAGCTTTATTGGAGGTCAAGATTATAGAGGATCGGTTGTATAAGTCATTGATTAAATGGAAAAATAGGTTCGCTTCATGCTGATCCATTGCCATAAACATAAGATCATCAATGATGACTAAGTCCGCAGTACGGATTCTTTTCATTTTGGTCTGTGCTTTCCTTGAAATTTCCTGCGTTTTTAAGGCATGAACCAACTCTCCCATGGTGATAAACATAACCTTATGACCTTGATTGATTGCTTCTAATCCTAATCCAACTGATAAGTGTGTTTTGCCTATGCCTGGCGGTCCAAGCAGAATAATATTATATAATTGTTCAATCCATGTTAATTCTCTCAGATGATTCAATTGCTTTTGACTTAATGATTGTTGTTCTTCTAAATGAAATTCATCCAGTGTTTTTTGAAAAGGGAAGGCTGCCCATTTCAGCCTTTTTTCCAATTGTTTTTCCTCTCTTCGTTTTTGCTCATATTCCAAAATGCTGTAAAGAAAGGAAAGATAGGTTGATTCGTTTGTCTCAGCTTGTTTGACAAACTGAGACAAAGAATGGGCTGCTTCTGATAAATGGAGGGTTTTTAAAAGCTCTTCCGATTTCTTTAATGGGCTCATTTTTCTCCCTCCAATACAGCTATATATTCATTTACATCTCTTTTTTGGGCATAGGTTTGAATAATAAACGCATTTTGACCATGGAATGGTTTAATTTTACCCTCTTCATTACGGACATCTGTAACATTTAATGGTCGTTGCCGTTTGATATACTGAATCATATCGACAAAATCTGTTGCACAAAAAAGCCTTTTATCTACACACTCCTCCAAGGCCTGGTTAGATATTTCTTGCGGCGTCCTTTTTTAGCTGATTCATGATGATCTGTAATTGATCACGTATATATCGAGGATATCGATCCCTGATTTCCTTCAGAAAACATTGTGCCAGATGGGAATCGGTAAAATAACTGGCTACTGTATCCATGTAGGCGTCGATTCCTTTTGATCTATCTCTAGTATGTTGCCGGTCTTGAATCAATTGACCTTTCCCATGACAAATTTTATGTTCGGCCATTAACGGGCCATTGGGAGATGCATATATAAGCAGATGTTCTTCGGTTCTTTGTATATATACCTTTTCTTGTTTATTAAATGTACCTAGAGGAACAGAATATCGGTTGGACTGATATCGGATTGTATTGTCCCGGCGAACCGTTCTTGTTATACTAGATACAGGTTTTACATTACTGAATTCTAACGGGTTAGGGACTGGTCTTAAATGGTGTTTTTCTTCTTGAAACACTTCGACCGGTCTTTTTTTTGTAGTCTGATGAATTTTATAGTTCCCTGTACGATTAAGCCATTTCCACGAATCTTCATTCCAGCGATCGATATTGGTAAATATCCGATGCTTGGCGAAATTTTTCTTGATATATCCGACTACATTTTCAATTCTCCCTTTGCTTTCTGGATCTGCTTTGCGACAAATCCTTACCTTTAAACCACGCTGTTGGCGGTACACTTCAAATTCCTTTGTGTAAATAAGGTTTCCCCCATTTTCACTGACGACAATGACTGAATCCTGGTCATATACCATTTCATGTGGAATCCCTTCAAACCACTTAAATGCATTTTCATGGGCATTTATCAAATCTCTTGTTGTAAAAGGCCTATCTAGCCATTCTACATACTTATAACGTGAATGCGATAAGACAAAAGCTATGAAATAAAGTTTTGCTTTCTTCCTTTCAGGGGTCTCCTGTATGGTTTCTCCAAAATCCACTTGTGCTTGTTCCCCCATGACCATTTCTGGAACAGCTTCATAGTCACGAACACGAATTTCTTTTGGAAGATCATAATCTTCTCGAAGTTTCCTGACATAGCCCCTGACAGTGCTCTCCGATATCTCCAAGGAAGAATCTCTCTCTCTTAACCAATCTTCCACTTGGGCAGCCGACATGTCTGGATTCTCTTTGAGCCAGGATAAAATCTTATCCTTATATGGATCCAATTTTTTCGACCTGACTTGGAGGGAATCTACCCAGTCTGCCATTTCTTTCGGATCCTTTTGAAGGTATCGATACAGAGTAGGTCGGGAAATTCCTAACTTTTTGGCTATTTTTGCTTTACTGAACCCTTGCTTTAATAATTGACGAATGTCTACATACACTTCAAACTTGTCCACCTTTCATGTCCTCCATCACTGTAAATCATCATCAACGAATAAAATATAACAGTGATAGAGAAATATTTTAATAGGAACGGATGTTAGTAAGTTCTGATTTTTCTTTGTCCTCCTGCCCTAGGGCAGGAGGACAAAGAATCTAACCATCCAAGTTTAAAAGTGTAAAATATTATTTATCGGAAACTGTTAAATCTAGTTTATCAGTCACATCCTCCTTTACAAAATAAAAAGAGGTCAAGTCCTTATTGAACCTAACCTCAAATATCTACATAATATTTACTTTGCTTCATTGCCTGACAAGCCATTGCAGTTGCAATAACTAAATCATCATGCAAATTAGTACCCTTTTTATTTCCCATTTTCCCTTTAACTTCTTGATAAATTTTCATTTCTTCCAATGTCTCGACACATTCTATATTAATCATGCCTAGTTCAAAGTTTTCCTTTAAGTCATTAATAATAATCGGCTTTGTTGTCGTTGTGGTCATAAAACCAAGTTGTAATTTCTTTTTACCCTTTTGATCGAATATTTTCTGCTTTAATAGATTCAAATAACCATACTCTTTACGCAACTTTTCAAGTAGTGGTAAACCATAACTATTTCTTTCCACACAAATAAAGGCATAATTAAAAAACCTGCCTAAACTGTTTACTATTTCAGCAAACTTATAGACAGGAACATCATTTGCATAGAATGAAGCCATTTGTTGACCTTCTGCATTGTATATAGCCATTGTAGAATTATCATTTTCACCACCAGTACCACTTGCAACGTCAACACCTGCATAATGTCTCATTGAACGTTTAGGCATATGATAGATGAATAGATTTTTATTTATGTATGGTTTCAATGTGTCCGGCAATTCCTCATATATTTCCTTAGTTTCCAACGTGGGAATTAAATTACCCATCCGTTCAATTATCTTTTTTGTATCAAATACTGCATTATTAGATTCTGCGAATGCTTCATCTGGAGTAGTGGGAAATTCCCTCATGAACTTTTCTAAACTATTTGTTTCTATGTAATATCGTCTGAACATTAATTGTCTGTAATTGGCTCGGTATTTATCTTTCAATATCCGTTCATCATGCTCTAGGTCACTGTAAGTCATTCTACGACTATTATTATGTAATTTAAACCATGTCTCGGCTTCATCAAATGAATGCTTAAATTGGTCACTATAAGCCTTTGCAAGCCAACTATAGAAATGTGCCTTCCATACTGACTCCTTACCTCTGTATGCCTTAACAAACATTTCTTGGTAAACGTTATAACCCATTGCAGTAGATTCAATGATTATCTTACTATTAGGATTCTTTGCTAATGCAGGAATAGAAGTAGCTATAATTTCCTCTTGTGCTTCATTAGCATACTTCGCCATTTCTGAAAGGTGAATTAATTCAAATGTATTACCCGAAATACTATCCTCTCCACCTGCAGTAGCGACTTGAATTCTACTACCGTTTTCAAAATATATTTCATCCCTATTGCTAATCAATTTCTTAGGGAACAAATCACCATATTTTTCATGAGGTAATGAAGCGTACATTTTATTAATACGTCTTAATAATGACTGTGTCACCTTATTATGGTGTGTCATCATTAAATAGTTTGTATCGGGCTTTATACATGCAGAATACAACATATAAGCCAATGACCACGTTGTAAAGCCAATCTGACGACCTTTAAGTATGATATTATATTTCGTCATTTCCTCTGTGAATTGTTCCTGTTCGGGATTCATTACAAATGGAATTGTATCACCGTTATTGTCTACAATTTTAATAAAGTTTTTAAAAAATAATCTTGGGTCATCTAATACCTTTTGCAACTTCTTATTTTTATTTTTTACCGCCACTATCTCACCTCCAATAAAAAAAGCGAGTTTCAAATGAAACCCACTTTAAATTAACTGATACAATATTCAATTCAATATTTCTAATTCGCTTGTGGTTGCCCATAGCAACATTTGAATAATTCAAGTTTAGCAAAATGCTAATGTAAGATTATCTTGCTTCACCAAAATAATTTGGGTCAAGCATTAATCCAACACTAAATCATCATCTTCCTGTTCATCATCCTCAACCATTTCAAATGTCTTGGCTGCAAGTTTAGCATTGGATTGAATATCCTTTTGCATAGACAAAAAGAGACGTATAGATTTCTCATCTCCCTCTTTTGCTTTCTCCGTAACAATCCTATAAATATCGTCAAAGTCATTAGCGACTTTACTTTCCAAGTAAGCGTAAAATAATCCCCACCTGTCAACCAGATGGGGATCGAGTTATTATTTAGGTAAGTTTTTAAAATCTATGCAAACGATTGGAAGTGTTGTTGACCAAGGCAGTACTTTATCCAGGGCATTTTTATCTGTCAGATCAATGTTAGGTAACTTCTCAAATAAATAGCGAAGGTAATAATATGGGTTTAGGCCATTTTCCTTTGCTGTTTCCACAATGCTATAAATGATTGCGCTAGCCCTTGCACCTTTCGGTGTATTTGAAAAAAGGAAGTTTTTTCTCCCAATAACAAAGGGCTTTATTGAGCGCTCGCTTCTATTATTATCAATTTCTAATCGTCCATCCTCTAGGAATGCCACTAATTTCTTCCATTGATTGAGACAGTAGGTAATCGCCTGACCTAAAGCGCTTTTTGGTAACACTTTTTGCTTCTGTATTTTTAGCCATGACAAAAAAGCATCCAAGACTGGCTTTTGCGTTCTAATCGTTTTCGTATCGTTCCATAGAGGATAACTCCTTTAGGTCGCGCTCAATGCGATATAGTTGGTTACAGTATTGGAGACCTTCCATTCGCTACTCCTGATGTCAGACGCTTTGAAGAAGGCAATACTTTTAAAGCCTCATCAAATTTACGTCGAGCATGAGCCATGCAACCGACCAGTTTTACATTAGGTACCTTATGGTACCCGGCGTATCCATCAACCTGTAAATATCCTTTAAACCCTGACAGGAATTTCTCGGCATTTTTGCCTGACCTAGTTTCCTGATAATCGTAAAGGATGATTGAAGGTCCTTCTTTTTCCAGTACGGTAGAGCCAGAGATATGATTTTGAGGTGGCTGGTAGGACCGGGTTCGTGAAGTACCTGCAGGGTCGATTCGTCCGCATGTAAAATATCCTTTTCCAAAAGAAGTTGATGCATGCGATCATAAAGTGGGCTCAACCACCGGTTGTACCCGTGAATCATCCAATTGGCAAGGGTTTGGCGTGATAACGGTACCCCAATCTGGAAAATTGCTTTTCTTGCCGGTATAATGGCAGCCCATCCACATATTTTTGATTCATAATATGTGCCATTAAAGAAGGAGATGCTAAACTACCTGAATGAACCGGTTTAGGCATTGGTGCTGTTACAACCGGAGTTTCAATTTCTTCACGTTCACAATGGCGGCAAGAGTAAATGGACTGAACATGTTTAACAACTTTCAATTCCGCAGGAATGTATTTTAGTTCCTGGCGTACTTGCGTACTCATTTCATGCAGATTTCCACCGCAACACGAACAAACCTGCTCTTCAGGGGATAAACGATATTCAATCGTCTCCACAGGCAAGTTTTCTAACATCAGTTCACGTTGGCCGCGAACTTTGCGGCGCCGTTGATAAGTAATAGATTCCAAAGTAGGTTCCGGCAAATCTGGATTAGCTTCATTTTCTACTTCATTAAAAAGTTCCAATTGATCGGGGTTGGTTTTTTCACTGGAAAAGCCGAATCTATTTTTCTGCAGAAGGCGAAGCTGTTCTTCAGTCCATTTTAATTTGGTATCTAACGCGCTCTGCTTTTTAGCTTCGCCTCTAATTCCGCATTTTGTTTCTCCAGCATTTCCAAGCGTTGCAGGAGTTCTTCAATTGTAGGGGTTGGGGTAGTTGAATTCGCTGTCTTTTTCATAAATATATTATACGATAAAATAGGTAAATTCCTGATTTTTCATTATTTAAATTACTGTTCTTGCTGTTACAACAGGGTGTGCCTGTTTTTGTTCCAATGATAATCCATCTAATAACCACCTTAATTGGCGTGGACTTATTTTCAGAGGACCCGAATTATTATCTGATACCAATGAAAATTTCCTCTCTCCAGCCGGCGATAATAAAGCCAAAAACCGTTATGATCCCATTGAAGAATTTTCAACTTGTCTCGCGCCGGTTACAAAAAACAAATAAACTCGAAGAAAAAGATCTAACTCGAATTCTTCTTTTACAAGATGACCAATCCATCGATAGATTTCCGTAAATCTGTGACACCTTGTGCGAGGTAGACACGATCAACCGTAACTTCTTTTAGCATACTGATTTCAATGCCTTAACTACTTCCGCCAGTAGTGTTGGATTAAAGCCAGGTTTAACCACGATGGATGCTGAACCAACATTTATATGTAATGTTTCATTCTGTTGCTCAGATTCTTCTAATGTAACCGGAATCCACTTGCTGTTAGAATCTTGGGTTGAATAGAAATTATCGGCTTTATAAAGCCAATACTTTAACTGATGAATACTTATTTCATTGATTTCACACCATTTGGATTGGGTGAGGCCACTCGCTTTGAAAAGAGCGATCCTACGCTCCCATTCCTTACGCAATTCTGGATTATTTCTTTGGGACATAAAAAAACCTCCTCAAACTTTGATTTGAAGAGATTATCTCACAGGTACTATATATGTTAATAGGTGTATTCTATTTGACTCTTACCTTTCCAAAAGTAACAATAATAAATTTTTATACTCCTGTGTCCGTTCCCACCTGTGGAAGGTATTTAATGATTTTAATTCAACTGTTTTTAAAAATTCTTCTTCTGTCTTTCTTGGAGAAGTTTGATTGAATCTTATATCATGTTTCCATTTAAAATATTCCTGTTTTTTATAAGATACATTTTGTAGTGCTTCATGAATGTTCATTCTGTATCACCTACCATTTGATGAAGGATTGATAATATTTCTTCCTCATGTTTTAATTGTTGGTCATTAAGTAATTGTAAACGAATAATATTATCGTGTAGATCATTAATATTTTGTTGCATAGCATTTATAAATTGTGTAGATTTCATTATGATTCCTCCTAGATTAAATTTGTGAATAGAAAAAAGGATAGTCCAATGTGAACCATCCTCAAAATTAAAATATTGATAAGATTTCCCCTGGGGGACGGAAGTATATTCTTTGTGAGTGGTTTTTACGAACAAAAATATACTTACAAGGGGGTGTTTTGAACTTAACTATCACTATGTAAAAGAATAAAACCTTGGGGAAAGCGACAATTCGGGCAAAAAGAGTACCCGAATCTTACGCCTTGCATTTCCCCAAACCCCATTGCACTTATACTTTTTTCATTTCATAGGGACAATTTCTACGTCATGCTTTATATAAAGGGTTACGTTAATTTTGTCCCATTTTTTTAATTTGCTATTTTTTCAACAATCCAATATCGAACATTTCCACTTTTCTTAGGCAAAATAACAAATGGTTGTTTTTGTCAATAATAAATTGAGCCAAAGCGATCACTTCAAAAGTGAGCCACTCTTGGAATAAGCACTCCTATATATGGGAGAAGATGGGTGTTTAGGTTTCTTGCCCCGGGAGAGGGGCAAGAAACCTAAACACCTCGCACGTTACTCCTACTCTTCATTTTCTTTTTGCTTTAAACTTTGGCGGAATCGATATGATTCTCCATTAAGCAAAAGAATGTGTGAGCGGTGAGTAAGCCGGTCAAGTAAAGCTGCGGTCATTTTTTCATCTCCAAAAATGTTCGTCCATTCTGTAAATTCAAGATTCGTCGTAATGATAACACTTGCACGTTCATAACGGCTTGAAAAGAACTGAAATAATAGCTCTGCTCCCGTTTTAGAGAAGGGGATGTAACCGAGCTCATCCACGATGATCACATCGTTTTTGAGCCACTTCTTCTCAAACGCCCCAAGTTTATGCTCTTCCTTAGCTATGAGTAGCTCTTCTACCAACTCGGCAGCTGTAATGAATTTTGTTTTGTAACCATTTTGGATCATAGCGATTCCAAGGCCCGTGGCCAAATGGGTTTTTCCTGTTCCACTGTTTCCTAAAAAAATTATATTCTCTTTTTTCTCGACAAATTCACCTTTTGCAAGAGTAAGAAATCGGTTTCGATTTAAACTTGGCATTAAAGAAAAGTCATAGGTATCTAATGTTTTATGGACTGGAAATGCAGCTTGTTTCAGCCTTCTTTGCCTTTGATTTTCCTCTCGTGCCTGGACTTCTATTTCAAGTAATGCCAGTAAATATTCTTCGTATTGCAGATTTCTTTCTTCTGCTTCTCTTGCAAGAGAACGATATTGCTTGGCGATGGTAGGCATTCTTAGTTGTTTTGTTAAATGATCTAAAAGTATCTCTGTTGTCATTTCATCTGACCTCCCGTTAATTGTCCATACTGGGCAATATTTGCCTTTTGAATCTTATAGTCCAGTAGATTTACCGGCGTTTTCTCCTTAGATAGATCCTGGATTTTTAAGCAGTTATTTGAGAGCCTTTGAATGATTTCATGTACGACTTCGTACCGATAGATCTGTGCTTGTTCAGCTTCAAGTAAGGCTTGAGTCAACTTTTCCATTCCTATCTCCCGATGAAGGAGGAGAAGTCGGATAAATTTGCGATCACCCGAGGCTCCTTCATGTTCTCTCATCTTTCGATGAAAACGCCTGAACACATCCGGAATATCAGACGATTGGAATGCATGGGCATCCCGAATTGCTCGAGGCTTTTTCAATAATGCCTCAAGGTAATGATCCAGGTTTGTGATCATTTGGTTTCGTTCATAAGAACGAGGATGTTCTGCGATCACTTGATTTTGAGCCACAACGCTCACACGATCGACAAAAATTTTGACCCATACACCTTGGCCAACATAGCTACAAGGGATAGAATACTGATTTGTCTCTACAGTAATTAAAGATGTCTTGTTAACCTGGCAGGAAACCAGCCTGCAAGCTTCAAATTTCTTTTCCGGAAGTGGGTGCAGATATTCTTTTTCCTTTTCCCACATTTGCGCCACTTTTTCATTGGTGTGGGGGACCGTTTTCTGTTCGGCATCCTTTAAGCACCATTTCAAAAGGTGGTCATTTAATTCATCCAATGATTGGACTTCGGGTAACGGGACAAGGGCATTTCTTCTTACATACCCAACTGTTCCTTCTATGCGGCCTTTTTCATTTCCAGACCGGACATTACAAAATTCTGCCTTGAACAAGTAGTGAGCTTGTAAAGCTAGGAATGCCTCCTGTTCCAAGCGATCTCTACCTTGGAGTATTTTTACTACAGCTGTTTTTAAGTTATCAAAAAGCCCTTCTGTTGGTACACCACCAAAGAACTCAAACGCATGGACAAAGCCATCTAAGAAAGCCTCTTGTTTCTCATGAAGGTATGCGCGTGCAAATCGTACTCGACTTGCCGAAAGCTGCATACAAAAGAGGTAAATTCGTTGTGTTCGACCCTGTAGAATAATATCCGCCTCTCCCCAGTCGAATTGGAATTGGTGGCTGAGTTGAAAATCAAGAGGGATAAAGACATCCTGTAGTTTTTTCCTGCGTTTGGCAACAACCTTACGGATATTTGATTCGGAGCCTTTAAAATTATATTCATCTTGCAATCTACGAAATATTCGAGCTGCAGTATGTTTTTGTTTTCCCCAACGTTTGAGATCATCTTCAAGCCACTGATCTATTATTGGCAAGACTCTCCTTGTTTCATCAGAGTATTCTCTTCCGATATAGCTATTTTGCCGATTTATAGTTGTGGGAGCTTCATTCTGTTTAAGATATTTACTAACGGTATTTCTCGAAATCCCCAATTTTTGGGCAATCTGTCGCTGTGACAGCCCTTCTACCTCATGTAAGAATTTGATATTATAAAATTGAGCCATGTTGATCATCCTTTTTTCCTCTCTCTATATTAAAAGTTTGGTCACTTTCAATCTTAAGAGAGGATTTGTTAATTGGAAATCAAGTGGCTTATTTTTTTTGTGATCGAACCATTGAAATGTGGCTCAATTTTAATTTATCAAATACAATGGTAATTTAATCATTTCTAGTCCTTCATTCAACTTTTTATAACTTTTCTGCTGTCTGCCATCTACTCTTAAATCAATTTTTTCAATTAACTCTTTTTGATTTTCCTTTAGTAATTTGTGACCGGTAATAGAGTCCAAATATTCCATTAAATTATTATTCTTATATTCTTCATCAAACAAAACATAATCATAACCTTGATAAGGGTCATAGAATCCAAACATCCTCGCCATAAACTTACAATATCCAAATTCCTCCTTGACCATTTGTTGATACGTTGCACAGTCCATGACATATTTAATGTAAATAAGATAATTAATGTTTAAGTTTACCGTATCTTTTTCCTTGTCTGCTTTGTCAGCATATACTATGCAATATTTATCATAATCTCTAGGATATTTTTCAATATATTCATGTGCAGAATGATCTTTTAAATATCTAGCCATATCCATTCTCTTATTTAATTCGGTAATCATGCCGCCTAATTGCTTATTGTTGACTGATTTAATGTATAGTTCAATCTTATCGTCTTTATCCTGTATTCTTTTACGACCAATACATTGAATAAGAGTTCTAATATCCTTTACATCACAAAATATGCAGTACAAGTCTTTATCAATAATATTTACCCCAGTATCTAAGCATGTTGTTGTAATGAGAATGTTTTCCTCAAATCTTTCTTTTAGTAACATTTGATTTATTTTTTCTTCATCCACATATTTGTAGTATTTGTCATTGTGCTTGGAACAATTGAATAAGCAATGTTCTTTATACTTTTTGTACAAATTGTATGCTTTCTCTGCTGAATCAATAAAGAATATTGCTTTCTTATTTTCATCAATAGCTTGTTGAATAACTTGTTCAAACGTTTCATCTTTGTTGAAGAAAATCAATTTTCTAATAAAGTTGTAATCTATTGATATTTTGTATGGAGTTACGTCTATTTTCTTAAATCCACTTAGATATTTTTCCATTACATCACCTGTGGCACTCATGAATATTCTTATTTTGTCAGTTTGATTAAGAATAGCATTAAGGGAAATATCAGTGTATTTATTGAAATAGTCCTGCATGAAATAATGAAATTCATCACACACAATATATTGGTATTCACTAAAATCAAAGTTTTTATCATATCTAATTTTCGCTTCAATATGTTGATAAGTCTTAATGTCGATTATGTCAGTTTTATAATCCTTTTCAATTTCCATTTGAAACTGATTTACACAATTTGTTCTATGTATAAGGAATAAAATTTTCTTACCTTGTCGCTTTGCATGAGCATATAAACTTACTTTAATAAATCTACTTTTCCCTGCCCCTGTACCTGCGGAAATTGTGATAATATCTCCATTGTTCCATTTTTTTATTTCATCTTGTGTTACGACTTCACTTACCCATTTTTTCATTTTATTTCCTCCGATTAATAATAGATTTAGATATAGAGTGATTGATTATTTGGATAGTGCTTTATATTCATCAAGTGCCTTTTTAAATGGCTCATTAATTTCAAATAAACTAAAAATTTTCATTGTCTTGGGGTCTTGTGCCACTGTGATGTGATGGATTTCCTTAGTTTTTAGAAAATCAGAAACATTTTTGTTGTAACAGAAAAAGTAGTTTTTCATAATTTTATCCTCCTTATTAACGAATAATAACTAATTTATTTTTAGTGAACGTTCGTGTTTTGGTGTAATTTTTGTAAACGCTAAAATAAAAGTTGACCACTTTAGCGCAATTCGCTAACCAAAAAGTTGACCACCCTTAACACCCAATCCCTTATCATAGAGTTTGTCGAGAACTTCATGATTCGGGAGGAAAAAAAGGATGTTAAAGATGGCTAATATAGAGCTTATCAGAAAATTGCACTTTAAAGAAGGTCGTTCTATACGACAATTAGCGAAAGATCTTACATTATCAAGACAAACCATTCGAAAAGCTTTACAACAGAATGAAATTCCAACCTATCAACGATCAAAGCCGGTTACCAATCCGGTCATCGACCCCGTTAAACCAATTATTATCCGATGGTTAACGGACGATGAAACAGCCCCCCTAAAACAGCGTCACAGTGCTGCTCAAATCCACAGACGCTTGGTGAAAGAATATGGCTTTAAAGGTGGAGAATCCACTGTACGCCGTTTTGTACGCCAATATAAGCAGCTCAAAGAAACTCCTAATTCCTCTATACCGTTGGAATTCGATCCCGGTGAATTTGCCCAATTTGATTGGGGGGAAATCATTGTGCTTTTAAATGGGATTGAAACGAAGGTAATGCTTTTTTGTATGAGACTTTTGTATAGCCGTAAGATTTTTGTAAAAGTGTTTCAGCATCAACGGCAGGAGGCGTTATTTCAAGGTCACGCAGATGCCTTTGATTATTTCGGTGGTGTCCCGAAAACGATTGTCTATGACAATATGAAAACAGCGGTAAAGAAGGTGTTAGAAGGGACCAAGCGTGAAGAACAGGAGGCCTTTATCCAGTTTCGATCATACTATCTTTTTGATGCCCAATTTTGTGCACCCGCAAAAGGAAATGAAAAAGGACAAGTAGAGAAACTAGTTCAAACAGCACGAGCTCAATTTTTAGTTCCCGTTCCACAGGTAAGTGACTTACAGGTACTTAATCACTATCTTTTAGAACAATGTGATGCCTATGAAGAAACCTATGTTCCAAAAACGAAAGAACAGGTGGGTGAACGATTTTTACAAGAGAAGCAACAGCTTCTGCCGATTATTGGTACTCATCCTTGCGCAAGGAAGGTAAGAGCCTCTGTCAACAGTCTTTCGCTTGTTAATTTTGAAACAAACGCCTATTCGGTACCTACTAGGTATGCCGGTCGGAAAGATGCACAAATAAATGCTTATGTAAATCACATTGAAATAAACATTGACGGAAACTGTGTAGCCAAACATGAGCGTTCATACGAAAAGCTTCAAGAAATTTTTGAAGTGGATCATTACTTGGATGAACTGAGAGAAAACCAATACCATCCAGCATGCGCGCCCAGTTCGAAGAGCTAATCTTCCACCAAGTTATCAAGAATTTTATAAGAGAAGTCTTTCAAAGTATGGGCATGGAAAAGAGTTTATTAAACTATTAAAACTCCATCGGGAGTTTACGATGGAAACAGTAGAAAGGGCAGTGGCAAGTTGTGTAAAAAGAGCGACTATATACAGCTGATAGTGTAAGGCATTATCTTTACCTCATGACTCAGCCGGAAGCAACAAAGCCAGCCCCAATAAAATATGAAATGGAGCAGTCCGTCACCGTCAAGGCTCCTACATTTAGCCCGTATGACCAACTATTACAGAAAGGGAGGTATATTCACTGAATACACACCGTTATCAAATGGATGAATATCTAAAAAAAGGTGCGCTTGCCGACTATACGTGAACAAGTTGACGCTTATTTGCGCGAAGCAAATGAGCAACAAATTACCTATGAAGAATTTCTCTTTCAATTATTATCGATTGAAATAGCTGAGCGAGAAATCAAAAAGAAAGAGTTAGCCAGAAAAAGGCGCAATTCCTGTACATAAGGACCTCCTCTCTTTTCAATTTGAGGAGGCTCCCCACGTACCAAAAAAGACGCATTCTGGACATCTTTCAAGGGGAGTACATTCAGCAGAAAAGGAATGTCATTTTTATTGGGAACTCAGGTACAGGAAAGTCGCATTTATCAATTGCGTTAGGGGAAGAGGCGATTAATCAAGGCTATACTGTCAAATATTATACGGCCGCCCGCCTATCGAATGAACTGATGGAAGCCCAAGACGAAAAAAGGCTCCTCCAGTTGGAGAAACAATGGTTGGCTGCAGATGTCACGATTATTGATGAACTTGGCTATATCCCCTACCACCAGAGAGCAGCCGAATTACTGTTTCAATTTTTTTCTACTCGTTATGAAAGAGGAAGCATGATTATCACTAGCAATCGGGAGTTTAGCCGATGGGTAGAAGTTTTTCACGATGAACAGATGACCGCCGCCTTGTTAGATCGAGTGACTCACAAGGCCCACATTATCCCAATGAACGGAGAGAGTTATCGTCTCAAAGAAACATATTCGAAGTAACAAAAGGGTGGTCAACTTTTACATGAGCGACATGGTCAACTTTTGGGTTGACATTTACAATTTTATTATATTATAACTATCAACGTTCGTAAATAGATAAATTTAAAAGGGGGAATTAAACTCCCCCGTTACGGATTGTAAGTAAATGCTGCACTCTTTTTACTTGTATAAGCTAATGACACTAAATTATCGGGTAATCGTTCTTGGCTTATATCCTTAATAAATCCACGTTTACATGTATGTAATAGTTCAAATTGTTCATTTGGTATTCCAATTTTCCAATCTAAATATGGTTGAATGGCTTCAAAGTTGATATTTGTTTTTAAGTATCCATTCTCATTGATATGTATTTTTTCATTTAATCCATATTCTTCTATGAGTCCATAAAAATAGGACTTGGAGCGTTGATCTAAAATATCGACCAATTCATCAAATCCTAATAGTTTTAACCAATCAGTATGTATTTGTTTAAAAAAATCATTTGTTGTATAGTGTCCGATAAATGATGAATCAACTGCAAGTATGATTTCTTTTCCAAGTTGAGTTTTTGGAAGTGGTATATCATAGTAAGCCATGATTAACATTAATGTGCTAAATGGATATTTCTTATAATAGTTCTTATCAGCATTGATACCCTTGTATACATTCAAATTGAAGCAATAAGGGTTATGCTTACTATTATAATATTGTTGGCTTAAATGATTGTCAAAACATCTTACATTTTTTGTGAAAGCCATATCAACACCAATTAATGGATTATCAGATTTATTTATCTGATAGAATGACTCAAAGTTGTAAAAATAGTTTGGTTTCCATTTCCCATTTGTAATATGTGCTAATAAATCACATGATAAGGACGAATCCGAATCGTCACCAACCATTAAATCATGTTCAATATGTGTATCATTTGTCCATTGTGGAGCTTTATCTTTATAATATTCATTCATTCTAATAGTGAAAGAGAGAAAATCTCCCACTACTACTTTTAATCTTGCTCTCCCTTTTTTTAACCTAACCTCTCCTTTTTGTTAGATTAAAAGAGAGAGTGGTTATGTCGAATTTCTAAGTCTAGTCACTGTTTCACCTTACCTTTCTCGATTATATTTTGATTTATTTTTTGTATGTATCTATATATTCTCTATACATTTCAATCTTTTTGTCAGACATTCCACAATCACCTGTTTCATAACGTGAAATAAGGCTTTGAGAACATCCTATGTAACTTGCAATTTTTTGCATTGAAATTTTAAGTTTTCTTCTTTTTAGAAAATACTCATCCTTTACATTCATTTTTTCTTCTCCTTTTTGATTAAATAAAAGAACGCTCCTTCATAGAGAAGGAACGCTCAAATTATGTATTAATTATTTTGGTGATACAGTAACTACTGCGACACCTTTCTTGCTACCTACTTTAAGAGTTGCTTCAGCAATCACTTGACCTTTAATTGAATCACCAGTTTTTGCTAATGGCTCAAAGTGTGGCTCACGTAAATAAGCAAGATCAACGTAAGAGTCATTAAATACGTAAGAGTCAAATAGAATACACCTATTAACATATATAGTACCTGTGAGATAATCTCTTCAAATCAAAGTTTGAGGAGGTTTTTTTATGTCCCAAAGAAATAATCCAGAATTGCGTAAGGAATGGGAGCGTAGGATCGCTCTTTTCAAAGCGAGTGGCCTCACCCAATCCAAATGGTGTGAAATCAATGAAATAAGTATTCATCAGTTAAAGTATTGGCTTTATAAAGCCGATAATTTCTATTCAACCCAAGATTCTAACAGCAAGTGGATTCCGGTTACATTAGAAGAATCTGAGCAACAGAATGAAACATTACATATAAATGTTGGTTCAGCATCCATCGTGGTTAAACCTGGCTTTAATCCAACACTACTGGCGGAAGTAGTTAAGGCATTGAAATCAGTATGCTAAAAGAAGTTACGGTTGATCGTGTCTACCTCGCACAAGGTGTCACAGATTTACGGAAATCTATCGATGGATTGGCTGCTCTTGTAAAAGAAGAATTCGAGTTAGATCTTTTTTCTTCGAGTTTATTTGTTTTTTGTAACCGGCAGCGAGACAAGTTGAAAATTCTTCAATGGGATCATAACGGTTTTTGGCTTTATTATCGCCGGCTGAGAGAGGAAATTTTCATTTACCATCAGATAATAATTCGGGTCCTCTGAAAATAAGTCCACGCCAATTAAGGTGGTTATTAGATGGATTATCATTGGAACAAAAACAGGCACACCCTGTTGTAACAGCAAGAACAGTAATTTAAATAATGAAAAATCAGGAATTTACCTATTTTATCGTATAATATATTTATGAAAAAGACAGCGAATTCAACTACCCCAACCCCTACAATTGAAGAACTCCTGCAACGCTTGGAAATGCTGGAGAAACAAAATGCGGAATTAGAGGCGAAGCTAAAAAAAAGCAGAGCGCGTTAGAGTACAAATTAAAATGGACTGAAGAACAGCTTCGCCTTCTGCAGAAAAATAGATTCGGCTTTTCCAGTGAAAAACCAACCCCGATCAATTGGAACTTTTTAATGAAGTAGAAAATGAAGCTAATCCAGATTTGCCGGAACCTACTTTGGAATCTATTACTTATCAACGGCGCCGCAAAGTTCGTAGTAACGTGAACTGATGTTAGAAAACTTGCCTGTGGAGACGATTGAATATCGTTTATCCCCTGAAGAGCAGGTTTGTTCGTGTTGCGGTGAAATCTGCATGAAATGAGTACGCAAGTACGCCAGGAACTAAAATACATTCCTGCGGAATTGAAAGTTGTTAAACATGTTCAGTCCATTTACTCTTGCCGCCATTGTGAACGTGAAGAAATTGAAACTCCGGTTGTAACAGCACCAATGCCTAAACCGGTTCATTCAGGTAGTTTAGCATCTCCTTCTTTAATGGCACATATTATGAATCAAAAATATGTGGATACGCCATTATACCGGCAAGAAAAGCAATTTTCCAGATTGGGGTACCGTTATCACGCCAAACCCTTGCCAATTGGATGATTCACGGGTACCAACCGGTGGTTGAGCCCACTTTATGATCGCATGCATCAACTTCTTTTTGAAAAGGATATTTTACATGCGGACGAATCGACCCTGCAGGTACTTCACGAACCGGTCGGTACCAGCCACCTCAAAATCATATCTCTGGCTCTACCGTACTGGAAAAGAAGGACCTTCAATCATCCTTTACGATTATCAGGAAACTAGGTCAGGCAAAAATGCCGAGAAATTCCTGTCAGGGTTTAAAGGATATTTACAGGTTGATGGATACGCCGGGTACCATAAGGTACCTAATGTAAAACTGGTCGGTTGCATGGCTCATGCTCGACGTAAATTTGATGAGGCTTTAAAAGTATTGCCTTCTTCAAAGCGTCTGACATCAGGTAGCAAAGCGCAATGGAAGGTCTCAATACTGTAACCAACTATATCGCATTGAGCGCGACCTAAAGGAGTTATCCTCTATGGAACGATACGAAAACGATTAGAACGCGACAAGCCAGTCTTGGATGCTTTTTTGTCATGGCTAAAAATACAGAAGCAAAAAGTGTTACCAAAAAGCGCTTTAGGTCAGGCGATTACCTACTGTCTCAATCAATGGAAGAAATTAGTGGCATTCCTAGAGGATGGACGATTAGAAATTGATAATAATAGAAGCGAGCGCTCAATAAAGCCCTTTGTTATTGGGAGAAAAAACTTCCTTTTTTCAAATACACCGAAAGGTGCAAGGGCTAGCGCAATCATTTATAGCATTGTGGAAACAGCAAAGGAAAATGGCCTAAACCCATATTATTACCTTCGCTATTTATTTGAGAAGTTACCTAACATTGATCTGACAGATAAAAATGCCCTGGATAAAGTACTGCCTTGGTCAACAACACTTCCAATCGTTTGCATAGATTTTAAAAACTTACCTAAATAATAACTCGATCCCCATCTGGTTGACAGGTGGGGATTATTTTACGCTTACTTAAATACTACAATTTTGTCCGCAGGAACATGTTTACTTAATACAAAGTTTACAGTTCCGTAATTTGTGTTAATAGAATCTACAAGCAAACCGAAAGAAGTAGTGACATGAGTATAACCATATTTATCTTTGTAAATAGCGTCAATTTGTTCTTTCAAGTCAGCATTAAGAAAAGCATATACATTACCTTCTGCAAGGTCTTGATTCCATAAATTACGCATAACCTTTTTAACATCATCTTCTGTAACTGCACCAGTTACCGCAACTGCGTTAGAAGGATCAGCCATTTCAATTAATCCACTTAATTGACGTTTGAATGGTGCTGTAGAACCATCATTTCGTAAACCATTAATGAATTTCTTTTCCATGTTAATTTTTAATTCTAAAAGGCGGTCATTTACTTCTTCTGCAAATTGGTTAGATTTCATAGCTACTGCTGTTCCACTGATTGAAGCACCTTTCTTGAAGATTTCAAGAATATTGTTTAGTTCTGCTCTAGCAGTTTCATAGAATACAATATCGTCTGAGCCTTCAACTGCTGATAAATCATCTGCATGGTCAAGTGTTTTTTCTCTCCATGTATACACTGTGCTAAGTGCTTTCTCAATATTACCTTTTGCCATTAACATAGATGTAAGTGGTGTTGCTTGTACTCCAATTACTGCGATTTCCTTTGCTAATGAAATTTGTTCCATTTCAGTGAAATTTTTAGATGTGAATGTCATAATATAAAGTCTCCTCTAGTGTCGGTCACTACCCAATATTTTTAATATAAAAAAGCACCTCAACATATTGTCAAAGTGCTAGTTACCCAAATAATTTACTTAGTTTTGTTGCAATCATGCCTTGTGTATCTTTCTTTGAAGCAAAGACATCATATTCATTTTGTTGCTTGTGATCGTTTGGAACATAACCATTATCAATTTTAATTTGATTAACAATTCCAGTAAGTGAATCAATCACCGTTTTTAATTCCTCTGAATCGCCTACTTTGATGACATCTGCAAATTGTTCTAAACCATTTTCTTTAAGCGTCAAGGAAACTTCCTTATCAAATAATTCTTGCTGCTTTTGTTGAAATGCTTTTTCATCATCTGATAATTCTTTAGGTTTGAATTGAAGTAAATCATCCCTTTCTGCAATGATAGGATTCAATTCATTTTTAATCCATTCATTCTTAGCGTTACTAATTGCTTCATCTAGTTGTTCCTGGGTAAAACTGATTTCTTCTGCCATTCTTTCGACCTCCTATTGATTAATTAAATTTAACTTCTACTCTCCCCCGACTTAAAATCGGTTTAGAATTATAACTGCCAGCAAACTCGAAAATAAATTCGTTCAATTCACTGGCAGGTACATAATTATAAAAATAGACACCTACATTTTCTTTATTGGTGTCTGAAAGTGGTATTTGTTCAATTTGTTCTTTCTTACTATTGTAGATTGTCAATTTAACGTCTACTGGATCGACTGACTTTCCATCAAACGTCTTAAAGTGACATTTAAGTCGCACTGTATCACCTTGTAGCATTATTCCATCACCTCCACAAATGAAGGATTATTTATTACATCTAACTGTGAGATATTCTCACTGTATGTAGCCATTGAGGGGTTATATATGACACTTGTATAAGCGTTGACTACATTATTATTAAGAGGGATTAAAACGTCTGTATGGGCTTGTATGGGGCTTACATAGGACATTACAATCCTAGTTTCAATTCTTCCTTTTGAATCATTCAGAACCGATACAAACGAATTAATAAATGTCATAAAAGAGGTTACTTCTAACAATTGTCTTTTTGATACTTCTGCCATTGCAACAATTGAATTAATAGAGGATACTACTTCAACTGTTTCTTTTTTTAATATAACTTCATGATTGTGTGAAGCGAGGGATTGAATCGGGGAAACATATGATTCAACTGTAATAATCATACTTAATCACCTACGCAATCGCAGGTACTTGTATTTTATGCTTAATAGTCAATTCATCATTAGCATTTTCAAAAGTAAATGGTTGAAAGTTCTCTGCTGATACTTCATTTTCTCCACTATCAATAATGACGGAACGTGATACAGTTTTGGGAAGTGTAAAATCTGAACCCTTTAATGTAATAGTTAATTCTAAGGTTTGATTGGATTCGTATTCTGCTTGACGATAGACCGGATCACCATATTTATCATCACCAACATATTCTTCTTTTGTTTCTTTTGAATGAGTCCATTTTACTTTAGTACCATCAAGTGTTAATTTTTTAATTTCAATGTTTTGGTCATTTCGCAATGATACAGTTTTCCAACTTGATGTTATATATGTCCTCAATGCAATATAAGCATTTTGTGTTACTTCACTCATTATTTACCCTCCTTAATTTCTTCAATTTGTGTTTCCATACGTTGAAGTGATAATACTATTTTTTCTTGTGCGATATTCTGCTTATCAATTTGTGCGGAAAGTTTATCTTCCCTTGCCTTAGCTTCTTTTCTTGTATCAAATAGTAACCATACAAATAGTAAACAAAATATTCCTTGTCCTAACCATGTGTCAAATGGAATACTTGATAAATCCACATTAAACTACCTCCCTTCATTACAAATTAAAATTATTCCTACGATTGCAACAACTGAAATACAAATCATACCTACCATTTAGACAACTCCTTTGATTAAATTTTATGAGTAAAAAAATATAAAAAATGGCTAACCATTGGCTAACCAAATTACGCAAAAATATGAGTAAAAAGTAAGAGTCAAATAGAATACACCTATTAACATATATAGTACCTGTGAGATAATCTCTTCAAATCAAAGTTTGAGGAGGTTTTTTTATGTCCCAAAGAAATAATCCAGAATTGCGTAAGGAATGGGAGCGTAGGATCGCTCTTTTCAAAGCGAGTGGCCTCACCCAATCCAAATGGTGTGAAATCAATGAAATAAGTATTCATCAGTTAAAGTATTGGCTTTATAAAGCCGATAATTTCTATTCAACCCAAGATTCTAACAGCAAGTGGATTCCGGTTACATTAGAAGAATCTGAGCAACAGAATGAAACATTACATATAAATGTTGGTTCAGCATCCATCGTGGTTAAACCTGGCTTTAATCCAACACTACTGGCGGAAGTAGTTAAGGCATTGAAATCAGTATGCTAAAAGAAGTTACGGTTGATCGTGTCTACCTCGCACAAGGTGTCACAGATTTACGGAAATCTATCGATGGATTGGCTGCTCTTGTAAAAGAAGAATTCGAGTTAGATCTTTTTTCTTCGAGTTTATTTGTTTTTTGTAACCGGCAGCGAGACAAGTTGAAAATTCTTCAATGGGATCATAACGGTTTTTGGCTTTATTATCGCCGGCTGGAGAGAGGAAATTTTCATTGGCCATCAGATAATAATTCGGGTCCTCTGAAAATAAGTCCACGCCAATTAAGGTGGTTATTAGATGGATTATCATTGGAACAAAAACAGGCACACCCTGTTGTAACAGCAAGAACAGTAATTTAAATAATGAAAAATCAGGGAATTTACCTATTTTATCGTATAATATATTTATGAAAAAGACAGCGAATTCAACTACCCCAACCCCTACAATTGAAGAACTCCTGCAACGCTTGGAAATGCTGGAGAAACAAAATGCGGAATTAGAGGCGAAGCTAAAAAAGCAGAGCGCGTTAGAGGCCAAATTAAAATGGACTGAAGAACAGCTTCGCCTTCTGCAGAAAAATAGATTCGGCTTTTCCAGTGAAAAAACCAACCCCGATCAATTGGAACTTTTTAATGAAGTAGAAAATGAAGCTAATCCAGATTTGCCGGAACCTACTTTGGAATCTATTACTTATCAACGGCGCCGCAAAGTTCGCGGCCAACGTGAACTGATGTTAGAAAACTTGCCTGTGGAGACGATTGAATATCGTTTATCCCCTGAAGAGCAGGTTTGTTCGTGTTGCGGTGGAAATCTGCATGAAATGAGTACGCAAGTACGCCAGGAACTAAAATACATTCCTGCGGAATTGAAAGTTGTTAAACATGTTCAGTCCATTTACTCTTGCCGCCATTGTGAACGTGAAGAAATTGAAACTCCGGTTGTAACAGCACCAATGCCTAAACCGGTTCATTCAGGTAGTTTAGCATCTCCTTCTTTAATGGCACATATTATGAATCAAAAATATGTGGATGGGCTGCCATTATACCGGCAAGAAAAGCAATTTTCCAGATTGGGGGTACCGTTATCACGCCAAACCCTTGCCAATTGGATGATTCACGGGGCCAACCGGTGGTTGAGCCCACTTTATGATCGCATGCATCAACTTCTTTTGGAAAAGGATATTTTACATGCGGACGAATCGACCCTGCAGGTACTTCACGAACCCGGTCGGCCAGCCACCTCAAAATCATATCTCTGGCTCTACCGTACTGGAAAAGAAGGACCTTCAATCATCCTTTACGATTATCAGGAAACTAGGTCAGGCAAAAATGCCGAGAAATTCCTGTCAGGGTTTAAAGGATATTTACAGGTTGATGGATACGCCGGGTACCATAAGGTACCTAATGTAAAACTGGTCGGTTGCATGGCTCATGCTCGACGTAAATTTGATGAGGCTTTAAAAGTATTGCCTTCTTCAAAGCGTCTGACATCAGGAGTAGCAGCAATGGAAGGTCTCCAATACTGTAACCAACTATATCGCATTGAGCGCGACCTAAAGGAGTTATCCTCTATGGAACGATACGAAAAACGATTAGAACGCAGCAAGCCAGTCTTGGATGCTTTTTGTCATGGCTAAAAATACAGAAGCAAAAAGTGTTACCAAAAAGCGCTTTAGGTCAGGCGATTACCTACTGTCTCAATCAATGGAAGAAATTAGTGGCATTCCTAGAGGATGGACGATTAGAAATTGATAATAATAGAAGCGAGCGCTCAATAAAGCCCTTTGTTATTGGGAGAAAAAACTTCCTTTTTTCAAATACACCGAAAGGTGCAAGGGCTAGCGCAATCATTTATAGCATTGTGGAAACAGCAAAGGAAAATGGCCTAAACCCATATTATTACCTTCGCTATTTATTTGAGAAGTTACCTAACATTGATCTGACAGATAAAAATGCCCTGGATAAAGTACTGCCTTGGTCAACAACACTTCCAATCGTTTGCATAGATTTTAAAAACTTACCTAAATAATAACTCGATCCCCATCTGGTTGACAGGTGGGGATTATTTTACGCTTACAGTAAAAAAATAGGGAGTCCCGAATTAGGACTCCATCAAAAAAGGTGAGGTCAAACTATGAATAGAAGGCAATAACCTTCATTCGCTGTCCTTGAGAAGGGCAACCAATGAAAATTACTACTGTGTATTCTATACTGATAAATACCATCCTATTTTCCTATCATAGTAACAAAAAATTCAAAAATCGTTCTATCCGTTGGGGGAGTAAGGGTTAAGCATGGTTTCTAAACTTCGGATTTATCTTTTTCTATTGTTTTCTAATGTTTTTTCTAAACTTGGACAATTTTCTTTGTTTCTTCCTTTGTAGACTATTATCGAAAAGTATCTATAAATCTTGATATAACAGTGTTTATGAAAGGTATATGATTAACTTATATTTGTAGAATGTTAATTTATCAATGGTTGGAAGTGTTTCTAAAACTTCAGATCACTTCCACTCTGATAAATACCGTTCTAAACTTCTACTTCCCTTAAAGACTATCATCTTAGTTTAAAGATAAGTGTTGTAAACATTGATATACCAACATCTGTGTTAATATAGTATTTTTAAAACATGTTCTATTTTCCTAAATGGTAGTATTTTTTGTTCTGTTCGTTCTTTATTTTTTCCCCTCCACTTGTCGATACTTAAAATGTAACAATACCAACAGTTAAAGGGTTACTCATTGGAAAATATTTGTCCAATTTTGATGTTTTTTATTCCACTCTGATAAATACCAACTTATTATACACGTTTTTTGTTTTCTTTCTTATTCCATAGTATAAAAATAGACTCTATATCACTGGAAGCATTGATATAACAAGGTTTGTAGGCTTTTAAAAAAGCTAACAGCCATTTTTCTGTTTACTATCACTATAAGAAAAATATACAAGGTGCTAAAAATACAGTAAAATCAATGTGTTTCAGCGTTTTCCTATTTCAAACACCTTTTAATCATCATTCTTTTTTATTCCATAGTATAAAAAAAGACTAATAGTGCTATAAAGCTAGTAATATCAATGGTTCTAGCGATTTTAGCTTGGTCGTTTATCTTCCTTATTTCATAGTATAAAAATAGACTAATAGTTTGCTAAAGTTAGTGATATCAAGTGTTATGGCTATTTTCTATTTGTTTACATATTTTTTTTACTTCTATGCTCATTTACTTTTTGTCGTATATATTCTTTTTATCCTTTAACGACCATCCGTTAAAAATCGGTGAATCCCAACGCACACAAGGGTTACAGCGTTTTGGTATCTTGAAAATGTTTAATTGAATCATGGAAAACGTTGATGTATCAAGGGTTTGGGATTATAAAAAAACGGTAGCATTTTTTCTACCACATATCTATTCTGATAAATAACCCCTAAAGCGTAACATCCATTCTTTCCTCCGTATTCCTTATAATTAATCATGATCTACAAATTCTAACCCTTCCCCCTACCAACTATACTGCCCTAACATGTTGTATCATTTTTCCTTATAATTTATTAGGAATTTTAGCAAATACGCTTGACTTATGTTTTGGGGGGTTGATACTTTTAGGTTGAGAATATGGACAACGGCTTGGTGAAAAATCGACTACCTTGTTCAATGATTTAATAAAAATCAAAGAACAAAGATAGGCGACTTCATTTTCTTTTAGTGTATCGAATTATGGAATCCGTATTGTATGAATCCTATTTGTCGAAAAGGATTTTCTCCTTAAACAATTCTACTCTGACAAGTAGCCCTAAGAGTTTGGATATTATATCCTCTGTGAATTGTCCTACTGTCCATATCTGGACACTACCCTTCCTAACGATCAGCGTTTAATGGTGGCTTTCACCATTCAGCAACGGACATAAATAGGAAAATGTCACTTGTTGCCTATCCCTCACTTATTGCATTGGAAGAGGTCAAATCCTATCAAGGTTAGATTATAGTCGTATTAGTTGGCAATCCACGACTGAAACACCCTAAAAAAGACAATACGAAAGACACCTTGCAATCTATTTTTAAAAATTTTATAATAAAAGGGAATAGGATGTTTCTTATTCAGTTTTAAATGCGAAAACTTATCGGCTTAGAGGTACTGCGAATACTTCTAAGCCATTTTTCTTTTTATTCCATAGTATAAAAATAGACTAATAGTTTGATAAAGTTAGTAATATCAAGTGTTTTAGCGTTTTTCTAAACTTGGACATTTTTCTCAATTCCTATATCTTCCTCTTACTTCCGACAACTTTTCCTGCAAATGTGACTTCATTTCTAAATATCCTACTATCTTCCCATGAAATTGATCTGCTAATGGATGACAACCTTCTGATTGATATTTCTTTTGATATTGCTCACAAGCAAATACTTTTTCGTCTATTTCCTCTAACAATTCCTCAATGACCATTTGAATGTCTTTTACACTGGAGTAGTGGACAATGGATGGTCTGAATTTAGTTGTCATTATGGATTATCTCCTTTTGATTAAGTTGTAGAAATTCTCGAATTTCTTGTAGTGTCAATCCTAGATGCTTGGCTTGTTGGATAAGTTGCAACCATTCATGATCTAGTGGATTGGTCATTTATTTTTTATTCCTTCCCATATTCATCAAAGGACTGGAAGGCATTGCTTTTTGTATTAAATCAAAGTCCTCTAGCGAGCGTAAATATTGTTGTGTCGTACTGAGATCGGAATGCCCTAATATTTTTGAAAGACTATAAATATCCATTGAATTTAGGATACTTTGCACCGAAAAGAAGTGACGAAAACTGTGAGGCGATACTCTTTTATTGGTAATACCTGCTCTTTTTCCTGCTTCTTTAATTACGTTATCTAAGCCAACATGGGATATTAAATCGCCTTTATACGATAGGAAATAATAATTTGGATTATAATATTTATCTTTAAAATATTCATTTTTGATACGTTCGTATCGAATTAGAATCTTCTTTAATGCAGGACTAATGAATATATAGCGTTCCTTATTGCCTTTTCCATTAACTAGAATAGTAGTTTCTTTTACATTGAGTGTTTCCAACTCCCTTAATTCTTTTGCTCGTAGTCCACAATCTGAAAGCATGGCAATAATGGCTTTATTCCTCGCTTCAAAGTAGTTTTTATAAGAGAAACTATTAATCATTTTGTCAACTTCTTGTAATGTAAATCCCTTTAATACCTTTTTAGGTACTTTTGGAATTTCAACTTTCCTTGCAATATTTTCACTTAAGTATTCTTCCTTAGAACACCAATTAAAGAACGCTTTAATCATTTTGAACATCGAAACAATAGATTGCGGTTGTAATCCACTTTGTTGTTTTAGTCTCACATAGGCTTTTAAGTCGTGGACGGATACACCTTCTAACTCTGTAATTCCACGCTTTTCTAAGAGGAATTTCTTCATTTGTTTTAACTCTTGTCGTTTATTTATCATCGTCTTTTTTGTAAACCCTTTTGCCAAACAATGATAGTCATACTCCCTTATTACATCTTCCAGTAACATAAAAAGACCACTCCTCTCTGGTTAAGTTTCTAACCGAAAAGAATGGTCTTTTTATAATAAGTGAAAGATTCACCAATTATATATAAATATTTATTGAGAAAAATTCACTAATTCAACTTTTGATTTAAAAATCCATCTAAATTTATGCTATGATGAGTCCATAACCCCTTATGTATCAAGGGCTTATTTCATTTGCTGTTTATTCATCGCATTCATCATTTGATTGATCTTCTTTTGCGATGGTTTCATACCCATTTGAGTCATCATCATTTTTAACATTTGTTCATTGATTGGCGGATTTTTCTTTAAGTAGTTCATCATATATTTACGTGCTATGAAAAATCCTAGTGCAACTCCAGCTAGTAGAGCTACAAGTATGATAATGTATACATACCAAGCCATAATAATCCTCCTTCATGTTGTCTATCTTACAGTGTACTAAATCCTCAATCATTATACAATATTTCAATTGTGTTTCAAACGAATTTTCTTTCTTTTATTGGTTTCAACCAGCCAAATCTCTCATTTTCAAGGTCCATCGCAAGTAATCGTCCATCATATTTTCGCAAAACTTCTAAAAATGCCGATTCCGAGTCATAGTTTCCCCATGCATTCAACCTAAGCATATAATCATCGACAAATAACTCTACTCCATTGAACAGGTCATTTTCTATGTAACGATAAAAATTATTATTATGTTCAAAATCCTTTTTCTTTGAAAAAGCTTGTCCAAGTAAATGATGGATATGTAATACAGGTATTGGTTTTGTTATATACTCTATTTGCTTACCTAAAATTTGTTTTAGAATACCTTTTACTTGATAGTATTCCAAAAATAAATCAAAAAACATTCTTTCCCGCCCGTAATAATACTCTGCAACCTCATCCTCTATTAAATAGATTTGATAGGCACGCATGATACTTCACTCCCGAGTTTTTATCCTTTCCTATTATTATAGACTAATATTTCTGATTTTTTTGTCAAAAACTGTTTCAAATAGGTGATTTTTTTGTCGAAAAGCAATTTTTTATTACAACGGAAAGAAAATAAAGTATTAAAAAAGGGGGGATAACAAGGTTATCCTCCCAAACTTCTTATTGTTGAAGTAACGCTTTAACTCGCGATACTACATTTTCTACAGTAAATCCGTATTCTTCCATTACTTTTGCACCAGGTGCAGATGCTCCGAATCCGTTAATGGCTAAAATTTCTCCTTCATCACCAACATAACGCTCCCAGCCAAATGGAGCTGCCATTTCGATAGCAAGGCGTTTTTTCACTGATTTTGGAATAACTGACTCTTTATATTCCTTCGTCTGTTCTTCGAAACGATCCCATGATGGCATACTTACTACTGATGCTTGAATCCCATCATTTAATAATGCTTTTTGAGCTTCAATTGCAAGATTAACTTCTGAGCCAGAAGCTAATAAAATTACGTCCGCTTGATTATTTTCAGATGGAGACACTACATAAGCACCTTTTGCGACACCTTCTTGAGCATTTTCTGCAGTTGATTTAATCGTAGGTAAACCTTGTCGCGTTAAAACAAGTGCAGTCGGTTTATCCTTAGATGTCAATGCGAGTTTCCATGCTGCAGCTGTTTCATTCCCATCCGCTGGGCGAATAACAGAAAGATTAGGCATTGTTCGTAAAGATGGTAATTGCTCAATTGGTTCATGCGTAGGGCCATCTTCACCTACCGCAATACTATCATGTGTAAATACATAGGTTACTGGTAGGTTCATTAACGCTGCTAAACGGATTGCTGGTCGTAAATAATCAGAGAATACGAAGAACGTTCCTCCATAAACTTGTAATCCGCCATGTAATGCCATTCCATTCATTGCAGCACCCATCGCAAATTCACGAACACCAAACCAAATATTACGACCATCATAATTTTCAGGTGTAAAGTCTTTTTCACCTTTAATCATTGTATTATTCGAACCAGCTAAATCGGCTGAACCGCCAATAAAGGTTGGAACATTTTTTGCAATGGCATTTAGTACTTCACCACTGGAAGCTCTGCTTGCTAAGCTTTTTCCTTCTTCATAAACAGGAATATCTTTATCCCAATTTTCCGGAAGTTCTCCTTTGATGGCACGTTCTAATTGTGCAGCCAACTCTGGGTATTGCTTTTTATATTCAGCAAAAAGTTGTTCCCATTGTTGTTCTTTTTCAGTTCCTGGTTCCACGATTTTTTCATTAAAACGATCATAAACTTCAGCCGGAACATGGAAATCTTCTTCAAATGTCCATTTATAATAGTCTTTCGTTAGCTTTAATTCATCTGCTCCGAGAGGAGAACCGTGGACTGCAGATTTTCCGGATTTATTAGGTGAACCATATCCAATTACTGTCTTAACTTCAATCATAGTTGGGCGAGTAACATCGGATTTTGCTTCTTCAAGTGCTTTAGAAATGGCTTCAAAGTCATTTCCATCTTCTACACGAAGATATTGCCATCCATATGATTTAAATCGTCCTTCCACACTTTCTGAAAATGACTTATCTAAATCACCATCAAGTGAAATATCATTTGAATCATATAAAACGACTAAACGACCTAGTTTTAAATGTGCAGCTAATGATGCAGCTTCACTGGATATCCCCTCCATGAGATCTCCATCACCACAAAGTGCATATGTATAGTGATTAACTATATCGAATTTATCTTTATTGTAAACACCTGCTAAATGACGTTCAGCCATTGCCATACCAACAGCCATTGCAATTCCTTGTCCTAATGGACCGGTAGTTGCTTCGACGCCTTTAGTGTGTCCAAATTCTGGATGTCCCGGTGTTTTGCTTCCCCATTGACGGAATTGTTTAAGATCATCAATGCTTAAACCATATCCTGCCAAGTGAAGGAGGCTATATAGTAACATTGAACCATGTCCAGCTGACAAAACAAACCGATCTCTATTAAACCATTCCGGATTTTTCGGATTATGGTTCATAAATCTAGTCCAAAGTGTGTAAGCCATCGGTGCGGCACCCATAGGTAATCCCGGATGACCTGAATTGGCTTTCTCAATCGCGTCAATAGAAAGTGTTCTTATCGTTGTTACTGCTAATTGGTCTGTATTATCAAACAATTTTTATACATCCTCTCTATCATGTAGTCCAATATTAATATTAAACATGTTTATATTATAACTCAACAAAAGAAAAGTATAGTTTTTTGTCTTATATTGAAATGAATTACTTTTTTATACATGAAAAAAGGCTGATTGGTCAGCCTTACCAAAAGAACTAATTTAATTATTAATGTAATCTTTTATTCGCTTGGATATTGCGCACTTTTTGAGGAGTTACATCATTTCCTTCCGGATCAATCACGCGTACAGTTTCAATCGTATTTTTCATAGATGAACGAAAACTTTCTAAATACTCGCGTCGAAGACGAGATTGTTCCTTAGCTTCCTCATTGGTTAGCCCTTTTCCTTTAGACTTTTTCGATAGTTCATTAATTCTTGCTATTTTATCTTTAGAAAGCATATAGCTACTCCTTTTCTATAGAAACTACTATCTTTTCCAGTAAAGATACAGTAATAGTACTAGATAAATACTTTGTTATCAAGAAAAGAGCTTAAGTTTTCAATTGTTGTTATTCTTGTTTTACATATTCTTGATATCTTCTATGCACTGTTGCTTTTGAAACATCATATCCAAATCCTCTAAGTGTTGCTGCTATTTCAGCAAATGTAAGGTTATTCTTTCGCAAACGGACTATTTCATCGATAGGCATTTCCTTTCGATCACGCCCTTGAATATTCCCATGATCTTTTAAATTCAATTCTGGCCGATATCCTTTATCAACTGCTCGTTTCATCCCTCTTTTTATTTTTAAATTATGTAATTTCCTTTGATATTCTTCCACCATACTAACAATATTTAGAACCATGGAATCTGACTCGGACAATTCTAATTCTCCTTGATGAGAAATACTATAAACTTTAATTCCTTCTTTAAATAGACAATGTAAAAGAGCAATTTTTGCATTCCCTCTGCCTAATCTCGTCTCATCCTGAATTAATAGCACATCAATGTTTTGTTCTTTTATAAGGTCAAGCATTTCTATAATCCCTGGACGATCTAAATGATAGCCACTTTCTTGATCATGAATCACTTGAACAACATCGAATCTATAAATTTTAGCCATCTCAATTAGTTCAGCCTCTTGCCTTTCAAGTGATGTTTCCTGGGTTTGTTTTGTTGTACTAACACGACAATAAATTACTGCTTTCATCATCTCTATTACTCCAAATCTAAAGCATATTGATTACTGTCATCCAACTGTTTTTTCATTTTAACAGGGATGACAATTTTATCTCCAGCTTTTATATTACTACTTGTTAACTGATTTTTATTCGCTACCCATTCAATGAAATCATTAGGATTCATTGAATGTTCCTCTGAATACATATGAGCAATTTCCCAAAGTGATTGTCCTTTGGATACAGTGATTTGCTGATAGTTTTTGTCATCTATAAAAGTGTTTATTGCATATAAACCTATAATTAATGATAGAACAATTAATATAATAACATAAGAGTATTTTTTCCATAGAATAAGCATATAAAAAACCACCTTCGAATGTATGTTCGTTTATTTATTTTTATTATAATGCGAACACTTGTTTTTAGTCAACAGTTTTTTTCGAACTTATGTTTGTATAGTTAGTTAAGAAATGCTATAATAAAATTAATCTAAAAGTTACGAAATAATCGGGGTGTGTATAATGACAAAACTTTCAAAAAGGCAACAGGATATACTGGATTTTATAAAACAAGAAGTGAAAGCAAAAGGGTATCCACCATCTGTACGCGAAATAGGAGAAGCTGTTGGACTTGCTTCGAGTTCTACTGTACACGGTCATCTGTCAAGATTAGAAACAAAAGGATTAATTAGAAGAGATCCTACTAAACCACGGGCAATCGAAATTCTCGATTTTGAATCAGAAAGCATTCCTAAACAAAACGTCGTGAATGTTCCTTTATTAGGTAAAGTTACCGCTGGTATGCCTATAACTGCCATTGAAAATATTGAAGAGTTTTTCCCATTACCGGAACAATTAGCACCCGCTGATGAGAATATCTTTATGTTAGAGATTGTCGGTGAAAGTATGATTGAAGCAGGTATTTTAGATGGGGACTACGTAATTGTCCGCCAGCAACAAACAGCTAATAATGGGGATATCGTCGTTGCTATGACAGAAGATGATGAAGCTACAGTAAAGCGTTTCTTTAAGGAGAAAGATTTTTTCCGCCTTCAACCGGAAAACTCAACAATGGCTCCAATCATTTTAAACAATGTCTCTATTTTAGGAAAAGTTATTGGTCTTTACCGTCACATCGTTCATTAAGCAAGATTTTCATAAAAAAACCCCTTGATACCAATGGTATCTGTACTGCACCCCAAAAGTTAGAGTAAAAATCTAACTTTTGGAGTGTTTATTTATGGCTAAATATAGTGAGAAATTTAAACTGATGGTAGTTAAAGAATATCTAGAAGGAAATCTTGGATACAAGCTCTTAGCCCGTAAACATGGTGTGAAGTCACATAAGCAGATTATTAACTGGGTAAAAAATTACGAAAATTTTGGTGCCGAAAGCTTAATGAGCAAGAAACATGAGAAATCATATTCTGTTCAATTTAAGCTAGATGTATTAAGATTTATGAAGAGAACAGGTTCTTCAGTGATTGATTCAGCCCTTCAATTTGGGATAACTAACCCTCCGATGATATCTAGATGGAAAAAGGAATTTCTTGAAGGTGGTGCTGAAGCCCTGGGTAAACCGAAAGGACGGTCACCCATGTCTGATAAAGGTACGAGTAAGAGTAATAAAAACAAACACGTGGAAGAAAAAGAAATGACATACGAACAAAAACTAGAAAGAGAAAATGAGCTTCTTCGTTTGGAGGTAGAATATCTAAAAAAGTTGCGAGCTTTTCAGATGGATCCGGTGGGCTATCTAGAAAAGCACAGGCAGCATTATCATTCGAACTCAAAGAAGAATTTAAATTAAGGGATGTATTACATGTAGTCGGCATCCCTGAATCCTCCTACCACTATCATATAAAGATGATGAAAAAGGTTAATCCGGATCAAGGACTAGAAGATCTTATCCAATCCATTTTCGAAGAAAATGACGGAAATTATGGTTACCGTCGTATTCATCTTGAATTGGGAAATCGGGGCTATAAAGTGAATCATAAGAGGATTCAACGTATCATGAAGAAACTAGGACTAAAAGGAAAAAAGTTCTGGAGAAAAACACGCAAGTATAGTTCTTACAAAGGTACTGTTGGAAAAGTTGCGAAGAACCTTATTAATCGTAGATTTTATTCTAATGTGCCCCATCAAAAGTTAACTACAGATATCACTGAGTTTAAATGTACTAATGGAGAAAAATTATATTTAAATCCAATCATGGACATGTTTAATGGTGAAATACTTTCACATGAAATAGCTAAGCATCCAAGTTTAGAACTTGTGATGAAACCCTTGGGAAAAGCATTAGAAATCGTAAAAGAATCAAAATACAGAACAACTATTCATTCTGACCAAGGATGGCATTATCAACATAGAAAATGGGTGAAAACACTTAAGAAAAATAAAGTTTTTCAAAGTATGTCTAGAAAAGGAAACTGCTTAGATAATTCACCAATGGAAAACTTCTTTGGTTTATTAAAACAAGAGATGTATCATGGAGAGGCATTGTGTTCTTTTGAAGAATTAAAGAGCAAGATTGAAAGATATATAGATTATTATAATAACAAACGTATCAAACAAAAATTGGCCGGTATGTCTCCGGTTCAATACCGCATTCATACCAGCCAATTAGCTGCTTGATATAAACTCTAACTTTTCGGGGTCACAACAATCAAGGGGTTTTTCTATTAATACATTTGCATATATTGTTCGCGTTCCCATGGGTGGACTGTTGTTCTAAACATATCCCATTCAATCTCTTTTGCTTCGAGGAAATGTTCAAGAATATGTTCACCAAGGGCACTCGTCATCACTTCATCGGAAACTAAATTTTCCAACGCTTGTTTCAATGTGCCTGGTAGGTCAATAATCCCCGCTTCCTCGCGCTCTTGTTTATTCATGACATATATATTTCGATCAACTGGTGCCGAAACGTTAAGTTTATTTTTTATTCCATCTAATCCCGATTTTAATAAAACAGCCATTGCTAAATACGGGTTTGCAGCGGGATCAACACTACGAACTTCAATACGTGTGCTTAATCCACGTGATGCTGGAATTCTCACTAATGGACTACGGTTCTGTGCGGACCAAGCAACGTAGCATGGTGCTTCATAACCAGGGACTAAACGTTTATATGAGTTTACAGTCGGATTGGTTACCGCTGTAAAATTCGTTGCATGTTTAATTACACCAGCAATAAATTGATAGGCAGTTTCACTTAATTCAATTTTACCATTTGGATCGAAGAAAGCATTTTCGCCATTTTTGAAAAGTGATAAGTTGCAGTGCATACCAGATCCACTTACACCAAACAATGGTTTAGGCATAAATGTAGCGTGTAACCCATGCTTTCGAGCAATGGTTTTAACGACAAGTTTAAATGTTTGTATATCATCACATGCTTTTAATGCGTGAGCATATTTAAAATCAATTTCATGCTGACCAGGTGCTACTTCATGGTGTGAAGCTTCGATTTCAAATCCCATCTCCTCAAGCTCTAATACGATGTCTCGACGACAGTTTTCACCTAAATCAGTTGGGGCGAGATCAAAGTATCCACCATTGTCATTTAATTCTAACGAAGGTTCCCCTTTTTCATCTAATTTAAATAGGAAAAATTCTGGTTCAGGTCCGAGATTAAAATCAGTGAATCCTAAATCTTCCATTTCCTTTAATACTCGTTTCAAATTATTTCGTGGATCACCGGCAAACGGTGTACCATCTGCATTATAAATATCACAAATTAGGCGGGCCACTTTCCCTTTTTCTGCTGTCCAAGGAAACACAACCCACGTATCTAAATCAGGGAATAAATACATATCAGATTCTTCAATTCTTACAAAACCTTCAATAGAAGAACCGTCAAACATCATTTTATTGTCTAACGCTTTTCCGAGCTGGCTAATCGGTATTTCAACATTTTTAATCGTTCCTAATATATCAGTAAACTGAAGACGAATAAATTTCACATTTTGTTCTTCTGCTATTCTTTCAATATCACTACGATTATATCTTGACATAAACAATTTCCTCCCTATGGGTCCTATTTTTTAATACAACAATCAATTAATGGAAAAATCTCGGTCTTTCATTTTGCATTCCGGGTCGTTGAAATCTCCCTGCTTGTAAAAGTTCTTCCCTTAATATTTTTCTCACTTCTTCGTTTGTTACTTCCTGTTTCGTTGTAGTTGTTTCGATTGGAGCCGGTTCAGTTTTCATATTTAGTATTTTCTTAATTCCCGCCATATTTATGCCTTGATCTAACAGATCCTTTATTTCTAACAATTTGTCGACATCATTTAAAGAATATAGCCGGCGGTTCCCATCTGATCTAGCCGGATGGATTAAACTATGTTCTTCATAGTATCGAATCTGACGGGCTGTTAAATCGGTTAATTGCATCACTGTACCAATTGGTAAAATTGGCATTGAACGACGAATCTGATTACCACTCATTAAAAACTCCGCCTTTCATATTTACTATAAAACTACTATAAACCACGTTAGCTTATTTGTCAAGTTAATGTTAGAAAACCTAACATAAAATTTTAAAATAAAAAGCGAATGAAATCAAGGGTTCATTCGCTCTCTGTTTATCATCAAATTAAATTCTTCGTTATTAAACGGTCTAATGCTGAACAGACGGCAATTTTCACATGAGAGTATGTTAATCCACCTTGGACATATGCAGTGTATGGTGGTCTCAATGGTCCATCTGCGGACAATTCAATACTTGCTCCTTGAATAAATGTTCCTGCTGCCATAATTACATCATCTTCATACCCGGGCATATAGCTAGGATATGGAGTAACATACGAATTGATTGGTGAAGCAAATTGGATCGCTTGGCAAAACTCAATCATTTTATTCGGTTCTTCAAATTGAACAGATTGGATAAGATCAGTTCGGTTCGCATCCCATTTTGGATGTGTGTTTAAATGAAACTTTTCTAAAATTGCCGATGTGAAAACAGCTCCTTTTAAGGACTGTCCAACAACATGCGGTGCGAGGAAAAATCCTTGATACATTTCTTGTAAAGAGTAAAGCGAGGCACCCGCCTCAGCACCGATACCAGGTGATGTCATACGATATGAGCAGGCGTCCACCCACTGCTTCTTGCCAACGATATATCCACCTGTTTTTACCATTCCCCCACCAGGATTTTTAATTAAGGATCCAGCCATTAAATCTGCCCCAACATGACAGGGCTCAATGTTTTCAACAAATTCCCCGTAACAATTATCAACGAAAACAACCACATCCGGTTTAATTTCTTTAACAAACTTGATCATTTTTTCGATTTCTTCAATTGTAAAAGAAGGGCGATTTGCATATCCTTTTGAACGTTGGATACCAATCATTTTTGTATTCGATTTAATGGACTGTCTGATTCCCTCATAATCAATCGTACCTTCACTTGCTAAAAGAACAGTATTGTATTCTATTTGAAAATCTTTTAAAGAACCAACACCATTTCCTCGAATCCCGACTATTTCTTCTAACGTGTCGTACGGCTTGCCGGTAATATATAATAATTCATCTCCTGGTCTAAGTACACCGAATAGAGCGATGGAAATTGCATGTGTCCCCGAAATAATTTGCGGACGAACCAACCCCGCTTCTCCACCAAATACTTCAGCATAAATTTTTTCAAGTGTATCTCTTCCAATATCGTCATAGCCGTACCCCGTTGAAGGATTAAAATGGGAATCACTTACACGATTAGCTTGAAAACTTTGTAATACCCGAAACTGATTTTCTTCAATTCGTTGATCTATTTTTTCGTGAATCGGTTTAATTTGTTGCTCGACTTCTTCAATGATTGGTTCTAATTTCTCACGATTAGCTAAAAATTGAAACATCATGTTGCTCCTTTAATATCTGATATTAGCCATTACTCTTCTTAGCAATTCAAACTTTCCTAACTTACAAAGAGTATGTGTTTATTTCATCTTAACAGAAAAATAGAAAACAAAAAAACTTTTACTTGTAAGTATGTTTTATCATGATAAAATCAAATTTGGGATGAAGGTATAAAACGTACATATTCGTAAAAAATTCAGAGCCTAATGTTTTCATATCATCATAGATTATTTATTACTTCTAGGAGGTAAGCCCAATGACTTGGGAAATTCTAAGTATTATTGGCACGATCGCTTTTGCCGTTTCCGGTGCAATCATTGCAATGGAGGAAGAGTATGACATATTGGGAACTTATATTTTAGGAATTGTAACCGCTTTTGGTGGTGGGGCAATTCGAAATCTGCTCATTGGGGTTCCTGTCTCCGCATTATGGGAGCAAAGCCTCCTTTTCCAAATTGCTTTACTGTCTATTACAATTATTTTCTTATTTCCTCATAATTTATTACGTCATTGGCAACGATGGGGGAATTTTTTTGATGCGATGGGACTTGCCGCATTTGCTATTCAGGGAGCATTATATGCGAAGCAAATGGGACACCCATTAAGTGCAATTATCGTTGCGGCTGTATTAACCGGAAGTGGCGGGGGGATTATACGCGATGTTCTTGCGAAGAGAAAACCACTCGTTTTACAATCCGAAATATACGCTGTCTGGGCAATTCTTTGTGGATTTGCGATTGGATTAGGTTTGGCAAAGGATCCGATTGAACTTTATTTATTATTTGCTATTACAACAATACTACGAGTACTTTCCTACATGTTTAAGTGGAAACTTCCAAATAAAACTGGAATAAAAACGGCTAGTCATCATGACTAACCGTTTTTACAATTGGTTTTCCGGGAACAATAAATCATTACTTCTAATTGTTAATAAATCATGTCGATCAAAATGATGATTATTTAGTAATCTCATAGCTTGAGAGCGAATCGACTTTTCAATTATATTTCGGACATACCTTCCGTTCGAAAAGCTTGTCGGATTCATCATTTTTACATACGATAGATGATCTTTTAGTTTTCTTTCTGCATCATGGCTTAGAACATATTCTTTTTCATATAACATCCGCTTACCTATTTCCATTAATTGCTCGACATTGTAATCAGGAAAGTGGAACACTAATGGAAATCTAGAATGAAGACCAGGATTTAAGCTAAGAAAATAATCCATTTCTCTTGAGTACCCAGCTAAAATCAAAATAAACTCGTGCTGCCGATCTTCCATATGCTTAACCAGTGTATCAATTGCTTCTTTCCCAAAATCCTTTTCCCCTCCCCTGCCAAGCGAGTATGCTTCATCAATGAACAGGATTCCTCCTATTGCTTTTTTGACCAAATCACGCGTTTTTTGTGCGGTATGACCAATATATTCACCTACTAAATCCGCACGTTCAGCTTCTATTAGATGCCCCTTTGTTAATACATTCATTTTTTGAAAAAGTTTACCGATCAATCTCGCTACTGTTGTTTTCCCTGTTCCCGGATTACCTTTAAACATCATATGAAGTGCCTGCTTACCAGTTTTTAGACCTGCTAATTCTCTTTTTTTATTAATATATATCCATGCATATATTTCCTTAATCATTTTTTTCATTTCATCCATTCCAACAAGAGCACTTAATTCTTCTTCAATTTCTCTGAGTGCCTCATGCTCTGTCGATGCTCTCTTTTGAACAATTTCCTTTGGATGATGAGTTTTTGAGGCTTCTCTTTGCTGTGCACCGAGGACAATACTTATTTGGCCATTATTTTTCATGCGTATTGGTTGATCCAAAGCGTTCACCTCACAATCTGAAAACAGTATACGCGAAGAGGTAAAAAAGTGTGACAAACGCCCAGGTCCAAGCGTTTTTTTAATCACCTATTTTAATTAGTATGAATACTTATAAGCATTCATTATTGTGAATTTGATTTTATAATAATATTTTCATATGCCCAAATAAGTCTTTTCGATTTCCCTCTCAACATTCTATTCCCTTTTACGAGTAAACATTACTTTGTCCTTTTTAAAATTATCGAAAAAACAAAAGCGAAAGCGCCTTGCTCATCGACGTAAAAACTGGAGGGACTTTGACTCAGATAAAGGAAACACGATGAGCCTGCAAGGCGAATCGATGTTGACTTATCGTAGATAAAAGTCCTGAAGTTTTCTAGTCGATGGCTGCTTGCGCTAGACGTAGACACTTTATGTAACAAGGTTATCCACAATGCGTAAAATTTTTAATTTCCTGGTAAGCAATGAAAAAAGCATGTTTAACAATTCAATGTTAAACATGCTCATTCCTACTTAATAATTATTGTTCTTCAAAATTTATTTGGACATTTTTCAAAGGAGAGAAGGTTGATATCGCATGTTTAAAGACAAGCTGTTGTTTTCCTTCTGACTCAAATAACACTGTAAAATTGTCAAAGCCTTTTATTTGTCCACGAAGTTGAAATCCATTTAATAAAAATACAGTTACTGATGTACCATCTTTACGTAATTGGTTTAAAAACTGATCTTGAATATTAATTGCCTGTTTCATAAAAAATCCTCCTCTTCTATCTCTATATTTATTAATTCGATTTTAATCGAAGCTTTCCTGCAACAAAATGTGATATTTCGTTTATTTTTTTCTTTCTATCCATTTCATTTGTCATATCAAACCATGTTACATCCATTTTATTTCTAAACCAAGTTAATTGTCTTTTGGCATATCTTCTGGAATTTTGTTTCAATTGATTAATCGCTTCGTCTAAAGTGATTTTCCCATCAAAATAATCATACAATTCTTTATATCCGATTGCTTGTATAGACTGGACATTTCGAATTCCTCGTTCATATAAACCTTTTACTTCGTCTATTAGTCCTTTATTAATCATGTTATCCACCCGTTGATTAATTCGTTCATACAATTTATCTCGTTCCATAGTAAGACCAATTATTGCCACATCATATAATAATTCGGTTGCTTGTTGCTTTTGATATTCTGTTGCTGTTTTCCCGGTACAATGAATTACTTCCAACGCTCTAATGACACGTCTAATATTATTGGGATGAATTTTTTTGGCACTTTCGGGATCCATTTGCTCCAGCAACTGATAGACGCTTAAATTCCCTTCTTTTTCTGCCTTTTTTTCGTATTGAGCCCGTATTGTTGCATCCCCGGGTGCTTCGCTAAATTGATAATCGTAAATCACCGACTGTATGTATAAACCTGTACCACCAACAATCATTGGTATTGCATTCTTCTGAGAAATAATATTAATTTCTTTCCTTACTTTTTCTTGGAATTCTGCAACAGAAAATGGTTCGTCAGGTTCTTTAATATCTATTAAATGATGGGGAACTCCATTCATTTCTTCTTCTTTTATTTTCGCAGTTCCAATATCCATCCCTTTATAAATTTGCATAGAATCACCGCTTATGATTTCCCCATTAAATTGTTTTGCGAGATGAATACTCAATTCCGTTTTTCCAACTGCTGTTGGTCCGATAAGTACGATAAGTTTTTGTTTCTTTTCCAAACTTTTCACAGCCTTTTCACATGTAAAGAATATCTATATCGTACCATATTTAATGATAATTGACTTTAAAGAAATAATAATATTACATCTGTTTCGTTGCAATGTAACAGCTCTTTTTTACTATTGCACAGTTAATAATTGTTTCCTATTTATTTGTATTTATACACTAACACGCAAATTTCAAAACATTTTGTCGTGTTACCGAAAAGAAATATCGGATTTTTTTGAACTTTTTGCAGAAAAGTGTTGATTTGCAGGTCTGATTTTTCTATAATTTTATTTGTTGTCCGATAACTTATCGATTTTGAACAATAAAATAACGGATTTTGAAGAAATTGCTCGAAAGGAGTTTAATATAAAATGGAAAGACATTTACCTTTATCCAATGATTTTTTACTAATAACTTATAAGAAAGCTATAAAGTTAAAATTGCCGAAAGAATTTATTGAGATGCTCCGTGAAGAACTTGAGAAACGTCAACTACAATTGAAATAAAACCTCATTGTTATACACTACATATAAAACTCTACTTTTCTTTTTTACTAGTTTGATGCATATCTCCCTAGAATTTCAATAATCAAAAGTTCGTATCATACCGTATAATGTAAATAATTATCTGTATTTTCCTACTTCACTCCTTTATCAACATATTGATTATAAAATATGATACTATTTTATACATCAATAAATCAAAATGAATAGGAGTCATTATGCTTTCAACAAAGAAAAACAAACATTATTTATTTTTAATTTTTGTTAGTCTGTTTCTTATTAGTAGTTTCCTAGTTGGTTGCGATGCTCTAGCAAATAAGGAAAGAATTTCTACAGCATCAAGTATTCCGAAAAATACAATTTCAGCTAAAGTAAAAAGGGTTGTTGATGGAGACACGGTGAAGGTAATCTTGGAAGGGAAAGAAGAAACGGTTCGAATGATTCTCATTGATACGCCCGAAACGAAGCATCCACGTATTGGTGTACAACCTTTTGGCCCAGAGGCATCGAATTTTACTAAAAAAATGTTGACGAATAAAAGCATTGAATTAGAAATGGATGTACAAGAGCGAGATAAATATGGTCGCCTCCTTGCATATATATGGTTGGATGGAAAAATGTTCAACCGGATTTTATTAGAAAAAGGGCTTGCAAGAGTTGCGATTTTCCCTCCGAACACAAAATATGTTGATGATTTTGAAAGAATTCAAGATAAGGCCCGACAAAAAGAAATAGGAATTTGGAGCATTGAAAATTATGCAACTGATCGAGGATTTAACTCCAGTGGTCTACCACCAGTTTCTAGTAGATCTTCAAAAGAACATTCCAGTGGATGTAAAATTAAAGGGAATATTAATTCTAGAGGGAAAAAAATCTATCATTTGCCAAATGGACAATACTATCAACAAACAAAAGCTGAAGCTTGGTTCTGCTCTGAAAAAGAAGCTAAAGAGGCCGGTTATCGTAAATCTCAAAGATAGACTTTGACAAATGAAAATTCTCTTAACAAATTTTTCTTTTTTAAGTTTCACATTTTTTCTCAATAAATGGATATACTATCTTTCGATAAACATTTTGACTATCGGAGGTTGTTGAAAAATTGAAGAAACATTATATGCTTATAAGTCTTTTAAGTGTCTTTTTATTTTGCAGTCAACAAAATATTTTAACTGTCAAAGCACACGATCATAAAGAGATTGAGGCAAAACATGTACACTTACATATAAGTGATCAAGAAATAAATGATTTAATAAAAAAGGGATATACAAAAAGAGATATTTTCAAGGCTTACTTTATTGCTAAACACGCAAAAGAAAAGTTAGATGTTGAAACTATCCTAAAGGTATATAAACAGAAGCAATCATGGGAGGAAACAGCTAAATATTTTAAGGTTGATATTGAAAAAATTAAAAAAGAGCATTTCGAAAAACATAAACAGTTTTATAAAAAGAATAAAACACAAATTATCCAATATTTAGCTACATATACTGGTAAATCACCAAAAGAACTTGACACATATTTAAAGGACGTTGATTTACACTTTTTAGTTGTAGCCGCCGCTATTTCTAAAAAAAGTAATACTGATCTTAATCAAATCATTCAGTATAAAAAAGAAGGAAAACATTTAAAAGAGATCATTTCTATAGAGAAACTAGATCCAAAATCTGTATTCAATGAAGCTAAGAATATTCATAAAGGTATTTATCGTGCAATAAAGAAATAAATCATTTATTTTAGGCTGACCTTTTATAAACAAGTGGTCAGTCTTTCTTTTCTAGTTACCCATAACATCTGTTCTTATTTCATACAAACAAACGTTTCGTTATAAAAAATAGAAAATGATCCAAAGAGAAAAATGACATGACAATTCAATCATTTTTTCTCTACTGTACCATTTGTCCATTCAAAAGCTCATTACTAACCATACAATGTATTAATCTTTTTTCGTGGAGGTGATATTATGTCTGGTGGATATTCTGGAGGAATGGGCTTTGCATTAATCGTAGTCTTGTTCATTCTTTTAATTATTGTAGGTGCTTCCTATATGGGTGGAGCTTACTAATGCTATTCATTTTATAATGGCTGAATGAGACCTACCCATTGTATGTAGCAAATTACTTTTGGTTTAGCCTTTACCTCTTTTCCTTGACAATGCATTTTCCACTATAGTAAAAAGACGCACCATTTCAGTGCGTCTTTTCAATTTTAATGAATATTTTTTTTCTTGAAATTTCCGCCACGAACTTCGGCAATATCGCCAACAGCAAGAAAAGCACGTTCATCAATTTCTTCTAAAATAGCAGTTAACTTAGCTTCCTCTAAACGGTTAATAATACAAAAAATTACTTTCTTTTCGTCTTCTGTATAAGCCCCTTGTCCATTTAAATAAGTAACGCCCCTTCCCAGACGGGCAAGTATAGCTTCCCCTACTTCTTTATGTTTATCAGTAATAATCCAAATAGATTTCGATTCATCAAACCCTTTGACTACCGTATCAATTGTTTTTGTAGCTATGACGTATGCAATTATGGAGTACATGGAACGGTCCCACGAAAAAACAAATCCCGCTATACCAAGAATAAAAACGTTAATAAACATAATAATTTCGCCAACAGAAAAAGGTAATTTCTTATTAAATAATATAGCCAGTATTTCTGTACCATCTAAAGCTCCACCATAACGAATAACAATTCCTACTCCTGCACCTACGACAATTCCGCCAAAGATTGTAGCTAAAAATATATTCTCAGTAAAAGCCGGTACTGGATGAAATAACGCTGTAAAAATTGATAGGATGATAATCCCGAAGAGTGTGGAAATCGCAAAAGTTTTCCCAATTTGTTTTTTTCCAATAAAAAAGAAAGGAAGGTTTAATGCGAAGATAAAAATCCCAAGTGGCAAGGTAGTTATGTGAGAAAGCATAATCGATATACCGGTTATACCACCATCAATGACACTATTCGGAACTAAAAAGATCTCCAAGCCAACTGCCATTAATATCGCACCGATACAAATAGCAACTGCTCTTTTGAAAATTTTCAGTTTAGTCATTGGTTTATGTACTTGTTTTAATTCAACTTGCTGATATGCCATGCATTTCGCTCCTTTACATCATATATATAAATTATAGCAAAAGATTTGGTTGAAGGAAAAAGATTAGCATAAAAAAATGTTGCCAGATTAAGAGGATAGTGTATAATAATTATTAAATATTGAGTAGGTTTTCTAGGGTTCCGCGTATTTTTTGACGGTCTGGTCCGAGAGAAAGCCCACAGTTATTTAGCTGTGTCACGGAAGGATAAAAGCCTGGGAGATGTAACCTCATCTCTTTTGGCTTTTTTATTTTGCTTTTTTTCAATTTTTATGTAGGAGGAATTCAAATGAACGTACATTGGAGTAAAGTTATAATTGGCGCCATTTTTGAAGTAATTTGGGTTATGGGACTGAAGCATGCCGATAATTTATTCACATGGTCTGGAACGGTTATTGCTATTATTTTAAGTTTTTATTTAATGATTATGGCAGGAAAACATTTGCCTGTAGGTACTGTTTACGCTGTTTTTGTTGGACTCGGAACAGCCGGAACCGTTATCGCCGAAATTATTTTTTTCCATGAACCTTTTAAACTATCAAAGTTTCTTTTAATTGCTCTTCTACTTGTAGGTGTAATCGGTTTAAAAATCTTTTCTAATGAGACGAATCATGAAAGGGGGAATAGTTAATGGCGTGGATTTATTTAGTTCTTGCCGGTATTTTTGAAATGTTCGGTGTAATGTTCATTAACAAATTGCATAAAGACCGAAATATATTCTCCTTTTTCTTACTCTTTATCGGTTTCGCAGGAAGTTTTCTTTTTTTATCACTTGCTATGCAAACTTTACCAATGGGTACGGCCTATGCAATATGGACCGGAATTGGTGCATCAGGCGGAGCCATTTTAGGGATGATTTTTTACGGGGAACAAAAAGATTGGAAAAGGATTGCCTGTATAGCATTAGTCGTTTGTGCTGCAGTTGGGTTGAAATTAGTTTCCTAAAACTAATTGTTTTTAGCTCCCTTGATTTATTGAAAGAAGCTGACATTTATGTCAGCTTCTTGTCTTTTTGTAATTGTTCGATGGCCTTATTACGCTCCCCACCATCTGAAAGTTCCTCGGAAAATTCATGTTTCCCGACGTCATTTAATGATTTGATAGGAGGTAAATTATTATTTGGTGCCGCTTCCTCGTTCCACTTTCCCATGACATCACCCTTTCTGACATACAAGGGTTAGTATGTGTATTCACCTTTTCATCATTCATTTAACTACTTTTTTCTTTGTCTTTTCGATTTCTTTCCTTAATCCCATCTGTAAACTCAACAAATTTATATAATAAATAAAAAGGCCAAATTAATATGAGGATAATCCTGAACCATACTTTCTTCTTTGAGACGAGAAGCATAACGATAACGCCAAACAATAAATAAAGACAGAGTTCAAGCATAAACAAATTCCCCTTTCCATTTATTTTCCCCAGCTGTTTCTACGTAAGCGTAAAATAATCCCCACCTGTCAACCAGATGGGGATCGAGTTATTATTTAGGTAAGTTTTTAAAATCTATGCAAACGATTGGAAGTGTTGTTGACCAAGGCAGTACTTTATCCAGGGCATTTTTATCTGTCAGATCAATGTTAGGTAACTTCTCAAATAAATAGCGAAGGTAATAATATGGGTTTAGGCCATTTTCCTTTGCTGTTTCCACAATGCTATAAATGATTGCGCTAGCCCTTGCACCTTTCGGTGTATTTGAAAAAAGGAAGTTTTTTCTCCCAATAACAAAGGGCTTTATTGAGCGCTCGCTTCTATTATTATCAATTTCTAATCGTCCATCCTCTAGGAATGCCACTAATTTCTTCCATTGATTGAGACAGTAGGTAATCGCCTGACCTAAAGCGCTTTTTGGTAACACTTTTTGCTTCTGTATTTTTAGCCATGACAAAAAAGCATCCAAGACTGGCTTGCTGCGTTCTAATCGTTTTTCGTATCGTTCCATAGAGGATAACTCCTTTAGGTCGCGCTCAATGCGATATAGTTGGTTACAGTATTGGAGACCTTCCATTGCTGCTACTCCTGATGTCAGACGCTTTGAAGAAGGCAATACTTTTAAAGCCTCATCAAATTTACGTCGAGCATGAGCCATGCAACCGACCAGTTTTACATTAGGTACCTTATGGTACCCGGCGTATCCATCAACCTGTAAATATCCTTTAAACCCTGACAGGAATTTCTCGGCATTTTTGCCTGACCTAGTTTCCTGATAATCGTAAAGGATGATTGAAGGTCCTTCTTTTCCAGTACGGTAGAGCCAGAGATATGATTTTGAGGTGGCTGGCCGACCGGGTTCGTGAAGTACCTGCAGGGTCGATTCGTCCGCATGTAAAATATCCTTTTCCAAAAGAAGTTGATGCATGCGATCATAAAGTGGGCTCAACCACCGGTTGGCCCCGTGAATCATCCAATTGGCAAGGGTTTGGCGTGATAACGGTACCCCCAATCTGGAAAATTGCTTTTCTTGCCGGTATAATGGCAGCCCATCCACATATTTTTGATTCATAATATGTGCCATTAAAGAAGGAGATGCTAAACTACCTGAATGAACCGGTTTAGGCATTGGTGCTGTTACAACCGGAGTTTCAATTTCTTCACGTTCACAATGGCGGCAAGAGTAAATGGACTGAACATGTTTAACAACTTTCAATTCCGCAGGAATGTATTTTAGTTCCTGGCGTACTTGCGTACTCATTTCATGCAGATTTCCACCGCAACACGAACAAACCTGCTCTTCAGGGGATAAACGATATTCAATCGTCTCCACAGGCAAGTTTTCTAACATCAGTTCACGTTGGCCGCGAACTTTGCGGCGCCGTTGATAAGTAATAGATTCCAAAGTAGGTTCCGGCAAATCTGGATTAGCTTCATTTTCTACTTCATTAAAAAGTTCCAATTGATCGGGGTTGGTTTTTTCACTGGAAAAGCCGAATCTATTTTTCTGCAGAAGGCGAAGCTGTTCTTCAGTCCATTTTAATTTGGCCTCTAACGCGCTCTGCTTTTTTAGCTTCGCCTCTAATTCCGCATTTTGTTTCTCCAGCATTTCCAAGCGTTGCAGGAGTTCTTCAATTGTAGGGGTTGGGGTAGTTGAATTCGCTGTCTTTTTCATAAATATATTATACGATAAAATAGGTAAATTCCCTGATTTTTCATTATTTAAATTACTGTTCTTGCTGTTACAACAGGGTGTGCCTGTTTTTGTTCCAATGATAATCCATCTAATAACCACCTTAATTGGCGTGGACTTATTTTCAGAGGACCCGAATTATTATCTGATGGCCAATGAAAATTTCCTCTCTCCAGCCGGCGATAATAAAGCCAAAAACCGTTATGATCCCATTGAAGAATTTTCAACTTGTCTCGCTGCCGGTTACAAAAAACAAATAAACTCGAAGAAAAAAGATCTAACTCGAATTCTTCTTTTACAAGAGCAGCCAATCCATCGATAGATTTCCGTAAATCTGTGACACCTTGTGCGAGGTAGACACGATCAACCGTAACTTCTTTTAGCATACTGATTTCAATGCCTTAACTACTTCCGCCAGTAGTGTTGGATTAAAGCCAGGTTTAACCACGATGGATGCTGAACCAACATTTATATGTAATGTTTCATTCTGTTGCTCAGATTCTTCTAATGTAACCGGAATCCACTTGCTGTTAGAATCTTGGGTTGAATAGAAATTATCGGCTTTATAAAGCCAATACTTTAACTGATGAATACTTATTTCATTGATTTCACACCATTTGGATTGGGTGAGGCCACTCGCTCTGAAAAGAGCGATCCTACGCTCCCATTCCTTACGCAATTCTGGATTATTTCTTTGGGACATAAAAAAACCTCCTCAAACTTTGATTTGAAGAGATTATCTCACAGGTACTATATATGTTAATAGGTGTATTCTATTTGACTCTTACGTTTCTACATGTTATCCATTCATAACTTGTCTCGTTCTTCATCGTGATCAATTGATAATAAAAAGGCAAAACACTAAAATTTCTAGTGTTTTGCCTTTTTTAAAACCTACATAACCCTTTTAAACATCTTTTCCATATCATAAACCGAATAATGAATTATAATCGGTCTTCCATGCGGGCATGTGAATGGATCGGATGCTTGTCTTAATGAATCGAGTAATGCTTGAATTTCGTCATTTCGCAAATGATGGTTAGCCTTTATCGACCCTTTACAACTCATCATAATGGCCGCTTCTTCTCGCAGCTTTTTAATATCTATTTTTTTCATAGAAAGGAGCTGTTCGATCATTTCTTCAATAATTTCTTGCTCTTCCCCTTTTGGAAACCAAACGGGGTGGGAACGTGCAATAAAGCTGTTATGTCCAAACGGTTCGAGAAAGACTCCGACTTTTTCAAGTTCATTCAGATTTTCTTGTATCTTTATCGATTCATCAGTCGAATATTCTAATGTCAAAGGTACTAGTAAATCCTGCAATTCATTCGTAACTCTACCGACCTTTTCACGAAAGTATTCATATTTAATTCTTTCTTGTGCTGCATGCTGGTCAATGATATATAAACCTTTATCGTTTTGAGCAAAAATATAAGTACCGTGCATTTGCCCGATAGGATATAATGGAGGAATCCTTTCACTCTCTTGAGTTATTTCTTTAAGTTCACTTTCGTCATATACATTCCACCCATTTGTTTCCTCAACTACTTCCGGAAAAACCGGCTCATCATTTGTCATTTGTTGATCGTTATTTCCTACTGGTAGGACGGGTTCATATAATTTTTTCATTTCTTCTTGTGGAAGAAGCTTTTCCTTTTGTGGAACAGAGTATGGATTATTTTTTTTATATTGTTCAATATAGTCTTTTTCAGTTGTTGGCAAATGATCCAAATTCATGAACGTTTGTTCAGCTTTTGGAGTTTGTTTAACAACAGGTGACATCCCATTTGGAATTAACTCACGCTTTTTGAATGCCGTTTTAATTGCATCGGAAATAAGATGATTTAATTCTTGTTCTTTACTAAGTCTTACTTCCAACTTAGCAGGATGAACATTTACATCCACTAGGATAGGATCCATTTCAATTGCTAATAGGACGATAGGGAAACGTCCGATCGGTAATAATGTATGATATCCTTCCTGAATCGCCTTGACAAGTGCATAATTTTTTATAAATCGCCCATTGATCATCGTCGATACATAATTTCTAGAAGCTCTTGTGATTTCTGGCATAGATATATAGCCATTAATCTTAAAATCTAATGACCTAACGGAAATGGGAATCATATTTTTAGCAATATTGACTCCGTAAATAGCAGCCAGTACTTGTCTTACATCACCATTTCCATTTGTTTGTAACAGCGTTCGATCATTATGACGTAATCGGATGGATACTTCAGGATGGGCTAGTGCTAAACGATTCACAACGTCTGTAATATTTCCTAGTTCCGTATGAATCGTTTTCATATACTTTAATCGAGCCGGTGTATTATAAAAAAGATCTGAAATCGTAATGTCTGTGCCGCGTCGACTAGGGGCTTTTTCATGTACTGTTATTTTCCCCCCATCAATCACTACTTTCGTCCCTGGATGTTCCTCTGTAGCGGTGATCATTTCCAAATGGGAGACTGAGGCAATACTCGGTAATGCTTCGCCCCTAAAGCCTAATGTTTTTATCCGAAACAAATCACTTTCATCTTTTATTTTACTTGTTGCATGACGTTGGAAAGCAATTAATACATCGTCTTCTTCGATTCCTGATCCATTATCAATAATCCGAATTTTATTTAGACCCGCTTCCTCTACATCAATTTCAACAACGGAACTACCTGCATCAATCGCATTTTCCACAAGCTCCTTAACAACTGATGCTGGTCTTTCAACTACTTCCCCGGCCGCAATTTTATTTGATAATACATCGTCTAATTGAATAATTTTTCCCACTCGATCTCACCACTTAACCTTTTAACTTTTTTTGCAATTCATATAAAGTATTCATTGCTTGTAACGGATTTAATTCTAAAAGATTAATATCTTTCAGCTCTTCTACAATTTTCTTTTCTTTTGATGTAATCTCTTTTTTTACTTTCGTGTCTGTCTCTTCAAAAAGGGAAAGCTGTTTTAATGAGTGTTCTTCTTTCTTAGGCGCTACTTGCTCATGCTTATTATTTTGGTTCTCTAATTGACGAAGAATTTCATTTGCCCGCACAATCAATTCTTTTGGCAGTTCGGCAAGTTCCGCAACATGAATACCATAACTTTTATCTGCCGGTCCCTCTTTAATTTTATGCAAAAATACTACCGTTCCATTTTGTTCAATCGCGCTAACGTGAACATTTTTTAGTTGTGGGAGTGTTTCGGCCAATACTGTTAATTCATGATAATGTGTCGAGAATAATGTTTTTGCTCCTATTTGCGTATGAATATATTCAATGATTGCCTGTGCAAGCGCCATTCCATCATAGGTAGATGTTCCACGGCCAATTTCATCAAAGAGGATAAGACTGTTTTTTGTAGCATTTGCAATAGCATTTTTCGCTTCTAACATTTCTACCATAAATGTACTTTGTCCAGAAATTAAGTCATCGGCAGCACCAATACGAGTAAAGACCTGGTCAAATATTGGCAAAATCGCCTCACGAGCCGGAACAAAACAACCGATTTGAGCTAAAATTGATGTCAAAGCAATTTGTCGCATATACGTACTTTTCCCTGACATATTAGGTCCCGTAATTAACAGCAATTCTCTTTCTGCATCCATGTAACAATCATTTGGTACGTATTCTTGTGCATTCATTACTTTCTCAACAACAGGATGGCGCCCTTCTTTAATTATTACCTTTCGTTCTGAATTAAACAAAGGTTTAACATAATGTCTTGACTCACTGATAGTCGCAAAGCATTGTAATACGTCGATTTCGCTCACTATTTTCGCGAGGTTCTGTAGTCTAGGAATGTACTCTTTTACCACTTCACGAATTTGCAGGAATAATTCGTATTCAAGTTCAACACTTTTTTCCTCCGCTTGCAAGATCAATGATTCTTTTTCTTTAAGTTCGGGTGTAATAAACCGTTCTGCATTTGCTAATGTTTGCTTACGATCGTACCGACCTTCTTCTAGTAAATGTAAATTCGACTTTGTTACTTCAATAAAATAGCCAAATACACGGTTATAACCGATTTTCAAAGATTTTATTCCTGTTCTACTTCTTTCTTCCTGTTCAAGTTGTGCAAGCCAATTTTTGCCGTTTCGGCTCGCGTCCCGATACTTATCTAGTTCCTCATTATAGCCATCTTTAATGATCCCTCCTTCTTTAATAGAGAGTGGAGGGTTATCAATAATTGCTCTCTCAAGAACATCTACTAACTCTTCACACGGATCTAGTTGCTCAACGAAATCTAATTCTAGCTGCTCTATTAATTGTCGAATGATCGGTATTTGCTGGAGTGAACTTTTTAATTGGATTAAATCACGAGCATTCACATTTCCAAAAGCTACACGGCCAGCCAATCGTTCTAAATCGTATACTTCCTTTAATTTTTCCCGAATATCTTGCCTTTCAAAAAAGTGCTCGATAAATGTTTCGACAACCAGTTGTCTTTGTTCAATTTCCTTTTGATTAATTAATGGTCGGTCAAGCCAGTGTTTTAGTAAACGCCCTCCCATTGCAGTCATTGTTTCATCTAACAACCATAGTAAAGAACCTTTCTTACCTTTCGAACGAATGGTCTCTGTAATTTCGAGATTACGTTTTGAATAATAATCTATTTTCAAAAATTGGTTGATTTCAACAATCGCTACAGGCTGTAAGTGATCTAAGTTTCTTTTTTGAGTACGATACAAATAATTAAATAGGCGAATAATAGATATTCTCATTGAATGTTCGTTAATAGTCGATAGTAGTTTTCGATAATCCGGTTTCTCCGAAATATCGTCTTCTATGGAAATTGTCGCATTCAAACGTTCTTGCAATTGTTTTTGCAAATGATCTTTAAATTGTGATTGTACAACCACTTCTTTTGCACCAATTATTGATAATTCATTTAATACGAGATCAAAGTGATTCTCAATTATCGTTACACTATTCTCTCCAGTCGAGAGATCTGTATAGGCGATTCCATATCCATCTTCGAAAGTTGAAATGGCTGCTATATAATTATTTTCTTTTTCCCTAAGACCTTTACCTTCCATTTTCGTTCCAGGAGTAATAAGCTGAACGACTTCTCTTCTTACAACACCCTTTGATTGTTTAGGGTCTTCTACTTGCTCACAAATAGCTACCTTATGACCTTTTTCAATCAATACGTCGATATAATTTGCAGCAGCATGATAGGGAACCCCACACATCGGGATTCGCTCGTTGCCACCGCCATCACGACTCGTTAATGTAATTTCAAGCTCTTGAGAAGCCTTTAACGCGTCTTCAAAAAACATTTCATAAAAATCACCTAAGCGAAAAAATAAAAAGGCATCTTTATAATCTGCCTTTACTTGTAAATATTGTTGAATCATCGGAGTATATTGACCCATATTCTACATAATCCTTTCCGTACAACTTACTATTTGATTCTCCTATTATATCATAATCTATTTATTTTCTTTATTGAAAACAACATTTGGAAACAAATAGTGATGCCTTTATTCTTGAGTAAACTCCAAAAATTCAAGACGATTTCCAAATGGATCGCTTACATGAATACGTGACCTACCTTCTATTGCGGGTTCTTCTTTAATATCAATTTGGTAAGCAAGTAAAATCCTTTTTAGCTCCTCAAGATTTGTCACAATTAATCCCGGATGAGCTTTCTTCGCTTCTCTAAAATCTTCTTCAACTCCGATGTGCAATTCTTGATTCCCATATTGAAACCAGCAGCCCCCACGTCCTTTTAAAGTTTCCGGCTTCTTAATTTCAGGTAATCCAAGGATCGTACCATAAAAAAATCTCGCTTTCTCTTCACAGTCTTTTGGAGCAGCTAATTGAACATGATCAATACCATTAAAAAGAAATTTCATCAGGATTACTCCCCTTTACGATGTATTTACATATATCATAATTCTATTGCGATAGGAATGCACTTACAGAAAACTTATGGGAAGTCATAAGAATTTAATAATTTCATACAAAAAGAAAAACTAGGAGAGTTTCTCCTAGCCCTAATTTCAATATTATGCGTGCTTATTCCTCTTCCGAACCTACTAAAAAGTCTGGATTTAGTTCTTCAAATTCTTCATCTAGTTCATCTTCCCAATCCTCATCATCACAGTCACGGCCCTCTGGATCAATAGCTACACATATTTTTGTTTCCCCAATTACTTCAACAAGGAATTCTCTTTCACTGTTGACAATCACTTTATTGCCATTTGGTGATATTACTGCTTCGATACAATTAGGTTGCTGCAGTACTCTTGCAACAACTTCCTTATCGTCAAGGCAATCCGGGTCACGATAAATCAATTTAACAATATCACAGTATTCCACTTTTTCTGTGACAACAGATGTTTTCGTATTGTCACTATGAGAATACCAGACATTTATATCGTATGAGCCATTTATTTCTACCTTTTTATCAACTTTTTTGGCTTCATACTTATGGTTTATAATCCAGCCACCTAATATGCTCGATGGATGATGCGGTGGACAGATCGTATGATTGGACTGTGTAAATTTACGTCCTTTCGCAACGACTGCTTTAGTTATTATTTCTCTATATTCTGCCATTCGAGCGAAACCTCCTCATTTATTTTCATTTCATCCTATGCATGGCAATCGTCTATTGTGCGAATAATTTCTTGATTCCCTAGGTCTGACTAATTGCTGTACATTTATTGTGAACAACTAGTTTAGAAGATCTCTGCTAAGTAAAATTACTAAAAAGTTTATGGGTTATTTCACTATATGTAAACAGGATGGTTGTGTTCTAGGCGCTAGGTTTTTAACGTACATTAATTCTTTTTTTGTTTTATAGAAAAAAAATAAGCCATCAACTTGATGGCTTATCCATATTAATCACATCTACCTGCTGTACTGTTTCTCACTTTAGAGCCTGTTTCACCTGCTAGCAGGTCACCTCCAGTAGAAGTAATAATTTCGTCTGTTACGGTACTTGAAATAGTTGCAGCAACAATTTGTAATAAATCATTTACATCAGCTTGTGATTGTTTAAATTCCTGCACAATAGGAATTTCATCCAACTCTTCTTCAATTTTCTCGATTTTTTCCTCTACCATTTTTAATGCTTCTGTTTTTCCATAATGCTGAAAGTTTACCGCTTGCTTTTGTAAACTCTTAATGCTTGCAATCATTTCACGAACTTTTTGATTTTCATTGATTTGTGCTTCAGCACGTTTAAAAAAGTCAACTTCTTCTGTTTCCGAGATCATCTTTGCTACTTCTGTTGCGCGTTCAACAATTTCATCTTTCGTATAACGTTTCATCAATTATTTCACCTCTACCGCTTCTATTTGTTCAACCATTTCACCATTCAATGACCATGTTTTAGCATCCGTAATTTTTACTTTAACTAGTTGGCCAATCGCTGATTTAGGTCCAATGAAGTTTACAAGTTTATTTTTTCGAGTATATCCGGCTAATACATCGGGATTGTTTTTACTTTCACCTTCAACTAACACTTCGACGATTTGTCCCTTATACTTTTCTAGAGCTTCTTTCGATAATTGATTCACTAAATCGTTTAATCGTTGCAGTCTTTCTTTTTTCACTTCCATCGGTACATTATCTTTCATTCTTGCAGCTGGGGTACCTTCACGTGGTGAATAAATAAATGTATAAGCCATTTCAAACCCAACTTCACGATACAATGAAAGTGTTTCTTCAAACTGTTCTTCTGTTTCATTTGGGAAACCAACGATAATATCAGTCGATAATGCTACATCAGGGATCGCTTCTTTAATTTTTCCAACAAGTTCTAAGTAGCGTTCACGTGTATATTTACGAGCCATGATTTTTAATACATCACTCGAACCTGATTGAACTGGTAAATGAATATGTTCTACTAAATTCCCTTTTTTTGCTAACACTTCAATTAAACGGTCATCAAAATCACGCGGATGACTAGTAGTAAAACGAATTCGTGGAATATCTATTTTTCGTAATTCATCCATTAAATCTCCAAGACCATAATTCATGCCTTCTAAATCTTTCCCGTAAGCATTTACGTTTTGTCCTAGAAGGGTAACTTCTTGATAGCCCTGTGCAGCTAAATGGCGTACCTCTTGAATGATATCTTCAGGACGTCTACTACGTTCTTTTCCTCGTGTATATGGAACGATACAGTACGTACAGAATTTATCACATCCGTACATTATATTGACCCAAGCTTTAATATTTCCTTTACGTACTTTTGGAAGGTTTTCAATTACATCCCCTTCTTTGGACCATACTTCAACAACCATAGCTTTTGACATATATGCTTCTTTCAAAATTTGTGGCAAACGGTGAATATTATGAGTCCCAAAAATCATATCGACATGTTGATGTTTTTCAAGAATCTTATTAACTACTGATTCTTCTTGGGACATGCAACCACAAACACCGACTAGTAAATCCGGTCGTTCCAACTTCAATGGCTTTAAATGTCCAATTTCACCAAATACTTTGTTTTCTGCATTTTCACGAATGGCGCAAGTATTGAGGAGAATTACATTTGCGTCATCTACAGAATCAGTAGGCTCATAGCCTAATTGCATGAAAATTCCAGCCATTACTTCTGTATCATGTTCATTCATTTGACATCCGTATGTACGGATATAAAATTTTCGTCCGTTACCCATCCCTTTAAATTCTTCTGAAATATTAAAGTCTTTATGATATTTAACTTCTTCTTTCCCGCGTCTTTTTGCCTCTTTAAGATTTGGCGGGATATAAACAGATTGAAAATACTTGCTATAATCCTTTTCGGATTTTTTGTCCGCAGGATTCGTAGTGTTTACTTGTTGTCCCTCTAGTCGTTGCTTCTCGTTCATGGAAATCCCCTTTCTTATCGGTTGATTCTATTGTATAATGAAAAAATTTTCTTCACATTTCATTATAATTACTAATATACACATTATTCTAGTATAAAGGCTTTTACAAATGAACACAATACTACTTGGTTTTTGTCGAAAAAAGGTCAAATAATAGAAAAAATAAAAGGAGCTTAGTAAATACTAGGCCCCTTGAATAGTTTATGTTTGTGTTATCTTGGTTCGACGATTAACTTAATCGCCGTCCTTTCTTCCCCTTCAATTAAAATATCTGTAAAAGCCGGAATACATATTAAATCAACACCACTAGGTGCAACAAAACCTCTTGCAATAGCAACAGCTTTTACGGCTTGATTTAATGCCCCCGCACCAATTGCTTGGATTTCCGCCCCACCTCTTTCACGAAGAACACCGGCAAGTGCACCTGCTACAGAATTAGGATTAGACTTTGCTGAAACTTTTAATATTTCCATTTCTTCTCCTCCTTGTATTTTCCCGTTTTGTCAAAACTTTTATATAAAATAGGCTATAAACTACCTTAATAGAGGGATTTTTGAGCAAAAAAATTGCCACCCCCCTAAATCTAAGGATAATTGAGGTTACCACACACCCAACAACCTTAGAAAAGGAAGTGACAAGTTGTACCCTCAAATTATAACCTATTTACTAACTTTTATAAAATTCCAAGAACAAATAATTCGAACATTACTCACCCTACTTATTGGGAAGAGTATGTTTGATAAACCGAAAGATCAGCAGCCTGTTAACAAACCTTATCGAAAACTACAAGTTGATGATCTTCCCATTATCGAAATCCCAGAAAAGCTGAATTATCGAAATCTCCTAACGGAGTACCAAGAGAAGCATGGGAAATCTCTTAAACCCGTTCGAAGACACAAGAACGCAAAAGTGTCGGTACCTAAAGGAATGAAATGTCCTAAGTGTGGTGCACCATCTGATTATCTTTATGCCAATAATGGTGATAAGGGACAGTATCAATGCAAGGTATGTTCTTGCCTTTTCAGCGATAAGAATCGTTTTTCGAAAGAGGCCATTTTGAAATGTCCTCATTGTTCTAAAACACTCGATAAGATCAAGGAGCGAAAAGATTTCGATGTGTTTAAGTGTAAAAATGACGACTGTCCGTATTATCAAAAGAAATTAAACGGTATGTCTTCCAAAGAAAAGAAACAGTTTAAAAAGGATCCCCAGTCGTTTAAGTTAAGGTATATTTTTCGCCAATTTCACATTGATTTTCAACCATTATCCAAGAATTCACCGGAGTTGCCAGTTGTTGATCTGTCTAGAATCTATGCTTCTCCGCATACGTTAGGTTTGATATTGACCTACCATGTGAATTACGGTCTTTCCGCAAGAAGGACCGCTGCCCTTATGCAGGATGTTCACGGTGTAGCTATTTCTCATCAGACGATATTGAACTACGAAAATAGTGTGGCTCTTTTACTTAAACCTTACGTGGATCACTATCCTTATGAGCTTTCAGATCAATTCTGTGGTGACGAAACCTATATCCGGGTCAATGGAAAATGGCATTATCTCTTTTTCTTCTTTGACGCGGTGAAAAAGATCGTCCTTTCGTACCGAGTGTCGCCTAATCGTGATACAGCATCCGCCATTCAAGCGATAAACGACGTCCTACTGAAGATGGAAGAGATCCCTGAAAACCTTACATTCGTAGTAGATGGAAATCCAATCTATCTTCTAGCCCAGCATTTCTTCGCTCAGAATAATATTTCTTTCGATGTGAAGCAAGTAATCGGGCTGACAAATGAAGATCCCATCTCAACCGAATACAGACCGTTAAAACAGATTATCGAAAGACTGAATCGCACATTTAAAGGAAATTATCGCTCTACACAAGGATTTGGATCGGATCATGGATCTGTTTCTTTTGTCACCTTGTTTGCGGCGTATTTTAACTTTCTACGACCACATGCATCCCTAGAGGGCAAGGTACCCGTTGTGAATCCAAAGTTATCAGGACTTCCTACCATGCCTGCGCGTTGGACAAAGCTCATCGAGTTAGCTCAACGATGGATAGTCGAACAAAGATCCGCCTAACTTTTTGTTTAGCAGAGCCCTTGGACAAATTTAGCAATCGGCGGAGCGAACTCTTGACAAACCGAACTTGCCAATGGTTTAAAATGAAAATACCAAGGGCTTATTTGGTATGCCTTCTTTTTGTCCCCTTCGCCCTTGTTAACCTTGGATCAAACCATTGGCGTGTTTGTCAAGAGCGATTGCGGGAGCTCCCCACCTAATAAATGGAAAGTAACCTAAACAACTATTTAGTTTTCATAGAACTTTTTACAATACCTATTTTCCCAATACCGAATGTCCAATTTGTGTGAACAATCCTGGTATAATCATTCCATTGCTACTATATTCACACAAAATCAATTCTATTCCGGCTTGTTCGAAAAAAGAGGATGTTTTCATGAAAATAATTTACTCCGATATAAATAAATGGTCGTCATTAATAAGAATTGTTTCTATTTTATTGGCTTTACCAGTCTTCTTATCCAAGTCAATGAGACAGGCACTAAGCTGCTTTCTACCATCTTTTGGCACTTCAAATCTTACAGGAAGACTCGTTATAAATTTCTTTATAACAGCTCCACGTTCCATACCTAAGATCCCATCATAAGGACCTGTCATTCCTACATCAGTTAAATATGCTGTTCCATTCGGTAATACCCGATTATCTGCTGTTTGTACATGTGTATGCGTACCAACTACTGCGGAAACTTTACCATCTAAAAACCAGCCCATTGCCTGCTTTTCACTTGTTGCCTCTGCATGAAAATCAACAAAAATAATATTGGTTTTCATTTTTGCTTTTTTAATCAGCTCTTCGGCCATTTGAAAAGGACAATCAATTGCCGGGAGAAATGTACGCCCTTGCAAACTAATAACCGCCGCTTCAATTCCATTAACTTTTATAAAAGATAATCCTGTTCCGGGAGTCCCTTCTGGAAAATTACCCGGTCTTACCAAGTTTTTAGCTTTGTCAATAAATTCAAATATGTCTTTATTGTCCCATGAATGGTTACCTAAAGTAACCATATCTGCCCCATCGTTTAAAAATTGCCGATAAATTTTTTCGGTAATTCCCCTGCCTCCAGCAGCGTTTTCACCATTGATAATCGTTAATTCAGGACGATATTTTGATTTTAATTTAGGCAAGTATTCAGAAATCATTTCTCGTCCAGGGGATCCAACTACATCCCCTACAAATAATATTTTCATATATGTGTTTCCTCTCTACTCTTGGATAAATCTTAAATGTAAAAATTATGTACTTATACTATTATTGCACGAACTTTTCATTTATAACAAATCCGAAAATAAAATAAAGCGGTGTAATGTACACCACTTTATTTTGCATATTCAACAGCCCTTGTTTCACGAATAACTGTTACCTTTATATGTCCAGGATAATCTAATTCCCCTTCAATTCGCTTTCGTATATCACGAGCTAAGCGATGTGCTTCAAGGTCATTGATTTGTTCCGGTTTTACCATGATTCGAACTTCTCGTCCTGCTTGTATCGCAAATGATTTGTCAACACCATCATATGATTCCGATATTTCTTCTAGCTTTTCAAGTCGTCGAATATAATTCTCTAATGTTTCACTACGAGCTCCAGGTCTTGCTGCCGATAATGCATCTGCAGCGGCAACTAATACAGAAATAATGGAAGTAGGTTCAGTATCACCATGGTGAGAAGCTATGCTGTTAATAACTACTGGATGTTCTTTGTACTTTGTTGCTAGCTCAACACCAATTTCCACATGACTTCCTTCAACTTCATGGTCAACGGCTTTTCCAATATCATGAAGAAGTCCTGCACGACGCGCAAGTCTTTCATCTTCCCCTAATTCAGCCGCTAAAAGTCCTGATAAATGAGCGACTTCAATAGAATGTTTTAATACATTTTGTCCGTAACTTGTACGGAATTTCATACGACCTAAAATTTTGATTAGATCTGGATGGAGACCATGTACATCGACTTCAAAAGTAGTCTGCTCACCGATTTCTCGGATATGTTCGTCTACTTCTCGTCTAGCTTTATCCACCATTTCCTCTATTCGTGCTGGATGGATGCGGCCATCTTGAACTAGTTTCTCCAATGCGATACGTGCTGTTTCTCTACGAATAGGGTCAAAACCTGAAAGGATAACCGCTTCAGGAGTGTCATCTATTATAAGGTCAATACCAGTCAACGTTTCAAGCGTTCGAATATTCCGTCCTTCACGACCGATTATTCGTCCTTTCATTTCATCATTCGGCAGATTCACTACAGATACTGTTGTTTCTGCAACATGTTCCGCAGCACATCGTTGAATGGCAAGTGAAAGGATATTTTTCGCCTTTTTATCCGCTTCTTCTTTCGCACGATTTTCACTTTCTTTAATCATCATTCCTAAATCATGTGAAAGCTCATTCTCTACCTTTTTGATAATAATCGATTTTGCTTCATCACGGGTAAGGCTGGAGATACGTTCTAGTTCAGATTTTTGTTTCTGTACCATCTCATCCACTTTGCTTTCCATCGCTTCTATATGTTGTTGTCTTTGATTAAGAGAGTCCTCTTTCTTTTCAAGCGTTGCTTCACGCTTATCTAAAGATTCATCTTTGCGGTCGAGGTTCTCCTCCTTTTGCAATAATCGATTTTCTTGTTTTTGCAATTCATTTCTTCGTTCACGAAGTTCACTTTCAATATCAGTACGAAGTTTATGATTTTCATCCTTCGCTTCTAACAGGGCTTCTTTCTTCAAGGCTTCCGCCTCTCGCTTTGCATCCTCAACAATTTGTTCAGCTGCATTTTTTGCTCCTGCTATTTTTGCTTCAGCAATGGATTTGCGTAAAAGATAACCAACAACTACACCGACGAGGCCAAGCAAAATGGAGATGATTACATTAATTGGTTCCATCATTTCACCTCCTCTTGCTATGAACTTTTATCATGTCTCAAACATGTCGGCTGCTACATTGTTACATAGGTTTCAATATACAGCGCTAGGGCTTCAAAATCAATTTTAAAAAAATAAAATTATACATACTAATTTTATAGTTGTGTCATTTTATTGTCAAGGGCTTATCCTTGTTTATTAACATTATATGTAAAAAAACGTGAGATTTTAACGAAAAATGCGATTATTCAATAAGCGTAAAAAAATGCAAAGTCTCATTTAACGACTTTGCATTCATTATACCTTATAAATCTAGCTCTTCTTGTTCTTCTTCTATTGGAGCTACTTTTTCATCATCTAAACCATAATGATCACGGATTTTATACATAACTTCATCGCGAATTGCCGGATTTTCTTTTAGGAAAAGCTTCGCATTTTCACGACCTTGACCTAATCGCTCATCATTATATGAATACCATGATCCGCTCTTCTGAACAATATCAAGTTCAGAAGCCATATCAATAATTTCACCTTCTCTAGATATCCCTTCACCATACATAATATCTACTTCAGCTACACGGAAAGGCGGTGCAACCTTGTTTTTTACTACTTTTACTTTTGTTTTATTACCGACAATGTCATTGCCTTGCTTTAATTGTTCGGCACGACGTACTTCAAGACGTACGGAAGAATAGAACTTCAATGCACGTCCTCCTGGTGTTGTTTCAGGATTACCGAACATAACGCCTACTTTTTCCCTAATTTGGTTGATGAAAATCGCAATTGTTTTTGATTTATTGATAGCACCTGAAAGCTTACGCAATGCTTGGGACATCAGACGCGCTTGTAAACCGACATGTGAATCTCCCATTTCCCCTTCGATTTCAGCTTTAGGTACAAGTGCAGCAACTGAATCAATAACGATAATATCAATTGCACCACTTCGTACAAGAGCTTCAGCAATTTCAAGAGCTTGCTCACCAGTATCAGGTTGGGACAAAAGCAATTCATCAATATTTACGCCTAATTTTTGGGCGTATACAGGATCAAGTGCATGTTCAGCATCGATAAAAGCTGCTTGACCGCCCTTTGCTTGTACTTCGGCTATTGCATGCAGAGCTACTGTTGTTTTACCTGAACTTTCAGGGCCGTATATTTCAATTACGCGGCCTCTTGGATATCCACCCACACCTAATGCAACATCAAGTGCAAGTGAACCACTAGGAACTGTTGAAATTCTTCTATCTGTTTGTTCTCCAAGTTTCATAACGGAACCTTTTCCGAATTGTTTCTCTATTTGTTTTAAAGCCATTTCTAGGGCTGCTTGACGATCACTCACTATATTTCCTCCCTTATCTTTGCACAATTTAAACGGATTTGTTTATGCAAATCTACTTTCTTTAACTATAACTGTTTTTTACTAGTTTGCCAAGTAAAAAGTCGAACATTTATTCGTCTATTTTCATCAATAAAAATGGGTGGTTTTCAAATTTTCTCCTAAGGAAAATTAAAAAGTTACTTGAAATGGGTGCTAACAATGAAATAATAGGAAAAAAACAAACAAAAGAATGGCAAAGCCATTCTTAAGATGTAAGTTCATTAATTAAATAATGACAGCCATATTTCACCGTTCTTAAACGGTTACTATTTCTTGAACTAGCTAGTTCTAATAGATAGGTTTTGGTTGTTTTATTCTTTTGGGCAATGCCAATCCATACAGTTCCCGCCGGATTTCCTTCTAATGAATCCGGTCCGGCAACTCCAGTAAAACTGATCCCAATAGTAGAATCTAGTATTGACATTATATTTTCAGCTAATTCAGCCGCACATTCTTTACTTACAGCGCCAAATTGGGAGAGTGTTTCTTTTTTAACGTTCACTAGTTTCATTTTTGCATCATTTGTATAACAAACGACTCCACCTTTTAATATGGAGCTAACTCCAGAAAAGTTCCCGATATTTGCTTGAAATAAGCCAGCAGTTAGGCTCTCTGCACATGCAATCGTTTGGTTATTTTTATTTAATAGCGTAATTAGTTCTTGCATCAATGATGTATCATCATACCCATAGAAATAATCACCAACTCGACGAAGAATTTCTTCCTCCGTCTGTTGTATTAACCTCCACGCCTCACTACTTGATTGATGCTTGGCAGTAATTCTCAAGGTCACTTCACCTTCGGATGCTAACGGAGCAATTGTAGGATTTGTTTGACGATCCAAAATATCTATAATTTCCGTCTCCAACTGCGATTCCCCTATCCCGAAGAAACGAAGAACTCTAGATTCTATTTTTTGATGTTCATCTAATATCTCTAAAATTGCATTTCTACCATAGTTTATAAACATAGGTTCCATTTCATGTGGTGGACCCGGCAGGAGCATATAGAAATGCTGCCCATTTTTTAAAAACATTCCCGGAGCCATTCCATTCTCATTCGGTAAAACTTTCGCATCTTCTATCACTAGCGCTTGCTTTTTATTATTCTCTGTCATAACACGTTTTGTTCTTTGAAAATATTGTTCAATTGATTCCATTGCTTCTAAATCAGTTACGAGTTTTTTACCAATATGGGCTGCAATCGTTTCTTTCGTTAAATCATCTTTCGTAGGTCCAAGTCCACCTGTAAAAATAATTAAATCCGCTCGTTTTTCAGCAATTACTATACTCTCCTTTAAGCGACCCGCATTATCGCCGACAACTGTTTGGTGAAAAACATTTACGCCAATTTCAGCTAAGCATTTTGAAATATATTTTGCGTTTGTATTAACTATTTGGCCGAGTAAGAGCTCTGATCCTACTGCGATAATTTCTGCCTTCATTAAAGTCTTCCTCTCTATTAAAATTACGTTTATTTTGAATTAACAAAGATATGACGATTTTTATATAAATAATCCCACCCAGACCAAATGGTGAAAAATAATGAAATCCATAGGGCAATATTCGCTAACGGAAATCCGCCTTCACCAAAAGGAAAATTATGTAGAAGCATTAAAGCAATAGCAATAGTTTGAGTCCACATTTTTATTTTCCCTGGCATTGCTGCCGCTACAACTTCTCCCTCACTTGCTGCTAAAATAGCTCTTAATCCGGTTACAGCGAATTCACGACTGATAATTATAATAATAATCCAGGACGGTGCAATACCAAGTTCGACTAAAATAATAAAAGCTGCCGAAACAAGTAATTTGTCCGCTAATGGGTCTAAAAACTTTCCTAAATTCGTTACTAAGTTATGTTTTCTTGCATAATGACCATCAATAAAGTCAGTTACAGATGCAACGATAAAAATTAGCGCAGCAACAAAATGGGTAACAGGCATTTCAGCGTTGATTAGCTCAATATTTCCCCAATTTAATGGGGCAACCATAATAATAACAAAAATAGGTATTAAACAAACTCGTAATACAGTGATTCTATTTGGTAAGTTCACAAATCTTTCCTCCGTTGTCTATACTTATCCATTAGGAAAAGCTTTTCTTATTTAGATATTATCCCTTAACAAATTGATCATTTGCAAGAAAAATAGCCATCAATTGATGACTATTCAGTTTTTGATGGTTCAAATTGAATTGTTATTTTTTGTGTATAGTTATCATTTGGATAATCAAATTTTTCACCATTAATATAAATCTCTGTTTCAGGAGTTTTTCCAATATTAAAGGTTACTTGTTTTTCTTTAGTTAAATCAATTATTTGGCTTTGTCCATCTTTCAAAATTCCATTGAAATATGAATGACCTGAGCCATTTGAAACACCAATCCATGCTTCACCAGTGGATGATAACTTAACTTCAAATTTATCAGTGTTTAATAATTGATATGTGGAATATTTCCCGCTAGTATTAACAACTTTTAATTTTTGTTTTGGTTCTTCAACCGTTTTATTTTTTTCATCTTGTGTTTTTTCTACACTGTTATTATCTTTATTATTATTTTGTTTGTTAGTCTTTTCTGCAGGCTTATTGCTTTGCTTAACCTCAGTAGACTCGATCGGAGTTTCTTTTGTTCCTCCGAGTTTTTCATTATTGTTTGATCCCGAATATTTTGTATATAAAAACCAGATAAGAAATATTGCAGCAATTATAAACACAGCTACTAATATTTTCGGAAATATATCTAGAATTTTCGAAGAACTTACAGGAACGGTTTTTCTCGATTGAACACGAGAAATTTGTTCCGGCAATTCTTCGTGATATACTTCCGGAACTTCATTTTTATACTCATCAAAAACTTGTTCTGTTTCAAGTCCGACAGCTTCTGCGTATTGTTTAATGAACGCCCGGACATAAAACTTACCAGGCATCATATCATAATTTCCTTCTTCAATACCTTTTAAATAACGCTTCTGAATTTTTGTCATTTCTTGTAAATCATCTAAACTTAAACCTTTTGCTTGCCTAGCTTCTTTCAGGCGACTTCCTAATTCTGTCACGCATTAACACCTGCCAATCTAATAATCAAATCCTCCAAAACCCGAACCGCTAAAAAAATTATTATTTTCAATCACTTCATATGTAATTTCTTGATTAGGGATATCACGTAATTCTATGATATAGTCAAAGTCTTCCAATGAGTATTCAGTATTTTGGACGAATACATCAGGATGTTCAATTACCTTAACAGCTGATAGACGCATAATTTCTCTAACTAGTTGCCAATGTCGCTCATCTGCACGTTGGGTTGAAACAATTCCATCTAGGATAAAAATATTATCAGAACTATATTCGTCTTTAATTAATTGATTTCGAATCGTTTGTTTTAATAATGTAGAAGATACAAATAGCCATTTTTTATTCGCGCATACACTGGCAGCAACTACAGATTCTGTTTTTCCTACACGTGGCATTCCTCTGATTCCTATCAATTTATGACCTTCTTGTTTAAACAACTCGGCCATAAAATCAACAAGTAATCCTAATTCATCGCGAATAAAACGAAAGGTTTTTTTATCATCAGCATCTCTTTGAATATAGCGCCCATGTCTGACAGCTAATTTGTCACGTAATTTTGGTTCGCGTAATTTTGTTACTTTAATTGTTTCCATAGTCGCTAAGATTGAATCTAATCTTTCGATTTGTTCTTCATTCTTCACTAATAACAAAAGACCTCGTCTTCCATCATCTACGCCATTAATACTAATAATATTTATAGAAAGCATACCTAATAAGGATGAAATATCACCTAATAACCCTGGTCGGTTTATTTGAATTTCATATTCTAAATACCATTCTTTACGATCCATATAAACCCCCACCAATCTTTTTAAATCATCTAGCTTATATGATAAATGATTTTACTATAAGATGAAAGGAAAAAGTAGCCTATTATGTAAGAAATGAAAAATTGAAAACAATTATATATAACTAGACAGTCGTTATTTTCTTCAATCAATATATATAATTATATTCGGTTTTATATATAAAAAAAGAGGGGTTATTTCCCCTCATGTTGTTCTGATTCTATTAGTGTGTGCCATTATTTTGAACAAGCTTTACCATTACGTTAGCAATTGCTTGCTGTTCTTCTTGAGAAGCAACAGACCATAGGTCAGAAAGTACTCTTTGTTGCTCATTTTTAGGATCAACTTGTTGTGAAAGATAATCCCCTACTTGTTCAGCCAATTGATTAATTGTTTCTTGAGACATTCCTTGTTGTTTAGCTTGGTTTAATCGATCACCAAGAAAATCTTTCCATTGGTTCCAGTTGTCTAATACTGACATTGTTCAAACCTCCTTAATAGTAAGTTCCAAATTATTTTCTCTCAAGGGGGTTTATTTTATACATAATTTTTTATGTGTACCAGCCACCGTTAACGGACAAAACTTGTCCGGTTATATACGATGATTTTTCTGAAAGTAAGAAGGAATTAACACTAGCCACTTCATCAGGACAAGCTAATCGTCCAATCGGAATTTCATCTTTAAGCTCCTGTTGTTCTTCTTTTGAAAACATAGCAAGCATGTTCGTGTCAACAGCACCAGGTGCAACCGCATTGATGCGTACTCCATTACGAGCTACTTCTTTACTTAAAGCTTTTACAAAAGCAAGCTGAGCTCCTTTAACAGTCGAATAAGCAACTTCACATGATGCACCTGTTTGGCCCCATATCGAACTGACCAATACGATTTGGGAGGATGAATTTCTCATTAATTTTGGTAATAGTTCTTTAATAATTTTCATAGGTGCAAATACATGTACTTTCCACATTTTCTCAAGAATATCATCGGTCGTATCAATAAATAATCCATAATAGGAAATTCCGCTGACATAGCAAATGGCATGAATGTGAAATATATTATTTATAAGTTTTTCAATTCCTTCATCAGTTGAAAGATCTGCTTGAATGGGGATTAGTTCCACATTATATGGCTCGAGTTCATTTAATAATTGCTTTATTGCCACTGTATTTCGATTGTAGTGTAAATATAAATTCCACCCCTTTTTCGCCAATTCAATGGCCGTTGCTTTCCCTATTCCCCCGCTTGCACCAGTTACTAATACGAATTTTTTCATTTTTCCTCTCCTAATTCACATAACGTTGAAAAAGAAAAACTCGGAATATCCGAGTTTTTACCAAAAATCGGTTTATTTATTTGGGACAACTTGACACACCGTAAAGCGCTCTTCTTTAAAGAACTGTTCTGCAGCATTTTGCAAGTCTGCAAATGTAATTTTTTCTAATGTTGGTACAACATCAAATAGATTCATTTCATTAAACGCATATCTTGTAAATTGATTGGCGATAAAATCCGGAGAGTTTAGCTGCCTTAAAAATCCGCCTATTTTCTTTTTCTTCGTTCTTTCAAGTGCCTTCTCACTAATATGTTGACCATTTTTAGCATCTAACATTATTTTTTGCAACTTGTCAGCTAAAACATCTGGTTTTTCTGTATCTCCTCCTACCATCGAAAAACCAAATCCTTCTTCTTGTGTGTAATCAAAGGAGAATGTTTCGTCGATTAATCCTTCATTGTACAGATCAAAATAATTTGCAGAACTTTTGCCGAAAAGAATATCAAGTAAGATATTAATTGTTAATTCATTTTTTAACATTTCATCGCCACTTTGATTAACATCTAACGCTTTAACACCAACTAAACATTTAGGCGTTTGCACATTCATTTTTAATACTCGTTTTTTCTCAGCTACTTGCGGCGGTTCATTTTCAAAACGACGCTTAATTTTAGACATATCCTTATAATTCTTTTTCTTTTGATTGTCACGAATCATTGTCATGATTTGATCTGGATCAATTGGTCCGACAACAAAGATAAGCATATTGCTTGGATGGTAAAAAGTGTGATAGCACTCATACAATAGTTTATCTGTAATAGGGGTGATAGACTCAATTGTTCCTGCGATATCTATTTTAACTGGATGATTATGATACATATTTTCGATAACGCCAAAATATAAGCGCCAATCCGGATTATCATCATACATCGTAATTTCTTGGCCAATTATCCCTTTTTCTTTTTCTACTGTTTTCTCAGTAAAATAAGGGCTTTGTACCATATCGATTAGCGTTTCTAAATTTTTTTTGACATTGGATGTGCTAGAAAACAAATATGCTGTTCGATTGAAAGTAGTGAACGCATTGGCTGATGCTCCTTGCTTACTAAATTGCTGGAATACGTCGCCATCTTCTTTTTCAAATAATTTATGTTCTAAGAAATGGGCAATGCCATCAGGTACTCGTTTGAATTCATGCGAATCTAATGGGACAAAATCATTGTCGATAGAACCGTATTTTGTCGTGAATGTAGCAAATGTTTTACTAAAACCTTCTTTAGGTAAAAGATAAACATTTAGACCATTTTCCATTTTTTCATAATAAAGCGTTTCTTTTAATTGTTCAAATTCAATTTTTTTCATGATTCATTTCCCTCCATTCCTGTTAAGAAATAGATTGTATCCAATTCAATCTTTTCAGCTACTTTTGTAATATCTTCTTTCGAAGCATTGTTCACTCCTGCTATCCAGTCATCCACTGTTAGGTTTTGATGACCAATTACATTATGATAAAGTATCTCTACCAAACCTCTTGATGTATCCGTTGTTTCCAAAAGCTGATTATTAATTACTGCTTTCGTTTGCTCTATTTCTTGATCGGTAAAATCACCATTCTTCATTGCTTCCATTTGTTCACGAATAATTCTAATTGCTTGATCATAATTTTTCGCTTCAATTCCACTCATTACCATTAATAAACCTTTATGACTTTCAAGTCGACTTGCTGCATAATACGCTAAACTGGCTTTTTCACGAACATTTATAAATAATTTTGAATGTGAAAAACCACCGAAGATTCCGTTAAAAACTTGTAAGGCAAAGTAATCTTCATCACCAAATTGAATGTTTGTTCGATAGCCAATATTTAATTTCCCTTGTTTAACATCTTGTTTTTCTTTAATTTCTTTTACTTTATCAATTTGAACGCTATTCCTGTTTTCTAATTTAAGTGGTGAGCGATCCTTAAATTGTAGATTTTCACAAAATACTTCCACTTCTTTTTCATCCACATCACCAATAATGTATAAGTGCAATTCATCCTCATTGATAGCTTTTTGGTAATAGTCATATAATCTTTTTGGAGTGATTTCATCCACTTTTTCACTCACCCCATTTGCATCAAAGGCATAAGCTTCATCTTTACACATTTCTTCCACTAACCGGACGCTGGAATAACGCATTTTATCATCATATATAGATTGGATTCTCTGTTTTAATGTTCTTTTTTCTTTTTCAACGGTTTGAGGATGGAACGATTCATTTTCAACATTCGGGTTTAATATTACTTCCGACAAGAAATTGATTCCCTTTTGAAGCAAAGGTGTAGGATCTTTGAGGAACTTCTCATTAGCAATATCTATTGAAAAAGACATAATATGATATTCGCCTTTTTTTGCTAAATCAACAAAAAATCCAGCACCATATAAATCATCTAGATAGGTTCGTAGTGCGGTAGTTGTTGGATATTGCTTTGTGCTACTTTGTAATACATTTGGTAATAATGCTCGAAGTGTTACCGTTTCTTCCGTTAATGGTGCCTTCATTTTCCAAACAAGTGTATTCGTTTTATATTTATTTGTTTTCACGATATGTAATGTATAACCATTTTTCTTAATTATTTGCTCGTTAGCAACAGCCATAGCCAATCCTCCTTTTACTTTCTAATACTATTTTGTTATGAAGTTATTCTTACTATACATGTTAAAGATAATGCCCTACAAGTATTTACCTTATAAAAAAACCCAGAAACATTTCTGGGCTCTCTCAAAAATTTATCTTTGACCTTTAATATATGGAAGACCACTTGCTTTAGGGGCATCTGCACGGCCGATAAATCCTGCTAAAGCTAAAATGGTTAGTACATATGGAGCAATTAACAAATATACACTTGGAATATCTTTGAGGAACGGAATATCCCCTCCAACAATACTTAAACTTTGTGCAAAGCCAAAGAACAATGCAGCCCCCATTGCACCAAGCGGATGCCATTTACCGAAGATCATAGCGGCTAAAGCCATAAAACCTTGTCCAGTGATCGTCGAATGACTAAAATCTAAAGTAATCGTTTGGGCATATACCGCACCACCAAGACCACCAAATACACCGGATAACATGACACCGATATAACGCATTTTCGTCACATTTATCCCCATCGTATCTGCCGCAGCCGGGTGTTCTCCAACCGAACGAAGGCGTAAACCAAATGGTGTTTTAAATATGATAAACCAGACAACAAATGCAAGAATAATAGCAAGATAGGATGCATACGTTACATTACTAAAGAAAAGATCTCCAACGATTGGAATATCCTTTAAAACTGGAATATCAATTTTACGGAAATTTTCTTTAATAAAATCAGTTTGACCTTTACTGTACCATTTTTTCACTAAAAATAATGAAAGACCTAATGCAAAAAAGTTAATTGCAACACCACTAACAGTCTGATCAGCTCTAAATGTTATAGAGGCAACTGCATGGAGTAATGATAAAATTACTCCAACAATCATCGCTACAATTAACGCAATCCATGGAGTTGCTGCCCCGAAAGTATCAGCAAATGTTAAATTAAAGACGATGGCACTAAATGCACCGATAATCATAAGCCCTTCCAAACCAATATTAACAACACCTGCACGTTCGGAGAAAACGCCGCCTAATGCAGTGAAGATAAGTGGAGCAGCTACTAAGAGAGAAGAAGATACTATTATTTCAAGTGCTGTCATTAAATCCACTTATTTCACCTCCCTTTTAAAACGTGTAATGATCCATTTAATCATATAACTTGAAGCAACAAAGAAAATTATCAATGCAATGACGATTTCTACAAGCTCATTCGGAACATTCGCTTCAATTGGCATATTCAATGAACCTACCCTTAAACCACCGAATAAAATAGAAGCAATAACTACTCCCAATGCTGTATTTCCACCGAGAAGTGCCACAGCAATTCCATCGAAACCTACACCGGAAAAACTTGATTGTAAGAAAGCAAAACCAAATGTACCCAAACCTTGCATCGCTCCGGCAAGTCCGGCAAATACACCGGAAATAATCATTGAATAAATAATATTTTTATTTACATTCATACCCGCATATTGTGATGCATGCTGGTTAAATCCGACCGATTTAAGTTCATAACCTTTTGTTGTTTTCTCAAGTAAAAACCACATAATAATAGCAGCAATAATTGCAAGATATATCCCATTATGGAGACTCGAGTAATCTGTAATGCTTTGAAAGAAATCTGATTTTAATGAAGCTGAATTTGGAATTTCCTTCGTTGTATCAGATTGATCCGATAAAACATTACGAATGATATAGTTTGAAACATGTAGTGCAATATAATTCATCATAATTGTTACAATTACTTCGTGAACACGAAATTTAGCTTTTAAAAGTCCGGGAATAAATCCCCAAATCGCCCCCGCTATAGCTGCAGCAATAATCGCAAGTGGCAAATGAATGATTTTTGGCAGATCAAAAGCTAATCCAACCCAAACTGATACGATCCACCCCATTAACATTTGCCCTTCTACACCGATATTAAATAGCCCGGTTCGAAATGCAAAAGCAACTGCAAGTCCAGCAAAAATATACGGTGTCACCTGTCTTAATGTTTCACCAATATAGAAAGAATCCCCGAAAGCACCGTTCCATAATGACAGGTAACCATTAATTGGGTTGTATCCACTTATAAGCATAATGATAGCCCCGGCAATTAAACCTAATATTACTGATACAACAGGTATCAATATATTCACTAATCGATTAGACATTTGTTTTTTCACCTTCTTCCCGGCCTTTAGAACCTGCCATTAACAATCCAAGTTCTTGCTCTGTTGTTACTTTTGGATCGACAACTGCTACAATTTTCCCTTCATAAATTACCGCTACCCGATCACTTACATTTAAGATCTCATCTAGTTCAAAGGAAATTAATAACACTGCCTTTCCATTATCGCGCTGTTCAATTAAACGTTTATGAATAAACTCAATCGCTCCTACGTCTAAACCTCTAGTCGGTTGTGCGGCAATTAATAGATCAGGATTCCGATCCACTTCACGCCCAATGATTGCTTTTTGTTGGTTTCCACCCGATAATGAACGTGCTAAAGTATATTCACTAGGCGTACGAACATCGAATTCTTGGATAATTTTCGATGCCTTGTTGTATATTTGTTTAAAATTTAATATCCCCCCTTTTGAATAGGGCTTTTGATAGTACGTTTGTAAAACGATATTTTCGCCGATCGGAAAATCGAGTACTAGTCCATGTTTATGACGATCTTCCGGAATATGTCCCACACCAGCTTCCGTAATCTTCCTCGGCTTTAAGTTTCGTACTTCTTTTCCATTTAATTTAATTGATCCACTTTCTGATTTTCTTAATCCCGTAATGGCTTCAATTAGTTCCGTTTGTCCATTCCCATCTACACCGGCAATACCGACGATCTCACCCGCTCGTACATTAAGATTTAAACTTTTTATCGATTCAATCCCTCTTGTATCTTTGACGACTAAATCTTTTATTTCAAGTACATTTTCTTTTGGACTTGCTTCTTTTTTTACAGTTTTAAAAACAACCTCACGTCCAACCATTAAGTTAGCGAGTTCGTTCGGATTTGTTTCCTTAACTGATACTGTTCCAATTCCTTTTCCTTTACGAATAACCGTTACTTGATCACAAACTTCCATAATTTCTTTTAACTTATGAGTAATTAAAATGATAGATTTGCCTTCTTTGATTAACGTTTTCATAATTTGTATGAGTTCAGTAATCTCTTGTAGTGTTAAAACCGCAGTTGGCTCGTCAAAAATAATAATTTCCGCACCACGATATAATGTTTTTAATATTTCAACTCTTTGTTGCATTCCTACTGAAATATCAGCTATTTTCGCTTTCGGGTTAACAGCTAGTCCATATCTTTGCGAAATCTCCTGAACCTCTTTCTCCGCTTTTTTAATATCGATTGTTCCCCCGGATTTTGGCTCTTTTCCTAGAATAATATTTTCAGTGACAGTAAACGTATCGACTAACATAAAATGCTGATGAACCATCCCAATCCCTAAATCATTCGCAATATTAGGATTCGTTATTTTTACCGACTTTCCATTAACACGAATTTCTCCTTTTTCCGGTTGATATAAACCAAAGAGAACATTCATAAGAGTCGATTTTCCGGCACCGTTTTCTCCAAGCAGCGCGTGAATCTCCCCTTTTTTTACTTGCAAAGTAATATTATCATTAGCAACAATACCTGGAAATTCTTTGCGAATACCCAGCATTTCAATGACAAATTCCACCCTATCCACTCCTCGTAAAACCTTCATTTATCTAAAAAATTTTGTATCGGAATACTCAATAAGATTCTAAATGAAAAGTAAAAATGGTAGACTTTTACTCTTCAGTTAAAACTTATTTGTGGGATTGAAGCGATGCATCAATCCCACATAAGAAATTATTTCGTCGGTTTTAATGGTACTTTTACTTCACCTTTAATAATTTTTTGTTTCCACTCATCTACTGCTTTTAGCACATCTTCCGATACATTGTCTTTTGATGGAGAAATGCCTACAGCATCTTCATTTAAGCCGTATTCAATTTGTTCGCCACCTGGGAATTTACCGTCTTTAGCTTTTTTAGACAAATCTTGAACAGCCAAATCTACACGCTTGATCATGGAAGTGAGTGTTACATTGTAATCTTTACCATTTACAGAAACTTTACCTTCATCAACCTGGTCACGGTCAACACCGATTACCCATACATTTTTATTAGGATCTTTTTGTTTAATGTTTTTAGCTTCTGTGAACACACCGTTACCTGTTCCACCAGCTGCATGATAAATAATATCAACACCGGAATTGTACATTGCTGATGCCATTGATTGCCCTTTGTCTGCTTTGTCAAATGCACCCGCAAAATCGATTTTGATATCAGCTTTAGGATTAACCGCCTTCACGCCAGCTTGAAAACCGGCAGCAAATTTATTAATTAAGTCACTATCGGTTCCACCAATGAAACCAACTTTGTTTGTTTTAGTAGTTAATCCAGCTACTACACCAACAAGAAATGATCCTTCATGCTCTTTAAATGTAATACTTACAACATTCTTTTTATCTTTAATAACGTCATCAACAATAGCGAAGTGACTATTTTTACGTTGACCGGCAATTTCTTCAATTGCAGGTTTTAACTTATAACCAATACCATAAGTTAAGTCGAAGCCGTTACGAACTGCTGTATTAAGATTTGTTTTGTAATCTGCATCAGATTTTGATTGGAAGTAATCGAAACCTTTCGTACCTTTTTTTAACCCGTTGTCTTCCCCAAATTTTTTTAGACCTTCCCATGCTGATTGGTTAAATGATTTATCATCAACACCACCAACATCGGTTACTAATGCAACAGTGAAGTTGTCATTTTTGTCATTTTTCCCTGACGTACCTTCTTTGTCACTTGTACCGCAAGCTCCTAATAATGTTCCTGCAGCTAATACTAGTGAGAGAGCGAATCCAATTTTACGCTTTTTCACTTTTTGAACCCCCTATAATTTTGATTTAGTAGAATAATAGAATAAAGCTAGATCCGTTTTCTAACTACATGAAAACTAAAACTATCCGCTTTAAAATAATTCACAGAGTATAGAACTGGTTCATCATTTTCATTGTAATGAAGTTGTTTTAGAACTAATAAAGCAGATCACACTCCAAAATTTGAGATACCTTATCGTGATACCCGATTGGTTCTATTTGAGTTACGGCATGTGTGATCTTCTTACCATTTTTTTGTTCTAAAATATCAAAGATGGAGCCATCATTGTATGAAAACTCCCAAGGAAAAAGATTATTAGGAATTTTGTCAATACAATAGACGACTGGATTCCCATTGGCAGTTCGTACTCTTTCAATAACCGCAATCTCCTCTTCCTCATTGCATGAAAAACGATGAATATCTTCCTCTGATGGTACTTGGGTCTTTGAACTTAAGAAAATGGTTCCCGGTTCCATTCCACCTTGTTTAATCATGTCGGTCACACTATACAATTGTTCGATTCCTGAAGTGAAAATAGGCTTAGGATTAACAAATGTACCGACACCATGTCGGCGAGTAATCACATTCTCCTCTTCTAATATCCGGAGAGCCTCGCGTAATGTTGCACGACTGACACCAAGTTGTTTTGCTAAGTCAAATTCAGATGGCAATTTCTCTTTTTCCTTATAAATTCCTGCTTCGATGTCTTTTTTTAGACGATCAATTACCTGCAGATATAAATGTCGGCTATCTGTTTTAATTAACATAAATGAACCCACCAAACTTTCTTAAGACATCAGACCTCTGATCAATTATTCCTACTAATCGAAAATACTATAACATTTTTTCGATTAGTATAAATACAAATTTTTCGTTTTGTCGAAAAAAAGCGACTTAAAGGAAAAATTGTTTATACTCAGACAATAAAACAAGCGGAAAATCATTTATTTCCGCTTGCAAATAACTATGAACTTTGTTCTTCGGATGGTTTAGGGACAAGGACCGTTCGTGGCTTGCTACCTTCATACGGTCCCACAACTCCTCTAACTTCCATCTCATCGATTAATCTAGCTGCTCTTGTATATCCAATTCTAAATCGTCTTTGTAACATGGATACCGAAGCAGTCTGCATCTCAGCTATTAATTGAACGGCATCATCATATAACTCGTCGTCGACTGTTTCAACCACTTCCGGTGCATCATCAGGAATCATTTCTTCTTGATATTGGGCTTTTTGTTGAGATATGACAAAATCAACGACTTCTTCAACTTCATCATCTGATAAAAAAGCTCCTTGGACACGCACCGGTTTTGAAGCACCAACAGGTAGGAAGAGCATGTCCCCTCTCCCCAATAATTTCTCCGCCCCGCCCATATCAAGAATCGTACGAGAGTCAGTCGCCGAAGAAACGGCAAAGGCAATTCTTGATGGAATATTTGCTTTAATAACACCTGTAATAACATCAACTGAAGGCCTTTGTGTAGCAATAATTAAATGGATTCCTGCAGCACGTGCCATTTGCGCTAATCGTGTAATTGAATCTTCCACATCATTTGAGGCTACCATCATTAAATCTGCAAGCTCGTCCACAATTACGACTATATACGGTAATAACGGTTGTTTTTCACCAGTTTCAACATTATGGCGCTTCACATGATCATTATAGCCTTCAATATTTCGTGTCCCTGTATGGGAAAATAATTCATATCTTCTTTCCATTTCACTAACTACTTTTTTTAAGGCTTGTGATGCTTTTTTTGCATCGGTTACAACGGGAGCTAACAAATGTGGAACACCGTTGTAAACATTTAATTCAACCATCTTAGGATCGATCATCATTAACTTAACTTCATGTGGTTTTGCCCTCATTAAAATGCTTGTGATGATTCCATTAATACATACACTTTTACCACTTCCTGTAGCACCAGCGACAAGGAGATGCGGCATTTTATTTAATTCGGCAAGGACCGCCTCCCCGGTAATATCTCTCCCTAAGCCAATTTGCAACTTTGATTCCGGATTATCTAACTCTTTCGCTTCTAATACTTCACGTAAAGATACGACAGCTACTTCTGAATTTGGAACTTCTATCCCTATTGCTGATTTACCAGGAATCGGTGCTTCCATCCGGATATCTTTTGCAGCTAAAGCTAAGGCGATATCATCGCTTAAACTAACTATTTTGCTTACTTTTACCCCGACATCCGGGTGTACTTCGTATTTAGTAACTGCAGGCCCTAAATGCACTTGTGTCACCCGGGCTTTTACCCCAAAGCTTTGAAAAGTTCGTTCAAGCTTTGCAGCATTCGCATGAATTAAATGATATTCTTTGCTTTGATCCGTTGCTTTCGGTCTTTTTAATAAAGTTATTGCCGGTAATTGATAATCCTCGTTTTCTACTTCTGTAAAAGTTATGCTAGGAGTAATATCTTCTTCAACTATCTCTTCATTCGTTTTCTTTTGAATAGCTTCGTTTTTAGATAAATCTTGTTTTATTTTTTCCTCTTCAACTAATGGAAATGCTCTTTCAGTAAAACTTGAGATGATTGGCTTGATCTCATTATCATTATCAGGAGGTTGTTTTTCCTCGTGATTATGTATGTCAACGATAGGCTTTTGTTCTTTTTGCTCTTTTTTTTCCTTTCTTTCCGTCTTCCACTCATGTAGCTCCTTTTTAGATGCTTCCCATTGCTGACCGGCAAATTCTTTTGTGCGATGACCAATTTTTTCGAATAATACCCCAACCGATTTACCGGTAATTAAAACAAATCCAATAACAAGTAAAACAATGGAAAGTATTTTCGTTCCTAATGAGTCAAACAAAAAATGGGAAACTGCGAAAAAAACAGCACCAATTATTCCACCTCCGAGATCAGGTGTTGACGTTTCTCCCTTAATCTCTTGCCAAAACAAGTCCCAAGTATTTTTAATAACACTTGGATTTTTAATATGTCCTGACCTTGTTAATTGTTCAAATAATTTCACATGGCTTAAGAGGAGCAAACTTATCATCGCCACATATACACCCCATAGCCTGCGACTATAAAAGAATGGCCAGTCTCTTCTAACCATTAAATAAACTGCAAGAAAAATCATACAAACTAAAGCGACCATGTACCATTCACCAAGAAAAAAGCGAAAAAAATATACAAGGGATTTACCAACAGCTCCAAGCTTTATGATTGAAATTAAACTAAGCGCTATTAAAATGATACCAATCAATTCAAAACGGATATTCGTTTTTATTTGCTGTGATTTTTTACTCCGCCTTTTCCTTTTCGCCATCTATTTCACCCTCACAAAACCTTAAATTATATAAGAAAGCAGCCAGTCGTGGCTGCTTTCATTTTTCCTTATTATAGCATAAGCTACTTTGGTAGGGGAAATTCTAGCAAATTATATGAACGAAATTAGTTGTCCCGGTGCCAATTCATCTTTCATAAAATCATTTGGATTACTGCTCAAAACTTGCACGATTCGATAATGATTTTCTGTTTGTTCAACGACTATCGGCACACCTTGATAGGAAATCGTTTTATAGTTTTCAAATGCAGTTTGATCACATGGAAAAATCAATTCATGTGGTGTTGTCGTATAAAGAATCATTGAATCATACCTTCAGTACTGTTTTGAGATTTATTCAAATCAATTAATTCATTTAGCTTTTTCATTGCTTCCCCAACGCCACCGACCTCATTGATTAATCCCGTTTTTACCGCATCGATTCCTACTACATTCGTTCCAATATCTCTCGTTAAATTTCCTTTTGCAAACATCAATTCTTTAAAAACATCTTCATTAATATTTGAATGTTTGGTAACAAAATTTATTACTCTTTCTTGCATTTTGTCAAGGTATTCAAATGTTTGAGGAACTCCAATGACAAGGCCTGTTAGTCTAATTGGATGGATCGTCATTGTCGCAGTTCCGGCAATAAATGAGTAATCACAAGAGACGGCTATCGGTACGCCGATTGAATGGCCTCCTCCTAATACAATAGATACAGTTGGCTTTGATAAGGAGGCGAGCATTTCCGATATAGCCAAACCAGCTTCAACATCACCACCAACCGTATTTAAAATAACTAGAAGACCTTCAATTTTTGGATTTTGTTCGATTGCTACAATTTGCGGAATCACATGTTCATATTTAGTTGTTTTATTTTGTGGCGGTAACTGCATATGACCCTCAATTTGACCAACAATTGTTAAGCAATGAATATTGGTGTCTTGTGAAAGTTGCGGAACATTCGTTTGTCCAAGTTGTTGAATCTTATCTACTAATGCCGATTTATCCTTATTTTCATCCTGTTTTTCTGGGGATGGTTGTTCCATCCTAATATCTTTTTCCATCTCAAAACTCCTTTATCATTGACAAATATTTCATTAAACTATAGTATTTGCTGACATTCATTTTTCATTCATAAAAAAACCAGGTGACAATAATCACCTGATAATTTTAATTCTTTATTAAACTTCCATAATAATCGGCAGAATCATTGGTCTGCGCTTTGTTTTGTCATATAGGTAGTAATTTAATTGATCGCGAATTTCTTGTTTAATGCTGGACCAATCAAAGGCATCTTTAGACATATTTTTTTCAACGATATCACGAACTAGTTTTGTTGATTCACCCATTAATTGTTCGGATTCTCTTACATATACAAACCCGCGTGAAATAATTTCCGGACCTGAAGCAATCATTTTTTTCGTCTTATTTAATGTAACAACAACAATGAGGATTCCGTCTTGAGATAATAGTCTACGGTCACGTAATACGATATTTCCGACATCACCAACACCAATTCCATCGATTAATACATTTCCTGAAGGAACCCTTCCTCCAACACTCATTTTCCCATTTTTATATTCAAGAACTTCTCCTTTTTCCGGAATGAATATGCGGTCTCTCGTAATTCCAACTTGTGCAGCAAGCTTACCATGGGCAATTAACATCCGGTATTCACCTTGAACCGGAATAAAATATTTTGGTTTGATTAAATTTAACATTAATTTCAAATCTTCTTGCAGTCCATGTCCAGTTACATGCACTTTATTTGAACCGGATAGAACAGTTGCACCTGCACGATACAACATATCGATTGTTTTGGACATAAATAACTCTAAACCCGGAGAAGGACTTGCTGTAATAATAACCGTATCCCCTTGTTTAATATTAATATGTTTGTGATTACGCTTGGCCATTTTTTGTAAAACTGCAAATGGCTCTCCTTGATTACCTGTAGCTAAAACAACGATTTTATCGTCATCATATTTTTCTATATCTTGGACAGGGATAATTAGGTCTTCCGCTTTCACATGCAAATAGCCAAGTTTAAATGCAATATCGTTTATTCTTTCTAAGCTTTTTCCAACAAGTGCCACTTTTCTTCCATTCTCAAATGCTGCATCAAAAACTTGTTGAATACGAAGTAGATTTGACGCAAAACAAGCTAATACAATCCTACCTTTTGCCGAGTGAAAAGCATTTGACATTTCGGTAGCAACTAATGTTTCTGATATATTAAACCCCGGGTGTTCAGCCTCGGTACTATCGGATAAAAGACAGAGAACACCTTGTTCACCAATTTGCGCCATTTTGCCTATCTCCGCACGATATGCACCTTGCACACCTTGATCAAATTTAAAATCACCGGTATGAACAATATTCCCCTCAGACGTATGAATACAGATCCCGACTGAATCTGCAATACTGTGCGTTGTCTTAAAAAAACTAATATCAGCTGTTTCAAATTGTAATAAAGAATCGGAATGAATGATAACAAATTCAACCTGTCTTTTTACTTTTATTTCTTTTAATTTCTCTTTTGCTAATGCAATGGTTAATTTTGTTCCATAGACAGGTACATTAATTTTCATTAAAATATATGGTAAAGCACCTATTGCATCTTCATGTCCGTGTGTAAGGAAAATACCTTTGATACGCTCCTTATTATTTTCCAAATATGTAATATCAGGTATAACGATATCGATACCTAGCATTTCATTCTCAGGAAACATTAATCCCGCATCTATAACAAAAATATCGTCATCGATGTCTAGTACATACATATTTTTCCCAATTTCACCTACTCCTCCAAGCGGTATTATTTTTATCGTTTCATTTTTTCTCTTTTTCAAAACTTTGTTCCTCCTAGGATGAATTTCCGAACTAAATCAGTTATAGCCATTATAATCGAAATCGAATTTACACATCAATCTATAATTTAATTTTTAAATATTAACGATTATTTGTTTTTATGAAATTTTTAATATCCCTCAAAACTTTTTACTAAAAACTATACCTCCCAGCAAAGCTGAAAGGTGTGACAAATTCCTTAAATTAACTGTAATTGATCATTTAAAAGAAGTTCCATCGTATTGCTTAACATGTTAATTTTTTTAAAATCACTGTCAAAATTCATTAATGCAATTTGCAGCCAATTTTTTTCAACTAAATATCGATTCCGGTAATGTACTAAAAATCCATTTAAATATAAATCCTCGCCAAATGCAAGTGACGAAAGCTCTTTTGGCAATTCGATCGTAATCACACAAGGTGATGAAATTTGCTCATCAATGACAAACGTAAATCCTTTTTCCTTAAATAATTCACATGCTTGAAAATAAACGGAACGTCTCTCATTATAAAAGTCCGTTTTTGAAAACTTTTTAAGTGCAGTATTAAGCGCTAAAAATAAATTTGAATTTTGGGAAAATGGAATTCCATTGCTTTTTTGATAATACTTTATATCTATATACCGTGGGATGTGATAATTTGTATCTTCAAGATTATTAAAAAACACAAAGGATAATCCTGTATAACTTCCAATTGCTTTCCCCGAAACACCAGTTGCCAAATAAATAGAATCAAAATTTAAAGGCACTGCTCCGATTGAACTAATGGCATCAACACATAGTTTAACTGAATAATTCCTACATAACCTTTCTAATGAAAAATAATCATTCACCATACCTGTTGATGTTTCGCAGTGAACAAACCATAACCAATCATAATTCTTTTTCGCTAACTTCTCTTCAATTTTATGAAAATCAAATTCCTCTCCCCATCGATAGAATAAATGATCAAATTGTAGTTGGAATCGGTTGGCATGATCGACTAATCGCTCTCCAAATTCACCATTCGATATAATTAACCCATTTGTCCCTAATCCAGATAAATGAGCAGCCACAGCATCATTACTTAATGTCCCTGAACCGGTTAGTACTACGACATTTTGAGCATTAGTCAACGCAGTTAACTTCTTATTAACCGAGTGAACGATGGTGGAATGGTCTTCGGAACGATGCCAAACTGGTTGATCATCAAAGGCGGCTTTCACTTCAGCATCAATGGTTACCGGTCCGGGTAAATAAGAAGAAATTTGTGTGAACGCGTGTAAATTTTTGTTTTTCATATACGTTTTTTTAGTTAAATACATTGGCTGAAACAACGCATCTTCTGATCCTACTAAATAGGCAAAGGATTCAAAACCTAAGTGACGGTATAATTTACTTTGTCGAGTTGTTCCGGAAATAAATGCAATATCATAGCCGCGTTGTAAACAATAACGAATCAATCCCCCTGTTAAAGCTGCAAATACCCTTCCATTTCGATAGTTCTTCTTTACGGCTAATAAACGAACTTCACAAGGTTTAGAAAAGCTAATATTTAAGTGATTTTCAATTGAACCCAGTTTTTCATCAAGTGAGAAAGGACGAGTATCCCGTAAGGCCAACATTCCAATTACATCAGAATTTTCCTTGCAGATGATGTATTCATTTTCTTCATGAAATCGGTCCACAAGCTTTCTTTTATTGTTTATATGATGTTGCGGAATTTCTTCAACAAAAGTCTCATAGTTTAAATTCAATATTTGATCAATTTCTTCTTTTTCCCTTGCCATCTTAACAATAAAACTCATTGTTCATCCCCCACAATTACTTTTTTATCTGTATGTCTTAATATAATGATGATTGCAATTATGGTAATAGCAATACTTACCCATAAATTACTTTCATACAAATATAATAAAATTGGTGTCGTCATGATTGCTATAAGACCAGATTTCGTAAATGAGCGATAAATAAGAAACAATATGATAAACACACCAATAAAACTAAAAGTTGAGAAAGGCGATATATATAATAATCCTCCGATAAAGGAAGCTACTCCTTTCCCTCCCTTAAATTTATAGATTACTGGATACATATGCCCTAATAATACAAGAATTAATGCGATGGATTGTCCAATAATTCCTATACCGACTTTATCGGCTAACAAACATACTAAAAATGCCTTAAGCATATCTCCAATCAGGACAAGTAGAAATCCCCATTTTCCAAATGAACGTCCAGCATTCCTTGCACCTGGATTTCCACTTCCTAAATGAAATACATTTTTGCGATATAACAGTACTCCTACAATATGAGCAAATAAAAATTGCCCGATGAAATAAGCAAATATGTAAATAAAAACCTTCTGCACTACTATCTTCCTCTACAAAAGTATATGTATATATATTACCATTATTTTCAGAAATTTGGACAAAAGCATTGAAAAAAAGAGGCTGGGACAAAACCCACCTCTGAGATGAAAAAGCCGGTGAATTTTTACGACGAGTAAAATTTCACCGGCTTTGATTATTTTTTGAATAAAAATAAGGACCACTTCTGATAAAATTAAGTTACCATACCAAATAAAATCAGAAAGAAGGATCCTTATGTTTAAAAATTATACCATGAATCAATTAGTTTTGCCTTTAGATTTAGAAGTAAAGTTACAAAAAAATGATATTGCCTTCCATGTTCATCATTTAGTTGAAAGTATCCCTCATGAAGCGTTCGAATCATTTCAGAGAAATGATGGCTGTCCTGCCTACCATCCACGCATGATGCTTAAAATTATCTTATGTGCCTACACGCAATCTGTTTTTTCAGGGCGAAAAATTGAAGCCCTATTAAAAGACAGTATCCGTATGATGTGGCTAGCTCAAGGGCATGAACCAAGCTACCGAACAATCAACCGATTCCGTGTTCAACCAGAAGTGAAAAATTTAATTCGCCAATGTTTCGTCCAATTCCGTTGCCAATTAATTGAAGAAAAACTGATCGATCAAGAAGCAATTTTTATCGATGGTACAAAGATTGAAGCGAATGCAAATAAATTTACGTTTGTCTGGAAGAAATCGATTGAGAAGTATCATCAAAGTTTAATTGAAAAGTCAAACCAGCTATATGATGAGCTTCTTGAGAATGAAATCATACCTGAAATCGAACGTGAAAGCGATGAACAGTTATCATTGGAAGAGCTCGCTCAATTGGTTCAAAAAGTGGATGATGTCGTAAACGAGTATGATAAACAAATTGAAGCATCATCGGATGTTCCAGAACGAAAAGCTTTAAGAAATGAACGCAAATATCCGAAAAAGTGCGTAAACAGTTGATTGATTTTATCGTACGAAAACAGAAATACCAACGAGACCTTGAAATCTTTGGTACACGTAATAGCTATTCTAAAACAGATCCAGATGCGACATTTATGCGAATGAAAGATGATTATATGAAAAATGGACAATTGAAGGCTGGTTATAATACACAAATCGCAACGGAAGGTCAATATGCGCTTGCCTATGGATTATTCTCAAACCCAACAGACACACGTACGTTAATTCCCTTTCTAGATGAGATTGAGCAGGATTATTTCGAGTTACCGGAACACATCGTCACAGATGCAAGTTATGGTAGTGAAGAAAATTATAATGATATCCTTTTGAACAGAAAACGTGAAGCACTTATTCCTTATACGCTGTATATGAAGGAAAAAAAGAAAACCTACAAACAAAACCTATTCAATCCAGACAACTGGCCGTACGATGAAGAAACAGATACCTATACATGTCCAAACCAGAAACATCTTACATTTCACGATTATTCTGTCCGTACTGATCGTACAGGATTCCAACGGAAGTTTAAAATCTACGAGTGCAAAGACTGTTCGGACTGCCCATTCCGTTCCTCCTGTACCAAAGCAAAAGAAGGCAACAATCGAAAACGAATGGTGAATGAAACATGGGAACAACAAAAAGAATATGTAAGAACGAAGCTTTCAGAAGAGAGAACGGGTGCGATCTATCGAAAACGCAAAATCGATGTGGAACCAGTTTTTGGATTCTTGAAGGCTAATTTGCGTTTCACACGATTTTCCGTACGAGGAAAATCGAAGGTAGAAAATGAAATGGGCTTTGCATTAATGGCAGTGAATTTAAGAAAATACACTGCCCAACAACTAAGGTAATAGAAGAATTACACGTAAAAAAAAGAAAAAGGTGAATTTGAGTACACTCAAATTCACCTTTTTCACTATTTGAAGCTAGTTATGTCCCAGCCTCTTTTCATTTATCAATTTTTTAGTAAATTAGTTAATTCAAGTCGTTCATTTTCCGTTAATGGTACTAGTGGAAGTCGTACTGAACCAACATCCAACCCTTTAAGTTGAAGTGCCGTTTTCACTGGTACAGGACTTGGTGCTTGAAACAATCCTTTCATAATCGGTAACAGCTTTTGGTGCATTTTTGCTGCTTTTTCAATGGACCCATCTAAAAAGGACTGAATCATTTCTTGCATTTCATTTCCAATCACGTGGGAAGCAACAGATACAATTCCTTGCCCGCCAATTGATAATACTGGTAATGTTATTCCGTCATCTCCGCTATATAATTCGAAGTTTTCATCCGTATTAGCAATGATTTCAGTCATAGCATCTAAACTTCCACTCGCCTCTTTAACAGCAATAATATTCGGTATCCGCGAAAGTTTAATAATCGTGCTAGGTTCAATATTAATAACAGACCGCCCGGGAATATTATAAACCATAACTGGTAGGGATGTAGATTCCGCTATCGTTTTAAAATGTTGATAGATCCCTTCCTGATTCGGTTTATTGTAATATGGTGCTACAATCATAATAGCATCCACACCGATTTCCTCAGCTTTTTTTGTTAATTCAATTGAAGCATACGTATTATTACTTCCTGTTCCGGCGATGACCGGAATTCTCCCATTAACTGTTTTAACAACAAAACGAAAGAGAGCTAATTTTTCTTCCGTTGTTAAGGTTGGGGATTCTCCAGTTGTTCCAGCTACAACTAATGAATCTGTACCGTTATCAATTAAGTATTCAATTAATTGACTAGTTTTTTGGAAATCAATATTTCCTTTCTTATCGAAAGGTGTAACCATAGCGGTGGCAACCCGACCAAAATGAGCCATCCAACTCACTCCTTTATTTCATTACTCCAGTTAGTTCCTCCTGAAGATTAAATACATCATGAAGGGCATTAACTGCTTCGACTAAATCTTGCTCCTTAACCAACACCCATATGGTTGTATGACTATCTGCCGATTGTAATATGCGAATGCCCTTTTCAGAAAGTGCAGATACGATTTTATAAGTAACTCCCGGCACACCATTCATGCCTGCACCGACAACGGACACTTTTGCACATCCTCTTTCAACAATCGGATTATAGCCAAGATCTTTCAAAACAATAACCGCTCGATCAATTAGCTCTTCTGCAACTGTGTACACAACCCCAGTTGGTGAAATATTAATAAAATCTACGCTAATTTTTTCACTTGCCATTGCTTTAAATACGACAGATTGTAAATTGTATTGCCCATCCTTTTCTAAGACTTTGATTTGAGCAACCTTTGGTACGTAGGCTATTCCTGTAATAAGACGTTCCCTTATGATATCTGTTCCTTTATTTTGTCGATTGACGGAGGTAACTAGAGTGCCTAAATCATCCGAGTACGTCGAGCGAATTCTAATAGGTACTTTTGCTTGCATTGCAATCTCTACTGCACGCGGATGAATAACTTTTGCACCTTGATAGGCCATATTGCACACTTCTGTGTAGGTTACAATCGGCAATCGTCTTGCTTTTTCTGCTATTCTTGGATCCGCTGTCATGATTCCATCAACGTCTGTAAATATATCAATCCACTCCGCGTTTAAGGCAACACCAAGGGCCGCTGCAGAGGTATCACTACCGCCACGTCCAATTGTAGTTACATCTCCACCCGCAGTGGCACCTTGAAACCCAGCAACTACGATGACATCATGCATTTTAAGTTCTTTAAGCAAACGATCACACTTCATATTGATAATTTTTGCATTTGTATGTTCGGAATTTGTTCGAAACCCAGCTTGGGCACCTGTTAATGCCGTCGCTTTAATCCCTTTCTCCTGTAGCATATTTGAAAAAACTAAACTTGATATAACTTCACCACAGGATAGAAGTAAATCTTGTTCACGTTTATTTAAACATGTTTTTGAACCGTTTACTAATGACAAAAATGTATCTGTTGCATATGGATCGCCTTTTCTCCCCATAGCGGATACTACTACAACAACTTTATAGCCGTCATCTAATGCTTTTTCTATATGCTTTAATGCATGTAAGCGACTATTTTCATCGCGTACTGATGTACCACCAAATTTTTGCACAATCAGTTTCATCATAACACCTCTAAATTTTACTTTAACTCTGACTAATTATTAAATAGCCACTTTATTTTACCAATCCAAGTTTCACTAAGCTTTCAGCAATTTGAACGGAGTTCCAAGCCGCACCCTTCAATAAATTATCTGAAACTACCCACATATGAAAACCATTTTCCTCATCTAAATCTTTACGAATTCTTCCTACAAATACATCCTTCTTCCCTACAGCATATGCAGGCATAGGGTACAATTGTTCATTTGGATTATCTTGAAGAATAATACCATCGGCATCACCTAATAATGTGCGGATATTTTCTACGTCAATTCCCTCACGGTTTATTTCAAAATACACAGATTCTGAATGACCAGTTTCTACAGGTAACCGCACACATGTAGCCGCTACCTTTAATTGTGGCATATGCATGATTTTCTTCGTTTCGTTTATCATTTTCATTTCTTCAAATGTATAACCATTCTCTTCAAACTTATCGATTTGTGGAACCGCATTAAAGGCAATTTGATAGTGGTTTTTATCACCTTTGACCGGTAAAATTTTCGGTTCAATGGTTTCACCTTCAATAATCGCACGAGTTTGATTTTTCAATTCATCTATTGCTGCGGCTCCCGCTCCGGATACAGCTTGATAAGTGGATACAATAACTTTCTCTAATCCATATGCTTTGCGAATAGGTTCAAGTGCAACCACCATTTGAATTGTAGAGCAATTAGGATTAGCTATAATACCATTGTGTAGTTTTAAATCTTCTTCATTTACCTCCGGAACTACTAACGGAACCTCAGGGTCCATTCGGTATGCGCTCGTATTATCTATAACAATAGCACCACGTTTTACAGCCTCTGGTGCAAATAATTTCGAAATATTTCCGCCGGCACTAAAAAGGGCGATATCAACATCTTGAAAACTATTAGGTTTTGCTTCTTGAACAACGATATCTTCATCTTTATATTTTAAAACTGTACCTGCTGATCTTGAGGAAGATAAAAGAGTAAGCTTTCTTATTGGAAAGTTTCTCTTTTCTAATGTAAGAAGCATTTGTTGTCCAACTGCACCTGTTGCGCCTACAACAGCTACATGAAAACCGGTTGTTGCCATAAACATTCCCCTTCCAAATTCACTTATAACTTATTCTATCATCTAAGCAATGATAAAGTTTATTTTATCATATATATGGTCGGCGCTATACTTTTTTCTATTATTTTAGTAAAGGATTTTTTCTGACGTCTATATTCATAAGAACCAGGTACGCCTTTAGTTGTACCTGGTTCGTAAGTTTATTCATCCCGAAATCTTTCGACTATAACAGGCTGGAGTTGTCGTCCTTCCAGTGCAGCTTTAACTGTATCTTGTAAGGAGGACATTCTTGCTACCATTGAATTGGGTTTCTTTATCGGGTCATCTTGCCCATATGGAATAAAGTAAATATGTTTCGTTGCCATTAATCTCATAAGATTTACCCCATTCAAGCCCAGTGCATCATTTGTTGATATTCCTAAAACTACTGGTTTTTGATTTCTAATCGTTGCCTTTGCGGCCATTAGAACGGGAGAATCTGTTAATGCGTTCGCTAATTTGCTCATTGAATTTCCTGTTAATGGTGAAATGACCATACAGTCTAAAGGATATTTGGGTCCAAGTGGCTCTGCCTCAACGATTGAATCAATTACCTTTCTTCCTGTGACTGATTCAATTTTTTCAATCCAGTCTTCACCTTTTCCGAATCTCGTTTCTGTATTTTTAACAGTAAACGTTACGATCGGTACAACCTCTGCCCCTACTTCAACTAATTTCTCTATTTCTGGAAAAACTGCATCATATGTGCAATGGGATCCTGTTAATCCAAAACCAATTCGTTTCCCCTCTAAGCTCATTGTTCATTCCCCTTTCTTTTTATTACATCTTCATCAATTAGCTGAGTTAATACGTTACCAAGTATTTGCCCTGCGGTTTTTGGTGCAACGATGCCTGGCAAACTTGGTGCTAATAATGCTTTAATTCCACGTTTTTCTGCGTAGCGAAAATCCGTCCCACCCGGTTTTGATGCCAAATCAATAATTAACGTATGTGTTGGCATTTTTTGAATAACTGCGGCATTCACAATTAATTGCGGAACAGTATTAATACATATATCAATATCTTTTACTTCCTTATCTAGCTCTTTCAAATGAAATGGTTTTAACCCCATTTCTTCAATTCTGGCAATATGTTCAGTTTTTCTTGCACCTACCTTTACTTTCGCTCCTAAATGATGAAAAGCTCTTGCAACACTCATGCCGACTCTTCCTAGACCAAGAATGGCTACAGTTGATCCATGTATCGTAAATTCGGTATGTTGAATTGCCATCATAATTGTTCCTTCAACAGTTGGGATTGAATTATATATAGCAACATCATTACGTTCAAAAAGTTTGACTAATTTTCGATTGGCTTTTTGTGTAATACTATCTAAATATGGATTGCTGATTCCTGAATAAATCGTGCAATAAGAGGGTGTTTTTAAGATAATTTCTTCCGTTAATCTCACTTCTTCATTTGAAAAAATGGTATCTACCTGTCCTTCAAGGTTTGTTCCAGTTACAGGTAAAATTATCGCATCAATTTCATGAAAGTTTACTTCGCTTAATTTTTCTTTGAATACGCCTGAATACACATGATCTAATTGTTCAAAACCAATTAATGATAGTCTTGCATCTAATTCTGATAATTTGCGAATTACTTCAAGTTGACGCGCATCACCGCCAATTACAGCTATTTGCAATCCTGTCAACATCATATCGTCACCTTCTTTATGATGATTACGCTTATCACTTACACATCTTATGTATTTACCTAGAAATCTGTGATTTGTTGATAAAATTAAAAAAGATTGGCTAATCGCCAATCCTTAAATGAACAATATGTTAGTAATTATTTTCAGGTACTTCCAAAATAATCATATCTGAACCAATCGTTCGAATTTGTTGCCATGGAACCCTGATTTCATTTGACTGTTTTCTCATCCATTTTCCAGTAGGTATGATCAATGATTGGATTTGTCCAGATTTTTCATTGAATTCTAAATCCGTGTGTCCTAAAACGCCTAATCTTTCTGCTCTTTTAAAATCAACGATTTCTTTACCACTTAGCTCACTTAATCGCATATTTCATAATTCCTCCTTAAAACAACTGTTATTAACAATGTATCGCTTGTCAGTCTTTTTTAGAACGAGCAATTAAGAAAAGCGAAAAGCGCCTTGCCCATCGACGTAAAAGACTTACGGGACTTTGACTTATCGTAGGGAAAAGTCCTGAAGTTTTCTAGTCGATAGGCGCTGGAGCTGGACAGCAAAAACAAAAAGTCCCCGTCATCAAATGACGAGGACTTTCACTTATTATTGTATACCTTTTGGCAATTTTCCGTCCGGGCTTACTAAAGAAACAGAGAAATGAGGGGTAAAAACTTTTTTCGATAGATTGTTTACATGATCAATTGAGACTTCATCGATCATTTCAACTATTTCATCGAGTGTGCGGTGTTTTCCTAATAGTAATTCGTTTTTCCCGTTTCTACTCATTCTGCTGTTTGTGCTTTCGAGACTAAGCATTAAATTTCCTTTTAACTGTTCTTTACAATTTTGAACCTCTTTAGATGTTACTCCGGTATCCTTTAAATGGTCTAATGTCGATTGAATCGTTTCATACAAGTGATCTAATTGTTTCGCACCGGTACCGGCATAGATCGTGACTATTCCGGAATCTTTAAATGAGGAGTGATAGGAAAATACAGAGTATGCTAATCCTCGTTGTTCTCTTACTTCTTGAAATAGTCTTGAAGACATGCTTCCGCCTAATATATTATTTAATACAATTAAATCGTAAATTTCTTTATGACCTATTGGCAAACCTTCAAAACCTAAGCAAAGATGTGCCTGTTCTGTATCTTTTTTTCTTACTATATTATTCAAATGAAAAGTTGGAACATTCTCTTCACTCGTGTGGTTTCCACCATTGTATGATCCAAATAGCGATTCCACTTGCTTAATAAAAGAATCTTTAACATTTCCAGCGATAGAGATAACCACTCGATCAGGTGTATACATATCATGCATATATTCATTTAAAGTCTGACCAGAAAATGTTTCTAACGTATCCTCTGTACCAAGAATCGGATATCCTAAAGGGTGATTTTCATAGACTGCTTTGCTAAGAAGATCATGAACAATATCATCAGGAGTATCTTCATACATTTTTATTTCTTCATACACAACATTTTTTTCTTTTTTAAGTTCTTCCTCAACAAAAGTGGAATTGAAAAACATATCTGAAAGTGTGTCAAGAGCAAATTGTGCATGGTTATCTAAAACCTTAGCATAATAGCACGTGTACTCTTTTGAAGTAAATGCATTTACTTGTCCACCTATTGAATCGAATGCTTCCGCAATTTCCTTAGCTGTTTTTGTTTTCGTGCCTTTAAAGAACATATGCTCCAAGAAGTGGGAGATACCGTTATTTTTACGATCCTCATTTCTTGAGCCTGTTCCTATCCAAATGCCTATTGCAACTGACCGAACAGTTGGGATCTCTTCGTGCACAATTCTTAGTCCGTTTTGACATGTATATTTCTTAATCAATTTGAATCCTCCTAAACTTGGTGGGTGTATGTTCACCATTAGGCTTTTTTCATTAATCTTTTTTTAGTTTTCCATCATTCATTTTAATAATCCGTTCTTCATCCAATAATTTTGATACAGTTCCAATTCTCAGTTGCTTCTTTTTTATTTCAGTTATCAAACGTTGCAATGATTTTTCTGTTGAATCCGTTGGGTGCATAAGAATAAGTGCACCGGGATGAATTTTGGACATTACACGGGTGACGATTGTATCAGGAGAAGGTTTTTGCCAATCAACTGTATCTACACTCCACATGATTGTTTGTAAATTCATTGAATGAGCAATTTTCACTACTTCATCACGATAACTTCCGCTAGGCGGAGCAAATAATCTAACTTGTTTACCAGTGGTTGCTTTAATAACCTGATTTGTGCTGATTAATTGTTCACGAATCCGATCTGCAGAAAGAACCTTCATATCCGGATGTGTGTACGAGTGATTTCCCACTTCATGACCCGAATCAACAATCATTTTCGCTAATTCCGGATTTTCTTTCACCCATCTTCCTTCTAGAAAAAAAGTGGCATGAATATTATTATCTTTTAATGTTTTTAACATAGGTTGCAGAAATTCATTTCCCCACGCAACATTAATGAGAAAACTCACCATTGGTTTATCAGGATTTCCTCGATATATTGGAGAGGGAGGTAAATCCTTTATATGTACTTTAGGTGAAATTTGTTTATAGACTAATTTATTTTCATCGAATTTACCATCTTTTTTCATATTATCGTAGGAAGCTTTAATATCCACTTCAACACCATTATAACCGGGAGTTGCTTTCCATACTCTATCATTCACAGCATCTTGTGGTTTAATCGAATAGTTTTTAGCTACCCGAACAATATAATCATATAAATCATTTTGTTTAGTTGGAATGTTTTCTGCATCTGTTAATTGGGTAAGATAGCTTTTTGATAATGGATTATTAATGATCGACAAAGTAAGAATAGCAATCAGAGCAAAACCTATCAAGTGTTTTAATTTATTCTTCACCTTAATATCCCCCTTCTTTTTAAAAATATGAAAAAGAAGGACAAGGTAGAACACAATACTTATTAGTATTTTATTTACTCTAAAGATTAATGAACCATAAAAAAAGCCAGGGTTTCCTGACTTTACTAGTTATTTTCATTTTTTTCCTTTTGCTCTTTTAAAACCGATTTTCTTGAAAGATTTACTCGCCCTTGGTTATCAATTTCGAGAACTTTGACTAGGACTTCATCGCCAATTTTTAATACATCCTCTACTTTACGGACTCTTTCTTCAGCAATTTCTGATATATGAACAAGTCCATCTTTACCACTAAAAATTTCGACAAAAGCGCCGAATTTTTCAATCCGTTTTACTTTTCCTAAGTAAATTTGTCCTACTTCAACTTCTCGGACAATATCTTCTATAATTTTCTTCGCTTTTTTATTCATTTCTTCATCCGTTGAAGAAATGAACACTGTACCATCTTGCTCAATATCAATTTTAACGCCAGTTTCTTCAATGATTTTGTTTATTTGTTTTCCACTTGGTCCGATAACGTCTCTTATCTTATCAGGATTAATCGTCATTGTTAAAATTTTTGGTGCAAATGCAGACAACGATTCACGTGGATTAGAAATTGTCGACATCATATGATTTAATATTTGCATCCGGCCTTGTTTAGCTTGTTGTAATGCTTCTTCTAAAATTTGTCTGGAAAGACCTTCAATTTTAATATCCATTTGCAGTGCTGTTACACCTTTAGAAGTACCGGCAACTTTAAAATCCATATCGCCTAAATGATCTTCCATGCCTTGGATATCCGTTAAAATTGTATAATGTTCACCAGATTTAACTAAGCCCATTGCAATTCCCGCAACCGGTGCTTTAATTGGTACCCCTGCATCCATCATTGCTAGTGTACTGGCACAAATACTTGCTTGAGAAGTGGAACCGTTGGATTCTAAAACTTCCGAAACTAGTCGAATCGTATAAGGAAATTGTTGTTCATTCGGAATAACCGGTTCAAGCGCCCGTTCGCCAAGTGCACCATGTCCAATTTCACGGCGACCAGGTCCTCTCATAGGTCCTGTTTCACCTACGCTAAATTGCGGAAAATTATAATGATGCATGAAGCGTTTTGACTCTTCGATTCCGAGCCCATCCAGTATTTGAACATCACCTAATGCGCCAAGAGTACAAATGCTTAATGCTTGCGTTTGTCCACGTGTGAATAAACCAGATCCATGTGTTCTTGATAATAAGCCAACCTCTGAAGATAAAGGACGAATTTCATCGATTTTTCTTCCATCTGGACGAACTTTTTCCTCGGTAATTAAACGGCGTACTTCACCTTTTACTAATTTATTTAAAATTTGTTTTACTTGCTTAATTGTATCTTCTGCTAATTCTTCACGTTCTTCAAATTTAGCAATTACTTGATCTTTTACCTCTTGAATAGCTTCTTCTCTCGCATGCTTTTCTTGTACTTGAATGGCTTTAATTAAATCTTCTTCACACATCGTACGAACTTCTGATTCTAATTCTTCGTCAATTTCGTATAATGTGACTTCCATTTTTTCTTTTCCAATTTTTGAAACAATCTCTTCTTGGAATTGAATTAATCTTTTGATTTCTTCATGACCAAACATAATTGCTTCTAACATTATTTCTTCAGGAACTTCATTCGCTCCTGCTTCAACCATATTGATTGCATCTTTAGTTCCGGCTACAGTTAAGTGCATATCGCTTTTTTCCATTTGTGATACTGTAGGATTAATGATAAATTTATTATCAATTCGACCGACTATTACTCCAGCAATTGGTCCTTCAAATGGAATATCTGAGACGGATAATGAAAGTGATGATCCGAACATTGCGGCCATTTCAGAAGGGCAGTCTTGATCCACACTCATAACAATGCTTACTACTTGAACTTCATTTCTGAATCCATCAGCAAATAACGGACGAATTGGGCGGTCAATTAAGCGGCTTGCTAAAATTGCCTTTTCGCTTGGTCTCCCTTCCCTTTTAATAAATCCTCCAGGTATCTTTCCTACTGCATAAAGACGCTCTTCATAATTTACAGTTAACGGAAAAAAATCAACTGATTTAGGTTCTTTCGAAGCCGTTGCAGTACTTAAAACGGCTGTATCTCCATAGCGTACTAAAACTGCTCCGTTTGCTTGTTTAGCTAATTGACCAATTTCTACCGTAAGTTCACGGCCGGCCCAATCTAAAGTAAATACTTGTTTCTCATGTTCCATATAAAAACTCCTTTCTACTTTTAAATCACCGTTTAGGGACTTTAAAAGCATGATTAATTTCTTAGTCATTTGAACAAAACATTATTGAATCTTTTTATGTCATCGCTTAATATGTATTGTAATCAAAATAACTTAAAAGTTTATCGTAACTTTTTGGGAGTTATCATGATAATAAAAAAGCGGGATAAATCCCGCTTCTTTTGTTAATTCGATATAAATTAACGACGTAAGCCTAATTTGTTAATTAGCTCACGGTAACGTTGAACATCTTTATTACGTAAGTAAGTTAGTAAGTTACGACGTTTACCAACCATTTTCAAAAGACCGCGACGTGAATGGTGATCTTTTTTGTGTACACGTAAATGTTCATTCAAATTATTAATATCCTCTGTTAGGATTGCAATTTGAACTTCTGGTGATCCAGTATCAGTTTCATGAACTTTGAATTGATTGATGATTTCGTTTTTGCGTTCTTGAGCAATTGCCATCCTTTTCACCTCCTAAAAATAAATAATCCCCAATTACTGAGCAAGCGTCGGTGACTCGACTTGCCAAGCAACGGTTCATTACACTGTAATATAATACTACTTTTTGTCTAAAAAAACAAGTCTAATTTCTATTTTTTTCAAAGTAATTAATGGTATTTTGTTTATCTTTTGCAATCTGAAGTTTTAATTGATCGATTCCAGCAAATTTCTGTTCATCTCTAATTCTTAAATGCCATTCGATTGAAACTTCTTCACCGTAAATGGATTGATCAAAGTCAATAATATGTACTTCAATTGATAGGGAATATTCATCGATACTTTTGAAAGTGGGCTTAAATCCTACATTACAGACCCCGTGATACCAATTTCCATCAATTTTAATTTTAACAGCATAAACGCCTGTTTTCGGGATAATATATTCATTGGATAGTTTGATGTTGGCAGTTGGAAAACCGATCTGTCTGCCGCGCTTTTCTCCATGAATTACGATCCCATTTGTCGTGTAAAATCTTCCTAAAATGCGACGAACTTCCGTCATATCTCCTTCTGCTAATAATTCCCTAGTTAAACTGGAACTCACTTTCTCATCTCCCGATTGTCGGTTAATCGCAAGTTTTTCTACTGTCGTATAGGTGAATTTTCCTTCTGAATGAATTGGCAAAGTTTCCATTGTTCCTTTACCAAATTTCCCGTATGAAAAATCAAAACCGGCGACTACATGATGGACATTTAATCCGATAATATATTGTTTTACATATTCTTCAGGAGAAAGATTAGCAAAATTAGATGTAAACTGAACAATAAATAAATAATCAATTCCCATTCTTTCAATGAGTTTCTTCTTATCTTCAATAGGAGTGATTAGCTCAACTTGTTTATTATTTTGACTTAACACAACAGAAGGATGCGGATCAAATGTCATTACCGCACTTTTCCATTGATTTTGTTCAGCAATTTCCTTCGCCAAATTAATGACTTTTTGATGTCCTAAGTGAATGCCATCAAAATACCCAAGTGCCATAACTAGGGGAGGAAAATCCTGCTTGTTGAATGAATGTGGATGATGTATTGTGATTACTTTCAATTTTCTCACCTATTTCTTTCTATTAGATCAATTATTAAGAACTTTAACAGGCTTTATTAAATGCGGCTTTTCAGGATGAATTTTGTAGATCGCTTTCACTTGATTTTGATGAATAAAAACAACTTCCTCTTCTCCAAATGTCCACCATTCTTCTTTTTCCAAAACCGCACCATTATTCACTTTCTCTGCTAATGTATCATTTATCACGTATTTCGGCAAATGAGAAACTCCTCTGTCTAAAGGAAAGATTACATCTTTTAATGTATTTTCACTTAGGCGGGTTTCAATATCTGAAAAGGTTAAACAATTTTCTTTTGTAAACGAACCTGACGATGTTCTTGTAAGATCAGACATATGCGCCGGGAATCCTAATTTTTCTCCTATTGACACTGCTAATGTTCTTATATATGTTCCCTTGCTGCATTTTACCCGAAACCGAAAAGAAATCGTATTTCCCGAAAAAACTTTTCGATCATCTAGTAATTCTATTTCATATATAGTTACGACTCTTGTTGGACGTTCAACCTCTATCCCTTTTCTTGCGTATTCATACAATCTTTTCCCGTTCACTTTAACTGCAGAATACATCGGTGGGGTTTGCGAAATTTCACCACGAAATGATTGAAGCACGTCTAAAATTTGATTCCGATTGATCGTTTTACAAATTGGAACTTCGTCAACTTTTTCACCACTGGCATCCTCGGTTGTCGTTGAATATCCAAGCGTAACTTCGCCTTCGTATTCTTTTCCAGCATTCGTTATGTATTCAGCAACTTTTGTTGCCTTTCCTAAACAAATAGGGAGAACACCCGTTACATCAGGATCTAGAGTTCCTGTATGTCCAACCTTTTTCATTTTCAACATTTTTCTTATTTTAAATACACAATCATGTGACGTCATTCCTTTTGGTTTCCATAAAGGAAGGATTCCATCCATATGAATACTCCTTTTTAAATAAAGTCTTGAAAAAAGGATAGACAAAATTGTCTATCCTTTTTTGTCTATTTATCTGTGTTTATTTCTTTAATAATGGTTTCAATTCGATTTCCATACTCAATCGATTCATCAAATGCAAATGAAAGTTCCGGAGTTTTTCTTAAGCGAATTCGATGTCCAACTTCAGAACGAATGAATCCTTTTGCTTTTTCAAGAGCAAGGAGTGTTCCTTCTTTTTGTTTATCCCCTCCGAGAACAGTAATATATACTGTAGCTTGTTGGAGATCACCTGTTACCTGAACATCTGTTACGGTAACAAAGCCAATACGTGGATCCTTTATTTTTCGGCCGATAATGTCGCTAAGTTCTTTTTTCATTTGCTCTCCGACACGATTTGCACGTAGGCTCATACATAACACCTCACATTACAACCATTCATAAATGGTTTCTAGTCTTTCCCACTCAGGAAAGGAATCTAAAAATTTTATTGCATTTTCAATTTCTCTTTCAGCAGCTGACTGGATCGATGCAACAGTGACAATGGCAATTTTGGTTCGTTGCCACAAATCTTGATGTCCAATTTCAGAAACTGAAACATTAAATTTCTGTTTTAGTCTGGTGATGACTCTTTGAAGGACTGCTCTTTTTTCCTTCAAAGAACCTGCTTCATAAATGCGGAACTCACATTCCACATATCCAATCATGAACGCTCGACTTCTTCCATCACAAACGCTTCAATGATGTCTCCTTCTTTTAAATCATTGTAGTTTTTAATAGTAATCCCGCATTCATAACCTTGACTTACTTCTTTTGCATCATCCTTAAAACGTTTTAATGTATCAATTTCTCCTTCAAAAACGACTACATTATTTCGGATAATTCGGATACCGCTGTCACGAGTAATTTTTCCATCAGTAACATAACTTCCGGCAATCGTACCAACCTTCGATACTTTGAATGTTTGACGAACTTCTGCTTGACCGATAATTTTTTCATAGAATTCCGGATCAAGCATACCTTTCATTGCAGACTCAATTTCTTCAATTACTTTATAAATAATCCGATGTAATCGTATATCAACATTTTCTGCTTCTGCAGCACGCTTTGCATTAACATCAGGGCGTACATTAAAACCGATAACAATTGCGTTTGAAGCTGCAGCAAGGGAGATATCTGATTCATTAATACCACCAACAGCAGTATGAATGATTCTAACATTTACTCCTTCTACATCAATTTTTTGTAATGATGCTGCGAGCGCCTCAACAGATCCTTGTACATCTGCTTTAATAATAATATTAATGTCTTTCATTTCGCCTTGTTTCATTTGTTCGAATAATGTATCTAGACTTACGCGGGCAGTTTCATTTCGTTGTGCTAATACGGCTTGCTGTGCGCGTAATTCTCCAACTTGACGTGCTGTTTTTTCATCATCAAATACGACGAAGCGATCTCCCGCTTGTGGTACATCATTTAATCCTGTAATTTCTACTGGAGTTGATGGGCCAGCTTCTTTCACGCGACGACCTAAATCGTTTACCATTGCACGAACTCGGCCAAAAGTATGTCCGACAACGATTGGGTCACCGACACGTAATGTACCATTTTGAACTAACAACGTAGCAACTGAGCCGCGTCCTTTGTCTAATTGTGCTTCAATTACTGTACCAATTGCATTTCGGTTCGGGTTCGCTTTATATTCTTCCACTTCACTTACTAATAGAATCATTTCAAGCAAATTATCAATACCTTCTCCATTTTTCGCAGAAATTGGTACAAAAATTGTATCGCCGCCCCAATCTTCAGGAACAAGCCCATGCTCAGTTAATTCTTGCATGACACGATCAGGATTTGCAGAAGGTTTATCCATTTTGTTAACTGCAACAATGATAGGAACATTCGCAGCTTTAGCATGATTTATTGCTTCAATCGTTTGTGGCATTACACCATCATCGGCAGCCACAACTAAAATTGTAATATCTGTAATTTGTGCCCCACGAGCTCTCATCGTTGTAAAAGCAGCATGCCCTGGTGTATCTAGGAATGTAATTTTTTTGCCATTTACTTCTACTTGATAAGCACCAATATGTTGTGTAATACCACCGGCTTCGCCAGCAGTTACTTTCGTATTACGAATAGAATCCAATGTTGTTGTTTTTCCGTGGTCAACATGTCCCATTATCGTAACGACTGATGGACGTTCTTTAAGATTCTCTTCTGTATCTTCAGTAAAATACACTTCAAGATCGGTTGTATCAATTTGTATTTCTTCTTCAACTTCTACGCCATAATCTGTGGCGATAAGTTCAATAGAATCCTTGTCAAGTTCATTATTAATCGTTGCAACAACACCAAGCATGAAAAGCTTTTTAATTAATTCTGATGGTTCTCTGTGTAATTTTTTCGCAAGTTCGGCAACTGTTAATGAACCGCTAAATGTGATTTTACTTGGAAGTTCTTTTTTCTTCGGCGGTACTTGTTGTTGTTGTTGTGGCCGTTGTTTATTTTTATTTTTATTATTGTTTTTATGCTTTTTATTATTATTAGAACCTTTATTGTCCCTAGGTGCGTTATTTTTATTGTTTGGCTTAGATTCATTCGTTTTATGTTTTTGTTGTGTAGTATCTTTCACGAGGCTCTCTTCAACTTCCATTTCTTTTTGACTATTTTTTTTATTTGTTTGTTGCTTGTTCTGTGATTGATTGTTCATAGAATTAGATTTCACCTGTTTATCATGATGATTAAACATCTTATCTAATTTACTAATAGTATCCCCATCTATCGTAGACATATGATTATTGACTTCAATGTTTAATTCTTTAAGTTTCGAAATAATGTCTTTACTAGAAACATTTTGTTTTTTTGCGTACTCATAAATTCGAATTTTACTCATATGTTCACCCCCACCTTATGATTCGTATTGTCAAAACTTTTATATAAAATAGGCTATAAACTACCTTAATAGAGGGATTTTTGAGCAAAAAAATTGCCACCCTAAATCTAAGGATAATTGAGGTTACCACACACCCAACAACCTTAGAAAAGGAAGTGACAAGTTGTACCCTCAAATTATAACCTATTTACTAACTTTTATAAAATTCCAAGAACAAATAATTCGAACATTACTCACCCTACTTATTGGGAAGAGTATGTTTGATAAACCGAAAGATCAGCAGCCTGTTAACAAACCTTATCGAAAACTACAAGTTGATGATCTTCCCATTATCGAAATCCCAGAAAAGCTGAATTATCGAAATCTCCTAACGGAGTACCAAGAGAAGCATGGGAAATCTCTTAAACCCGTTCGAAGACACAAGAACGCAAAAGTGTCGGTACCTAAAGGAATGAAATGTCCTAAGTGTGGTGCACCATCTGATTATCTTTATGCCAATAATGGTGATAAGGGACAGTATCAATGCAAGGTATGTTCTTGCCTTTTCAGCGATAAGAATCGTTTTTCGAAAGAGGCCATTTTGAAATGTCCTCATTGTTCTAAAACACTCGATAAGATCAAGGAGCGAAAAGATTTCGATGTGTTTAAGTGTAAAAATGACGACTGTCCGTATTATCAAAAGAAATTAAACGGTATGTCTTCCAAAGAAAAGAAACAGTTTAAAAAGGATCCCCAGTCGTTTAAGTTAAGGTATATTTTTCGCCAATTTCACATTGATTTTCAACCATTATCCAAGAATTCACCGGAGTTGCCAGTTGTTGATCTGTCTAGAATCTATGCTTCTCCGCATACGTTAGGTTTGATATTGACCTACCATGTGAATTACGGTCTTTCCGCAAGAAGGACCGCTGCCCTTATGCAGGATGTTCACGGTGTAGCTATTTCTCATCAGACGATATTGAACTACGAAAATAGTGTGGCTCTTTTACTTAAACCTTACGTGGATCACTATCCTTATGAGCTTTCAGATCAATTCTGTGGTGACGAAACCTATATCCGGGTCAATGGAAAATGGCATTATCTCTTTTTCTTCTTTGACGCGGTGAAAAAGATCGTCCTTTCGTACCGAGTGTCGCCTAATCGTGATACAGCATCCGCCATTCAAGCGATAAACGACGTCCTACTGAAGATGGAAGAGATCCCTGAAAACCTTACATTCGTAGTAGATGGAAATCCAATCTATCTTCTAGCCCAGCATTTCTTCGCTCAGAATAATATTTCTTTCGATGTGAAGCAAGTAATCGGGCTGACAAATGAAGATCCCATCTCAACCGAATACAGACCGTTAAAACAGATTATCGAAAGACTGAATCGCACATTTAAAGGAAATTATCGCTCTACACAAGGATTTGGATCGGATCATGGATCTGTTTCTTTTGTCACCTTGTTTGCGGCGTATTTTAACTTTCTACGACCACATGCATCCCTAGAGGGCAAGGTACCCGTTGTGAATCCAAAGTTATCAGGACTTCCTACCATGCCTGCGCGTTGGACAAAGCTCATCGAGTTAGCTCAACGATGGATAGTCGAACAAAGATCCGCCTAACTTTTTGTTTAGCAGAGCCCTTGGACAAATTTAGCAATCGGCGGAGCGAACTCTTGACAAACCGAACTTGCCAATGGTTTAAAATGAAAATACCAAGGGCTTATTTGGTATGCCTTCTTTTTGTCCCCTTCGCCCTTGTTAACCTTGGATCAAACCATTGGCGTGTTTGTCAAGAGCGATTGCGGGAGCTCCCCACCTAATAAATGGAAAGTAACCTAAACAACTATTTAGTTTTCATAGAACTTTTTACAATACCTTATGATTCACCGAGCAAGATTTCTAATTTCTTCGCAAAGCCCAGATCCGTTATTGCTACGACAACTCTTGATTCTTTTCCAATTGCAGTCCCGAGGATTTCTCTATTACTGATCCAATAAATTGGTATGCGGTAAAAACGACATTTATCCTGCACTTTTTTCGTTGTATTTTCTGATGCATCCATGGAAAGTAACACGAGTTTCGCACGACCATTTTTTACTTCTTTAATTACTAATTCTTCTCCAGAAATAACTTTACGTGCGCGATTCGCTAAGCCAAGTAATGATAATGCCTTTGATTCGGTCATATATCTATAGATTCTCCCTTTCAATGAACCTTAAAAGTTCATCATAAATGGATTCATCAATAGAAGTTTCTAAATGATTTGCTAATATGTTTTTTTTCTTAGCTTGTAGAATTGCATCTTTATCCTTGGACAGATAGGCACCTCGCCCGGATTTTTTTCCTTTTGGGTCAATAGATACTTCTCCATCCTTTGATCGAACGATCCTAATCATTTCTTTTTTAGGTTTCATTTCACCCGTAGCAACACATTTCCTTAATGGAATTTTCTTTTGAGTAGCCATTTTCATGTCACCCCTATTCGAAATCATCTTCAAGCATTTCGAAATGATCTTCTTGATCATCACTTGTAATTAAAGCAGAATCCTCACGAGGATAAATTCCTAACTCACGTGCTTCTGATTCACTTTTTATGTCAATTTTCCATCCGGTAAGTTTTGCAGCTAGTCTAGCGTTTTGTCCACGTTTCCCGATAGCAAGAGATAATTGATAATCAGGTACAATCACCGTAGTCGATTTTTCTTCTTCATCAACGATAACATCTAAAACTTTTGAAGGACTTAATGCGTTAGCCACAAAGGTTACAGGGTTATCTGACCATTCAACGATATCAATTTTTTCACCTTTTAGTTCATTTACAATTGCTTGAACTCTTGTACCTTTAGGACCAACACATGCACCAACTGGGTCAACTTCTGGGCGATCAGTATAAACTGAAATTTTAGAACGATCTCCAGCTTCTCGTGCTACAGAGCGAATTTCAACTGTACCATCGTATATTTCAGGTACTTCTATTTCAAATAATCGTTTTAATAAACCAGGATGTGTACGGGAAACAAAAATTTGTGGTCCTTTTGTTGTTTTTTCCACCTTGGTTATATAAACTTTTATCCGATCATGTGGACGATAGGATTCATTTGGCATTTGTTCACTTTGTGCGAGTAATGCCTCAATTTTCCCTAGATTGACATAGATGAAGCGAGGATCTTGTCTTTGGACAATTCCCGTCATAATGTCATCTTCACGATCGATAAATTCTGAATAGATGATTCCTCTTTCTGCTTCACGAACACGTTGTGTGACGACTTGCTTTGCAGTTTGAGCGGCGATACGTCCAAAATCTTTTGGTGTTACTTCAATTTCAACAACATCTCCCACTTCATAAGCAGGATTAATTTTCACAGCATCCTCTAGTGATATTTCAAGTCGGGAATCAAAACCTCATCGACAACATCTTTTCTAGCAAAAACTCTCATTGTTCCATTTTCTAAATTCAAGTCTGTCCGCACATTTTGCGCTTGATTAAAATTTCTTCGATATGCAGATACTAATGCTGCTTCAATTGCATCTATGATTACATCACGAGAAATCCCTTTCTCTTTTTCTAAAATAATAAGAGCATCTAATAATTCTGTGCTCATGGAAATGTCATCCCCCTCAAAAATAATAGAAACTTCACGAGTTATAGTTATCTGTTCTACCTTGTAAGTACTGGTTAGAACAGCGGGCAGTCAATGACTACTCCATTTTGTAATTTTTGCTCCAATTAATGTGGCGTCAATAAATTATCAACACTGAGCTTTAAAAAAGCCTAAAATTAAAATAAAATAGCTAAACGAGCTTTTGCCACTTTTTCGTACGGAATTTCTACTTCTTTTGTCCTTGTTTTAATTTTCATTTCAAGTTTTAATGTTTGACCATCAAAATCGAGTAGTTTTCCTTCGAATTGTTTTTCGCCATCGATTTGCTCGTAAGTACTGATATTGACGTTTTTCCCAACTGCTTGTTTGAAATCCTTTTCTTTTTTTAAAGGACGTTCTGCACCCGGAGAAGATACTTCAAGAAAATAGTTATTAGGGATTGGGTCGAGTTCATCCAATTTTTCCCCTAAACGCTCACTTACAATCCCGCATTCTTCGATATCAATCCCATTTTCTTTATCTATAAATACGCGAAGAAACCAATTTTTTCCTTCTTTAACATATTCAATATCGACGAGATCAAGTTTCATATCTTGAATGATAGGAGTAACGAGTTCTTCGACAATGTCCGTTACTTTGCTCATAAAAACCTCCTGATTAACAATGGTAATAGCTTAAGAATTAATAAAAATTAATCATCATAGAAGCAAAATGGACTTAACCAAAAAGACGAAAGAGTGGGTATGCCCCACTCTTTCCAAGAGTTATCAGTAGTATTTCCAATAAAAATATACCATAACCAAAATTTATATGCAAATAATTCGAAAAGCGGAAGCGACTATTTAGCCCCGACAAGCATAAGGCAGCTTACGTAGTGGCTTGCCCTTTAGCCACGCAGTAAGATGACTTATGACCTCGAGGGGCTAGAAGCCGCAGCTGGACAATTCGAAAAGCGGAGGCGACTGCTTAGCCCCGACAAGTACCATTATTTTTATTTAAAACAATGATAATTGATTCTGCTCCGGAAGAGATTCTAGACAGCCATGATTGTTAAGGTACTCTATAATTGTTTTAGAAACTCTTCCACGTTGTTGGAGGTCTTCTTTTGATAAGAATTCTCCCTCTTCACGCGCTTTTACAATATTTAATGCCGCGTTTGTTCCTAAACCTGGTATTGCATTAAAAGGAGGTATTAATGAGTTACCATCAATTACAAACTCAGATGCTTTCGAGCGATATAGATCGACCCGTTGAAATTGGAAGCCACGTTCACACATTTCTAAGCAAAGCTCTAATACCGTCAATAAACTTTTTTCCTTTGTAGATGCATCTAATCCTTTAGCATTTATTTCTTCAATCTTGGCTCGAATGGAACTTGAACCGCGAACCATTGCTTCTAGATCAAAATCTTCCGCCCTAACTGTAAAATATGCTGCATAATAAAGCAGTGGTAAATGTACTTTAAAATAGGCAATACGCACGGCCATCAAAACATATGCTGCGGCATGGGCTTTAGGAAACATGTATTTTATCTTTTTACATGAATCGATATACCATTCCGGAACATTTTGTTTTCGCATTTCCTCTTCCATTTCCGGCTGTAATCCTTTCCCCTTACGAACAGACTCCATAATTTTAAAAGCTAATGATGGTTCTAGGTTTTGATAGATCAAATACACCATAATATCATCACGACATCCAATTACTTCTGGTAAAGTACAAGTTCCGTTATGAATCAATTCTTGTGCATTTCCTAGCCATACATCTGTCCCATGAGAAAGGCCGGAAATTTGGACTAGTTCGGAAAATGTTGTTGGTTTTGTATCTTCAAGCATTTGCCTAACAAATCTTGTTCCAAACTCTGGTATCCCTAACGTTCCAGTTTTACACATAATCTGATCTTCAGTAACCCCTAAAGATTCAGTCCCGCTAAAGATTTGCATAACGACTGGATCATCAGTTGGGATTGTTTTCGGATCAATCCCGCTTAAATCCTGAAGCATCCGGATCATTGTTGGATCATCGTGACCTAGTATATCTAATTTTAAAACATTGTCATGAATCGAATGGAAATCAAAATGAGTCGTTTTCCACTCAGATTCCCGATCATCTGCCGGGTATTGAATCGGTGTAAAATCATATACATCCATATAATCAGGGATAACGATAATTCCCCCCGGATGCTGTCCCGTTGTCCGTTTAACACCTGTACAACCTTGTACTAAACGATCAATTTCCGCTCCACGTAAATTAAGGTTATTATCTTGAGCGTACCCTCTAACATATCCATAAGCAGTTTTATCCGCAACCGTACCAATTGTACCTGCTCGATAAACATATTCTTCACCAAACAGAACCTTTGTGTAGTTATGAGCTCGTGGTTGATATTCTCCGGAAAAGTTAAGATCAATATCGGGAACTTTATCCCCCTTAAAGCCTAAGAAGGTTTCAAATGGGATATCATGTCCATCTTTTTTATATTTTGATCCACAATTTGGACAGTCCTTATCGGGTAAGTCAAAACCTGAACCAACGGATCCGTCATTGAAAAACTCCGAATGCTTACAATTTGCACATACATAATGTGGTGGCAAAGGATTGACTTCGGTAATTTCAGTCATTGTTGCTACAAAAGATGAACCAACTGAACCACGTGAACCAACTAGGTAACCATCATCTAAAGATTTTTTTACTAGTTTATGTGAAATAAGATAAATAACTGCAAACCCGTGACCAATAATACTTTTCAGTTCTTTTTCGAGTCTTGCTTCAACAATTTCCGGGAGATCTTCACCATAAATACTCCGTGCCATTTCATAACTCATATTTCTTATTTCGTCTTCGGCCCCTTCAATTTTTGGTGTATATAGATCATCCTTGATTGGCTTAATCGTATCAATCATATCTGCAATTTTATTCGTATTCGTAATTACAATTTCCTTTGCCTTTTCTTTCCCTAAAAATGAAAAAGCTTGTAACATTTCATCAGTCGTTCGAAAATGAACATCCGGTAATTTATGACGATTTAAAGGATTAGCACCCGCTTGAGAGGCTATTAAAATTTTTCGATAGATCTTATCCTCTGGATTAAGATAATGTACATTGCCTGTTGCTACTACTGGAAGGTCTAGTTTTTCACCCAATTTAACGATATTCGAAATAATTTCTTCTAATGATTTCTCGTCTCGAACTAATTCTAATTCTATTAAATGTGCATATACCTCTTTCGGATGCACTTCTAGATAATCATAGAATTTCGCTGTTTCCTCTACCTCATCAGGGGCTTTTTGCATCATCCCTTCAAAAACCTCTCCCTTATCACAGGCAGAACCGACAAGGATGCCTTCACGGAACTTTTGTAATTGTGACCGGGGTATTCTTGGAACACGGTAAAAATAATCAATATGAGCGAGTGAAATGAGCTTAAATAAATTTTTAAGTCCTTTTTCCGTCTGAGCTAATAATGTGCAATGTGATGGACGTGCCCGTTTATACGCTCCACCTTTACCCATATAATCATTAAATTGATCATGATATTCAATTCCTTGTTTACTTGCATCTTTTAATAATTTTAATAGAATATATCCGGTTGCTTCAGCATCATATATTGCACGATGGTGTTGGGTTAATTCAATATCGAATTTTTTCGCAAGTGTATTTAAACGATGATTTTTAAATTCCGGATAAAGTAGTCTTGCTACCTCTAACGTATCAATAACAGGGTTTGTTGCTTTTGGTAAACCGATCTTCTGGTAACCAACATTTAGAAACCCCATATCAAATGAGGCATTATGTGCTACTAAAATATCATCTTTGGCCCACTCTGAAAATTTTCGTAAAACAATATCTACATCAGGAGCACTTTCAACCATTTCATCGGTTATTCCGGTTAGCTCGATCGTTGTATTAGATAGTCGATGATGAGGGTTAGCGAACGATTCAAAACGGTCGATAATTTCTCCATTGTGAATTTTCACGGCAGCGAGTTCAATGATTGTATCATAAACAGCTGACAAACCTGTCGTTTCCACATCAAAGACGACAAATGTATCTTCACTTAATAATCGATGTGCATCATTATACGTAATCGGAACTCCGTCATCAACCAGATTTGCTTCTACTCCATATAGAATCTTTATGTCGTTCTTTTTCCCGGCACTAAATGCCTCCGGGAACGATTGAGCGATTCCATGATCGGTAACCGCAATAGCTTTATGACCCCATTTTTTCGCCTGGCTGACTAAATCACTTATCGGTGTTACAGCATCCATTTGGCTCATCGGTGTATGAAGATGAAGCTCGACTCGTTTTTCGCCTTCAGGTGAGTGATCTTGTCTAAGTTTCGGTTTAATTTCATTTAAATCATTTGCAATCATGACAAGATCCCGAACGAAAGTATCATTTTGGATGCTTCCTCTTGCCCGAATCCACATTCCTTTTTTCACTTGGCTAAGAATTGCAGCATCTTCTTTATCACGCGAAAACATTTTCACCAAAATTGAGCTTGTATAGTCCGTAATTTTAAATGTTAATAATGTTCTTCCACTGCGGAGTTCTTTTGTTTCAGCAAAAAAGACATATCCTTCTACTGTAATTCGTCTCTCTTCATCAATAATTTCCTCCATGCGACGGAACGTATCATCCTCTTTAATTGTTAACCCAATCATGATTGGACCTTCATTTACAGGTGAATCACTAGTCTCTGATTCTTTCTTCTGCATTTCTATTACGGCTAATTTCGCCCGTTCCTCGTCTTCTTTTTGTTTTTCTTCAATAAATTTTTTATATTCTTCATTTGCTTCATTTTGTCCGATTTCAGCATCTAATACATAAAGTGGAAAACCAAAGTTTTGGTAAATATTTGATATCCATTCTCCGTATTTTTGTTTTAGTGTTCTTGCTTCCGTGTCATTTCTCGTTTGTACAATTAATTTATTCCCTTTTAATGTTGGTACTTGCTCATTTAATAAGGATAAGAGCATGGGGGATATCCCATCTAGTTCTTTTATACAATGTCTCCAATAATCAACGACAGCTTCTTCGGGAAAGCTCGACTCCATAACACGAATCGTAAAGTCAACCTTTGCCACATGGTTAAATGCGTGTTGCAGTTGCAGGGTAAAACGGTTAAAAATTTCATAGGGTAATATCTGCTGAAACAAAAAGTAAAAATGCCAACGTTTTGATTTTCTTTCTACTACGAGTTTTTCTATTTCCGCGTTTTGAAAGAATTGGACGATTCGATCTTCTGTCATATTAAGTTGTTGCAATAAAACACGAAATCGCTCTTTTTTTTCGGCGGGATTGCTTGTCATATTTTCCTCTCCCATCCTTCTCTATATCTATATCTTAAATCAACGTTCAATTATAAATCATTCCATATACATAATAAAAAAACATCACGACAATTTCAATCCACAAACATTGACAGATGTTTTTCTAAAAAGAGAGAAGAAGCAATCGGTATGTTCCGACTGCTTCACTATTTTATAAAAAGAATCTTTGTATATCATTCCATGTAACGATTATCATCAACAGCATTAATAACATAAAACCTATAAAATGGACCATTCCTTCTTTTTGACGATCGATCGGTTTTCCTCTTAGCGCTTCTACTCCAAAAAATAGTAAACGACCGCCATCTAGTGCTGGAATAGGTAATAAGTTCATGATACCTAAGTTTATGCTTAATAATGCAGCCCATTTCATTAAAAAGATAATACCCGATTTAGCGACTACTTCTGTTGATTTATAAATACCGACAGGTCCTGAGAGCATATCGATTGAAAATTGGCCTGTTACAAGTTTTCCAAGCATTCTAAAGATTTCAATCGTCCACTGGTATGTTTGCTCGACACCGTATGTCGCAACTTTTAATGGTGACTTTTGAACCGGGTTATTTACCCCAATTCTTCCAATTTCCTGATTACCTTCTTTTTCCGCCTTAGGTGTTACGGCAATATCTTTCGTTTGATTATTTCTTTCAATAGTAAACATTAATTCTTCGCCCGGATGCTTTTGGATGACTTCAACTATGTCTTCCCAACTAGAAATTTCCGAGCCATCAATGCTTATAATCGTATCCCCTTCATGTAAACCTGCTTGCTTTGCAGCACCATCAGGAGTTAACTTCCCCAGTACCGGGTCATTGACAGGTACACCTTGAATAATGGCTAAAATAGTGAAAATAACAATCGCAAGAACAAAGTTCATCATTGGCCCAGCAAAAATAGTCATTGCACGATGACCTAATGATTTCGATCCAAATTGTCTATCCCATGGGGCAATTTGCGTTTCAACACGATCTTCGACGATCACAGCGTCTTTTGTAATAGAAAAGGTTTTTAAAGTTTCATCTTCATCTCCCTCTTCATATCCTTTAATAATTAACTTGTGATCCAAATCAGATTCTTCCACCTCGATGGTACGAATATCCGCAAAGCGACTTTTTCCATTCACGACGATTTTATTAACTTCTTCTTTCTCGTTAAAAAGAAGTCCGACCCTTTGACCGGCTTTTAAATCACTCATTTCTTGATCTTCACCAGCCATACGAACATATCCGCCAATCGGTAATAACCTTATTGTATAAAGAGTTTCATTTTTTCTAAAAGATAATACTTTCGGACCAAATCCAATAGCAAATTCACGAACCAAAATACCAGCTCGTTTCGCAAAATAAAAATGACCTGCTTCATGGAAAAATACTAATGCCCCGAAAATAATAATAAATGCGATTACAGTCGTCAAAATTCAAAACCACCTTTTATAAGAGTGAGTTTATATACGCTCTTGTTTCCTGATCTACCATTTTGATTGTATCAAGATCTGGATGATTAATCATATGATGCTTTTCAAGTGCTTTTGAAACGAATTCATCAATCGTTAAAAAAGAAATTTTTCTATTTAAAAACGCATCAACTGCCATTTCATTTGCTGCATTTAAAACGGTTGGCATTGTGCCTCCAACTCTCCCGGCTTCGTAGGCAAGTTTTAAACAAACGAAGCGATTTAAATCCATCTCTTCGAAATGTAATTTACCGATTTCAGCCAAATTCAATTTATGTCCCGATGTTAATGAGAGACGATCGGGATATGATAGTGCATACTGAATAGCGACTCTCATATCCGGTGTACCTAGCTGGGCTTTTACACTAGTATCCCGGAATTCAACCAGCGAATGAATGATACTTTCCCGATGCAATAATACATCTATTTTTTCATAAGGTACATTAAAAAGCCAATGTGCTTCGATGACTTCTAATCCTTTATTCATCATCGTGGCTGAGTCAATCGTAATTTTTGCGCCCATCGACCAATTCGGATGATTTAACGCTTGATCAACAGTAACATCTTTAAGTTCTTCGCGACTTTTATCTCGGAAACTACCGCCCGAAGCAGTAATGATGAGACGCTCAATATTTTTTTCTTTTTCGCCTTGTAAACATTGAAATATCGCTGAATGCTCACTATCAACTGGCAAAATGCTTACCTCATTTGCCTTAGCTGCTTCCATAACGATGTGGCCTGCTGTTACAAGTGTTTCTTTATTTGCTAGGGCAATTGTTTTCTTTGCTTTAATTGCCTGTAAAGTCGGGAATAAACCAACACTTCCCATAACAGCATTAACAACGACATCGGTCTTTTCATAGGCAGCAACTTCTACTAACCCATCGTCTCCATAGGAAAAACGGATATTGCTGCTAAATTCAGCTTTTAAACTTTCATAATCTGTTCGTTCTTTAACAGAAACAAGTTCAGGACTAAACTCCGCGATAATTTTTCTAGCAAGCTCAATATTTTTCCCAATAGAAAAAGCTACTAAGCGAAATTTATCTGAATGATTTCGAATTACATCCAATGTTTGCGTACCAATTGATCCGGTCGCTCCTAATAAACTTATATATTTCATCTTTTCAACTCCTAATTATAACACTAAAACCCTTCATTTTCATTGGACAAAATGGAGTAAATGAAGTAGTGGCCAAACGAATAATAAACTATCGAATCGATCTAAAATCCCACCATGACCAGGTAAGATGTTACCAGAATCTTTTACACCGTATTGTCGTTTATAGGCTGATTCCACTAAATCCCCTATTTGTCCAAAAATAGCAACGACTGCTGAAACAACAATCAGCTGAATGAGGGAGGCATCTAAATTAGAAAATAGTGCGAATAGGATACCAACGATGATCGCACAAACAACTCCCCCTATTGCACCTTCTACGGTTTTATTAGGGCTTATTTCTGGCCAAAGTTTTCTTTTACCTAAAGCACGTCCAATGAAATAAGCACCGGAATCAGTTGCCCAAATGGTAAATAAAGAATATAAAATATATGTAAGACCATTATTTGCGTCACGTGTTTCGACAAAATAATAGAAACCCATACCTATATAAACTACCGTAAGTAACAAAAAGGATACATGGTCAAAAGTTGTTTTATTTTTAGTGATAACAGTAATGACTAAAAATAGTAAAACGGCTATAAAAATATAATGCAGTTTCGTATAGCCAAAATGCTCAATTACATGAGTAAATTGTCTTGGAACTAGTATAATCCATAATAATAATAATGAAATGATACCTTGAATAGAAAAAATAGATAGTTTCCTCATCTTTAAAAGCTCATAAAGAGCTACCGTTCCCATTAAATAGGATAATATTACAAAAGGGATATTCCCATATATTACAATTGGTATGAATATTGCTGCTGCAATCACTGCTGTAATTATTCGTTGCTTCACTTCTCATTACCCTCACTTTTTAAGCCACCGTATCGTCTTGATCTTTGTTGATATTCTTCAATTGCCTGCAGTAAATCTTCTTCACAAAAGTCAGGCCATAAAACATCAGTAAAAACAAATTCAGTATATGCCATTTGCCAAAGCATAAAATTACTTAACCTGATTTCACCACTCGTACGAATAAGTAAATCGGGGTCTTGAAATTTTTTTGACATTAAATAATTTGAAAACAAATCTTCAGAAACATTTTTTTTGTCAATTGTGCCATTTTCCACATCACTAATAATATTTTGAACCGCATTTATTATTTCATCCCTGCCACCATAATTAAGGGCAAAGTTTAAAATAAGCCCCGTATTATCGAGTGTATCATCAATCGCTTTTTGCACAGCCTTCATTGTATGTTCGGGTAATTGTTCTTTATGACCCATCATTTGCACTTTTACATTTTCTTCCACCAACTCAGGTAAAAAAGTACCGAGGAATTCCTCTGGAAGCTTCATTAAATAGTCAACTTCGTTTTTAGGTCTAATCCAATTTTCCGTAGAAAAAGCATAAAGCGTCAATACTTCAATTCCAAGATTGTTTGCAAAGCGTGTGATCGGTTTAACCTTTTTCATCCCTTCATGATGTCCAGCGATTCGCGGCAATGCACGTTTACTTGCCCACCTTCCATTCCCATCCATTATGATTGCGATATGTTTTGGTAGACCATGTTTTTTTATGTTTTCAATTCTTTCTTCAATACTTTGAGTTCCTTTGGAAGTTTTTTTTAACTTCAACTTATTTAACATAACTTGCCCTCCACTGGAATACTGCACCAAATAATCTGTACCATATTATATAATATCAAAAAATCGCAGGAATATCTTTATTTACTATAAATTATGTATTGAATGTGATTTCTATTATAGATAATATAATTATATTTGAGAAGTTTTTCACGGTAATTATTTAGTTTGTAAGCGTAAAATAATCCCCACCTGTCAACCAGATGGGGATCGAGTTATTATTTAGGTAAGTTTTAAAATCTATGCAAACGATTGGAAGTGTTGTTGACCAAGGCAGTACTTTATCCAGGGCATTTTTATCTGTCAGATCAATGTTAGGTAACTTCTCAAATAAATAGCGAAGGTAATAATATGGGTTTAGGCCATTTTCCTTTGCTGTTTCCACAATGCTATAAATGATTGCGCTAGCCCTTGCACCTTTCGGTGTATTTGAAAAAAGGAAGTTTTTTCTCCCAATAACAAAGGGCTTTATTGAGCGCTCGCTTCTATTATTATCAATTTCTAATCGTCCATCCTCTAGGAATGCCACTAATTTCTTCCATTGATTGAGACAGTAGGTAATCGCCTGACCTAAAGCGCTTTTTGGTAACACTTTTTGCTTCTGTATTTTTAGCCATGACAAAAAAGCATCCAAGACTGGCTTGCTGCGTTCTAATCGTTTTTCGTATCGTTCCATAGAGGATAACTCCTTTAGGTCGCGCTCAATGCGATATAGTTGGTTACAGTATTGGAGACCTTCCATTGCTGCTACTCCTGATGTCAGACGCTTTGAAGAAGGCAATACTTTTAAAGCCTCATCAAATTTACGTCGAGCATGAGCCATGCAACCGACCAGTTTTACATTAGGTACCTTATGGTACCCGGCGTATCCATCAACCTGTAAATATCCTTTAAACCCTGACAGGAATTTCTCGGCATTTTTGCCTGACCTAGTTTCCTGATAATCGTAAAGGATGATTGAAGGTCCTTCTTTTCCAGTACGGTAGAGCCAGAGATATGATTTTGAGGTGGCTGGCCGACCGGGTTCGTGAAGTACCTGCAGGGTCGATTCGTCCGCATGTAAAATATCCTTTTCCAAAAGAAGTTGATGCATGCGATCATAAAGTGGGCTCAACCACCGGTTGGCCCCGTGAATCATCCAATTGGCAAGGGTTTGGCGTGATAACGGTACCCCCAATCTGGAAAATTGCTTTTCTTGCCGGTATAATGGCAGCCCATCCACATATTTTTGATTCATAATATGTGCCATTAAAGAAGGAGATGCTAAACTACCTGAATGAACCGGTTTAGGCATTGGTGCTGTTACAACCGGAGTTTCAATTTCTTCACGTTCACAATGGCGGCAAGAGTAAATGGACTGAACATGTTTAACAACTTTCAATTCCGCAGGAATGTATTTTAGTTCCTGGCGTACTTGCGTACTCATTTCATGCAGATTTCCACCGCAACACGAACAAACCTGCTCTTCAGGGGATAAACGATATTCAATCGTCTCCACAGGCAAGTTTTCTAACATCAGTTCACGTTGGCCGCGAACTTTGCGGCGCCGTTGATAAGTAATAGATTCCAAAGTAGGTTCCGGCAAATCTGGATTAGCTTCATTTTCTACTTCATTAAAAAGTTCCAATTGATCGGGGTTGGTTTTTTCACTGGAAAAGCCGAATCTATTTTTCTGCAGAAGGCGAAGCTGTTCTTCAGTCCATTTTAATTTGGCCTCTAACGCGCTCTGCTTTTTTAGCTTCGCCTCTAATTCCGCATTTTGTTTCTCCAGCATTTCCAAGCGTTGCAGGAGTTCTTCAATTGTAGGGGTTGGGGTAGTTGAATTCGCTGTCTTTTTCATAAATATATTATACGATAAAATAGGTAAATTCCCCTGATTTTTCATTATTTAAATTACTGTTCTTGCTGTTACAACAGGGTGTGCCTGTTTTTGTTCCAATGATAATCCATCTAATAACCACCTTAATTGGCGTGGACTTATTTTCAGAGGACCCGAATTATTATCTGATGGCCAATGAAAATTTCCTCTCTCCAGCCGGCGATAATAAAGCCAAAAACCGTTATGATCCCATTGAAGAATTTTCAACTTGTCTCGCTGCCGGTTACAAAAAACAAATAAACTCGAAGAAAAAAGATCTAACTCGAATTCTTCTTTTACAAGAGCAGCCAATCCATCGATAGATTTCCGTAAATCTGTGACACCTTGTGCGAGGTAGACACGATCAACCGTAACTTCTTTTAGCATACTGATTTCAATGCCTTAACTACTTCCGCCAGTAGTGTTGGATTAAAGCCAGGTTTAACCACGATGGATGCTGAACCAACATTTATATGTAATGTTTCATTCTGTTGCTCAGATTCTTCTAATGTAACCGGAATCCACTTGCTGTTAGAATCTTGGGTTGAATAGAAATTATCGGCTTTATAAAGCCAATACTTTAACTGATGAATACTTATTTCATTGATTTCACACCATTTGGATTGGGTGAGGCCACTCGCTCTGAAAAGAGCGATCCTACGCTCCCATTCCTTACGCAATTCTGGATTATTTCTTTGGGACATAAAAAAACCTCCTCAAACTTTGATTTGAAGAGATTATCTCACAGGTACTATATATGTTAATAGGTGTATTCTATTTGACTCTTACTTTAGTTTTATGCAAAAAAAAAACTCTCGAAATACGAGAGTTCGTTAATTTTACACTTCTAATATATCTTGTTCTTTAGTTTTAGTGATTTGATCGATTTTATTAATATGTTCATCGGTAATTTTTTGAACATCGTCTGAATATCCACGAAGATCATCTTCCGAAATCTCGCCGTTCTTTTCTAACTTTTTCAATTCATCATTCGCATCACGACGAATATTCCGAATTCCAACCTTTGCTACTTCAGCTTCTTTTTTAACTTGCTTCACTAATTCTTTACGACGTTCTTCAGTCAATGCTGGAATAGCAAGACGAATTAGTGTCCCATCATTATTTGGAGTTAGTCCCAAGTCTGATTTCAAGATGGCTTTTTCGATATCTGATACAATTGATTTATCATACGGTTGAATGACTAATAATCTAGCTTCAGGAACAGATACGGATGCAAGTTGGTTCACTGGTGTTGGTGCTCCGTAATAATCAACAACGATTCTGTCCAATAAAGAAGCACTAGCTCTTCCTGCTCTAATCGAACTTAGTTCACGAGTATATGCTGATATTGCCTTTGACATTTTGTCCTTCGCATTTGCTATGATTTGTTTTGGCATTAAGCTTTCCCCCTAACAATTGTACCAATATTTTCTCCCATTATAACACGTTTAATATTTCCTTTTTCCATTATTGAAAAAACAATTAGTGGAATGTCATTATCCATACATAAAGATGATGCGGTTGAATCCATTACGGCTAAACCGTTTTTAATTACATCAAGATAAGTTAATTCTTCATATTTAACAGCACTTTCATCCAGTTTTGGATCCGCAGAATATACTCCATCTACGTTATTTTTCGCCATTAAGATAACTTCAGCTTCAATTTCAGCGGCTCTTAATGCGGCAGTAGTATCTGTTGAAAAATAAGGATTTCCTGTGCCCGCAGCAAAAATGACGACACGTTTTTTTTCAAGATGTCTAATTGCACGCCGACGAATATATGGTTCTGCAACTTGACGCATATCAATTGACGTTTGAACTCTTGTTTCTATTCCATTTTGTTCTAAACTATCTTGAAGTGCTAAAGAGTTCATAACAGTCGCTAGCATACCCATATAATCGGCAGTTGCTCTGTCCATCCCCATTTCACTTCCGATTTTCCCGCGCCAGATGTTTCCACCGCCAACAACAACAGCGACTTCAACACCTAATTCAGCGAGCTCTTTTACTTGTTCTGCTACTGATTTAATTACAGTAGGATTAATTCCAAAACCTTGTTCACCTGCTAATGCTTCACCACTAAGTTTTAAAACGACACGTTTATATTTTGGGGTGCTCATTGTGAACCTCCAATATTTTAAGTATGTATTCTATATTATTATCTTTAAAAATAGGGAACACAACGTGTCCCCTATCCATTGATAATATTACTTCTTAACTTGGCTCATTACTTCTTCAGCAAAGTTATCTTGACGTTTTTCGATTCCTTCACCAACTTCATAACGAACTAAGTTCGTAATTGTCGCACCATGTGATTTAACAAATTGGCCGACTTTTTGATCAGGATTTTTAACGAAAGCTTGGTCAACAATACAAATTTCTTCAAAGTATTTGCTTAGACGTCCTTCTACCATTTTCGCCACAATATTTTCTGGTTTGCCTTCGTTTAATGCTTGTTGTGTTAAAACTTCACGTTCATGTTCAACTTCTTGGGCAGATACTTGATCACGTGAAATATATTTTGGATTTAAAGCTGCAGCATGCATTGCAACATCTTTCGCAACTGATTGATCAGTTGTTCCCTCTAACACAGCTAATACACCAATGCGGCCACCCATGTGTAGGTATTCACCAAATGCTGCATTTTCAGGTTTTGTTAATACTTCAAAACGACGTAAAGTGATTTTTTCACCAATTTTAGCAATAGCCGCATTAATTGTATCTTCAACAGTTGTACCATTATCCATTTGTTGTTCCAAAGCTTCTTCAACAGTAGCTGGTTTTTTGTTCAATAAATGTGCAGCTAATTCTTTAACAAGGTTTTGGAAACCTTCATTTTTAGCAACAAAGTCAGTTTCAGAGTTAACTTCTAAAATAACTCCGTCATTGCCTTGTACGAAAATATAAGTTGTACCTTCTGCAGCAATACGATCAGCTTTTTTAGCTGCTTTTGCAATTCCTTTTTCACGAAGGTAATCAATTGCTTTTTCCATATTTCCGTCTGTTTCTGTCAATGCCTTTTTGCAATCCATCATTCCGGCACCTGTTTTTTCGCGAAGTTCTTTAACCATTTGTGCAGTAACTGCCATGGGATGTTCCTCCTTATTATATGTAGATTCATTATTAATGCTAGAATAGAATTTACTCTTAAAAAAAGGTGATAAGGATGAAGCCTTCTTATCACCTTTTCACATACATTTTTAACAATACGAACAAAATTTATAATTATTCAGCTGCAACTGTTGCAGTAACTTCTTCTTCTTCACCTTGTTTAACTTCGATGATTGCATCAGCAATTTTACCAGTTAATAGTTTAACAGCACGGATTGCATCATCATTTGCTGGAATTACATAGTCGATTTCATCCGGATCACAGTTTGTATCAACAATACCAACGATAGGAATATTCAATTTACGAGCTTCGGCAACAGCAATACGCTCTTTACGAGGATCGATGATGAATAATGCGTCCGGTAATTTTTTCATATCTTTAATTCCACCAAGGAATTTAACTAAGCGTTCATGTTCTTTTTTAAGTTGAACAACTTCTTTTTTAGGAAGAACTTCAAAAGTACCGTCTTCTTCCATTTTTTCGATAGATTTTAAACGTTCAATACGCTTTTGAATTGTTTCAAAGTTTGTTAATGTACCACCTAACCAACGGTGATTCACATAGTACATACCTACGCGTTCTGCTTCTTCTTTAACAGATTCTTGAGCTTGCTTTTTCGTACCAACGAAAAGAATGTTTCCGCCGTTTGCTGCAAGTTCTCTTACAAAGTTGTATGCTTCTTCAACTTTTTTAACTGTTTTTTGAAGATCGATAATGTAGATGCCGTTACGCTCTGTGAAAATATATTTTTTCATTTTAGGGTTCCAACGGCGTGTTTGGTGACCGAAGTGTACACCAGCTTCAAGCAATTGCTTCATAGAAATTACTGACATGTTATTTCCTCCTAATGGTTTTGATTTCCTCCGCTTCATTCATCTTTAAATAAAGACTATCCATTTAGAATAGCACCCTTTATTTAAATCCAAAAGCGTGTGTATTAACACCATGAAATAATATAGCATAAAAAATAGTTTCAATCAAGTTTATCTAACGATTTTTGTTGAAATTTCACCATCAACTCGATTTCAGTTTTGCCTTTATTTAGTTTTTTCGCTATTTCATCATTTGTTAATCCTTTTTTTTGCAAAAATATAACTTTATCAATTAATGATCCCGTTTCATCTTGAACTTCTTTTTTTAAATCTTTATTCATCCCAACTGAGTTTTGATATGATTTCGCTGCATACATACGATTATAATTATCAGAGTTTACTTCATTAACTTCATTCGTTCGCTTCTCAATAGATGGATGATGGTGTGACGTTTTCTCAATGGCTTCGTCGCTATTCTGCTCATTTTGAATACTTTTGAATTTATTTATAAATTGCTCATTTTCATCTTTCAATTCTTCAATATACGCTGTAAAGATATCTTCCATCTCTTTCATCGTTTGCTTTTGAGAATGATCCATAGTTAATAAACGATTTTGTCGTAAATATAAGATGATAATGGCAAATATCGTAATAATATTTAATATAATTGATAGAAATAAAATAAAGATTGTCATAATGATTCCCTACCCATATTGTACACTAATTTTTTTCTAAAATTTTCTTTAATTTAAATATCGCTTTGGAATGGATTTGTGAGATTCGCGATGTCGAAAGGTTCATAATTTCTCCTATTTCGGTTAAAGTTAGCTCTTCACGATAAAATAAACTTAGAACTAATTGTTCCTTCTCGGTTAGTTGCGTGATGGTGGCAGTTAGTTCTTTGATTTGTTCATTTTTCACTAACTGTTCTTCAGGGCTCGGAGAATTATCATCCTTAATAATATAACTGCCAGTCTCCCCGTCATCCATTTCGCTAATGTGTTCATCGATGGAGAGAATATTTGCAAAAAAATGCTCGTTCACAGTTTGATAAACTTCTTCTTCACTTATTCCTAAATGATTCCCAACTTCTTCTGGAGATACGGTTCTCATATATTGTTGTTCTAATTGTTCGATCGTCATTTCAATTTTTTTTGCCTTTTCTCGCGTTCCCCTAGGCAACCAATCCTCTTTCCTTAGACCGTCAAGAATAGCGCCCCGAATTCTAAATGATGCATATGTATCAAATTTTAAGTCTCGCGAAAGGTCAAATTTATTTAATGCGTCCAGTAGCCCTAACATACCTAGACTTTTCAGATCATCCTTTGAAACATTGCGAGGAAGCCCTACCGCAATCCTTTGTACATGATAATGTACAAGCGGTAAATATTTTTTCACTAAAATATCACCCGCCTGTGTATCACGAGAACTTAGCCATAAATCCCAGTATTTTTTTTCTTCTTTCGTTTCCGGATATGCCATGGATGCCCCTCCTCGTTTGTTTCATGAATTTCGTTACTATAGTTCCATTATTCCTTTATTAACTGTCCGTACTTGCAAAATGAATGTTTTCGGATTAAATTCGATTGTTCTACCACTATTTCCACCGGTATCTTCTGCCACTAGTTGGATATTTTCGATTTGTAAGGCTGACTTGACTGCTTCCACATTTCTTGGTCCAATTCGCATCATTTCATTAACCGATGAAAAGGAAAACATTTCGGCTCCACCGGCAATTTTTGCTTTTAATTTTCGAGGATTTCCGCCAGCATGAATGATCCTAGATTTTAATTCTATAATAGCAGTATCCGCAAATTTACTTTTATTAATTGATTGAGAATTTTTCGCAATACTTGAATCCGGTAACATAATATGTACTAATCCAGCTAAAGGTTGAGATGAATCATATACAATAACCCCTACACATGAGCCTAAACCAGTTGTACGAATTGTATTTGGTGCTGAAACTATATTCATATCTGCAATCCCAACTTTAATAACTGTCTCCATTCATTCCACTCCCAACGATTTGAAAATGATTTGAAATGATTCTGGATTTGGGAGTAGAAAAAAGTGTCCATTTACAGCTGATAAAGAATCCGCTTCATAAAGTGTCGTATCAATAACGATTGCATTGTCACATATTTGAGAAACCTCTAATAAGCCATAACTTATGATCGCTCCAAACATATCAACACTAAGCGCCGGAACTGAAGGTAATAAATCTAATTGTGTAAAATCTGATAAGGCTGTTAAATATGAACCTGCCAAAATATTCCCTAACTCTTGAGCAGCTGATGCTCCTAATTCTGAGATGGGACTAGCAAATGTAAATGTTGGGTCACCGATCATTTGTCTAATAAAACGTTCACCTTGTTCAATTGGAAGAATAAAAAACATATTCCCATTAGCATCCCCTTCAATTCTTAAGAAAACACTAACAACGACATTTTCCGACCCGCCTGCTAGTTCCATGATTTCATTGAAAGGGACTATTCTTACATTTGGAATTTTCATATCAATTTTTTTGTTTAAAAGGGTAGATAATGCAGTAGCTGCATGACCTGCACCAATGTTCCCGATTTCTTTTAATATATCCAAATGTATATTTGTAAATTGATCCTTTTCCATATATGAAAACTCCTATTTGAGTGGACTGAGTACTTTTTCTAAGTTAATTAATAATAATAATCGTTTATCAATTTTCGCTACTCCGGAAATATATTCCGCTTTAATCGTGTCGACGACTTCAGGATGAGGTTCGATGATGTCTTTTGTAATATCGAGTACATCATTAGCTGCATCTACTAATAAACCAACTTCCATATTATCAACTACAACTATAATTATTCTCGTACTTTCATTAGATAAAATCTTGCCGATACCTAACCGTTTTTGTAAATCGATAATTGGTAAAACGACACCGCGTAAATTTATGACACCTTTAACAAAACTTTCGGTACGAGGGACTCTCGTTATATGTTGTACTTTTTCAATTGCACGAACTTGTTCAACAGGAATAGCATATTCTTTATCCAATAATTGAAATACAATTAATTTTACATTTTCTGAAGCTAATGATTCTGTCAATTTCCCCACTCCCATCACTTTATCAATGCGTTACAATCGATGATTAATGCAACTTGTCCATCGCCAAGAATCGTTGCACCAGATATTGCAAAAACATTTGTTAAATAATTCCCTAGTGATTTTAAAACAATTTCTTGCTGCCCAATAAATGAATCAACGACCAATGCAGCCATTTTACTTCCTTTTCTTACTATAACAACGGATAAATAATCATTCTCTTCAATTTCCACCGGTACACTAAATACCTCATTTAAAAATACAAGTGGTACGATATTTCCTCTAAAATCGATTACTTTTTGATTATGAGCATTTAAAATATCACTTTTCTTAATGATTGCTGTTTCGATAATAGATGAAAGTGGAACAGCGTATTTTTCATTACCTAATTCTACTAACATTGCTGAAATAATAGATAATGTTAGTGGGAGCTGGATAATAAAGACTGAACCTTGACCTTCTGTTGATTCAATATTAATGACACCACCTAGAGATTCAATAGTTGCTTTAACAACATCCAAGCCAACCCCTCTGCCGGAAATGTCGGAAATCGTATCTGCCGTTGAGAATCCAGATGCTAAAATTAATTCAAATACCTGCTTATCGGTTAAACTGCTAGCCTCATCTTCACTAATGATCCCTTTTGATAATGCTTTATTTAATACTTTCTCCCGATTAATTCCTGCACCATCATCTTCGATTTCGATAAAGACATGGTTTCCACTATGATACGCTTTTAACTTGATCGTTCCTTCCTCAGGCTTGCCTTGACTTCTTCTTTTCTCAGGAGTTTCAATTCCATGGTCAATTGCGTTTCGAAGTAAATGGACGAGTGGATCACCAATCTCATCAATTACTGTACGATCAAGTTCAGTTTCTGCTCCAATTACCTCAAGGTTAATACTTTTATGTAAGTCTCTAGCAAGTTGTCTTACCATTCTTGGGAATCGATTAAATACAGTCTCAACAGGAACCATCCGCATATTTAAAATAATATTTTGTAGATCACTAGAGATTCTTGTCATTCTTTCAACCGTTTCATCTAGTTCCGAGTGATGAAGTTCTTTTGAAATTTGTTCTAATCTCCCGCGGTCAATCACTAGTTCTTCGAATAAATTCATTAATATATCAAGTCTTTCGATATTCACTCGAATCGTTTTATTTTGACTTGTGGAATTTCCTTTCGTTTGCGTACTTTTCTTTTCTTTTGATTTTTCAATTTGTTTTTCCCTCTTTTGAGGTGCTGCATGTACTTGATTTGTTATTTCTTTATCTCCCAATTCTTCTTCCTGGCATTGATTCAAACGGGTAATTTCCACAATCTCGACTTTTTCAATCTCAGAAACTTTCATTACTTTCTTTTTGATCTCTTCAGATAAATCATTTGTTATTAATGTAATAAAAAATTCATGGTCAAATTGTTCAGCTTCCAATTGTTCCACGGTTGGATTTGACTTTATTACTTCGCCGCATTTTTCTAACACTTCAAAGGTCATAAAGACACGGGCAGCTTTTAATAAACAGTCACTTCTTAATGAAATGGAAAGTTCATAGCAATGAAAACCTTGATCTAATGATTGCTGTATAATCGTTTGCTCATATTGGTCATAATTATTTTTTAATTCAAGTTTACTATCTTCTACGGTAGTTGCTGCAACTTCATCTTGTGCCATTTGGATAGTTGCCGGTTCTCCGGTTTCTATCATATGTAATTTCTCAATGACTAAGGATACATCTTTTTTTCCATCGCCACCAGTGGCAATGGACTCAACCATAAATTCAAGATCATCAACTGCTAAAAATACTACATCTAAAATCTCAGGGGTCACCTTAATCTTTTCATTCCGAATTGCATCTAAAACATTTTCCATCTTGTGGGTAAGATTTGCTAAATCTTCATACCCCATTGTTGCTGACATACCTTTCAATGTATGTGCGGACCTGAAAATTTCATTTACAATTGAAAGATCTTCCGGATTCTTTTCTAAAAGTAATAATTGTTCATTACAAGATTGCAAATGCTCTTTACTTTCCTCAATAAAAATCTCTAAATATTGCCCCATTTCCATATTAACCCCACACCCTTCTATCCCATATATTTCATTATTGTTTTCGCAACGTGATTAAGATCTGTAATTTCATCTACAAGATTCGTAGCAATTGCGGATTTCGGCATTCCAAAAACGATACAGCTGTTTTCTGATTCTGCAATCGCCTTGACATTCCCTTTTGTTTTTAATTCGATTAATCCTTTTGATCCATCCGCCCCCATCCCCGTTAATATGACAGCAATCTTGTCATACTCACTGAAGTGACTAAGAGATTCAAACATCATATCAACGGATGGTCGATGTCCTTTAATAGGGGGTGAGTGATTCAAACTAATCGCTAGTTCATTACCTACTTGTTTTAAAACTAAGTGATGATTTCCGGGTGCAATATAGGCGACACCATCTTTGATATATTCGCCATCCTCAGCTTCTTTTACGGTAATTTCACTTAATGCATCCAGACGGCTAGCTAACGATTTTGTAAATCCGGCTGGCATATGTTGAACGATTAAAATAGGCGCCTTAATTGATTTTGGCAAGACTGTTAGCACTTCCTGCAATGCTTTTGGTCCGCCGGTTGAAGAACCAATACATATGATTTTTTTTCTTTGGGCGTTCTTCCAATTATCCTTTAGTATCGGTTTTATTTTTTCCGGAACATTGTCCCGGTTCGTAATTAACGCTCTTTTCACGTTCGTCATATTTACCTGTCCAGCATTTTTCACTTTATTAATTAATTGTATTTTTATTTTTTCTAAATCAAGAGATATCGTTCCTGAAGGTTTAGCAATAAAATCAATAGCACCATTTTGCATCGCTATAATTGTATTTTCCGCGCCTGATTTCGTTGTGCTCGATAGCATAATGACAGGTTTAGGAAACTCATCCATTAAAATTGCTAACGCTTCTAGTCCGTTCATAATTGGCATTTCAATGTCCATCGTAATAACATCCGGGTTTAATTGTTTTGTTTTTTCAATCGCATCCTTTCCATTTCTAGCAATTCCCACTACCTCTAAGTAGGGGTCCTCTTCTAAAAAATTCACGATTAATTTTCTCATGAATGCAGAATCATCAACGACTAATACTTTAATAGGTTTCATGATCAGCCCTACCTTTCAAAGAAACTCCGTAGTTTCCGGATAAACGGATTCGATTGGGATGATTGTTTCTCATATTTTGTTTCACCTAAATAATTTCGCACCATTTTTTCAAGTTTTTCCGAAATGGATGAGTGAGGAAACTCTGTATAAAAAGGAATTTGACGAATGACCGCTTTTCTTACATGCGAATCTTCAGGTAATATTCCAAGTATGTGAATATCTTTATTCAAAAATTTTTTCATCACGGTTTGTAAACGGTTTACAGTAATAATTCCTTCCTTTTCTTTTTCGCTTCGATTGCAAATTAAAAAGAGGTTATTTTCTAAACTTTGTAAAACAATGTATTTCATCATTGAATATGCATCTGTTACCGAAGTAGGTTCAGGTGTTGTTACAACAAAAATATCATCAACCGATAATAATATTTGTAGATTCACAGTTGTAGCTCCTGCCCCCATATCGAATAGAATAAAATCATATTGATATTGTAACTTTTCTAATTCTTCCAATAATCTTTGAACAAAAATATGATCTAATTCCAGTACTTTAGAAAATCCATTTCCTGCTGAAATATAGGAAATATTATTAGGTCCTGAAAAAATAATTTCATTGATTGGTATGTCTTTTTCAATATAATCAGAAATGGTATATTTTGTATCTACACCTAATAAGACGTTGATATTCCCCATCCCTATATCAAAATCAAAAATCAGCACCTTATTTCCTTTTTGTGCTAAAGAAAACGCAGTATTTACCGTAATATTGGATTTACCAACACCGCCTTTTCCGCTAACAACAGCAATCGTTTTAGCAGGAGTAGATTCAATAGCTTTTAGCTTCTTTCGTAATTTTTCTGCTTGATCACTCATAATTTCATACCTTCAAATAAATGATTAACCAATCTGTCCCTTGAACATTCTTCCAAATCGTCTGGTACGTCTTGACCATTCGTTAAGTAAGCAACGCCTTTCCCATTTTTTAATACTAAATTAAAAATGGTTCCATAAGTTGAGGTTTCATCCAATTTAGTAAAAATGAATTTGTTAATTTTTAGTGACTCAAAGTTTTTAATAATCATTTGAATGTCTTTTTCTTTCATCGTCAGTGACAGTGTCAAAAATGTTTCCATGCTTTGATTGAAATCGATGAGGTTTTCAAGTTCAGTAATATACTTCATTTCCCGGTAATTTCGACCTGCAGTATCAATAAATATGTGATCATATTCAGCATATTTTGTAATCGCTTTTTGGAAATCTTCTAATTTATATACTACTTCCACTGGTACATTTAAAAGATTAGCATATGTTTTCAACTGTTCTATAGCTGCTATTCTATAAGTGTCTGTTGTAATAAAGGCAATTTTCTTTCTTTTTTCAAGTACTTCACCTGCAGCAATTTTTGCTAGCGTAGTTGTTTTCCCAACTCCTGTAGGGCCAACTAAATTAATGAACTTTTTCTGAGGAGATATGCCGCCATGGTTAATCGTAGACAAACTCGAAATAAAAAATTCTTTTGCCCATTCCACTACTTGGTTCATTGTTGGCTCATTGTCGCTATTTCGATAACGAATAAGTAGTTTATTACTTAACTCTGAAATAATATCAGCATTTATTTCTTGTTCGTGTAATTTTTCACAAATGATTTGGATAGACTCAGGTAAATGTTTTAGTACAAGTGATTGATTTAATGTCATTTCCTGAACCATTTTTTTAATTTCTGCCAGTTCATTATGAAATTCATTTTTATTATTTTTCTCAATGTTTACTTGTTGCTGTACAGGAATAATCGTTGGCTTTTGCTGTTTTTCTTTCAAAACTGCATGATTTTGTCTCGAATCCATATCTAAGGCAGCAATGACTTCTAGGTTTTTTTTCTTAAATAATCCAAACCAGCCACCCGAATAGACGACTTTAGAATTAAGAATGACTGCGTCATCACCCAATTCACGACGAATTTGCTTCATTGCTTCTGACATATTTGATGCTACGAACTTTTTTACTTTCATTATAGATTCACCACCCCAACGCTTTGTACCTCAACATTTGCCTCCAATTCATTATAAGAAAGAATAGGAACCCTCGGAAAATATCTTTCTGTCAATTGTCGCACGTACATCCTTACTGCAGGAGAACATAAAATAATTGGTGATTGACCAATCACTGACAACTGTTCGACCTGCTCGGCTATTGCTTCTAATATGCTTTGTGAATCATTCGGATCGATTGATAAATAATTTCCATGTTCTGTTTGTTGAACACCATCAGCTATTATTTTTTCAATTTTTCCCGAAACAGTAATAACTTTTAAATTATTTCCGTCCTCAATATATTGATTCGTAATTTGCCTTGCTAAGCTTTGTCTTACATATTCAGTTAACAAATCAGTATCAGATGTCATTTTTCCAAAATCAGCTAAAGTTTCAAAGATAACCGTTAAATTACGAATTGATACATTTTCTTTAAGTAGTTTAGCTAAAACTTTTTGTATATCACCGACAGAAAGTGGGTTTGGTGTAACTTCCTCTACTAAAATCGGATAAGTCTCTTTTACATGATCAATTAGTTGCTTCGTTTCCTGTCTACCTAATAATTCATAAGCATTTGCACGTAAAAGTTCTGTAATATGAGTAGATACAACGGATGGCGGATCAACAACCGTAAAACCTAAAATCTCCGCTTGTTCTTTCGCATCTTCAGTAATCCATTTAGCAGGTAAACCGAAAGACGGTTCTATCGTATCAATTCCTTCAATTGAATCTTCCCCAATACCAGGGCTCATCGCCAAGTAATGATCGAGGAGCAGTTCCCCTCGTCCCATTTCACTACCCTTTATTTTTAGCACATACTCATTGGGTTGCAGTTGAATATTATCACGAATTCGCACAACCGGAATGACAATACCCAATTCTAATGCTAATTGACGTCTAATCATAACGACTCGGTCAAGTAAATCTCCACCTTGATTTGCATCTGCAAGAGGAATGAGACCGTAGCCAAATTCAAATTCTATCGGGTCGATATTTAATAGATTAATAACACTTTCGGGACTTTTCAGTTCTTCCGACTGTATTTCTTCTTCCATATCCTGAATATTATTATCGGTAGTCTTCGGTACTTTCGAAAGTCTATATCCACCGAGTGCAATAGCCGCTGAGATTGGAATTGTCACCAAATCATTAATCGGAGTGGCAATACCTAATAAAAAAATTGTGCCAGCGGCAACATATAACATTTTCGGAAAAGCAAGGAGCTGAGATATGATATCTTGTCCCAAGTTCCCATCTGATGCGGCCCTTGTAACGACTATTCCTGTTGCCGTCGAAATTAATAGTGCTGGTATTTGACTTACAATACCATCCCCAACAGTGAGTAGTGAATATCTAGTAGCTGCTTCCGCAATCGGTAAACCTTGCTGGGTCATTCCGATAATAATTCCAAAAATTAAGTTGATAAGTACAATGATAATTCCCGCAATGGCATCTCCTTTTACGAATTTACTCGCACCATCCATAGCACCGTAAAAATCTGATTCCCTACTTACTTTCTCTCGACGTTCCCGAGCTTCTTGTTCCGATATCATACCGGCATTTAAATCGGCATCAATACTCATCTGTTTCCCTGGCATTGCATCAAGAGTGAAACGGGCTGCTACTTCCGATACCCTTTCAGATCCTTTTGTTATTACAACAAATTGGATGATAATTAAGATGAGAAAGACAACAAGTCCAACAACGACATTTCCGCCAACAACAAACGTTCCAAATGTTTCTACTACACCACCAGCTTCACCTTTTGAAAGAATCGATCTTGTCGTGGATACGTTTAAGCCAAGACGAAATAAGGTTAATAGCAATAGAAGTGATGGAAAAATGGAAAACTGTAAAGGCTCTGTCATATTCATTGATGTTAATAAAACTAATAATGCTAAAGAAATATTGATGATGATAAGAAAGCTCAGTAGTCCTGGTGGAAATGGTATGATCAACATCGCCACTATTAAAATGACACTTAATATAACAGACAAATCTCTTGTTGACACACTATTCTCTCCTAACTAATGAAAAAACTAAATTTTATTTTTGATTCGATAAACATATGCAAGAATTTCAGCTACAACTTTAAAAAATTCTTCTGGAATTGCATCACCAATTTCGGTCTGATCATATAAGGCCCTTGCCAATGGACGATTTTCAACCATAATGATTTCATGTTCTTTTGCGATCTTTTTAATTTTTTCTGCTACAAAATCAACGCCTTTGGCAATCACGTATGGAGCATCTTGCTTGTTCTCATCATATTTTAAACAAATGGCAAAGTGGGTCGGGTTTGTGATAATGACATCGGCTTTTGGAACTTCTTGCATCATCCTTCGCATCGCCATCTCCCTCTGCCTTTGCTTTATTTTCGATTTAATTAATGGGTCACCTTCACTATTTTTGTACTCGTCTTTAATATCCTGTTTTGACATTCGAATATTTTTTTCAAAGTCAAATTTTTGATATAAAAAATCAAAAACAGCCAAAAATAAAAGTGCAATGGATGCAGCTACACCCATTTGTAATGCTAGATTAATAATAACCTTGACTGCATCTCCAACTGACTTATAGGATAATCCCAATACTTCGTCAATTCTAGTCCAGAGAACGATAAATGTAACAACGCCGACAAATAATATTTTCAATATAGACTTAAGCAATTCAACAATAGCCCTCATTGAAAAGATTCGTTTAAAACCTTTAATTGGATCAAGCTTTTCTAGTTTAGGTGCGATACTTTCCGGGGAAAATAGTAATCCTATTTGAGCGAAATTAGAAACGATTGCCGCTATAAATGCTACAAGTAGAATCGGACCTAATACTATGGCTATTTCCTTTAAAACCTCTACTACAAGTACATGAAAATTATTTTCAGTTAAATCTACTAATAATAAATGTTGAAAAGAAGAACGGAAAAAATTAAAAATATGATTTCCAATAAATGACGAACCAAATAATAAAAATAAAAATACTGCTAAAAGTCCTACTGCTGTATTGATGTCTTGACTTTTAGCCGTTTGTCCCTTTTTTTTAGCATCCTGCCGCTTTTTAGGGGTTGCTTTTTCTGTTTTTTCTCCGGAAAAAAATTGTAAGTCAAGCGATAGCAACTTCATTTATGAACCACCTACTAATTTCATGACATCTCTCATCGTGTAAAACATAGATGCAAATAATTGCTGGCATACAGAAAAAATGACGCCCATCACGATAATTAAGACGATAAAACTGACCGCTATTTTTACCGGGAATCCGACCACAAAAATATTGAGTTGTGGCACCGTTCTAGCAATTATTCCTAATGCAATATCCACTAAAAAGATAGTCGCTACGACAGGAATCGACATTTGGAAAGCAATAACAAACATCTTACTAAATGTTTTCATAATAAAATCGACCACACTGGCATCTCCAAATGAGAATAATGCTTTATCAATAGGGATAAATTGATAACTGTAAAATATTCCGTCTAAAATAATATGATGACCATTTACCGCAAGTAACAATAATAAAGCAAAACTATATAAATATTGACCCATTAATGGACTTTGCGTTCCTGTTTGTGGATCAATCACATTGGCAATTGCAAATCCCATTTGAAAGTCAATAAACCCTCCGGCAATTTGAATCGCTGATAAAATCAAGTATGCGATAAATCCAATAAAAAGCCCGACCATTGCTTCTTTAATAATTAGCAAAATATATTTTCCATTAATTTCAAATCCATGAACATCCATCGTATAATACATTAACCATGCTAAAAAAAAGGCAAAGCCAATCCGATAGACAGCCGGAATTGTTCGATAGGAAAAAAAGGGCATAGTAACAAAAAAAGCTGATATACGGACAAAAATCAGTAAGAAGACCGTAAAAGATGGAATAAGTTGCTCCATTATCTTAACCTACATATCTTGTTAGATTTGCGAAAATATCTGTTGCATAGGATAGTAAATGACTTAACATCCATGGCCCAAAAAGTACAAGCCCGATCAAAACTGCCACAATTTTCGGGATAAACGCGAGTGTTTGTTCTTGTATTTGTGTTGTTGCTTGAAATATGCTGACAATTAAGCCAATGATTAACGCAACTAATAAAAGTGGCCCGGCAACAATTAAAGTAACATAGATCCCCTTCTCAGCAATGGATATGACCATATCCGAATTCATTTTCAATCACCTATCTTTAAAAGCTTTGTAATAATGATTTAACTACGAGATACCATCCATCGACTAAAACAAATAATAATATTTTAAACGGTAGAGAAATCATAACAGGGGGTAGCATCATCATCCCCATAGACATTAAAATACTTGCAACAACCATATCGATTACTAGAAAAGGAATAAAAATCATAAAACCAATTTGGAATGCAGTCTTAATCTCACTTAATGCAAACGCTGGAACTAAAGCTGTAATTGGAATGTTTTCTACTTTTTCTGGCTGTTTTGCATGTGAATAATCAAGGAAAAGCTCTAAATCTTTTTGTCGCGTGTATTTACTCATAAATTCCTTAAATGGAACGCTTGCTTTATCATAAGCCTGTTCTAAAGTGATCTTATCATTAAATAAAGGTGTTAAAGCTTGTTGATTTACCTCACTAAATGTCGGTGCCATAATAAAAAATGTAAGAAATAATGACAAGCCAACAATCACTTGATTTGGTGGCATTTGTTGTGTCGCTAATGATGTACGAACAAAGGATAAAACAATCACAATTCTTGTAAAAGAAGTCATTAAGATTAATATACTAGGAGCTAAAGATAATACTGTTAACAAAAGAAGGAGCTTTACTGCTGTCGAAACATTATCAGGTGAACTATTATTAAAAAACTGCATAAAATCATTCATCTGTTTCTTGCTCCTTCGCGTCTATCTTGTTCATCGTTTTTCTTCTTTCTTTATTCATATTTTCCAGTTGATTTTTCAATATATGTTGAAAAGAAGGTGATTTGGAAGAATTATTATCCGACTTTTTCTGTTTGTATTTATTTGTTAATTTTGTAATCATATCTCTCGGTTCAAGCGACTGATCGACTTGATCTTCGTAGTATTGGATAAACTCTTCAACTTCTTTTTGATTTTCAATTTCTTTAAGTAAATGGATATCTTCGCCGACACCCAAAATCAGTATTCTATTTCCTGCTTTAACGATTTGTAATGATCGGTTACCTCCTAATGGAGTGCCTCCGAAATTTTGTATTAATCGGTTCTGCTGATACGAACGACTTTTTTTATTAATAAATTTAAGTAAAAAATATAATAAGGCAATAACAAATATTAACGCAAAAACCATTTTGACTCCATCCCATACTGTGATGATGGAATGATTAGATTTTGCAATACTATCCGCACTTTTTGTGTTTTTTTCGGATTCCTTTTTTGAATCCTTCTGAGATTCATTTGAATGTTGTTTAAACCAGTCTTGAACATTCCCATTATTTGCCTCCGCATGGGCGACAATATGTTGCCCATACAGAGGTGTAATGAGTAAAATGAGTGTCAATAGTTTAAATACCGCTTTTCGCACGTTTCGTACACCCTCTTATTATCAATTAAGCCAGTGTTTTTTGAATTGCTTCTATTACACGATCAGCCTGGAAAGGTTTCACGATAAAATCTTTCGCGCCAGCTTGTATAGCATCAATAACCATTGCTTGTTGACCCATTGCTGAGCACATAATTATTTTCGCGCTTGGATCTATGCCTTTAATTTCTTTCAATGCAGTAATTCCATCCATTTCCGGCATCGTAATATCCATTGTTACTAAATCTGGTTTTAATTCTTTATATTTTTCAACTGCTTGCGCACCATCAGCTGCCTCAGCCACTACTTCAAATCCATTTTTTGTTAAAATATCTTTAATCATCATTCTCATAAATGCAGCATCATCTACAACTAATATTCTGTTTCCCATTTTAATATCCTCCGTTATAAAGCTTATAATTGTTTTATTCTTTCTCTCTGACTAACAATATCTGTAATTCTCACACCAAAGTTTTCATCAATTACAACTACTTCCCCTTGTGCAATCAATTGCCTGTTCACTAATATATCTACTGGCTCACCAGCGAGTTTGTCCAATTCAATAATAGACCCCGAGCCCAATTCAAGAATCTCTTTAACTGATCTTTTTGTTTTGCCCAGTTCTACCGATACTTGAAGTGGAATATCCAATAACATATTTAAATTTCTTGATTCAGGTGCAGCAAGCTGTTGTTCATCGAAACTAGAAAAAACAGCCGGTTGAACATTTTGTTGTATATTATTCTCAGTATTCGTATTAGAGGGTTGCTGTCTTATTGGTTGTGTTGCCTGAGGTTGTACCGTTTGTTTCCCACTAAATGAATCTACGTTTGTATGACTAACTACTTGTTCGTTTATCGCGTCATAACTATTTTGTGGATTTTTTGTTTCTTTCGTTTCATTGGTGTTAAATAGGTCATCTACTAATCTTTTCCCAAAATCTAGCGGTAAAACTTGCATGATTGAGGAATCAATTAGATCTCCTACTTTTAATCGAAAAGAAATTTTAATAATTAAATCCTGATCAGGTATATTTTCAGTTCCTTCACCTGCATTTAAATTTAAAATATCGACTGTTGGTGGAGAAATGTCAACACGCTTATTAAATACTGTAGACATCGATGTAGCAGCCGAACCCATCATTTGATTCATTGCTTCTTGTACAGCACTTAGATGTATTTCATCCATCGTTTCAGATGATTGTCCAGTTCCACCAAGCATTAAATCAGCAATTACAGAAGCATCGGATTGTTTAATGATCATCATATTTATCCCGGAAAAGCCTTCTGTATATTTAACTTGAATAGAAATATACGGATGTGGAAATTCATCTTTTAATTTAGATTTTTCTACAATTGTAACTGTAGGAGTAGTAATTTCCACCTTTTGTGATAATAGAGTAGATAATGCTGTAGCTGAGCTTCCAAACGAGATGTTTCCAATCTCTCCTAGTGCATCTCTTTCCATTGATGTTAAGTAATCGTCGACATTCAATGTTGCATTTTCTTCTTCATCATCAGCAGTACCACGTAAAAGAGCATCAATTTCATCTTGTGAGAGCATGTTATTCATCATCTTCTCCCCCTTTCACATCTTGTAATATTTGAACGGCCATTTTTTTACCTCTTTTTCCCGTTTGTGCAATGTATTTTGGGATTCCCTCTATTTTTACAATTACAGGGTCATTAATATTTTGATCCAATTGAATAACATCTCCTATATTCAAATTCAGAAAATCTTCAATTGTAATTTCACTAGTACCTAATTCAGCAACAAGTGGAATAATAGCTTGCTTAATGTTTTTTTCAATCTTCTCTGTTTCTTTAGGTTCTTTTTCTTTCAAACTATTATTTTGCATCCAATAGTGAACCGATAGATTGGGGATAATTGGTTCCAACACTACGTGTGGAATACAAAGATTAATCATTCCACTCGTTTCCCCAATTACAGTATTCATAGAAATTACAACAACTGTTTCATTCGGAGATACCATTTGTAAAAATTGTGGGTTTACTTCAAAATCAACTAACATTGGCTCAATTTCTGTTATATTTACCCACGCTTCCGTTAGATATTCAAATCCGCGTTCAAATAAGTTCGACATAATTTTCTTTTCAATTTCAGTCAAATTATCAACTTTATTGACACTGGTCCCTTTTCCACCCATTACAAGGTCTAGCATGGAGTATGCGATATTAGGGTTAATTTCCATTATGATTCTTCCATCTAATGGCGGAACATCAAAGGAAGTTAATATTGTCATTTTTGGTACTGAACGAACAAATTCTTCAAATGGAATCTGATCTGTTGAAGCTACCGTTATTTGAACAAATGTCCGTAGCTGTGCTGAAAAATAGGTTGTTAACAATCTCGCAAAATTTTCATGAATTCTTGTTAAGCTTCTAATTTGATCTTTAGAAAAGCGTAGAGCTCTTTTAAAGTCATATACCTTTACTTTCTTCGTTTCTTCCTCTTTTTTAATATCCTCAGCATTCATTTCTCCCGTTGACAAGGCACTTAATAGGGCATCAATTTCGCTTTGTGATAGTACTTCACCTGACAATAGTCTACACCTCCCTTATTTGGTTTTTAGTTATTTATTGTATTACATAGGAGGTTATATATATTTTTACAACATTACCATTCTGTAAATAATGATCAATTTTTGTTTTTAACGTATTTGTTAATTTCTCTTTTCCTTTTCTTCCTTTTAAATCATTAGATGTTACTTCAGAAAGTTCTTCGATAACGGAATCCTTCACTTGAAAATCACGTTTTTCTAATTCTTCTTTTGCTTTTTTATTATTTGTCTCTATTTTTAAGGCAATTTTTATAAAATGATTATCTTTTAAATTTGTCGTAATTTCAGGTACATCTAAAGAATTTTCTACAACTTCCTCAATGGAAGGCTCGGTAGTTTCCTTTTTCGTATCCATTTTATTAATAATAATAATTGCAATTGCACCGACCAATACTATTCCTAAAATAATCGTAATACTTGTAGCAATCATTTTATTCTTCATCATTTATCACCTCCTGATTTAACGTACCGATAAGATTAATAGAACGGTAGAACTGATAAATTTGTTCTTGAACTTGTTCCACCGTTTCTAAAACGACATATTTATGTCCATTCAATAATGTAATGGTCGTATCAGGAAATGCTTCAATTGTTTCAATATAAAGGGCATTTAATATAAAACTTTGCCCTTTTAATTTTGTTACAGTTATCATAAATATTTCAGGACTAAGGCATGACAACTTAGTCCTGTTCCTCCTAATTATCGTTTTAGATTAATTAATTCCTGCAAAATTTCATCAGATGTTGTAATAATTCGGGTATTTGCTTGAAAACCGCGTTGTGCAACAATCATTTCAGTAAATTCCTCTGAAAGATCGACGTTTGACATTTCGAGTGAACCGGGAGCAAGTGTTCCAAGACCATCGCCTGGAATACCGTAATTTGCTGTACCTGAGTTAACCGTTGCTTGTAATAAGTTATTACCTGCTTTTTGTAAACCAGCCGGATTACTAAATTTAGCTAATGCTAGAACCCCTAATTGGATAACCTTTCCGTTGGAATAGACGCCATTTACTTCACCCATTGAACCGATATTAAAACTTTCAAGAGATCCTTGTATTTGTCCATTTGGCGTAAAAACAGCATTTAAATTTTCACCGCCGAAGGTTAATTTAGTTAGATCCAAATTAATATCATTTGACAGCACTGCCTTTCCAGTTCCATCATTTAATTTTAATTTTATTTTTGTTCCGTTTTGGGTCCATTTATTATTAGCTGCATCATAAACAAGATTGATAGAAACTTTATTATCATCCGGTTTATTCGCTGGTGGTGCATCTAATGATTTATCCTCAAAAGTCAATTTCCATGTCTTTCCATTGTTTGAACTAGTTTTTAATTCTAGTACATGTTTCACGCCTTTTGCATCGACTACTTCAATCTGTTGAGTTTGTTCAGTTATTCCACTAACACTTTTAGGCAAATTACCAACTATTTTAATAGCATCAGTCAATTGAGAAGGCAAAATAGAATTCACGTCAACTACAATATCTTTTAAATTACCAGTACTGTCGTATTGTTGAACCTTCATTCCGTCACTGTTTACCAAAGTACCAGTATTATCTAGATAAAAGTTCCCTGCCCGTGTATAAAGATTTGAATTGCCATTTTTTACGATAAAGTATCCGTCTCCGTCGATTGCTAAATCAAGTGATCTACCAGTTGTTTGTAGGCTTGATTGTGTATCAACAATATCAATAGATGCAAGGGTTGATCCTAAGCCGACTTGCATCGGATTTTTACCACCTTTACTATCGGTTGCTCCGCTAGCACCTGAAATTGTTTGATTCATTGTGTCTTTAAAAGTCACACGACCTTTTTTAAAACCGTACGTATTTACGTTTGCAATATTATTTCCAATTACGTCTAATTTTGTTTGGAAATTTTTCATACCACTTATTCCTGAATACATGGAACGTAACATTTTATTTTCCCCTCTCGAAATGGTTTAGCTGTATCTATCGGTCAACAGCTTTCGACTTCCTTCTCGGTCCAGTCGAATAAATTAATTAACGATGATTGCACCGTTTATATTAGTGAATATTTGTTCACTTGCTTCTTGTAAATTCATCGCTGTAATTACCGTTTCGTTTTTTGCACTGACAATTAAGGCAGCATTTTTCACAATGACAAGCGATTCATTTATTCCTTTATTTTTAGCTTCAGAAACTCTTTGACCAATTTTATTCCATTGACTTGAATCTATTTGAATACCTCTTTGTCTTAGCCTTTCACTAGCATGCTTACTTATTGTCAATTTTGTCGATTGCTTCGATATTGCCTTGTTTAAATGCTCAGAAAAAGGTGCTTTTCCTGCATTCGTTTTACTGTTTGAAACCTGAATAGGTTGTTTCGACGTAATTGGATGTAATGGAACTTGACTAAATATTGGTCTATCCATTAAACCACATCCTTAATTTTCAATTTGTGTTAATTGGTCTGCTTTTATTTTCTTGTCATTATCTAATACGAGCCAAGTATTTCCGTCTTTTGCAGAAACAGACTTTACAATTGATTTTTGTTCCTTTCCATCATCGTCGAGCCAAGTTACAGATTTTCCAATTAAATAACTTGCTTGTATTAAAGCATTTTCTTTACTTTGTGTATTTACTTGGGAAATATTAGCGGGATCTAATTCAGTTCCATCATCTAAAATAAACTTGACTGAATTTTCAATGAATCGAACTCCTTTTATAGTCCCTTTCCCTTGTAAAACTTTGGTTCCATCTTCGGAATTTTTATCTTCCACTATTTTGTGCCATGTAATTTCTTTACCGACGAATTGCGAATATGTAACTAATTGGTTCTGCTGTTGCATATCTACAAATGTTTCCATTGATTTACTCATATTCGTCATTTGTTCTAATGATGAAAAAGTGGCCATTTGTGCAATAAAATCTTTATCTTGCATCGGATTTAATGGATCTTGATTTTGCAATTGCACCATTAATATTTTTAAGAAATCATCTTTACCTAAAATATCCGAACCCGTTTTTCTTTTTGCATTTTGCGTACTAGAGTACATTAGATTTGGATCGATTGTATTTGCCATATCATCACCTATATTTTCTCTTCTAGTAAACTCTCTTGTAAAAAATCTGAAAATTGGACGTTATTTTCATCTTCATGTTCACTCGTTTGTGTTTGCTGCTCTTGCTCAAATGGATGTTTCCCGGATTCATTGCCACCACGTTCAAATCTCTGCGCCTCAGCCTCACCATATAGAACATCAATTTTATCTACTTGGATATTTTGTAGTGTAAAAGCATTTTTTAATTGATGTAGTTGGGAATCAAGTAATTCCTTTGCGGAACCTGTAGATGCAAACAATTTAGCCGTTATCATTCCTTTATCCTGTAAGATTTCAATTCTTAATGATCCGAGATTCTCAGGATATAGTTTAATCAACAGCTTATTTGTACCATCACCTTTAAGTAATTGTGATTTTCCAATAATATTAGAAAAGTCTTTTACAAATTGTTGGTAATCAACTGGTTTAGAATCCCTATTTACATGAATTGCAAATTGCTCTATTTTCGAGATTTGCTGCATTGGAACATGACTAGATAAAGACTGCTCACTTATCTCTGTTTTTGAATTGCTATTCGTGCTATTTTTAATTGCTTCTTGCTTATCAACAAATACCCTTTGAAAGGTATTTTGTAAAATGGTATTTTTATTCTCATTACTGTCTTTCTCAAGAATCGTTTCTAATTTTGAAATGACTGTTTGCATTGATTCTTTGAGAACTGATACATTTTTTAAATCATTTTTAGAAAGATCCATTTGTTTCGCCAAACTTTCAATTACTCCACCTGTTTTGGCAGCGATATGCAAAAAATCCGGATTCAAATGTTTAAAAGTCTCTTTCGGCAAGTTTGAAAGAACGGTTAATAAATCGGCTACACCTTTTATGTACTCACCGTCTTGCATTGATTTTTTTATCGATAACAATTGAGTCGACTGTATTGGATTATTTCCAATTAGCGAAAGAAGTTCATCTATTAAGGTAGATAATTGTTCTTGCCATTTTTCCTTTGGTAAGCCTAATACTTCACTAATTTGATCCTCAGTTGGTTTTGTTTCATTAAGTAATAGTCCCGTACTATTATCATCTTTCATGAATCCGTTTTTTAATAACGTTAGTACCTCATTTAATGCTTCAAGTAGATTCTGTTCACCATCGGAATTCATTCCATTTTGCGGACTCACCATCATATCAAATGCATTTTTGAATCCTTTAGACTGTTGTGCTTGACCTATTTGACCTAATTTTTGTTGAACCGGAACTTGAACTGGCATTTGTAAAACTCCAATATTCACTTGTTCACCTCCTTTCAATCGACTTAAATAATTACTTAGTTGTATTTGCACTAAGCAATTCAGTGTATTTTGCCGCACGGTCAGCAGGCATTTTTTCCATTACTTTTGCCAATACATCTGATTTCATATTGGATAGAATTTTTAATGCTTCTTTATCGTTCATATTCATAATGATCGGTGCAGCATTTTTAGCAGACATTGTTTCATACGTACGGACTATTTCCGAAAAAGCTTTTTTGTTTTTATCTTGAATTTGCTTCAATTCTATAATTTCATCTTGAAGTCTTTTCTGTTCTAGCAAAAGTTGCTTCTTTTCGGAATCCTGACTGTCAATTTTGGATTGTAATTGTGTTAATTCAGCATTTTTATTCTCAATTTCTGCTTGCAAATCGACAATTTTATCTTCATATTTCTTAATACTTTTACCGCTGCTTGTATCTTTATTTGATGATGAAGCAAGCGAAAACTTTGCACCGATATCTTTCGCCTTTTCAAAAACATTTACACCAGCTACTTGAGCTACAACTAAGCCGATAAAAATAGCAAATAATAAAGGAATAAAGATAACATATACAAACCACTGAAACTTATTCTTTGATTTCTTTTCATTTTGTTCATTCATCACTTTGCTCATTTGAATCACCTAGTTTCCAATGCGATGAAAATAAATTTGAGTTGATATTTCATCTATTTGCTTGTTCTCTATTTCCTGTAGTAAAAATAGATATTTCTCAAAATCTTTTTCCTTCAATTTTTCATATTTCTTCACTTCAATGTTTTTTTCTTGTAATTTTTGTTCATACCAATTCATTTGATTTCTTGCATTAATGACAAGATCCTGATAGTGTTTGATAGATTTTTCTAAGTTCGTAATAAAACGTTGATGATGTCTAATTTCTTGAATAGATAGTCCGGTTTCTAATTTTGATGTTTGAAAGTCTAGTAAATCTTCTTTTTTCTTTAATAATTGATATAACTCTTCCGCTACATTTTCAAACCGTTTGACAGATTTTTGATAAGTTGAAAGGGCTTCATCCTTTTCCCTTTCTTTTAGGGATAATATTTTTTCGAATTTATATTGATATTTCATTGGTTATCCTCTATTCCGCAAGGTTGATAATTGCTTCGATGCTTTCTTCCATCGTAATTTTTTCATTCGTTTTTTGCTTTAAAAATGAAATAATTTCCGGATATCTTTCAATTGCTTCATCAATTTCTTTAGATGCACCTCGTTTATAAGCACCTATATTAATTAAGTCTTCCGAATTAATATAGGTGCTTAAATATTCCCTAACTTTTTCAGCGGCATTTTTATGCGAATCTGTAGCTAAATGATTCATTAAACGGCTAATACTTTTTAAAATATTAATCGCAGGAAATTGTCCTTTATTTGCTAAATTTCGATCAAGTACAAAATGGCCATCTAAAATTCCTCGAACGGTATCGGCAATCGGCTCATTCATATCATCACCATCAACTAATACCGTATAAAAACCTGTTATCGTTCCTTTTTCGTTAGTCCCCGTACGCTCCAATAATTTCGGTAAGATTGCAAAAACAGATGGGGTATATCCTTTTGTCGCCGGTGGTTCACCTACTGCAAGCCCGACTTCCCTTTGTGCCATTGCCACACGTGTAACAGAATCCATCATAAACATGACGTTTAACCCTTTATCACGAAAATACTCTGCAATCGCAGTAGCTGTAAATGCACCTTTTATACGCATAAGTGCGGGTTGATCTGATGTGGCTGCAATAACGACTGATCTGCTGAGTCCTTCAGGTCCTAGATCTCTCTCAATAAACTCCCTGACTTCACGACCACGTTCTCCTATCAATGCAATAACATTAATATCTGCTTTCGTATTGCGAGCAATCATGCCGAGCAGTGTGCTCTTTCCTACCCCACTACCGGCAAAAATACCGATTCTTTGTCCTTTTCCAACCGTTAATAGGCTATCGATAGCTCGTACACCTACTTCAATCCCCTCAGATATTGGCGGCCTTTTTAAAGGATTTGGCGGGCTTTGTTCAGTTGGAACAGACTTCATTCCCTTCGGTAATACTGAACCATCCATTGGATTCCCTAAAGAGTCGATTACTCTACCCTTTAAAGCTGAACCGACTTTTATTTCTAACGGCTTTGAAGTCGTTTCTACTAGACTGCCCGGGGCAATTTCTTGTATATCTGAATAAGGCATTAAAATAACAAATTCATCTTTAAATCCAACAACTTCCGCTTGGATTTTCCGAGTTTGTTTTTTTCCATTCAAATGAATCCAACATACATCGCCGATAGAGCTTTCCGGACCTAATGATTCAATCATTAATCCGACAACACGTTTTACTTTTCCGTAACGCTTATATGTTTCGATATCTGGTATTAACGAAACTAGATCGATTGCTTTCATGAGTGAACACCCTCAATAATTTCCATAAGTTTCAGCTTTAACTCAGAAAGTTGACTGTCAATACTTGCATCAATTTTTCCGTGGCTCGTTTCTATCAGGCATTGATATTCATTCAATTGATCATCGGAATAGAGATAACATTGCTGATTATTTGGTAATAATGCGTCTAATTCTTCTTTACTTTGAATGACTAAACTAAATTGATTCGGATGAATATAAATTTGTATATCCTTATTTTCCCTTGCTTCCTTTATTACTTGTTTCACAAGAGAAACAAATGATGAAGGATGTTCCTTTAAAGTTTCTTGCAATATTTTTTCTGCTGCTTTCATGCCAAGGTCTAAAATGACTTTCTCAGAGGATTCAATATGTCTCGCAAATTCTTGTCGCATCTCATCGGTAATGCGATTTGCTGTTTCAATTAAATGATTATATTGATCAAACCCCTGCTTTTGGCCTTCTTGAAAACCTTGTTGGAACCCTTCTGATTTAGCTTCTTCAACTAATCTCGCTCTTTCCTCTATCCATTCATTTCGTTCCAACTCGACTTTTTTTCTCATTTCTTCGGCATCTTGTTCAGCCGCTAGTAAGACTTCTTTTGCTTGTTTTTGGAAATGGTTTAAAATTTTCTTCTTTTCAATTTCCAAGTGTCCTTCTGCTTCTATTTCTCCTAGTGAATCAAATTGTGATATGTCTTTAATACCAATTACTTTTCCTACTCTATTTTCATTGACTGATGTACGTGACTTAATGATTCTAGACAATAATGTCGTCCCCTCCACCACGAGCAATGATTATTTCACCAGCATCTTCTAATCTTCTAATGATTGAAACGATTCTCGATTGTGCTTCTTCTACATCTTTTAAGCGGATTGGTCCCATATATTCCATTTCTTCTTTAAATGTTTCTACCATTCTCGTTGACATATTCCTATAAACAACATCTTTCACTTCATCACTTGAAACTTTTAAGGCCAATAACAAGTCCTCATTCTCACATTCTCTAATAACACGTTGTATAGATCGATTATCCAATGTAACGATATCTTCAAATACGAACATTCTCTTTTTAATTTCTTCAGCTAGCTCCGGGTCTTGGATTTCGAGCGCATCCAAAATGGTTTTTTCTGTTGCTCGGTCTACACCATTCAACACTTCAACGACTGATTCGATTCCACCAGTTTGCGTGTAATCTTGTGTAACAGTTGCTGATAATTTCTGCTCCAAGATGGTTTCAACCTCACTAATAATTTCCGGAGAAGTTCGATCCATTAATGCAATCCGTCTCGCAATATCCGCCTGAACATCCTGTGGTAATTCAGATAGAATTTGCCCGGATTTTTCAGGTTCCAAATAGGATAGAATAAGAGCAATAGTTTGCGGATGTTCGTTCTGAATAAAATTTAGTACTTGTCCAGCATCCGCTCGCCTTGCAAAATCAAATGGTCGTACCTGTAAGGATGAAGTTAACCGATTAATAATTGTTTCCGCTTGTTCTGCTCCCAATGCTTTTTCAAGCACTGTTTTTGCATATCCAATTCCACCCTGTGAAATATAATCTTGCGCTAAAGCTAGATGATGGAATTCATCAAAGATGTCTTCCTTTGTGTGAGATTCAACCTTCTTTACTCCCGAAATTTCCAGAGTTAATTTTTCAATCTCTTCTTCAGATAAATGCTTATATACTGATGCAGAGACATCTGGACCAAGTGATATGAGAAGGATAGCGGCTTTTTGTTTTCCAGTTAAACCTTTTTCTCTACTCGCCATTTTTATCCCCCTTTAATCCTCTGAAATCCAAGTTCTTAATAATTTTGCAAACTCATCTGGTTTTTCTTTCGCCATTTTTTCCAATTGTTTCTTTCTTAATGAGCTTTCTGTTTCATGTTCCTCATTAACATCTGCGATTCGAACAGGTTCAGGTTGCTCAAGTAAATCTTCATCATCTTCTTCAGTAGCTGCCTTCTTTTTAGATCGCAGCATGAAAATAATTAACACGATTATTACTAATAAAAGTAATCCACCAATGAGATACACCCACCACGGAATTTTCGACTTATTACTAGCAGTTTCTTTCATTTTTCCATCAAAAGGTTGGACCGAAACAGCAATTTTATTTTCAAGATCCTGGTCACTAATATTTGCAGCTTCCTTTTTATCAATCGATGTTCTAATGATCGTGGATAATATTTTCGATACGTCATCCTTTGTACTTTGAGGCAATGAGTTCGGATTTTTCGGATCAGGTGGTTCAAGCATTACTTGAATTCCAAGATCTCTTATTTTATAAGGACTTTCTGCGACTTGTTTATGAATTTTATTCACTTCATAATTGACGGAGTCCTGTACTTTTTCATAATCTCCATTAGAGTCACTACCAGATACATAACTACTTCCTAGGGAATCAGCCGGGTCTGAACCTTGAGGAACTCCACCTGCCGATGCACCTTTTCCTGAATACGTTTCAGTAATTTTCTGGGCACTAATTTCAAGACCCTTCATATTATCTTTATCAACTGGCGCGACTAAGTTTTCCTCACGATTTTCTTGAGTAAAGTCGATGTCGGCAGTTACGGATGCTACAACTTTGTCATAACCGATCATTGTTCCTAGCATCGTTTGAACTTGCCTTTGAATATCACGCTCAATTTGATGTTTTATATCCATTTGTTGAGTAAATGTATTTCCCGTACTATTATCATTATTTAAATCAAAATACTCAAAATTTTGATTCATAATGACGATATTATCATTAGATAGGTTAGGGACACTTTTCGATACCAAGTTATATAGGGACTTTATTTGTGATTGATTAAATTCATAACCAGGTTTCGTCGTTAATACAATTGATGCGGATGCTTCGGCATTTTTATCATTTACAAATATTTCTTTCTTAGGCATATTAATCATTACCTTGGCATCTTCAACACCATCAATTTCCTTAATTAAGTTAGATAATTCTGTTTGCATAGCTTCCAATTTAACTACATCGAATTCATTATCAGTCATGCCAAAACCGGCATTTTGACTAAAGAAAGAATAATCAATACTTCCAGATTTCGGGATTCCCTCTGAAGCTAATTCAATTTTTAACGAATCAACATTTTCTTCAGGTACTTTAATCGTTTTTCCGCCATCAGCAACCTCGGATTGAATCCCTTTTGAATCAAGGCTTTCTTTGATTGAACCTGCTTCCGATGGGGTTAGATTGCTATATAGGGGTACCATAGTCGTTCTAGTAGTAAAAAATGTAATAATTGCAATTAAAAATATAACTAGCAAAATGGAGGAGATACCTACGATCTTTTGTTTTTTCGATAAATTATTCCAAAAGTCTTTCATCTTGACTGAATAGTTTTTTAATTTCTCATTCATTAACTATCCTCCAATATCAAACAAAAAAAGAATAAATATAAAATATATTATTAGTACTAGCAAGCTATTAAACTTGCATTCTCATTGTTTCTTGATAAGCTTCAACTACTTTATTTCTAATTTCTAATGCCGCTTGTAAAGTAATACTAGCTTTTTGAGCAGTAATCATTACTTGATGTAAATCAACATTTTCACCATTAGCCATTTTTTTTGTTAAAATATCTGAATCAATTTGTGATTGGTTCACATCTTCAATTGATTTTTTTAGAAAATCGGAAAATTTGACTTGTGATTGTGTATTCGGCGATTGGATATTTTTTTGTTCCAACGGTCGTAAAATATTAGTAGCAACCGAATTAATATTTTGTATAGCCATTAGTACTCCTCCTGTTATTTACCTATTTCCAAAGCTTTCATCATCATCGATTTGGACGCATTTAGAACAGTTACGTTTGCCTCATATGATCGGGTAGCACTCATTAAATCCACCATTTCCCTCAGTGGATCAACATTTGGTAAGCTAACGTAACCATCTTGATTGGCATCAGGGTTTTCTGGATCATAAACCATTTTTGAAGGTGTATTATCTTCGACTATTTTATTTACTTTAACCCCACCAATGCCATTTTGATTATTTAGAGCTGTTTGAAAATAACTTGTAAAAGAATTAGATTTCGGCTCAAGTACGACCATTTTACGTTTATATGGTTCCCATACTCCATTTACTAATTTTCCTCTTGTTGTATCGACGTTCGCCATATTAGAGGAAATAACATCCATCCTTAATCGTTGTGCAGTTAGAGCGGAGGAAGTAATCCCCATACCATTAAACATAGACATAATTATTTCCCACCTCTAATTACTGTCTGTAATGTTGAAAATTTTCCACTAATACGATTAGATAACGCATCATAGTATATTTGGTTTGTTGCAAGATCTGACATCTCTTTATCAATGTCCACACCATTTCCATTTTCGTTATACTCAATATTTTGTTGTGTAGATATAACCGAATCATTTGTCGTATTTTGAAATTCAAAATGCCTTGAATCCGTTCGTATTGCTTCAAATGGTTGATTCAACTGTTTCGCTAGCATCTGTTTAAAACTAACGTCTTTCGGTTTATAATTTGGAGTATCAACATTTGCAATATTATTAGCAATAACTTTTTGCTTTAATGAGGAATAATCTAATGCACGTTCTAATGTATTGAATGTATTGGAAAATAAATCCAATTTGTGACACCTCTTACTTTTCTTTGACATTTTTTGATTTTATATGACATTCTTTTTACAAACTAATATTATTTTAAAGTTAAATATTCAGCCTGTCCATGCTATGAATAAAAATTTCATTAAATTTTCTTTTGTTTTATTAAAGATAGGACTTTTGGTATATGCCCATTTCTCTACATGTCATGTCATTATTTACTTTTCTAATTTTAGCAACTTTTAATTCTATTAACTACTGTGATTTATTGGGATTTTTATTAAATTTATTTTTTAGGTCTTTATTACTAGTCCATTTTCACAAATATCTGAAATTAACCGTTTAGAATATTATATAAACATAATAAAACCACCAATGATTAACTTGTTGTGACCCCGAAAAGTTAGAGTTTATATCAAGCAGCTAATTGGCTGGTATGAATGCGGTATTGAACCGGAGACATACCGGCCAATTTTTGTTTGATACGTTTGTTATTATAATAATCTATATATCTTTCAATCTTGCTCTTTAATTCTTCAAAAGAACACAATGCCTCTCCATGATACATCTCTTGTTTTAATAAACCAAAGAAGTTTTCCATTGGTGAATTATCTAAGCAGTTTCCTTTTCTAGACATACTTTGAAAAACTTTATTTTTCTTAAGTGTTTTCACCCATTTTCTATGTTGATAATGCCATCCTTGGTCAGAATGAATAGTTGTTCTGTATTTTGATTCTTTTACGATTTCTAATGCTTTTCCCAAGGGTTTCATCACAAGTTCTAAACTTGGATGCTTAGCTATTTCATGTGAAAGTATTTCACCATTAAACATGTCCATGATTGGATTTAAATATAATTTTTCTCCATTAGTACATTTAAACTCAGTGATATCTGTAGTTAACTTTTGATGGGGCACATTAGAATAAAATCTACGATTAATAAGGTTCTTCGCAACTTTTCCAACAGTACCTTTGTAAGAACTATACTTGCGTGTTTTTCTCCAGAACTTTTTTCCTTTTAGTCCTAGTTTCTTCATGATACGTTGAATCCTCTTATGATTCACTTTATAGCCCCGATTTCCCAATTCAAGATGAATACGACGGTAACCATAATTTCCGTCATTTTCTTCGAAAATGGATTGGATAAGATCTTCTAGTCCTTGATCCGGATTAACCTTTTTCATCATCTTTATATGATAGTGGTAGGAGGATTCAGGGATGCCGACTACATGTAATACATCCCTTAATTTAAATTCTTCTTTGAGTTCGAATGATAATGCTGCCTGTGCTTTTCTAGATAGCCCACCGGATCCATCTGAAAAGCTCGCAACTTTTTTAGATATTCTACCTCCAAACGAAGAAGCTCATTTTCTCTTTCTAGTTTTTGTTCGTATGTCATTTCTTTTTCTTCCACGTGTTTGTTTTTATTACTCTTACTCGTACCTTTATCAGACATGGGTGACCGTCCTTTCGGTTTACCCAGGGCTTCAGCACCACCTTCAAGAAATTCCTTTTTCCATCTAGATATCATCGGAGGGTTAGTTATCCCAAATTGAAGGGCTGAATCAATCACTGAAGAACCTGTTCTCTTCATAAATCTTAATACATCTAGCTTAAATTGAACAGAATATGATTTCTCATGTTTCTTGCTCATTAAGCTTTCGGCACCAAAATTTTCGTAATTTTTTACCCAGTTAATAATCTGCTTATGTGACTTCACACCATGTTTACGGGCTAAGAGCTTGTATCCAAGATTTCCTTCTAGATATTCTTTAACTACCATCAGTTTAAATTTCTCACTATATTTAGCCATAAATAAACACTCCAAAAGTTAGATTTTTACTCTAACTTTTGGGGTGCAGTACAACTCATTGGTGGTTTTTGATTGTCGAAACTCGACGAAAACTTAATTTGATTTTAATTTTTCAAGTTCAACAAGGAATTTATCATTTAAAACTTTAATATACGTACCTTTCATACCAAGAGATCTTGATTCAATTACTCCGGCACTTTCTAATTTACGAAGCGCATTGACGATTACTGATCGTGTAATACCTACTCTGTCAGCAATTTTTGAAGCTACTAATAAACCTTCTTTGCCATTTAACTCTTCAAAAATATGTTCAATTGCTTCTAATTCACTATATGATAACGAACTAATTGCCATTTGAACAACCGCTTTGCTTCTAGCTTCAACTTCAATTTCTTCAGATTTTTCACGTAGAATTTCCATTCCAACTACCGTTGCACCATATTCAGCTAGAATTAAATCATCATCCTGGAATTTCTCTTGAAGACGAGCAAGAATTAAAGTACCTAATCTTTCTCCTCCACCGATAATTGGAACTACTGTTGTTAATCCATTTTGGAAAATTTCTTTATTTTCTACCGGAAATGCTGTATATTCACTATTTACATCTAAGTTTGGTGATGTTTCATTTATGCTGAAAAGACTATTTGTATATTCTTCAGGGAATTGACGATCTTCTAACATTTTTGTCATACGTTCGTTTTCAACTTGTTGATTAATCGCAAATCCTAATAGCTTTCCGCGACGGCTAACAACATAAACATTTGCCTCGATTACTTCACTTAATGTTTGTGACATTTCATTAAAATTAACTGGCTTCCCAGCAGCTTTTTGTAGCATTGCATTAATTTTTCTTGTTTTGTCTAATAAATTCATTTTTCTTCCTCCTAGTGGATTCATTACATCATTTTTGTATTTCATTTTTTGAGCTATTAAAGTTATTTCATTAAAGAATAAACTGACTTAAATCTTTGTTTTGCGAAATTGCTCCGAGTTTTTCATTTACATATTGAGGTGTGATGTTAATTTTTTCTAATGTTATATCTGGTGCTTCAAATGATAAATCTTCAAGAAGTTTTTCTAAAATTGTGTGTAATCGTCTTGCCCCAATGTTATCTGTATTTTGGTTAACTTCATATGCAATTTCGGCAATTCTAACAATAGCATCGTCAGAAAATTCAATTTGTATACCTTCTGTTTCCAATAATGCACAATATTGTTTTATTAATGCATTATCCGGCTCAACTAAGATTTTCACAAAGTCGTCAACAGTGAGTTTTCCAAGTTCTACACGGATAGGAAATCGCCCTTGCAATTCAGGAATCAATTCAGATGGTTTCGCCATATGAAAAGCACCCGCAGCAATAAATAAAATATGATCTGTTTTTACAGAACCGTATTTTGTAACAACGGTAGAGCCTTCGACAATCGGCAAAATATCTCTTTGTACTCCTTCACGTGATACATCAGCTGAAGAATTACTATTTTTACCGACAATTTTATCAATCTCATCTATAAAAATAATACCCATTTGTTCTGCACGAAAAACAGCTTCTTGTGTTACTTCATCCATATCGATTAATTTTTGTGCTTCATCGTTTGTTAAGATTTTTCGAGCTTCTTTAACAATCACTTTTCTTTTCTTCTTTTTCTTAGGAATTAAATTGCTAAACGCATCTTGCATATTCATTCCCATTTGTTCCATTCCAGATCCTTGGAGCATATCAAACATAGAAGGTTGCTGCTCTTCGATTTCTACCGTAACCAATTCATTTTCAAGTTCACCGTTGGCTAGTCTTTCCTCTATGTTTTTTCGGTATTCTTTCATTGGAACATCTTCAGAAGAATCCTCTTCTACATCATTCGATTGATCATTTCCACCAAAAATCATTTCAAAAGGATTTTTATAATTTGATGATTTCTTTTTTGATGGCATAAGCAATTCAACTAATCGACGATTCGCATACTCTTCTGCTCTCTCTTTTACTTGAATTACTTTTTCTTCTTTTACTAAACGGACTGCTGTTTCAACCAAATCTCTTACCATTGATTCAACATCACGGCCAACGTAGCCGACTTCCGTAAACTTGGTAGCTTCTATTTTTATAAAAGGGGCACCTACCAACCGCGCCATTCTTCTGGCTATCTCTGTTTTTCCTACTCCTGTAGGGCCGATCATCAATATGTTTTTCGGAATGATTTCATCGCGAAATCTTTCATCTAACAGGCTCCGGCGATACCTATTACGCAATGCTACTGCTACTGCTCTTTTGGCATCTTTTTGCCCGACAATATATTGATCTAATCGATCGACAATTTGTCTAGGGGTTAAACTCATTGCTTTATTCATATTGTTTGCCATATCAATTCACTCCTTAAATTCAGTTTAAATAAATTTCTTAGTGATTCGAGAAATGACATAACTTATTAGAGTTCTTCCACAATAATATTAGTGTTCGTATACACACATATGTCCGCCGCAATATCCAGTGATGCCTTCGCAATTTCTTTTGCACTTAGCATTTCTCCTGCATGTTGTTTAAGCGCCCTCCCAGCCGATAAAGCATAATTTCCTCCGGAGCCTATAGCAAGAATTCCGTCATCTGGTTCAATTACTTCACCTGTGCCAGAAATTAACAGCATCTGACTTTCATCCATTACGATTAACATTGCTTCAAGTTTGCGTAAAATTTTATCGCTTCGCCATTGCTTCGCAAGTTCTACTGCTGCTCTTGTTAAATTACCGTTAAACTCTTGTAGTTTTCCCTCGAACATTTCAGATAAGGTAAACGCATCTGCTACGGAACCTGCAAAACCCGCTAACACTTTCCCGTTAAAAAGCCTTCTTACTTTCTTTGCAGTATGTTTCATTACTACTGCATTTCCAAAGGTAACTTGACCATCACCCGCCATTGCTGCTTTACCTTTATGCTGAATAGCAAAAATCGTTGTTGCATGGAAATCTCCCATATGAACACCTCCGAATAATTAATGCAAATTAATTATTAGTTATTATAATTGGACTTCACATATTCCATTGACAAATTAAAAAGAACCTATTCATTTGAAACTGATTTAAGCTCTTGGATGATGAGATAAATACGTTTTACGTAATTGTTCTTTCGTCACATGTGTATATATTTGAGTTGATGATAAATTTTCATGTCCAAGAAGTTCTTGTACCGTCCTTAAATCTGCACCATTATTTAGTAGATGTGTAGCAAATGTATGTCTTAGCATATGTGGATGCATTTTTCCAGTAAGTGCAGCTTTGCTGATCAAATTATTCAATATATGACGAATTCCTCTAGTTGTTAACGGAGTTCCTCGAAAATTGACAAAAAGATATTCGTGATCGGTCTTATTCATAAGTAAAGGTCTAGCATTCTTTATGTAATTGTTTAATGCCTCACTAGCAAATGTCCCAAATAATACAATTCGTTCTTTTCTCCCTTTACCTTTAACATGAATCGTCTCAAAGTCAAAATCAATATCACTTAGTTTAATATTTGCACATTCACTTACACGAATACCCGTGGAATATAATACTTCAAGAAGTGACAAATTTCGAAAATCTAAGGTTGAATTTCCTTGGCAAACTTCAAAAAGCTTTTCCATTTCCTCTTCATAAAAGAATTTCGGAATCTTTAGATGCTTTTTTGATTGGGATATTAACGTAAACGGATTTTCCTTTACCGTCTTTTCTCTCATCAAAAATTTAAAAAAGCTTCGTAAGCTAGAGATTTTCCGAGCTAAACTTGTTCTGCTATATTCCTTTTCATAAAGTTTTGTTAAATACAACCTGGCGTCAAAATATTCAACATCTTCAAGTTTTGATATACCTTGTTCAGCCATGAACATAAAAAAGTTTTCAATGTCTTGTCGATAAAATTTCACAGTGTATTCAGAGTAGTTTCGTTCTACCTGAATATACTCAATAAAAGCATATAGATTCGTTTTTAAATTCTCATCCATACTAACACCTCATAAGGGCTACTAAATATTATCACACTTTAGTAGCCCTTGCAATCAATGTTACAAACTTTTCACAAAGTTTCGAATTATTCACTAAACCAGATTATTTAAATTCGACAAATTTTTTGTTTATCCCCTAAAGCATTTTACAACACTCGTTCGAAGAAATAAAGTATTTGCAATTTTTTTAGTTAATCTATTATCTTAAATTTTTTCTTATTAGAACAAAAAGAGTGAGTTTCGTTAACTCACCCACATTGTTGTTTCTTTTTTACTCCACTGTCTTTTCTTTGTAATCACAATTTGTACATTGTACTTGAACGCCTTTTTTTAATTTCTTTTCAACTAGAAGTTGCTCGCATTTCGGACATTTTCTTTCGATCGGCTTATCCCAAGATAAGAAATCACACTCTGGATAACGATCACAACCGTAAAAGATTCTTTTCTTCTTACTTTTTCTTTCAATTATATTTCCTTCATTACATTTAGGACATTTGACCCCTATTTCCTTGACGATTGGTTTTGTATTTCTACAATCAGGAAAATTGCTGCATGCCATGAATTTACCATAGCGTCCCATTTTGAAAACCATTGGATTTCCACATAATTCACAATCTTCGCCGGCTTCCTCATCCTTTATTTCAACTTTTTCCATTTCTGATTCGGCCTTTACGAGATTTTCATAAAAACCTTTATAAAAATCATCAATGATTTTTACCCACTCGACTTTCCCTTCTTCAATTTCATCAAGATTATGTTCCATTTTTGCAGTAAATTCAACATCTAATATTTCAGGGAAAAATTCCATTATAAGTTCTAAAACAATTTCGCCAAGTTCAGTCGGAATAAATCTTTTATTCTCTAGAGCGACATATCCTCTTTTTTGAATTGTATCCAATGTAGGAGCATATGTAGACGGTCGGCCAATTCCGAGTTCCTCAAGTGTTTTTACTAAACGTGCCTCCGTATATCTAGGAGGTGGCTGTGTGAAGTGCTGTTTCGGATCAACCACGTCTGATTTAACGATATCTCCTTTTTCCATTTGAGGAAGAAATTTATCCTTTTCTTCAGATTGATCGTCCGTTCCTTCAACATACACTTTCATAAAACCTGGAAATTTCAATTTCGATCCATTTGCTCTAAAAACAATCTCTCCATTATTTAAATCGACACTCATCGTATCCATAACCGCTTGTGCCATTTGACTAGCAACAAAACGTTCCCAAATTAATTTATATAACCTTAACTGATCTCGGCTTAAAAATGCTTTAAGCGAGCTCGGTTCTCTCATCGTACTTGTCGGACGAATAGCTTCATGGGCATCCTGAGTATTGGAGGATTTCTTTTCCTTCCTTTGCTCTCCGCGAATATATTCTTTTCCATACTGCTGTTGAATAAAATTTGCCGCCTCTTCTTGTGCAACCTCTGATATTCGAGTTGAGTCTGTTCGCATATAAGTAATGAGACCGACCGTTCCTTCTTTTCCTAAATCGATTCCTTCATAAAGCTGCTGTGCTAACATCATTGTCTTTTTCGCTCTGAAGTTTAACTTTCTAGCCGCTTCTTGTTGAAGAGAAGAAGTGGTAAATGGAGGAGCTGGATTGCGTTTTCTCTCTTTTTTGGATACGGAAGTAATTTCGAAATCCTTCCCCTTAATTTGCGAAAGAATGGACTTAACTTCCTCCTCCGATTTTAGTTCTACTTTTTTTCCATTTTTACCGTAAAAGGAACCTTGAAATGTTTCTTTTCCTTTTTTAAAATCTGCAACGATCGTCCAATATTCTTCAGGTGTGAAATTCTTAATTTCATTTTCACGGTCAATGATCAAGCGGACAGCTACGGATTGTACACGGCCTGCACTCAATCCCTTTTTTACTTTCTTCCACAATAAAGGACTTATGTTATATCCGACTAATCGATCCAAAATCCGTCTTGCTTGTTGAGCATCAACAAGGTCGGTATTTATCGGGCGAGGATGTTTAAACGATTCTTTAATGGCATCTTTTGTAATTTCGTTAAAAACAACCCGACAATTAGAATGGATATCTACATCTAGGCTATGTGCCAAATGCCACGCAATTGCTTCCCCTTCACGATCAGGGTCAGCTGCCAAGTATACTTTTTTAGCTTTTTTTGCGGCTGTCTTCAATTCCTTTAAAATAGGTCCTTTTCCTCGAATTGTTATATATTTCGGTTCAAAGTTATGTTCAGTGTCGACACCCATTTGACTTCTTGGTAGATCCCTAATATGTCCCATAGATGCCTTAACTTTATATTTTTTTCCTAAATATCGTTCAATGGTCTTTGCCTTTGCAGGTGATTCCACTATTACTAAGTACTCTGACATTAAGAAGCCTCCCAGAGGTTTTCATTATTTTTCTAGTTGAGTCAATTTCATAATTGCTCTTTTTAAAAATACAGAATCCTACAGAATTTCTAAAATATATTTTTAAAAACAGAAATCATGCTACTTGTTGCTGATTTAATTGTACATTAATTCGGTCTGCGGCTAACTTTGAAGCATTATAAATAAGGGTTACCATGTCAAAATGAATTTTTGCACGTTTCCCAGTACGATAGCGAACATTGTTCAGTTGAAAGAATTCTTTCAGATAGGCATTAACCCGTTCTACGGCAGTACGACGTTTGAAAATGTTTTTCCATGCTTGTGACCCGCGTGCTGGTGCGGTATATCTGCGAAGGTCTGAAGTGATTTTCACTTTATAAACCTTTTGGCAAATACCTTCATTAGCTAAGGGACAGTCGCTGCATTCCTTTGGTCTTGTGTATTTCAATGTTTCATATTTAGGATCAAAACTATCATAACGATAAGAATGCTCTCTGAAACAAGTTGGGGCAAAGTGTTTATCATAGCCAATGATTTCCCCTTCATTTCGCTTATTATACGCGATGACGGATTGTTGTCCCATTCGATGTACCTGCTCGTATATGGGTTCATAGTCATAGCCCGCATCCATTGTTTGATAACGTAATGGAAGGTGAAGGCGTTCCTGAATTCCTTTCAGTAAAGGGATAGCTGCCTTACCATCATTTAGACTCCCAGATGAAAAAGAGCCTGTAGAATGTATTGGCTTGATGTACCAACGGCTAAATGACCTTTGTAGCCAAACCAAAAACATTTTGTCCTTCTGAGTTCTTTTTCACGCCCCATTTAGGGTCTTGGGGAACTTCGGCACGTAGTTCGGCTAGGGAACATCTAATTGAAGTACAATTTTTCTATCATATAAAGGTAAATTGGCTTCCGTTTCAGCTTGTTCTTTAAGCCACCCGTCACGCTCATCTTTTGATTTCGACCACGTTTTTGGGGTTCAGATTTTGGCTTTTCTTCTTTTGGTGCGCTTGGTCTCGTGCTTCAAAATGGGTTGCATCATACCACTGTATCATCCGTGATGAAACCTTCTGCAATAGCCTGGAGGACCACTTTTTCTTGTTCTTTCTCAAGGATATCGCTTTCCTCCAATTTCGTTATGAGACGTGAATAGGAGGATTCTGAAGGCACATGATCAGAAACCAAAAAGCCACAATTTAACTTAAAAGCTAGATCATCATGAAGACGTTTTATAAGATCCTTCATCGTAGGGATGCGCTCTATGTATCTTACAAAGGTGGAGATAATCATGGTACGCATAGTTTAGTTCTTCCGGTGCACCCAACCGTGATTTTTTCGCCACTTGATGGTACATCGAATCCAAATCTACCGCTGAAATAATGGCTTCATATTTTTGGGTAGGTTCCATGTCAAATAATTCCTGTATGCCAAATAGGCTAGGTTGTCGTATAATAGTCATAAGAAGTACTCCTCCAGTCTTTTTATGGTTTGTGGTCAACGTAAGCCCGAATTATAAAAATAAGTGTACCTTTCGGTACGCATCGTAAATAGCCGTAAATTCTGACTTTTTAATCGAATTACGGCTATTTCATTTATTTGCTACATTCTGCCTGAATCATTTTTGACCAGGGCATGTATTGATCTAAAATTTCAGGGTTTTGTTGGACGCCGAGATTTGGTAAATCCGTAAAAAGTTTCTTTATATATTCATAGAAATCAACGCCGTTACTTTTGGCAGTTTCAGCAATACTTAAACAGATGGCATTCGCTTTTGCACCAGCTTCACTTACACTAAAGAGCCAATTTTTTCTTCCTATAACGTTGGGACGGATGGCGTTCTCGGCTGGATTATTATCCATTTCAATTCGCCCATCATTCAGGAATAATTTGAGTCCATTTGCCCTGTTTAATGTGTATTCAGCTGCTTTTGCTAACGCATTTTTTCCGTAAAATGGTGATGTTTCAACCCAGTGAAGGAATTCCTCCACGATTGGCTTCGAGTACTTTTGACGTTTTTTTCTTCGTTTACTCGGAGACAAACGTTTAAATTGCCTTTCTAGTCGATATAAATCATCACAATATTTCACACCGATTCTACCATTTTTGCTATCAGCTTTCAGCCAATAACGACGAACATGCGCCCAACAATTTGCGAAATTAACGCCTTCCAACTTATCATAAGCAGAATAACCATCACACACAATCGTTCCAGAAAAGCCTTCAATAAAACTTTCAAGGACAGATCGAGCTCGAGATAATGCGCTTTGAAAGAGAGTCATTGTTTAGTTTGGCTTGGCACACTTCGAAACACCCAATTATACGCATTGGCTTGGCCAGATTTCCCATCGGATCGGTTGATAATTTGTCCGTATGTTTCATCGACATGCAAAACCGATTTTGCCATCATCAACTCTTTCATTCGTTCGTATACAGGTAACAGCCAATCATGTGCTACACGGATAACCCAATTCGATAGGTTTTTATCATTGGTATTCAGTCCATAGCGATTCCATTCCTTTACCTGACGGTAAAGAGGTAAATATTGTGCAAATTTATCATAGATGACTTTGGCAAGTACGCTAGGACTTGCGATGCTACGCTGAATCGCTGGTTGTGGTGCTTTCCCGCGTTTGATTTGTGCTGGCTGTGATGAATCAACTTTGCAGTCTTTACATTCATACGCATGTTCAATGTGCTGTACTTTCATCATTTTTGCAGGAATAAATTTTGCTTCTTCACGTACAAGTGTACTACCAATTTCAATCATTTGCCCTTGGCAACAGTCACAGATTGTATTTTTCGGATGATGGTGAATAGCTTCTACTTCAATACCATCATGCAAGGAATCATTTCGTTTTTTTGATTTAACTTTTCGTACAACAGTATAAGAGATTGTCTGTTGGCTTTGTTCTTCTGTGTGCTCAGGTTCGCTAAAAGCCGGGTCATCATCAAATAATGAGCCTTGCCCATCTGGTACGTTGTATTTCGATTTTTCGGATTTCGATCCATATAAAAGTTTTGTTAAATGGCGAATTTGTTCAGTTAGCGCTTCAATCTGTTTAGTTGATTGATCTAGCTTTTTCGATAAGTCTTTGTTTTGTTGATTTGAATGAGCCAATTGTTCTTCGAGAAGTCGAATTAATTTCCCATATGGATTCTTGTTATTGGAAGAAGTATTAACCATTTATTTCACCACTTTTCGTTCACCATAAGTTAGTTATATTATAACATTTTTAACGTAGAAAGCGAAGTTGAAAATGGCTATAAACCAACATTTCTAGCTTGTTTAGAATACTCCTTTTTGTGATTTTTGAATGGCCTTTGGTTGCTGAATGGACAACCCTTCTAACAACCAGCGAACCTCCTGTTGCGAAAGTTTACGTACTTCATTTTCATCTTTTGGCCATTGAAGTTTTCCTCCATCTAGTCGCTTATAAAGCATGGCGAAACCATCGCCATCAAAATATAAACATTTATAACGGTCTTTACTCCAACCAGAGAAAAGGAAAATAGAATCTCCATATGGATCAAGTTCGAAAGAATCTTGAATTAGCGTTGCTAATCCATCAATTCCCTTCCTCATATCTGTTTTACCGCAAATAATATAAATGTTTTTTACACTGGTATAATCATGTTTCATAGATTTTTCAACTCCCTCATGACCGTTTGGATGATGTGCTCATCTACGCCGTTGAAGAAGGAAATTTCAGCAGCTTCAATTTTGATTGTGCAAAAGCTATTTGAAGGATCTTTCGAAGTTGTGGATGTTATAATATTTTTTTCTGGTTGTATTGAAACGGGGACGATTGTTAGTTTTTGTTGTGACATAGGAAAAGCACCTCCTTAATTGATACGATTATTGTACTAAGGGGTGCTGATCATTTATATGCGTTGTTTGAATGGGGGCTTACTGGTCAACTACCATTATACAAGATTTGGGGAGGTACTTCTTTTTTTATCTCTTAAACCCCTTGATACACAAGGGCTAAGAATTATGAAATTCATTCAGTTATATACTTTTTCGATATTTCTGATACATAAAATCAAGTGTTCATATTAACCTTGATTTTTTTATTTGTCAATAAAGAGTGGAAGTTCAAAACTAGAAATCGTTTTCATTATAAGTTTTTTATTGCTAGTATCTGTTGGAAACAGTATAACAGATATTCCAAAATTGCAACCTTTTTCACTTAAATAGATGATTTTTTTATCATTTCGTTCCAAATTGCTTAGTTGTTTTCCTTTAGAAACGTTAGATAAATCTAGATATATGAAAAAAATCTGAGAAAATTACAGCATAAAATTATTGCCTAAATTAATATTATTTATTGAACAGTATACATAAATAGTTAACTCTGCCTAAAGATTGAGTTCATTAATAATATCTTCACTATTTAATACCAACTTTGCACCCTGTTGTATTAACATATTTGTTCCTTTTGAAAGTGGATCAAACATATTACCCGGAATAGCAAATACCTCTCTACCTTCCTGTAACGCATATTCCGCAGTAATTAATGACCCACTTCTTTCCTCCGCTTGAATAATCAATGTTCCAACCGATAATCCATTAATTATTCGATTTCTCATTGGAAAATGCCATTTTTGCGGCTTCACTTGTGGAGGATACTCCGAAATAAGAAGGTGCTCTTTTTTCATATTCTCTGCTAATTGTTTATTTTCCTGCGGATATACATGAAAAAAACCATTTCCTAAAACACCAATTGTTTTTCCACCAAATTGAATAGTTACTTGATGTGCTATTGTATCTACCCCTTTTGCTAAACCACTTGTTATGATCATCCGTTTATTTAATAAACTTGGCAGCAACTCTTCTATCACTTTTCTGGCATATCCATTTCCTTTTCGCGAACCGACAATGGCAAGTGAGGGCTCGTTAAGAAGAGTGGCATTACCCATTGTGTATAGAACGATAGGTGGATTGTAAATTTGTTTTAATCTAAATGGGTATGTTTTATCAAATATAGTTATTGGATGGATATTATGATTCGTGAGGGTCGCTATAATTTTGTCGGGATTTAAATGTTGAAGATCATAATAAAACTTGGAGAAAAGTTCGGGTGGAAGTTGCGTGAGATTTTTTAATGTGGAATCTGAAAAGCGATATATATTTTTTAAACTAGGGTCCGATTTTAGTATAGATATCATTCCTTTTGATCCTATTCCCCTGCAATAATGAAGATGTATCAATCTTTTCTTATACTCTTCCATATAATCCTCCTTTAAATGTTAGTAAAATAGTCCCTCTTAATAGAGGGACTATTAATTATGACTTTATCTTAATGTGTTTTACACTTTTCGTAAAGTCCTCTTTCTTTAAGTACTTCAATTAATGTTTCACCCATTACTGATGGTGTTGCTGCCACTTTAATTCCGCACTCATTCATGACACGGATTTTTTCTTCAGCTGTACCTTTTCCACCGGAAATAATCGCACCGGCATGTCCCATGCGTTTTCCTGGAGGTGCTGTTACACCGCCGATGAATCCTACAACCGGTTTCGTCATATTGGCTTTCACCCAGTTAGCAGCTTCTTCTTCTGCAGTACCACCGATTTCACCAATCATAATAACAGCTTCAGTTTCTGGATCTTCATTGAATGCTTTTAGCACGTCAATAAAGTCAGTTCCATTAACGGGATCTCCACCGATACCTACAGCAGTAGTTTGTCCAATACCTGCTTGTGATAATTGATGAACTGCTTCATAAGTTAATGTACCAGAACGTGATACGACACCAACATGCCCTTTTGTATGAATGTATCCAGGCATAATACCGATTTTACATTCTTCAGGAGTGATGACACCAGGACAGTTAGGACCAACTAAACGAGTCTTTTTGCCTTCCATATAACGTTTTACTTTTACCATATCCAATACAGGAATATGTTCAGTGATACAAATTGCTAAATCTAATTCTGCATCAACAGCTTCCATAATTGCATCCGCAGCAAAAGGAGCTGGAACATAAATGACGGAAGCATTTGCACCAGTAGCTTTAACCGCTTCTTCAACGGTATTAAATACCGGTACACCTTCAACTTCTGTTCCGCCTTTACCTGGAGATGTACCCCCAACGATTTTTGTACCGTATTCTAGCATTTGTTTTGTATGGAAAAGAGCTGTTTTTCCAGTAATACCTTGAACGATTACTTTTGTATCTTTATTAACAAAAACGCTCATTATATTCCCCTGCCTTTCTTATTATCTTGTTGTGCCTACTAATTCAACGATTTTTTGTGCACCGTCTGCCATAGATTCAGCTGCTACAATATTTAATCCGGATTCATTTAGAATTTTCTTACCTAAATCAACATTCGTTCCTTCTAAACGAACAACTAAAGGCAATTCTAAACCAACTTGTTTCGTTGCTTCTACGACACCTTCAGCAATAATGTCGCATTTCATAATTCCACCAAAAATATTTACGAAGATACCTTTAACATTTTCATCAGATAAGATGATTTTAAATGCTTCAGTAACTTTCTCAGCAGTTGCACCGCCCCCAACATCCAAGAAGTTAGCCGGATCGCCGCCATAATGTTTAATAATGTCCATTGTAGCCATTGCAAGACCTGCGCCGTTTACCATACAACCGATTTTTCCGTCCAATGCAATGTAGCTTAAATCATATTTAGAAGCTTCAATTTCTTTTGGATCTTCTTCTTCAAGGTCGCGATATTCTAACACGTCTTTTTGACGATATAGTGCATTAGAATCAAAGTTTAATTTAGCATCTAATGCCATTACATTACCATCACCTGTTACTACAAGTGGGTTAATTTCGGCAATTGAACAATCTTTTTCAACAAAAGCAGTATATAATCCCATCATGAATTTAACTGCTTTATTTACAAGATTAGCTGGAATGTTAATATTGAATGCAATTCGACGTGCTTGGAATGCAGTCAAACCAACAACTGGATCAATTGTTTCTTTGAAGATTTTTTCAGGTGTCTTTTCAGCAACCTCTTCAATTTCTGTACCGCCTTCTTCAGATGCCATTAATACAACACGTGAAGTAGCACGATCTAAAACAAGACCTACATAATATTCTTTTTGAATATCACAACCTTCTTCAATAAGAAGGCGCTTTACTTCTTTTCCTTCTGGACCAGTTTGGTGTGTTACCAATGTTTTTCCTAAGATTTCGTTTGCATATGTACGTACTTCTTCCAAATTCTTAGCAACTTTAACACCACCGGCTTTACCACGACCACCAGCATGAATTTGTGCTTTAACGACACATACAGTAGTACCTAATTCCTTTGCTGCTTCCACTGCTTCTTCAACTGTGAATGCAACTTTACCATTTGGTACCGCTACCCCGTATTTTCTGAGGATTTCTTTACCTTGATACTCATGGATATTCATTTTCCATCCTCCTATCAAACTCTACAAAAAATAAACTGCGATTCCATTGTATAAAATGGATTAAAATATGTCTAGCTTTCTGACGAAATTAGAATTGTTTATAACGTTATTTTATCTATTTTTTTACTAATTATTTACATACTTCCGAATCATTCCATTTTCGGAAGATGAATACTCATTTATATGAATATTGCGATTCATTTTACTAGTTAGCAATATTGCGATCCAAACGATAAATAAATGCAAAAACTTCAGCAACTGCTTCATATAATTCTTCAGGAATCGTTTCATTTATTTCTAGTTGACTAAGCAATTCTACTAAATTATGATCTTCTTGAATTGGAATATTTTTTTCTTTTGCTACTTCAATGATATTTTCAGCTGTTAAGCCTTTCCCTTTTGCGATAACTTTAGGTGCATCCTGGATTTCGGATTGATATTTTAAAGCGATTGCCTGTTGTCTTTTATTCGTTTCACTCATATTCGTATATCCACCCCCGAGTATTGGTTTATCACCGAATTTGAAAGAGACTTTTGAACTTCATTATTTGAAGAATGTTCAAATTGGATTGCGGATAGGGTGTAATTTAAATCTTTCAATCCTTGTTTTAATTTTGGAAGGATGAGCTTTGCCATATTTTGCAGTTGCTCGTTATTATTAATAATTTTTATTGAAATAATTCGGTTTTGCACCTTCATATCAACAATGGTTTCCTTCAGATGTTCCAATTCTAAATAAAATAATACATGGCAATAATCAGGGTCTATTTTCCCATCTTCTTTTCGTTTCCCGGACCATTGCATTGTTAGTTCTGTTTGAAATCCAAATAATTGTAATGGTAATTGATAAACAATATGCTGGTATGGTGTATTTGAGTGTGATAATAATTGTTGTCCATTCATTTTATTAATGATCTGTTCTGCAAGTTCTTTTGTCTCCAATGTATGGCCGGTTTCCTGTAAATACTTTACTAACAACGGCTTCATGCTATTTTCTAAACTTTTGTTGTCTTCTATATTTGCTAAAATATCTGCTTCGTAAAACAATCCCATTTTACTTGTTGTTTTCTTTAATAATGATAATAGAATTTGTGGGACGGATTCTTTATTGTTTGCATCTAAGTCTTTAAGTTGTATAGATTCAAGTGTTGATAACAATGCTTGGACTGTTTTTGTTTTAGGTTCAGCAATTAATTGAGATTCTAAATTTTGGAGCAAAGTTTGTATTGGAGCTTTGGGACTTAATACTTCCTTTAGTGATTTATAAATGGACTCAGAAAAAGGAAAGTCTTTTTCCACCATATATTTTAGGGCTTCGAACCCTTCCTTTGTATTATTCTGATGTTCAATCCATTGACCGGCTTTCAAGATTGATTCCTTCGGTAAGGGAATTTGTTCTTTTGCTAAGAATACTGTTAATTCTTTAAAAATTTTACTATTGGGAAGAGATAATTGTTTTAAAATAGAATCTTGAGTTTGATTTTCCATTGATAAAGGGGAAAGGATTTTTAAATGAATTTCTCCCTCTTTTGTTGATGCTTGAAACCAATACTTTCCGCCATTTATGATAGGAGCCTCAAGCTTTGCCAAAATATTTTGATTCCCTACTTTAACAACAGCTGTTTGATTTGGGTATATTTTACTAATATTTCCTGCAAAAACGTCACCCGATTTGAATTCAAATTGATTTTGAAGGGGCTTCACATCTCCTCTTAAAATTGACTGGATATTTGATAAGAGCATTCAATCCCCTCCTTTTTTGGGCTATTATCATAAACTACTTGTTAAATTTTTTTAAATATTTTACAAGTGTGAACAGGGGCCAAATATAATCATAGCTATGATAATGAATATAAAATTCCCCACCCATCCCTTGACCTTTTGGATAAGAACTCCTCCAATCTTTAATATCGGCATGATTGATTAAAAAGTTTATTCCTTTTTGTATCGAAGGAGTAACTTCATCCGCTATCGTTATTAAGGAGTCAAGGGCCCATGCAGTGTGGGTTAGTGTGCTTACACCCAATGGGATATATTTTTTTATTTTATCACTATTACATGACTCCCCCCAACCTCCATCGACATTTTGTGTGTGCTCAATCCACTTTTTTGCACGAGTGATTGATGGATGATTGGGTCTTATACCAACTGCCATTAATCCTATGATTGCTGTCCAAGTACCATATATATAATAAATTCCCCAGCGGCAATTCCAACTGCCATCATCTTCCTGGTGATTTACAAGCCATTTAATTGCTTTTTTAATTTGTTGATCATCTTTATCAATGCTTGTATAATTCCCCAAAAAATCTAACGTTCTACCTGTTAAATCTACTGATGAGGCATCTAGCAACAACCCTTCCCCATAAGGCAATAAATTCAATAATGGATTATCAACATTTTTTTCAAAAGCTGCCCATCCGCCATCGTCATTTTGCATGGATAAAACCCAGCGAATCCCTCGATCCCACACATTATAATAATGTGGCTGTTCAATTATTAGTTGATGCAACGCACGCAAAGATGCAATTGTATCGTCTATATCCGGATTGATTGTGTTAACATTTGAAAATCCCCAACCGCCAGGATATGTATGCGGATTATGAACCGTCCAATCCCCTAGTTTTACATGTTGTCTTTCTAATAAATATTGATTTGCTTGACGAATGTTTACTTCTGTATGGGGAATTCCAGCAAATTGGAGTGCTGACGAAATTAATGCAGTATTCCAAACATGCGCCGTCGTATACTGACAATGCTTATCCCCATTAATCGTGCAAATCATAGATTTCAATCCGTCAATGGCTTTAATAATTTTTGAATCATTTTTATCCTTTCCCCGGGCAATGAATGCAAAAATCATATAGAAAGTTGCACTGAAGTAGCTATAAAGTGTGCCATCTAGTTCGATATGATCATATAAATATTGCTCCAAATATTCCAATGCTTTTTCATGAACATCTTCCTTTAATTCTACAATTTGTTCAATTCCCTGTTCAATGAAATCGAAAATTGATCTCGTTTCATCGGTAAACTTGTTCTTTCCATCAGTTTTCCTAATTATAAGATCTGCTAGATTCGGAGAATTTGCCGGTTTTACTACTAACTTATAATCCGCCACTATAAGTAAGGGAGCTAAGTTTGCTCTGCCAAAGACAGATATGTCACAAAAATTAATTGGAAATTTTTCAGGAAGGAGGACTGCTTCTACTGGAATTGGAAATGGTGAATCCCACTCGATTTGACCTGTTAACGATAATAAGGCAAGTGTGAACATGTTTGCTTTATGGAGCCCACCATTTATCATGATAAATTCTTTTGCTCTTATGAGATTAGGAGAATTCTTCTCTACGTAACCCGAAAACAGCAAGGCATAGTAAGCTGTAATGGTTAATGATAATTTCCCTTTCCCTTCATCAACATATAGCTTCCATGTCCCATCATTGTATTGTTCCTTTAAAATACGATTAACTAGGCTTTGAATTAAACTTTCATCATTTTTTTCCAAAACTCTTAATAAGATAATCATATAGCAATCTGTTAATATCCCTGTTTCAAAAGGATATTCCCAAGAACCATTACGGGATTGATCAGAAAGCAAGCGCTCTATTATTTTATCCCTTTGTCTTATTACATCTTTCCTCATCCTTATCATCCTCTCTGGGAACTCATTATCTATATTTTTATTCTTACAGACTTGTCTAATTTCCAAAACAATTATTGTGAAATGAAAAGATTGTAGCATATTAATAATGCTGCATTTTTGCATTTCTTATTTCTCTATTTCATAATGTAGGTGAGGAGTGATTGTTAATGGATAATTTTACATATTGGAACCCAACTAAATTAATATTTGGTAAGGGTCAACTTGAACAGTTGAAAGTAGAAGTTCCACAATACGGAAAAAAGGTGCTGCTTGTTTATGGTGGAGGCAGTATTAAGAAAAACGGCTTGTATGATCAAGTGGTAAAAAATTTAGAAGAGATCGGCTCACAAGTATTCGAATTATCTGGAGTTGAGCCAAATCCGCGTATCTCAACGGTAAGGAAAGGCGTCGATTTATGTAAAAAAGAGCAAATTGATTTTCTCCTTGCTGTTGGTGGTGGAAGTGTCATTGACTGTACAAAAGCAATTGCAGCGGGAGCGAAGTATGATGGGGATGCGTGGGATCTTGTTACGAAGAAAGCTTTCGCAAAAGAAGCCCTTCCCTTTGGTACAATACTAACCATTGCAGCAACTGGTTCAGAAATGAATGCAGGATCGGTTATTACCAATTGGGAAACGAATGAAAAGTATGGCTGGGGTAGTTCGGTTACATTTCCTAAATTTTCAATACTTGACCCAGTTAACACTATGACTGTTCCGAAAGATCAAACCGTATATGGAATGGTCGATATGATGTCACATGTGTTCGAGCATTATTTTCATCTAACAGAAAACACACTTATGCAGGATCGGATGTGTGAATCATTATTACTTACTGTTATGGAAACTGCTCCAAAGCTAATTAATGATCTGGAAAATTATGAATATAGATCAACGATTTTATATACAGGAACGATGGCATTAAACGGTATGCTTTCAATGGGCTATCGAGGCGATTGGGCTTCCCATAATATTGAACATGCCGTTTCGGCTGTTTACGATATTCCCCATGGTGGTGGATTAGCCATCCTCTTTCCAAATTGGATGAAGCATAATTTAAAGGTGAAGCCTTCACGTTTTAAACAGCTCGCAGTACGGGTATTTGGCGTAGACCCTGAAGGTAAAACCGACGAAGATGCTGGTTTAGAAGGGATCGAAAAACTGAGGGAATTTTGGAATAGTATCGGTGCACCGTCCCGATTAAGTGATTATAATATCGATGCAAGTAAATTAGAAGTGATGGCCGATAAAGCAATGGCAAATGGTGAATTTGGCAATTTTAAAAAATTAAACCGTGAAGATGTATTAGAAATATATCGCAAATCCTTATAAAAGGAAATAGGCTGACATTTTGTCAGCCTATTATTTTTATTCAATTACTCTTTTCTTAAGTAAGCCTACTAATAATGCTGTGACGACAGAACCGATTAAGATGGCTAGGATATATAAAAGAGGATTTCCATCCACTAAAGGAATAACAAATATTCCACCGTGCGGCGCGCGAAGTCCAATCCCAAATAGCATCGTTAATGCCCCCGCAACTGCCGAACCTACTACAGCTGAAGGAATCACACGTGCTGGATCAGATGCAGCAAATGGGATGGCACCTTCAGTAATGAATGACGCACCCATAATATAGCAAGTAATCCCCGCTTCCCGCTCTTTTTTTGTAAATTTATTACGAAATAAAGTCGTTGCAATTGCCATACTAAGTGGTGGAACCATCCCACCGGCCATGACAGCAGCATGTGGCGCATAATTTCCTGCGTCAATCATCGCAATCCCAAACGTAAAGGCCGCTTTATTAATTGGACCACCCATATCGACGGACATCATACCACCAAGAATAATACCAAGTATTACTAAATTTCCGGTACCAAGATTATTTAATAAATTGGTTAAATATTCATTAAATAGACTACAAGGTTTATTTATAACAAAGAACATGATGATACCAGTAATAAATATCCCAAATAGTGGATAAAGCAATACCGGCTTAATTCCTTCAAGTGCATCCGGTAATTTCGAGAATAATTTTTTCAGTAATACAACAACATACCCTGTTAGAAAACCTGCAATGAGACCTCCTAAAAATCCAGCTCCACCTTGGGCAGCCATAAAACCGCCAACCATACCAGGTGCTAATCCGGGACGATCAGCAATACTCATCGCGATAAAACCAGCTAAGACAGGGATCATTAAACCAAACGCGTTACCGCCACCAATTGTATTTAAAGCTTCCGCAAATCGATTATATGTCTCGTCTTTAGGATCAGCCGAATGAATCCCAAACATAAAGGAAATCGCAATTAAAATTCCTCCGCCAACAACGAAGGGCAGCATATTTGATACACCATTCATGAGATGTTTATAAAAGCCGCTTCTGCCTTTATGATCACTACTATCTTTTTTCTTTTCACCTGAACCGTTGTAAATCGTACCGTCCTGTTTAACCGCTTTCTCAAGCAGCTCTTTCGGTTTACGGATTCCATCGGCAACTGGCACTTCAATAATACACTTACCTTTAAAACGTTCCATTTCTACTTGCTTATCTGCAGCGATAATGATAGCGGCCGCTTGATCTATTTCTTCTTGTGTTAATACATTTTTTGCACCGCCGGAACCATTTGTTTCAACCTTAAATGGAATCCCTAATTCTTTTGCCTTTTCCTTTAGCGAATCAGCAGCCATATATGTGTGAGCAATACCAGTAGGGCAAGCTGTAACTGCAAGGACCATATTCTTCTCTACGGATGTTTGTACCGTTTCTTCATCTACATCAAATTCATTAAATACAGCTATTACCTCTTCAGGAGATGAAGCTGCCATTAATTTATTTCTGACAACATCTTTCATTAATAACGAAGAAAGTCTTGATAACGCCTCTAAATGTGTATTATTTGCCCCTTCACTGGCAGCAATCATAAAGAATAAATGACTGGGCTGTCCATCAAAAGATTCATAATCCACACCTGCAGTCGATCTCCCAAAAGCGATAGCCGGTGCTTTTACTGCATCTGTCTTAGCATGTGGGATGGCAATTCCGTCTCCAATACCGGTGGTACTTTGCTCTTCTCTTGCTAAAACAGCTTTTTCATATTTATCTTTATCATTTAATTTTCCAGCTTGATCAAGGACATTTACCAGTTCATTAACTACTTCTTTTTTTGCTGTTGATTCAATCCCCAATTTAATGGTTTCTAATGTAAGCAGTTCGGTAATTTTCATGTTGTTTATCTCCTTTTAAAGAGTTGTAACTTTTACTTGGTTTAGTAGATTTGAAACCATTTCTTTCGTGCAAAGACCCATAGAAAACGCGGTGGCACTTCCTGAAGAAACTCCATTTCGAAATGCTTGTTCAACTGGAGCACCTGTTACAAAAGCAGCTAAAAATCCACCTACTAAAGAATCTCCGGCACCAACCGAGTTTACAAGTGTTCCTTTTGGTACATTTGCATGATACGCACCTGTTTTAGTAATTAATACGGCGCCTTTGTCAGCCATTGAAACAATAACATTTTCAATTCCACTGTCTACTAATTTTTTTCCATATAAATAAGCATCTTGAATAGTAGTAATTTCTTTATCAAAAAGTTCCCCAAGTTCATGGTGATTGGGCTTAATTAAAAATGGTTTAGCTTCTATTACATTTTTTAATGCCACACCCGAAACATCTGCAACAAAAAGTGTTCCTTTCTGTTTCCCCTTTTCAATTAAGTCCTTATATATTGTTGCGGGGAGTGTGCTTGGAATACTTCCTGAAAAAACGATTATATCTTTTGAATTAGCCGCATCTAGTTTTTCTATAAATTTTTCAAATTCGGCTGGCCCAATATTGGGACCTGACCCATTAATTTCAGTTTCAACATCTGTTTTCAGCTTAATGTTAATTCGGGAATCACCGGCTACTTTTACAAAATCTACTTCAATTTGTTCGTCTTTTAAATAGTCTTCAATATACTTTCCTGTGAATCCACCAACAAATCCGAGTGCCTTCGAGTCTACTCCAAGTCGTTTTAACACGCGCGATACGTTAATACCTTTCCCGCCGGGAACTTTATAATCTTCGTTCGATCGATTTAATTCACCTATTTGAAAATTATCTACTTTTACGGTGTAATCCAATGAAGGATTTAATGTTATTGTGTATATCATGGTGTCACTACCTTAATAATTGTTTTTTCGTTATATAATTCTTTCGTTTCTTCATCTATATCATTTGTAATTATAGAGGCTTTAGAAATATCAGCTATTTCTGAAAAGGCGATTTCACCAATCTTTGAACGATCTGCAAGAACATAGCATTCTTTTGAGAGCTCTAATGCTTTTTTCTTCATAGCGGCTTCCTCTGGATCCGGTGTTGTAAACCCTAGTGATGGGTGGATACCATTCACTCCTAAAAAACATTTATCGAAACGGAAAGATTGAATACTATCTAGTGCAACTTTCCCAATCATGGCACTTGTACTCGCCTTAAGAAATCCGCCAACCACATATGTTCTAATGCCTTTACTTAAAAGCGGCTCTAAATTGGTTACTCCATTTGTTACAACGACAATCTCCATTTCACTATCCAAGTATTGAATTAATTGGAGGGTTGTTGTGCCAGCGTCTAAATAAATACAATCACCGTTTTCAATCAAACTTGCAGAGTATTTTGCAATTGCATTTTTAGCTGAGAGATTTTTAGCGGACTTTTCCAATATATTAGGCTCATCTAATTTTCTTTGAATTCGTGATGCACCGCCATGCACCCTTTTCAATGCCTTTTTTTCTTCTAAATGTATTAAATCCCGTCTGATTGTTGATTCTGAGGTGTTTGTTGCATCAACTAGTTCTTGGATACTTACAATATCTTTTTTCTTTAAAAGCTCAACAATCATTCGATGTCTTTCTACTGTTAACATGTTTTATCACCTTAGCTTCTATTGATAACGCATACATCTTCTTTACTCTTTATAGTTTACATCCACTTCCGTTCAAAATCAACTATTTACAGTCAAAAACATCCACAAACAATCATAACAATAAAAAAACTATGAGAGTAGTATCTCATAGTTGAAAATTTTACATATAGTTTTTAATGGGAGCAAAGGTTTTTCGATGAATTGGACAGGGACCATATTTTTGTATAGCTTGGAGATGTTCATTTGTACCATAGCCCATATTTTTATCAAATAAGTAATTCGGGTATTCTTGTGCATATCTCTTCATTAATCGATCTCTTGTTACTTTAGCGACAATGGAGGCAGCGGCAATCGATACACTGGATGCATCCCCCTTAATGATGGATGTCTGAGGGAAGGGTATCGTTAATTTCATCGCATCTATTAAACAATAATCCGGCATTGTTTGGAGGTCATTGATTGCTGCTATCATCGCTTTTTTCGTCGCTTCATATATATTAACCTCGTCTATTTCTTGTGCGGAAATAACTCCCGTTCCAACTGCCACTGCTTCTTTCATAATGATGGTATAAAATTCATCACGTTTTTTTTCAGATAATTGTTTTGAATCATTTAGGCCTTCTAAGTAGAAATCATCAGGCAAAATAACTGCTGCTGCAATAACGGGACCTGCAAGCGGACCTCTGCCCACTTCATCAATTCCGGCTATGTACTTGAAGCCTTGTTGCTTAATGTCGATTTCATATTTCATCATCTGATTAAATTTTTTACGGTAATTTTCCTTTAATTCTTGCTGTCTATACCATTGCTTTAAGAGATTTTGAACACCTTTTCGTTCATCAACTTCTAGTATTTTGATTAGTGGGTCTTCCTTGCTTACTATTTTATTTAGCATTTCGGCAATATCTTTAATTGTCCTTGTGTTCATATTCAGTCCCTCATTTTATTGGTAGAATAAAAAATCCCCTCAAATGTTGTGACCCCGAAAAGTTAGAGTTTATATCAAGCAGCTAATTGGCTGGTATGAATGCGGTATTGAACCGGAGACATACCGGCCAATTTTTGTTTGATACGTTTGTTATTATAATAATCTATATATCTTTCAATCTTGCTCTTTAATTCTTCAAAAGAACACAATGCCTCTCCATGATACATCTCTTGTTTTAATAAACCAAAGAAGTTTTCCATTGGTGAATTATCTAAGCAGTTTCCTTTTCTAGACATACTTTGAAAAACTTTATTTTTCTTAAGTGTTTTCACCCATTTTCTATGTTGATAATGCCATCCTTGGTCAGAATGAATAGTTGTTCTGTATTTTGATTCTTTTACGATTTCTAATGCTTTTCCCAAGGGTTTCATCACAAGTTCTAAACTTGGATGCTTAGCTATTTCATGTGAAAGTATTTCACCATTAAACATGTCCATGATTGGATTTAAATATAATTTTTCTCCATTAGTACATTTAAACTCAGTGATATCTGTAGTTAACTTTTGATGGGGCACATTAGAATAAAATCTACGATTAATAAGGTTCTTCGCAACTTTTCCAACAGTACCTTTGTAAGAACTATACTTGCGTGTTTTTCTCCAGAACTTTTTTTCCTTTTAGTCCTAGTTTCTTCATGATACGTTGAATCCTCTTATGATTCACTTTATAGCCCCGATTTCCCAATTCAAGATGAATACGACGGTAACCATAATTTCCGTCATTTTCTTCGAAAATGGATTGATAAGATCTTCTAGTCCTTGATCCGGATTAACCTTTTTCATCATCTTTATATGATAGTGGTAGGAGGATTCAGGGATGCCGACTACATGTAATACATCCCTTAATTTAAATTCTTCTTTGAGTTCGAATGATAATCTTTTGCCTGTGCTTTTCTAGATAGCCCTCCGGATCCATCTGAAAAGCTCGCAACTTTTTAGATATTCTACCTCCAAACGAAGAAGCTCATTTTCTCTTTCTAGTTTTTGTTCGTATGTCATTTCTTTTTCTTCCACGTGTTTGTTTTTATTACTCTTACTCGTACCTTTATCAGACATGGGTGACCGTCCTTTCGGTTTACCCAGGGCTTCAGCACCACCTTCAAGAAATTCCTTTTCCATCTAGATATCATCGGAGGGTTAGTTATCCCAAATTGAAGGGCTGAATCAATCACTGAAGAACCTGTTCTCTTCATAAATCTTAATACATCTAGCTTAAATTGAACAGAATATGATTTCTCATGTTTCTTGCTCATTAAGCTTTCGGCACCAAAATTTTCGTAATTTTTTACCCAGTTAATAATCTGCTTATGTGACTTCACACCATGTTTACGGGCTAAGAGCTTGTATCCAAGATTTCCTTCTAGATATTCTTTAACTACCATCAGTTTAAATTTCTCACTATATTTAGCCATAAATAAACACTCCAAAAGTTAGATTTTTACTCTAACTTTTGGGGTGCAGTACAAAATTAGGGGGATGCAGTTTCTTTTTGTTCACCAGGTATATCGAATGATAAAGCTCCTAACTTATCCGAACGGATATCACGAATAATCGTTTCCGCTGTTTTATCGTAATCGACTTCCCCTTTCGACATTAAACATCCACGTAATTCACCTATATGATTAAATAAATCAAGGACCTCAGAAGGAATTTCGGAAAAATTATATCTTTCCTTTAGTCGATTAGGATAATTTTCCTCAAGAAAACGTAATGCGTAAATTGAAATATCCTGCAAGTTTAATATCGTATCTTTAATAGCACCAGTTAAAGCTAATTTATAACCTACTTCTTGATCTTCAAATTTCGGCCATAAGATCCCTGGAGTATCAAGTAATTCCAGTTCTTTCCCGACTTTAATCCATTGCTGCGACTTCGTAATACCAGGCATATTTCCTGTCTTTGCTATATTCTTCTTAGCAAGACGATTAATTAATGTAGATTTCCCTACATTAGGAATACCGATAATCATCGCACGGATAGCTCTAGGTTTCATCCCTTTTGCCTTCATACGATCAAATTTAGGCTTCAATATTTCTTTGGCTGCATTTACAATTTCATGTAAGCCACTTCCGGCTTGTGAATTGATTGATAAAGCTTTTTTATCTTGCTCGGCATAGTATTGCAACCATTTTTTCGTCGTTTCACGGTCTGCTAAATCAGCTTTATTTAATAAAGTTAATCTCGGTTTTTGCTGAATGATCTCATCGAGCATTGGGTTTGCAGAGGAAACAGGAATTCTCGCATCCACCAGCTCAAAGACGATATCCACCAATTTTAGTTTCTCCGTAACTTCCCTGCGAGCTTTTGCCATATGCCCTGGGAACCATTGAATCGTCATGCTTTCAACTCCATATTTCTTATTTTACAAGGCGAATGTCTGAAATTGGCCAATAAATTAATTTCGTATCACCAATTACTTTCTTTAATGGAACCGCACCAATATGTCGGCTGTCCTTACTAAATCTGCGATTATCACCCATGACGAAGATTTCTCCTTCAGGAACGGTTTCTTGTCCGACCGGAGTATCTTTCAAAGTGAAATCTTCTGTCAAAGGACCTTCCGGTAAGTCTTTTTTATATTGATCTAGGTATGGTTCCTTATACGCTTTGCCATTTATGTAAAGTGTATCATTTTTATATTCTACCTTATCACCCGGTAAACCAATAACTCTTTTTATGTAGTCTTTCTTTTCAGGTGCATGGAAAACAACGATATCAAACCGATCCGGATTTCCTAGTTTATTAACGATCATCCGATCTCCATTTTGAAGAGTAGGCATCATGGAAGAACCATCTACAACAATTGGCGCAAATAAAAAATAGCGAATAATTACCGCAAGTGCCACCGCAATTAGCAGAGCTTTAGTCCATTCCCATAATTCGTTCTTTTGTTTTGACATGTTTCCACCGCCTATGTAAAATTGCCAAGCTATATATATTAATATATCAGCTAATCAACAATAAATGTAAAATATTTTTTATGCCTATCATTATTTTATATCCAATTTACCATATCCATAATCCGGATTAAAAAATTTATTAAAGTCGAAAAGGAGCTTGATATCAAGCTCCTTCTCTTCTTGTCCAGCATCAGCACCTAGCTCCCCCACAAGGTCAAATGACTTGTCGGGGCTGACCAAGGCGCTTACACTTTTCTTATTATTATCGAATTTCTTTAATACGAGCGGCTTTACCACGTAAATTACGTAGGTAGTAAAGTTTCGCACGGCGAACTTTACCGCGACGCACTACTTCAAGTTTCGCAATCTTAGGAGTGTGAACAGGGAATGTACGTTCAACACCAACACCATAAGAAATTTTGCGAACTGTGAAAGTTTCGCTGATTCCACCACCACGGCGTTTAATTACAACACCTTCAAATAGCTGGATACGTTCGCGAGTACCCTCGATAACTTTAACGTGTACACGTACAGTATCACCAGGACGGAACGCTGGAAGATCAGAGCGAAGTTGATCTTTTGTAATTTCATCAATAATTTTGTGCATCGAATTCAACTCCTTCCAACAGATGCTCATACAAATCTATCCATGCAGCGGAACATCGTTTTCATGCGATTTATTAAAATAAATCACAAGGAATATCTTATCATATCAATAACTGTATTGCAATCACCTATTTACCAATGACCTTAATCTTTCTCACACTTTTTCCATTCTGCTATCCATTCCTTATGTTTCTCTGTTAATGGATAGTTTTCTAACAAATCAGGTCGTCTTTCATATGTTCGCTTTAGCGATTGTTTCTCCCGCCATTCATCTATATGCTTATGATTTCCTGATAATAGTACATCCGGTACCCTCATCCCTCTAAAGTCAGCAGGGCGTGTATAGTGGGGATGTTCCAACAAGCCTGATGAAAAAGAATCTAGCAGCGGAGAATCTTCATTTCCTAACACTCCAGGCAGTAGACGAACAACACTATCAATGACAACCATTGCTCCTAGCTCTCCACCTGTTAACACATAATCACCGATGGATATTTCATCTGTTACGACATGCTCACGAATTCGTTCATCATATCCTTCATAATGACCGCAAACAAATATAAGATGATTTTCTTTTGCTAATTCCTCAGATACTTTTTGAGTTAAAACTTTACCTTGAGGACATAAAAGAATTACTCTCGGCGGTTTACTATTTTCTTCGTTTTTAGTCAGAGAATCAACTGCATCGAATATTGGCTGTGGCTTTAAAACCATTCCTGCACCGCCGCCGTAAGGATAATCATCAACTGTTTGGTGCTTGTTATCAGCAAACTCGCGAAAATTTACGACATTGTATTGTACAACTTTTTTTTCAGCCGCTTTTTTTAATATAGAGGAACCAAAGACTCCGGAAAACATTTCGGGAAAAAGGGTTAGGACGTCTATTTTCATGATAATAATCCTTCCATTGGATCAATCGTTATAACCTTTTCCTCGATGTTTACATTTTTTATTATGTCATCAATATATGGGATTAAGTGTTCTTTTTTATCCTTTCCTTTAACTACCCATACATCATTTGCTCCAGGGGTTAATATTTCTTTTACAATCCCAATTTCTTCTCCGTCTAGTGTAATAACTTTGCACCCAATGATTTCATGGAAATAATATTCTCCTTCATCAAGGTTTGTTAATTGTTCTTCAGAAATTTTTAATAAACCATTCTTCCATTTTTCAACTATATTAATATTTTCGTACCCCTCAAATTGTAATAAGTCGAAATTTTTATGTGTACGATGATTTTTAATCGTTAATTGAACTGGTTCTTGATTATTTAAAAATAAATAAAGGGTATTCCCTTTTTGATATCGTTCTTCGGGAAAATCTGTTTTGGAGATGACACGAACCTCCCCATTAAGTCCATGCGTATTTACTATTTTTCCTACATTAAACCAATTAGTCATTCACTCACCTCTAACGTATTTCTATGACAATTCCATCTTTTACTATAATCATTTGTTCTTTCATTAGTTTTTCCCAATTATCGCCGACTTTTACATCCACAATGGCTTGTATGTCCTGTTCTTTAATTTCGCTTCCTAGCGGCAGTAGAGAAAGCTGCTCAATTTGAAAATCAATTAATTTAATTTTCTCTTTTCTGCTATTAATTTCTTTTTCAAAATGTGTTTTTAAACTTGTTGGTGAAAACTTGTTTGTTCGCTCCAATTTTTTTAATTCAAATCGTAATTGATCACATTCTTTTTGCATGGTGATTTTTTTTTGAATATAGGATTGCTGCAGTTCTTTTTTACTTTTTTCTGTTAAAACCTGCTTTATTGTTACAGTTTGAAGTAACTGCATTTCCACCCTCCTTATATGTTCTTTTACTAATTATTTTCACTTTGCATTTGTGATACTTTATTTTGATAAGGAGTTAAAAAGAGGTATGTATACGAATTTTGTATATAGAAAAAGGGAGGAATTGAACCCTCCCTTTTCTCATGCAGTGTAATAAATTCAGTGTGAGAATTCTTATTTCTGCTTGATAAACCAAAGGAAATTATCCTTTGGTTTCATTCGATAATTTCCAAATAAATTTTCTTATGATGTTTGGATCCTGCTGCAGCATAGACAACAGTTCGAATGGCTTTTGCAACCCGCCCCTTTTTTCCTATTACCTTACCGATATCCTGTTTATTAACTGATAGTTTGTAAGTGATATGACTATCTTCTTCAGCTACGAAAACTTGAACATCTTCTGGTGAATCGACAAGGGGCTTAACAATCGTTTCGATCAAATCTTGCATTGAGTTCACGATTATTTGCTATATTTTGCGTTGTGGAATTTTTCCATGATGCCTTGTTTAGAAAATAGATTGCGAACTGTGTCAGATGGCTTTGCACCATTTTGTAACCATTTCATTGCTAGTTCTTCATCAATTTTAACTTCAGCTGGTTGTGAAACAGGATTATAAGTTCCTACTGTTTCAATAAAGCGTCCATCACGTGGTGAACGAGAATCAGCTACAACAATACGATAGAAAGGAGATTTTTTTGCTCCCATACGTTTTAAACGAATTTTTACTGCCATTTTAAATAGCACCTCCGAATAGTTTTACACAAGATAGTATATTATCAAATATGTGTTTAGTTTGTAAAGTGTTTTTTCTTAACACTTAGTATTATATCAAAAACGATGAGAAAGGACAAATTACATAAATGGAAATTTAAAGCCTTTACGTTTTCCTTTTTGCTGCATTCCTGTCATCTGTTTCATCATTTTTTTCATTTCTTCAAACTGCTTTAAAAGTCGATTCACTTCTTGAACGGAAGTGCCGCTTCCTTTCGCAATTCTCTTTTTTCTACCAGCGTTAATAATCTCCGGATTGACTTTTTCCTTTTTCGTCATTGATTGAATAATTGCTTCAACATGACTAATTTGTTTTTCATCAATCTGCAGATTACCCATGCCTTTAATTTTATTTGCACCAGGCATCATTTTTAATAGTTCATCAAGTGGACCCATTTTTCGAACTTGACCTAATTGATCGAGAAAATCATCAAATGTAAAATTCATTGTTCTCAATTTCTGTTCAAGTTCTTTTGCTTTTTCCTCATCGACATTTGCCTGCGCTTTTTCAATTAAGGAAAGCATATCTCCCATACCTAAAATACGGGATGCCATACGTTCGGGATGGAATGCTTCTAATGCATCTAATTTTTCACCCATACCGACAAATTTAATCGGCTTTTCTGTTACGGCACGAATTGAAAGGGCTGCACCACCGCGAGTGTCCCCATCAAGCTTCGTTAATACGACACCGGTAATGCCTAATTGCTCATTAAAGCTATCAGCAACATTAACAGCATCTTGTCCAGTCATCGCATCAACAACGAGGAAGATCTCATCGGGATTAGAAAGCTCTTTAATTTCCTTAAGCTCATTCATTAATTCCCCATCAATATGCAACCGACCTGCTGTATCGATTAATACATAATCATTATGGTCTTCTTTTGCCTTTTCAAGAGCCTGTTTGGCAATTTCAACCGGGCTGACTTGATCCCCTAAAGAAAATACAGGCATATTAAGCTGTTTTCCTAACGTCTCTAGTTGTTTAATAGCAGCAGGACGATAAATATCAGCAGCAACTAATAAAGGATTTCGATTGTATTTTTTTCGCAAAAGATTTGCAAGCTTTCCAGTTGTCGTCGTTTTACCTGCACCTTGTAAACCAACCATCATGATGACTGTTGGAGGGCGCTTAGATACTGCGATTTGACTTTGTTCCCCACCCATTAAATTAGTTAATTCTTCTTTAACTACTTTAATGACCTGTTGTCCAGGTGTCAGACTTTTCATCACTTCCTGTCCAACGGAGCGCTCGCTTACCTTTTTAACAAAATCCTTTACTACTTTGAAGTTAACGTCCGCTTCTAATAGAGCGAGACGTACTTCACGCATCATTTCTTTTACATCGCTTTCAGATACTTTTCCTTTGCCGCGTATTTTCTGTATTGTGTTCTGAAGTCGGTCGGATAGTCCTTCAAATGCCATTCATACCGCCTCCTATTCTAATATTTCAAGCGCTTCAATGAGCTTTGCCAGTTCTTCCACTGAATTAGTTTCCAATGCTTTTTTCATATTTTCAAGAATTACTTTTCGATCCTGAAACTTTCGGAATAATAATAATTTCTTTTCATATTCCTCAAGCATGGCTTCTGTACGCTTGATATTATCAAACACCGCCTGCCTGCTTACTTCATATTCTTCAGCAATTTCACCAAGCGAAAAATCGTCTAAATAATAAAGGGACATATAGCTACGTTGCTTTGGAGTTAACAACGATTGATAAAAATCATATAAGTAATTCATTCTCGTTGTTTTCTCTAGCATTCTTCTCACTCCCTTGTTAAGTGAAAGACCTTTACATATGAAGATTACACAGTATTTATCGATTTGTCAAGTAAATGTCCTTTATTCCTCGTTTTGCTCAATGATCGTTGAAAAAAGTCCATACACATATTTTTCCGGATCAAATTCTTGTAAATCGTCCATTTTTTCACCTAAACCAACAAACTTAACTGGAATTTCAAGTTCATTGCGGATCGCTAGAACAATTCCACCTTTAGCGGTACCGTCTAATTTAGTCAAGACAATCCCGGATACATCTGTTACTTCTTTAAACGTTTTTGCTTGTACCATCGCATTTTGCCCTGTTGTTGCATCTAAGACTAGAAGCACTTCATGGGGTGCATTTGGTATTTCTCTTTCAATGACCCTTTTTACCTTTTCTAATTCATTCATCAAATTAACTTTGTTTTGCAGTCGACCTGCCGTATCACAAAGAAGAATATCAGCTTTACGCGCCTTCGCTGCCTGAATCGCATCATACATAACAGCGGCAGGATCAGAGCCTTCACCTTGCTTGATTACATCAACACCGACCCGTTGCCCCCAAACCTCTAATTGATCGATAGCCCCTGCCCTAAATGTGTCCCCTGCGGCTAAAATAACTTTCTTCCCATCGGTTTTATATTTATGAGCAAGTTTGCCAATTGTCGTTGTTTTCCCCACTCCATTTACACCAACGAATAAAATAACCGTTAAACCTTCCGATTGAATATTAATAGTATTAGGTGTTTTGGTATCCCCTTGATAGATTTCAACAAGCTTTTCGGAAATGACGGATTGAACTTCGGCTGGATCTTGAATATTCTTTTTCTTTACTTCCATTTTTAATTCTTCAACAAGCTCCATAACTGTATTGAAGCCCACATCTGCTCCAATAAGTATTTCTTCAAGCTCTTCAAAGAAATCCTCATCTACTTTCCGATATCTTGCTACAAGGTCATTCACTTTAGAAGCAAAATTATCTCGCGTTTTTGATAAACCTTGTTTGAATTTTTCCGTTACAGAATCAGTAGATTTTGTGAATTTATCTTTTAGCTTTTTAAAAAAACTCATCTTTCAATCACTTCCTCGTTTCTTCTCATTAATTTTATGTTTCAACTAGTTCTTTAGATGATTCAAGTCTAACGGATACAAGTTTAGATACGCCGGATTCTTGCATTGTGACGCCATAAAGGACGTCCGCTTCCTCCATCGTACCTTTTCGATGCGTGATTACAATGAATTGCGTTTCTTCGCTAAATTTTTTTAAATATTTACTAAAACGGTATACGTTTGCTTCATCCAGTGCTGCTTCCACTTCATCTAAAATACAGAAAGGAACAGGTCGAACTTTTAAAATAGCAAATAATAGCGCAATTGCAGTTAGTGCACGTTCTCCTCCGGATAATAACCCTAAGTTTTGCAACTTCTTTCCGGGCGGCTGAGCGACAATATCTACTCCCGTATTCAATAAATCAGTCGGGTCCGTTAATTTTAATTCAGCACGTCCTCCACCGAATAACGCTTTAAAAATCGGTTCAAAATGAAACTTTACCGATTCAAATGTTTGCTGGAAACGCTTTTTCATTTCTTCATCCATTTCATCAATAATTTGCAGTAATGTCTCTTTCGCGGACACTAAGTCTGATTGTTGTTCCATTAAAAACTGATATCGTTCTGATACGCGTTCGTATTCATCAATCGCACCGATATTAACAGTCCCTAATTCTTCAATGGCAAGTTTAATTAGTTTTACGCGTTTTCGCGCATCTTCAATTGGGATTTGCAGTGGATATTTCTCTTTAGCCGCCTCAAAGGTTAACATATATTCTTCATTTAAACGGTTAAGTCGATTTTCTAAATCAACATCGATTCGATTAATTTTCACTTCTTCATCTTTAACTACTTCTACTAAACCTTTATGTTGCCTCTTTAGTTCTTTAATTGCTAATTCAGCATCTTCGAGTTTTGTTTGTAATTGCATCCGTTCTTCTCTACGGATTGAAATTAGCTTAGTTGTTTCGATCTTATCGGTTAATTTTTTCTCCGCCGCTACAGATAATTCTGCTTCCCCTGAATGATTATTGGACATTTGACTTACTAACCAGTTGAGCTCTTCTTCATAACTAGTTTTTTTCGCACTTACTTCTTCGTATTCTACTTTTACAGTTGCAAGTTTTTCACGACTAGTTACAAGTTGCTCATTTTTCACTGCCAGTTCTGCTTTTAAATCACTAATTTCAGCTAGTAATTCATCCTTTGAAGTGTTTTGATTATTTTTTTTCTTTGTTAAATCTTCAATTTCTTTATCAAGTTGTTCAATGTTTTTCGTTATTTGCGTTAAAGTGGCAGTTAGTTCATTTATGCGGCGATCTACATTATGAACAGTAGTATTCGATTCATTACGCTCCATATCGTAAATTTGGAGTTTTTCATTTAGATTTTTTTCGGCTAATTCAATTTGCCTCATTTCCGATTTCAATTCTTGTTGCTTTAAGCGAAGGAGCTCTCCAGCGCTTCTCATTTCTTCAAGTATCTTTTCATTGCTGTTTACGTCTTGTTTAAGTGTTTTAACTTGCTGCTCAAGCTGATCTGTTTTTTCTTCCATCAATTTCGTTTTTTCTTTAAGATCTTCGAGTTCTCCTTTTCGGCTGATTAACGATGTAGAGGATTGCTTCACAGTCCCGCCCGTCATCGAACCACCCGGGTTAACAACGTCTCCATCTAATGTCACTAATCGATATCGGTATTGCAATAGCTTGGCAATTTCATTTGCCCCTCGAAGATCTTTTGTAATAATTACATTTCCTAAAAGATTAGAAATGATTGTTTGATACTTTTGATCGATTTTTACAATATCAGCTGCAATACCTATAAATGCTTCATGCTTACTAATCAATTCCAATTGGCTTCCCGACAACCCTTTGCCTTTAATAATATTTAACGGCAAAAAGGTAGCACGTCCATATCGATTAGTTTTTAAATATTCAATCGCCTTTCTACCATCGGCTTCTGTCGCAACGACGACATTTTGCATTGCTCCGCCTAATGCTGTTTCAATTGAGAGCTCATATTGTTTAGGAACTTGTATAAGCTCCGCAACGGCACCTTCAATCCCAGAAAGCTTAGAATTTCTAGCTTTTAATACTTCCCGAACACCATGGAAGAAACCGGTATAATCCTCTTCCATTTCCTCTAAAGTTTCTTTTCGAGACTTTGCTTTTTGCAAATACTGAAAAGCTTGATAAAGTGTCGTTTCTTGCTTTTGATATTGATTTTTCAATGCTTCCAGCTTTTTTTGATGTTCGCGGAATGCAAGAACTTGGTCTTCAATTTGCTTATCGACTTTTTCTAGTTCCTCATTCGTTTTCTGCTTCTCTTCTAAAATCGTTTGTCTTTGTTCTAGGTATTTTTTATTTTCACCATCAAGCTTTATTTTTTTAGCTTCCTGTTGTCCTAATTGCTGCTCAAGTAAGGCCAACTCGTTTTTATAAGTTGCCTTTTCATTTAAAAGCTCAATATAATCGCTTTTTAATGATTCAATCATTTCTTCAATATTAATATTATATTGATTCATTAGTTCTGTTTTTTCTTTTAATTTTTTTTTCAGCGCAGCAGCCGATTTAGTATGATGATCGTATTCTGTTACCAATGTTGTTTTTTGTTCCTCAAGCTTCTTAAGCTTGCTTATAAGCTCTTCAATGTTTTTTTCATATTGCTCTTTATTACTGCTTGCATTCTTTTTTCTTTCTTTTAAAACTTCTTTACGTCCTTCAAGCTTTTCAAGCTCTTCTGTCGCTGAAAGTAACACATTTTGCAAATCATTTATTGATTCATCTAATGCGGCAAGAGTATCGCGCATTTTCTCAAGAGTGGCTTCTTCTTTTTGGATGTTAGCTGACAAAGCCATTTCCTTATCCTGATGAATTCCTAGCTCCTGCTTCAATGTTTCCCATTTTTTACTTAGCTCTTCTATTTCATAAACCGTTAAAGCGACTTCGAAATTTTCAAGTTCAGCTTTTTTATCTAAATACTCTTTAGCAAGTGATGCTTGGATTTTCAAGGGTTCTACTTGATTCTCCAATTCATGAAGAATATCGTTTACCCGATTTAGATTTTCACCCGTTTCATTTAATTTCGATTCAGCTTTCTTTTTTCGGGTTTTATATTTAAGTACTCCAGCAGCTTCTTCGAAAATCGTTCTTCTTTCCTCGGCTTTACTGTTTAATATTTCTTCAACTTTCCCTTGGCTAATAATTGAAAAAGCTTCTCTGCCAAGTCCGGAATCCATAAATAAATCAATAATATCTTTCAAGCGGCATGACTGTTTATTAATAGAAAACTCACTATCACCTGAACGATATACCCTTCTCGTTACACTAACTTCATTGTAGTCAATTGGTAACTGATGGTCTTCGTTATCTAGTGTTAATGTCACTTCTGCGAAGTTTAATTGTTTTCTGGAATCACTTCCGGCGAAAATGACATCTTCCATTTTCCCACCTCGAAGCGATTTTGCTGATTGCTCACCGAGAACCCATCTGACTGCATCGATTATATTACTTTTTCCGCTTCCATTTGGGCCTACAACAGCAGTTACTCCAGAAACAAAATCGATCGTGATTCTTTCCGCAAAGGATTTAAATCCAACAACATCTAAGCGTTTAAGAAACAAGAAACTCTCCTCCTATATCCTTTTCTTCCTTGCTGTTTTTCTCTTAGGAGAAGTACAACATTTTATTTTTCCTGGAGTGGCGATTTTAGTTTGCTTAAAGCAATTTGTGCCGCATGTTGTTCAGCCTCTTTTTTAGACCTTCCAGTTCCAGTTCCTAATTCTTCTTTATTTAAAAGTACACGTGAGACGAATTCTCTATTATGTGCCGGACCTCTTTCTTGAAGAACTACATATTCAAGTACACCAGCAGCATCTTTTTGGATAAATTCCTGTAGTTGACTTTTAAAATCCATCACATGAGAAAAAGCACCGGCATTAATTTTAGGGTAAACAATTTTTTCTAAAATTGAGATGACCGTTTCCAGACCTTGATCTAAAAAAAGAGCACCGATAAACGCCTCAAATACGTCTGCAAGTAGTGCTGGACGTGTGCGGCCACCAGTCATTTCCTCACCTTTTCCTAATAAAACAAGCTCACCAAATTGTAATTCATTGGCAAAGGTCACTAATGACGGCTCACATACGATGGCAGCCCTTAATTTAGTTAACTTTCCTTCACTCATAGTTGGATACTTATTATATAGAAATTGTGAAACAGTTAATTCAAGTACAGCATCCCCTAAAAATTCAAGTCGTTCATTATCTGCATGTAGCTTCTTGCGATGCTCATTCACATATGATGAATGTGTAAATGCTTGCTTTAATAAATCTAATCGATTAAATTGAATACCAATTCTCTCTTGAAATCGATTAAACTTCTCATCTATCCTCAAAGTTATTTGTTTTTCTCTATCACGATTTTTTTTCCGCATAGGTCATCCACCTTGTTTATCTTTCTTTATTAAATACTCCATATAAATTTTATTAAAAAAACACCCGAAGTGCAAAGTCCTCATTTAATATTTTTTAATAGATCATAGAAAAAGAGGTTGACCCTTTTACAAAAAGTGCAAAACACCTTTGGGTCAACCTCGTTTTAGTGATTCGGAACGAACGATTATGCTTTAGCTTGTATGTAATTAACAGCGTCGCCCACTGTAGCAATTTTTTCAGCATCATCGTCGGAAATTTCCATGTCAAATTCATCCTCTAATTCCATTACTAATTCAACAACATCAAGGGAATCTGCACCTAGATCATCTTTAAAAGAAGCATCTAAAGTAACTTTAGATTCCTCAACACCTAGACGATCCACGATAATTTTCGTTACACGTTCTAATACATCTGCCATTCGGTTCACCTCCCCTCAAGACATTATAGAGGATATTATCGAAATAATAAAGCGAAACTTTACATTACCATCCCGCCATCGACGTGAAGGGTTTGCCCAGTCATATAGTCTGATGAAGAAGATGCAAGAAAGACAACGACATTCGCAACATTTTTTGGTTCTCCAAAACGTGCCAACGGAATTTGCTTTAGCATTTCACTTTGAACATCCTCCGGAAGTTTATCAGTCATTTCAGTTGTAATAAACCCAGGTGCTACCGCATTCACATTAATTCCTCGAGATGCCAATTCTTTCGCCGTTGATTTTGTAAGTCCAATGACACCTGATTTAGCTGCAACATAATTGGCTTGTCCAGGATTTCCACTTACGCCCACAATTGATGAGATGTTAATAATTTTTCCTGAGCGTTGTTTCATCATTTGTCGAGTAACACCTTTAGTACAAAGAAATACACCTTTTAAATTCGTGTTAATAACATCATCCCACTCATCTTCCTTCATTCTCATGATCAAATTATCACGAGTGATGCCTGCGTTATTTACAAGGATATCAATTTTCCCAAACAGACCAATAGTTTCTTTTATCATTCCTTGTACTTCATCATTATTTGCGACATTGCATTGAATAGCCTTCGCTTCTCTTCCTAATGCTTTAATTTCCTCAACCACTTCATTCGCACGCGCCTCACTGCCGGCGTAATTTACAATTACATTAGCTCCTTCTCTTGCAAGTTCTAATGCTATTTCACGACCAATTCCACGTGATGCTCCTGTAACTAAAGCAACTTTCCCTTCAAGTAACATCGTTTCTCCCCCATTCATTTTACGGACCTAGTTACGATTATAATTTCAATTCATTTACGACTTGCTGACAGCTTTCAAAATCTTGGACCGAGTATGTTTTTACATTTCGATTAATTTTTTTAATTAAACCAGATAGCACTTTACCAGGTCCGATTTCAATAAATGTATCTACACCTAGTTCAAGCATCGTAAGTACGGAATCTTCCCATAAAACAGGAGAATACAGTTGCTCGATTAATTTCTCTTTAATATCTGATGCTTTACTTATTGGAGCAGCTGTCACATTAGCAATAACCGGAATTTTTGAATCTTGAACTTTCACTTCATCGAGAACCTCGACAAATTTTTGTGCTGCCGGCTTCATTAATTCGGAATGAAATGGACCGCTAACCTGTAATGGTAATGCTCGTTTAGCACCTTTTTCTTTCGCTAAAACGCTTGCCTTTTCTACCCCTTTTACTGTTCCGGAAATTACAATTTGACCAGGACAATTTAAATTAGCCAATTGTACGGAATCGCCATTTGCTGTCACTTCATCTGTCACTTTTTGCAAATCGTTGCGATCCATACCCAAAATAGCTGCCATCGTACCTTCCCCATTTGGCACAGCTTCCTCCATATATTCACCACGCTTGTGGACCGCAAATACTGCGTCTTCAAAATCCATTGCTCCTGCTGCGACAAGTGCAGAATATTCCCCTAAACTATGTCCAGCAGTGTAATCCGGCCGAATTCCTGCTTCCTCTAAACATGTTAAAATTGCTATACTAGTCGTTAATAATGCTGGTTGCGCATTTGTTGTTAAGGTTAATTTTTCATCTGGTCCATTAAAAATAATATCCGATAATGAATAGCCCAATCGTTGATCTGCACTTTCAAAAATAGATTTCGCTTGATCGCTTTTTTCTACAACGGATTTCCCCATACCAACCGTTTGAGAACCTTGGCCTGGAAATACAAATGCTATTTTCCCCACTATCATCTACTCCTTAGTTATTTCATTTTCTTTTTGAATTGTTTCTTTTATAATTCTCGTTACTTTATGACTTGCCATATCATTAGCCTGTCTAATTGCATTATAAAGTGCATTTGCATTGGATGACCCATGTGCTTTAATAACCGGTGAATTAAGACCGAACAACCCTGCTCCACCGTATTCAGTGTAATCCATCATGTTTTTTAGATCTTTTAATTCGTTTTTAACTAATCCTGCTGCTATTTTGCTTTTGAAGTTTGTCATAAACGTTTTTTTCAATAAAGAGAATAAAGATCCTGCCGTTCCCTCAATCGTTTTTAATACCATATTGCCGGTAAAACCATCGGTAACGACTACATCGGCTGGTCCTTGCAATAGATCCCTTGACTCAATATTACCAACAAAATGAAGATTAGAATCTTTAAGTAATTCAAAGGCCTTCTTCGTTAACTCATTTCCCTTCTTCTCTTCTGTTCCAATATTTAACAACCCAACTTTTGGCTTTTCTATTCCACGTACTTTTTGAGCATATATTGAACCCATAATTGCATATTGAAGAAGATGTTCCGGTTTAGCTTCAGCATTTGCACCAAGATCTAACATCACAAAGCCTTTACCATCCACTGTTGGTAAAGTAGGTGCCAATGCCGGCCGTTCGATTCCATCGATTCGCCCTACTATAAATAGGCCAGCTGCCATTAAGGCACCTGTATTTCCTGCTGATATACATGCATCTGCTTTTCCAGCTGCAACTGCCTGTGCCATTAAAACCATTGACGCATTCTTTTTTCTACGAACCGCCCTTACTGGTTCGTCAGTTCCTTCAATCTTTTCATCCGTATGGACTATTTCCACACGCGCATTAGGTTCTAAATACTGTTGAATTTCTTGTTCTTTCCCAAAAAGTATGATCTCAATATCAGTAAATTCTTTTATCGCTTTATTTATACCCAATACGATTTCTTTAGGGGCATTGTCTCCCCCCATTGCATCGATGGCAATTTTCATTATTTTCATCCCTTACTCTTACTGTTATCGTTTCATAATTAAAGGCTTACTTACTATTACGAAACATTTCAAATTCACCCTTAAACACTAACTCATTTCCAACAAAACTATCAACATTAACGATTGTACGATCCTTTTCATTATGTATATCACAAACCTTCGCTTTTGCAACCACACGTTCACCTTGCTTTACTGAACGAGTAAAATGAATATTAGCTTTTGCCGTTAATGCTAGCTCATCATTAATTACAGCAACCGCTAATGAATTTGCTTGCGCAAAAAGATGATGTCCTCTAGCAATTGAATTCCGTTTAAAGACATGTTCCTTTTTTACTTCAAAAATCGAAATTGCGCTTTTATCAAGGTCAATATCAATAATTTCACCAATTACCTCATCAATTGGCAGTGATTTTACTTCATCATCAAATCTTTTCTCAGCGACATTTTTTATTCTTTCCCTTAATTCCGGAATCGATAATTCTAATCGATCTAAACGAATGGTTTGCACGCTGACTTTAAATTGTTCTGCAAGCTCTTCATCAGTAATAAATGGATTGTTATTTATCGTATCCTGTAATCGTTGTTGCCGCTCTTTTTTAATCATTTTCATAAAAATTCATCACCATTCACGATATTAGGACTTGGTACTAATAGTAGTATATAAAAAGAAAAAGCAGAATGCAAGAATGGACTTCTATTCTGCTTTCACCTTTTTAATCAAGTTTTTCACCATCCATAACACCGGATTCCTCTAAATACTTTCGCAAATAATGATACTTTTGATCGTGCCAAAAATCTTTTTGGTTAATAAGTTGTGCCGCATCGTTTCTAGCTACTTCTAAAGCTCGATAATCATGTACCATATCAGCTACTTTAAATTCAGGCAATCCACTTTGCTTTTTTCCAAAAAAATCACCTGGTCCACGCAATTCCAAATCTTTTTCGCTCAAAACAAATCCATCATTTGTTTCAATCATAATTTTCATTCTTTCTTTCCCAACATCCGTTTTCGGATTGGCAAGTAAAAAACAGTACGATTGATCCTGTCCTCTTCCAACGCGGCCCCGGAGTTGGTGCAATTGGGATAGTCCAAATCTTTCAGCATCATAAATGACCATAATCGTTGCATTAGGAACATTCACTCCAACTTCGACAACAGTAGTGGAAACTAAAATTTGTATGTCATTGTCACTAAATGCTTTCATCACATTTTCTTTTTCTGCGGGGTGCAGGCGTCCATGCATAAGACCGACTTTAAATTTATCGTAATAATAATCTGTAAGCATTTGATATACATCAATCGCATTTTGTAAATCTAATTTTTCCGATTCCTCGATTAAAGGACAAATGATATAGGCTTGTCTCTCTTTTATCAATTCTTTTTCAACAAAACGTAAAACCTTTTCAAGCATTTCATTTTTCACCCAGTAAGTTTCAATCCTTTTTCTTCCCGCAGGCATTTCATCAATAACCGACACATCCATTTCACCAAAGGCTGTGATAGCAAGTGTTCTCGGTATAGGGGTTGCTGTCATGAATAGTACATCGGGAGTTACACCTTTTTCTCTTAACACTCGTCGCTGTTCTACACCAAATCGATGTTGCTCATCTGTTATAACTAAACCTAATTTATTGAAATGAACATCATCCTGAATAAGTGCGTGTGTTCCAACTAAAACATGAATTTCACCTTTTCGGAGTCGTTCCAGCAAACCTTCACGTTTTTTCCCCTTTATCGAACTAGTTAGAAGTTCTATATTTAAGCCTGCTTGACCTAACATATTCTGAAGCGATACTGCATGTTGTTCTGCTAAAATTTCCGTTGGAACCATAAGGGCACCTTGGAATCCTGCTGTCCAACTGGCAAAAAGGGCAACTGCGGCAACGACTGTTTTACCCGAACCTACATCTCCTTGAAGCAAACGGTTCATACGATAGGGAGATTTGAGATCAGCACAAATTTCATTAATTACTCGTTTTTGCGCATTTGTTAATGGGAAAGGTAATAAATCAAAAAAAGCACGAAGTTTATTTAAGTCATAATGTTGGCTGATTCCCCCTGAATGTTCCCTTTCAAATTTTCTAAGAGCTTGCATTTTTAATTGAAAAAATAAAAATTCTTCATAAACAAAACGACGTCTTGCCTGCTTGACATCCTCTTGAGTAATAGGAAAATGCATCATTTTCATTGCGTCTCTTCTAGGGAGTAATTTGTATTTTTTAATTAAATCTTCAGGAAGATTTTCATTAATTTGATTGCCGTATGATTGAAATGCCAATCTAATAAACTTCCGTAAAGATTTAACTGTAAGCGAACCTCTCACCGTATAAACAGGTTCAAAATCAGCGTTTTTTTGGTATGGTCCTATTTTTAATTCCTGAGCTGTAATGGTTCCACGATGACGGTCCCATTTACCTGAAACTGTAATCGTATCCGAAATAGAAATTTTCTTTTTTAAATACGGTTGATTAAAAAAGAACACTTTTATGAGATTTTTACCTACTAATAAGTGAATAGTTAATCGAGAACGTTTACGATTATAAAAGACAAGAGAAGGTTCACTTTGAACCTTCCCTTCGACCGTTACTTTCTCATCGTGTTCAACATCTTGCAAATCTCGTAAACGGTAATCGTCAAAACGATAAGGGAAATGTTCTAATAAATCAAGAACAGTAAAAATACCCATCGATGCTAACTGGCTTTCCGTCTCTTCACCAATACCTTTAATAATTGATACTGAATTTTCTAGTGTATTATTCACGTTCATTTAACGGCATCCCAAATATTTTAGCTTCTAGTCGGCGACCAGTAGGTGTAGCCGCAAGACCGCCCTGTGCAGTTTCTTTTAGTGAAGTCGGCATACTCTGACCAATTTTGAACATGGCATCAATAACCTCATCACATGGTATACGGCTAGTAATTCCCGCTAATGCCATATCTGCTGCCACCATTGCATTCGCAGCGCCCATTGCATTTCTTTTTACACATGGCACTTCAACTAATCCTGCAACTGGATCACAAACGAGACCAAGCATATTTTTCAAAGTAATTGCCATTGCCTCTGCACATTGCGACGGTGAACCGCCAGCCATTTCAACAATTGCTGCCGCCGCCATCCCAGCTGCAGATCCAACTTCCGCTTGGCATCCACCAGCAGCTCCGGAAATGGACGCATTATTAGCTACGACAAAACCAAATGCACCTGATGTAAACAAAAAGTGAACCATTTGCTCTCTTGTTGGATGAAGTTTATTTTTCACCGCAAACAATGTTCCTGGCACAACTCCGGCAGAACCAGCCGTAGGAGTAGCACAAATAGTCCCCATTGCCGCGTTTACTTCATTTGTAGCGACAGCCTTGCTTACTGCATCTAATATCGTTTCCCCAGATAAAAAATTTCCTTTTTCGATATATTTCTTCATTAAAACGGCGTCTCCACCTGTTAAACCAGAGTGAGAAGTAACGCCATTAAGTCCACGTTCTACTGCATCTTCCATCACTTTTAAACTTCTATCCATTTGATTAAAAATCTCTTCTTTTGATCTACCGGTTACTTCCATCTCTTGTTCAATCATTATGTCGGAGATTTTTTTATTCTGAGCTTCAGCTAACTCAACCAATTCTGCAACATTTCGAAACATGTAAAAACCTCCTTGCATTAAGCATTCGTAAGCGCTACCAAAATTTCACTATTTATAAGTATTATCCACCATTTTATACAATTAATCTACAACTCTCGCAACTTGTGTAATATTTGGCAGTTCTTGAATTTCTTTTAAAATAAATTCTTCGATATTATGGTCAACTTCAATGACCATTAACGCCATCTGTCCAACATCCTTACGTGACACTTCCATATGACCGATATTAATTTCATATTTTGATAAAATATTTGAAACGGCTGCTATTACTCCATAACGATCGTTATGAACAACAAGAATCGCGGGATGATGTCCGGTTAATTTCAGTTTAAAACCGTTAAGCTCTGTTATTTCAATTTTGCCCCCACCAATAGATATTCCGACTAATTCCATTTCTCCGTTTGCATCGCCAATAACCATTTTCGCGGTATTTGGATGTTCCGGAATCGCAGTTTCAGCAATAAAATCAATTTCCATGCCTTGTTCTTTCGCTAGATCAATGGAGTGAATGATTCGTTCATCAAAAGTATCAAAATCTAATAAACCACCAATTATCGCTACGTCGGTGCCATGACCTTTATAAGTTTCAGCAAAGGAACCGTAAAAATGAATTTTAGCCCATTGCGGGGGTCTCCCAAAAAGCGTGCGTGCAACTCTACCAATCCTAGCAGCTCCCGCTGTATGTGAGCTCGATGGACCTATCATAACCGGGCCAATAATATCAAAAACACTTTTATATTTCATTATTGTCACTCCCCTCGGGTAACGTTATATAGTATATGTTTATTTTATAAAAGGAAATAGAAGGGTTGCCCCTTCTATTTATTATATAGTCAAATGAACGTTTGGTAAATTTCTTTTTACTAGCACTATTCAATTGAGTCAATTTCATAATTGCTCTTTTTAAAAATACAGAATCCTACAGAATTTCTAAAATATATTTTTAAAAACAGAAATCATGCTACTTGTTGCTGATTTAATTGTACATTAATTCGGTCTGCGGCTAACTTTGAAGCATTATAAATAAGGGTTACCATGTCAAAATGAATTTTTGCACGTTTCCCAGTACGATAGCGAACATTGTTCAGTTGAAAGAATTCTTTCAGATAGGCATTAACCCGTTCTACGGCAGTACGACGTTTGAAAATGTTTTTCCATGCTTGTGACCCGCGTGCTGGTGCGGTATATCTGCGAAGGTCTGAAGTGATTTTCACTTTATAAACCTTTTGGCAAATACCTTCATTAGCTAAGGGACAGTCGCTGCATTCCTTTGGTCTTGTGTATTTCAATGTTTCATATTTAGGATCAAAACTATCATAACGATAAGAATGCTCTCTGAAACAAGTTGGGGCAAAGTGTTTATCATAGCCAATGATTTCCCCTTCATTTCGCTTATTATACGCGATGACGGATTGTTGTCCCATTCGATGTACCTGCTCGTATATGGGTTCATAGTCATAGCCCGCATCCATTGTTTGATAACGTAATGGAAGGTGAAGGCGTTCCTGAATTCCTTTCAGTAAAGGGATAGCTGCCTTACCATCATTTAGACTCCCAGATGAAAAAAGAGCCTGTAGAATGTATTGGCTTGATGTACCAACGGCTAAATGACCTTTGTAGCCAAACCAAAAAACATTTTGTCCTTCTGAGTTCTTTTTCACGCCCCATTTAGGGTCTTGGGGAACTTCGGCACGTAGTTCGGCTAGGGGAACATCTAATTGGGCCACAATTTTTCTATCATATAAAGGTAAATTGGCTTCCGTTTCAGCTTGTTCTTTAAGCCACCCGTCACGCTCATCTTTTGATTTCCGACCACGTTTTTGGGGTTCAGATTTTGGCTTTTCTTCTTTTGGCTGCGCTTGGTCTCGTGCTTCAAAATGGGTTGCATCAATGGCCACTGTATCATCCGTGATGAAACCTTCTGCAATAGCCTGGAGGACCACTTTTTCTTGTTCTTTCTCAAGGATATCGCTTTCCTCCAATTTCGTTATGAGACGTGAATAGGAGGATTCTGAAGGCACATGATCAGAAACCAAAAAGCCACAATTTAACTTAAAAGCTAGATCATCATGAAGACGTTTTATAAGATCCTTCATCGTAGGGATGCGCTCTATGTATCTTACAAAGGTGGAGATAATCATGGCTGCATAGTTTAGTTCTTCCGGTGCACCCAACCGTGATTTTTTCGCCACTTGATGGTACATCGAATCCAAATCTACCGCTGAAATAATGGCTTCATATTTTTGGGTAGGTTCCATGTCAAATAATTCCTGTATGCCAAATAGGCTAGGTTGTCGTATAATAGTCATAAGAAGTACTCCTCCAGTCTTTTTATGGTTTGTGGTCAACGTAAGCCCGAATTATAAAAAATAAGTGTACCTTTCGGTACGCATCGTAAATAGCCGTAAATTCTGACTTTTTTAATCGAATTACGGCTATTTCATTTATTTGCTACATTCTGCCTGAATCATTTTTGACCAGGGCATGTATTGATCTAAAATTTCAGGGTTTTGTTGGACGCCGAGATTTGGTAAATCCGTAAAAAGTTTCTTTATATATTCATAGAAATCAACGCCGTTACTTTTGGCAGTTTCAGCAATACTTAAACAGATGGCATTCGCTTTTGCACCAGCTTCACTTACACTAAAGAGCCAATTTTTTCTTCCTATAACGTTGGGACGGATGGCGTTCTCGGCTGGATTATTATCCATTTCAATTCGCCCATCATTCAGGAATAATTTGAGTCCATTTGCCCTGTTTAATGTGTATTCAGCTGCTTTTGCTAACGCATTTTTTCCGTAAAATGGTGATGTTTCAACCCAGTGAAGGAATTCCTCCACGATTGGCTTCGAGTACTTTTGACGTTTTTTTCTTCGTTTACTCGGAGACAAACGTTTAAATTGCCTTTCTAGTCGATATAAATCATCACAATATTTCACACCGATTCTACCATTTTTGCTATCAGCTTTCAGCCAATAACGACGAACATGCGCCCAACAATTTGCGAAATTAACGCCTTCCAACTTATCATAAGCAGAATAACCATCACACACAATCGTTCCAGAAAAGCCTTCAATAAAACTTTCAAGGACAGATCGAGCTCGAGATAATGCGCTTTGAAAGAGAGTCATTGTTGGCCCTTGGCTTGGCACACTTCGAAACACCCAATTATACGCATTGGCTTGGCCAGATTTCCCATCGGATCGGTTGATAATTTGTCCGTATGTTTCATCGACATGCAAAACCGATTTTGCCATCATCAACTCTTTCATTCGTTCGTATACAGGTAACAGCCAATCATGTGCTACACGGATAACCCAATTCGATAGGTTTTTATCATTGGTATTCAGTCCATAGCGATTCCATTCCTTTACCTGACGGTAAAGAGGTAAATATTGTGCAAATTTATCATAGATGACTTTGGCAAGTACGCTAGGACTTGCGATGCTACGCTGAATCGCTGGTTGTGGTGCTTTCCCGCGTTTGATTTGTGCTGGCTGTGATGAATCAACTTTGCAGTCTTTACATTCATACGCATGTTCAATGTGCTGTACTTTCATCATTTTTGCAGGAATAAATTTTGCTTCTTCACGTACAAGTGTACTACCAATTTCAATCATTTGCCCTTGGCAACAGTCACAGATTGTATTTTTCGGATGATGGTGAATAGCTTCTACTTCAATACCATCATGCAAGGAATCATTTCGTTTTTTTGATTTAACTTTTCGTACAACAGTATAAGAGATTGTCTGTTGGCTTTGTTCTTCTGTGTGCTCAGGTTCGCTAAAAGCCGGGTCATCATCAAATAATGAGCCTTGCCCATCTGGTACGTTGTATTTCGATTTTTCGGATTTCGATCCATATAAAAGTTTTGTTAAATGGCGAATTTGTTCAGTTAGCGCTTCAATCTGTTTAGTTGATTGATCTAGCTTTTTCGATAAGTCTTTGTTTTGTTGATTTGAATGAGCCAATTGTTCTTCGAGAAGTCGAATTAATTTCCCATATGGATTCTTGTTATTGGAAGAAGTATTAACCATTTATTTCACCACTTTTCGTTCACCATAAGTTAGTTATATTATAACATTTTTAACGTAGAAAGCGAAGTTGAAAATGGCTATAAACCAACATTTCTAGCTTGTTTAGAATACTCCTTTTTGTGATTTTTGAATGGTACTTTTTGGTTGCTGAATGGACAACCCTTCTAACAACCAGCGAACCTCCTGTTGCGAAAGTTTACGTACTTCATTTTCATCTTTTACCATTGAAGTTTTCCTCCATCTAGTCGCTTATAAAGCATGGCGAAACCATCGCCATCAAAATATAAACATTTATAACGGTCTTTACTCCAACCAGAGAAAAGGAAAATAGAATCTCCATATGGATCAAGTTCGAAAGAATCTTGAATTAGCGTTGCTAATCCATCAATTCCCTTCCTCATATCTGTTTTACCGCAAATAATATAAATGTTTTTACACTGGTATAATCATGTTTCATAGATTTTTCAACTCCCTCATGACCGTTTGGATGATGTGCTCATCTACGCCGTTGAAGAAGGAAATTTCAGCGACTTCAATTTTGATTGTGCAAAAGCTATTTGAAGGATCTTTCGAAGTTGTGGATGTTATAATATTTTTTTCTGGTTGTATTGAAACGGGGACGATTGTTAGTTTTTGTTGTGACATAGGAAAAGCACCTCCTTAATTGATACGATTATTGTACTAAGGGGTGCTGATCATTTATATGCGTTGTTTGAATGGGGGCTTACTGGTCAACTACCATTATACAAGATTTGGGGAGGTACTTCTTTTTTTATCTCTTAAACCCCTTGATACACAAGGGCTAAGAATTATGAAATTCATTCAATTGAAAAAATAAAGGAATAAAGTGGCTGTTCCCCATTATGAATTTCGACTTCAATATCCTCATAATTTTGATTAATATATGATACGACTTCATCTACATCATTCGTTGAAACATCTTTCCCATATATTAAAGTGACGATTTCATCATCTTCCTCTAACATATTGGAAAGCAGTGAGGTTGTCGCTGTCACCAAGTTTTTATTCGTCCCAACAATCTTCCCGTCAGCTATTCCCATATAGTCGTCTTTGGAAATTGTAATCCCATCAATTGTTGTATCTCGCACTGCATACGTAATTTGACCCGTTTTCACATGTTGCAAGGCCTCATTCATACCGTTTTTATTCTCATCTAATGTAAGTGATGGATTAAACGCCAATAATGCTGCCATACCTTGTGGAACCGTTTTCGAAGGGATGACAATAATTTCTTGGGAAGCCACCTGTGCAGCTTGTTCAGCAGCCATAATAATATTTTTGTTATTCGGAAGAATAATGATTTTCTCCGCATTTACATCATCGATCGCTTTTAAAATATCCTCTGTACTTGGGTTCATTGTTTGCCCACCCTCAATAATTGCATTTGCACCAATACTTTTAAAGAGGTTACCAATTCCACTTCCCATCGAAACAGCAATAATTCCATATTCTTGTTTTTCAACCTGTTGTTCAGAAGATAAAGTATTATGCATCTCATCGATGATTGTACTATGCTGCTGGCGCATATTTTCAATTTTCATATTGATCAACTGACCATATTGTTGAGCATAAGTTAATACTTCACCAGGTTGCTCCGAATGAATATGAACTTTTACAATTTCATCGTCAGAAATGACTAATAATGAATCACCATAATGACTTAGATCATTTCTAAATTCATGTTCAGAGAATGGATGGGCAGCAAGCTTGTCTTTTGCAAACTTAACCATAAATTCTGTGCAATAGCCAAATTTTATATCTTCTGTATTCATAAAGCTTTGGACACTTTTATGGTGTTCTGCATTAACCATTTCGTTCATTGATATAGGTGGATTTGATGTAGTTGATAATGTTTCACCTTTTAATTCAGCAAGAAAACCTTCATAGACAAATACGAGTCCTTGTCCTCCACTATCTACAACACCAACTTCTTTTAGAACAGGGAGTAGCTCCGGTGTGCGTTTCAAAGATTTTTTTGCTTCCTGAACCACTGCTTCCATTACCTTAACGAGATCTGTTTCATTTTTTGCTATTTCAACGCCTTTTTTTGCGGCATCTTTAGCAACTGTTAAGATTGTCCCTTCAACAGGTTTCATTACTGCTTTATACGCAGTTTCTACTCCTGCTTCAAGTGCCGAAGCAAATTCTTTTGCCGAAATTTCTTTCTTATTTTCAATTGCTTTTCCGAGACCACGAAACAATTGGGAAAGAATAACTCCAGAATTCCCTCTAGCTCCCATCAACAATCCTTTCGAAAGGGCTGAAGCCACCATACCAATATGCTCTTGAACATTTTTTTGAACTTCTTTTGCCCCTGAAGTCATTGATAGGTTCATGTTAGTCCCAGTATCACCGTCCGGCACCGGAAAAACGTTAAGCGCATCAACAACATTTGCATTATTTGATAAATGATTCGCTCCCATGATTACCATCTCTGCGAAACGTTTTCCATCCAAGGATGTAATTGCCACGAATCTTTTCCTCCTTATTACGGGTTTGTCACCCTGACTCCTTGAACATAAATATTAATAGAGTCTGCTGATAAACCAACTGTCTTATCTAGTGTGTATTTTACTTTTGATTGTACATTATGTGCAATTTCTGAAATTTTTGTTCCATAGCTAACTATTATATACATATCAATATGTACTTCATCATTTTCTTGACGTACAATGACACCACGAGAGAAGTTTTCTTTACGCAAGATGTCAGTGATTCCATCTTTTATTTGATTTTTTGATGCCATCCCTACTATGCCATAGCAATCAATAGCTGCGCCTCCTGCGATCGTTGCAACAACGTCATTTGAAATATCTATTTGACCGAAATTCGTTCTCATTTCAATGGACATTTGTCTTTCCCCCTTACCGTATAAGTAAATACAATCAAGCTATAGTCATTTTACTATAATATATAATTATAGAAAAGTACAATGAAAAATGGATGTACAGTCGCCTTTCGCTTTTATTTGTCCAGCTACGGCTTTCTAGCCTCCGCTTTTCTAAGCGTCAAGTATTTTTTCTTGAAAGTGTTGTGCTGAAGTATTGCATTATTATAGGTTGTATGATAAATTATTAAAGTATCTTTTTATGATGAATATTGAAGTGATGAAACATATGATATTTCTACTTCAGGGTAAGGAGGGAATTAATATGCCAAAAAAATGTGTTATTACTGGACGCAAAACTCGTTCCGGCAATTCTCGTTCTCACGCAATGAACGCTAACAAACGTACATGGGGTGCAAATCTTCAAAAAGTTCGTATCCTTGTAGATGGTAAACCTAAGCGTGTTTGGGTTTCTACAAGAGCATTAAAATCAGGAAAAGTTGAACGCGTTTAATTAATAAACGTTACCTGATATAGCCCAAAAAAAAAAATGCCTTTTCGGCATTTTTTTTGTTTTAAGTGTTTATCATAAACTATCCTTTTTTAAACGTTCCTAGCATTGCTCGGACAATACCACCTAAAAATTTAGGCAATTTAATTGTATAAAACTTCATAAATGTCCCTCCCCATCTATCTGACAACCGAATGTCACTTACAAATTACTAATCACCAATTTTTATTCCAACCTAAAAATCAGTTTAAGTAATTACCCGACTACACGGGTTCACACTATAGTATTCAATACAAATAAAAATGAATCACCTGATAATTTATGATTACGTGATTTAATCATGACTTCTTATCATCATTAATATGCCTGAAGTAAAAGAAAAATGACCTGTTTCTTGAATAAGTTCATTACTAATACATAATGACGAGCCCATGAAAGTTTGCTTATTCGTTAGTGGATATTTAAAACCACGTAATGTAATATCATTCACTTTCTCACTAAGAGGGACAAATGAAATATATTTTTTATCGCTTCTATTTTCAATCGTATACTCTCCGGGTGAAAAGACGGACACGCTATTTTGTTTATCAATAATTTCTATATTCCATCGAATACATTCCGGACGAGCTAAAAGCATTGTATTTGCAAAAAAGTGATCCGCTCTCCCCCCAGTTGCACCAAAAATCCTAATCTTTAACGGCTTTTGTTTTATAGCCCAAAGTAACGCAAGTTCTAAATCCGTCTCATTTTTTTCAGGTTTAAACCTTTTTATTTCATTTGTCACTTGATCTATTTTTCTCAATTGGGATTCCGTTACTGAATCAAAATCACCAAAAGCAATCGAAGGTATTATTTTTTGATTAAATAAATGAATAACTCCATAATCTACCCCAACCCATTCAATATCCGGTAAATTAAACGATGATAATGGAGGAACTAGCTCTTCTGGTCCTCCCGCCATAATATGTATTATTTTTTGCATGTTTAAGAATCTCCTTTCCTAGCATATAAAAATGAATAAAGTCAGCTAGTGGTAGCTGACTCAAAGTTTATCCTAATTGATCTTTTATTTCATTAATAGCTGCTGTACGATCTTTTTGTTGAAAGATGGCTGATCCGGCAACAAGTACGTTAGCGCCGGCATCATAACAAAGTTTGGCGGTATCACGATTAACCCCACCATCAACTTCAATTTCAATCGCGAGTCCTTTTGTATTAACCATTTCCTTCACTTGCTTAATTTTTGGAATAACAGAATGAATGAAGCTTTGCCCACCAAAACCAGGGTTAACGGTCATTAGTAACACCATTTCAATGTCCTCTAAAACATGTTGAATGGTCTCCACTGGTGTTGCAGGGTTTATAACTACTCCTGCTTTGACACCAAATGAGTGGATTAACTGGAGTGTTCGGTGCAAATGTTTGCATGCTTCAACATGAACCGTGATAATGTCCGCACCTGCTTTGGCAAATGCTTCAATATATTGATCCGGATTTTCAATCATCAAATGCACGTCTAAAGGCAATTTTGTTACCGGTCTTATCGCTTCCACAACTAACGGACCCATCGTTATATTGGGAACAAAATGGCCATCCATCACATCAATATGGATGTAGTCAGCCCCTCCCCTTTCAACATCTTGTATTTCTTCGGCCAATTTCGAAAAATTTGCAGCTAAAATGGATGGTGCAATTTTTACCATAATTTAATACCTCGGCTTTCTCTCTCTAATTTCCTGTAAAAACTGTAAATAATGATGATAGCGATAATCAGCAATTTCATTATTTTCGAGTGCATTTTTAATTGCACATTTCGGTTCGTTTACGTGGAGACACCCTCTAAATTTGCATTCACTACTTCTTTGAGCCATTTCAGGAAAACAATTCGATAGATTTTCCGCTTCTAATTCATCAAATTCTAAAGCACTAAATCCCGGTGTATCTGCGACTAGACCAGAATTATTAATTTCAATTAATTCCACATGTCTTGTTGTATGTTTACCCCGGCCAAGATGAGAGGAAATATGACTTGTTTTTAATGCTAACTCGGGATTAATCGCATTTAGTAGTGATGATTTTCCTACGCCTGATTGTCCTGCAAACACACTTATTTTCCCATCCAAATATGGAAGCAGTTCATTAATCCCCTCTTTTGTTTTAGAAGACGAAAGAATAATTTGATAGCCTATTTTTTCATAATCATTTACAAAATTCATAAGATGTGTTTTTTCTTCATCTGTTAAAAGATCTAATTTCGTCAAACAAATAATTGGATTAATGTCATTTGATTCTATTATTACTAAAAATCGATCTAATAAAGTTGAACTGAAATCCGGTTCTTTCGCAGAAAATATGAGAATAGCTTGGTCTACATTAGCAATTGGTGGGCGGATTAGTTCATTTATTCTTTCTTTAACTTCCATTATATAACCCTCTCGATTATTTTCTGCCTGGTAAACAACCGTATCCCCTACTAGAGGAGTAATTTTATTTTTGCGAAAAACTCCTCGACCTCTACATTGAATTATTTGATCCTGATCTAATACATAGTAAAAACCACTTAATGCCTTAATTATTTTCCCTTCAGGCATAGCATCGACTCCTTTAATACTATTCTTTTGGGTATGAAACGGTATCCTCAAGTATAACTTTATTATCTCGCATAACTTTATACTTCGCTTTTTTTCCTTCTTCAATGGTAAATTCAAGATTTCTTTTCACAGTTTCGGTGATTGTAAACGTTTCAATCGGTTCGTTTATATTATGATTCATATCTTCAATAAAGATTTGGACATGTTGAGGCTTCGGTTCCTCTTTATTTTCCCCATCATCATCTTCTTCATTTGTTTGCTCATATGGTATCTCAATTTCTCTTTCTACCATTTTCGGCGGCTGTTCCTTTGGACCTTTCGATATAACCACTTTCACTTTATCCCCTTTTACTAGCTCGGTTCCAGGTTTGGGCGATTGTGAAATGACTAAGCCTTCCTTAACAGTATCTGAATATTCCTCTTTGGACATATCAATAATTAGTCCAGTATATTCCTCGTAATCTCTTAAACCTTTTTCATTATACTCTGTTAAGTCTTTTACTTTAATTTTTTCCGGTCCTTTGCTCACTGTAAATGTGAGAATCGTATCACTCGGAATGATTTCTTCGTTGGACGGTGGATCTTGATCGATTATTGTCCCAGCAGCGCTATCATCGTATACGTCATTTCTAATATAATCCTTAAATCCTTGCTCCTTCAGCATATCTATTACATCTTCATACTGTCGTCCGGTATAATCGGACATCGTGAATTTTTCTTTACCATTACTAATATAAAGATCAATCTCTGTTCCTTCTTTTACTGCTTTTCCCGCTTTAGGATTTGTTTTTATAACTTTCCCTTCAGGTACATCCTCACTTGGTGTTTCATATTTTTTGCCGATTTTTAATTTCGCTTCCATGATTTTTTGTATCGCATCATTTACATTTTCTTCTGCAACATCAGGAACTTTAACTTCTTTCGGTCCAGCAATTGTCGGTAAAAGAATAATACTTATTGCAGTCAATAAGATGATTAAAAAAAGAATCGTTCCAACAACCCATGGCCATTTTTTTCTTTTCTTTTTTTGCTTTTTATTTTTTTTCTTTTTCCCATCACTTTTCGAATCATTATCTGCATGATTGTCTTGAAGATCACTTTTAGTATGAACCATCGTTTGATCTTGATTTTCATTATTTGTCATCGCATGGATATTTGTAATAATTGGGATTGCTTTTGTTGCTTCATGATCCTCTGGTATAACAAACTTTGGTTCATTAATTCGATTAGGATCCAATGCAGTTCGAATACTTTCACCCATTTCATCTACCGTTTCAAATCGCTGAAAAGGGTCTTTTGAGGTTGCTTTTAATACAATGTTTTCAACACTTTGTGGTATATCGGGATTCCATCTTTTTAAAGACGGTGTTTCTGTTTGTAAATGTTTAAGTGCAATTGATACAGCTGATTCACCGGAAAAAGGAAGTCTGCCGGTTAACAGTTCGAACATAACGATCCCTAATGAATATATATCCGATTTTCTTGTAGCCATGCCACCGCGCGCTTGCTCCGGCGATAAGTAATGAACTGAACCAAGGACTGAGTTTGTCTGAGTAATGGAAGTTGCACTTAATGCCATTGCAATCCCAAAATCGGTTATTTTTACTATACCATCGTGATCAATTAATATATTTTGCGGTTTAATATCCCGATGAATGATTTGATGTTCATGCGCATGTGAAATAGCTGAAACTAGTTGCTGCATAATATCTAACGCTTTTTCTACCGATATTGGATGATATTGTTGTATATATTGCTTTAATGTCATGCCATCAACATATTCCATTACTATATAGTAAATATCATCCTCCTCACCTACATCATAAATATTTACGATATTAGGATGATTTAAGCTTGTTGCTGATTGTGCCTCTCGTTGAAAGCGATGTATAAATTCTTGTTCATTTGCAAAATCTAATCGTAATATTTTTATAGCAACATCCCGATCTAGAATAATGTCTCTGGCTAAATACACATTAGCCATACCGCCTCCGCCAATCATGCTGATAATTTTATAGCGGTCACTTATTCTTTTTCCAATTATCATTCATTACACCCGCTTTCAACATCAGTAGCAACATTAATAAGGATAAGTGTAATGTTATCTTCACCGCCATTATCATTAGCTAAATCAATAAATGCTTGAGCTTTCTCTTCAATTGAATTCTCATTTTCCAAAATTTCTTTCATTTGCAATTCGCTCATTTTGTCCGAAAGACCATCTGAGCAAAGAAGCAAATAATCACCTTCCTCAATGATGATTGTTTTAATATCGGCTTCTATTTTCTCTTCAGTACCTAAAGCCTTTAAGACCACATTCTTTCTAGGATGATGTTCGGCATCTTCTTTTGTGATTATTCCCGTTTTAACTAATTCATTCACTAACGAATGATCCTCTGTTATTTGTTTGAAACCATTTTCATTGAATATATAACAACGGCTATCACCAATATTTACAATTGTCGCAAAATCATTTGTACAGATTGCAGCTACTAGTGTGGTTCCCATTCCTTCACATGCGGCATTTCCTCTTGAGTGAACCAAAATTTCTTGATTAATTATGTCTACTCTATCAGAAAACCATTTTTCAGCAGATTCTGCAGTATTGATTTCAGAGGACTTTTGCCATTCGTTATAAAAAAAGTCTACCGTCATCTTACTTGCGACATCACCGGCATTATGGCCGCCCATTCCATCTGCTACAATTGCAAGGCGATCACCTGTTGAATTAACAAAAAATCCCCCATTATCTTCATTACGTTGACGAATTTTCCCCTTGTCTGTTCGAAAAACAGCCCTCATATAGAAGGTCACCTCGTTTCTTTATAAAAAACCTACACATTGGTCCTATCTAGCAATATTTAACGAATTCAAAAAGGATTACTTGGTTACTTTTACGACTTTATTCATCAATTTTCCTGCTTTTAATTTTTGTCCGTGTCTCTCTTTTTAAAACATGCGATAAAAAAACCGTCGCCCCCAAAATCTTGAGGAAAAATTTGCACTTTATTTTCTTCTACAAATGGATTAATTGTTTCCGTTAACTGCAAAGGAGATGTCTCAAATTCCGGTGATGTGAGCAAGAACTGATTGACAGTACCTTCATTTTCTATCTTATCGACAGTACAAGTACTATAGATGAGTAATCCCCCGGGTTTTACTAATTGTGCAGCCTGCTGGAGTATTGCTTGTTGTATTGATTGTAAAGAAGTTATATCTTCTAATGATTTGCTATATTTAATATCAGGTTTTTTCCGTAAAACACCTAATCCCGAGCAAGGTGCATCTACTAATACACGGTCAAAACTATTTTTTGGAAAATGTTCGGTCACTTTACGACTATCCAATACTTTTGTTTCTATATTATTTAATCCAAGTCTTTTAGCATTATCATCAATTAGTTTAATTTTATGTTGATGTAAATCTAGAGCAACCACTTTCCCGGTTCCATTTAACTTTTCAGCTATATGTGTCGTTTTTCCGCCAGGTGCAGCACAACAATCTAAAATGATTTGATCATTTTTAATATTCATCGCATTAGCTACTAACATAGAGCTTTCATCCTGAACGGTAATTAATCCTTCTGCAAAGGCTTTAGAGTGTGCTAGATTTCCTTTTAACGAGCGGATACCTTCGGGTGTGATGGGACTTGGCGTGACTTCATATCCTTCATTTTCCAACTTATCAATTACCATTTCCCTAGTCGTTACCATTGTATTTACACGTGCAGTTTGTGTTGGTGCATTTAGATTCGCCTCACACATTTCCTTTGTTTTCTTTATACCGAATTGTTCTGACCATCTACGAACCATCCATTCTGGATGACTAGTTTCAATTGCAATTCTTTCAATTGGGTCATTAATTTCGTCTAATGAAGGGACACCATTTCTTTGAATCGCCCGCAAAACCCCATTAACCATACCGGCTATTCCACGATGACCTCTTTTTTTGGCGATTTCGACTGCCTCAAATATAATCGCTCGATCCGGAATTTTATCTAAATATACCATTTGATATAAAGATAGTCTTAATAATATTTGAACCCATTTTTCTATTTTTTTATTTATAAATGGTTTTAAATAATAATCTAGGGTGAATTTTCTCTGTAATGTACCATATGTAATTTCGGTTAATAACCCTATGTCCGGTCCTTTAATATGATTTCTTTCAATTACGTGATTTAGAAGTAAATTACTATATGCTTGATTTTTCTCGACTGCCTCAAGTATTTCTAATGCCGATTCTCGGACATTCATTTTTTTATTTCCCATATTATTCTCCTAATATGGTGCCGATTGATAGTTGCGAACCAGCGCCATTTAAAAATTGTGCTGCAGTCATTTTTTTCTTACCGGATGGTTGTAATTCTTTAATTTTAATTCCTGTTGTGTTTCCTGTTGCAACAATGAAACCATCTTTCATTCGTTGAACAATCATTCCCGGTGCTTTTTGTTCTGTTAAAGGAATCTTTTCACTCTCCCACACCTTTATTACATTGCCATCAAGCGTTGTATAAGCTACAGGCCATGGATTTAATCCGCGGATATGATTGTATATTTCTTCACCGGATTTAGTCCAATCGATCTTTTCCTGTTCTCTTTTTATATTTGACGCAAAGGTAGCTAATTCATTATTTTGAGGAATAGGTTTAATTTCCCCATTAATTAATTTAGGAATTGTTTCAGATAATAGTTCCGCTCCCGCTTCACTTAACTTATTAAAGAGTGTTCCCACATTATCAGAATCAGAGATTGGCACCTCTACCTGACTAATAATATCACCCGCATCTAGTTTTTCTACCATATACATAATAGTTATTCCGGTTTTCTTTTTTCCCTGAATAATTGCATAATGAACAGGGGCTCCCCCGCGAAGTTCCGGAAGTAGTGATGCATGCACATTAATACATCCGTATTTTGGAGCATCCAGTAATTCCTTTGGTAAAATTTGTCCAAATGCCGCTGTTACTATTAAATCTGGTTTCATTTCGATAATGTTTTGTAATTCTGTAGAATTGCGAATTTTCTCCGGCTGCAAAACAGGAATTTGATGTTTTTCCGCTTCCACTTTAACAGGAGGAGGAGTTAAAGTTTTTTTCCTGCCTACCGGGCGATCGGGTTGTGTAACTACTGCTATTACTTCATACCCATCATTTATTAATCTTTTTAAAACAGGAACCGAAAAATCCGGAGTTCCCATGAATACAACTTTATTCATTCTTCCTCATACCCTTCTAATTCTTCTTCATCAATATATTTGAGTACTTTCGTCGTAAATAATACGCCGTGAAGATGATCAATTTCATGTTGAATAGCACGAGCTAGATAATCTTCAGCCTCTATATAAAATGTACGCCCTTTTACATCCTGGGCTTGGACTTTAACATAAAAGGGACGTGAAACTGTACCATATAATCCCGGGAAACTTAAACATCCTTCGACATCTGTTTGTTCACCGCTTTTTTCGATAATTACTGGATTTATTAAATTAAGTCTGCCAGTATCATCACCGATATCAACCACTGCAATTTGTTGATCAATACCAATTTGTGGAGCTGCTAAACCAACTCCATCAGCAGATAGCATTGTTTCATACATGTCATTTAGCAGTACTTTTAATTTTTTATCAAATTGTGTAACCAGCTCACATTCTTTTTCTAATATGTCGGCCGGATGTTTTACGATTGTGAGAATTGCCAAGATCTTTCCTCTTTTCTTTACATCATTATATAAGGATTGACATCTATGCTGATTGTTAGTCCTTCAGATGTGATTTGTTGTTGGTAATGCTCTAGTAAATAGCGGAGATGTTTATTTAATTCTGGTTCTCGTTTGTATTTTAGCAAACATTGATAGCGATATCTATTTTTAATCCTAGGAATAGGTGAAGTGGTAGGTCCTAGAATGATCGTATCGTTTGATAATTTTGCTTGTAAGTATTTTGTTATTTTTTCAGTAATGGATACGACTTTCATTAAATCCTCATGAATAACTGTAATTAATGTTATAAAGTAAAAAGGTGGATAGGAACCTAGTTTTCTCATCATCATTTCCCTATTATAAAATTGGTCATAGTCCTGGGCTCCCGCCAATTCAATGCTATAATGTTCCGGTGTATACGTTTGAATGACAACTTCCCCCGCCAACTGGTGCCTTCCCGCTCTTCCACTTACCTGTGTTAATAACTGAAATGTTTTTTCAGAGGAACGGAAATCTGGTAAGTGCAACATCGTATCAGCACTTAATACCCCTACAAGCGTAATATTAGGAAAATCCAATCCTTTTGCAATCATTTGAGTTCCTAATAATATGTCAGCTTTACCATCTTGAAACTGTTGAAGTAACCTTTCGTGCGAGCCTTTTCTACTAGTAGTATCCACATCCATTCGAATCACTCTAGCTTCGGGAAGTAATTTATTGAGTTCTTCTTCAACCTTCTGTGTCCCTGTTCCAAAATATCGAATATGTTCACTTAAACATTCAGGACATTGAGTAGGAACAATGGATTCATACCCACAATAATGGCACTTCATTTGATTGGAATAACGATGAAAAGTTAGGGAAATATCACAATGTGGACATTGAAGAACATAGCCGCAGTCTCGACACATAACAAAGGAAGAATGCCCCCTACGATTTAAAAAAAGGACCGTCTGTTGGTTCTTATTTATTCGATCCTGAAGTTTTTCAAAAAGTTCCCGGGAAAACATTGACCGATTTCCTTCCCGTAATTCTTCCCTCATATCAACAATGGAAACGGAAGGTAGAGCCTGATTATTCATTCTTTTTTTCATGGAAAGCAGTGTATAAATCCCTTTTTGTGATCGTGCAAAAGACTCTAGCGATGGTGTCGCACTTCCCAAAATGACTGGACATTGATGTAATTCTCCCCGATAAATCGCCACATCCCTTGCGTGGTATCGTGGATTTTCCTCTTGTTTATAACTATTTTCATGTTCTTCATCAATAATAATAATCCCTATATTTTCAAATGGGGCAAATATTGCCGATCTTGCTCCAACAACTACTTTTGCTTCTTTTCTTTGTATTTTTCGCCATTCATCATATTTTTCTCCGATAGATAATCCACTATGAAGTACTGCTACATCATTTCCAAAACGGCTTTTAAATCGTTCAACCATTTGGGGAGTCAAAGCAATTTCCGGAACTAAAACAATGGCTTCTTTTCCTTTATTGATTACTTTTTGAATAGATTGTAAGTAAATTTCTGTTTTTCCACTTCCGGTAACCCCATTTAAGAGAAAAGTTTCATGATAATTTTCTTCAATCGATTTGATGATTGGGGTAATTACTTTCTGTTGTTCCATTGTTAATTGAAAAGGAGTTGTTTTTTGGAATTGTCGATGTTCATAAGGATCACGATATTCTTCTTTATTTTCTTCCTTTAAATAACCTTTGTTTATTAATGATCGAATCGTCGCTGTGGTTGAATTTGTATCTTCTAATACCTTTTTAACTGGAATAGATTTGGTCGAAGTTAGAAAATATTCTAGTACCAATTTTTGTTTTAAAGCATTCGGAGATAAATTCTTTAAGGCAGTAAGCAATTCATCATTCGATAATAAACTTGTAATCATTCGGACAGTTTTTTTATTCGCTTTATTCTTTACTAAATACTTAATTTCGACCGTTCCATTTTTAATTTGCTCTTGCAGTACAGGTAAACTATTATTATTCTTCGCAACATCCCATCTTAGCTCATCTTTATTTCCAAACAATTCATCCAAAAATGGATTCGTTCCTCCATCTAATCGATGAAACACTTTTTCATACTTTGCCTTCATTGCGGCAGGAAGCATAGCTTGGTAGGCTGATATTTTTAAACATAAAACTTTTTCAGATAGCCATTTACCCAAGTTTAATAATTCTTCATTTAATACCGGTGATATATCTAAAGGTTCATGAATATATTTTAATTTTTCCACATCACTATGGTCCTTTTGTTCAAGTACAAAGCCTTGAATCATTCGAGGACCAAATGGAACAGACACCCTCATTCCCGGCCGGATAAAATTTATCCATTTTTCCGGTACTAGATAATCAAATAATTTATCAGTATTCATTGTAGGAACATCTACAATTACACTAACTATTTGCATTATTCTTCTCCTCTTTTTAGTTCACGGGAAATTTCTCGAAGAATTTCTTGCGCTGTTTCATTTTTACTTAAAAGCGGTAACTCTTTTTTCGTTCTATCCTTTTTATAAATCGTTACAATATTTGTGTCGCCGCCGAATCCTGCACCTTGTTTACTGACATCATTGGCGACAATGATATCCGCATTTTTTCTTTCTAGCTTCCCCCATGCATTTTCGTCAACATTTTCGGTTTCAGCCGCAAATCCTACTAAAAATGGTTTGTCCTTTTTTTGGCCCAATTCTTTTAAAATATCCTTCGTTCTCTCTAATTCAAAAACTAAGTTCCCATCTTTTTTCTTCATTTTTTGCTCGAAAACTTGTTTCGGTTTGTAATCAGCCACTGCCGCACTTTTAATGACTACATCCGCTTCATTATAATGGCTCATTACTGCTTCATACATATCCCCGGCACTGGTAATTTGAATATGTTTAACCCCGTGTGGAACGTTTAGACCTTCAACTCCGGAAACAAGTATGACGTTAGCCCCTAATTTTACCGCCTCTTCGGCAATGGCAAATCCCATTTTCCCGGATGAGCGATTGGTAAAATAGCGGACAGGATCAATTTTTTCTTTAGTAGGACCAGCCGTTACTAAAATCGTTTTTCCTGCTAACTCAGTAGAGTATGAATTAAAATGTTCCGAGATTAACGATACTATTTTTTCCGGCTCTTCTAACCTTCCTTTGCCTACGTAACCGCACGCTAAATGGCCTTCACTCGGTTCAACAAATTTATAGCCGAAACCTGCCAATATTTGTATATTCCGCTTTACGGCCGGGTGATCATACATATGTACATTCATTGCAGGAGCAATCCAAACTGGTGATGTAGTAGCAAGTAAAGTCGTAGAAATCATATCGTCAGCAATACCGTTCGCTAATTTTCCGATTATATTAGCGGTTGCCGGTGCAACTAAGACAAGGTCCGCCCAATCTGCTAAATCGATATGCGCTATAACTGCAGAATTTTTCTCATCAAATGTATTAGTATATACATCATTCCGAGATAATACTTGAAATGTCAGGGGTGTCACGAATTCACAGGCAGATGTACTCATAATAACCTTCACATTTGCACCTGCCTGGGTTAATTTACTTGTTAATGCCGCTGCTTTATATACCGCAATTCCGCCTGTTACACATAATAAAATATTTTTTCCGATCATGAAAAATCCCCCATTTTATGAGTGTTTATTTTTATTATGAATGATTTTGAACTAGGTTAAAAGAAAAAACAACCCAAACAGGTTGTTTTTCCACTTTTATGAAAAATCTTTATTATTATCTGTTTTTACGACTAATGTTTTCGCATAAATTTCTTCTAATGCCTTGCCGACATACTTTTGCGATTCAAAATGATCTAATGTCTCTTTACCATCTTCCTGAAGGTGACGAGCACGCTTTGCCGCTACCGAAACAAGAGAATATTTCGAATCAATTATTTTCAACAATTTATCAATAGATGGGTATAACATTTTATTCAACCTCCAGCATTTTTATATATCTTGGGGCAACTCGCTCTGTACGGCAGTGTTCTGCTTGAACAATGGCGTTTATACGTTCACATGCAGCCTCAACTTGATCATTTTCGACGACATAATCATATAATCGCATAAGCTCGATTTCTTTTCTCGCTTCTTTCATGCGATTATTAATTAAATCATCGGATTCGGTTCCTCTTGTCGTAATCCGTGTTTGTAATTCTGAAAGGCTTGGTGGGGCAAGAAAAATAAACAGTCCATCAGGAAATTTCTCCCTTACTTGTTTAGCACCTTGAACTTCAATTTCTAAAAATACATCTTTACCCGAATCCAATGTTTCTTTTACATAATCAATTGGAGTACCGTAATAATTGCCAACATATTCTGCATACTCCAAAAGCTTATCTTGTTTAATTAAAGCTTCAAACTCTTCCTTTGACTTAAAAAAATAATCAACCCCATCGACTTCACCTTCTCTTGGTTTCCGTGTCGTCATAGAGATAGAATATTCAAACTTCGTTCCACCTTTAGAGAAAATCGCTTTCCTAACAGTTCCTTTTCCAACACCAGATGGTCCCGAAAGAACAATTAATAACCCTTTTTCCTTCATTCAAGAATCCTACCCTTCTTCACCATTATCGTCCTTATTTCCTAGACGATGTGCAACTGTCTCAGGCTGAACAGCAGATAAAATAACATGATTATTATCCATTATAATGACAGCCCTTGTACGCCTTCCGTAAGTTGCATCAATTAAGCTTCCGCGATCTCTTGCATCTTGAACTAGTCGCTTAATTGGAGCAGATTCCGGACTTACAATTGAAATAATCCTATTTGCCGAAACAATATTCCCAAATCCGATGTTTATTAGCTTTATAGACATCATTATCCCCCAAACAACTAATAGTCTATTTTACACCTTAAATCATGTAAATAATCATGATTATTCAATATTTTGTACTTGCTCCCTTATTTTTTCTAGTATCGTTTTCATATCAACAACATAAGATGAAATTTTCGAATGATTTGCTTTTGAACCAATCGTGTTTACTTCCCGGTTCATCTCTTGAATCATAAAGTCAAGCTTTCTTCCAATTGGTTCTTGAAGTAATATTGTATCTTTAAATTGGGCTACATGACTTTCTAACCTTGTAATTTCTTCGTTAATATCTGCTTTTTCGGCAAATATGCCTATTTCGGTCATCAATCTTGCTTCATCAATTATACCATCCGAAAGGTCATTCATACGTTTTTGTAATTTAGTTTGATATTGCTCGACGACTAATGGTGCTAGTTCTTTTATATACAAAATGCGTTGACTAAAGTGTTTTATTTGATCAGATAAATCTTGAAACAGTTCTTTCCCTTCAACTTCCCTCATCGCTTTAAGATTTTGAACTGCTTCTTCAACAGCCTCAAGGACAAGCTGATATATTTCTTCATTCTCATCTTCTTTTTCAACAATTTCTAGAAAATCTTCATTCATTAATATATCCCGCAGTTGAATATCGTCGGGGAAATTATATTTCTGTTTTAACGTGTTTATAAACTGATAATAATCATCAAGTAGATTCCAGTCAATATGTAAACTTTTATGGGTAAGTCCATCACCATCTAACGTAACAAACACTTCTACTCGTCCGCGATTAATGAATTTATTTATTACTTTTTTAATTTTATCATCAATTTTCATTAATTGTCTCGGCATCCGTATATTTATTTCACTAAAGCGGTGATTTACTGATTTAATTTCAACAAATACACCAAATCGCGTAGAATCCTTTTTGCTGCTGCCATATCCAGTCATGCTAAACATTAACATTCTCACATCCCTTATACTAACTGGTATTTATCATTTATGTATATAGTATAGCGGATTTCAAAAAATAGAAAGGTAATAGAGAGTTTCTCTATTACCTTTGGCATTATATCATAATTTACTCTTTTTTTCTTACAAAAAGTGAACCTGCTAGTAAAAAAGTTGGAACTGAGCTTAATCCAACGATTAGTAACCAGTCTTTCGGTATAATCGGTAGCGTATGGAAAATTTGTTGTAACGATGGTACATAAATGACGATTAACATGAGTAGGATCGAAGAAATAACCGCCCAAACTAAGTACATATTGCCAAATGGATTTCGATTAAATACTGATTTTTCACTTCTACAATCAAAAACGTGGATAAGTTGAGTTAATACTAAAGTCGCAAATGCAACGGTTTGAGCATATTCTAGTTGATCCGGATTTTTACGATAAATCGTTAAAAAGGCAAGCAAAGTGACCAATCCTATGAGAAAACCTCTGGATACAACTTTCCAGCCAAGTTTCCTTGCAAATATTCCCTCTTTCGGATGACGTGGTTTTCGTTTCATCACATCATCTTCAGGTTTGTCTAATCCAAGTGCCATAGCAGGTAACCCATCTGTGACAAGATTCACCCATAAAATTTGGATTGGTACGAGTGGCAAAGGAAGTGACATTAACATCGCAAATAACATAACCAAAATTTCACCAACGTTGGATGCTAGTAAATACCGAACAAATTTTCGAATATTTTCGTAAATATTACGACCTTCTTTAATCGCCGCTTTTATCGTGGCGAAATTATCGTCTAATAATATTAAGGATGAAGCTTCTTTTGCAACATCTGTACCCGTAATCCCCATGGCAATGCCAATATCAGCGGATTTAATTGCCGGTGCATCATTAACGCCATCACCTGTCATTGCAACAATATGACCATGATTTTGAAAAGCTTTAACAATTTTTAATTTATGCTCTGGAGAAACCCTTGCAAAAACAGATACTTCCTCTACAACATTTTCTAATTCATCAACGGACATTTCATTTAATGCTGAACCCTCGATTACTTTCGACTTTCCCTTTAAAATACCTAGCTGTTTCGCAATTGCTTTAGCTGTAATAGCGTGGTCTCCAGTAATCATTACCGTTTTAATACCGGCCTCATGACATTCTTTAATCGCTTGTTTCACCTCTGGGCGCGGTGGATCGATCATCCCCTGTACCCCAACAAAAGTTAACCCTTTTTCAGCTTCTGATTCATGCATTATGTTTGTATATTCTTGTAATGGCTTAAATGCAACCGCAATTGTCCTTAATGCCTTCGAAGCTAAATTTTCAATAGAAGATTGTATTCCTCTTTGTAATTCTAGTGATAAGGATTGCATTTTCCCGTCCCACAATACTGATTCACTTAAACCAATTAAAACATCCGGCGCACCTTTAGTAATAACAAACCTTTTTCCATTTTTATCTTTCACGACGACACTCATCATTTTTCTCGTTGAATCGAACGGAAATTCCTTCTCGATTGTAAATTGTTTAAGAATTGATTCCCTCGTCATTCCCGCTTTCATAGCAGAAACAAGCAATGCTCCTTCAGTAGGATCCCCATCGATGATAAATTCATCATCCTTCATTTGGATTTCGGCATGATTACAAAGTAAACCGAAAGTTAGAAGTTGATATAGACTTTTTTCTTTATGCGGAACAATTTCTTCCTTATCCTTATAAAAATTCCCTTTAGGATGATAGCCTGTACCTGATACAGTCCACGTATTTCCACCACTCCACAAATGGGTAACCGTCATCTTATTTTGGGTCATCGTCCCTGTTTTATCGGAACAGATAACCGATGCACATCCTAATGTCTCAACAGCCGGAAGTTTTCGGACAATCGCGTTGTTACGAATCATCCGTTGTACTCCAAGTGACAAAGCAACGGTAACAATTGCCGGCAGACCTTCAGGAATGGCAGCAACAGCTAGTGAAACACCTGCTAAAAACATCGTATACAGATCATGTCCATGAACAACACCTGCTATAACAACTAGCAATGTTAATAGAAGTGCTACAGTAATTAGTATTTTTCCAAGTTGCTCTAACCTTCGTTGTAACGGTGTCATCATCGTTTCGGCATTTTGAATCATATCAGCAATTTTCCCCATCGCAGTATTCATCCCAATGCCGGTGACAATTCCAACTCCATTGCCTCTCGTTACCATCGTCCCCATAAATGCCATATTAGTTAAGTCCCCTAAACTGGCATTTTTCTCCGTGATCGGGTCAATTGTTTTTACAGCTGGCACTGATTCACCTGTTAATGCAGACTCTTCAATTTCTAAATTAGCCGTATGAACTAATCGAACATCCGCTCCAATTCGATCCCCGCTTGAAAATTTCAGAATATCTCCAACGACTACTTCTTTTGATGGAATTTTACTCCACTCACCATTACGTAGTACCACCACTTGTGGCGCAGATAACTCTCTTAATGCATTTAATGATTTTTCTGCTTTTCTTTCTTGAAAGAATCCTAAACAACCATTAATCAACACAATCATAATAATCGCAATTGCATCGATATATTCTCCTAGTAAACCGGAAATTAACGTAGCTGCAAGGAGAACCAATACCATAAAATCTTTAAATTGACTAATAAAAAGCATGAGTGCAGATTGCTTTTCCCCTTCTTGCAACTCGTTCCACCCAAACTGTTTTCGCTTTTTTTCGACTTCACTATCTGATAATCCTTGATCGATGTTTGAATTTAATACCTTTTCAACATCTTTTTCCTTCATTTCATGGAACATCATTCACAATACACTCTCCCCTTACTGAAACCGTAGTTGTCCACCTAATATCAAGTTATTCAGCCCTGTCCCAAAAAATGATATAATGATTAGAAATATTGTAGTAAGGGAATGTGAATTATGTCTTTTGACGGCTTATTAACTAGGGCAATGACAAAAGAACTTGCCGAAATACTTGTTGGAGGAAGGATAAATAAAATCCATCAGCCATACCAAAATGAAATAATTATCGTTATTCGTGCAAACGGAAAAAATCATAAACTACTCATCTCTGCACATCCAAGCTATGCAAGGATCCAATTAACGAACGAACAACATGAAAATCCACAAGATCCTTCCATGTTTTGTATGCTCTTACGTAAACATCTTGAAGGATATTTTATCGAAAATATTTATCAAGCGGGTCTTGATCGCGTGATGATCTTTGAAATTAAAGGTCGTAATGAAATCGGTGACATCTCTTATAAGCAGTTATTCGTGGAAATCATGGGCCGTCATAGTAATGTCATCTTGGTAGATAAAGAAAAAAACATGATCATAGATAGCATTAAACATGTGCCATCATTCATCAATAGTTACCGTACTATTCTTCCAGGAGAAGAATATGTTTTCCCGCCGAAACAGGATAAAACAAATCCTCTTCATTTGACAGAGGATGAGATCGTACGAAAACTTGATTTTAATAGCGGTAAAATGGATAAGCAATTGGTTGAAAATTTTTCAGGACTTTCACCACTTCTAGCAAAAGAAATTGTTCACCGTGCAGGGTTAGTCAATCGTACAACGATTCCAAAAGCAATGATGGACGTCATGAAAGACATATCTACTTACAATAATTGTCCAACAATCATTCAAACAGCCAACAAAGAGGCCTTCTATTTCATACCAATTACTTATTTAAATGGTGAAACTAAATCCTATCGTACAATCAGTGAAATGCTTGATCGATTTTATTTTGGTAAGGCAGAAAGGGATCGTGTTAAACAACAAGGTCATGATTTAGAAAGATTTATTAAAAATGAAAGAGAAAAAAATGAGACGAAAATAGAAAAATTAAAAGCGACATTATTGGAAGCAGAAAATGCAGAACGTTATCAATTATTTGGTGAATTATTAACAGCAAATCTACATTTAGTTAAAAGAGGCATGTCTGAAATAGAAGTGATAAATTACTATGATGAAAATGCTAGAATGGTAAAAATACTTTTGGATCCTAGAAAAACTCCGTCAGGAAATGCACAAAGTTATTTTTCAAAGTATCAAAAGGCAAAAACTGCTCTTGTTATCGTACAAGAACAAATCGAAAAAGCTCGGGAAGAAATGAAATATTTCGATAGCTTATTGCAGCAAATGGAATCCGCATCACCAAAGGATATTGAAGAAATACGAATGGAGCTAGCGGAAGAAGGGTATATTCGTCTTAAACAAAAACGTGGAAATAAAGCAAAGGTACAAAAAATAACCCTTGAGACCTATACTGCTTCAGATGGAACAGAAATTTTAGTGGGGAAAAACAATATACAAAACGATTATTTAACAAATAAAGTGGCAGGTAAGGACGACGTTTGGTTGCATACAAAAGATATTCCCGGTTCACATGTAGTCATTCGCAGTAAAAATCCAAGTACTGAAACGATTGTAGAAGCTGCAAATCTAGCTGCCTATTATAGTAAAGCAAAAGATTCCTCCTCTGTTCCTGTTGATTATACGAAGGTAAGATATGTAAAAAAACCGAACGGGGCAAAACCTGGTTTTGTCATTTACGAACAACAGCAAACTATATATGTAACACCTGATGCGGACAAAGTGTTAGAAATGAAAAAATAATTTATGGTTAAACTCTAACCATTATTTAATGTGTACCATTTATAAAACATTTTTAAAAGATGATCTCTAAATTTGAACAGAGATCATCTTTATTCATTCATCGCTATTTTGTTAAACCGTGTTAGTTTTTCATTTAATCATGGTTATTCTGTTCCCGTTAATTTCTTTGCTGTTTCAAAAAATATTTGAACGGCATTTGCGATATGTCGGGAGTCCGACCACTCCTCCGGACAATGGCTCAGACCATGTTTACTTGGAATGAATAGCATCCCGACATCCGTAAAGTCAGAAAAAACCATGGCATCATGGCCTGCACCGCTGTTAATTGAACAGTAAGGCAACTCTAACTTACTGCTGATTTCTTTTAATTGAGCGACAATCTCTTGATTCATGGCTTTCGGCCGCATATATAATTGCTGCTCTGCCAAAACTCGAATATCATTTGTGTTATATGACTCTATTAATTCGTTCAGTTTCCGAATGACATTTTGGATATGTTCTTCCTTACCAGACCGTATATCAACTGTAAAAACGCACTTTTTCGGGATGACGTTGGCACCGTTTGGAAAAACATTCAATTGCCCCGTTGTAATGACGGTTCCTTCCCCTTCTTCGATGGCGAGGTCAGGAAATTGAGCAATCATTTTAGCAGCAGTTACAAGTGCATCCGATCGTCGATCCATCGGTGTGGTGCCCGCATGTCCGGCCTGTCCTTCAACAGTGACTTCAAATTGAGTCAGACCGACAATTGTCTCCACTACACCAATCGGAATATTTTTTTCCTCAAGAATCGGTCCCTGTTCGATGTGCAACTCTAGGAAGGCCTTGATTGTTTTAGGATCTCTTTTTTTAGGAAGTAATGGATCCAATCCGATTTTTTCCATTGCTTCTATTGTAGTAATCCCATCTTTATCTTTTAACTTCTTGAAATCTTCTTCACTCAGCAAACCGGTAATCCCTCTTGAACCCATTAAACCTCCGCCAAATCGTGCTCCTTCTTCCTCAATTAATGCAATCACCTCTAGCGGGTATTTAGGTTTAATTTGATTTTCAGCAAAAAGTGCAGCTACTTCAAGACCTGCCACTACACCTGCAGGTCCGTCATAAGAACCTCCATTTGGAACAGAATCAAAATGGGAGCCAATGAGAACACTTGGCGCATTCTTTAGTGTACCATCGAGCTTTCCGAAAATATTACCCAATCCATCTTCATGAACCGTTAATCCGTATTCCTTCATTTTTTCAATCAGATAGTCCCGTGCCTGCCTGTCCTCTTTACTATAAGTAAGCCGTGTTGTCCCATTTCCAGGTGTAGCTGTAAATTGACCTAATGTGTTAATATGTTCTTCAATTCGTGCTTGAAGATTCTTCATTTAAATCGCCTCTTTTATTTATAAGAATTTGACAAAGATGCCTGCAAGTATAACTGATACAATAGTAACGGTGATAAACCCGCCGACCAGCATTGGCGGTAGCATGTGACTTGTCAGCACCTCTTTTTCTTTCTCATCTTTTGTTAATGATTTAATTACTTCATTCGTGATAATGTAGTCAGCTGGAAACCCATATAGGGCAGTTAAGGATATCGCAAATGCCATTTCCTTGCTTACGTTAAAGATCTTACCTGCGACAAATGAGAAAATGTACATCCCGATTACTCCAATCACAATTGTACCTACGAGTGGATAAATAATTTCCAACATCATGCTTGGTGTCGCCTGTTTTAACCCATCGAATATAAATAACATAAGTCCCATAATGGCAAAACCGAACGCATTTGCTTTTTGTAACGTCTGCTTCTCGAGAAAACCAATGCTTTTTCCAATTATCCCAAACAGTAAGCACAGAACAAACGGGCTTATTGATATAACAGGTGCCAATAGAGTGGAAACAATATAGGCAAGTAAAGCAACCAAAGCAAGTCTAAAAAACTTAAAGTACTCTGTGTTATATTTTTCCGGAAGTTTTTTAAAAAGTTTAAGCTCTGTCGACATTGCAGATTCTAGGGAAGCTGCAGTTTCAGCCGCCAAATGAGCTTGCGCCTTCACGGCTATTTCACCCTTGCGATACTGGTCAAGTAGTTTTTTCCCTTCTTTTTTTAACATGATTGAAGTAAGAGGGTATCCGGCAAATCCCTGCATAACGTAAATGACGATAGCAAATACCGATAGAGAAGCGAGACCTGCTTCCTTTGCCCCTTCTGACATGATCAAAGCGGACACGATACCACCTACCAGTGGCGGAATACCGACAACAACTGTTTTAAATCCATAAATAAAGGTTCCAATCCCCAACAACAGGACGATAATCCCTAATATCCCTGAAAGGGCAATAATAATAGTCTTCCATTGTTGTTTCAATTCTTCTAGGGACAGCAATGTTCCCATATTTGTAATTAGGAGGTACATCAGCATCGTTGCAACTACCGACGGTATACCAGCAATTGAAACGATTTCCTTTGGAAAGAATGTCCAATATCCGATAAGAAATAGAATTGCTGAAATAAAGATTGATGGCACCCAGGCTTTGGTTCGTACCGCCACCCAGTCTCCAATTAAAAGAATAAAAACGACAATGACTAAAGCTAGCATTTGCGGCATAAAGTTTACCTTCTTTCTATGATGTTGTATTTATTCGCATAACGAAGGAATAAATAATATTAATACAATAATATAATTATACTTTTCCGTCAATTCTAATTATTAATAATTTTCGTGCAACCGCTTTCAAAATAATAGATGCAGCAAATATTCATTTAACGTAAAAAGCACCTTCCTCCGAGGAAAGGTGCCTTTTATCGTTTTTCAGTAGAACTGGAAACTAGTCAAACTCAAAATGAATAGAGGTTTTAACTGTTACTACTTACGGGCGGAATAGCAATAATCTCTCTTTGAAAACTTCTTAAGTTGGATAACAATTTATTACCTTTTCTTTTTCTGTTGGACTAATGACCATCAGCCCCTTGTTCAGCTTCAGGTTTAATCGCAAAAAAAGTCGCAATCGCGGCAATTAAGCTCAAACCACTAAGCATGTAAAACCATGAATTTTCAGCACTTTTCATTAAAATAGCCATAACTGGCGGGCCTGCAGCTACACCGATAAAACGCATCGAGCTATATATCGAGGAAACCGTCCCACATTCTTGTTTTTTAATTCCTGAAGTTATAAAGGCATCAAGGCACGGTAAACTTACTCCTATACCAATTCCGCCTATTGTAAATAGCATCAACATAAACCACATTGTCTTCGAAAAACCTAGCACTGCTATCGATATAACCAATAAAATTATCCCTATAAACGTGACCCATTTCATTAAAACTTTGTTTTCTTTTATTAATTTCCCAGTAGTATAAGAAGCTAAGCAAAGAGCTGCTAATGGGATGGCAAGCAGAAGCCCCTTTTTTATATTTTTAATATGATAAACTTTCTCCAAAGTATCAGATAAGTAAAATAAAACGGAAAATAATACAAACATTAAGATAATCCCTATCATAAATATAGAATACAGCCATCTTGAATTATTTTTAAATGTTTCTTTTACGCTAGCAATAAATTTCTTAAAAGGATCGGTTCTTGTCTTTTATTTGGAGTTTTCACTAGAAATAACATAAGTAAAATTGAAATTAAACAAAAAACAGGGATTGAAAAAAAGGGAATAAACCAATAAAATCCCGCTAAAAATGCCCCTAAAATCGGGCTCAAAACTTTTCCAAGTGTATTAGACGTTTCAATTAGTCCTAATGAGCTGCTTACTTCTTCGTCTGTCTTAAACATGTCGCCAATAAGCGGCATCACAATTGGGAAAGCTCCCGCAGCCCCTGCCCCTTGTAAAGCACGTCCGATTAAAATCATCCAATAGGGATGCTCCATTTTCCACCCCGCCCATGCAGCAATGAGTCCTCCAATCCCTGTAATGATCAAGCTTGGGATAATCACCTTTTTTCTCCCTATATGATCTGATAAAAATCCCGCAATAGGGATAAGAATGATGGCAACAATGGAGTAAATCGTAATAATAAAACTGCTTTGAAAAGAAGAAATGTCTAATTTGTTCTCCATAACCGTAAGAACCGGAATTAGCATCGAATTTCCAAGCGTCATGACAAGCGGTATTGAGGATATTGATAATACCGCCCATCTTTGATTATTCGATTTATTTTTCGAACGACTTTTTGAGCCTTTTTTTGATTTTATCGATTGAATATTTTCAACATAATCCATCAGATACACGCCTTTTTATCATAGTTATTTATTATTCTCTTTCATTTCCCGTGCGGATCGGTAAATCTTAGTGTTCATACTCCCTTGTATAATATTTTCTAAAAAAAATTCACCTATTAACTCCAAATAGCTCTCATCCTCGAACATCTTTTTATCTTGTAATTCCATTTCGGCAAGTCCATCACAAATAGAAACAAGTGCATATGTATGATCATTTCCTGTTATTGGAGTTAATAATTCCACCTGATGATTATAATTTTCATTCCTAAATTTTTTTATTGCTTTAAGATTTTCAATTCCTTCTTTAAATTTATCTTGCTTTATTTCAAATGTTTGATAAACATATATTGGCATTGATGTCACTCCTAAAAATGAACTTTTGTATGTATAATATCCGCTTAAAACCTTCATTTATTCTTACAAAAAATAGAAGTAGGTATCTCATTTCACGAATAGAACTATTTAAGTGGTTGAATAAGTCCTTAATAGGGTTTGGTCTTCATTTTGGATATCATGTACATAAGTAGAGCTCCACCTTATTAATAGGCGGAGCTTATTTTATATACCTTGTGGATATAAATTATCACTTTTTTTCCTTCTCTTAACAAAATGCATGATAAGCACAACTACAACAATAAGAGCAACAAATAAGAGACTGACAAAAAATCCAAGCCTGCTTGTCTTATGAAATAATGTTCCGCTCACTGCAAACAAAATCAAAGCCATACCTGTAAATCTTTTTACATGATCAAAACCAGAAGCCTTAATAAGCCTTGGAAAAGAGATAAGAATAAAAAACCAGTTATATAAGAGCATTAATCCTGCAGCCGTTGTAATGTATTCATATACACGATCTGGCATAACACGTGAAAGAATGATTGAAACAATCAAGCCACAAATGGTGAGACATAATGCAAATGGAGGGACTTTTAATTTCCCTTTTTTAGCAAATAATTTGGGTGCATCACCATCTTCTGCTAATGTTACAACCATACTTGTCACAGCAAATAACGAAGCGGCCATCGTTGAAAAACCAGCGATAATAATTCCCCCATTAAATAAATGTGGAAAAAAGGAAATATTGTATTGATCAAGAGCAATAACAAAGGGACTCTCCTTTGAATTAAATTTACTGGCGGTTACTAGACCTGTTGCTAAAATAAGGGAGATGAAATATATGAGGGTTAATATCATTAACATAATGGTCCCTGACTTTTTTGCATCTTCTTTCTTTTTTAATCTTGTCGCCATAATCCCCATAATTTCAATCCCACCGAATGCATAAAATCCAAAAATCAACGATGACCATAACCCCTTCATTCCATTCGGCAAGAATTCCTTTCGCGTTTTCGGCAGCCTAAAGTCGTGATGGTGTCCTCCAAATAATCCAAAGAGAGCTGTAATAGCTAAAATAATAAACATAAAAATAGCTGCAACTTTAATTACAGCAAAAACATTTTGAACCCGTTCAAACCCTTTTGTTCCTATAACCACCACTACGATTCCAAGAATCGCATAACCAGTTGCAAATAACCATAATGGTGTGTCAGGAAACCAGAAACGGGTTAGAATAGAAAGTGCAGTTAGCTGACTCCCAGTTATCAACATTTCCGAAAACCAATACACCCACCCGCTACTAAAACCAGCCCATGGACCAAATGCTTTCTTAGCGTACGAACGAAACGACCCTTTTTGAGGATCCTTTGCAGACATTTTTGTTAAGGCATCCGTTACAATATATGTACCAACTCCAGCTAACAAAAAGGTAATAAGAATTGAGGTTCCCGTCAGCTTAATCCCAATTCCAGAACCGAGGAAATACCCAGTCCCAATAATGCACCCTACCCCGATAAGGGAAAGCTGCCACCAAGCTAATTTCTTTTCCTTCTCCTTACCCCTTTTTCCCCCTACACTTTCAGGAATCTCCATTAATAATTCCCTCCTTAGAATCTACATTAGTATGAACAGACTAAATTTCTATTATGTACTTGCCTACCTTATTAACTTAAAAAGCTGAACAAATGGGGGCTCTGAAACGCTTTTTTATCCCCACCTCTCCATCCACCACCATGTGCATAAATAATAACGGGTAGGTTTTCCCCATTTTGATTTGGCATAATAGGATCTATTATCAGGCAACCCTATAGTTGCGTATATTTGACAAGCAACCGTATAGTTGCTTATACTCAATATATGAATTGGGACAAAGACGCTATATTCAAAGCACTTGGCGATTCAACTCGGCGAATTATATTAGACGAACTAGCCGAACGCAACGAGATGACGTTGTATGAACTTACTGCGCGTCTCATTATGATGCATGACCTTTCTATTTCGCGACAAGCGATTGCTAAACATCTTTCTGTATTGGAAAATGCAGGTCTAGTAAAATCAAAACGAAAGGGAAAATATCGAGTACTAATCTTTAACAACGAACCACTTAAAAATTTACTGAAAGGATGGATCGAGTAATTTTATAAAAAGGTGCTGACAAATGGATGGTTTTTTCCGCTTGGAACCAGATTATTATTACAGCACCAAATATCAAAGGAGGCAAACATTTTGAAAATCATTGTTACCAGTATCTTCGTTCAAGATCAAGATAAGGCATTGAAGTTTTATACAGAAACGTTAGGCTTTATAAAAAAGCATGATGTTCCCGCCGGAGAATTTAGATGGATAGCTCTTGTTTCTCCCGATGGTCAAGACGGAACCGAGCTTTTGCTCGAACCGAATGACAATCCAGCCGCCAAAGAGTATCAAGAGAAGATATTTACCCAAGGCATCCCAGCAACAATGTTTGGCGTTGAAGATGTTCGCGAAGAATACAACCGATTAATAAAACACGGAGTGAAGTTTACTATTGAACCGACAGAAATGGGCGACGTCACATTGGCTGTCTTCGATGATACATGTGGCAACCTTATTCAGATTGCCCAGCAGTGACTTTATGACGAAGAGTCCTCATAATGAAAATGTACCCTACTCTAAAGGGTACATTTTATTGTTGAGGCAGTTTTTTTCGATTATTTTTTCCAATCTGTTGGATTTTCCCGCCATTCTTTAAGTGTTTCAAGATCTTCTTCTATTATCACACCTTTTTGAAGTGCGACATCAATTAAATCTGAATATGTTGCTAATGAATACGCCGGAATCTTCGCTTCCTTCAATTGTTCTTTTCCTTTAGCAAGTTCGTAAGTGAAAATAGAAACGACTCCTAACACCTCACAGCCTGCACTTCTCAACGCATCCACAGCAGTAATGACACTGCCGCCCGTTGAGATTAAATCTTCCACGACGACGACTTTTTTACCTTCAGAGACTTTCCCCTCTATTTGATTTCCTTTTCCATGTGCTTTCGCTTTTGAACGTACATAACACATCGGAAGCTGTAGTTGGTCACTGACCCATGCTGCATGAGGAATTCCTGCTGTTGCCGTACCTGCGATGATTTCAACATCTGGAAAATGAGTAGTAATCAATTCACTTAATCCTTTGGCTATTTCTTTTCGAAGGGAAGGATAGGATAAGGTAAGTCGATTATCACAGTAAATTGGTGAAAGAATTCCGGATGACCAAGTAAATGGATCGTTAGGTTTCAAAAATACAGCTTCTATTGATAAAAGTTGTTCCGCAATTAAATTCGAATTAGTCATTTCCATTTCCCTCCCATAATTGTTTAACCTTTAAATATGTTTGCAGTGGGTCAGCCGACTTTGTGATAGTTCTTCCAACAACAATCGCAGATGAACCAATGTTTCTAGCAGATTGTGGGGTAACTACTCGTTTTTGATCATCGATAGAATCTTCCTCAAGGCGAATACCAGGAGTAACGCGGAGAAACTCTTTATTCGTCACCTTTTCAATTTCTCTTGCCTCAATTGCCGAACAGACAACACCATCTAAACCTGATTGATAGGTAAGTTTGGCATAATGCAGAACAGAATGTAAAATTGAATGTTCAATTAGCTGCTCATTTTTCATTTGTTCTTCAGAAGTGCTTGTTAATTGTGTGACAGCAATTAATAATGGACGCTTTTTACCAATTTCTGTTCCTGCTTCGAGTCCTGTAAGAGCTGCTTTCATCATATTTGATCCACCAGCTGCATGCACATTTACCATGTCAATATCAAGACGTGCCAATCCCTTCATCGCATGATGAACCGTATTTGGTATATCATGAAGTTTCAGATCAAGAAAAATTTTATGACCGTACTCCTTTAATTTTCCAATTAATTCTGGACCTGTTTGGTAAAATAATTCCATTCCTACCTTTACATAAAGGGATTCTGAATCGAACGCACGTAAAAAATCTATCGTTGAATCATAATTAGAAAAATCTAATGCGATGATAGGTGTATTAATCATGATCTTCCCAGCTCCTTCCGATCAATTCCGAAATATGTGAAAATCCTAATTCATCCAGTTTATTTGGTAATTCATTTATTAATTTTTGGCAAATAAATGGATCAATAAAGTTTGCTGTTCCTATTGCTACTGCACTAGCACCTGCGTAAAAGAATTCGATAATATCATCAACAGATTGAATACCGCCCATACCGATAATTGGTATTGACACTTGTTGGCTAACTTCATATATCATTCGGATTGCGACCGGTTTAATTGCCGGACCAGATAGACCACCTGTCCGGTTTGCTAATATTGGCTTTCCTGTGCGAATATCAATATTCATCCCGAGAAGCGTATTAATCATTGTTAGTCCATCGGCCCCCGCTTCTTCTACCGCTTTTGCCATATCAACAATATTGGCAACATTAGGGGAGAGTTTCACATACACAGGAACTTCTGAAACTTGCTTTACTTGTTTCGTTAAATCATGAGCAACTTCAGGAATTGTTCCAAAAGCAATTCCACCCGTTTTCACATTAGGACATGAAATATTAAGCTCAAGTGCTTTCACATTTGGGGCTTTTGATATTTGTTTCGCCACTTCTACATAATCCTCAGTCTGAGAGCCAGCAACATTCGCAATAATCGGTACATCAAATTGTTCTAACCATGGAAGTTCATTTTCTAATACTGATTGGAGTCCTGGATTTTGTAATCCAATCGCATTTAACATTCCTGCAGGAGTTTCGGCAACACGTGGTGTAGGATTCCCAAATCTCGCCTCATAAGTTGTTGCCTTTATCATAATAGAACCGAGGATACTTAAATCGTAGAACTGACTATATTCCTTCCCGAAGCCAAAGCATCCAGATGCGGGCATGATTGGGTTTTTTAACGACAATCCTGGTAATTCTATATTCAAGCGACTCATATAATCACCTCTCCAATTTTGAATACCGGACCATCACTGCAAACCTTGCGATATTTCGTACCAGACGGATCATCTGCTAGATGACAGACACATGCAAAACATGCGCCAATTCCACAACCCATTCTTTTTTCTAATGAAATATATCCTTCAATTGCTGGGTACTTATTTTCCAACGCTTTTAACATCGGCATTGGTCCACATGAATAAAGACAGTCAAAGGAGAGATCTTCTTGCTCCAATACATCCGTAACAAAGCCTTTTGTCCCTAATGAACCATCTACCGTTGCCACATATGTTTTTCCTAATCTACTAAATTCGTCCATATAGAATACTTTACTAGCCGTTTCATGACCTAATACATGGAAAACCTCAACACCTTGTTTGACAAGTTGCTTGGATAATTCATAGAGTGGAGGAACGCCAATTCCCCCGCCAACTAACAACGCTTTCTCACCTTTTTTTCTTTCGATCGGAAAGCCGTTTCCTAAAGGTCCAAGAACATCAATCGTTTCTCCGGCTTTTTTATGTGAAAGTATACGTGTTCCTTTCCCATCAGCCCGATAAATCATAGTAAATCTTTTGTTGGTGTGATCAATTTCAGCTATACTGATAGGTCTTCTTAATAATGGTTCGATAGATTTCGAAATTCGTAGGTGAACAAATTGACCCGGCTGCTTCATTTCATTAACAAGCTCACCTTCAAGGCTTAATTCAAATATTTGCGAAGCAATTTCCCTCTGAGAGCTTATTTTCATCTTCTCTTGCTTAATCATATCGTTACCACATCTTTTTTGATCTGATTTGCTGGCATCGCTTCTGACGAGAACGTCATTGATTCAAGCACCCTTAAGATGGCCTCAGCCGTATCTAATGATGTTAAACATGGAATATTATTTTCTACTGCTTCACGGCGAATTCTAAATCCATCACGCTCAGGCTGCTTTCCTTTTGTCAATGTATTTATGACAATTTGAACTTTTCCGTTTTTAATAACATCCAGCAGTGTAACGCCATCTGAGCCGATTTTATCAACAACATCCACTTTTAATCCTGTCGCTTGAAGGCTACCGGCAGTACCACTTGTTGCCATAAGCGTAAAGCCGATTGCGTCGAATCGCTTAGCAAGTTGGGTTGCCTCCTCTTTATCCTTATCAGCAACAGTAAACAGTACCGTTCCATAGTTTTGAATTTTCATACCTGAAGCTACTAGGCCTTTATACAATGCCTTTTCCAATGTCATATCTTTCCCCATTACTTCGCCAGTAGATTTCATTTCTGGTCCTAATGTAATATCGACTCTTCGAAGCTTAGCAAAAGAGAAAACTGGTACTTTCACATACACACCTTTCTTCTCCTTAACAAGGCCTGTTCCGTAACCTAAATCTTGAAGGCTTTGACCTAGTATCACTTTTGTTGCTAGATTTGCCATCGGAACATTCGTAATTTTACTTAAAAACGGTACTGTTCGACTTGATCGTGGATTTACCTCAATCACATATAATTGATCATTTGATATGACGTATTGGATATTTAATAACCCAATTATATTAAGTCCTTTTGCTAGTTTCGTTGTGTATTCAACAATTTTATTCTTCATGCTCTCTGAAATACTTTGTGTTGGATACACGGCGATTGAATCCCCAGAGTGAACACCCGCACGTTCAATATGTTCCATAATTCCCGGAATTAATATGTCTTTTCCATCGGAAATGGCATCTACCTCGATTTCTTTTCCAATTAAATAGCGATCGATTAATACTGGATGATTCGGATTTACTTGAACAGCATTTTCCATATATTGATATAATTCTTGCTCGTGATAAACGATTTCCATAGCTCTGCCTCCTAATACATAGGAAGGGCGAACTAGCACAGGATAACCGATATCATTAGCTATTGTTACCGCTTGTTCAACTGAAAAGGCTGTTTTTCCAAGTGGTTGACGGATATTCAATTGTTCCAACGCTTGCTCAAATTTATCGCGATTTTCGGCACGATCAAGGCTTTCTAACGATGTTCCGAGAATTTTGACACCTCTTTCCACAAGTTGTGATGCAAGGTTAATGGCTGTTTGGCCACCAAACTGGACGACTACCCCTTCAGGCTTTTCAAGGTCGATTATATGCATTACATCTTCAATTGTTAGCGGTTCAAAATATAGTTTATCTGAGATACTAAAATCGGTTGAAACCGTTTCTGGATTACTATTAATAATGATTGCCTCATACCCTGCCTCTTGAATCGCCCAAACGGAATGGACAGTTGCATAATCAAACTCGACACCTTGCCCGATGCGGATCGGACCAGAACCTAAGACAACGACACTTTTTTTATCTGTTACGATCGATTCATTTTCTTCTTCATACGTACCATAAAAATACGGTGTTTCCGATTCGAATTCTGCCGCACATGTATCAACCCTTTTATAAACAGGGATTAAATGATGTTGCTTTCTCCATTCGTAAACAGTTTTCTCATCTGAATTCCAAAGTCTCGCAAGCTTATGATCGGAAAATCCATATTCCTTTGCTTGTTTAGCTGTTTCTTTGTCAAATGGTTTATTGATTAATTCTTTTTCAAAGTGGATAATTTTTTGTATTTTATATAGGAAGAATAGGTCTATTTGACTCCATTCGTGAATCGTTTCGATTGTCACACCTCTGCGAAGTGCTTCACTTAAGTAAAAGATTCGTTCATCGCCAGCTTTTCGAATTCTCTTTTCAATCAGTTCATCACTAATTTGATCTGCATCAGCCAGTTCAAGATGATACGTATTGCTTTCTAGAGAACGAACTGCTTTTAATAATGATTCCTCGAAGCTTCTTCCTATTGCCATTACTTCCCCTGTTGCTTTCATTTGTGTTCCTAGTCTACGATTAGCTGATTCGAATTTATCAAACGGCCAGCGAGGGATTTTCGTAACAATATAATCTAATGCCGGTTCAAAACATGCATATGTTTTTCCTGTTACAGGGTTTATCATCTCGTCTAAAGTTAATCCCACTGCAATTTTTGCGGCTAGCTTTGCAATTGGGTAGCCAGTTGCTTTCGAAGCGAGAGCAGATGAGCGACTAACTCGTGGGTTTACTTCAATGATATAGTAATTAAAGCTATATGGATCAAGCGCTAACTGCACATTGCAGCCACCTTCGATTCCTAGTGCACGAATGATTTTTAATGAAACATTTCTAAGTAAATGGTATTCTCGATCACTTAATGTTTGGCTTGGAGCGACAACTATTGAGTCACCTGTATGGATTCCTACTGGATCGATATTTTCCATATTACATACAACAATTGCATTATCATTCGTATCACGCATCACTTCATATTCAATTTCTTTATAACCTGCAATGCTTTTTTCTAAGAGACATTGGTGAACTGGACTGTTATTTAACCCGCTTGTGACGATTTCTTTTAATTCCTCATCGTTTTCACAAATGCCTCCGCCTGTACCACCTAATGTGTATGCAGGTCGGACGATTACTGGGTAGCCAATATGTTTCACAAATTCGAATGCTTCATCTAGAGAATGAATAATATCACTTTCAGGTACAGGTTCATTTAAGTCTTTCATCAAGCTGCGAAACTCATCACGATCCTCTGCTTGCTTAATGGCAGATAATTTTGTTCCTAACACTTCCACATTGCATTCCTCGAGTATGCCCGCTTGTGCTAATTCCATTGCCATGTTTAACCCTGTCTGTCCACCTAATGTAGGCAAAATGGCATCAGGCTTTTCCTTACGAATAATTCTACTGATGAATTCTAATGTTAAAGGCTCGATGTATACAACATCTGCAATTTCAGTATCTGTCATAATCGTTGCAGGGTTAGAGTTTACAAGAATAACACGGTAACCTTCTTCCTTAAGTGCTAAGCATGCTTGTGTACCTGCATAGTCAAATTCAGCCGCTTGGCCGATAATAATCGGTCCTGAACCGATTACTAAGATACTTTTAATGTCTTTACGTTTAGGCATGTTGTTTCACCGTTCCTTTCCATTCTTCGATTCGTGATAAAAATTGATCAAATAAGAAATTCGTATCTTCAGGTCCAGGTGATGCTTCTGGATGATACTGTACAGTAAACACCGGATGAACTTGGTGCTCAAGTCCTTCAATTGTTTGATCATTTAAATTTATTTGAGTGACACGTAATTGTGTTGTTTGGATTGATTCTTCGTTCACCGCATATCCATGGTTTTGTGATGTGAAAAATACTTTTCCAGTGTGTAAATCTTTTACTGGATGATTTGCCCCGCGATGACCGAATTTTAATTTATACGTATCAGCTCCACATGCTAATGCAAATAATTGATGTCCTAAACAAATGCCGAAGATTGGTAGCTTCCCTATTAACTCTTTTATCATCTTGATTGCCTGAGGAACATCTTTCGGATCACCAGGTCCATTAGACAACATAACACCATCCGGCTTTAATGCTAAAATTTCAGCTGAACTTGTATTATATGGTACGACCGTTACATCACAATCTCGTTTATTAAGTTCTCTTAATATCCCATGTTTTGATCCGAAGTCAACTAACACGACATGATGCCCACGCCCAGGACTAGGATAAGCTTTTTGGGTCGATACTTGTTCAACTTGATTAGTAGGGAATTCTTGATTTTTTAATTGGTTTATCACTTCAGCTGGATTAGCAGAAATATGACAAATGGCACCTTTTAATGTTCCATATTGACGTATGATCCGGGTTAATTTTCTCGTGTCAATTCCAGAGATACCTGGAATATTTTTAAGTTTTAAAAATTCGGATAAACTCATATCATTCCGCCAGTTTGATGGAAACTCAGCTGCTTCCTTCACGATTAACCCTTTAATTGATGGTTGAATGGACTCATAATCATCACGATTAATTCCGTAGTTACCGATAAGCGGATAAGTTAGTGTAACGATTTGGCCGCAAAATGATGGATCTGTTATTGTTTCTTGATAGCCAGTCATCCCTGTTGTAAAAACAATTTCACCCACCATTTCAATCTCACTACCAAATGCCTTTCCAATCATGACTGTTCCATCTTCTAAAATTAATTGTCGTTTCATTTTCCAGCACCTCCTTCATTCCATTTCAATTCGCCGTCTACAAATGTTGCAACAGGCCAACCTTTACAATGCCATCCTGTAAAAGGTGTATTTTTTCCTTTCGATTCAAACTCTAAAGGATTGATGGCCATCTCTTTTTCTAAATTGATTAACGCAATGTCTGCGGCTGCTCCTACTTCCAATCGTCCGGATGACAATTGAAAAGCCTTAGCTGGAGCAATCGTTAGCCAATCAACTAATTGATTTAAAGTAAATATCCCTGTTTCAACGAAATGAGTGTATAGTAGTGGAAATGCCGTTTCTAAACCGACAATTCCAAATGGAGCGCTGCTCATTCCTTTACTTTTTTCTTCACTTGTGTGTGGCGCATGGTCGGTCGCAATGAAATCGATTGTTCCGTCTAATAGCCCTTCAAGAAGTGCTTCGCGGTCTTCCTTTCCTCTTAATGGCGGATTCATTTTATAATTTGTATCAAGACTTGGAATATCTTCGTCACATAAGAGTAAGTGATGTGGCGTGACTTCCGCCGTGACATGAATTCCCGCTCTTTTAGCATCGCGGACGAGGCGAACGGATTCTTTTGTGCTTATGTGGCAAACATGATAGTGACACCCGGCAGCTTCTGCAAGGAGAATATCTCTTGCAATATGAACGGACTCACAAACAGAAGGAATTCCTGGAATGTCATGCTTTTTAGAAAAATCTCCCTCATGTACTGCTCCGCCATAAATTAGTGAATTATCTTCACAGTGTGCAACAACTGCCATATTAAGTGCAGCCGCTCGTTTCATTGCCTCAAACATCGTACTTGCTGTTTGTACTCCTACGCCATCATCAGTAAAAGCGAATGCACCATTTTCCTTTAATCCTGCAAAATTTGTCAGTTCTTCCCCTAACTGACCTTTTGTAATTGCTGCATATGGTAATACCTTTACATGGGCTGTTTCTTCAATCCGGTTCATCAACCATTGCATTTGTTCAGGTGTATCCGGAACCGGCTTCGTATTAGGCATGCATGCAACGGTAGTAAACCCACCTTTAGCCGCAGCCATTGTTCCTGTTTCTATCGTTTCTTTATGCTCACCACCCGGCTCCCTTAAGTGAATATGTAAATCGATAAATCCTGGTGTTAGTAAACTGCCATTTGCATCAAAAATCGTTTCATCATATATTTCTAACTGTTCTCCAATTTCTTTGATTACACCGTTATGAATACGAATATCAGCCTGCATTTGTTTTCCATTTCCTGCTAAAATTTTTCCGTTTTTAATAATGTAATTCATGTAAACAACCCCTAACTGAATTTTCTAATGCTCGTTTAATGACAGCCATACGAATATAAACGCCATTTGCCATTTGCTTAAAAATTCTCGATTTTTTGCTCTCAACTAGTTCATCAGCAATCTCAACATTTCTATTGATTGGTGCAGGATGCATGATAATACTTCCGTTTTTCATTCTGCTTTCGCGTTCCACCGTTAAGCCATATTGTTCATGGTATTGTTTTGCTGTATAAGTAGATTGTCCTTGATGTCTTTCATGTTGAATTCTGAGAAGCATGACAACATCTGCCTGTTCGATCGCTTGATTAATAGGTACATAGTTTCCTAGTGAAAATGTGTGGTCAAACCATTCAGGTGGGCCCGAAAACACTACATTTGCCCCTAGTTTTGTTAAAGCTTCCATATTTGAACGGGCTACTCGACTATGTGAGATATCGCCTATTATCGTAATATTTAAGCCACTGAAACCACCGAATTCTTGTTTAATGGTGAATAAATCTAGTAATGATTGGGTTGGGTGCTGACCACAACCATCCCCTCCATTAATAATCGGAATATTTATTTTTGGTACTAATTCCTTATAATAATGATCCTGATTATGCCGTATAACTGCTAGGTTTACACCAATCGATTCTAGTGTTTTTACTGTATCGTACAATGTCTCACCTTTTTGCAAGCTAGACGTACTAGTTTCAAACGGAATGACTTCTAACCCTAACTTTCTTTCCGCCATTTCAAAACTGCATTTCGTTCTTGTGCTTGGTTCAAAAAATAAATTTGCTGCATACATTTTTTTAGGCGATGACCATGTACTGCCGTCCTTAAACATTTGAGCTTCTAGCAAAATTTCATTAATATCTGCATTTGTTAAATCCGCCATTGTTAATAAATGACACAAAGTAAATTCCTCCTTTTAAAAAAAAACGCCCTATCTTAAATTAGGGCGTTTTTTTAATGTGTAACTTCATGTACACATTGAATGAAACACCCTTGTAAGTCTCTCTGGACTTCACTTAAAAGGTGATATGTTAATACTCATTTTCAATTTCACTAAACAGATCCAAATCTGAATCCTCTGTCGGTCTGCCAGGCAAGACAAGGTTTAGAATCACACCTAATATTGCAGCTAATGCCATTCCTGATAGCTCAAATCCTTCAGTAAATCTAATGAATGCTCCCCCTATTCCTACAACTAGGATGACGGAAGAAATGAGTAGATTACGATTATCTGCAAAATCGATTTTATGCTCAACAAGCATTCTTAGACCGCTTGCAGCAATAATTCCAAATAATACGATAGATACGCCACCCATTACAGCTGTTGGGATGGAACTCAATAGGGCACTAATTTTTCCAATGAAACTGAAAGCTAACGCAAGAACACCGGCACCGCCAATTACGTATACGCTATATGCTCGAGTGATTGCCAGGACTCCGATATTTTCTCCGTAAGTAGTTGTTGGCGGGCCACCAATTAGCGATGCGATAACGATTGAAACTCCATCACCTAACAGGGAACTATCTAGACCAGGATCCGCAACTAAGTCACGGTTTACAACTTTACTCAATACGATTTGGTGTCCAATATGTTCAGATAAAGTTACAATGGCAACAGGTACCATTAGCATCACAACTTGCCAAGAGAATGTCGGTTCATATGATATGAAAGGGAAAACAAAATCTGGTAATGCAAACCACTTCGCTTCAATGACACCTGAAAAATCTACTAATCCGGCAAATACAGAGATAATATAGCCTCCAATTATTCCTATGAGTACTGGGATTAGTTGAAAAAACCCTTTAAAAAATGTTGAACTAATAATGATGATTGCAATTGTGCAGAGGGCGACAACGATATGTTTTGTACTATAAATTAGATCTGCTTGAGGTGCACCTGGATTTTCGTACATTGCCATTCCTACTGCCGTTCCAGCAAGTCCTAAACCGATAACGATTATTACTGGTGCTACAACGATCGGTGGCAAAAGTCTCATTAACCATCTATATCCTAGTTTATTTATTAGTAAAGCAACAAGTCCGTAAATGATTCCGGCAAAAAAGGTTCCCAGCATGGCAGCTCCCGGACCACCTAATGCCTTTGCACTTATTAGTGGAGCAATGAAAGCAAAAGATGAACCTAGGTAAGCAGGAACCTTTCCTCTTGTGATAAGTATATAGGCAAGTGTTCCTAATCCACTCGAAGCAAGTGCTACTGCAGGACTTAAATGCACGAGTAGCGGAACCAAAACCGTTGATCCAAACATCGCAAACAAATGTTGGATGCTTAGGCTAATCCATTGGGATGTATTTGGTTTTTCATTGATGTCTAGTATGATTTCTGCATTTTTTCCCATTATTTAATCTCCTTTTTCTTTTAAGATGTACCTAACAACGGTTCTCATACAAAAAAAACCTCTTTATAGCAAGAAGCAACAAAGAGGTTAGTCCATCATTGAATATCACAAAATCCAATAATAGATATCCACCTTTGTCAGCCTCTCTGGACTGCTTTTAAAAGGATGTATTTAATTTTCATAAATACTTACTTGATCCAATTCATCCACTTCATTAAGTGCAACAACAATTCGCTCTGAACTGGATGTAGGAATATTTTTTCCGATAAAATCTGCACGGATAGGCAGTTCTCGATGTCCCCGGTCTACTAGTACGGCTAATTGAATTTGCGAAGGTCTTCCAATATCCATCAACGCATCCATTCCTGCGCGAACCGTTCGACCTGTGTATAATACATCATCCACTAATATAACCTTCTTATTATTTATATCAGTTGGAATATGTGAACCTTTTACTTCTGGTACCGCATTCTCGGTCTTTTCCGTTAAATCATCACGATACAAAGTAATATCCAAAACCCCAACTTGTATCGATTCCCCTTCAATTTGCCCAATCCTTTCGGCTAATCGCTTAGCTATATGAATCCCACGGGTTTTAATTCCTACGAGAATGCAATTTTCAATACCTTTATTTCTCTCGATTATTTCATGAGCAATACGGGTAAGAGCTCTTCGAATAGCTTGTTGATCTAGAACAACTGCTTTTTGAGACATTTTTTTCACCTCTCAGATAAAAAACCCTCTCACCTAGAGGAGAGAGGGTTGACGAATGCATGTCTAACTATTAATAGCTTAAATTCGCTATATCCGTTTCCTTCTCAGCCTCACAGGACTGTATTAAAGGGGCTTATTAAATTATATTTAGAATACTATTAGTTTGCCTGTCTGTCAACTATTTTTTAAGGGACTGGATCAATTGAAGAAAATCTTCAGGCAATGGTGCTTCGAATTCCATGTATTTTTCGGTACGTGGATGGACAAATCCCAACACACCTGCATGCAGTGCTTGACCATTAATTGACAATGTTTTCCTTGGACCGTACTTAGGATCACCCGCAAGTGGAAATCCAATATATTTCATATGGACGCGAATTTGGTGGGTGCGTCCTGTTTCTAATTGACATTCTACAAATGTAAAATCGTTAAAACGATCGAGTACGCGAAAATGCGTTACTGCATGTTTACCACTATCTACAACTGTCATTCTTTGACGATCAACTGGATCCCTGCCAATTGGAGCATCTATCGTTCCATAATCATGTGGAATATTTCCATGGACGATTGCAAAATATTTTCTTGTTACGGATTTATCAACCAATTGGTTTACTAGACGCTCGTGGGAGAAATCATTTTTGGCAACCATTAATAATCCGGAAGTATCTTTATCAATCCGATGGACAATCCCAGGTCTCATTACACCATTAATGCCGGAAAGATCAGTACAATGTGCCATTAAACCATTTACTAACGTACCTGATGTATGACCCGGGGCAGGATGTACTACCATTCCTTTTGGTTTATTAACAACTAAAACATCTCCATCTTCATAATAAATATCAAGATTCATGTCCTCAGCCTCTACATCTAATTCTTCTGGCTCAGGGATTTCTATTACTAGTTGATCATTAATCATACATTTATAATTTGCTTTAACGTTTTTTCCGTTTACAGTTACATGACCTTCTTTAAGCCATTGCTGTACTTGCGAACGGGACCATTCTTCATTTAGAGCAGAAATAACTTTGTCGATCCTTTCATTATTTTCACTCTCAAGAATGATGTGTTCCATTTTTTCCATAAGTTTTCTCCTTTGATTGTCGTTCTTCTCTCAACATTTGTATGAGAAGCAGAACAACCCCGATCGTTAATGCTGCATCCGCGATATTAAAAATAGGAAAATCGATAATTTCCGCATAAAGAAAGTCAATAACTTCTTTTCGGAAAAGTCGATCAATAAAGTTTCCAATTGCACCGCCCAGCATAAAAGCCAAACTAATCCCTAATAAAGGTTTTCCTTTTGCATGTTTTTGAATGTAATAAATAATTCCCCCAACCACAATAATCGTGATTAAATAAAATAACCACATCTGGCCTTGTAAAATTCCCCATGCGGCACCTTGATTTCGATGGGATGTAATTGAAAAAACATTTTCGATTACAGGAATTCTTTCTCCAATTTCCATGTTTTTCTCAACTAGAATTTTTGTTAATTGGTCTAAAGCTATAACAAATAAAGAAATTATGTAATATATCACAAAGGAAACCCCCGTATCTTTTTCGTTAAAAAAGCTTTGCTTCCTTTGCATTGTAGCATAAAACGGGGGACTTAGAAAAGCTTATTTGTCATTAGCTAAAAGGGATTGTAATTTTTCCAAAGGACCATAATTGTTTCCATTCGTCAGAGGTTTTTAATGTAGGTATTGTTTCAAGCCATTCTTTCGGAATCGGTTCGCCATTTCGTTCACATTTTCCATAATTACCTTCATTCCATTTTGATAGGGCGGTATTAATGTCCTTTAATTCATCATTAATCAACTCTTTAATTAAGTCATCATTCGTTTCGTAAGAATTTAATTCTACTTTTAGATCATGAAGTAAATGAAATAAATGTTGATGTTCATCATTAAGGTACATTGATATTACCTCCTTCATAGGTTGATGTTAGCTTACCCTTATTTTTTAATTATTTATCGAGTAACTCTTTCATAAAGTTACAGAAAATAGAAAACCCTCGAAGAATTACCTCCGAGGGTTTTATCTTTAAGCGTTATAATAAAATTCTTTAACAACAGCAGCACATCTAGGACACAATGTTGGATGTTCTTCAACTTTCCCAACATCAGGGGTAACAACCCAGCAGCGCTCGCAAGTTTCACCATCCGCTTTTTCAACCAAAATAGCGGCATGTTCAAGCTTCAGTGCTTGTTCTGGCGCATCTTCAACAGAACCGGCAATTTCAAATCCAGAAACAATAAATAATTGGTTCATGTTTTCTGAAATGGAATCTAATAATTGTTTTGTTTTTTCATTTACAAATAAAGTAATTTTTGCAGTTAATGATTTTCCAATTACTTTTTCATTACGTGCCTCTTCTAAAGCTTTTAAAACGTCATTACGAAGTTTTAAAAATTCTCCCCATTTGCTTTTCAGCTCATTTGCATTTGGTAAGTCACTGAATTCCGGCATATCTGTTAATTGGACGCTTTCTTCTGCCGTACCAGGAATATATGCCCATACTTCATCAGCTGTGTGAGGCAAGATTGGTGATAAGAGTTTCGTTAACGCTGTTAAACAATCATATAATACAGTTTGCATTGCACGTCGTTCAAAATTGTCTTTTGCTTCGATATATAAAACATCTTTTGCAAAATCTAAATAGAATGAACTTAAATCTAATGTACAGAAGTTATTGACCGCATGATAAATACTTGAAAATTCATAGTTTTCGTATGCATCATGTGCATGTTTAATTAAATCATTCAATTTCACTAGCATATATTGATCAACTTCACGTAAATCTTCGTAAGCAATTTTATCTGAAGAAGGATCAAAATCGGATAAATTCCCTAATAAGAAACGGAATGTGTTACGAATTTTGCGATAAACTTCTGATACTTGTTTCAAAATGGCATCAGAGACACGAACATCCGCCTGATAATCAACAGAAGCAACCCATAAACGGATAATATCTGCCCCTAATTGATTGATTACTTTTCCTGGTAAAATTACATTTCCTAAAGACTTACTCATTTTACGTCCTTCACCATCAAGTGCGAACCCGTGGCTTAACACCCCTTTATACGGTGCTTTCCCCGTCACAGCTACAGCAGTTGTTAATGAAGAGTTGAACCAGCCACGATATTGGTCGGAACCTTCTAAATATAAATCTGCAGGGCGTTGTAAGTCATCACGCTCATATAATACTGCCTGATGAGAAGATCCCGAATCAAACCATACATCCATAATGTCATTTTCTTTCGTAAATTTACCATTTGGACTTCCCGGGTGAGTGAAGCCATCAGGTAATAATTCATTTACTTCTTTTTCAAACCAAACATTTGAACCATGTTCACGGAAAAGTTCTGAAACATGTTCAATTGTTTCGTCTGTAATAATTGGTTCACCATTTTCCGCATAGAATACAGGAATTGGTACACCCCATGCACGCTGTCTAGAAATACACCAATCACCACGATCACGAACCATATTAAACAGTCGGGTTTCTCCCCATGATGGAACCCATTTTACTTCTTTGATAGCTTCCAATAATGCAGGACGGAATTTATCAATTGAAGCAAACCATTGTGCCGTTGCCCGGAAAATTACCGGTTTTTTCGTTCTCCAGTCATGTGGATAAGAATGGGTAATAAAGCTTAATTTTAATAGCGCACCGACTTCTTCTAACTTTTCGGAGATTGGTTTATTTGCTTTATCGTAAAATAGCCCTTCAAATCCAGGTGCCTCTGCCGTCATGACACCTTTATCATCAACAGGACATAAAACGTCCAAACCATATTTTTTCCCTACAAGAAAGTCATCTTCCCCATGTCCAGGCGCAGTATGAACACAACCCGTACCGGAATCTGTCGTAACATGTTCGCCTAACATAACTAATGAATCACGATCATAGAATGGATGTTTCGCTAAAATATATTCTAATTCTTTACCGAGAACCGTTTTAACAATTTGTGGTGAATTCCATTCTAAAACTTCGGATACTTCTTCAAGAAGCGCTTCAGCAACTAAATATTTTTCATTTGCTACATTTACAACTACATATTTTAGTTCCGGATGAACGGTAATTCCAAGGTTAGCGGGAATTGTCCAAGGTGTTGTTGTCCAAATGATAATTTTTGTTTCATTATCTAATACACCTTTTCCATCTTTTACTTCAAATGCTACATAAATAGAAGCTGAACGTTTATCTTGGTATTCTATTTCCGCTTCCGCTAAAGCCGATTCGCTTGACGGAGACCAGTAAACTGGTTTCAGTCCTTTATAAATATAGCCTTTCTTCGCCATTTCTCCGAAAACTTTAATTTGTTGTGCCTCATATTCAGGTTTTAATGTTAAATATGGATTTTCCCAATCACCACGAACACCTAAACGTTTAAATGCTGTCCGTTGATTATCTACTTGCTGATATGCATATTCAGCACATAATTGCCGGAATTCTGCGATTGTCATTTCTTTTCTTTTTACACCTTTATTCGTTAACGCCTGTTCAATTGGAAGACCATGTGTGTCCCAGCCAGGAACATATGGAGCTTGATAGCCGGTCATTGATTTGTAGCGGACGATAAAGTCTTTTAATGTTTTATTTAATGCATGACCCATATGAAGATCTCCATTGGCATATGGTGGTCCATCGTGAAGAACAAAAAGCGGTCTGCCTTTAGTTTTGTCTTGAACTTTTTGATAAATATTCATTTCTTCCCATTTTGCTTGGATTTCTGGTTCTCTTTTTGGGAGATTTCCACGCATCGGAAATTCTGTTTTTGGCATTAATAGCGTATCTTTATAATCCATGTCTTTTCCTCCTAATTATTTGACTCCGTTACAAGTTTAATGATTTCCTCTATTTATTGACAATTAACTAAGGTGCCATACAAATAAATAGAAAAAGCCTTCTCATCCCTGGAAGGGACGAGAAGACTTTCCCGCGGTACCACCCTAATAGATATCATTAATGGATATCCACTTACACATTCGTATCGTGAATGAATCGCTTGTATCTACTTACCAACTTGATGTTCAATACAAGAACTCTAGGGTGATTTTCCAATTATTCGCTTATACCAAGCTTCCACTATCCTTGGTTCGCTTATTATAATAAGACGTTGAACAATTGTACTGTCCCTGTCATCGTTTGTGTATATATTTGATATAAATTATATGTGATACAATTTCATTTCGTCAAGATTCAAGATTATTTAATTTCTTCTTCAATATTTAATTCTGTAGCATCGATATCAAATTCCATTAAATTATCCCAATCATCATTCTTAAGTAAATCTAATTGAGCTTCTATGAGCATTTTGAAACGAGTTCGAAATACTTTTGATTGCTTTTTAAGCTCTTCAATTTCTAAGGCAATTTTCCGAGCTTTTGATAATGCTTCATTCACTATACGATCCGCATTTTTTTCAGATTCTCTAATAATCAGCTTTGCTTCTTTTTGTGCATTACCGCGGACTTCCTCCGCTGCTTCCTGGGCAACGACGATAGATTTATTTAATGTTTCTTCAATATTCGTAAAATGTCCTAGACGTTCATTTAGCGAAGAAAGCTTTTCTTCTAGTTCTTTCTTTTCACGTATAATCAGCTCGTAGTCTTTGATGACTTGATCAAGGAATTCGTTCACTTCATCTTCGTCATACCCGCGAAAGCCTTTACTAAATTCCTTATTATGTATATCCAATGGTGTTAAAGGCATCTTGCCACCTCCAGTAAGTTTTAATCTTCCGCTTTTCTCTTATCCAGCTTCAGTGCCTAGCCCCTCGAGGTCAAATAACCTAAACCAAATGAAGACAAAGCATTTGCTTGTCGGGGCTGACAGAGGCACTTCCGCTTTTAACTTATTATACTTTTTTTCGACAGTTTGTGGGGATTTTCCTGCAAATTTATCAAATTATTTCATTACGCCCACCAGTATTCGCCATTTTTCTTTTCTTGTTTGGCCATCAATGACAATAATTTTGCTTCTACCATAACCTCTTGCCGAGATCATATCACCTTCATCACAAATAAACGAAGTTTGCTCAGTCATCCTCCAATTTACTTTTACTTGTCCATGTTGAATAAGTGTTTGGGCTTTCTGTCTGGAAATGTTATAAATTGATGATATAACAGCATCTAATCTTAAAGAGCTAACAGTTGTTTGTTGTTCATGCCATGTTTCACCTATTGAAATCATTTCATTCATATTCATTTCCAATAATTCGATCGAAATTTTCCCGACCTGGCAAAATTCTAGTTTTATATAATCTTTTAATTCTTTAACAATGAAAAATTGGATCCGATGACCACCGATAAGGATGTCCCCGAATTTTTCCCTTTTAACTCCTAAAGACATAAGGGTGCCAAGTACTTGACGGTGTGTAATCGTAACAAATTTACTAGGATATTTTATTTCAAATAAAGCAATTTGGAAGTCTTCGTCGGCGGGAGTATAATAATCGGGATAGAGTAGAACCCTTTTTCTTTCACAAAACTCATGGCCTCCGAATACATGTACCCTCACCTGTTGTCCTATACCAATAATCGATTGAACAATATGAATTTGTCTCGGATCTAAAAAATCGGTTAGCTTTGGTGCATAACAGTCTTCAACATATTGTTTCCAATTGACAACTTGATCAATAAATTCTTTCTCTTCCGGTCTAAAATGTTGATAAATATTATCCATAAAATCCCCTAAAACGTTAATAGTCAAAAATAGATAAAGGTTCGTAGGCACTACCTAAATAATCCAAAAATATAGTGCCCTTACCCCTCTTCCAGCAAGATTTAACACAATAATAGCGATAATTGGTGAAAAATCAATCATTCCAAATGGTGGAATAATGCGACGAAATTGTTCTAAATACGGTTCACATATGCGTGCGAACATTTGACCAATTGAAGATTGTTGCGCATTAAACCATGACATAAATATATAAATAATAATTATGTATGTATAAATCTCAATAGCTTTAATTAAAATTCCAAACAAAATATCCATTCTACTTAAGACCACCTCGAATCAAAATCATTTTGCTGAATTAAGTCAGTAATATTTCCCGAAACTTCTACATTATCTGGCGTACTCAAAAATATATCTGTTCCAATTCTTTGAATATCTCCACCAATAGCATAAACAGTTCCACTTAAAAAATCGATAATTCGTTTTGCTTGATCACGATCAATCCTTTGTAAATTCACAACTACTGCCCGTCTATTTTTTAAATGATCAGCAATTTCTTGTGCCTCGGCATAAACTCGTGGTTCAACCAATATAACTTTTGAAGATTTTTGAACACTTTGTAAGCTGACAACATTTTGCTTTTGTTGTTGCGTCTTTGGATACTGCTCAGGTTCCATTTCATTATCCAGCTTTTCGTCTTCAGTATATTCATATTCATCATCCAATAAAAAAAATGATTTCAACTTCGTTTTCAATCCCATACGAACACCTCCATTTTATCCAACTAATGATGTACCTATTCTTACAAAAGTCGCCCCTTCTTCAATAGCAATTGTGTAGTCATTTGACATTCCCATAGATAATTCATTACATGGAGCATACTCAAGTTGTAAGGCTTGGACTTTATTTTGCAATTCTTTTAATCCACGAAAGCACCGACGAATGCTTGCTTCATCCTCTGTTAAAGGTGCCATCGTCATTAATCCAACGACTTTTATTTTATTTAAATTTTTTAAATTATGAATAAAACTTATCACATCTTCAGGATTAATACCATGTTTAGAATCTTCTCCAGAAACATTTACTTGAATGAAACAGGAGATTTGCTTTTCAGCCCTTTTATTAATTTCTTCCGCTAAAGACAGTCGATCAAGAGAATGAATGTACGCTACTTTATCAATAATATTTTTCACTTTGCGTGTTTGGAGAGTTCCAATAAAATGCCATATTGCACGTTCTTTAAGCGCATCCCACTTTTCAATTAAACCTGTGTCACGATTTTCACCTAAATTAACAATACCTGTTTCTACCGCTTCTTCCGCACGTTCAGTCGTTACATATTTAGTTACTGCAATAATAGTTACTTCATCAGGATTTCTCCCAGACTTTTTACATGCGATATCAATATTTTCTTTAATAATTGAAAGATTTTCAGACACTTTCATGAAGAAGCTCCTTTCAAACCAATAAAACTTAACATTCTTCCTGTTTTTCCATAATCACGTCGATGTGAAAAAAATTCATCTTGATCACATCTTGTACAATAGTTCGTTAAATAAATATTTTCAGGGGGAATACCCGATAATTCAAGGATAAACTGATTCAATTTTTTTAAATCTAGTTTAAACTGCCCTGGAGTTATTTCTTCATATGGCATTTCAATATTCGGTTTCATCCAGTTGTTTACTTTAGCAATTACCCGGTTATCAACAACATAACAATCTTTGCAAATAGAAGGACCAATGACTGCTTGGATATGTTGTACAGCTATTCCTTCACTCGTCCATTTTTCCACCATTTTCTTACCGATCCCATCAACCGTACCTTTCCATCCTGCATGGGCAATACCAATCATATTATAGTCCGGAGCAAAAAAATAAAGAGGAACACAATCCGCAAAACACAGTGTTAGCAATGTATTTTTTTCTTCAGTATAAAGACCATCTGTATTTTGGAGACTACTTTCATAATCAAGAGCACCTTTTCCTGCTTCAGATTCGCCTACTTTCGCGATTCGACAACCGTGCGTTTGCTCCGCTCCAACCCAGCTATTAATATCGAAATCAAGCTTTGTAGATAATAACTGACGATTTTGCTGAACATCAGTTAATGCATCACCAACATGAAATCCACAATTTAACGTTTGAAATTCATTTTTACTCTTCCCGCCATTTTTCGTTGTAAATCCGGCAATTAAGTTTGAATTTAGTCGATTCCAGCTCTCTATAATAAAATATTCTTTTTCCTTTTTTTGAAATGGCTCAAACATATATTTACTCCTATATTTTCCGAAAGATTCTTTTTAATAGTGTATCATAAATTCAGCTTATGTTCATTTTATAATTCAGTTACATCTTAAATTAAAAAACTAAAAAAAAAAGAAGCTTATCCCTCCTTCAATTAGATAAGCTTGATAAATAAAGATATTATTATTGTTTAGGTTCCTGTAATTGTTGTTGCATATAGTTTTGATCACGGAAACGAACTAATATTACATCCGCTCCGATTTTGACAATATTGCTCCAAGGTATAATAAATTCTTCATCTTTTCCGAAAAAGCCAAAAACCTTTCCCGACCCACCTACAATAATACTATCAATTTTCCCGGTATCCAAATTTATATCTATATCTCCGATGTTTCCTAATTTCCGCCCGTCCGATATACTGACTACATCTTTTACTTGAAATTCTGAAATACGAACCATTGATAACCCCTCCATCAAGTCATGGCTTATTAACAAGTGCACAAATTATAATACATGTATATGCATTGGAAGGACATTTTAAGAAGAAAACTATTGGATTCGTTATAGAAATAAATTATGGACAAGTATCCTGTGAATTCCCAGGATACTTGTCCACCTATTGTATATTCTTATTCATTTGTTTAATTGCCGCTTTTTCTAATCGAGATACTTGCGCTTGGGAAATACCAATTTCCTCCGCCACTTCCATTTGTGTTTTTCCTTGAAAGAAACGCTTACGAATAATCATTTTTTCGCGATCATTTAATCTTCGCAACCCCTCTTGTAAAGCAATTTCTTCTACCCATTGTGTATCGCGGTTCTTTTCATCCCCAAGTTGGTCCATCACATAAATAGGGTCCCCTCCATCATTGTAAATAGGTTCAAACAATGATACAGGGTCTTGGATGGCATCTAATGCAAAAACAATTTCTTCATGGGGTACTTCCAATACTTTAGCAATTTCTTCGGCTGTAGGTTCCCGTGAGGTTTTGCTCATTAGTTTCTCACGTACTTGGAGAGCTTTATAAGCTATATCACGAAGTGACCTTGAGACACGAATTGGATTATTATCACGCAAATATCTTCTTATTTCTCCTATAATCATCGGTACAGCATAAGTTGAAAATCTTACATTCTGACTTAAATCAAAATTATCAATAGATTTCATAAGTCCAATACAACCGACCTGAAAGAGGTCATCGACATATTCACCACGGTTATTAAAGCGTTGGATTACACTTAATACGAGTCGTAAATTGCCGTTTACAAGTTTTTCTCTTGCATGTAAATCACCTTCATGCATTTTTTTCAATAATTCTCGCATCTCTTCGTTTTTTAGCACAGGAAGTTTAGATGTATCTACCCCACAAATTTCTACTTTATTCCTCTTCAAGTCATTTCCCTCCTCATAGGAGCTGCTGTTCAAAATTAAGTATCTCCGCGGGTAGGAAAATTATGCATGGGTAGAAATTTGAGTAAGGCCACTTCTTGGCAAAATTATTGATGCGAAAAGGTTTTATTTATAAAAAAATTTTTTAAACCATTTTATTAAACTCCTTTTTTAACCTTTTTATAATTCTTTTCTCTAATCGTGAGATATACGATTGTGAAATCCCTAGCATATCAGCTACATCCTTTTGTGTTTTCTCTTCTCCACCTTGCAAACCAAAGCGAAGTTCCATTATTTGCTTCTCTCTAGGTGTTAACTGATGTAATGCACTGAATAATAATTTTTTATCGACATTTGCTTCAAGATCCTTCGTGATAATATCCTCCTCTGTTCCAAGTACATCGGATAATAATAATTCATTACCGTCCCAATCAATATTAAGCGGTTCATCGAAAGATACTTCCGAACGAATTTTATTATTTCGGCGCAAATACATTAATATTTCATTTTCAATACAACGGGATGCATAGGTTGCCAGTTTAATTTTTTTCTCAGGATTAAATGTATTTACCGCTTTGATAAGACCAATTGTTCCAATGCTAATTAGGTCCTCAATATTTATACCTGTATTTTCAAACTTTCGGGCAATATAGACAACTAATCGTAAATTACGCTCAATTAATAACGATCTTGCCGCCATATCACCTTTGGGAAGCTTCTCGATTAATACTTCCTCTTCTTCTTTCGTTAACGGTGGAGGAAGCGCCTCACTTCCGCCTATATAATAAATCTCATCTGTTTTAATCCCCAGTTTAATTAAAATTTTGTACCAAAAATAGGATAACTTTATTCGAAAATTTTTCACGTTTAGTCCCCCTTCTAAATGATTGATGTTAGGAGTATAGTAATAATACCTTATTTAATCTTTTCGTTACGATGCGGATTGTATTGGTATCCCAGTTAACATTTTTGGATGAACAATACATTGAAACATGTCATCACTTGATAAACGTTGATTTGTAAAAGAAATAAGCGCCTTCTTTACGATCCAACTTTCATATTCCTTCTCAATAATCAAATTGTCTGGTTTATAAGCTAATAATAATTGGTTGCTTTTCCCGACGACTTTAGCTGGGATGAAACGGATTTTTTCACTCCATTCAGAAGGCAATGTTGTCTTTCCTTGAAGAAATCGATCTGAATGATCAGTAATTTCCTTAATTTCTATCGGAAACTGATCTAATACATTCTGTATCGAAACAATCATTACCGGCTGTTTTGATAACGGGTCGTATAATTGGTTTCCACTATCAATTAGCCCCTTTAATTGCAAAGAGATTCCGTTTATTGTTATTTTCACGTCAACTAATTGATCATATTGAATATTCGCCATTTCAAAATCTTCAATTCTTTGTTTTGAAAAGTACCATGCGATCGGCAAACCAAAGAGGACGAATAGCCAGCTGATAGGATCACCAAACCCTTTTACACTTGCAAGCAATACGGAATTTTTTAATTGAAAGTCAAAATGAATGAAATAATGGGTTCCGATTAACAATCCCCCAATCAAAAATGTAACAAAATAAAATGTTAAGAGGTTTGAAAAAAAATACTTAAAACGTTTAAAACCAAATGCGGAGTATACTATTAAAATGGAAAACGCTAATTTCACTATTGGATGACCTGCATAAGAAGAAAATGGTGTAAGACTCATTACGATGAGTAAAGAGCCAATAAACCCTCCAATAAATATCCTCCATATAGAGGTCTGACGTTTTAATATAATGGCTGTCAACCACAGAAGCATCGAATCAACAAGTAAGTTTAATAGCCATATAACGTCCATATAGACAACCAATTATATCCCCCCATTTGATGTGGTAGTTTGATTGTATCGTACATACTCGTTAAAAGTGTGTCATTTTTTGTGCGTGAAATTAGAGAAGTTTTCAATGTTTATTACGAATTTTGTCAAATGAAAGATATGATTTACCAAAGGAATGTTTGTACTTTTAAATTGAGGAATTTTATTTAAAATAAAAGGTTATACCAGATTGTTGATTTCTTCTGCCCTGTACTCGCTTTTAGTGGGTCGTGGCCAAAAATAAATAAAACCGGATAAGTTTCCTTATCCGGTTAGTAATTATTATTGGTTTCTGCGATTTCTATTTCTTAAAAATGTTGGGATATCTAACGTATCTTCAGCATGTTGATTATTGCTGCGAACTGGCTCTTGAATTTCTTCACGTTTCGGTTCGCGCTTCACAGTTTGAGCAACATTTTGTTTTGGTTGTCCTGTTCCAAATGAAGGGCGTGTTTGTTGAGGCTGTGGTGCCGTCTCATTAAAGCCTGTTGCAATAACTGTTACGATAATTTCATCTTTTAAACTATCGTTAATGACAGATCCAAATATCATATTTACTTCCTGATCCGATGCAGATGCTACAATATCAGCTGCCTCTTGAACCTCATACAAGCTTAAATTCACCCCACCTGTAATGTTCATCAAGACGCCTTGGGCACCTTCAATTGATTTTTCTAATAGTGGAGAAGAAATTGCCTTTTTCGCTGCTTCAGTCGCACGGTTTTCCCCAGTAGCGATCCCAATTCCCATGAGGGCTGATCCCTTATTTGTCATAATTGTTTTAACATCGGCAAAATCGAGGTTGATTAGTCCCGGTGTAGCAATTAAATCTGATATACCTTGAACACCTTGACGTAATACATTATCGGCTTCACGGAAAGCCTCTAACATCGGTGTGCTTTTGTCAACAATTTCCAACAAGCGATCATTAGGGATTACGATGAGTGTATCAACCGCTTCTTTCATTGCAGCAATACCACCGGCTGCTTGTGTTGCACGTTTTCGACCTTCGAAAGTAAATGGTCTAGTAACAACACCAACAGTTAATGCTCCTAAGTCTTTTGCTATTTGCGCTATTACAGGTGCAGCTCCAGTACCAGTTCCACCACCCATTCCGGCGGTTACAAATACCATATCTGCTCCTCTAAGAGCTTCCTCAATTTGTTCCTTACTCTCTTCAGCTGCTTTTTTCCCAACTTCCGGATTAGCACCAGCACCTAAACCTCTAGTAAGCTTTGCACCAATTTGCATTTTTATTTCGGCTTTTGATAGGTTTAGAGCTTGGGCATCAGTATTAACAGCTATAAATTCAACACCTTGAACATCATGTTCAATCATACGGTTCACAGCATTATTACCGCCACCGCCTACGCCAATTACTTTTATCGTCGCTAATGAATCTAAATTTGTATCGAATTCCAGCATGACAAATCCTCCTAATTCGTCGATATTCCATCAAGACCTTAATATCTACGGCTCGGCAAGTCTGTGAAGAATTTTTAACGAATAATTATTCTTTCATCAAACATATTCTACTTACCTCTTTAATTACTCAAAGAAGTAGCCAAAGAATTTCTTCATTCTTGTGGAAATTTTCTCGTCTTGTTGTTTTTCACTTTTTTGTTTAGGTTGCGGTTTTTTAACTGATTTTTTTTCAATATGTTCTTGTTGAACAGATGATGCACTGACATTACGTCCTTGCAATCTAGCATTCTTATATGCGTATTGAATTAATCCTACTGCAGTTGTATATTGCGGTTCCCTTACACCTATATAATCCGGAATCGCTACTCTTACGCGATTTTGGAATACAGATGTAGCAAGATCCATTACCCCAGGAAGATTAACGGTACCACCAGTTAAAACGATACCACCAGGTAAATCCATAATTCCCATACGTTTTAATTCTTGAAGAACAAAATCAAAAATTTCTTCTAATCTAGCTTCTATAATATCAGAAATTTCTAATTGGTTGTATTGTTGATGTTGATCACTACCGATAATAGGCACACTAAAAACCTCATCTGACATAGCATCAACACTGTATGCATGTCCATTTTTCACTTTAATTCGTTCTGCATCTTCTGTTGAGGTTCTTAACACGATAGATAAATCTTTAGTAATATGTTCCCCACCGATTGGCATAACGCTTGTTTCTTTAATATATCCATTTTCAAAAACAGCGAGGGTAGTTGAACCACCGCCAATATCTACTAAAACAGTGCCAAGATTTTTTTCATCCTTAGATAGTGCAACAGCACCGGCTGCTAGTGGTTGAAGGACGATTTCGGTAATTTCTAAACCTGCTCTTTCAACACATCTTAATGTATTATGTAAAATTGTTTTGGAACCCGTTACAATGGTGCCTTCCATTTCGAGACGAACACCAATCATCCCACGGGGATCATTGATTTCATCTAAACCATCTACGATAAATTGTCTTGGGATCACATTGATAATTTCACGTTCCGGAGGAATGGAAATGACTTGTGCGGCATCCATTACCCTTGCCACGTCTTCATCAGATATTTCTCTATTTTCACTTGAAACAGCTACAACCCCATGACAGTTTTGTAACATTACATGATTGCCTGCAATTCCAACGATCACATGATTTATATTCATGCCAATCATTCTTTCCGCCTGTTCAACAGCCTTTCTAATTGAATGAACTGTTTCATCTATGTCAACAATTGATCCTTTTCGAATTCCTTCAGATTTCACATTCCCAACACCGATGATGTTTAAAGATTCATCTACCATTTCACCAATTATTACCTTAACGGTGGATGTACCGATGTCAAGACTTACATATATGTCATTGTTGTTCATACTTTGGCACCTCCCTTTGCCTAAATTATTAAAAAAATAAATTATTTAAATTTTTTAATAGGATATCAGAAATTACTATCTATAAGATATATATATTATAAAAGAATTCGTCATAAGAAAAGATTTCCCTTTAAAAAGTTTAAACTTTTTTCACATTTTCACGTTTAGTCGTCCATTTCGCTAATAAAATTCGTCTTATCACTGCAATATTTTGAAAAAGTCTTACACCAAATGCAAAAATTGCAGCTAAGTATAAGTCTACACCAAGATGTACTCCTAGAAAAGCTAAACTTGCAGCAAGAATTATATTAAAAAAGAAACCTGAAACGAAAACAAGGGTTTCATATATATTTTGCAGGTAAGCACGGATGCCGCCAAACAATGTATCAAGTGCCGCCAAAACGGCAATGGAAAGATAATTGGCATACTCATCAGGGATTCGTATATCAGTTAATAATCCTAAAACTACTCCCAAGATCAGTCCAAAAATTGGCAGCCACATATTTTATCTCTCCTTTTTGAATGAATTTCATAATTCTTAGCCCTTGTGTATCAAGGGGTTTAAGAGATAAAAAAAGAAGTACCTCCCCAAATCTTGTATAATGGTAGTTGACCAGTAAGCCCCCATTCAAACAACGCATATAAATGATCAGCACCCCTTAGTACAATAATCGTATCAATTAAGGAGGTGCTTTTCCTATGTCACAACAAAAACTAACAATCGTCCCCGTTTCAATACAACCAGAAAAAAATATTATAACATCCACAACTTCGAAAGATCCTTCAAATAGCTTTTGCACAATCAAAATTGAAGCTGCTGAAATTTCCTTCTTCAACGGCGTAGATGAGCACATCATCCAAACGGTCATGAGGGAGTTGAAAAATCTATGAAACATGATTATACCAGTGTAAAAAACATTTATATTATTTGCGGTAAAACAGATATGAGGAAGGGAATTGATGGATTAGCAACGCTAATTCAAGATTCTTTCGAACTTGATCCATATGGAGATTCTATTTTCCTTTTCTCTGGTTGGAGTAAAGACCGTTATAAATGTTTATATTTTGATGGCGATGGTTTCGCCATGCTTTATAAGCGACTAGATGGAGGAAAACTTCAATGGCCAAAAGATGAAAATGAAGTACGTAAACTTTCGCAACAGGAGGTTCGCTGGTTGTTAGAAGGGTTGTCCATTCAGCAACCAAAGGCCATTCAAAAATCACAAAAAGGAGTATTCTAAACAAGCTAGAAATGTTGGTTTATAGCCATTTTCAACTTCGCTTTCTACGTTAAAAATGTTATAATATAACTAACTTATGGTGAACGAAAAGTGGTGAAATAAATGGTTAATACTTCTTCCAATAACAAGAATCCATATGGGAAATTAATTCGACTTCTCGAAGAACAATTGGCTCATTCAAATCAACAAAACAAAGACTTATCGAAAAAGCTAGATCAATCAACTAAACAGATTGAAGCGCTAACTGAACAAATTCGCCATTTAACAAAACTTTTATATGGATCGAAATCCGAAAAATCGAAATACAACGTACCAGATGGGCAAGGCTCATTATTTGATGATGACCCGGCTTTTAGCGAACCTGAGCACACAGAAGAACAAAGCCAACAGACAATCTCTTATACTGTTGTACGAAAAGTTAAATCAAAAAAACGAAATGATTCCTTGCATGATGGTATTGAAGTAGAAGCTATTCACCATCATCCGAAAAATACAATCTGTGACTGTTGCCAAGGGCAAATGATTGAAATTGGTAGTACACTTGTACGTGAAGAAGCAAAATTTATTCCTGCAAAAATGATGAAAGTACAGCACATTGAACATGCGTATGAATGTAAAGACTGCAAAGTTGATTCATCACAGCCAGCACAAATCAAACGCGGGAAAGCACCACAACCAGCGATTCAGCGTAGCATCGCAAGTCCTAGCGTACTTGCCAAAGTCATCTATGATAAATTTGCACAATATTTACCTCTTTACCGTCAGGTAAAGGAATGGAATCGCTATGGACTGAATACCAATGATAAAAACCTATCGAATTGGGTTATCCGTGTAGCACATGATTGGCTGTTACCTGTATACGAACGAATGAAAGAGTTGATGATGGCAAAATCGGTTTTGCATGTCGATGAAACATACGGACAAATTATCAACCGATCCGATGGGAAATCTGGCCAAGCCAATGCGTATAATTGGGTGTTTCGAAGTGTGCCAAGCCAAAGTAGTAACAATGACTCTCTTTCAAAGCGCATTATCTCGAGCTCGATCTGTCCTTGAAAGTTTTATTGAAGGCTTTTCTGGAACGATTGTGTGTGATGGTTATTCTGCTTATGATAAGTTGGAAGGCGTTAATTTCGCAAATTGTTGGGCGCATGTTCGTCGTTATTGGCTGAAAGCTGATAGCAAAAATGGTAGAATCGGTGTGAAATATTGTGATGATTTATATCGACTAGAAAGGCAATTTAAACGTTTGTCTCCGAGTAAACGAAGAAAAAAAACGTCAAAAGTACTCGAAGCCAATCGTGGAGGAATTCCTTCACTGGGTTGAAACATCACCATTTTACGGAAAAAATGCGTTAGCAAAAGCGACTGAATACACATTAAACAGGGCAAATGGACTCAAATTATTCCTGAATGATGGGCGAATTGAAATGGATAATAATCCAGCCGAGAACGCCATCCGTCCCAACGTTATAGGAAGAAAAATTGGCTCTTTAGTGTAAGTGAAGCTGGTGCAAAAGCGAATGCCATCTGTTTAAGTATTGCTGAAACTGCCAAAAGTAACGGCGTTGATTTCTATGAATATATAAAGAAACTTTTTACGGATTTACCAAATCTCGGCGTCCAACAAAACCCTGAAATTTTAGATCAATACATGCCCTGGTCAAAAATGATTCAGGCAGAATGTAGCAAATAAATGAAATAGCCGTAATTCGATTAAAAAGTCAGAATTTACGGCTATTTACGATGCGTACCGAAAGGTACACTTATTTTTATAATTCGGGCTTACGTTGACCACAAACCATAAAAAGACTGGAGGAGTACTTCTTATGACTATTATACGACAACCTAGCCTATTTGGCATACAGGAATTATTTGACATGGAACCTACCCAAAAATATGAAGCCATTATTTCAGCGGTAGATTTGGATTCGATGTACCATCAAGTGGCGAAAAAATCACGGTTGGGTGCACCGGAAGAACTAAACTATGCGACCATGATTATCTCCACCTTTGTAAGATACATAGAGCGCATCCCTACGATGAAGGATCTTATAAAACGTCTTCATGATGATCTAGCTTTTAAGTTAAATTGTGGCTTTTTGGTTTCTGATCATGTGCCTTCAGAATCCTCCTATTCACGTCTCATAACGAAATTGGAGGAAAGCGATATCCTTGAGAAAGAACAAGAAAAAGTGGTCCTCCAGGCTATTGCAGAAGGTTTCATCACGGATGATACAGTGGTAGTGATGCAACCCATTTTGAAGCACGAGACCAAGCGCGACCAAAAGAAGAAAAGCCAAAATCTGAACCCCAAAAACGTGGTCGGAAATCAAAAGATGAGCGTGACGGGTGGCTTAAAGAACAAGCTGAAACGGAAGCCAATTTACCTTTATATGATAGAAAAATTGTGGTACCAATTAGATGTTCCCTAGCCGAACTACGTGCCGAAGTTCCCCAAGACCCTAAATGGGGCGTGAAAAAGAACTCAGAAGGACAAAATGTTTTTTGGTTTGGCTACAAAGGTCATTTAGCCGTTGGTACATCAAGCCAATACATTCTACAGGCTCTTTTTCATCTGGGAGTCTAAATGATGGTAAGGCGACTATCCCTTTACTGAAAGGAATTCAGGAACGCCTTCACCTTCCATTACGTTATCAAACAATGGATGCGGGCTATGACTATGAACCCATATACGAGCAGGTACATCGAATGGGACAACAATCCGTCATCGCGTATAATAAGCGAAATGAAGGGGAAATCATTGGCTATGATAAACACTTTGCCCCAACTTGTTTCAGAGAGCATTCTTATCGTTATGATAGTTTTGATCCTAAATATGAAACATTGAAATACACAAGACCAAAGGAATGCGCGACTGTCCCTTAGCTAATGAAGGTATTTGCCAAAAGGTTTATAAAGTGAAAATCACTTCAGACCTTCGCAGATATACCGCACCAGCACGCGGGTCACAAGCATGGAAAAACATTTTCAAACGTCGTACTGCCGTAGAACGGGTTAATGCCTATCTGAAAGAATTCTTTCAACTGAACAATGTTCGCTATCGTACTGGGAAACGTGCAAAAATTCATTTTGACATGGTAACCCTTATTTATAATGCTTCAAAGTTAGCCGCAGACCGAATTAATGTACAATTAAATCAGCAACAAGTAGCATGATTTCTGTTTTTAAAAATATATTTTAGAAATTCTGTAGGATTCTGTATTTTTAAAAAGAGCAATTATGAAATTGACTCTTTTGATAATATTTTTCGATCATGTTGAATCGTTTTCTCATTTTTCAAAGTTATTCAATTGATTTCATCCCTTTTATTACTATACTATCTTCAAAAGCAGGTATAACAAGTGACTTTTTCGGCTTGGAAATCGTGATTTTTAAGTTTTCAACAATAAATTCATCGATCACCGGGGACACTTGTATACGGTTATACAATTTATTTGCCTCATCCATATTTTTAGTAATAATTTTTATTTGAAAGGGATATTTCTTTATCGAATGACCGTTAATTTTTGTTTTTCCATTTATATCACGAATAACTGTTGTATTAATCAATCTTTCTCCATCAATCGAAATTTGATCGGCACCATACATATTTAAATCGTTTACTAGACGTTTTAATAGCATTGGGGAAACATCTGCGACAGGTTGCCCAAGCAACAATGCTTCTTTTAAAATGGAAACGGTAATGACAAGACCTGGACCTTTTATGTCTGTTTGTCCCGCTTCTTTTTTTAATCCTTCGAGTGTCTCTTTTAACGCCATTTCTTTGCTGTCTTTTATTTTCGTTTTATACTTAGATATCCGTTCTTCATTTGATCGAATCTCTTCAAGTAATTTCGATTGTAATTCCTGTTCTTTAATTAAGTCATCTCTTAACGCCCAAACATCTCTAGTATCCCGCACCTTCGGCTCTTTAACTGTTTGAAATTGGATGGCCAGCATGAATCCAATTATCACAGTAATCAATGTCATACTTATTGTAAATTTTGACCCCACTCCTTTTCTCCTTTGCATCTTTTAAGATTCACCAAAAATCGGTCCGATTTGTATTTGATCCTTTTTTTCTACCGTAAAGATAATATTATCGTTTACAAGTTGGTCCTTTATACCACCAGTAATTGACAATGCCGATGCCAGTACATCCGGATCGCCAATTGCCGAAATCTTAAACGGTTCCGGAAAAGGGACACCATCAACGGTAATTACCGGGCCATTACAAATGATATATGAATTATGGTTAATTCTCTGGCCATTAATTGCTATTGCTTGGGCACCGGAAACATATAACTCATTAATTACTTTAAATACATGATGATCATGCACGATATAGCTATTGACATTCTCCTTTTTCGGGTCATATGCACCATCTTCAAGTGTCACATCTATACCTTTTCCTGCAACCTTGACTTTACCCAAATACATTCTGTACTTCTCAGCATCTTCTGCAAGATTAAAAAAAACTTGTTCTTCCTTAGACAAGTCTTTTTCCATTGTCCGAACAGTACTTTGTTTTTTTTCTAATTCCTTTTGCAATGAACGGTTATCTTGCTTTAGTCTAATCAATTGTTTTCTCAATTCTGTTTCTCTTGCAAATTGTGGATCTGTTAGTTTTTCACTACTTGATTGTTCTTTGTTTGCTAGTTTATAGGAAAATGCAAGCATGAAACCTAACACAATACAGACGAGAGCGAGTATAACACTTTTTCCTTTTGATTTTCTACTCGCCATTTTTGTCTTTTCCCTTAGCTTTAAAAGATTTAAAAACCGATCCCACTTCCAAATCGATAATACCTTTTTCTTTCGGATCCAGTTGAGAAACAATTGAAGGGTAATAAATGATTTTGCTAGCTAATGTTCTCATCGTTGCTGAAACTTCAAAGCCGTCATTCATATACATTGTAATATGATAATTATCCGTCTTTTTTGGATCATAGTGAATTTCCGAAATTGAATTTAGTATTTCATCAGGTAATTGCTTAAGCTGGTCTACCATTTCGTTTAAAAATTTTCCCTTTTTAAAACTAGTTAGTATCGGTATGTTAGTCAATATATCATCTTGTTGTTTGTTTAGAACACTTCCATTTCCAAGAACCGGTAAAAGCTTTTTACCGTTAGATATGTAGGCAATTTTAGCATGTTCCGTAATATTGACAACAATACTATTCGGAAAAACAATTTTAACTGAAGCTTTCTTTACTTCCGGAATTGATTCGACCTTTGCAGCGGTTTCCTCTTTATTCACTTTCCATACATTCGTCCTTCTTGATAATCCCGATTTCTGTATGATTGACTCGTCGCTAATTGTTTTATTACCTTCTACTTTAATTTTATTCACGTGGCTAAGAGGGGATTGAAAGTAGATAATTAACAGTATTAGCAAAAAGAAAACAGAAATTAAAAGGATCAGACGACGATTTGTTTTTCTTTTCCGCTGTTCTTTAAGTTTTGGAATTCGATCTTCTAAAGAGACAACTTTTCCATCTGGCACATTTTACCCCCCTTTTTTCATTTCTCTTATCTTTTTCGTTTCTATCATACTATATTCTAAACCAGTTTAAACTCTAGTAAAAGAATAATTATATGATTGTAATATAACTGTAGATAAAAAGTCCTAAACGTAAACAAAACCCTTAAAAAAGGGTTTTGTATTTACTGTGACTTATGCTATTTATAATCGTGCGTATCTGCTAATATTTAGCAATACCCCTATAGCCATTAGCATCAATGTTAAGGACGATCCACCATAACTTAAAAATGGTAAAGTAATCCCAGTGACAGGCATCAAGCCTGTTACAACTCCAATGTTTATCATAACCTGGATGGCTACCATCGATATGATCCCAACTGCTAAGAAACTGCCATAGAGATCTGGTGCACCTAGAGCGATTCGAATCCCTCTCCATAATAATAGGGAAAACAGCAGAAGGACAAAGGTGCCGCCAATAAACCCTAATTCTTCTGACAATATAGCAAAAATAAAATCCGTTTGTGGTTCAGGTAAGTAGAAGAATTTTTGCCTGCTTTCACCTAACCCTAGTCCAAATAATCCACCTGGTCCAATGGCAAAAAGCGACTGAATGATCTGAAATCCTGTTCCTTGCGGGTCTTGCCATGGATCTAAAAATGAGGTAATTCTCGCCATACGATACGGAGCTGATAATATTAAGGCAACGAAACCACCAACACCTATTAAACCTAAAATGACAAAATGGAATATTCTTGCACCAGCAATAAAAATCATTACAATACATGTTCCTAACATTACTGTGCCCGTTCCTAAATCCGGTTGTAACATAATCATGCCAAATGCAAGGAATACAAGAGATAAGGATGGAAGTAAGCCTTTCTTAATTGTCGTTATATATTTTTGTTGTTCAGATAAAAACTTGGCTAAAAAAGCAATCATTGCCAATTTTATGAATTCAGAAGGCTGAATAGAAAAGGCACCAACACCAATCCAGCTCCTTGAACCATTTCGCTCCATACCAATCCCCGGTATTAGCACCAGTACCAATAAGAGGAAACAGCCAATTAAAATGACTTTTGCCCATGATCTCCATGTCCAGTAATCGACATTCATAATAAAAAACATAGCGATTACACCAACCCCGGCAAATAAAAGCTGTCGTTTTGCAAAAAAGAAGGAGTCATCAAATTTAAAATTGGCCCAAATCGCACTAGCACTATAAACCATAATAAGTCCAACAGTCAACAATGTGAGTGTAACAATAATTAACATAAAATCGGGATTCGATTTTTTAACCGGCAAAGTCAACACCTCGAGAGTGAAAGATTAGAGCTCGTTTTTGTTCAATCTCAAGATGTTCATCCTTAAGCAGTTTGACAAGCCCTTATTTTAGCTTATGCACTGCATCAATAAAAATATCACCGCGAACTTCAAAAGTTTTATATTGATCCCAACTTGCACAAGCAGGTGACAGTAAAATAACATCTCCGGGATTTGACAAATCAAATGCTACTGGTACTGCCTTCTCAACATTATCGACACGTTTAATGATTTCTATTCCCGCTTTTTGAGCAACTTCCTCAAGTTTACTAGCAGTTTGACCAAAAGTAATCATCGCTTTAACATTTTTCATTGCTGGGATTAATTCATCAAAACCATTCCCGCGATCAAGTCCTCCCGCTAACAAAATAACAGGTTCATTAAATGCATTTAATGCACTTTGAGCTGCCAAAATATTTGTTGCTTTAGAGTCGTTAAAAAATCTTCTTCCCGAAATTTCATCAACAAATTGAGTACGATGTTTCACACCTTTGAAGGTAGTTAACACTTTTCTAATCGCTTGATTACTTACACCTAATAGCTTCGCTGCTGCTACAGCTGCTAATATATTTTCCAGATTATGATCTCCTGGTAAAGTAATATCACTCTTTGGCATGATTTCCTCGCCTAAAAAGGAAACCATTCCGTTTATAATTGAACTACCATTTGCAAGATTTGTAGTTGTTGAGAATGGAATTAATTTAGCTTTTGAAAAGGAAATTAGCTCAATTAATTCATCTTGATCAGCATTTACGATTAAGTAGTCCTCTTCAGATTGATTTTTTGTAATATTTGCTTTTGCCTTTGCATATTCTTGTTTTGTTCCATGATAATCTAGATGCGCTTCATAAATATTGGTAATCACTGCAATATGCGGTTTAAATGATTGTATTCCCATTAATTGAAAGGATGACAATTCCACGACCATTTGATTATCTTCTGTCGCCTTTTGTGCTACCTCTGATGCCACCGTTCCAATATTTCCTGCAATTAACGGGTGAAATTCTTTATCGGCCTGTAGCATATTAAAAATTAACGTTGTCGTCGTTGTTTTCCCATTTGTCCCTGTAATGCCTACGATCGGTGCATCGGAAACTTGGTAAGCAAGTTCCACTTCGGTTATGACGGGAATCCCTCGATCAATTGCACCAGCAACTAAAGGATTCGTATAGGGAATCCCCGGGTTCTTTACGATTAATTCAAAGCCCTCATCCAATAATTCGATCGGGTGACTTCCACAAATAACTTTTATCCCCTGCTCTAATAACCCTTGAGCTTCCGGATTTTCATCAAGAGGTTTAAAATCATTTACGGTAACAAAAGCACCTAAACTATGTAAAAGCGAGGCAGCACTAACCCCACTCTTTGCGAGTCCCAATACTAATATTTTCTTATGTTGATATTGATTCGTCTTTTTCACTTACAACCACACCTCAATATAAATCGCTAATATAGCGCATAATAACCCTACTGTCCAAAAAGTTACAACAACTCTCCATTCTGACCAACCACCTAATTCATAATGATGGTGTAACGGACTCATTCGAAAGATCCTTTTTCCCGTTGTTTTAAAAGAAATGACTTGTAAAATAACAGATAAAGTTTCAATAACGAAAACCCCACCAATAATGATAAGTAAAATTTCTAGCTTTGTTAAAATTGCAATAGTTGCAATGGCGCCTCCAAGTGCCAATGATCCGGTATCTCCCATAAACACTTTTGCTGGATGTGCATTAAACACTAAGAAACCTAATACTGCACCAACAACCGCAACAGCAAACACAGCAACTTCAAATTGTGATTGATTCCATGCTAATACTGCTAATGCTCCAAATGCAATCGCACAAGTACCTGAAACAAGACCATCAAGTCCATCTGTTAAATTAACTGCATTCGAAAATCCTACTAGCCAAAAAATGATAAAAATTAAATAAAACCATCCTAAATCGAATGAATAATCAATACCAGGTATTGTAATCACAGTTGAAAAATTGAATTGACGAAATACAATATAAAAAATAACTGATATGATAATTTGTCCAAGTAACTTCTGCTTAGAAGTTAGCCCTAAATTTCTTTTTAAGACAACTTTAATAAAATCATCTAAAAACCCTAGTAAGCCAAAGCCAACAGTAACTAATAAAAGCAGATAAGTTTTTACCGTCGGTTCGGATAATTTCCCTGTCATAATAAGTGTTGTAATAATAATTGATAAAAGAATAACTATTCCACACATAGTAGGTGTTCCCGTTTTCTTTTGGTGCGATTTTGGCCCTTCCTCGCGAATACTTTGCCCAAATTTTAATCTTCTTAAAAAAGGAATAAAAATAGGAGAAAGTAGTGCAGTAATTAGGAATCCCATTAAAATTGTAAAAAATAATGCTTGCTCCATCATTCTATCCCTTCCTACTCTTTTCTATATATTTTTTTATCGTTTCTTTTAACCGTTCATCTTCTACAGCTATATCATATGTGTATTTCGAGCCGTTCAGAAGTGAAGGTGAATAAAATGCAAATTTAGTCATTGTTTCACACTCTTTTTGATTTAATTTCCCCTTGTAATCCTCACATAAAGTAAGTAATGTTGCAATAGGCTGTTTGACAAAAAAAACTGGAAAATGGTTTGGCGTATAAGATGGAAGTGGTTCATTCTCCTTCCATATTGCCGCAATCGCTCCATTTTCAATTGCTTTATCCAAATTAGCATCATGTATCGGTATAAATAATCCTTTTGGTTGAGGGAAGTCTGAGAATATTGATACTAGTTCAAATGTAATATTCGACTGATTAATCCCCCTCATACTATTTGAAAGATGATTAATATCTTTGATTGATAGCATTCATCCATTCTCCTTTACCGCTTCTAAAGCTACAACACGATCATCAAACTCAAGAATTTGATCTCCAATTTGTTGATAAGTTTCGTGTCCTTTCCCAGCAATTAAAACGACGTCCCCACTTTTAGCTTGTTTTATGCCATAAAAAATTGCTTCGCGACGATCAACAATCGTTTGATAATTCTTTCCCGTCACACCTGCCTCCATATCTTTTAAAATTTGGACAGGATCTTCACTTCGGGGATTATCGGAAGTAAAGATTGGATCAGAAGCATACTGACAAGCGATTTGCGCCATAATAGGGCGCTTTGTTTTATCCCTGTCGCCACCACATCCAACAATGACAAAAACACGTTTTTTGGCAAAATGTTGAATTGTTTTCAAGACATTTTCAAGACTGTCCGGGGTATGTGAATAATCAACAATAATTGGAAAATCCTGCCCACCATGAACTAACTCAAATCTGCCGGCAACCCCTTTAATTGATTCGATTGAATGGATAATTTGTTCCATTGGAATATTAGAAACATATGCAGCTGCAATAGCTGCCAACACATTATATATGCTAAACTTTCCTATTAGTTGAATATGCAGCACATGTTCTCCTTCTGGAGATTTCAGTGTAAAAGTCGTTCCTTTTGCACTTATTTCAATGTTTTTTGCATAAAAATCTGCTTCATGATCAATTCCATAGCTAATAATATGTGCAGCCGTTTCTTTTTGAATTTTTTCCGAAGCCGGGTCATCCGTATTTAGGACAGCGAATTTCGGACGATTGTGATCATATGTATTTCCTAGTTGGGAAAACAATAAGCTTTTTGCTCTTCGGTACTCTTCCATCGTATGGTGATAATCTAAATGATCTTGCGTCAAATTCGTGAACACAGCGATATCGTAATCACACCCCATTACTCGCCCTTGATCTAATGCATGAGAGGAAACTTCCATAATAGCAGAATCCACATTCAAATCAACCATTTGTTTAAACGTTTTTTGAAGTGTCATACTATCAGGAGTTGTATTTTTTGTATCCAGAATTTGCTCCGCCATTTTTATATACATCGTTCCGATTAGTCCTGTTACTTTGCCCGCATCGCGAAAAATTTGGTCAATTAAATGACTTGTTGTTGTTTTTCCATTTGTTCCTGTAATACCAATTAAATGTAGCTTTTTCGTAGGTTGTTCATAAAAGGCATCTGCGAGTATAGCCATAGCTCTTTTCGTATTTTTCACAATAATCACAGGGATTGTGACATCAACAGGATGCTCTGCGACAATTGCTACTGCACCTTTTTCCTCGGCTTCTTTTGCAAACGTATGTCCGTCAACTGTAAGACCTTTAATGCAAATAAATAATGATCCCTTTGTTACTTTCCGATTGTCTTGAACAATTTCGATAACTTCCGGATTTTCATTTGGTTGTTTTATTAGTGGCAATACTTTAAGTAACGTATGTAATTTCATTTTTTAATCCTCCAATAGTTCAACCTATGGAAAAGTAGACGATTTCCAAATAGGCAGATAAAAAGCAGTCCTTATCTATTTTACTAAAAAAAACTGATTGATGCTATTTCTTTAGCAAAAAGAAGCAGCAAACAAATGCCGCTTCTTTCAACAATAATGTAATTGTCCGATTTTAATTCATATAAACACGTATTGTAGCCCCTTCTTCCACTTTTGTTCCTGGCTGAGGGTCTTGTCTAATAACTGTCTCTCCTTTTCCTGATACGTCTAATTTTAGATTATCTAATTGTTCTAATAGGCCTTTTTTCGTTAATCCTTTTAGATCCGGCACTTTTATCATAGGAGTATCCAAATAAGGAGTAATTTCTTTTTCCATTTGTTTTTTTCTTGGTTTAACGCCCATTGCACGAAGACTATCCCCAATGATTGTCCCAGCTATAGGAGCTGCCACCTGTCCTCCAAAAAGAACAGTGTTTTTGGGATTATCAACGGCTAAATAAACAACGATTTGCGGATCATCAGCTGGTGCAAAACCTATGAATGAAAGAACATAGTTATTTTCTAAATATCCTCCACCCGGCTTCGGCTTTTGAGCTGTACCCGTTTTTCCACCTACACGGTAGCCCTCTACAAATGCTTTTTTTCCCGTTCCTTTTGCGACAACGCTTTCCAAAGCTCTTCGTACTTCCTTTGAAGTTTCCTTAGAAATGACCTTTCGCTTTGCAACAGGCTTTTTTTCCATAACCGTTTTCTTTGTTTTCGGATCAACGAGTTCTTTTGCAACAAATGGTTCAAATAATGTTCCGCCATTTACAGCAGCAGAAACAGCAGCTACCTGTTGAATTGGTGTGACAGACACTCCTTGTCCAAATGCGGTCGTAGCTTGTTCTACCGGCCCCACTCTATTCATATTAAATAAGATTCCTTTCGATTCTCCAGCCAAATCAATCCCTGTTTTGTCACCAAATCCAAAATTGCGAATATATTTAAATAATTTCTCTTTCCCAAGTCGTTGTCCTAATTCTACAAAACCTGGGTTACAAGAGTTTTCCACTACCTCTAAGAAAGTCTCTTGCCCATGTCCCCCTCGTTTCCAGCATTTCAAATTGGCATTCGCTACTTTAATACTCCCTTTATCATAGTAAGAGTCCTTATCGAGATCAACTTTCCCCTCTTCTAGCGCAGCGGCCAACGTAATAACCTTAAAAGTTGAACCTGGTTCATACGTACTCCAGATAGGCAAATTCCGATTATAAACTTCTTGTTTTACGTCTTGAAATTTAGCGGGATTAAACGTCGGTCGACTCGACATCCCTAAAATTTCACCTGTTTTCGGGTTCATAGCGATTGCGATAAGACCATCCGGTGTATATTTCGTTTCAGCAATATCCAACTCTCTTTCGATGATCGTCTGTACCTTCGTATCGATTGTCAGCTTTAAATCAAGGCCATCTTTCGGCGGTTTATAATCGTCTGACATATCAGGCATCCTTCTCCCTTTTGCATCGGAATAAAATTGAACAGAACCTTTTTCACCTTTTAACTCTTCATCGTAAAAAAGTTCTAGTCCCATCAGCCCCTGATTGTCTACTCCTGTAAACCCTAAAACATGCGACAAATAGCTGCCGTACGGGTAGTATCTTTGTGAATCCTCTCCAATATAAACACCTTTCAATTTTAAATTTCTTACTTCATTTGCTTTATCAGTAGAAATTTTTCTCCCTTCTTTAATTCTTTCCATCCGTGAATTTGTTGTAATTTGCTTGTAAATTTTCTCTTTGGAAGCATTTAATACAGAAGCTAGCTTTTCTGCAGTCTCACCCGGGTTTACTACTTGTCTTGGGACAACAAATACGGTTGGCGCACTTTTATTTTCCGCAATTGGTATATCATTTCGATCAATGATCTTACCTCTCTCAGGTTCAAACGGAATTTCCCTGCTCCACAATTCCTTCGCACCACTTGTTAACCAGTTTCCTAAAGCTAATTGGACATAACCTAGCCTGACATCAATGATACCAAATATTAATATCCCAACAAAAAGAACAATTACTAATCGTTTTCTAACTGTTACATTGGATACACGTTTCACGTAAACGATCCTCCTCTTATTCTAGTAATGACTCGTACATTTCACATTTCTCAACTAGAATATATGCTTGTACATGTAGCAATAGAACAGAACAAGGCTGACCTTTTCAATAGGTCAGCCTTGTGTTAATCAAGTGGAGAATCGTCTTCATTTTTCTTTTTATCTTTTTTCGGTGTTTCCATATTTTCTGCAGATTGAAAATTTACTACTAGATGGTCACCTGTCTTAATCGGTGAGGATGGACTAATATTTTGCTTCGTTACATAACCAGTTCCAATCATATTAAGTTTTAAATCTAGTAACTCCACAACTTTTAATACATCTCTTTTTGACCAATGTAACATATCGGGAACGGATGGTTTTCCGTTCGTTTTTAGTATGACTTTTTCACCTTGAAGCAGAGTAGAACCAGCTTTCGGCAATTGATCAATAACTTGGTTGCCATCCCCGATTGCAATCGCCTCATATCCTAAATCTTTTAATGTAGTTATCGCATCACTAACTGATTTCTTATCTACATTTGGAATGTTTTTAATTTCCGATTTTTCCATTTTTGCAGGTTTAATATTTAAGTATTGTAAACTATTTTTCATAACCGGATTAAATATTGATTGTACAACTTTGGAGCCATTTTCATAAGTCGTCTGTGGCTGTTTTACTGTTACATAAACAATTAATTTCGGATCTTTCTTCGGTGCCATACCTAAAAATGAAAAAATATAGTCACTTCCTCCTCTTAAATATCCGGCACCATTAGGATTGGGAATTTGCGCAGTACCTGTTTTTCCAGTGACAGAGTATCCTTCAATTTCATATCCTTTACCAGTTCCGTGTTTACTTGTTACAACTGTACGTAAAATATCCCTAACTTCTTTAGCTGTATCTGCACTAATAGGCTTGCCAATTGATTCCGGTTTTGTTTTTTCTTCCTTATTATTATTCGGATCTACTACTTTATCAACAATATATGGCTTCATCATAATGCCATCATTCGCAATCGCAGTTGCCGCTTGGACCATTTGGATAGGTGTAACAGTTGTTCCTTGGCCATAGGTCGTCGTATATTTTTCTTTTGGCCAGTTGTATAGTATTTTTCCCGACGCTTCATTCGGTAAGCCGATGTTTGTTGGAACACCAAAATGAAAACGATCTAGATACGTACGAAACGTGTCTTTTCCAATCTTATCAAGCAATTTAGCGAATGCTACATTTGATGATCGTTGAACACCTTCCAAATATGTGATCGGTCCCCAACCTTGTCCATAATTCCAATCATTAATAGGTCTTGGATCATTTTTAACTTTGAAAGTTCCAGACATATATTTTTCATTCGGATTAAACACACCTTGTTGGACAGCTGTTGCTAATGTAAATATTTTCATCGTTGATCCCGGTTCAATCGGTTCTTCTATCGCTAGATTTTGCCATTTCTTTTCGATGCCTTCACGAGTCATCGAGTCAAAGGTAGGCCTTTGTGACATTCCTAAAATTTTCCCTGTTTTCGGATCTGCGACAATAGCTACCATTTCTTTCGGATTATACTTTTTGTCAACCTCGGTCATCGCATCTTCTAAGAAGCTTTGGATTTTTTTATCGATAGTCAAATAAATATCTTTTCCGTTTTTGGGCTTTTTCACCTTTTCCTTAGAACCGGGAATTAAATAACTCCATGCATCTCCTTCAAACTGGATTTTCCCGTCTGTCCCTTGGAGATCTTTATCATAAAATTGTTCAATTCCCATTTTCCCTTTTGTTTTTTCCCCTATTTCTATTTTACCTGTTTTTTTATTTAGTTCCTCCGGTTTTTGAGCAAAACCAATGACATGTGATGCAAACACACCATTTGGATAGTATCGTTTAGATTCCCGGGCGAATATTATTCCAGGAAGTTTTAATTTTTCAATTTTTTCCTTCGTTTTATACGGTACATCTTCCCCTGCTTTGCCGAATTCAACTTGCTTTGCACCTTTTTTCGTTAAACGTTTATATATTTCGTTTTCCGGCATATCGATATATTTTGCAAGCTGTTCCGCCGTTTTTTGCGGGTCCGTCACATGGTTTGGATGTTTTGGATCAATAGTCATTTTCTTATCGAGAATCGCTTGCAGGCGAAAAGAAGTTGTATCCTCTGCAATGACTTTCCCATTAACGTCATAAATATTCCCGCGTTTTGACTCAATTTCTGTATTTTTTAAATGTTGCTTCATTGCCATTGCAGCTAACGGTTTGCCTTGAACCTGGCCCGATACCTGAATCGTTAACATCCGAACGATTAGTATAAAAAAGAGCAGGCCGAATATTAGAAATAATATCGCTGCTCCGATGTTCATGCTAATTTTACTTTTTCTCATTGTCCCTCAACAACCTTAATATTTTTGTCATTCATTTTTAATCCTTGCTTTTTAGCAATTTCCCGAATACGTTCATATTTGCTTAAGTCACTAACTTGCATTTTTAAATCTTCATTTACCTTTTTCTTTGTTTGAACAGAGGCTTCCATCTGATGAATTTCTTTATTCACTTTATATATTGCTGCTTGCGTAGCAATAACCTTAATAGCCATAATGCAAACAAATGCGATAACGAGCGCAGCTAATAGCTTTTCACCTAATGTGATTTGACTGCACCTATGTATTGGTTGAATTTTCGGTTCTGTATGAATCTTCGGTTGTATATATGGTTGTTGTTGTTTTCTTGCTAAATTACTCAATTTATGGACCCTCCATTCATCATTTCTTAATTTTTCTCAGCGATTCGCAGTTTAGCAGATCGAGCACGATTATTCTCCTCGAGTTCTGAAACATCCGGAACAATCGGTTTTCTAGTAATGATCTTTAATTTAGGCTTATATTCGTCAGGTATTATTGGCAATCCTGGCGGCAATTCTGGCCCACTACTTGCTTCTTTATAAATTGATTTACATATTCGATCCTCTAAAGAGTGAAACGTAATGACACTAATTCTCCCACCTGGATTTAATAGGTCAATAGCTTGTTTTAATGAATCTTCGAATACACCTAATTCATCGTTTACAGCAATTCTTATAGCTTGGAAAACCCTTTTCGCTGGATGACCGCCTTTACGTCTTGCCGGCGCAGGAATACCTTCTTTAATTAATTCTACTAATTCACCGGTTGTTTTAATTGGACCATTTTCTCTTGCTGCTTCTATTTTCCTTGCAATTTGCTTTGAAAATTTCTCTTCACCATATTTGAAAAAAATACGAACTAAATCTTCATATGGCCATTCATTTACAACATCATATGCTGAAATATCACCTTGTAAATCCATACGCATGTCGAGAGGTGCATCATTGTGGTAACTAAAACCACGTTCAGGTGTATCTAATTGAGGGGAGGAAACACCGAGATCATAAAGGATACCGTCTACTTTCTCAACACCAATCTTGTTTAGTTCTTGTTTAATATAACGGAAATTACTTTTAATAAATATTACTTGATTTTCATATTTTTTTAGCTTTTCTTTCGCATGTTCGATTGCTGTTTCGTCCTGATCAAAGGCGTATAATTTTCCTTTAGTGGATAACTGGGATAATAAATATTCACTATGTCCCGCTCCGCCGAGTGTACAATCGACATATACTCCATCCGGTTTGATATTTAATCCATCGACTGTTTCTTTCAATAACACTGTAGTATGTTTGAACATGTTGTATCACCTTTCTAAACGAATTAATATTTTAGAGTACTCCATCGTGGTTAAGAATTATATGTCAAAGCCAATCATATTTTCAGCGATTTCAGCAAATGATTCTTCAGACTCTTCAAAGTAGTCTCCCCATAATTCTTTACTCCAAATCTCAATTCGATTAGAAACTCCTAGAACAATACATTCTTTTTGTAATTGTGCGTAACTGACGAGTGGAGAAGGAATATTGATCCTTCCTTGTTTATCAAATTCACTTTCGGAGGCACCTGAAAAGAAAAAACGGGTAAATGCACGAGCGTCTTTTTTTGTTAATGGGAGGGCTTTTAATTTCTCTTCAACTTGTTTCCATTCTTCAAGTGGGTAACCAAATAAGCATCGATCTAATCCTCTTGTAATAACAAAGGTATCACCGAGGAGTTCTCTAAACTTTGCCGGAACGATTAAACGCCCTTTTGCGTCAATGTTATGTTGGTATTCCCCCATGAACATAGTACAAGCCCCCACTTTCTATAAATAATGTACCACATTCCCCCACCTTTCACCACCTCTTTTTAATATTTTCTATCAGAATGGAAAATTCCTGCTAATTTATTTAAATTTCATAAAAAAAAAAAGAGACTAGCTACAATGCTAGTCTAAATTCGAATTAATTTATGTTTGCCATCGAACTGATATTGAAGTGTCATGATTTGGTCAATAAATGTTTCGCCGTATTTGTTTAAGAAGTAATAGATGTTCCATATTCGTTCCTGTGGTGCTCCGTTTGGTTTCAGAAGTCGTTCTATGCGATTATATCGTTCAAGCATGACATCGTTTTTTTCGGATATCATTATATCCGCTTTTCTTTGAAGAAAGTCCAATTGATTTTGATGAAATTGAAGGTTTTTCTCTACAATCGGTAATAAACCTTTATCCGCTTTTGCTTCCATTTGTTTATATTGAGTCTCTAAGAAGGCTTTTGATTCATTGATCAGCCTTTCCAAATCATGATTTTTAATTGAATCCCAATACACTTGTTTTTCATCCTGCAATCCATTACGAATAACTTTTTCAACATCCAAATTCAATTCATTCATATCAGACTCAATCGAACGTTCCAATAGGCTTATGTTCAATCTTGGAATGATCGGAGGCATTTGAAATTGCAGTCCTTCAAATGCTAATTTCAGCTCACCCCAGTAAGCAATTTCTCCCGGACCTGCAATGAATGCTAATGTAGGAAATAGCCATTCTTGCATAATGGGACGAGTCACCACATTATTACTAAATGCACTCGGATTTTCCTCCAAAATATCGAGAAGTTCGTTTTTTGTAAAAAAGACTTCCCCATTCTTCCCCACAAATCCATCTTTTTCTTGTTGATATTCTAATAAAATTCTTTCCATACCATTATAATAAAATAAATTTAAAGCATTCTCACTTATGTCAATTGCATTTGGAAAATCATTTTCTTTAATCAACGTTTGTTGACGGATAACAGAATCAGTAATTCGTTGCTGGTTTTCGATGAGTTCTTGAAAAAATGGGACTTCTAATTGACGTAAATTTTTATCGGCAGAGTCAATGACAAGCAATCCATAGTCTTTAAATAAATCAACAACGATATACGTAAAAAAATCTACTAATGACTTGGATTGATTTAACGCTTCATCAATTAGGGCCATGATATTTTTAGTGTGAACGGTCTCGCCAAAATGCTCAAATACCTTTTTTATCCATTTACTTAATTGATTCTTATCATAAACAATATCAGAAACCATTCTTTTATCGATTGGTCCTTCTGAATAGCTGATTTTTTTTAACGACCTTTCGCTTTCAACAAATACATGATTGATTTCTAAATAATCATGGTCCTCTCCAGCTATCCAAAAAATTGGCACGACAGGTTTTCCTAGTTTTTCTTCTTGTTGTTTAGCAAGATGAATGATCGAAATAATTTTATGTATTGTATATAAAGGACCCGTTAATAAACCCGCTTGTTGACCACCAATGACTACAGATGAATCATCAAGTTTTAACTTGAGTAATGATTCTTTTATTTCCCCTGATTTCGGAAAACGTTCCATATATGTTTCAATACAATTAGCAAGCTCATCTCTTGCAAAGTTTCTTTTATGTAAATCTTCCAACCTTTTTTCAAAAACATGAGAATTTGTTATGTCATAATGAAAAAAACTTTTAACAGGCTGCTTTTGGTCTATATACAGCGAGGCAAAGCGATTTGTTGCTGGAATCGAGATAGTTTCCAGTTCCATTTTGTAATTCTTCCTTTCTCATAGCACAATTTGTCGTCTAATTTTCCACGCTACACTATTTTCTTCAAAGAGTATACCATCATTAGAAAGGAAAATAAAAAATCTTGCTTTAGTGAAGGCGCAATTTAGCTACCAATTACAGATTCCATTACACTAGAGGTTAATCCATATAGAAGTAAAATAATATAAATGCAGAAAAATAACAAAAAATTCAAACGCCAATACCCGCGAAAAATCCTTACATAATCAATTTCATCACGAAAATATCGATAAACAATCGCAAACAATAACGCTAACAGTAACATAACTAGAACAATTAGCCATAGAAAAGATTGTCCCCAAATCGTTTTTATAAAAAAATGTACAGAAATAATTAAAATTAGGGTTGTAATATCAATCGAGATGGTTACCGCTTTTCGATGATTTTTTGTTGTTTGTTTGACCAATACAAACGATAGAAAATATCCAATAAAAGGAATGATAATTAAAATTGCGATCATCCAAGATATAAAAGTACTCATTCAATTCCTCTCTTTTCCATCCCTTTAATCATGCCATAAACCATATTTGTTAAGGGCAATTGGACATTTTTTTCCTTAGCTAGCTCTAATATATATCCGACAATTGCATCAATTTCTGTCTTCCTTTGTAAAGTAATATCCTTTAACATTGAGGATTCGTTATTTTCCGTATTTCGGCAAATCCTAATGATTTCATTCAAAACTATCTTGGAATCTAATTCCGGAAATAATTGAATAATCTCATTATATAAATCATGAAAAATTTGCATAAAGAAAGTATTTTTAATTAGTTCTCCATTTTTCACCTTCAATATAGCTGTTAATGGATTAATTATGGCGTTTACTAATAATTTTTTTAAAAGGATCTCTTTATAGTCTAAATAAGTTTTGAATTGAAAATATTCGCAGTGCCAATTGAGAAGCGGACTAATACGATTTATCTCCCCACGATAAGGAGCTAGTTTCGTTAATCCAATTCCATTATGCACTACTGTTGTTTCGTTTATTTTTAATGCACCATGTTCAATCGATCCCACAATAATTGATTCATGTTCTAAATGATTGATTAGTTTTAAATGTGACTTTCCATTTTGCAAAAATAACAACGGGATCTCATTATGTATGTTAGTAATATCTGCTTGTATGTTTTCAAGATGATATTGTTTAACGGCAATAATAATTAATTCTTGCTTATTAAACTCATTTTTATCAAGCGTTGCTCTCACTCTAGTTGTAAAAGTTGAATCTAGTGTTTCAATTGTTACCCCTTTTTCGTTAATTAGATCCATCTGTTCATGTCTACGGGGAAAGAGCGTAACATCAAATTGCTTGCCTAGGTAGGATGCAAAAAGTAATCCTATTGATCCGGCTCCGAGTATTCCAATCCTCATAATATCCTCCGTTCTATATATACTTCTACTACCATTTTAACAAAATATTAAGGGACAGACACTAGAAGTAGTATCTGTCCCTTAAAAAATTATACTGGATAGACTGGATGTTTTCTCGTACTAAATTGCAATTCCTTTGTTTCATATAAACTGAATCGATTAATTAATACAGCTCTTAACCGATTAGGTTCTACAATTTCGTCAACAATTAATTCCGATGCTAGCTTATAAATATCGATTGTTTCTTGATATTCTTTTTGTTTTTCTTGAATAAAAGCAATTCTTTCCTTCGGATCCTCAATCGCTTGTATTTTATTCGAGTACACTGCATTGACCGCCGCTTCCGGTCCCATAACCGCGATTTGTGCAGTCGGCAATGCGATGCAGCAATCAGGTTCAAATGCCGGTCCTGCCATTGCATACAATCCCGCTCCGTATGCTTTTCGGACAATGACAGAAATCTTAGGGACTGTTGCCGAGCTCATCGCGGCAATTAATTTAGCCCCATGGCGGATAATCCCCGCTCTTTCAACTTTTGTGCCAATCATAAATCCCGGTACATCTGATAAAAACAGCAATGGAATGTGGAACGCATCGCAAAGTTGAATAAACTTCGCACCTTTATCAGCGGAATCAACAAATAACACACCGCCTTTTGCTTTCGGCTGATTAGCGATGATTCCAACTACCTTGCCATCTATTCTTGCTAAGCCAGTGATTAATTCAGTAGCGAATAACTTTTTAATTTCAAAAAAACTATCTTCATCTATTAATTGGTTTATGCATTCATACATGTCAAATGGCGCATTTTGATGTTTAGGGATAATTTCTTCCAACGTACGCCCGGATTTAGGGGCAACCCCTTCAATTACACTAGGTTTTTCTTGAAAATTCGTTGGAAAATAAGATAAATATTTTTGCGCTTCTTTAATTGCTTCTTGTTCGGAATTTACAAGTACATCCCCACATCCGCTTACAGTGCAATGCATGCGAGCGCCACCCATCTCTTCCAACGAAACCTTTTCTCCAATAACTTTTTCGGCCATTCTTGGTGACCCTAAATACATCGAAGCATTTTTATCAACCATAATGACAATATCACAAAAAGCAGGAATGTAGGCGCCACCTGCTGCAGATGGGCCAAATAATAGGCAAATTTGCGGTATCATGCCGGAAAGCTTTACTTGATTATAAAATATTCTTCCTGCCCCTCTTCGATTCGGAAACATTTCCAATTGATCCGTAATCCGCGCTCCAGCGGAATCGACTAAATAAAGCAATGGAACTTTTAACTTTTCTGCCGTTTCTTGAATTCGAATAATTTTCTCTACTGTCCGCGCTCCCCATGAACCGGCTTTAACAGTAGAATCGTTTGCCATAACACAAACCGTTTTTCCACCGATTTTACCAATGGCTGTAACAACCCCGTCCGCCGGTAAATCATCTGCTGTACAATTGGCAAACATGCCATCTTCTTCGTATTCACCGGAATCAAATAAAAGCTGCAAACGATCTCTTACAAATAATTTATTTTGTGTTTTTAGCTTCTCATGATATTTTTCCGGTCCGCCACGTCTTATTTGTTCTTTTCTCGTTTCAAATGTTTGCTCAGTGCTGGAAAACACCATTGGTCACTCCTCCTTTTTATCTATCTAATTACTCAATAGTTAGAAGCACATCCCCTTCATTAACAAAATCACCGATGTTTACATGAATTTCATTTACTTTTCCTGCGGTTGGTGATTCTATCGGGATTTCCATTTTCATTGATTCCAACATGACTACTGCCTGCCCAGCTGCTACTTCCTCACCGTTATTTACTAATACATTTAACACAGTTCCTGCCATTGATGCTGTCACTTCGTTCATTTGTTTTTCCTCCTAAAATAAATTAATTGTTCACTTTCATTTCATTGACTAAATTTGTTGTATAATCACCATTTTGAAAATTTGTAGATTGCAATACGTTTTTTAAAAAAGGAATGTTCGTTTTAATGCCCTCTATTATCGTTTGGTCTAAAAATTCTTGGGCTTTTTGTATACAATCCGTTCTATTTGATGCAAACATGACGCATTTAGCGATCATTGGATCATAGAAAGGGGTGACTTGTAATCCGGAATGATATCCTGCATCAATGCGAACTCCTTCAATATTTCCCCACGATAATTGAGTGATCATTCCTGGAGAAGGGAAAAAGGTTTTCGGATCTTCCGCATAAATTCTTAATTCTATTGCATGACCACTCTTTTCGATTTCGTTCTGGGATAAAGGAAGCTTTTCCCCGCGTGCAACAAGAATTTGCCATTTCACCAAATCGAGGGTGGTCAACAGTTCAGTTACAGGATGTTCCACTTGCAATCTCGTGTTCATCTCAAGAAAATAAAAATGTTCATTTTCATCGACAATAAACTCTACTGTACCGGCATTTTTATATCCTACGGCTTTCGCGGCATCAATTGCGGCTGTATACATCTTTTTTCGTGTTTCACTGGATATGTTGGGTGATTGGGCTTCTTCAATGACCTTTTGATTTCTTCTTTGCACCGAACAGTTTCTTTCATATAGGTGAACAATATTTCCATATTGGTCACCGAAGATTTGAACTTCAATATGACGGGCATTATCGATACATTTTTCAATAAATACTTCATCAGAACCGAAATATGCTTTCGACCGCGCTTTAGTAGATTCGTAGTGTTGATTGAGCGCTTGTTCATTTTCACAGCGCACCATTCCAATTCCACCACCGCCACCACTTGCCTTTAACATAATTGGATACCCAATTTGATTAGCAAGATCCTGTGCCTCTTCAAGACTCTTTATCCCCCTAATACTGCCTGGAACGATCGGTACACCTGCTTCATGCATCGTCGTTCTTGCCTTTATTTTATCGCCCATCGATTCGATTGTATCAGGCGATGGACCGATAAAAATGATTCCATTATCAACAACTTTTCTTGCAAATTCACTATTTTCCGACAACAGACCATAACCTGGGTGAATTCCATCGACCTTTTCCCTTATCGCAATTTCAATCAACTGATCCATATTTAAATAAGATTTGTTTACCGGAGACTCTCCGATACGGAAAGAATAATCAGCCTCTTTCACAAACGGCATGCAGGAATCTGCATCTGAGTAAACGGCAACCGTTTCGATGCCCATTTGCTTACATGTATGAATAATACGTAAGGCAATCTCCCCGCGATTTGCAATTAATATTTTTTTCATCAAAATCCCCCTTAAAGAAGAATCGTTTTGTCAAAACTTTTATATAAAATAGGCTATAAACTACCTTAATAGAGGGATTTTTGAGCAAAAAAATTGCCACCCCCCTAAATCTAAGGATAATTGAGGTTACCACACACCCAACAACCTTAGAAAAGGAAGTGACAAGTTGTACCCTCAAATTATAACCTATTTACTAACTTTTATAAAATTCCAAGAACAAATAATTCGAACATTACTCACCCTACTTATTGGGAAGAGTATGTTTGATAAACCGAAAGATCAGCAGCCTGTTAACAAACCTTATCGAAAACTACAAGTTGATGATCTTCCCATTATCGAAATCCCAGAAAAGCTGAATTATCGAAATCTCCTAACGGAGTACCAAGAGAAGCATGGGAAATCTCTTAAACCCGTTCGAAGACACAAGAACGCAAAAGTGTCGGTACCTAAAGGAATGAAATGTCCTAAGTGTGGTGCACCATCTGATTATCTTTATGCCAATAATGGTGATAAGGGACAGTATCAATGCAAGGTATGTTCTTGCCTTTTCAGCGATAAGAATCGTTTTTCGAAAGATACCATTTTGAAATGTCCTCATTGTTCTAAAACACTCGATAAGATCAAGGAGCGAAAAGATTTCGATGTGTTTAAGTGTAAAAATGACGACTGTCCGTATTATCAAAAGAAATTAAACGGTATGTCTTCCAAAGAAAAGAAACAGTTTAAAAAGGATCCCCAGTCGTTTAAGTTAAGGTATATTTTTCGCCAATTTCACATTGATTTTCAACCATTATCCAAGAATTCACCGGAGTTGCCAGTTGTTGATCTGTCTAGAATCTATGCTTCTCCGCATACGTTAGGTTTGATATTGACCTACCATGTGAATTACGGTCTTTCCGCAAGAAGGACCGCGCCCTTATGCAGGATGTTCACGGTGTAGCTATTTCTCATCAGACGATATTGAACTACGAAAATAGTGTGGCTCTTTTACTTAAACCTTACGTGGATCACTATCCTTATGAGCTTTCAGATCAATTCTGTGGTGACGAAACCTATATCCGGGTCAATGGAAAATGGCATTATCTCTTTTTCTTCTTTGACGCGGTGAAAAAGATCGTCCTTTCGTACCGAGTGTCGCCTAATCGTGATACAGCATCCGCCATTCAAGCGATAAACGACGTCCTACTGAAGATGGAAGAGATCCCTGAAAACCTTACATTCGTAGTAGATGGAAATCCAATCTATCTTCTAGCCCAGCATTTCTTCGCTCAGAATAATATTTCTTTCGATGTGAAGCAAGTAATCGGGCTGACAAATGAAGATCCCATCTCAACCGAATACAGACCGTTAAAACAGATTATCGAAAGACTGAATCGCACATTTAAAGGAAATTATCGCTCTACACAAGGATTTGGATCGGATCATGGATCTGTTTCTTTTGTCACCTTGTTTGCGGCGTATTTTAACTTTCTACGACCACATGCATCCCTAGAGGGCAAGGTACCCGTTGTGAATCCAAAGTTATCAGGACTTCCTACCATGCCTGCGCGTTGGACAAAGCTCATCGAGTTAGCTCAACGATGGATAGTCGAACAAAGATCCGCCTAACTTTTTGTTTAGCAGAGCCCTTGGACAAATTTAGCAATCGGCGGAGCGAACTCTTGACAAACCGAACTTGCCAATGGTTTAAAATGAAAATACCAAGGGCTTATTTGGTATGCCTTCTTTTTGTCCCCTTCGCCCTTGTTAACCTTGGATCAAACCATTGGCGTGTTTGTCAAGAGCGATTGCGGGAGCTCCCCACCTAATAAATGGAAAGTAACCTAAACAACTATTTAGTTTTCATAGAACTTTTTACAATACCAGAAGAATGGATAAAACACGATAAAATTAATAAATAATTGGTGTCCTTTAATAGAAAAAAGCTATCTTATCAAAGGACACTCAAAATATAAAAAACGAAAAATTTCTCCCCTAATTTTATTATTTCTACAAATTTTGTTTTTTTCCTGCAAATTTTGAAAACGTTTTCTTACATAATAGCAGAATTTTTTATAATTTTGTTATATAATTGAATGAATTTCATAATTCTTAGCCCTTGTGTATCAAGGGGTTTAAGAGATAAAAAAAGAAGTACCTCCCCAAATCTTGTATAATGGTAGTTGACCAGTAAGCCCCCATTCAAACAACGCATATAAATGATCAGCACCCCTTAGTACAATAATCGTATCAATTAAGGAGGTGCTTTTCCTATGTCACAACAAAAACTAACAATCGTCCCCGTTTCAATACAACCAGAAAAAAATATTATAACATCCACAACTTCGAAAGATCCTTCAAATAGCTTTTGCACAATCAAAATTGAAGCTGCTGAAATTTCCTTCTTCAACGGCGTAGATGAGCACATCATCCAAACGGTCATGAGGGAGTTGAAAAATCTATGAAACATGATTATACCAGTGTAAAAAACATTTATATTATTTGCGGTAAAACAGATATGAGGAAGGGAATTGATGGATTAGCAACGCTAATTCAAGATTCTTTCGAACTTGATCCATATGGAGATTCTATTTTCCTTTTCTCTGGTTGGAGTAAAGACCGTTATAAATGTTTATATTTTGATGGCGATGGTTTCGCCATGCTTTATAAGCGACTAGATGGAGGAAAACTTCAATGGCCAAAAGATGAAAATGAAGTACGTAAACTTTCGCAACAGGAGGTTCGCTGGTTGTTAGAAGGGTTGTCCATTCAGCAACAAAAGGCCATTCAAAAATCACAAAAAGGAGTATTCTAAACAAGCTAGAAATGTTGGTTTATAGCCATTTTCAACTTCGCTTTCTACGTTAAAAATGTTATAATATAACTAACTTATGGTGAACGAAAAGTGGTGAAATAAATGGTTAATACTTCTTCCAATAACAAGAATCCATATGGGAAATTAATTCGACTTCTCGAAGAACAATTGGCTCATTCAAATCAACAAAACAAAGACTTATCGAAAAAGCTAGATCAATCAACTAAACAGATTGAAGCGCTAACTGAACAAATTCGCCATTTAACAAAACTTTTATATGGATCGAAATCCGAAAAATCGAAATACAACGTACCAGATGGGCAAGGCTCATTATTTGATGATGACCCGGCTTTTAGCGAACCTGAGCACACAGAAGAACAAAGCCAACAGACAATCTCTTATACTGTTGTACGAAAAGTTAAATCAAAAAAACGAAATGATTCCTTGCATGATGGTATTGAAGTAGAAGCTATTCACCATCATCCGAAAAATACAATCTGTGACTGTTGCCAAGGGCAAATGATTGAAATTGGTAGTACACTTGTACGTGAAGAAGCAAAATTTATTCCTGCAAAAATGATGAAAGTACAGCACATTGAACATGCGTATGAATGTAAAGACTGCAAAGTTGATTCATCACAGCCAGCACAAATCAAACGCGGGAAAGCACCACAACCAGCGATTCAGCGTAGCATCGCAAGTCCTAGCGTACTTGCCAAAGTCATCTATGATAAATTTGCACAATATTTACCTCTTTACCGTCAGGTAAAGGAATGGAATCGCTATGGACTGAATACCAATGATAAAAACCTATCGAATTGGGTTATCCGTGTAGCACATGATTGGCTGTTACCTGTATACGAACGAATGAAAGAGTTGATGATGGCAAAATCGGTTTTGCATGTCGATGAAACATACGGACAAATTATCAACCGATCCGATGGGAAATCTGGTAAAGCCAATGCGTATAATTGGGTGTTTCGAAGTGTGCCAAAGCCAGAGTAACAATGACTCTCTTTCAAAGCGCATTATCTCGAGCTCGATCTGTCCTTGAAAGTTTTATTGAAGGCTTTTCTGGAACGATTGTGTGTGATGGTTATTCTGCTTATGATAAGTTGGAAGGCGTTAATTTCGCAAATTGTTGGGCGCATGTTCGTCGTTATTGGCTGAAAGCTGATAGCAAAAATGGTAGAATCGGTGTGAAATATTGTGATGATTTATATCGACTAGAAAGGCAATTTAAACGTTTGTCTCCGAGTAAACGAAGAAAAAAACGTCAAAAGTACTCGAAGCCAATCGTGGAGGAATTCCTTCACTGGGTTGAAACATCACCATTTTACGGAAAAAATGCGTTAGCAAAAGCAAACTGAATACACATTAAACAGGGCAAATGGACTCAAATTATTCCTGAATGATGGGCGAATTGAAATGGATAATAATCCAGCCGAGAACGCCATCCGTCCCAACGTTATAGGAAGAAAAAATTGGCTCTTTAGTGTAAGTGAAGCTGGTGCAAAAGCGAATGCCATCTGTTTAAGTATTGCTGAAACTGCCAAAAGTAACGGCGTTGATTTCTATGAATATATAAAGAAACTTTTTACGGATTTACCAAATCTCGGCGTCCAACAAAACCCTGAAATTTTAGATCAATACATGCCCTGGTCAAAAATGATTCAGGCAGAATGTAGCAAATAAATGAAATAGCCGTAATTCGATTAAAAAGTCAGAATTTACGGCTATTTACGATGCGTACCGAAAGGTACACTTATTTTTATAATTCGGGCTTACGTTGACCACAAACCATAAAAAGACTGGAGGAGTACTTCTTATGACTATTATACGACAACCTAGCCTATTTGGCATACAGGAATTATTTGACATGGAACCTACCCAAAAATATGAAGCCATTATTTCAGCGGTAGATTTGGATTCGATGTACCATCAAGTGGCGAAAAAATCACGGTTGGGTGCACCGGAAGAACTAAACTATGCGACCATGATTATCTCCACCTTTGTAAGATACATAGAGCGCATCCCTACGATGAAGGATCTTATAAAACGTCTTCATGATGATCTAGCTTTTAAGTTAAATTGTGGCTTTTTGGTTTCTGATCATGTGCCTTCAGAATCCTCCTATTCACGTCTCATAACGAAATTGGAGGAAAGCGATATCCTTGAGAAAGAACAAGAAAAAGTGGTCCTCCAGGCTATTGCAGAAGGTTTCATCACGGATGATACAGTATAGTGATGCAACCCATTTTGAAGCACGAGACCAAGCGCGACCAAAAGAAGAAAAGCCAAAATCTGAACCCCAAAAACGTGGTCGGAAATCAAAAGATGAGCGTGACGGGTGGCTTAAAGAACAAGCTGAAACGGAAGCCAATTTACCTTTATATGATAGAAAAATTGTGTATTTCAATTAGATGTTCCCTAGCCGAACTACGTGCCGAAGTTCCCCAAGACCCTAAATGGGGCGTGAAAAAGAACTCAGAAGGACAAAATGTTTTTGGTTTGGCTACAAAGGTCATTTAGCCGTTGGTACATCAAGCCAATACATTCTACAGGCTCTTTTTTCATCTGGGAGTCTAAATGATGGTAAGGCAGCTATCCCTTTACTGAAAGGAATTCAGGAACGCCTTCACCTTCCATTACGTTATCAAACAATGGATGCGGGCTATGACTATGAACCCATATACGAGCAGGTACATCGAATGGGACAACAATCCGTCATCGCGTATAATAAGCGAAATGAAGGGGAAATCATTGGCTATGATAAACACTTTGCCCCAACTTGTTTCAGAGAGCATTCTTATCGTTATGATAGTTTTGATCCTAAATATGAAACATTGAAATACACAAGACCAAAGGAATGCGCTGACTGTCCCTTAGCTAATGAAGGTATTTGCCAAAAGGTTTATAAAGTGAAAATCACTTCAGACCTTCGCAGATATACCGCACCAGCACGCGGGTCACAAGCATGGAAAAACATTTTCAAACGTCGTACTGCCGTAGAACGGGTTAATGCCTATCTGAAAGAATTCTTTCAACTGAACAATGTTCGCTATCGTACTGGGAAACGTGCAAAAATTCATTTTGACATGGTAACCCTTATTTATAATGCTTCAAAGTTAGCCGCAGACCGAATTAATGTACAATTAAATCAGCAACAAGTAGCATGATTTCTGTTTTTAAAAATATATTTTAGAAATTCTGTAGGATTCTGTATTTTTAAAAAGAGCAATTATGAAATTGACTCAATTATATTAATTACATTAATCTAAAATGAATATTGATTGATTAGTAAGTTTACTTTAATCATATTCGTTTATTGTTATTTTATTAAAAGGAGGAATTCCATTGCCTATTCAAGTTGAACGATTAAAAATCAATTACAAAACTCTTGAAGAGTTTAAAAAGTTTAAAGAATACGGTGTGCAAGAACTTTCAATGTTAGAGGATCTACAAGAAAATATTATTGAAGATAATTGCGACTCTCCTTTTTACGGTATTTACTATGGAGATAAATTAGTCGCACGGATGAGTCTTTATGAACGTTCCGCCAAATATGATTTATATTTCGATCCTCCACAAAACTATTTAGAATTGTGGAAACTAGAAGTGCTACCTGACTATCAATTTAAAGGCTACGGAAAAAAACTCGTCGAATTTGCTAAAAGCTTTGGTGTACCTATAAAAACCAACTCTCGCATGAAATCAAAAGAGTTTTGGGAAAAGATGGGCTTTCAAACAGTAACATATGATATGGACAGAGATTTAGGACAAAATCCTCTTGTTTGGTATCCCGAAGGTGTAAAAGAGAAAAAACAAACAGCTAACTAAAGCTGTTTGTTTTTTTATTAGACTGTTAAAATATTTTATTTATGTTGCAATGTTAATATTCTCGCTTTTTCCAAGATGGCTGCCATAGCGGAGTACTCTTCCTTTAAAGACTGATACTCACTTTTTAAACTATCATAACTTTGTTTTTGTTTTTCCAATGATTCAGTTAATTGTTGAATTTGCTGCTTTAATTTTTCATTTTCTCGTATCGTAGTTTCACTTGTACCTTGTTCACTTTGAAGTTGCTGTAAGTACTTTATCACATTGCTTATACTTTGATCTATGTTTTGCTCAGTGAAGCTTTGAGAATTAGTATTTTGCTCACTAACAGAAGCTGTTTCAAAGGTTTGTGATTCTGATAATTTTGATTTTCCTTTACGTTCTTTCCTTTGTTTTTTCGCTAGTTCAATACCTGATTTATATTGTTTGCGAACATATGAATTCCATCTGAATCCGCATGCTGCAGCAGTTCGATTCATTTGTTTTCCAACTTCTTCAAATGCCTGCAACTGGGTTCCGCCATCACGGATATGACGTAACACCACCTCTGCCAGTAGTAAATCCTCATCATGTGTCCAAGCATCTTGTCGTGTTGATGACATGTCTATCCCTCCTATAGCTTTTTATTCATACATATGCTACTAGTAGAAAAGATAGACTAATTATGACCGAGAATTATAGTTTATTACTATTGTCATTTATTTCATTATCTTCTATTGACGTACATTTCTTTGAAAACTAAAAAACGTGAAGAGCCATGGTCTCTTCACGTTTTTCTTGTCATAATTTCTAGTTGTTTACTACTTCTTTGCCTTTATATGTTCCACACGCTTTACATACACGGTGTGCAAGTTTCATTTCTCCACAGTTAGGGCACTCAACCATGCCAGGAACTTGTAGTTTGAAATGTGTACGGCGTTTTCTCTTCGCTGTTTTGGAAGTTCTTCTAAAAGGTACAGCCATTCTTCCCACCTCCTTATAGAGATCACTGTTGTTATAAGATCCAGTATTGCTGGTTCTTCAAAAATTTACGATTGTTCATCAAAGAATTTTGCCAATCCCGCTAAACGTGGATCAACCTTTTTTTCTTTGCTTTCCTCATCTTGTTTAACTTGTTCCTCCGTTACAACTTCCCATTCGTTACCTGAAGGAAGATTTGCATCATTTTTAGCTGATTCACTAAAAACTTGTATTGGAATTTCAAGTAAGAGTAATTCTATTATGACGGGGTCTAAATCTACAATATCACCATTTGGATAATGGATTTCAACATCCTCTTCCTCTTCGTATGAGGTAGTGGAGTTTAAAAGATATATCTCGGTAGATTTAACGTCAATAGGATAATCCACATCTACAAGTGTTCTCGAGCAAGGAAGTATTAATTTTCCCGTTATATGTAAATGAAATGCAATTTTTTCAGTTGTAATGTCAGCATTACCAGTTACATGAATCGGTGAAACATCACGTATTTGCGGATCTCTTTTTTTTAAGTCCTCAGCAATATCGATTGTTTCATTAATATCCATACTCTTACCACGGTACTTTAACAATTGAATTGTTGACCATTTCAATGTAATCACTCCAAGACAACAAAGGTAATTATAGCTTTCATTATACCTTTTGTCAATATTTTATCTTTACGCGTATTTGCGTATTTTAATCTATTGTATACTGTTCTAAAAATTTTTCAAATTTCTAGTTGTTCCTTGTTAATTAGTATATACAAAATTTTAATTTAGTTTTATCCAAAAATGAATCCATGTTATATTAAAAGAAATTACGTACTATTCCGGCAACATTTCCACTTTTCGAATAAAAAAATTTGGAGGATAAAATGAACAGTACTGGACTTATTGTTGAATATAATCCATTTCATAATGGGCATTTTTTTCATGTAGAAGAAGCTAGAAAACGTACAGATGCTGATGTAATAATCGCTGTCATGAGTGGAAATTTTCTGCAGCGAGGAGAACCGGCAATTATTTCTAAATGGGCAAGAGCAAAAATGGCTTTGCAAGCCGGCGTAGATATTGTTGTTGAACTTCCTTATGCCTTTGCTGTACAACATGCTGAAACTTTTGCTTATGGATCTATAAATATTCTACATGCTTTAAAATGCAATTCTTTCTGTTTCGGTAGTGAATCAGGGAATATTAACGAATTTTCCGATGCGATCGATTTAATAGAAAATCACCGTGTGGAATATGAAGCCTTTGTTAAGGAATTAATGAAAACCGGAGTTAGTTACCCAACTTCTCTCTCACAAAGCATGAAAAAAATTTATCCCGATCATAAAAATTACATAGATTTAGCAAAACCAAATAATATTCTCGGCTTTCACTATATGCAAATAAATAATACACTTCAATCCCCAATGCGTGCTTTTACGATTAAACGAAAAAATGCAAATTATCATGACGAAGAATTTTCATCATCAACAATTGCTAGTGCAACATCCATTCGTAAAGCGACCTTTGAAGCAAACCAATCAATTAATGGCATTGAGCAATATGTACCTAAAACAACATCAAATGTTCTTCAAGAATATTATAATGACTATCAAACATTCCACAATTGGGAAATGTATTGGCCGTATCTTCAATATCGACTACTATCCATTGAAGAGACAGATTTAGCAAATATTTATGAAATTGAGGAAGGGATCGAACACCGATTAAAAAGATATGCAAAGGATGCAGTTAGCTTTCACGATTTTATGCAAAGAGTGAAGACAAAAAGATATACATGGACAAGAATTCAAAGAATGTGTGTCCATATTTTAACAAATACGAAAAAAAGTGAGATGCTTCGTCATCACAATCATATCGAATATATTCGACTATTAGGTATGACGGAAAGAGGAAGAATGTATTTAAGCCAAATAAAAAAAGATATAGATGTTCCGCTTATTTCGAAGATTTCTGCCATATCAAGCGAATTGCTCGAACTTGATATTCGTGCATCAAATATTTATTCACAAGGTTTGCAAGAACCATATAGACAGAAAATGTTTAAAACCGAATATGCTCAACCACCCATTTATATTCATCAAAACTAAATAGAAATCACAAAAACCGCTTTTCAAATACTATAAGCGGTTTTTGTTTTACGTTATTTTAATGTTTTAAGATAAGCTAACGCATCATCAAAAGTTTTAACAGGAACTATCTTCATTTTTGTTCCAATTTCTTTCCCTGCCTTTAAAGCTTCCTTATAATTAGATTCTATAGTTGGATATTCTTTTTTCATTTCCGGTGTTATTTCATCGTCTGGGGCGAAAAATATATTTGCGCCTTCTTTATCTGCAGCTACTACTTTTTTATCAATTCCACCAATGCGGCCAACTACCCCATCGGGCTCAATTGTGCCAGTACCTGCAATGCTATACCCTTTTGTTATATCTTCTTTTGTCAGCTGATTATATATTTCCAAACTAAACATTAACCCCGCTGACGGACCTCCGATACTTTCTGTATTCATTTTCACTGCAGGATTTGCAATTAGTTCACGATCATCAACTAAACCAATCCCCATGCCAATTTTGCCATTAGCATCGTCAAACTTTGCTAGTTGGATGTCGGCTGTTTTTTCTTTATTGTCTCGTACAAATGTTATTTTTATTTGATCTGCAACCTTTTTATTCTGAACATATTGAATGAATTTCTCAGACGATTCAAAAGTATGTCCATCCACTTTAATTATTCTGTCGCCAGCCTTTAATACTTTTGCTGCCGGCATATTCGGGTACACATCGAGCACATATACACCTTTATAATTAAAATGATACGATTTATTCGCTTTATTATACGCTACCTGAATGGCATTATTTTTGGAAGATTCCATTAAATATAATTGGTAAACATTATATTCCTCTTCCGTTTGTTTTTCATCCCTAACCTCATTTAGCGGGACAATGTCCTCAAATTTCTTTATTTTTGCTAATGCATAATCATAAATATTTGCTCTTCCCATACGGACAGTTGTTAACATCAATTTCCCTTTTTCAGGATAGCCGTTTTCGACATGTACATATGAATCTAATTCATGTGCCATACCCGGTTTCTCTACATAATAAGGTAATCGATAAAAGAAGAGTGCAATCATTATCACTAAAAATAGAATTAATATACGGGACCAAATCTTACGTTTCATTCTGATTTCTCACCTTCCATTCTTCAATCGACTGTTTAATTGCCGGAATATATTTTTTTGTTTCCTCTTCTCCTATCTTAATGATTTCTTCAATATTTGTAAAAGCTCTTGAACTATAAAGTGAAACATCCGGTTGGATGAAAAAATCGGATATTGTCTCATAATTTGTCGTATTTTCCATTTGTAGTATATCAATACTTTGCATTATGACATCATAAATATTCGTAATTTCTGCATCTCTTTTTACGAATGAAACATCTACTCCAATTATAATGTCGGAACCCATATCTTTAACAACCGATACTGGTACCCGATCAATTACGCCACCATCCACTAGTAGTCTGTCGTTTATTTTTTCCGGAACAAAAATTCCCGGTATTGAGATACTTGCACGTACAGCTTCTGCAACTGAACCCGTTTTGAATATTACTTTTTCACCTTTAATTAAATCGGTCGCTATCACTTGAACAGGAAGCTTTAAATCTTCAAAATTTTTGTTATGTGTAAAGAGTGTTAAAAATTCTTTGACACGTTTTCCAGATATAAATCCCATCTTTGGAATCGTAAAGTCCAAGAAAAATTTTCTTTTAAAAGCTGTCGCTATTTTAATGAGCTGATTCATATTATGTCCTACACCATAAAATGCTGCAACTATTGCCCCCATACTACACCCGGCAAGGTAATCGATTGAAATATTATTGTCCTCCAATGATTTCAATACGCCTAAATGGGCAAATCCACGTGCACCGCCGGATCCTAAAGCAACTCCGATTTTTGGGTTACTCAACACATATCACCTCATACAATGTTTAATGGAAATTTAATATTTACAAACATCATATGGTCTAAAATATTTCTCTATGAGTATATTGATTTATATGGGGACAAGTATATTTTAATGGATTCATATGATTAATTAGGGAGGCACATAACTTGATTCAATCAAAACTTAAAACAATATTTTTAGCCCTAGGCGCAACATTAATAGCTATTTCAATGATTATCCTTCCTGTAGAAACATTTGATGCATCAAAACGAGGCTTAACAATATGGTGGGGAACTGTCTTCCCTTCCCTTTTTCCTTTTTTTGTTATTTCTGAATTATTAATCGGGTTTGGCGTCGTGAAATTTATCGGGGTTATTTTAGAGCCTTTGATGAGGCCATTATTTCGCGTCCCTGGCGTTGGCGGATTTGCCTGGGCAATGGGAATGGCTTCAGGAAATCCCGCAGGTGCCAAAATTACTGCGAGGCTGAGGGAAGAAAAACAAATATCAAAAATTGAAGCGGAGAGACTCGTCTCATTTACAAACTATTCAAGCCCCCTTTTTATTTTTGTTGCTGTATCCGTTGGTTTTTTTCATAATAAAGGTTTAGGAATCCTTTTTGCGATTGCACATTATTTAGGGAATATTCTCGTAGGATTGATTATGCGCTTCTACGGTTACTCTAAAAAGGAAAAATTAGAAGTAAAAAATAATAAATTCCGTGTTTGGGAAGCTATCCGCGCTTTACATAGAACGCGTATTGAGGATAAAAGACCGATCGGAAAGCTATTAGGGGACGCAGTCGTTTCTTCGATTCATACATTACTCATGATTGGTGGCTTTATCATTTTATTTTCAGTTATTAACCGTTTACTTTTTCATTTACAAATCACAGCACTTTTAGCAAGTGTAATTAAAGAATTTTTTGCTATTTTACACTTTCCAAATCAGCTAACAATCCCTTTTATTTCGGGATTATTTGAAATTACAATTGGCAGCGATTTAATTAGCCGGGTAAAAGAATCAACATTACTGCAACAATCCATCCTTACTAGTTTTATACTAGGGTTTGGCGGTTTTAGTATACAGGCCCAGGTAGCCAGCATCCTTGCACAAACAGATATCCGTTTTAAACCATTCTTTATCGCAAGAATTCTTCACGGATTGTTCGCTGCCATTATCACTTTACTCATATGGGATCCTATTTTTGGAAAACAATATGAATCGAATGAATTTCCAATTTCTTTACCGGTATTTCTGCAAAATTCTCATAGTTTCCTTGATAAGTTATTTCAGTGGGGAATCGAATTTGGGCCAATTATTACTATCTGTTCCTTACTACTATACATTTTCATTTATTCAAGAAGATATGTTTATAAAAAATAGGAGGACGCCCCTCCTATTTTTTTACTTGTCATTAGAATATTTAATTGTCAACGCTTTTTCAACTTGAGGTGGAACTAATTCCGATATGGACCCGCTATATTTTGCTGCTTCCTTTACAATACTTGAACTTAAAAAGGAATACTGATTATTTGTCATAATAAAAAACGTTTCAATTTCCTCGTTAAGAACTCTATTCATTGAAGTAATTTGCATTTCATATTCAAAGTCTGATACGGCCCTTAATCCACGAATAATCGCATTTGCATTAACACTTTTCGCATAATCGACAAGTAATCCTTGAAACGTATCGACAGCAACATTTGGAATGCTTTTCGTTACTTCCTCAATCAATTGAACCCTTTCGTCCACCGTAAATAATGGGTTCTTTGACGAGTTATTTAATATGACAACAAACACTTTATCAAAAACCTTTGCTGCTCTCTTTATAATATCTAAATGTCCATATGTAATTGGATCAAAACTCCCCGGACAAACCGCAATACTACCCATCCTTTAATCCCCCTATTTACCTATACTATAAATTGAAATACCAATCATGCCGTAAACTGCTTCTTTTGTTTTCACTAAATCACCTACAACACTTGGCAACTGTATATCTGAACTACACTCGCAGACAACGTAACCGCTTTCAGTTAATAATTTGCTATCATTGATTGATTGCAAAAGTGACACAAGTTTTTGCTTTTTATATGGCGGGTCAAGGAATATGACATCCAATTTAATATCCCGTTTAATAATGGCTTTTAAAGCTCGTTCAGAATCATTACGATAAAGCTCGCTCTGTTGTTCAAAACCACATTCGCTTATGTTTGCTTTAATTGTTTGGAATGCATTCATGTCTCGGTCGACAAAGATTACTTTTTCGAGTCCTCTACTTAGCCCTTCAATTCCTAGTCCACCACTGCCGGCAAATAAATCTAGACCAATTCCTGTTGTAAAATAAGGACCAATCATGTTAAAGATGGCTTCTTTTACTTTATCTGTTGTTGGTCTAGTTTGATTACCCGGTACAGATTTTAAAATTTTTCCTTTTTTACTACCTGATATCACTCTCATCTACTTCACCACATAGTTCTTAAATTTTCCTTACTATCCTACCATATTGTGCGAATAGGGAAAAGCGAAATTTAAAAAACTGAATGTATAATTCTGGAGATGATGGTGATACTTTTATTAGCAACATCATTTAACGATGTTGTTGCCAACCGCGGAGAAGACTTACGTTTCCCCATAAGTTCTTCCTCCGGTTTCTCCTCTCCCTTTGCCTTCTGTCCTTTTACATAGGATATAGAAGGACCCTGCAGATTTTTTGCAGGGTTTTTTATTGTTTATTTTTATCTTATTGATATTTGCTTTTCATTTTCATCCACTTTTACATGAAAGAGCTGCTGTAGCCATTTCATATCAATATAATACTCTCCGTTTACTTGGATAAATGGATTGGAAAGTAAGCCGTATTTTTCTCCATTATAATCGAATATTTTTTCACCAAAATAAAATGTAAAGTGGTTATTCTTATTTATTAATCGGACGGATTGATTCCTATTTTCCAATTCAACTTTATAGCCGAGTGATTTAGCTATGTCATTGAATGGTAGAAAGTTTTTCCCATTTGATCTATGCACATGCAACTTCTTTATTTCTTTTCCTCGAACGAAAATCCTCCTCTGATCAAACAGAACAAATGATTTATTCGGTGCTGAATAGTGTTTATTCTCCGAAAAAAATCTCGTCCCTAATCCCGTTGCCTTTATTATCAATTGATCTAGTTTATTACTGGTTAACTTTCGTTGATCCATGTTGAAGATACTATTTGAAAAAGAGATAAATTGTTCCTTACTTAACTTGCTTCTAAGTTCCGAATACATAAATTTTGCTTTTTTCGTACCTATAGCTTTATCAATAACGATTGAGGCAATAATATCCTTCATCCACTCTTCTTCTTTAGGAAATATGAAATGATTATTTATCGCATTCTTAATGATTTGCTCTTCAAATCCTTTTTTCTTTACATTATTTTCAATTAATAATGAAGGTGAAAATGTTTGCGGATAATCATGTGTTAAAATAATAACCATTTTATTATTTACTTTTATTTTTTCTAGAGTGTTAAGTTTTAAATCTGCGAGATTCATAGATTTTTCATAATAAATCGTTAACCAATTATTCACGTTCTTTTTTGTTAACTTTTTTTTATGCCAGAAAAGACTGGGTGCTTGTCCATCGTTATCAAAAACAAAATAATTAATATACTTTTTTTTCTTTATCGATGTCGTTTTTGCTGCTGCAATCCATCTTCCGTGCTTAAATTGTTTTTCAATTGAATGAATTTCATAATTCTTAGCCCTTGTGTATCAAGGGGTTTAAGAGATAAAAAAAGAAGTACCTCCCCAAATCTTGTATAATGGTAGTTGACCAGTAAGCCCCCATTCAAACAACGCATATAAATGATCAGCACCCCTTAGTACAATAATCGTATCAATTAAGGAGGTGCTTTTCCTATGTCACAACAAAAACTAACAATCGTCCCCGTTTCAATACAACCAGAAAAAAATATTATAACATCCACAACTTCGAAAGATCCTTCAAATAGCTTTTGCACAATCAAAATTGAAGCTGCTGAAATTTCCTTCTTCAACGGCGTAGATGAGCACATCATCCAAACGGTCATGAGGGAGTTGAAAAATCTATGAAACATGATTATACCAGTGTAAAAAACATTTATATTATTTGCGGTAAAACAGATATGAGGAAGGGAATTGATGGATTAGCAACGCTAATTCAAGATTCTTTCGAACTTGATCCATATGGAGATTCTATTTTCCTTTTCTCTGGTTGGAGTAAAGACCGTTATAAATGTTTATATTTTGATGGCGATGGTTTCGCCATGCTTTATAAGCGACTAGATGGAGGAAAACTTCACTATGGTAAAAGATGAAAATGAAGTACGTAAACTTTCGCAACAGGAGGTTCGCTGGTTGTTAGAAGGGTTGTCCATTCAGCAACCAAAGGCCATTCAAAAATCACAAAAAGGAGTATTCTAAACAAGCTAGAAATGTTGGTTTATAGCCATTTTCAACTTCGCTTTCTACGTTAAAAATGTTATAATATAACTAACTTATGGTGAACGAAAAGTGGTGAAATAAATGGTTAATACTTCTTCCAATAACAAGAATCCATATGGGAAATTAATTCGACTTCTCGAAGAACAATTGGCTCATTCAAATCAACAAAACAAAGACTTATCGAAAAAGCTAGATCAATCAACTAAACAGATTGAAGCGCTAACTGAACAAATTCGCCATTTAACAAAACTTTTATATGGATCGAAATCCGAAAAATCGAAATACAACGTACCAGATGGGCAAGGCTCATTATTTGATGATGACCCGGCTTTTAGCGAACCTGAGCACACAGAAGAACAAAGCCAACAGACAATCTCTTATACTGTTGTACGAAAAGTTAAATCAAAAAAACGAAATGATTCCTTGCATGATGGTATTGAAGTAGAAGCTATTCACCATCATCCGAAAAATACAATCTGTGACTGTTGCCAAGGGCAAATGATTGAAATTGGTAGTACACTTGTACGTGAAGAAGCAAAATTTATTCCTGCAAAAATGATGAAAGTACAGCACATTGAACATGCGTATGAATGTAAAGACTGCAAAGTTGATTCATCACAGCCAGCACAAATCAAACGCGGGAAAGCACCACAACCAGCGATTCAGCGTAGCATCGCAAGTCCTAGCGTACTTGCCAAAGTCATCTATGATAAATTTGCACAATATTTACCTCTTTACCGTCAGGTAAAGGAATGGAATCGCTATGGACTGAATACCAATGATAAAAACCTATCGAATTGGGTTATCCGTGTAGCACATGATTGGCTGTTACCTGTATACGAACGAATGAAAGAGTTGATGATGGCAAAATCGGTTTTGCATGTCGATGAAACATACGGACAAATTATCAACCGATCCGATGGGAAATCTGGCCAAGCCAATGCGTATAATTGGGTGTTTCGAAGTGTGCCAAGCCAAGGGCCAACAATGACTCTCTTTCAAAGCGCATTATCTCGAGCTCGATCTGTCCTTGAAAGTTTTATTGAAGGCTTTTCTGGAACGATTGTGTGTGATGGTTATTCTGCTTATGATAAGTTGGAAGGCGTTAATTTCGCAAATTGTTGGGCGCATGTTCGTCGTTATTGGCTGAAAGCTGATAGCAAAAATGGTAGAATCGGTGTGAAATATTGTGATGATTTATATCGACTAGAAAGGCAATTTAAACGTTTGTCTCCGAGTAAACGAAGAAAAAAACGTCAAAAGTACTCGAAGCCAATCGTGGAGGAATTCCTTCACTGGGTTGAAACATCACCATTTTACGGAAAAAATGCGTTAGCAAAAGCAGCTGAATACACATTAAACAGGGCAAATGGACTCAAATTATTCCTGAATGATGGGCGAATTGAAATGGATAATAATCCAGCCGAGAACGCCATCCGTCCCAACGTTATAGGAAGAAAAAATTGGCTCTTTAGTGTAAGTGAAGCTGGTGCAAAAGCGAATGCCATCTGTTTAAGTATTGCTGAAACTGCCAAAAGTAACGGCGTTGATTTCTATGAATATATAAAGAAACTTTTTACGGATTTACCAAATCTCGGCGTCCAACAAAACCCTGAAATTTTAGATCAATACATGCCCTGGTCAAAAATGATTCAGGCAGAATGTAGCAAATAAATGAAATAGCCGTAATTCGATTAAAAAAGTCAGAATTTACGGCTATTTACGATGCGTACCGAAAGGTACACTTATTTTTTATAATTCGGGCTTACGTTGACCACAAACCATAAAAAGACGGTATTGTAAAAAGTTCTATGAAAACTAAATAGTTGTTTAGGTTACTTTCCATTTATTAGGTGGGGAGCTCCCGCAATCGCTCTTGACAAACACGCCAATGGTTTGATCCAAGGTTAACAAGGGCGAAGGGGACAAAAAGAAGGCATACCAAATAAGCCCTTGGTATTTTCATTTTAAACCATTGGCAAGTTCGGTTTGTCAAGAGTTCGCTCCGCCGATTGCTAAATTTGTCCAAGGGCTCTGCTAAACAAAAAGTTAGGCGGATCTTTGTTCGACTATCCATCGTTGAGCTAACTCGATGAGCTTTGTCCAACGCGCAGGCATGGTAGGAAGTCCTGATAACTTTGGATTCACAACGGGTACCTTGCCCTCTAGGGATGCATGTGGTCGTAGAAAGTTAAAATACGCCGCAAACAAGGTGACAAAAGAAACAGATCCATGATCCGATCCAAATCCTTGTGTAGAGCGATAATTTCCTTTAAATGTGCGATTCAGTCTTTCGATAATCTGTTTTAACGGTCTGTATTCGGTTGAGATGGGATCTTCATTTGTCAGCCCGATTACTTGCTTCACATCGAAAGAAATATCATTCTGAGCGAAGAAATGCTGGGCTAGAAGATAGATTGGATTTCCATCTACTACGAATGTAAGGTTTTCAGGGATCTCTTCCATCTTCAGTAGGACGTCGTTTATCGCTTGAATGGCGGATGCTGTATCACGATTAGGCGACACTCGGTACGAAAGGACGATCTTTTTCACCGCGTCAAAGAAGAAAAAGAGATAATGCCATTTTCCATTGACCCGGATATAGGTTTCGTCACCACAGAATTGATCTGAAAGCTCATAAGGATAGTGATCCACGTAAGGTTTAAGTAAAAGAGCCACACTATTTTCGTAGTTCAATATCGTCTGATGAGAAATAGCTACACCGTGAACATCTTGCATAATGGCGCTGGTCCTTCTTGCGGAAAGACCGTAATTCACATGGTAGGTCAATATCAAACCTAACGTATGCGGAGAAGCATAGATTCTAGACAGATCAACAACTGGCAACTCCGGTGAATTCTTGGATAATGGTTGAAAATCAATGTGAAATTGGCGAAAAATATACCTTAACTTAAACGACTGGGGATCCTTTTTAAACTGTTTCTTTTCTTTGGAAGACATACCGTTTAATTTCTTTTGATAATACGGACAGTCGTCATTTTTACACTTAAACACATCGAAATCTTTTCGCTCCTTGATCTTATCGAGTGTTTTAGAACAATGAGGACATTTCAAAATATCTTTCGAAAAACGATTCTTATCGCTGAAAAGGCAAGAACATACCTTGCATTGATACTGTCCCTTATCACCATTATTGGCATAAAGATAATCAGATGGTGCACCACACTTAGGACATTTCATTCCTTTAGGTACCGACACTTTTGCGTTCTTGTGTCTTCGAACGGGTTTAAGAGATTTCCCATGCTTCTCTTGGTACTCCGTTAGGAGATTTCGATAATTCAGCTTTTCTGGGATTTCGATAATGGGAAGATCATCAACTTGTAGTTTTCGATAAGGTTTGTTAACAGGCTGCTGATCTTTCGGTTTATCAAACATACTCTTCCCAATAAGTAGGGTGAGTAATGTTCGAATTATTTGTTCTTGGAATTTTATAAAAGTTAGTAAATAGGTTATAATTTGAGGGTACAACTTGTCACTTCCTTTTTAGGAATTTTAGTGTTGTGTGGTAACCTCACTATTTCCTAAAATTCAGGGGGTGGCAATTTTTTTGCTCAAAAATCCCTCTATCAAGGTATTTTATAGCCTGTTTAATATAAAAGTTTTTACAATACGAAAAAGACTGGAGGAGTACTTCTTATGACTATTATACGACAACCTAGCCTATTTGGCATACAGGAATTATTTGACATGGAACCTACCCAAAAATATGAAGCCATTATTTCAGCGGTAGATTTGGATTCGATGTACCATCAAGTGGCGAAAAAATCACGGTTGGGTGCACCGGAAGAACTAAACTATGCAGCCATGATTATCTCCACCTTTGTAAGATACATAGAGCGCATCCCTACGATGAAGGATCTTATAAAACGTCTTCATGATGATCTAGCTTTTAAGTTAAATTGTGGCTTTTTGGTTTCTGATCATGTGCCTTCAGAATCCTCCTATTCACGTCTCATAACGAAATTGGAGGAAAGCGATATCCTTGAGAAAGAACAAGAAAAAGTGGTCCTCCAGGCTATTGCAGAAGGTTTCATCACGGATGATACAGTGGCCATTGATGCAACCCATTTTGAAGCACGAGACCAAGCGCAGCCAAAAGAAGAAAAGCCAAAATCTGAACCCCAAAAACGTGGTCGGAAATCAAAAGATGAGCGTGACGGGTGGCTTAAAGAACAAGCTGAAACGGAAGCCAATTTACCTTTATATGATAGAAAAATTGTTCAATTAGATGTTCCCTAGCCGAACTACGTGCCGAAGTTCCCCAAGACCCTAAATGGGGCGTGAAAAAGAACTCAGAAGGACAAAATGTTTTTGGTTTGGCTACAAAGGTCATTTAGCCGTTGGTACATCAAGCCAATACATTCTACAGGCTCTTTTTTCATCTGGGAGTCTAAATGATGGTAAGGCGCTATCCCTTTACTGAAAGGAATTCAGGAACGCCTTCACCTTCCATTACGTTATCAAACAATGGATGCGGGCTATGACTATGAACCCATATACGAGCAGGTACATCGAATGGGACAACAATCCGTCATCGCGTATAATAAGCGAAATGAAGGGGAAATCATTGGCTATGATAAACACTTTGCCCCAACTTGTTTCAGAGAGCATTCTTATCGTTATGATAGTTTTGATCCTAAATATGAAACATTGAAATACACAAGACCAAAGGAATGCAGCGACTGTCCCTTAGCTAATGAAGGTATTTGCCAAAAGGTTTATAAAGTGAAAATCACTTCAGACCTTCGCAGATATACCGCACCAGCACGCGGGTCACAAGCATGGAAAAACATTTTCAAACGTCGTACTGCCGTAGAACGGGTTAATGCCTATCTGAAAGAATTCTTTCAACTGAACAATGTTCGCTATCGTACTGGGAAACGTGCAAAAATTCATTTTGACATGGTAACCCTTATTTATAATGCTTCAAAGTTAGCCGCAGACCGAATTAATGTACAATTAAATCAGCAACAAGTAGCATGATTTCTGTTTTTAAAAATATATTTTAGAAATTCTGTAGGATTCTGTATTTTTAAAAAGAGCAATTATGAAATTGACTCAATTAAATGAACTTTACTAGCAGCTACTTGTTGATTATTAAATTTTGCTACCCAATTTTTTAATAATAAAGTAGATTCATCCTCCATATTAATTGTATATTTTAAAGTAATTTTTCCTGACTTTATTTTCACATTCGTTTTTTCATCATTCGTCCATTGACATTGATTATTCTCATTCAGACATTCACGATTATTGGCTGCTTGTGGCCAATCAATCGTATAATTACCTCCGCTAAGCGATGGTATAATTTGCTTTATATAAAATTGATTATTATGATGTTCAATAAAAATATCTTGTTGAATGGAATGAATCTTGTTTTGGTCCGACTTTGCAGAAAAACCGTCCCATTGAAAGTACAGTAAAAAACTAATAATCAATAATAGTAAAAGGGTTAAATAAATTACGTTTTTTTTTCGAAGCATTTTTTTCTCCTTTGAATACGAAACCGTTCTATCTTCTCAATTGAATAATTCAATGATACATTAATAAGGAGTGCTTTATCTAGTTGAAAAAATTTTAAAGAAATTAGGAAAAGTGAGGACTTGATATGCTACAACGTTTCATTGAACTTGGTGAAGGATATTCAGATATATATGAGCTAATTGAATTGGCAAAAGCAAATAAACATCGATTACACCATTTAATAGCGTTACATACGACAAATGGTCAAAAACAATTGACCTCACTATGTGTTGTGCTCCAACCAACCGATCCCGGTGAGTTTCAAGCTATTTATATTTGTCGTGAAGGGATACCAAATCCACATTCGATACCGAACCAAAGATTCGACTTATTTAATCATGTTGCTCAAAGTTTAGAAAAGCAAATAATTGAAATTGATGTAAAGCATTCAAAAGAATTTGCGGAAAAAGAACTGTATTTCCAATATTTAATTGGAATATTAAGACTGAATCACTATATTCCGCCATTACGATAAAAAACCTCCGTATGGAGGTTTTTTATCGTAGAAATATCTCTTTATTATAACCCTACTTTGTAATCATACTCTTTTGCTTTATCGGGCTTGGAATTTTCATATTCAGTTTTCAAAAAAGGTTTCCATGATTGTTCAACTTTTCGAACAAATGGCATGGAAGAAAATTTCTCCAACAGTTCATTAATTTCAGTTTGATCACAGTATAGTACAACGTATTTCATTCTTTTTGAAACATAATGAACGTTCCCAAACCGTCTTAAGGTTTTAGCGTGCTTTAAGTTATAAAGCCAAATAATTAAGCTTTGTCTTTCATTAAACATATAGTTTTCCCCTTAATTCTACATTCTCATTATTTTAGCATATTCATTAGAAGATAATCAATGTCAGAAAATTATTGTTTTATTTAAAGGTTTTAAAAAAAGGAATACAGACGAGTATTCCTTTTTAAGTCAAGTGTTATTCTATTATGCAGAACAACTGCATCCGCCACCGGAACCGCATCCTCCAGAGCATGAACTATTTTCGGCAAAAAAAGGATTTCCTGTAGGAACTTTTATGTGTTGGGAAACTGATTTACCAACGATCATACTGACATGATCAAGAATATCTTGTAAAGCATTTTCTGCTTTGCGAAATCTTGCAACATTTTCATCCATGTCCATTTCACGTTTTGCTTGACGTGTACGGATATTGATCGATTTGTAATCTGGATGATATCTACCAAAACGTTGGACATCTTCGTAATAGTCTTTCATTTTGATAAATTCTTTAATCTTTTCTTGCGTTCGTGCATCTTTATATAATTTATTATATGATTTTCTATATTCATCAGCAGCTTCTGATTGCAAAATCATTTTTGCCAAATCTTCCGCTTCAGTTATTATTTGCAGTCTTTCAATAGTTGCAAGCAAATAGCTCACCTCCAACATTATATTACCATGTTTTCAGTTAGCATGCGAATGATACATATTATAAGATAGTTACATAAAATTCTTTGGATAATCCGTGACTTTTATTATTTAATTTCACTACATCAATTTTTACATGATGAACACCTTTGGATAAATTTTTCATTACAAATGCTGCTGTGTGAAACTCCCCTTTCAATTGTCCATCAACGTAAACAACAATTTTGCCACGTTCTATCGCTTTATTTGCCCCGGAAAAAGATATATTTGGTACAAAACACTCGATAAATATATCCTTTCCATGAACGATATGACGAATAGAGGCATCTTTCGTTTTATCACTTTGAGCTGCTTTTCCGCTTTCCGATGCTTCAACATTAAATGATTCCGGCTTTGGTATATTTTGTTTACAACCACTCATAATTATTAAAAAAAGAGTTAAACAAATTAATCCTCTCATAACTATCACTCCTTGTCTTTAGCTTCTACAGAACAAGAAGTTTTTACACAAAAAAAAGATACATTTTCATTTAAATGTACCTTACATTGCAAATCATTTTGAGTATAAACCTTGAAGCATATTCATCATCATTGAAGCCATCTGTATGTTATTGTTGATTTTCTCAACTCTTTGCGGGATTGTCTTTTCGAAAAAATGTAAGGAGGCAATTTCAAATTTTTCAATTTCTTCGGGATGACGACTTAATTTTCGATACCACATCGGTTGTCTTCTTAAAAATTGTTTCAGTTCTTTTTTTGAGTAAATGTATTCCATTACATCTTGCCGCAAACTAATTCCTCCTTCTTAATCTTTTCGAAATGCAAAAGGATTCCTTTGTTCATTTGTTGGTGTAGTTGATTGCTTCTCACCTTGAAATTGTGCTAGTACTCCTTGCACAGATGCAATGACTTGACTTAAATTATTGAGATGGTACTGCATTTGGTTGGCATCCACTTTTTGGATAATACTTCCGATTTGTTTCATCCATTTTCCGTTACTTTCAGCCTTTTCATTGCTATCTGACTGAGTCTCTACCGTACCATCATCGTTATTTCTGTACTTTTCCCAAAAAGGGTCATCTTCACCTAGTAAATACCAATCTTCATAAAACTCTTGAAGTGTATTTGAACCATTTTTTACTTCGGAGATTAATTTTGGATGCTCCTTGACGAATTCTTTAAACTTTTCAACTGTCGGGTGAAGTTTTTTATTCCCCATTATCATTCACCTCATAATAGTGTAAAACTTTAATCTATATTTTATAAAAATTTATAGATAGGAGTCATTACAATGCCTATAATAATTTATGTAAGGATTACAAAAAGGTGAGAATATTTATTGTTTATAAGTAATATAAAAAAGCCTATAAACTAAGGCTTTTTTACTTTGCAATAAATTTAATTACTTCCACGTTTTCTCAATAAAATTTTGGGTATAATATTTTTGATATACGCCAACACCTAAATGTGTGAATTTAGGTTCCAATAATGCTTTCCTATGCCCTTCTGAATTTAACCAACCTTCTACTGCAGAAGGGGCATCCATATACTGTGCTGCGATATTTTCGCCTGCTAATTGGTAAAAAACATGTGCAGCTTGAAGACGTTTTTCTAAGTTGCCAAATTTCGGAGATTCATGGGAAAAATATTTTTCAACTGCCATATCTTTACTATGATTATAGGCTACTTCAGCTGTTTTTTGGTCCCAAAGCAATTTATTTAATTCAAACCTACTACGTAAAATATTTGTTAAGTCAAATATTTGTTTTTCACTACCTACTTCAATTGCTCTCCAACGGGATTCAACGATCGGTGCAGGGTCAATTAATCGTCCCCGATAACTTATCTCATATGGGCGCTGCTTGATGAGCGTCTCTTTATCCATAAATCGTACACCTGATAAAGTTCCTTTAAATTTATCAAATGAAAGCTGTGCATATATCGAACCTAATTGGACGAGAGGTCTCATATTTAAATCTTCTTCAGATAATTCAAACCGATATGTTCCTTTATCATACTGTACTGTAATATCAGTATCTAAAAGTAACTTTTGATAGATATCTTGAATCTCTTCGTTAATTTGAAATGGAGTGATATTCGTTTTACTTCCAATGGCATAAATTGTTACTACCTTTCCTTTACACACTCCGACTTGAAAATATTTCTCTTCATTTTTATTATAAATCCACCACTCATAGTCATATGCTGAGGGGTCGATTCTATTCGGTTTTCCATATTTTTTTACTATTTTATTTGCCGGTTCTCCAATAAAAGTAGATAATCCTTTATTAGGCCTTTTATACGGCTCCTTATCAATCTTTTTCTTTGGAGTTTTATCGTTTTCAGTCATAGGTATTTCTTTGATGCCAGTCCCATTTAAAATATTATTCTCGTTATCGGGTTTTAGATGGAAGTATAAACTAATGATAAATATAATAACTAATACGATGATCACCTTGAAAACAGTACGCAGATCTTTCCCTCCTTCTAAAAATTTAAGTTTTATCGTAAAGGTAAGATTTTTTTTAAAATTTAATATGTTCTATATTACTATACATATTATATCATTTAAACATTATGTGTTTGAAGTAAAACAATTGGTTCTTTTCATAAACTTCTCTACGATTTGAGAACGAAAAAACAATTAATTGGTAATGGTATTCATGATATTCCAAATATAGGCGCATAATATAAGTATAGATACTCAAGTCGTTATATCACTGATTATTCACAATGTATTCATTGCAAGAATTGTTTTTTTAGACTATTATAAGACATGTGGGAAATTGTGTATGTACTTATAATTTGTTCTTGGAAGTATGAGGAGGGAATAAAGATATGAATTTTGAAAATATCGGCATTCAAGCATTTAAAGCAGATTTAAACAGATTAGATGATGTAATGAAGAAATACGGAATGGTTCGTGCGGAACAATGGGATTACGAACGTGTATCATATGACCGTAAATTTATTATTAAAGAAGGTACATATTATCTTCGTGTCCAAGCTTACGCAGTAGAAGGCGACGTAGATACTTTCGATGCATTGATGCAATTAATGACACCTATATTGGGTAAACATTATTATCCACACGGAGTTGAATACGGTGATGATGAAATTTATCCTACACATTTAGTAAAACAATGTGAGCAAATTCTTACTGACTTGAAAAAAGAAATTGAAGCCTTTGCTGAATAATATACAAAAAAACAGTGCGGAATTCTGCACTGTTTTTTTATTTAGGTCCCTAATATAGCCTTTATGACAGAAGTTGTTTCTCCTCCATGATAAAAAACATATAGAAGTAAATACACAACAACGCCAGTTATCCCTGTAAAGAACCAAATAATACTTGTAATCGGACCTAGCTTGCGGTGAAGTGCTAATCTGTTTTTGTAGCCAGTCCACAAAGAAATAATTCCAAACACGGCCCCAATTGTTGCTAATGTAATATGGAAGATTAAAAAAACTGTATAGTATATCTTTATACTATCCGGACCACCAAATGATGTATTTCCAATAAATATCGTTCTTGATGCATAAATGATAAAAAATACTACCGCAAAGATCGCGGCAAGTGTCATCATTTTTTTATGCTGGTCGATTTTTTTCTTGCGAATTAAATTCCAACCAATTGCGACAAAAATAGCACTGATCACTATGCAAGATGTACTAATAGTTGGTAATATAGGAATCGTCATATTTTCTCCTCTCGTTTTTCCTTTTGTATGTATTGTCGATAGAGGCGCATTTATCCTCTATCATATTTCCTTTTTATTCCGTCGGTTGTGGATGTTGTGACATCATTAGATTTTTTGTCATTTCCTCAGCTTCTTGTTGATCCTTTTTAAACCATTTATAGAATATTCTTGCTAGTACAATTCCATAAATGACTTCCTGAACAAGTTTCATAATAATCGCCCCTAGTTGTTGATCCTCAACAACAGGAAGTTTTGAAAATAACTCTGGTCCGCTTAAGTTAAGACCAGCCAATGTATCTGTTGGTACACATAACGCCATCGCTTGAAGCCAAAGAGCTCCATTCGAATACGTTTCATATAACGGTTTTCCAGCAAAAATTAAAATTCCACAAGCCGGGGTAAGTAACATCGCGCTTGAAAATAAATAACCAACCCGTTTCAATCCATTTAATTGCTTTTGGCCAGGTAATGTATTAATTAATGGCCACCACATAAACATAGCAAGTAAAAACAAGGACATAGTGTATGCACTGTGAGCAGTCTCACTCATTTTTATCTTATCAAAGATAAATGGAAGATGATAAAACGAAAAAGCAACATTAAACAGAATCACTGCTAAGACTGGTTTTGTAAAAAAACGAAAAATTGTTTTTACTACCGGAAGCCGTATAAATGCTTCCCAAAGCCAATTTGGTATACTTAGCATGAGCAATGGAGTCATAATCATTAATAAAATAGACATTTGTACCATGTGATAAGTAAACATAATGTGAGCCAAAAGATCGATTGGCGACCCTTTTACTAAATAAAGCAAAAGCATTGAAATAATGAAGTAAATCGCTTGTTTTCGCTTTAACGGCTCACTATTTTTAAAATCTTTTCTCCACTTTGTTGTAATTAAAAAGTATAAAACCGACATAAATAGAATCGTTATGATAAAAAACGGACTCCATAATGCCTGGAAACCAAATATGCTTAAAGGCATTGCCTTCACCTCTTTTTAGATTTTGTACAAGTCTACCATCTATAAGTTGTACAAGTAAATGTTGATTCCTCTCATTCCATTATACTTTTGTAAAAATGAATCTTCAATCTTCCATGATGACAATCTATTGACAGTTTACCTAAAGGAATTATTCCTTCAAAAAAAATCCAGTCTTTCGACTGGATTTTTTCTTACCACCAAATAATAGTGAAAAATGTTAACAATGTTAGAAATCCGACAAAAGCTCCTGAGAAAAGAAAGAGCTGTGGAGCCTCATGTCCTTTATGGCTCATATGCATAAAATAATATAATTGGAATATTACTTGCACAACTGCCATTAAAAGAATGACCGGAATCGTAAACCATTTTGATAAGTCAGCGGCAACCGCACCGAAAGCAATGAGAGTTAATAAAATCATCAAGACAAATGAAACAACTTGATATTTCATTTCCTCCGCGCTTTTACGACGACGATACTCATAGTCTACTCTTGGGTTGCCGGTATTTGTTTGTTCGTTTGTCATATTCTTATCCCACCATTCCCATTAAGTATACGACTGTGAAGATGAATACCCATACAACGTCAATGAAATGCCAATAAAGACTAGCAACATAAAATTTCGGTGCGTTGTACAGATCCAAACCACGACCTGCATTGCGAATCATTAGTGACAAGATCCAACATAATCCAAAAGCAACGTGGGCACCATGGAAACCTACTAAAGTATAGAAGGCTGATCCAAATGCACTGCTTGTAAATGTATGATGGAAGTGACTTACATAATGATTAAATTCATAAATCTCTAAACCTAAGAATGCAGCACCTAATAGTACAGTTACTAATAACCATGCTTGCATTTTTTTAAATGCAAAGTTTTTCATATGATACATTGCATATACACTGGTAATTGAACTTGTCAATAACAGCATTGTAGCAATAAATGATAATGGTAATTCAAATAGGTCTTTTGCATGCGCCATGGATGGATCAGGCACTTTATCTTTTAGAGCAATATATGTTGCAAATAAGGAGGCGAATAACACCGTTTCGCCGCCAAGGAATAACCAGAAACCTAAAAATTTGTTCTTCCCTTCGAGGGTTGCTTTTTCAGGTGCTTCAGGCCATGTTTTTGGAGTAAACTTTTCTTCAACATGCATTACGCCTTAACCCCCTTATCGTTATCATCTTCAATTAATTCTTCTTTATGAATATGAAAACCATGATCATCTTTAAGAGAACGTATTAACATTGATCCAAATGCGATCGCTAATCCAATAATTAACACTGGAATTCCCCAAGTATTTCCTTCATCTCCGTGATACATTGCACCAAATGCTGCAATAAATAATCCTAAAGAAATGAATACTGGCAAAATTGATCCATTTGGCATATGGATGTCACCAAGTGGTTCCGCAGGTGTTAATTCTTTTTTACCTTCCATTTTTTCAATCCACCAAGTATCGATACCACGAACTAATGGAAGTTGCTTAAAATTGTAGAAAGGTGGTGGTGATGGAATTGCCCATTCAAGTGTACGTCCATCTCCCCAAGGGTCGTTCCCCACTCTTTTATTACGTACTGAAGTCACAACGATATTAATTAACATTACGATAACACCGAAGGCCATGAAAGCTGCCCCGATGGAGCTAACTAAGTTCCCAGTTTCTAAACCTTGATTCGGAAGGAACTTCCAAATACGACGAGGCATACCCATTAGTCCTAAGAAATGTTGGATAAAGAATGTTAAATGGAACCCGATTAAGAATGTCCAGAAAGTGATCTTTCCTAATGTTTCATTAAGCATCGTTCCAAACATTTTTGGCCAATAGAATTGTGTACCCGCTAATAGAGCAAATACTACACCACCAACAATTACATAGTGGAAGTGAGCTACTACGAAATAAGTATCATGATATTGATAATCCGCTGGCGCAGCTGCAAGCATTACACCTGTTACCCCACCCATTAAGAATGAAGGAATGAAAGCTGCTGCCCATAACATTGGCGTTGTAAATTTAATATTACCGCCCCACATTGTTAATAGCCAGTTGAATATTTTCATACCTGTTGGAATGGCGATAGTCATTGTTGCAACCGCAAAGATTGCATTTGCAATATTCCCTAGACCAACTGTAAACATATGGTGAGCCCAAACCATGAATCCAAGGAATCCGATCAAGACTGTAGCAAACACCATTGATGAATAACCGAACAATCTTTTTCTTGAGAATACCGCAAAGATTTCTGAGAAAATACCGAATGCAGGTAAAATTAAGATATATACTTCCGGGTGTCCGAAAATCCAGAATAAATGTTCCCAAATAATTGTATTACCGCCGCCGGCAACTTCAAAGAATTGAGCGCCAAACATACGGTCAAATGTTAACATGAACATTCCTACTGTTAGCGGTGGGAATGCAAATAAAATTAATGCAGATGTGACAAAAGTTGTCCAAGTGAACATTGGCATACGCATATATGTCATACCTGGTGCACGCATATTAATAATGGTAACTAAGAAGTTAATACCACCCATTAATGTACCAAAACCGGTAATCTGTAAACCTAATGCGTAGAAATCCACACCATGTCCTGGTGATGCTAATGATAATGATGCATATGAAGTCCAACCTGCATCAGGAGCACCGCCTAAGAACCATGATAAGTTAATGAAAACTCCCCCAAAGAAAAACAACCAAAACCCTAATGAGTTAACAAACGGGAACGCAACATCACGTGCGCCAATTTGTAACGGCATGACTGCATTCATAAATGCGAATACAAGAGGCATTGCCGCCAAGAATATCATGGTCGTACCATGCATTGTGAGAACTTCGTTATAAAGACCAGCACTGACAAAGTTACTATCAGGAAGTGCAAGCTGGATACGAATGATCATTGCTTCAATACCACCGATTAAAAAGAACAATCCCCCTGCAATTAAATAAAGAATTGCGATCTTTTTATGGTCTACTGTTGTTAAATAGTCCCAAACGACAGCACCAAAGCCTTTTTTCTGAGCTTTACTACTCACAGTTAAACCTCCCTTTATGCCTTAATAACCAATTATTGTTGTACTTTTAATCCCATTAAATATTCCGCTAATGCATCTAAATCTTGATCAGACAAGTTTTTAAATGCAGGCATTTTATTTCCTGGTTTATAAGCTTGTGGATCTTTAATCCATTTTTTTATATTTTCTTTATTATGATCCAAGATACCTGCTACACGTTCACGTTCACCAAAATCAGTTAAGTTTGGTGCTCTACGTGCCGTTTCAGGTGTAGAATTGTCCGGTGAAACTGCATGACAGCCAATACAAGAGTTTGGCATTTTGCTTTTGAAAATATCTTCACCTTGTTTAGCTAGATCAGATGTTGGCTGTACGCCTTCTTTTCCAACACTTTTCATATTCTTAACCCATTGCGCAAAGTCATCTTGTGACATCGGTTTAACTTTAAAATCCATTAAAGCATGTGACGGTCCGCAAAGTTCAGCACATTTTCCGTAAAATACGTCTCCGGCTTCTTTTGCTTTTTGACTATCAAATTTCAACCAGAATTTATTGACATTATCCACATTCGTATCGATTTTCCCACCAACTGCAGGAATCCAGAATGAATGCTTAACATCAGATGATTTTAAAGAGAAATATACTTTTTGATCAGTTGGAACAACTAAATCTTGACTTGTAACAATTCCTAAGCCAGGATATTCGAATTCCCACCAGTATAGATTCGAACGAACATTGACAACCAACTCTTTTGGCTTACCATCTTTGTCCTTTTTCTCCATTGCAGCCGTATCACCTAGATTAAAGGTAGCTGCAACTACTGGTATTGCAAGAACAAGTAATAGAATAATCGGAATAACTGTCCAAATAATTTCAAGAACATGATTTCCTTCCACTTGTTTTGGTATCATGTTTTCTTTTGCTTTTGTCCGACGGAAGCGAATAATCGCAACAACGAAAATAACTACTACTACAGCAATTACAATAACCATAATGCCAGTACTCAATAACATTAGATCATATTGCTTTTGCGCGACTTCACCTGCTGGTTTTAGTGCTGATAAGAATGGTTCACCACCACAGCCGGAAAGAGCTAGCGCCAAAACAGCAAATACTGAGACAAGACGCCATTTTTTCAGCCATTGTTTCATAGCTTAATCAAACCCCACTTTCATTTTATGTCTTTCGTTACAAGGACTGTAATATATATGGATTTCTTTTAAAAGAAAGAATTCCCGAAGTTAAATAAGGGTAACGATTACCATTGCAACAAACAAAATCGTTAAGTAATTTAATGAATACACAAACATCATTCTAGCCCATTTTATATCATCCTTCATTTTAAAACCATATAACCCTATAGCTAACCATCCTATATTAAATAGAGTAGCAATAATAAAGAATGCTATGCCTAATGGTAGAAGGAAAAATGGCAGTGGCAGTAAACAGGCAACCCATATTACGATATGAATTTTAGTCACTTCAAACCCTTTTACTACCGGTAACATCGGTATATTTGCAGCTCGGTATTCCTCACAACGCTTCATTGCTAAAGCATAAAAATGAGGCGGCTGCCAAATAAACATCATCAAAAAGAGTACCCATGCAATCGTATCTAAATTTGGATCTACAGCTGCCCATCCGATTAAAGGCGGAACTGCACCCGATATACTTCCAACAATCGTATTACTTACATATAAACGTTTAGACCACATAGAATATAAAACAACATAACTGAAAATACCAATAATACCTATTATCCCTGCAGTGATTGACGTCATAAATAAAAGAATTGTTCCAAGTATAATAAAAGAAAATCCGATCGTTAATACTTTTGCACCACTCATTTTGCCGGTTACCGTTGGTCTTGATTTTGTCCTACTCATAATAGGATCAATATCACGGTCAATGAAATTATTAATACTGCATGAACCTGCGATAATTAAAGCTGATCCAAGTAAAGTAAGAATGACAATATGTATTGACTCTAAGAAGTGTTGATTAGTAAATACTAATGCCAGCCACAGACCAGTAAAAGTAGTTATTAGATTTGAATTAACAATCCCTATTTTAATTAAAGATAAAAAATCCTTAATTGCCGTAGTTTCCGGAATGTTTGCCTTTTCAATCTCGATCACTCGACTATTTGACATTCGCTCCCCCCCTCGTTTGTAATAAACAACATATATAATATTACTATAAAACAAATTTTACCGTTTTTCTATAACCCAGCGAATTTTCGTTAATTGTTCACTTTTGACCTTATTATGTGAGTCAATTTCATAATTGCTCTTTTTAAAAATACAGAATCCTACAGAATTTCTAAAATATATTTTTAAAAACAGAAATCATGCTACTTGTTGCTGATTTAATTGTACATTAATTCGGTCTGCGGCTAACTTTGAAGCATTATAAATAAGGGTTACCATGTCAAAATGAATTTTTGCACGTTTCCCAGTACGATAGCGAACATTGTTCAGTTGAAAGAATTCTTTCAGATAGGCATTAACCCGTTCTACGGCAGTACGACGTTTGAAAATGTTTTTCCATGCTTGTGACCCGCGTGCTGGTGCGGTATATCTGCGAAGGTCTGAAGTGATTTTCACTTTATAAACCTTTTGGCAAATACCTTCATTAGCTAAGGGACAGTCGCTGCATTCCTTTGGTCTTGTGTATTTCAATGTTTCATATTTAGGATCAAAACTATCATAACGATAAGAATGCTCTCTGAAACAAGTTGGGGCAAAGTGTTTATCATAGCCAATGATTTCCCCTTCATTTCGCTTATTATACGCGATGACGGATTGTTGTCCCATTCGATGTACCTGCTCGTATATGGGTTCATAGTCATAGCCCGCATCCATTGTTTGATAACGTAATGGAAGGTGAAGGCGTTCCTGAATTCCTTTCAGTAAAGGGATAGCTGCCTTACCATCATTTAGACTCCCAGATGAAAAAAGAGCCTGTAGAATGTATTGGCTTGATGTACCAACGGCTAAATGACCTTTGTAGCCAAACCAAAAAACATTTTGTCCTTCTGAGTTCTTTTTCACGCCCCATTTAGGGTCTTGGGGAACTTCGGCACGTAGTTCGGCTAGGGGAACATCTAATTGGGCCACAATTTTTCTATCATATAAAGGTAAATTGGCTTCCGTTTCAGCTTGTTCTTTAAGCCACCCGTCACGCTCATCTTTTGATTTCCGACCACGTTTTTGGGGTTCAGATTTTGGCTTTTCTTCTTTTGGCTGCGCTTGGTCTCGTGCTTCAAAATGGGTTGCATCAATGGCCACTGTATCATCCGTGATGAAACCTTCTGCAATAGCCTGGAGGACCACTTTTTCTTGTTCTTTCTCAAGGATATCGCTTTCCTCCAATTTCGTTATGAGACGTGAATAGGAGGATTCTGAAGGCACATGATCAGAAACCAAAAAGCCACAATTTAACTTAAAAGCTAGATCATCATGAAGACGTTTTATAAGATCCTTCATCGTAGGGATGCGCTCTATGTATCTTACAAAGGTGGAGATAATCATGGCTGCATAGTTTAGTTCTTCCGGTGCACCCAACCGTGATTTTTTCGCCACTTGATGGTACATCGAATCCAAATCTACCGCTGAAATAATGGCTTCATATTTTTGGGTAGGTTCCATGTCAAATAATTCCTGTATGCCAAATAGGCTAGGTTGTCGTATAATAGTCATAAGAAGTACTCCTCCAGTCTTTTTATGGTTTGTGGTCAACGTAAGCCCGAATTATAAAAAATAAGTGTACCTTTCGGTACGCATCGTAAATAGCCGTAAATTCTGACTTTTTTAATCGAATTACGGCTATTTCATTTATTTGCTACATTCTGCCTGAATCATTTTTGACCAGGGCATGTATTGATCTAAAATTTCAGGGTTTTGTTGGACGCCGAGATTTGGTAAATCCGTAAAAAGTTTCTTTATATATTCATAGAAATCAACGCCGTTACTTTTGGCAGTTTCAGCAATACTTAAACAGATGGCATTCGCTTTTGCACCAGCTTCACTTACACTAAAGAGCCAATTTTTTCTTCCTATAACGTTGGGACGGATGGCGTTCTCGGCTGGATTATTATCCATTTCAATTCGCCCATCATTCAGGAATAATTTGAGTCCATTTGCCCTGTTTAATGTGTATTCAGCTGCTTTTGCTAACGCATTTTTTCCGTAAAATGGTGATGTTTCAACCCAGTGAAGGAATTCCTCCACGATTGGCTTCGAGTACTTTTGACGTTTTTTTCTTCGTTTACTCGGAGACAAACGTTTAAATTGCCTTTCTAGTCGATATAAATCATCACAATATTTCACACCGATTCTACCATTTTTGCTATCAGCTTTCAGCCAATAACGACGAACATGCGCCCAACAATTTGCGAAATTAACGCCTTCCAACTTATCATAAGCAGAATAACCATCACACACAATCGTTCCAGAAAAGCCTTCAATAAAACTTTCAAGGACAGATCGAGCTCGAGATAATGCGCTTTGAAAGAGAGTCATTGTTGGCCCTTGGCTTGGCACACTTCGAAACACCCAATTATACGCATTGGCTTGGCCAGATTTCCCATCGGATCGGTTGATAATTTGTCCGTATGTTTCATCGACATGCAAAACCGATTTTGCCATCATCAACTCTTTCATTCGTTCGTATACAGGTAACAGCCAATCATGTGCTACACGGATAACCCAATTCGATAGGTTTTTATCATTGGTATTCAGTCCATAGCGATTCCATTCCTTTACCTGACGGTAAAGAGGTAAATATTGTGCAAATTTATCATAGATGACTTTGGCAAGTACGCTAGGACTTGCGATGCTACGCTGAATCGCTGGTTGTGGTGCTTTCCCGCGTTTGATTTGTGCTGGCTGTGATGAATCAACTTTGCAGTCTTTACATTCATACGCATGTTCAATGTGCTGTACTTTCATCATTTTTGCAGGAATAAATTTTGCTTCTTCACGTACAAGTGTACTACCAATTTCAATCATTTGCCCTTGGCAACAGTCACAGATTGTATTTTTCGGATGATGGTGAATAGCTTCTACTTCAATACCATCATGCAAGGAATCATTTCGTTTTTTGATTTAACTTTTCGTACAACAGTATAAGAGATTGTCTGTTGGCTTTGTTCTTCTGTGTGCTCAGGTTCGCTAAAAGCCGGGTCATCATCAAATAATGAGCCTTGCCCATCTGGTACGTTGTATTTCGATTTTCGGATTTCGATCCATATAAAAGTTTTGTTAAATGGCGAATTTGTTCAGTTAGCGCTTCAATCTGTTTAGTTGATTGATCTAGCTTTTTCGATAAGTCTTTGTTTTGTTGATTTGAATGAGCCAATTGTTCTTCGAGAAGTCGAATTAATTTCCCATATGGATTCTTGTTATTGGAAGAAGTATTAACCATTTATTTCACCACTTTTCGTTCACCATAAGTTAGTTATATTATAACATTTTTAACGTAGAAAGCGAAGTTGAAAATGGCTATAAACCAACATTTCTAGCTTGTTTAGAATACTCCTTTTTGTGATTTTGAAAGTACTTTGGTTGCTGAATGGACAACCCTTCTAACAACCAGCGAACCTCCTGTTGCGAAAGTTTACGTACTTCATTTTCATCTTTTTAGTAGTGAAGTTTTCCTCCATCTAGTCGCTTATAAAGCATGGCGAAACCATCGCCATCAAAATATAAACATTTATAACGGTCTTTACTCCAACCAGAGAAAAGGAAAATAGAATCTCCATATGGATCAAGTTCGAAAGAATCTTGAATTAGCGTTGCTAATCCATCAATTCCCTTCCTCATATCTGTTTTACCGCAAATAATATAAATGTTTTTACACTGGTATAATCATGTTTCATAGATTTTTCAACTCCCTCATGACCGTTTGGATGATGTGCTCATCTACGCCGTTGAAGAAGGAAATTTCAGCAGCTTCAATTTTGATTGTGCAAAAGCTATTTGAAGGATCTTTCGAAGTTGTGGATGTTATAATATTTTTTTCTGGTTGTATTGAAACGGGGACGATTGTTAGTTTTTGTTGTGACATAGGAAAAGCACCTCCTTAATTGATACGATTATTGTACTAAGGGGTGCTGATCATTTATATGCGTTGTTTGAATGGGGGCTTACTGGTCAACTACCATTATACAAGATTTGGGGAGGTACTTCTTTTTTTATCTCTTAAACCCCTTGATACACAAGGGCTAAGAATTATGAAATTCATTCATGTACCTTGTTTTTTTTATATATGTCATTTATCTAGTTTCAGTTTACCACAATCTCCGAAAAATAGACTTTTAATATGGGTGGGAGATTATTTTTCTGCATCAATTCCATATTAAAACATATCTTGAATGTTTTTTGTGAATATTTTTCAAAGGTTTTATGTCTATTTTGTGTCACGAAATGCAGATATTGAAGAGACATCCCCATTTTCTATAAAATTTTTAAAAAGAAAATTTGGTAAATTTGTTACATGATTAAATTGGTGAAAGAATTGTAACATTTTATCGGTTGTCTTTTTGCAGGCTTTTAGGTACTATCATTAAGTGTATTAGATTAATTCATATCGGTTCGACATCATACTTTATTATGATCTTTTGGTCATATGAAATATTAGGTTAGTAGGTGAATAAATTGCGTCGAGGATTAAAATGGTTAGCAATTTTAACGACGCTAGGAATGCTTTTCGTCTTGATCGGTGGAGCATTAGTTACAAAAACCGATTCCGGTATGGGATGCGGGAGATCTTGGCCACTTTGTCATGGTCAGCTCTTGCCAAGCCACATAACGATGAAGACTTTAATTGAATTAGCCCATCGCTTTGTATCAGGTGGTGTCGGAATTCTGTTACTAATTTTATCGGTTTGGTCATGGAAGGCTATCGGCCACAAGCGCGAAACAAAATTTCTAGTGATTTTATCTTTATTCTTTTTAATATTACAAGCACTTATTGGGGCAGCCGCAGTTGTTTGGGGACAATCCAGTTTTGTGTTAGCACTACATTTTGGCATATCTCTTATCTCATTTGCTTCAGTGTTCTTATTAACATTATTAATATTTGAAGTGGATCAAAAATTTGATGCCTCGAAAGTAGTTTTTGATAAGCGAATGAAATTTCATATTATTGGAGTTACGATTTATAGTTATATTGTTGTTTATACTGGGGCCCTTGTCCGTCATACAGTTTCAAGCTTAGCGTGCAGAGATTGGCCATTTTGTTTAAACGATGCGATTTCACTTCCAACAAACATGTACCAATGGGTCCAAATGGGACACCGTCTTGCAGCAGGTATTATCTTTCTTTGGATCGCATATATAACATACTTAAGCTTTAAAAATTACAGAAATCAGCCGGTTATCTATAAAGGTTGGATCATTGCATTTATTCTTGTCTGCTTACAGGTCATTGCAGGAGCTCTTATAATCATAACAAGATTAAACATATATATTGCACTTGCACATGCATTGTTTATTTCTTGCCTTTTTGGTTTACTAAGCTATTACCTATTATTGATCGGTAGAAGTAATAAAAATATGGAACTGCTAGAAAAAGAACAATATAAAAAATAAAACACGTACAAGCAACTTGTACGTGTTTTATTTTTTATATTTTTTCAATTTCTATTAAAAGATCATTAGGTGTGATAGCTTCACCATTTTGGACATAAAGCTCTTTAACGACTCCGGAAAATGGAGCTTGGACAGTTGTTTCCATTTTCATAGCCTCAGTTATCATGAGGTGATCACCTTGATTGACTCGATCCCCTTTACTAACCATCAGCTTAATAACAGTACCCGGCATAGTTGCTCCGATTTGTTGTTCATTTTTCGGATCCGCTTTTACCTTATTTGCTACAGCAGATTTTATGCTTTCATCTTTAATAATTATTTCACGCGGCTGGCCATTTAGTTCAAAATATACAATTCTTGTTCCATCTTTTCGAGGTTGTCCTATTGAGACTAATTGAACAAAAAGTGTTTTTCCTTTTTCAATTTCTACTTCGATTTCTTCGCCTAATCTCATTCCATAAAAGAATGTTGGTGTATCGATAACGGAAACATCACCAAATTGCTGAACAGTTTTGACATAATCTAAGAACACTTTAGGATATAATGCATAAGAAATCGTTTCATGGTCATTCGCTTCCCTGCCTATTTCTTTAGACAATGCGTCTTTCAAACTAGGAAGATCAACATTTTCCATTAATTCACCCGGACGAATTGTAATAGGCTCTCTATCCTTAAGAATCACTTTTTGAAGCTCTTTTGGAAAACCGCCAACTGGTTGCCCTAAATAACCTTGAAACAATTCGACTACGGAATCAGGAAAATCTATTTTCATACCACGTGAATAGACATCTTCTTCCGTTAGGTCGTTTTGCACCATAAATAAAGCCATATCGCCAACAACCTTAGAAGATGGGGTTACTTTTACAATATCTCCAAACATACGGTTAACAATTTGGTACATTTCTTTCACTTCATCCCAACGATCTCCAAGCCCTACAGCTTTCGCCTGTTGTTGCAGATTACTATATTGCCCACCCGGCATTTCATGTCGGTATACTTCTGTGTGCGGTGAATTCATTCCACTTTCAAAGTCTCGATAATATTTTCTTACATCTTCCCAATAATCAGAAAGCTTTTCCGCAGATTCGATATTTATTTTTGGTTTTCTTTCTGTACCCTCTAACGCATAATATAATCCATTTAAGCTTGGCTGTGATGTTAAGCCCGCCATTGAATTTAATGCCACATCTACAATATCAACACCTGCATCAATTGCTTTTGCATACGTGTAAAGACCATTCCCGCTAGTATCATGTGTATGCAGATGAATTGGGATATCGATTGTTTCTTTTAATTCAGATATTAGTTGATAAGCTGCTTGCGGTTTTAATAACCCAGCCATATCTTTAATAGCAAGAATATGTGCCCCTTGGTTTTCTAATTCTTTTGCCAAGTCCTTATAATATTGAATATTATATTTAGTTCTAAACGGATCATTAATATCACCAGTATAACAAATTGAAGCTTCCGCAATCTTTCCAGTTTGTCTAACAGCATCAATGGCAACTTCCATTCCTTTTACCCAGTTCAAACTATCGAATATTCGAAAAACATCAATACCTACATCTGCAGACAGCTTTGCAAATTCACGAATAATATTATCCGGATAATTTTTATACCCTACCGCATTAGAACCTCTAAATAGCATTTGGAAAAGGACATTTGGAACTCTTTCTCTTAATTCCTTCAAACGTTGCCAAGGATCTTCCTTTAAAAATCGATAAGCAACATCAAAGGTAGCTCCTCCCCACATTTCTAACGAAAATAAATCCGGTAATAATTTAGATGTTGGTTCGGCTATTTTTTTAATGTCTTGGGTTCTTACTCGTGTTGCAAGTAATGATTGGTGTGCGTCACGGAATGTTGTATCAGTTAGTAACACTTCTTTTTGTGATTTAATCCATCTTACTAAACCTTCAGCCCCATCACGGTCAAGTACTTGCTTTGTACCGGAAGCGGATTCTTCTACAAGACTTACTTTTGGTACTCTATTTTTCGGATAGAACGGCTTTTCCTTCTGTTCAATTCCCGGGAAACCATTAATCGTAACATTGCTAATATAAGAAAGCATTTTCGTTCCACGGTCACGGCTTGCAGGAAAGTCAAATAGTTCCGGTGTAGAGTCAATGAATGATGTATCATACTCTCCGGTAATGAAATTTTTATGTTTCACTACATTTATTAGGAAAGGTATATTTGTTTTAATCCCTCTAATTCTAAATTCTTGAAGATTTCGCACCATTTTTGCTGCAGCTTTTTCAAATGAAGTAGCTGATGTAGATAATTTTACTAAAAGGGAATCATAAAATGGAGTAATAACAGCTCCTTGGAAGCCATTTCCCGCATCAAGTCGTACACCGAAACCACCGCCGGAACGGTAGGCCATAATTTTCCCAGTATCGGGCATAAAATTATTTAATGGATCTTCCGTTGTCACCCTAGATTGGATGGCATAGCCATTGATTGTGATTTCATCCTGCTCAGGAATATTGACAATTTCACCATGTAATTGATGCCCCTCCGCAATTAAAATTTGCGACTGAACAATATCAATGCCAGTAATCATTTCTGTAATTGTATGCTCCACTTGTACACGCGGATTTACTTCAATAAAATAAAATTCATTGTCTGCTACTAAAAATTCAACCGTACCAGCGTTTACATAATTGACTTTTTTCATTAAATTAACTGCCGCTTGACAAATTTCCTTTCGTAACTCATCGGATAGTGATACACATGGAGCTACCTCAACGACTTTTTGATGACGTCTTTGAACTGAACAATCCCTTTCAAATAAGTGAACAATATTGCCGTTCGCATCACCTAATATTTGTACTTCAATATGCTTCGGATTTTTAATAAACTTTTCTACATAAACCTCATCATTTCCAAATGCCGCTTTTGCTTCTGACTTAGCGCGAGTAAACGCTTCAGTCACTTCCTCCGCGTGATTAACAATCCTCATCCCACGGCCGCCACCGCCTAGTGATGCTTTAATGATAATTGGATATCCATGTTGCTGACCGAAATCTTGAACTTCGCTAAGGGAAGACACTGGACCATTACTACCCGGAATGACCGGAATATTAGCAAGAATGGCTTGTTCCTTCGCTTTTACTTTATCCCCAAACATATCTAAGTGATTAGTATTTGGTCCGATAAATGTAATCCCCTCTTCCACACATCGCTTTGCAAATTGAATGTTTTCGGAAAGAAATCCATATCCCGGATGGATGGCATCTACATTTGAACTTTTCGCAATTTCAATAATTCCTTCAATATCTAAATACGCATCAATAGGTTTTTTTCCTTCACCAACTAAGTATGCTTCATCAGCTTTGTAACGATGATAAGATCCCGAGTCTTCTTTAGAATAAATGGCTACCGTCCGAATATTTAATTCTGTACACGCTCGAAAAACTCGAATCGCTATTTCTCCTCTGTTCGCTACCAATACCTTTTCAATTTTTTTCATACAGTATGTCTCCCCTTTGCATGATCTTCGATGGATTAGTAATTGTAAATTAATGTACCTTAAATCCACGATTATTAAATTTCGAATTTACAAAAGTAGTAGTCTCTTCTTTTTTCTTATACTTATCTTCATACTTTACAAACATTGATACATTGACTAACACACCTAATGAAGCTGATAAAAGAAGCAGTGAAGAACCTCCATAACTAATCAATGGTAATGGAACCCCTGTAATGGGTATTAATCCGGACACCCCTCCCAAATTAATAAAGCTTTGAATACCTATCATACTTGAGATACCTATTGATAATAAACTACCAAATGGATCCCGGCATTTTACCCCTATATATATACCTCGTAGAACGAGGTAGGATAAACCAATAATGACAAAACCGACACCAAAAATTCCGAGCTCTTCTGCAATAATAGCCATAATAAAATCTGTATGGGGCTCGGGAAGATAGCCAAGCTTTTGAACGCTTTGCCCAAGACCTAATCCCTTTACACCGCCGGATCCTAAGGCCAAGTAGGAATTGTATAATTGAAACCCCTCATCCGTATGGTTTTTAAAGGGATCCATATAACCCGTGATCCGTGCAATTTTATTTTTTGTAAATATTTCATCCTTTTTTAATAAAAAGACGGGAGAAAGGAGTAGGACAATAATTAATCCCAAACCCAATAGTTTCATCATCGTTTTCATTTTCATTCCGGAACAAAGCAGTATCGTAAGTCCAATCGCAAAAATTATGGACGCTGTACCAAAATCAGGCTCAATCGCAATCAAAAAACAAACGAAGATTAAAAATAATAAAGGTGGAATGACTCCTTTATTAAATTGATCAATATATGACTGCTTCTTCGCATATACTGCAGAGAGGTAGATGATGACACTTAATTTTACAAACTCTGATGGTTGAATCATGCTTGTCCCAATTTTAAACCAGCTTTGCGCATTATTTGAATTATGACCAAACAGACGGATCCCGATAAGGGCTACAACCGATATAAGCATAATCGTCCCAAGAAATTTATTGCTTTTATATATTTTATACGGAAAAAAAGCGGTAATGATAAAAGCAATTAGCGAAAATATAAAACTTTTTAATTGTTTCATATAAAAGAAATCACTGCTATAACCGTATTTTTGAACAGCAACCACCATGCTTGCACTATATATCATGACTAATCCGAATAAACAAAGAAGTATGTACACGACGACAAGTGAATAGTCATAAGACTTTAAGATTTTTTTTAACATAGTAACCTTCCAATCCTTTAGTCTATAAAAAGATATTCTTCAATAATTTTTTATTTCCTGCTTAGTGAAAGAAATTAATAAAAAGTTTACAAAAGATACTCTTCACTCCTATTTTACAAAAAAACTCAAACAATTTCTGTGAACTGTTTGAGTTTTTTAATTATGATTTTTTTGTGGATGCTTCATGTAAAGCGGTAAGCTCTCGTTCTAATGAATCGAGTAACTCCTTACCATCCTTCTCTTCCACCAAGCCTAGTCTGACTGCAAAATCTATTTCACGGGATAGGCCAAACATTTGTGTATCCAATACTTCTTCATATAATGGACATTGGGGCATCGTTAAATTATCCATCTGGACTTTAATTAAGCGCAAAATTTTCTCTGCGTCCACCCTTAAAAGAGAATAGGCTTTTTCCCGGTGATCCATTTTAATTTCAGACGCCATATTGATCCCCCCAATTTACGAACAATTAGACAATCCTATCTAAAAATTTTACTCTGAAAAGAAGCAAAATGCAAGGATTAAGAGTATTAATTTTCGTACTTCTATTTTCTCATATAATTTTGGTTTAGGAAACTTTTTTCATTATGAAAAGTTTAGGTAAATGTGACAAGTTCATTTTTTCAGAGTATAATTTTAAAATGTAAGGAGGTTAAAAAATGATTATTCCAATAAAAGGTAATGTTAAGTTCCCAATTACTTTAGACGCCGGAACTTGGATATTTGACGATCGGAAACTAGATTTAACTACATATTTTGATAATAAGAATACCGGTATTGACGAGGATGAAGAATATACAAAAAGTGTTGGTAAATTTTTTGATCGCGAAATTAAAGAAGGTGCAATATCCCCCCCAACATTAAAATCGGAGAAGAAATTTTTGAAACAAAGACTTCTAACCGGTACATTCGGCATTAAGTTCGAACCGTTTTTAAAAAACGCTGAACCTCTTGAAAGTGCGACTACGCTTATTATTGAAACAAAAGATGAAGAAATACAAATTCCGATCAATGAAGCTTACGACCTTATCATCGCTTTTTCAAAAGAAGGGAAAGCGCTCAAAGAGGACGGGCCAGTACACATTTTATTCGAAGACGGCTCAAATAAAGATCAGCCAATAAAATATGTCAAAGGTTTTCGTGTGGAGTAATCTTTAATAAGTTATTGCAGCAACAGAATGGTATACACACCATTCTGTTGTGTTAATAACGACAAATTAAAGATTTTTCTTACTTTCATTTTTATAGAAGATCAGCTGCTAATTGTGCTAATCCCGATCTTTCACCTTTCATTAATTTAATATGCCCGGCCACTGATTGATCCTTAAACTTTTCGAGAACATACGTTAATCCGTTATTATATTCGTCTAAATATGGATGATCAATTTGTTCTGGATCACCCATTAACACAATTTTACTTCTTTCTCCCACTCTCGTTAAAATCGTTTTCACTTCATGCTTCGTTAAATTTTGAGCTTCATCAATAATAATAAATTGGTCCGGAATACTTCTTCCGCGTATATACGTTAATGCCTCCACTTCTATCGATCCCATTCCAGCGAGTATTGCCTCTAATTCACCTGGTTTTTTTGTATTAAACAGATATTCTAAATTATCATAAATCGGCTGCATCCAAGGTCTTAATTTCTCTTGTTTTTCACCTGGTAAATACCCCAAATCCTTTCCTACCGGCACGATTGGACGAGCAACAAGAAGTTTTTTATAGGAATGTAAATCTTCCGTTTGCATCAGCCCCGATGCTAATGCAAGAAGAGTCTTTCCAGTTCCTGCTTTTCCAATCATTGTTACAAGATTAATGTCTTGTCTAAATAATAATTCCATCGCCATTGTTTGCCCTACATTTCTAGGCTTAATTCCCCAAATCGGCTCATGGTTATAAACTAATTTTCGTACGACTTTACCTGTTTGATCTACAATCCCAATAGCGGAAGAAGAACTTCCTAATGCGTCTTTCATGATTAAAAATTGATTGGGGTAAAAAGGGTGATGGGTAATCTCCGATAAAGCTAATTCACCTTTCTCATAAAATAAATTTAATAAGTCGATATTTATATAAATTTCAAGTAAGCCTGTGTATATATGATCAATTTCTACTACTCGATCGTTTAAAAAATCTTCCGCCTGTAATCCGAGTGCATCTGCCTTAACCCTTACTAAAGCATCTTTACTAACTAGAATGACCGGTCTACCATTTTCCTTCGTTTCCTCCTCTAAGAATAAATTCTTAGCGACGGCTAATATTCGATTATCATTCGTTTTTTCAATAAATATATCTTGTAATTGTTGAAATGATCGGTGATTTAATTCAATTCTTAGTACTCCACCATTCTCAAGAGGAATCTTTTCATGGAGCTTCCCTGCTTTTCTAAAGCTGTCAATCAATTTGGATACTTGTCTGGCATTACGTCCAATTTCATCCATATACCTCTTTTTCGAATCAACCTCTTCTAGCACTACAGCTGGAATGACGATTTCATTATCTTCAAAAGAAAATATGGCATTCGGATCCTGTAATAAGACATTTGTATCTAATACATATATTTTCTTCAAATTGATGCCTCCTGCTCCTTATTGGATTATTGTATAATATGAACTTTTTCTACTTCCTGTTCATTTGAAGTGGACGGACATTGCTAAAATATATGAACAAATGAATAAAGATAGAAGAAAATTGCACACTAAATATAGAAATGCGATATCGCACCTAGATTATTGCGATGCAGCTAGACAATTAGAAAAGCGGAATGGATTAAGAATAGATTAAATGAGGTGAGTTTAGTTGAAAAAAATAGGATTACTTCTTTGTACTACTATCTTATTAAGTGCGTGCGCAAACAATGAAGCTGGACAGGGTAAAAACAACAATAATATCACACCAAAAACGATTTCTGTTAAAGATAGCAATATAAAAAATGTTGATAGAAAAACAGGACAGCAAATTTCACAACGTCTTGTAGACCTTGCCGTAAGCGTTCCCAATGTTAAAGATGCAACAGCGGTAGTATTCAGTAATTATGCTCTTGTTGGGATTGATGTTGATGATAATATTGATCGTTCCAGGGTGGGGTCCATTAAGTATTCGGTTGCTGAGAGCTTAAAACATGATCCATATGGAGCTAACGCTATAGTCGTTGCTGACCCTGATTTTACACAACGTCTTCGCGAAATTGGACAAGATATACGCAACGGCAAACCCGGACAAGGGATTATCAATGAACTCGCAGATATTGCAGGTAGGCTTATGCCGGAAATACCGAAAAATATCGTAGAACCAAAAAATCCGCAAAGTGGTACGGAAAAACCTAAACAAGAATTAAATCAATCAAAAGATAAGCAACTTGAAAGAGAACAAGAAAACCAATCAAATAATAAAAAATAAAAATGAAAAGTCCAAAATTTCCACACTTTCATTTCCATGTTATACTAAAAAAAACGGTAACTCGGGGTGTAACTGAATGAAAGTAAAATGTGTATTATGCGAAAAAATAAATGATATAGATGATGATTCCATCATGGCAAAACGACTTCGAAATCGTCCGATTCATACTTATATGTGTGATGAATGTTATGAAAGAATAACAGAAAAAACGACAGCAAGACTTGCATCAAGAGAAGAAAAAGATCTTAACGATATATAAAAAAAACAAATCCGCCATTTTCGGCGGATTTGTTTTTTATGCATCATTTTGCGCTTGATCTTTTTTGTAATTGTACCTGCGTATTTTATAAATGATTAAAATAAGGGCAGCAACTACGAGTCCTTCTGTAATCGGAAGAAATATTGCTAAAAAGGTTAAAATCGTACATCCCAATGCTAAAAACAAATAGATCAAAATCGATTTTAGCATTGGAAGTTTTTGAGCAAAGCCCAATTTATAAACAAGAATACATAAAGCTACAATGGTTAAATAAAGCATCCACATTCCTAGTTTTGGAAATTCATCAACTCGATACAAGCCTGCGAAAAAGGAAAGATGTTCCTGCACATTTACCTCTGGCACAATAGACTCCCTTTCTAGAAATTAGTTTTTAATTAAATTTCTGCGTATTTCATTTTTTTAGCAGCTTTTTCACGTTCATTTTTGTTTAATATTTTTTTACGCAAACGAATCGATTCAGGTGTAACCTCACAATATTCATCATCGTTTAAGTATTCAAGTGCTTCCTCTAATGACATTATGCGTGGTTTTTTAATAACTGATGTTTGATCTTTCGTCGATGAACGGACATTTGTTGCATGTTTCACTTTCGTAATGTTAACGGTAATATCATTTTCGCGAGTATTTTCGCCAACGATCATACCTTCGTAAATTTCTGTACCTGGTTCAACAAATATTGTCCCTCTATCCTCTATTTGCATGATACCATATGTCGACGCTTTCCCTGTTTCCATGGAAACAAGCACACCTTGGTGGCGGCCGCCAACTCGACCCGGCTGCATCGGTTGATAACTATCGAAAGTATGATTAATAATTCCGTATCCACGGGTTAGTGTCATGAAATCAGTAGAATAACCGATTAGTCCACGGGCCGGCACATTAAAGATTAAACGCACTTGACCGTTTCCGTTATTAACCATATCAAGCATTTCGCCTTTACGAGAACCAAGTGATTCAATAATACTTCCTGTATACTCCTCAGGAATATCAATTTGTACCCTTTCAATCGGTTCACATTTAACACCATCAATTTCCTTTACAATAACAGATGGTTTTGACACTTGCAATTCAAAGCCTTCACGACGCATATTTTCAATTAAGATGGAAAGATGAAGTTCACCGCGGCCTGAAACAATCCAAGCATCAGGAGAATCTGTGTTTTCAACTCTTAAACTTACGTCTGTTTGTAATTGTGCGCGAAGACGTTCTTCAATCTTCCTTGATGTGATATATTTACCTTCACGGCCTGCAAATGGGCTATTATTAACAATAAACGTCATTTGCAATGTTGGCTCATCAATGCGTAATGGTTGTAGAGGTTCTTGATGGTCAATTGGACAAACTGTTTCTCCAACATTAATATCTTCCATACCAGACACTGCTATAAGGTCACCCGCATGTGCTTCTTGAATTTCTTGACGCTTCAATCCGAAGAACCCGAAAATTTTAGATACCCGGAATTGTTTTACCGTTCCATCTAATTTCATTAATGCAACTTGTTGTCCTACATGCATCGTACCACGGAAGACACGTCCAATTCCAATTCTACCTACATAATCATTATAGTCCAGTAAAGCAACTTGGAATTGTAAAGGCTCTTCTTTAGTATCAGCAGGTGCCGGAATATGGTCAATAATTGTATCAAATAATACTTGCATATTGTCATCTTGTTTCGTTGGATCATTGCTAGCAGTTCCGTTAATACCGGATGCATAGATAACCGGAAATTCTAATTGATCTTCATTTGCATCCAGCTCGATAAATAATTCGATCACTTCATCGACAACTTCCTCTGGTCGAGCAAAATCACGGTCAATTTTATTTACAACTACGATCGGAGTTAAATTTTGTTCTAATGCTTTTTTTAGGACGAAGCGTGTTTGGGGCATACATCCTTCATATGCATCAACGACAAGTAGAACCCCATCAACCATTTTCATAATACGTTCTACTTCACCGCCAAAGTCAGCGTGTCCTGGTGTATCCATAATATTAATTTTTATATCTTTATATTGAATAGCGGTATTCTTCGCTAAGATTGTAATGCCTCTCTCACGTTCAATATCATTAGAATCCATTGCTCGTTCAGCTACTTGTTCATTTGAACGAAATGTTCCGGATTGCTTTAATAGCTGATCGACAAGCGTTGTTTTCCCATGGTCAACGTGTGCTATAATCGCTATATTACGTAAATCTTCTCTTATTTTCAAAAGTGGTTCCTCCTGCCTTTATGACCGTCAATGTTAGTATAACTATAACTTACGTATTATATCATAGTTATTTATAAATCACCACTAATGCATTATTTCCATCTTCACTATGCAAAGTGGAGTTTTTCGAGTAAAATGATATTTATACTAGCCTTGATAAAGGAAACAAGTAGGGGGCAATTGATATGAAAGATATAAAATGGATTTTCATTCTGTTCGCTACAATTGCGGCTGCCTCAATGATTGGCATCGGAGTAGCAATCGGGGAAAAAAGTATCCTCGGTATAATTATTTGTATCCTTGTTCTCATTCTCGTGATGGGATATGGGTTCAAAACAAAAGCAAAAATGCGTCAAGAAGGACGATTATAAAAGATGTAAAAATAAATATAGCTACCTCTCATTTGAGGTAGCTATATTTATTCAATAGACAAAAAATAATTATCCAGTATTTCCTTATGGAGTCCACTGTTACTCACAAATACCGTGCCGCTCTCTAAAATGTGTAATGGTTCACCTTTAACCGTAGATAGTTTACCTCCTAACTCTTCTATCAAAAGTTTTCCGGCAGCAAAATCCCATGGGGCTAAACGCATGGCAATATAAGCATCTAATCTGCCTGTTGCAACATAGGCTATTTCAAGCGAAGCTGCACCTAGCGATCTTGTTGCACGTGAATCATGGACTAAACGATGTAAGTTGGCGGTTGGGATATGTCGATTGGATATTATCCAAGAAGAATTAATCCCGATAATTGCATCTTCAACTTTCGTATCGGTCAATTTAGGAATCGGAACTTCATTAAAATAGGCTCCTTTACCTGCTTCAACAAAGTAAAGTTCATCTTGAACTACATCATAAATATAACCTAGCTTTCCTTTTCCATTTTCATAAATTCCAATGGAGATGGCAAAATTTCTTTGTTGGTGGACAAAGTTAACTGTGCCATCGATTGGATCGATTATCCATAACACTCCATTTGTTTGATCGATTTTCTGTCCATGCCCTTCCTCACCAATAATATGATGGTCCGGGAAATGTTCTTGAATATTATTGACAAAAAACGATTCTGTCTCCTTATCTATATTTGTAACTAAATCATTCCGATCCGACTTCGTTTCTATGTCTAATGTTTTTTTAAATGAATCAATGATATTAATTCTTGCTTCCTTTAGCCATATTCTTACATATGTATCAATTTGCTCCCAATTCGTCATCGCCCTGTCCTCCATCAAATCTTCGACTTAACTTATTGTATGATTAGCTTAAAGGAAAAAATTATGTAATTCAAGAAATTAACTTAATATTTAACTCCATAAAAACGAACCCCATCTGTGATGAGGAACAGGGAGTTCGTAAACCTACTTGGAAATACTCCTACATTGCTTTCATCCTTAATAATTCTTCTCGTATTTTTTCAAGTTTCTTTTTCGTTAAATCCTTTTTCTTATGGTCATTATTTTGAATTGCCTCATAAAGGACAGCTAGCTCATAGTCCATTTCTAATCTAAGTACTGCTATTCGTTGCTGATCAAATTTTTTCTTTTTCGAAGTGTTCATTACTTGTTTCATGAACTTCACATCCCTTCACTTTTTGCATTTTCCAAATAACTAAATTTTCAGATATTACTTACTACATCATATGATGCTTCACTAATCGTGCAACTAAAATGTGTAATTGCCTAAGTAATTTCATTTTAGGAAATTTGTCGATTATGCTAAAATAAAGTCAAATGTAGGAAAGATGTTTAATAGAGGCTCATTTATGAAATTCCCAAGTTTTTCACATTCAGACTTAAAACGGCTTCCATTGCTTTCTTTTACCCAATCTAAAAAATGAATAAACGTTATGAAGGAGATTATCAACAATGCAATTCGAAGGTTTCACGAAGAACGATTTTGACACATTTAATATAGAAGGTCTTGACGCGAGAATGGAAGCTATCGAAGAACGAATTCGACCGAAATTCCGTGAAATCGGTCAATTATTAACGGACGAACTTTCCGTAAATTTAGGGGAAGAAATGTTTTTACATATAGCGAAACATGCCCGTCGCACTGTAAATGCCCCGAAAGATACTTGGTTGGCAATAGCGGGTAACAAACGTGGATATAAACAACACCCTCATTTCCAAGTTGGATTGTTTGATGACCATGTTTTCATTTGGTTAGCGTTTATTTACGAATTACCGAATAAAGCGGAAATGGCAAAGACGTTTTTGAAAAACTTAAAAACGATCAAGTCATCCATTCCTAATGATTTCGTTGTTTCTCAGGACCATATGAAAAAGAATGCAACTTCATTGAAGGAAATCGACTTAAAAAACGCACTTGAACGTTTCCGTGACGTCAAGAAAGCGGAATTCCTTATTGGACGACAAATTGCAGCCAATGACCCGATTTTAACGAACGGCGCCGAATTTATGGACGTTGTAAGAAATACGTTTGAAACACTTATCCCATTATATAAATTAGCATATAAATAGGAAATCAATTCTAGAAAGATAAAATGGGAAGCGAGCAATGCTCCTTCCCCATTTTATCTTTTATTTTTACATTTTTATTATGTTACCGGGTTCAGATTCTTTTAATCTTTTTACAACTTGATAGGATGAATATCCACTTTCTTTTTCGAATTCATTACAATATTTTTTTTCATCCGCTTTTCCAGGTACGATTTCTTTAAATCGTCGATATTTCTCCATTAATTCTTCACGTTTTATTCCCTTTTCATAGGCCTTCTCAATTGCCTCAAAAAATTGGATTACTTCTATAACCTCAGTTGTTGACCAATCCATTGAGAAAGGATATTGATATTCCATTTCTACACCGTCTTTCTAGTTGTTCTTTACGATTACTTTCCCCATTTTTTACGAATTTCATTAGCATCTTTGATCATTCGTGTGATTAATTCCTTAACACTCGGAATATCATTAATTAACCCCATTACTTGTCCCGCCCACGCAAATCCACTATCTACTTCTCCATTATATATATAATTTTTATTTGCTTGTCCACTAATATAGTTTTTAAGTTTTTCGTATCCTCCATTATTTTTTTCAATATCTAAAATTTGCTCTGTCCATTTATTCGTAATTGCTCGGCCGGGTGCACCTAAACTACGTTTTATGACGGTTGTATCTGTTTCTTTTCCTTTAATAATTGCTTGCTTATAAAGTTCGTTTGCGTGCACACATTCCTTTGTTGCAATAAAACGTGTCCCCATTTCAATTCCTTCAGCACCTAAGCATAAAGCAGCCATTAATCCTCTTCCATCACCGATTCCTCCTGAGGCGATGACTGGGATTGAAACAGCATCTACAACTTGTGGAATCAATACTAATGAACCTATATCGTCTTTCCCCAAGTGTCCACCACCTTCTTGACCTACTACCATAACTGCATCTGCACCTAGTTCTTCCGCTTTTTGAGCTTGGCGTTTAGCTGCCACAAGTACTAATTTTTTTACATTTGAACCTTCTAAGTACTGAAAAAACGGCGTGGGATTTCCTCCTGTTACAGATACTACCGCTACTTTTTCATCGAGGGCTACATCTAAATAGGCAGTATATGGTCTTCCGTGTTGTCCGATAGCAAAATTAACTCCAAACGGAAAGGTAGTTAATTGTTTAACCTTTTGAATTTCTTTACGGAGTGCCTCGGGGCTTTCTAAAGACATTGCAGTTATTTGGCCAAGCCCCCCTGCATTAGATACAGCCGCTGCCAATTCTGAGTAGGCTAAATAGGCTAATCCTCCTTGAATAATTGGATATTTAATATTAAGTAAGTCGGTAATTCTAGTGTTCCAATTCATATGTATTCACTCCTTAATATCATCAGCATTATATAATACTTCTCCTATTTACTTATATTTTCCTTTCGTTATGAAGAAACTATTTTCAATGGTAAGGTTAAATGCTATAATTTCTTTTGTTTTAAAAGATGTAACATTAAAAGAGGTGTGAAGTTCATTGTCACAATTTGATACTCCGTTATTTACTGGATTAGTGGAACACGCGAAAAAGAATCCAGTTCAATTTCATATACCCGGACATAAAAAAGGCTCAGGAATCGATCCGGAATTTCGTCAATTTATCGGGGATAATGCATTATCGATAGATTTAATTAATATTGCACCTTTAGATGATCTCCATCAACCAAAAGGAATGATTCAAAAAGCACAGGAATTAGCTGCACAAGCCTTCGGAGCCGACCACACATTCTTTTCCGTTCAAGGTACGAGCGGTGCTATTATGGCCATGATTATGACGGTCTGCGGACCTAACGATAAAATTATCGTTCCTCGTAATGTTCATAAATCTGTTATGTCTGCTATTGTTTTCTCAGGTGCTATTCCTATTTTTATTCACCCCGAAATTGATCCAATTTTAGGAATATCCCACGGAATCACGACTGAATCTGTTTCAAAAGCTTTGCAACAAAACCCTGATGCAAAGGGCGTATTAGTTATTAATCCAACCTATTTCGGGGTTGCCGCTGATTTGAAGAAAATTGTAGAAATCGCCCATTCCTATCAAGTTCCGGTTCTCGTTGATGAAGCGCACGGAGTTCATATCCATTTCCATGACGAACTACCGATTTCTGCAATGGAAGCGGGAGCGGACATGGCAGCAACAAGTGTTCATAAATTAGGTGGATCGATGACGCAAAGTTCTGTATTAAACGTAAAAGATGGATTAGTGTCTTCAAATCGTGTGTCAACAATATTGAGTATGTTAACGACTACATCCACCTCATACTTATTATTAGCATCACTTGATGTAGCAAGAAGAAGACTTGCTACACATGGAAGGGAATTACTAGATAAAACGATTCAACTAGCTCAATCCGTTCGAGCTAAAATTAATGAGATTGATCATTTATACTGTGTCGGTAAAGAAATATTGGGAACAAAAGCGACATTTGATTATGACCCAACAAAACTAATCATCTCTGTCAAAGATCTCGGAATAACAGGATATGATGCTGAAAAATGGCTGCGTGAAGTATATAATATCGAAGTAGAACTTTCCGATTTATACAATATTCTCTGCCTTATTACACCTGGCGATACAGAAGTGGAAACAAATCTGCTAGTAAAAGCACTTCAAGAGCTTTCTGATCAATTTTCACATCTGTCTAGCTCGGTAAGTATTCAAGTCATGCTACCGGATATTCCCGTTCTAGCTTTAACACCTCGTGATGCATTTTATGCAGACACAGAAGTCATCCCTTTCGAGGAATCTGCTGGAAGAATTATCGCTGAATTTATTATGGTTTATCCACCGGGAATCCCTATTTTTATACCGGGAGAAATAATAACTGAAGAAAATTTAAAATATGTTCGCAAAAATATTGAAGTTGGCTTACCAGTACAAGGTCCTGAAGATTTCGATCTTAAGTCACTACGTGTTATTAAGGAGCATAAAGCAATAAAATAGAGGCTGGGACAAAACCCACCTCTGAGATGAAAAAGCCGGTGAATTTTTACGACGAGTAAAATTTCACCGGCTTTGATTATTTTTTGAATAAAAATAAGGATCACTTCTGATAAAATAAAGTTACCACACCAAATAAAATCAGAAAGAAGGATCCTTATGTTTAAAAATTATACCATGAATCAATTAGTTTTGCCTTTAGATTTAGAAGTAAAGTTACAAAAAAATGATATTGCCTTCCATGTTCATCATTTAGTTGAAAGTATCCCTCATGATGTTTATGGCATTCTAGATATGTAGGGGATGGCAATTAATTTGTGCTGGCCCCCCGGGGGGCCAGCACAAATTAAAAAAACCACTTGTCAACATTCTTAAATACTACTACACTTCCTGTTGGGACAAAGTCATGCAGGAGGTATTTAAGGAGATGTTGGCAGTGGCCGAAATCAATTATATCAGACAACAGGTTAACAATAAAGGCTGCGGTTATTCGGATGTAGCAAAAAGAACAGGTAGAGATCCTAGAACAGTTAAGAAATATGCGGATATGGAGGATTTCAACGAACAGCCAAAAAAGAAACAGACGAGAGTATCACCGGTTTTAGGACCAGTGAAGCCAGTAATAGATGAATGGATCAAGGAGGACTTGAAAAAGAAAAAGAAGTTTCGTAGAACAGCTAAGAGAATGTGGGAGCTCCTTAAGGAACAGTTCAATTTTAAGGGGTCTGACCGAACAGTTCGCGATTATGTTTCCAAGAGAAAAGAAGAATTATTAAACCAGGCAGATCAAGCAGCCTTACCACTTGAGTACCATCTCTGGAACAGCACAAGTCGATTTTGAGATAGTACGTTTATTTATGGTGGGGAAGAAATAGTTTTGCCCTACTTAGTAATGTCATTTCCTTTTAGCAATGCTTTTTATTTTCAAGTCTTCCCTTCACAAAACAAGGAGTGTTTCCTAGAGGGGTTAAAAAGAGTGTTTCATCATATGGGTGGAGTGCCAAAGGCGATTCGCTTTGACAACCTCTCACCTGCCGTCAAAAAGATATTGCCAAATGGAGAACGGCATTTAACAGAGGAATTTCAAAACTTCGTTTTACATTATGGGTTTGAATGTGAATTCTGTAATCCCGCCAGCGGTAATGAAAAAGGACATGTAGAGGCAATGGTCAAGTATGTCAGGAATAACTTTCTCCTTCCTGGGCTCCATGTCATTGAATTGGATGAGTTAAATAAGGAACTGTGGGGGAAGGCAGAAAAAGACCGCTTGAGGAAGCATTACCAAAAGGATTGGGCCATATCAGAACTATTCGAGGAGGATAAGGCAGCCTTTCTACTATTGCCAGCAAAAGAATACGAGTGTGTAAGATATGAAACACTGAAGGCCGATAAATATGGCTATGTTAAGGTGGACCTCAATCTGTATTCCACTTCCCCAAGATTTGCATTAAACAGAGTTCTCGTAAAAATCTCATACAACACTGTTGAGATTTTGGATGATGAGCGTCAGCTTGTCGTTAGGCATTCACGGCTCTATGGACAGTACCGTAAGTCGATGAAGTGGCAGCCATATCTAAATTTAATGGCCAAACGGCCTACGGCACTTAAATATACTAGTTTCTACGACCAACTACCGGAGGAATGGAAAAACTATTTTCAGTCCTGTACTGTCGTAGAAAAGTCGGAAGCACTGAAACTATTATCGCTGATTTTGAAGGAACATGATTTCAGTCTTATAACAAAAGCGCTTGTCATCTCCTCTGAACACGGGCATCCCTCCGTGGATGCCATTAAACAAGTATTCTATCAGCTTATCAATGGTAGTGGAATCCGAAGTGAAATTAAACCAAAAATAACGCTTCCCACCCTGCCTGAAGCAACGAGAGGACTCGAACGTTATGATCAACTCCATAAAGGGGGTGATGCATAATGCACGAGGAAATTCAGTATACGCAAAACGATTAAAGCTTAGCTGGATTAAAGAGCATTATCGTGAAGTTGAAGCTACTTCCCATGAGGAGTTTTTATTAAAGCTATTTGAAGCAGAAATCCAGCGAGAAGAACGCCGGACCAACCTCCTTTTAAACCAAGCGACTCTTCCAAAAGTACAGGGTAAACCTTTTGACTGGAGTGAGGTTCAAATTCCGGCAGGAATGACCAGGGAAAGTCTGTTAAACGGAGAATTTATTGAACAGCAGGAGAATACCATCTTTTACGGTGGTGTAGGTGCCGGCAAAACCTATCTGGCAACATTGATTGGCTTAAATGCCATACAAAAGTTTGGCAAGTCAGTAAAGTTCTATACAGTCGCTGGGTTGGTAAATCGGCTCCTTGAAGCAAACGAAAAAGGAACACTTTCTAAGGTCTTCAAGCAGATTGAAAAGCTGGACTGTCTGATCCTTGATGAGCTAGGCTACATACCGCTGCATAAACAAGGTGGAGAATTACTGTTCCAAGTTATATCTATGTGTTACGAGGCAAAGAGCATCATCATTACAACTAATCTACAGTTCGGTCAATGGAATCACGTCTTCGGAGATCCCATTTTGACGGAAGCAGTCATTGACCGACTGATTCATCATTCTCACTTGGTCGTATTCAATGGTGATAGTCATCGATATAAAGAATCTTTACTAAAAGCTTAAAATGAATGTTGGCAAAGTGGTTACATTTTTAATTGCCGTTTAATGCATTTTTTACTTGCCAAATACACCTCATGAAGCGTTCGAATCATTTCAGAGAAATGATGGCTGTCCTGCCTACCATCCACGCATGATGCTTAAAATTATCTTATGTGCCTACACGCAATCTGTTTTTTCAGGGCGAAAAATTGAAGCCCTATTAAAAGACAGTATCCGTATGATGTGGCTAGCTCAAGGGCATGAACCAAGCTACCGAACAATCAACCGATTCCGTGTTCAACCAGAAGTGAAAAATTTAATTCGCCAATGTTTCGTCCAATTCCGTTGCCAATTAATTGAAGAAAAACTGATCGATCAAGAAGCAATTTTTATCGATGGTACAAAGATTGAAGCGAATGCAAATAAATTTACGTTTGTCTGGAAGAAATCGATTGAGAAGTATCATCAAAGTTTAATTGAAAAGTCAAACCAGCTATATGATGAGCTTCTTGAGAATGAAATCATACCTGAAATCGAACGTGAAAGCGATGAACAGTTATCATTGGAAGAGCTCGCTCAATTGGTTCAAAAAGTGGATGATGTCGTAAACGAGTATGATAAACAAATTGAAGCATCATCGGATGTTCCAGAACGAAAAGCTTTAAGAAATGAACGCAAATATCCGAAAAAGTGCGTAAACAGTTGATTGATTTTATCGTACGAAAACAGAAATACCAACGAGACCTTGAAATCTTTGGTACACGTAATAGCTATTCTAAAACAGATCCAGATGCGACATTTATGCGAATGAAAGATGATTATATGAAAAATGGACAATTGAAGGCTGGTTATAATACACAAATCGCAACGGAAGGTCAATATGCGCTTGCCTATGGATTATTCTCAAACCCAACAGACACACGTACGTTAATTCCCTTTCTAGATGAGATTGAGCAGGATTATTTCGAGTTACCGGAACACATCGTCACAGATGCAAGTTATGGTAGTGAAGAAAATTATAATGATATCCTTTTGAACAGAAAACGTGAAGCACTTATTCCTTATACGCTGTATATGAAGGAAAAAAAGAAAACCTACAAACAAAACCTATTCAATCCAGACAACTGGCCGTACGATGAAGAAACAGATACCTATACATGTCCAAACCAGAAACATCTTACATTTCACGATTATTCTGTCCGTACTGATCGTACAGGATTCCAACGGAAGTTTAAAATCTACGAGTGCGAAGACTGTTCGGACTGCCCATTCCGTTCCTCCTGTACCAAAGCAAAAGAAGGCAACAATCGAAAACGAATGGTGAATGAAACATGGGAACAACAAAAAGAATATGTAAGAACGAAGCTTTCAGAAGAGAGAACGGGTGCGATCTATCGAAAACGCAAAATCGATGTGGAACCAGTTTTTGGATTCTTGAAGGCTAATTTGCGTTTCACACGATTTTCCGTACGAGGAAAATCGAAGGTAGAAAATGAAATGGGCTTTGCATTAATGGCAGTGAATTTAAGAAAATACACTGCCCAACAACTAAGGTAATAGAAGAATTTACAGGTAAAAATAGAGAAAGGTGAATTTGAGCACACTCAAATTCACCTTTTTCACTATTTGAAGCTAGTTATGTCCCAGCCTCTTTCTAATTGTTTATTCATTTTCTTTTTCAATTTGTTCTTTATGACAATTCGTACAGCTCGAATATAAAACAGATACTTTTTCGTCTTCAAAATGATCAATAATTTTATTACATGCTTGGCAGATTAAAGTTCCCATATGAATGTTCCCTCCCAACGGAATTTGAAAACGTTTTCTATCTAAGATAATAATAATACATCTTAATTGAAATTTAAAGCCTATTTTGTATGACATATTTATGTAATTTTTATATTAAGTATGACAAATATAAAAAACGATAAGACGTTCTTATCGTTTTTTATTAAGAAAAAGGTAATGGTACTACTTGTTTTAGGATAACTTGTAATAAGAGATAAATTGATAAACTGGAAAATGTAATAATAATAGTCGATCGGTTCGATTTTACAATCATTTTTGTTAATAAAAATGATAAATAAAAGAAAACAATAAAAACGATTATCTTATATAGTAAATGATCTCGATGTGAAAGCCAAACCGCTAATGTAAAACAACTCCAAATCATTAATTGAAAAAGAAATGCAACATATTTTTTCATAGCATCACCAAGACTCATAATAATGTTGTTTCTACATGTACCATAATCCTCGTATGTTGTTAATATTTATCATATGACCGTATTACCTCATTTTAAAACCTCATTTCAAAAAAACAGCAAAAAAAATAAACCACAAAGCTGTGGTTTATTTCTTTTTTTATAATTATTTAACAATGTGAATAGGTGTTCCAAGAGCAACTTCTGCTGCTTCCATTGTAATTTCACCTAATGTTGGATGTGCATGAATAGTCATTGCAATATCTTCAGCAGTCATCCCTGCTTCAATTGCTAAACCAATTTCCGCAATCATATCAGATGCACTTGTACCGGCAATTTGCCCACCGATTACTAAGCCATCCTCTTTACGAGTAACTAATTTTAAGAAACCATCTGTGCTATTTAATGCAAGTGCACGACCGTTTGCAGCAAATGGGAATTTCGCAGCTACAACTTCGATTCCTTCTTCTTTTGCTTGTTTTTCATTATATCCAACAGTTGCAAGTTCAGGTTCAGAGAATACAACTGCAGGAATTCCAAGATAATCAATTTCAGAAGGATGTCCAGAAATCGCCTCTGCAGCAATTTTACCTTCATAAGATGCTTTATGTGCGAGTTGAGGACCTGCAACGATATCACCAATCGCATAAATGTTTGATACATTTGTACGACATTGTTTATCGATATTAACAAGACCACGATCTGTCATTTCAATACCCACTTGTTCTAAACCAAGTTCATCTGTATTCGGACGACGACCAACAGTTACTAAAACATAATCAGCTTCTACGGATGTTTCTTCTCCTTTTACTTCATATGTTACAACAACACCGTCTTCTTTTTCTTCGACACCTTTTGCCATTGCGTTTGTTACAATTTCAGCACCTTTTTTCTTTAAGTTACGAGAAACAAGTGTTGACATTTGTTTTTCAAAGCTTCCGGCAAAAAGTTCGGCGCTTCCTTCAAGGATTGTTACTTCTGTTCCAAAGTTTGCGTAGGCCGTACCAAGTTCAACACCGATAACGCCTCCACCAATGATGACTAATTTCTTTGGAATTTCAGGTAGGCTTAATGCGCCAGTAGAATTAATTACTCGTTTTGAGTATTTAAATGTTGGAATTTCAACAGGGCGTGAACCAGTTGCAAGAATTGCATTTTTAAATGTATATGTTTGTGCGGAATTTTCATCCATTACACGTAAAGTGTTTGCATCAACAAAGTAAGCTTCGCCTTTCACAATATCCACTTTATTGCCTTTTAGAAGACCTTGAACACCGCCAGTTAACTGCTTAACCACTTTCCCTTTCCATTCCTGAACTTTAGAAAAGTCAACTGTAACATTTTCTGCAGAAATACCGATATCGTCAGAATGTTTAGCTGTTTCATAACGATGTGCAGCTGTAATTAATGCTTTTGAAGGGATACAGCCGACGTTTAAGCAAACACCGCCGAGCTCACCTTTCTCAACAATTGTTACTTTTTGTCCTAGTTGGGCAGCACGAATCGCTGCTACATACCCGCCAGGGCCTGCACCGATGACTATAGTATCTGTTTCAATTGGGAAATCTCCTACTACCATTTTATTACGCCTCCATTAATAATAATTCAGGATCGTTCAATAGACGCTTAATATGGTTGAGCGCATATTGAGCGGTAGCTCCATCGATAATACGATGATCAAAGCTCAATGATAATGCTAACACAGGTGCTGCTACAATTTCACCATTTTTTACTACTGGTTTTTCAGAAATTCTTCCGATACCCAAAATTGCTACTTCAGGGTGATTAATTACTGGAGTAAACCATTGACCACCGGCTGATCCAATATTCGTAATTGTACATGAAGCACCTTTCATTTCGTTTGGAGCTAATTTACCATCACGTGCTTTTCCTGCAAGCTCGTTAATTTCTTGAGAAACAGAGAAAACAGATTTGCGATCTGCGTTTTTCACTACAGGAACTAATAATCCTTTATCTGTATCTGCGGCAATCCCGATATTAAAGTAATGCTTATGAACGATTTCACCAGCAGCATCATCAATTGATGTATTAAGCGTCGGAAATTCGCGTAATGCACTTACTAGCGCTTTAACTACATAAGGTAAGAAAGTAAGCTTAATGCCTTTTTCAGCAGCAACTTCTTTGAATTTTTTACGATGTGCAACAAGTTTTGTTACGTCAATTTCGTCCATTAATGTAACGTGTGGAGCTGTGTGTTTAGAATTAACCATTGCTTTAGCAATCGCTTTACGAATTCCACTCATTTTTTCTCGAGTTTCTGGGAATTCTCCTTCAGGGATTGCTACTTTAGCTTGTGCAGCTGTTTCTGTAGTTTCCACTGCAGTTGTTTGAGTAGAAGCTTCTTCGTTTACTGCTGCACCACCATTTGCATATGCATCAATATCTTCTTTTTGGACGCGGCCATTATTTCCACTACCTTGTACTAAACGAATATCCACGCCTTTTTCGCGAGCATATTTTCTAACTGATGGCATAGCGATTACACGTTTACTAGGATCTGCTTCTTTCGTTTCAGTTGCAGCTTGGGAAGAACTTTCAGTTTTATCTTCTTGTTGAGTGTTTTGCTCAGCTTTTTCTTCAGTCTTTTTCTCTTCTTCGCTTGGACCATGATCCCCTTTAAATTGAAGGTTTTCATATCCTGGCGCATCAAATTTGATTAAAACATCACCTACGATGGCAACTGTACCTTCTTCAACTAATATATCTTCAACAGTACCTGCAACTGGTGATGGAATCTCAACAACTGCCTTATCATTTTGTACTTCACACAGAACATCATCTTCTGCAACTTTATCGCCTGGCTTAACGAACCATTTTACGATTTCACCTTCATGAATTCCTTCACCAATATCTGGTAGTCTAAATTCGAATGACAAGATTGTTCACCATCCTAATTAAAATTTTATTTTGTGTATTGATTGTATCTAAAATTGCATAGCCCTTCGATAGGAAGGGCAAAAATTGAATTTGTTTAATTATTAAAAAGTAAGCACTTTTTTAGCTGTTTCGATAATATCTTTATAGTTTGGTAACCAAACTGATTCTGCTTGTGAGAATGGGTATACAGTGTCAGCAGCAGTTACGCGTAACACCGGTGCTTCCAAGCTCAAAATTGCTCTTTCATTAATTTCAGCAATAACATTTGCAGCAATTCCAGCTTGTTTTTGTGCTTCTTGAACAACAATTGCGCGATTTGTTTTTTCAACAGAAGCAACAATTGTATCGACATCAAGTGGACTGATCGTACGTAAATCTACAACTTCAACAGAGTATCCTTCTTTTTCAAGTTCATCAGCAGCTTTTAATGATTCATGAACCATCGCTCCATAAGTAATAATGGAAAGATCTTTACCTTCACGTTTCACATCTGCTTTCCCAAGAGGAATTGTATACTCTTCTTCAGGAACATCTTGACGGAATGAACGATACAACTTCATATGCTCTAAAAAGATAACCGGATCATTATCACGAATTGAAGAAATTAATAATCCTTTTGCATCGTATGGTGTAGATGGAATAACTACTTTTAATCCTGGTTGTTGAGCGACAAGACCTTCTAAACTATCAGCATGAAGTTCTGGTGTGTGAACACCTCCACCAAATGGTGAACGAATCGTAATTGGTGCATTCAAACTTCCACCTGTACGATAGCGCCAACGTGCCATTTGTCCACTGACAGAGTCCATTACTTCAAATAAGAATCCAAAGAATTGAATCTCTGGTACCGGACGATAGCCTTCTAATGTTAAACCAATTGCCAATCCACCAATTCCTGATTCTGCAAGTGGTGTATCAAATACGCGCTCTTCACCAAATTCTTTTTGAAGACCTTCAGTCGCACGGAATACGCCGCCGTTAACGCCAACGTCTTCACCGAATACTAAAACATTTTCATCATTACGTAATTCAGTACGTAACGCATCGGTGATTGCTTGAATCATTGTCATTTGCGCCATGGCTTACTTCGACTCCTTTGCTTGGTAAATTTCATTTTGTTCTTTTAAGTTATGAGGTAGTTCTTCAAACATAACAGAAATTAAGTCAGTTACTTTTTGTTTTGGCGTATCGTCTGCCTTTTTAATAGCAACTTTAATATCTTCTTTTGCTTGTTCAATGACTTCAGTTTCTTTTTCTTCGCTCCAAAGTCCTTTGTTTTCTAAATATTTACGGAAACGGACTAATGGATCTTTTCTTTCCCATTCATTATCTAAATCAGAAGTACGATATTTTGTTGGATCGTCACCTGACATTGTATGAGGTCCATAACGGTAGCAAAGTGTTTCAATTAATGATGGACCTTCACCGTTAATAGCGCGTTCACGTGCATCACGAACAGCGACATAAACTGCTAATGGATCCATTCCGTCAACAAGTTGTCCCGGAATACCTGCTGCTACTGCTTTTTGTGCAATTGTTTTTGCTGCAGTTTGCTTTTCACGTGGAGTAGATATAGCAAATTGGTTATTTTGAACAACAAATACAGCAGGGGCTTTGTAAGCACCGGCAAAGTTTATCCCTTCGTAGAAATCACCTTGAGATGAACCACCATCTCCTGTATATGTAATAGCTACAGCTTTTTTACCGCGTTTCTTTAATCCAAGTGCCACACCTGCAGTTTGTACATATTGTGCACCGATAATAATTTGTGGTGGAAGAATATTAAGTCCTTCAGGGATTTTCATACCTTCAACATGTCCACGAGACCATAAAAACGCTTGGTGTAATGGTAGGCCATGCCAAATAATTTGCGGTACATCACGATAACCAGGAAGGATATAATCCTCTTGTTCCAACGCGAAGTGTGAGGCAATTTGAGAAGCCTCTTGTCCTGCTGTAGGAGCGACGAATCCTAAACGTCCTTGTCGATTTAATGAAATTGAACGTTGATCCAAAATACGAGAATAAACCATACGACGCATTAATTCTTGAAGTTCCTCATCTGAAAGATCCGGAACAGCAGATTCATTAACGACTTCGCCTTGTTCATTTAAAATCTGGAACATTTCGAATTGCTCTTCTATTTTTTCGAGCGTTTTCTTTGCATCGAATTGTGCCTTCTTTGTAGAAGCCATAAAAAGTCACCAATCCTTTCTCATAATAAAAAAATAAATGATTTATTACATACAAATATAGGTTACCCAAAAACAAACCGGAGAACCAATAAAAAATTCGCGATACCAGTGTTTTTACCATAACCATTTTTTCTAGCTACTAGATAACATTTCATAAATAGAATGTAATAGTTATCTAAAATGACCTGTATTAATTAAATACAAAAAGAAATTAATACAATATTTATTGAATACATTTAATAGATTACATCAATATAATCACCTCGTCAAATAATTAATTCTTGTACATTCATTATTTTCTCGCTATAGTTTCGCATATCAATTTTAGGTATTTATTTTCTTCTGTACTAATTCATTTACTGATCTGTATTAGTACAAATCGACCCTTATGTAAGCGTTAGCAAATTGCTGCTCATTGTTTTTTTATCCGCTGTTATATGACAATATGTTTAAATTAGCAACAACAAAAAAACTAGCCAATTTGTTAGCTAGTCAATTTTAATATGTGCATCTTGATAAAACTCCATTTTACTTTCATTAAACTCTTTAGTCCGGTCATTAAAAAGTTTATTCATTTTTAGTACTTCAGAATAAGCTTGATTTGTCAGTGCTATTTGTTTTTCTAAATCGTCCATTGATAAATTTTCTGTTTTTAACATTTTATATAGCTTATTATTTGTATCAATTCCTTGATTATAAGCCGTATAAAGTTGATCATGTGCTTTATAGCGTTCCTGCATTAAATGATAAAGTTTAATTGCTTCGGTTTTTACTTTTTTAGCTTCAATTTTATTTATTTGAGGTTTCATTTTAGAAAATTCTTTTTTAGATGAAAGAATTGATTCTTGTTCAACATCCATTCGTTCTTGTCGTTTTGCTAAATTTTCTAAAGCAGAATCGGATAATTTCACAATTTTATCCATATCATTCATTCCAAGATTGATAATTTTATCAAAAATCTTCTTTTCTTGCGATTCTAATTCCTTCAGCGGTTTTTGCTGCTTATTAAATTCCTTTTCTTTGGATACCGTTTTTTCTAGTATTCGATAAATTTTTTCTTCTGGACTTTCTTGACATCCCGCTAGTATTGCAATAACTGTTACACAAATAAAAATAATGCGAAGTTTAGTCACAAATGTTCCTCCTTACACTGTAACATTTAAACTATATCGATTATTGCGAAATTTAACAATATATAACGAATATATAATTGTTGGCTTGTCCAAAAGTTATTTTTTATAATTTATTCAAAAATAAGCGTTAATATGCCTTTTTCTCTTATTTCAAACAAAATAATTCTATTAAATAGAAAAGCCAAGAAAAAATTCTCGGCTTTTACTTTTTTACGATATAAAATTGAAATGTTTTAATCCTTGATAGATTCCCGCTTCTGATACATCTGAAGTAATATAATCCGCGTATTGTTTTACCGTTTCGCTAGCATTTCCCATCGCTATTCCGGTTCCAACTGTTTCTAGCATTTCTATATCATTCAACCCGTCTCCAAAAGCATATACATCATCAATTTCAAAGCCGATTTTTTCTATCAAAATCTTAATTCCCTCTGCTTTCGATCCTCCGCTAGGGATTACATCCATCGAAAATTCATGCCATCTAATGAAATTAAATGGTTGGTAGTTATTCAGATACAAACTTTCTTCTTTTTCCTCGCAAAATAATAGAGCTTGATAAATTTCTTTATCTTTATAAAAATTCGGATCAAATGCAGGTGATGCAACCTTTAAACTTTCTATACTTGTATTAACGAATGGATGATTTTGAGTATTCGTTGTCATTGTTTCCTCGTTTAAGAATACTATAGGATGTTTATGATTGTTGGAGTCATCAATTAACTTTTCTAATTCTTTTTGATTAAGAGGGTTTGTGTAAATAACTTCATTTTCGAATACAACGTATTGCCCATTAAAACATACATAGGAATCTATCTCTAACTCTTCTCTTAAATCTTTAAACATAAACGGTGCACGTCCGGTAGCAATTGCTACATACACTCCGTTATTTTTTAATTGGGTAATGGCTTTCTTTGTTGATTCCGGCAACTTCTTCTCATGATCCAATAAAGTTCCATCAATATCAAAAAACACAATTTTCTTCATTTCTCTACTCCTTACATGTTGTAAACTTCCTGAGGTTAAATTAATTTATAATCAAATTATTGTAGCATATTTAACTTTGTTTATGAAATTTGATGGCATAATTCCAATTATACCCTTGAAGAAAAATTGAATTAATGAGTAGAATATTATTAAGTTTAATCTAGGCCGCCTTTACTTTACGAAAAATTACATTAAAATAGAATATAGAAAAGTTACATTTGATAACGGAGTTAGGAGAGAAAAAAATGATTTATAAAGTTTATTATCAAGAAAGTAAAGATGAAATAGCAGTTCGTGAAAATACGAAAACAATGTATATTGAAGCGAACTCAGAAAGAGAAGTACGTTTATCTTTAAAAAACCGTCAAATTAATATCGAATTCGTACAACTCTTAGAAGGTTCTTACCTTGAATACGAAAAAAACCATAAAAATTTCGAGCTATCGGAGACTAGATAACCTATATGAAATTTGTAAAAAATGATCAAGCAGCCGTATTTGCCCTTGGCGGTTTAGGGGAAATCGGAAAAAATACTTATGCTGTACAGTTTCAAGATGAAATTATTTTAATTGATGCCGGGATTAAGTTTCCGGAAGATGAATTATTAGGAATTGACTACGTAATACCGGATTACACTTATTTAGTAAAAAACGAAGAAAAGATTAAAGGCTTGTTTATTACCCATGGACATGAAGACCACATTGGCGGAATTCCCTACTTATTAAGACAAGTAAATATTCCGATTTATGGTGGAAAACTTGCCTTAGGGCTAATTAAAAACAAGTTAGAAGAACATGGTTTATTAAGACAAACTAAATTTCATGAGATTCAGGAAGAAGACGTAATCAAATTCAGAAAAACATCTGTCACGTTTTTCCGAACTACTCATAGTATTCCTGACTCTTACGGAATTGTTGTCAAAACACCACAAGGGAATATCGTTCACACAGGTGATTTTAAATTTGACTTCACACCGGTTGGTGAACCAGCCAACTTAACGAAAATGGCGGAGATAGGTAAAGAAGGTGTACTTTGTCTACTATCAGATAGTACAAATAGTGAAGTCCCTCATTTTACAATGTCTGAACGACGCGTCGGTGAAAGCATTCAGGACGTATTTAGAAAAGTTGATGGAAGGATTATTTTTGCAACATTTGCATCGAATATCCATCGCCTTCAACAAGTAGCGGAAGCGGCTGTAATGAACGGCAGAAAAATAGCTGTGTTCGGACGAAGTATGGAAGCAGCAATAAATATTGGACATGATCTTGGTTATATCCAGTGCCCAAAAGATACATTTATTGATGCACAGCAAATCAATCGATTACCAGCTAATAAAGTAACTATTTTATGTACTGGTAGCCAAGGTGAACCAATGGCTGCACTTTCTAGAATTGCTAATGGAACACATAGACAAATCCAAATTCAACCTGGGGATACGGTAGTCTTTTCTTCTTCACCTATTCCTGGTAATACGATCAGTGTAAATCGTACAATTAATCTACTTTTCCGTGCCGGCGCGGACGTTATTCATGGACCACTTAATGATATTCATACGTCTGGTCACGGTGGACAACAAGAACAAAAATTAATGTTACGATTAATTAAACCTAAATTTTTCATGCCTATACATGGTGAATACAGAATGCAGAAGACACATGCTCAGTTAGCAATTGATTGCGGTGTCCCTGAAGAAAACTGTTTCATTATGGATAACGGCGAGGTTCTTGCATTAAGCAGCGATTCAGCGCAAGTTGCCGGAAAAATCCCATCAGGATCCGTGTATATTGATGGAAATGGAATTGGAGATATCGGTAATATCGTCTTGCGTGATCGACGTATTTTATCGGAAGAAGGTTTAGTTATAGTCGTTGTTTCAATTAATATGAATGACTTTAAAATTGCTTCAGGTCCGGATATTATTTCAAGAGGATTTGTTTATATGCGGGAATCAGGAGATTTAATTAACGAGGCACAAAATCTGATTTCTAAACATCTAAACAAAGTAATGGAAAGAAAAACATCACAGTGGACTGAGATTAAAAATGAAATTACAGATACACTCGCTCCATTCCTTTATGAAAAAACAAAACGCAGACCGATGATAATGCCTATAATAATGGAAGTTTAAATAAGAAAAGCGAAAGGCTAGACGTCGGAACTGGACAATAATAAAAAAGGAACATTCCAATTGGAATGTTCCTTTTTTATTGGGATAGTTTTTTCTCAAATCGATGGATGTCTGTATCTGCTCCAATAATAATTAGAACATCATTTGGTTCAATCGTGTCATATGCTTGAGGTGAAATGATCATCGTTCCACCGCGTTTAATAGCAACAATATTCAAGCCATATTTTGCACGAATATTTAAATCAACAATTGTATTTCCAACTAACCATTCATTAGCCACGATCTCTGCTATACTGTATTCATTTGATAGTTCAATATAATCCAACACATTATTAGAAACGATATGATGGGCGATTCTTCTTCCCATATCCCGTTCAGGATGGACAACATGATCTGCTCCGATTTTATCCAGAACTTTCGCATGATAATCATTTTGTGCTTTAACGGTTACATTTTTCACTCCGATTTCCTTAAGCATTAATGTTGTCAGTATACTTGCCTGGATATCGGCACCAATCGCCACAATCACATGATCAAAATTTCTAATTCCGAGGTTTTTTAATACTGTTTCATCGGTTGTATCGGCAATAACCGCATGTGTGGCGATTGAAGCAAATTCGTTTACCCGATCCTCGTCTTGATCTATTGCCATTACTTCCATACCTTGATCCGCTAATTCTTTACATATACTTCCGCCAAAACGCCCTAAACCAATGACGACAAATTCTTTTTTCATTTTTATTCCTCCACCTAAAGATCACTAATATCTTTGATTTTAGCATATATAACATTAATAGAACATTTACTTCTTTCCTTCGTAAAGAACAAAAAAAGAGAGGATAAGGGCTTAAATAGTCCTCATCACACTCCTATTCTTTTTTTATTAATTGGTGTTGAAATGCATATATAACAGCTTGCGTACGGTCTTGCACTTCTAGCTTACTTAAAATATTACTAACATGTGTTTTAACCGTTTTTAATGCGATAAACAATTCATCAGCAATCTCTTGATTAGTCATCCCTTCGGCCATAAGTAATAAGATTTCTATCTCTCTATTCGTCAAATCATCATGTAAAGGTCGTTTATTCCCTTGCTTCATTCGCATCATCATTTTACCGGTAACTTGTGGTTCAAGAACAGATTGTCCTTCATATGTAGATCTCACAGCCTCGGCAATATCATTTGCTTTAGAAGTTTTTAACATATAACTTGTCGCACCAGCTTCTAAAGCGGGATATACTTTTTCATCATCTATAAAACTCGTTACGATAATAATTTTTGCTTCCGGCCATTCTTTAATGATCTCCCTCGTTGCTTCTATTCCGTCCATCTCACTCATTACTAGATCCATGAGAATAATATCCGGTCGCAATGATAGGGCAAGCTTCACTCCCTCTTTGCCATTTGCCGCTTCACCGACAATTTCGATATCTTGTTGAATTGAGAGAAAAGCAGAAACACCGATTCGAACCATTTCATGGTCATCTACTAACAAAACTTTTATCATACCACTTCATCCTTTTCTTTTATAATAGGAACCCTCACTTCAATGCTTGTTCCTTTTGTCGGGAGACTAATCATTTTTATCGTTCCACCTATTTCAGCAGCGCGTTCACGAATGTTTTGCAAGCCATAGGAACCGGCTTTTTCCTTCCCCATTTCAAATCCAATCCCGTCATCAATTATTTTTAATAAGACAAATTGTTCAAGCTTAATTAATAATAATTCCATCGTACTAGCCTTCGCATGACGGAGTGTATTTGAAATCGATTCTTGCATAATACGGAATAAATGATCTTCTACCCCTTTATCAAGCTTTACATTTTCAATTTTCCAAGTAACTTTTAGTGGGAGTTTTGCTGTTAATTCATGCAATAGCTCTTCTGCACCCTTTTTCAAACTTTTTCCTTCTAATTGTATAGGTCGTAAATGAAGCAGAAGGGCTCTCATTTCAGATTGTGATTCATTAATAATTTCTTCCACTAACTTCATTTGTTTTACAGTAATGTTAGCATCTGGATTAGGATTTTGATTAATCGCCGATAAAAGCATCGTTGCAGCAAAAAGCTGCTGGCTTACCGAATCGTGGAGCTCCCTTGCTAAACGATTTCGCTCTTGTGATAATACTTCTTGTTTCATGCTTTCATTCCAATCTGCACGTTCATTGGCAAGCTTTTGTGAGGCCTTTACTTGCTCATCAAACCGATTTTGGATACGCTGAAATCGCTCATATAATATGGATACTTCAGGTAATTTTTCTGCAGGAACTTTCGCTAAATCAAATTCACCCTTCTCAAGGTCAATTAAATGACTTTCTACTTCTTCCAGTTTCTTTTTCATCAAATATCCAATGACTAATCCACAAACGATTCCGATAATTATACTTGTAATAATAATAAATACAAAAACTGGGATAAGAAATATTTGCTTAAAGAACAGTGCATTATACCAATCGATTTTAACAGCTTGAATATAAATTGCGGAAACAAAAATCGCTATTACAAGAGAAAAGGAACTAAAATATATTAAAAATGTTTTCTGCATATTCATACGTGTTTCACCTCAAAATCACCAATCGGCAATGAGGTAATGATTTTTATTTTCCTTGAAGATTCTTCATAATTCTCCGAGTAATAGATAATGTTTTGATTAAATACATTCTCTTCCATATCATAAATTTTTACATTTCCAGTAAATGAAGAGTGGTTAACTGTTATCGCTACATCATATGGGATTAACAGCTGAATATTTCCGGCAATCCCTCTAATCATTACAGTTGATTCCCCTAATGGAAGCATTGTCATACTTAAATCAATAACTGTTTTCCCTAGCCCACATTGGATATTAATATCGTCCCATTCATATATATTGTTTTCGATCCGTTGGCTTCCAAAAAGTTTATTTTTAATATATGGTTGTTTTCGATTGATCTTAGCGTGTGTAGAAGGATCCACTGTTTCCACTTTAATAATTTTTGGTTCCTTCTTTTTCTTCCGATAGCGGAATAAAAGATAAATAAGAATTGAAAACATAAGAATTTTGAAGACAACTGTAGTAAGGATCGTTATGATACCTATTGAAATACCAATAATGATAAAAATAATACCGGAGGACCTATTGTTTTTTTTCCATCCAAAATAAATGAGGAGTGCGCTTATTCCAAGCATTATAAGGGACTCTGAATTAAATGAAATTTCAAATAAAATTCCGACAACGGCAACTAAGATTATCCATGTGGGCATGTTTTGATCTGATCTTGTTCTCATGTTGCCTCCTTCTGTCATTTATGACGAATTAAAGTTTTCACATACTTTTGTTAAACATGCGACGAGGGGGTGTCCAAAAGTGTTTGCAATCACTTTTCAGACATCCCCTTATCGCTAAAAACATTTTATTCTACTGTTCGCTTTTAATATTATCATGGATTACCATTTATTTAATAGATGTTTCTTTGTTTTTCAGCCCTTTTTCAAGTTCAGAAATACGAGAATCAAACATACTCATGTTAAAGCCTGAATTTAATTTAGCTTCAAGATGATCTATATACTTTTCAGTTTCCTCAAATCTTCTATTTGATTTTCCCATTACCGAGTCATCCAATATATGATTCATTTTCTTCGTTACCTTTATAACATTTTCCCTGCCCATTAATTCTAATCGTTTAATTTGCATATCCTTTAACTTCATTTTCATTTCACGGTGTTTCTTCTCTAACACTTCCAATTGATTCGATGCTTCGTTAAAAGCCTCTCTAAGGCTAAGTGCTTGCGTCTTATAAACTGCTTCTTCATCAATGGCTATTTGATGTAATTCTAGTTCATTCGCTTCTAATGCAATTTCTGCTTGCTTGCAGCGTTTGTCGGCCATAAATTCTGTTTCTTTTAATTCACGGGCAAATTCTTCCTTAAGTAAATATTGTCTTTCAATTAACTTCTCTATTTTTTTAGCCTCTTTCTCACTGTCCCGTAAATATTGGTTAAGCAAGCCGATAGGATTTTTCTTTTCTTTTGTTTCCATTGCATCATGCAGATCTGCCATTACCGAATGTTTAATCCGATCAAATAATGTTGACATGTTATCTCTCCTTTTTATCAATTCGATATATCTAATCATAAGAAAAAATTGAAAAATCGATAACGATCCCTAGCTTTATTTTTCTATACGACTTAAGGCGTAGATTATATTTGAAGCATATGAAAAAGGATGACTGGGTGTCATCCTCTCTCTTCTTGCTACATAGCTTCTAACATTTTAAATTGTGCTTTGACTAATCGGTAGTATTCACCTTGATATTTCATTAGTTGATCATGATTTCCTTCTTCAATGATCTTCCCATGATCAAGAACAAAGATTTTATCAGCCTCACGAATAGTTGATAGCCGATGGGCAATGATTACAGACGTTCTTCCCTTTAGCAATGTTCGTAACGCAGTTTGTATTTGTACTTCTGTTTCAGTATCAATACTTGCTGTTGCCTCATCTAAAATAATAATTCGTGGATCTGCAAGCAATGCTCGCGCAAAGGATAATAGTTGTCGTTCACCAACTGACAATATATTTCCTCTTTCTTCAACTTGCGTTTCATAACCGTTTGGTAGCATTTCAATAAACTTATGTGCACCAATCGCTTTAGCAGCAGTAATTGCTTCTATATCCGATGCATCCGGACGGCCGAATTTAATATTCTCCATTATTGTTCCGGAAAAAATAAATGTATCTTGCAAAACAACACTGATTTGGTTTCTTAAACTCTTTAAAGAAATATCTTTTAAATTATAACCATCAATCTTTACTACACCGCCAGTTGGATCGTAAAAACGACTGATCAAATTCGCAATAGTTGTTTTTCCGGAACCTGTATGACCCACTAGTGCAATCGTTTGACCTGCTTTCATTTCAAGATCAATCCCTTTAAGGGCTAAACGATTATCATCATATGAGAATTCTACATTTTCAAACCGTACATGCCCTTTCATTGCCTGCAATTGGATTGCCTTTTCACTTTCGTGTACAATTGGTTTTTCATCTAAATATTCAAATATTCTTTCCGAAGATGCCATCGCCATTAACAATTGATTATAAACCTGACCGATTCGAGAAATAGGCTCCCAGAACATTCCTAAATAAAAGGCGTATGAAACAAATTCGCCAAGATTCATCGCATCCGTACGTATTAGATGGGAGCCATACCAGATGAGGACTGCTGAACCAACGGCATTTGTTAGTTCAATCAACGGTCGAAAGAAAGCATTCTTCTTCGTAGCAATTCTCCAAGCTTCATAGTTTTCCGTATTTACACCATCAAAGAATTTCATATTTTCTTTTTCCTGTGTAAAAGCCTGTGTAACACGGATACCTTGAATACTTTCGTTCAAATGTGAATTTAATTTCGATTGTTTGATTCTCATAAACTGCCATGAGCGACGAATGTTTTGTCTAAGCTTTGTAGAAATGAAAAACATAATTGGCAGTATAATAAGAACCGCTAACGTTAATTGAGGGCTTAATGTAAATAGAATGACAATGACCCCAACTAACATAATCATATCCATTAATAAGTTAACGACACCATTTGTAAACAAATCTTGAAGTGAATTTGTATCATTCATGATTCTTACAAGAATTGAGCCTGCTGATCGCTGATCAAAAAAGCGATGGGATAATTGCTGTACATGTGTAAATAAGTTTTTCCGAATATCATATATTACCTTTTGTCCAAGCTCATTCATCCACCGTATTCTGAAAATATTAGCTCCATACGATATCAAATATAACGCAGCAATTAAGACAACGATAATCGTTAAAAAATCTCCATCCTTCTGTCTTATTCCTTTCTCAATCGCATATACCCCGATTAAAGTAGGAATAATCAATCGGATTGCTGTATTCAAAAGCATTGCCGCAAATGATTTTGGCAGCAAATTTTTAGAATATGGTTTTAAGTAATTCAAAAGTCGAAGCATTTGTTTCCAGTTAAAAGGTTTATCAATAATCTGTTCAGTCGAATAATTAAACCTTTCAACTTGTTTGTCATTCTTTTCCTTAGCCAATGAATGTCACCTCAACCTGTCTGGGATTGCAGTATGGCCTGCTGATCTTTATATTGAATTTTGTATATCCGCTCATATGGTCCGCCATTTGCCAATAGATCGTCGTGTATTCCTCTTTCGACGATTTTTCCGTTTTCTAGCACGAGGATTTCATCGGCATGTTTTAGCGATGATATACGATGAGCGATAATAAATGTTGTTCTATCCTTCATCACTTGTCGTAATCCTTCTTGAATTTTAAATTCAGTATCCATATCAACTGCACTTGTTGCATCGTCTAAAATCAAGATACTAGGATTTAGACATATAGCACGCGCAATCGCGATTCTTTGTTTTTGACCACCGGATAAGCCAAGTCCTCTTTCCCCAAGCATTGTATCGTATCCATCGGGTAATTCCATAATAAAGTCATGTGCTTGTGCTCTCTTTGCTGCTTCAACAATCTCTTCCATCGTTGCATGTGGACGGCCATAAGCAATATTCGCTTTGATTGTTGATGAAAATAAGAAAGATTCCTGTAAAACAATCCCTATATTTGAACGCAATGATTGAATTGAATATTCATTAACCGGTTTTCCATCAATTAATACAGTTCCTGAGACTGGTTCATAAAATCGCGTCATTAATTGGGTAATGCTCGTTTTTCCAGAGCCAGTTGCACCAATTAACCCGATAACTTTTCCCGGTTCTGCTTTAAAATTGATATTTTTTATCGCGGCATTTTCATCTCCAAAATATTGAAGAGTTACATCTTGAAATTCAACTTCACCTTTAAAGCGTTCAGCTTCAAATGCATCCTGTATGTCAACGATTTCATTATCAGCTTCTAAAATTTCTAATAATCGCTCCCCGGATGCTTTTGACTGTGAAAATAAATTAATGGTGAAACCAAGATTGATAATTGGCATGAGGATATAGCCTAATAGACTATAAAAGGCAACAAGTTCACCTGGCTTTAAACTACCGTTTATAACAAGAAATCCACCATAGGCTAATAAAATAATAATTCCTAAGTTACCTATTAACTCCATCAAAGGAAAATACTTCGCCCAAATATTCGCTGTGCTTATTTGCTGGTCTCGATAATCATCATTAGAGAAATTAAACTTTGATGTTTGAAAATCTTCTCGCGATAATGATTTAACCGTATTGATCCCGCTAATATTTTCTTGCACATTCGTATTAAGCTTTCCAAATGATTTTCTAATTCCTCTAAAAGCAGGATGGACAACCTTATCAAACTTATAAACTGATATTGCTAGAAATGGCAGCATAATCATTGTCATCAACGTTAGTGATACAGAATAGTAAAACATGACACTGAAGCTAATCCCTAAAATCAAAATAAAGCGTAATGCCTCAGAGAATCCAAATGATAAGAAAAAGCGAAATCCTTCTACATCTGCTGTTAGGCGCGACATTAAGTCACCGGTTTTCGCATTATCGTAATACCGAAATGGTTGAAATTGAAGTTTTTTATAAAGTTCATTACGGAGACGATAAACAGAGGTTATTCCGAATAGGTCGCCAGTGTATTGTTGAATAAAGGTCGCAACCCCTTTAACGAGCATAAGTATAACAAACCCAATTGATAAGTATGGTATCATTTCATATTTCTTATCATATATGACTTCATCGATTGTTAATTGTAAAATAATTGGATAAATGATTGTTATTGCCGTAACAATAATTAAAAAAAACATGGACGTAATAAACAAGCGTTTATATGGCATATAAAAGTTTTTTAGCTTTTTAAACGTATCCATTTCATTCCCCCCACTTGAAAAAATTAATATAAACGTAATATTAAATATAACGGTTATCGAAATATTTATCCATCATTTTGTTCTAATTTTTACAAATTTTTTTTATTTCCCTATATTCAAAGATATAAAATAAATCAAATGATAATTTGTAAATAAAATGTAAAAGGATTTCAATTTGATTTTGCTTTAATAAGGGTTATCATTTTAAATAGAGGGAATATATATAAGCGCCTCTTGAACAACAGAGATAAGTATTGAAAGGATGTATTAAATGGATTGGCTTACAAAGAAATTAGTAGATTTTGATTGGGCAGGTTTTCTGCTTGATGTCGGGATGTTTTTATTAAAATTAGTAATTATCTACATTGTTTATAAAATCGTTAAAGTGATTGGAAAGAAAATAATTCACTCGTCTTTTGAAAAGTATCAAAGCAAAATGTCGATTTCTAACGGAAGAACGAAGACCCTGCAAAATTTGGTAGACAATACGTTTTCATATGTTTTAGTTTTTATACTTTTTGTAACATTACTTCAAACGTTAGGGATTAAAACGACAGGAATACTTGCCGGGGCAGGGATTGTCGGCTTAGCTGTAGGTTTTGGGGCTCAAGGACTTGTCAGTGACGTTGTTACGGGATTTTTTCTTTTACTAGAAAAACAAGTAGATGTTGACGACTATGTAACGATCGGAAGTTTTTGCGGAGTTGTAGAACAAGTGGGTTTACGAACAACAAAAATTCGATCTACAGATGGAACAGTGCATTTTCTTCCAAATCGCCAAATTACCACATTAAGTAATCATTCACGCGGAAATATGCAAGCACTGGTTGATTTCTCAATTGGAGACCCTGCTTCAATCGACCATGCGATAAATGTGATTCAACAAGCGTGTGATCAAATAGCAATTGAAGATGATAATATTGTAGAAGGGCCCAATGTTTTAGGCGTTCAATCATTCGAAAGTTCGGATGTAGAGCTACGAGTTATAGCTAGAACAAAGAATGGGAAACAATCAGGTGTTGAGCGAAAGTTGAGAAAAGTGATTAAAGAAACCATTGATTCGCAAATAAAAGTAAAAGAAAATTCTAATTAAGTATAAAAAAGATAGGTGAAAACTTTTTACCTATCTTTTTTATTTACTTATTTATAATGATTGAATATATTCAACGATCGTGTTAATAGAGAAATCAATAGCACCCTCTTTTGGGTTTAATTTGGCATGGTGCAATCCGTACGGTGAATCGACGCCTAGCCAAAACATAAATCCCGGAATTTCCTTAAGCATGTATCCAAAGTCTTCCCCGGTCATTGCCTCCTTACAAATAAATAGATTCACATCATTTTTTTGCTTCAAAAACTCTATGAAATGCTTTGTTGGTCGTTCGTGATTGTAAACTTGATGATACATGCTGCCATAATCAATTTTGGCTTCACATTCGAACCCATTTTCTACTCCTTTAACAAGTGCTTCAATCCTTTTCTTGACCTTTTTCATCGCTTCAACTGAAAGGGTTCGAATGGTCCCTTCCAGCCTTGAATTTTCGGCAATGATGTTTTGAACTGTCCCACCTGTAATTTTACCTACTGTAATAACAGCACTATCAAGCGGATCAACATTTCTTGAAACAATGGATTGGAGCTGGGTAACTAAATAAGAAGCTGCTACAACCATATCGTTCGTTTGGTGAGGATAGGCAGCATGCCCACCTTTTCCTTTTAGATCAATAAACAGTTCGGATGTATTAGCAAATAACAGCCCTTCTTTAACGGCAATTGTGCCAACAGGATACTCTGGTGCAATATGTAAGGCAAAGATAAGATCCGGCTTCCATTCTTTAAATTCTTTACTTTGTAATAGTGGTTCCGCTCCACCAGGACCCTCTTCAGCAGGTTGAAAAATAAAAAGTAAATCGTCTTTAATCGGATGATTAACAAAATAAGTTAAAACACCTATGGCAATACTCATATGAAAGTCATGACCACATGCATGCATCCTACCTTCGTGCGCTGATTTAAATGGTAAATTTGTTTGTTCTTCAATTGGCAGTCCATCTATATCTGTTCGATAACCAATTGTTTTAGATGGATTGGTTCCGAATATTTTAACTAGCAGACCAGTTCTCCATTTGCGGATTTCATACCGATTTCCGGGTAGTTGTTGAAGATAATTTAGAAGATATTCTTGTGTTTTAAACTCTTTAAACCCAAGTTCAGGGATTTTATGCAGTTCACGGCGAATATGCACAAATTGGCTTTGTTCCATTTTCTATTTCCCCTTTTATAAAAAGCCCGGCACGTTTGCCAGGCTCTAGAAATTGTTTCTTAAAGATTACGAAGTTCTTGTTTAATTTCAATTTTTGATTTTGTTTTTTCATCGATTTCTTTTAATTTTTTAGCTGGAACTCCGGCAACAAGCGTGTTCGGAGGAACATCGCTCACTACTATTGCTCCTGCAGCAACTACAGATCCTTTTCCAACGGTTACACCTTCTAGGATGACTGCATTTGCGCCGATAAGCACATCATCTTCAATAATAACAGGTTTCGCAGATGGCGGTTCAATCACTCCTGCTAACACAGCTCCCGCTCCGATGTGACAGTTCTTTCCAACTGTTGCACGTCCACCTAATACGGCATTCATATCAATCATTGTGCCATCACCAATAACAGCACCAATATTAATTACTGCCCCCATCATAATAACTACATTATTACCAATTTCAACTTGGTCGCGAATAAATGCACCCGGTTCAATACGAGCATTTATATTTTTCATGTCCAGCAATGGGATTGCAGAATTACGTCGATCATTTTCAACTACATAATCTTCAATTTTATCCCGATTCGCTTCCAACACTGCGGATATTTCAGACCATTCACCAAACACAACTCCGCTGTTTCCATTAATAAATGTTTTGGCATGATCGCCAAAATTTACACCAGTTAACATTCCTTTTACATAAACCTTTACTGGTGTTGTTTTCTTGCTATTAGATATAAAAGAAATAATTTCATTAGCATCCATTAGGATTAATCCCCTTTCTATTATGTATGAAAATTACTTTATCAAACTAAATGTTGATATACAAGATAAAAGATTAAAATATATGTGGTTGGTTTGCTATAAAATCATTTACCACTTCAACAAAAGCTTGTACTTGTTTCAATTCAAAGGCAGATTCATAGCCAAGTAACCATGTATCACGTTTTAATCTTTGATCATGGTCACCTTTCAATGGAATCTTATACATATCTTTTACAGATTCATTTAAAGTAATCGCTGGTAATATCGCATATCCGATTCCATTGAAAGTCATTTGCTTACATGTTTCAATTTGATCAACGACAATCGTTCGTTTAGGGGTCGTCTGAAATTGACGATGCCACCAATCTTGAATTTCTTGATAATAATTGGAGTCACTTTTAAATTGGATGAAAGGCCGATCTGTTTTCAACACATCTTCCACATGTTGAATTTCTTTATCTACCAAATATAGAGTGTCTTCAAATAAATGCAATTTATGTCCTTTCCAATCTGTCGAGCCGCGAAGAATACCAATATGGACTTCATCATCATAAAGTGATTTTAATATTTCACTACTCCATCCGGTCATTAATGAAATTTTCGCATGTGGATATCGATTCACAAATGTTTTCAAAACTTTAGGGAGCCAGTTTTGTCCAACAATTGAAGCGCAGGCGATTTTTAATGTACCATGAACTTTAGACTCTAAAGTTTGGATTTGTTCTTTAACCTTCTCCTCTTGATCTAAAACATTATTTGCAAACCGAATCACTAACTCACCCGAAGGAGTTAAGATCAATCCTTTTTGGGTTCGCAGAAATAATTTAGTTCCCCATTGCTTTTCAATATTTTGCAATCTTTGTGATAATGCAGGCTGAGAAACGAAAAGACGTTCTGCAGCTTTTCGCATATTCATTTCTTCCGCAAGAATGGATAGCAGGTAAAATTCATTCGTTGACATACACATACCCCAATAAGTTTTACTTATATTATATCAAAAAAGAAAAGCGGAAGCGCCTTGTTCATCGACGTAAAAACTGGAGGGGCTTTGACTGAGATAAAGGAAACACGATGAGCCTGTAAGGCGAATCGATGTTGACTTATCGTAGGGAAAAGCCCTGAAGTTTTCTAGTCGATAGGCGCTGGAGCTAGACAAAGCAGATAATTTTTTTGGAACATTAATCCCAAAAAATTTATATCCTTCTTACTTTTTAAAAAAATAAGCTCCAAGTAATAGGAGCTTATTTTTTTACCAAATCATACTTTTGAAAATTATAAATGATTTAATTTTTGTACATGCTTCTTTAATTCTTTTAGTAATGATCTTCTTGTGAAAATTCCGGCAAAAAATCCTTCCTCATCTTCTACACATAAAAATGGATGATCGATAAGAAGACCTAAAGCTTTTTCAAAGTGATCATCAATTTTTAGCCGTGGAATTTTAGTTGTCATGACATCTTCAACTTTTTTTTCACTAAGTTTTTCAAATTCAATTCTTTCAAGCCCTAAAATAGATTCAGTAATTAAGGATGAACTAATAAGCCCATGTAATTTGTATTTTGGATCTAATACTGGGATCGCTGAATAGCCGCTTTTTGTAAGTACTAATAATGCATGTTCCAGACTATTGCCCACCTGAACATGGGCTACTTTTTCTGAAGCAATCATAAAATCATTGATTTTTGGTTCAAGAAATTCGTTACTCCGTAAGGAAATCATAATAAAACTCCCTTGTTATGTTTTAAGGTTTCCCTACATCATTTTATCATAAGACAAAGAATTAAGTATCGATAAAGCATATAATAAATTATTTCTTTTTTTGAAGTATCGTTTTAATCTCTTGCAATTCTTTTTTCGTACTAATCAACTCAGCTACAATTAGCAACATTAATAACAATTGAATCCCTACTAATAAATAAATCATATTATCCTCCCCTTCTCTATAAAAAAAGAGCCCTAATTGAAGGCTCTAAGATGGATTCTTTTCTTCTTGAACAAGATCGAAAATTTCTATGGCAGTAATATCAATATCATCGAATTGGTATTTATTCACTTTCTTATCTTCATCATATTCTTCAAGTTCAAAAGTATCTGTAGCAGGGAAGAATTTCACTTGACATAAGGTTTTTCCGTTCACTTCAAATCTCCGTTGTTGAATTTCACCGGTATCTTTTGCATCCTGCATTGCCTTTAGTCTTTGGATTATACCTAATAGTTGGGACATAATTAACTCCTTTCCTAATTACGCTTGTTTCACAATTTAAGTCACCGATTTATCATAACCTAAACGAGAAATGATTACCACTCTCAATGTACTTAAACAAACATGATTTAATATTGCCATTATTCATAAACGGAAATCTTGAATTTTAATCCTATTTATTTCTCTATTTTATCATTCCCGAAAGTTGAATTCTAATAACTACAATGGGATTAATTGCGGAGAAAAAAGAATAAAGAAAGCAGACATTCCTGCTTTCTTTCAAATGATTCGTAAAAAGGAGTGATAACTAAAAAAGCGATGATGGAATTCCTTTAAAGGATGGTTTAGGAGCATATTTTCATTTAATGTAGAAAATAAATGGACTATAGAACCATTCGTTCCTGTTGTACCCTTTTGTTTGCTTTCTATTTGTTTTACAATTTTAGGAGGTATTTTATCTAAAACCTCATCAACCTTCCACTTTCCATCTTCATGAATTAATCGTACACCTTTGTAATCTTTTTCATATTTCACAGGCCCTTCTTGATGATGATTAATAGATTCAACAACATAATAACAATTTCCGTCCTTTACCACTTTAGTATATTCATCATAAGAAAAGAAAGGAATATAGTATAATGGAAAATCAGTTCCGAAAGTTTGGTAACCATGGTCAGTTTTAACAAGGTTTTCTTTAAGAAATAAAGGAATAAACTTTTTCGTAAAATATGGTTCCATTAATTCATTAATTTCGTTTAGTGACCGTTCCTTTTCACTTAATTGTACTTGAGCATCGAAAGCTCTTTTTACGATTGGTTTAATCGAAGAATCATCTGTACTTGCATACACATTAATTGCTTGTCCACCACAAATAATGATTAAAATAAAAATACTTACTGCAGTAAAAACTCGCATTATTATTCCTCCTTCTATTGTGAAGCATAAAAACTGTTTCCACACATGTTGCCTGCAAACTAATTGTAGCAATAGAAAATTGTCGATATACCCAAAATGTTTCGTAAAATTCAAACAAGAACTGACAAAGATTATATTACATTATATTCCCTCATAAAAAGTATTTTATCTAGTTCAATAGCACTAAAAAAACCATCCTAAACGGATGGATCTCACTAGATTTAGAAAATATTCGATAATACTGTTTTTGGTATAACTATTCTAACCGTAACTAACGGATTGACAATTTGACTTATTTGAAGATCACAAACCGCGCTGAGTAGCCTATAGGCATCATTAAATGATAATGCAAGCTTTTTTTCAAATAAATGGACGACTGCTTCCATTCCTTTGCTTGATGCTTGTTCCAAGTTTTCGGCAGAAGAAATATACATAAATGATTCTTCTGTTTCTACGATTGGCATAGGAATTGCTTCATGAATTTTTGACAAAGTCATTGTAACTTTCCCACCAATTTCTACACCAGAACCATTCAGTTCTCCATCGCCCATCGTTGCATGTAAATCTCCTAAAGCTAACATCCCCCCATCATGAAAGACCGGAAGATATACTTTGTTTCCAGTAGTAATATATTTAGTATCCATATTACCACCGTGATCACCGGGTGACTCACACAAAACATCCCCTTCAAGCGGAGCCGTACCAATCACACCAATCATCGGCTTAATAGGAAGTTCAATTGCATCATTAAATGAAATTTTCCCATTATTAACGTCGAAAATTCTCGTATCTGTCTCTTTCACCAATTCCCCAAGGGGCCCCATTCCAGGATATAAGACCATTACACCCTTTTTATCTAACTGAATATCTTCGATGTCAACAACAAGTGTTTCTCCCGATTTTAGATTATTTATAAAAATTGGACCTGTTGCCGGATTAATATAATCAATTTGCATATTTGGTCGCAACTGCTCAGCGCTTGTAATGGCCCCTCCATAGCAATCAAATGTTTCAACAGAAAAAGTTTCACCTAAATCAACTGTATATGCAGGTTGATGCCTAGAAGAAAAACTTAATATAGATTTCCCTTTTTGAAGTGTTTTCAAAAGTTCCCCCACCTTTTATCCTTTAGTCTTCTGAAACAAAACAACCTTCATCCGTACAGTATTCACTTTTTGCTTTATTAGGATTGATCATTTTCAAAGGTGTTTTCCCTTGTTCCTCTTCCCATACCATGTTTAATGCATTTACAAATGCTTCAACAGGTTGTGCACCGGAAATAGCGTATTTTTGATTTAATACAAAAAATGGGACGCCTGTAATTCCTATTTGTTTAGCCTCATCCTCATCATCTCGCACAGCATCTGAGTATTTTGACCCATTTAGCATTTCAATTGTTTCTTCACGATTTAAGCCGATTTCCTCTGCCAAATCTGCTAAAGTATTTAAATCACTTATTTTTTTTGAGTCTGTAAAATATGCTTTTAGTAATCGTTCAGTCATTGCCGCACCAAACGATTTTTCTGCAGCAAACTTCGCCAATCGATGGGCATCGAATGTATTTGTCGGGATCATCGAATCAAATTTATAAGTTAATCCTATTTCTGCCGCTTGTTCCCCTATATTTTCATTTGCTTCTTTCGCTTGCTCTATGCTCATACCATATTTCTTTGCCAATGCCTCATGTATATTCAATTTATTATTCTTACTCGCATTTGGATCTAATTCATAGCTTCGATAAGCGATTTCCACTTGATCCCTTTCCGGAAACTGTTCTAATGCCATTTCGAGTCTTCTTTTACCTATATAACAAAATGGGCAAACAAAATCAGACCATATTTCTATTTTCATCTATAACACATCTCCTTAGCTTAGACCTTTTCATATTATAATAACACTCTCGTATAGAGGTTATCACGAAAAGTGCTTCACTATAACAGTTTGTGTTAAAAAGGATATTGATTTAACCATTGACCTCCATCCATTGTGATACATTCACCATTTATATATGCTGCCTGTTCAGAAAAAAGATAATAAGCCAAGCCCGCAATTTCTTCAGGTGTTCCTAATCGTCCTAGTGGTACACTATGTAGTGTTCTTTTTGCAGCCTCCTCTGATTCCCAAAGTTTATCCGCTCCACCGGTTCTTTCAATTGGTCCAGGTGCAATGGCATTCACCCGTATTCCATATTTTCTTCCCCATTCAACCGCAAGTGTGCGGGTCAAAGACAATACTCCAGCTTTAGCTGCAGCGGAATGTACGACACCAGGACCAGCATCCCAAGCATATGTTGCTACCATATTGATTATGCTTCCTTTAATCTTATTCTCAATCCAATAGTTTCCTACTGCTCTTGAACAATAAAAAGTTCCATTTAAAACAATATTTATGACAGAATTCCAGCCATTTACCGATAACTTTTCCGCGTGAGTAATAAAGTTTCCTGCTGCATTATTTACCAGAAAATCAATTCTGCCAAACTTATCATTTACTTCCTGCACCATTCGTTCAACATCTTCCGGATTTCTTACATCCATCTGTACAGTCAAAATATTAGAATGAAATTGAAGTAACTCCTTTTTCACATTTTCGAGGCGTTCTTCATTTCTTCCAGTAACAACAACACTTGCTCCTTCTTTAGCAAATCGATACGCCATATGCATTCCCATTCCACTAGAACCACCAGTAATAATAACAACTTTATCTTTCAATTACGTCTCCTCCTTCATGAATGAATACTCACTCATATTGTAACATGAAGTGATTTGAAATATTGCAAATTATTTTCATAAAAACAATGCAAAAATAAAAGGACCGAAAAACAGTACCTGTAGAGTAGATTTTTTCACTGTCTACTCTACAGGTACTGTTTATAAAAGGGCCATTCTATTTATCTTCCATCTTATTTAATAGAGACTCATTTAATTTCGTTAACGAGCGGATAATTGATTTTTTTCGATTATACCCTTTAACCGTCACCGTAATATCATTATATTCTGTATAAACCTGTCCCCAAGCACCGGAAGGGGAAAAACCATATGAAAATATTTTTAATACCCCTTTTTCAGAAGGAAAATATAGTATATCCAAATGCTCATGTGGTGTCATAATTGAAACCTCCCTTTTTAGAAACATCAAATGGAAACTTCATATTCTTTAAGTCTCTAAATTAATTATATTATAAAATAGTATGATTTTCGTTAACAACTTTAACAACAAATTTATCCATATTTCCTAAACAGCAATAGACGATTGAAATCACTATATATATAAAACTTTTTGCTCAATTTCTTTCGCGCTGACCGGGCGGCTAAAATAGTACCCTTGAGCCTTCTGACATTGAGCGGATACAAGAAATTGAACTTGATCTTCTTCTTCTACACCCTCTGCAATCACTTCCATCCCTAAATTATGGGCAAGATGTATGATTGTTTTTGTAATTGCTGCATCTTTTTCATTTACTTGAATTTCACGAACAAAAGACTGATCAATTTTCAAAATATCGATAGGAAATCTTTTTAAATAATTTAACGAAGAATACCCCGTACCGAAATCATCAACAGAAATGATAATTCCTATCTTCTTTAAACGATGCAACATTGAAAGTGCAGCGATTGTATCTTCCATCGCACCTTCAGTAATTTCAATTTCCAATGCAGATGCAGGTAATTGATTCATGAATAATGCTTTTTGAATGATTTCCGGTAAGTTCGTTTGCAGAAATTGCTTTGGAGATATATTAATTGCAACACGTATATCCTTATAACCTTTGTTACGCCAATCCGCTAATTGGGAACAAACACTATGAATTACCCACTCTCCAATCGGAATAATTAATCCTGTTTCTTCAGCCAATGGAATAAACTGTGATGGCGGAACATTTCCAAATTTCCTGTTTTGCCAACGTAATAATGCTTCAAATGTTTTTATTTTTCCTGTTTTTAAATTGACTTGGGGCTGATAATGCATTACAAATTCATTCATCTCAATCGCTTTACGTAAATGAGCCTCCATTAGAATATAGTTTGGAAAGGCATCTTTCATATCAGAACGATAAAATCGAAAATGACCTTTGCCCTTTTCTTTCACCTGAAGAAGTGCACCATCAGCATTTTTTATTAATGTTTCCGAATCTTGACCGTCTGCGGGAAACATACTTATTCCTATAGATGGTGTGACATAATAGTCCTGTCCATTAATATCAAAAGGGATATTAAATAAAGCTAATATATTTTGTGAAAATCGATTGACTTCTCTTTTTTCATGACCCGGTAACAAAATAACAAACTCATCTCCGCCTAAACGGTAAACACGATAATTAGCTAGTTTTAAAGTACCTAATCTTTCTGCTGTTTGTTTTAACAAAACATCTCCAGCTTGGTGGCCAAGTGTATCATTGAAATATTTAAAACGATCTATATCCATATATAATAAAGCAAATTCACGCTTTTTCTGCTTTGAATTAGCAATTTCCATTTGCAAATGTTCCATAAGCGCACGACGATTCCATAATCCAGTTAAATGATCGTGCATCGCCATAAAATTCATTTTTTCATGATTCTCCCATTGCTCTGTTAAATCACGAATAATAATATATATACCAATAATTTTTTCGTTCACTATTATCGGTACTGTTTTTAGTTGAACATTTATCTTCCTTTCTTCATTGCCGATAAAGATACAATCACTTGTTTGGGGTTCACCTAATAATGTATTAGTCATCACCCGAAAAATATCTGATACACTTTTTCTATCGACAAAATCGTAAATCGAACGATCAAGCATTTCATTTTCCGAATACCCAAACATTTCTTGACTTGCAGGATTTACATTTAATATTCGTCCCTTTTCATTTACAGAAAATATTGCATCTAAATTATGTATAATAAGAGATTGGTATATTTCTGTACTCTCCATTAATTGTTTTTTTTCAAATGCAGTATACGAAATATCTCTTGTAACCGAAACAATATAATTAATCGTATTATTTTTATCGGTAATCCCAGTAAGGCGAGATTCAAAAATTCTTTTTTCCCCATTTTCGATTTCTATTTCATCCAAAAAAACTACGGTATCGTTTGTTTCTATTACCTCTTTATAATAATGGATTAAATGTTTAGCATGCTCTTTCGGTAAAGCCTCTGTTAATAACTTCCCCATATCATTCTTATGAAGATTAGCATGTTCTAATCCTTTTTCATTTGCATAGACATAGCGAAATTTCCCACCTTGTTCCACTTTCAAAATTATAATTTTGTCCGAAAGCTGCGTAAAAAAAATGTCTTTAACCATTTTTTCTTCAAAAAGATTTTCAGGATGCTTCATATCATTTATTTGTCTATTATTTTTCTGATTCATAATCTCATCCTTTTTTTACCCTTGTTATCCAATTAACCCATAAAAAATCTGTTGTTTTTTCTCTATTATTGTCTATTTTACAAGGAATTAAGAAAAAAGAATAGGCATTTAAAAAATAATTAAAAATGTCTATTCTAAAGTTTGGCCAGGTTTTTAAACCCGGCCCGTTAAATTATTTGTTAGAAATGAAGGGCCACCAATTTCCTTTTCCAAGAGATCTTACCATAACGGGTACAAACAACGGTAAGATGATAAAGGCATAGAATAATAGACCTGACAACACGATTGTAGCAATTTGCAGCAATGACATCACGCCTGAAGGAAGCATCGCAGCAAAGGTACCCGCTAATATAATGGCAGCAGATATGATAACCGTACCCATGTTTTTCATTGCAAGTAACATACCTTCTTTAACATTTATGTGGCGATATTCTGAAAATCGATCCATTAAGAAAATAGAATAGTCTACACCTAATGCCATGATAATAACAAAACCGAAAAAAGGTACCGCCCAACTTATCCCGGAATGACCAAGTAGATTAACAAAGATCAGCTCAGTAATCGCCATTGAAGAGTAATAGGTTAGTAGTAACGATGCGATTAGATAAATTGGCATAATTAAGGATCGTAAGAGAATGACTAAAATTAGTGCGATCCCTGCGAGCATAAACATCACCGTTCGATTATAATCAGCATTTGACATATTTTGAAGATCATGATTCATACTCGTAATTCCTGAAATACCAATATGGGCATTTTCTAATTTTGTTCCTTTTATTGATGTTTTTACTGTATTTTCAATATCATTAATCGTTTTCATTGCTTGATTAGAATATGGATTTTCATCTAGTACTAAATCGAATGTTGTTACTTTCCCATCTTTAGATAAATAGACGTTAAATACTTGTTGAAACTCCTTATTACTTATTAATTCATCAGGAATATATATACCGGACTGTTGGATTGGTGTTTCTTTAGACATTTTATTTAAAAATGAATTGGCGTCGGAAAGTCCATTTTTAATTTCTCCAAGACCATCAGCACTTTGAGTCAATCCATCTGATAACTGATTCATCTGACCATTAAGCGGACTAAAACCTTTTTGAAGTTTAATTTGACCTTCAGCAATCTGATTCAGTCCATTCGAAAATTCGGGTAGCTTATTTACTACTTTATTTTGACCATTTGCAAGCAATGTAAGGCCATTTTCAATTTTCTCTAAACCTGAAATAATTTGATCGAATCCGGATGCAAAACTGTTTAACCCAAACGTAATTTTTGATAAACCTTGATTTGCTTGAGATAGTCCATTAGTTACTTTAGCTAAGTTTGCATTCAGCGCACTCATTCCTGGTGTTAATTCCGTTTTTAATTTTTGTGAGATTCCTTGAACTGTTAATTTTATTTCCATATAATTTTGATTTATTTGCAAACTAGGATTCTCTTTTTCTATAGCAGTGAAATTACCATTTAGATTTGCCAGCGCTTTTTGAACTTCTTTCAACCCGGCATTTACTTCAATATATTTCGGAGTAAGTTGATCCAATCCGGAATAAATGGTTTGGTAGCTTTTCAGCAATTCATTGGCACCATTTTTAAGCTTAATTGCTTCCTTTTTTGCTTCCTTCACTCCAGATTTAATCTCTTTTGTTCCTGTACCGCTTTTTCTAATATTCTCTTCAATTTTGGAAAGGGTATTTTGCAAATCACCAAATCCTGATTGGAGTTTAACCGTCCCATTTTGTAGGGCTCCAATCCCTTCTGTCGCCTCTTTTAATTTAGGGGTTGATTCTGAAAGTGATTTTGCAGCATCACTTAATCCATCTTTAATCGTTCCGATTCCTTTATTTCCTTTATTGATACCATCGCTTACCGTATCAACTTGATTTTTCACATACAATTCTTCCAATATTTTTCCGACAGGTCTTGTTGCACTGCGTACCTTTTCTATATCTTTTGTATGTGATAAATCATTACTAATTTTTTCGATTAACCCTAAATATTCTTTTGATTTCATTGATTCGTCATTTTCCATGACAATTTTAACTGGCATAATTTCACCCGGACCAAAGCTATCAGATACTAAATTAAATGCCTTTACAGATTCATATTCTTCACCTATTTCGTCTAATGAATTATATGATAAATCACCGTCATAGGAAATGAGTAAAGGGACTGTAAAAATTGCTACTATACATAGTGCAATGAGCGGACGAGTAATGGCTAAGTTTCCCATCCAGCCCCAAAGTTTGCTTTGTGAATGTGAAATGTCACCTTTAATCGGCCAGAATAGCTTATTTTTCAATGTCGCCATAAAAAATGGTACAATCGTCAGCAATGAAATTAGTAAAAAAATGACCCCAATAGCAACTGCAGAAGCGGATTGGTATAGTTTAAAACTGGCAAAGCCAATCGATGCAAAACCAATCATTACTGCTAAACCACTAAATACAACTGTCTTACCGGCACTTTTATATGTAGCTAAAATTGCACCGAAAGTGTCATTTCCTTTTGAAAGTTCTTCCTTATAACGGCTCAGAAGTAATATACAATAATCTGTTCCGATCCCAAAAAGGACAGCAACTAAAAAGATTTGTGTAAAATTCGATAAAGGAAAATTCAGTTTATCGACTAAAAAGGCAACAACCGATTGACTAACGAGATACGTTAAACCTACCGTAACAAGTGGAATAATCGGCGCTACGACTGAACGGAAAACTAAAATTAATACGATTAAAATAAATATGACTGTGATGATCTCTGTTTTTTTCAAACCGTTTTGTGAACTTATAACAACATCTTCATTAATTAGCCCATTACCCGTCATCATCGTTTCAACGTTTGGTGTTTGGATGGCTTTGTTAAGTGTTGCTCGAACGTCTTTTACTTCCTTGTTTTCCATATCTACATCCAACATAGCGAGGATAGTTTTACCGTCTTTCGCTACAAGCTGATCTTTTAAATCGCTTTGACCAAAATGGGTAGTAATTTCATTAATTCCTAGTTTATCCTTGTTATCTTTTAATTGATTAATCGTTTTTTCTATATTTTCCGTCTGTTCTTTAGTCAATTTCTTTTGATTATGGAATATAACAATAAATGGTTCTGAATGGGATTTATTAGTTGCGTGTTTATCAATTATTTCTTGTGCCAAGGTTGATGGGTATCCATCAGGAACGGTAATTTGGCCTTTTTCTCGGACTAGTTGTTCCATATTTGGTGCTTTCCATATTAATAAAGCAGCGGCTAAAATCCATAGCGCTAATACGATCCATCGGAAACGGACAATCGCCTTCATACATTAGTTTCCTCCTTATGATCTTGTATGATTGAAAGAATTTTCTCGTACAGATCGATGAATGCCTCAAAATCTTTAGGATCTAACTTCTCTAAATACTTAGAAACAAAGCTCTCGATCTTTGCTTCGCCTTGTTCATAAATTATCTGACCTTTTTCTGTTAGTGAAAGATAGATATTTCTACGGTCGTCTTTGTCTCTTTGACGTAAAATGAATCCTTTTGCCTCCAATTTCTCTATTTTCACTGTAATTGCGCTCTTATTCACACAAAGTTCTTCAGCTAATTCCGATGCTCTTATGTATTTTCGATTATATAACTTTCTTAAAATCGCAAATTGTTCAATAGAAAAACCGTCCAGTACTTGTTCAGACATTATTGACGATATTCTTTTTGTAGCGAATAGATAAACATCTTCATATCGTTTTATTAATAATTTTATTTTATCTTTTTCCAAAATGGTTCACCCCTTAAACAGTTGATAACCTTAACTATATTGCGTGCTATATTTTTTGTCAATTAGGATGATAAGAGGTTTAATAAAATCGTTAATTTTCAGACAAGCTTTGCAATACGGGACATAAGTAGTATAATATGGTTAATATTTTATTTTGAATGGACAAACGAAAGAATTATTTCGAAAAATATGAAAGGAGATCTTTTTTTGAATTCGCACGAATCCACTCCATTAAAGCCTACAATTTTAAACCTTTCTCAAGCAATCTTTACAGTGAATCGTCATGCAAAGACGGCTACAAATCCAAAGTATTTGTATAAGCTAAAAAAAGCAACAATTGAAAAAATGATTATTGAAAAAAAGGCTAGTAAAGTAGGACTACACTTTTCAGAAAATCCAAAGTATAGTAAACAACAATCTGATGTCCTTGTAAAATGTGGAGATTATACTTTCCATATTCCACCTTCAAAACAAGACTTTCAAGAACTACCACATCTAGGAAAACTTGATCACTCTTCAAAAAACCCAAAATGTCGCGTATCGCTTAATCAAGCTAAACAATTGTTGGAACAGTATACAGGTATCTGTGAGCTTCAACATACACAGCCACCACATCGCCAAAAAGCAACGAGACCCGTATTTAAAAAACTTGGTGAACGATATTAAAAATAATAAAATGGACTACTATGAAAATAGAGTCCATTTTTTATTATTTAGTGTTTAAAGAAAAGCAACAATCTTTTAGTATAGAGCCCTATTTTATATGTTCATCAATTTTTAATATTAATTGATTTATTTCAGGTTTGCTTACTTGATCATCTGCGCCCACGATTTCGCCTTTATGTCGTAAACTGTCAGTAATCAATGAGGAAAATATAATGACTGGTACTTGTGATAGCTGCTCATTGTTTTTCACTTTCTTAGTAAAATGATGGCCATCCATTTGTGGCATTTCAATATCAGTAATAATTAATTGCACTTCATCTAAAATATTTTTACCTGCCATGAGTATCGATTCTAAATATTGAAAGGCATCTTTACCATTTTCAAAAAATTCCACATTTTCATATCCCGCTTCATATAATGTGTCATGAATCAACTTTCTTAATAAAGAAGAGTCTTCGGCAACGACGATTCTTTTAGATGAGCGTTCCCTCTTACCAAGCTTTTTTATTTCATTTTTATTAATTCCCGTTTCCGGATTTATTTCAGTAACAATGCGTTCGAAATCTAACATGAGAATCATATTGTCATTTTTCTTTATTACCCCAATTATTTTGGCTTCATCCCCCGAATATAAATCTGAAGGTTTTTCAATTTGATCCCACGATATTCGATGAATTTGAGTAACATTTTGTACTTGAAACACTACTTTTTGTTTATTAAATTCAGTAACAATGTATTTTTCATCGGCATTAGTTGTCGATTCCCCAAGTTGAAGAACTTTTCTTAAATCAACAACAGGTAATACTTCACCCCTTAATTGAATGATACCTTTAATAAATGGATGTGCATGAGGAATATACGTAACAGGCAGTGGTTGTATAATTTCCTTAACCTTGATGACATTAATTCCAAAACTGTTGTTATGTATTTGAAATTCTATTATTTCTAATTCATTTGTTCCACTATCTAATAAGATTCCATTTGAGCTTTCCATAAAAGACTTCCCTTCGCAATTATTCATTGTAAATATACCACGAAATAAACATATTGTCTGTTATCTAAAAAATGACATCTATAATTCTTAATGTCATTTTGCAATAATTTTTCTCTTATTCCACCTTAGACATGATAAAATATAAAAAAGCAGGAATAAAAGGATGAAGATAATGGAACATTTACTTAATAAACAAGTGATAGACATTGAAATATCTGGCATTAGAAAGTTCTTTAATATGGTGAGTGATATCGATGATTTAATTTCATTTACAATCGGACAACCTGATTTTCCTACACCGGAACATGTGAAGCTGGCCGGAATAAGATCGATTGAAGAAGACTTTACTTCTTATACACATAATGCTGGTTACTTCGAACTAAGAAAAGCAGCGAGTGAGTTTGTATTAAAAAAATATGGATTAACGTATCGTCCTGAAGATGAGATCATTGTTACGGTCGGTGCCAGTGAAGCGATCGATATTGCCTTACGAACCATTTTAACGGAAGATGATGAGGTTATTTTACCTGGACCTATTTACCCTGGATATGAACCAATTATCCGGATATGCGGGGGAATTCCCGTCCATATTGATACAAGGGATTCACAGTTCAAATTAACTGCTGAAAAAATAAAACCGTATATAACAGACAAAACAAAATGTATCATTTTACCTTATCCTTCTAATCCGACAGGTGTAAGTTTATCTGAACAAGAAATTAAAGAAATCGCATCATTACTAAAGAATAAGGACATTTTTATCATTGCCGATGAAATATATAGTGAACTCGTTTACGATAATCCTCATTATTCATTGGCATCCGAATTGAGGGAACAAACAATTGTCATAAATGGGTTATCAAAATCCCATTCAATGACGGGATGGCGAGTTGGATTTTTATTTGCAGATCAATCACTTTGCAAGCATTTCTTAAAGGTACATCAATATAATGTATCATGTATATCATCAATTTCACAAAAAGCTGCATTTGAAGCACTAACGACTGGCATAGATGATGCAAAATTAATGCGGGAAGAATACTTTAAGCGAAGAGAATATGTTGGTTTACGATTATCAGAAATGGGATTGGACTATGTTAAACCGGATGGTGCGTTTTACTTTTTTGTTAAAATACCGGAAAATTTCTCAACTAGCTCTTTTGATTTCGCTCTCGATTTGGCTAATAAGGCAAAATTGGCCGTAGTACCCGGAAGTGCCTTTTCTAAATACGGCGAAGGATATTTCCGTCTATCCTACGCCTGTTCAACAGAAGTTCTTCAAAAGGGATTGGATCGATTAGAAACGTATTTAAATAGCATGAAATAATTGCAAAAGCGTATCTCACGGCTTTGATGTGGATACGCTTTTGTTATTTTATTATTGACCTTTATACTTTCCGTTGTTTTTACTTGCTTTTTCTTTCTTGGCTTTGTCTTTATGGATTTTATTAGCTGCTGCACTTCCCATTTCATGTGCAAATTCTTCATTTAATACAGCTGAATCAAAGCCTTTTTTATTTTTTTGATCTGCATCATTTTTCTTCGTACGTTTCGCCATTTTTCTTCCTCCAAACATAAATAAGATCAGACATATTTAGTTTGAATAATTGGCTAAAAATTATTCCCAATACTTGATTAAAGCTTGTGTTCCACTATTCTCTTCACCTTTTTCTGCCAACTGATCATAAAGTTTTTTCGCAAGTGAGAGACCCGGCAGGTGTAAATTCATTTTTTCAGCCTCTTCTAATGCGATTCCCATATCCTTAATAAAATGTTTGATGAAAAATCCCGGGGAATAATCATTCACTAACATTTTTGGAGCTAGATTTGACAATGAAAAACTTCCAGCAGCTCCTGCACTAATGGATTTCAAAACATTTTCAGGATCTAAACCGGCTTTTTTCGCATATACGAGTGCTTCAGCCACGCCAATCATATTTGTAGCAATGGCGATTTGATTACACATTTTTGTATGTTGGCCCGCTCCTGCTGAACCTTGGTATATTATATTTTGTCCAAAACATGATAAAATTGGTGACACTTTTTCAAAGATGGCTTTATCGCCACCAACCATTATTGTAAGTGTTCCATTTTTTGCTCCAATGTCTCCTCCGGAAACCGGTGCATCCAATGAATATAAGTCATTTTCTTTCGCAGCATCATAAATCGATTTTGCGAGAGTTGGTGTAGATGTTGTCATATCAATTAGAGTTGCTCCTTTACGAGCGTGAGCGATTAGCCCATTCGAACCAAAATAAACCTCTTCTACATCATAAGGATAGCCAACCATCGTAATGATAACATCCGCATTTTCAGCAACCTCTTTTGGAGTATCACACCATGTTGCACCATTATTGATAAGCTCTATTGCTTTTTCTTTTGATCGATTATAAACGAAAAGCTCATAATTCGCCTTTAATAAATGAAGTACCATACTTTTCCCCATAATGCCTGTTCCAATAAAACCAACCGCTAATTGTTTTTTATTCACCGAAATTCTCCTTTGACAATTAAATATTTTATTATGTACAAAAAAAGAGCCCGTGAAACAGGGCTCATAAGAAAAGAATAGGGGATGTGAGAAAAAATCTCCAATTTATGCTTAAGCTTATTTTACCCTTTTTAAATATAGATAAACCTATTTAAATTGACTTTATTTTTCCTCCATCTACTAGAAAACTGCTGCCAGTCACATAAGAATTAGCTGCGGAAGCTAAAAATACGACAATATTTGCAAATTCCTCCGGTTTCCCATATCTTTTTAGCGGAATTGTTTGTTTCTCCATTTCTTCCACTTCTTCAATTGATTTATTATTTTTCTCTGCATTAATTTCATCTAAATGTTTCACCCGATCAGTAGCAATCCGACCCGGTCCGACAGTATTTACTAAAATATTATATTTTGCAAGTTCCATTGATAATGATTTAGACAATCCGACGATTCCCGTTCTAAAAGTATTAGAAAGGATTAGGCCTGGTATCGGCTCTTTAATTGAAGAAGAAGCGATATTAATAATTTTCCCACCATTTTGCTTTAATAATGGCAAACATTCTCTAATAATCCGTATGTAGGATAGTAAATTAAGTTCAAATGCATTCTGCCATTGCTCATCGGAAATTTCTTCAAATCCTCCGGCTGGTGGTCCACCTGCATTATTAATTAAAATGTCTAATGAACCGTATTCACGATTTAATTTGTCCACTACCGCACGTATTTGCCCAGGGTCAGTAATATCACAGCCAATAAAGTCAACTTTTCCAGTCCCAACTTTAGAAAGCTCCTCTTTTACCGACTTTAATTGTTCTTCATTTCTACTAGCCAACAATACGTTCGTTCCTTCTTGTACAAAAACTTTTGCAATAGCTTTTCCTAATCCTTGACTTGAAGCGATAACTAAGGCAGTTTTCCTTTTAATCCAAGTTCCATTAAACATTCCTCCTTTCTATAAGTATAAACGATTCATGATACACGTTTCATTAATTTTTCAAAATAAAAAAAACAGACGAAATTTATCGTCTGTCAAAAGAAAATAGGGGGAAAAATGAGAAAGAAATTACTCACCTCAAGGATTACCTTCAATTCAATCTTGAGATAATTAACTTTACCACCTATTTCTGATCATTAAACCAATTTCATTTTAACAACTCAATTACAATGAAGTAACATTCTTTACAGCTTCAATTACTTCTTCATTTGTTTGAAGTTGTAAAACTTTTTCAGCTAGTTTTTCCATGTCTGATTTGTTCAGAGAACGAATTTGTGAACGTGCTTTTAAAATAGAAGATGCACTCATCGAAAATTCATCAAGACCAAGACCAAGAAGAATTGGTATTGCGATTTCGTCACCCGCCATCTCACCACACATGCCAGTCCATTTACCTTCTTTATGTGAGGCATCAATAACCATTTTTACTAAGCGTAAAATGGCCGGATTATATGGCTGATACAAATAAGAAACGCGTTCGTTCATGCGATCCGCTGCCATTGTATATTGAATCAAATCATTTGTTCCAATACTGAAGAAGTCAACTTCTTTCGCAAATTGATCAGCAAGGACAGCTGTTGAAGGAATTTCAACCATGATTCCTATCTCAATTTGATCCGATACTGGAATATTTTCAGATTGAAGTTTATCTTTTTCCTCCAATAAAATCGCTTTCGCTTTACGGAATTCATTTAATGTCGCAATCATTGGGAACATAATTTTTAAATTACCGTATACACTTGCACGTAAAAGAGCACGTAATTGTGTACGGAACATATCCTGTTCTTCTAAACATAAACGGATTGCTCTAAAGCCAAGGAAAGGATTCATTTCATCCGGCAATTTTAAATACGGAAGGTTTTTGTCCCCGCCAATATCTAATGTGCGGACAACAACAGATTTGTTTTCCATACCTTCTAAAACAGCTCTATAGGCTTCAAACTGTTCTTCTTCTGTTGGGAATTGATCTCTTCCCATATACAAAAATTCTGTTCGGTAAAGTCCAACCGCTTCACCACCATTAGCTTGTACACCTTGCAAATCGTTAGGAGTACCAATGTTAGCCGCTAGTTCGACGTGATGGCCATCTTTGGAAACAGTCTTTTCATTTACAAGTTTTGCCCACTCAGCTTTTTGCTGTTCATATTTTTCTTTTTCTTGTTTATATTGATTAATTACTTCTTGTGTTGGATTAATGTGAACTTCCCCATTTAAACCATCTACTATAATAATATCGCCATTTGCAATATCTTCAATGGCAGTCTTCGTTCCAACGACAGCCGGAATTTCGAGTGATCTTGCCATGATTGCAGAATGTGAAGTACGTCCCCCAATATTTGTCGTAAATCCTTGAACGAAGTCACGATTAAGTTGGGCTGTATCAGACGGCGTTAAATCCTCGGCAACGACGATTACTTCCTCTGAAATTAAGCTTGGGTTCGGAATTTTCACATTTAATAAGTGTGAAAGAACTCTTTTTCTTACATCGCGAATGTCGGCTGCACGCTCTCTCATATATTCATTATCCATTTGTTCAAACATCATAATGAACATATCAGTCGTTTCTTTTAATGCACTTTCCGCATTTATTTTTTCATCGTTAATTTTTCCTTCAACAGATGAAATGACCTCCGGATCATTAAGTACGAGAAGATGTGCATCGAATATTGCTGCTTTATCCGCACCAAGTTTTTCATTCGCATGATTTCGTATTACTTCAAGCTCGGAAGTAGCCGAAGCAATCGCGTCTTTAAATCGTTGCACCTCATTTGAACTATCATCAATTTGTTTTTTTTCAAACGATAGATCAGGTTCAACTAAACGGTATGCTTTAGCGATAGCAATTCCATTTGAAGCTGCTATTCCTTTTAATATTGTTGACATTATTCAGCTAAACCTTCTTTTTTCAATAATTCGTCAAGACTTTCTAACGCAGCCGCTTCATCGCTGCCTTCTGCACTAATTGTAATTTGAGCGTCTTTACCAATTCCAAGAGACATTACACCCATAATTGATTTTAAATTTACTTGTTTTCCGTTATATTCTAGTTGGATTTCAGAATCAAATTTACTTGCTGTTTGTACAAGCAATGTTGCCGGACGTGCATGAATTCCAGTATCTGCGATTACTTTAAATTGTTTTTGTGCCATTTGTATTATTCTCCTTTATAAATAAATTATATTGTTCTTATAACAAAATAAGCCACCTACTCCATTTCGTCAATATAAATTAATAGAAATGAAATAAGACTTTCCAATTGTTAAGAGTACCACGCGTTTATAAAGATGACAAATTAATTGCTCACTTTATAGTATTACATTATTTTAAAAGGTTATGAATTCCCTTCATCAAGGACTTTTACAGAATTTCTAATTTTGGGTTGTTTTTATTATTGCACTAAATTTAACTTCTAGGTATTTCTAAATATTTGTAAATTACATGGCCATTTCGTTGAGCGATTCCTTGAAAATGTTTAAAGTCCTCCTGTTCAACGAGAACCTTTCGTACATCATAGAAATCTGCATTATCAACATACAACTCCTGAATTTCTCCTGTTCGTAGCTGATTTAGCAACTCCATTATTTTTTCCTGTGTCAAAAGAACCACACTCCATATCGATGATACTAAACAAGCCTTTAATAAAATTAACACATTCCGCATTAATTCAAAAGAGTAAAATATTGTTTAAAAACTTGAAAATTTCTATAGAATAGTGCAAACTTAATAGAAGATATTAGAAAATTATAATAAATAACACGAAATGGGGGACGTCAGATGAAAAAAGCCGATGTTGGAAATGTTATTGAATTTAAAAACGGTTTGCGTGGCGTTGTTGAAAAAGTGAATGAAAACTCAGTAATTGTTGACTTAACATATATGGAGAATTATCGAGAACTCGAACTAGAAGAAAAAACGGTTATTAATCATAAAAATTATACGATCATCCAAGAATCAATCCAAGCATAGAAAGGGCTAAAAAAATTGACTTGAATAGTCAATTTTTTTAGCCCTTTTTATTTACAACAGTGTTCATACGATCAAATATTTTATTTGCTTTTAATATTTGAGTCAATTTCATAATTGCTCTTTTTAAAAATACAGAATCCTACAGAATTTCTAAAATATATTTTTAAAAACAGAAATCATGCTACTTGTTGCTGATTTAATTGTACATTAATTCGGTCTGCGGCTAACTTTGAAGCATTATAAATAAGGGTTACCATGTCAAAATGAATTTTTGCACGTTTCCCAGTACGATAGCGAACATTGTTCAGTTGAAAGAATTCTTTCAGATAGGCATTAACCCGTTCTACGGCAGTACGACGTTTGAAAATGTTTTTCCATGCTTGTGACCCGCGTGCTGGTGCGGTATATCTGCGAAGGTCTGAAGTGATTTTCACTTTATAAACCTTTTGGCAAATACCTTCATTAGCTAAGGGACAGTCGCTGCATTCCTTTGGTCTTGTGTATTTCAATGTTTCATATTTAGGATCAAAACTATCATAACGATAAGAATGCTCTCTGAAACAAGTTGGGGCAAAGTGTTTATCATAGCCAATGATTTCCCCTTCATTTCGCTTATTATACGCGATGACGGATTGTTGTCCCATTCGATGTACCTGCTCGTATATGGGTTCATAGTCATAGCCCGCATCCATTGTTTGATAACGTAATGGAAGGTGAAGGCGTTCCTGAATTCCTTTCAGTAAAGGGATAGCTGCCTTACCATCATTTAGACTCCCAGATGAAAAAAGAGCCTGTAGAATGTATTGGCTTGATGTACCAACGGCTAAATGACCTTTGTAGCCAAACCAAAAAACATTTTGTCCTTCTGAGTTCTTTTTCACGCCCCATTTAGGGTCTTGGGGAACTTCGGCACGTAGTTCGGCTAGGGGAACATCTAATTGGGCCACAATTTTTCTATCATATAAAGGTAAATTGGCTTCCGTTTCAGCTTGTTCTTTAAGCCACCCGTCACGCTCATCTTTTGATTTCCGACCACGTTTTTGGGGTTCAGATTTTGGCTTTTCTTCTTTTGGCTGCGCTTGGTCTCGTGCTTCAAAATGGGTTGCATCAATGGCCACTGTATCATCCGTGATGAAACCTTCTGCAATAGCCTGGAGGACCACTTTTTCTTGTTCTTTCTCAAGGATATCGCTTTCCTCCAATTTCGTTATGAGACGTGAATAGGAGGATTCTGAAGGCACATGATCAGAAACCAAAAAGCCACAATTTAACTTAAAAGCTAGATCATCATGAAGACGTTTTATAAGATCCTTCATCGTAGGGATGCGCTCTATGTATCTTACAAAGGTGGAGATAATCATGGCTGCATAGTTTAGTTCTTCCGGTGCACCCAACCGTGATTTTTTCGCCACTTGATGGTACATCGAATCCAAATCTACCGCTGAAATAATGGCTTCATATTTTTGGGTAGGTTCCATGTCAAATAATTCCTGTATGCCAAATAGGCTAGGTTGTCGTATAATAGTCATAAGAAGTACTCCTCCAGTCTTTTTATGGTTTGTGGTCAACGTAAGCCCGAATTATAAAAAATAAGTGTACCTTTCGGTACGCATCGTAAATAGCCGTAAATTCTGACTTTTTAATCGAATTACGGCTATTTCATTTATTTGCTACATTCTGCCTGAATCATTTTGACCAGGGCATGTATTGATCTAAAATTTCAGGGTTTTGTTGGACGCCGAGATTTGGTAAATCCGTAAAAAGTTTCTTTATATATTCATAGAAATCAACGCCGTTACTTTTGGCAGTTTCAGCAATACTTAAACAGATGGCATTCGCTTTTGCACCAGCTTCACTTACACTAAAGAGCCATTTTTTCTTCCTATAACGTTGGGACGGATGGCGTTCTCGGCTGGATTATTATCCATTTCAATTCGCCCATCATTCAGGAATAATTTGAGTCCATTTGCCCTGTTTAATGTGTATTCATTTGCTTTTGCTAACGCATTTTTTCCGTAAAATGGTGATGTTTCAACCCAGTGAAGGAATTCCTCCACGATTGGCTTCGAGTACTTTTGACGTTTTTTCTTCGTTTACTCGGAGACAAACGTTTAAATTGCCTTTCTAGTCGATATAAATCATCACAATATTTCACACCGATTCTACCATTTTTGCTATCAGCTTTCAGCCAATAACGACGAACATGCGCCCAACAATTTGCGAAATTAACGCCTTCCAACTTATCATAAGCAGAATAACCATCACACAATCGTTCCAGAAAAGCCTTCAATAAAACTTTCAAGGACAGATCGAGCTCGAGATAATGCGCTTTGAAAGAGAGTCATTGTTAGTATGCCTGGCTTGGCACACTTCGAAACACCCAATTATACGCATTGGCTTTACCAGATTTCCCATCGGATCGGTTGATAATTTGTCCGTATGTTTCATCGACATGCAAACCGATTTTGCCATCATCAACTCTTTCATTCGTTCGTATACAGGTAACAGCCAATCATGTGCTACACGGATAACCCAATTCGATAGGTTTTTATCATTGGTATTCAGTCCATAGCGATTCCATTCCTTTACCTGACGGTAAAGAGGTAAATATTGTGCAAATTTATCATAGATGACTTTGGCAAGTACGCTAGGACTTGCGATGCTACGCTGAATCGCTGGTTGTGGTGCTTTCCCGCGTTTGATTTGTGCTGGCTGTGATGAATCAACTTTGCAGTCTTTACATTCATACGCATGTTCAATGTGCTGTACTTTCATCATTTTGCAGGAATAAATTTTGCTTCTTCACGTACAAGTGTACTACCAATTTCAATCATTTGCCCTTGGCAACAGTCACAGATTGTATTTTTCGGATGATGGTGAATAGCTTCTACTTCAATACCATCATGCAAGGAATCATTTCGTTTTTTGATTTAACTTTTCGTACAACAGTATAAGAGATTGTCTGTTGGCTTTGTTCTTCTGTGTGCTCAGGTTCGCTAAAAGCCGGGTCATCATCAAATAATGAGCCTTGCCCATCTGGTACGTTGTATTTCGATTTTTCGGATTTCGATCCATATAAAAGTTTTGTTAAATGGCGAATTTGTTCAGTTAGCGCTTCAATCTGTTTAGTTGATTGATCTAGCTTTTCGATAAGTCTTTGTTTTGTTGATTTGAATGAGCCAATTGTTCTTCGAGAAGTCGAATTAATTTCCCATATGGATTCTTGTTATTGGAAGAAGTATTAACCATTTATTTCACCACTTTTCGTTCACCATAAGTTAGTTATATTATAACATTTTTAACGTAGAAAGCGAAGTTGAAAATGGCTATAAACCAACATTTCTAGCTTGTTTAGAATACTCCTTTTTGTGATTTTTGAATGGTACTTTTGGTTGCTGAATGGACAACCCTTCTAACAACCAGCGAACCTCCTGTTGCGAAAGTTTACGTACTTCATTTTCATCTTTTAGTATTGAAGTTTTCCTCCATCTAGTCGCTTATAAAGCATGGCGAAACCATCGCCATCAAAATATAAACATTTATAACGGTCTTTACTCCAACCAGAGAAAAGGAAAATAGAATCTCCATATGGATCAAGTTCGAAAGAATCTTGAATTAGCGTTGCTAATCCATCAATTCCCTTCCTCATATCTGTTTTACCGCAAATAATATAAATGTTTTTTACACTGGTATAATCATGTTTCATAGATTTTTCAACTCCTCATGACCGTTTGGATGATGTGCTCATCTACGCCGTTGAAGAAGGAAATTTCAGCGACTTCAATTTTGATTGTGCAAAAGCTATTTGAAGGATCTTTCGAAGTTGTGGATGTTATAATATTTTTTTCTGGTTGTATTGAAACGGGGACGATTGTTAGTTTTTGTTGTGACATAGGAAAAGCACCTCCTTAATTGATACGATTATTGTACTAAGGGGTGCTGATCATTTATATGCGTTGTTTGAATGGGGGCTTACTGGTCAACTACCATTATACAAGATTTGGGGAGGTACTTCTTTTTTTATCTCTTAAACCCCTTGATACACAAGGGCTAAGAATTATGAAATTCATTCATCTGAATATTTAAAGTATTAAATTGACTTTTTGTGTAAAAACCTTTACACTAAAAAAAGGTTAGAGGTGATCATCGATGGAGAAAAAAAAGTCCTACACAGAGATGGTTAAGGAATATGCGATGACACAAATAAAAAACGAAAAATTTATGGCGGAAATTTATGCGGAAATGATTTTAAATGAATTGCTATTAACTCGAAGAAAAGAGCAGATAATGAAAAGAATTGATCTTGCTCTAGATTACAAAGACAAGCGAACATTTTTATTATTAACAGATGAATTAAAGGAACTGGAAAAACAATTTGGTTCATGAATGAAAGGGATATCTTAAAGCGGGAAAATATCCTAAGATTAGCTACTATCTAAATCGATAGTAGCTTTTTAATTGAATATAGACGAAACGTCTCATTATAATCCTAATTCCTCTGAATCATCGACAAAAACTTTTACTTTAATTTCAACCCACTGTCCTTCATCATCACCTCTTAAAATATGAAAAATCGGCGAGTTTATTTTATAGCCATGATTAACCGCAAATTGAAATAGTTCATCATATGCATGCTCTGTTTCAGTCTCAAAGTTACTTCTCACTCTTGTCATTAGCATTTGATCCATATAAAAATAACTTTGGAAGAATAAATCTGATTCTTTAGGTACATATGATTGCTCGACGGGAATAAAAATATCAATTAACATTCTTTCGTCAAAAGGGATATTGTACAATGCATAAAAAAGAGGACCCGCAATCGTTAAATTAGCTTTTACAAGTTTTTCGTTAAAATCTTCTAATGCCATTTCAAACTGGCTATAGTGAATTTCATAAGTGTGCCAAACGACATTTTTATGCATAATTGTTTCGTATTCAATAACCATATCTCACCCTTCCTTCACTTGAGCGTAAATGTCCATGATGACATTATCAAACGCATCAAAACATACGTGATAAAAGGATTCATCGATTTCTAGACCGTTCTCTTTCGCATAATGTCTTAAAAGTTCATATGCTTCTTCCAATTCATCGACTTCCGGACAGCGAACATAAATAGCAGGGGTGATTTCCAAATACTCTAGTTGTTTAAAGTTCGCATCTTCACCTACTTCTACTTCCGTATTCAACCCAATATAATATGTATATTTACCGAAAGAAGGTTCATTCTTCATTTCCTCCACCTTAAATACAACCGGGCTCGTATAATAAATGTCTTCATTCACCAAATTCCTTCGCAAACCTAAAGCGGGTAAAAACCATTCATCATGCGGAATAACCTCTTCCACAGTCACAACATTCCTTATCACTAACGACTCTTCTCGTACAATCATCAAAGATCCCCCTCATGAACAATTATAAATCTATAAATTTATTAAATGTGCAAACTATCTTCTTTTCTTCTTCCTTCTCTTTTTCTTTTTAACATATTGTTGTTTCGGTGGTGGATTGATGGAAAAACTCGGAAAGCGTAAAACACAATAGGCTACTATAATGAATTCACAGATTGCATAAGCAATAACAAAAAGCAATACAATCGCTGTAAACGCTAAAATAAAAGTTGACCACTTTAGCGCAATTCGCTAACCAAAAAGTTGACCACCCTTAACACCCAATCCCTTATCATAGAGTTTGTCGAGAACTTCATGATTCGGGAGGAAAAAAAGGATGTTAAAGATGGCTAATATAGAGCTTATCAGAAAATTGCACTTTAAAGAAGGTCGTTCTATACGACAATTAGCGAAAGATCTTACATTATCAAGACAAACCATTCGAAAAGCTTTACAACAGAATGAAATTCCAACCTATCAACGATCAAAGCCGGTTACCAATCCGGTCATCGACCCCGTTAAACCAATTATTATCCGATGGTTAACGGACGATGAAACAGCCCCCTAAAACAGCGTCACAGTCTTTGCTCAAATCCACAGACGCTTGGTGAAAGAATATGGCTTTAAAGGTGGAGAATCCACTGTACGCCGTTTTGTACGCCAATATAAGCGACTCAAAGAAACTCCTAATTCCTCTATACCGTTGGAATTCGATCCCGGTGAATTTGCCCAATTTGATTGGGGAAATCATTGTGCTTTTAAATGGGATTGAAACGAAGGTAATGCTTTTTTGTATGAGACTTTTGTATAGCCGTAAGATTTTTGTAAAAGTGTTTCAGCATCAACGGCAGGAGGCGTTATTTCAAGGTCACGCAGATGCCTTTGATTATTTCGGTGGTGTCCCGAAAACGATTGTCTATGACAATATGAAAACAGCGGTAAAGAAGGTGTTAGAAGGGACCAAGCGTGAAGAACAGGGAGGCCTTTATCCAGTTTCGATCATACTATCTTTTTGATGCCCAATTTTGTGCACCCGCAAAAGGAAATGAAAAAGGACAAGTAGAGAAACTAGTTCAAACAGCACGAGCTCAATTTTTAGTTCCCGTTCCACAGGTAAGTGACTTACAGGTACTTAATCACTATCTTTTAGAACAATGTGATGCCTATGAAGAAACCTATGTTCAAAAACGAAAGAACAGGTGGGTGAACGATTTTTACAAGAGAAGCAACAGCTTCTGCCGATTATTGGTACTCATCCTTGCGCAAGGAAGGTAAGAGCCTCTGTCAACAGTCTTTCGCTTGTTAATTTTGAAACAAACGCCTATTCGGTACCTACTAGGTATGCCGGTCGGAAAGATGCACAAATAAATGCTTATGTAAATCACATTGAAATAAACATTGACGGAAACTGTGTAGCCAAACATGAGCGTTCATACGAAAAGCTTCAAGAAATTTTTGAAGTGGATCATTACTTGGATGAACTGGAGAAAACCAAAGTATCCAGCATGCGCGCCCAGTTCGAAGAGCTAATCTTCCACCAAGTTATCAAGAATTTTATAAGAGAAGTCTTTCAAAGTATGGGCATGGAAAAGAGTTTATTAAACTATTAAAACTCCATCGGGAGTTTACGATGGAAACAGTAGAAAGGGCAGTGGCAAGTTGTGTAAAAGAGCGACTATATACAGCTGATAGTGTAAGGCATTATCTTTACCTCATGACTCAGCCGGAAGCAACAAAGCCAGCCCCAATAAAATATGAAATGGAGCAGTCCGTCACCGTCAAGGCTCCTACATTTAGCCCGTATGACCAACTATTACAGAAAGGGAGGTATATTCACTGAATACACACCGTTATCAAATGGATGAATATCTAAAAAAAAGGTGCGCTTGCCGACTATACGTGAACAAGTTGACGCTTATTTGCGCGAAGCAAATGAGCAACAAATTACCTATGAAGAATTTCTCTTTCAATTATTATCGATTGAAATAGCTGAGCGAGAAATCAAAAAGAAAGAGTTAGCCAGAAAAAGGCGCAATTCCTGTACATAAGGACCTCCTCTCTTTTCAATTTGAGGAGGCTCCCACGTACCAAAAAGACGCATTCTGGACATCTTTCAGGGGAGTACATTCAGCAGAAAAGGAATGTCATTTTTATTGGGAACTCAGGTACAGGAAAGTCGCATTTATCAATTGCGTTAGGGGAAGAGGCGATTAATCAAGGCTATACTGTCAAATATTATACGGTACCGCCCGCCTATCGAATGAACTGATGGAAGCCAAGACGAAAAAAGGCTCCTCCAGTTGGAGAAACAATGGTTGGCTGCAGATGTCACGATTATTGATGAACTTGGCTATATCCCCTACCACCAGAGAGCAGCCGAATTACTGTTTCAATTTTTTTCTACTCGTTATGAAAGAGGAAGCATGATTATCACTAGCAATCGGGAGTTTAGCCGATGGGTAGAAGTTTTTCACGATGAACAGATGACCGCCGCCTTGTTAGATCGAGTGACTCACAAGGCCCACATTATCCCAATGAACGGAGAGAGTTATCGTCTCAAAGAAACATATTCGAAGTAACAAAAGGGTGGTCAACTTTTACATGAGCGACATGGTCAACTTTTGGGTTGACATTTACAATCGCAACAATTAATATGATGGTGGTTTCTGAACCTGGTAACTGCCGAATTAATAATATTGAAAAGGTAACCATTGCAAAAATAATCGGGATTATAACATATTTCATACCACGAGACTTTTTAGTCTCTTTATTGTAATGTAATGCATATTTACCTTTTTTTATATTCCGAATCCATATATAAAGAAAAATACAATGGAGTAGTAATCCTAATAAAAGAATGACTAACAAATATATTTTAACATCTTCATAAACCCCTACATCCAGTGCTGAAAAGCCGAGGAAAACAAACGGATCTATTGTCATTTTATATCCATAAATAACCATCGAAAGACTTAATATCTTTTGATTAAGGTTTGTCTCCCTATGACAAACGAGTAAAATGAATAATTGAAGCACTAACAATACGCCTTCACAGTAAAATAATCCTTGCCAGAATGGAGATAGTTGATTCCATCCAACTGAATTCCAGAAAAAAATAGCTAAAATTGGAATGCCGATCAGCACACATGAATATAGAAAAGTACCGATATTAAATACTAACATCCTATCATTATCAAGTCGTCCCTCTGTAATTCCTTTAAAATCCGCAAAGTATTTTTCATCTAAACGGTTCATCATTTCATCCTTTTTACTTGCTAGGTTATTGCAATAAATAAATTCTAAGTTTATCTTTTTCGTTTTCTTTTTCTCTTTTTCCCTTTTACATACAGTTGCTTCGGTGGTGGATTGACGGAAAAGGAAGGGAATCTGAAAATGCAATAAGCAGCAATAATAAATTCACAAACACCAATTAATAAAGCTATATATAAGACTGTAAAAATAAACAGGCCATACATTAGTTCAAAATCACCAAGTAAATTATTTTTTACTATTATTGAACTTAACGCCACCAGAACCAATAGCACAGGTAACCACACTTTTATTTTGGTCTTCTTTTTGTCCTTTGAATTAGTATCCTTATTCCTTTCTTTTTTTGGACTTAAATCTTTTATCCACTTTATTAAAACAATGACATGAATAATAAGACCAATACCAATGATTAGAAGTGTAAAAGGCATATATGAATCAAAGACTCCTCTATCTTTAAAAAACATTGACATAGCTAAAAAAGGGTCGAAAGCTGTCTTATAAGTTAATAATACTACAGCCAAACTTAATATTTTTTGATTAAAGGAATTATTGGCCCAACATAAGAGAAGTATTAGAGCATGAATTGCAAATAAAACTGCTTCAATAAAAAAAATGGTGTGCCATCCCGCGGAAAGATTGTTCCATCCAATTGTATTTGCATTAGCTACGGAATAAGATACACCAACTGCAATTCCTGAAAATGCAAATAGTCCAAAAAGATAGGAACGCATACCTGAAATCCTTAGTCTTCCCTTAAGTATCGTATCTTTATAATCAATAAAATCCTTCTCAGTTAATTGTCTCATCTTTACACCTCAAATACCTTATTTAAACCGTTTAGCTATCATGCTACCAATTTTCCTCTAGTATAATTTTTTTAACATTTCACTAAGGAAATTAACAGTTCAAAGTATGAGGTCACTTTTTCCTTTTTCTCTTTTTCATTTTATTTACATACTGCTGCTTCGGTGGTGAATTGACTGAAAAAGATGGGTAGCGGAATATACAATATGCCGCTATTATGAATTCACAAACACCAATCAACATCCCTATATAAACAATAGTGAAAGCAAACAACATGAACAGCAATTCCAAATCTTTTAATAATCCACTTCTAAATATTATAGTCGTAATAATGACAAGTACAAATATTACAAGAATTAGCATTTTAGATTTCAGTCTTTTAACTTTTCTATTATGGTGGTCTTTTTTGAGATCCTTAATTAATTTCATAAATACTAAAATATGAATGAGCAGACCTATAGCAATTATAAAAAGAAGAAGTGGTGCGAATGAATCATAAATACCACTATCTTTAGCGAACATCATAATCATAATAAAAGGATCTAGAGCTACTTTGTAGGTGTAAATTACTCTACTTAAACTTAATATCTTTTGATTAAATGGCGTTTGAGCCCAACAAAAAAGAATTAATAGTATTTGAAGTATTAATAAGACAGCTTCAATATAATAAATTACATGCCAATTATTTGAAAGCGTAGCCCACCCTATTGTATTTGCATTAGCTACAGCTAATGATATTCCCATTACAATGATAGAGTATATAAAATTAACTATAAGATACGATCTAGTCCCCAACATAGTTAGTCGGCCTTCTTGTATTTCATACCTTACATTCGAAAAATTCTTCCCTGTTAATTGATCCATAGTTACACCTCAAATACCTAATATAAACCATTTAGTAATTGTGCAACCTATTTTTTTCTAGTAAAATCTTTTTTCACATTTCACTAAGGAAGTTAATATAAGAACTTAGTTATTTTTTCCTCTTTCTCCTTTTCTTTTTATTTACATATTGTTGCTTCGGTGGTGCATTAACTGAAAAAGATGGGAAGCGGAATATACAATATGCTGCTATTATGAATTCACAAACACCGATGAGCGTAGCTAAATAAATAACTGTTACAAGGATTACTCCAAACATAAGCTCAAAATCACCTAATAACCCTGTTTTGATTAATAATCCAGATAGAAGAACAAGAAAAAATAAAACTGGTAACCAGATCCTGAATTTTGACCTTTTTGTTTTTTCAAAGCTATCTGCATTATTTTTCTTTAATCCATTTATTAATTTTAATAAAACGAAAATATGAAGTAGGAATCCTAAAATTAGTATTATATAAACAACAATTGCATATGAATCATAAACTCCCCTATCTTTGAAAAACATAAACATCATTAGATAAGGATCAAAAGCCATTTTATATAAAAATATTACCGTACCAACAATTAGAACCTTCTGGTTAAACGGATTATTTCCCCTACAAAATAGAATGATTAGAATTTGAATTGCAAATAAAATTGCCTCAATATAATAAAGGATATGCCATCCTAAGGATAATTGATCCCACCCTATTGTATTGGCATTGGCTACAATAAATGATAATCCCACAAAAAAACCAGAAACTACAAGTAAAATAAGGAGGTGATTCCTCATACGAGGCATACTCATTCTTCCCTCTTTGATTTCGTCCTTAAATCTAGTGAAATCTTTTTCCAATAATTGAACTATACCAACACCCCCATTGTCATCATATCCTTTTCAATTACTATATCAATTTAAATTAATTATATTAATTTTTACTTTTTTGTCTTCTTTTTTTTCTTAACATACTGTTGTTTCTTTGGTTGATTGACGGAAAAAGACGGAAATCGTAAGACACAATAGGCTACTATAATAAATTCACAGATTGCATAAGCAACGCACAAAAGTAATACGGTCGCTATAATTATTGCAATAGTAATATCAGAGCCTGGGATTTTTCGAATTAGTACAAACGAAAAGATGACCATTACAAAAATAATGGGAATTACAACATACTTCATACTACGAGACTTTTTAGTTTCGTTATTGCGATGCAATGAATATTCACCTTTTTTTATATTTCGAATCCACCTATAAAGAAAAATACAATGAAGTAGTAAACCTAAGAGAAGAATTGCAAACAAATAAATTTTAATATTCTCATATACTCCTCTATCCATTGTAAAAAAGGCAATTAACACGAAAGGATCTATTACCATTTTATATCCGTAAATAACCATTGAAAGACTTAATATCTTTTGATTAAGGTTCGTTTCCCGGTGACAAACGAGCAAAATTAATAATTGAAGTACCATTAATACGCCTTCACAGTAAAAAATGCTTTGCCAAAAGGGAGATAACTGATCCCATCCAACTGAACTCCAATTAAATATAAAGATAATTGGAACTCCAATCATCACACATGAAAATAAGAATGTACCGATATTAAATACAAACATCCCACTATTATCAAGTCGTCCTTCGGTAATATCTTTAAAATCTGCAAAGTATTTTTCATCTAGTCTGTTCATAGTTTCATCCTTCTTCATTATTTAAACCAACTGGAAATTTTTGAGCCAATTTTTTTACACGTTTTGGAAACTGAATCTACCTTTTTATTAACAAAGTCTTTTGTTCTTTCAGTTAAACTTTTTGGTGGATTACCACCCTTCATATTTAATCCCGCACTAACAAGCATTCCAACCCCTGCCCCAACAACAGTCCCAATTGGAGGGAAAAACGCAGATCCAACAGCGGCTCCTATGGCTGTTGCTCCAGCACTATATACGCCATCCACCGCCGTACCTACCACAACTTTTTGGGTATCTCCTTTATAGGTATTATAATTATCTGCCGCAATGATCCCCATGCCGAGTGGTCCTAGTCCTTTTCCTACCACCTTCATACTTTTTCCTAATGAATTCATTCCCTTTGTACTTTCTTTAAAGTTTTCTACAGCATTTTTGTAGGCAACCTTTGGATCCTTCCAATTTGGCAATGATTTGATCGCCTTTTTCGTTGTGATGTATTTCTTTCCTACTAATTCATCTCCGAATGTGGTAGCCATTTTCAAGGCTTTTTTGGAATGTGATAGCTTTTTAAATTCTCTATATTTATCTAATCCATATAATTCTTCAAACTCGCGCATCATGGCAAGTTTTCCGCGTTCTTTGCCGTATACTTCCAGGTTTTCTAGCAATTTTGGCAAGTTGTCTTTCGTAAATGCCTTTGATTTATACTGATCTAGATGGCGATAGAATTCTTTCGTTTTAATTTTATATAGTGTAGAAGATAAATAGTTATTAAATGTTCGATACTGTTCCTTTGTAAATGCATGTATTCCTTTTTTTCTAAAATTTATACGTGCTTCTTTATCCTTAAGCTTGTAATAAACATAAGCCTGTGCCATTACAGTGGAAAGAGTATTCGCTTTATTAATATTCTTTAAAACTTTAACAAAGGATTTACTACCGATTGCCATCGTAACTAACACGGCTGCTAAATGGGATGAATCGTTTTGCTCCTTATTCCCTAAATCATCTGGATTAAATTTAGCGACATCACTAGACCCCACTACACTATTCGCGGCATGTTCGCCAATTTTCTTCATTACCTTTTCCACTTCATGTTTCGTATCTTGGACAATTTGTAATGCCCTTTGGTCGAAATCGTGTAATTTTTTATTAACCTCTGTAACATGCTTCTGAGAATCGTGGACACTGTTCGTAAATGGTGAAATAGTTGGAACATTAAGTGATACGATGTCCGAAACGTTCCTAATAATTTGTTCTCCCTCATGGTGTGTGTCTAAAACACCATTCTTTATGGTTTGTACCTCTTTATTCAAATCATGTAAATAATCTTCCGTAATGATCGCATTATTCGATTGATCTACCGTATGTTGAAACTCTGAAATGATTTTGGAAAAATTCTTCTGTAGTTGTTGGGCCACTGCTTTTAAATCCTCCACAGATTGACCATGAACCGTTTGGAAATATTGTTTTGCCGTACTAGCGGCTTTTCCTTGAAAAGATGCTAATTTGCTAATATTATTCGTCTTTTGTTTGATCGTATCGAGCTTAGCTGTGATATTTTTCATACTATCATTTAACTCTGACTCAAGACCCAACAATTCCTCCATCGCTACCTTCATATTTATCAACTCCTTTCCACACTTAATTTTTTAATGGACCCCCAAGAAGTTCATCTTGTTGTACCATGGAATTACCCATATTTTGCAACTTGTTTAAATCTAGATCAAGCAATTCGTTGTACAAGGTTAGTACATTTTGAAAATCCTTTATGACGTCAATTTGCTGTTGTATGCTCTTTAAATTGGTTTCTTTTAATGAGAGGTCTATTGCTTTAATTCCTTTTAAAGCTGATTTTGCTGTTTTGGCATGATTAACCACTGAGTCAAAAACTGTTTTATTAATTGAAATTTGGCCCATGGTTCCATCACCCTTCCTTCGCTATTTGTATTGAGTAAGTTAGGTTTGAGATATTTGAATTTAAAAAGGAAATGTCACTATGACACCGATCCAGTTGATTAGATAATCTTTGAATTTCCTCATTCATTCTGTCCTCCACTCGCCCTAAATGATGAACATACTCATTCAAGGACTGTTCCATATGATGAGTCAATGTTTCATATTTATTTTGAGTTGTTCCTCTCCAAAGTGAGGAATCCGTATCAAAAGACTTAATTTTTCTTTGATATTGTTTAGAGTCATGAATGACTCTAATTAATCTTACCTTTGCCGATTTAAGACGTTCCAGCTTTCCCGATAAAATAGTAATCTGCTGACGCTTCTGGGCAAGCTGTCCTTGCATATTTGACCTTCTGCGAATAAGTTCAGCTTTATCCACCAATACACACCCACCTTCACACTCACACTATATATAATATTTTCCAATATTGACACATAATCTATCAAGCATTTTCCAAATAACAGAACTAAATACCTACTATAATCAGCGTCTAATTACCTAACGAAACTGACAAATTTATGAATATTTTCCTATTCCCGCTCTAATAATGTAAGTTTTCTAGCATAAAAAAGGAAACCATTTTTGAATAAGGTTCAAAAAATGATTTCCCTTCGATGTTTTGGATTCATTATTTTTTCTTAAACTCTTCAACCATCCGAATCCGTTCTAGCATTGTCGGATGATCATAGCGGAAAATTTTCACAAGATATGGTGGATTTACTTGACTAAGACCGGATTTCGTTAAATCATGAAATGTTTGAACTGCCGCTTTTTTGTCATTTGTCATTTCCATTCCATAGCGATCTGCCCGCATTTCCTCATAACGCGATACCCAATTCGTAATCGGACTCGCAGCAAAAAGTAAAACGGAAGTAATTAATAAAAATAATGGGAGTGAACTCAAACTGGAAACTGCTGTAATTTTTAACTCTGCTCCTTTTTTCCGAACTAGTCTATTCATCACCCATGCGGTAATCCATAAGCCAATCCCGGTAAGGATAATATATCCAGCGATTCCAAAGTAAATATGTTTTTCTACATAGTGTCCCATTTCATGTGCCATGATAAAAAGAATTTCTTTCTCATTTAATTGCTCCAATGTTGTATCCCATAAGACAATTCTCGCATTTGATCCAATTCCTGTAACATAAGCATTTAATGCATTCGTTTTTTCCGACATATTCACTTCATATACGTGTTCTGCTGGAATATTGGCTTTCTCCGCTAACGCTAAAATTTTTGTTTCTAAGTCCTTATTTTTTAAAGGATAGAAATCATTATATAAAGGATCAATAACGACAGGCTGAATAAACATCATGAAAATCATAAATGGAATCGATAGGAGCCAAGCTGGAACCCACCATCTTCTTTTAAAGCGTTTCATCAGCCAATATAGCACCGTTACGATAATAAACATTTCGATAAAATTCACCCAAAAATCAATTACTTCATCTTTCATCCAAAGTGTAAAGGTTTGTGTTGAAATATTGTAGGCTTTTGAAAACCGATACGAAATATAACTTAACGGAAACGTGACAACGAATGAAATGACTGATAACAAAAATAAATAGATGGCGGATTGTATGATATGTAACCTCGATGTACTTTCTGCCCAGCGTTCAAATCCTTTTGATATTCCAAAGATAAGGATTAAAAAGTAGAACAGCCACTCATATGGAGTAGAAATGAAATATAATAAGTTCCTGATTTTAGAGTATTCTTCACTAAGCATAATTTCCCTGCTATTTAAGAACGTTGCAGGATCGACACTTGTCCCTTTAAGATGATCTGGAACAGTAGATCCCGCTAAATAAAATAGGTAAACATATACTGCGATTCCAAATAGCAAATAGGCGATGACTGCGCGAAACGTCCATTTTCTTAACAAATTATCTCTCCCTCCTTGTCCTCTTTATAAATGTAGTAACTTAAGGAAATTTTAGAACGGAAACTTTTATCATAGTAAAAATATGCCCATTTTTACCGGGGTTTATTTTTACCCCTTAAAACAATGATCGGTTATCCCTTTTCAGAGATAACCGAATCAATGTTTTTTATAATGGGTCATAGCCTAGTTTTGTGAGGGCATTAGCAATCAGACAATACCCACGGTGGTTCGGATGAATATGATCAGAAGATAATACTTCCTGCTCCTTGCCCATAAATAGATGATGAATATCCGCAACCTTGATAAGTGGTGATTTTGTAAGACTTTCTATATTATGATTAAATGCTTCAACCCACTTATCAACACCTTTTATTTCTGGAAAAGGATTATAAAGATTCATCATACGAATGATATATCGTTGATCATTTTGTTTGATATCTGTCAAACGCTTAATAATATCTTCTAGGTTTCGCTTCCCTTTTTCTAATGCGATGAAAAAATCTTCTTCCTTTTTATCTTGTAAAAACTGTTTGGCTGCATCAATTAAATCATTCCCACCGGCAGTAATCGTAATAATATCAGCTTCCTTAATTCCTTTATATAAAAATGGATGATTTAAACTCTTTAAAATATCACCAGTCGTTGCCCCTGTTTTTCCAAAAACAGCCGGATGTACCCGTGTATTTAAAGCTTGGCGTGTTAAATATACATATCTCGTAATAAAACCTTTTGAAAATATGTCCGAACCAATTCCAACAGTTAGGGAATCCCCAATTGCACAATAACGAATTATCCTTCGTTCCATCCCTTCACCCCGACAAATAAGTATTACTACCATGTTTATTCAATTACAATGGATTTGGAGATAGCGTTATTGCCGAGGGTTTCTAACTATTTTATTTTCCTTTAAAATTCGGCTTTCTTTTTTCGGAAAAAGCTTGAAGGGCCTCAATTCTGTCCTCAGTAGGAATCGTTATTTCATAGGCTTTTCGCTCGATTTCTAAACCGGTATGTAAATCGACGTTCATTCCATTTTTGATAGCAAATTTCGCTTGTTGTATGGCAATTGGTCCATTCGCTTGAATTTTACCCACGAATTCGTTTACTTCTTCAAGAAAACGAGCTCGCTCGACTACTTTTGTCACAACACCGTATTGGTATGCTTCATCAGCTGTCATTCTTTTCGCTGTTAAAATTAATTCCATCGCCTTTGCTTCACCAATCAAGCGAGGCAAACGCTGTGTTCCACCTGCTCCGGGAATTATTGCTAAACTAGTTTCTGTAAGACCCATGACTGCATCGGAAACAGCAATCCGAAAATCACAGGATAAAGCAAGTTCCATCCCGCCACCAAATGCATAACCATTCATAGCGGCGATGGTTGGTTGCGGCAGATTTGCAATCGATTTGAAAACTTCACCAATTTTGTAAACATTTCTTCGCACTTCCTGTTCGGATAATGTTTTTCTCTCCTTTAAATCAGCTCCAACACTAAACGCCTTTTCACCGGCGCCTAAAAAAACCACCGCGCGAACTTCCGAATTCGTTCTAATTGATTCTACAACACTTGCAAGCTCACAAAGTGTATCGTAATTAAACGCATTCATTGCCTTTTCACGGTTCAGTGTAACAAAACCAACATAGTTTTTAACCTCAAATAAAATATTCTTCATGATTCCCCTCCTCGTACTGATTACATTATTATTTCAACAAAGCTTATGAAAACCCTTTCCAATTTATTATTTTCCGATATAAGAATGTGAAAAAATACAGACTGTCATCTGTATTTTTCGTAATCTCCATTTTTAATTTTGCAATAATTGATCCTTTAATGCCCGTCTTAAAATTTTCCCTGTTGTATTTTTCGGAAGTTCTTCGATAAATTCAATCGAATGTGGCAGTTTATATTTGGCTAGATGCTGTTTACAGTATTCCATTAATTCGGCTTCTGTTATTGTGTCATTTTTACGTACGACAAAGCATTTAACGACTTCGCCTTGTTCTGGATCGGGCGCGCCGATGACAGCAGCTTCGACTACGTCCGGATGTTCATAGAGAACTTCCTCTACTTCCCTTGGATATACATTAAAGCCGCCGACAATCACCATATCCTTTTTGCGATCGACAATATAAAAATATCCTTCTTCATCCATTTTCGCTAAATCACCTGTGTAAAGCCATCCATCACGAATCGCAACAGCTGTCTCTTCCGGCATTTTGTAATAGCCTTTCATGACATTTGGACCACGGACAATCAACTCACCAACTTGTCCAGGAGGCAGCTCCTCGCCTAGTTCATTCACAACTTTATTCTCGACATGAATAATGTTTGTCCCAATTGACCCGGGTTTCCGTGGACGATCTAACGGATTAAAGCATGTAACTGGAGATGCTTCTGACAATCCATAACCTTCGGAAACAAACACATTAAATTTCTTTTCAAAGTTTTTCAATAACGCAACAGGCAGCGAAGATCCTCCGGAAATACAAAGGCGTAACGAGGAGAAATCACTAGGGTTCCCTTCTGGATATTGATATAAATAATTGTACATTGTTGGTACACCGGCAAAAACGGTTGCTTCATATTTTTTAACTAACCTAAAAATTTCTTTTGGACTAAACTTAGGAACGATGATGATGGTCGAACCACTAATTAGTGGGGCGTTCACGACAACACTTAAGCTAAACACGTGAAACATCGGTAACGTAGTAATTACGGTGTCATCGCTATTCATTTTTAAATAATCACCAATATCTTTCGCATTTGAATAAAGATTTTTATGTGTTAACATTGCCCCTTTTGGCCTGCCCGTTGTTCCCGAAGTATATAAGATGACTGCAACATCGTCCTCTAAAGTTTTAGGTCCTTCAAATGCGATACTTCCCGAGGAAACAACACTTGAAAACGATTTCATTTTTGAGTTCGCTGGAAACTCCATTTTCTTCGTAGGATCTGATTCACAAATAATATAATGTTCCACCTGTGGCAGCAAGGAACCCATTTTCTCGGCTAATGGAACGAGTAAATCCAATGCAACAACAACTTTCACATCACCATTAGTTAATATGTAACCAATTTCATCCGGTGTGTAAATCGGATTAATTGGGATGACAGTGGCTCCTAAACGCATCGCGCCATATAGCGCTATAACAAAATGTGGAGAGTTACCTAATAATAACGCGATATGATCACCTTTTTGCACCCCTAATTGTTCTAACCCACTTGCAAATTTTGTTACAGCTCCATCAAATTCAGCATATGACACAGGCTGATCCATAAAAAAATAAGCCGTTTTTTCTGCATTTTCCTTAGCTGTAAATTTCAAATGTGAAGATAAATTCATATTCCCTCCCCCTTCTGAATGAACGTATTGTAAAAACTTTTATATTAAACAGGCTATAAAATACCTTGATAGAGGGATTTTTGAGCAAAAAAATTGCCACCCCCTGAATTTTAGGAAATAGTGAGGTTACCACACAACACTAAAATTCCTAAAAAGGAAGTGACAAGTTGTACCCTCAAATTATAACCTATTTACTAACTTTTATAAAATTCCAAGAACAAATGATTCGAACATTACTCACCCTACTTATTGGGAAGAGTATGTTTGATAAACCGAAAGATCAGCAGCCTGTTAACAAACCTTATCGAAAACTACAAGTTGATGATCTTCCCATTATCGAAATCCCGGAAAAGCTGAATTATCGAAATCTCCTAACGGAGTACCAAGAGAAGCATGGGAAATCCCTTAAACCAGTTCAAAGACGAAAGAACGCAAAAGTGACGGTACCTAAAGCAATGAAATGTCCTAAGTGTGGTGCACCATCTGACTATCTTTATGCCAATAATGGTGAAAAAGGACAGTATCAATGCAAGGTATGTTCTTGTCTCTTCAGCGATAAGAATCGTTTTTCGAAAGAAGCCATTTTGAAGTGCCCTCATTGTTCTAAAACTCTAGAGAAGATCAAAGAGCGTAAAGATTTCAATGTGTTCAAGTGCAAAAATGACGACTGTCCGTATTATCAAAAAAAAATTAAACGGCATGTCTTCCAAAGAAAAGAAACAATTTAAAAAGGATCCCCAATCGTTTAAGCTAAGGTACATTTTTCGCCAATTTCACATTGATTTTCAACCATTGTCTAAGAATTCCCCAGAGTTGCCAGTGGTTGATTTGTCTAGAATCTATGCTTCACCGCATACACTAGGCTTAATTTTAACCTACCATGTAAATTATGGTCTTTCCGCACGAAGGACAGCTGCCATCATGCAGGATGTTCATGGCGTGACTATTTCCCATCAGACGATACTGAACTACGAAAATAGTGTGGCTCTTTTGCTTAAACCATACGTGGATCACTATCCTTATGAGCTTTCAGATCAATTCTGTGGTGACGAAACCTATATCCGGGTCAATGGAAAATGGCATTATCTCTTTTTCTTCTTTGACGCGGTGAAAAAGATCATCCTTTCGTACCGAGTGTCGCCTAATCGTGATACAGCATCCGCCATTCAAGCGATAAACGACGTCCTACTGAAGATGGAAGAGATCCCTGAAAACCTTACATTCGTAGTAGATGGAAATCCAATCTATCTTCTAGCCCAGCATTTCTTCGCTCAGAATGATATTTCTTTTGATGTGAAGCAAGTAATCGGGCTGACAAATGAAGATCCAATCTCAACCGAATACAGACCGTTAAAACAGATTATTGAAAGACTGAATCGCACATTTAAAGGAAATTATCGCTCTACACAAGGATTTGGATCGGATCATGGATCTGTTTCTTTTGTCACCTTGTTTGCGGCGTATTTTAACTTTCTACGACCACATGCATCCCTAGAGGGCAAGGTACCCGTTGTGAATCCAAAGTTATCAGGACTTCCTACCATGCCTGCGCGTTGGACAAAGCTCATCGAGTTAGCTCAACGATGGATAGTCGAACAAAGATCCGCCTAACTTTTTGTTTAGCAGAGCCCTTGGACAAATTTAGCAATCGGCGGAGCGAACTCTTGACAAACCGAACTTGCCAATGGTTTAAAATGAAAATACCAAGGGCTTATTTGGTATGCCTTCTTTTTGTCCCCTTCGCCCTTGTTAACCTTGGATCAAACCATTGGCGTGTTTGTCAAGAGCGATTGCGGGAGCTCCCCACCTAATAAATGGAAAGTAACCTAAACAACTATTTAGTTTTCATAGAACTTTTTACAATACCTGAATGAATAGTCATTCATAATAATTTTCTAAATTTATTATATAAAAAGAATATTAGTCATTCAAGTATTATGGGAAAATTAAAACATAACTAATAATAACACTTAGAAATTATTAAACGTGTTTGAAAAGGGGATCATGATCCGCAAATGACTTTGTATAACGAAATAGAACATAAATAACCTTTACATATAATTAAAAAAACGAGTATGGAACCTTAGCGATTTCATACTCGTTTTCGAATGCTATTTCTATTTCCTGAACTACTCCGAAGAACTTTATTTTTTAATGCAACATTAGTAAATCAAATCAATTAATTCTTCTTTTGTAATATTGCCAAAATAATGTTTTACATCAATATCAGTAAGTGCTTTTTCAATTTCAGAACGTTCATAGCGTATTCCAGTCAGCTTTTCCTCAATATCACTTACGTTTCCAACACCGAAGAAGTCACCGTAGATTTTACAATTTTCGATTATTCCTTTGTTCACTTCTAACCGTACATCTATTCCGCCAACTGGAAAACGATGTGTATGCTGCAAATTGAATTTTGGTGATTTTCCATAATTCCATTCCCAGTTTTGATAACGTTCTTCAGAAATCTTATGAATTTTTGCCCAATCATCATCTGTTAATTTGTATTCTTGAATATTCTCACTGCCGCCAAAAATATGTTTTAAAATTAATTGACGGAATTCCTCCATCGTTAATTTTTCTTCCAGAAACTCGGAGATATTCGCTACACGGCTACGAATAGATTTAATGCCTTTTGATTCAATTTTATCTTTTTTCACTTTTAATGCTGAAACAACATTTTCAATTTCAGAATCTAACATTAGAGTACCGTGGCTGAACATTCTCCCTTTTGTGGAAAATTGGGCATTCCCGGATATTTTTCGTCCACCCACTTGGATGTCATTTCTGCCGCTTAATTCAGCATTTACCCCAAGTTTTTGCAATGCTTCAATAACAGGCTCCGTAAACTTCAAAAAGTTGTGGAAGCTTTCCCCATCATCTTTCGTAATAAAACTGAAATTAAGATTTCCTAAATCATGATAAACAGCTCCGCCACCCGATAAGCGGCGTACGACAATAATATTATTTTTATCTACATATTCTGTATTGATTTCTTCAATTGTATTTTGGTTTCTTCCAATAATAATTGAAGGCTGATTAATATAAAATAATAAATACGTTTCGTTAATATCTAAATGATTCAATGCATACTCTTCTATTGCCAAATTAATTTGCGGATCGGTGATCCCATTATTATCAATAAATAACATTTGAATTCTCCTCCTGAAACAAAAATAATAATTTTTATATCAAATCTATAACTAGTCCTTCCTCTGCAACGAAAATATTACCTGAAAACTTTTCAGCAGCTTCACTCTTCAATCGATTTAAGTCTCCGTATTGTGGTAAATGGGTAAGAATGAGATTTTTCACTTGAGCAGCTCTTGCGATTTCCCCCGCTTCATAACTTGTCATATGTCCAGCCGCTGAACCATCCATATCTCCATAAAAATTACTTTCACAAAGAAGGATGTCTGCATTAGCAGCAAAAGGAGAAAAGGATTCTAAGTAGGATGAATCTGCTGTGAAAACGAAAATAGAGTCTCCTGCTTCAATCCTCATAGCAAAACAAGGTACAGGGTGCTTCGTTCTTAAAAACGTGACTTTGAAAGGACCAATGGATACTTTGTCACTTTCCCCATAAGGCACACCTTTCGTTACATCATCAAAAAATAATGACTGGAACCCATGCGCATCTTCGTTATGTCCGTAGATTGGCAGTGTTTTTATGTTCTTGTCCATATATTTCCCGATAATTAATGCATGCTGAAGCACACCAATATCAGCGATATGGTCTGGGTGATAATGTGAAATAATCACTGCGTCTAATTGTTCTGGATTTATGTATTGTTGAAGTTTAGATAATACAGCACTGCCGCAATCGACTAAAAGGTGAAATCCTTCATGCTCAAGCAAATAGCCTGCGCTGGCACCATTTACTTTTGGGTAACCTCCCCAAGGACCAATGACCGTTAGCTTCATATATATCACTCCTAAATTATAATCTATCTAATCTATGTTATCAATTTCACTATACTCCTTTTTACCCATATAGCGCAAAAAAGTTGTCCATGCTATAGAACACGGACAACCTTTATGTAGCCATTATTTTACTTCATAATCAAATATTTGATGTTCATGTAGTCCTTCTTTATTCTCTACATGAACCTTGAATTGATAGTTTCCTGCTTTTGTAAATGTATGTGTCCCAGAGTATTCACCCTTAGCTGTTTCTTTCATTGGAATCCACTCATGTTTCTTTTCATTTGCTTTGTTCCATACTTCAATTTGCACTTGGGCATTTGTTAATGTTTCATTGTGCTTAGTCATATGGATGTTGAAATCAGCCTTTTCACCTACTTTGGCTGTTTTAGGACTCATGACATGCATCACAACTGAACTTTCTTCATGATGCTCCCCTTCCTCAGCCGATTTCATTTTGGATGGATCTGGATTCCCAACTATTACTGATTTTTTTGGCATCATATGCATGTCTCTTGCCGTTACATGAACTTGGATCGTATAAACACCATCATGGTCAAAAGCCACTTTTCCTGTATACTTCCCATTTTTTTCATTCGTTGCTTTGATCATCTTACTCGAATCTTTAGCGCCTTCTTCCCAAACTTCATATTCAACTTTCGCTGCATCAGCTACTTTTTCTTTTCCTTGTGTTACTGTCGCACTTAAAGGAATATTTTCATTCACTTTCGCTTTTTCTTGTAAATCTAATACTACATTTATTGGTTCAACACTTTTTTCATTTGAACCGTTCCCGTTATCTTTTGTCCCGCAACCGGCAATAATAAGTGTTGAAATAAACAATATAGATAATAGTATTTTCTTCATCTATGATTCCTCCTAAACTAACATGTCTCCATCATAACACTTGAATCCAAAAATAAATTTTACTATTTGTTAATAAGTATTGACGATTATGTGAAAATAATATGTTAGGAAGATAAAATAATTATGTCTTTTTATTGAAAAAAAACTAATTGTCCAATACTCCGTGTCAATATCATTTATAATTAAAAGAAAAAGAAAGTGGGTGGGTACATAATGAAACATTTCCGCCTTTCATTATTATTGATAGCCGCTATTATTTTAACAAGTCTTAGTGCATGTTCAAATGTTAATAAAAATGGACATAAAATAGAAAATTTCACATTTACTGACCAAAACGGAGAGAAATTAGGTCTGAAGGATTTGAAAGGAAATGTATGGGTCGCTGATTTTATGTTTACGAGCTGTGCCGATATTTGTCCCCAATTAACAAAATATATGAGGGATCTCCAAAAGGAAATTAAGAAAAAAGGCTATGATGACGTTCATTTTGTTTCATTTAGTGTAGACCCAGAGGTAGATAAACCAAAAGCTTTAAAAAACTATGCTTCGAAATTTGAAGCGGACTTTTCAACATGGCATCTATTAACCGGATATTCACAAGATAAAATTAAAGACTTTGCAATGGATAATTTTAAAAATATAATCGTTAAACCGGAAAATGATACACAAGTTGTCCATGGAACAAGTTTTTATCTAGTCAATAAAGATGGAGAAGTTGTCAAAGATTATTCAACGCAAAATGGTTTTCCTTTAAGTGAAATTGTAAAAGATATTAAAGCATTACGATAAAAAAATAATGAGACTGGGACAAAACCCACCTCTGAGATGAAAAAGCCGGTGAATTTTTACGACGAGTAAAATTTCACCGGCTTTGATTATTTTTTGAATAAAAATAAGGACCACTTCTGATAAAATTAAGTTACCATACCAAATAAAATCAGAAAGAAGGATCCTTATGTTTAAAAATTATACCATGAATCAATTAGTTTTGCCTTTAGATTTAGAAGTAAAGTTACAAAAAAATGATATTGCCTTCCATGTTCATCATTTAGTTGAAAGTATCCCTCATGAAGCGTTCGAATCATTTCAGAGAAATGATGGCTGTCCTGCCTACCATCCACGCATGATGCTTAAAATTATCTTATGTGCCTACACGCAATCTGTTTTTTCAGGGCGAAAAATTGAAGCCCTATTAAAAGACAGTATCCGTATGATGTGGCTAGCTCAAGGGCATGAACCAAGCTACCGAACAATCAACCGATTCCGTGTTCAACCAGAAGTGAAAAATTTAATTCGCCAATGTTTCGTCCAATTCCGTTGCCAATTAATTGAAGAAAAACTGATCGATCAAGAAGCAATTTTTATCGATGGTACAAAGATTGAAGCGAATGCAAATAAATTTACGTTTGTCTGGAAGAAATCGATTGAGAAGTATCATCAAAGTTTAATTGAAAAGTCAAACCAGCTATATGATGAGCTTCTTGAGAATGAAATCATACCTGAAATCGAACGTGAAAGCGATGAACAGTTATCATTGGAAGAGCTCGCTCAATTGGTTCAAAAAGTGGATGATGTCGTAAACGAGTATGATAAACAAATTGAAGCATCATCGGATGTTCCAGAACGAAAAGCTTTAAGAAATGAACGCAAATATCCGAAAAAAGTGCGTAAACAGTTGATTGATTTTATCGTACGAAAACAGAAATACCAACGAGACCTTGAAATCTTTGGTACACGTAATAGCTATTCTAAAACAGATCCAGATGCGACATTTATGCGAATGAAAGATGATTATATGAAAAATGGACAATTGAAGGCTGGTTATAATACACAAATCGCAACGGAAGGTCAATATGCGCTTGCCTATGGATTATTCTCAAACCCAACAGACACACGTACGTTAATTCCCTTTCTAGATGAGATTGAGCAGGATTATTTCGAGTTACCGGAACACATCGTCACAGATGCAAGTTATGGTAGTGAAGAAAATTATAATGATATCCTTTTGAACAGAAAACGTGAAGCACTTATTCCTTATACGCTGTATATGAAGGAAAAAAAGAAAACCTACAAACAAAACCTATTCAATCCAGACAACTGGCCGTACGATGAAGAAACAGATACCTATACATGTCCAAACCAGAAACATCTTACATTTCACGATTATTCTGTCCGTACTGATCGTACAGGATTCCAACGGAAGTTTAAAATCTACGAGTGCAAAGACTGTTCGGACTGCCCATTCCGTTCCTCCTGTACCAAAGCAAAAGAAGGCAACAATCGAAAACGAATGGTGAATGAAACATGGGAACAACAAAAAGAATATGTAAGAACGAAGCTTTCAGAAGAGAGAACGGGTGCGATCTATCGAAAACGCAAAATCGATGTGGAACCAGTTTTTGGATTCTTGAAGGCTAATTTGCGTTTCACACGATTTTCCGTACGAGGAAAATCGAAGGTAGAAAATGAAATGGGCTTTGCATTAATGGCAGTGAATTTAAGAAAATACACTGCCCAACAACTAAGGTAATAGAAGAATTACACGTAAAAAAAAGAAAAAGGTGAATTTGAGTACACTCAAATTCACCTTTTTCACTATTTGAAGCTAGTTATGTCCCAGCCTCATTTTTTATGCGATAACTTCTTCATTTGTTTTTGTTTTATCCATTTTTTTTGACTTAAAGATAAAATATCCTAATGTTAAAATCAAGAAGCTTACTAGATAGATAGCAAGTATTCCTAAGTTATGCCACATTAATGAATAATCTCCATTTGAGATAACTGCCCTGAAAGCTTGAAGAGAATAAGTCATTGGCAATGCTTCATGAATCGGTTTTAATGCATTAGGTAATAACTCTAGTGGGAAAGTTCCCGCACTAGATGTTAATTGCAAGATTAAAACGATAATCGCAATATAGCGACCCGGATTATCCAGTGCTGCAACGAAAAAGTGAATAATTGCCATAAATGTTAGACTTGTAACGATCGCTGCCACGATAAATAATGGCACGCTTTTCACATCTACTCCAATCATACCGACGATAATCCAAACAGCAATTAGCGCTTGAAAAATACCGACGATAGCCATGATACCGTATTTCCCCAAGAACCAAGAAAAAGCATTTTTCGGCTCTGTAGCAGGTTCACGAACATTGAAAATGATTGTTAACAATAGTCCTCCGACAAATAATCCGAGTGATAAGAAATAAGGAGTCAATCCTGTTCCATAGTTAGGGACATGATTAACGACATCTTTTTTAAGATGGATCGGATCACTCATCATATCATACTGTTTATCATTCCCTTTAACGGAGTTTGCATCCTTTGATGCATCAGATAATTTTCCTTTCATTTCTTTCGTTCCGTCTTTTAAATCATTTGTACCGTCATCCAATTTTTTTGAACCGTCAGCAAGTTTATGACTGCCGTCTTTTATTTGTGTTGACCCATCAGCAAGCTGATTCAATCCATTATTGAGCGTTTTTGCTCCTTCGGATAATTTGTTGGCACCAGTTGCGGCATCATTCATTTTGCTAGTAAATAAGCCTAAACTCTCAATATATTGATTTTGACCGTTTTGTAATTTAGCAGCACCATTACTTAGTAATGTCGAACCGTTTGCAAGCTGTTCGATTCCCTTTTGAACTTTTACTTGGTTTTTATTAATAGTAGAGACACCGGCTATTAATTTATCAAATTGTGGATCGGTTTGCTCTTTTATTTGTTTTGTAATTTGATTTTTATTGCCTGTCATTTTTTGGCTTACTTGGTTTTTAAATGTTTGAAACCCTGTATTCAATTGATTATGAAGATCTTTTTTCGCAAGGTCTAATTTTGACTTTTGTTGTTCAGCAGAAGCTAACATTTGATCTTGAACTATTTTTATAACATTCGGATCTACCTTCTTATCATATAGTTCTTTGATCAAATTGCTCATTGCTTCTTTTTGCTGGATTGCCTGGCTATCTATAGAATCTATTAGGCCCTTTTCGATCCCACTTTGCAATTGATCAACACCTTGATTTATCCCTTTAACACCTTCAGTTAACTGGGATGAAAAGGCATTAGCTATTGCAGGAGGGAGTTCATTTTTGAATTGCTCAAGCCCACCTTGAACTTTCTTGGTACCATCGACAAGTGCAGGCATTCCTTTATTTAATGCTCCAAGCCCTTCACTCGCCTGGTTAATCCCTTTTGTTAATTCCTTTGTGCCGTTTTGCATATCTTTTGAGGCATTATATAATTGATTGCTTCCATCATTCAGCTGATTTAAACCATTTGCTAAATCATTCGATCCTTTTGATAGATCTCCGGCACCTGATTTAGCTTTCACTACTCCGTCATTAAATGTAATCGAATTTTTTGCGAGTAGTTCAAGATTTTCCTTTAGCGATTTCGTTCCATCACCTAATTTTTTTGCACCATCGTATAATTTAGATGCGCCGTCACTTGCTGTATTAAACCCGTCCCCCATTTTTTTAATCGCATCAAACATTTCTTCTGCATACGTAGTGGACACTTCTTTTGATACAGCATCTTTAATTTTGGTCATGGCTGATTCGCCAATTTTTGAGGATGTATAGTTTGCACTTTGATTTTGTACATATTTTAATTGTAGTCGTTTTGGATCTTTATCGAGTAAAGTTGTTGCATTTTCAGAGAAATTTTCCGGAATCTCGATGACCATATAGTATTTTTGATTTTCCAATCCTTTATAGGCCGCGTCTTTTGAGACGAAATGGAAATTCATGCTTTTCTTCTCTTTTAGGTTATCAATTAGTTTATCACCAATCTCGATTTTTTCATCCTGCATTACCGATCCTTTATCCTCATTTATTACGGCAACCGGCAATTTCTCTAATCGTCCATATGGATCCCAAAACGCCCATATAAACATCCCTGCATAAAGAATCGGGACTAATATAATAGCCAGAACTTGTATTAAGGACATCGGATGGCGGACAATTCCTTTTAATTCGGCTAAAAATAATGAACCTTTCATATAATTAATTCGCTCCTTTCTAATTGACTGAATTGTTCAAATGGTCAGTTTTGTTTAAAAATATGAGGATCATCATATTGACAATCCCTTAAATAAGTAAGATTCAAACAGATCTGCAATTTCCTCTTTTTCAAGGGGACGATGGTGCTTTTCCCAGTCAAATATTAATGAAATATAAAGCTTTAAAATAATAAATGCTGTGATTTCAGGATCACATTTTTTTATTTCTCCCTTATCCATTGCACCTTGAATGATTCCCATAATATAATTTAAGACTGCAGTTTCCACTTTTTGAATGACTTCAGACACAGCAGGTGTTCCCATATCTTTTTCTTCTTGAAAAAGTTTAATCGTTAGTTGATGCTTTTTACGAAACTCTAATATTCGAAATAGTACGTTGTGCACATTCTCAAAGAAAGAAAGATTAGGATCCATTGCTTCTTCTGCAGATTCTTTCATATCCTTAATAAGGGTTGTCACAATTTCATCAAACAATTCGTCTTTGTTCTTGAAAAAAGTGTAGATTGTGCCCTTTCCGACATTGGCAAGTTTCGCAACTTGATCCATTGTCGTAGCTTTGTAGCCAAATAATGAAAAGGATTTTGTAGCTGCATCTATAATTAGTTGTTTACGATCAATCGCCAAAGTACTTCACCCCAATCCGCAAAATGACCAAATGAGGAAAATGGTCAATTAGTTCACAAAAAGTAATTTAACATACTCTTAAAAAAAAAACAAGTGAATAATTCTACAATAGAATTATTCACTAATCACTTCCTGCTTAGACGTATTTAATTTTCTTAAATACTGCAAAACATCTTTCACTATGGATTCACCTTGACTAATACAATCCGGTACACTAATTCCTTCAAATGAACTTCCACCAATAATAACTCCCGGCAGATTTTTCACGATATTGTCCTTTAATGCTTTTACTCTTTCTTCATGCCCAATTGTGTATTGTGGCATCGCATTTTTCCATCTTGATACGATTGTAAAGTCGGGTTCATCAGAGAGTTCGACTAATTTATTTAAATCATCGAAAACAATTTGCTCAATTTCTGCGTCTGATAAATCGACGACTGTTTCATCCCCAGCTCTGCCAATATAATTGCGAAGCAGTACTTTGCCATCAGGAGTTGAATGTGGCCATTTTTTATGTGACCATGTGCAAGCATTAATTGTATAGTCGCTATTCCTCGCAACGACAAAACCGGTTCCATCAAAGTTTTTTCTAATCGCTTCTTCAGAAAATGCCATCGCTACTGTAGCAACTGATGTAGCCGGAACCTTGGAAAGTGGTTCAAAAAAATCATACCTCGGAAATATATTTGGCAGTAAATAATGTGGGAGCGCAATAATCACACTATCTGCTTCGAGATGCTCACCATTATTTAGGGAAATTTCATAATCTTGGTCCCTTGATGACTTTTCAACCTTAACAACCCGAATACCCTTCATTATTGAACTTTCCTCAAGCTTTTCTTCCATGGATTCCACGATTGATTCCAGCCCATTCCTTAAGGTTAGGAATCTATTTGAATAGGTCTTGTCCCTTTTTGTTCCTATTATTAAACTACGATATCTTTTTTCCACCTCATAGAATTGCGGAAAAATTGCCTTTAAGCTTAATTGATCAATATCACCTGCATATATCCCTGAAAGTAACGGTTCAATGAGATTTTCTACTACTTCATCACCAAATCGTCTGCGAAAAAATTGCCCAATTGAAACATCTTTTTTTTCTTTTAATCGTGGAATAATTAAATCAGCTGCAGCCCTTACTTTGCCAGAAAACGAAAATAAACTAGAAAGAATAAACGGACTTATTTGAGTGGGGATTCCTACCACTGCTCCTTCAGGAATTAAATAAAGCTTATCATTCGATATTACATATGTTTTATCAGTTTCACTTTCAATTAACTCTTGTTGGATACCTAATTTTTCTACTAGTTTAGTAAAGCTTTCGTTTTTTGTTAAAAGAGAGTCAGGGCCTGTTTCTATAACAAAGCCGTCTTTTCGGACAGTTTTGATTTTCCCGCCTAATCTTCTACTGGCTTCTACTAGTTTAAATTCAATAGGTAAATTATTTTGTTTTATTTCATTCTGTAAATAAAATGCTGAAGTTAAACCGGTAATCCCGCCACCGATAATAACTACTTTATGTTTTTTACCCGACACTGGGAATCACCTTCTTCGGCAATGATCATTATTTTATATTTTTTGAAAAGTCTATAGTGCAATAAAGTAACACCAGGGATAATCCCTGATGTCGTTAATTATTTACATTTAGTTTTTTTAAAACTACCGTTGCTAGTGCATCAATAAATTGAGGTTGTGAATTTGGCATTGGAGGTCGATAGTAGCTTGCACCCACTTCCTCAGTGACCACTTTACATTCGTAATCATTATCATAGAGAACTTCTAAATGTTCGGCAACAAATCCAACAGGTACGTAAACAAATGCTTTATATCCTTTTTCATTGTACAAATCACGCGTTAAATCTTGAACATCGGGTCCAAGCCATGGATCTGGAGTATTTCCAGCACTTTGCCAACCGATTGCATATTCCTTTATCCCTGCTTTACTAGCAATTAAATCAGCTGTTTCCTTAAGCTGTTCAGGATATGGGTCGCCATATTGAAGGATTTTTTCTGGTAAGCTGTGAGCAGAAACGATTAAACATGCAGCATTACGTTCATCCTCTTTCATGCTTGCATATGTTTCAGACAATCGCTCCACCCAATAGTCAATAAATTTCGGTTCCTTATACCAGCTCTCAATCGATGTAATTGTAAGCCCGCCTAACTTTTCAGCTGTTTCTTTCGCACGTTCATTATAAGACTTAACACTAAATGTTGAGAAATGTGGTGCTAATACAAGTGACACCGCTTCTTTGATTCCATCATTATGCATTTGCTCAACCGCATCTTCAATAAATGGTTCAATATGTTTCAAGCCAATATATGCTTGAAATTCTACATCATCTTGGATTTCATTTAAACGGTTCTGAAGACCATATGCTTGTTCTTCAGTAATTTTCGCTAACGGAGAGATTCCTCCGATTGCTTTGTAACGGCTACGTAAGTCCTCTAACATCTCTTCAGAAGGTTTACGTCCATGTCTTATATGTGTGTAGTATCTTTCAATGTCTGCTTCTTCATATGGCGTTCCGTAGGTCATGACGAGAAGCCCTACTTTTTTCTTCGTCATTTGTTAAACCTCTTTCTAATTCTCGTATATCTAGCTCCAGCGTTTTTTATTTTGCACTATATTCGTGAATGAATGATGTTAATCTTTTTAGTGTTTCGGGATTGACTTGAGGGAATACACCATGTCCTAAATTAAAGATATAGCCTGGTGTTTTCATTCCTTGGTCCAAAATAGACTTCGTTTTTTCTTCAAGTACTTCCCATGGTGCTAATAATAGAGCTGGATCCAAGTTCCCTTGAACAGCTTTCGTAATACCTTTTTGTCTTGCCTCTTGAATTGGTAATCTCCAATCAAGACCTACAACATCTAATGGAAGATCATGCCACTCTAGTGCAAGATGGCTCGCACCAACTCCGAACATAATAAGTGGAACATTTTCTTTTCTTAACTCACTAAAGATTCTTTCCATAACAGGCTTAATATATATCCGATAATCCTCCACATTTAATGCGCCGACCCAAGAATCAAAAATTTGGATCGCACTTGCTCCAGCTTTTATTTGTGCACGTACATATGCAATGGTCATGTCAGCAAGCTTATCCATCAAGGCAAACCATGCTTTCGGCTCCGAATACATAAATGCTTTCGTTTTTTTATAATCTTTTGAAGGTCTCCCTTCAATCATATAGCTCGAAACGGTGAATGGAGCTCCTGCAAAACCAATCAGCGGTACTGTCAATTGTTCATTAGTTAACAATTTAATCGTATCTAACACATAAGGAACATCTTCTTCAGGTGTTATTTCCCCCAACTTTTCCACATCTGCAAGTGATTGAATTGGATTATTAATAACCGGTCCAATTCCAGATTGGATTTCAACATCAACACCAATCGCAGGAAGAGGCGACATAATATCTTTATATAAAATAGCTGCGTCTACATCATATTGCTCTACAGGCAATCGAGTGACATATGCACATAATTCAGGCTGATGGGTGATCTCAAATAAGGAATACTTTTCCTTCAAGGCACGATATTCTGGTTGTGAGCGTCCCGCTTGACGCATAAACCAAACTGGAACATGGCTTGTTTGTTCACCTTTTGCCGCTCTCAAAAGTGTATCATTCGTAATTCTAGTCATATGTAAAATGTCCACCTTTCAAAACTATCTTTTCATATTATATAATAATAATTATAAAAAGAGAAAAGTTCTAGTTCGTTCTTCCTTCTTAATATGTAATCAATATAGACTTTTTCATTCCAAATGTATAGTTCGCCTAACGAAATGTCATAAATTCTCCCTTTTTCTCGCCTTAAAATCGTCAAAAGTTAAAATTTCTCCATTCATTTATGAATATACTATCAATTAATTTTCAGAAAATTGCTTTTTAATGCTCTTTTGAAGGGTATAATAATAATGAGGTGATAAAAATGAATCTTTATATTACGACCGGTACTTATGAGTTTCTTATAAAAATATTGAATAAATATAAGGATGAACAAATGCTGTTAATGCAAAATGCACAAAACTCCTTAATCATTCATGAAACGATGAAAAAATCTGTATTTGGTTCGCCGAGAACATATGAAGTAATTAATGGAAAAGGAAATTTTCCGGAAGAAGGATATAGTGTTTTCTATAATATTCCCATTTCCGATGAAGGCAAGCCGGTTTTTGAGTATCATTTGCAAAATAATAGTCAGTTGATTCAAACGGCTTCGGGTATTCGCGCTTTTCGTTTTTTGAAACCGAAAAAAGGTGATACGTATATTATTTTAACGATATGGGAAGACGAAAAAGATTTCTCCAGATGGAAATTAACAGATTCTTACAAAACGATTATAAACACGCCTACAGTCAGTGCTCCATTATCCAGCAATACAATTTTTAATGGCTCACCATATGAATCGTACTATACAATCCCGAATGAAGAAAAAAAATAAAGCGCAGTATTTGCGCTTATTTTTACACAATTTCAACAACCAGCATAAAAGGTATAAACTTGACAAAAATCTCTCTTATTTCCAAGGAAATGACACGTACATCAATAGATTTCTATATTAAACATTTTTGACGGGAGCATTACAGTAAAAACATAGCAACTATTGTAGTTACTACCATCCCGATTATTACCGGTTTAAGATTTCTTCTTGCTAGTTCAAATGGATCAACACCGCAAATTGCTGCAGCTGGTATAAGCGCCCAAGGGACAAGCGTACCTCCACCAACCCAAATTGCCATAATTTGACCGAGAGATGTCAGTGTTGCAATACTTGATTCGATTCCATGTGAAAATAACTTAGCGACAGATCCAACAAGCGATAATCCTGAAAATCCCGATCCATCTAACCCCGTTATAATACCAACTCCAGTCGCAGTGATTGCACCAACTTCCTTCGTTACCGGCACAAGATTTGCTAATGCTGCACCTAAATCATTTACAATTCCGTGAGATGTTTTTGGCAAATAATCACCAATCATCGATTGGAAGCCCGCATCCCCTAAATAGAAAAATGCGGCGATTGGAATCACAGGACCAAACACTTTAAAGCCAAATTGCAGCCCTTCTATTAAATATTTTGTTGTTTGCTCAAGCGCTTTATTTTTATATCCAGCAAACGTAATTAATAATAAAATCAAAATGGAAGTACCTCCGACAAGGGCAGTAGCATCTCCCCCTTGAAGATGAAAAGCAACCATTGCAACAATATCGAGAATAAAAAAGATTGGAATTAACAATGCAAAGAGACGTTTAAAAAAAGGAGTCAGCTGGGTAACCTCTTTCTTTTCAGTTTCAAGCGGCACATCGAAATGATTATTCACCTTTAATTTTCCATTTTTCATATCGCGTTTTAAAAAGTAAAACGCGGTTATTGTGGTAACAAGCCCCATTATAATGACAAGCGGGATACTTGCATGTAATACATCATTTACTGGAATACCTGCACCATCGGCGGCAATCTTTGGTGCCCCTTGGATAATGTAATCCCCTGATAAAGCAATTCCATGACCAAATAAATTCATAGCGATCGCCGCCCCAATAGCAGGTAAGCCTACTCTTATCGCTACTGGAAGTAATACCGCCCCCATTAAAGCAACAGCTGGTGAAGGCCAGAAAAATAAGGAAATGAGCATCATAACAATACCAATCGTCCAATAAGCTAAGGAAGGGGTTTTAATTAGTTTAGCAAAAGGTGAAATCATCACATCATTGATCCCTGTAGCCATCAAACTTTTACTCATTGATACAATTAGTGAAATAACTAAAATTATCGCTAACAACTCGGTAATTGCATAAATGAAGCTTGTAAAAACCCCACTAATGGATGCCGTAATAGAACCGGTTGCTGTCAAGGCAATAAGAAAAATTCCGACTATACAGATGATTGTTGTATCTCTCCTTAAAATCATGAATCCGATAATTAGCACTATAAACACAATATAAATCCAATGAATTGCTGTAAGATCAACTGACACATAAATTCCTCCTTACAGTTTAAAAGAATGCACTTCTTGTTGGAAAAAGAGGTTAATAATCGAGGGAGAAAATAGGCTAATAACCACTTAAAATAAAATATGTAAAAGCAAAAAATGAGTGAGGACTTCAAAGAAAAAATCTCTTTAAGGGGCTTCTACCTTAAATTTTGTACAAACGAATACCATTTTCACAAAATTCAAATATGTACTATAATAAAAATAGTTCGTTTTAAATTTTTACAAAGAGGAGATGCGTGGCTAGCAATGACAATTCAAACATTAGCTCAAAAACTAGAACAATCATTTGATGAAATGGTAAGTATTCGCAGATATTTACATCAGCATCCGGAATTATCTTTTCAAGAAGTTCAAACAGCTAAATATATCGCCGATTTCTATAAAGAACGAGGAATTGAAGTTAAAGAAAATGTTGGTGGAAATGGGGTAGTCGCAAGAATTAAAGGAAAGTTTCCAGGAAAAACAGTTGCACTGCGAGCGGATTTTGACGCATTGCCAATTAACGAAGAAACAGATGCACCATATAAATCAAAGGTACCTGGTGTGATGCATGCTTGTGGGCATGATGGTCATACGGCAACACTGCTTGTCCTTGCCAAAACCTTGAACGAAATGAAAGAAGAATTATCAGGTGAGTATGTGATGATTCATCAGCATGCGGAAGAATATGCCCCAGGTGGAGCGATTTCAATGATTCAGGACGGATGCCTGGAAGGTGTGGACGTCATTTTCGGAACCCATTTATGGTCTCCTTTGGAATGTGGCACGATATCCTATCGAAAAGGTCCAATAATGGCAGCGGCTGATCGCTTTGAAATCAAAATTAAAGGGTATGGCGGTCATGGTGCCCAACCACATAAAACGAAAGATGCGATTGTTATCGCCTCGCAATTAGTGATGAACCTCCAACAAATTGTCAGCAGACGCGTCGATCCAATTGATTCTGCTGTAGTAACTGTAGGGTCTTTCGTTGCAGAAAATGCATTTAATGTGATTGCGGATTCTGCAAAATTGTCTGGGACAGTTCGGACCTTTAATGAAGACGTTCGTGATTTCATCGAGGAAGAAATTGATCGTATCGTTCGGGGTACATGCTTAGCAGCAGGTTGTGAATTTGAGTATGAATACCATCGAGGCTACCCGGCGGTTGTCAATCATGATGAGGAAACTGACTTTTTGGCAGATTGTACAAGTCAGGTTTCCGATGTTCTTCATACTGAAATCGCTGCTCCTGAAATGGGTGGCGAGGATTTTTCCTATTATTTGCAACATGTAAAAGGAACGTTTTTCTTTACCGGGGCGAAGCCTGACGATGTAGAGATTCCTTATCCACACCACCACCCCAAATTTGAAATTAATGAAAAAGCATTGCTTATTGCCGCAAAAACATTAGGCACTGCTGCGTTAAATTATCAAAATGTTGAAGAACAAAATTCAGTTGAAGTATAAAATGAAAATCCCATTTGAATTCAAGTGGGATTTTCTATTTGTATACGGTTTTGATTCAACTAACGAATAGGCATTTTTAACGTCTCCCCTAATTAATTGCGGAGAAATTTCATAAACTCCGACTCATTTTCCGAAGCCTGACTGGAACATATGATTTAGTAAAAATGACAGAAAACAGGATGCCAGCCAAACATACAATAAGCCCATTTAGCCATGATTGACTAAAAAGAACGACGACTCCGAAAAAAATAGACTGAATAAAGATAGAAACTGTTAATATGGTTAAAAAAGATTTTTCCTTGAAAGTTCGATCCACAGGATAAAGATATTGCCAAATTTTCAATTCATGGTAATTCACCATAGGTATTAGCTGAAAGGCTGTTAAAAAAAGAAATAAGATTGATATTCCGATCGACAAGTACATTTGATTACTGAAATAAAGAAGTATCGCACCAATGATCGATAATCTCATGTATAATCCGAAAAATTCACTTGAACGTATCAATGTTCTGGCAAATAGAAACGTATATGTGTTTTTTTGCTCGTATGAAATGAATTGAAAGATCCAATCCAACCATTTTCTACGTTTAACCTGACCTTTTAGTTTTGGAACATCTGTAAACAGATTTGCGAACCGATAAAATGCGTTTAATCTTTTTTGTTCCTTATCAATTAATACATCCCATTTTAACGTTTTCCCTTTTACAAAACTGTGATAAAAAGCAAATAATGCTAAATAAAGAATAATAAACAATCCATAAATCCATGGATTTGCTCTTTCGATAATAAAATAAATAAAACAACTGTTTAATACGAAACGAATCAACCAATCAAAAATGGCTGTTCTTTGATCTTGAATTTTCAACATATCCCATTGTAAATAAAGATTCCACACTTTTAAGATAAAAAGAACAATTAGGATATAGAGAAAAGATTGAAATCCATTCCCGCTTGCTTGTACATACATAGGCATACAGATAGCAAGAAGCATTAGTAATAAATAGGCTTGTATTACAAAACTAAATAAAATCGATTTACGAAAATAAGACGCCATTTTCATTTCTATCGGAAGCAAATACACTTTATCTGCTTCTTTTAATAATGTATAAATCGGACTCATCGTTAAAAAAAGGCCCAATAAGATCCCCATAACTAAACCGATAGGAAAACTTTCATCCAATGTTTTTACCCATCCATTATAATAATAGGCACCTGCACCTAATGCAAAAATGGCTACAAATAATAAATGATCATTAAATATATACTTTAAATATTTTCTTAATTCATGAATATATAGTTGGACTCGTTCTTTCCATAAACTCTCAATCTGTTTCATCGTTATCTTCCTTCGTTAACTGAATATATATATCATCTAATGTAGCACCTGGCATATCGAATTCATCTTGAAGTTCTTTCAACGTTCCTTTTGCTCGAATATGTCCATTATGTAAAATGATAAATCCGTCACAATATCTTTCTGCTGTTGCAAGAATATGGGTTGAAATAAGAATTCCCGCCCCATTTTCTTTCATTTTCTTCATTAAATCTAATAAAGATTGAATGCCGAGAGGATCCAGGCCAACGAATGGTTCATCTATAATATATAAATCAGGTTCCACTAAAAAAGCGGACATAATCATTACTTTTTGTTTCATTCCCTTAGAAAAATGAGCAGGGAACCAACTTAGTTTTTTTTCTAAACGAAACTCTTTTAATAATGGAGTAATCCTTGTTTGAAATGTTTCCTGATTTATTCCGTAAGCCATTGCCGTAAGCTTAAGATGCTCGTCCAATGTTAACTCATCATATAAAATTGGAGATTCCGGAATATAAGAAAATTGTTTTCGATATTCATCAGGGCCATTTCGAAGCTCGAGATCGTTGATTTGAATCTTTCCTTTTTTCGGTTCCATCAATCCAATAATATGCTTGATTGTAGTACTTTTACCAGCACCATTTAAACCGATTAACCCAATCATTTGTTTTTTTTCGATTGTAAACGAAACATCTTTTAAAACAGGTTTTTTCGTATAACCACCGGTAAGATTTTGTACTTCGAGTAGTGACATATGTATACGTCCTTTCTTTTTCTTAATCCACATCATTAAAAGCTTAAAAATTTATGAATACTTATTTCTATATTGTACATGATAATAAGCGAAGGGGTTAACTAACGCAATTAATCGGGGTGGTTACTAAAGACCGAAACCGTAAAAGCGATTAGGGCAGGTCTAGGATATGGCAACAACGTTACAAATACACTTATCATAAATGAGGTGTTTGTCGAAGATCACTTACTGTTTTAAACGTTGAATAAATGTTAAAACAATAAGGGGATGATCGCGTTGAACAAAGGTCATTTACTCCGTTAAATTTGAAATAACACTCTTATCATAAATGAGGTGTTTATCAAAGGCAGACCAATGATTTTTTAAACCCTTAAAGTACCCCTTCAATCGGGACGGGATTTCATCGAATTCCCCGTCCCTTTTCTTTTTCTGTCCAGCGCTTACGCTTTTCTTATTCCATTATTAGCCATTATAAGTTATACTAATTACAAAATCGAAAGGTGGGATAGTATGAGTGATTGTATTTTTTGTAAAATTATAAATGGTGAACTTCCATCCGCAAAAGTATTTGAAAATGATCATGTTCTTGCTTTTCTTGATATTAGTCAAGTAACAAAGGGTCATACATTAATCATTCCAAAAGTACATAAAGAAAACGTTTTTGAATTGACTCCCGAAATCGCCAAGAATATTTTTGAAGTGGCACCTATGATTGCAAATGCCTTGAAAGCTGAATTTAATCCGATCGGTATGAATCTTGTTAATAATAATGGTGAACATGCTGGTCAATCTGTTTTCCACTTTCATTTACACCTAATCCCACGTTATGGAAAAGGTGATGGCTTTGGTGCCGTTTGGAAAAATAATCAAAGTGAATACACACAAGATGATTATAAAAAAATCGCCGAAGCAATATCCAAAAATATTCAATAAATGCTAAGTAAAATCCTGCTAATCACGCAGGATTTTTTATGTCATTATTAACAATATAACAAATAATAATAAAGAGATGATCCCTCCACTGCCTAAAAACACTATCCTTTGTTTTAAAATTTTTTTAGGCGGATAGACCCCCGGTCTTTGGTACTTTAAAAAAGTATAAATTGATCCTATCAAAAAGCAAATACATATAAGGAGGAGGCAAAAAATGATTCCACTCAATACCCACACCTCTTTCTCCATTTTGATTGAACAATTCCCTCGTTGATTCATTATATTTTTAAAATACTTCACACGATAAAAATATGCAAAATAAGCGAACTTCATGATTCTTAATTCCAATAAAATGTTAATAAAATAGTTAATTTCAGTGCATTTTTTTAAAAATTGTACTATAATTTAAATATTCATGCAGGATTTTGCAAATTATTGTAGAAAAATAGATTATAAGGTATGCAAAAGATTCTTAATAATCACTTTATATTATAAAATGGGGTGTTGACATGAACAAAAAAATGTTTGCTTATGGGATTATCATCGGAGGAATTGCTGGTACACTTTCCGCCTTACTAACAGCTCCTACATCAGGTAAAGAATTAAGAAAACAACTATCGGATCAAACAAATGATTGGATGTCATCTGCAAAAGATATAACGAAAAATGTGCAGGAACTAAAAAACTCAATCCATGTATTATCATCGGAAGGTAAAGACATCGCAATGAAGTTCGTTTCTGATATCAAGTCAGCGATATCAGAATGGCAAAATAATATTGAAGGAAATAAAGAAAATATTCTAAATGAAGTACAAGCATTGAAGGATTCAATTGATGAGTTAGAATCAAAAATTCAGGAGCAACCTAAATCTCATTAATTCCAATGCTTTTCTGAAACGAAAATTCTTGTCTAAAAATTTTGTTAATTTATATCTTTATTAATCTTTATTTTATTGGCATAATAAATATATATATATATATATAAAGTGGGTGAAGTAATGACAGAAAGTCCTTATTCTATAAAGGAAGCCTTGCTGTTCAGTCAAAAAATTACGCAAATTAGCAAAGCTATTTGGAAAATGATTGAAAAAGATTGGCAGCAATGGATAAAACCATATGATTTGAATATTAATGAACATCATATTCTTTGGATTGCCTACCATTTAAAGGGTGCATCCATATCGGATGTAGCCAAATTTGGAGTCATGCATGTATCAACAGCTTTTAATTTTTCAAAAAAGTTAGAAGAACGGGAATTACTGGAGTTTTCTAAGAAGGAAAATGACAAAAGAAACACCTACATTCAATTAACAAAAAAAGGGGAAGCGTTATTACTTGATTCAATGGAATCTTTTAATCCTTCAAATAGCGTCGTTTTAAACGGTGCATTGCCTATTAAAAATTTGTATGGAAAATTCCCTGAATTTATCGAATTAATGGCCATTATTCGTAATATATATGGAGAAGATTTTATGGAAATATTCGAAACTTCCTTTCATAATATTGAAACGGAATTTATTGAAGAAAACGGAAATGTTAAAAAGCTTCCAACAGAGAGTGAAAGCTTGAGTAATTTTTAAGATAAATTTTTATTTAAGATTTCCATAAGCTCCGGAAAAATATTTTGCTTTAAACATGCTTGAATGACTTGTTCGGGATCTAACTTCGGATGAAGCTCTTCTTTAAATTTTTTGAAAAGTGGAGAAAAAAAGACGAATTTATCAGCTTTTTGTTCTTCACTTTCTTTATGTAAAGTTTCACAGAGTTTATAGAAATCTTCCACATCTTTTTCCTGTAGTTGATTTTCAATGACGATTCGATAAAAATCATATTGACTTTCAGAAATAATTTTTAATAGTAATTTTTGGTGAAACTCTATACGTTCAAGTCTTTGTTCTATTGATTCCATATCATTTCACCTCATCTAATTCTTTTCGAAGAAGAATTTACCAAGTTTGTATTTTCCGTAATCATAGGCTTGTATCAGTATAATACCATTTTGCCCTTTCATATTCATCACATTAGGTAATAAAAAGACGGATTTTTATTTTTTATGTTGTATTCTTCTATTTTACAGTTTAATTACTATTTTCCAAAAGTAAAATACCATTTATTTGATTCTGTTATCTCTTAAAATAGCTATCTTTTTAATTTAAAATTTGGTATCTTTAGCTTAAACATTTGGAAATATGGGAGGAATTGATAGTGATCTCCATTTTTATTATAGTTGCAATTATTATTGTTTACCTAATAAACAATATGACTAATTCACTTTGTATACAAAAAGAGATTCCTGAAGAAAGACAACCAAAGGTATTTAGAACCATTAATATACTCGTTACTATTTTACTTCTTTCTTCATATGTAGAGATCCTATATACATAAAAGCAACAGAGATTACAACCACTCATGTGCGCAAAAATAAACCAAGGAGACCCAAGCTCCTTGGTTTAAAAACTATAAATAAATTTTAAATAATGATTCTAGTTATAAGAAGAACCTCCCGTTTGTAACAGTTTCTCAATATGATAGATCTCCCCATAAAATAATCCACAATTCTTATTAGGTGTTGATAACAATGAGTAAAATTAATGAACAAATACTAAATGAAATAAGGAAAATTGTTCAAAACGATAGAATCCTTACTAAAAAGGGGGATTTATACTCGTTTAGCTATGATGCTTCATTTGGCGAATATTTGCCTGACATTGTCCTTCAACCTCAATCAAAGGAAGAAGTTAGTAAAATCATTTTATTAGCAAATACCTATCAAATTCCTGTTTACCCTAGAGGATCAGCTACTTCTTTAAGTGGAGGCCCCCTACCGATATTAGGTGGAATCGTTCTGGATATGTCACAATATCCAAAATCCTTAACGATTGATAAAGAAAATATGCTTGCAATCGTAACACCAAGTGTAATTACATCCAGAATACATGAAGAAGCAGAAAAAGAAGGATTATTTTACCCTCCAGATCCGAGCAGTTCCAACGTATCAACAATTGGTGGGAATATTCTTGAAAATTCCAGCGGACCAAAAGGATTAAAATATGGGACAACAAAAGAATATGTAATTGGATTAGAAGTAGTAACGCCTACAGGAGATATTATCCGTACAGGTGGAAAAACAGTTAAAAATGTGACTGGATTTGACTTAACGAGACTTATAGTAGGTTCGGAAGGACTTCTTGGCGTCGTCACGGAAATTACTTTACGGCTAATACCGAAACCAGCACACAAAATGACATTACTCGCTTCCTTCCAAAGCGTTGTTGATTCCGGAAAGGCGATCACGTCAATTTTATCCTCAGGAGTGTTACCTGCTGCACTTGAGCTTATGGATAAATACTGTATTGAGGCTGTTGAACATTATCAGCCATCAGGTCTTCCCCTTGATGCTGAAGCGATCGTCATTATTGAAGTCGATGGACATGAAGCGGCTGTAAGGGAAGAAATAGCTCAATGCTCGGAAATTTGCAAATCCTTTCCTGGTTCGAAAGTACGAGTCGCGAAATCAGAAGAAGAGCGCGCAACAATTTGGAAAGCCCGAAAGATGGTCTCTCCAGCGATTACTCAGTTAGGTCCAACAAAAATTTCAGAAGATGCGACAGTGCCCCGAAGTAAGATTCCGGAAATGATTGAAAAGCTTCATATTATTCGCGATAAATATAAGCTGAATTTAGTTGTTTTCGGTCATGCTGGGGATGGAAATTTGCATCCAAACATAATAACAGATAAGCGTAATATCGAGGAAATGAAAAAAGCAGAACTCGCTGTCGGGGAAATTTTTCAAGCGGCTATTGATCTAGGCGGAACCCTCTCCGGTGAACACGGTATCGGTATTTTAAAAGCTCCATACATGCGAAAAGAGTTAGGTTTAACGCTCGATTTAATGAAAAAGATTAAAGAGGCTTGGGATCCAAATAATATTTTGAATCCTGGCAAGATGTTTCCACAAAAAGGGCAAACAAAGGTGGTGTTGACTCAGTGAATAACGCTGACTCAATAACAAACACTCTTTTAAAAAAAACCTATGATGAAGTCAATCAGTGTATTCAATGCGGCTACTGTCTTCCGGCATGCCCTACTTACGCATCGATGGAGAATGAAAGTGCTTCTCCAAGAGGAAGGATTAATCTTGTCAAAATGGCAGCGGAAGGAAAAATAGATATTTTAGAAGACTTAAAAGAGCCAATTGACCTTTGTCTCGGTTGTCGTGCCTGTGAGGTTGCCTGTCCTGTCAATGTTCCATATGGTTCAATTTTGGAACATGCAAAAGAAGCTATTAATGACGCAGAAGTTCATGCTAGAAAAAAACATACATTTAAAGACTTTGCCTTAAACCACCTTTTCATGAAACCAAAAACGATGAAGCTTTCTAGTAATATGTATTTCCTCTATCAAAAAAGCGGGCTGCAAAGAGTTGTTCGGGCAACAAACCTTTCCGAAAAACTTGTAAAAAAAGCAGGAAAATTCGAAAAAGCTCTGCCTAAAGTTCCCTCAAAGAAATACCAGATTCAAAGGGGACAACTGTATGAAGCGAAAACTGAAAAAACGGTTAAAACGGTTGCCTTATTTCTTGGATGTATAAACGATGCTATCTTCTATCATGTCAACTACTATACACTTGAGCTCTTAAGGATGTCCGGTTGTGATGTATATGTACCTAAAGAACAAACCTGCTGTGGTGCACTTCACGCACACCAAGGGCAAATGAAGCATTCGCGACAATTAGCCAAGGATAATCTAAAGGCATTTGATCAATACGAAGTCGATGCTATTATTACCAACGCGGGAGGCTGTGGAGCTATCCTCCAAGAATATGATCAGCTATTAATAGAAGAATTCGGTACAGAATGGGTACGTAAAGCGGAACAATTCACGAAAAAGATCAAAGATATATCCGAAGTACTCTTCTCATTGGATTCGCTGCCATTTTCAAAAGAGATTGAAAAAGTTGTTACCTATCAGCCTTCATGCCATTTATCTAATGTTCAAAAAGCAGGCGACTATCCGGAGAAATTACTTAAAAAAATTCCAGGAATTAAATATGTCGAACTACCAAGCAAAAATACATGCTGTGCTTCCGGAGGAATTTACAACATTCAACAATACGATGAATCAATGAAAATCCTAAGTAAAAAGATGAATGAAGTAAATAACATTCAGCCTGAAATAGTTGTAACATCAAACCCCGGTTGTTTAATTCAGATGACTCACGGAGTCAACACCTTTGGTAAAAAACCGTCAGAATCAATTCATTTAGTAGAATTATTGGCAAGAGCTTGCGGAATCGAACCCCTTTAGATTATTTATATCCGGATTACAACTATTCTGAACATAAACAAAAAATCAGGTTCGCCGCGAACCTGATTTTTTTGCACTAATATATCCAAGATGCACCGATTATAATGAGCAAAATAAATAATACAACGAGTAACGCAAATCCGCTGCCGTATGCTGCACCACCCATAATAGTCACCTCCCTAACAGAAATAGTATATTCTATTCATTTTTAGTTTCGATGTTATAACTTGACTGGCTAAATTAACAAATAAATGCTGCCCCTACAATAATCAAAAGAATGAACAATACGACGATTAGGGCAAATCCGCCTCCGTAAGCAAATCCCATTTTGAATACCTCCTTTTTTCTTTTCAATATATCCTATGTACAAACGGCTATTGTTGACTAGAGCAATTGCCTAGATTTTCCTAATGGATTTTACACTTTATCAAAAAAGTTAAGATTTGATGAGAATTCCTTAAAAATACCATAAGTCTTCCGTATTATGTTTCTTTTCCGATAAATTTTGTGGTATAGTAGGTTTTGTAAGTTTTAATTGGACGATTAATTAGACAGGGAGTTGTTAATTGATGAAAAAATGGGTATTATCCCTTTCATTAGCAGCAGGAGTTATTGGACTAGCTGCATGTGGCAACAATGGAGATGTAGTGGTAAAAACAAAAGCTGGAAATGTAACAAAAGATGAACTGTATGAGGCAATGAAAGATAAAGTTGGGGACCAAGTCGTACAACAACTTGTTTTGGAAAAAGTTCTTTCTGATAAATACAAAGTTTCGGATAAAGAAGTTGATAAACAGGTAGATCAAACAAAAAAACAACTTGGTGATCAATTTGAAATGGCCCTTCAACAAGCTGGTATTAAAGATGAAAAAGAGTTTCGTAATAACGTAAAACTTGGTCTTTTACAAGAAAAAGCCGCAACGAAAGATTTGAAAATTACTGATAAAGATATAAAAGATTATTATGCAAATAGTATCAAACCTGATATTAAGGCGAGTCACATTCTTGTAGCTGACGAGAAAACAGCAAAAGAAGTTGAAGCTAAACTTAAAAAAGGTGAAAAATTTGAGGATTTAGCAAAGAAATATTCTACTGACGGCACCGCTCAAAAAGGTGGAGACCTCGGTTGGTTTAATACAGGCAAAATGGATCCAACTTTTGAAGCTGCTGCATATAAATTAAAGGTAAATGAAGTTAGTGAACCAGTGAAAACACAATTCGGTTATCACATCATTAAGAAAACCGGTGAAAAAGATAAAGCTCCACTAGATGATAAAATGAAAAAAGAAATCAAAGAAAAAATAAAAGCATCTAAAGTAGATCAAACAAAACTTGCTGAGGTTATGAAGAAAGAAATTAAAGATGCTAAATTAGATATTAAGGATAAAGATTTGAAAAAATCATTTGATAATGTATTAAATTCCGATACTTCAAGTTCAACATCTAAAAAGTAATAGTAAATAAAATGGGATTGTCTCTGAGACAGTCCCATTTTATTTGCATCTATTTAACCCGCTTCTTTTACATTTTTTCTTTTTTCTTTTTCTATTTCCATCCGTTCGATGTATTCTTCCCCTTCTTTTTCTATCCACTCTTGTTCAAGTTTTCGGTCTTCTCTCGCTGTTTTAACCGCCATAAAAGCACTAACTGCAATTCCGGCAATAACGAAGTAAATCCAAATTGGCAATGACATGTGCTTCTCCCCTTTTTAAGTTTGTCCTTTTTTTACAATGTATGCAAAAACACGAACAAAATGACAAAATTATCGAGATTTTTAACAAAAAACACGTACGAAAATTAAATTTTCCATACGTGTTTTTACCTTAATTATGAAAACTTGGTTTATAGAATGAACGATTTTCCAAAGCGAAGACTCGCTCGGAAAATTCACCTGGTTTCACATGGCGTAGTGCTCGGTCCATCATGTTCATTTTCGCATCAAGATTATCGATATAATGAAGAATCTCTGCTTCTTTAATCATTGGTGGCTTCGCACTACCCCATTCAGGTTTCCCATGGTGACTCAAAACTAGATGTTTCAATACCATTACTTCTTCGCCATGAATGCCTAACTCATCTGCTGCCTTCCCAATTTCATTTACCATAATCGTTATATGCCCTAATAAATTTCCTTCTACTGTATATGAGGTGGAAATTGGACCTGATAATTCTGTGACCTTTCCTAAATCGTGAAGAATAATTCCGGCATATAGTAAATCACGATCCAAGGAAGGATAAAGACTAGTAATTGCTTTGGCCAAATCGAGCATGGATACGACATGATAAGCCAAACCAGATACAAATTCATGATGGTTTTTGGTAGCCGCAGGATAAACAAGGAAATCACTATTAAACTTTTTTAATAGATGTCTAGTAATTCTTTGGATATTTGGATTCTTCATTTCAAAAATATATTGTGTTATCTTGCTCGTCATTTCATCTTGACTTACTGGTGCGGTTTCGAGAAAGTCGGAAATCGAGACACCATCTTGGTCCATGGCAGGACGTATTTGACGAATTCGTAATTGCAAACGACCGCGATAATTTTGAATATCGCCCGCCACCTTTACGATTGTTTCAGCTTTATAAGTTTGTGCATCCGATTCAGAAACATCCCAAAGCTTTGCTTCTATATCTCCAGTTTTATCTTGTAAGTTTAAAGATAAAAACGGCTTCCCATTACTAGCAATTCCTTTAGTGCTATTTTTTATTAACAGAAATAGCTCAATTTGCTCCCCGACATCAAATTGCAAAAGTCCTTTTGTCATTATCGTTATCCCTCATTTTCTTCAAAATTTTATTTTCAAAGACTCTAGTTATTTCATATATTATAAGTATAGCATGTGTCCTATTTTAACATGGAATAACGATGTTCCTCATTAAGCATATAGATATTTTTTTGAGGAAATAACTGCAATATATGTTGATGGCATGTAAAATATATTATTTGTGAGGTTTGGCTTCTAGCAAATAAAAGTTGTACAATTCGTTTCGTTCGTTCATTATCAAAGTTAACAAAACCATCATCAATAATAAGCGGAAATGGATACTCGTCTTGTAATACTTCAACAAGTGCCAGTCGCAACGCAACGTATACTTGTTCAGCGGTTGCTTGACTTAATTCATCGGGTTCAAAGGTCAACTGATCAACTCTTTCAACTAAAAATTGACCTGTCTGCTTTAAGAAAAGGCGAATATATTCACCATTAGTAAGATAACTAAGAAATTCCTCCGCTTTTTCCAACACCTTTGGGAAGCGTTCCTTTTTCATTCGTTCCATCGTCCGATAAATGATTTCCTTTGCCAAGGCTATTTTTGCCCATTCTTTTGCTTTATCATTAAATATGGATTTCGAACGATAGAATTCGTGTAATTTCTCGGTAAATGTTCCTCCATCCTCCAGCTGCTCGATCTCATACTTTACTGCAGCTAGATTTTTATGAAGTAGGGAAAGTTTTTCGTTATTGTTTTTTACATTATTTTTATTGATAGACAACTTTTCCTCCACCTCATTTAGCGAAGAAAACTGATCAACAATCGTTATATTTTCAATATTTATTTTGTTATTTATCATTTTGAGATTTGCTTGAAGGGATTGAATTTCTTCATTATCCTTTCCACGTTTTCGAAAATCTTCGTTGTTCTCCACTCCCGCTTCATGTAAAAGATCTTTAATAGCTGTTTCAATAACAATGTGTTCATTTTTCCATTTTAAGTACTCGGTTTCTACATCTTCATTTTTATTGATGATTTCACGGTAAATCAGTTTATTTTCCCTTTCTTTCAATAAACTGTTTTTGAGTCGGATGATTCCTTCTTCATTTGATAATCCATCGATTTGAAAGATACCTAATATGTCCTTTAAATCACATTCCCAATTGGCAACTTTCTTAATTAATTCAGATTTTAGTGACTCTGAACGTTTTAAATGATTATCAAGTGCTGCTAATTCATTAAGTAATTCAAACGCATCGGAAAGCTGTTCCGGAGAAAAATCCTTTTGCAAACCAAGTTGCTCTTTAATATTTCCTAACTCCTCCTCAACCTTCTTCCAATCCCTTTTCCAAACAGTTACGTTCTGTTCCTTTTCTTGACATCGTGTCTGTTGATTTTCGATTTCGAGAACGAGCCCTTTCCATTGTTGTCGCAGTTTTTGTTGTTCGTCAAATAACTGTCCCTTATCACCTATTTTATTCATTTCTGCTAAAATCTTTTCTGCCTCAAATACATGATTTTTCTGACTCACATTATGTTCATTCGTCTTTTTATGATTTATCCAAACCGAAAAGCTAAGGATGATGATACCAATTAATGCCCCTGTCATATAGACAAATTGATTTGTTGAAATACTCCATCCAAAAAATCCGATAAATAATAGGTAAAAAAGAACAGTTGGGAGATAATTTTCCTTTTGCTTCGGTTTCTTTGTCAGCTTAATGAACTTCATCTGATCTTGAAGATGTTGATATTCCTTTTGGAGACTTATATATTTTTGTTGATTTTCCGATAATGCGCGATACTCGTCTTCATTTAGCAGTGCAGTTTCTAAATTTACACACTGATTCTCAAGTTCTTGAAGTCTTCTATTTTCTATTTCTAATTGTTTGTCTAATTCTTTTTGCAGAGATTTTAAATAATAATAGTCTTTTGTAGCCGATCGAATACGTTCTTTCATATCGATACTTAAATCGAGAAAAGGAAGATCACTCATATCATGAATATGAATTTTCCTTTTTATTACTTTCATTTGTTCATTCCATTTAATGATTTCTTCTTCACGTCTAATAATTTCCTCTTGCCATTTGACAATTTGGGGCCATTTTTCAATCAGTAATTGTATGTTTTCTTCGTGCTCCGCGATCAATTTATTAGGGAGCACCTGTGTCAATTCTTTTTCGTACTCACTTTTTCTTACATCTAAAACGTATAATTGATTTGCGGCTACTTGAAGCTGATCTTCCAACTTTTCCATTCTTTTGAGCCCATCAATTGGAAATGTGACTTCTCCGATGTTGTTCAAACTCTGTAAAATCTCTCTTCTCTCTTGTAACAATACCCAATCCTGTTTTAATTGCTCTAATTTTTGAATTTCCAGTTGGGAAGCCGCTACTTTTCCCTGTAGTTCACTTATATCTTGAACGAGTTTTTGATAATCAAGTTGCAATTTTTCGTATGTTTGATTATATTGCATGCTTTTTTTAAATTCTTTCTCTTGATCTTTTAATGTTTGCAGCATTTCATTTAATTCTGGTTTCCGCCCACTTGGCTTGAATAAACGATCAAGTTCTTTTTGGAGCTGTTGTTCCGATTTTACAATTGCATCCGTTCCAATCGTGCCGGCAGCGATCAGGTACGTTCCAATGTCTTCTCCTTTTAGTTGACTGACTCCTTGAATTCCATGGATATTGAAAGAAAAAATGCTTTTGTACAACGCTTTATCCATATGTTTTAATAGATCTTTAAGTAATTCTTCCCCACCTTGGGTTCCATCTGAAAGTCTTACAGTAACGTCCCCTACTGCTTTTCCCTTTACCCTTTCAACCCATATATCACCGGATTTAGTTTCAAGCGTTATGTTGCCGCCATATTTCGTTCCTACCTTTGGTTCATAGCGAAGTTCTGATTGTTGTTTAGTAGGAAAGCCGAATAAAATTCCGTGAATAAAGGCCATTAGTGTAGACTTTCCAGCTTCATTTACACCATAAATTACTTGTATTGAAGAAGATAAATTCATCTTCACATCGGAAAGCTTTCCAAATCCATATATATGTAGATTTTTTATTTTCAATTCTCATCCCCCATTTAAGAGTTTATTGATATTGGGATTAAACCTGAACCGTTCCTTTCCGCTGCAGGCACTTGCTTTCCGCTCCAATCCACTCAGCATGTTTATATTAAAATCAACAATTCTATAGAAAAAGCCTAAGTGTTTGATTGTAAGAGTTCATAAACCATTTGTTCGGCTTCATTGATCAACTCCTTCTTTTCTTCTTCTGAAAGAGTATCCAAATATCTGCTGCTGAGAATGTGGCCGAATAAATCGGTCGTCGCTTCGTCAAATACTTCCACCCTATTTAATTCAGCTATCGTTACCTCCAGTTCTTGTTTAAATGCTGATTCAACTTCCGTTACTAAATGATTGTCTAAATAATCTATTCGATAAGTCCAGACAAAGGATTCCTCATATTCTTCTCCATCTTGCAAAACCTCTAGCAATTCTCCATTTCGTATTTTATTAAGAGCATCCTTTTCTAATCCATCAATGTTCTCAATGTCAATTTGTAAAAGCATACCTTGTGTCGGTAAACGCAGATTTTCGATTTCCTTTTTACAAAGTCCGTATAAATCCGAAAACGTTTTAATCGATGTTGCATCAAGGGTAAGATTCTCCCAAATAATATCTGCCGTTTCTATTTGCTTAAATGTTGTTTCATGCTCGGACAATTCCACGGCAAGACAGCCTTTTTTTCCTGATTCTTTTTTATGTCTTCCTTGAATATTACCCGGATAGACGATATAAGGATTATGTTCTGTATGGAGTACTTGCTGTTTATGTATATGGCCTAATGCCCAATAATCCAGCTTTTTTTCTATTAAATCGGAAATCGAAAAAGGTGCATATGGTTGATGTGCTGTGCTGCTTCCTTCACAATGACCATGTAACATGCCAATATGAAGATCAGCTCCATCAATTTTTTTATAATCATTAATTCTCTTTTCTTTGACATGTCTCTCAGGATAACTAAACCCATATATATGTACTTTCACACCATCTTTCGAAATATATGATTTCATTTCCACTTCCGAAGAGAATAGATGAACATTTGGCGGCATTTCAATTGTCGTCCAGTTCCCGCCTAAATGGTCATGATTGCCATATAACACAAATGCCTCAATCCCTGCTGTTTGCAGTCTTTCCATTTGTCTTCTTAACCTTGCTTGGGCTTTAATACTGCGATCCTCACCATCATATAAGTCGCCACATATTAGTACAAAGTCCACATTCATAGAAATGGCGCTATCGACTATTTTTGTGAATGCGGAAAAGGTGCTTTCTTGAATTCGTTTAAAAATTGATTTAGGTAAATATTGCAAGCCTTTAAACGGGCTATCTAAATGAAGATCTGCAGTATGGATAAATCGAATTTTCTTCATCATCTCACCACCAACGAATATATGTTCTTATATCTATTATAAACGATTTTTGTGAATATAAAAGGATAAAAAAACACCCTCAAAATTGAGGGGTTTTGGTAAGGTTATTCATTTTTAGATAATTGTAATGCTTTTTTTATGTTTTTCAATGAATTCGATTTGCCATACATGAGAACTCCGCCACGATAAATCCGTGCTCCGATAATCGCCATAATGATAATTGATATAATTAATACGGCAACTCCAGATAATCCTACCCATAATGGTAAGTCGAGCATACCTACACGTAAAAACATAATCATCGGTGTAAAAAATGGGATATACGATGTTACCGTTACAAAGCCTGCAGAGGGATTGTTTAATCCGGACATTGCGATAAAAAATCCAATCATAACGATAAATGTCATTGGCATCATCATTTGTTGGGCATCTTCAATCCGACTAACCAATGAACCTAGGAATGCGGCCAATGTAGCAAACAGCAAATAACCTAATAAGAAAAAGACGATGGCATAGATGATCGTTGAAGCCTTAATATCTGAGAAACCAAAGAATTCAAAGAATCCACCTTCCATTTCTCCTAGATTTTGCTTGATTGTAAAATAAGCAACCGCCAGCAAAAAGGCCATTTGTGTCAAGCCAAGCAACGCTCCACCAATAATTTTCGCAAACATTTGCTGTGTTGGTGAGGCACTTGATATAAGAATTTCCATGACACGAGATGCTTTTTCCGTAGCAATTTCCATTCCAACCATCGAAGCGTAAAAGATAACGGAAAAATAAATAGCAAATAATAAAATATATACGAGTCCTCTTGCTTGAGCTAACTCTTCTGCTGATTTTGCATTGTTTTCAAGACTTACCTCTTTAAATGCAACCGGGCTATTTAAAAGGGCCAATTTATCAGCTGATAAGTTCAGTTGGGCCGCAGCCATACTTGCTTTTACCGTTTGTAATGCTTGCGCTAGCTGACCGGATAATTCTGTATTCGTTAAGGTAGGTGCCTTGTAAACCGCTTTAGGTAATTTGGATTGATCAAGTGAGATTATTAAATACGCTTTATATTTCTTATTATTTACCGCCTTTTGTAGATCTGCTTCGCTTTTATCAACTTTAATTAACTGTATATCTTTATTAATCGATTTTAATTGTTGTTGAAGAGGATCAAAAACAGTGCTTGATTCATCAATGACTGCAATTTTATCTTTTGTATCCCCTCCTGAGAATAGATCGATTATTCGATTCATATTTCCCAAAATTAACACGCCGATTAACATAATGACGGTTGTGATGATAAATGATTTAGATTTTAATTTAGACATATATGCATGACCAAGCATAATTCCAAATCTATTCATAAGAAGCACCTACCTTTTCAATGAATATATCATTTAAGGACGGCTCTTCTAATTCAAATTTACGAATAAATCCTTTCCCATTGATTTCATTTAAAATCTGTTGAGCCGAATCTTCATTACTAATTTGTAAAAGAACGCCCTCAGCTGTTTTTTTACTTTTAACTACTCCAGGATAATTTTCTAAAAATGTTAAGTCAAAATCCGCATGAATCGTTATATTCTTCTTACCGAAAGATTTTTTTATTTCTCTTAATCCCCCATGGACTACAGGCTTTCCATGATGCATAATGCATAAATTTTCGCATAGTTCCTCAACGTGTTCCATTCGATGGCTTGAAAAAACAATTGTTGAGCCATTATCTCTTAATTCCGTAACTGCAGACTTTAAACTTTCTACATTTACCGGATCAAGGCCACTAAATGGTTCATCGAGAATTAATAGTTTTGGCTTATGTAAAACAGCTGCGATAAATTGAATCTTCTGCTGATTCCCTTTGGATAATTCCTCTACCTTTTTGTCCATGTATTCTGGAACTTTAAATCGATCGAGCCAAATTGTCAATTCATTTAGTGCGTCTTGCTTACTCATTCCTCTTAATCTAGCTAAATAGACGAGCTGATCTTTTACCTTGAGCTTCGGATACAAGCCTCTTTCCTCTGGTAAATAACCGATAAAAGGGCTTGTAGAATAGTCAATCTTTTTTCCATTCCAAGTAATACTTCCTTCGTTTGCATCCATTAATCCCAAGATCATCCGAAAGGTCGTTGTTTTTCCGGCACCATTCGCACCTAAAAAACCAAACATTTCTTTTTCCGGAATCGTAATGGATAGATCATTGACCGCGGTAAATGACCCGAATCTTTTTGTAACATGACTTAAAGACAGTGACAATTTTTTACCCCCCTATTGATAAATATATCTTTTCATTGCATACCTATTTCTTATACGACCACGTAAGAAAAAAGTTCCAAATATTTTTTTATTTCCATTACCGACATGTGATTTTCTATCAAATATGATGAATTATATGATAAGATATTAATAGATTCTTATCTACCAAATGGAAGGGGTTAACAATGGAAAATTTTTTTCCTATCGGTCTCGCATTTTCTTCAGGTGCACTTATCGTATTATTAAAAATCATTGCAATTGATATTATTCTTTCTGGTGATAATGCTGTTGTTATTGCAATGGCGACAAGAAATCTACCAAAAGAACAACAAAATAAAGCTATTTTCTGGGGAACCGGCGGAGCGGTTATTTTACGGATTATCTTTGCCATTATTATCGTTCAACTTTTAAAAATTCCTTATGTTGAAATTGTCGGCGGACTTTTACTTCTTTGGATTGCCTTTAAAGTGCTTATCGGTGGAGAAGAAGACGTTCATGTAAAATCACAAAGCGGTGTGATGAAAGCGATTGGAACAATCATTTTAGCCGATGCCATTATGAGCTTGGATAATGTTGTAGCGCTAGCAGGTGCTGCAAATAATCACATAGGTTTAATCGCTGCAGGGGTTGCGATTAGCATTCCTGTTATGATCTTTGGATCAAAAATGATTGTTAAAGCTATGAATAGATTTAGCTGGATTGCATATATTGGATCAGGAATTCTTGCATGGACTGCCGGAGAAATGTTAATGAAAGATGAAAAACTTTTGCAGCTTTTAAATATTTCTCACGGACCAATCACATATATTATTTCAGCACTTATTACAATCTTTATATTAGCGGCAGGGTATACCGTTAATCGTATCATTGATGCAAAAAGAGAGATGCAACACCAACACGTGCATTAATATTTAAAAAGATGGGAGAGTTTATTATGGGGATTTATAAATTAACTGCTTTTGAACCAAATGGAGAGAAAATACTTGATGAATCATTTGAAGCGTCAAATGACAACGAGGCAAAGTCAAAAGGGGAAACGTTACTGAAAGAAAAAGGTGCGATTGAAAAAACGCATCGTTGTACATCATCACAAGGTAAATTAATTTTATTTCATAGATAAAGAAAACAAAGCACCCATTGTGGGTGCTTTATTTTAAAAGAAAAGAAAGTATAAACTTTTTATGTCATCAGTCTTACAAAGTGTCCTGCAATGTCCAGCTCCAGCGCTTCCGCTTTTCTTACTCCCCGATAAAATTCGGCTTTCTTTTTTCTACAAAAGCTTTTATTCCTTCTTGGTGATCTTTCGTTTGCCTCATTTTCCATTGCGCTTGTTTTTCTAATTCCAAAGCTTTAAGCAAATTTTGCCGTTTCAATTCAGTGTATATTTTTTTTGTTTTAATCATCGCTTGTAATGGTTTGGCATTCCATTGATGAAGTTTTCTTTCTAATGCTTCCGGTAAATTATCTGTTATTTCATCAATTAATTCGCGTTCTAGTGCTTCTTGGGCAGAAAGCACTTTTCCTTCCCAAATCAGTTGTTTTGCTTTATTTTCTCCGATTCTCCGTTTTAGAAGAAAATGTCCTCCCCCATCTGGAATTAAACCAATCCCAATAAAATTCATGGCAATCTTACTATTTATATCAGAGATGATATAATCTGTTGCTAAAGCTATACTTAGACCTAGACCTGCTGCAGCCCCTTCAATTGCTGCGATTGTTAATTTCGGCATATTATATAGTGTCGAAATCAGTTCATTAATTTGATCCATCGCAGAAAAAAATGGTTCTTCACCGTGTATTTGGAGCATCTCTTTAATGTCTCCTCCAGAAGAAAACGCTTTCCCCTTTCCTTGTAAAACAACAATTTTTATTGATTCTTTCAAAGTAATTTCCTTTAAACATTCTAATAAATCCTTAATTAATAGAGTATTTAATGCATTTAATGAATCCGGTCGATTGAAGCGAATATAGGCTATATTTCCTGTTTGTTCTATTTCAAGCGTATGATAAATTGACAATTTTTATTTCTCCCTCCAGATTAGTTTTCATTACTATAAGCATAACTGAATGGCTATTCATTCACAATAAAAAATATTAAAAATTTGACTTTGATATACTAAGAATTTGTATAAAAATCAGCGATGAACCTTAACATAACAAAAAAAGTAATTAAAGTAAGCTTTCCACTTGCTAATATTTTTTTAATTTGTTAATATAACTTACGAACGTTCGTTAATTAAGAGGTGATTTCAATGACAAGTGATGCAATTAAAGAGGCAGCTCTAAAATATTTCACTATTCATGGTTATGAGGGAGCTTCCCTTTCTCTAATAGCTGAGGAAGTTGGCATGAAAAAGCAATCCATTTACGCCCATTTTAAAGGAAAGGATGATCTTTTTCTCCAAGTTTTACGGGATGCAAAAGAGGTTGAGCTATCTTCGAAGCTAAAGTACTTCAGTAAAATTGGTTCACAAAATCCTGAAAAAGATTTATACGGATATCTACAATTGGGAATCGATCTTTTTCAAAAAAATGAACATTTAAAGTTTTGGCTGCGTATGTCTTTCTTTCCTCCTGCACATCTTGCGAAAGCAATTGAAATAGAAGTAATTGACCTCGAAGAGAAAGTGCAGGCGCTGTTGGAAAGTAAATTTCAGGATTGGATTGATGCCAACGTAATTGTTGGAGATGTAGCAAAAACTCCGACATTAGCATTCTTAGGAGTTGTCGATTCCATTATGTTGGAACTTGTTTACGGTAATGATGAAAAACGACTGATGGATAAATTAGAAGCCTCTTGGACAGTATTTTGGAGAGGAATTTCACATCATTGATTTTTTTACTAAAAAGAGGTGTTAATACATGAAGAAAACAATAAAAGAACAAAAAACAGTATTATTTATTCTTCTAAGCAATATATTCATTGCATTTCTCGGAATTGGTCTCATCATCCCGGTTATGCCATCCTTTATTAATATCATGCATTTATCGGGGAAAACGATGGGTTATCTTGTCGCGGCATTTGCGTTGGCGCAACTGATTATGTCACCAATATCTAGGAAATGGGTTGACCGTTACGGCAGAAAGAAAATTATCATCATTGGCTTATTTCTTTTTGGTATTGCGGAACTTATCTTTGGTTTAGGTACGCATGTATCAGTACTTTATTTATCCAGGATACTAGGGGGATTTAGTGCCGCTTTTATTATGCCAGCCGTTACTGCATATGTTGCAGATATTACATCCGTTCAGGAACGGCCAAAAGCGATGGGCTATATTTCCGCTGCCATTAGTATTGGCTTTATTATCGGACCTGGCATCGGTGGTTTTATTGGCGAATATGGTATACGTATGCCTTTTTTCTTTGCGGCAGCTATTGCTTTTATAGCATGCATTTTATCAATGTTTATTTTAAAAGAATCATTAACAAAGGAACAGCTTGCAGAAATTTCTGCTAATGCAAAGCAAACAAACTTTTTCAGTGATTTAAAAAGATCGCTTAATCCAATTTACATTATTGCATTTATACTTGTATTTGTACTGGCATTCGGTTTATCGGCTTATGAAACTGTTTTTAGCCTATTTTCTGATCATAAATTTGGCTTTACGCCGAAGGATATTGCCCTCATTATTACAATAAGCTCAATCTTCGGTGTTGTTGTGCAAATATTATTGTTTGGAAAAATGGTAGACAAACTCGGTGAAAAGAAACTAATTCAACTCTGTTTAATTATTGGTGCAATATTTGCGGTCGTGTCCACCGTAATCTCAAGCTTTTTGGCAGTGTTGGTCGTAACTTGCTTCATCTTTCTCGCGTTCGACTTGCTTCGTCCTGCATTGACGACTTTTTTATCAGGAGCAGCAGGAAAAGAGCAAGGGTTTGTTGCTGGAATGAACTCAACTTACACGAGCTTAGGAAATATCGTCGGACCAGCGATTAGCGGAATACTATTTGATGTAAATATCCACTATCCTTATCTTTTCGCGGCTGTCATTATGGTCGTTGGCCTTAGTATTTCAGTCATATGGAAAGAAAAGCGACTAACCCAAACACTAGCTGAATAATAAAAAAGGTACTCGCTTCTTAATAATCGAGTACCTTTTTTTTAGCCCCTCATTTATTTAATCAAATTCATTTTCTTCAAAAATTCAATTGGTTGTTGTTTACGGAAATGTTCTTTAACCATGTAAGAAACGCCATTTTCATTGTTTGAACGTGTGATCCAGTCAGCAGCATGCTTTAACTTAGCAGATGCATTACCCATGGCTACACCGAGCCCTGCCCACTCAATCAATGGAAGATCATCTTTACCCGAACCAATCATAACGACTTCTTCTCGTTGGATATTAAAACGATCACATAAATACAAAACCCCTTTTAATTTTGATGTTCCTTGAGGGACAATTTCCAATAAATGTTTATCATTTTCAATACAATTAACCTCATGAAACATTTCTTGTATCGCTTTTCTGGCGTCAAATAAATCGATATTATTATCAAATATTACTTCAATTTTTGGTGGTGAAACCGGAGTTTCCTCCAGTTTATCGATTAAGGAATCCACATAGGATTCGGCATAAGAGTTCCGATTACCCGTTTTATGACCAATTTCCCCATAATATTCGTTGGGAGTTTTTTCTTATTTGCAATAGTATAACGTTCGTGAACTAACCGAATATGGCAATTAAATGCCTCTAAAAATCGTACTAAATCATTTGTCACTTCCTCGGTGATTCTTTTCACTAAAATAGGTTTATCTAAATCACTTGCAACAAATGAACCTTGATGAGTAACTAAGCATGTCTTCAGTTTTAATTCTTTTGCTACTCTAGTTGCTGAAGAAAAGTTTCTCGAGGTAACAAGTGTCACCTTTATTCCTTTTCCAACAGCGAATTCGATTGCTTCTTTCGTTGCTTTATTTAAACGTCCATTGTCTTGCAACAAGGTACCATCAATATTTAATGCTAACATTTTGTAGATCATAGGTGTTCCCCCTTCACAGATGTCATGTCCAGTTAAATGAAATGATAATCCTTTCTATAGTTTTATGAATAGGACAAAATGTATAGAACAAAAGCAAAGCAATAACCTCTTATGACAAAAAAAAGAATCGGCTTACGCCGACTCTTATTTATTCATTGATCCGTATAGTTCATCAAGTGGTTTCATTATAATTTTATTTAATTCATTAATAGACATACTCATACGTTGTTCCGCTTCCATTAATTTTACAATTTTTGGGCTCTGTTGAACTTGTGCAGCAAAGCTTTGGGCTTTCTGTACTTCTTGTTCCGTAATATCCTGTCCTGTCATTTGTTTTTCTTGTAACGTCATTTGAATCATTCTAAATTCATCGAACATCTTTTTTGAAGGTGGATCCTTCAGAACTGCTTCATAATTGGCCTTTAAACTAGTGTATTCCTCACTTTTCCGTAATGCTTTCTCTAATTCGTACGCATAATCATAAAAACTTGTTGGCACAATATACCCTCCTCAAATTTACCTTCAACGAAGAATTTCTTTTACCACTATAACAAAGTATGGGTATTAATGCGAATCTGACACAAAAAAGCAGTAGGCATTGTTGATTTTAACAATATTAAAAGCGCAGAGTGGATTGGAGCGGAAAGGAACGGTTCATTCCCTCCCGCAATCCTTTTTACCATCAATGAAATAGACTTAATTTCCCCATTGAAGAACCAAATGCGCCTATGTTTCATACGATATTTTCAAGAGCCTAGATTTACAAATGGGGATTGTTTATGATAAGCCAAGTTTTTATCCAACCTTCATTCACTTTAGATGAAGATTTTCCGATCGTTGAGATTTCGAGTCTTTTACTTAAAAAATTTTATATACGAATGAATTTCATAATTCTTAGCCCTTGTGTATCAAGGGGTTTAAGAGATAAAAAAAGAAGTACCTCCCCAAATCTTGTATAATGGTAGTTGACCAGTAAGCCCCCATTCAAACAACGCATATAAATGATCAGCACCCCTTAGTACAATAATCGTATCAATTAAGGAGGTGCTTTTCCTATGTCACAACAAAAACTAACAATCGTCCCCGTTTCAATACAACCAGAAAAAAATATTATAACATCCACAACTTCGAAAGATCCTTCAAATAGCTTTTGCACAATCAAAATTGAAGCTGCTGAAATTTCCTTCTTCAACGGCGTAGATGAGCACATCATCCAAACGGTCATGAGGGAGTTGAAAAATCTATGAAACATGATTATACCAGTGTAAAAACATTTATATTATTTGCGGTAAAACAGATATGAGGAAGGGAATTGATGGATTAGCAACGCTAATTCAAGATTCTTTCGAACTTGATCCATATGGAGATTCTATTTTCCTTTTCTCTGGTTGGAGTAAAGACCGTTATAAATGTTTATATTTTGATGGCGATGGTTTCGCCATGCTTTATAAGCGACTAGATGGAGGAAAACTTCAATGGCCAAAAGATGAAAATGAAGTACGTAAACTTTCGCAACAGGAGGTTCGCTGGTTGTTAGAAGGGTTGTCCATTCAGCAACCAAAGGCCATTCAAAAATCACAAAAAGGAGTATTCTAAACAAGCTAGAAATGTTGGTTTATAGCCATTTTCAACTTCGCTTTCTACGTTAAAAATGTTATAATATAACTAACTTATGGTGAACGAAAAGTGGTGAAATAAATGGTTAATACTTCTTCCAATAACAAGAATCCATATGGGAAATTAATTCGACTTCTCGAAGAACAATTGGCTCATTCAAATCAACAAAACAAAGACTTATCGAAAAAGCTAGATCAATCAACTAAACAGATTGAAGCGCTAACTGAACAAATTCGCCATTTAACAAAACTTTTATATGGATCGAAATCCGAAAAATCGAAATACAACGTACCAGATGGGCAAGGCTCATTATTTGATGATGACCCGGCTTTTAGCGAACCTGAGCACACAGAAGAACAAAGCCAACAGACAATCTCTTATACTGTTGTACGAAAAGTTAAATCAAAAAACGAAATGATTCCTTGCATGATGGTATTGAAGTAGAAGCTATTCACCATCATCCGAAAAATACAATCTGTGACTGTTGCCAAGGGCAAATGATTGAAATTGGTAGTACACTTGTACGTGAAGAAGCAAAATTTATTCCTGCAAAAATGATGAAAGTACAGCACATTGAACATGCGTATGAATGTAAAGACTGCAAAGTTGATTCATCACAGCCAGCACAAATCAAACGCGGGAAAGCACCACAACCAGCGATTCAGCGTAGCATCGCAAGTCCTAGCGTACTTGCCAAAGTCATCTATGATAAATTTGCACAATATTTACCTCTTTACCGTCAGGTAAAGGAATGGAATCGCTATGGACTGAATACCAATGATAAAAACCTATCGAATTGGGTTATCCGTGTAGCACATGATTGGCTGTTACCTGTATACGAACGAATGAAAGAGTTGATGATGGCAAAATCGGTTTTGCATGTCGATGAAACATACGGACAAATTATCAACCGATCCGATGGGAAATCTGGCCAAGCCAATGCGTATAATTGGGTGTTTCGAAGTGTGCCAAGCCAATAGTAACAATGACTCTCTTTCAAAGCGCATTATCTCGAGCTCGATCTGTCCTTGAAAGTTTTATTGAAGGCTTTTCTGGAACGATTGTGTGTGATGGTTATTCTGCTTATGATAAGTTGGAAGGCGTTAATTTCGCAAATTGTTGGGCGCATGTTCGTCGTTATTGGCTGAAAGCTGATAGCAAAAATGGTAGAATCGGTGTGAAATATTGTGATGATTTATATCGACTAGAAAGGCAATTTAAACGTTTGTCTCCGAGTAAACGAAGAAAAAAAAAACGTCAAAAGTACTCGAAGCCAATCGTGGAGGAATTCCTTCACTGGGTTGAAACATCACCATTTTACGGAAAAAATGCGTTAGCAAAAGCGACTGAATACACATTAAACAGGGCAAATGGACTCAAATTATTCCTGAATGATGGGCGAATTGAAATGGATAATAATCCAGCCGAGAACGCCATCCGTCCCAACGTTATAGGAAGAAAAATTGGCTCTTTAGTGTAAGTGAAGCTGGTGCAAAAGCGAATGCCATCTGTTTAAGTATTGCTGAAACTGCCAAAAGTAACGGCGTTGATTTCTATGAATATATAAAGAAACTTTTACGGATTTACCAAATCTCGGCGTCCAACAAAACCCTGAAATTTTAGATCAATACATGCCCTGGTCAAAAATGATTCAGGCAGAATGTAGCAAATAAATGAAATAGCCGTAATTCGATTAAAAAGTCAGAATTTACGGCTATTTACGATGCGTACCGAAAGGTACACTTATTTTTTATAATTCGGGCTTACGTTGACCACAAACCATAAAAAGACTGGAGGAGTACTTCTTATGACTATTATACGACAACCTAGCCTATTTGGCATACAGGAATTATTTGACATGGAACCTACCCAAAAATATGAAGCCATTATTTCAGCGGTAGATTTGGATTCGATGTACCATCAAGTGGCGAAAAAATCACGGTTGGGTGCACCGGAAGAACTAAACTATGCAAACCATGATTATCTCCACCTTTGTAAGATACATAGAGCGCATCCCTACGATGAAGGATCTTATAAAACGTCTTCATGATGATCTAGCTTTTAAGTTAAATTGTGGCTTTTTGGTTTCTGATCATGTGCCTTCAGAATCCTCCTATTCACGTCTCATAACGAAATTGGAGGAAAGCGATATCCTTGAGAAAGAACAAGAAAAAGTGGTCCTCCAGGCTATTGCAGAAGGTTTCATCACGGATGATACAGTGGCTATTGATGCAACCCATTTTGAAGCACGAGACCAAGCGCAGCCAAAAGAAGAAAAGCCAAAATCTGAACCCAAAAACGTGGTCGGAAATCAAAAGATGAGCGTGACGGGTGGCTTAAAGAACAAGCTGAAACGGAAGCCAATTTACCTTTATATGATAGAAAAATTGTACCAATTAGATGTTCCCTAGCCGAACTACGTGCCGAAGTTCCCAAGACCCTAAATGGGGCGTGAAAAAGAACTCAGAAGGACAAAATGTTTTTGGTTTGGCTACAAAGGTCATTTAGCCGTTGGTACATCAAGCCAATACATTCTACAGGCTCTTTTTTCATCTGGGAGTCTAAATGATGGTAAGGCACTATCCCTTTACTGAAAGGAATTCAGGAACGCCTTCACCTTCCATTACGTTATCAAACAATGGATGCGGGCTATGACTATGAACCCATATACGAGCAGGTACATCGAATGGGACAACAATCCGTCATCGCGTATAATAAGCGAAATGAAGGGGAAATCATTGGCTATGATAAACACTTTGCCCCAACTTGTTTCAGAGAGCATTCTTATCGTTATGATAGTTTTGATCCTAAATATGAAACATTGAAATACACAAGACCAAAGGAATGCAGCGACTGTCCCTTAGCTAATGAAGGTATTTGCCAAAAGGTTTATAAAGTGAAAATCACTTCAGACCTTCGCAGATATACCGCACCAGCACGCGGGTCACAAGCATGGAAAAACATTTTCAAACGTCGTACTGCCGTAGAACGGGTTAATGCCTATCTGAAAGAATTCTTTCAACTGAACAATGTTCGCTATCGTACTGGGAAACGTGCAAAAATTCATTTTGACATGGTAACCCTTATTTATAATGCTTCAAAGTTAGCCGCAGACCGAATTAATGTACAATTAAATCAGCAACAAGTAGCATGATTTCTGTTTTTAAAAATATATTTTAGAAATTCTGTAGGATTCTGTATTTTTAAAAAGAGCAATTATGAAATTGACTCATACGTGAAAATGAAATGATAAATATTCAAATAGGGCAAAAACAAATCGATGTTCATTGTAACGTAACTCATGAAGCTGATATTGAAACGATTTATTTAAATCAATCATGCTTAAATCATTTAAATCTCCCACCGAGAACAATAAAATTACAAGCAATCAATCATCAAAATTGTTTAATACTCGGTCCCATTGTTGCCGTTATGACTGAAATAAAAATGACTGAAGAAAAGACACCCCTCTTCCCTGCCATTCAAACGTTTTGTCAAGAACTCCATGAATACAGTCAAGAGCATGGAGGTTTGTTTTTTGTCACAAATGTATCGCGGTTTCCAAACAAAGGATTTTATTATCAAACTAGCTGGGAAGAAGATGAAACACCAACTTGCAACATCATTTATAATCGCATCCATTCAAGACAAGTAGAGAAAAACCCTAATTTTCAACGTTTAAAAAATACATGGAAAAATAATGGTCTATTACTCTTTAATGATCGTTATTTTTCAAAGTGGGAAATCCATGAAATGCTCTTATCAAAAAAATCGCTTCAGTCCTATTTGCCATCTACGATTATTTTTACTGAAGAAAATTTGCAACAATGGTTGAAAAAATATAATGATTTTTATTTAAAACCAGATTTAGGGAGTCAAGGTCGACAAATTATTCATTACTTTATGAAAGACAATCGCTTTCAACTTGAACAAACTTCCTTTTCCAGTAAATCGTTATATACATTTGAAACGTTAGGTGAAGCAGCGAGCCAAATAAAGAAATGGATTCAATCAAAAGGATTTATTATACAACGTACGATTCCCCTCATACATGTGGACGAAAGAAAAATAGATTTCCGATTTCTTTGTCATAAAACATTGAAGGATAGATGGACAATTACATCCGCAGTCGGAAGATTGTCTGAAGAAAAAAACTTTGTATCGAATATCGCCCAAGGAGGATCAATCATCCGCCCCGAAAAAATGATTAATACATTATTTGAAAAAGAAAAAGCAAAACAAATACTTGATTTAATGAGGGAATTAGCTATTGAAATTGCTACAACCATTAGTAATGAAGTGGAAGGTTTAATTGGCGAGCTAGGTATCGACATTGGCGTTGATTTCAGCGGTAAGCCGTGATTAATTGAAGTAAATTCAAAGCCTTCCAAACAGAGTGACAATGATTCACTAGTAATCCGCCCATCAGCAAAGGCAATCGTTAATTATTGTACAAATTTATGGATTGAAAGGAGTACATTACATGACAAGACTAGGAATATTAACAATGATACCTTTTGAAAGCAATTCATATTTTGATGAAATGGCTAAACGAGCAAAAGAATACCAGATTGTTTTATTTTTATTTTCTCCATTGTCGATTAAACCTGCGACGGAAATGGTCGAAGGGTTGCGCTATGATACTGTTTCCGACAAATGGGAAGTTGACCAGTTTACAATACCGGAATACTTATATGACCGTTGTTTCTATGGAGAAGATCGAAAATCGGCAGAAGCCAGATCAATCGTTTCTTGGTTAAAATCAAATAAAAATATTCAATTTCTCGGTTACGGACTTCCTAATAAATGGAGATTATACGAAACACTAAAAGACGTCCCTGCAATCTCTCCCTATTTACCAAAAACAAAAAAAGCCTCAAGTCCTGAAAAAATATTAGAGGAACTTAAAAAACATGATGAAATTATTATAAAACCGATTGATGGAGCACATGGATTCGCCGTTTACTCGATACAAGAAATCAATAAAAAAATTAAAATAAGAACGACGAAACAAGGGAATGTCATCGAGAAACTCTTTGACAATGTATCAAGTGTCACTTCATGGCTTGAAAACCTACTGAGTAAACAAATTTTTTTAATCCAACCAAGACTAAATAATTTTAATTCGATGAATGAACCATATGACCTTCGCGTGTTTTTACAGAAAAATGAAGAAGGGAAATGGGAAGAAAAAGCAAAAGCAATACGGGCGGGAAAAAAACATGGATTATTAACAAATATCAGTGCAGGAGCTAAAGTTTATTCTTTTCAAAACTTGAAAGATATCACACCCCATTTAAACCATAATTATATTCAGCAAGAACTAAATGACATATTAAAAACCCTCCCGGAAATACTTGAGGATAAATTCCATCCATTATTTGAACTAGGAATAGATATTATTATTGCAAAAGATCAATCCCTTTGGATATTAGATATGAACTCTAAAACGGGAAGAAAAATAGTCAAAATGACTGAACCTGATAAGCTCGAATCACTTTATTCCGCTCCTCTTGCTTATTGTTCATATCTTGCCTCACAAAACAAAAATGTATTATCAAATCAAAACTAAGCGGGGTGTTCCAAATGCCTAAGCGATATAAAATTGAATTTTTTGAACAAAAGGACTTTGTTTGTTATTATCCTACAGGTTTTACAACAATCGATACTCACCATGAAATCTCTTTTGGATCAAAAGTGGTTAAAGCGATTTGTAAAAAGCAGCCAAATGGCAGAAACATTATTTCGATTAGCAGCGCTTTAGCAAAACAACTTTATCTTCCTACATTTATTTCAACAATCACACTTTTTGAAAATGATATACGTCTTGTCATCGGCCCATTAATAGGGATTTTCTCATCCGGGTTCACTAATTTCCCGGTAAAACCAATTGGAGAACGCTCTGCCGTATTTTCTAAACTATTATCGATGCATTCCTCCGTCGGCGTCGTGCCCTTTCTTTTTGGCCAAGAACATATTGATTGGAATCAAAAATTAATAAAAGGATTTTTCTTTACGAAGGAGGGGTGGACGCAAATGACCGTTCCTTTTCCAAATGTAATTTATGATCGACTTCCGAATAGAAGAAGTGAAAAGTTGAAAACATCTATGAAGGTTAAGGATAAATTAGAAAAAGAGTATTTTATTCCATGGTACAATCCCGGATTCTTTAATAAATTAGACGTATATGAACGCTTATTTAATGACCGAAAAGCATTATTATACTTACCAGAAACAGCGCCATTTATTTCTTTCGATCAAATCGAAAGGATGCTATCTAAATACGGCCATATTTATATCAAGCCAATGAATGGAAGTTTAGGCTTAGGGGTCCACCAAATCATTTTTGATAAAATGAAGAATGCGTATTATTGCCGGTACCATGATTCAAAAAATCATTTATTAAAATTCCAAACATTGGAATCACTAATTAATCATGTATTTGCTAATAAAAATTTAGATCGGATGATTGTACAGCAAGGAATATCCTTATTAAGAGAAAACAATCGGCCAATTGATTTTCGCGTACATGCGAATAAAAATGAACATGGGAATTGGAAAATAACTGCAATTGCTGCTAAAGTTGCCGGACTTGGAAGCCCAACTACCCATGTTAAAAATGGTGGTGAAATCAAAACAATTGAAGAAGTTTTCAAAGATAAAGAGGAACAAATAAAATACAAAAAGAAACTTGAATATGCTGCACTCGATATAGCAAATTCAATTGAAAAACATTTAGATGGAATTATTGGCGAAATTGGGTTTGATTTTGGCATTGATACAAAAAAAAGGAAACGTTTGGCTCTTTGAGGCAAACTCGAAACCTGGCAGATCAATCTTCTCGCATCCAAACCTTAGAGAATTCGATTTTTTAACAAGAAAATTGACCCTTTCCTACTCTATTTTTTTAACAGAGAAATTTTTAAATAAATGAATGAATTTCATAATTCTTAGCCCTTGTGTATCAAGGGGTTTAAGAGATAAAAAAAGAAGTACCTCCCCAAATCTTGTATAATGGTAGTTGACCAGTAAGCCCCCATTCAAACAACGCATATAAATGATCAGCACCCCTTAGTACAATAATCGTATCAATTAAGGAGGTGCTTTTCCTATGTCACAACAAAAACTAACAATCGTCCCCGTTTCAATACAACAGAAAAAAATATTATAACATCCACAACTTCGAAAGATCCTTCAAATAGCTTTTGCACAATCAAAATTGAAGTCGCTGAAATTTCCTTCTTCAACGGCGTAGATGAGCACATCATCCAAACGGTCATGAGGAGTTGAAAAATCTATGAAACATGATTATACCAGTGTAAAAAACATTTATATTATTTGCGGTAAAACAGATATGAGGAAGGGAATTGATGGATTAGCAACGCTAATTCAAGATTCTTTCGAACTTGATCCATATGGAGATTCTATTTTCCTTTTCTCTGGTTGGAGTAAAGACCGTTATAAATGTTTATATTTTGATGGCGATGGTTTCGCCATGCTTTATAAGCGACTAGATGGAGGAAAACTTCAACTACTAAAAGATGAAAATGAAGTACGTAAACTTTCGCAACAGGAGGTTCGCTGGTTGTTAGAAGGGTTGTCCATTCAGCAACCAAAAGTACCATTCAAAAATCACAAAAAGGAGTATTCTAAACAAGCTAGAAATGTTGGTTTATAGCCATTTTCAACTTCGCTTTCTACGTTAAAAATGTTATAATATAACTAACTTATGGTGAACGAAAAGTGGTGAAATAAATGGTTAATACTTCTTCCAATAACAAGAATCCATATGGGAAATTAATTCGACTTCTCGAAGAACAATTGGCTCATTCAAATCAACAAAACAAAGACTTATCGAAAAAGCTAGATCAATCAACTAAACAGATTGAAGCGCTAACTGAACAAATTCGCCATTTAACAAAACTTTTATATGGATCGAAATCCGAAAAATCGAAATACAACGTACCAGATGGGCAAGGCTCATTATTTGATGATGACCCGGCTTTTAGCGAACCTGAGCACACAGAAGAACAAAGCCAACAGACAATCTCTTATACTGTTGTACGAAAAGTTAAATCAAAAAAACGAAATGATTCCTTGCATGATGGTATTGAAGTAGAAGCTATTCACCATCATCCGAAAAATACAATCTGTGACTGTTGCCAAGGGCAAATGATTGAAATTGGTAGTACACTTGTACGTGAAGAAGCAAAATTTATTCCTGCAAAAATGATGAAAGTACAGCACATTGAACATGCGTATGAATGTAAAGACTGCAAAGTTGATTCATCACAGCCAGCACAAATCAAACGCGGGAAAGCACCACAACCAGCGATTCAGCGTAGCATCGCAAGTCCTAGCGTACTTGCCAAAGTCATCTATGATAAATTTGCACAATATTTACCTCTTTACCGTCAGGTAAAGGAATGGAATCGCTATGGACTGAATACCAATGATAAAAACCTATCGAATTGGGTTATCCGTGTAGCACATGATTGGCTGTTACCTGTATACGAACGAATGAAAGAGTTGATGATGGCAAAATCGGTTTTGCATGTCGATGAAACATACGGACAAATTATCAACCGATCCGATGGGAAATCTGGCCAAGCCAATGCGTATAATTGGGTGTTTCGAAGTGTGTGCCAAGCCAAAGAGTAACAATGACTCTCTTTCAAAGCGCATTATCTCGAGCTCGATCTGTCCTTGAAAGTTTTATTGAAGGCTTTTCTGGAACGATTGTGTGTGATGGTTATTCTGCTTATGATAAGTTGGAAGGCGTTAATTTCGCAAATTGTTGGGCGCATGTTCGTCGTTATTGGCTGAAAGCTGATAGCAAAAATGGTAGAATCGGTGTGAAATATTGTGATGATTTATATCGACTAGAAAGGCAATTTAAACGTTTGTCTCCGAGTAAACGAAGAAAAAAACGTCAAAAGTACTCGAAGCCAATCGTGGAGGAATTCCTTCACTGGGTTGAAACATCACCATTTTACGGAAAAAATGCGTTAGCAAAAGCGACTGAATACACATTAAACAGGGCAAATGGACTCAAATTATTCCTGAATGATGGGCGAATTGAAATGGATAATAATCCAGCCGAGAACGCCATCCGTCCCAACGTTATAGGAAGAAAAAATTGGCTCTTTAGTGTAAGTGAAGCTGGTGCAAAAGCGAATGCCATCTGTTTAAGTATTGCTGAAACTGCCAAAAGTAACGGCGTTGATTTCTATGAATATATAAAGAAACTTTTACGGATTTACCAAATCTCGGCGTCCAACAAAACCCTGAAATTTTAGATCAATACATGCCCTGGTCAAAAATGATTCAGGCAGAATGTAGCAAATAAATGAAATAGCCGTAATTCGATTAAAAAGTCAGAATTTACGGCTATTTACGATGCGTACCGAAAGGTACACTTATTTTTTATAATTCGGGCTTACGTTGACCACAAACCATAAAAAGACTGGAGGAGTACTTCTTATGACTATTATACGACAACCTAGCCTATTTGGCATACAGGAATTATTTGACATGGAACCTACCCAAAAATATGAAGCCATTATTTCAGCGGTAGATTTGGATTCGATGTACCATCAAGTGGCGAAAAAATCACGGTTGGGTGCACCGGAAGAACTAAACTATGCAGCCATGATTATCTCCACCTTTGTAAGATACATAGAGCGCATCCCTACGATGAAGGATCTTATAAAACGTCTTCATGATGATCTAGCTTTTAAGTTAAATTGTGGCTTTTTGGTTTCTGATCATGTGCCTTCAGAATCCTCCTATTCACGTCTCATAACGAAATTGGAGGAAAGCGATATCCTTGAGAAAGAACAAGAAAAAGTGGTCCTCCAGGCTATTGCAGAAGGTTTCATCACGGATGATACAGTGGCTATTGATGCAACCCATTTTGAAGCACGAGACCAAGCGCAGCCAAAAGAAGAAAAGCCAAAATCTGAACCCCAAAAACGTGGTCGGAAATCAAAAGATGAGCGTGACGGGTGGCTTAAAGAACAAGCTGAAACGGAAGCCAATTTACCTTTATATGATAGAAAAATTGTGGCCCAATTAGATGTTCCCCTAGCCGAACTACGTGCCGAAGTTCCCCAAGACCCTAAATGGGGCGTGAAAAAGAACTCAGAAGGACAAAATGTTTTTTGGTTTGGCTACAAAGGTCATTTAGCCGTTGGTACATCAAGCCAATACATTCTACAGGCTCTTTTTTCATCTGGGAGTCTAAATGATGGTAAGGCGACTATCCCTTTACTGAAAGGAATTCAGGAACGCCTTCACCTTCCATTACGTTATCAAACAATGGATGCGGGCTATGACTATGAACCCATATACGAGCAGGTACATCGAATGGGACAACAATCCGTCATCGCGTATAATAAGCGAAATGAAGGGGAAATCATTGGCTATGATAAACACTTTGCCCCAACTTGTTTCAGAGAGCATTCTTATCGTTATGATAGTTTTGATCCTAAATATGAAACATTGAAATACACAAGACCAAAGGAATGCGCGACTGTCCCTTAGCTAATGAAGGTATTTGCCAAAAGGTTTATAAAGTGAAAATCACTTCAGACCTTCGCAGATATACCGCACCAGCACGCGGGTCACAAGCATGGAAAAACATTTTCAAACGTCGTACTGCCGTAGAACGGGTTAATGCCTATCTGAAAGAATTCTTTCAACTGAACAATGTTCGCTATCGTACTGGGAAACGTGCAAAAATTCATTTTGACATGGTAACCCTTATTTATAATGCTTCAAAGTTAGCCGCAGACCGAATTAATGTACAATTAAATCAGCAACAAGTAGCATGATTTCTGTTTTTAAAAATATATTTTAGAAATTCTGTAGGATTCTGTATTTTTAAAAAGAGCAATTATGAAATTGACTCATCTATATAATAAAATGCTTTTGTTTTCATAGTGTGTTTAATTGCTTTATACCAATCCATCCACTTCCAATGTCCTTTATAAAATTCAGGATCATCTAATTGGATTAGATTAGTGCCAAAATCTCTTACTAGCCATAAAAAATTTTCCTCTCTTTCATTTAAAACATACAAATCATGAACAAAAAAATCTGAAAGATAACTTTTTACGCTGCGTTTAACAATAGTGTTCATTTTTATTAGTAGTTCATTATGACCGTTTTCAATGTTGGATTGTGTTTCTTTCAAAAATTTTACTTGTTCTTTTTCGTTTAGTTCGTAATATGTTGATGGTTTCATTTTTTCACTTCTCCTTTTTTGCCCGTATTGTCAAAACATCTATAGTAAAAAGTTAATAATTCCTTGATTTAAAGAGCTTCACAAGCAAAAAACTTGCCACCCCCTGAAACCTAAGGATAATTGAGGTTACCACACACACAATACCTTAGAACAGGAAGTGACAAGTTGTATCCTCAATTATTAACCTATTTACTCGAATTTATCAAGTATCAAGAACATATTATTCGTTATTTATTGACTCTTCTTGTAGGTGAAAATATGTTTGAGAAACCAACGGAAGAGCCCGTTAATATGCCTTATCGAAAGCTTCAGGTAGATGATCTTCCGATTATTGAAACGATTGAACAGCTTGACTATAAAATTCTTTTACAAGAGTTCTATGAGCAAAGACGGGAAACCTCTCAAACCGGTTCAAAGGCGTGCTAATTCAAAAGTATCAGTACCTAAATCATTGAACTGTCCACAGTGTGGTGCTCCTTCGGACTTTCTTTATGCCAACAATGGAGATAAAGGTCAGTTTCAATGTAAGGTATGTTCTTGTCTATTCAGTGATAAGAATCGTTTTTCCAAAGAGGCTATTTTAAAATGCCCTCACTGTGCCAGAACTCTTGAGAAGATCAAGGAACGGAAAGATTTCTCCGTTTTCAAGTGTAAAAATAATGACTGTTCCTATTATCAAAAGAAGTCGCAAGCGATGTCTCCAAAGAGAAGAAACGATTTGAAAAAGATCCTCAAGCATTTAAAGTAAGATATATTTTTCGTCAGTTTCATATAGACTTTTTACCTTTGTCTAAACAATCACCTGAACTTCCAAGGGTTGATTTGTCCAAGATCTATGCTTCACCACATACATTGGGTTTGATTTTGACCTATCACATAAACTATGGACTTTCAGTACCGTAGGACAGCGACCATTATGCAAGATATCCACGGTGTAGCGATTTCTCATCAAACGATATTGAATTACGAAAACAGTGTGGCACTTTTGCTTAAGTCTTATGTGGATCATTATCCGTACGAGCTTTCCGATCAATTCTCCGGAGATGAAACTTACATCAAAGTGAACGGAAAATGGCACTACTTATTTTTCTTTTTTGATGCGGTAAAAAAGATTATTCTTTCCTATCCTGTGTCTCCTAATCGGGATACAGCATCAGCCATTCGAGCCATTGATAAAGTGTTAGTGAAGATGAAAGAGATCCCGGAGAATCTTACCTTCGTAGTCGATGGAAATCCAATTTACCTTCTGGCTCAACACTTTTTCGCCCAGCATGGAATTCGCTTTGATGTGAAACAAGTCATCGGATTGACGAATGAGGACCCGGTTTCGGCTGAATATATATCTGAAACAAATCATCGAGAGACTGAACCGAACTTTCAAGGGCAATTATCGCTCTACGCATGGCTTTGGATCCGAACAAGGATCTGTTTCTTATGTCACCCTGTTTGTGGCTTATTTTAACTTTCTACGTCCTCATGCATCCCTAGAAGGTAAAGTGCCTGTTGTTAATCCAGAGATATCAGGGTTGCCAACAATGCCAGCTCGATGGACAAAGCTTATTGGACTAGCCCAACAGTGGATTTTTGAACAAAGGTCTGCCTAACTTTTTGTTTAGCAGAGCCCTTAAGCTTTTGAGCTATTCAGCAATCGGCGGAGCGAACTCTTGACAAACCGAACTTGCCAATGGTTTAAAATTGTAAAAACCAAGGGCTTATTTGGCATGCCTTCTTTTTGTCCCCTTCGCCCTTGTTATCCTGAATTCAAACCATTGGCGTGTTTGTCAAGAGCGATTGCGGGGCCGTTCCACCAATAACTGTAAAGAGAACTGAGTGTCTATTGAGTTTTCATAGAACTTTTGACACTACCTTTTTGCCTTACGAATGAATGAAGTTCCCAAAGGGAATTATTTTTCCCCTTTTGACATGGAGAATGAACAGAAAGGATAGGCAATAGGTCAAGGGTTAAAGGGAAAAGTTTTTTCTCTTGACTGTTTTTTAGGAAAGATAAAAAAGTTTTACCGCCTTGACCTGTTGACTGGCGAACTTGGCTTTGTAAAGGGTAGGTTCGGGTGTCCTGCCCTTTATCAAAGCTTAGTGAACCTCCTTTCTGTACCATTCGTAAGGCAAAAGGGGAGAAATATCTCTTAAGAAAAAAAGGGGCCAAATTCTGAAAGAATTAGGCTGCTTTTTTTCATCCATGAAGGGGGTTAATTATTTTGAAGGTTTAAAGGTTTTCGGCTCGTTCATCCGTAAAGAAAATAGCAGGAACTTAGAAGGTGTTTGTTTACTGGCTAACATGGTGTTTCGTTGGCCATAAACAATACAGATTCTAGTTATCGATATTTTTAGGATGAAGCGACACTTACAGAGTGAAAAAAGGTTCATGGAATGAAAGCTTTTATCAGTCTGTTAGTGCTGCCACCCAAAATTAAATAATTAAAGAAGTAATTCTAAGTAATCATTTGAACTTATTTTTATGTTTTGTTATCAATTACTGCATATACTTCTTCGAAATCAGTAATGTCTCAATATGGTTCAACTATTCAGCATGAAATAGTTATTTTATTACATCTAATTTTTGAAATTAGTTTTCTTTATTGTCATTTATTTTCCTTGTGGAACAACTTCCCTAACGCTAATTTTTATGTCTAAATATACATCACATTTCTCATTACAATTTGAACAAAAGGGTTGCTCTGTTTCATTTGAGTAAAAATCGTTTGTATTTTTATGTTTACAGACTGGACATTCCCAAACAATTAGTCATCTGACAATAAAACATGTTTATACTAATTATTGATAAACAATGCTATACCATGTTTACAACGAAATAAAATCCATCACTATCTTTAATGATGTGTGTCCAATCTTTCTCTTTTCCTACTTTCGTAGTTGAAATATCTAAAATTATCGTAATCTTTTCATCTGCTAAATTATTATTTAGTTCTGCCATATCACTTCTATCACAAGGTTGAGATTCATATAAACTATAAAATTCTGTTTGTTCTTCATTAGAAAAATGAATTGGTTCATCTGAATACTTCTTCATATCCTTTGAAATCATTGTTATAAACGAAGCTTTTAAAATAGATTTATACATGCTTATCACCTTTCTTTTTTTACTGTGTTTATCAGCATAATAATTGACACCAGTAAACTCCTTATCACACCCAGAACAATCTCGGTAATCTTCACCCCATTCTTCAATAGGTCTTGGATTGTTATTTTTTACATATTGTTCAATTTTATTTTGTAAAACATAGCGTTCTTCTTCCCATCCGTTATTGATAAGAGTGATTTTAGAGTCTAATCGTTTTTGTAATGATTCAACTTTCTTAGTTAATTGTTCTTGCTTGTTTAACGCGGTCCACGCCAACCGCATAGCTTCTTTTTGTTCCTCTGTCCAATTAGCCCAAGCTAAACCTGCTCTTATTATCTCTTTGGCTTCTTTTGAATCCATTATTCACCCTCCAAGTGTCACTTTTTATTCGTTATGAGAAATAGTTACTTCCAGTAAAACTTTCCTCTTTTTATTTCAACATCTTTATCTTTAAAATCGAATGGGACACATCTTGCTCTATCAAAAAAGGCTTCTACTGCACAATCCCATTTACAATAAAACTCACTGTATTCTTGGCTGTATTCAACTTCTGTTTTATTTGTAATTGGCTTATTGCATCTTCCACAACGAATTTCACGTTCATTCAATAAATTTCACCTTCCCTATGCCGTATTTTTCTTCTAATGCACACCACTTTCGGAATGTGCTTTACAGTTCTAATCTTTTATATTTGTTATACATCTGTCTTTCTGTCATTTTATAAACTTGTTTGGTTCCATCGTCGCAATATTCGTAATGAATGTAACCGTCTAGATCTTCGAAATGAACGTAAATCAATTCATCTTTGATTTTACTTTCAAACAAACAAAAGTATTTACGTCTTACTTTTATCATTTGTCTCAAGACGGTCAACTCCTTTTCTTCAAAATGCGAACTATCTATTTAAAGTTTTTTCTATTACTTCAAGCAACCCTTCACGGTAATTAGTTGGTTCTGTCACTGACATTACACCATAGAATCTTTGATAATAGTTCAAACAATCGTTTACTTGTTGATCGGATAAACGCACCTTCATACTGAAAATTATTTATCCTTTGAAAAAATTTAATACTCTCTACTTCTCTATTTCTATTTCATGTAATTTTTTCAATATTTCCACCTTCATAATTGGTTCACATTTCATTTACTTAATAGTTTTTGATGTTTCATATCAATTTTTTCTTCTATCTTTTTAACAGATTCTGCATTACTTAAAATTTCTTGTTTGTTTCGTTCGATTAATTGTACAAAAGACATTTTTTTAATTCTTCTCATATCCATTCTCCTTATTTAAAATTTGATATAATGCTTGTTTTTCTGCTATTCCCTCAATTATCTCATTTTTAAGTTTCGTATATTCATTTTCTCTTTGAAGTTCTAGCTTTCTTTGTTTCTCCCTTTTCTGTTTTTTTATAAATAGTATTATTAAAGGAAGAATAATTATTTCAAGACCAATAGCCAGTATTCCGAAAGTTGCAGCAAGCAGCATAGTAACAATTAATTTGAATATTAAAAATGGAATAAATAGAATTCCTTTAAAACTTCGTGCTTTAGCCACTGTAGAAATTGTTCCATATACATATCCAAAAACTATACCAAATAAAGCAATCTTAATTGGAACATCAATAGGAAATGGAAACACTTTTGTCATTAAATCACTTGCCACTTCCATATATAAAAAATCGGGATATTTTGAATAAGCATATGTCCAAATTACACATGATATAAAAGGATAGATTAGAAATCTATTTAAATAAATCTTTTTAAGTGCCATATATACCACCCCTTTTTTACTATTATATCATATATTGTTGTTTTTTTATACTAGGAAGTTGATTTTTAAAACAAAAATTGATAATATATAGAGTAATCACTTTAAGGAGAGAATAACAGTGAAAAAATCATTAGAGAAAATATTTTCTCATTATCCTAACGTGGAAAAGAAATTTAACGGAGAAAATATTCCGTTAACAAATATAGAAAATGTTTTTTATCAATTATCGCTATTTATTTCAGAACCCGATGTATACAGTTTTAATATAAATTCTTTTTATGAGTATTTAGAAAATGAAGATCTAATTTTAGGATTGCATTTTTTGGTGGATTTTTTTCAAAAAGATACGTTTTTAATTAAAAATAAAAGAAACCTTCTTGTAAATATTGGTCAACTTGAAAACGAGCAATTTTATAATCAAACGACCTTTGCTAAATATTTATCCGAGCATGGACTTAATTATAGTCCAACAAAATTAGGTACATATTATAGAAGAGAAAAAAATGGAGTGACGAATGGCAAATTCCCTTTAGAAGATATTCTTATCAATGGAACACCCTATTGGTATGAATCGACAGTGGATTTATTCACTAGGGAGTTATTAGCATTAGAAAAAGAGAAAACAAAAAAGAAAAAGACAAACAAAAAAAAAGAGAAATAAGTATATGGTCACACAGGTTTTTTAAAAGGAGAAGTTTTTTGTGAGTAACATATCTAATAAATATCCTTCTGAAAAGTCCAAAATAGAAAAAGTAAAAAGATTTTTCATGGATTTTAAGACATTTAGTAAAGGTAGAAAAGATATTACAAATTGTGAATTGTGTAATAGAGAATTCCAAGAGAATGACCAAACCAATTTAGCCTTTGTAAAAGAAGATAGTAATAAATTAATATGTGAAGAGTGTGCAGCAAGAGTTATTTCAGAGGGAGTTGCTGAAACTAATTGGTGAGATACAATAATTAATATGTTGTTGCTCAAAGAATATTGAATTTTTACATACATAAAAAGTCCTTGTTAAAAGGATTTTTTTAGTTCTTATCAATAAGTGTTTAACCTTGTTTTTTAATCAAACACAATTATATATTTTTCGAATTGTAAAGTATTTCAAAATACTATATAATAATTATATAGGTGAATGAATTTCATAATTCTTAGCCCTTGTGTATCAAGGGGTTTAAGAGATAAAAAAAGAAGTACCTCCCCAAATCTTGTATAATGGTAGTTGACCAGTAAGCCCCCATTCAAACAACGCATATAAATGATCAGCACCCTTAGTACAATAATCGTATCAATTAAGGAGGTGCTTTTCCTATGTCACAACAAAAACTAACAATCGTCCCCGTTTCAATACAACCAGAAAAAAATATTATAACATCCACAACTTCGAAAGATCCTTCAAATAGCTTTTGCACAATCAAAATTGAAGTCGCTGAAATTTCCTTCTTCAACGGCGTAGATGAGCACATCATCCAAACGGTCATGAGGGAGTTGAAAAATCTATGAAACATGATTATACCAGTGTAAAAAACATTTATATTATTTGCGGTAAAACAGATATGAGGAAGGGAATTGATGGATTAGCAACGCTAATTCAAGATTCTTTCGAACTTGATCCATATGGAGATTCTATTTTCCTTTTCTCTGGTTGGAGTAAAGACCGTTATAAATGTTTATATTTTGATGGCGATGGTTTCGCCATGCTTTATAAGCGACTAGATGGAGGAAAACTTCAATGGTAAAAGATGAAAATGAAGTACGTAAACTTTCGCAACAGGAGGTTCGCTGGTTGTTAGAAGGGTTGTCCATTCAGCAACCAAAAAGTACCATTCAAAAATCACAAAAGGAGTATTCTAAACAAGCTAGAAATGTTGGTTTATAGCCATTTTCAACTTCGCTTTCTACGTTAAAAATGTTATAATATAACTAACTTATGGTGAACGAAAAGTGGTGAAATAAATGGTTAATACTTCTTCCAATAACAAGAATCCATATGGGAAATTAATTCGACTTCTCGAAGAACAATTGGCTCATTCAAATCAACAAAACAAAGACTTATCGAAAAAGCTAGATCAATCAACTAAACAGATTGAAGCGCTAACTGAACAAATTCGCCATTTAACAAAACTTTTATATGGATCGAAATCCGAAAAATCGAAATACAACGTACCAGATGGGCAAGGCTCATTATTTGATGATGACCCGGCTTTTAGCGAACCTGAGCACACAGAAGAACAAAGCCAACAGACAATCTCTTATACTGTTGTACGAAAAGTTAAATCAAAAAAACGAAATGATTCCTTGCATGATGGTATTGAAGTAGAAGCTATTCACCATCATCCGAAAAATACAATCTGTGACTGTTGCCAAGGGCAAATGATTGAAATTGGTAGTACACTTGTACGTGAAGAAGCAAAATTTATTCCTGCAAAAATGATGAAAGTACAGCACATTGAACATGCGTATGAATGTAAAGACTGCAAAGTTGATTCATCACAGCCAGCACAAATCAAACGCGGGAAAGCACCACAACCAGCGATTCAGCGTAGCATCGCAAGTCCCAGCGTACTTGCCAAAGTCATCTATGATAAATTTGCACAATATTTACCTCTTTACCGTCAGGTAAAGGAATGGAATCGCTATGGACTGAATACCAATGATAAAAACCTATCGAATTGGGTTATCCGTGTAGCACATGATTGGCTGTTACCTGTATACGAACGAATGAAAGAGTTGATGATGGCAAAATCGGTTTTGCATGTCGATGAAACATACGGACAAATTATCAACCGATCCGATGGGAAATCTGGCAAAGCCAATGCGTATAATTGGGTGTTTCGAAGTGTGCCAAGCCAAGTACTAACAATGACTCTCTTTCAAAGCGCATTATCTCGAGCTCGATCTGTCCTTGAAAGTTTTATTGAAGGCTTTTCTGGAACGATTTGTGTGATGGTTATTCTGCTTATGATAAGTTGGAAGGCGTTAATTTCGCAAATTGTTGGGCGCATGTTCGTCGTTATTGGCTGAAAGCTGATAGCAAAAATGGTAGAATCGGTGTGAAATATTGTGATGATTTATATCGACTAGAAAGGCAATTTAAACGTTTGTCTCCGAGTAAACGAAAAAAACGTCAAAAGTACTCGAAGCCAATCGTGGAGGAATTCCTTCACTGGGTTGAAACATCACCATTTTACGGAAAAATGCGTTAGCAAAAAGCACTGAATACACATTAAACAGGGCAAATGGACTCAAATTATTCCTGAATGATGGGCGAATTGAAATGGATAATAATCCAGCCGAGAACGCCATCCGTCCCAACGTTATAGGAAGAAAAAATTGGCTCTTTAGTGTAAGTGAAGCTGGTGCAAAAGCGAATGCCATCTGTTTAAGTATTGCTGAAACTGCCAAAAGTAACGGCGTTGATTTCTATGAATATATAAAGAAACTTTTTACGGATTTACCAAATCTCGGCGTCCAACAAAACCCTGAAATTTTAGATCAATACATGCCCTGGTCAAAAATGATTCAGGCAGAATGTAGCAAATAAATGAAATAGCCGTAATTCGATTAAAAAGTCAGAATTTACGGCTATTTACGATGCGTACCGAAAGGTACACTTATTTTTTATAATTCGGGCTTACGTTGACCACAAACCATAAAAAGACTGGAGGAGTACTTCTTATGACTATTATACGACAACCTAGCCTATTTGGCATACAGGAATTATTTGACATGGAACCTACCCAAAAATATGAAGCCATTATTTCAGCGGTAGATTTGGATTCGATGTACCATCAAGTGGCGAAAAAATCACGGTTGGGTGCACCGGAAGAACTAAACTATGCGACCATGATTATCTCCACCTTTGTAAGATACATAGAGCGCATCCCTACGATGAAGGATCTTATAAAACGTCTTCATGATGATCTAGCTTTTAAGTTAAATTGTGGCTTTTGGTTTCTGATCATGTGCCTTCAGAATCCTCCTATTCACGTCTCATAACGAAATTGGAGGAAAGCGATATCCTTGAGAAAGAACAAGAAAAAGTGGTCCTCCAGGCTATTGCAGAAGGTTTCATCACGGATGATACAGTGGTAGTGATGCAACCCATTTTGAAGCACGAGACCAAGCGACCAAAAGAAGAAAAGCCAAAATCTGAACCCCAAAAACGTGGTCGGAAATCAAAAGATGAGCGTGACGGGTGGCTTAAAGAACAAGCTGAAACGGAAGCCAATTTACCTTTATATGATAGAAAAATTGTATTTCAATTAGATGTTCCCCTAGCCGAACTACGTGCCGAAGTTCCCCAAGACCCTAAATGGGGCGTGAAAAAGAACTCAGAAGGACAAAATGTTTTTTGGTTTGGCTACAAAGGTCATTTAGCCGTTGGTACATCAAGCCAATACATTCTACAGGCTCTTTTTTTCATCTGGGAGTCTAAATGATGGTAAGGCGGCTATCCCTTTACTGAAAGGAATTCAGGAACGCCTTCACCTTCCATTACGTTATCAAACAATGGATGCGGGCTATGACTATGAACCCATATACGAGCAGGTACATCGAATGGGACAACAATCCGTCATCGCGTATAATAAGCGAAATGAAGGGGAAATCATTGGCTATGATAAACACTTTGCCCCAACTTGTTTCAGAGAGCATTCTTATCGTTATGATAGTTTTGATCCTAAATATGAAACATTGAAATACACAAGACCAAAGGAATGCGCGACTGTCCCTTAGCTAATGAAGGTATTTGCCAAAAGGTTTATAAAGTGAAAATCACTTCAGACCTTCGCAGATATACCGCACCAGCACGCGGGTCACAAGCATGGAAAAACATTTTCAAACGTCGTACTGCCGTAGAACGGGTTAATGCCTATCTGAAAGAATTCTTTCAACTGAACAATGTTCGCTATCGTACTGGGAAACGTGCAAAAATTCATTTTGACATGGTAACCCTTATTTATAATGCTTCAAAGTTAGCCGCAGACCGAATTAATGTACAATTAAATCAGCAACAAGTAGCATGATTTCTGTTTTTAAAAATATATTTTAGAAATTCTGTAGGATTCTGTATTTTTAAAAAGAGCAATTATGAAATTGACTCAGGTAGTTAGAAGGAGGTAATTGGTATGCTATAATAATAGAAATGTCTAAAAATAGTTAATTTAAAATAGGGAGTGTTGATTTGAAAAAAAAATTATTAATGGCAGGTGCTTTAGCATTATCAGTAGGAGTCCTTTCTCCAATTGCATTACATTCTAAAGATGTTTCTGCTGCAACAAAACAAGTAAAATCCGTTGTTGAAAAAGTAAATATACATACTTTTGGTTTGAAAGATGCTTTTATAGTTAATGGTGATAGTTTTCAAAATGTTTCTAAAGGCTTTTCTAAAAATATTCAACAAATAAAAAAAGAAAATGGAAATACGTATTATAATTTTGCAGGTTCAGCAAATCCATCGTGGGTTAAGAGTAATATAGCAGATGATCTTTTAGGTACTGTGACCGTAAATACGAAAGTAAGCGATAATTATGTTGCTTTTTTAACTCTTTCGCAAGAGTTAAAAGTAAATGAACCTGAAAGTACTCATATAGGAGCATCTTTCAAGTTTAATGAATTAGGCTTTATAAGAAAGGCTCGTGATTATTCGATATATAATATCCAAACAAAAAATAAAATTAGTACTGAAAGACAGTATGATATAGGTTCAAGGGAAGCTTGGATCTCAAAAGAAGATTTATTGAAAAATGCTGTTTTGTTACAAAAATCCAAAGATGACTTGTATCCATCCTCTTGGAAGAACACATTACAACAAGATGTAGAAATATATGATAAACGTGGTGTCTTTGTGGGTATCATGCCGAAAGGAACAACGTATGTTGATCATCATTTAAGACTAAGTGATCAAAGTCCTCTACGCTTGATTGCATTTAAAGTTAAAACATCATCAAGTAGTAAAGGTGTATACTACGCTTTTGTAAAAAAATACTAAAAAACTGTTTTTATCACAATACTCATGCGGAAACGTGAGAATTTTATTACAATATTATAAATTCCTCAAAATTTATACGATTCACCTTCGACAAGTGAATCGTATTTTTTATTATATGCGTTCAAATAGGGTACACTCATACTAAACAAATTAGAATCCAGTAATTTGAGTACTTTGTCACTTTAGGAGTTATTTTGCACCTATTTCAATCGTTATCTTGCACTATAAGTAAATATAAAAAAGCCCAATTTCTCAGCATTAAAATTGAGAAATTGGGCTTTTATCGTTACTCTGGTTTAATATTTACTTGATTCCGATTACTAAACTGTCTCGTGCGGCTTCAACAACTTCCGTTGTTATTGTTTCAAGCTTATTAATTTCGAGTATTCTTTCAATTTGAGTGAATAGTCTCTGTATGAGCCTAAAGTTCCCTCCAGTAATCTTTATTATGCTGGTTATTGCTTCATAATCGGAAAAGTCTTCAAGCTTTATAGAAAGTCCTAACTCTTCCCATTTATACTCTAGAATATGATGAGTTTCATCTTTACTTAGTTTATCAAATTCATGAGCAAATCCAATTCTAGAGTAGAGTTGAGGATATCGAGCTAATCGCTTCTCAATGCCAGGCATTCCAATTAATATCATTGCCAAGTCATTTCGATCATAGATATCTCTAAGCTGTTCTAAATTTTGCACTTTTAGTCTGTCTATTTCATCAACAATAATCAAGTCAATACCTTCATAAGCGTTAGTGGTGTAATCTTCTTCTTCTCCTTTAGTGAGTACTTTATACATAGTTCTTACCATATTCATTCTGTATTCAATAAGATTAATCTGTTCAGTCATTTTAGTCGCTCGTACTGCTGGAGCTGTATAAAAAATTGTTCTAGCTTCAAGTATCTTTTCATCTGCATCTAGGCCAATATTTTTTGCTGTTTTATAAGCTATTTGTTTTTCGATGGAATCCCAATTCGAATAGTACCTTGAAGACAATGTTTTTCCTACACCCGGTAATCCATAACAAATACCTATATATTTGTATCTAATACATGCATCACAGAACTCGGCAAACCTCTTATATTCTTTTGTTTCAATAAATTTTTGCCCTTTATTCATTGAAATACCTCTTTAGTTTCGGCTTTTTAGAATTAGGTTCATTCGTTTTATTCCCTAGCTCGTGTTGCTTTGATAAGACAATTTCTTCTGCAACTGTTTTTCCAGAATCAAGTTGTTTTTTTAGATTTCTCCGTACTTTATTTCGTGCTGAAACAATTTCTTTTAAATCTACTGTATAATCTGAAATCTCAGGGGAAATAGCAGTACATAGATATTTATCTTGATAAAACACTCGAATCTCCGCAATGTCTCTAGGATCATAACGAATAATGACTGTTTCACCAACGTATGCAGCTAGGTTTGTATCTAAATATCTCAATCCTTGAAAATGAATACCATCAGAATGAACCTTCCTTGGTTTTGCTACATTTAGCAATAATAAATCAAGACATTCCAAACTCTCAGGCATATTGGGAAGAAATCCAGAATTATTCCACGCCTGTATCGGTTCTTTTTTTGTTGTACCATGAACCCTATGATGGTAATTATATATGATGAAATTCAATAATTTTTCATCTAATTCCTTTAGGGTAAGAAGTGGAGTAGTAGTCTGATTCCCCAAGTATCCAGACAAATCTTGTAAAAACAATTGATTAACAGTTAAAAAGAATCTTTCTATTTTCCCTCGTCCTCTTGGAACACCAATTGCGGAAAAGACTAGATTAATTTTTAAATCAATTGCTACTTGCTCCAAATGGTTGGACGTAAAATCACTTCCATGGTCTGTATAAAAAATTTCTGGTATACCGCATATTTGCCAATCAGGATTATTTTTCCTCCATATTGCTTGATGTAAGACCAATGATGTGTTTATGGCAGAGGGATTTTGAAAAGTTAAGAAATACCCAGCAATTGCACGACTGTAATCATCTAAAATAATTGTTAGCCAAGGTCTTTCAGGTTTTCCTTTTTCATTTAAAACTATAATATCTAATGGAGTGTGATCAGCTTGCCAAATCTCATTGGGATAGCTTGATTCTCGTCGGTGAATTAAATCATATTGATTGTCATATGCTTTTTGACCATCATGCGCTAACTTTTTCAAGCTTGGCGAAAGGGATTGCGATACCTTATAAACTTGATAATAACTCGGTTGTTGCCAGCCTTTTTTCTGACATTGCTCACAAATCATTCGATGAATAGACGTTAGTGAATTCCTTCTGTACTTCAAAATCAGTCGCTCAATTGCCACAACTACTTCTGATTCTAAATGTATTTTGCCATCATCACTTCTTGTTTTTCGAATTAAACCTTTTAATCCGAATTTTTTATAATCTTGAATCCAGTATTGTAGGGTTCTTTTGGCAATGCCAGTTTCTTCTGTAATGGCCGTTAATCTTTTTTCGTTGATAAGATAAGGCGCAATAATTTTATACTTTACTACTGCTGCTTGCCGCTGTTCTTCTGAAAAAGCTGTTAATGGAGGTTGTTCATTTTGCATAGATATCAACCTTTCCGATTTATTGTTTTTCTAAATAGCGATAAATCGTAGTGCGAGACACACCCCACTTTTCCGCAACATCTTTAATCGGTGTGCCACTTTCAATTAAAGCTTTCATCATTTCAATATCTTTTGAACCATACTTTTCCGGGCGTCCACCTAGACGCCCACGTGCTTTTGCGGCTGCTCGTCCAGCAGCAGAGCGCTCCTCAATCAAATTACGTTCAAATTCCGCAAACGCTGCAAACAAGTGAAACATTAATTGCCCCGTTGCATTGCTTTTGTCCATTGTTAAGTTTTCTTGCAGGCTATGAAAGCCAATACCTCTCTCATTTAAGTTGTTCACTATTTGAATTAAATCTTGCATATTGCGACCTAGTCGATCCAATCGCCAAACGACAATTGTATCGCCTTTACGTGCATACTTAAGAGCTTCTTCTAAACCGGGACGTTGTTTTTTTGTTCCACTCATTTTATCGTGAAAAATTTTTGTACAACCATGTTGCGTTAAAGCATCTGATTGCAAATCCAAATTTTGTAATCCTGTTGACACACGTGCATATCCAATTAACACCAAAATCACTCTTTCCTCATTTTACCTTTGATTTCATTGTAACATAAGATGTTAAATATATGGTTAATGAACATAGATTAATGAACGGAGTTTTATTACATTCCAAACGGTAAAAAACGCCCCTTATAAATTAAAAAGGAGCGTGTTCAGAAAAGGACGAGTTTTGTTACAAGGGAATAAGAGGAATTCTATTCTAAATTAAATCAGTGTTCAAAATTTTTTATAAAGATACAGTTCATTTTTATCTTTCATTCAATTATTCACTTGAATATTGGTGAATAAAAAGGGTATACTATATTCAAGTAAATAATTGAATGAGAACGGAGAGAGAAAATGAACAAGAAAGATACTTGTGAGATTTATTGTTATGACGAAGAAAAGGTCAATCGAATACAAAATGATTTACAAACAATTGATATTGTTAGTGTTACCCAAATTTTAAAATCTATCGCTGATGAAAATAGAGCGAAAATTACCTATGCTTTGTGTCAAGATGAAGAATTATGTGTATGTGATATAGCAAATATTATCGGTTCAACAGTTGCAAATGCTTCTAACCACTTACGAAAACTCCATAAGCAAGGGGTTGTGAAGTTTAGAAAAGAAGGAAAACTCGCGTTTTATTCGTTAGATGATGAAAATATCAAGCAGATAATGATGATTGCATTAGCACATAAAAAAGAGGTGAAGGTCAATGTCTGAGCAGCAAACAAAATTATCCGAACAAGAAATGAAAACATATCGTGTTCAAGGATTCACTTGTACAAACTGTGCATCCATTTTTGAAAATAATGTTAAAGAACTCCCTGGAGTTCAGGATGCGAAAGTAAACTTTGGAGCATCTAAAGTTTATGTTAAAGGAAATACAACGATTGAAGAACTAGAAAAAGCAGGAGCATTTGAAAATTTAAAAATTCGGAATGAAAAAGAACAGAGAGTAGAACGTGAACCTTTCTGGAAGCAAAAAGAAAACATTAAAGTATATATTTCAGCGTTATTACTTGTGATTAGTTGGTTTTTAGGGGAGCAATACGGAGAAGAGCATATTCTTCCGACAACTGGTTATGCAGCATCCATTTTAATTGGTGGATATTCGCTATTTATTAAAGGTCTTAAAAATTTAAGCAGATTAAATTTCGATATGAATACGTTGATGACTATTGCCATTCTAGGAGCTGCAGTAATTGGTGAATGGGGTGAAGGAGCAACCGTTGTTATTCTCTTTGCTGTCAGTGAAGCCTTAGAGCGTTATTCAATGGATAAAGCTCGCCAATCCATTGAATCATTGATGGATATTGCTCCAAAAGAAGCGTTAATTCGCCGTGGAAATGCAGAAATGACGGTTCATGTTGAAGATATTAAAGTTGGCGATATTATGATTGTAAAGCCTGGTCAAAAATTGGCGATGGATGGAACTGTAATTAAAGGTACATCTACGTTAAATCAAGCTGCCATTACAGGGGAAAGTGTTCCAGTAAATAAAACAGTTGATGATGAAGTCTTTGCAGGAACTTTAAATGAAGAAGGGTTGCTTGAAGTTAAAGTAACAAAACGAGTGGAAGATACCACTCTTTCAAAAATCATTCATCTGGTCGAAGAAGCTCAAGCAGAACGAGCACCCTCTCAAGCGTTCGTTGATAAATTTGCGAAATACTATACACCAGCTATTATCATCTTGGCTCTTTTAATCGCTGTTGTTCCGCCATTGCTATTTGGTGGTGATTGGAGTGAATGGATTTATCAAGGTTTAGCTGTATTAGTGGTTGGCTGTCCGTGTGCTTTAGTTGTTTCAACGCCAGTGGCTGTTGTTACTGCAATAGGAAATCTTTGCAAAAAATGGTGTTTTAATTAAAGGTGGTATTCATTTAGAACAAGCAGGAGCCCTTAAAGCCATTGCTTTTGATAAAACAGGAACATTAACAAAAGGTATTCCTGCTGTAACAGACATCGTAACGTATAGTGGGAATGAAAATGAATTGATGACTATAACAGCTGACCATTGAAAAGGTTCGCAACATCCACTTGCTTCAGCGATTATACGAAAAGCAGAAGAAAATGAATTAAATTTTAATGGTGTGACGATTGAAGAATTCCAATCTATTACTGGTAAAGGCGTAAAAGCCAAAGTAAATAATGTTATGTATTATGTAGGAAGTCCAAATTTGTTTGAAGAATTGCATCAATCGATTGAAAGTGATAGAAAACAAAAGATTACTGAAATGCAAACCCAAGGAAAAACTGTAATGGTGTTAGGAACCGAAGAAGAAATCCTTTCATTAATTGCCGTAGCAGATGAAATGAGAGAATCTTCAAAAGAAGTGATCAGTAAATTGAACAATATAGGAATTGAAACAGTGATGCTGACAGGCGATAACAAACGAACTGCCACAGCCATTGGAAAACAAGTCGGTGTTTCTGATATTAAAGCTGATTTATTACCAGAAGATAAGCTGAATTTCATTAAAAAACTTCGTTCAAAGCATCAAAATGTAGCAATGGTTGGGGATGGCGTGAATGATGCGCCAGCGCTTGCGGCTTCCACGGTTGGTGTGGCGATGGGTGGTGCTGGGACTGATACAGCACTAGAAACAGCTGATATTGCCTTAATGTCTGATGATTTAAGTAAATTGCCATATACCATCAAATTGAGCCGTAAGGCTTTAGTGATCATCAAGCAAAACATTACCTTCTCTTTAGCGATTAAATTAGTCGCATTATTGTTGGTTATGCCTGGTTGGTTAACGCTATGGATAGCGATATTTGCCGATATGGGAGCAACATTACTTGTAACACTAAACAGTTTAAGGTTATTGAAAGTTAAAGAATAAAAATTTAAATCTGAACTAAGCACCTTTTGTGGAATAAGGCGAATTGAAACTTTATTTTAAAATTAAATGCTTAATTATTAACTCCATTTTGATCAATCTTTTTTCAAAATGGGGTTTTTGTATTTGTTGATAAATAAGGTTTAATGACATTTTTTAATCAATCTTTATTACAAAACTACACCCTTTTCATAAATTGATGTGCAAAATAACACTTGAAATATACGCAAATTATCGGTCAAAGTTACAGTACTTCTAAGTGTTCAATTAGGGTTGTTCATTAATTAGTAGATTAATTTTATATAATTGGATAAAATTAGATAAGTGAAAATTATATAAAACCGAAACATGAAGATTTGAAAATATATTTTGGTGAATAGATATTTGGAGTGGAAGAAATGAAAATCGGGTATGCAAGAGTTAGTACTACGGATCAAAATTTAGATAGACAAATTTCTAAACTAAAAGAGTTTGGCTGCGAACATATTATAAGAGAGAAAAAGAGTGGGGCAAGTAGGGATCATCGTGTTGAATTAGAAAAATTAATCAGTAAATTAAGATTTAAAGATGTTGTGGTTGTAACAGAACTTTCACGCTTGGCACGTTCTCTACAAGATTTACTAAATATTTTAAATGAGTTAAAAGGAAATGAAGTTGACTTTGTATCTATAAAAGAAAATATTGATACAAGAGAGAGTAATATTTATAGTAAATTTATGCTCCAAATTATGGGGGCAATTGCTGAATTCGAAAGAGATCTAACTAAAGAAAGACAAAAGGAAGGAATTATCGAAGCTAAGAAAAAAGGCATATATAAAGGAAGAAAAGTAAAATATCATGAGAATGCAAAAGGCAGCGATAAAATTATATATGATGCAATTGTTAATTCATTGAGAAATAAAGAAAGTGTAGCTTCAATCCATAGAAAGACTGGTGTTGCACGAAACACCATTTATAAAATTGCTAAAGATAAAAAACTAATCTATTAGTATTTTAAAAGGCATATAACAATATCTGTATATGCCTTTTTATATTTATGAAAATCTTTTAATCAGTTCCTTTAAAAAATTCCCTAATTCACCAGTTTTATATTTTTGTATAAAGTCACAATAGATTATTTGAATCAGATCACTAGTTGAATATATGTTTTGTGCTTCAAGTTCATATACATCATTTAGCATTATTTCAATTTTTAATCCTATTTTCCTCTTTAAACTACAAATAAGTTCCTTGTTAGGTACTTTATGAGTTCCGTAAATTTTCATTGCATTGTGTTCTCGTTCTAATATTTCGTGGTATATTCCATAGGCTGTTAATTTTCTCTCCCTGATAGCATAGATAAAATCATCTATTAATATGCTAATTAAATCCCTTTGTGAAAAATCATCTTGTATAGATTCAGATATTTCTTCACATAAGTATTCCCCTCTTAAATAAGCAGCTACTGGAATATTGATCGTGTAATCAATGTCTACAGTTGAAGTGATCTTTCGAGTAACATAGAAGATGAATTTATCAATTAGACCAGTCGGTTTATAGGATAGGTCACTTAATTCTTCCTCATATAGACTATACTTAACTGTTTTTTCGACTGACTTATTCAAAACAACTCCCTACTTTCTATTGTTAGCATATACGATACCATTCGGTATGCAGCCTTTTTTAGACTGCAATCCCACTGAACCTTATAATTATTAAAAAGTAAATCATGATAGTGTTCTTCTAATTTGGCAGGATAGGGCTGTCCTTTTGGATCATAAGAGCATTCAGGAAAATGATAATTCCCCTTTAAAGCTTTTTTTTAATAAATAAGTACAATAAGGTGTAGGTTCAAGTCCTCTTTTCTTTGCTAATGTTTTAATCAATTTT